>NZ_JAMXQS010000009.1 GCF_024053505.1 Mesorhizobium liriopis | reverse complement strand
AGTGTCGCTCACGCGGCTCTCAAGAAACACCAGAGGCTAACTCCTCAGAGCCAGTCAGCAAAGTCAGAGGCAAAACCCCGTCCCCGCCAGCGGCGTACCGCCCTCGTTGATGAGGCGTATATAGTCGGGGGCAGCCGGAACTGTAAACCCCCTTTTTCGAGTTTTTTGGAACTTTTGTGACGACCCAACGTAAAGTGCCTTCTGGCCTACGCGAGATGCGTCTAGTTCATCTCCGTGCCGACAAACGCAAAGCGGTCGACATCGACCATGCCGCGGTCGGTGATCTTGAGATGGGGAATGACCGGCAGGGCCAGGAAGGCGAGCTGAAGGAATGGCTCATCGAGTTTCGAGCCTAACGAGAAGGCGGCAGCCCTCAGTTCCCTCAGCCTGTCCCGTACGGCTTCGAACGGCTCCTCGCTCATCAGCCCCGCGATCGGCAGCGCCAGTTCGGCCAGCACGGCTCCATCCCGGACCACCACGAACCCGCCTTCGATGTCACCAAGCCGATTGACTGCGATCGCAATATCCGCGTCCGACACGCCGACCGCGCAGATATTATGGCTGTCATGACTGACCGTGGACGCGATCGCTCCCCCTTGCAGCCCGAAACCCTGCACGAAGCCCACCGCAATATTGCCGTTGATCCCGTGTCGCTCGACCACCGCGATCTTTGCGACATCCTTTTGGATGTCGCCTGAAACACCATTGGGTCCGGCAGGCAAATCGAGCACCAGGCTTTCCGTGATGATCTTGCCCGGCACGACGCCGATCACCCGCGAGCGCCCGCTATTGGAAGAAGAGCGGAATTGCGAAGCCTGCACGCGCGGTGCCTTCACGCTCTTCCGCCCCACCGCTGGAACCGGCTCGCGAGCGGCGAAGAGCGCATCCGAGACCACACGCCCCGCCGCGATCACCTTCTCTGCCCGACAGCTTTCGAGCATATCGAGCACCACCAGATCCGCCCGCCAGCCAGGCGCCACGAGCCCGCGATCGCTCAGCCCAAAGCCCCGCGCCGCCGAGATGCTCGCCGCGCGATAGATGGCGAGCGGCTCGACGCCCCGCGCGATGGCCGTGCGGATCATGTGGTCGAGATGGCCGAGATCGGCGATGTCGAGCGGATTACGGTCGTCGGTGCAGAGCGCGATGAAGGGCGAGTGTCGCTCGGTAATGATCGGGATCAGCGCTTCCAGATCGCGAGACACCGAGCCTTCGCGCACTAGAACATGCACGCCTTTCCTCAGCTTCTCGCGGGCCTCGTCCGCACTCGTCGTCTCGTGGTCGGTGCGGATGCCGGTAGCGAGATAGGCGTTGAGCGCCTCGCCCCGCAACAAGGGTGCGTGCCCGTCAATATGCCTGCCTTGAAAGGCCGCGAGCTTCGCCAGACATTGCGGATCCTTGGCGAGCACGCCGGGAAAGTTCATGAATTCGGCTAGGCCGATCACTTTGGGATGGCCGGCAAAGGGAAGCAGGTCTTCGATCCCAAGCCGCGCACCGGCCGTTTCCAGATGCGTCGCCGGCACGCAGCTCGACAACTGCACGCGGATATCCATCACCGTGCGCTCGGCACTGTCGAGGAAATAGCGAATGCCTTCCGCACCCAGCACATTCGCGATCTCGTGCGGGTCGCAGATGGCCGTGGTGATCCCCCGCGGCAGCACGCAGCGGTCGAACTCGTGCGGGGTGATCAGCGAAGACTCGATATGCAGATGCGTGTCGATGAACCCGGGCACGATCACCCGGCCGGACACGTCGATTTCCTCGCGGCCCTTATATATGCCGCAGGTGCCGACGATGCGGTCGCCCGAAATCGCCATATCGCTTTCCACCAGTTCGCCCGAAACGAGATCGAAGAAGCGCCCACCTTTCAACACGAGGTCCGCCGGCTCGCGGCCGAGCCCATGATCGATCATCCGTGCCAGCGCTTCGCTCATATTATCTGCCTCAATCACCATGCTTCCCATTGAGCATTGCGGAACGCGCAATCTCAAGAGCCGGCGCCCGTTGCGTCGCGCGAGAGGCTTCGGCAAGAGTGCGAACGCGGAGGCCGGCCAAGGGGAGGAAAAGCTGCCGATGACTTATGTACTTGCGATCGACCAGGGGACCACCTCCTCGCGTGCGCTCGTCTTCGACCGCGCGATGCGCGTGATAGCGACGGCGCAGCAGGAATTCCCGCAGCATTTCCCCGCCTCCGGCTGGGTCGAGCACGAGCCTGAGGATATCTGGAGCTCGGTGGTTGGCGTCTGCCGCACGGCGGTCGCGCAGGCCGGCATCGCGGCAAAAGACATCGCCAGCATCGGCATCACCAACCAGCGCGAGACGGTGGTGCTCTGGGACCGCGCCACAGGTCGCGCCGTTCACCGCGCCATCGTCTGGCAGGACCGCCGCACGGCGGAGATGTGCGCACAGCTGCGAAAGGACGGCGCGGAGCACCTGATCACAGCCCGCACGGGACTGATCGCCGACCCCTATTTCTCGGGCACCAAGCTCGCCTGGCTACTCGACCATCTACCGGGTGCCCGCGCTCGCGCCGAACGGGGCGAACTCGCCTTCGGCACGGTGGACAGCTTCCTGCTTTGGCGCCTGTCGGGCGGCGGCATCCATCGCACCGACGCGACCAACGCCTCGCGCACGCTTCTTTATGACATTCACAAAGGCGAGTGGGACGAAGACCTGCTCAAACTCCTGCGCATCCCCGCGGCCGTTCTGCCGGAAGTCTGCGATTCCTCTGGCGAGTTCGGCATCACCGACCCCAGCCTGTTCGGCGCTGCCATTCCCATTTGCGGCATCGCGGGCGACCAGCAGGCGGCAACGGTCGGCCAGGCCTGCTTTGCGCCGGGTATGGTGAAATCCACTTATGGCACCGGCTGCTTCATGCTGCTCAACACCGGCAGCAAGCCGGTACGCTCCGAAAACCGCCTGCTCTCCACGGTCGCCTATCAGCTCAACGGCAAGCGCACTTATGCGCTGGAAGGCTCGATCTTCGTGGCGGGTGCCGCCGTGCAGTGGCTGCGCGACGGTTTGGGCATTATCAAGCAGGCGTCCGAAACCGGCCCCCTGGCGCGCGCCGCCGATCCGGAACAGGACGTCATCCTTGTGCCGGCCTTCGTGGGCTTGGGCGCGCCGCACTGGGATGCCGACGCACGCGGCGCGCTTTATGGTCTGACCCGCAACACCGGCCCGCGCGAACTGGCGCGCGCCGCGCTCGAAAGCGTGTGTTTCCAGACCGCCGACTTGCTCGACGCCATGTTCGCCGACTGGCCGGAAGCCAGCGCGCAGGAAACCGTGCTTCGCGTCGACGGCGGCATGACCGCGTCCGACTGGACCATGCAGGGTTTGGCCGACACGCTCGGGGTGGCGGTGGACCGCCCCGAATTGCGCGAAACCACCGCGCTGGGCGCCGCCTATCTGGCCGGTCTCGCCAGCGGCATCTATCCCGACCCGACGGGCTTCGCTGACAGCTGGCGCCTGGAACACCGCTTCACACCGCAATCGGACAACGCGACGCGCGAAAAACGCCTCGCCCGATGGCGCGATGCGGTGCGCCGCACGCTTTCCGCTTGAGCCAGTCGATCGCGGCTCCAGATTGGATAGACACGCAAGGAGACTTCCATGGCTGAAACCGATCGCTGGCAACCCATGTCCCGCGCCCCGCGCGACGGCACCCGCATCCTCGTCACCGTGCGTTCGGCCGAGCAGGGCTCGGCGGAAGTGGATGTCGCCTATTGGGGCCGCTCCGACCAGCTCGGCGGCGAAGGCTGGCGTGCCGCCGATTCCACGCCGGGTGCGGTGGTCGAATATAGCGAGCCCGAACTGCAATGCTGGATGCCCCTGCCCATCGCGAGCCCGGCGAGCGAGGACAGGCCAGCGGCTTGGGAGGGGGAAAGAATTGAGGAGGTGGACGGGTCGGGGATTTAGGGATGTTCGGGTTTTATAAGGCTTTGGGTGCTCGACCGCCTATGCGCAGTGGATGAAGGCTCGAAGTCAGCGGAGCGGCTCGCTCACCCCCCGGGGACTTCAGCTATCCCGCACCAATGAGAAGTAGTCGTCGCCGCCAACCTGCCCGCCCTTGAACGCGACCTCCAGCCGGCTGCCATCCGCCCGGTGCGCCAAGCAAAGGGGCGAACCCGGTGAGCGCGGCAGCGGCAGCAGGCATTCCAGCGCGCCGATGCCGAGCTCCGCGATCGCATGGCTCGACGTATCGCCGCCGGCGACTACCGCGCGTGCCAAACCATGACGCGAAACGAGCTGCTGCAGCACGAGGCCAAGAGCGCGCCCGATGCGGCGGCCGCCACCCGCGCCTTCAGCCGTTTCCCCACCCAGCGCCGAATAGATCAGCGGACTGCGCCCGGCGCTCAGCGCGGCACTGCCTGCCTCGACGACCCGCGCAATCTCATGCTCACGCTCCTCGCCGAGCAACGCCGCGACATCGAGCGCGATGCCTTCGAAACCATTTTCGGTGGCATGGCGGATCTGCCGCTCCGTGGTCGGCGAGCAGGAGCCCGACACGACCGCGATGGGACCGCGCGAGCCGGGATTGTCGAAACGCCGCGTGCGCCCGCTCAGCGGTGTCGCGGCACCTTTTGCCACCAGCGCATATTCCACGCCCGAGGACCCGACCACGAACGGCGATCGAGCGCGCCGCTGCCAGAGCAGATCGCCGACGCGCTCTTGGGTGTCGGCATCCAGCACGTCGAGCAGCACCACGGGGAAGGTCGAGAAGACCGCTTCCGCATCCTCAGCCGTGATCCCCGCCTTCAATGCCACCAGGTCGATCAGCCCGACCGGCTTTTCCGTCTGCGCGCCGAGATGCACGCGCAGATCGCTTTCAGCCATCGGCGTCACCGGATGGCGGCTCATCACAGGATGGCGGTCGATGCGGAAGTTCTCGCCACGAAAACCGGCAAAGAGGTGAGCGAACGCAGTCCAGCGCTTCAGCTCCGGCGCACCGACAACCAACGGCGTCGAGCTTTGCCCGAACAGTTCGGCTCCGATGTCGAGCGCACGGCCGATGGAGCCGACCGTGGGGCTGGAGTCGAAGGTCGAGCACACTTTGTAATGTGTGAGCGCCGCACCCGTTTCCTTCAGCCAGCGGAACACGGCAGGCAGATGCGCATCCATCCAGTCCGGCGTTTCGCTGCGGCTGGTGCCCGCGATGCCGATCGCCTCGACATGAGCGAAGCGCGCGAGCAGTGCATCGTCCGGGATGCCCGTGAAAAGCACCGTCGGCACGCCGCGCGTTTCGAGCGCTTCCATGACATCCGTGGAGCCGGTGAGGTCGTCACCGTAATAAGAGAGAAGCGGCGGCATCAGCGGACTGAACAGATTGCGACGCCATAGGCGCCGAGGGAAATATGGTCACTGCCGCTTTCACGCGGCAACTCGGCCGAACTGGAGACAGCGTTCCAAACGGTCTCATCGACGCGCATGAAACCATCGAGTCCCTGAACTCGGAGATCGACCGGCTCCGGCCGCAGATTGGCCAAGACCAGCGTCGAGCCCGTCGCGAGACCTGCGACCACAGCATTTTCACCGATCTCGAGGGCACGTGCGGGCAGGCCCGAAAGCGCGGCAATCGCCTTCAAGGCATGGAAGGCCGGACGCACGCCCTCGCCTTCCACCACGCCAAACGGCCCTGTCAACGCACCGAGCGTCAGCGCTTCGAGCCTTGCCGAAAGCGTGGCCGCCGCATAGCCGACGTTCCAGGCACCGGCGAAAAGCCCGCGCTGGCGCGGATCGTTCGACATCATGGTCTTGCGCACCTTGCCGTCGCTGGTGGCCAAGGCAGCGCCATAAGGGTTGTGTCGCATCCCGATCGTGGAAGGGCCGATGCGGTAGGGTTTGTCACCGAAGATCGCCCGGACCGATTGCGTGTTGAAGGGCAGCGCTTCCAGCGTCTGCATCACGCTCTCGTCGTCGGCGGCATGAACGATGGGCGCCGTGCTGTGCGTGACGAAGTCGAGAAACTCCGCCGGCACCCGCTTGCGGTTCAGTTCGGTGAAATAGCTGAACATGCCGCCCCCGAGCCGAACGCCCGGAAAATGTGCGCGCCCCGTACGGTAAATCTCGTCGAGTGGCGGACATTCCGGCCACCGGCTGCCGGGCGGCGTCGATTTGAGGTCGGGCGCGGGGCTGACGGACACCGCATCGAGTCTGAGCCCGGCGGCCTCCACCATACGTGCCGCTTCCGCCAGTTCATCGGCAGGCGTGCGCTTGGCAGGCAGCGTCAGTTCGAGCGTCGCGGGCACCGGATAGGCATCGAGCAGTTGCCGGAACCCGTCGAGCGCCGCCTGCCCGTGACCTTGCAGTGGATCGAAAGACAGGATCAGATGACGCGGGCCGAGCGCCTTGAGAT
Source organism: Mesorhizobium liriopis (assembly GCF_024053505.1). Classification (GTDB taxonomy): domain Bacteria; phylum Pseudomonadota; class Alphaproteobacteria; order Rhizobiales; family Rhizobiaceae; genus Mesorhizobium_B; species Mesorhizobium_B liriopis. The sequence continues at coordinate 276,978 of NZ_JAMXQS010000009.1, read as the reverse complement.
GGCTGAGCGCGGCAAGCGTTGCCGCTGTTTCTTCGGGTGTCACCACGAGCCCAACTGAGGGGTGAATCGCTCCTGTATCCTCACCAAGCCGAACCTGCACCGGACCAACGCCGTTCCTGCCCGACGACTCCGGCACACCTTCCAAGGTGATCGTGATGGTCTGCCGCACCGTCTCGCCTGCCGGCAATGTATAAGGCCACGGCAGCGCGAGCGGACGGACATAGGTCTTATATGAGGCGTCGGTCCAGTTGCGCTGGTCCTCCATCTCGAACGTGTCGCCTTCCATCAGCACGGAAGCCGTCACACTCGGCGCGAGCTCATGCGTGATCCGCCGCATCGCCATGAAAGGCTGCGCCGGATCGATCAGCAAGGGGAACTCCGAATGCTCCACCGTGCCGTCCGTATGCTCCACCATCGCCGGCCGGCCCGCGACGCCCACGATCGGATGCAGGATATTGAAGCCGGTCCGGTTGGTCGAGAAATCCGCATCGGGCACGGCCGACACATCGAACACCAGCCTGCCCGAAGCCTCGCCCGTGATCTTCGCCTCGAAGCGGAGCACCGTACCCGATGAAGCCTTGCAGGTTCCGCGATATGATACGGCAAACCGCGCCGCCTCTTCCTCGACGCTCAGTCCCTCGATCGCCGGCGCATAGGTGCCCCAGTTCTCATCGCGCACCAGATAGGACACCGCGCGGATCGCTTCAGTGCCGTGCCAGCGGATCGTGCGCAGATTGCCGTCCTCAAGCACGACGCTGAGCGGCCCGGCCCTTAAAGTTCGGCTTTCCGCCGGCCTTTCCTCAGTGCCGAACAGCATGATGGCGCGCGATGGTGTGCTCACAGTGCCGCAGGCTCCACCGGCAAGCCCGTCGCAGCACTGTGATAGCAGGCCTCGACCAGGCGCAGGGTCTTCAGATTGTCGGTGCCGCTCGTTTCCAACTGGGCACCGCCGTTGAGGCTCTGCACCCAGTGCTTCTGGATGGCCAGAACGCTTTCCTGAATGTTGTGCCACGGGCGCTCGGCCCAAGGGAGGAGCGGCGGCGACACGTCTCGATACTCGGTCCCGTCCGCATCCGTCACCGTCAGCCGGTAGCCCGCCCCCAGGCGGATCGAACCTTCCGTGCCGTCGATCTCGACCAGCGTCTGCGGAAACAGCTCCTCTTCGAGCTTCGAGGCATAGGAGCAATCCATGATGCCGGTCACCCCGCCCTCATGCTCCATCAGCGCGGTCGCCACATCCTCGCCCTTGATGCGTGGATTGACGCGCTTCGTCGTGGCCGTGAGCTTCGAGACATCGCCAAGCAGGAACCGCGCAACGTCGAGTGCATGCACGCCGAGATCTTCGAGGATGAATCGTTCGCCTTCGGCAAGATAAGGCTGGCCGGAAAACACGTCGAAAGCCGAGCGGAACGAGACGCGCCCCCAGAACACCGAGCCGATCCGCCCACTGTCAATAACGCCACGCACCGCGCGAATCGCCGACTGCCAGCGGAAATTCTCGTGCACCATCAGCGGCACGCCGGCTTTCTCGCAGGCCGTAACGATGGCCTCCGCTTCTTCCAGCGTCGGTGCCAGCGGCTTCTGGCAGATCACCGGCAGCTTGTGCGATGCCACCAGTTCCACCAGCGCCCGATGGCTCGGTGCCGTGGTGCAGATATCCACGAAGTCGAGCTCTTCCGCGTCGAGCATCGCCGCCGCATCCGTATAGGTGCGCGCGATACCGAATTGCGCGGCAACCTGTGCGAGCCGCGCGGCATCGCGGTCGCAAAGCGCCACGATCGCCGCCCCGCCCTCACCCGCAATGTCGCGCCAGGCATGGAGCTGGTTGATGGCGAAGAAGCCGCATCCGATCAGCGCGCCTTTCAGCATGGGCGCGCTCACGTGATGCGGCGGATCGAGGCTTCGAGCTCGGCCGGCTCGAAGATGCGCTTCCAGTCGTCACGCATCAGCATCGGCTTGCCGAATTCGATGGCCTTGTTGCACGCATCCGAGAACACGCCCGGCGTTTCGTCGAAGATCACGGCGCCCAGCACATTCATGTGGCCGAGCAGGAAGTCGCGCGCAGCCTCGTGCGGCACGCCGCGGCTGACCACCTCGTCCATCGCCTCGCGCATCACGACCAGCAGGCTCGCGCACAGCGTTTCCGACAGCCCCGGCTCGAGGAGCGCCATCTGCTCCACCGTAATGCGGTGCGAGCGCATCACCGGCGCCCAGATGATCTTGGCGATCTCCTCGCCCAGGGCATAGGCTTCTTCCGGCCCCTGCATGAGTGCCGAGACGATATGCTGCTTGGCCGCGACCCCACCGAAGAAGTCGCGCTTGGCGGCCTCTTCCGTCTCGTCGTTGAAGATCGGCGGGTGGCAGGGATGGGTAACGAAAACAGTGAGATCGTCGCGCTTGGGCAGATGGCCCGCAAACGGTGCGGCCGCATCGAGGATCACCAGCATCGTGCCGGGCGCAAGATCCTTTTCGATCGCCGACGAGACCTTGCCGATCGCCGTGTCCGGAACCGCGAGGATCACCACGTCAGCGCCTTGGATCGCGGCGGCCGTATCCGACGCATCGAGCCCGAGCCCGCTTTTCAGCCGCTCGCGGCCCGCATCGCTGACTTCGGCATAAGCCACGTCGAAGCGGGATTCCTTGAGCCTTCCGGCGAGCCGGAAGCCCATCTTGCCGCCGGCACCGACGAGCGCAACTTTGGTCATGGTTTGGGTCTTTCCTGAGAATGTCGGGTCTCAGCCGGATCGACATGGTTGAGCAGCAAGGGCACAGCGCGGACGCGCTGCCAATTCGCGGCCCAATCGCCACCGATCAGACATTCGAAACTCCCCAAGGCTTAAGTCGTCACATAAGTTATGTCAATATAACTCGGCTGCGACGGTTGTGCTCGCGCGTCCGCTCTCATAGGACTTAAGCCAAGCAAGGGGAGCCCGCATATGGAGCCGGTTCAAAGGCGAAAACTGTCCCAGGAAGTGCTCGATCGCCTGATCGAGGCGATCTCCACCGCCGAATTTCCACCCGGCTCGCAGCTGCCCTCCGAGCGCGAATTGATGGCCATGATCGGCGTCGGGCGCCCGTCGATCCGCGAGGCGATGCAGTCGCTCCAGCAGATGGGTCTGATCAAGATCAGCCATGGCGAGCGCGCCCGCGTGGTGAACCCCACCCCCGACGTGATCGTCGACCAAATCTCCAACGCCATGATCATGCTGCTCGCCACCAGCCCGCGAGGCTTGGACGAACTCAAGGAAGCACGTCTCTGGATCGAAGCCGCGCTGGTACGCATGGCAACGCGCAACGCCTCCGCCCGCGATCTCGAAGCGCTCGAAGCCTCGTTGCGCGACCTCAAGGAAGCGCGCGGCGACCATGCCCGCTTCGTCGGGGCCGATATGGCCTTTCACGGGCTCATCGCCGATATGAGCGGCAACACGCTGGTCGCCGCCGCCACCAAGGGCATGCTCGTCTGGTTGTCGCGCTTCAAGCGCGAGCTTGTGTCCGTACGCGGCAAGGAGCGCGTGACGCTGGAGGAACACGAGAAGATCGTCCGCGCGATTGCCGCCGGCGACGGGGAAGGCGCGGCCCGGATCATGACCGACCATATCTCTCGGGCCAACGATCTTTATCGCCAGCCCGACACGATCCGCCGCGCGCTCGTGGAGGAATAAGGCCCGGCTGGCATGACAAGGTGAGCAGCATTGTGCACCATCGCCAAACAGCGGTCACCTCGCGCGCTCACCCTCGATATGTGACCAGCACCGGCAAAGGCAGCCAAGAAGTTTGCCGGCCATTCGTCTTTAGACGAAACCGCCCGCAAACATTCCAATTCGGCCGCGCCTGCTTTATGCCGCCTTGCGCACAGGCGTTCACGGAACCCGAGACGACACTTTTGACCGACACGCTTCTCTACGATCTTCTCGAGGTCGAGCCCACGGCTTCCGCCGCCGAGATCAAGACGGCGCATCGCCAGGCGGCCAAGCGCTTTCATCCCGACCGTGGCGGAGACAGTGCGCGCTTCGTGGCGATCACCCGCGCCTACTCGGTTCTCTCCGACCCCGACCGGCGCAAGCGCTATGACGCGACGGGCCAGTTCGACGCGGACGAGGCCGACAACAGCCATGCCGATCTGATCTTCACCTTGAGCAGCGTGCTGAACCACGTGCTGTCTTCCTCCCGGCTCGCCATCGACAGCACCGATTTCGTCAGCGAGATGCGCCGTCTGGTTGCGGCCAGCCGCGACGTGACGGCCGAGGAACTGGCCGCCATCGAAGAGCGCCTCGAAGCGCTTCAAGCGGCGCGCGCCCGCATCCGCCGCAAGGACGAGGCCGAGAACCTGTTTTCCACCGTGATCGACGGCCAGATCAGGAAACTGACGCAAGCCCGCATCACCAAGCGCAACGTGTTGGCCGCCCAGGAGCGCGCCACCGAAGAGCTGGAACGCTACGACTCGATGGTGGACATCATCCGCTCCGTGCAGTCGGGTTCGGCCGGCACGTCCCCGGAGCCCGGCGCGTGATCGCAAGCGCTGCCTCCGCCGCGATTTCCGACCTTCTGCGCCCCGAATCGCGCGGCCTGATCCTCAAGACGCTCGGCCTCACCATCCTGCTTCTGATTGCCGGCTGGTTCGGCCTGCGGGGCCTGTTCGACTGGTGGGTGATGCCCTGGATCGACCAGGGCGTGAACGCCTTGCCCGGCTGGGCCGGCTTTCTCGAACCGCTGGCGGCGATCATCGTCGGCTTGGCGCTCGCGGTCGGCCTCGCTCTGCTTCTGGCGCCGGCGACCGCGCTCGTCGCCGGTCTATTTCTCGACGAGATCGCCGAAGCCGTCGAGCGCGAGGACTACCCCAACGACCCGCCCGGCCGCGCCATGCCGACGCTTGCCTCGCTGGTTCTCTCCGTCAAATTCCTCGGCGTGGTCATTCTCGGCAATCTGATCGCGCTCTTCCTGCTTCTCGTGCCGGGCGTGAACCTCGTCGCCTTCCTCCTCGTCAACGGCTACCTGCTCGGCCGTGAATTCTTCGAGTTCGCTGCGATGCGCTTCCGTTCCGAGCAGGAGGCCAAGGCACTGCGGCGCGCAAACAGTGGAACGGTCTTTCTCGCCGGGCTTCTGATCGCCGGCTGGCTCGCCGTGCCGGTCCTCAATCTGACAGGCCCCTTCTTTGCCGCCGCCTTCATGACCCACCTGCACAAGGCGCTGGCACGACGCGAGCGAAACCGTCTGGCCCGATAGGTTTCGCTTTTCAGGCTCAACCGATCACGCTATCGCGTCTGGGCTCGCATGAGCCGCCACCCTAAATGGGGCCAGACTGCGAAACGGCACTCTTCTCCGCTGTTTCCTCCCGCCTCAAAAAAACAGCCGGACAATCCGATGCAGGTTCAGGACGGTCTTCCGCAACCGCAGCGCATTCTTGCCTTCTCCACGGTCGGGCTCGCCGTGATGATGGCCGTGCTCGACGGCGCCATCGCCAATATCGCGCTGCCGCCGATCACGCAGGAGCTGCAGATCCGCGCGGTGGACGCGATCTGGATCGTCAACGCCTACCAGCTCGTCGTCACCATGTCGCTTCTGCCGCTGGCCTCGCTCGGCGAGGTCTATGGCTATCGCCGCGTTTATCTCGGCGGGTTGGCGCTCTTCACCTTCGCCTCGCTCCTTTGCGCGCTGTCCACCAGCCTGCCTATCCTGATCGCCGCGCGTGCGCTGCAAGGTCTGGGCGCGGCGGGCATCATGAGCATCAACATCGCGCTGGTGCGCTTCATATTTCCCCATAACCTGCTCGGCCGCGCGGTCGGCAATGTCGCGATGGTGGTGGCCGTTTCCTCTGCCATCGGCCCCTCGGTTGCCGCCCTCATCCTGTCGCTGGCACCCTGGCAGGGCCTGTTTCTGGTCAATGTGCCGATCGGCCTTCTGGCCCTTCTCGTCGGCCTGAAGACCCTGCCTTTCACGCCCACCGCGCCCCGCCGCTTCGACTGGCAGAGCGCTCTCTTGAGTGCCGCCACATTCGGCCTGACGATCTCGGGCGTGAACGCGCTCGGCCACAAGGAGGGCATGGTGCTGGCTGCGAGCGAAATCGTGCTCGGTCTGGTCGTCGGCACCTATTTCGTGTCGCGCCAGCTACGCATTCCAGCGCCCATCCTGCCCGTCGATCTCTTGCGCAAACCGATCTTTGCGCTGTCGGCCACGACTTCCGTTCTGTCCTTCAGCGCGCAAGGAATGGCCTTCGTCTGCTTGCCCTTCTTTCTCCACGACACTCTCGGCAAGACCCCGGCCGAAACCGGCCTCCTGATGACGCCATGGCCGATCGCAACCGCCCTTGCCGCCTTCGTCACCGGCCGCCTCGCCGACCGCTTCGAGCCGGGCAAGCTTTCGGCCCTCGGCCTGTTCCTGTTCGCCTTGGGCCTTCTTTCCCTCGCCCTTCTGCCAAGCAATCCCTCCACCGCCGATCTCGTCTGGCGCCTGGCACTTACGGGTCTGGGCTTCGGCACCTTCCAGACGCCCAACAACAAGATCATCATCACCAGCGCCCCGCGCGAGCGCAGCGGCGGTGCGAGCGGCATCCAGTCGAGCGCGCGCCTCGTCGGGCAGACCATGGGCGTGGCACTTCTCGCCGTGATCTTCGGCCTGATACCGAGCAATCAGATCGAGATCGCACTCGGCCTCGCGACCTGTCTTGCCGCCGCCGGCATCGTGCCCAGTGCGCTCCGCCGCTTCGAGCCGACGCCGGGGCCCCGCGCGGCACCCAGAGCCATCGAGGACCCCATCGAAAGTGGCACCTGAAAGCCCGATTTGGCGCGGGCGAGAGCACCGTGATAGGGGAGGCACCGTGACCTTGCGCCTTCTCTCCTTTTCGCTTTCAGCCCTCCTCCTTTCCACGCCGGCCTTTGCCGACTGGAAGCCGCAGGAAAGCACGAAGTTCTATCGTGTCTCGGGAACGACGGAGCCCGAGCTCTACGCTTCGATCGGCGAGCGCGGGCCGCAAATGAGCCTTGGCCGCACCATAGCGCAGACCACCTTCAAGCTCACTTGGCAGCGCAAATACGAAAACCAGAACGGCGCCTGCGTGCTCGCGCGCGCTGTGCCCAGGCTCCTGATCACCTACCACCTGCCGAAACCAGCCAACGCGCTGCCCGAACCGGTCAAGACGCACTGGACCAAGTTCAGCGCCGGCGTCGAGCGCCACGAGAAGTTCCACGGCGTCATCATCACCGACATGGTCCGCGCCATCGAGCGTGAAACGGTGGGGCTGCGCGTCGAGAACGATCCTGGCTGCACCAGGATCAAGACCGAGATGACCCGTCGCCTCGCGGCCCTTTCGCAGGCCCAGCGCCAGCGCAGCCGCGAATACGACCGCGTCGAACTCGGCGATGGCGGCCCGGTCCACCGCCTGATCCTCGAATTCGTCAATCGCGGCGCAACGCCGCCGCCTTTATAGGCTCTGCATGCTCAAGCGCCTCCGCATCGATCCCTACCTTATCCTGCTGCTTTTGACGGTCGTGCTCGCAGCCGTGCTGCCCGCGACCGGCGAAGCAGCACGCATCGTCAAGATCGCGACCTATGCCGCGATCTGCCTGCTCTTCTTCCTTTATGGCGCGCGGCTCGCCCCGAAAGCGATCTTGGCCGGCATCGCCCATTGGCGGCTCCAGCTCCTGATCCTCGTCACGACTTTTCTCTTCTTCCCGCTTCTGGGCCTCGGGCTGGAAGAGCTGCTCGACGGCCACCTGCCTGCCCCGCTTCTCACCGGCATGATCTTTCTCTGCCTGCTGCCTTCCACCGTGCAGTCCTCGATCGCCTTCACCTCGATCGCGCGCGGCAATGTGCCGGCAGCCCTTTGCGCGGCGTCCGTCTCGAACCTTCTCGGCGTCTTCATCACGCCCGTTCTGGTCGGCCTGCTGCTGCATGCCGAAGGTGGCTTCAACCTCCAGGCTTTTGGCGACATCGCAACCCAGCTTCTCCTGCCCTTCGGCCTCGGCCAGCTCGCACGCCCCCTGATCGGCAAGTTCCTCGAACGCCACAAGAAGCTGACCTCCTATGTCGATCGCGGCTCGATCCTGCTCGTCGTGTACAGCGCCTTCAGCGCGGGCGTGGTGGCCGGCATCTGGAGCCAGATCGACGCCACCGATCTAGGCATCGTGATTGCGCTCAACATCGCTCTGCTTGCCGTCGTGCTTGTTGCAACGACAGTTGTGAGTCGACTGCTCGGCTTTTCCAAGGAAGACCAGATCGCCATCATCTTTTGCGGCTCCAAGAAGAGCATGGCGAGCGGCATTCCGATGGCGGGCGTTCTCTTCCCTGCCGCAACCGTCGGCCTCCTGGTTCTGCCTCTGATGCTGTTCCACCAGATCCAGCTCTTCGCCTGCGCCTTCCTTGCCCAGCGCTACGGCGCGCGACCGCAAGAGGCGGAGGCCGTGGTGGTGAGCGAGCCGACTGTCTGATCTTGAAGCGGGAGCCATGCTGGCGATAAGAAGCGCCACCAGAAGCTCAAAGGCGCGAGACCGATCATGATTGCCCTGATGTACCGCTCCTTCGGCGCCGAGCCCCCTCATGGCCTGACGCCGGCGCAGGAAGCGGTTCTGGGCTTTCTCGCCGTCCTCTTCGTTGGCCTGTCGCTGGCCGCGACCGTGCTCGTGAACGTCTTCACGCTTTGCCTGGGCGTGCTCGTCACCTTTCTCGGCCACGACGGCGCGCGCTTCAATTTCGTGCAGCTCTTCGGCCGGCTGCCGCTGATCGGCATCACCGTGCCCGTGCTGCTCGGTTTCGGCATCTGGCACGGCGCACAGCGCATGGGCTGGAGCGCGGCACTCTGGCCGCCGGTCCTGACCCTCCTCCTCGCCGTGATCCTGCTCGCGCTCACGATCGTGGTGAACACGATGCTCAAGGATCGTCGGGGCTAAAACACCCGCATCGCGAGGATCAGCGCGATCGCCGCGTAAGCCGCCGCCCAAAGATCGTCGAGGATCACCCCGAAGCCGCCATTCATGCGCCGGTCGATGAGCCGGATCGGAAACGGCTTGGTGCTGTCGAAGAGCCTAAACAGCACGAAGCCGACAAGCACTGCCCCCCAGCCGGGCGCGCCCATGGCCCAGCCGAACAATTCCAGCGTCAGCGCCATGCCGACCGTCTCGTCCACCACGATGGCGTTGTGATCGTGCAGCCCCAGATCGTCGCCCGTGCGCGCAGCGGCCCATGCGCCGGCCGCGATCAGCACGGCATAGGCGAGCCCCCGTGCCAGCGGCGGCAGGTCCTGCAACAAAAAGAACAGCGGCACGCCGACAGCTGTGCCCCATGTACCCGGCCAGACCCGCATCAAGCCGATCCCGCCGACCAGCGCGAGCCACTGGTGCGGATGGGCGCGCATCAGGGAAAAGGATGGCACCGGCGCGACCCGTCCCGCATCGACCGCATCTTCGCCGAGCCCTGCCTGCATCGAACGGAACACCCTTTGAAACCGCTCGGAGCTAGAAGCCAGCGCGGGGCCGAAAGCAAGCGCGGAACATTCCCGCAAAGCCCTGGTTCGCCCTTTTTAAAAGGAAGAGCGACCATGGCATCCGGCAAAGGCGGCAAGAAGCATATGGGCTTGGGCGCGCAGGGCAAAGGCGACGGTTCGGGCGCGATGAGCACCATGCCCGAGAACCTCGTAGGCGAGAACGACATCCTGTCCAACCGCGACAAGGCGCAACACACGAAGGAGCGCGGCCTCGACGGCAACGACATCCGCAACGAACAGCATCAGGATCACCCGGCGAACCGGTTGCCGGACGAAGAGTAAGAAGCGCCGGGTCGGTCGCCGATCCTGAGCTATGTTAAGACTGCTGGCGCCGAACTCCGTTAAGCAGGGATTTGTTGCGCGCGTCACTGGCCCCTCTGCGTTCCCTCGCTAGTTAGATCGAGGCGAGGCGAGCGAATGCCGGAAGGTCGCGCCTTCGCTCGAATGGGAGCCTGGAGGGATGGGCAGTATAGCTCAGGCGAAAGCACCCAAGCGGTTGCGGTTGGTCCCGCAAGCTGGAAGGGGTTTGCTCTCCATTCCGTTGTCGGGAATGAGGCCCATGACACTGCGTATCCTGGTCCTTTGCCTGCCGGTCCTTCTCCTTTCCGGATGCGGCGGCGGCTTTTTCGATTCCTCGGTCCCGAGCATTCTCGATCCTGTCGGTCCCATCGGCACCGGCAACCGGACGATCCTGCTCAATTCGCTGGCCGTGATGCTGGTGATCGTGATCCCCACCATGATCGCCACCGTCGCTTTTGCCTGGTGGTTCCGCGCCTCGAACCCCAAGGCGGAATACAAGCCGGGTTTCACCTATTCCGGCCGCATCGAGCTCATCGTCTGGTCGATCCCGACCCTGACCATCCTCTTTCTGGGCGGCCTGATCTGGTACGGCTCCCACCAACTCGACCCGCGCCGGCCGGTCGAACCGGTAGCCGACACGCTCGAGGTCCAGGTCGTGGCCCTCGACTGGAAATGGCTCTTCATCTACCCGGGCGCCCAGGTCGCGACCGTCAACGACCTGAAGATTCCGGTCGGCCAGCCGGTGCGCTTCCGCGTCACCTCGGCCAGCGTGATGACGACCTTCTTCATCCCCCGGCTCGGCAGCATGATCTATGGGATGAACCGCATGGAGAACGAGCTCCATCTACGCGCCGACCATGCGGGCAACTATTTCGGCACCGCGGCCCATTACAGCGGCGACGGTTTTTCCGGCATGAATTTCAATGTCGAGGCCATGCCCCCCGATGCGTTCGGCCGATGGCTCACCGGCCTTCATAGCGGCGGCGACGTGCTCAATGCACAGGCTTATGCTGAGCTTTCCCGTCAAAGCCACGACGTGAAGCCGTTCCATTACTCGCAGGTCCAGAATGGCCTTTTCGATGCGATCGTGCGTCAGGTTCTGCCGCCTGCGCCCGGTCCCGACGAGGGACGCCAGGGCGATCCCGGCGTGCACCCTGAATCTCCCGCAAGCGAAGTGCGCCTGCTCGACGGTGATATCTGCACCGCCTCGAACCCCACCGGCACGAAGGGCTGAACATGCTCGGCAAGCTCGATTGGTCCGCCATTCCCTTCGATGAGCCCATTCCGCTCGTCGCGGCACTCGTGATCGTCATCGCGGGCCTCGGCGTTCTCGCCTGGGTCACGGTGAAGGGCTTCTGGCCCTATCTCTGGCGCGAGTGGATCACCTCAGTCGATCACAAGCGCATCGGCATCATGTACATCATCCTGAGCCTTCTGATGCTGATCCGCGGCTTCGTGGACGCCATCATGATGCGCACCCAGCAGGCCATGGCGACAGGCGGCGCGGCGGGCTACCTGCCGCCCGACCACTACGACCAGATCTTTTCGGCCCACGGCACGATCATGATCTTCTTCGGCGCCATGCCCTTCGTGATCGGGCTGATGAACTTCGTCCTGCCGCTGCAGCTGGGCGTGCGCGATGTGGCCTTTCCCACGCTCAATTCCGTGTCCTTCTGGCTGACGGCGTCCGGCGCGCTGCTCGTCAACCTTTCGCTCGTCATCGGCGAGTTCGCCCGAACCGGCTGGCTGCCTTTCGCGCCGCTGTCCGAAATCGAGTATTCGCCGGGCGTCGGCGTGGATTATTATCTCTGGGCCATCCAGATTTCGGGCGTGGGCACGGTTCTGTCGGGGGTGAACCTCGTCACCACCATTCTCAAGATGCGCGCGCCGGGCATGAGCTATCTGCGCATGCCCATGTTCTGCTGGACCGCACTCGGCGCAAATATGCTGATCGTCGCGGCCTTTCCGATCCTCACCGCGACGCTCGCGATGCTGACGCTCGACCGCTATCTCGGTTTCCACTTCTTCACCAACACCGGCGGCGGCAACCCGATGATGTTCGTGAACCTCATCTGGGCGTGGGGGCACCCGGAAGTCTATATCCTGATCCTGCCCGCCTTCGGCATCTTCTCCGAGGTTTTCTCGACCTTCTCGTCCAAGCCGCTCTTCGGCTACCGTTCGATGGTCGCGGCCACCCTCTTCATCGTGGTCGTGTCGTTCACCGTCTGGCTCCACCACTTCTACACCATGGGCGCGGGCGCCGACGTGAATGCCGCCTTCGGCATCGCGACCTCCGTGATCGCGGTGGGCACCGGCGTGAAGATCTACAACTGGCTTTTCACCATGTATGGCGGCCGCGTGCGCTTCGACACACCGATGCTGTGGGCGATCGGCTTCGTGCTCACCTTCACGGTGGGCGGCATGACGGGCGTGCTGCTTGCCATACCGCCCGCCGATTTCATGCTTCACAACTCGCTTTTCCTCGTGGCGCATTTCCACAATGTGATCATCGGCGGCGTGCTTTTCGGCGCCTTCGCCGGCCTGACCTACTGGTTTCCCAAAGCCTTCGGCTTCCGCCTGCATGAAGGTTGGGGCAAGACGGCCTTCTGGCTGACGCTGGCCGGCTTCGTCCTCGTTTTCGTGCCGCTCTATATCCTCGGCCTCCAGGGTATGACGCGCCGCCTGCAACGTGTGACTGTCGAGGCCTGGGTGCCCTGGCTCGATGTGGCGGTTTTCGGCGTTTTCGTGATGGCGCTCGGCGTCGCCGCACAGATCACCCAGCTCGTGGTCTCGATCCGCCGCCGCCATGAGCTTCGCGATGAAACCGGCGATCCGTGGGATGGCCGCTCGCTCGAATGGGCGACGCCTTCGCCCCCGCCGCACTTCAACTTCGCCGTCCAGCCTCATGTCGAGGGCGAGGAAGCCTATTGGGACATCAAGCAGCGCGCGATCGAGGAACAGCGCCTGGGCGACGAGCCGCATTACGAGCCCATCGAGATGCCGCGCAACAGCCCGACCGGCGTGGTGTCGGCCTTTTTCGCCACTTTGATCGGCTTCGCGCTCATCTGGCACATCTGGTGGCTGGCCATTGTCGGCTTCATCGGTGCCTACGCGACCTTTGTCGTCTTCGCATGGCGCGACGAGACCGAATACGAGGTCTCTGTCGAAGAGGTCGCCGAAGCTGATCGCGCCCGCCGCGCCGCGCGTCAGGCCTGGCTCGAAGCCCATGGACAAACCGCATGAGCGCCACCACCGCATCCGGCTTTCCCGGCCACGACCCTTATCGCCTCGGGGGCTCCCACGGCCATGGCGGCCATGGTCATGGCCACAGCGCCACCGGTCACGGCGAGGGTGGGCAGGCCTCCAAGCTCGTCACGGTCGCCTACGGCTTCTGGATCTTTCTTCTTTCAGACATCATCATCTTCGCCACCTTCTTCGCCGGCTATGCGGTGCTTTCGCATGAGACGGCGGGTGGCCCGACGGGCTCGGAACTCTTCGACCTCAATCGGGTCGGCATCCAGACTTTCCTGCTTCTCACCTCATCCTTTACCTGCGGCCTCGGCAGCCTCGCCACCTACCGGCGCGACATGGCTTGGACGCAGATCTGGCTTTTCGCCACCGGCCTCCTGGGCGCTGCCTTCCTGTTTCTCGAAGTGCAGGAGTTCGTGCAGATGGTCGAAGAAGGCGCTGGCCCCTCGCGCAGCGCGTTTCTCTCGGCCTTCTACGCCGTCGTCGGCTGCCACGGCCTCCATGTCTCGGCCGGTCTGCTCTGGCTCGGCACCATGATGGCGCAGCTTTTCTTCAAGGGTTTCCGCCCCGACATCGAACGCCGGCTCCTTTGTTTCAACCTGTTCTGGCACGCGCTCGACATCGTCTGGATCGCCGTTTTCACGATCGTCTATCTTTTGGGAGCGAACCAATGACCCAGACCGAGACGACCGACCAGAACGATGCCGCACCGGGCGCCGAGGAAATCAACGTCGCCGAAAGCGGCGGTGGTTTTCGCGCCTATCTGATCGGCTACGGGCTTGCCCTCCTGCTCACCGCCGCATCCTTTTATGCCGCGCAAAGCGATTTCATCTATGCGCCCGCGATCATCTCGGCACTGGTCGTGCTGGCGATTGCCCAGATGGGCGTCCACCTCGTCTTCTTCCTCCACATCACCACCGGCCCCGACAACACCAACAACGTCATCGCGCTCGCCTTCGGCGTCATGGTCGTCGGCCTCGTCGTGCTCGGCTCGATCTGGATCATGGGCCACCTGCACGAAAACACGATGCCCCGCGAGAACATGACGCGCGAGGAAATGCTGCAGATGCAGCGCTGAGGATTCTGCTTCTGCGCGTCCGCTCGGATCCGGCTCGCATCCGCCTATACAAGCGTGCCCCGTTTCTTTATGCCCGAACCGCAATGGCCGGGCACTGACACGTGGAGTCTTCCGTTCACTCAAGAGCCGTCTTTTTCGTGGGCGGCTACGATCCCAAATCGCCTTCGGCCCTCTTCAAGCGGCTGGAGCGCGAGCACCGGCGTTCGGCGGCTTTGTGGGACGCCGAAAGCACGGTCGGCACCGCAGTTGTCGACCCAGGCGGTGAATGGGCGACCGCCCTCATCGAGGCGAAAGGGCCCGGCTGGAGCACGCAGACGCGTTTCACCACGCTCCTTCTCGACCCCATCGTGCTTGCCGACTTCGCCAAGCCTCTGCCGGTGCGGATCGGCAAGTATCTCCGCGCATTGGCCGATCTGGTTTTGTCTGGCACGGCGTTCCGCATTTTCCGCCATGCCTGGCGCTTCGGCTGCTATTTCCTGTTCCCCTTTGCCTGCCTCGTGCTCTACGCCCTGATCGGCGCTTTGGCCGGAACGCTCGCGGCACGATGGACGAATGCCTTGATCGGCCTCGCACTCGCGGTTCTGATCTTCTTCGGGCTTGCACGCTGGCTCGGCCAGCGTTGGCCGGCGAACCACCTGATGGACCTTTGGTCCTTCTCGCGCGATTTCATGCGGGGCCGGCGTCCCGACGCCGAGGCCCAGCTCGACCGCTTCACCGCGCATATCACCGAGACGCTGCGCGCCAAGCCCTGTGACGAGGTTCTCCTTGTCGGTCACAGCACCGGTGCGCTTCTGATGCTCGACCTCGCCGCGCGGTGCCTGAAGCGCGACCCGGACTTCGCCCGCCGCGCGCGTCATGTCTCGCTTTTGACGCTCGGCTCCACCGCGCTGAAAGCAGGCCTCCATCCGGCCGCCGGGAAATTCCGTGCCGACATGCAGCGCCTCGCCGCCGACCCCCATCTCGAATGGGTCGAGATCCAGTGCATGACCGACATCATCAATTTCCACCGCAGCGAGCCGGGCAGGCTGATGGGCCTCACGCCTGCCGCGAACAAGCCGTTTCCGCTGGTGCGCAACATCTATCTCAAGGAAATGATGGACCGCGACGCCTATAAGCGCATTCGCCGCTCCTTCTTTCGCGTGCATTACCAATATGTTTCGGGCAACACGCGCCGCTATTTCTATGACTGGTTTCTCGTCTGCTGCGGCCCTGTGGCGCTGGGAAACCGCATGCGCATGAAGCAGGCCGATCTCGTGCGCCGACCCGAAGGCCAAGCCCCCTCGGAGCACGCCGCATGACGCCTGAATTCGCCAAGATCGTCTGGCTCGTCGGGCTCGTCGCCTGGGTCGCGATCCGCCTGCCCTATCAACGGCGCGGCCGCCGCATCAAGGTCGTCAACGACAGCCGTGACACGGGCGACCGCATCGCCCTTGCCTTGTCGGCGCTCGGCCTGTCCATCATTCCGCTCGTCTGGGTCTTTACGGGTTTTCCCGCGAGCGCAGATTACCCTTTCCGCCCCTGGCAGGCCTGGCTCGGCCTTCTCGTCGAGATCGGCTTCATCGCGCTCTTCATCGCAAGCCACCGCCAATTGGGCCGCAACTGGTCCGTGACGCTCGAAATCCGCGACAAGCACAAGCTCGTCACCGATGGGCTTTATCGCTTCGTCCGACACCCCATGTATTCGTCCTTCTGGCTCTGGGCGATCGCGCAGGCGCTTCTGCTTCCCAACTGGATAGCAGGCCTGTCGGGCTTGGTCGGGGTCGCGATCTTGTACTTCTCCCGCGTCAGCAAGGAAGAGGCGATGATGCGTCAAGCATTCGGTCGTGAGTATGATGATTACAGCGCGCGCACCGGCCGCGTCTTTCCGCGCCTGATCCGCTGATTCCCATGCGTCTCGCCAAACTCGCGGCAGCGTTTGCCGCCACCCTCATCGCCGTCTCGCCCCTTGCCGCTGCTCCCCTTGCCAAGGAAAAGGCACGCCAGACGACGGTCGCGCCCAAGGCCCGCGCCGTCGAGGTCATCCTTTTGCGTGGCGGCATCGGCGGCATCTTCTCGCAAGGGCTGGATGCCATCGGTGCCGAGCTCAAGGCCCAGGGCGTGCCCGCTCGTGTCGCTGGCTACGGCTCATGGCGGTCGATCGAGCGCCAACTGATTGCCGCGCGCGACCAAGGCAGAACCAGCCGCATTGTTCTGATCGGCCACTCCTTCGGCGCGGATGCCGCGACGGCCATGGCCGCCGAGCTCGCCCAAGCGCGCATTCCCGTCGATCTCATGGTGACCCTCGCCGCCACCGCCCCGCGCCCCGTCGCCCCCAATGTGCGCCGCGCCCTGAATTTCTATTTCGCTTCCGGCGGCTGGGGCTTGCCATTGACGGCCGCCAGCGGCTTTCGCGGCAAGCTCGACAACCGCGATTATTCCCGCGTTGCCGGGGTCGGCCATTTCAACATCGAAAAGCAGAGCGCGGTGCAAGACGAGGTGGTGCAGGCCGTGCTCGGCGTGACCAGAGGCGGCAGGAAGCGCTGATCCGATCAGGGCGCCGCCCGCATCGGCGGAGCTGGCCCAAGGAAAATCGGTTTCCGCCGACGCTTCAAAAAGGCATCCTGTTGCGTGCCGACGGCCCCTCATCTGTGCTGAACGGCTCTGAAGCGGCTGTGCGCTCGGCAGCGGGCCGCAATCAAAAGGCAGGCTGATGACGGAACACGCGCTCCCCCAGACCTTCGAACCCAGTGACACCGCAAGCGCGGTCGAGGCGCTGAAGGCTCGTTTCGGTGAAGCTGCCAGCACCGGCTCGTCCGTGCTCGGCCTTCATCGCCGCGACGAAAGCCATCACGCCCCCTTCGATCCCGACATCGTTGTCTTTCCGTCGAGCACCGAAGAGGTCGCCGAGGTGCTGCGCATCGCGTCCCGCTTCCGCGTGCCCGTCACGCCCTGGGGCACGGGCTCGGGCCTCGAAGGCGGTGCCATACCCACGCGCGGCGGCATCACGCTGAGCATGGCCCGGCTCGACCGCATCCTCGAAATCCGCCCCGACGACATGATCGCCCGCGTCGAAGCGGGCGTCCGCCGCAAGACCCTTAACCGCGAATTGCGCGACACCGGCCTGTTCTTTCCTGTCGATCCGGGTGCCGACGCCTCGCTCGGCGGCATGGCATCGACGGGCGCAAGCGGCACGAATGCCGTGCGCTACGGCGTCATGCGCGAGAACGTGCTCGGCCTCACCGTGGTCACGGCTGCGGGCGAGATCGTCAAGACAGGCTCGCTCGCCCGCAAGTCTTCCTCCGGCTACGATCTCACAAGGCTTTTCGTCGGCTCCGAAGGCACGCTCGGCGTCGTCACCGAAGTCTCGCTGCGCCTTCATCCTATAGCGGACTCTGTTTCCGCTCTGGCCGGCTTCGAAACGCTGGAAGGCGCCATCGCCACCGTTATCGACATCAAGCGCATGGGCCTGTCGATTGGACGCGTCGAACTGCTCGACCTCCAGACCGTCCATGCCATCAACCGGGAGCATGCGCGCGGCGGCCCCCTGGCGCTCGAACCGCTGCCGACTTTGTTCTTCGAATTCCAGCATGCGCTGGGCGAAAGCGACCCGTCCACTGAAGCCATCGCCGAGATCGTGGCGAGCCATGGCGGCACGCCGCTCCGATGGATGCGTGGCGCGGATGCGGCGCAGGTGATCTGGGACGTGCGCCGCGATGCCATGGGCTGGGCCGAACGCGAGCGCCCCGGCAGCCGTTCATGGTCCACCGACACCTGCGTGCCGATTTCCGCTCTGGCCGAGTCCATTCTGGGCGCCAGTGCCGACATCGCCGCCTCATCCGTGCCCGGCTATATCATCGGCCATGTCGGCGACGGCAATTTCCACTGCATTTTCATGATGCTGCCGGATGAGGAAGACGAGGTCCACGCCATCGCCGAGCGCATCGCCCGCCGCGCGCTCCAGGCAAGTGGCACCGCGACAGGGGAGCATGGTGTGGGCATCGGCAAGCGCGAGTTTCTGATCGAGGAGCATGGCCTGCCGGCGGTGACGCTGATGCGCACACTGAAAGCCGCGCTCGACCCTCTCGACATTCTCAATCCGGGGAAAGTCCTGCCCGACTTGGTCTGACCCATAAACTCGTAGAATCACATTCCCCGGAATAGCTCTTCAAGCGAAGCCTTTTCCTTTCCGCGCAAAGGGCCGCGACCTACATCCGATGCAACGAAAGGCATCCGAGGAGACGCCGGGTGAACGCTCTTGATCCTGTGTCCGGCTTCGCGCCGGGCAGCCGCCTGCGCCCGCCGGTGCGCTCGGTGCTCGATTTGATCGGCGAAACGCCGGTCGTGGAATTGACCAAGTTCGACACGGGCCCCTGCCGGCTCTTCGTCAAGCTCGAAAGCCAGAATCCGGGTGGCTCGATCAAGGACCGCATCGCGCTTTCCATGATCAACGAGGCCGAACGGCGCGGCGATCTCAAGCCCGGCGGCACCATCGTCGAAGCCACCGCCGGCAATACCGGCTTGGGGTTGGCACAGGTCGGCATTCCCAAGGGCTATCGCATCGTCTTGATCGTGCCCGACAAGATGTCGCGCGAAAAGGTCCAGCACCTGCGTGCGCTGGGCGCCGAGGTACAGCTGACGCGCTCGGATGTCGGCAAGGGCCACCCCGAATATTATCAGGACATGGCCGAAAAGCTCGCGCGCGAAACGCCCGGGGCCTTCTACGCCAACCAGTTCGCCAACCCCGCCAACCCTTATGCCCACGAAACCACCACAGGCCCCGAAATCTGGAGCCAGCTCGAGGGCGACGTGGATGCGGTGGTGGTGGGCGTCGGCTCGGGCGGCACGCTCAGCGGTCTCGGCCGCTTCTTCGCGCGCGTTTCGCCCAAGACCGAGATGGTTCTGGCCGACCCGGCCGGCTCCGTGCTCGCCCCGCTCGTCAAGACCGGCGAGCGCGTGGAAGCAGGCTCATGGACGGTGGAAGGCATCGGCGAGGATTTCGTCCCGCCCAACTGCGACCTGTCCTTCGTGAAAAAGGCCTACTCGATCCCCGACAAGAAGAGCATGGCGACGGCTCGCGAACTGCTGTCGCATGAGGGCATCCTCGCCGGATCGTCATCCGGAACGTTGCTCGCCGCCGCGCTGCGCTATTGCCGCGAGCAGAAGACGCCGAAACGCGTCCTCACTTTCGTCTGCGATTCCGGCAACAAGTACCTGTCCAAGGTCTTCGACGATTTCTGGCTGGCCGAACAGGGCCTGACCGACCGCGAAACTCACGGAAACCTCAGCGATCTCGTCGCCCGCTCGCACCGCGAAGGCGAAACGGTGGTGGTCGGCCCCGACGAGACCCTGATCAACGCCTATGGCCGCATGCGCCGCTCGGACGTGTCGCAACTGCCTGTTCTCGAAAACGGCAGGCTCGTCGGCATCATCGACGAAAGCGACATCCTTTCCCGCGTCGAGGGCTCCTATGAGGGCCGTTGGGAACGCTTCAACGCACCCGTCCGCTCGGCGATGACCGAAGACCTCCACACCCTCCAGGCCGACCAGACGCTCGACGCGCTTCTTCCCGTCTTCGACCGCAACGAAGTCGCCATCGTCTTCGATGGCGCCGAGTTCATCGGCCTCATCACCCGCATCGACCTGATCAACCATTTGAGGCGCAACCGGTGACTTCGCAAAACTCGAACCGTCTCGCCTTCGCCACCCGCACCATCCATGGGGGCCAGAGCCTCGACCCGACCACGGGCGCGGTGATGGTGCCGATCTATGCGACCTCGACCTATGGGCAGGAAAGCCCCGGCGTGCACAAGGGCTTCGAATATGCCCGCTCCCAGAACCCGACGCGCTTCGCCTTCGAGCGCGCGGTGGCCGACCTCGAAAGCGGCAGCGGGGCGTTTGCCTTCGCGTCCGGCCTTGCGGCCATTGCCACCGTGCTCGAACTGCTCGACCAGGGCGCGCATATCGCCGCCACCGACGACATCTATGGCGGCACCTTCCGCCTGCTCGAACGCGTACGCAAGCGCTCGGCCGGTCTTCAGGTGAGCTTTGCCGACTTCACCGATCTCGATGCGGTCGAGAAAGCGATCAGGCCGGATACCAAGCTGCTTTGGGTCGAAACGCCCACCAACCCGCTTCTCAAGATCGTGGACCTGCGCGCCGTGGCCGAGATCGCGCGCCGCCACGACCTGATCGCGGTGGCCGACAACACCTTCGCCAGCCCATACATCCAGCGCCCGCTGGAACTGGGTTTCGACATCGTCGTGCATTCCACCACCAAATACCTGAACGGCCATTCCGACATGGTGGGCGGCGTGGCTGTTGTCGGCGAAAACCGCGACCTGCATGACCGGCTGAAATTCCTGCAGAACGCCGCGGGCGCGATTTCTGGTCCCTTCGACAGCTTCCTCGCCTTGCGTGGTCTCAAGACCCTTGCGCTGCGCATGGAACGCCACTCCACGAACGGCCTCAAGATCGCCCGATGGCTCGAACAGCACCCTTCCGTGCGCCGCGTGATCTATCCGGGCCTTGAGAGCCACCCGCAGCACGCCATCGCCAAGCGCCAGATGCACGCCTTCGGCGGCATGATCACCGCCGTCCTCGACCGTGATCTCGCCGGCACCAAGCGTTTCCTCGAACGCACCGAACTCTTCACGCTGGCGGAATCGCTCGGCGGCGTCGAAAGCCTGATCGAACACCCGGCCCTGATGACCCATGGCAGCATCCCGGCCGAGCAGCGGGAAGCCCTGGGGATCTCGGATGGGCTGGTGAGACTGTCGGCGGGGATCGAGGATGGAGATGATCTGATCAGCGATCTGGAACGGGCGCTGGGGTGAGGTTTCAGTAGACTATTCGGTTGCGAAGCAGACCCTCAAACAGACATTGTGCAGGTGGATATCTCACCCCAACCCCTTACCCCTCCCCACAGGTGGGAGGGGAGGAGGTCGTCGCCGAGCCTTTCTGCGAAGCTTGGTGCCAGGCTTGGAGACGATGGTGGGAGGCTGGTGTCTCCCCTCCCACCTGTGGGGAGGGGTAAGGGGTGGGGGTGACGTCTCCGCCGCACCTCCCTCGCCACTCTGACTTCTATCCAAACCTGCTTCTCTCACCCAAACCGCCGCGCCGCATCGACCCCGAGCCCCAGGCCCACGGACCCGAACGCATCCGACTGCACGATTTCCGCACTGCCGAACCGCTTCGTTGCAGCCGCGAACACAGCCGGCACCTGCGCGCCGCCGCCGGTCAGGATCACCGTTTCCACCCGCTCGGCTCCAACGCCAGCTTCGTCGAGCGCGCTTTGCACCGCGCCGTCGATCCGTGAAACCAGATCGCTCACCGCCGCCTCGAACTCGTCCCGCCGCACTGCGCGTTCCAGCACCAGCCCCGGCTCCTGCATGCGGATCAGCGTCTCGCTTTCCTCGGAAAGCTTGATCTTCGCCGCTTCCACCGCGCCCGCGATGCGATGGCCCGAACGGTTCTCGATCACGTGGTGAAGCTTTTCGAGCTTCTCGGGCTCCGCTGCCTCGCGCCGCAAGCCGTTCACATCGCGCAGCACCTTGGCATTGTAGAGCATGTTGACCCGGTGCCATGTGGCGAGGTCGTTGAAGAGCCAGACCGGCATGCGCCGCTTGCCGTCCTTGGTTTCCGAGCCGAGCCCCAGAAGCGGCTGCATGGAGGCGAGATTGAGAAGCTTGTCGAAATCCGTGCCGCCCACATGCACGCCCGTGGAGGCCAGGATGTCCTCGCGCCGGTCGGGCTTGCCGGCACGGTCCGGCCCGAGGCGCAACAGCGAGAAGTCGGACGTACCGCCACCGATATCGACCACCAGCGCCAGGCTCTCACGCGCCATTTTCGTCTCGTGGAAGAGCGCCGCCGCCACCGGCTCGAACTGGAATTCGACATGGCGGAACCCTTGCGCCCGCGCCGCATCGGCCAGTTGCGCTTCCGCCTCGCGGTCCGCCTCGTCGCTTTCGTCCACGAAGCGCACGGGACGGCCGAACACGGCGCGATCGACGTGCGCCCCGGTCTGCGCTTCGAGCTGCGCTTTCAGATGCGCGAGAAAGCGTCCGATCAGGTCCACGAAGCTCAGGCGCTCGAGCCCGACCAGCGTGCGCTCGCGCATCAGGCTGGTTCCCAGCACCGATTTCAGCGCCCGCATGAAGCGCCCCTGCGCCCCGTCCACATATTCGTGGACCGCCGCGCGACCGAAGTAGGTGGCATGGTCTTCGAGCGAGAAGAACAGCGCGGAAGGCAGTGTCCGGTGCTCGCCTTCGAGCGGCAACAGCGCCGGCTCCGCACCTCTCGCGCAAAGCCCGAGCGTGGAATTCGTCGTGCCGAAGTCGATGCCCGCGAAAAGCGGCGAGGAAGAATGAAGCATGAAAGCGGCCTTGAGCAATGAGAAGCGACGGCTGACGCGCGGCATGCCCACGCGGCGAAGGGGTCTGAAAGCAAATCGGGAGGGCGCCCTTTGACTGCGCTTCGGCGGAGAAATCAACCGCCCTTCCCAAACAATGTGCAGCGCCGCGAAGGGCAATGGGAGAATGCCGCCTGGCCGCGCCATTTCCGCCCCCACCTGTCCTTGCATCGCCCCCGCCATGGCGTATGACGAACCGCAGGTGTGGGGAGAGGAAACGACATGCCGAGCCTGCTTGGGATCGACAACGGACTGACTGTCACCAAGGCGGTGCTGTTCGATGTCGACGGCACGCAGCTTTCCGTCGCCCGCCGCCGCGTGGAACAGTTGATGCCGCGCCCGCGCTTCGTGGAACGCGATATGGCGGGGCTCTGGCGAGCCACGGCGGAAGCCATTCGCGAGGCCATCGCCGCAAGCGGACGCGACGCCGGCGACATCAAGGGCGTGGCGGCGACCGCCCATGGCGACGGCCTTTATCTTCTCGACCACGACCAGCAGCCGCTCGGCCCCGGCATCCTGTCGCTCGACAGCCGGACGGGCAGCATCATGGAGCGCTGGACGCGCGAGGGCGTGGTCGAAAAGGCGCTCGCGCTCACCGGCCAGCCGCCGCATGTTTCCGCCCAATCCGCCCTGCTTGCCTGGATCAGAAAACACGAGCCCGAACGCTTCGGCCGCATTGGCCACATCCTGTCCTGCAAGGACTGGCTGCGCTTCTGCCTCGCGGGCACCGTCGGCACCGATCGCACCGAAGCGAGCATCGCCTTCACCGATGTGCAGACGCAGAACTATTCCCAGGAGGCGCTCGACCTCTTCGGTCTGGGCGAACTATGGCACGCCCTGCCCCCCGTTTCCCATTCGGCCGGGATCATCGGTGGCGTCACCGCCGAGGCGGCGCGGCTGACGGGCCTGAAGGAGGGCACACCGGTTGCCGCCGGCCTGCATGACGTCACCGCCTCCTCGCTCGGCATCGGCGGCCACAGGCCCGGCACGCTGGCCGTGGTCGCCGGCACCTATTCCATCAACGAGGTGGTCTCGGCCGAACCTCGCATCGACCCGCGCTGGTCGTGCCGCAACGCCATCGAGCCGGGCCAGTGGCACGACATGGCCATCTCACCGGCATCCGCCGCGAATTATGACTGGTTCCTCGACACGCTCTGCGCCCGCGAGCAGGCAGCGTCGCTGGCCGATGGCTCCTCGATCCATGCAGTTCTGGGCGAAGAGATCACCGCAGCGCTTGCACGTCCGTCCACCCTGATCTTCCACCCGTTCCTGTTCGGCTCGCCCTTCGGCGACAAGGCCAGCGCGAGCTTCGTGGGTCTGCGCGGCTGGCACAAACGCGGCGACATGCTCAAAGCCGTGCTCGAAGGCATCGCCTTCAATCACCGCACCCATGTCGATGCGCTCCGCGACGGCTTCTCCTTCGACGAGGTGCGCCTCACCGGCGGCGCCTCGCGCAATCCGGCCTTCGCCCAGATGTTCGCCGATGTGCTCGACCTGCCGGTGACGGTCACGCAAACCGACGAAGCCGCGGCCTTTGGGGCTGCTCTTTGCGCCGGTACGGGCGTGGGCCTCTACGCTTCCGTGCAGCACGACCCGCGCGACCTGCTCGCAACCGCCACCGTCTACCAGCCCGACAAGTTCCGCGCCCGCGAGCTCGACCGCCGGTTCTCGCTCTACAACCGCATCGCCACGAGCCTTCAGGCCCTCTGGCCCGACATCGAAAGCCTGGCGGAGACCTCTCATGCCTGAAATCGTCGCCCATCGCCTTGCCCGCTTCGAGACCCCGTCCCCGATCGACGTCGTGATCCTCGGCGCCGGCGTGAACGGCGCCGGCCTGTTCCGCGACCTGTGCGAACAGGGCGTCGATTGCCTGATCCTCGACAAGGCCGATTTCGGCTCAGGGACGAGTGCCGCCCCCTCGCGCATGATCCATGGCGGGCTGAAATATCTCGAAACCGGCGAGTTTCGGCTGGTCGCGCAGTCCACTCTGGAGCGCAATCTGCTTCTCAGGAACGCGCCGCACACGGTGGCACCCCTGCCGACGCTGATCCCGATCTTTTCCTGGTTGAAGGGCATCGGGGCCGCCACGCGCACGCTGTTCGGCTCGAAAACCGCGCCGCGCTCGCGGGGTGCGGCGCTGATCAAGATCGGGCTGTCGATCTACGACTTCTACGGCGCACGCAACCGCGTGATGCCTCGGCACAAGCTGATGAGCCGCAAGGCGGCGATCAGCACACTGCCGGCGATCAACCGCAACATTCGCGCCGCCGCCCTTTATTACGACGCCCGGATCACGCGCCCCGAGCGCCTGGTCTATGAGCTCGTCGCCGATGGGCTCAAGGCCAATGAGCGATCGGCCGCAGCGAACTATGCCGAACTGGTTTCAGCCGAGAACGGGACACTCTCCTTCGCCGTCGAAGGAAAGACCTATGGGGTGCGCCCCAAACTCGTGGTCAACGCCGCCGGCCCATGGATCGATCACGTCAACGCGCAGCTCGGCAGCCCTTCGAAACTGATCGGCGGCACCAAGGGCTCGCATCTCCTGTTGAAGAACGACGAGCTCGTGCGCCAGCTCGACGGGCGCATGGTTTATTTCGAAACCGATGAAGGCCGCATCTGCCTGGCCTACGAATATCTCGGCCATGCGCTGATCGGCTCGACCGACATTCGCGCCGACAACCCCGACACGGTGCATTGCGAGGAAAGCGAGATCCTTTACATGCTCGCGAGCCTCCAGGCGCTGATGCCGGGGCTGAAACTCTCGCGCGACCAGATCACCTATGCCTATAGCGGCATTCGCCCCTTGCCCCGCTCGGACGCAGCGGTCGCCGGCCTCATCAGCCGCGACCACTCCGCGCCGGTGATCGAACAGGACGCCACGCGCCCGTTTCCGATCATTTCGCTGGTCGGCGGCAAATGGACGACGTTTCGCGGCTTTGCGGAAGAGGTGGCGGATACGGTTCTTTCCCGCCTCGCCCGCGCGCGGAAAGTCTCGACCCGAAACCTGCCGATCGGCGGCGGCCGCGACTATCCGATGTCGACACAAGCCCGCCACCGGTGGCTCGCGGATGCCGCCGCCAAAACCGGCCTCGCCACCGCCCGTCTCGACCAGTTGTTGTCACGCTACGGCACCACTGCGCTCGAACTCGCGGGCGACGGCGGCCAGGGCATGGATGCCGAGCGGCTGCCGGGTTCGAGCGACACCAGCCTGGCCGAGATCGATGCCATCGCGAGGCGCGAAGCCGTGCAGCACCTTTCCGACATCGTGATGCGACGGACGACGCTCGCGATCGGCGGAACATTGACGCGGGGTGATCTGGAGGCCATCGCAAAGGTCGCAGGCCATGCGCTCGGGTGGGACGAGGCGCGGCGAGCGCGCGAGATCGAGCAGACGATAACGGAACTCACCAAGCGCAACATGATGCGGTTGTGAGACGACGTCACGCTGCCGTGCGAACGCTCTTGAGCAAGCTGACGCTCCGAGCTGCCCTGAAAACAGAACGGGGCTCCGAAGAGCCCCGCTTGCTTATCGCTCAAGCTTTGGGATGATACTTCTCATCCAGCTTGTTGATGGCCTCGACATTTCCCGCCGAGCGACCGTTCGGGTCGAAGGTGTTCGCCAGAAATGCGTCCGCGACCGACTTCGCCAGCTCCGTTCCGATCACGCGCGCGCCCATGGTGATGATCTGCGCGTTGTTGGAAAGTGCTGCGCGTTCCGCCGAGTAGGTGTCATGTGTCTGGGCTGCCCGAATGCCCGGCACCTTGTTGGCCGAGAGCGCCACGCCGATGCCTGTGCCGCAGCACAGGATCGCGCGGTCATAGGTGCCGTCGAGAATGCCGTTCGCCACGCGGTCGGACAGGTCCGCGTAGAATTTCTCGGCACCCGCCGGCGGGTTGCTCACTTCCGCGACTTCGAGCCCGTCGCGGTCCTTGAGATAGTCTGCCAGCGCTTGAGCCAGCGGAGCGCCCGCGCTGTCGCCTGCGATTGCGATCTTCATGAAAAACTCCTTCCTGAGCAATTCCAGCAAAAGTGTTCAGCGGTTCTGCGTTCGGAATTGTGGTCCAAAAAACCTGAGCGTTTCCTTGAAACGATCAGAGTGCTGCGGCGACCCGCGAAAGAATGTCCCTGTAGCCTTCGACATTCCAGGCCGAGCGGCCGATGAAAAGCCCGTCCACATGTGGGCAGGCGATGAGTTCGGCGCAATTGCCGGGATTGACGCTGCCGCCATAAAGGCAGGGAATCGTGCGCCCGACCACGTTTTGCGCCACCTCGATGATCCGTGCCTGCCGCGCATCCGCATAATCGGCGCTCGCCGGCACACCATTCTCGCCGATCGCCCAGACGGGCTCATAGGCGAGCAGGATGGTCTCACTCTTCTGCGCCTCCGAAAGCTTGCCCAGGGCACCCTCGACTTGCGCCCTCAAAACCTCGTCCGCGCGGCCTGCATCCTTTTCCGCCGCCATTTCGCCGATGCAGATCAACGGGATCAAGCCATGCCGCACGGCAGCTTCCGTCTTGAGGCCCACGGTCTCGTCCGTTTCGCCGAAAAACGCGCGGCGCTCCGAATGGCCGAGCTCCACGATATCGAGGCCGCAATCGGTCAGCATCAGGGGCGAGACCTCGCCCGTCCACGCACCCTGATCGGCCCAATGCATGTTCTGCGCGCCGACCTTCACATCCGTCTCGCCGAGCATCGCCTTCACCTCGCGCACGGCGGTGAAAGGCGGGATCACGAAACGCTGGATGCGCCGATCGTTTTCAGCTCCGGTCAGGCCCTCTGCGAAGGCCTTGGCCTCGCTGAGCACCTTGTTCATCTTCCAGCTCGTGCCGACCCAGACTTGCGGGCTGTCCGCCATTCGAAACTCCTGAAACTGAAAAGGGGCTCCGCGAACGAAGCCCCCTCATTAAACACGCGGCGCTTACTCGGAAAGAGTGAAGGGACCGGTGTACTTGTCGACATTGTCCTTGGTGATGAGGAGGCAGTCGAAAAGCTGCTTTTCGGTTTCGGCGCCGGTCTTGCCGGTCTTGATGAAGCTGTCGGCCTGCTTCACCGCTTCGGCCGAGAACACCGCGACCGGCTGAAGCACCGAGTACTGCAACTCGCCCGCCTTGATGGCGGCCACTGCGTCCGGCGAACCGTCGAAGCCGCCGACCTTCACATTGGCGAGCTTGCCGGCTTCCTTCAGCGCTGCGATCGCACCCAGCGCCATCTCGTCATTGCCGCTGATCACGGCGTTGATGTCGGGGTTGGCCTGCAGCATGGTCTGCATCATGTTGCGGCCCTGCGTGCGGTCCCAGTTGGCGACCTGCGAGGCGACCTTCTGCAGGTCCGGATACTGCGAGATCACGGTCTCGTAGCCGTTGGAACGCGTCGCGGCATTGTTGTCCGACGGTGCGCCGAGCAGCTCGGCATATTTGCCCTTGTCGCCGACGAGCTCGACCCACTGCTGCGCACCGAGCGCGGCACCCTGCGCGTTGTTCGACACGAGCTGCGCCTTGGCGAGGCCTTCCTGGTTGATCTCGGCATTGACGAGGATCACCGGGATGTTGGCCGCGACAGCCTTCTTCACCGCGCCCACCGAGCCGTCGGCATTCGCGGGATCGAGGATGATCGCCACCGACTTGTTGGTGATGGCCGTGTCGATCAGGTTGCTTTCGGTGTTGGTGTCGCCCTTGTGTGCGCCGACATTGGCCGAATAGCCGAGCTTCTCGGCTTCGGCCTTGGCGACATTGCCTTCGGTCAGCCAGTAGGGGTTGGACGGGTCGTTGACGATGATCGAGATCAGGCCTTCGGCAGACGCCGCCGAGACCGATCCGGCCAGAATGGGGGCGGCCAGCGCGAATGTCGCGAACAGCATGCCCTTGATCGTCTTTTTCATTTCACTCTCCTCCTTGGGGTTTGGCTGCGTGGGAGTTTTGCCCCGCACGCGTCTTCTCGTGGACTCAAGATCAGGCCGCCGCTTTGGCGCCCGCATTCGGCAGAGAAGGGGTGGAGCCGGCGGAAGGCTGAGGCGCCTTCACGCGGCGGCGATACTGGACGGCATTGAGCAGCACCGCGAGCACGATGACCGCGCCGGTGAACACTGTCTGCCAATAGGACGAGATGCCGATGATCACGAGACCGTCGGACAGGAAGCCGATCACGAAGGCGCCGAGCATGGTGCCGCGGATCGTGCCGCGTCCACCGGTCAGCGCAGCCCCGCCGATGACAACGGCGGCGATCGCCGTCAGCTCGTAGGTCGTGCCCGCAGTCGGGCCGGCCGAGGTCAGTTGCGAGGACAGGATCAGGCCGGCGATCGCCGCGCAGATACCGGAGATCACATAGACCGAGATCTGCACGCCCTTCACCGGCACGCCGGAAAGCTCGGCCGCGCGCTCATTGCCGCCCGAGGCATAAAGCCAGCGGCCGAACGCGGTGCGGTTGAGAACGAGGCTCGCGATGACGGCGACCACGACCAGAACCACCACGCCCGTCGGCACGCCGAACAGCCGGTCGAAGCCAAGTGCATCGAAGCCCGTATTGCCGAGTTCGGCGCGGCCGCCGAGATTGTTGTAGGTGAGGCCGTTGGTCATCAAGAGTGCAACGCCGCGCGCCATATACATCACCCCGAGCGTCGCCACGAAGGCCGGCACCTTGAAGCGCGCGATCAGCACGCCGTTGAGCAGGCCGACCAGGCCGCCCAGCGCGCAGGCCAGCACCGCCACGACCCAGACCGGCGGATAGAGCACGACCCCCAGGGGCGCGATCGTCACCCCCTGCATCAGGGCGCCCGCGACCACGCCGGCCAGGCCCAGCGTCGAGCCCACGGAAAGATCGATGCCGCCGTTCAGGATCACCAACAGCATGCCGACCGCGAGCAGGCCGAAAATGGCGACATGGTTCGCCATGGTGAGGAAGTTCGAAACGGTGAAATAGTTGGGCGACAGGAAGGAGAACACCACGATGATGGCGATCAGCGCGAAGAAGGCGCGGCCTTCCAGAAGGAGGTAGGCGAGGTCGAAGCCGCCTGCCTTCTTCGAGGAAGCCGGTGCGGCGAGGGCCGAACTGTTGTTGCTCATGAAGCGGCTCCGAATGGCGTCAGGCGACCACGGCTTCGCCCGAGGCGGCCATGATCTCTTCCTTGGAAACGTTTGACCCGAACTGGGCCACGATGCGTCCGCGCCGCATCACGACGATGCGATGGGCAATCGACAGGCATTCGCTCACTTCCGAGGTCGAGAAGATCACAGCCAGCCCTTGGCGCGCACGCTCGGACAGCAAGCGGAACACTTCCGCCTTGGCCCCCACATCGATGCCCCGGCTGGGCTCGTCGAGCAGGATCACGGAGGGGTTGGTGGTCAGCATCTTGCCGATCACCACTTTCTGCTGGTTGCCGCCCGACAGCGATCCGATCGGCACCTCGCTGCCAGCCGTCTTCACATGGACCTTGCGGATGGAATCGTCGATCAGTGCCTTTTCGCGCGAGCGCGACAGGAAGAGGCTCTTGGCGAACGCCTCGATGGAGGCGAGCGACAGGTTGCGCCCGACCGTCATGGTCTGCACGAGCCCGTCGCGCTGCCGGTCTTCGGGCACCAGCACCAGCCCCGCCGCGATGCGCTGGGCAATGGAAAGCTTGGAAACATCCTCGCCATGCAGCACGACGCGGCCGTTGGCCAGCGGCACGCGACCTGCAACCGCTTCGAGCAGTTCGGTGCGCC
Organism: Mesorhizobium liriopis; assembly: GCF_024053505.1. Taxonomy (GTDB): domain Bacteria; phylum Pseudomonadota; class Alphaproteobacteria; order Rhizobiales; family Rhizobiaceae; genus Mesorhizobium_B; species Mesorhizobium_B liriopis. The sequence goes on along the minus strand of NZ_JAMXQS010000009.1, from coordinate 246,791 downwards.
CGGCCCCCATCAGTCCGTAGATGCAGACGATTTCGCCCGTCTTCACGTCGAGCGACAGGCGGTCCACCACGTCATAGCCCGAGCCCGCCGCATCGTGGACGCTGACATTCTCGACCGCCAGCGCGGTTGCGCCGAACTCGTAGCCGGTGGGCGGCGAGCCCAGATCGAAATTCTCGCCCACCATGTTGCGGACGATCCATTCGAGATCGATGTCTTTGGCTTCCGCCGTAGCCGTAATGTTGCCGTCGCGCAGCACCACGGCATGGTCGGTGATCTGCAGCGCTTCCTCGAGGTGGTGCGAAATATAGACGATGGCGACGCCCCGCGCCGTCAAATCGCGGATCACCTTGAAGAGCACCTCGACTTCCGACGCGCTCAGCGCCGAGGTCGGCTCGTCCATGATCAGAATGCGCGCATCGACGGAAAGCGAACGCGCGATTTCCACGATCTGCTGCTGGCCGAGCCGCAAATCCTCGACCGGCGTCATCGGGTCGATCTCTTCTTCGAGTTCCTCCATCAGGGCCTTGGCCTGACGGGCCTCCTCGGCGAAATCGACGCCCGTCGCCGTGCGGATCTCGCGGCCCATGAAGATGTTGTCGCGCACGCTGAGATTCGGCGCGAGCGAAAGCTCCTGGTGGATGATCGAGATGCCTTGATCCCGCGCCTCCGTGGAGGACGCGAAAGAGACCGGCGCGCCGTCGAGGCGGATTTCGCCTGACGTGGGCGTGGTCACGCCCGACAGGATCTTCATCAGCGTGGACTTGCCGGCCCCGTTCTCGCCGAACAGCGTCGTGACGCTGCCGCGCCGGATGTCGAAGTTCACGCCTTTGAGCGCATGAACGCCGCCATAGGTCTTCACCACATTGCGCGCGGAAAGAACGACCTCGCCGTGACGCGGGTCTGCAGCGCGTTTCGCCACGGCCGCCTGGCTCATGGCTGAACCTCGAGCCGCACCGGCGTGACCAGCCAGCTCTTGGGGTTGATCAGCTTGAACGCGCCCGTCACCGAAACCGTCTTGCCCTTGAGGTTCGCGGCGTCGACTTGTGCCAGCACCGCTTCCTTCATGGCGTTGTTCAGCGCCGAGCCCGCATTCTGAAATTCGATCTGGTTCTTGAACTGCCCGAACACGTATTTGCCCGTCGCATCACGCAGCTCCGTGCCGTTGATGGCGGGTCCCGTCTGAACGCGCACCAGAAGCCCTTCGGGCAGGCCCTCGACCGTGATCGGATAGATGCCCGATTTCGGCTCGCCGGCGATGCCGGTGAACTTCACCGGGAAAACTGCATTCGGCCCCGTGCCCACCGCATATTGCTTGGTGGCCCCGGCTTTGTCGGCGGCCACCGCATCGGCCAGCGTCTTGGCATCCACCGCGCGGCTTTCGATATCGCTCTGCACGTTCGGAAACTCGGTCTGGCCGAAGGTCTGGGGCGAGAAGCCCGCCGTCTGGGCGGCCTGTTCGGAGTCCAGCCGGATCACGGTCGTGTCGAGCGCCATGGCGGCAATGAGCACCACGCCCAGCGCCGAGAGGATCAGCGCGCGCTTCGACAAACGGCTGGCTTTGCGTCGCACGGCAACAGGCTGCGCGGTCATCGCAATCCTCCTCTTAACGCACCGGTTTTTGCGCCCACGTTCCCTCCCGTGACGCTAATCCGGCAACTCGAACACAAGGGCCCGCTGGCTGATGAGGCTGGGGCAGCGCGATGGTTCGCCCGAAAGCTCGCATCGCCAATTTGTAAAAAAATACACTGGCATGAAAAAATTGCAACAGCTATGATTGGTGACGGATGGAGAGCATGAGCCGACCCCAGACCCGCCCTGCTTCCGCGCCCCGCGCTTCCGCCCGGCGCGACGACGATCAGAGCCTCGCGGTCCGCGCGGCCTGGCTGCACCATGCGGCCGGCATGACGCAGAGCGAGGTGGCGAACCGTCTGGGCGTGACCAATGTGAAGGCGCACCGGCTGATCATGTGGGCCAATCAGAACGGCCTCGTGAAAGTCACCATCGATGGCGACATCGCCGAGCTCGCGCTGCTCGAGACCAAACTTTCCGAACGCTATTCCCTGAGCTTCTGCCAGCTCGCGCCCGACCTGAGCGAGCCCGGCCTGCCCCTTCGCGCGCTCGGCATCGCGGGCTCCAGCTTCCTGCGCCGCGAGATCATGAACCTGCAGGGCGGTGTGATCGGCATCGGCCACGGCCGCACGCTGGCAGCCGCCGTCGCCGACCTGCCGCGCCTGGATGCCGGCGATGTCCGTTTCGTCTCGCTGCTCGGCGGCCTCACCCGCCACCATGCCGCGAACCCTTATGACGTGATGCACCAGCTGGCGCAGAAGACGGGCGCGACCGCTTACGTCCTCCCCGTGCCCTTCTTCGCCAACACGGCGGACGACCGCGAGGTGTTTCTGTCCCAGCGCGGCGTGGGCGACGTTTTCGCACTGGCCGAGAAATCCGACCTGATGCTGGTCGGCATCGGCACGGCGGCTCTCGATTCGCAGCTCGTCGTGTCTCGCATCGTGGAAGCCGACGAGATCGCGCAAGTCGAGGAACTCGGCGGTGCGGGCGAGGTGCTCGGCCACTTCTTCGACGATGAGGGCCGCCCGGTCGAAACGCCGCTCAGCGCGCGCACCGTCGCACCCGGCCTCGAAGGGCTCAAAGACCGCCGCATCGTGGCGATTGCCGGCGGACGCGACAAGGTCCGCGCCATTCGCGCGGCACTCAAGAGCGGCATCCTGAGCGGGCTGATCACGGATGAGGAAACGGCCAAGCGGCTGGCGGAGGAGACGCCGGCCTGAAATCTTGAGGCCGGCGCATGGAGGAAACATGGAGAAGCGGCAAAGCCGCCCCGGAATAGTCATGAGCGTGCTCGGAGCCTCGCTTCATGCGTGAGGGCAAGGATATTCTCATCGGCATCGATGCCGGCACGTCCGTCATCAAGGCCGTCGCCTTCACGCTGGGCGGCGAGCAGATCGCCAGTGCCGCCGTACCCAACCGCTACACGACGCGGCCCGATGGCGCGGCCACGCAGAATCTGTCGGAAACCTGGGAAGACTGCGCCCAGACCCTGCGCGATCTCGGGCAGAAGATCCCGAACCTTCCCCAGCGCACGGCGGCCCTCGCCGTCACCGCTCAGGGCGACGGCACATGGCTGGTCGGTCGCGACAACAGACCGGTTTCCGATGCCTGGCTCTGGCTCGACGCCCGCGCGGCGCCCACCGTCGCGCGGCTCAGCCAGAGCGACGCCGAACGCGCACGCTTCGAGGCGACAGGCACCGGCCTCAACACCTGCCAGCAGGGCGCGCAGATGGCCCACATGGCCGCCCACTGTCCCGAGCTTCTGGAGAATGCTGAAACTGCCCTTCACGCCAAGGACTGGCTTTTTCTCAACCTCACCGGCGTGCGCGCCACAGACCCCTCCGAAGCAAGCTTCACCTTCGGCGATTTCCGCACGCGGCTCTACCATGACGGCGTGATCGCCGCGCTCGGTCTCGAACGCCATCGCCGGCTGTTGCCGCCCATCATCGACGGCTCACAGGAAACCCGTCCGCTTTCCGAAGAGGCCGCGAAGGCGACCGGCCTTCTCGCCGGCACGCCCGTCACGCTCGGCTTCGTGGACATGGTGATGACCGCACTCGGTGCCGGCGTCCACACCGGCGACGCCAACGCGGCCTGCTCCACCATCGGCTCGACCGGCGTCCATATGCGCGCGGTCAAAAGCGGCGACGTGGTGCTCAACACCCAGAACACCGGCTATGTCATCGCACTCCCCGTGCCCGGCACCGTCACCCAGGTGCAGACCAACATGGCGGCGACGCTCAATCTCGACTGGGTGCTCAAGCTCGCCGCCGACCTTCTGGCCGAAATGGGCTGCGAGACCACCCATGCCGAACTCGTCAAGCGGATCGAGACCTGGATGGCGAAGAGCCGTCCCGGCGCGCTGATCTACCACCCCTACATTTCGGATACCGGCGAGCGCGGCCCCTTCATCGACGCCTCGGCACGCGCCAGCCTGATCGGGCTGTCGAGCCACCACCGCTTCCCCGATCTCGTTCGCGCCGTGGTGGAAGGCTTGGGCCTCGCCACCCGCGACTGCTACGCCGCCATGGGCCCGATGCCCAGCGAACTGCGCCTCACGGGCGGTGCCGCGCGCTCGAAAACCTTGCGCTCGGTGATCGGCTCTTGCGTCGGCGCACCCGTCCGCGTGTCCGCCCGCGAGGAAGCGGGAGCGGCCGGTGCCGCCATGATGGCAGCCGTCGCGATTGGTGCCTACCCATCCATGGAAGCCTGCATCGCCGAATGGGTCACCCCGCTTCTGGGTGCTCGGGAAGCGCCCGATCCCGCATTGACCGAAACCTACACGCGCACATTTGCCGCCTACGGGCAAGCCCGCCGGAACCTCGAACCCGTCTGGCACCGGATGGCCGGCCGATAGCGCGCTGAACGCCGGGCATCATGTCGCCCAGGAGAAAACCATGAGCGAAACCGAGACAGTGGATCTCTTCATCATCGGCGGTGGCATCAATGGGGCCGGCATCGCGCGCGATGCCGCGGGCCGTGGCCTGTCCGTGATCCTGTGCGAAAAGGACGACCTTGCCGAGGGCACGTCCTCGCGCTCGGGCAAGCTGGTCCATGGCGGGCTGCGCTATCTCGAATATTACGAGTTCCGCCTCGTGCGCGAGGCACTGATCGAGCGCGAGGTGCTGCTCAATTCCGCGAGCCACATCATCTGGCCCATGCGCTTCGTGCTGCCGCACAGCCCGGAAGACCGCCCCGCCTGGCTCGTGCGCCTGGGCCTCTTCCTTTACGACCATCTGGGCGGGCGCAAGAAGCTGCCCGGCACGCGCAGCCTCAACCTGCGCCGTGATCCCGAGGGCGCGCCGATCCAGACCAAATACACGCGCGGCTTCGAATATTCCGACTGCTGGGTGGACGATTCCCGCCTCGTGGTGCTCAACGCCGTGGCGGCCGCCGAAAAGGGCGCCAAGGTCTATACCCGCACCGCCTGCACCAGCGCGCGGCGCGACAATGGCGGGTGGCTGATCGAGATGCAGGATCTCCGCTCGGGCGCGAAGACCCAGGTGCGCGCCCGTGCCGTGGTGAATGCCGGCGGTCCCTGGGTCAACGACATCATCGGCCGCGTCGCCGGTTCCAACAGCCAGCGCGCGGTGCGGCTCGTAAAAGGCAGCCACATCATCGTGCCGAAATTCTGGGAAGGGCCGCATGCCTATCTCGTCCAGAACCACGACAAGCGCGTGATCTTCATCAACCCCTACGAAGGCAACAAGGCGCTGATCGGCACCACCGACATCCCTTACGAAGGCGCGCCCGAAAAGGTGGAGGCCTCGGAAGAGGAAATCTCCTACCTCCTGAATGCCGTGAACCGCTATTTCAAGGAAAAGCTGCGCCGCGAGGATGTGCTGCAGACCTTCTCCGGCGTCCGTCCGCTCTTCGACGACGGCCAGGGCAACCCTTCCGCCGTCACGCGCGACTACACCTTCGACCTCGACGAGACGGGCGGCGCACCGCTGTTGAACATCTTCGGCGGCAAGATCACCACCTTCCGCAAGCTGTCCGAACACGCGCTCGAAAAGCTCGACAAGATCTTTCCGAACATGGGCAAGGCCTGGACGGCCACCGCGCCGCTTCCCGGCGGCGAAATCGAGAATGCCGATTTCGTCTCATTCGCCGCGAAACTGCGCGATACCTATCCGTGGATGTCGCGTCCGCTCGTCCACCACTACGGCCGCCTTTATGGCGCGCGCACGAAAGACGTGGTCGGCACCGCCCGCTCCCATGCGGATCTCGGCCAGCATTTCGGCGGCAACCTTTATGAAGCGGAGGTCCGCTACCTCATCGCCAAGGAATGGGCCCGCACCCCGGATGACGTCCTGCGCCGCCGAACCAAGCACGGTGTCCATCTGTCGCCGGTGGAGGTGCAGGCGTTTCGCGAATGGTTCGAAGAGCAGAACGTTCAGACGGCGGCGGTGGCTTAAGTTCGTGACGTAGCAGCTCCCCTCCCCCTTGTGGGGAGGGGGTCGTCACCGCCTCATTCCTTCTTCAAACGTCCCGAAGCCCAAAGCCCATGCCCCTTTCCCTCTCCCTGAACACCAACCCCCTCGTCAACCGCTTCGCCGACCCCGACGATCTCATCACCACCGTCGCCCGCGATCTTCGCATCCGTGACCTTCAGCTCACCCACGAATTCATCAACCCTTCGTGGGCCCCGCCCGTCATCCGCCGTCTCACGCGCCAGATGGATGCCGCGCTTCGGCGCACCGGCGTGCGTGTCACATCCGGCATGACCGGGCCCTATGGGCGCCTCAACCATTTTGGCCATCCCGACCGCGATGTGCGCCGCTACTATGTGGACTGGTTCAAGACTTTCGCCGACGTCACCGCCGATCTCGGCGGCACCAGCGTCGGCACGCAGTTCGCGATCTTCACCTTTGCCGACTATGACGACCCGGCCCGCCGCGAAGAGCTCATCCAGATCGCCATCGACTGCTGGGCCGAAGTCGCCGAGCACGGCAAGGCAGCGGGCCTCACATCGATCTTCTGGGAACCCATGTCGGTCGGCCGCGAGTTCGGCCACACGATCAAGGAATGCATGGCGCTGCAGGACCGCCTGAGTGCCGCGCCTTTCGCCATTCCCTTCTGGATGATGGCCGACATCGACCATGGCGACGTGTCGTCGCCCGACCCGGACGACACCGACCCTTACGCCTGGGCGCGAGCGGTGCCGAAAGTCTCGCCGATCATCCATATCAAGCAGAGCAAGATGGACAAGAGCGGCCACCGCCCCTTCACCGCCGAGCACAACGCGACGGGCCGCATCCAGCCCGAGAAGCTGCTGGCAGCCTTTGCCAAAGGCGGCGCGCAAGACAACGAGATCTGCCTCGAGCTCTCCTTCAAGGAACGCGAGCCCGACGACCGCCGCGTGATCCCCGCCATTGCCGAAAGCATCGCCTTCTGGGCGCCCTTCATCGACACGGGCGCGAGCGACCTGAAGATCTGACGTTTCCCGCGCCCCGGGAACTCGACCAGCCTTTACCGATTGCCTCCGATCACCCGGAGGAATTCGCCATGGCGGAAAAGGAAAAATGGTCGGCCGATGTTTCCGAGCACAGCGACGCAATGGACCTCGAAGACCACATCTTCGAGTCCCATGACCCGAAAGAGATCGCGAAATCGCTGAAAGCTTCCGCCGAGCACAGCCACCGCCGCAAGGCGGAACCGTTCCAGTCGGCGATGTCGATGCTGAACTTCTACATCAACCGCGCGGGCAAGAACCTGCCGGCAAAGCAGAAGTCAGTTCTGGAAGATGCCAAGGACGAGTTGCGCGGCCTCTTCGGGCGACCGCGGCAGGATGATTGAACGGACCCGCCTGAACCGCCACTCTCCAAACAGAAACCGGCGCGACGCCCCTGGATCATCGCGCCGGTTTTAGCTCAGCGGCCGATCACGCGGCACTGCGCGCCTGTTCGGGGTGCTTGCCTTCGGCGAACTCTTCCACGATCTTGGCGCAGAAGGCCGGCAGGTCGTCGGGCTTGCGGCTGGTGACGAGCCCCTTGTCCACGACCACTTCCTTGTCCACCCAAGTCCCGCCGGCATTTTCGATGTCGGTCTTGATCGAAGGGAACGAGGTGACGGTGCGCCCTTCGAGCACATCGGCCTCGACCAGTGTCCAGGGTCCGTGGCAGATCACGCCGACAGGCTTTGCCTGTTCGAAGAAGCCACGCACGAAGGCGACGGCCTTCTCGTCGGCGCGCAGTTTGTCGGCGCCCACCGAGCCGCCCGGCACCACGAGCCCGTCGAAATCGGATGGTGATACCTGATCGACGGTCTTGTCGACCGTGTATGAACCGCCCGGGTCGAGATCGTTGTTCACCGCCTGCGCTTCGCCGGCCTTCAGCCCGATCACGGTGACTTCCGCGCCTTCGGCCTCGACGGCCTGCTTGGGCTTCACGAATTCCGGCTCTTCCGTGCCGCGCGGGGCGATCAGGATGGCGATCTTCTTGCCTTGAAGCTTCATGGTATCGGTCCTTTCGAAATCAGATCAAACATCGCAGGCCGAACCACAGCCCGGCCGCTCGATGTGCGAACGGGGACGGTGCTCGGGCGTTCCCCAAAACGCACACACGCTGTTGCGAGCCGGCACCTACATCCTTTCCGCGACGGCTCTAGATTGCCCGAGCGGAAACAGCGGGGACCGGAAGATCATGGCGAATGCAAAGCCCATCGTCGGCGCGCTTCTGGTTCGCGACGGCAAGGTTCTCTTGGGCCGGCGCAGCCAAAGCAAAAAGACATGGCCGGACTGCTGGGACATGCCCGGCGGCCATGTCGAGGACGGCGAGACGTTCGAAGCCGCTCTTCTGCGCGAGACGCTGGAAGAGATCGGCGTCGTGCCCCTCGATTATTCCATTCTCACCGACTACGCCGTCAGCGAAACCGAGCCCTACCGCATCTTCCGTGTGGACCGCTGGGCAGGCGGCGAGCCGCGTCCTACCAATCACGAGCACACGGCACTCGAATGGTTTTTGCCACAAGTGGCGGCCGAACTCGAACCGCTCGCGCTCGAAGCCTACCGGAAGCTCTTCAGCGGGCTGAGCGAGACACTCGCCGCCAACACTTAAGCGGCGAGCTCTTCTCTCTCGGAAGCCGCTACATCCGCCCGGACACTCTTCTCGATCGTTTCCAGAATCGCCGCGCCCACGCATTCGCCGAGTTCGTGCGAACTCGTGATGCCCTGCGCGAAGGGGTGGCGGTAAAGCAGGAAAGGCAGCGACAGGCAGTAGATCTCGCGGCGGAGCGGTCGCGTGAAGCTCAGGCGGTAGCTGTCGTCCAGCGCGATGCCACGCCCGCCCGCCGACTTGCGCACCACACCCTGGCGCAGCAGCGTCGGGAACGGAATATCGTCGGCCGACAGGCTTTCCTGTCCCCGCGCTTCCACGAAAGCGGGGTAATGGATCAGCTTGCCGTCGAGCATCAGAACCGCGCCCGGCTCCGGCCCTTCCGCGTCGAGATCGTAATCCTCGCCGAGCTTCAGAATGCTCAGCTTGCCCGCCTCGTGCAGCGCCAGCAGGCGCTCGATCGACTCATGCGGCACCGAGGCATAGTCGTCCACGAAGATGGCCTTGAACGAGCGATGGAAGCGCTCGAGATCGGCCACGCTGAAATGCGGCACGACCAGCGCGATCACCTCATGCATGCGCAGGATCGCATAGCGCCACGGCACGGCGTAGTGGTTGGCCGCATTCCCCTTGGCCTCCGCCAGATTGGCCCGCGCATAATCGAACGGGTCCTGACGCTGCCGCTCCGCGAAATAGGCCTCGGCGAACGTATCGACGTTCAGCTCTTCAAGCCCGATCCGCGCCGCATAATCCGGGTCGGCCCGCGCGAGCTCACGCGCGAACAGCTCATAGACGGCCTCGAGCAGATCGGTCCGCCCGGACTCCACCAGCGCTTCCATCGCCTCTTCCGTGCAGATTGAAAGCGGGTGGAACGGCAGGTGGTAGAAGAAGTCGGCCTCGGGGATCAGCCCCTTGCGCGACATGATCGTGGCCTTGAACCCTTCGGTGCCGGGCTCTGGCTCGTAGCGCAAGCCACCGCCATCCTGTTCGACGAATGCACCATGGTTGGTCGCCACCGTCATCAGCGCATCGATGGCGCTGAGCGAGGTGCCGCGAATCCCGAGCGAACAATTGCGAATGCCGTTGAGCGCAGAGGCCGGCCAGGGCGAGGTGAAATAACCCGGCTTGATCTCCGTGCGGTCCGGCCAGCTATGACCGGTGGCGAGCACGGCATGGTCGAACAGGCGGGAAGAAGCGGCACCATCCGTCCGTTCCACCGTCAGCCTGATCTTCTCGAACAGGAGCGCGGCATCCGTCACCCGGGCACCTGTCTCGACACGCACGGTGTGACCGTCCGCCTGAAGGGCGGTGATCAGCCCGTCGAACTGGGCCTTGAGATAGGTGCCGAGAATCAGGCGCGGATAATATTCCCGCTCGTCGATTTCACTCCGCTCGAGCCCGATGGCGGCGAGCTCCTTGTCCGTCCGCGTTTCGAGCCAGCCCACCATCGTGTCGAGCACAGGTGGGATTTCGATGCTGGCGATGTTGGACAGCATCACCTTGTTGTTGATGGAAGGGGCATAAGGCGACCCCCGCCCGGCCTCGTCCAGCGCCTCGAACACGGTGATGTCGAGCGGCGTCCTCGCCTTCTGTAAGGCCGAAAGCGTATAGAGAGCCGTGGGTCCTGACCCGACAACGGCGATTGTCGGCAGGGGGGCGATGCTTGGCAAGGGAGGTTACTCCGGAGAACTCAACAATTGCTAAGATGACGCGATCGGGTCATCAAAGTTGCCTGCTCACCGAAAAGTTTTGACTCTCTCATTTGTTAGTTTTTGGAGAGGCTTTATGCAGCCTTGCCATCGCCGAATTTCTCCAGAGACTGCTTGAGTTCGGGATGGCTCTTTGCGAACTCCTCGAGCGGAATATCCGTAACCGCCGCCTCCCAAGCCTGCTGCACCGCGACGACGCCCGCCGCCGGTCCGCCCGGATGGCTGACGATGCCGCCGCCGCAGAGATACAGAAGGTCCACGGTGCGGCCCGTGCGCTGATAGGTTTCCGGTGCCTGCCCGCCCCACTGGCCCGAGCAGACCACGGGAAGTGCGCGGTCGGCTGGTTCGAAGATCGGCGTGGTGATGGCTTCGAACGAGCGCACGAAGCTCTCGTCGGGCTCCCAGTACTTAATCTTGATGCCGTTGATCTGGAACTGATCGACGCCCAACAGCCGCCAGAACTGCTGCCAGACGGCGAAGTCGAAGCCGATCCCGGGATGGCGCGTCAGCACGTCCCAGCCATTGCGATGCGCATGGATGCAGAGCTGGTTGCGCTTGCGCAAAAACGCCATGCCGCCCATGCCGACGGAGGCGATATTGACCACCGCGGCATTGCCGCCGTGAGCCAGGACGATATCGTGGTTGCGCATCATCTGGTCGGGATCGACATGGGAGATGTTGAAGGCGACCATCACCTTCTTTCCCGTCTTCTGCTCATGGTCGAGCACCCGCGGCATGATGGCCTTCACCCGCTCTTCGAGCGGCGAATAGCGCGGGCTCATCAGTTTTTCGTCGTCCTTCACGAAATCGACGCCCGACGAGATCAACTCGCCCACCAGTTCCGCCGTCTCATGCGGCAGGAGGCCCAGCGCCGGCTTCACGATCGTGCCGATGATCGGCCGCCCCTCGACACCCGTCAGCCTGCGGCTGCCTTCCACCCCATAAAGCGGCCCGGGATAGGCGCCCCGGAACTCTTCCGGCAGCTTCATGCCGACCACCCGCAATCCCGTCAGCCCCTTGATCGCGAAGGTCCCGCCAATGGCGATGGTCATGAGTGCGGACAGATCGGTGCCGACCGCGTCGAACGGAAAGCCGATCGTCACGAGCGCCCGGTTGAACGGCCCGTCTTCGCTTTCCGGCCATGAGGGGCGTTCGACCGGTTCCAGCGTCTCTATACTCAGCACCCGCGCCGCAGCCCGCGCCTTCAGCTCGTCCGTTTCGGCGGCCAGCGCCACGAAGGTCCCGGTGGACTGATCGCTGGCGATCTTGGCCGCCATCTTCTCGACGCTGCCTGGCGTTTCGATCAGGTAAGTCAGTTCGATCATGAAAACGCGACCTTGCTGTGGGGACGGGAAGAACGACCGCACTGGTATAACGACCACTTCACCGACGCAAGGCGCGCCCTCACGCAGGCGTCATGCGTTCCCTCTGGCCCTTATCAAATGTTGCTCTAAATCGTTTCGCTGATGTCCCTCGTAAGCCGACGCCAACGGGGATCATGCTCCTTGGCGCTCGTCTTGCCTCTCCCATGCCGGAGGACCGATGCGCTTCACCATCAACGACAAACCAGTCGAGGCCGAGTTCGACCCGCGAACGTCGCTGCTCGATCTTTTGCGCGACCATCTCGGGCTCACGGGCTCGAAAAAGGGCTGCAATCAGGGTGCCTGCGGCGCCTGCACGGTTCTGGTCGATGGCGAGCGCATCAACAGCTGCCTGGCGCTTGCCGTGCAATATCAGGGTCGCGCGATCACAACGGTCGAGGGCCTGGGCCAGACCGGCAGCCTGCACCCGCTTCAGCAGGCCTTTGTCGAGCATGACGGCTTCCAGTGCGGCTACTGCACGCCGGGCCAGCTTTGTTCGGCGATCGGCATGGCGGGCGAAGCCGCGCGCGGCGTGCCGAGCGTGGTGACCGCCGATCTGGGCGATGAGACGGTGACGCTCAGCCACGACGAATTGCGCGAGCGCATGAGCGGCAATCTCTGCCGCTGCGGTGCCTATAACGGCATCATCGACGCCATCACCGAGACCTTCGCGGCGGATGGCTCGCAAAAGGGCGACGCAGGGGCGAGGAAAGCGGCATGACACCGTTCCAGTACGAACGCGCGGCAACCGCGCCGGATGCCGTGCGCATGGCCTCAAACAGCGCCTCCGCGAAATATCTCGGCGGCGGCACCAATCTCGTCGATCTGATGCGCGAGACCATCGAGACACCGGAGCGTCTGGTGGACGTCTCGGGCCTGTCGCGCACCATCGAAACGCGCCCCGACGGCTCGCTTCTGATCGGGGCGGCGGCGACCAACACCGCGCTCGCATCCGACCTCACGGTTCGCCGCGATTTCCCGCTCCTCGCACGTGCCATCCTCGCAGGCGCCAGCGGCCAGATCCGCAACATGGCGACGGTGGGGGGCAATATTCTCCAGCGCACCCGCTGCGCCTATTTCTACGACGATGCCGCGCGCTGCAACAAGCGCGAGCCGGGGGCCGGCTGCGATGCGCTGGACGGCTTCAACCGCATCCACGCGATCCTCGGCGCCTCGCCGGCTTGTGTGGCCACGCATCCCTCCGACATGTGCGTGGCGCTCGTCGCACTCGATGCGGTCGTGCACCTCGAGGGCGCCAACGGCACGCGCCGGATCCCGCTCGCCGATCTTCACCGCCTGCCCGAAGGACGGCCCGATATCGAAACCGTGCTCCAGCCCCATGAGCTGATCACGGCGGTCGAGATCCCCGCTTTGTCCTTTGCCAGGCGCTCCACCTACCGCAAGGTGCGCGACCGTGCCTCCTACGCCTTCGCGCTCGTGTCGGTGGGTGCTGCACTCGATCTCAGCGAGGACGGCAGCGTGCGCGACATCCGCCTCGCGCTCGGTGGCGTCGCCCATAAGCCGTGGCGTGCCCTGAAAGCGGAAGACGCCCTGCGCGGCCAGCCGGCAACGGAAGCGAATTTCCGCGCCGCGGCCGAAGCCGAACTCACGGATGCCGCCCCCTTGCGCGACAACGCCTTCAAGGTCGAGCTCGCCAGGCGGACGATCACCGCCGTGCTTTCCGAACTGAAAGGAGATGCAGCATGAGCATCATCCAGGATGCCGTGAAGACGGCCGTTCGCTTCGTTCCCGACCGCTGGTTGCCGGGCGCTTCGCCCGACCCTTTACGCGAAAAGCACGGCCTCCTCGGCGCGCCGATCTCGCGCGTGGACGGGCCGCTCAAGGTCGCGGGCCAAGCGCGCTTTGCGGCAGAGGTGCCGATGGAAGGCCTCGCTTATGCGACGCTCGTCCATTCGACCATCGCGCGCGGGCACATCACCTCGCTCGATACGTCGAAAGCCGAAGCCGCGCCCGGCGTCGTTCTCGTCATGACCCATGAGAACGCCCCGCGCATGAATGCGCCGGCCATGTTCATGTCGCGTCCCGACGCGGTGGGCGCCAGCGACCTGCCCGTGATGCAGAATCGCGACATCCACTGGAACGGCGAGCCCGTCGCCTTGGTACTCGCCGAGACCCAGGAACAGGCCGACCATGCCGCGACCCTGGTGAAGGTCGAGTATGAAAGCGCCACCGCCGTCACCGACTTCCAGGCGGCGAAGCTCGCGGCCCATCACCCCCAATCCATCCTCGGCGAGCCCCCGCTGTTCGAAATCGGCGACGCCGAAAAGGAACTCAACGAGGCGCATCACAGGGTCGATCTCGTCTTCCGCACGCCGCGCCACAACCACAACGCCATCGAGCTCCATGGCGCGACCGTCAGATGGGACGGCGATGAGCTGACCGTCCACGACGCGACCCAGATGCTGAATGGCACGGCGGGAACGCTGGCCGAGATTTTCGGCATCAACCCCGATCAGGTCCATGTCTCCTCGCCCTATGTGGGCGGCGGTTTCGGCGGCAAGGCGCTGTGGAACCACCAGATCCTGGCGGCGGCCGCGTCCAGGCTGTCCGGGCGGCCGGTGCGCATCGTGCTGTCGCGCGAAAGCGTGTTCCGCATCGTCGGTGGGCGCACCACCACCGAACAGCGCGTGGCGCTCGGTGCCGAGCGCAACGGTTCGCTGAGGGCGCTCATCCACACCGGCACGGTCGCCATGACCGAGCACAACAACTGCCCCGAACAGTTCACCTTCCCGGCCCGCCACCTTTATGCGTCCAAGAGTTTCCGCCTCGAACAGAGCGTGGCGGACATGGACATGATGGCCAACACCTTCATGCGCGCGCCGGGCGAGTCGGTCGGTACGTTCGCGCTCGAATGCGCACTGGACGAGCTCGCCGAGCAGATGGAACTCGACCCGATCGAGCTGCGCCGCCGCATCGAACCCGAAAAGGATCCGACCTCGAACAATCCGTTCTCGTCGCGCTATCTGCTGCAGTGCTTCGAACAGGGCGGGGAGCGCTTCGGCTGGAACAGGCGCGACCCCAAGCCGGGCGCGCGTCGCGAGGGCGAGTGGCTGGTGGGCCTGGGCTGCGCCACCGGCACATACCCTTACCACCGCATGCCCGGCGGCTCGGCGCGCATCCGCATCGAAGCCGACGGCTCGGCCGTGGTGTCCACCGCCGTCCACGAAATGGGCATGGGCACGGCCACCGTTCAGGCACAGGCGGCCGCCGCGCGGCTCGGCCTGCCGCTCGAAAAGGTCCGCTTCGATTACGGCGACACCAGCCTGCCCAAGGGTGTGCTGGCGGGCGGCTCGACACAGACCGCCTCGATTTCGGCGGCCGTGATCGCGGCCAACGACGAACTGGTCAAGGAACTGATCCGGCTGGCCGGCAACGACTCGCCGCTGGCAGGCTTGGGCGCCGACAAGCTCGAAGCACGCGACGAGGGGTTGGCCAGCGTCGATGAGCCCGGGCGCCACGAGACCTATGCCTCGATCCTTGCCCGCGCCGGCCGCGACCATCTGGAAGTGGAAGCTGCCGCCCCCCCGCCGCTCGAGATGATGAAATATTCCATGCACTCGACCGCCGCCCAATTCGCCGAGGTGCGCGTCAACAGCGTCACGGGCGAAGTGCGCGTGTGCCGCATGTTGGGCTCTTTCGACTGCGGCCGCATCCTCAATGCCAAGACCGCCACCAGCCAGTTTCGCGGCGGCATGATCATGGGCATCGGCTTGGCGCTGACGGAGGAAACGCTGTTCGACCCGCGCAGCGGGCGGATCATGAATCCGAGCCTCGCCGAATACCATGTGCCCGTTCACATGGACGTGCCTGAGATCGAGGTGATGTGGACCGACATCCCCGACCCGCACGCGCCGCTGGGCGCGCGGGGTATCGGCGAGATTGGCATCACCGGCGTGGCGGCTGCCATCGCGAACGCCGTTTACAACGCCACCGGCCGCCGCGTGCGCGACCTGCCGATCACGCTCGACAAGCTGTTGTAGAAACAAAAACGGCGCGGCGTCTCTCGCCGCGCCGTTCAGATTGCGAAGGCCCGCAGATCAGTGGGGCGCCTGCTCCCGCCCGCGCCCCGCGACCAGCATCAGCAGCGCGCCGGCGAGGATGACGACCAGTGCGTAGCCGATGACGCCGACCGGCCCCATGCCGTCCACCAGCAACCCGCCGATCACCGCCCCGCTGGCAATGGCTACCTGGAAGCTCGTGGCGAGAAGCGCGCCGGCACTTTCCGCCTGATCGGGCGCGACCCGTGCATTCCAGCTCGAGATCGAAACGGGAAAGCCACCGAACGCGAAGCCCCAGAGCGCGGTCGCGGCAAATGCAACGCTGCCCGTCGCACCCCAGACGATCAGCGCAAGGGCCGCGCCCGCCAGAAGCAGCGAGCCGCTGCCGACCGCGATCCGCGCGCTTTTCTCGGCGATCACGCCACCGGCGAGATTGCCCAGGAAACCACCGATGCCGAAGGCCAGGAGCGCCAGCGAGATCGTCTGGATGCCGAGCCCCGACACCTGTTCGAGAAAAGGCCGAATATAGGTGAAGCCCGCGAAGTGGCCGGAAATCACGAGCAGCACCGTGCCGAGCCCGACCTGGACCGAACGCCGCTTGAGCACGATGGCGAAGGAGGACAGGCCGGGAGCTGCGACCGGCGGCAGCTTGGGCAGGGTCGCAAGCTGCACCAGAAGTGCGACCACGCCGATGCCCGCTGCGGCCATGAAGGTGACGCGCCAGCCCCACAAGCCGCTCAGGAACGCGCCGAGGGGTGCGGCGAACACGGTGGCCACCGACACGCCAGTGAAGATGATCGACATCGCGCGCGGCACCATGGCCGTCGGCACGAGGCGGAGTGCCAAGGCTGCCGCCATCGCCCAGAAGCCACCCAGCGCGAAGCCTAGGAGCGCTCGGGCCAGAAGCAGCACCGTGATGTTCGTGGCGAATGCCGCCAAAAGGCTCGATACCACGAGCATCGTGCTGAGCGTCCAGACGATCTTCTGCCGATCGATCCGGCCCGAACCCAGAACCAGAAGCGGCCCGGCGAATGCGGCGACCACGGCCGTTGCCGTCACGGCTTGGCCCGCGGCTCCGTTCGACACGCCGAGCTCGGCGGCCATCGGGGTCAACAGGCTGGCCGGCAGGAACTCGGCAGTGACGAGACCGAACACGCCGAAGGTCAGTGAAACGACCGCCGCCCATGCGGGCTTTTCGACCGTGGCCGGCACGGCGGTTTGCACAGGCGGCTCGGCGAAGTCGCGCGGAGAGGAAGAAGCCCAGTCGGACATGGAACCATGTCTCCATCAAATCGAGCGCTTCAACTAGGCTCGATTATCTGGAGCTTCCATGCTAGAAAATCCGTTATGCTTGACCATTCGTCCAAATCCGACATCCTGCCATCGGGCGATCCTTTGACGGACATGCTGCAGGGCCTGCGGCTCGACGGCGTGGAATATGGCCGTTGCCAGCTTGCCGCGCCCTGGTGCTTCACCTTTCCCAAGCAGGAGGATGCGCGCTTCCACTTCGTCGCCGAAACAGGCTGCTGGCTCTTTACCCCGGAAGGCGAGTGGGAGGAGCTGACCGCGGGCGACGCGGTGCTGATCCCGCATGGCGCGGCCCATATGCTGGCAAGCCACCCCGGCCTCGAGCCCAAAGCCTTTCCCCGCCGCGAATGCCGCGCGATCTGCGAGGACGTGTTCGATTTCCACGGTGGCGGCTCGGGCGGTCAGTCGCTTTTGTTCTGCGGCTCGATGCGCTTCAATCTCGACCGCCTGCATCCCCTGATGCGCATGATGCCCGACATGATGCGCGCGCAGGAACTGATGAAGAGCGAGCCCACCATCCCGCATCTCCTGAACGCCATGGTTTCCGAATGCGGCATGAGCCGGGTCGGTGCCGGCGGCATCCTTGCGCGGTTGGCCGATGTGCTCGCGGCCCAGATCATCCGCTCCTGGGTCGAGCATGGCTGCGGCAATGCGAAGGGCTGGATTGCCGCCGTGCGCGACCGCGAGGTCGGCCGCGTGCTTGCCGCCATCCATGCCGAGCCCGAGCGCGACTGGACGGTCGCCGAACTCGCCAGGTTGATGGGCGCATCGCGTTCGAGCTTCGCGGAAAAGTTCGCACAGATCGTCGGCGAAACGCCGGCGCGTTATGTGGCGCAGGTCCGCATGCATCAGGCCCGCCAGTGGATTTCGCGCGACCGCGACCGCATCGCCGAGGTCGCCCATCGCCTGGGCTACGATTCCGAGGCCTCGTTCAGCCGCGCCTTCAAGCGCATCATCGGCACCGCACCCGGTCGTATGCGCGCCCAGGCCGCCTGAGCGAGCGATGTGCCCCGCTGCGGCCCGCGCCTGAAGCTGCCACTGGCGGCATGCATGAAAAGGGGCGTTCGGCGCCTCTTTTTTATTTTCGCCCCCTTTCCTCTTGAGCCTTCCGCAGAGGCATCCCAATTGTTGAAAGTCGCATCTATCATTTGACACACTGTGCGATGCAGCATAAATAACCAACCGGTTGGAAATAAACTGGTGGCTGATGTCCCGTCCTCGTACGATCGACAAAGACAGCGTGCTCGACGCGGCCGAGGCCGTGGTCGTGCGCGATGGTGCGGCGCGCCTCACCCTTGATGCCGTGGCGACCGAGGCCGGCATCTCCAAGGCCACCGTTCTCTACGACTACAAGTCCAAGGAAGCGCTGATCCGCGCGGTGAGCGAACGCCGCCTGGATAAGGAGCGCGCCAAGATGGATGCGGCGGTTCTGGCGCGCCAAGGCGAGGCCAACGCCCTCATCAAGGCTTTCATCGCAACCATCGGCCAGGGAATGGACTGCCGGGCGCAGTCTGTCGGCATCAATCTCTGTGCTGCCGCCAGTCTCGACGCCGAACTGCGCCACGGATGGGAAAAGCTCGTCGGCAGCACGATGACTGAGATCCAGGAAACATCGACCGATCCAGCCAAGGCTCAGATCGCGTTTCTCGCCGTCCAAGGTCTCAAACTGATGGAGTTCCT
Organism: Mesorhizobium liriopis; assembly: GCF_024053505.1. Taxonomy (GTDB): domain Bacteria; phylum Pseudomonadota; class Alphaproteobacteria; order Rhizobiales; family Rhizobiaceae; genus Mesorhizobium_B; species Mesorhizobium_B liriopis. Next base: position 228,090 of record NZ_JAMXQS010000009.1, on the reverse strand, counting down.
AGGGCTTTACGATTGGCCGCCCGAGGAAAGAGCCAGAATTCTCGGCGACATCGCCGCCATGATCGACGACCCCGCCCCGACCGGTTCATCCACGAAAGAACTGCCCGCACTTCAATAATTTTCGACGTCTCCTTTCACTGTTTTTGTTTTCCTTTTTCACCTTCGGATCGTTCTCATGAAGTCCGCATCTGCCAAGTTTATCGTTCTTTCTTCTCTCCTCGCACTCGCAACGGCTTGCAGCGATGCGGGCGGCCAGGGCCAGGCGCAGGGTGGCCCGCCCGCCATGCCGCCGTCGCCCGTCTCGTTCGTCGAGACCAAGGCCGAGAGCCTGCCCATCACCAACGAATTGCCGGGCCGCGTAGCGCCGACCCGCATCGCCGAGGTACGCCCGCGCGTGTCGGGCATCATCGTCGAGCGCATCTTCGAGCAGGGCAGCCTCGTCAAGGCGGGCGACGTGCTCTACCGCATCGATCCGGCTCCGTTCCAGGTTCAGGTGGACAGCGCCAAGGCGACGCTCCAGCGTGCCGAGGCCGGTCAGGTTCAGGCCCGCCAGACGGCCGACCGCCAGCGCGAACTGCGCGAGCGCCGCATCAACAGCGCCTCGCAGGAAGATTCGGCCGTATCCGCCCTCGCCCAGGCCGATGCCGATGTGGCTGCGGCCCGCGCGAGTCTGGCTGCGGCCGAGCTCAACCTGCAATATTCCGAGGTGAAGGCGCCGATCGCCGGCCGCATCGGGCGCGCCGACATCACCGAGGGCGCGCTGGTGTCGAGCACCGACAATCTCGCCACCATCCAGCAGTTCGATCCCGTCTATGTGGACTTCACTCAGTCCTCGAATGCGCTTCTGTCGCTCAAGCGCGCGGCAGAGGCCGGCACGGTGGAAAGCATGTCGCCGACCGAAGCACGCGTGCGCATCAAGCTCGACGACGGCAGCGAATACGGCTCGCAGGGCCGCTTCCTGTTCTCCGAAGCAACCGTCGACCAGACCACCGGCCAGGTGACGCTGCGCGCCGAAGTGCCCAACCCCAAGAGCGATCTTCTGCCGGGCATGTATGTGCGCGTCCTGATCGAGCAGGGCATCGAGCGCAACGCAATCACCGTGCCCCAGCAGGCCGTGCAACGCGATGCGGGCGGCAATGCGCAGGTCTACCTCGTGGGCGCCGAGAACAAGGCCGAGATCCTGCCCATCCGCACTGGCCGCACGGTCGATGAGCGCGTGGTGGTCACCGAAGGTCTGAAGGGCGGCGAGAAGGTCATCGCCGAAGGCTTCCAGAAGATCCGTCCCGGCGCGCCGATCAATCCGTCGCCCTGGAACCCGGATGCGCCGCCGCAGCAGGGTGGCACCGGGCAGGACCAGCCCGAAAACACGGCCTCAGCCAAGTAAGGAACAGGCCATGTCGCGCTTTTTCATCGCCCGGCCGATCTTTGCCTGGGTCGTCGCGATCTTCATCTTGCTGGCGGGCGTGATCGCCCTGCCCTTCCTGCCGATCGCGCAATATCCGAACGTCGCCCCGCCGCAGATCCAGATCTCGGCCACCTATCCGGGTGCCTCGCCCGAGGACATGTATCAGAGCGTGACGCGCCTGATCGAGGAAGAGCTGAACGGCGCGCCCGATCTGCTCTACTTCGAGTCGACTTCCGAATCGTCGGGGTCGATCTCGATCAATGTCACCTTCCGGCCCGGTGCCGATATCGGCCAGTCCCAGGTCGAGGTGCAGAACCGCATCGCCCGCGTGGAATCCCGCCTGCCGCAGACCGTGGTGACGCAGGGCATCCGCGTCGAGCAGGCGAGTTCGTCGTTCCTTCTGGTGGTCACGCTTCTCTCGGACGACGGCCGCATGGATGCCATCGGCCTGGGCGACTACATGAACCGCAACGTGCTCAACGAAGTGCGGCGCGTGCCGGGTGTCGGTCAGGCACAGTTCTTCTCGACCCAGCGCTCCATGCGCATCTGGCTCGATCCCGACAAGATGGTCGGCCTCAACCTGACGCCGGCGGATGTGACCAACGCCATTTCGGCGCAGAATGCGCAGGTGGCGGCTGGCAGCATCGGCCAGAACCCGGTGCCCGCTGGCCAGCAGATTTCGGCCATCGTCAACGTGACGGGGCAGCTCGCCTCGCCCGACGAGTTCGGCTCGATCGTGCTGCGCGCCAATCCGGACGGCTCTACCGTGCGGTTGCGTGATGTCGCGCGGGTCGAGATCGGCGGCGAAAGCTACAGCTTCTCGGCGCGCCAGAACGGCAAGCCGAGTGCGGCCATCGGCGTCCAGCTCTCGCCCACGGGCAATGCCATGGAAACGGCGACGGCCGTCAAGGCGACCATGGACGAACTCGCACGCTTCTTCCCGCAGGGCGTGTCCTACGACATCCCTTACGACACCTCGCCTTTCGTTTCGAAATCGATCGAAAAGGTGATCCACACGCTTCTGGAAGCCATCGTGCTGGTGTTCCTGGTGATGTTCCTGTTTTTGCAGAACATCCGCTACACCCTGATCCCGTTGATCGTGGTGCCGATCGCGCTCGCGGGAACGCTGGCGGTGATGTATATCTCCGGCTTCTCGGTGAACGTGCTCACCATGTTCGCCATGGTGCTCGCCATCGGCATTCTGGTCGATGACGCCATCGTGGTGGTCGAGAACGTCGAACGCATCATGGCCGAGGAAAAGCTTCCGCCCAAGGAAGCGACCGTCAAGGCGATGGGCGAGATTCAGGGCGCCATCATCGGCATCACGCTTGTACTGGCGGCCGTGTTCATCCCCATGGCCTTCTTCCCCGGCGCGGTCGGCATCATCTACCAGCAGTTTTCGCTGACCATGGTGGCCGCCATCCTGTTTTCGGCGGTGCTGGCGCTTTCGCTGACGCCGGCCATGTGCGGCTCGTTCCTCAAGCCGGTGTCGGAGGACCATCACGAAAAGCGCGGCTTCTTCGGCCTGTTCAATCGCGGCTTCAACAAGACCTCGCGCAAATATAGCGGCGCGGTGGGCTGGATGATCCACAGGCCCAAGCGGCTGATGGTGATCTATCTCGCCCTTCTCGCCGGGCTTGGCTGGTTCTACCTGCGCCTGCCGAGCGCCTTCCTGCCCAACGAGGATCAGGGCTACACGATCACCGACATCCAGGCGCCTGCGGAAGCCAGCTTCGAGCGCACGCTCGACGTGGTCAAGCAGATCGAAGGCATCTATCAAAAGGAAAAGGCCGTCGCGACCACCATCGCCATCAACGGCTTCTCCTTTTCGGGCTCGGGCCAGAATGCCGGCCTGATGTTCGCGACGCTCAAGGACTGGGACGAGCGCGGCCCCGAGGATTCGGCGGATGCGATCTCGGGCCGCGTCAACGGCCAGCTCTTCGGGCTCAAGGATGCGATCTCGTTCGCGCTCTCGCCGCCGCCCATTCAGGGCTTGGGCCAGTCGAGCGGCTTCGATTTCCGCCTTCAGGATCGTGCCGGCCAAGGCCAGGCGGCACTCGCCGCCGCGCGCGACCAGTTCATGGGGCTGGCCGCCCAAAGTCCGATCCTCGCCGGCACCCGCGTCACCGGCCTGCCGGACGCCGCCCAGATCCGTCTCAACATCGACCGCGAGAAGGCGAACACCTTCGGCGTTTCGTTCGCCGACGTGAATGCCGTGCTCACCACCAATCTGGGCTCGGCCTATGTCAACGACTTCCCCAATGCCGGCCGCCTCCAGCGCGTGACGGTGCAGGCGGACGGGCTGCAGCGCGTGCAGGCGGACGATCTTCTGAAGATCAACGTGCGCAACAGCAACGGGGGCATGGTGCCGCTCTCCTCCTTCACCACCGTGTCGTGGGAGCGGGGTCCGACCCAGATCGTCGGCTATAACGGCTATCCGTCCGTGCGCATCGGCGGCGCAGCCGCTCCGGGCCATTCCTCGGGTGAGGCCATTCAGGAACTGCAGCGCATCGCGGGCGAACTGCCCCAGGGCTTCGGCTATGAGTGGACGGGCCAGTCCCTGCAGGAAATCCAGTCGGGCAGTCAGGCGCCGGCACTCATCGCGCTGTCGATCCTGTTCATCTTCCTGCTGCTCGCAGCCCTTTACGAGAGCTGGTCGATCCCGTTCTCGGTGATGCTGGTGGTGCCGCTCGGCGTGATCGGCTCGGTGGCCGCAGTCACCTTGCGCGGCATGTCGAACGACGTCTACTTCCTGGTGGGCCTGATCACGATCATCGGTTTGTCGGCCAAGAACGCGATCCTGATCATCGAATTCGCCAAGGATCTGCGGGCACAAGGCTATTCGCTGATGGACGCGACACTCGAAGCCGCCCATCTGCGCTTCCGCCCGATCCTGATGACCTCGCTGGCCTTTACGCTGGGCGTCGTGCCGATGGCGATCGCGACGGGCGCGAGTGCTGCCAGCCAGAACGCGATCGGCACGGGCGTGCTCGGCGGCATGATCTCGGCCACGGTGCTCGCGGTCTTCTTCGTGCCGGTCTTCTTCGTGTTCGTGATGAAGCTGGTGCGCTCGAAGGACAAGCCGAAGCCGGAAGCCCAGGCGTCGGAGCCGAGTCTGGCCCCGGCCGAATAAATCAGACTCAATGAGAAAAGGCCCGGCGGTGAAAACTGCCGGGCCTTTTGCTTTCAAGTGGCACCGAAATGCCTGCTCAGCAGTTGCGCCACTGCTTCCGGTGCTTCGCGCTGCGGAAAGTGGCCGACGCCGGGAAGTGTTATAGACTCGAACGGCCCGCTGAATTTCGAGGGCACGCTTTTGGTGGCTTCGGGCGGGTTCACGCCATCCGCCTGTCCCTGGATATAGAGGCTGGGCAGCGTCAGCGTTTCCGTGGCCCTCACCTTCTCGTCCAACCAAGCGGTCTCAGGATCGAGCTCCGCCTCGCCCCAGCGTGAACGGTAGGAATGGAGCGTCACATCCACCCAGTCGGGGTTGCTGAAGCTCTTGGCGACTTCCAGGAAGGTTTCCTCGCTGAACCAGCCAGGCGGCGCCCAGTTGACCCAGTGGATATGGGCGAACCCGTGTGGGTCGTTGCGGACGGCTTCTTCTCCACGCTTCGTCGCCATGAACCAGTGATACCATTGCAATTGCGCGTGCCAGAAGGGCGGCGTCTTCAGTCCGCCGAGTCGGGGCGCTGAAGACAGCATGGCAAGGCGCACGACCCGCTCGGGCCAGCCGATCGCCAACGCCTCGGCGATGCTTGCGCCCCAATCATGGCCTGCAACGAACAGCGTCTCGATGCCGAGCGCATCGCAAAACTCGATCGCATCGACCGCCAGCGCCCCGATGCTGCCTGTGCGCGGCGTGTCGGCTCGAATAAAGCGCGTGGCCCCGAAACCGCGCAATGTGGGCACCAATGTTCGGAACCCTTCGCCATTCAGCCGGGCGGCCACCGTGTTCCATGAGGACGCATCGTCGGGCCAGCCGTGAAGCAGAAGAACCACCGGCCCGTCCTGCGGCCCGCTATCCTCATAGGCGATCTCGAGCTTGCTGGTGGTCACGCTGGGCATGGCATCTCACCTCCGTCGGGCAGCGAATGGCCGGCACGGATCTTTGTTCCCGGCACGATCGTCGGGAGCGGTCCCAGCTTCAAACCGCAGCCGGCTTCTATTTTCCGTCCGAGCCTGCCGCAGTCGCATTCCACGCTTTCGCCAGTGGTACGAAACTTGATAGGCTGGGCGCATGAAGGAGAAGCGCGTCCGCAAGCTGGCTAAGAAAACGCAAGGCGTTCAACAGATCGCCGCTTTGCCCGTGCGCGAAACGCCCGAAGGCGGCGTCGAAATCCTGCTTCTGACGTCCCGCGAGACCCGACGCTTCGTGGTGCCTAAGGGCTGGCCGATGAAGGGCCGGTCTCGGGCGCGGGCGGCAGCCATCGAGGCCGAGCAGGAAGCCGGCGTTCTGGGCACGACCGCCAAGAAGCCGATCGGCGCCTACCATTACTGGAAGCGGCTCGACACCGTGTTCGTGCCCGTGACGGTGGATGTTTTCGAGCTTCAGGTCACGGAAGAGAAAGGGACATGGCTCGAGAAGCACCAGCGCGAGCGCCAGTGGCTGCCCGGGCTCGATGCCGCGCGCTTGGTCGATGAGCCCGAACTCGCCGACCTGATCGAGCGCTATGTCACATCCCGCAAGCCTGTGGCCGACTAGGCCAGGGCATCACGGGACCGGATCGCCGCGCGGCGCGAAGCGCAGAATGGCGGCGCCCATCAGCCCTGCCGCCAGCGAGCCCATGATGATGCCGATCTTCACTTCCGCTTGCAGTGCGGGATTGTCGGCAAAGGCGAGAAGCCCGATGAACAGGCTCATGGTGAAACCGATGCCGCAGAGCATGGCAGTGCCCGTGAGTTGCCACGTCGAGGCGCCCGCCGGCATCTCCGCCCAACCCAGCTTGATCATCGCCCACGCGCTGCCGAACACGCCAATGAGCTTGCCGAGAAAGAGCCCGAGCGCCACACCCAGCGTCAGGTGATCGCCGAGCACGCCGAGTGACAGCCCGGCCAGCGACACGCCGGCATTGGCAAAGCCGAAGATCGGGATCACGAGAAACGTCACCCAGCCTTGAAGCCCGTGTTCGAGCCTGTGGAGCGGCGAATGCGCCAAATCGTCGGGCCGCGCGGGCGAGGGCTGCAAGGGAACGGCCAGCGCCAGAAGCACGCCCGCGACGGTCGCATGGATGCCTGAGCGGAACACGAAGAACCAGAGCACGGCTCCTAAGATGAGATAGACCCAGAGCCGCAGGACGCCGGCCCGGTTGAGCGCGAAGAGCAGGACCAGCACCAGGGCAGCGCCACCCAGCATCGCAAAATCGAGCGTCCCGCTGTAGAAGAGCGCGATGATCAGCACGGCGCCCAGATCGTCGATAATGGCGAGCGCTGCCAGAAACAGTTTCAGCGAAGCGGGCACGCGGTTGCCCAAGAGCGACATCACGCCGAGCGCGAAGGCGATGTCGGTGGCAGACGGGATGGCCCAGCCCCGCGCGGTCGCAGGATCATGCCCGTTGAAAACAAGAAAGATCAGCGCCGGCACGGCCATGCCGCCCAGAGCCGCCACGCCCGGCAGGATGCGCCGGTTCCACGAGGCAAGCTGCCCATCCAGCATCTCGCGCTTGATCTCGAGCCCCACCATCAGAAAGAACAGCGCCATCAGCGCGTCGTTGATCCAGTGCGACAGGCTCAAAGGGCCGAGATAAAGGGAAAGCGCCCCGAAATAGGCGGGCGCCCAGGACGAATTCGCCACAAGCAGCGCGAGCGCGGCCGCGCCCATGAGCACGAGCCCGCCAGAAGCGGAACTGTCGAGAAAGGCGCGCAGCACCGAGACGGGCCGGCGGAAACGGAATGAGCGGTGATGTGGGAGAGTCAAAGCTGCGCCTTCGGGAAAACGGTTGAACACGTTCTCCGTATTCGAGCCTTCAGACTCGGGCGCACGCAGCACACGCTTGGAAAGAGAGGTAGTTTCCAAGGCTCGAAAAGTCCATGCCGCAGTGAGGCAAAAACTGGCGCAAACACTGCGGCAGTATGGGCTTTCAATCCCTCGCCCGTGCTCGTCCGAACGGCGTCGTCCGCCTATTGCGGGTTGGGCGTGGCGCTCGGCGGCGTGCCGGAGGGCGCATCGGGAGCAGCCGCGAAACGCTCCCCGAACACGAACCAGAGAAGGGCCACCGCAAGCGCGATCACGCACAGGAAGCCGAAGCCTGACAGCTTGTTTTCCATCAGGCGGCTCTTTTTCGCAAAGCGGGCATCGTTCCTCGTCCGTTCGGCCGACACTGTCGCCCTGCGTCTCGTGATGGGCTGAAGATCGGACTTTAGTCGCATCAAGGCAAGGAGAAATCGGGCGAAAGGGCTGCCTGCATGAGAGAGCGGCGCCCTCGCTCCCGATCGGCACCGTTCCATCGTGAAGCAACGAAGAGCATAAAGCGGTAGCCAGCGGCACCAGCAGAAGCTACATGAAGCCTGCAAGCAAACGGATGGTCCGCGAGGTCAATGTGAGTGAGGTCGAACGTCGGCGGGTCGACCATGAGCTTCACATGGGCAATGCGGAAAGTTCGGATCCTTTCGCATCCGCCGTGCGCACCACGCGCATGCCGATGGTGATCACCGACCCGCGCCGGGACGACAACCCGATCGTGTTCTGCAACGACGCCTTCGTACGCCTGACCGGCTACGGGCGCGACGAGATCCTCGGCCGCAATTGCCGCTTCCTGCAGGGTCCGGCCACCCGCCGCGACGACGTGCAACGCGTGCGCGAAGCGGTCGAGAAGCGTGACAGCATCGCGATCGACATCCTGAACTATCGCAAGGACGGCTCCACCTTCTGGAACGCGCTTCTGCTCTCGCCCGTCTTCGACGGCGACGATCTGATCTACTTCTTCGCCTCCCAGCTCGACGTCACCGACCGCAAGCGCGCGGAGGAACACCGCTTCCTGCTCAATCGCGAGCTCGACCACCGTGTGAAGAACACGCTGGCCACCGTGCAGACGGTGGTGCTCGCCACATTGCGCGACGCCGCCGTGCCGCAGGAGATCGCCAATGCCGTCACCGGCCGCATCCAGGCGCTTGCGCGCTCTCATGATGTGCTGACCGAAGAGGCCTGGGCAAGCGCGCTTCTGGGGGACGTGGTGCGTGGCGCCATCGAACCACTGATGACGCAGTTCGGCGACCGGATCTCGCTGGAAGGCCCCGATGTGCGGCTCAAGCCCCGCATCGCCACCATGCTGTCGCTGGCGATCCACGAACTGTCCTCGAACGCACTTGCCTATGGCAGCCTGTCCGAGCCCGAGGGCAAGGTTTCGGTGCGCTGGACGGTGAGAGACGGGCAACTCGATCTCGAATGGCGCGAAAGCGACGGCCCCACGGTCAGCCCGCCGAAGCAGAAGGGTTACGGCACGCGCGTGGTGGAGCGCGTCCTCGCAGCCGAGTTCGGCGGCACGGCGGAACTCGACTTCGCCAGCGAGGGCGTCGTGCTTCGCCTGAGCGCCCCGGCGGAAGGGCTGGGCCGCGAAGCGACGCAATGGTCGATGCGGTAAGCGCGGCAGAGCGCTCCTTCACCCCTGCTTTTCTGGCTTCGCGTCTTCGCCTAGATTGATCCCTGCGCTCGCCAAGAAGCGTCAGTCCGAGAAAGCCGGGAGGGAGCCGCACCATGTTTCTGCCGCCGCGCCATGAAGCGATCATCGCGCTCGCCAAGGCACAAGGCCGCGTGCTCGTGGACGATCTCGCCGCCCATTTCGCGGTGACGCCACAGACGATCCGCAAGGATCTGAACGATCTCTGCGACCGCCGCCTGCTTTCGCGCATCCATGGCGGCGCGCTGTTTCCCTCGGGCGTCGAGAACCTCGAATACGAGGCCCGGCGCGAAATGGCAGCGACAGAGAAGATCGCGATCGGGCAGGCCGCGGCAAAGCTGATCCCCGACAACGCCTCGCTCTTCATCAATATCGGCACCACGACCGAAGCGGTCGGCGAAGCGCTGGTCGACCATCAGGGGCTGATGGTGATCACCAACAACATCAATGTGGCGAACCGCATGCGCGTGCGCGCCGGCATAGAAGTCATCATCGCGGGTGGCGTGGTGCGCGGCTCGGATGGCGGCATCGTGGGTGAAGCGGCGGTCGATTTCATTCGCCAGTTCAAGGTCGATTATGCTGTGATCGGCGTCTCCGCCATCGACGCGGATGGTGCGCTGCTCGACTTCGACTTTCGCGAGGTGAAGGTGGCGCAGGCGATCATCGCGAATGCACGCCATGTGATCCTCGTTTCCGATTCCGCCAAGTTCGAGCGCAGCGCGCCCGTGCGCATCGGGCACTTGCGACAGGTACACACCTTCATCACCGACCGCTGTCCTTCGGACGAATTCCGCGCGGTATGCCGCGAGGCGGAGGTAGACCTGATCGAAACGGCCCTTATGGGTGACGCAGCGGAGGAAGCCGCCTGACGAATTTCGTTTGACTTTCGTTTTGGGCTCGAAATAACCTCCATCCACTTTCGGTTTGCAGACAGGCCGATGGGTGGAGGAAAATTTCTTGGCGCTCGAAGCGGGATCGGCACGGCCGGCCCCTCGTCCTGATGGCGGGGGTGTGCATGACATCTTCGTGGTCGGTGGCGGCATCAATGGCTGCGGCATCGCCCGCGACGCCGTCGGGCGCGGGTTCTCCGTTTATCTCGCCGAGCAGAACGATCTGGCGAGTGGCACCTCGTCATGGTCCACCAAGCTGATCCATGGCGGGTTGCGCTATCTCGAGCATCGCGAATTTCGCCTCGTGCGTGAAAGCCTCGCCGAGCGCGAGGTGCTTTGGAAGATGGCGCCGCACATCATCCACCCCTTGCGCTTCATCCTGCCCCACCACCGCGGCCTGCGCCCAGGCTGGCTGTTGCGGCTGGGCCTGTTCCTTTACGACAATATCGGCGGCCGCAAGCTCCTGCCGGCGACCAGGACGCTCGACCTGACCAAGGACCCGATCGGGCCGGTTCTGAAACCCGAATATGCGCGCGGTTTCGAATATTCCGATTGTTCGGTGGACGACACTCGCCTCGTGGTGCTCAACGCGCGTGATGCGGCCGACCGGGGCGCGGTGATCCGCACCAAGGCCAAGGTGGTTTCCGCCCGTCGCGACGGGGCGCTGTGGCATGTCACGGTCGAGGATCGGGCGAGCGGCAACCGCGAAGAGATCAAGGCGCGAATGCTCGTCAACGCGGCAGGTCCCTGGGTGGACAAGGTCTTGCGTGAGACGGTGGGCGAGAACGACGCCCATCATGTGCGCTTGGTCCAGGGCAGCCACATCGTCACGCGAAACCTCTATGACGATCCCCGCGCCTTTATCTTTCAGAACGCCGACAATCGCATTTTCTTCGCCATTCCCTATCAGGACGACTTCACGCTGATCGGCACCACCGACCGCGACTATCAGGGCCCGCCCGAGGATGTCGCAATCACGGAAGAGGAAATCCACTATCTCTGCCGGAGCGCCAGCGAATATCTGCGCAAGCCGGTGTCGCGCGAGGACGTGGTGTGGAGTTTTTCCGGCGTCCGCCCGCTCTTCGACGACGGCGCCTCCAAGGCGCAGGAAGCGACGCGCGATTATGTTTTGCGGCTCGAAGAAAATGACGCGCCGCTTCTCAACGTGTTCGGCGGCAAGCTCACCACCTATCGCCGCCTCGCGCAGTCGGCGCTCGAAAAGATCGAGGCGTGCCTGGGCAAGAAGGGACCGGACTGGACCGCTTCCGCAGCATTGCCGGGCGGCGAGTTTCCCGTTCGCGGGCTCAGTGCCGAGATCGCAAGGCTCAAGGCCGAATATCCGTTTCTCGGTGCCGCCCATGCGCGCCGCATGATCCGGCTTTACGGCCGCCGTGCGTGGGCTATTCTGGGCAGTGCGAAGTCGTATGCCGATTGCGGCCGGTGCTTCGGTGGCGATCTTCATGAGGCGGAGATCGCTTATCTGATGCAGGAAGAATGGGCGCGCACGGCCGAGGATGTGCTGTGGCGCCGCACCAAGCTGGGTCTCACCCTGTCGCCCGAGGAAGCGGCGGGGTTGGAGGCCTGGATGGACCGGGCCGGCAGCGGACCGCTCGCGCCGAGTGCCGCGGACGCGGCAAGGGCCGCGGAATAGAAGAGCAAAGCGAGGGAGGCGCGAGTGCTCGAACTGCAGAACGTATCGAAGCTCGTGGGAGCCGAGACCCACATCGCCGATGTCTCGTTGAGGCTCGAGCGCGGCTCGCTGAACGTGCTTTTGGGCCCGACATTGTCGGGCAAGACTTCGCTGATGCGGCTGATGGCAGGCCTCGACCGGCCGACGGCAGGGCGCATCCTGGTCGACGGCGCCGATGTCACGGGAACCCCCGTGCAGAAGCGCAATGTCGCGATGGTCTACCAGCAATTCATCAATTACCCGGCGATGACCGTTTATGAGAACATCGCCTCGCCCTTGCGCGTGGCCGGCGTCGATGCGGCGACGATCGATAAAGAGGTGAAGCGCGCGGCCGAACTCCTGCGCCTGACGCCCTACCTCGCCCGCACGCCGCTCAACCTGTCGGGCGGCCAGCAGCAGCGCACGGCACTCGCACGCGCCATCGTCAAGAAGGCGAGCCTCGTGCTGCTCGACGAGCCGCTCGCCAATCTCGACTACAAGCTGCGCGAGGAACTGCGCGCCGAGTTGCCTAAGCTCTTCGCCGAAACGGGCGCGGTTTTCGTTTATGCCACGACCGAGCCGCACGAGGCGCTGCTCTTGGGCGGCAACACGGCGACGCTCAGCCAAGGCCGCGTCACGCAGTTCGGGCCGACCGTCGAGGTTTTCCGCAAGCCCGTCGATCTTCTGACCGCGCGCACATTCTCCGACCCGCCGCTGAACACGATCGCGCTGGTGAAGCGCGGCGGAAGTTTCGTGATGGAAGGTGACAGCGGCGTTGCCCTGCCGGTGCCCTTATCGCTCGCCGCGATCCCGGACGGCCCCTACACGGTCGCCTTCCAGCCGCATCACCTTTCGCTGTCGCCGCGCGACGGCGGAGCGGCCGTCCGTGCCAAGGTGACGGCGTCCGAGATCACGGGTTCGGAAAGCTATGTCCATCTGGGCTTTGCCGACGCGCGCTGGGTGATGCTGGCGCACGGCATCCGCCGCTTCGAGCCCGACGAGACCGTCGAGATCTTCATCGACACCCGCCACCTGCTGGTTTTCGGCCCCGACGGCCGTGCGGCCAGCACTTTCCCCCTGGCGGCCTGAGAGGAGCGAGACATGGCCCGTATCGACCTCGACCATATCCGCCATTCCTATATGGCGAACCCGCAAAAGCCTGCGGATTACGCGCTCAAGGAAGTGCATACGAGCTTCGAGGATGGCGGCGCGTATGCGCTGCTGGGCCCCTCCGGCTGCGGCAAGACCACGCTTTTGAACATCATCTCGGGGTTGCTGCGCGCTTCCGAAGGCTGCCTGCTTTTCGACGGGCACGACGTGAACGGGCTTTCCACGCAGGAGCGCAACATCGCCCAGGTGTTCCAGTTCCCGGTCGTCTACGACACGATGACGGTCTACGACAATCTCGCCTTCCCCTTGCGCAATCGCGGGCTGGCCGAGCCCGATGTCGATCGCCGCGTGCGCGAGATTCTGGAGATGATCGACCTCGCCTCCTGGTCCAAGCGCAAGGCGCGCGGGCTCACCGCCGACCAGAAGCAGAAGATCTCGCTCGGTCGCGGACTGGTCCGCGCCGACGTCAATGCGATCCTGTTCGACGAGCCGCTGACGGTGATCGACCCGCATATGAAATGGGTCCTGCGCTCGCAGCTCAAGCAGCTCCACCGCCGCTTCGGCACGACCATGGTCTATGTCACCCACGACCAGACCGAGGCGCTGACCTTCGCCGAGCGCGTGGTGGTGATGTTCGAGGGCGAGGTCGTGCAGATCGGCACGCCCGATGAGCTCTTCGAACGACCCAGGCACACATTCGTCGGCTATTTCATCGGCTCGCCGGGCATGAACGTTTTGCCCATCAGGCTCGAAGGCAACCGCGCGCAGCTGGGCAGCCAGGCAATCGCGTTGCCTGACGCACCGGCCACGAGTTCGGCCAAGACCGAACTCGGCATCCGCCCCGAATATGTGCGGCTCGGACGCGCCGGCATGCCGGCCCGCATCACCAAGATCGAGGATATCGGCCGCCACCGCATCGTGCGCCTCGACCTCGAAGGCCGTGAGATCGCAGCCATTGCCGGCGAGGACGAGGAGATTCCCGCCGAACCCCATGTCTCCTTCGACCCCGCCGGAATCAATCTCTATGCGGACTCTTGGCGCTTGGAGACGGGGCGGATCGAGACGGCGCGCCCCATGACTGGCGGAGGGCACTGAGCCATCATGGAAAAGAGCTGGAACAACCGCGCCTGGTTCCTCGTCCTGCCCGTTCTAGTGCTGGTCGCGTTTTCCGCCGTCGTGCCGCTGATGACGGTGGTCAACTATGCCTTCCAGGACACGTTCGGCAACAACGAGTTCTTCTGGGCCGGCACCGAATGGTTCGAGCAGGTGCTCGACTCGTCCCGCTTCTGGGAAGCGATGGCGCGCAACCTCGCCTTCTCGGCCATCATCCTTCTGATCGAGGTCCCGCTCGGCATTCTGATCGCGCTCAACATGCCGAAATCCGGCTGGGGCGTGCCGGTCTGCCTGGTGCTGATGGCGCTGCCGCTGCTCATTCCGTGGAACGTGGTCGGCACGATCTGGCAGGTCTTCGGGCGCAGCGATATCGGCCTGCTCGGCTACACGCTCAACCAGCTCGGCGTGGACTACAACTATACGCGCGACACGACCGACGCCTGGGCGACCGTGATCGTCATGGATGTGTGGCACTGGACGAGCCTCGTGGTGCTCCTCTGTTATGCCGGTCTCGTCTCGATCCCCGACGCCTACTATCAGGCGGCCAAGATCGATGGCGCGTCACGCTGGGCGGTGTTCCGCTTCATCCAGCTGCCCAAGATGAACCGCGTGCTGCTGATCGCCGTGCTTCTGCGCTTCATGGACAGTTTCATGATCTACACCGAGCCCTTCGTGGTCACCGGCGGCGGACCGGGCAATGCCACGACCTTCCTGTCCATCGACCTCGTGAAGATGGCGCTCGGCCAGTTCGATCTGGGGCCGGCGGCCGCCATGTCGCTGGTCTACTTCCTGATCATCCTGCTTCTGTCCTGGGTCTTCTACACCGTCATGACCAATGTCGGCGTGGAGCGCTCGAACCAGAGCGGAGGCCACTGACATGACGGATGCCACCGCTTCCCGCGAAGCCGCCGGCGCGCTGCCGCCCGGCTCCGCCCTGCCCGACGCGCCTCTGAACCAAGGCGGCGGCATTCGTGCCGGCGAGGACCGCGTGGCGCGCGCCATGCGCCGGCGCGGCGACGAGAGCCGCTTTTGGTGGCTGGTGCCGACACTTTACATCGTCTTCCTGCTGCTGCCGATCTACTGGCTCATCAATATGAGCTTCAAGACGAACCAGGAGATCATCGGGGGGATGACGCTGTTTCCCCACGAGCCGACCTTGCGCAACTACCGGATCATCTTTTCCGATCCGTCCTGGTACTGGGGCTATCTCAACTCGATCACCTATGTATTGATCAACATGGTGGTCTCGGTGGCGGTCGCGCTGCCGGCCGCCTATGCGTTTTCACGCTATCGGTTCCTGGGCGACAAGCACCTGTTCTTCTGGCTGCTGACCAACCGCATGGCGCCGCCGGCCGTTTTCGCGCTGCCCTTCTTCCAGCTTTATTCCGCCTTCGGACTGATCGACACGCATATCGCCGTGGCGCTCGCGCACTGCCTGTTCAACGTGCCGCTCGCGGTATGGATTCTGGAAGGCTTCATGTCGGGCGTGCCCAAGGAGATCGACGAGACCGCCTATATCGACGGCTACTCGTTTCCGCGCTTCTTCGTGAAGATCTTCATGCCGCTGATCGCGTCAGGCATCGGTGTGGCGGCCTTCTTCTGCTTCATGTTCTCATGGGTGGAGCTGCTTCTGGCGCGCACGCTCACCACGGTGAATGCGAAACCCATCGCCGCCGTGATGACGCGCACGGTTTCGGCCTCGGGCATGGACTGGGGCCTGCTTGCCGCCGCCGGCGTCCTGACGCTGATCCCCGGCGCGCTCGTGATCTGGTTCGTGCGCAACTACATCGCCAAGGGCTTCGCCCTGGGGAGGGTTTAGGATGGACGCCTCGCTCCCTTCCCGCCGCTGGCAGATTCCGCTGGTCGTCGTTCTCGCCGCCTATCTGCTCGCCATCGGCGCACTGGTGATGGTGCTGCCGGAAGCCGATGGCGGGCGCGACTGGTTCGCGACGCTGATCCCCGGCGGCTGGATGGCATGGTCGTTTCCGACCGCCGTGTTCTTTCTGACGATAGCACTCCTGCTCGCGCTGATGGCGGTGTGGGAATACGCCTCGCCCGGCGGCAATCCGCGTTTCGGCATCCTGCGCTTCGAGACCACGCGCGGCGACCGGCTCTTCCTGTCGCTGCTCGGCTCGGCTTTCATTCATCTCGCATGGCTCGGGCTCGTCGGCCCCAGCCTGTGGTGGGCACTCGCCCTTTCGGTGGTCTACGCCATAGGCGTTTTCCGCTTCGCCTAGAAGGGAGAGGAATACGGAGCAGCCGGAGGAAAGCTGCGCCGATCATCAACGTCGCTGAACAAGGGGAGGAGACCTCATGCGACTGAAACTCATGGCAACGGGCAGCATGCTCGCGCTTTTGATGGGATCCGGCATGGCCTATGCCGGCATGGACGAAGCCAAGGCTTTTCTGGACAAGGAGATCGGGGACCAGTCCTCGCTCTCCCGCGCCGACCAGGAAAAGGAGATGCAGTGGTTCATCGATGCCGCGAAGCCCTTCGTCGGCATGGACATCAAGGTGGTATCGGAAACCATCACCACGCACTCCTATGAATCGGAAGTGCTCGCCAAGGCCTTCTCGGACATCACCGGCATCAAGCTCACCCACGACCTGATCCAGGAAGGCGACGTGGTGGAGAAGATCCAGACCCAGATGCAGACGGGCGAGAACCTCTATGACGCCTGGGTCAACGATTCCGACCTGATCGGCACGCACTGGCGCTACCAGCAGGTGCGCAACCTTACCGACTGGATGGCCAACGAAGGCAAGGACGTCACCAATCCGGGCCTCGACCTCAACGACTTCATCGGCCTGTCCTTCACCACGGCACCCGATGGCAAGCTCTACCAGCTGCCCGACCAGCAGTTCGCGAACCTTTACTGGTTCCGCTACGACTGGTTCAACGACGAGAAGAACAAGGCCGACTTCAAGGCGAAATACGGCTACGATCTCGGCGTGCCGGTCAACTGGTCGGCCTATGAGGACATCGCGGAGTTCTTCACCGGTCGCGAGATCGACGGCAAGAAGGTCTTCGGCCACATGGATTACGGCAAGAAGGACCCCTCGCTCGGCTGGCGCTTCACCGATGCCTGGCTGTCCATGGCCGGCAACGGCGACAAGGGCCTGCCCAACGGCAAGCCGGTGGACGAGTGGGGCATCAAGGTCGATGAGAACTCGCGTCCCGTCGGCTCCTGCGTCGCGCGAGGCGGCGACACGAATGGTCCCGCAGCGGTCTACTCGATCCAGAAATATCTCGACTGGATGAAGGCCTATGCCCCGCCGACGGCCGCCGGCATGAACTTCTCGGAATCCGGACCCGTGCCCAGCCAGGGCGAAGTTGCCCAGCAGATCTTCACCTATACGGCCTTCACCGCCGATTTCGTGAAGCCGGGCCTGCCCGTGGTCAACGAGGACGGCACGCCGAAATGGCGCTTTGCCCCCTCGCCGCATGGCGTCTACTGGAAGGACGGCATGAAGCTCGGCTACCAGGATGTGGGTTCCTGGACGCTGATGAAGTCCACGCCGGACGACCGCGCCAAGGCCGCCTGGCTTTATGCGCAGTTCGTGACGTCGAAGACGGTGGACGTGAAGAAGGCGCATATGGGCCTGACCTTCATCCGCCAGTCCACCATCGACCACAAGAGCTTCACCGACCGCGCGCCCAAGCTCGGCGGTCTGGTCGAGTTCTACCGCTCGCCCGCGCGCAAGCAGTGGTCGCCCACTGGGACGAACGTGCCAGACTATCCGAAGCTCGCCCAGCTCTGGTGGTCGGCCATCGGTGACGCCTCGTCCGGCGAGAAGACCGCGCAGGAAGCCATGGACTCGCTTTGCGCCGAGCAGGAGCGCGTCATGCAGCGCCTCGAACGCGCCAAGGTGCAGGGCGATCTCGGTCCCAAGCTCGCCGAGGAGCACGATCTCGAATACTGGAATGCGGACGCCGTGAAAAAGGGCAACCTCGCGCCGCAGCTCAAGATCGAGAACGAAAAGGACAAGCCCCAGACCGTGAACTATGACGAGCTGGTGAAGAGCTGGTCGAACTGAATCATTCAGCGAGACCAGGAGATGGAAGGGGGCTGGCCACGATGGCCGGCCCCTTTTTCGGTGAACGGCCAGGCGCGGCAGGACCGGTTCGGTTCTGGCCCCGGGCAAGGGAACAGGCATTCGCTGCCGAGGTTCTCGAAGCTCGAACGGAGCCAGAAACCATGAAACTCGAAAACAAGCGCGCCCTGATCACAGGCGCCGATTCAGGCATCGGCCAGGCAATCGCGCAGGCCTTCGCGGAAGCCGGCGCGGATGTGGCCATCATCTATCATTCGGACGCCGAAGGTGCCGCGGAAACCAGGCGGCGCGTCGAAGCGGCGGGGCGAAAGTCGCTCACCATCCAGGGTGATGTCGGAGACTCGGCATCCGTGGAAGCGTTCTTTGCCCAGACCGTCAGCGAACTCGGGCCCCTCGACATCCTCGTCAACAATGCCGGAACCGGTGCGGAGAATGCCGACATCGCCGAATTGAAGGATGAGGATCTGGAGAAAGTGCTGCGGACCAATCTCATGGGGCCGGTCTTCTGTGCCCGCGCCTTCGTGCGCTTGCGCCGGCAGCAGGGCGGCAAGGGACGCATCGTCAACATCTCGTCGGTGGCGCAGCATCTGCCCACGCCCGAAAGCTCGCCCTATGGCATGTCCAAGGCGGCATTGGGCTCATTCGCGCGCAGCCTTTCACGCGAGTTGGCCGAGGACAAAATCAACATCAACAATATCGCACCGGGCCTCATCCAGACGCCGATGACGCAGAAACGGCTGGACGACCCGCAAAAGCGCGAGGAGTCCTTCGAGAAAATCCCATGGCACCGGGCCGGGCAGCCCGAGGAGATCGCCCGCCTCGCTTTGTTTCTCGCATCCGACGCGGGCGACTACGTGACGGGGCAGACCTGGACCATGGATGGCGGCCTCACCATGCAGTGGGGCGGCGCCTGACGCTGAAATGAGTTCAGCGCCCCGGCCATTACCGGGGCGCTGAATTGCTGGGCTGTGAGCCGAGGAATGCCGGCCGAAGAAATGATGCTGCCGGCCGGAGGAACGGTCAGGCCACGGCTTCGTCGGCGGCGGCTGCGTCCATCCAGTCCTTGTGGCGCGTTTCGTCGGCCAGTGCCTTGCGGAAGAAGGCCTGTGCTTCGGGGCTTGCGGCCGAATTCTTCGAGGCCTGATCATAGGCCATCTTGGTCTCGATCTCGTTGGTCGCCATGGCCTTCAGGATCGTGCGGTCGCCCACGATGGAAGCCAGCGCGATCTTGCCGGTGGTGAGGTATTCCTTCATGTCGCCTTCCTGCGGCGCTTCCACACCCAGAGCGCCGGCAAGCCGCGTGAGTTCGACCACATGCGAGTCGTGGTCGGCCTTGAACTCGGCGATCTTTGCCTTGGATGTCGGGTTGTCGAGCTTCTCGATCGTGGATTCGTAGGCCGCGATGGCGTCGTGCTCCAGGATCAGAAGGTTCTGCACGAGCTTCTCGAAGGTGGATTCCGTGCCGACCGTGGTGACCATTGCTGTGCTCCGTTTTGGTTGTCTGGATGGTGCGTGAGAAATGCCAATGCCGGCTTGGAGGAGCTGTTCCAACAGTTTCTCATCACTCTGCGTCAGGCAGTTTGAGCCTCCGATAACATTTGCGAAGGCCGTTCCACGCGGCTTGTGGCGTAACGAGGTGCCGCATAAGGCAGGGCGGATGTTTCAATCCTTCATTCAGGCAGGCTTCGAATGCGGGCGGCTGGAATGGCAGAAGAATTTCTGCCTTCTCTCCGGCACGCGGCACCTGCCCGAGCAGGATATGCACGCGCATTATGCGATCCTCCGGGAACATGGCATCCGCACGGTGCGTGACGGCCTTCCTTGGTGGCTGCCGATCGAGCCGCGGCTGCGCGTGGCGCAGGCAATGGACCTCGAAGTCATCTGGGACCTCAACCATTACTGGCGCCACCCCGACGCGGCAGCTTATGCCGAGCGCGTCGCGGCGGCGGTCGAAGCCGTCTGCCCGGACCGGCCCTTCTGGTGCTGCTTCAACGAGCTGAGTTTCCATCCCGTCATGTGTCGGGGCGAGAGCTTCGAGAGCGTCGTCAGGCAATCGCGCGAGATTCTGGGATGCTTGCGTGCGCGCCTCCCCGATGTTCGCCTCATCACGGCGGAGCCGGCTCACCGCCCGCATGAGATCGGCGCGCATGCGGCACTCGTGGATCTGGCCGATGTGATCGGGATCAATGTCTATCCGCACGAGATGAAGCGCAGCATCGCGCGCTCGCTGCGCGACGTGGCCGCGCGTTACGGCAAGCCGGTCATGATCGCCGAAACCGGCCTGCACAAGGGCCACCGGCGCCGCTGGAAAGGGATCGACGACAAGGGCGAATGGCTGCGCCATGTGATCGATGCGGTTCACCGCTCGGGCGTGCCGGTGGCAGGCCTCTGCCTTTACCCGATCGTCAATGCGCCTGCGTGGAATGCCCCCCACCGACGCCGCTGGGATCATGGGCTGATCCGGGAGGATCTGAGCGTCGATCACTCGCTGTCAGAGGCGATCATGGAAGCGACTGCGAACGGCAATGCGTGGAAGGAAGCCACCAAGCCCGCGAAACGGTCAATCGGAAGACCGCGCGAGCCGGAGTGGCGGCAGGCTGCTTTCGAGTTCTGACCGGTGCTGGTTCCCGGCCGGTGCCTGCCGGCCACGCATGAAGGGCAAGCCTGTCCCGACTGGAGCGGAACAGGCCTGCCGGTTTGTTCTCAGCCTCAGGCCGCCTTCTGGTTGACGGCCGTGTCGGCGAGCTTGGTCATGTCGGCGTCGGTCTGCTTTTCCTCGGCCAGGTTCTGGTCGATCAGCTTGGCCGCATCCTGCAGGCCGAGCGTCTCGGCCCAGCGCTTGAGCGTGCCGTAGCGCGTGATCTCGTAATGCTCCACGGCCTGCGTCGAGGAGATGATGCCCGCATCGAGTGCTGCCGTGTCCTTGTACTCGTCGAGGATTTCCTCGCCTTCCGCCACGATCCCCTCGATCGCCTCGCAGGTCTTGCCCTGGGCGCGCTTGCCGAAGATCTCGAACACTTCCTGCAAGCGCTCGATCTGGCCTTCGGTCTGGTCGCGATGCTTTTCGATCGCAGCCTTCAATTCCGGCGACTGCGCGGCCTTGGCCATTTTCGGCAGGGTCTTCAGAATCTTGCGCTCGGCATAATAGATGTCCTTGAGCGTGTCGTAGAACAGATCCTCAAGCGTCTTCTCTTTTGCCATGTGCCGTCTCCTTGTTGATCATCAGGCCTTCGGGGAACTTCGGCTTTTACGACCTGTTCCCGTCCGAATCGGAACTATTTCAAGCTGCCTCCAGATGCTTCCGAGCGTCGGCCGATGCCTCGGACCTGCGTGACCGGTGGGAGGCAAGCGCATCGGTCAAAGCGCGCACGGTTTCCAGGCGGTTCTCGCCCGGCTCGGTCTTGCGCCTGCAGATCAGACGCTCCTCGCTGCGGGCGCAATCCTTGATCCTTGCGAGCCTGTCCCAGTTCATTTTCCTCGGATGGCGGAACTCGACGGCGAGCGCCAGCGGGCCGGCACTGAGCTTGGCGATGCCGGCCTCGACGGCTGCGAGCTTGAGCCGGGCGAGTTCCAGAAGCGTCTGGGTTTCAGGCGGCAGCGGGCCGAAGCGGTCTTCGAGTTCCTCGGCGAAGGCATCGATATCGCCGTCGTCTTCCAGCCGCTGGAGTCGGGAATAAAGGTTGAGCCGGATGATGGCTTCGGAAACGTAATCGGCCGGAAAACTGCCGGCCATTTCCAGCGCGATCTCCGGTTCGAAGACCAGTTCTCCCCCCTCCCCGCGTTTCTCGTTCACCGCACGCGCCAGAAGCCGCTGGTAGAGGCTGACGCCGATCAGCTTCATGTGCCCCGCCTGCTCTTCACCGACCAGGTCGCCCGCCCCGCGCAGGTCGAGGTCGCGCGCACTGATGGCAAGCCCCGAGCCCAGGCGGTCGAAGGCGAGCAGGGTGGAAAGCCGCGAACGCGTTTCAGCACTCACCTCCTGTTCGGCCTCGGTCAGCAGATAGGCCGAGCCTTGTGCGCGCCCACGGCCTACGCGCCCGCGCAACTGGTGAAGCTGCGCCATGCCGAAACGGTCAGCGCGCCAGATAAGGATCGTGTTCGCGCGCGGCACGTCGAGCCCGGTTTCGATGATGTTCGTGGAGAGAAGGATATCCGCCTCGCCATGGGCGAAGCGCATCATGGCATCGTCCATGGCGCCGGCATCCATTTCGCCATGAACCGTAAGCACGGAAAGCTCGGGCACGAGCCTGGCGAGAATGGCGGCTGTCGGCTCGATATCGGCGATGCGCGGCACCACGCAGAAGCTCTGCCCGTCACGACGCTTCTCGCGCAGAAGCGCGGTCTTGACGGAAGCCGGATCGCAGGGCGCGAGTTCGGTGCGGACGGGGCGACGCCGCGCCGGCGGGTTGGAGAGGAGGCTCGCCTCCTGAACGCCCACCATGGCACCTGCAAGCGTGCGCGGAATGGGCGTGGCGCTCATGGAAAGCACGTGCAGGCGAGAGCTGAGACCGCGTAGCTGTTCCTTCAGCTTGACGCCGAAGCGGTGCTCCTCGTCGATCACGAGCAGGCCGAGATCGTGGAAGCGCACATCCTTGGCGGCAATCGCCTGCGTACCGATGACGATGCCCACCGAGCCGTCGGCCAGACCCTCTTTCGCCTGTTTGGCCTCAGCCGTGCTCACCCCGCGCGACAAAAGGGTGACCGAAACACCCGTGCCCTCGAAGCGGCGCGAAAAGGTCTCGAAATGCTGGCGCGCCAGAACCGTGGTCGGCGCGACGACCGCCACCTGCCGACCGTTGAGCGCCACCACGGCCGCCGCACGCAACGCGACCTCGGTCTTGCCGAAGCCGACATCGCCGCAAACGAGGCGGTTCATCACGGTGCCGGAGGCGAGATCGTCGAGAACGGATTCGATGGCCGCGGTCTGGTCGGGGGTTTCGGGATAGGGGAAGCGGGCGGCGAAGCGCGCATAGGTGCCACGCGGCGGTGCCATCGGCTCGACGCGCGCGTCCTGACGTTCGGCGGCGAGTGCCACGAGCTTGGCCGCCGTTTCCGCGATCTCCGCGCTCACTTCCGCGCGCCGCCTGGTCCAGCCATCGCCTTTGAGCCGGTCGAGCGAAACGGCATCTTCTTCCGCGCCGTAGCGCCAGATGCGGCCGAACTCTTCGACGGGTGCCAGAAGCGTCGCCTCATCATGATATTCGAGGCGCACCACGTCCTGCGTGCGCCCTTCGGTTTCGATGGTCTCGAGTGCGCGCAGGACCGCCACGCCATGGTCTTCGTGCAGCACCACATCGCCGATCCGCAATTCGGGCTCGCTGGTGAGCGATACGGCAGAGCGGCCGGTGCTTTTTTGGAGGCGAGCACCATAGACGTCGAGCGGGGTCAGAACGGCCAGGCGTGTGCTGCGGTCGATGAAGCCGTGAGCGAGATCCAGCTCGGCCTCTAGAAATGCGCCGGCGGGCGGCTCGAACAGGGCATTCCAGTCGGCGACGGCCTCGGGCTTGCGCTTGAGCCGACGCGCGAGCGCCTTGCCGAGGCGGTCGAGTTCGCCGTCGAGCGCGCAGATCGCAACGCGGAAGCCGTCTTCGGTGGCTTCGCCGATGAATTCGGCAGCGGCCTTCACCGGGTCACGGTCAAGCAGGAATGCAGGAAGCGTCTCCAAGCCCTCCACAGCGATTGCCGAGGCCCGCTTGAGGGAAAGCTTCCGCCATTCCGTCCAACCCAGATAGAACTCTTCCTTGCTCGCCTTTCGCCCCTTCTGCGTGTCGCGGGCGCGGCGGGCATCGTCACACAGGTCGATCGCCGCGCGAAGGCGTTCCTCGATCTCCGCGTCATGGATGATCTTTGCCTTCGGCATGAGCGCGAAGACGGTGGAAAGCGCCTTGGCCGATGCCACGATCCGCTCTTCCATGCCTCTGCCCGCGGCCTCGGCTCGGTCCTCCGGCGACTGGGGCGCGAGTTCGCAGGCCGGGGCAAGCCTCACGTGCTCGACCGGTTCATCGGTGCGTTGCGTGACCGGATCGTAGAAACGAATGCCGGTGATCGCACCGGCTTCGTCGAGCAGGAGGCGCACGGGCCGTGCGGAATCGGACGAGAACACGTCCACCACCTGCCCCATGAGCGCGGCCTCACCCGGCTCGTCCACGCGCTCGTCGAGCACATAGCCGCAGTCCTGAAGGCGCGCCTCGAACTCGGCCAAGTCGAGCACCGTGCCGGTCTGGATTTCGGTGAACCCTTCGGCGATGTCGGCAGGCGGAAGGATGCGTTGCAGCGCGGCCTCGGGCGAGAGCACGACGAGCCGGGGACCTTCCGCTTTCTTGGCCATGGCGCAGAGCGCGCTGGCGCGCCGCCCCATGCTTTCGCGCGAAGGCGAAACGCGGTCGTAAGGCAAACAGTCCCAAGGCGGCAGAAGGATGATCTCGGCATTCGGCATCATGCCGGCGAAGCTGTGCGCGATCTCTTCCGCCTCGTGTTCGCCGCGTGCGAGAAAGAACACGCCATCCGCTTGCGCCTCGCTGACCAGATCGACCAGCCGCGCGGCAAGTGCCGAGGCGGGCAGGCTCTTGCCGTGCTTCTCCAGCGCGCTTTGCGGTGGCAGGCCGCCTGAAGCCGGCGCAGCCGCGCCCACCACCTCTGAAGACGTTTCCGCCTGGGGTGCCAAGTCCATGATGCCTCGCGTGAATCAGTGCGGGATTCAAACGGTGGCTCAGGCCCCGCGTTCCAGCTCAGGAAGTGACGTTGCGGCTTGTCCACAAGGGAGTGCGAGAGGCGACGAAATCGGCGAGTTCCAACCAGTTCCGAGCGGAATCGGCAGAGAGGAGCATACTGGGATCACGGATTGTTCAGCTCTGAACCGCCACCCCGACGAGCCCGAAACCTCGTGGATGCCTATCTATGGGAGACAGCATCCTTGGAGAACCGAACCCATGACAAGGCGCACCCGGTCAGCCTGTTTTTCCGTGCCGGCAAGCGCCTCGCTGCGAATGGCTTCGGACGGGCTCCAGACCATGCATGCGGGCCGCTGATGCTCGACAAGGTTCAGCCAGCCCCTGTCGCACAAGGCTCGCGCCTGTGGCGGCCCAAACGCGTTCTGCTTTCTCGCTCCGCACGCGAATGGGCGCATGGCCGCGCCATTGCGGAGCGCGCGGCAAGCCAAGGCATTCCCGTTTTCGAGCTCCTCACCGACCGTCTCACTCTCGACCTGCCCAATGATGACCCGCGCCGTGCTTACGCGCAGGCGAAGTCCACGCTGGCGGTGGTGGTGGCCCCGCCGTCCAAGCGCCGCCTGCAGCCGATCGCGCCGAGTGCCGACTGGCGCGTCGATCTCGCCGAAGGCTGCCCCGCCCACTGCTCCTACTGCTATCTTGCGGGCTCGCTGAAAGGCCCGCCGATCACCCGTGTCTACGCGAATCTGCCCGAAATCCTCGACGAACTGCCGCGCCATCTCGGGCAGGGCACGGTGACTTCGCGCCAGAGCGAGCGCGCCGGCGAGGGCACGACCTTCGAGGCATCATGCTACACCGATCCGCTCGGCATCGAGCATCTGACAGGATCGCTCAGCGAAACCGTGAAATGGTTCGGCGCGTGGAAGGCCGACGCCCAGCTTCGTTTCACCACCAAGTTCGATGCGGTCGAACCGCTTCTCAGGATCGACCATGGTGGACGCACACGCATGCGGGCCTCGCTCAACCCGTCGCTTTTCGCCCGCCACGAGGGCGGCACGAGCCCGGTCGCGAGCCGGCTCGACGCGTTGCGCCGCATGGCCGAGGCCGGCTATCCGGTCGGCCTGACGATCGCGCCGATCATCGCCGAACCGGGTTGGGAAGAAGCCTACGGCATGCTGATCGCGGATGCGGGCCGCGCCTTGAACGGCGTGGCGGGGCTCGACCTGACGGTGGAACTGATCACCCACCGTTTTACTCCCACGTCACGCGAGGTGCTGAGCGGCTGGTATCCGGGCTCGAGCCTCGACATGGGGCCGGACGGCCGCACTGAGAAGCGCACCAAGTTCGGCTCGATCAAGCATGTCTATGACGCGCCGACCATGAAGATGCTGCGCCGCTTCTTCGAAACCGAGATCGCGGCGCAGCTTCCGAAAGCGCGCATTCTCTACTTCACCTGAGATCAGGCGGCTGGCTGTGCGACCGGCATGGCCGGCGGCGTTTCCGATGCCTGCGCTTCGGCCTCGCTCGCAAGCTTGGCACCCTGCCTCACCGCCTCCTGAACACAGGCTTCCACCGCGTCGCGCATGGAGGCCGAATAGAAATCCGCGCCGATTGCCGTCTGCACCGAACGGTCGGTCAGGGCGCTGTCGGTCGAGGGCCAGAGGCCGACCAGGATCTTGGCGCCCGGGAACTTCCCTTTCAGTCGCCTGAGCAGATAGCGCAGATGCGAGGGCGTGCCGCTGATGTCGAGATAGGACACCGCGATCATCGCAACGCCTTCTGTGGGCAGCGAGGCGATGCCCTGGCGCGACGCCGCCTCGTGGGCCACGACCTGCGCGCCGAGGCCGTGCTTGCGCAGGAGTTGCGCCAGCATGGCCGACGCCGCCTCGTCCAGTTCTCCGCGCCCGGCCAGGCACATCACCGTCCGCTCGCCGGACCAGTTTGCTGGCAGGCTGGAACGCGCCACGAAAGCCGGCGGCGGGAAAACGGGAAGCGCCTGCTCGTCCTGCGGCGGCGCGACGCCCTTTTCCTTGGCCTCGTTTGTTTCGGGCTGCTCGTCCTCGAACTGGTCGAGTTCGCCCACCAGCGTGTGGACCGTGGCCTTGATGCGTTCGAGCTGACCGGGGCGAAGCACGCCGCGCTCGAGATCGTTGGCCGCCAACTGCAGGCCCTTCAGACCCACCTCGTCATAATAAGACGACAGCGAGCGGCGCTCGAGCAGGATTTCGGCATGGTCCTGAGCCTCGTCGGCATCGCCTGCGAGCATGCGCTGGTAGAAGCTTTCGGGCGGCGAGAGGGCCGGGCGGTCGCCCAGGAGCACGTCGAGGAATTCGAGCCGCTCCACATGCCGCCCGAGCACCACGAGGCAGAGCGTGAGCGGCATGGACAGGATCAGGCCGACCGGCCCCCAGAGCCAGCCCCAGAAGATGGCCGCGACGATCACCGAGAAGGTGGAAAGGCCGGTGCCCGACCCATAAGCGAGGGGCTCGACTACCTGGTTGAAGATCAGTTCGGTGACCACGAACAGGAGCACCGTCCAGACCACCATGCTCCAGCCCGGATCGACGGCCGCCGCGAGCGCCACGGGCAGGCCTGCCGCGATGATCGGGCCGACATAGGGCACGAAGCGGAGCGTGGCGGCGAGGATGGTCCAGAGGATCGGATTGGGGACGCCGATCAGAAACAGGCCGGCACCGATCACCACGCCGAAGCCGACATTGATCGTGAGAAGGGTCAGGAAATAGCGGCTGAGGCGCCCCGCCGCGTCGTCCATGGCGACCGTGGTGCGGTGAAGGTCACTGGACCCGAAGAGCCGGATCATACGGTCGCGCAGGTCTTCTTTCTGAAGCAGCGCGAAGATGGTGACGACGAAGACGATGGAGGCCGTGGCGATCGGCGACAGGACGGGCGACACATAGGTGGTGAGGATGGAAAGAGGTGAGAGGCCCTGCTCGGCCTGCACATTCGGCGCGGCGGGCGCTGTGCTGCCGGCGGGGCCTGTCGGGGTTTCGGGCGGCAGGATCGACTCCATGCCCAGGCGTCGCGCGATCGAGGAAAAGTGGTCGGCGGCGTAACCCTGCACCGCGCCGATCTTGGCTTGGACGGTCGCGATATATTCGGGAAGCCGGGTCGCGAGTTGCGCGAGCTGCGTGCCGATCAGCGCGCCAAGCAGAAGCAGCACCATCAGGGCCAGAAGTACGGCGAGCAGCACGGAAAAGACGCGCCCCAGCCGCGCACGCCGGAAGAAGTTGACGAGCGGGCTGAGCACGAAGGAGAGCAGGATAGCCACCGTGATCGGCACCAGCACATCGCGCCCGAAATAAAGGGCTGCGATCGAAACGACCCCGACCATAAGCGCGAGGATCGAATCGATGCTGGGCGCGCCGGCGGCCTCGACTTGCGCAGGCGGCTTTTCCGTCTCGGCCATTGTGGCTCCGTGATTGCGCGGGTGGCGCGCCTGGGAAGAAGAAGGTCAGGTGCGTCGGCGCGTCTGGCGAAGCAGCGTCAGGCCGTAGAGTGCGAGCATCGCAGCCGAGGCAAAGGGCGAGCGGGAAGAAGGTTTTGCAACCGGTGCCGGGCGCTGATCCTGCGCGGCAACCGCGGCCGGCGTGAGCTTTTCCGCCAGATCGCCCCGGCTGCCATGCGACACGGAATAGGCGCGTGTGAACTCCGCGCCGAACAGGAAGATCAGCGAGGAATAATAGACCCAGAGCAGCACCACGATCAGCGCGCCGGCCGCGCCATAGGACGAGCCCACCGCGCTGCTGCCGATATAGAAGCCGATCAGGGACTTGCCGACCATGAAGAGAAGGGCCGTGACGGCCGCCCCCACGCGCACGTCGCGCCATTCGAGACGGCGATCGGGCAGCACCTTGTAGATCGCCGCGAAGAGCACCGTGATCATGGCGAAGGAAACGAGCTCGTTGACGGCGGTCATCACCGTTTCGCCGAAGGGCAGCGAGGCCGTCAGCCGGCCGCCCAGTGCCGAAAGCGCGGCACTGACCGCAAGCGACACGATCAACAGGAAGCCGAGCGTGCCCACGAGCCCGAGGCTCGTCGCGCGCGCCTTGACGAGCCGTGAGACCGATGTCCCCTTGGGCTGGGCTTTCCAGATGACGTTGAGCGAATTCTGCATCTCGCCGAACACGCCGGATGCCGTGATCAGCAGCGTGACCAAGCCGATCACGGCGGCGAAGGTGCCGCTTTCCTCGTTGGACGCGCTTTTGACGATATCCTGAAGCACCTGCGCGCTTCCCTCGCCCATCAGCCCTGTCAGCTGGCTTGCCAGCGCGTCGCGCGCCGCATCATGACCGAAAACCAGTCCGGCGATAGCGATGACGATCAGGATGATGGGTGCCAGCGAGGTGACGGCGAAGAACGCCATCGCAGCGGCGCGACTGAGCGCCTCGTCCTCCAGGAAGCCCCAGAAGCTGGATGTCACCAGCGCCCACGCCTTCGAGCCCATTTCCGCGTTTTCCCGCCATCCCCGCGCGTCAAGCTCGCGCAATGGCTTTAAGCGGCTAAAACCCAGTCTGGTTCCGTTTGCAACGAGGATCGCATGCCGATCCTCGTTCGCCGGCTCAGGCCTCGGTCACGGCAGGGGAGCGGCCGGCGTGTCCGGCGCTCCTCGTCTCGCCCATCAGCGCGGCCAGACGGGCAATGGTGTGATCCCACGTCCAGCGCTTCAGCACCGCGCCGCGCGGGTCCATGGCGGGCGCGCGGGCGAGCAGCGCGTCGATGCCTTCATGAAAGCGCTCGGCAGAAACGGCGAGGCCCGTTTCTGGCGTGATGAATTGCAGCCCGCAGGAGAGCGCACCATTGGCGAGAACCGGCAGGCCGGCCAGCATATATTCGGTGAGGATTGCGGGCGCGCCATCGTCCACGCCGCAGACGAGCCCGACCCGGGCACGGTTCATCAGTGCGTTGACTTCCCCGAACGGCACACCGGGCGGGCCGACGAAGGTGACATCGAGACCGCGCCGGGTGGCCTCCTCACGCAGGGCGACGTCCATCTCGCCATAGCCGAACACGCAGAGCGCACTCGTCCCCGGCCGCTTTTCGAGCGCGTCGAACAGGATGTCGTGCCGCTTATAGGGTTGGGCCGCCGCGACATAGATGACGTCCCATTCCTTTTCCACGGTCGGCAAGAGATGGAAGGTCAGCGGGTCGGCGAATTCCGGGCCGATGGGCATGATCGCCGTTCGCATGCCCGGCAGGCGCGCCTCGACTTCCCGGCTCTGCCATTCGGCCCCCGTCAGCACGAGGTCGAAATGGCGCGCGGCGTGGTCCGGCATGCGCAAGGCGGGGGCATCGATGGAGTTGTAGATCTTGAAGCTTTCGGAACAGGCTTCGAGGATTGCCTCGTCCACGCCGAGGCCCCAGACGCACAGGATATCTGGCGCGCCGAAGGCATGGATGAAGCCGAGCATGTCGGCCGAGCGGAACGGCGCGTCCTCGCCGTCCAGATGAAAGGCGCGCCGCGCGAGAACGGGGCTCTCGCGGTAGAAGGAGGGCGGCGTGTCGGGCCGCCAGAAATGCCAGATCTCGGCGCGGGCGACGAGCCCGTGCTTGACGGCAGCGAGCGGCAGGCGTTCGAGATAGCCGCCGCGCACTTCGAGCGCGCCGCGCGCTTCTGTCAAGTCTTCCGGATCGTGCGGCGCGGGTCCGCGCCGGCCCGTCAGCCAGTCATCGCGGGCGTCCGCAGCGGTCAGGCCCAAAGACTGGGGCGGCCAGCCATCGCGGAAATCGCTGATGACGACGATGGAACGCGCACGATCGGATGGTGGCACGGAAACCTGCGGATGCGAGGAGAAACGGCGCGGCTCAGGCGCGCTGCGGCAGAAGCGGATAGCCCGCCAGCACGCTGCGCGCGGCAATCGCCGCCACGGCGGCCTTGAGAAGGTCGCCTGGAATGAAAGCAAGCGATCCCCATGCCACGGCCGAGAAAGGGGTGCCGGCCGCGAGCGTCACCCAGGGCATGCCGATGGCATAGAGCACGACGATGCCGCCGAGCACGGAAGACAGAAAGAAGCCGCCGAGCTGGCGCCACTCGCTCGCACCCTCACGCACCAGACGCTCGGCGAGGAAGCCTGACACGAAGGCCGCCACGATCCAGCCGAAGATGTAGCCGCCCGTCGGCCCCATCAGCACGGCAAGTCCGCCGCGTCCGCCCGACAGCACCGGCAGGCCGACCGCCACGAGCGCCACGAAGATGATATAGGCCAGCGCACCGCGCTTGGCGCCGATGATCGTGCCGGCGAGCATCACGCCCATGGACTGCATGGTGATGGGCACCGGAATGAAGCCGAGCGTAACGGGCGGCACGAGGCCGAGCACGATGATGATGGCAGCGAAGAGAGCTGAAAGTGCCAGATCACGGGTGGTCAAGACGAATGCCTTTCGCTGGACGGAAACGGTTTGGAAGCACCGCGCAGGCCGCGCGCGTCGATGGCCGACGCGACCTCGTCGGCCTGTTTGAGCGTGAGGATTATCAGCGGCCCGAGCAGCGTCAAGACGCGAACCTTCAGCCCCCGCGCCCTGTGCGCCTCGCGCAGCGCCTCGTAGCGCGAAAGAATGTCGGGCACGAAACGCAGGCAGAGGCCGAAGGTGAGCCCGGCATCACCGGGCCGCAGCAGGTTCAGCTTTTCGAGCGGCCGTGCCACGCGATCCACGACTGCCATCATCTCGGCGAGCGGCGTGGTGGCGGTCACGGCGGCGGCGGCGAAGACCAGCGCCAGAATGCGCAGTCCGAGCACTGCCGCATCCTGCATGGGAAGCAGGAACAGGTTGACCGCCAGGAGAAAGAGCAGCGACCAGAGCGTGGGCGCGATCCGGCGCAGGGCTTCGCGGATGGAAAGGCCTGCCGTGAGATAGGCCAGCGCGGCAAGGAACAGGAAAACTGCCAGCAGCCAGAGCTGGGTGACGAAGAAGAGCACGACGCCCGCAATCGCCAGTCCGGCCAGCTTGGTGCCGGCCGTGACGCGGTGCAGCGGCCCCCTGCCCTCGACATAGAGGCTCGTCAGCATCCGGCGATCTCATGATAGCGCGCAATGGTCTCATCCGGCGCGCCGTCGGCCAAAAGACGGCCCCCGTGGAAGAGCAGGAGCCTCGGCATATGCGCGGCGAATGAAAGGTCATGCGTCACCACCACCGCATCCTCGGGCATGGCGTCGATGGCGTCGATCACGCGGCGGCGGTTGCGCAGATCGAGCTGGTTGGTCGGCTCGTCGAGAACGAGGATGCGGGGCCGAAGCGCCCAGACGCTTGCCATGGCCGCCAATTGCAGTTCGCCGCCCGACAGCTCGTGCACGCGCCGCCTGGCCAGAGCTTCGATGCCGAAGCGGGCGAGCGCTTCCGCCGCCCGTTCCTCTGCCGCGCATGCCTTCAGCCCGCGTGCGCGCAGGCCGAACATGATATCCTCCTCGACCACCGGCATGATCAGCTGGTTCTGGGGGTTCTGGAAGACGAAGCCCGCTTCGGTGCGCGCACGCTCGGGCTCGGCGCTCGTTTCGATGCCGTTCACCGTCACCCGGCCCGTGCTCGGCAGGGAAAGCCCGTTGATGAGCCGCGCGAATGTGGTCTTGCCCGAGCCGTTGAGCCCGATCACGCCGAGGCGCGCGCCCTCGATCCGCAGCGAGAGCGGTTCAAGCGCCGTGCGCTCGCCATACCGGACGGAACAATCGGAGAAGATGATGTCCAAGCTGGCGCGGCATCCTGACATGGCTGGACGGTACCGGACGGGCGCATGGCATCCCTTTCGGCCCCGAACGGGTAACAGGCATGCCGCTCACGCGGCACGCCATGGTTTGCGGCTTGTAGGCCATCTTGGCGCCGCCGAACATAGGTTGTTCCGGGCGAAACGCGCGGCATTCAGGCAGGCGGGCGAGCGGGCGCGCCGCCACGTCACCTGAGGAGATCGTAGCTGACCAGATCGAATTGCGGGCTCGCGGCTGCGACAAGGCCGGTATCGCGCACCACGAAGGCATATTCACGGCCCTCTTCCAGGGGGCTCGGCATCAAGGCGGGAACGCTGGCGCTCACATAAAGCACGGCATCGCGGCCTTGCGCGTCGCGCACATGCATGGCGGGGCCGGTGTTCTTTTCCTTGGCCGCGTTGATTTCGACGTTTCGATCGTCCTTCGGCGGCGTCTTGCTGACCACGGTGGCGCGCAGCCGCACGAGCTTGCGATAGGTCGGGTTCCTGGCGGGGTCGTAAGCCTCGCCTGCGAGCCGGCGCGCCTGATAATCCTTTGCGGCCGTCATCATGCTCTCCAGGCTCGGATAGCGGACCGTCCATTCCCAATCGACCGTGTTGCGCATGATCGTGGACGAGGCTTCCACGATCAGGTCGCTCGCGATCTGCGCCCGCCCGCCGCCTTCCACCGTATCGAGAAAGCGCTGAAGCGAACGCCGTACGAGATCGTTGTTCTGGTAAAGAACGGCCAGTCCCGGCCCCATCGCGACGCCGACGCGTTTCTCGTTCGGTGCCACCACCAGCACGGCGCCATTGCCGACCTCGAGCTTGCCGACGCGCAGCTGGCGCATAAGGTCGAGCGCATAGCGGTCGGGCTCGCGACCCTGCAGATCCTTGGTCACGACCGTTACGATCTCAAGATCGTGGAGTGCCGCAAAGGCATAGGCGCGCTGGCTGAGTTCCTGCTTGATCTGAGGGTGGAACACGCCGATTTCGTCATAAACGAAGCGGTCGAACTTGGAGGGTGTCGCCGAGGCGTCGAGCCTGGGCACGCGGTCGAGCGCGTCGGGCGGGACCACCGCATCGCCCTTGGAGGCCGGATGCGTGCCGGGCATGCGGATATCGGCGGGCCCCGGAATTTTGAGCTCGATCGCGGCGGTCTGCTGCGGGGCTTGCGCCTGTGTGGCAGGCGGCTGAGCCGGCGAGGCCGGGGCCGGGCTCTGCGGCGCGGCGGCAACGGGCGGCGCACTCGCTGCGACCGCTTCGCCCTCGGCACAGCCGTTCGGCTGCTGGTCACAGGACTCGCTCCAGCCCGATTGCACGGCGGCGAGACGCTTGGAACGGCCCGGATGGGTCGGCCCGTCCGCTTCAGGCACCAGCGTTTCGATGGCTTCTTGCGCGTCGGCAAGGGTCGCGCCCATCTTGAACAGCACGAAACCGCTGAACTTGTCGGCTTCGAGTTCGACCGGCGGCTGGCTGCCGCCGGGCATCAGCGTGTGACCCGACAAATGGTGGCCGATCTCATGCGCCATGATCGAGACCGGCGCCCAGTCATTGCGCGCGGTGGCTTGGCGCACTTCGTCGATGAAGCGGGCATTATAGGCGATCACGCGGTGCGGCAGCTTGTCGGGGCCGAGCACGATCATCGCCGCCGCGTTCGGCACATTGGCTTCGACGACCGTGAAATTCTGCGGCAGGC
This sequence comes from Mesorhizobium liriopis, assembly GCF_024053505.1. Lineage (GTDB taxonomy): Bacteria > Pseudomonadota > Alphaproteobacteria > Rhizobiales > Rhizobiaceae > Mesorhizobium_B > Mesorhizobium_B liriopis. The sequence continues at coordinate 194,174 of NZ_JAMXQS010000009.1, read as the reverse complement.
CGGTGAAGCGCATGATCGCGCGAACCGCTTCCTCGCCCTGTTTGTTCTCAGGGCCGGACAGCGCCGTTTTGCTCACCTGCATCGCCTTGCCGTCATAGGAGCAGGCCTGGAGCATGTCGCTCAGCTCGTTGACCAGATCCTCCTCGCTCTCGGCCGGCGGCACCTCCGTTTGAGCGGCTTCGGCCTGGGCTAGGCGTAGCGGTTTCGCGGACAGGATCGGATTGGGATTGGACGCGAAAAGCGTGCCGGCCGCGGCGACTTTCTCGCAGATCGCCAAGTCACCAGAAGCTGCGTCATCGAGGGCAGCGGCATCGGCGGCTGTGGGAAGGACGAGCGCGGCGAAGCCCGACAAGGCAGTCAACGAAAGGACGTGAATGGAATGGCGAGCCGAGGTCCCGGATCGATGCTGCATGCGCGGTCAGTCCCCCAATCGGCCCCGGCAGTCGGGACCTTTCACTGAAGCTGCGCCATGACCAGCTTGATCACGGCCCAGGCATAAAGAAAGAGCAGGCCTTTCTTGACGAAAAAGAACGCAACGGCTCCCAGAAGCGGCCGCCACCACTGTTGCCGCCAAGGAATGCCGAAGAATTGGGTGAAAGCAAGGAAGACGATTCCCCCCTCCACCCAGGGCATGATCTGGCTCGACCAGAAGCGATGCTCTTTGATCAGTTCCGGCGTTGCGTGGAACAGAAGCGGCGACAGGCTGAGGATGCTTGCCACCAGGATCACGAAATGCGTATAGGTGGCGAGCACCAGATGCTCGACGAAATTGAAGCCGCGCACCCGCCAGAACACGAGATGGGACGCCACGAGTACCGCGACGAGCCCGAGCGAGAACGACCATTTCGAATAGCTCTGCACCAGTTCCAGCGCGCGGGACAGCGTGGCGCTGGTGGTCGTGAGATAGCCGGTCTGCGCGATCACCAAAAGCAGGAGGACGATGGCCGCGAGCAGGAGCTTGAGCGGGTGCACATGCGAGGCGCGTGCGCCCAAGACATAGTCGCGCGCGACCGAACCGGGCTGCAAGACCACCCGCAGGCCTGCCTTGACCAGACTGTTCTCGAACCAGCGCAGCTTGTCCCAGGCCTCGGTCCCGAGATCGCGCAAACGGAAACGCTCGGCCCGCTTCTGCCCGCATCGGGCGCAAAAAGGCGACAGGAGTTCCGCCCCGCAATTGCGGCAGACGGGTTCGGCAAAGGTTTCGGGCGTGATCCGAGCGGGCGCGGGCGGCGAATAGGAGATCTGGAGACTGCGCCTGATCGTGCTCAGCAGGGGCTCGGGCCTTTCCGAAAGCGGGGCTTTTCGGGAGATGACCTTTGGGTGGTTGCAAAGTCAATCAGGCGGGACGCCCGCAACGCCATTCGACCTCGCGCGCCGGCTGCGCTAGAACCGCGGAACACCATCTGTCCATTCCCGGATTGCCTTCATGCCGACCAGCGTTGCCGACCGTTTCCTGCGTTATGTCGTGATCGACACGCAATCGGACGCGTCTTCCCCATCCCAGCCTTCCACGAAAAAGCAGCTCGATCTGGCGCGCCTTCTGGTCGAGGAACTGCTCGCGGTCGGCATCACGGATGCTCACCTCGACGAGCACGGCTATGTCTATGCCACGGTGCCTTCGAACAGCGCGAAACCGGATGTGCCGGTGATCTGCTTTTGCGCCCATATGGACACCGCGCCCGACTTTTCCGGAACGAACGTCAAGCCGCAGATGCTGAAAGCCTATAGCGGCGGCGACATCGTGCTGCCGGGCAGTTCGGGCCGTGTGATCCGCGAAGCCGACCACCCTGTCTTGCGCAGCCTCGTCGGGCACGACATCATCACCACCGACGGCACAACCTTGCTCGGTGCCGACGACAAGGCGGGCGTCGCCGAGATCGTGGCAGCCGCCGAGTTCCTTCTGCGGAACCCGCACATCAAGCACGGCACGATCCGCATCCTGTTCACGCCGGACGAGGAGATCGGCCGGGGCGTGGACAAGGTCGATTTTGAAAAGCTCGGCGCCAGGTTCGGTTACACCATGGACGGTTCCACCGCCGGCGAGATCGAGGATGAGAGCTTTTCGGCGGATGCGGTGGAGATCGCCATCACGGGGGTCGCGATCCATCCGGGCTTCGCCTTCGGCAAGATGGAGAACGCGATCCGCATCGTGGGCGACATCATCGCGCGCCTGCCAAAGGAGCTGACGCCCGAGACCACCAAGGACCGCGACGGCTTCATCCATCCGACCGACGTGGCAGGCGCGATGGAAGGCGCGAGCCTGAGCCTCATCGTCCGCGACTTCACCGAAGACGGCTTGAAGGAGAAGGAAGCGCTGCTGGAAGGTATCGTCAAGGGCGTGATGGAGAATTATCCCGGCTCGACCCACACCTTCAGCGTCAGGGAACAGTACCGCAACATGAAGGTGATGCTCGACCGCAACCCGGAGATCGTCGAGTATGCGGTGGAAGCCGTGCGCCGCGCAGGCCTCACCCCCAAGCTCGGCGCCATTCGCGGCGGCACGGACGGCTCGCGCCTGTCCTTCATGGGGCTGCCCACCGCCAATATCTTCGCCGGCGGCCACGCCTTCCACTCGCCGCTGGAATTCGTCAGCATCCAGAACATGGAAAAGGCGGTCGAGACCATCGTCGAACTCGCCGGGCTCTGGGAAGAGCGGGCTTGAGCCCTAAGCCTAATGGCTGGCCACGGCGAGCCGCCGTTCGAGCCACCGGCTGTAGCGCGAGCCCGCCGTGCAGAGGAGCAGGAAGATCACACCGACCAGGAGATAGGCTTCGTCATAGAAGCCCAGCCATTGCGGATCGATGGCAGCGGCACGCGCGGCGTTCAGGATGTCGAAGATGCCGATCACGGCCAGAAGCGAGGTGGCGAGCAGAAAGCCGATGGCGAGGTTGACGATGCCGGGGATCACCACACGCAAGGCCTGAGGCAACACGATCATCTGCATGGTGCGCCAATAGCCCAAGCCCAGTGCCGAGGCCGCCTCTTCCTGCCCGCGTGGAATGGTCTGGAGCCCTGCGCGCAACACTTCGGCCAGGTAGGACGACCAGAACAGCGTGATCATGATCATCGCGCGCACGGTCTTGTCGAGAAAGGCGCCGCCCGGCAGCGCCATCGGCACGATCAGCATCGCCACATAAAGGATCGCCACCATCGGCGTCGCGCGCATGCCCTCGATGAAGGCCACCGCGAAGATCCGCAAAAGCCCGAGCCGCGAACGGCGCAGAAGCGCGAAGCCGAGCGCCAGGGGAAAGGAGGCCGCAAAGCAGGTGGACCAGACGAAGAGCGTCACCGGCAACCCGCCCCACTGGTTGGAAGAAACGCGCGGCGACACGACGATCCCCGACAGGAGCAGCCAGCACAGGCCGAGCACCAGCGGCCAGACCACCAAGAGCCTGGCACTCCACAAGCGGGGCCAGAGCGAGAAGCCGATCAGGCCGAGGATCAGCCCCACCACGAGTGCCGGGCGCCATTGCAGTTCGGGCGGGTAGAAGGCGAACAGGATAAAGCGCAGCTTGTTGCCGATGAACGCCCAGCAGGCTCCGGAGCGCGCCGCGCAATCCTGGGCCGTGCCGGAAAATGTCGCGTCCCACAGCGCCCAGCGCAGCAGCGGCGGCACGACAAAGGCGAGTGCGAGGAGCACGCCCAGGCTGATCGCCGCATTGAGCGGCGTGCCGAACAGGCGGTAAAACACTCGAGCAGGACTGAAGCGCCGAAGCGGCGGGCGGACGAGGCCTGCGTCGATATCGGCACTCATCGCGCAACGCCGCCGCGCAGCGCCACGCGGGCATTGTAGATGTTCATCAGAAGCGAAGCGAAGAGATTGAGAACCACATAGATGCCCACAAGGATCGCCAGCGCCTCGAAGGACTGGCCGGTGGTGTTGGCCGTGGTGTTGATCACCGACACGAGGTCGGGATAGCCGATGGCCACCGCTAGGCTCGAATCCTTGATGAGGTCGAGATAGCTCGACGTGGTGAGCGGCGTGATCACCCGCAGCGCCTGGGGAAGGACCACGAGCCGCATGATCCGGCCCGGCCCCAGTCCCAGCGCACGGGCTGCTTCCCACTGGCCGCGATTGACCGACTGGATGCCCGCCCGCACGATTTCCGCGATGGCCGCCGAGAATTTCACCGACAGGCCGACGAGAAGGGCGGCGAATTCGGGTGTGAGTGCAGCACCGCCGCGAATGTTGAAGCCCTTGAGTTCAGGCATGCTGAAGGCACCCGCACCGCCGAGCAGAGGCAGAAGCGCAAGGGCACCGAGAAGGGCGAGCGTCGCGAAAATGGAAACGCTCAGCGGCCAGCGCCTGGCGCGCACGACGAGCATCAGCGCAACCCAGGCGCCGACGAGCACGAGCCCAAGCAGCCAGGCGGAAAGAGGAAGTGCTGCCGGATCGGCGCTCGGCACGAACACTCCGCGATTGGACAGGAGGATCACGTCGAAGATACCGATCGCCTGTCGCGGCGCAGGAAACGCCTTGGCGACCGCGATCCAGAAGAAGAGCTGGAGCAAAAGCGGCGTGTTGCGCACCACCTCGATGTAAAGGCGCACGATGCCCCTCAGAAGCGGGTTGCCGGACAGGCCAGCCACGCCGAACAGAACGCCCAGAAGGGTCGCGAACACGCAGCCCAGCACGGCCACTTTCAGCGTGTTGAGGAGACCGACGAGGATCGCGCGGAAGTAAGGATCGCCCGGCGAAAACGGGATCACACCCTCGCCGATCGCGAAATTCGCGGCGCGCGATAAAAAATCGAAACCGGGTGTCACGCCGATGCGCGCCATGGTCTGCGCCGTGTTTTGCCCGAGCCAGACCAGCAACAGCAGAAAGCCCGCGCAGGCCAGGCCTTGCGCGAGCGGTTGGGGTCCGACCCATTGCCGGGCGCGGGCGAGAATGCCGGGCTTTTCCAAGCCCGGCACGGCAGTTTCTCGGCTCATGGCGTTCCGATCAACGGAAGGGCGGCGAGTAAAGCAGGCCGCCATCCGTCCAGAGGCGGTTGTAGCCGCGATCCCAGCCGAGCGGCTTCAGGTTGCGGTCGAAGATCTCGCCGTAGTTTCCGACCGTCTTGATGATGTTGTAGGCCCATTTCGGATCGAGCCCGATGGCCTGGGCGAGTGCCGGATCGACGCCCAGGAAACGCTGGATGGCCGGGTCTTCCGACTTCAGGAACTCGTCCACGTTCTGGCTGGTGATGCCCCATTCCTCGGCCTGGATCGTGGCATTGACCGTCCAGTTGACGATTTCGAGCCAGCGGTCGTCGCCGCCTGCGATGGCGGGCGCGAGCGGCTCCTTGGACAGACGCTCGGGCAGGACCACGTAGTCGTCCGGCTTCTTGAGCTGGGTACGCTTGCCGACGAGATCGGACGAGTCCTGCGTGATCGCGTCCACGCGGCCGCTTTCGAGCGCGTTGATGAACTCACCGGTATCCTCGATGGTGACGGGGGTGAACTGCTTGCCGGTCTTGCGGAAGAAGTCGGCGATGTTCAATTCGCCGGTCGTGCCCGACTGCACGCCGATGGTCGCGCCATCGAGGTCGGCCGCCTTTTCGACGTTGAGATCCTTGCGCACCAGAATGCCCTGGCCGTCATAGAAGACGGTGGGCCCGAAATGGAAGCCGAGCTGGAAGGCGCGTGTGATCGTCACCGTCACGCCGGACAGGAGAATATCGAACTCGCCCGACTGGAGCGCGGGCAGGCGCTGCTGGGGCGAGGAGTTGGTGAATTCCGCCTTGTCGGGATCGTTGAACACGGCGATCGACAGAGCGCGGCCGTAATCGACGAAGAAGCCTTTCCACTTGCCGCCGCTGTCTGGCGCGAAGAAGCCGGGGGTGGTGCCGACACCCACCTTGATCGTGCCGCGCTCCTTGATCTTGTCGAGCGTCGGTCCGGCATGCGCGAGACCTGAGACGACGCTGCTGGCCAGAACCAGCGAGGCCGCCAGCGCGCCTTTCCAGCGCGAGCCCGGCCTTGAGTGAACTGTCATGGAAATGCTCCTTGGGTTCTTGTCGGTTCGATCAGGTCAAGCCTCCATGGCGAAAGCCCCCCACCGGATCGTTTCCAAGGCTAGCCGCGCGCAGCGGCCGCGAGGAGAAACCGCAAACTAATTCGCAGGACATACCGGAAGACAAATACCGAAGTTCGGACAGAGAATGGCAGTTTGTTTCGACTGTTTTCCTGCAAGAAACGAGCACCCCCTGAACCGACCAAGTCTGCGCAAGAAAAAGCCGGGCCATCCAAGGGACAGTCCGGCAATGTGTTCAGAGGCAAAACCTCGAGAGGGAACACCGGCAAAGAAAACGGGAGGAGAACTTTGCCGATATGCCGCCTATGATCCGCAAGGGGACTTTCGGCAAAAGATGTCGTTCCAAATGCGGACGGCCTTCGGGAAAACCGTTCCGCGCTGAAGCGTGGGCAGGCTTCACCCTGCCTTGAGGAAGCCTTGACCGAGCAGATCGGCATAGTGGCGCTGGGCGACATCGGGGTGCGAGCGCAACCGGCTCTTGAGCACATTGGTGCCGACATCGCGAAACAGCGGATTGCCCGGATCGCTGGCCGGCCCCAGTGCCTGAACGGCGAGCTCTTCCGGCAAGGTGATCAAGGGGATGGTCGCATCCAGCCGGGCACCGAAGAAGAACGGGACGGACAGCCGCTCCGCTCCTTTCGGCGGGGTGGTGACCCGGTGCACCGTCGCGCGCAGATAGCCGTTGGAGGCGAGCTCCAGAAGCTCGCCGATATTGACCACCAGCGTGCCGGGGATCGGATCGACATCGACCCAGGCCCCGTCATACTCGACCTGCAGCCCCTTGTTTTCGTCCTGCAGAAGCAGTGTCAGGAAGCCGCCGTCCTTGTGTGCGCCCACGCCCTGTTCGCCCGCTTTGCCGCCGGGATAGCGCACGATCTTCATGCGGTGGTTGGGCCTGTCGCTGTAGATCGTCTCGAACGCATCCTTCGGCTGATCGAGCGACAGCGCGAAGGCTTCGAGCAGGCGGATGGCGACGCCCGTCACCTTCTGCTGCCAAGCAAGCAGTTCGTCGCGCAGCTCGGGCAAGGCTTTCGGCCACTGGTTGGGCCCTTGCAACCGCGTCCAGGCGGGTGCGCTTGTGTCACGCGACAACGGCTCGCGCTCGACGCCGATGTCGAGCTGCTCGCGCCAGTCGGGCTTGCCGCCGGTCAACTCGCCGCCCGTTCGCGTATAGCCACGGAACTGCGAGGAATTCACCATGGAAATCGCAAGCTTGTCGGCATCGGGCAGCGAGAAGAAGCGGCGTGCGGCGCTGAGCACGCCATTTTCCTCGCTCTGGCTGATGCCGTGGCCGGCGAGATAGAAAAAGCCCACATCGCGCGCGGCCGCGCGCAGGTCCGCCAGGAATGTGCGCCTTTCGGACGGGCCTTGATCGAGGCGGGCGAGATCGAGAACGGGAACGAGACGGGTCATGGACAGGTCTCCGGTGCTATCGAGGCCATCATCCGTTCAAGCCGCCTTCAGCGCCGGCTGCGCGGCCGCCGCCAGTGCCTGGTCGAGGTCGCGGATGATGTCGTCCGGGTGTTCGATACCGACGGAGAGCCTCACATAGCCCGGCGTCACGCCCGCCTTGAGCTGGTCTTCGGGCGACAACTGCGAGTGCGTCGTGGTTGCCGGATGGATCGCGAGCGAACGCGCATCGCCGATATTGGCCACATGGTAGAGGAGCTTGAGCGATTCGATGAAACGCCGCCCCGCTTCGCGTCCCTCCTTCAACTCGAAACCGACCAGCGCACCGAACGAGCCGTCGCGGAAATACTCGTCCGCCCGGCGCTTGGCCTCGCCCTCCTGGTGCTTGGGAAAGATCACCTTTGCAACCGCTGGATGACCGTTCAGATAATCCGCCACCTTGACTGCGTTCTCGCTGTGCTGGCGGATGCGCAAAGGCAGCGTCTCGATGCCCTGAATGAACTGGAACGCGTTGAACGGGCTGATGCCCGCGCCGATGTCGCGCAACAGAACGGTGCGGATGCGCAGGACATAGGCGATGGGTCCGAGCGGCTTGGCCGCTTCGACCCAGACCTTGCCGTGATAGCTCGAATCGGGCGTGTTGAGCGTGGGGAAACGCTCCTTGTGCTCTTCCCATGGGAAGTTGCCGCCATCCACGATCAGCCCGCCGATCGAAGTGCCGTGGCCGCCGAGATATTTGGTGGCCGAGTAGATCACGACCGCCGCGCCATGCTCGAGCGGGCGCAGGATCAGGGGGGCGGCCGTGTTGTCCACGATCAGCGGCACGCCCAGCGAGCGGCCGATCTCGGCGACTTGCCTGATGGGAAACACCTCCAGCTTCGGATTGGGCAGCGATTCCGCATAATAGGCGCGGGTGCGCGCATCGGTGGCGCGGCGGAAATTCTCCGGGTCCGACGGATCGACGAAGCGGACTTCCACGCCGAAATGCTTGAGCGTGGCGGCAAACAGCGCCCATGTGCCGCCATAGATGTCGGTCGAGGAGACGATATTGTCGCCTGCGCCCGCGAGGTTCAGAACGGAATAGGCCGAAGCCGCCTGCCCCGAGGACAATGCGAGCGCCGCAGCGCCGCCTTCGAGAGCCGCGAAGCGCGTTTCGAGAGCTTCCTGCGTGGGGTTCGACACGCGCGTATAGATGTGGCCCACCTCGTCCAGCGCGAAAAGCCGGTCGGCATGGCCCGTATCCTGGAACTGATAGGAGGTGGTCTGGTAGATCGGCACCGCGACGGCACCCGTCGCCGGGTCCGAGCGCCAGGCGCCGCCATGAAGAGCGAGCGTTTCGGGAGCGAGATTTTCGAGGGTCATGCTTATCCTCCAGCCTTGGCCGATCGGCTGCTGCCCATGCCGGGCCGATCCGCACTCATGATGGCGGTCATGCTTCCACGAACCGACTGCCTATCGAAGCAACGCCCGTTTAAATTTCGGCCTTTGCTTGAAGCATCTCATCGCATCCGGGCGACGAAACGGAGAAGATTGTTGCGCGGAGGGGCAGAATCCGGATGATCCGATATCTGCTCATGCGCCGAAACCTTCTCGAGAAACGATGCAACTGCCGACCTGCCCATAGGTAATGACCCCATGCCGGCAACCTGATAGGACCGTATGACAGCGGGAAGAGGGTTCGGCATGGATGCGAAGGCAAAGAAACGGCTGCTGTCGTTCAGCCGGCTTTTAAGCCATGCGCGCGAAAGGCTCGCACTCGATCTCGGCTTTCGGCTCTGGGACAACAGTTTGTTGCCGGCCGATTGGCCCGCCGATGCCCCGACGATCGCGATTGCCGACGAAAACGTCGTATCCGCCATGCTGCGCGCGCCCAATGTCGAGACGCTCGCCAATCTCTGGGTGGCGGGACGGATCGACATCCTCAACGGTTCGATCTTCGATCTCGTCGCGCGCCGCCCGAAGGTGCGAACAGCCGAGTTCCGCCGAAGCCTCGACCGAAGGCTGGCCTTGGGCACAGGGCTCAAATTCCTGTTCCAGCCGCGCGGCGGCCCATGGCCGCTGGAAGAGATCGCCGGCGAAAAGGAAGGGGGGAATGCCAAGCGCAACAAAGAGAACGTCGCCTACCACTACGACGTGTCGAACGAATTCTACGCGCTCTTTCTGGATGAGCGCATGGTCTATACCTGCGGTTACGCGCAGCATTGGGATGCATCGATCGATGAGATGCAGTTGGCCAAGCTCGACCATATCTGCCGCAAGCTGCGCCTGAAGCCCGGCGACCGCCTGCTCGATATCGGCTGCGGCTGGGGCGCGCTCTGCATTCATGCCGCGCAGCATTACGGCGTCCACGCCCATGGTGTGAGCCTGTCGGAGGAACAGGTCGCCTACGCGCAGGAAAAGGTGAAGCGCCTCGGGCTCGAGGATCGCGTGACGATCGAGATTCGCGACTATCGCCATGTCACGGGCAAATACGACAAAGTTTCCTCGGTCGGCATGCAGGAGCATCTGGGCTCCGACCAGTACGAGGCCTATTACACCACCGTCCGGCGCGTCCTGAAGAAGGACGGGCTCTACTTCCATCAGGCCATCACCCGGCCCGCCAAGCGCCGCAAGAAGCTGCTCGGGCGGCAGAACCCGGAATTCCGGCTTCTCACCAAATACATCTTTCCCGGCGGCGAGCTCGACAATATCGGCGGCACGATCCAGTCGCTGGAGCGGCACGGCTTCGAGGTCCACGATGTCGAAGACCTGCGCGAGCACTACCAGCGCACCTGCCGGCATTGGCACGACCGGCTGCTCGCCCACTACGATGAAGCGGTTGCGCTGGTCGGTGCCGCCAAGACGCGGCTCTGGATCGCCTATCTGGCAGCATGCTCGATCGCGTTCGAGCGCAACACGGTCTGCCTTTACCAGACGGTTGCCTCCGTCCGGCATCGCGGCGCATCCGGCCTGCCGCCGACGCGCGAGGATCTCTACCGCCGGTAAACCCCGTCAGGTGTTGGCGAAGAAGCGCAACGCCTGGGCGCTCTCGCCCGGAATGGCAGAGCTGTGATCGCCGATCACGATGCCATGCGTCACGGCGAGGCCCTTGGCCCGCGCGCGCCGGGCGGTGACGCTGATCCGCTCCTCGGACCGGGTCTCCTTGGAGCCATGCAGCATCAGCACCGGGCATTTGAAGCTTTGCGCGAAGCACACCACCGAGCGCATGTCGAACTCACGCGCGTTCTCGGCGTCGAACCTGATATCCTCGGGATAGCGTTTGAAGAAGGCGCGCGCGTCGGGGTTCGGCGAGAAGGCGGCTGCCGCCCGAAACAAGGGGGATGCCATGGCGCCCAGCAGCGTCAGCGTTCCGCCGATGCTGTGACCGGCCAGGAAGATGCGCGTCGGGTCGATGCCGGGCAGCGCCTTGAGCGCATCGGCGGCCGCCAGCACATCATCGGTTTCGTCGTAAAAACCTGAAAAATAGCCGGGCTGGCCGTTTTCGGCGCGAAGGGCCGGCATCATCGCGACATAGCCGGCCTCGCGATAAGGCCGTGTCAGGTCCCAGTGGCCGTGCCAGAGCGCGTTGCCGCCATGCAGAAAGAGTACCGCCGGACGCTTTTCGCCGGGCTTGGGCGCATCGTCGGACAGCCAGGCCGATAACGGCCTGTTTCCCGATCCATACCCAATGGAGCGCGCACCCGGAGGCGGGGTGAGCGGATCGCCTTTGTCGGGCGCAGGCCCTTGCCGTACGAGCTTCGTTTGAAACGCAGCACGTGCCACCGCATAATCTTCGAGGATCAAAGGCGGCTCGGCTGCCATCGCTGGAGCGGGCCCCGACAGGCCCAACAACGCGGAAGACAAGAGAAAAGCGCGGCGGTTCATGCGGGCTGCCCTCAAGACGCCAAGAACAGTTCCCTGGCGCAATGCTCGTTCCGCTTCTTGAACGGATTGAGACCCATCATGATCCGCCGATCCTAACGGAACAAGGGAATGTGAGGGGAGAGATGCGAAGCTTGCACCACCGCCGATCCGCAACAAAGGGGACCGGCGCTGCTTCAGTATCGTCTTCGTGAAATCCGGCGAGAGGGCTCAGCCCTGAGCAGCACCACCGGCAGCCGGACGGCGCACGAATTCCTTTTTCTTCGGGGCCGGCAGAAGGCCTTCGCGCTGCGCCTGCTTGCGGGCTGCCTTGCGGGTGCGGCGGATCGCATCGGCCTTCTCACGAACGCGACGCTCGGACGGCTTCTCGAAATGGCGGCGCTGCTTCAGCTCGCGCAGAACGCCTTCACGCTGCAGCTTCTTCTTGAGGACGCGGAGCGCCTGATCGACATTGTTGTCGCGGACGAGAACTTGCATGGAAACTCCCTAGAAACAAAGGAACATCAAAACGAAAAAAGCGTCCGCTTGGGCGGACGCTCCTGAGCTGCCGCCCCGCCTGCGAGCCGCACTGGTGCCGGTACATCCGTGGTCACCAGTGCTTGGGGCTCACCAAGCAGGGCTTGAGCAGGCCATGCGGCGCTTAGAGCGCCTGCAGGTTGCCTGCCGACATCTTGCCCGAACGCTTGTCCTGGACGAGATCATACGAGAGCTTCTGGCCCTCGTTGATGCTCTGCAGGCCGGCGCGCTCGACGGCGGAGATATGCACGAAGGCGTCCTGGCCGCCATCATCGGGCTGGATGAAGCCGAAGCCCTTGGTTGCGTTGAACCACTTCACGGTTCCTGTAGGCATGACGATTCCTTTCAATCGGTCAACAAGTCATTGAGCATCACGCACGGTTGGCACGACGCCGCGGTAAGATCGATTTTGGAGAAGAGATCGCCAGAATGAGCCCAGAGGGCCCGGGTAGACAAAGTCGCTTGCAAGATCGATGCGCGGAATATGCACCGTGAATGCGTTTCCAACAAGGCTGTCCACAAGATAAATTTTGTTGTGGCGTGGAAATCCACCTGTCTTTAGGCTCGGCATCATGAAAAACCATTCCGGCACGGCCGGCCAGCTCAACCTTTCCGAGCGCAAGAGCCTCGACAAGGCCGAGAAGACGACGCAGGCGGCAAACGACATCATGCATGCCGAGCGCAAGGCGTCGGATGCCAAGACCGCCCGCCTGAAAGCCGCGCGACTGGCCCGCGACGCGGAAGCCCCGATCGCGGAGCCGAAGAAGTCTCCCAAGCCGAAGCCACGCAAGGCCGCCGGCAAATAGCCTTCGATTTTCCGTGCGCTAGTGGCGGGTTCCGTCCAGCAGCCCGACCCGCATCATGAGACGTTCGCGCCGCATAACTTCGGCCTTTTCGCGGACCCGTGCCAGACGACGCAGTTCGGCCTCCCGCTCCTCCAGAGGCAGCTGCGCCGTGTAGTCTTCAAGGAACTCGTCGACCAGATCGGCGGACAGACCGGACAGCCAGTCCACGAGGATCACGTCCGACAACAGGTCGTGGACGGCGAGACGGGCTCGCAAATGCCGCGCTTCTTCGCTCATGAGACCCTTCCCCGATCCATGCGCAGAGTGTGTGAGCGCGGGGAACTAGGCTGGCGGAGCGCTTAGGCAAGGCTCGCATGTCGTTTGCCGCCTTGCCAAAATGCGTAGCGGCAGGACACGTGGCCTCGGGCCGAAGGCTAGCGTCGCCTTTGCTCGCAGATATTCGCGCCACCGGTTTCTGCCGCGCGGCATTTGAAGCCGCACTCGAAACCGCTCAAGGCTTGTTCCGGCATGGCGCGCAGGGCGGAAATGGCAGCGGCCTTGCACTGTGCGAAACTCGCGAAATTGCCGAGGCTCGTCATCTGCGCCGTGTTGTTCTGGTCGGGATAAACGAAGCCCATCCAGTCCTTGGCATTGTCACACGCGGCCAAAAGGCCAACGAGGCCCATCACGGCCACGATCTTCGTCTTCTTCATCGGCGCTCCTCCACCTGACAGCATCAGAACGCCTCGGAGTGCCGCTGTCGAGCGAAATGGTGTGAGCCAGGCGTTTCATCGCTTCGCACGGCATAGACCATGGGAAACGACCCGCAGCGGCGTTTACACCGCCGCGAGGATCTGCTTCTGCAATTCCGCCGCACGCGGATCGGCGAGTTCCGCGCGGGGATGTTCGAGATCGACAGGCAGATCGAGCGCCACGCGGCCCTCGCGCAAGACGATCACGCGATCCGCGAGTGCCACGGCCTCGGCCACGTCATGCGTGATCAGCACCGTGGTGAAGCCGCGCTCGCGCCAGATGCCGTCGAGCAGCCGGTGCATCTCGATGCGGGTCAGCGCGTCGAGCGCGCCGAAAGGTTCGTCGAGAAGCAGGATGTTCGGCCGGCTCACCAGAGCGCGCGCGAGCGCCACGCGCTGGCGCTGGCCGCCCGAGAGCACCGAGGGCCATTCATCGCCACGCCCGTCGAGCCCGACATCGCGCAGCGCCTGCAAGGCCCGCTCGCGCCAGTTTTCACCGCGCGCGATGCCGACATTTTCCACCACCCGCTGCCACGGCACCAGCCGTGCCTCCTGAAAGAGCAGCCGCACGGCCGGGTCGAGGCTCGTCACCGCGCGTTCGCCGATCATCACCCGCCCGCCCGATGGCTGATCGAGGCCCGAAACGAGCCGCAGGAGCGTGGACTTGCCCCCGCCCGAGCGCCCGACGACCGCCACGAATTGCCCGGCCGGGATGTGGAGGTCGAAGCGGCGCAGGACTTCCGTCTCGCCGAAACTCTTGGAAACGCCCGCAAGCCTGATCGGCAGGCCGGCGGCCCCGGCAGCGCCCGGCGCAACGTCCCGTTGCACAGCCAGGCTCATGGCTTGTTCTCCCTGGCGATCTGATAGGCCGGATGCCAGGACAGCGCGCGGCGTTCGATGGCCTTGGTGGCCCAATCGGCGAGCTTGCCGAGCAGCGCGTAGACGAGGATGCCGAGGATCACCACATCGGTCTGCAGGAATTCGCGTGCGTTCATGGTCATGTAGCCGAGCCCGCTGGTGGCCGAGATCGTTTCCGCGACGATCAGGGTCAGCCACATCAGCCCGAGCGCATAGCGCAGGCCGACCAGGATCGAGGGCAGCGCGCCGGGCAGGATGATGCGCGACAGCCGGGCACGACGGTCGAGCCCATAGACTTCCGCCATTTCCACCAGCTGCCGGTCCACCGTGCGCACGCCGTGGAAAGTGTTGATGTAGAGTGGAAAGAACACGCCGATGGCGACCAGGAAGATCTTCGCCGTTTCGCCGATGCCGAACCACAGGATGACGAGCGGGATCAGCGCCAGATGCGGAATGTTGCGGATCATCTGCACCGTGCTGTCGAGCAGCGTTTCGGCCGGCCGCCAGAGGCCGGTCGCGAGCCCACCCAGGAACCCCAAGCCGCCGCCGATCAAGAGCCCGATCAATGCGCGCTTGGTGGAGGCCCAGGTGTTGGCGATGAGCGAGCCATCCTGCAGGGAGCGCCAGAACGCGCTGGCGATGGTGGATGGTGCGGGCAGGAGCCGCGCATTGACCAGCCCGGCACGCGCGGCGATCTCCCACACCACGAGAATGAGGATCGGCAAGGCCCAGGGCGCGAGCGCCCGGCCGAACCGCGCGAGGCTCGGTCTGGTGCGCTCGGCCCGCCGCGCCGGGCTCAAGGCCTCAACCGTCACTGGCTGACACCCGGCACCACCTCCTTGATCGACAGCTTGGCCGGGATCAGCTTGAGGTCGAAGAAGGTGTCGGCGATCTTCTGCTGTTCTTCGACCACTTCAGCGCTCAGCGGCTTCACGCCATAGGATTGGCGCTCGAGCGCCACCTTGAGCACATCGGCCGGGATGCCGACGGAGGGCGCGAGCGTGGCGGCGGCTTCCGCCGGATTGGCCTTGGTCCATTCGTCCACCTCGCCGATCGCAGCGATCAGCGCGTCGAGCGGCTCCTTGTTGGCGTCAACGAAACTCTTCGCACCGAGATAGAACTGGTGGTTGGACACGATCCCCTCGCCATTGCGCAGGGTGCGCGCCTCGATGGCCACCTCGCCCGCCGCCTGGAACGGATCCCAGATCGCCCAGGCATCGACCGAGCCCTGCTCGAAGGCCGCGCGGCCATCTGCCGGTGGCAGGAACACGGTCTCGACATCGGGATAGGAAAGCTTGGCTTCCTCCAGCGCCTTGACCAGAAGGTAGTGAACGTTCGAACCCTTGTTGAGCGCGACCTTCTTGCCCTTCAGCTCGGCCACCGACTGGATCGGGCTGTCCTTGGGCACGAGGATCGCCTCGCCGCGCGGAGCCGGCGGCTCATGGGCGACATAAACGAGTGGCGCGCCGGCAGCCTGCGCGAAGATGGGCGGGGCTTCGCCCGTCGAGCCGAAATCGATGGCGCCGACATTGAGCGCTTCGAGCAGCTGCGGGCCGCCGGGGAACTCGGTCCATTCCACGCTCCAGCCCAGCGGCTTCAGCTTTTCCTCGAGCGTGCCGCGTCCCTTCAAAAGAACCAGCGTGCCGTATTTCTGGTAGCCGATGCGAATGGTCTTGTTCTGCGCCAGTGCCGGAACGGCGTTGAGCAAAGGAAGCGCGAGCGCTGCGGCAAGGGCCGCGTTGAAGAAACGGCGTGTGATCGGCATATGGTCGAAACTCCCGGTAAGCCGCGTGGCGCGCGGCGATTGTTGGATCAGTTCAGAATGGTTCTTTGCGGCTCGCGCCTGAGTGCATCGCTGAGCGCGCCGCGCACTGCGCGCTCGGCGGCCTGAAACGGGGCCGAGGAACGCAGACGCGGGCGAGGCAGATCGAGCGGGATTTCAGCGGCGAGGCGGCCCGGATCGGGTTTCATCACCACCACGCGGTCGGCGAGTGCGACGGCCTCCTCGATGTCGTGGGTGACAAGCAAGAAGGTTCGCTTGTGATGTTGCCAGAGGCGGATCAGATGGTCCTGCAAATCGATGCGCGTGAAGGCGTCGAGCGCGGAGAAGGGTTCATCGAGCAGGAGAACGTCGGGTTCGGGCGCAAGCGCGCGGGCGATCGCTACGCGCTGCGCCTGACCGCCTGACAACTCCTTGGGCCAGCGGGCGGCATAGTCGCTCAAGCCCACTTCGCCGAGCAGCGCTTCGACCCGCGCGCGGCGCTGCGCCTCGGGAAGCTCACGGATGCCGAACGCCACGTTCTCGGCGACCGATAGCCAGGGCAGAAGCCGGGGCTCCTGAAACACCATGCCGATCCGCGCCACGGGCTCGGCGACCACCTGCCCGTCGAGCAGCACGCGACCGCGGCTCGGCGTGTCGAGGCCCGATGCCAGGCGCAGAAGCGTGGACTTGCCGCAGCCCGAGCCGCCCACCACGGCGAGGATCTCGCCCTCGCGCAATGTGAGGCTCACGCCATCGAGCGCCAGCGTGCCGTTCGGATAGGTCTTCGAGAGGTGATCGAGCTGGAGCACTACGGCGCCTCCCCGACACTGTCCTGCCAGCGCAGAAAGGGTGCGGCGAGGCTTGCGAGGATCGCATCCGTCGCCTTGCCGAGAACCGCGAAAGTGAGGATCGCCGCCAGGATCTGCGTCGGCTTGCCGAGCTGCTGGCCATCGACCAGAAGATAGCCGAGGCCCGAAGACGCGCCCATGAATTCGGCCGCGACCACGAACATCCAGCCGAGCCCGAGCCCCGTACGCAAGGCGACAACGGTTGCCGGCAGGATCGAGGGCAGAAGGATGCGGCGGACAGTGGCGAGGCGCGACAGGCGGAAGATGCGCCCGACCTCGGCCGTGCGGCGATCCACCGACATGAGCGCGCTGCTGACGCCCAGATAAACGGGAAAGAACACGCCGACCGCGATCAAGGTCACCTTGGAGGCTTCGAAAATGCCGAGCCAGAGAATGAAGAGCGGCACCCAGGCGATGGAGGGAATCGAGCGCAAAGCCTGAAAGCTCGGGTCGAGCAGGTCGCGCAGCAGCCGCGATGTGCCGGTCAAAACGCCCAGCGCGATGCCGGCCACCGCTCCACCGGCGAAGCCGCCCAGCACACGCGAGAGCGTGATCAGGCTGTGCTCCCACAGCGCGCCGGTGGAGGCGAGCCGCACGAGTTCCGCAATCACCCGGCTCGGCGGCGGCATCAGCCGGCCGCTGGCAAAGCCCGAAGCCACCACCGCCTCCCAGACCAGCCCCAGCCCGAGCGGCAGGACGACACCGAGGAGAAGGCGCGCGGACACAGCCCTGCCCGAACGCCGCCCGGCAGGGGCGGCGCTTGTTCTGGCCTCGGCTGGTGCCTCGAAGGACTGGCTGGCGGCGCTCATCGGAGAAGCGAGGTTTTACTGGCTTTTCGCGCCGAAGCTCGGATCGACCAGCTCGCCCACGGTTGCCTTCACATCAACCGACGCCTCGATCACGCCCGCCTTCTGGAGTGCTTCGCCGGCCGCCAGAATGGTCGCGGCCTGTTCCTCGCCGATGGCCTTGTGGGACAGGTCGGTGCGCTCGAGCTGCTTGGCGATCACCGCATCCGGCAGGCCTGTGGCCTCGACCAGCAGGGCCTTCAGGGCTGCCGGGTCGGCCAGCGCCTTCTGGCGCGCCTGCTCATAGACCGAGAGAACGCGCGACACGATCTCGGGATGTTCCTTCGCGAAGTTCTCGCGCGTGTCGAGCACGCCCCAGGTGTTGGCAGCGGGATCGCGGAAGAACAGCTTGGCGCCTTCCTGCACTTCAGCGGATGCCATCAGCGGGTCGAGCCCCGCCCAGGCATCGACATCGCCGCGCAGAAGCGCGGTCTTGCCATCGGCATGCTGAAGCAGGACGAGGTTGAGGTCCTTTTCGCTCAAGCCCGCATCGGCGAGCGCGCGAACGAGGAAGATATGCGGGTCGGTGCCGCGCGTGACGGCCACCGTCTTGCCCTTGAGGTCCTCGACCTTGGCGATCGTGCTGTCCTTGCCCGTGACGAGGGCGGTCCATTCGGGCTTGGAATAAACGCCCACAGCCTTCACCGGATTGCCGTTGACCCGCGCGAGAAGGGCCGCGGAACCGGCCGTCGAGCCGAAATCGAGCGACTCGGCGTTGAGGAATTCCAGCGCCTTGTTGGAGCCCGCCGACTGCACCCAGGTGACCTTGATGCCGTCCTTCTCGAACTCCTTTTCGAGCAGGCCGTCCTTCTTGAGCAGGATCGAAACCGGGTTGTAGGTCGCCCAGTCGATGCGGATTTCGCTCAAATCCGCGCTCCAGGCGGAAGTCGAGAAGCCCAGCGCGGCGATGGCCGAAAGGAGAGTGCGTGACAACGCCAAGGTCGGGCTCCAAAATGCGAAAAGATCGGAGCGTGGATGCTAGCTGCCGTTCAGCGGCAGGCCGAAGGACGACGCTGCTATTTCAAGCCAATCTGTAGAATATTATTCCTCGCGAGAGCCTGCATCGCCCGCGTAAATTCTGCGCATTCAGCCAAGAGGTTTCCCATGCCAGCGCCCGCGCCAGCCACGCCCGAAGCTCCCGAACGCGTCAAGGTCCTGTGGTTCCTGCCGACCCATGGCGACAGCCGCTATCTCGGCACGAGCGAGGGCGGTCGCGCGGTGGACCTTCCATACCTGACGCAGGTCGCCCAAGCGGCCGATACGCTCGGCTTCTACGGCGTGCTCCTGCCCACCGGTCGCTCCTGCGAGGATTCGTGGGTCACGGCTTCGGCCCTGGCACCCCTTACCAAGCAGTTGCGCTTTCTCGTTGCGGTCCGCCCCGGCCTGCAATCGCCGACGCTCGCCGCGCGCATGACCGCGACCCTCGACCGCTTCTCGCAAGGGCGTCTGCTCATCAATGTCGTCACCGGCGGCGATCCGGCCGAGAACGGCGGCGATGGCATCTTCCTGTCGCATGAGGACCGCTACAAGATCACCGACGAGTTCCTGCGCATCTACAAGCGTCTGCTCGCCGGCGAGACGGTGAGCCACGAGGGCGAGAATTTCCGCATCGAGGACGGCCGCCTGCTCTTCCCACCGCACCAGACGCCGCATCCGCCGCTCTATTTCGGCGGCTCGTCCGAGATCGGCATCAAGGTCGCGGCCGAGACCGTCGACAAATATCTCACCTGGGGCGAACCGCCGGCACAGGTGGCGGAAAAGATCGCGACGGTGCGGGCGGCATCCGAAAAGAGCGGACGCCCGCTTTCCTTCGGCATCCGCCTCCATGTGATCGTGCGCGAAACCGACGAGGAGGCATGGGCCGAGGCCGACCGTCTGATCTCCAGGCTCGACGACGAGACCATCGCCAAGGCGCAGGCCATTTTCGCGCGCATGGATTCGGTGGGCCAGAGCCGCATGAGCGCGCTGCACGGCGGCGACCGCTCCAAGCTCGAGATCAGTCCCAATCTCTGGGCCGGCGTCGGTCTGGTGCGCGGCGGCGCGGGCACCGCACTCGTCGGCTCGGCCGAAACGGTTGCCGCGCGCATGGACGAATATCGCCGGCTCGGCATCGACACCTTCATACTGTCGGGCTATCCGCATTTGGAAGAAGCCTATCGCTTCGGAGAGCTCGTCTTGCCGCGCCTGCCGCTCGACCACGACATTCCGGCTCGTGCGGCATCCGTCAACACCGGGCCGTTCGGCGAAACGATCGCCGGCTCCGAGCGACCGGGCAGCAAGCTCGCGAGCGCATCCTGACCCGAAGCATTCTCCCGGTCCTGATCATCGGCGGCGGCTTCACGGGCGCCGCCGTCGCTTTTCATCTCGGCCGTTCGGGCGACGGCCGCGTGCTTCCCGTGACGGTGATCGAGCCGCGTCCCAGCTTGGGCGGCGGCGTCGCCTATTCGAGCCCCGACCCCGCCCACCGCATCAATGTGCCCGCCTCGCGGATGAGCCTCGTGCCCGACGATGGCGAACATTTTTCGCGCTGGCTCAGCGAGACCGACGCACTGGCGGACGATCCCGACGCCTTCCGCCCAAACGGCGACGCCTATCCCCGCCGCCTCGTCTTCGGCCGCTATGTCGCCGCCCATCTGGCGCCGCTGATCGAGAGGGGCCATGTGCGCCATGTGCGGGCGGAAGCCCGGCATATCGCGCGGATTCCCGAGGGCTGGCAGGTCACCCTTTCGAATGGTGACGTGCTGAGCGCCGAACGGCTGGTTCTTGCCGCAAGCCATCCGATCCCCTCTTTGCCGCGCGAGCTCGCCTCCCTCAAAGGCAGCGAGCGGCTCGTCGCCGACCCTTATGCCGAAGACGCGCTCGAAGGCATCGCGCCGGATGCTTCGGTGCTGATCCTGGGCACGGGCCTCACTGCCGCCGACATGGTGGCGAGCCTCGATGCGCGGGGTCATCACGGCCCGATCCTGATGCTGTCGCGCCGGGGCCTGCGCTCGCGCGGCCATGCCGCCATTTCTACCGACCCCTTCGGCGATTTCGCGAGCGCGCCCGCCGCGACCGTGCGGGACCTGCTTGGAGCGATACACCGCAACCTCGACGCCGCCCAAAAAGCGAACCTGTCCTGGCATCCGGTCTTCGACGCCTTGCGCGAACAGGGCACCCCGATCTGGTTGGGCCTGAGCGTGGCCGAGCGCCAGAAGCTGGTGCGCCGTTTGCGCCCCTTCTGGGACGTTCACCGCTTCCGCATCGCGCCGCAGGTGGAGGCCGTTCTCGATCGGCGCATCGCCGAAGGCACGCTCCTTCTGCACGCGGGCCGCGTCATCAGCGCCGAACCGTCGCCCGAACGCGGGATCGCCGTCACCTTCCGCTTGCGTGGTTCAACCGAGGCCCGCACCGAACTCTTCGATGCCGTGATCAACACCACCGGCCCCGCGCATCGCGAAGTGATTACCGGCAGCACCGCCTTCCAGGATCTGGCCGATCACGGCGCACTCGGCCTGGACCCCTACGGCCTGGGCCTCAACACCGACAGCCAAAGCCGTGCGCTCGACAAAGAAGGCAATCCCGACCCGAGCCTGCTGATCGCCGGCCCGCTCGCGCGCGGGGCCTATGGCGAGCTGATGGGTCTGCCACAGGTTTCCCGCCACGCCGAATTCATCGCGGCGGAGGCGAGGCGAGAAGCGGCCGGCATCTGATCGTCTCTTCAGTGGTCGCCCGACCGCTTTTCGAAAAAACGGCCGGGCTGTTGACGAGCCCCGGTCAGTTCGCCGGCGCGTTCCGCTCTTCAGAGGGCAAGAGGTCGGCATGGTGGGCGCGCGCCACATCGGGGTGTGACCGAAGCCGGCTCTTGAGGTGGTTCTGGCCCACCTCGCGGAAGATCGGGTTGAGCGGATCGACCGTGATCCCACGCTCCTTGGTCTTCAGCGCTTCGGGCAATTCGATCACCGGAATCGTCGCGTCATAGCGGGAGCCGAGGAAGAAGGCGATCGAGTAGCGCTCGACGCCGGCGGGTGGCGCCACCACATCGTGCACGTCGGCCCGCACGAAGCCGTTGGTGGCAAGCTCCAGCAGTTCGCCCGTGTTGATGATGAACGTGCCTTCCACCGGCGGCGCGTCGATCCAGACGCCGTCCTCGGTGCGCACGCGCAGGCCCGGCGTGGTGTCCTGCAGAAGCACCGTGACGAAGCCGCCATCCTTGTGCGCGCCGACACCCTGATCGGTCTCGGCCACGTCGCGGCCGGGATAGCGGATGATCTTGAGAAGCTGAGAGGGTTGCGGCTCGTAGATCGAGGCGAAGACATCCTCGGGCTGACCGATGGCGACCGCAATGGCCTTGAGCACATCGAGCCCGACGCGCGTGACTTCCGCCTGGTATTCGAGCAGCAGCGGCTTCAGTTCGGGCTGCCTGGAAGGCCACTGGTTGGGCCCGAACAGGCGCTTCCAGGCCGGCGTGTCGGCTTGAAGCGCGACCGCCTCGCCTTCCGTGTTCACGTCGAGCTGCTCGCGCCAGTCCTGCTGGCCGCGCGTGCGCTCGACACCCGCACGGTTGTAGCCGCGAAAATGCGGCGACTTCACCATTTCGATCTCGAGCTTGTCTTCGAGCGGCAGCGCGAAGAAGCGCTTGGCCGCTGCCCGCACATCCGCGATCAGCTGCGGACTGACGCCGTGGCCCGTCATGTAGAAGAAGCCGTGATCGTGCAGCACGTCGAGAAGCTCGGCGATGAAGGCTTCGCGGTCGGGGCCATGGAAGCGCGAGAAGTCGAGCGTCGGCAGCGTTGCCGAAACGGGGTTGGAATGAACGGTCATGGGCGAGCCTTTCTTCGCACGGATCAGGAATGTGCGCGCGCCACGCGGCGCTTGCGCGGGATGCGGTGATTGACGGTGCGCGCGGTCCAGTCGCCCAGGAACTGCACGCTCTGGACGATGGCGACCAGCACCACGACCACCGCCAGCATCACTTCGGGCATGAAGCGCTGGTAGCCGAAGCGGACGCCCAGATCCCCCAAGCCTCCGCCGCCGATCGTGCCGGCCACCGCCGAATAGCCGATCAGGCTGACCAGCGTGACGGTCTGTGCCGCGACGATGCCCGGCAGCGCTTCCGGCAAGAGAACCTTGCGGATGATCTGGAAGGGCGTCGCACCCATGCTTTGCGCAGCCTCGATCAGGCTCTGGTCGACCTCGCGCATGGCGGCCTCGGTGAGGCGCGCATAAAGCGGGATGATGGCGATCGTCAGCGGCACGATGGCCGCCGTGGTGCCGACCGATGTGCCCGCGACGAGACGCGTGAACGGAATGATCGCCACCATCAGAATGATGAATGGCGTGGAGCGCACCAGATTGCTGATCGTGCCCACCACACGGTTGAGCGCGGGGCGTTCGAGGAACTGGCCGGGCGCGGTCACGACGAGCGCGATGCCGAGCGGCAGGCCGATCAGCGTCGAAAGCACGGCGGAGGCGCCCACCATGGTGGCCGTCTCGCCGAGCGACCTAAGAAAAAGCGGCCCGAGGGCGGCCGGCAACAGGCCGAACAGCATAGCCGATGATCTCCGAGGAAAGTCCGAGGGAAGACAGATGGGTGCGGATCGGCTCGAGCAGCGTTTCGCCGCCTTCGAGCACCACTGCCAGAACGCCGAGCGCACGGTTGTCGATGGTGTCGATGCGTCCGTGAAGGATGTTGGGCCGCACCCCGAAGCGCTCGACGAGGTCGGCGACGACCGGCTGGTGCGCGCCGGCGCCCGTGAAGGTGATGCGCAGAACGGGATCGGTGTCGTGACCGGGTTCGGTGCGCAGCGTCTTCGCCAGTTCCGGCGGCAGATCGTGGGCGACGATGGACGACAGGAAGGAACGGGCGACCGCGGATTTGGGAAAGGCGAAGGTCTCGAAAGTCGGCCCGCTTTCGGCGATCCGGCCGGCTTCCAGCACCGTCACCGCATGCGCGATGCGGCGAACCACATCCATTTCATGCGTGATCAGCACAACCGTGAGGCCAAGCCGCTGATTGATGCTTTTGA
Source organism: Mesorhizobium liriopis (assembly GCF_024053505.1). Lineage (GTDB taxonomy): Bacteria > Pseudomonadota > Alphaproteobacteria > Rhizobiales > Rhizobiaceae > Mesorhizobium_B > Mesorhizobium_B liriopis. The sequence goes on along the minus strand of NZ_JAMXQS010000009.1, from coordinate 170,510 downwards.
GAAGGTCGAGGATCTGCTCGGTGGTTTCGGGATCGAGCGCGGATGTCGCCTCGTCCGACAAAAGCACCTTCGGGTCGAGCGCGAGCGCGCGGGCAATGCCCACGCGCTGCTTCTGCCCGCCCGAGAGTTCGGAAGGGTAGCTGTCGGCCTTGGCGCGAAGACCCACGAGGTCGAGGAGTTTCGGCACGCGCTCGCGGATCTCGCGGCGCGATAAGCCCGCCACTTCGAGCGGCAGCGCCACATTGCCGGCGGCTGTGCGCGAGGACAGCAGGCTGAAATGCTGGAAGATCATCGCGATCTCCCGCCGCGCCGCGCGCAAAGGCGCGCCGGAAAGACCGGTGATGGCGCGGCCGGACACGAAGACGCGGCCGCTCGATGGCTCGACCAGCCCGTTCAAACAGCGCACCAGCGTGCTTTTGCCCGCACCCGAGCGGCCGATGATGCCGTGGATGTCGCCTTTGCGGACCGAAAGCGAAACATCGTCGAGCACCGGGCCAGCCGCCGGATCGTAAGTCTTGGAAAGGCTCTCGATCCGCACGGCGTCGCGCCGCGTCTCGCTCAACGGCTGGGCGCTTTCCAGGCTCGACAAGCGGGGCGCGGCGTTCATGGCTATCACCAGCCGGGGATCACATTGCCGGCGAAAGTCTTCTCGACGAAGGCCTTCACTTCCGGCGAATGGTAGCTCTCGGCAAGCGTCTTCACCCAGGGCGCGTCCTTGTTCTTCTCGGCGACCGCGAGCAGGCAGAAATATTCGGACAACTCGTCCTCGATCAGGATCGAATCCTTTTTCGGATTGAGCCCGGCGCTCAGCGCGAAATGCGAGGTGATGACCGAGAAATCGACATCTTCCAGCGAGCGGGCGAGTTGCGCCGTTTCCATGGGAATGATCTTGATGTTCTTCGGATTCTCGGTGATGTCGAGTTCGGTGGCGTTGAAGGTCACGCCCGGCGTCAGCTTGAGAACGCCGCCCTTCTCCAGAAGCTTGAGCGCGCGACCGAGATTGCTCGGATCGTTGGGGATCGACACCTGCGCGCCTTCGGGCAGGTCCTCGATCTTGGTCACCTTCTTCGAATAGCCGGCCATGGGAAGCAGCACCGTGCGCTCGCCGACCGCCACGAGATTGAGGCCGCGATCGGTGTTCTGCTGGTTGAGATAGGGCGTGTGCTGGAAGCCGTTGGCGTCGAGATCACCGTCATTGGTGGCGGGGTCGATCAGCGCGCCATCCGAGAATTCGACGACCTCGATATCGAGACCCTTGGCCTTGGCGACGGGCACCACGGCTTCGGCGATCTGCGCATGGGGGCCTGCGGTGACACCGAAACGGATCTTTTCGGCCTGCGCGAGTGCGGACGAGGCGAGCAGCAGGCTCGCGACCGAGAGCGCTCGGAGGAAAGTGGGCAAGGCGGGCATGGGCGGAACTGTCTCCGGATCAGGGATTGTGAAGAGGCGGGCGGCGGGATTCGCGCGGCCCGAGCGGTGGGAGTGCGGTCACGAGGCCAGCTTCCGGCCATGCGTCTCACGCCAGCGTGACAGCCGGGAAACGGCGTCTTCGAGCGTGTCGAGCGGCTTGGCGAAGCAGAAGCGGATATGGGTCTTCACGTCGCGCGCGCCGTAAAAGGATGAGAGCGGCACGGCGGCGACGCCCGCCTCGCGCGTGATGCGATGGCAGAAGGCGAGATCGTCGCCATCGGGGTCGATCCCGCTCACATCGGCGATGGCGAAATAGGTGGCGGGCGCGTCCGCAACCGCGAAGCCTTCGCGTCGCAAGGCCCCAAGCAGGAGATCTCGCCGCGTTTCGAGGCTCGATTTCAGCTCAACATAGTAGCTGTCGGCGAAATGGAGCCCTGCGGCCACGGCCGTCTGCAGGGCCGGCGGCGTGGTGAAGGTGACGAACTGGTGGGCGCGAGAAATCGGGCCCAGAAGCTTCGGATCGGCCGTCACATAGCCAACCTTCCAGCCTGTTACCGAAAAGGTCTTGCCCGCCGAGCCGATGCGCACCACGCGGTCGCGGATGGCAGGGCGGCTGAACGGCGTCGTGTGCCGTGCCCCGTCGAACACCAGATGCTCGTAGACCTCGTCCGACACGATCACGAGATCATGCGCCAGCACGACCTCTTCCAGGAGATCCAGTTCGGCCTCGGAGAATATCTTGCCGATCGGGTTCATCGGTGTGTTGAGCACGATCAGCTTCGTGCGCGGGGTGATCGCGGCCTGCAACGCCTCGCGCGTCAGCGTCCAATCGGGTGCTTCGAGGCGCAGCGGCACCACCGTGCCGCCGGCGCGGCGGATCAGCGTGGGGTAGGCGTCGTAAGCGGGCTCGATCACGATCACCTCGTCACCGGTGTCGAGAAGGGCGAGGAAGCTGTCGGCCAGCGCCTCGGTCGCGCCCGACGTGACCAGCACCTCGCGCTCCCAATCGACATTGAGACCGTGGAACCGCTTGGCGTTAGCGGCCACCGCCTGGCGCAAGGCGGGCAACCCCATCATCGGTGGATACTGGTGCGGCCCCTCGCGCAGCGCCTGCACCGCCGCCTCGATCAGCGCGGGCGGCTCGAAGCCGACCGGGAAACCCTGGCCGAGATTGATCGCCCCGACCTCGTTGGCGAGGCGGGAAATCTGCTCGAAGATCGATGTCGAGGACGTTGCGAAAACAGGATTGGGCAAGGTGAACGGCGCCCTTCGAGCTGACAGGATGACAGCGAAAACCTATCGGTTCAGGCGAAACTCAGCAAAACCCTGATGGCTGGAAGACGAGTGCTTGGAGAAAAATTATTCCAACGATCAGCATTTACTGAGCATGAGGCCTCATCCCATACCCCGGAGCGGCTTCTTGGCCGCCGCTGCCGTCAGAGCCGAACCCGTTCCCCTTTCGGATCATAGATCGGCTTGAGCGAGGCTTTGGCCTTGTGGCGCGTGCCTGCGATCTCGATCTCGTACTGGGAGGCGAGCACCTGTTCTTCGCTCTCGCCTTCGCACGGCACATAGCCGAGACCCACCGCGCCGCCGAGTGCGTGGCCGTAATTGCCGGAGGTGACGATGGACACGATCTTGCCGTTTCGCACGATCGCTTCGTTGTGGAAGAGAAGCGGTTCGGGGTCTTCGAGCAGGAACTGCACGAGCCGGCGTTTCAGCCCCGCCTCGCGCTTCCGAAGCACAGCGTCGCGGCCGATGAAGTCGCCCTTCCTGGTTTTTACCGCGAAGCCCAGCCCCGCTTCCAGCACGTGATCCTCGTCGGTGATGTCATGGCCGAAATGGCGGAAGGCCTTTTCGATGCGGCAGGAATCGAGCGCATGAATGCCGCAGAGTTTGAGGCCCGACGCCGCGCCCGTGTCTTCGAGCGCCTCGAACACATGGGCCGTCTGGTCGGCCGAGACGTAAAGCTCCCAGCCGAGTTCGCCCACATAAGACACGCGATGGGCACGGGCGAGGCCCATGCCGATCTCGATCTCGCGCGCGGTACCGAACGGAAACCCTTCGTTGGAGAAGTCGTCGGGCGAGACGCGGGTGATGACATCACGCGCCTGGGGGCCCATCAGCACGAGCACGCTTTCCGCCGCCGTCACATCGGTGACCACCACGAATTCGTCACCCAGATGCTTGCGCAGCCAGGCAAGGTCACGCTGCAGGGTGGCGCCCGGCACGACGAGCAGGAAGGCGGTTTCCGAGAGCCGGGTGACGGTAAGGTCCGACTCGATACCGCCGCGCGCGTTCAGCATGGGGGTATAAACGATGCGGCCCGGTTCGACGGCCAGATCGTTGGCGCAGAGCTTCTGGAGAAAAGGCAGCGCATCGCGCCCCTCGACGCGGATCTTGCCGAACGAGGTCATGTCGAAGAGGCCGACGCCCTCGCGCACGGCCATATGCTCCGCGCGGTTGTTGTCGAACCAGTTCTGCCGCTTCCACGAATAGCGGTATTCGCGATCCTGGTCCGGCCGCGCGAACCAGTTGGCGCGCTCCCAGCCCGCCACTTCGCCGAACACAGCACCACGCGCCTTGAGATGCTCATGCAGCGGCGAGCGGCGCACGCCGCGCGCGGTGGCCGGCTGGCGATAAGGGAAGTGATCGGCGTAGAGCAGGCCGAGCGTTTCCGACACGCGCTCACGCAAGTAGCGGCGGTTGCGCTGAAAGGGCTGCGCGCGGCGGATATCGACTTCCCACAGGTCGAAGGGCGGCTCGCCGTCGTTCATCCATTGCGCGAGCGCCATGCCCGCGCCCCCTGAGGATACGATGCCGATCGAGTTGTAGCCGGCGGCCACCCAGTAGTTCTTCAGCTCCGGTGCTTCGCCGAGATAATAGCGGTCGTCGGGCGTGAAGCTTTCGGGCCCGTTGAAGAAGGTATGGATACCGGCACTTTCGAGCATCGGCATGCGGTTGATGGCAGCCGACAGGATCGGCTCGAAATGGTCGAAGTCGTCGGGCAGCTGGTCGAACATGAAGTCGTCGCGGATGCGCTCGCCCGGTGCCGGCCAGGGCTTGGCCTTGGGCTCGAAGGCACCGAGCAGGATCTTGCCCGCATCCTCCTTGTAGTACGCGCACTCGTCGGGCACGCGAAGAACAGGCAGGCGGCTCAGTTCGGAAATGGCCTCGGTGACGATGTAGAAGTGCTCGCAGGCATGCAGCGGCAGCGTCACACCCGAAGATGCCGCAAGATCGCGCCCCCACATGCCGCCGCAATTGACCACGTGATCCGCTTCGATCACGCCGCTTTCCTCGCCACGTGTCCAGGAGACGCCCGTAACGCGGCCGTTTGCGCTCAAGACGCGCTCGACCTTCACATGCTCGAACACCTGGGCGCCGTTGTTGCGCGCCCCCTTGGCCAAGGCCATCGCGATGTTGGCCGGATCGCACTGGCCGTCGAGCGGCAGATGCACCGCGCCCACCACATCGCCAATGTTGAGATGCGGATACATGGCTTTCGCTTCAGCGGGTGAAATCTCCTGCACATCGACGCCGAAGGCGCGCGCGAGCGTGGCCTGCCGATAAATCTCTTCCCTGCGCTCGTCGGTCAGCGCCACCGTGATCGAGCCGCATTGGCGCATGCCGGTGGCGACGCCCGTCTCCGCTTCGAGGCGGGCGTAGAGATCGGCCGAATACTTCGCCAACCGCGTCATGTTCTGCGAGGCGCGCAGCTGGCCCACCAGGCCCGCCGCATGCCAGGTGGTGCCCGATGTCAGCTGCTTGCGCTCGAGCAACACCACATCGCGCCAGCCGAGCTTGGCCAGATGATAGGCCACCGAACAGCCTGATACACCGCCGCCGATGATGACAACGCGGGCATGGGTGGGAACGGTGCTCATGCCCGCAGCCTTTCGTTCCGAGGATCCCAAAGGGGCTGGTCGGGCTGGACCGTGGCGCTGAAGCGCTCGCCGAAGATTTCGACCTCGACCTTGCGGCCGGGCTCGGCGAGATCGGCACGCACCGTACCGAGCGCGATGGATCTTTCCGTGCGAAAGCCCCAGCCGCCGGAGGTCGTCTCGCCGACGATGGTGCCGTCATGCCAGAGATTGGCCATGTAAGGCGCGTCGTGATCGCCGGGATTGTCGAGGGTGAGCGTGACGAACCGCTTGGTCACCTCGCGCTGCTTCTCGACCGCCAGCGCCGCCTTGCCGAGAAAGTCCGGCTTGTCCCAGCGCACGAAGCGCTCAAGTCCGCCTTGCAGCACGGAATAATCGGTCGAAAGGTCCTGCTTCCAGGCGCGGTAGCCCTTTTCGAGCCTGAGCGAATCGAGCGCCCACATACCGAAGGGCTTGAGCCCATGCCCCTGCCCCGCCTCCCAGACGGCATCGAAGATAACGGGCGTGTCCTCGACCTTGGAATGGATTTCCCAGCCCAATTCGCCGGCAAAGGACACGCGCACGAGCTGGCACCAGCGACCGGCGATAGGGACGGATTGATGGGAAAGCCAGGGTTGCGAAAGATCGGCCTCGCAGACGGCGGCGAGGATGTCGCGCGAGCGCGGGCCCGACAGGATCTGGCAGGAAAAAGCCTCGGTCATATCGGCGATCGCGATGTCGGCATCCGCCGGGCGATGCGTCTCCAACCATTCGAAATCATGGCTCTGAGCGACGGCGGCGGTGATGAGGAAGAACAGGTCATCCTTGATCGCCATGATCGACATCTCGGTAACGATCCGGCCATTCTCGTCCGCGAAATAGCCAAGACCGATGCGACCCGGTTTGGGCACCGCGCCGGTGATGAGCCTTGAAAGCCAGTCCCGGGCGTCTGCGCCGCTCAACCGAAAGCGCGAGAAGCCCGGCAGGTCGAGAATGCCCGCTTGATCGCGCACGGCGAGACATTCCTCGCGCACCCTTTCATGCCACGGGCCTTCGCGGCGAAATGTCTGCGACGCTTCTTCCGAGATATCGTCGCCCGGCTTCGCGAACCACGTGGCGCGCTCCCAGCCATTATAAGGCGCGAACTGCGCGCCGAGGGCCGCGATGCGGTCATGGATCGGTGAAAGCTTCCGGTTGCGTCCTGCCGGCCAGTTGCGGCGAGGAAACTGCACGGCATATTCGTCGCCATAGACCTCGAGTCCCTTGGCGACCGCGTAGGCCGGATCGGAGGCGAACTTCGTGAACCGGCGCGGATCGCAGGACCACATGTCCCATTCGGTGCGGCCTTCCGTGACCCACTCGGCCAGGACCTTGCCCGCCCCGCCCGCCTGCGCGATGCCGAAGGTGAAGACGCATGCCTCGAAGGCATTGGGCACGCCCGGCATCGGGCCGATCAGCGGATTGCCGTCGGGCGTGTAGGGGATGGGCCCGTTGATCACCTTCGACAAGCCTGCCGTGCCCAGGATCGGCACGCGCTTGATGGCGTCTTCCAGATACCATTCGAGCCGGTCGAGATCGTCGGGAAAGAGCTGGAACGAGAAATCGTCCGGCATCGGATCGTCGGCGGACGCCCAATGCGCGCGGCAGTTCTTCTCGTAGGGACCGAGATTCATGCCGCTCTTTTCCTGCCGCAGGTAGTAGGACGAATCCACGTCGCGCAGGAGCGGCAGCTTGTGGCCGGCTTCCTTGGTCCAGGCGGCGAGTTCGGGAATTTCCTCGAACAGGATATATTGATGGCTCATCACCATCATCGGAATGTCGCGGCCGAACATCCGGCCCACTTCGCCCGCACGATAGCCGGCGGCGTTGACCACGAACTCGCAGCGGATCGCGCCTTGCGGGGTTTCCACGACCCAATCGCCATTCTCGCGGCGCACACTGGTCACCGGGCAAAAGCGAACGATCCTGGCGCCCAGATCGCGTGCGCCCTTGGCGAGCGCCTGGGTGAGCTGGGCGGGGTCGATGTCGCCATCGTTCGGATCGTATAGCGCGCCTTTCAGCTCATGCGTTTCGATGAACGGATAGTGCGAACGGATTTCGTCCGTGCCGATCACCGCGATATCCATGCCCTGATACCGCCCCATGCCGGCGACGCGCCTGAATTCCTGCATGCGCTCGGCCGTGTGGCCGAGGCGAAGGGAGCCGGTGACGTGGTAGTTCATCGGATAGTCGACGGCCTCGGCCAGCCCGCGATAAAGCGAGGCCGAATAGCGCTGGACGTTCATCAGCGACCATGACGACGAGAAGGTCGGCACATTGCCCGCCGCATGCCATGTCGAACCCGAGGTCAGTTCATTCTTTTCGAGCAGGACACAGTCGGTCCATCCGGCTTTCGCCAGATGATAAAGGGCCGAGACGCCCACCGCACCACCGCCGATGATCACCACGCGTGCCTGAGAGGGAAGTTCGGCCATGAGTTCCTGCCTTGGTTGTCCAGCTTCGTTCAGGCATCGGTGATCGTCGAGCAGACGGATCGCGAAGACAACCTTTCCGGGTTGAAAGCACAAAGTCCATGGGCGCTCCGGGCTAGGCAATAGGCCAGCCGGGAGGGGCGCGGTGGTCACAACTGGGCCAAGCCGTCCCGTGCGCGTTCAGCGGAAATCCCTGGGCACCAGGCCGTGGCGCTGCAGCTTGTCGTAGAAGGTCTTGCGCGGCAGCTTGAGTTCTTCGAGTGCCGGTTGGGCCTCGCCCTTGTGCCGCCGCAACGCATCGCGCAGGAGCGAGGCTTCGAATTGCGCGACCCTGTCGGACAGGCCGAGCGCCTCCCGAACCGCGTCCGATGCGCCCTCCTGCGTTTCAAGACCCAACGCCACCCGCTCGGCGAAATGGGCGAGCTCGCGCACATTGCCCGGCCAGTCGTGCCGCATCAGCCGATGGCGCAAGGATGCGTCGAGCTCCGGCACGTCACGGCGGAAGCGTTGGCTGGCGCGATAAAGGAAATGCGCGAAGAGCAGCGGAATATCTTCTTTCCGCTCGCGCAAAGGCGGCACGCGCAGCGTGACGACGTTCAGCCGGTAGTAGAGGTCCTCGCGGAAGTCGCCGCGCAAGACCGGGTTGGACAGGTCCACCTTGACGGCCGCTACCACGCGCAGATCCACCGCGCGTGTCTCGTTGACGCCGAGCGGCGCGATCTCGCGCGCTTCGAGCACACGCAGGAGCTTCACCTGCAACGCGGGCGGCATGGATTCGAGCTCGTCCAGGAAAAGCGTGCCGCCATCCGCATGTTCGATCCGCCCGATGCGACGACGGTCCGCCCCGGTGAAAGCCCCGCGCTCATGGCCGAACAGTTCGCTTTCCATCACCGTTTCAGGCAGCGCGCCGCAATTGAGCACGACATATTCGCCGTCGCGTCGCGGGCTCAAACGATGGATCAGGTTCGCCACCACCTCCTTGCCCGAGCCGGTCTCGCCTTCGATCAAAACGTCCACCTCCGCATCCGCGATCTGGCGGATCGTCTGACGCAGGCGGATCATGGCCGGCGTTTCGCCCAGCAGTTGGGCACCCTGCTCGGCCTCGGACGCGGCTTGGAGGCGGCGGTTCTCGATCACCAGCCGCCGCTTCTCCACCGCTCGCCCCACACTCGCCAGGAGCCGGTCGCCGGGATAGGGCTTTGCGATGAAGTCGTAGACCCCTTCGCGCAACGAGGCGACCGCCATTTCGATATCGCCATGCCCCGTGACCAGGATCACCGGCAGGTCGGGATCGCGCTTCTTCAATTCGCGGAACAGCGTCAAGCCGCTCGTGCCCGGCATGCGCAGGTCGCTGACGACCACGCCGGGAAAGTCGGGACCGAGCGCGGCCAGGGCGGCTTCGGCAGATGAATAAAGCTGCGGCTCGTAGCCGGCGAGGGCCAAGGTCTGCCCGTTCGCGGCAAGCAGTTCTGCGTCGTCGTCCACAAAGGCGATAGGCGTGCTGGTTGCTGTCATACGGGCACTCCCGGCAGGCGGATGGTGAAACAGGCCCCCTCGCCCGGCCGGCTTGTCGCCGAAAGCACGCCGCCGAGTTCGGAAACGATGTCGGACGCAATCACGAGGCCGAGCCCCGTGCCCTGCGCCTTGGATGTCTTGAACGGCGTGAAGAGCACCGGCAGGATCTCAGGGGGAACGCCCGGACCGTTGTCCGACACGGCAATCGTCACCTCCTCCACGCCATTGACGGTTTCGACCGTGATCCGCCCATGCTCACGGCCTTCCAGCGCCTCGACAGCGTTGCGGACGAGATTGACCAGCACCTGTTCGAGCCGGATGCGACCGCCGAGGATGATCGCTTCGCCGCCCACCGAACGCCGTTCCAGTTCGACGCCGCTTTCGCGGATGCGCGAGCGCAGGATCAGCATCGCACCATCGAGGATGGCCTCGACCGACAGGGGCTCGAGCGCGCTCCTGCCCCGCCGCGCGAAGCCGCGCAGCGTATCGGTGATGGACGCGATGCGGTCGGTAAGCCCCACCACGCGTTCGAGGTTCTGCGCGGCATTGTTCCCGTCCTGCCGGCGCAGGAAAAGCTGAGCGTTTTCGGCGTAAGCGCGGATCGCGGCGAGCGGCTGGTTGATCTCATGCGCCACGCCCGCCGTGACCTGACCGAGCGTTGCCAGACGGTTCGCCTGGGCGAGATCGTCGCGCAAGGTGGCAATGCGCGCTTCGGCTTTTTCGCGCTCGGCAATCTCGCCCGTCAGCCTCTGGTTGGCGCTGGCGAGATCCATCGTCCGCTCGATGACGCGGGTTTCGAGCTCGGCCGCCGCACGCTCTTTTTCCTTTCGCTGCAAGCGCGCGAGGCGGCCACGGCGAAAGAGAAGGAAGCCGGCGAGGAGAAGGATTGCGAGAACGAGGCCCGCGACCAGCCTTGCGAGGTTCGTGGCACCCGAAAGCTCGCGGCCGGCCGGCGCCAGAAGATGAATGCGCCAGCCCGGCAAGCCTGCGGGCACATCCGCCTGCGCCAGAGCGAAGCGTTGCGCTTTTCCGTCGCCCGTATCGGCGGAAACGAAGCCATCGAGCGCCGGGTCGGTCTCGAGACGAAGCGGGACGAGGCTCGCTTCGCCGAATTGCAGGCTGCGTCTGATCTCGGCTGCTTCTGCGTTTGCGATCGGACGCAGCGTCCTGAAGCGCCAGGCTGGCACGCTCGTTGCTAAAACGATGCCCCGCTCGTCGGAAACGAAGACGGGCTGTCCGCCGCTTTGCCAGTCGGCTTCCACCGCATCGAGTTCGACCTTGACGACCACTACGCCCAAGCCGCGCTGTTCAGACCGGTCCATTCGCGCGGAGAAATAGACGCCCGGCCGCTGGCTGACGGTGCCGAGCGCATATTGCTCCGCCGTGCCGTTCGCGAGTGCCGCGCTGTAATAATCACGGAAGCGGTAATCGCTGCCGACGAAGCTCGTCGGCTCCCGGAAATTGCTCGCGGCGAGTGCCGTTCCCGATGCGTCGAGGATGTAGATCACGGCCGCTCGCGTGGCGCGCGCCAGCCGGTCGAGCTTTTCGTTGAGTGCGCCGAGCTGTGCGGGGTCGCGCGTTGCGATAGCCGTCATCACGGTCGGGTCTTCCTTGAGGATCAGCGGCAGAGCGCGCTGCTTTTCGAGCTCGCCGCGCAAGGCCGAGGCCGCAGACGGAAGCCGTGCCCGCGCATCCGCGAGAATGCTTTCGGCCGTGAAACGCCGTGCGACCTCGCCGCAAAACAGAACGACGAGAACGAAGGTCGCGACGAGCCCGATGAGAAGAGCGGCCCTGGCGGAGAGCGCCGCGAGCCGGCTGTGCCGGGCTCGCTCCTCAATCGCCCTGCCATTGGCGGATATGTCCATCAGTGCGGATTACCGCACAAAGCTCAACGAAAGCGAGCGGAATTTCGCACACATCCTTGCGAGCACGCGGCACGGGTGGCCGGAAAGCCCCGCGTTTCCGGCATGTCTCCTCTGCAGAAAACAACTGGCACGGTGCTTGCTGACTGTTGATGGCGACCCGCGCCGGAAGGGCCGCCTGGGAGGACAAGGCGCCGTTCGAATGCGCCGGACCGGCAGGGAGATACGCAGACCATGGCAACCAGCATTCCCGTTCACGCCGATGCGCCGCCCACGCGGAAACCGTTTTATGCCCAGCTTTACGTGCAGGTGCTTGTGGCGATCGCCGCCGGCATCACCATCGGCCACTTCTATCCGGAAGTCGGCGAAAGCCTGAAGCCGCTGGGCGACGCCTTCATCAAGCTCGTGAAGATGATCATCGCCCCGGTGATCTTCCTGACCGTCGTCACCGGCATCGCCGGCATGACCGATCTCGCCAAGGTCGGCCGCGTGGTCGGCAAGGCGATGATCTATTTTCTCACCTTCTCGACGCTGGCGCTGATCGTCGGCATGGTGATCGCGAACCTCACCCATCCGGGCGCAGGACTGAACATCGACCCGGCGACCCTCGATGCGGGTGCCGTCGCGAGCTATGCCCAGAAGGCGCATGACTCCACGATCACCGGCTTTCTGATGAATATCATCCCGGCGACGCTCGCCAGCGCCTTCGTGGATGGCGACATCCTGCAGGTTCTGTTCATCGCCGTTCTGTTCGGCATCGCACTCGCGATGATCGGCGAGCAGGGCCGCCCCGTTCTCGAATTCTTCAATGCGCTCACCGCACCGATCTTCAAGCTGGTGGCGATCCTGATGAAGGCCGCTCCCATCGGTGCCTTCGGCGCCATGGCCTTCACCATCGGCAAATACGGCATCGGCTCGGTGGCGAACCTCGCCTACCTGATCGCCGTCTTCTACCTCACCTCGCTCGTCTTCGTGGTGGTCGTGCTGGGTGCGGTCTGCCGCTACAACGGCTTCTCGATCTTCGCGCTGATCCGCTACATCAAGGAAGAGCTCCTGCTCGTACTCGGCACCTCGTCCTCGGAAGCGGCTCTGCCCTCGCTGATGAAGAAGATGGAACAGGCGGGCGCCAAGAAGTCGGTGGTCGGCCTCGTGATCCCGACCGGTTATTCGTTCAACCTCGACGGCACCAACATCTACATGACGCTGGCCGCCCTCTTCATCGCGCAGGCCACCAATATCGACCTGTCGATCGGCGACCAGATCCTGCTTCTGCTGGTGGCGATGCTCTCCTCCAAGGGTGCGGCGGGCATCACGGGTGCGGGCTTCATCACGCTGGCGGCGACACTGTCCGTGGTGCCCTCCGTGCCGGTCGCCGGCATGGCGCTGATCCTGGGCATCGACCGCTTCATGTCGGAATGCCGCGCGCTCACCAACTTCGTCGGCAATGCGGTGGCCACGCTCGTGGTCGCGCGCTGGGAAGGCGAGCTCGACCAGGATGCTCTGGCGGCGGCGCTCTCATCCGAGCCCAAGGCGGTCGAGAAGAACTACGCCGCCGTTCCCGCCGAGTGAGCATGTGGTCATCGAAGGCTCCCCTTCGACCGATCACTGAAACAAGAAACGTCGAAAGAGCCGGCAGCGATTGCCGGCTCTTTTCGTTTGGGCGGCCACCGGCGGAACAGCCTGCAAACCCGTTGCCCGCCGGCTCACCTGCCCATGCGGCCTTGAGCGAAAGAGCGTGGAACTCACAGGCGAAGCCACAGTTGAGCGCCCACCCCGCAACGAATTTTGCAACAAAAAGCATAGTCACGGAGACATTCATGGCCGATCGGCTGTCCATGCAGGACCCGCGCAAACAGTATCCGCAACCACCCTTCCCCCGCCAGCCGCAGCCGGTGCCAGGCATCGCGGCGAAGATGGACCCCGAACCCGACCATGGTGAAACGAGCTACAAGGGCTCGGGCAAGCTCACCGGCCGCAAGGCGCTGATCACCGGCGGCGACAGCGGCATCGGCCGCGCCGCGGCCATCGCCTTTGCCCGCGAGGGCGCGGATGTCGCGATCTCCTATCTCGAAGCCGAGAAGCAGGATGCGGCGGAAGTGCTCAAGCTGATCGAGGCGGAGGGGCGCAAGGCCGTCGACCTGCCCGGCGACATCACCAGCGAGAGCTGGTGCAAGACACTGGTGGAACAGGCCGTCGCGCAGTTGGGCGGTCTCGACATCCTCGTCATCAATGCAGGCCGCCAGCAGAACCGCGAGGATATCTCGAAGGTCACGTCGGAAGACTTCGACAAGACCATGAAGACCAACCTTTATGCCATGCACTGGATCGCCCAGGCGGCCGTGCCGCATCTGCCGGCGGGTGCGAGCGTGATCACCACGGCCTCGATCCAGGCCTACGACCCTTCCGCCATCCTGCTTGACTACGCCACCACCAAGGCTGGCATCGTCGCCTACACCAAGGCGCTCGCCAAGCAGCTGATCGAAAAGGGCATCCGCGCCAATGTCGTGGCACCGGGCCCGTTCTGGACGGCGCTGCAATCGTCGGGCGGCCAGCCGGAAGAGAAGGTGATGGAGTTCGGCAAGCAGAGCGCCTTCGGCCGCCCTGGCCAACCGGTCGAAATCGCCCCGGTCTATGTGCTGCTCGCCAGCCAGGAGGGCTCGTACATCTCGGGCGAGGTGTTCGGCGTCACGGGCGGCGCGGGCGTCGCCTGACGCCGCTCTTCACCGCAAAAACAAAAAACGAGGAGAAGACCCATGAAAGCTCTGTGCTGGCACGGCACCAACGACATCCGCTGCGACACGGTGGATGACCCCACGATTGAAGACGCGCGCGACGTCATCATCAAGGTGACGAGCTGCGCCATCTGCGGCTCGGACCTGCATCTGATGGATGGGCTGATGCCCACCATGAAGAGCGGCGATGTGCTCGGCCATGAATTCATGGGCGAGGTGGTCGAAGTGGGCTCGCCCGATCACAAGCTCAAGATCGGCGACCGCATCGTCGTGCCCTTCAACATCAATTGCGGCGAGTGCCGCATGTGCAAGATGGGCCTCTACTCGGTCTGCCAGCGCTCGAACCGCAATGGCGAGATGGCGGTCAAGCAGTTCGGTTATCCCACCGCCGGCCTGTTCGGCTATTCGCACCTGACCGGCGGCTATTGGGGCGGGCAGGCCGAATATGTGCGCGTGCCCATGGCCGATGTTGCGCCGATGGTGGTGCCCGAGGGCATGACGGACGACGATGTGCTGTTCCTCACCGACATCTTCCCGACCGGCTATCAGGGTGCCGAGCAGTGCGAGATCAAGGGTGGCGAGACGGTCGCGGTCTGGGGCGCGGGACCGGTCGGCTATTTCGCGATCCAGTCGGCGAAGATCCTGGGTGCCGAGCGCATCATCGCGATCGAAACCGTGCCCGAGCGTATTGCTCTCGCGCGCAAGGCGGGTGCCACCCACATCATCGACTTCAAGACCGAAGACGTGTTCGAGCGCATCAAGGAGATCACCCATGGCGAGGGTGCCGATGCGGTGATCGACGCGGTCGGCATGGAGGCCGATGCGGCGCACGGCCAGGGCGGCATCATTTCGGCCATCAAGGAGAAGGTCGTTCCGCTTCAGCGCGAATATGTGCTGGCCTCGGCCATCCGCGCAGTGCGTCCGGGCGGTGTCGTGTCGGTGCCGGGTGTCTATGGCGGGCCGGTGGCGGTCGACATGGGCTCGATCGTCCAAAAGGGCCTGACCATGCGTTCCGGCCAGACCCACGTGAAACGCTATCTCGAGCCGCTCACCAAGCTGATCCAGGAAGGCAAGGTCGATATGACCTCGCTGGTCAGCCATAAGAGCACCGATCTTAGGGAAGGCCCGGATCTCTACAAGGCCTTCAAGGAAAAGACCGACGGTTGCACCAAGGTCGTGTTCAATCTCGCCTGACGGGAGCCGATCCCTTTGCGCGAAACGCCGCCGGATACGACCATCCGGCGGCGTTTGTTTTTTGTCCCGGCAAAATCTTGCAGGGTGAAAGAGCAGGGTGATGAAAGGCCGGCGCGATGGCCGGCCCTTCCCGATTTTCGAAGTTTACTGAGCCGGCGCCGGTGCGGGCGCTTCAGCTCCTGGCAGGGGCGGCGGTGGCGTGTCGCCACGACCGGGCATCGGCCCCGGTGCGGGCAGCGTGGCGAACTTGTCCATCAGCTGGTTGGCCGCGTCCGCGCAAGGCTTGATCGGTTCGAATTCCGAGCAGCGCACCGTCACTTCGAGCGGCCCGCGCTTGAAGCGGAACTCGGCCGCCTTGGAAGGCGGCGGAGGCGGCGGGCCGTCTGGCCCTTTCGGCCCCCTGCGGGCTTCATCCTTGGGGCCACGCTCGGGCGGCCCACGGCGCTCGTCGCCGCGCGGGCCGGCCTCGTCGCCCGGACGCGCTCCGGGGCCACGCGCTTCCGGGGCGGGGGCCTCGGGCAGCGGGGGAGCTTCGGTCGCACCGGGAGGGGGCGGGGGCGGGGTTGCAGCTTCCTGCGCGAAGGCTGCGGACGAAGCCAGAAGGCTCAGGCCCAGGGCCCCTATGATCAGTTTTTTCATCTTGCAATGCTCCATTGTTGACGAGGTGATTGACACTGACCCGTTCAGGGAAGCTCCGGCCCTTCGGCCACCCGAAGATGGCCGTCGCCGAGGCGTTCCGCCCAGCCGCGCGGACCGGGCTTCGGCGGCTTCAGGCTCTGTGCCGCCCCATCGGCGCGCACCAGAACTTCGCCGTGAAGCGAGCCGCGGTCGAACCGGCCCTGAACGGTGACGGTCTCGCCCGGCTTGACGAGATCGCCGCCCTCGCCGCGCCAGCCGCTGTCGATCAGGGCGCGGCCGGTTCCATCGGCCAGAACGAACTTGTTGCCGAAGACGTCGCCGACCGTGCCTTTGACAGCGGTCTGGGTGCCGTCTTCGAGCGCGTTCACCGCGACCGGCTTCATCAGAACCGTATTGTCGCTCGGCGAAAGTGCCGCCGTGGCGCCCGCGCCGCCGGCGAGGCCCAGGGCGAGAAGGCCGAGGCCCGCGAATGCCGCCTTGGCGCGGCCACCGCGCCGCGAAGGCGTGGCGGGCATTTCCGTTCTGGTTTGGGTCGTCTCGTTTTCCGTGGTCATTCGCATATCTCCTTGTTGCGAGAATGCGCTGATCATGCACCGAGCCCGGCAACCGAGCCTGAATCGCTCCGTTCAGGTTCGGTTCAGCGCCGGGGCATAGGTCGCCGCCGGATCCGAAACAGGAGAGCGAAGAGCGTGAAGGTTCTGCTGGTCGAAGACGACCCCGCGCTCGGGAACCGCATCGCGGATGCGTTGCGCGCCGAGGACTTCGCGGTCGATTGGGCGAAAAACGGCGAGGACGGCCAGCATCTGGGCGACACCGGCATCTATGATGCGGCCGTGCTCGATCTCGGCCTGCCCAAAGTCGATGGCAAAACCGTGCTGCGCGCGTGGCGGCAGGCGGGCCGCGCCCTGCCCGTCTTGATTCTGACCGCTCGCGACGGCTGGTCGGAAAAGGTCGAGGGCTTCAAAGCCGGCGCCGACGACTATCTCACCAAGCCTTTTCGCGTCGAGGAACTGGTGATGCGTCTACGCGCGCTGGCGCGCCGCGCGGCAGGCCATGCCGCCACCCGCATCGCCTGCGGCGCGCTCGTCTTCGATGCTCAGCTCGGTTCCTTCGAGCTGAACGGCCTGCCCTTGCGCCTTACCGCGCTCGAATGGCGCGTCCTGTCCACGCTGGCCTTGCGCAAGGATGTGGTGGTGTCGCGCAGCGAGCTGACCGAGCGCGTCTACGAGGGTGACGTCGAAACCGATTCCAACTCGCTCGAAGTGATCGTCGGCCGTTTGCGCCGCAAGCTCGGCCGCGAGGCGATCGAGACGGTGCGCGGCCATGGCTACCGGTTGACGGCGGTCAGCGGCGAATGAGGCTCGTGCCGCGTTCTTTGGCCGGACGGCTGCTTCTAGCGGCAGGCGCGGCAATCGCCGTTGCGCTGGTGGTAGCTGGCGTCTTGATCAGCAGCGTGCTCGAACGTTTCGTGGTGCGGCAGGTGGATGGCCGGCTCGACGCGCAGATCGCGCTCCTCGACGCAAGCCTTGCCGACGGCGACGCTTCCCTGGAGGAAGCGCGCGACCGCCCGCCCTTCGACCGCCGCGAAAAATGGGTCTGGGTGGTTTCCCGGGATAACCGGATCACGACATCCGCGTTTCTCGGCTCACAACCCGATTTCAGCGGAAGGGGACGCGAAGCCGACCCAGGCGAAATTCGTCCCTTCGATCTCAAGGAGGATGACGGGCGGCTCATCCATTGGCGCGTCCTGCGCAAAAATGGGAGCGGATCGCTGATCGCGGCCGGCGCGCCCTATGATCCGGCAATCGGCCGCCCTTTGGCGGAGGCCATGCAGCCGCTGGTTCTGGCCCTGCTGGCGCTCGGCACCGCCCTCTTGCTTGCGGCTCTCATCCAGGTCCGGCTTGGCCTTCGACCTTTGAGAGCGTTGCAGGAGGAGTTGCATGCCATCCGCGCGGGCAAGCGGCAGTCAGTGAGCGAGAACCAGCCCAGCGAGGTCATGCCGCTGGCCACCGAGTTGAACAAGCTTTTGAGCGAGAATGCCGAGGGCCTCGCCCGCGCGCGTCGCCATGCCGCGAACCTCGCGCATGGGCTGAAGACACCGCTGGCGACACTTGCAGCCGCCCCCTCCGCCACTCAGGATCCGCAGACCAGCGATCTCGTCGAGCGCATGGACAGGCTGATCCGCCACCATCTGACCCGCGCCCGCGCCGCGGCACTCGGGGAAACCTCGCGGGCCCGAACGGAGGCCAGCGCGCGGCTCGGCGATCTGGCGGACGTCATGCGCGCGGTCCATGCGCCGAAGCCGGTCGCGGTCGAGATCGATCTCCCCGCCGAAACAGTTGTCGCCTGCGAGGCGCAGGACTTCGACGAGATCTTCGGCAACCTCCTCGACAACGCCTTCAAATGGGCGCGGGGAACCGTTCGCATCAGTGCCAGCCGGGAGCAACGCAAAATTTGCATTCGCATCGAGGACGACGGGCCGGGCATCAGCGCCGAGGCGGTCGAGGACGTGCTCAAGCCCGGCAAGCGCCTGGACGAGACGGTGCCCGGCTACGGCTTCGGCCTGCCCATCGCCACCGAGCTCGCCGAACTCTATGGTGGCTCGGTCAGGCTCGGCGCATCGGCGGATTTGAAAGGCGCATGCGCCGAGGTCCGCTTGCCTTCAGCGCAAGGCTGAAAGGATCGCTTCAAGCCGTCAGCAGTCCGCGCCGGGCGAGATTGCGCATCAGATGCGAAACGCCGAAACGCCACGGCGCGCATTCGTCGGACGGACGCACGGTATTGCGCAAGAGCCCCAAGCCCTCGCTGGAAATCGCAACCACATCGCCGATGCGATGCGTGAAGCCTTGGCCCTTTTCCCCCCGATCCTGCACCGGCGCGAACATCGTGCCGAGAAAAAGCGCCAAGCCATCCGGATACTGGTGATTGGGCCCGATGGCCTGGGCCACCAGATCGAGCGGATCGCGGCTGATCTCACGCATGGAGCTCCGGCCTTCGAGCGTGAAACCATCCGTGCCCTCCACTTCGAGCACGAGTTCGGCCTGGCGCACGTCCTCGATCCCGTAAGCCTCGTCGAAAAGCCGGATCAACGGGCCGACCGCGCAGGACGCGTTGTTGTCCTTGGCCTTGCCGAGAAGAAGTGCCGAGCGGCCCTCGACATCGCGCAGGTTTACGTCATTGCCGAGCGTGGCACCCCGCGTCCGGCCCTCTGCGTCCACGACGAGCACGATCTCGGGCTCGGGGTTGTTCCAGTGTGATGCCGGGTGGATGCCGATCTCGGCTCCATGGCCGACCGCCGACAGGACCTGCGCCTTGGTGAACACTTCCGCGTCAGGCCCGATGCCCACTTCGAGATATTGCGACCAGAGCTTCTCTTTGATCAGCAGTGCCTTCACTTCGCGCGCCTGGGCCGAGCCCGGCACCACGCCCGACAGGTTTCCGCCGATGATGGCCGAGAGGCTCTCCCTGATCGCACTCGCAGCGGCCGGATCGCCCGCTGCCCGCTCCTCGATCACGCGCTCGAGCATGGAGCGCACGAAGGTGACGCCGCAGGCCTTGACGGCCTGAAGATCGATGGGTGCCAGCAGCCTCACGCCATCGGTGCGGCCCGTCGCCAGAAGTGCTGCCGCGTCCGCGATGGCGCTGCCCTGGGTGCTGTGCGCATAGGCCACCGGATCGTCCAGTTCGAGCAGGTCGCGCACCGTCGGCACCTCGCGCGAGGTGATGTCGATCACCGCCCCCTCGCGAACCGTGACCAGCGAAGGCCCGTCCACCGCGTCGCGCCAGACCCGGCCCACGAAACAGCCTGTCGCAAACCAGTCCGCCGTCATCGCGATTCCTCTCCTGCCCATTCCCGCAACGGAGCACCTATCATAGCGGGTAGTCCATCATAGCGTGGGCCCATCATAGCGTGCGGTTGGCGCTTGCACACCGATTTCGGGATCACCACATAAGGCTTGTTGGGTCCGGGCCCCTCTGGCGGCGTGGTTGAGCACGCGGCGATGTCGGACCCCTTTGGAGCCGGGCGCGTGGTCCGGCATGAAGAGGAGCCTTGGTTTTCAGTGAAAACCGTGAACCCCACTCAGTCGGAATCTTTTTTCCGCCAGCCGCCCGACCGTGCGGCGACGCTTGCGCGCCTCGACAAGCTGTCGCGCCTGATGGATGCCGCCTTTCGCGTGCCTGTGATCGGCACCCGGATCGGTGCGGACGCCTTTCTGAACCTCGTGCCGGGCGCGGGCCCGCTGGTGTCGCAGGGCATGTCCGCCTGGCTCGTCTGGGAAGCGCGACGCCTCGGCGTGCCGAAATCCGTTCTCCTGCGCATGCTCGCCAATGTCGGCGTCGATCTCGCCATCGGCCTCGTTCCCGTGGCGGGCTGGATCGGCGACGTGTTCTTCCGCGCCAACCTGCGCAACATGGCGCTCTTGCGCGAGCATCTGGCCGAAAACCCGGGAGCGCCCACACACGCCTCGAACAGGCGTGACCCGAACAAGGGGCGCGACTGGAACAATGGTCCGGTCATCGAGGCGGAGCCGGTGCGATGAGCCGCCTCCTCACGGGACTGGTTCTCGTGGCCGCCGCCATCTGGTCGGCGGTGGTGTGGGGCAGCTACTGGATCCTGGCGCAGCTCGGCACAGCCGTGGACTGGAACTGGTGGCTCGCCGACCTGCCGCGCGAAACGACCCTGATCGCCAACTGGCTCGAAGGTTTCTTGGGCACCTACGGCCATGGCACGACGATGGTCGTCTGGCTTCTGGGCCTCGGCCTGCTCGGAATCCTGTTGGCCATCGGGCGGCTTTTTGCGAGAAGCCTTGGCGGCCAGAAAGCCTGACGGCGCAGGGCGATCGCGTTTCAGCGCAACAGGCCGTCGTCGGAGAACGCATCCCAGCCTTTGAGCCTCGGCCGCGCCTCGGCGGGCTGATCGGGCCTCAGTGGCTCGGAGGCGGCTTCCGTGGGAACCTGGCCCGCCTTGCGCTTGAGCGCTGCCTTGCCGGCGGCCCGCTTGCGGTTTTGGCTTGCGGTCTCCTTGTCCTCTTCGCGCCAGAGCGCCGGCATGTCGCGGTCGAGCACATCCTCGATGAAGCGCGGATCGAAGACATGGAACGTGACGGCCTTCGCCCGGCCGCGCAGCTTCACGGTTCTGGTGCCGGCACTTTGCAGCCGTCCATCCTTGGTCCATTTCAACCGCTCGCGCGGCGCGATGGCGAGAATGTCCTCCACCTCGCGTGGCAGAACGGGCAGCACGGCCATCTGGACAAGATTTCTTTCCACGATGGCTGAAGCGGCCTCGAAGAGCTTTTCCTCGCTTTGAGCCAGTGAAAGCACCAGCCTTCCGGCTTCGGCCTTGAGCCCGAGCCGCGCCAGCACCGGCAGCCGCGCCCGCAATTCCTGGCCGATGCCCTTTGCCCGAACGGCGGAGCCGAGCGTCACCGAAACGGCGAGCGGCCATTCGGCTTGGAGGACGGGTGTGTCCTGCGCGGCAGGCGCGGAGCTCACGGGCTTCAGACGAGGACCCCGTCTGGAAGCTGCACCTTTTCGTTTCACGGATCGTTTCGCCAAGCGCGCTCCAGGCTCCGGTTTGGGGACGGACCTTTCTTCAACAGTCACGAAACACGGCTGGTTGCCATAACAGGTTCTAAAGCCTGAGCGAATCGCTCTCGCTCATGACCCAGAAGATGGTAGCGCCGCGCGCAGCCTTGAGGCACAAGGCGAACTGAGCCGAACCGGCCGGCTCCGGCTCGAACCGGCGCGTCGCCCGTTTTCACCCCTGTTCGGCCAACCTCGCGCGGAGAACCCGATATGAGCAGCATCAGCACCCGCGCCGAGCAGGCGAGCTTCGTGGTGGTCATCGTGCTGGTGACCGTGGCCTTCGTCTGGCTTTTGCTGCCGTTCTACGGCGCCGTCTTCTGGGCGATCACGCTGGCGATCCTGTTCAACCCGCTGCAGCGCCGGTTGGAAAAAGCCCTGAAAGGCCGGCGCGGCTGGGCGGCGGCCCTCAGCGTTCTCGCCTGCATCTGTCTCGTGATGATCCCCGGGGCACTGATCCTGTCAGCCCTCGCAGGAGAAGCCGCATCGTTCTACGGCCGCCTGCAGTCGAGCCAGACGGATGCCGCCACGATCCTGCAGACCTTCCGCGATGCCATGCCCGCTTTCGTGACGGATCTGCTTGCCCGCTTCAATCTGGGCTCGCTGGAAGAGATCCAGCAGCGCGTCGTGAGCACGCTCGGGCAAGGCGCGCAAACCATCACCACGAGCCTGGTTTCGGTGGGCCAGGGCACGGCGCAACTCGTCGTCAGCGTCGGCGTGATGCTTTACGTGCTCTTCTTCCTGTTTCGCGACGGGCCCGCGCTGACCAGCAAGATCAAGCGGGCGAGCCCGTTGAGCGCGCACCATACGGACACGATCCTCGACAAGTTCAGGTCCGTGGTGAAGGCCACCGTGAAAGGCAACGTCATCATCGCCCTCATACAAGGTGCGATCGGCGGCATCACCTTGTGGCTGATGAGCATTCCCGCCGCCCTGCTCTGGGGCGTCTTGATGGCCGTGCTGTCGCTTCTGCCGGCTGTCGGCTCCTTTATCGTCTGGGGACCGATCGCCCTGTTCCTGTTTTTGTCGGGCGCTTACGTGAAAGGCATCATCCTCGTTCTTGTCGGCGTGCTCGTGATCGGCCTCGTCGACAATCTCCTGCGCCCGCCGCTGGTCGGTGCGGGTACACGGATGCCCGATTATGTGGTGCTGGTTTCGACGCTCGGCGGCATCGCATTGATCGGCCTGAACGGCTTCGTGGTCGGCCCGCTGATCGCCGCTTTGTTCATCGCGGTCTGGTCGCTCTTCACGGAAGACCGCGGACACTAGTGGCGCACAAGGAAAGCCGCTGATCCCCTGCCTGGGGCTGGGTCGGTCGTACCCAAGATCGGGATCGGGCTGAAGCGGAATATCATGAACCATCCTGCAGATTGCTAAATGTAACAACATTACATATGACAGCCCTTGCCGCGGCATGGTTTTGTGCTTAGCATCGGTTTTGATGGTGCCCGAAGCCGCAAGGCGGAAGGTGAAAAGGGAATGCGGTGAAGCCTTCATGGCCGATGCCGCAGCTGCCCCCGCAACTGTGAGCGGCGAGCTTTTGTCCGACATGCCACTGGTCCCTCGCGGCCGGGAAGGCGGATAAAGGCCGTGACCCGTGAGCCAGGAGACCTGCCATCACGAACTGAAACGACCGGACGGGGTGTGCCGGGAAGCGTTGCGAGGCCTGCCGGTATGCGTCCGGCATGTGGCAGCATCCTTCCCGCGCCAAAGGCGAAGGGGAGCGATATGGATGCCGAAGCTTCAAACCATGCGATCATGATCGGTCGGCTCTGCCGGGCTTCCGGTTCGGGCTGCGCGGCGGCTTCAAGGCGGGGAAGCGCGTGGTGACGGCTCCTCTCCTCCACTCCATGAAGACGTCCGTGATCGAAGCCAGAGCGCTCGGCTGCACGCTGCGTGGCGGAACGGTGATCCTCGATGACGTCTCGCTTGCCGTGGGCGAAGGCGAGCGGCTGGCATTGATCGGCCCGAACGGCGCCGGCAAGACCACGCTTCTGCGCATCCTCGCCGGCATGCAGAAGCCCGATCGCGGCACGGTCTCGCTTCTCGGCCGCCCGCTCGCCGCCCTCAAGCCGGCCGAGCGCGCCCGCACGGCGGCAGTTGTCGGCCAGACCGACCAGCCCGACCCGCGCGTTTCCCTGTGGGACTATGTGGGACTGGGCCGCATTCCGCATTCGGGGCTGAAAAGCCGCGTCGAGGAATGGGGCATTCTCAACACCGCGCTCGCCCGTACCGGGCTCGACCATCTGCGCCACCGCGAAATGGGCAGCCTGTCGGGCGGCGAACGCCAGCGCGCGCAGATCGCCCGCGCTTTGGCGCAGGAGCCGCAGGTGCTCTTTCTCGACGAGCCAACCAACCATCTCGATCCGCGTGCACGCAGCGACCTTCTCGGGCTCGTCGCCGAACTGGGCCTCACCGTGGTCGCGGTGCTTCACGATCTGGCACTCGTGCCGGACTTCGCCACCCATGTGGCAGTGATGAATGGCGGGCGCCTCGTCGCCCATGGCACGCCGGCCGAAACGCTCTCGCCCGAAACCGTGCGCGCGGTTTTTGCCGTCGAGGTCTTGCGTTTTCCTCACCCGCGCGAGCGGCGCGAACTTACCGTCTTCGACCGTCCTGTCTCTTTCTCACGGAAACGCTTTCAGTGAAACGCCTTCTCCTCCTCTCCCTCGCCACATTCTGGGCCTCCGCGGCTTTCGCTTTCCCGGTGACCGTCGAGAATTGCGGCGCTCCGATTACCTTCGAGGCAGCGCCCAAGCGCGCGGTGATCCACGATCTCAACATGGCCGAAATGGCCTTTGCGCTCGATCTCCAGCCTGCCATCGTCGGGCTCACCGGCATCACCGGCTGGTACAAGGTCGGGCCGGAATTCAAGAAAGAGCAGGGGTTCATCCCTGAGCTCGCGCCGAAGAACCCCTCGGTCGAGACCATCGTGGCCGCCGAGCCGGACTTCTTCTTTGCCGGCTGGAACTACGGCCTGCGCCCCGAAAACGGTGTCACGCCGGATGCGCTCGCGGCCCATGGCATCAAGACGCTGATCCTTTCCGAAAGCTGCGCCATCCAGAACAAGAGCCGGCCCAAGGCCAGCATGGACCTGCTTTACGGCGATATCGAGCGCTTGGGTGCGGTGTTCGGCAAGGACGACAAGGCAGCACAGCTGGTAGCCGGCTGGAAAAAGGAGATGGCCGACATCCAGCTCAAGGTCGGCCCGAACAGCGGCACGCGCGTCTTCCTCTACGATTCGGGCGAGGACAAGCCCTTCACCGCAGGCCGCTTCGCCATGCCCACCGCGATGATCGAGGCGGCGGGCGGCAGGAACATCATGGATGACCTCGACACCTCCTGGGGCACGACCGACTGGGAAACGGTCGCGACGCGCAATCCGGAGTTCCTGGTGCTGCTCGACTACCAGGACGATGCCGGCTACCGGAAGCTGCTCGACTTCCTCGAAAACCATCCGGCCATGAAGGAAACCGACGCGGTCAGAAACAAGCGCTTCGTGGCGCTGCGCTATGCCGAATTGACGCCCGGGCCCGCCAATATCGAGGCGACCGCGAAGATGGCCAGGGCCATGCATCCGGAAGCGTTCTGATCGCTTGAACAAACGCTTCGGTTTCAGCGTTGCGGGCGCGGCCGTCCTGATGGCCGCGCTGGCACTTTTGTCGGTGATGTATGGCTCGACGGTGATCCCGGCGGACAAGGTCTTCGCTGCCCTTCGCCATGCGCTCGGCCTGGGCGGATCGGGTGCGGACGGGCCGGTCGGGCGCATCGTCGTGGATCTGCGCCTGCCGCGCGCGGTGCTGGCGATCGCGGTGGGTGCCGGGCTCGGCGTGGTCGGGCTCCTCTTGCAGACCGTGACGCGCAACGATCTGGCCGACCCGTTTCTGTTCGGGCTCTCGGCCGGTGCGGCCGCGGGTGCGGTTGCCGTCATCACGGGCCTCGGCAACCAGTTCGGGATCTGGACGCTGCCGGCGGCGGCCTTCGCGGGCGGCATGTGTGCGACCGCCATCGTCCTCCTGCTTCTCCACCGCACGCGCGACAAGGGCGCGGAGCGGCTGATCCTGGCAGGGCTTGCCGTGTCGTTCCTGTTCACCGCGCTCACCAACTACCTTGTCTTCTCGGGCGACCAGCGCGCCGCCTATTCGGTGCTGTTCTGGACGCTCGGCGGTTTGGGCCGCGCCACATGGAGCAGCATCTGGCTCGGGATTGCGGGGGCGGCCGCCGTTCTCGCCTTCGCGCTTCACCAGCATCGCCGCCTCGACGCGCTTCTGGCGGGCGAGCACACGGCCGAAAGCCTGGGCGTTTCGGTCGTGCCCCTGCGCATCGCGACCTTCGTCGCCGCAAGCTTCGCCACTGCCCTTCTGGTGTCGGTGGCAGGCGTGATCGGCTTCGTCGGGCTGATGATCCCGCATCTGGCGCGCGCGGCCGTCGGCCCGCTTCACCGGCGCCTCGGCCTCACCTGCGCGCTGTTCGGCGCGGTTCTGTTGCAGGCGAGCGATCTCGTGTCGCGGACGCTGATCACGGCGCAGGAACTGCCGATCGGCGTGGTCACCAGTTCGCTCGGCGCCATCTTCGTGGTGGCACTGCTGCTGCGACGGTGAGACAGAGGAAGAAGCCTCCTGTCACGGCGGTAAAGATCGAGGATCGGGCGGGTGAAGGAACTGTCATCTTTGCAGAACGGTTACCGCGCGCTGGTGATCGGCAGCACGGGCGGGATCGGCGCGGCGGTGAGCCGCTTTCTCGCAGCCGATCCACGCTGCCGCGCGGTGGCAACCCTGTCGCGCAAGGACGGGTTCGATCTTTGCGACGAAACGAGCATCGCCGCCGCCGCTGAGCGGATTGCCGCGGGTGGCGAACTCGATCTCGTCTTCGACGCCACCGGCGCTCTGGTTATCGACGGCGACAAGCCGGAAAAGACGCTGCAGGCGATCAGTCCGGAAGCCATGGCAAAGCAGTTCGCGGTGAACGCGATCGGACCGGCCCTGCTTTTCAAGCACTTCGCGCCCCTGTTGCCACGCAACCGCCGCGCGCTGTTTGCGACGCTTTCTGCACGCGTGGGCTCGATCGGCGACAACGGCCTGGGCGGATGGATTTCCTATCGCGCCGCCAAGGCGGCGCTGAACCAGATCGTGCGCACAGCAGCGGTGGAGATCGGCCGCACCCGGCCCGAGGCGGTCGTGGTCGCGTTGCATCCGGGCACGGTGGCAACACGGCTGTCCGATCCGTTCGCCCTGAACCGCGATCGGTTCTCGCCCGACGAAGCCGCGGAGCGCCTGCTGGCCGTGCTCGATGCGCTGCCGCAATCGGCCAGCGGCGGCTTCTTCGCCTATGACGGCAGCCCGATCGAATGGTGAGATAACTTTCTTGCCACCAGCCGCATTGCAGGCAGGCGCGGGCTGAGCTGCAAGCCTTGCCATCACGTCGCACGCAAAACCGCTTCGCCTTTCGGTCAGGATTGCTTATGCAGCGCGCAACGCACCGGACGCAGATCGTTTTCCATGACCACTGAAGCCACCTACGGCACCGCACCCGCTGCGGCCGTCGATCCATTGCCCATGCCTGCCCAGCGCATACCTGCCCAGTCCATACCTGCTCAATCCACGCCCGCACGACTGGTGTTTCTGATCACGGTCGCGCTGGCGGTCGGCAGCTTCGGCATCGGAACCGGCGAGTTCGCGATCATGGGGCTCCTGCCCGACGTCGCGAAAGGCCTCGGCGTTTCGGTTCCGCAAGCGGGTCACCTCATCAGCGCCTATGCGTTCGGGGTGGTGGTCGGCGCGCCGCTGATCGCGCTGCTTGCCGCCAAGCTCAGCCACCGCACGCTTCTGCTTTTTCTGATGCTGGCTTTCGCGGCCGGCAACCTGGCAAGCGCGGTGGCGCCCGGAATGGAAAGCCTTGTTCTCCTGCGTTTCATCTCAGGCCTGCCGCATGGTGCCTATTTCGGCGTCGCGGCTCTGGTGGCCGCCTCGATCGCGCGGCCGAACAAGCGCGCGCAGGCGATCGGGCGCGTGATGCTCGGGCTCACGGTCGCGACGCTTCTTGGCACGCCGCTCACCACTTGGCTCGGCCAGCTGTTCGGCTGGCGCTCGCTGTTCGTCCTCGTGGGTGCCATCGGCGTCCTTACGGTGGCGCTTCTCTGGTTCACCGTGCCAGAAGACGAGGTTCACGAGGATGCCAGCGCGATGCGCGAGCTGAGCGCCCTCATGCGCCCCCAGGTCTGGCTGACCTTCGCCTTCGCGGCGGTAGGTTTCGGCGGCATGTTCGCGGTGTTCAGCTATATCGCCGCGACCGCGCAGATCGTGACCGGTCTTCCCGAAACCTTCGTTCCCGTCATTCTGGCCATCTTCGGCGCGGGCATGATCAGCGGCAACATCCTGGGAGCATGGGCGGCCGACCGCGCGCTCAAGGAAACGCTGTTCGGCATGATGGTGTTCAACATCGTCGTGCTCGTCGTCTTCGCGCTGACCGCGCAATATCCGATCATGCTCTGCCTGTGCGTGTTCTTTGTCGGCTTCGGCGTCGCGCTCGGACCCGCAGTCCAGGCGCGGCTGATGGATGTCGCGGGCGATGCACAGACCTTGGCCGCCACATCCATGCATTCGGCCTTCAACATCGCCAACGCGGCCGGCGCATGGCTCGGCGGCATGGCGATCACGGCCGGCTATGGCTATGCCTCGACCGGCTGGGTCGGCGCCATTCTGGGCGTGGCGGGGCTCGCTGTTCTCGGCATTTCGCTTTTGGTGGACCGGCCTGAGGCACAACCGGCAAGCTGAAACTGCGATCAGCTCTGCACGCCCGGAGGATGCTCAAGCGCGCAGAGACCGGACTGCCACTGCGCCAGCCGGCCTTCAGCGTCGAGCGAGCCAGCCCTCTGATGACGTGAAAGGGCGTCTCGCCCTTCAGGCGACCGCGCGCTCATGCAGATAGGAAAGAAAGTTCCTCAACTCCCGCGTTCGCTTTTCCACGGCCAGCACCTCGTCATCAAGCCCGATCTGCCATGCCAGATCACGGCGTTCGGGATCGGCATCGAGCGTCTCCAGGACGCGGGAATAGGCATCGACTGCGCCTGGATCGGCCGCAAGTCCTTCCTCGACGAGTTCATCGGACTGCCGGCGAAGCGAGGCGGCGATTTCGCCGATCGCGATTTCGGGATGATACTGCACACCCCAGAACACGCCCGATCCCGAGCGGATCTCCAGCGCTTCGACCGGCGTGTCGTTGGTGCGCGCGAGAACGGTCGCCGAGGGCGGCAATCGGTCCACGACGCTCGAATGAATGGCAGGCGCGGTCCATGAGAGCGGTCGCCCGTTCAGCATCGGATGGGTGCGACCCTCTGGCGTCGCGACGATGCCGCGCGAGAAACCGGCCTGCATGCCGTCGTCGCGGGCCTTGCAGGTTCCTCCCGCAGCGACCGTTGCGATCTGCAAACCCGCGCAGGAGCCGAAGGACGGTGTTCCCGCTTCGAAGACCTCGCGCATGAAGGCTGCGGCCGAACGCGTCTCGCTCGTTTTTTCCTGCATCTGGATGGGAGAGCCCGCGAAGATGATGCCGCTGAAGCCGGCGAGTTCATCGAGCGAGAAACCTTTATCGCCGTCCACGCAGGAAACCAGTTCGACATCGCAGGATGGATCGAGCGCGCGCAATGTGTCGGCATAGGTCTCGTCCGAGGATTGCCCCACGGACTTGCGGCGTGCATCCCGCTGCTTGGGTGTTTCACTGGCGACAACGAGAAGGCGAAGAGACACGAGAATCCGATCAGAACGGGAGGGGCAAGCGGAAACCTCGAAACGCGTTTTTCGTTCGTTCACGCTTCGGACAACCGCCCGTCATCCAGTTCAAGGTTCCGCACGCGCCATGCTACCCGCTTCATAAGAGTTCGAGGCAAGGCGCGGCTTGGCGTGTTCCGCTCAATCGGCCGCAGACTTCAATGCACGCCGGAGAATGGCAGGCAGATCGGGATCGCTCATTTGGGCGACGTTGAAGCGCATCCAGTTTCCGGCGGTCTGCGCGATGCTGAAGACGTTGCCGGGGGCGAGCACGACTTTTTCGCGTAAAGCCGCTTGCGCGAGTTTTGCCGCATCGCACCCGTCGGGCAGACAGCACCAGAGATAGAACCCGCCGCGCGGCTCGAGCCAGGGCCGGATGCCGAGCGCTTCGAGCATGCCGCTCACCTCCCGCCGCTTTTTTGCGAGCCGCGTGCGCAGGGCACCGAGATGTTTGCGAAAATTCCCGTCGGTCATCGCCCGAAACACGATCTCGGATGCGATCGGGCTCGGGCCGCCGAAATTCGTGGCGACCTGCAGATCGATCAGCGCCTCGATCCAGTCCGCGCGGGCCGCGATGTAACCGCAGCGAACGGAAGCCGAGAGCGTTTTCGAAAAGCTGCCGATCCGGATCACACGGGCGAGCCCGTCGAGAACGGCGAGGCGGGGCGAAGGCTCGGGCTCGAACTCCGCGAAGATGTCGTCTTCGACGATCGTCACGTCATGCGCGGCTGCAAGCGTCAGCACCCGATGGGCGGCTTGGGGCGACAGGGTCGCGCCGGTCGGATTATGGATCGCCGCATTGGTGATGTAGAGGCGCGGCCGGTGAACCGCGAGCGCCTGCGCGAAGAGCGCCATGTCCGGCCCCGTCGGCGTCATCGGCACGCTGACGATTTTCACACGATGCGCGCGCAGAAGCGCCTGAAAGTTGAAATAGCAGGGGTCGTCCAAGAGCACGGTGTCACCCGGCTGCAGAAGAAGGCGCCCGATCAGATCGACTGCCTGCGTGCCGGAAGCCGTGAGAAGGATCTGCTCGGCACCGACCTCGAGCCCCTCGCCTGCGAACTGACGCGCCAGAAACCCGCGCAGCGCGAGGGAACCGCGCGTTGCGCCATAATCCGTCAGAAGGGCGTCGTCGGCCTTGGCGAGGGTGCGCACCGCGCGCCGAAGGGTGGCATGCGGCATCCACGCGGCCGGTAGCCATCCGCATCCGGGGCGAAGCATGTCGGGGCCGCCATCGAGGCTTTGGCGCGACACCCAGAACGGATCGACCGCCCGGTCCACGGGCGGCGCGACTTCAGCCAGCGCCAAAGGCAGGCTGCCGACGACCGTGAAGCCCGAGCCGGGCCGCGAGCGGATCAGCCCTTCGGCTGCCAGCCGGTCATAGGCCTCCACCACGGTGGAAGGCGACACCCCCATCGATGCCGCCAGTCCGCGGATCGATGGCAGCTTCTCGCCCGGCGCCAGCGCACGCGTGGCGACCCGGCGTCGAACGAGTTCCATGACGGCGCCCGTGCG
This sequence comes from Mesorhizobium liriopis, assembly GCF_024053505.1. Classification (GTDB taxonomy): domain Bacteria; phylum Pseudomonadota; class Alphaproteobacteria; order Rhizobiales; family Rhizobiaceae; genus Mesorhizobium_B; species Mesorhizobium_B liriopis. The sequence goes on along the minus strand of NZ_JAMXQS010000009.1, from coordinate 139,960 downwards.
CGTCGTCTTTTCCGCTGCCAGCGCTTCACCCGACCCCAAGCGTACCGCTCCATCAAGCCATACAGTTCGCTACGACTGTATGTAACCGTTTCTGGCAAAGCCAGCCTGGATCACGCTAATCCGCGCGGCGTATTCGGGGAAATCTTCATGAACAGAGCAACGGCCGGATGGGGCAGCGGCCTTCTCGGCGTCATCATCTTCAGCGGCTCCTTGCCTGCGACGCGCATCGCGGTCGGTGGCTTCAGCCCACTTTTCCTGACTTCGGCGCGCGCCACGGTGGCAGCACTGCTCGGAGCCGCCCTGTTGCTGGCCTTGCGACAGACGCGACCGGCAAGGCGTGATCTCCTCTCACTCGTTGTGGTCGCCTGCGGCGTGGTGGTGGGCTTCCCGCTTCTGACGGCACTCGCACTCCGGCACATCACCGCCGCGCATTCGGTCGTCTTCGTGGGCCTCCTGCCGCTTTCCACCGCCATCTTCGGCGTCGTTCGCGGCGGCGAGCGGCCGAAGCCTGCCTTTTGGCTGTTTTCCCTTACGGGCGCACTCGCCGTTGCCGGGTTCGCCTTTGCTCAAAGCGGCCTCGCCTCGCTCAAGGGCGATTGCCTGATGCTCGCGGCCATCGCCCTGTGCGGCCTCGGTTATGCCGAGGGTGCTGTGCTGTCACGCCGTCTCGGCGGCTGGCAGGTGATCTCGTGGGCGCTTCTGGTCTCGCTGCCCGTGATGGCAGCCATCGCGCTCATGACGGCACCGAGCGGCTGGACCGGCGTCACGACGGCCGAATGGCTCGGCCTCGCTTATGTCTCCGTGTTTTCCATGCTGGTCGGCTTCGTCTTCTGGTATCGCGGCCTGGCCTTGGGCGGCATTGCCGGCGTGGGTCAGCTTCAGCTTCTTCAACCCTTTTTCGGCCTCGCCCTGGCCGGACTGCTGCTCGGAGAGCCCGTCGCGCCGTCCATGATCCTCGTGACGGCATTCGTCGTCTTCTGCGTGTTCGGCGCCAGGAGGTTCGCGCGCTAGACGCCCTAGCCAACGCGACCGGAGGCCTTCAGCTCAAGCAGGCCGGCAGTCGGCGAGCAGGAGGTGGTCGCAGGCCATCACGGTTTCGCCGCGCTGGTTCATCACGCGGCAGCTCTCGGTGACGATGCCTTTTCCGGGGCGCTTCGGATCGGGCAGGAGTGCGGAAACCGTCAGGACGGTGTGGATCGTATCGCCGATGAAGACCGGCTTGGGGAAGCGCAGCCGGTCATAGCCATAGGTGAAGGCGTGCGGGTTGATCTCGCTCGCGGTGAGCCCGATGCCGATCGCGAAGATCATGGTCCCATGCGCGATGCGCTGGCCAAACGGGGTCGTCTTCATGAACTCGGCGTCCATGTGGTGAGGGAAGAAGTCACCGGTATGGCCCGCATGGACCACGAAGTCCGTTTCGGAGATCGTGCGGCCATGCGTGTGGCGCACTTCGTCAAGCTCATAGTCCTCGAAATAGCGGGGGCGTTCCATGAGCGGGCCTTTCAGATGGTCGAGCGGATGGCCGGCTCGCGGCCGTAAAGCGAAAGCAAAACGATGATCACGAGGCCGAGTGCCGCCTGCACCGTGGCAGGCTGCAGCCCAAGCCCGATCAGAAGCGTGTTGAGCTCGGTCAGCACCAGCGCGCCGCCGACCGTTCCGAGATAGGAGCCGCGCCCACCGACCAGCGCCGTCCCGCCGACCACGACGGCGGCGATGGTCTGGAACAGATAAGGCTGGCCGACCGCGCCATAGGCCGAACCCGTGAAGCCCAGAAGAAGCACGCCGGTCACCGCAGCGAAAAAGGCCGAAACCGCGAAGGCCGCCGCCCACATGGCGACCGGGCGGATCAAGGCCAAGGGCGCGGCGCGCGGATTGCTTCCCAGCGCATAGATCCGCCGGCCGAACGGCGTGCGCGCGAGCACGAGGGCGACCAGAGCGGCAAGCAGCACGAAGACCGGCACGAGCGGCGGGAACGGCAGAGGTCCCGTCGATCCGCCGATCGAAACGAATGCCGAGACGGCCGGCGGTGCCGAGCCCGACGGAAAGCCGCCCGTCCACAGAAGCACGGCGCCCTGCACCACCGTTCCCGTGCCGAGCGTGACGATCAGCGGATGCAGCCCGAGGCCTGCCGAGACGGCCCCGTTGAAAAGGCCGATCAGGATCGCACCGAGCGCGACGATCACGCAGACCAAGGAGAAGGCCATGCCGCCGCCATAGAGCTGCGCGGCGACCACATTGGCGAAGCCGATGATGAACGGAATCGACAGGTCGATGCCCCCGACGATGACCACCAGCGTCTGCCCGATCGAGGCGATGGCCAGAAGCGATGCCAGCACCAGCAGGGCGCGGATGGCGAACGGCGCGGAATATCCCGGGATCAGCCATGTGCCCAAGATGTGCAGCGCAACGGCGATGGCAAAGGCGCCGAAGACGCGGGCGTCGAAACGCAACCGGCTAGACATGCTGGACCCTCGCGGCGACGGCGCGCGTCTGGAGTGCGGTCAGCACCACGGCGGCGACCAGGATCGAGCCATAGGCGATCTGCAGAACGAATGTGGAGATGTTGAAGTAGGTCAGCGCGTTCTGCAGCAGGAAGATATCGAGTGCCCCCACCGCGGCACCGAGCAACCCGCCACGCCCGCCGGCTAGGCTGACGCCGCCGAGCGCCACGGCCGAGATGGCGATCAGCGTATAGGTCGGGCCGACATTCGGGTCAGCCGAGCCGATCAGCGCGGAAAGCATCAGGGCCGCGGCACCGGCATAGATGCCGGAAAGAAGATAGGCGAAGAAGCGAACGCCGGTGACCGGGACGCCGGCCGTGAAGGCCGCGCGGTCGTCGCTGCCGACCGCCATGAGTTGATCGTACCAGGCCGAGCGGGAAATGAACCACCAGGAAAGCGCGACCGCACCGAGCGGCAGGAATGCGAGGGGTCCGGCCAAACTCTTGAGCCAGACGGGCGCAGGCCCGACCGGAGCCGGAAGAATCGTCAGCGTCACGCCCGAGAGGATGAGATAGGTGCCGAGCGTGGCGACAATGGGCTGTATGCGGACGACCGTGGTCAGGAAACCGTTGAAGGCACCGATCAGGGCGCCGATCAGGAGGGCCGCAGGCACGAGCACGAGCGGGTGCGCGATGCCGAAGTCGAGCACCAGAACCTTGATCAGGATCGCGTTGATGAGCCCCATCTGCGGGCCGACAGAAACGTCGATGCCGCCGCGCCCGGACAGGATCGCAGGCGTCGAGGCCATTGCGGCGCCGATGAGCGGCGCGGCCAGCCCCAGCAGAAGCAGCCAGCCGGAAGGCTGAAAACGGCCCGGCGTCAGCCAGACATTGACGACGAGAAGAACGAGCAGCAGGAGGGCTGCGAAGCCGATGCCGCCGAGGCGTGCGACTATCCTGCCCATCACGCCGCACTCCTTCCGAACATCGCTTCGATCACCGCAGCGCTGGTCATGTCCGCGCCCTCAAGGCGCGCGGCAACCGCATGTTCGCGGAACACCAGAACACGCTCGCAAAGCAGCAGGATTTCCTCGATCTCGCTTGAAAGGATCACGAGCGTCATGCCTTCGCGCGCAAGTTCGCGAAACACGTCGTAAAGCACATGGCGCGTCGCAACATCGACGCCGCGTGTCGGGTCGTTGAGCAACAGGAGCCGGGGCGCAAGCGCGAGCGCGCGGGCGAGCAACACCTTCTGCTGGTTGCCGCCCGAAAGCGTGGTGATCGGCGCGGACCAGTCCGGCGCGTTGATCGAGAGCCGCTCGGCATAGCGCGCAAACCGGGCACGGCGTTCCCGCGCGCTGATGAAGCCGCCTTTCACGTCCTGCGCGAGCGTTGCGATGGCGAAATTGTCCAACACGGACAAGGCCGGGAAGATGCCCGTCGCACGCCGGTCGCGTGGCAGATAGGCGATCCCGCGCGCAACCGCCTGGCGGAAACCGGTGACGGCATGCCTCTCGAAGCGAACCTCGCCCGAAACCGGCCGATCCAGGCCCGCAAGCGTTTTCAGGAATGCTTCCTGGCCATGACCGTCGAGCCCGGCAAGGCCGACGATGCTGCCTGCGGCGACCCTCTCGTCGATGGGGCTCGCGCCACGGCGCAAAACGATGTCGCGTGTCTCGATGGCTGGTTCAGGCATGGGCGAGCTCCGCGGCCGTCTGCGGCGCCATCAGCTTCAGCAGCTGCGCCGGCTCGCATTGCCCGATCGGCAGTGTGGCGACCGAACGGCCGGCGCGTAAGATCGACACCTCGTCTGAAAGCGACATGACCTCGTCCATGCGGTGCGTGATGAAAAGGATCAGCGTGCCCCGTTCCGCCAGACGCCGCATGGCAGAAAACACCGCCTCGCGGTCGCCGAAGTCGAGAGCAGCCGTGACTTCGTCGAGAATGAGCACGCGCGGCTTGCGATAAAGCGCGCGGGCCAGCACCACGAGCTGCTGTGTCGCGAGCGGCAGGAGGCCGGCCGGTGCACGTGGATCGACGGGAACAGAGGACAGGGGCTTCAGAACCGCCTCGGCGCGCGCGTCTCGCTCGCCCCGCGGCGTGTTCCGGCCAAACAGGCGATCCGTGCCGAGCAGGATGTTGTCGGCGACCGAACGGTCCGGCGCGATCAGCACTTCCTGGAAGACGGTGGCGATGCCTGCGGCCTGCGCATCCGCCGGGCCGCGCAGCACAAGGGGCCGCCCGTTCAACGCGATCGTTCCCCTGTCGGGGCTGACGACGCCCGACAACAGCTTCACGAACGTCGACTTGCCCGAGCCGTTCTCGCCCAGGATCGTGTGGATCGTTCCCGCGCGGAACGTGATGGAAGCATTGGCGAGCGCGATCGTCTCGCCATAGCGCTTGGACAGGGTTTCGGTCAGCAGCATCGGGAACGTGAAAGGTTTCGGGTCGGAACGGGAAGGCGGCATGAGCCGCCTTCCCGGTTCACTCACTTCGCGCAGGCCTGGGGGACCTTGGCATAGTCCCAGCCCGGGCTTTTCGCCGGCTTGCTGAAATAGGCGTCGAGCCATTCTTCCGGCATCGGGTCGGTGGGCGGCACGGGAAACACGGACACCGCATCGGGCGTCATGCAGTCCTTATACCATGTGCCGAGATCGGCATTGTGCACGGCCGGGATCGGGATCATCAGCGTGTTCAGCGTCGGGTTCTGGCCTTCGAGCATGCGCGCCGCCACACGGAACAGGGTCTGCGCGGTCCAGCCCGGCAGCACAGCATTGCCTTCGAAGCGGTACTTGTCCTGATTGGCCTTCCAGTAGCCGAGCGCGTCGCCCGTGATGGAGCCGGTGATCAAGGGCGCGGGACGCCCGGCCTCGGCGAAGGCTTCCGCCACCACCCGGCTTTCGCTTCCTGTCGTCCAGACGGCATCGATGGGCGCGGGGTTGGTCGCGATGGCCTGCAGCACCACCGTCTTGGTGACGTTCGCGGTCCAGTTGCCGTTGACGGTGCGTGGCGCCTTGAGGTTCGGGTTCTCCGCCAGTGCCTTGTCCGCACCCTCTTTTTCCTGCACCACGATCGGGTGGCCCGCGATGCCTTCGACCATCAGCACGCTGCTATCGGCCTTTTCCTTGGCAATCGCCGTCATCATGTCATAGCCCCAGCGGGTGTAGTTGCTGTCGACATTGATCGCATAGGGGCTGGAAACCGAGCCGGCGGCCGTGATAAAGGGAATGTTCTTCTCGTGGGCGGCGGCGATCGCATCGTCGAGCGCGGTGGCCGAGCCGGGGATCGAGGTGATCACCGAGCAGCCTTTGTCGATGAAGCCGCGGATCTGGTTGATCTGCTGGCTGACATCGTTGTTGGAGTCCGCCACTTCGAAGCTCGCGACCGTGCCATCCGCGATCAGCCCATCGACCAGACGCTTCAGCTCCTGTGTCACGGAAACGCGCCAGGGATTGCCCTGGTAAGATTCCGAATGGCACCATTTCCAGGGCTTTGCCGGAGGGGTGAAGCCGGCCCAGGCGGACGGCGTCACGGTTTGCGGGGCGCCGTCATATTGCGCCTTGAGCTCAGCCGGCAGCTTGTCGATGATCGCTTTCGCGTCCTGCGCGTGGGCTGCACCGATCAAAGCTGAGGTCGCAGTCGCGGCGAGCAGCGCGGCCCGCCAAAGTCCTGTTCTTTCCATGGTTCTCCTCCCATTGCCGGATTATCCGGCCTCCTCTTCACGTGAAACTATCGCCGAACATCCGATTGAGGTCGGCGAGAACGGGTTCCGCCTCCTCGCCCTTGCGCAGCCCGAGCAGAAGACGGTCGGACGCGGCAGCCTGAAACGCCATGTAGCCGTCGTGACGCGGCCGCATGAACGAGCCTTCCAGAGTGGCGCGGGTGCCGGAATAGAAATCGTCGGTGCGCGCATTGACGGCCCGGTCTTCCCAGGCCGCGGCATGGCCCGGCTGCCCGCCGCTTTCGGCGAAAAGCCCGCGCTGAACATCGCCGGATGCGATCCAGTAGGCGAAATCCATGGCCTCCGTTGGATGGGCGGTGCGGGCGGAAACGGCAATGCCCGTCCCCCCCAGTGCCGCGCCCACCGGTCCCCTGCCATCGACCGAGGGAATATCGGCAAAGCGCAGGCGCGCAGGCCGGAACCCGTCGAGCGCGTAAGGCACATAGCCGTAGATCAGCGGCACGCAGGCGATGCGCGACGCCTTCTCGCTCATGCGCTCGAACACCGCGATCGGATCGCTTTCGAAATCGACCGGATCGACCACGCCGGCAAGATCGCGCATCAGTTGCCAGACCCTGGCACCTGCGGCGTCATCGATCAGCGGCGCGGCATCGGTGCGGCAGGGCGAGCCCATATTGGCGGCCAGCGAAAAGAAGACCATCAGCACATGCGGGCTGCGCAGTGGCAAGGCCAGCCGTCCGTCCCGCCCGAGCGCGAGCGCTTCGGCAAAGGTTCTCACGGGCGCGCCGATCAGGTCGGGCCGGATCGCCTGCACCTGCGTGGCGGCATCGATCGGAAAGCCCCACTGCCGGCCGGCCCAGCGATAGGACGGGTATGACAGGCCGACGCTGCCCTTGCCCAAGGCCTCGCGTTCCGTCTCCCGCCCTTCCACGTCGAGCGGCAGAAGGCAGTTTTCGGCGGTGACCTGGCCGACATGCGGATGGTCGATGACGATCAGATCGTAAAGGCGCGCCAGTTCATCGACCGGGAAACTCTCGAAATCCTGCAGCGGCCGCTTTTCCCAGGAAATCTCGACGCCCGTCTTCTTCTTCCAGAGAGCCGAGCAGGCGACCATCGGGTCATAGCCGCGCGCATGATTCCAGGTCATGCCTTTGAGACGGACGCTCACAGCGAAAACTCCTCGCGGATGCGCGCATTATGTTCGCCGATGCGCGGCGCGGCATTGAGGCTCGCCGCGCGCGTGCCGTCGAAGCGCAAGGGCGTGCGCGTGGTGCGGATCGAGACCGCGTCGTCGCGCTCCACGGTTTGCAGCATGTCGAGCACCTTGAAGCCGTCATCGGCCATCAGCTCGGGCCAGTTCAGCACCTTGGCGCACCAAATATCGGCGGGTTGCAGCACCGAAAGCCAATGCTCGGCGGTGGCGGTCGCGACTTTCTGCGCGATGATCGCCTTGAGTTCGTCGCGCGAGGTGAACCAGGTTTCCGGCGCATCGCGATAGGGAGCGAGTTCTTCTTCGAGGCCCAGCAGGTCGGCGAGCTTGCCGATCGGCGTCATGGCAAGCGCGAGAAAGCCGTTCTGCGTCGGGTAAACCCCGTAAGGTGCCGAGAGATAGGCATGCGCGCTGCGAAACGAGGAACGGCGCGGCAGGCGACCGCCATCGTTGAGATGGGTCGTCAGCACCTCGAACTGGAAGTCCACGAGCGCTTCGAGCAGGCTCGTTTCCACATGGCTCCCCTCGCCCGTGATCCCCCGGCGCACGAGTGCCGCGAGAATGCCCTGGCAGAGGGCGGCGCCCGCAAGCATGTCGCCGACGGCGAGCCCGAACGGAACCGGCCCTTGCGTCTCGTCGCCATTGAGCCACATCACGCCCGAGCGCGACTGCGCCAGAAGATCCTGCCCCGGAAACGTCACCCAGGGCCCTTCCGTGCCGTAGCCGGTGATCGAGCCATAAACGATGCGCGGATTGATCTTTCTGATCTCCTCGTAGCCGAGGCCGAGACGCTCGATCACGCCGGGACGGAAATTCTGGATCATCACATCGGCCCGGGCCAGGAGCCGCTTCAGCGCGGCCAGATCGGCCTCGTCCTTCATGTCGACGGCGAAGCTTTCCTTGGACCGGTTGATGGCGTGGAAGATGGTGGAATCGCCGCCGATCTCGGTGTCGCTCAGATAAAGGCGGCGCGAGAGATCGCCGCCGTCCGGCCGTTCGATCTTGATCACGCGCGCCCCGCAATCGAGCAGGCGCAGCGAGCAGTAGGGCCCCGACAGGAACTGGCTCATGTCGACGACGAGCAGGCCCTCCAGGGGCGCGCTGGCTTTATTCCCGGTCAAGAGTATCGTCCTTCGGCAGTGAGGCAATGGGATGCGCGGGCAACGCGCTCGATTCGAAACAGGCCTCGACCAGCGCCATGGTCCGCCACGCATCCTCGACGCCGCTGACGAGGCTTGCATCCTCGCCCGACACGACGCGCTGGAGGTTCGCCATGGTGCCGATAAAGGCATGCGGGAACCAGGTGCCGTCGAGTTCGACCTGTCGCCACGCGCCGCCCTTGCGCCCGATCCAGAGCTCGTCGGGCTCCCCGCGCGGATAGTCGAGGTTCACCCCGAGCTTCGCTATCGCGGCCCCTTCGGTGCCTTCGACCCGGATCGAGCAATCCTGGAAGCGCCGGCCGAAATCGTGGTTGTGATTGACTGACATCAGGCAGCGGACCTCTGCGCCGTAATCGAGAATGGCGGATGTTCGCGTCTGCGCGACGGCACTTTGCGGATGCCCGAGCGTCTTGGCATGAACGCCGAGGGGATCGCCGAGGAACGAACGGATCAGATCGAGATAATGGATCGAGTGGACCGCGATCTCGACGCGTGGCATGCCTTGGAGGAACGGCCAGAGATCCCAGGGGGTCATGACGTTCACATGCATCTCGACATCGACGATGCGGCCGAGCCAGCCCCGCTCCACCGCACCCTTGAGCGCCAGCATCATGGGGGCGAAGCGCAGCTGGAAATTGACCGCTGCCCTGAGCTTCCGCCTGCGCGCGATGGTCAGGATCTCGCGCGCCCCATCGAGATCGGCGCCCATCGGCTTCTGGATCAGAACGCCGCTGCCTTCGGGGATTTGCCGGAGCACCGCGGCATGCGCCGAAGGCGGCAGAGCCAGATCGAAGACCGCCCCTTCAATGCCGAGCGCGGCGTCCAGGCTGGAAAAGGCCAGAGTTTCGAAACGATCGGCCGTGGCTTGCGCGCGAACCGGATCAAGATCGAAAACACCGGCCACGGGGAAGCCCGCCAACCGGTAAGCCGGAAGATGCGCATCGGACACGATGCCGCCGGCGCCGATGACCACGATCGGACGCGGTGCGGCGGGCACTGGCCAAGACTGGGCCAGGGTCGACGGCATGATTCCTCCCTGAAACTATCGTTCTTATGTGAATGATAGTTTCATATACGGGAGAATGGCGCAAGCCGTCTTGCGCATCCGATGTCAGGGCTGGTGGAACACCTCCTCCATGGAAGCCCACCATTCGCCCTCGCCAGCGGTTTCCAGCTGCTTCTGCATGGGCATGCAGACGGTCCACCATTCCTGCGTCACCGGATCCGCCGCCATCTTCGCCATGTCGCCATCGAGGTCGTCGCCGACATATTCGAAATAGGAGAAAAGCAGGTTCTCCGGCTCGCGCAGGAAGATCGTGTAATTGCGGATATTGCTGCTGCCGATCTGCTTGAGAACGTCCGGCCAGACGGCGGCATGGACACGCTTGTATTCCGCGATGTGCTCGGCACGCAGCCCGATCAGACTGCCGATGCGTTTCATGCTTTCGTTCCTTCCGATGAAAATCCCGGCACGGCTTGGTCGCCCCCATCCGCGGCAAAGGGAATATCGCGCGCGGCCGCCTGCAGCATTGCGAGCACTTGGGCTTTCGGCAGGGCGTCCTCGATGTCGATGCGTTCGATATGCGGGCAGGTCAGCGCGGCGAGCACCGTGCCGGCGGGCCCGATCAGGGGAACCGAAATATTCGTGACGCCCGTGGTCTGCTGGCTCGGCATCATCTCGTAGCCGCGCGCCAGCACATCCGCGAGCCGTCCGTCGAGATTGTCGGGCCAAATCTCGTGCGGCATCACTTCCCGCTCTTCCAGCATCAACTGCCGCTCGGCCGCATCGGCAAAGGCGAGCAGGATGTGGCCCGAGCCGGTGTTCAACAGGCTGATATGCGAGCCGACCCGGATCGCGAGGCCCCAGTAGCCGGGCGCATCCACCTGCGCGATCACGAGGCAGCTGCCGCGATCATAGACGACCATGTGGAGCGACTGCTGCGCCTCGCGCGCGAAGCGGCGCATACGCGGCAGCGCCTGGCTGACGAGCCGGCGCATGGGCGGGTGGCGGTGCGCCATGCCGAACAGTTTCAGCGTGATCTCGTAGCGGTCGGCGGCGGTACGGACGAGGTAGCCGCGACGCACGAGGCGGTCGAGCATGCGATAGATTTCGTTCGGCGTGCGGTCGAGCGCCTTGGCGATGGCGATCTGCGACATCCCCTCCTCGTCGTTCGCCAGCAATTCGAGAATGTCCAACCCCTTGTCCAGCGCCGGTGCGCGGTAGCGGTCCGAACCGTCGTCGTTTCTGTCGGCCATGTGTGCCCTGTCGCCTCAGTGAACCGGCTTTCTAGGTCGGGACGACCGACCGCGTCGAGACCTGCCGCGAGGCGATTGACCGAGCCCGCCGCATCTGCTTTAACTCATCAGCGAATTTGATTTTCACATATCAATCAGTTTCACTCAATAGCCGTTCTGGGAGGAGCGCTATGAACCTAAGAAAAGCGACAGGACTGGCGCTTGCCTGCACGGCATTCGCATGGAGCCTCGGCACCGCACAGGCGGCGTTCGACTACGGAAAATTCGACGGCGTGACGCTCAAGGTGAAGCTGATCGGCGGCACGCAGTATGAGAAGCTCTACACGCGCATTCCCGAATGGGAGAAGCTGACCGGCGCCAAGATCGAGATCGTGTCCTCGAAGAACCACTTCGACCTCGACCGCGAGATCAAGCAGGACATCGCGGGCGGCACCATCAACTGGTGCGTCGGCTCGAACCATACGAGCTTCGCGCCCCAGTATGGCGATATCTATATCGACCTGAAGGACAAGATCCCGGCGGAAGAACTCGCGCTTTACGTGCCCGGCACGTTGAAATCCGCCGAGATCGACGGCCGTCTCGTCCAGCTGCCGCGCGTCACCGACGTGTCGAACCTTTATTACAACAAGCGCGTCTACAACGACGAGGCGGTCAAGGCGAAGTACAAGGAGAAGTTCGGCAAGGACCTCGCCCCTCCGACCACCTATGACGAGTTCAAGGAACAGGCGATCTTCCTGTCCTCGCCCCCCAACCTCTACGGCACCGCATTCGCCGGCAAGGACGAGGGCATGACGGGCCGCTTCATGGAATTGCTGCGCGCCAATGGCGGCGACATGTTCGACAGCAAGTGGAACCCGACCTTCAACTCGCCCGAAGGTGTCGCGGCGCTCCAATGGTTCGTCGACCTCTACAACGCCAAGGCGGTGCCCGCCGGCACGGTGAACTACACCTGGGACGATATCGGCCAGGCTTTCGCGGCCGGCACGCTGGCGCTCGATCTCGACTGGCCGGGCTTCGCCGCCTTCTACAACGACAAAAGCAAATCCAAGATCGCGGGCGATGTCGGCTTCGCGGTCGCGCCATCGGGGAGCGCCGGCAAGAAGGGCGCGTGGTCCGGGTCGCATTCCTTCTCGGTCACGGAAGCCTGCGACAACAAGGATGCCGCCGTCAGCTTCGTCGTCTTCATGACGAATGACGAGTCCGAGATGATGGAAGCGGAAGCCGGCAACCTGCCGACCCGCACCAAGGTGTTCGAGGACGTGGTCGCCAAGTTCAAGGCCGACAACAACACCTATATGGCGGACATGTTCACGACCTGGCAGAAGTCGCTCGCCGAGGCGCGCACGCCGCCGCTGGTGCCGCAGTGGATCGAGGTCTCGAACGTCGTCTGGCCGGAGTTGCAGGCAGCCATCGTCGGCCAGAAGACGCCGAAGGAAGCGCTCGACAAGGCGGCGGAAGAGGCAAGGACCATCCTCGAAGACGCGGGGCTGCTGCAGTAGCTGAGCCCGGATCGGGCGCGGTTCGAACGGATCGCGCCTGACCAACTCCCCGAACCTGTTGCCGATCCAAACCCTGGTGCCGCCGCAAGGAAAGGGCCCGATGTCGTTCCTGCGTTCACCGCGCGCGGTGCCTTACCTTCTCCTGATGCCCGCGATCGTGGTGATCCTCGCCGTGATCGCGGTGCCGCTCGCCGTCTCGCTGTGGTCGAGCTTCACGCCCTACCAGCTCACGCGGCCGGTGACGCTCTTCACCTTCGTGGGCCTGCGCAATTACAGCCGGCTTCTGGAGAACACCGATTTCTGGTGGGCGTTCGGCCGCACGATCCTGTTCATCACGGTGACGCTGAACCTCGAACTCGTGCTGGGTCTGGGCCTCGCGCTTCTGGTCAACCAGATCACGATGGGCCAGCGCGCTTTGCGCACCATCATGATGTTTCCCATGATGTTCTCGCCGATCCTTGTCGGCTTTCAGTTCAAATACATCCTGAACGACGCGGTCGGCCTTCTCAACAATGCGCTGTTCGATTTGGGCCTCATCACCCAGCCGATCCCATGGCTGGTGGAAGGCACGCTCGCCAACCTGTCGATCATGGCGGCCGAAATCTGGATGTCCACCTCGGTTTTCGCGATCCTGCTCCTGTCCGGCCTTCTGGCGCTGCCCAAGGAACCGATCGAGGCCGCGAAGGTCGATGGCTGCAACGCGGTCCAGACCTTCCGCCACATCACCCTGCCCTTTCTCATGCCCTTCATCTTCATCGCCATGACGATCCGCTCGCTCGACGTGGCACGGGCCTATGACATGGTGCGCATCATGACGAATGGCGGACCGGCGGGCCGCACGGAACTCCTGTGGACGCTGATGGCGCGGGTCGGCTACCAGAACTCGCAGATGGGCATGGCGAACGCCATGGGCTACGTGTCCATTCTCCTGTCGCTCGTCTTCACCCTTTATTTCTACCGCAAGCTGGTCGCGGCCCGCCGCTACATGGGTGGCGTCGAATGAGCGGGCCCATGACGATCGAGCGCCCCTGGCAGCGCTGGCTGATCCGCGCTGGCGTGTTTTTCGCCATGGCGCTGCTGTGCGTGCCCGGCCTCTGGGTGGTGCTCACTGCTTTCCGCCCCAATATCGAGATCCTCGCCCGCCCGCCTGTATGGCTCCCCCAGAATCCGACCTTCGACAATTTCCGCGGCATTTTCGGCCTTCTGCCCGACCAGCAGCAGGGGCTACCGGTGGCGCGCTATTTCCTCAATTCGCTCGTCATCTCGCTGACTTCCACCTTCGTCGCGATCGTGATCGGCATGATGGGCGGCTATGCCTTTGCGCGATATCGCTTCAAGGCGAAGGGCGCGCTTTTCGTGTCCTTCATGCTGTCGCGCACGGTGCCCGGCATTGCCTTGTCGCTGCCGCTCTTCATCGTCTGGAGCCGGCTCGGCATTCTCGACACGTCCTTCGGGCTGATCCTCGTTTATCTCGCGATCAACATCCCCTTCACGATCTGGCTGACCGACGGTTTCTTCCGCCAGATCCCGGTCGATCTCGCCGAAGCCGCGCAGATCGACGGCTGCACCCGCTGGCAGGCCTTCTGGAAGGTCGAGTTCCCGCTCGCCCGCTCAGGGCTCGCATCCGCCGCCATCTTCGCCTTTCTGACATCGTGGAACGAATATGCGCTGGCAAGCCAGCTCACGCGCACCACGGTGTCCAAGACCATGCCCGTCGGCCTGATGGACTTCACCGCCCAGTTCACCGTGGACTGGGCCGGCATGAGCGCCATGGCCGTCCTCATCATCATTCCCGCGCTCCTGCTGACATTCCTCGTGCAGAAGCATCTCATCGCCGGCCTCACTTTCGGCGGCGTGAAGTAGCGCATCGGAGACCCTTCGAATGGCCCAGGTAAAGCTCCGAAAGATTTCCAAGCGCTACGGCAACCTCGAAACCGTGCACGGCATCGATCTCGACATCGCGCATAACGAATTCGTGGTGCTGGTCGGCCCGTCCGGCTGCGGCAAGTCCACCACGCTGCGCATGATCGCAGGGCTCGAGGAGATCTCGGGCGGGGAGATCGTCATCGGCGACCGCGTCGTCAACGCGCTGCCGCCACGCGAGCGCAACATCTCCATGGTCTTCCAGAACTATGCGCTCTACCCGCATATGACCGTGCGCGAAAATCTCGGCTTCGGCCTCAAGATCGCGGGCGAAGCGCCCTCCGAGATCGAGCGGCGCGTTGCCGAGGCTTCCGCTATTCTGGGCCTCGACCCTTTTCTCGACCGCCTGCCCGCGCAATTGTCGGGCGGCCAGCGCCAGCGCGTCGCCATGGGCCGCGCCATCGTGCGCAACCCGGACGTCTTCCTGTTCGACGAACCGCTTTCCAACCTGGATGCCAAGCTGCGCGGCCAGATGCGCGTCGAGATCAAGAAGCTGCACCAGCGCGTCAAGACGACAGTGGTCTATGTCACGCATGACCAGATCGAAGCGATGACACTGGCCGACCGGATCGTCATCATGCGCGACGGCCGGATCGAGCAGGTCGGCACGCCGCAGGAGGTGTTCGAAGCGCCCGACAACCTGTTCGTCGCAGGCTTCATCGGCTCGCCGCCCATGAACCAGATCGACGCGACCTATCGTGCCTCGGACGGTGCCGCCGTGCTTCAGGATGGCCTCGCCATCCCCTTGCACCGAAGCGGATTAGTGGATGGGCAGCCAATCGTCGTGGGCTTCCGGCCGGATGCCCTGGCGCCCAAGGGGCATGCGCTCTTCGCCGACAACAGGCGGCTTTCCTTCGACCGCACGGTCACGCTCGCCGAACCGCTCGGCACGGAAACGATCCTGTTTTTGCCCCTCAGCGGCAAGGAGATCCAGGCGCGCATGCTCAACCCGCGCGTGGTCGCTCCCGGCGAAACGCTCGCTTTCGAGCTCGACCTAGGATCGGTGCACGTTTTCGATAAAGCGTCGGGCAAAAGGATCGGAGGTCGCTCATGGCAAGGATTGCACGCGTCGAACTGACCATGGTCGACCTTCAGCCGAAGGTGAAACGTGTCGACGCCATCCAGTCTTTCGTCAGCCAGGAAACGCCGATCGTGCGCATCACCGATGCGGATGGCGTGACCGGCACCGGCTACAGCTATACGATCGGCACCGGCGGACCGTCCGTGATGAAGCTTCTGGAAAAAACTCTCGCGCCGGCTGTGGTCGGCCGCGAGGCTGAGGAGATCGAGCGCATCTGGCGCGATCTCCTTTTTCTGACGCACGCGACCACCGTGGGTGCGCTCACCGCCATCGCCATGGCTGCAATCGACACCGCGCTCTGGGACCTGCGCTGCCGGCGCGCGAACCTGCCGCTCCATCGTCTGGCGGGCGGCGCGCGAAGTGCTGTGCCGCTTTACACCACCGAGGGCGGCTGGCTGCATCTCGAAACGAGTGCGCTGGTGGAAGACGCGCTGCAGGCCAAGGCCACGGGCTTTTCAGGCAGCAAGCTCAAGGTTGGCCGGCCGATCCATGAGGATGTCGCGCGGATCTCAGCCGTGCGCGAAGCGGTCGGCCCGGGCTTCGAAATCTTCACCGACGCCAATCAGGCCTTCAGTGTCGATGACGCCATCCGCCGCGCCCGCCATTACGAGGCGCTCGACATCGGCTGGCTGGAAGAGCCCCTGCCGGCCGACGACCTCGACGGCCATATCCGTCTTTCGCGCTCCACCACGATCCCCATCGCCGTCGGCGAAAGCCTCTACAGCCCCGGTCATTTCCGCGAATATCTGCAGAAAGGCGCCTGCTCGGTCGTTCAGGTGGATGTGGGGCGCATCGGCGGCATCACGCCCTGGCTGAAGGTGGCGCATCTGGCCGAATGCTTCAACGTGGCGGTCTGCCCGCATTTCCTGATGGAGCTGCACGTCTCGCTTTGCGCGGCGGTGCCGAACGCGCGCTGGGTCGAATACATTCCCCAGCTCGACGAGATCACCACAAAGGGCATGCGCATCGAAAGCGGCAAGGCTATCCCCTCGGACGAGCCGGGATTGGGCATCGCCTGGAACTTCGAGGAGATCGCCCGGCGCACCGTGGAAGGCTCGCGGTCGGTCCTGAACTAGGCCGAGCGGAGGGCCGCATCCCCGGTTTCGGCGGCCCGTACGACTGGGGCCCTGAGTTTCAAAGGGTGAAAGAAGCGACCAAGCAGGCGCGTTCAGCGCAGGCTGGAACCTCGCCTGTCAGACCTTCGCATCCAATCGATCAGGCCCGTTGGACACGCTTTGTGGCAGGCGCTCGTCATAGTCGAGACAGCCGTTTTCGTGGAGCGGCGAGGGTTTCGAGAAAAGAAAGCCCTGCAGGTCCGTGCATCCGACCGCGACGAGAAAATCCCGCTGGCTTTCCAGTTCGATACCTTCGGCCGTCACCATGATTCCGAGACTGCGGCCGAGCTGGATGATCGAACTGATCAGCGACGTCGCCTCGGCACTCCTGCCCAGACGCGACACGAAGGAGCGGTCGATCTTGATGCGGTCCACCTCGAACCGCAAAAGGTGGCTCAAGGACGAGTAGCCCGTTCCAAAATCGTCCAGCGCGATCTTGATCCCCATGGCGCGAAGCGCTTCGAGCGTGCGGGCAGCGTCTTTCGACCCGCCGATCAAGGCGGATTCGGTGACTTCGATTTCGAGGCGCGTGGCCGGAAACCCTGTTTCACGCAGAATGCGCTCGACGTCCGAAACGAAAGCGGAGTGCCTGAGCTGGACCGGGGACACGTTGACCGCGACCGGGATGTCGGACGGCCAGGCGGACGCGTCGATGCAGGCGCGCCGCAGCACCCAGCGGCCGATCTCGTGGATCAGGCCGCTTTCCTCCGCCATCGGGATGAAGCGGTCGGGCGCGATCAGGCCGCGTTCGGGATGACGCCACCGCACCAAGGCTTCGGCGCCGGAAACGTGCCAGCCATCGTCCTCACGGAACACCGCCTGATAATGGAGTTCGAGCGCGCCCGACGGGTTCGGTTCCTTGGCCGCCGAAGTTGCCTCGGGAGAACTGGAGTCCTGCCCCGCTCGGGCGTGTCCGCTTTGGGCGAGCAGGATGCGAAGCTCGCGTTGCAGAGCATCGGCATCGGACTTTCCATCGCCAAGCGAGGAATCGAACAGCACCGATCGGGCACGGCCCTGCCGTTTGGCCTCATACAGGGCCAGATCGGCCTTTCGGAGCAGTTCGTCGGACAGAACGGTGTCCTTGTCCCAGAACGCAATGCCGACGGACGCGCTCACATAGGAGGCGGCACTGGTGTCGTCGAGGATGAACGGCTGCTCCAGCGCCTGGATGATCTGCCGGCAGATCGCCCCGACCCTCTCGTCGAGCGGGCTTTTGTCGTGAAAGATGATTGCGAACTCATCGCCTCCCAAACGGGCAAGCGTATCGCCGCTTCCGATCTGATCCGACATCCGCTTGGCCGCCTGACGGATCAGCTCGTCGCCCGCGGCATGCCCATGCGTGTCGTTCACCGCCTTGAACCTGTCGAGATCCACAAGCGCGACGGCAAGAAAAACGGATTGCCCCCGCGCCTGGCGGACGCCTTCCTCGAGCCTTGCCGTGAACAGGGCCCGGTTCGGCAGCTGCGTCAGAACATCATGGTTCGCGAGATGGCGCGCATGTTCCTCGCTGTCGTTGAGTTCGCTCAGGCTCTTGCGGAGCAGAATGACCAGCGCGCCAAAAAGCGCGGCGAACATCAAGGTGGCGATTGAAAGTGCCGGCACGAGCCGATGGATCACGATCGAGCCGGGAAGGTCCGGCGTCCAGATAATGAAACCGATGGGCTCGCCGGTGCCGGAATCATCGACCTGGAAGGAAACCTCATTACCATCGGCGTCGGCGGAGCGCGCATACCGGGCCCCCGCGAGGCCCTGATCGCGGCTGAGCTTGTCGAGCGCGCTGCCGTCCAGATAACGGACCACGACGATGGAGGGAGCGGCAGCGGAACTGGCAGGCGCACTATCGGCCGCCACTCCTGCGACAGGCGCCAAGGCCACGATGGAGGGCCGCCCTTCCAGCCGCATCAGCCGCGCAGTCGCGCGTCCGTCCGGCGCATCGGCTTCGCCGGGGCGAACTGGTTGTGCTTTACCGTTTTCTCCCGCCTCGTCCCAGAGCGGTTTCAGGAGTGGCTTGATCCAGCGATAGCCGTTTTGCGCCGATGGCTCGTTGGCTGTTGCGATCAAGCCGTCTCGATTGGCGATGAAAGCCCGGTCGAACCCGAAGACTTCGATGGCCGCCCGGCGCAGAAAGGCGAGATCGTTGCCGTCACGCCGTTGACCGGCGGCTGCGTCAGCGCTTCCCGCTGGCTCCGCTGAGGCATGATCGCCTTGGAGCCTCGCATGGCTTTCGCCCAGCTTCCCGATGAGGTCGCGCACCTGCGTGACCTGATCCTGCAGCCGTGCATTGACCAGCGATCGCTGCCGTTCGAGTGCTGCGGCGTCGCTTTCGGATCCAGCCCATGCCAGGGCAAGGACGATGATGGCGACCGCCACGAGCCCGCTGGCGCCGACCAGAAGCAGAAGCCGTCCCGAGGCGACCCTATGCCGCGACACTTCCACCATTTCCGTTCTGATCGGCCCGCGCGTTTCACTCACATCAATGCGATGAGCTTCCACTGCATTTGTTGAAAAAACTTTACGTCTCAGACGATACTTCCCAGGCAAGAACCAGCAAAGAAGCATTAAGACAAAAAAGCAACAATGCTCTCAAATGGTAATACTGAATGCGACAGGAAGCCTGTCCGTGGCTTCGGAGCTTTGTTCATGACCGATAAAGTGCAGTGGCAACGGCTTCGCCGCGCGGCGATCAGCATGCTGGCTGGCATCGCCGCTTTGACCGGCGCCGGGGGGCCTCACGCCTCCGCCGAGGAAACGACGAGAATCGCGGTGGAAGGCGGGTTTCCCCCGTTCAACTACCTGGATTCAGCCGGGGAGCTGAAAGGCTTCGACATCGAGATCGCGAATGCCCTTTGCGAGGCGGCGGCCCTGCGATGCGAGCTGGCCACCCACAAATGGACCGAGATGATCCCGGATCTTATCGACAACAAAATCGATGCCGTCATCTCTTCGATGTCGATCACGGCGGAGCGCAGGGAAAAGGTCGCCTTCACGAAGGCCTACTACAACAGCCCCTCCTCCTATGTGGTCCGCAAGGGAGCGGGCGTGACAGCCGTCGACGCGGCGACACTCAAGGATCTCAAACTCGGCGTCACGCTCGAGACGTCGCAAGCCGCTTATATCAAGAGCCAGTACGGCCAGTCGTTCTCCGCCCAACTCTTCGCCAACTCGCCTGAGCTCTACAAGGGCTTGGCCGAGGGAAAGGTCGATATCATCCTTGAAGACAAGCTCGCGGTATACGACTGGCTGACGAACACGAAAGAAGGCGCGTGCTGCACATTCGTCGGTGTGGACGTGAGCGACCCCGCTTATTTCGGCGAAGGTGCCGGGATCGCCGTCAGAAAAGAAGACGAAGAGCTGAGAAACAAGTTCAACAAGGCGCTGGACACCATCGTGGAAGACGGCACCTTCGACATGATCAACGCCAAATATTTCCCTTTCAGCATTCGCTGACCCACGGAGCCGGTTGCCCGCCGCGTAGTCAAACAGTTGGCTCATCGGGTCGCGAAACGCGTCCTCTAAATGGCTGAAGTGCGGCTCCTGCCATAGCCGCTGCCCTTTATCGGTCTGACGCAGGCAACCTGTCGGAAGCGCGAGCCTTGTCCATATAGCCGGATGGATGGGGCAGGCGAAGGCAGGCAGCTGTTGAACGTGCGAGCACAGAACGAGCGTGAAAAAGCGGCGAGCCCCGCCATTCTGTCGGTGCACGGCCTGCGGAAGGCAGTGCCGGGCGGGCGCCAGCTTTTCAGTGGGCTCGATCTCAGTGTCGGTTCGGGCGAACTGGTCGCGATCCTGGGCGAGTCCGGTGTGGGCAAATCGACATTGCTCAACATCCTCGCCGGACTGGACGATGCCGACAGCGGTTCGGTTGCCATCGAAGGCAGGGAGCTGGGAACTCTCGACGAGAACAGCCGCACGGCCCTGCGGCGAGAGCGGATCGGCTTCGTCTTTCAGGCCTTCCACATCCTGCCCTATCTGACGCTCGCGCAGAACGTGGCGCTTCCCCTGGCGCTGGTCTCAGTGGATGGACACCGCGCGGAATCACAGGCGCGGGCGATGCTTGCCGCTGTGGGCTTAGGCGACCGGGACCAGTCCTATGCGCGCGACCTGTCTGGCGGCGAGCTCCAGCGCGTCGCCATCGCACGGGCCCTTGTGCATGACCCGGCACTGATCCTGGCGGACGAACCGACAGGCAATCTCGACCCCGACACCGCCGCGCGCGTGCTCGCACTTTTTGCCGAAGCCGTGCGCCTCAAGGGGGCAGCGGCGGTGATCGTCACCCATTCCCGTGCCACGGCTGCGGTCGCCGACCGTATCCTGACGCTTTCCGCGACAGGCCTGCACGAGAACGACCAGGCGGAAACGCTGACGACCAAGGCGTCCGCTTGATGGCGCTCGCCACTGCAAAGGACGCGCGGACCCCCGGCCTCCTCTCCGCGCGCCTTGCCCTGCGCTGGCTGATCGCCGGCGAGTGGCGGGCACACCCTGCGCGCTTTCTGGCGACTGCCATTGCCATCGCGGTCGGCGTCGCACTGGGCTTCGCCGTCCATCTGGTGAACGGCTCGGCTCTTGCCTCCTTCGAGGGCGCGGTGCGCGGCGTCAACGGCGCGGCCGATCTCGCCGTGCGCGCCACGAGCCCGCTGGGCTTTACTGAAAACCTCTACCCGTCCGTCGCCACCACTGAGGGGGTGGCCGACGCGAGTCCGGTGGTCAGCCTCGAAGGGGAAGCGAACGGCGCGCGCTTTTCTCTGCTCGGCCTCGACGTGATCCGCGCGGCTTCCGTCACGCCGAGCTTGGTAGGCCTGCGTCCGCAGGGGCCTGATACGGAGAACGATGCGGTCTTTGCGGAAACAGTTTTCCTGTCAGATGCGGCCTTGGCCGCCACGGGTGCGAAGATCGGCGACAGGATCCTCGTTTCCGCCAACGGGCAAAGCCATCCGTTCCAGCTTGCCGGCTCGCTGCCGGGTGCCGGCGGTGAGCAGGCGCTGGGCGTGGTCGACATCGCCGCCGCGCAATGGCGCTTCGATCGGCTCGGCCGGCTCGACCGCATCGACCTCAAACTGACGGATCGCACTGCCGCGGAAGAGGCGCTCAACACGATCCTGCCCGCGGATGCCGTGCTCGGCAGCGCCGAAACCGAAGCGGCCCAAGGCTCCGCGCTCTCGCGCGCTTATCGCGTCAATCTCGACATGCTGGCTCTCGTGGCGCTGCTGACCGGCGGCTTTCTCGTCTTTTCCGCCCAATCCCTTTCCGTCGCGCGACGCCTGCGCGCCTTTGCCTTGGTGCGCACGCTCGGTCTGCCGCGTGGCGGCATCATCGCGGCGGTGGCGCTCGAAGGGCTTTTCATCGGGTTGATCGGCGCGAGCCTCGGATTGTTGCTCGGCTATGGGCTGGCGAGTGCCGCACTCCGCTTTTTCGGCGGCGATCTCGGCGCGGGCTATTTCAGCGGCGCGGGCAACCGCGTCGTGTTCCAGCCGGTGGCCGCCTTCGTCTTCTTTCTGCTCGGTCTCCTGGCTGCGCTCGGCGGCAGCATCCTGCCGGCGCGCGCGGCGGCGCGCGCGGCACCGGCCGCGGCCCTCAAGAACAGCGGCGACATGCTCGATCCCCGCGCACCCGTGCCATGGCTGCCCGCGCTGGTTCTGGTGGGCGCAGGCGCGCTCGTCTCGCTGGCGCCGGCCCTCGACGGCCTGCCGGTCCTCGGCTTCGTCGGCATGGCGCTTCTGCTTGCCGGCGGCGTGGCGGGCGTGCCCTGGCTGGCGCGCAAGCTGCTCGGGGGCTTGGTGCGCCTGCCCGGCCAGAGCGTGCCGCGCCTGCTCGCCGTCCGTCACATCCACGGCGCGCCGGGCGAGGCGGCGACAGCCCTTTGCGGCATCGTCGCCAGCACCGCGCTGATGATCGCCATGGCCATCATGGTGACAAGCTTCCGCACCGCCGTGGACGAGTGGCTGGGTCAGGTGCTCTCAGCCGATCTCTACCTTCGCACGGCCGGCGGGCCGGCTCTCGACCCTGACGCCCAGAACCGGCTCGCAAACGTGGCCGGTGTCGGGCGCATCGCCTTCAGCCGCCAGCTGCCGCTGACCATTCAGCCCGACCGTCCGCCCGTGACGCTGATCGCCCGCCCCCTCGATGCATCCCGGTCCGACCCGCTCCTCGTTCTGATCGAACGCGGTGATGATCTGCCGGCCGGTGCGATCCCCGTTTACGTTTCCGAACCGGCCTCGCGCATCTACAACTGGCAACCCGGCGACACCATTGCGCTACCGCTGGGAGGAAGCGGCAACCGTTTCGCAGTGGCCGGCATCTGGCGCGACTATGCGCGTCAGGCCGGTGCCGTGGTCATCGACAGCGCCGACTATTCGCGGCTGACGGGCGACGCCACGCGCGACGAGGCCATGGTGCGGCTGGCCCCGGATGCGCGCTTCGAGGCGGTGGCGGATGGTCTGCGTGCCGTCCTTCCGCCCACGGCCCGGCAAAGCGCGGAGGTGACCGAACCCGCAGCGCTGCGCCGCTTCGCGCTCGACCTTTTCGACCGTTCCTTTGCCGTCACCTACCTGCTCGAAGCGGTTGCGATCCTGGTCGGGCTCGCCGGGGTCGCAGCGACCGTGTCCGCGCAGGTGATCGCGCGCGTGCGCGAGTTCGGCATGCTGCGGCATCTGGGGCTCAGCAAGACCCAGGTGATCGCCATGCTCGGCACGGAAGGGGCTCTGCTCGGGCTCGTCGGCGGTGTCGCGGGCGTTCTTCTGGGCGCCGTGCTGAGCCAGGTTCTGATCCATGTGATCAACCCCCAAAGCTTCAACTGGACCATGGACACGCATGTGCCATGGGGAACGGTGGTGGGCGTGATCATGGCGCTCATCGCGGCGGCGGCCCTCACCGCCATGATCGCAGGCCGCCGCGCCACCGCGCAAAGTGCCGTGCTCGCCGTGCGGGAGGACTGGTGATGATCGGGCGTTTCCTCGTCTCCTTCGTTTCCGGCCTGCTGAGCTTGGCCATCCCGGTTGCAGCGCAGAACACCGGCACCGACTATGCGGCCGTGCGTCCGGCCACGCCCTTCGCGTTTCCCGCCGATCACGGCGCTCATCCTCGGTTCCGCACGGAGTGGTGGTATGTGACGGGCTGGCTGAAGACGGCGGACAACAAGGAGATGGGCTTTCAGGTCACGTTCTTCCGCACCCGCCCGCCGGTGGATGAGAAGAACCCGAGCCGTTTCGCGCCCACTCAGGTGCTTTTCGCCCATGCCGCCTTGTCCGACCCTTCCGTCGGCCGCCTGCTCCACGCCGAGCGCGCCGCACGCGCGGGCTTCGGCCTGGCCGAAGCCAGAACGGGCGATGCCGATGTGGCGCTCGGCGGCTGGTTCTTCCGGCGCGAAAGCGACAACCGTTTTTCCACGCGCGCGGTCGGCGCCGACTTCGCGCTCGACCTTTCCTTCGAGCCGACGCAGGCTCCGTTTCTGCAGGGCGAAGAGGGGTTCAGCCGCAAGGGCCCCAAGCCGGAGGAAGCCAGCAACTATTATTCTCTGCCGCATTTGCGGGTTTCCGGCACGGCGACGCGGGAGGGAAAAGCCTTGCCTGTTTCCGGTGAAGCCTGGCTCGACCGCGAATGGTCGTCTTCCTATCTCGCGCCCAATGCCGCCGGCTGGGACTGGACGGGGCTCAACCTCGACGACGGCTCGGCGCTGATGGTCTTCCGCATTCGCGGGCTCGACGGCGGCACGGTCTGGGCCGGCGGCTCGCTGCGCCGGCCCGATGGCACGATCCGGCGTTTCGCGCCCGAGGATGTTTTCTTCACCACCCATAAGGAATGGCGCTCGCCGCGCACGGATGCCCTTTATCCCGTCGAACAGACGCTTGCCGTCCGCCTCCCCGAGGGCGAACGCCGCTTCCGGCTCGTGCCGCTCTTTCCCGATCAGGAACTCGACGGGCGCACGGGCGGCCTGCCCGTCTACTGGGAAGGGGCCGTGCGAACGGAGGGCGGGCGCGGCTATCTCGAGCTGACGGGCTATGTGGATCCACTGAAGATGTGAGGCAGGCGAGCTTTCGCCCCATTGCCTTCCGCCGGTCCGCGCCCAAATTGCCTGCTTCGCGGCCCCGCTCCGGACCCGCGCGAGGCCTTCGTCTCCGCGCACTCCGTCTCGGCTCGTTCTTTTCCTTCTCGCCCGAGCTTTCCGGAACCGCCGATGCCTCACCCCTCCCACTCGCGGCGCCCGCTTGTTGTGGCCGCCATCATGCTCGCGATCTTCATGGTGGCGATCGAGGCCACCATCGTGGCCACCGCCATGCCCAAGATCGTCGGGCAGCTCGGCGGCTTCGAGCGCTACACCTGGGTCTTCGCCGCGTTTCTCCTCGCCCAGACCACGACCACGGTGATCTATGGCAAGCTCGCCGACCTGTTCGGGCGCCGGCCCGTGATCGTCGCCGGCATCGTCATCTTCCTTGTCGGCTCCATTCTCTGCGGGCTTGCCACCTCCATGGCCGCCCTGATCGGGTTCCGCCTCATCCAGGGCCTGGGTGCCGGCGCCATCCAGCCTGTCGCCATGACCATCGTGGGCGACCTTTATCCGCTGGAAGAACGCGGCCGCGTTCAGGGATTGATCTCCAGCGTCTGGGCCTTTTCCGCCGTCACCGGCCCGCTCGCGGGCGGGTTGATCGTGGACAACCTGTCATGGGCGTGGATCTTCTGGATCAACCTGCCTATCGGCATCCTCACCATCCTCGGCTTCGTGCTTTTCCTGCGCGAATCCGTGGAGCGCAAACGGCATCGCATCGACTACGAAGGCGCGGTGCTCTTTTCGCTCGCCATGGTCGGCCTGATCGTGGCGCTGACCGAACTCAACGCCGCACCCCGTCTCGCGGGCGGGGCATTTGCCGCGGCCGTGATCTTCTTCGCGGTCTTTCTCTGGCAAGAAAATCGTGCGGCCGAGCCGATGGTGGCACTTTCCCTTTGGACCCGGCCTCTGGTGGCGGCCGGCAACACGGCGACACTGCTTGCCAGCATGGGCTTGATCGGGCTGACCACGATCCTGCCGCTTTACGTGCAGGGCGTGCTCGGACGCTCGCCGCTGGTGGCAGGCTTCACGCTCACCGCACTCGCCGTCGGCTGGCCGCTGGCCGCGACCCTTTCCGCCCGCTTCTTCCGCCGCCTGGGGCTGCGCGGCACGCTGCGCTTGGGCGGCATCATCCTGCCTGTGGGTGCTGCTGGCCTGCTGATGCTTTCCACCCAGAGCCACCCGGCCCTTGCGGGCACCGCCTCCTTCGTGATGGGCTTCGGCATGGGGCTCCTTTCCATCACCTGCATCGTGCTGATCCAGGACAGCGTGGACTGGAGCGCGCGGGGAGCCGCCACCGCATCCAACGTGTTCGCCCGCTCGCTCGGCAACACGCTGGGTGCGAGCGTCTTGGGCGCCATCCTCAATCTCGGCATCGCCCGCTATGGCGGCACGGAGGCCGACCGCGTCTGGTCCGCGCTCGAAACACCCGACGGCCTTTCGCGTGCCTCCACCGATCCGCTGCTCGAGCGCGTGTTGGACGGCGCCCTGCACTGGTCATTCTGGGGCATCTTCGCGCTCGCCGCGCTTGCCCTTCTCGCCGCATGGGCGGTGCCGGTGCGTGCAGGCCCGCGCGTCGCGCCGGCCTGAGAGCGCGACGAAAACGCCTCAAGCGTCCCGTTTCATGATCCATTCGACATGGGGATCGGGCACGAAGCGCCATTTGCGCAAAGGGCCGGCCATGACGTTGAGATAGTACATCTCGAAGCCATAGGGCGCCCCGCACGGATGGTGGCCGCGCGGCACCAGAACCACGTCGCCATCGGCAACCGCCATGGTCTCGTCGAGCCGTCCGTCATCGGTATAGACGCGCTGGATGCCGAAGCCGCTCGCGGGGTTCAGCCTGTGATAATAGGTTTCTTCGAGATAGGTGATGCGGGGGAAGTCGTCCTCGTCGTGCCGGTGCGATGGATAGGACGACCAGTGCCCGGCCGGGGTGAACACCTCCGTCACGAGGAGCGCGTCGCAGAAGTCCTCGTTCTCCATGGCGATGTTGTTGATGTGGCGCGTGTTGGTGCCCTTGCCGCGCGCAGTCAGCGTGATGCCGTCCGGTCCGATGCGCCGGGCCTGATGCCCACCTCTTCCCGGTGCCGAACAGACCGCGATCGTGCAGTCGGTTTCGGCCGTCGCGCGCCACGCCTGCCCGTTCGGCACGTAAAGGCAGTGCGGCGGCGTCTTCTCGAACACATCCATGCGCTCCCCGAGCACGCCCCAGTCCTGACCCGCGGCCTGAAGCGATGCCTTGCCCTCCACCATCACGAGGATCACCTCGTTGGTGTCCGTCGCCTCTCCCGCTTCTTCGCCCGCGCGCAAGCGGTAGAGCGAAAAGCCGACATAGCGCCAGCCGGCGGATTGAGGCGTGATCTCGTGCACCTTGCCATGGGTGCCGAAGGGCTTGCGAAGAAGCTGGGACATGGTCGGTTCGCTTTCCAGGCCGCGCGGGCGGCGTTCAGTTCACCAGGTTCTGGCTTGCGAGATGGGCGGTATAGCGGCTGCGCGCAGCCGAGAGTTTCTCGCTCTCGCCCACTTCCGGAACGGCAACGTCCCACCAGTTGCCGCCATCCGTGCTGTCGCCCGGACCCGGCGCCGGGTCCGTGTCGATCACGATGACGGTCGGCCGGTCGCGCCCGCGCGCCGCCGTGATCCGTGCTTCCAGATCACCGATATCCTTCGCCTTCTCGGCATAGGCCCCCATGGAACCGGCATGCGCCACGAAGTCGATCTCGGGCTGCACCTCGATATTGCTGTCGATGTAGAGATTGTTGAAGGGCTCGCCGCCGGTGCCCGCCTGCAGGCGGTTGATGCAGCCATAGCCGCGATTGTCGGTGAGCACGACCGTGAACGGCACGCGGCGCATCACGGCGGTCGCCAGTTCGGAATTGGCCATCATGTAGGAGCCGTCGCCGACGAAGCAGACGACCTCACGGCCGGGCAGCGCCAGTTTCGTTCCAAGCGCGCCGGCCAGCTCGTAGCCCATGCAGGAGAAGCCGTATTCCATGTGGTAGCCGCCCTGCGAGGGCTGCCAGAGAAGCTTCAACGCGCCCGGCATGGTGCCCGCGGCGCACATGGCGATGGTTGCTTCCGTCGCCGTCCGCTGCACCGCGCCGATCACCTGCGCATCGGTGGGCAACCGGTTCTCGCGCTCGACTGAAGGCGCTGCGCATTGCTTGTCGACCTGCGCCAGCCAGTTCGTGCGCAGCGCGGGATCGGCCCCGGGCGCCTTGTGGCCGTCGAGCGCTGCGCTCAGCTTCTCGAGTGCCACCCTGGCGTCGGCCACGAGGCCGACCGCGCCATGCTTGTCCGCGTCGTAAGGCTGCACGTTCACCGAAACGAGCTTGCGACCGGCCGCGCCGAACAGCGACCACGATCCGGTGGTGAAGTCCTGGAAGCGCGTGCCGATGCCCAGAATGAGGTCGGCATCGCGGCACACCGCATTGGCGGCGGCCGAACCATCGACGCCGGCCGCGCCGAAATTCATCGGGTGGGACTGCGCAAGCGCCGACTTGCCGGCCTGCGTTTCCACGACCGGAATGTTGTGCCGGGTCGCAAAGTCGGCGAGCACGGTTTCGGCCTCCGAATAGATCACCCCGCCGCCGCAAACGAGCACGGGGTTCTTGGCAGTGCGGATCAGGTCGGCAACGCTGGCGAGTTCGTGGGCGTCGGGTTCGGGGCGGCGGATGCGCCAGACCTTCGGTTCGAAGAAGGCTTGCGGCCAGTCATACCCTTCCGCCTGCACGTCCTGGCAGAAGGCAAGCGTGACCGGGCCGCAGGAGGCCGGGTCGGTCATCACGCGCATCGCACGCGGCAGCGCCGTCAACAGCTGCTCGGGCCGCATGATCCGGTCGAAGTAGCGGCTCACCGGGCGAAAGCAGTCATTGGCGGAAACGGTGCCGTCGTCGAAGTCCTCGATCTGCTGGAGAACGGGATCGGGGCGGCGATTGGCGAAGACATCCCCTGGGATAAAGAGAACAGGCAGCCGGTTCACATGCGCAAGGGCGGCCGCCGTTACCATATTGGTGGCACCCGGCCCGATGGACGAGGAAACCGCCATGGCGCGCCGGCGCTTCTTCGCCTTGGCATAAGCGATGGCGGCATGCGCCATGGTCTGCTCGTTCTGGCCCCGCCAGGTCGGCAGCATTTCGCTGATCCCATGCAAGGCTTCGCCGAGGCCCGCGACATTGCCGTGGCCGAAGATCGCCCACACACCTTCGATGAAGCGCTCGCCGTCCTCGTTCATCTGCACCGACAGCCAGCGCACCATGGCCTGAGCCGCGGTCAGGCGGATCGTTTCACTCATGCGTTTCCTCCTGCCCCTTGGCGGGCATTATCCCAAACCGTGCAAAGACGCCTGAAGCGCTGCGCCATCTCAGTGACTGCGGTTTCGTCGTCGATCTTTCCCCCGAACCATCCGCGCGCGGCGTCACCGAAGATCGTGCGGCCCACGGCGAACCCTTTCACGAGCGGAAACGCTGCGGCGATGCTGAACGATGCGGCAAGCTCGTCTTGTGGCGCATCCAACCCCAAGACCACGATGCCGCGCGTGTGGGCATCGTGGCGCTCGATGGCGGCAATCGCGTTTTCCCAAGCCTTCGGCGTCTTAAGCGGTTCGAGCTTCCACCAGTCCGGATAGATGCCCGCCGCATAGAACTGCTCGATCAGCGTGCCGTTGGTGGCATCATCCACCGGGCCGACCTTGGACGGGATGATCTCGAGCAGGAATTCCAGACCGTTGCGGCGGGACGCCTCGAACAGCCGCTTCACGGTTTCTTCCTGCTCTGCGCGCATTTCGGCCGCATCACTCGGATGACAGAAGCACAGGACCTTGACGACGTTCGCGCGCGCCCACTCTTCGAGCCCGCCGCAATCGAGCCCGAGCTCGGGTTCGAGGCTCAAGGGACGCGAGCCGGGCCACTCGCAGGGCCGTCCGATCCAGAGGCCAGAGCCGGACGCGGCATGGAGCGCCTTGCGGCCGATCCGGTTGTCGCAAAGGATACCGAAGCCGCTCTGGCCCGCCTGCACCTGCAGGGCCGCGCGCAGGCAGAGCTCCTTGAACGCGCCGCCCTTTTCGAGCGAGTAGCCATCCATCTCTTCGAGTTGCATACGATGATCGAAGGCGAAAACGCGCATGGTGGACCAATCACCCTTGCGGTTGGTCGCCCAGTGGATCTGCTCGAGTTCGGCATCGTTGCGCAGGTCGGGCCGCTTCACGCCGCGTTCGAGAAAGAACCGAAGCTCTTCCAGGCTCGGATAGGCGGGCGTGCAGCCATGGCGGCTGACGGCGAAGGCGCCGCAGGCATTGGCATATTCAAGCGTTCTCGGCCACGCCTCGCCATCGAGCCAACCCTTGAGCAGCCCGGCGAAGAATCCATCGCCCGCGCCCAGCACGTTGAACACCTCGATCGGAAAGCCGGGGCCCGCCTGACCGTCGTCGAGACTGGCCGGGATCGCCCCTTCGAGCGCCACGGCCCCCTTGGCGCCGCGCTTGCAGACCAGCGTCGCATTCGACACCGCGCGCACGGCCCGCAAGGCTTCCAGCGTGTTCGTCGAACCGCCCGCAATATGGAACTCCTCTTCGGTGCCGACGATCAGGTCGAAGAGATGGAGCGAGGACTGAAGCTTCTCCGTCACCGCAGCGCTTTCCACGAAGCGGCTTTCGCCCTCGCCATGGCTCGCGACGCCCCAGAGATTTGGGCGGTAGTCGATGTCGAGCGCGGTCTGCGCGCCGCTTTCGCGGGCGATGCGAAGCGCCTTCATCACGGCGGCCGCCGTGCGCGGGTTCGACAGATGCGTGCCCGTCACCACCAGCGCCCGCGCCGATGCCACGAAGCCTTCGTCGATGTCGCTTTCGCTGAGCGCCATGTCGGCGCAGTTCTCGCGATAGAAGATCAGCGGAAAGGAATCCTCGTCGCGGATGCCGAGAATGACCAAGGCCGTCAGCCGGTCCGGGTCGGTCGCCACACCTCGCACATCCACGCCCTCGCGCCCCAGCTGCTCGCGGATGAAGCGGCCCATATGCTCGTCCCCGACCTTGGTGATCACCGCCGAGCGAAGCCCGAGGCGAGCCGCGCCGCAGGCGATGTTGGTCGGGCTGCCGCCGATATATTTGCGGAACGAGCCCATGTCCTCCAACCGGCCCCCCACTTGCGCGCCGTAAAGATCGACACTGGACCGGCCGATCGTGATGACGTCGAGCGTACTCATATGGTTTCCCCCCAATCCGAGTCCTGTTTATTCATTGACGTGCAAAGGCAGGGAATTAAAGCCCCCAGCGCACTGATTGCTAGGCGATTTTGCTTAAAGCAGCAGCAGAAGGCAGCACCAAGGTGAGCAAGCCCCACATGCCGAGCCGTGCAAGCCGTTCAGTTCAGGGGCAATGAAGGTCGATCGAGCGCAGGACCGCCGAAACGCGCCGGTCCCCGAGAGCCGAGATGCGGCACTCGGGGACCGGCCCAGGCTTCACCAACGGCTTCCAGCGCGATCCGGATTTCGACCGCCTGGTGGTCGTTCGAAGCTCAGGCCTCCGTTGCGCCTTTAAGTGCGCGAATGCGGGCATGGCGATAAGCGTCGGGGATAGACAAGGCCCAGACGAAGAGCCCACCGGCATGGCGCGCGACGAAGGACTGGTCGGCGGTCGTCGTCATGACCGTCAGCAGTCCGAACAGCACGATGAACAGGATGAAGGTGAACCCACGGCCGATCTGCCCCACCGCCACATGGCCGGCGCCGGGCAGCAGGATCGCGAGCAGCAACACCCAATAGGGATTGAGCGGCCAGCTCATGGCAACGGACGCGTTTGAAGGGCCCGCCATTCAGGCCGCCTCCCGCAGAGCTGCCTCGTGGTCGCACAATGCGCGGCTGAGACGCTCGGCGTCGCGCAGGGCGGCGAGGATCGTTTCCGCCGGCACGGCGTCAAGGGAAAAGCGCGCCTGGCGCAAAAGCAGATGCGCACCGCGATCGCCCTGCGAGACCTGACGCACGATCCGCACGCCGCGCGGTGTTACGGCCGCTTCCTTGAGCTGCGGATCGGAAAACAGCGCCGCGATCTCCGCCTCGAATCCTGCACCTTCGGGGACGCCGTCGCCCCGCAGGATCAGGGGCATCTCACCGGAGGGTGCCGCCAGGCGTTCGGGCATCCCATGCGTCAGCGCATAGAACTCGGCCCCCGTGGAGCGCGCGAGAGCGCCGAGCGAGAAATTGCGCCGGGGTGCGGCTTCGCGAAGCGTGAGCTTGAGCCAGAGCTGCGGCAGGCGGCGGGTGACCAGTGTGTCGGCGATCAGGCTAAGCGCGAGTTCGCCCCCATCCATGCGCGAAACGAGGAGGTCGGGGTAGCCATCCGGGCCGAGCGTAACCTTTCCAGCCGGAAACAGGCGTTGCGCCTCGGCCAGCATCTTCGCCCGCCGATCGAGAGCATGTCTGTGCTCGCGCCACGCCTGATGTAAGAGCACCACGGCTCCGACGCCGGACAAAGCCAGGGCCGCGGCCGTCAGCATCGCTCAACACCCCTGTGGACGCGGCCAGGGCATCGTGAACTGGTCGCCCCGGCGCACGAAGCGATAGCGCCAGAAATGGAACCAGAGCGAAGCGAGGATATAGAAGCACATCATCGCGATCAGCTGCGAACCATAGCCCAGGAACACCGCGAAATAAGTCGCCGCACAAATCAGGAGCAGCAGGATCGCGGGGAACGGGTGGAAAGGGTGCACATAGCCGCGCTTGATCGTGCCGAGCGGCCATTTGCGGCGGAACATCACCATGTTGAAGGTCATGAAGGTGTAGCCCAGCAGGCCCGACAGGATCGAGAACGTCACCACCTGATCGAGCGGCGCACCGAGCGCGAAGATCAGCGCGATGGGCACGAGAAAGACGATCGAGCGATAGGGCGTACGGTATTTCGGGTGCACTGCGCCGAACCATGAGGGCAGATAACGGTCGCGGCCCATCGAGAACCAGGCGCGCGAGGCGTCGTTGATGCAGCCATTCGCGGAAGCCAGCGTCGAGAAGATCGTGCCGATGAAGAGCAGGACCATGAGCGGCGTGGAGCCGGTCACGCGCGCGGCGTCGAAAAGCGGCGTGCCGGCCTGGCCGAGATATTCCCACGGGATCAGCCCCGAGCAGACATACCATGTGAGGGTGGCCGCGATCAGCAGCGTCATGATCCCGGCCATGGTGCCGTAGGGCAGGGAACGTGCGGGCGAGCGCACCTCTTCTGCTGCCTGGCAGGTGCCTTCGATGCCGAGATAGTACCAGAGCCCGAAATGAAGGGCAGCCAGGATACCCAGCCAGCCATAGGGCAGCGGGTCGGTGGAAATGGCCGAGAAATCGAGCGGCACATGGGACGCACCCAGTTGGACCGAAACGAAGAGCAGGATGATGGCCAGAAACGCGATGGCCGTGATCACCAGGTTGAAGGTGAGGGTAGCCAACACGCCGCGATAGTTGAGCCAGGCGAGGAAGACCACGGTCAAGACGATGAAGGGCGGCTGGTGCAGACCCGAATGGCCCTGCAGTCCCGCCACCGTGTCGAGCAGGAAGCCGATGGTGATGGCGTTCGCCGCTTCCAGCATCGTATAGGCCATCACGAGGAAAAGCCCGACATTGAAGGCCATGAGCGGTCCGACGATGTGCTTGGCCTGCGCATATTGACCGCCGGCGGCGGCCACCGTGGAGGTGACTTCCGAGTCGATCATGGCGACGCAGGTGTAAAGCAGTCCCGCCAGCCAGCAGGCGACGAGACCGGCGATCATGCCGCCTTTGCCGACGGCGAAGTTCCAGCCCATATATTCGCCGACCAGGACGATGCCGACGCCGAGCGCCCAGACATGGCCGGGGCCGAGCACACGCAGGAGCTGAAGACGTTCGCCACCCTGTGTGCTGGCTTGTGCTTGAACTGTGGGTTCGGCTGAGGAGAGTGTCACAGGCGTCTCCTCAAAGCTTGTGCAGTTCCTGCGTGAGCTCGATCTCGCCTTCGCGCGATGAGGTCAGCAGGTCATTGTCATAAGTGGAATCGACCCGGGCGAGATCGATCAGCATATGGCCGCCGAACAGGACGGCCAGCGCCCAGGCGCAGTATTCGAGGATGTTCCAGACGTCCATTGTCCCCTCCCAAGGATAAAGGCGGCCTATTTTCGGTCGAAGCGCTCCGCGATGACGTCGCGGTATTCCTTGTCGGAAAGCCGGACCACGAGCACGAAATAGCCGATCACCAGCACCGCCATGACGAGAAGCGCGGCCCATGAGAAGCTGTAGTCGAAGCGCGCGGTGACGATGTCGCTGGCGGCGGCCGGATCGGCGATGCCCAAGGCCTGCCATTGCGCCTGCTCGGCGGCATTCTGGCCGAGCGCTTCCCAGGTGGGGTTCTCGATGGGCCGTGGTGTCTTGGCAGCACCTGCGAGGCCGAGATAAAGTGGAATGTAGAGCGCGCCGACCGTCATCACGAGCAAGACCGCGACATCCACGATCTGCCCGACAAAGCCCTGCTTGGGTGGCTGATAGGCCATGGAAAGTCTCCTCAAACGCGCTTCTGCCGGCGCATCTCGTCGAGATGCATCAGGTCGAGGCTGTAGATGAAGTGTTTGTCGCTCTCGTAATGGCGCAGCATGGCGAGGATCGCCGCCGTGTTGAGAACGAGCAGGCCCGCGCCGCAGATGCAGAGAATGGTGCGGATCGCTCCGTTCGTGATGTCGGGCCAGATGCTCCAGAGCACGAAGAGCACGACGAACCAGAGCACGACCACGAAGGCCATGGCGCCGATCCTGTCACGCCTGTGCATGCGGTCGATACGCGTTTCGAGGGCGTGCGGGACGGCATCCCGCGCCAGATTCACGCTCATCTTTCCTCCCGGCGGTTCATCCACCCTGTTTTCTTTCAGGCAAACATTGTTGCCTGACAGGAATGACGAACCCAAGCAGAGGAAATGTCAAGCGCAAGACTGTGCTGCGCCGCAGCAAGACTGTTGTGCGCTTGCGGTCCCCTTCGGTGCGAAGCGGGCGTTCAGTCCCCCGCCGCACCTTCGGGATAGGTGATGATCGAAAGATAGCGGATCGGCCGCTTGGAAAGCTTCTCGGGGCCGTGTGGGGCATCGGCGTCGAAGAACAGGCTGTCGCCCGGCGCCATGGCATAAAGGTTGCGGCCATGGCGGTAGGTGACCTCGCCTTCCAGCATGTAGAGAAACTCCATGCCCCCGTGCTGGAAGGTCGGGAAGACATCGGAATCTTCGGAAAGCGTGATCAGATAGGGCTCGACCACCACGCCCGAGGAATTGGGCCCGACATGACCGAGCAACGTGTACTGGTGCCCGGCCCGCGTGCCGCGCCGCTCGACATCGACGCCCTCGCCGCTCTTGACGAAGACGGCGTTGTGCTCCTCCTCGAAGCGCCGGAAGAAGGCGGTGACGGGCACGCCCAGCGCGCGCGACAGCGTTTGCAGCGTGGTCAGCGAGGGCGAGGTCACGCCGTTCTCGATCTTCGACAGCATCCCGATCGAGATGCCGGTCGCGACCGACAGATCAGCCACCGTGATGCCGAGTTTTTTCCGGAACGCGCGCACCTCGCGCCCGATCGCCACTTCCAGCACGTTTTCGGGCGCATCGCGGACGGCATGCGGGTTCTGGTTAAGCGAATTCTTTCGCGCCTGGGATGGCTCGGATGCGTTCGTGTGGCTGGCTTTGGCGTCTGACATTCCGTCCTCGTGAACCGGCGCCGACGCGAACGCTGCGACTTCACCTCAGGTAAAACTCTTATGCCCGAATTACACTCGTGGGAAATTCCGAACAAGGCGTACCTGCGTTAGAAATTGCCTGATGTGAAAAAAACATTCACACCAGTTGAATTCGGAACTGAAGGTGATATCCCTTTCGCAACACAGTCATCAGGGATCAGCCCCATGTGCGGGATCGTCGGACTCTTTCTCAAGGACAAGGCGCTGGAGCCGCAGCTCGGCGCGCTTTTGTCGGACATGCTCATCACCATGACCGATCGCGGACCGGACTCTGCCGGCATCGCAATCTATGGCGGCGCGGCGAATGGCGACGCCAAGATCACCGTTCAGTCGGCCAACCCCGAACAGGATTTCGCCGGGCTTCAGGACAAGATCGAGGATGCGTCCGGCGGCACCGCGAAAGTTGAAATCAAGAGCACGCATGCGGTGATCACGCTCGCGACCGACAAGCTCGATGCGGTGCGTGCGGCACTGTCCACCATCGCACCGACGCTGCGTGTCATGGGCGCGGGCGAAAGTGTGGAGATCTACAAGGAAGTCGGCCTGCCCAAGGATGTGGTCAACCGCTTCGGCGTTCGCGCCATGGGCGGCACGCACGGCATCGGCCATACCCGCATGGCGACCGAATCCGCCGTCACCACGCTCGGCGCCCATCCCTTCTCGACGGGCGCCGATCAGTGCCTCGTCCATAACGGCTCGCTGTCCAACCACAACAATCTGCGCCGCGAACTCAAGAAGCGTGGGCTTCGCTTCGAGACCGAGAACGACTCGGAGGTGGCCGCCGCCTATCTCACCGCCGAAATGGATACCGGCAAGGATCTCGGCCAGGCGCTCGAAGGCGCGCTCGACGATCTGGACGGCTTCTTCACCTTCGTGGTCGGCACCAAGTCCGGTTTCGGCGTGGTGCGCGATCCGATCGCCTGCAAGCCCGCCGTGATGGCCGAGACCGACCAGTATGTCGCCTTCGGCTCGGAATACCGCGCGCTCGTCAACCTGCCCGGCATCGAGACCGCCCGCGTCTGGGAGCCGGAGCCTGCCACCGTCTACTTCTGGGACCATGAAAAGGCCGCGGCCTGAGCCGCGCCTCTCCATTCCTTCCCTCTCAGGATTTCCGATGCCCGTTTTCGACCTTTCCGTCACGCCGCTGCGCGAGTTCAACCAAGCCCTTCACGACATCAAGGACGGCGCCAACGACACGGCCTTCGAGGTCGTCAACCCGCGCGGCCACCATTCGGTGGCGGTCGGCATCGACGCGCCCGTTTCCGTCGAGGTGAAGGGCTCGGTCGGCTATTATTGCGCGGGCATGAATGACGGCGGCACGGTCACCGTGCACGGCTCAGCCGGTCCCGGCGTGGCCGAGAACATGATGTCGGGCACGGTCGTGATCGAGGGCGACGCCTCGCAATATGCGGGCGCCACCGGGCGTGGTGGGCTGCTCGTCATCAAGGGCAACGCCGCTTCGCGCTGCGGCATCTCGATGAAGGGCATCGACATCGTGGTGCACGGCTCGATCGGGCACATGTCGGCCTTCATGGCGCAGTCCGGCAATCTCGTGGTTCTGGGCGACGCGGGTGATGCGCTGGGCGACTCACTCTACGAGGCGCGTCTTTTCGTGCGCGGCTCGGTCAAGAGCCTCGGCGCCGACTGCATCGAAAAGGAAATGCGGCCTGAGCACATCGAGGCTCTCGGCGCGCTTCTCGAAAAGGCCGGCGTGTCCGATGCCAAGCCGGAAGACTTCAAGCGCTACGGCTCGGCCCGCACGCTCTACACCTTCAACATCGACAATGCCGACGCCTACTGAGCGGAGAAACAATCGATCATGAGCTATCACAATCCGCCCACCCCGCCGCGCAAGTCTGCGACCTTCGACGATGCGACCATGGCCGAGATCCGCCGCGCGGCGGCGACCGGCATCTACGACATTCGCGGCGGCGGCACCAAGCGCAAGGTTCCGCACTTCGACGACCTCCTGTTCCTCGGCGCCTCGATCTCGCGCTACCCGCTCGAAGGCTATCGCGAGCGCTGCGACACCTCCGTCACGCTCGGCACCCGCTTTGCGAGAAAGCCGATCAAGCTGAAGATTCCCGTCACCATCGCCGGCATGAGCTTCGGCGCGCTTTCCGGCAACGCCAAGGAAGCGCTCGGGCGCGGCGCGACGCTGTCGGGCACCTCGACCACCACGGGCGATGGCGGCATGACCGACGAGGAGCGCGGCCACAGCCAGACGCTCGTCTATCAGTATCTCCCCTCGCGCTATGGCATGAACCCGCGCGACCTGCGCCGCGCGGACGCGATCGAAGTCGTGGTCGGCCAGGGTGCGAAGCCCGGCGGCGGCGGCATGCTGCTCGGCCAGAAGATTTCCCCCCGGGT
The DNA here is from genome assembly GCF_024053505.1 of Mesorhizobium liriopis. Lineage (GTDB taxonomy): Bacteria > Pseudomonadota > Alphaproteobacteria > Rhizobiales > Rhizobiaceae > Mesorhizobium_B > Mesorhizobium_B liriopis. The sequence goes on along the minus strand of NZ_JAMXQS010000009.1, from coordinate 102,470 downwards.
CGCCAAGATGCGCAACCTGCCCGAAGGCATCGACCAGCGCTCGGCCTGCCGCCACCCCGACTGGACTGGCCCGGACGATCTCGAGATCAAGATCAACGAGTTGCGCGAGATCACCGATTGGGAAAAGCCGATCTACGTCAAGGTCGGCGGCGCACGCCCCTATTATGACACGGCACTCGCGGTAAAGGCCGGCGCCGATGTGGTCGTGCTCGACGGCATGCAGGGTGGCACGGCGGCCACGCAGGACGTGTTCATCGAGAATGTCGGCATGCCGACGCTGGCCTGCATCCGCCCCGCCGTTCAGGCGCTTCAGGATCTGGGCATGCATCGCAAGGTGCAGCTCATCATCTCGGGCGGCATTCGCTCGGGCGCGGATGTGGCGAAAGCCTTGGCGCTCGGCGCCGACGCGGTCGCCATCGGCACGGCAGCCCTCGTTGCCATCGGCGACAACGATCCGCGCTGGGAAGAGGAATACCGCAAGCTCGGCACCACGGCCGGTGCCTATGACGACTGGCACGAGGGCCGCGACCCGGCGGGCATCACCACGCAGGACCCGGAACTCGCTTCACGCCTCGATCCCGTGATCGCCGGCCGCCGTCTCGCCAACTATCTCAAGGTGATGACGCTCGAAGCGCAGACCATCGCGCGCGCCTGCGGCAAGAACCACCTGCACAATCTCGAACCCGAAGACCTCTGCGCCCTCACCATCGAGGCCTCGGCCATGGCCCAGGTGCCATTGGCGGGCACCTCCTGGGTGCCGGGCAAAGGGGGGTTCTGACCGATCGTCGGGCCCGGCAGTTTGGGAGAGCTGCCGGGCCCGATCATTTTCAAAAGCATAAAAGGCAAGGGGAACTGCATTGACGCTCCAACTCAAGGACTTCGCCGCCGAGCACGGCATCAAATATTTCATGATCTCCTACACGGACTTGTTCGGCGGCCAGCGCGCCAAGCTGGTTCCGGCACAGGCCATCGCCGACATGCAAAAGGACGGCGCGGGCTTTGCGGGCTTCGCCACATGGCTCGACCTGACGCCGGCCCACCCCGACCTTTTCGCGCTGCCCGACCCGTCTTCGGTGATCCAGCTGCCGTGGAAAAAGGAAGTCGCCTGGGTCGCGGCCGATTGCGTGATGGAAGACAAGCCGGTGGCGCAGGCGCCGCGCGTGCTGCTCAAGCGGCTGGTCGGTGAGGCGGCCGAACAGGGCTTGCGGGTCAAGACGGGCGTCGAGCCCGAATTCTTTCTCGTGTCACCCGATGGCAGTGTCATCTCGGACGAATACGACAAGGCCGAGAAGCCCTGCTACGACCAGCAGGCCGTGATGCGGCGCTATGACGTGATCGCCGAAATCTGCGACCACATGCTCGAACTCGGCTGGAAGCCCTACCAGAACGACCACGAGGACGCGAACGGCCAGTTCGAGATGAACTGGGAATATGACGACGCGCTCGCGACCGCCGACAAGCACTCCTTCTTCAAATTCATGGTGAAGTCGGTCGCCGAGAAGCACGGGCTGCGCGCCACCTTCATGCCCAAACCCTTCAAGGGGCTGACGGGCAGCGGCTGCCACGCCCATATCTCGGTCTGGGACGTGGACGGCAAGACCAACGCCTTTGCCGATAGCGCGATGCCCTTCGGGTTGTCAGCGCGCGGCAAGGAGTTTCTGGGCGGCATCATGCGCCATGCCTCGGCCCTTGCCGCCATCACCAATCCGACGGTCAATTCCTACAAGCGCATCAACGCGCCACGCACGATCTCGGGCGCGACCTGGGCACCCAACACCGTGACCTGGACCGGCAACAACCGCACCCATATGGTGCGCGTGCCCGGCCCCGGCCGCTTCGAACTGCGCCTGCCCGACGGCGCTGCGAATCCCTATCTCCTGCAGGCCGTGATCATCGCGGCCGGCCTGAGCGGCATCCGCCATCAAGCCGATCCGGGCCGGCACTACGACATCGACATGTACAAGGACGGCCACACGGTTACCGATGCGCCGCGCCTACCGCTCAACCTGCTCGACGCGCTGCGCGATTATGAGAAGGACGACGAGTTGCAGGACGCGCTCGGCCGCGACTTCTCGAGCGCCTATCTCAAGCTCAAGCGCCGCGAATGGGACAGCTATTGCGCCCACTTCACGGAATGGGAGCGCGAAACCACGCTCGACGTGTGAGTGCTGCCGACAAATCCGGCGGGCGGCGCGGTTGTGCCGCCCCGTTTTCTATTGCGTAGCCGACGGCATCTTCAGCGCGGCACGTCGCCTTTCGCGCGGTGCCGCACCATACTTTTCGGCGAACGCGCGCGAGAAATGCGCGGCACTCGCAAAGCCGCTCATCAACGCGATCTCGAGCACGGGAAGTGCGGTCTGCTGCAGAAGCTGATCGGCCTTGGCCAGCCGCAGGTCGCGGTAAAACACCATCATGCGCGCACCCAGACGCTCGGCGAACAGGCGTTGAAGCTGGCGCAGGCCCACGCCCGAGAGCGAGGCGATCTGTTCGGGGCTCAAGGGATCGGCAATATGGGTGCTCATCAGTTCCACCGCCGCCTCGAGCACCGGATGAGGAAAACCGAGCCTCTGGCCCGCCTGCTCCAATTGCGGCTGATCCGCCTTGCGCAGACCCGGATGGATGAACCAGTCGCTGACATCGCGCGCGAAGGACGCCCCATGCTGGCGGGCGATCAGCGCGCCCATCATGTCGATGGCGGCGACCCCGCCGGCGCATGAATAGCGGTCGCGGTCGATCACGTAGAGCGCGTGTTCGAGCAAAAGATCGGGCGCATATTCGCGCAACGCGTCGAGGTGCTCCCAATGCACGGTGAAGCGCCGCCCTTCCATCAATCCGGCCTTTGCCAGAATGGCCGGCCCGCCCGAAATGCCGCCCAGCGCGACGCGCTTTCGCTGGAGCTGCCGAAGGCTCCGGTCGAGCTCGGCATCGGCGAACAGCATGGGATTGCCGCCGGCCACCACGAAAACGAGGTCCGGGATATCCGCCTCGCTTTGCATGGCTGCAGCCAGCGGCGCGGTCATGAACCCGCCGCCTGCCGTCGACGCCATGAAGCCACCCGCAACGGAAAGAAACGACACGCGGTAAAGCTCGCATCCCGCAAGGAGGTTGGCCGCCCGCAATGGTTCTACGGCGGAGGCGAGCGACATCAGCGCATAGGAGGGTGTCAGGATGAACCCCACCCGCATCGCATCCTGATCGCTCAAAGCCGCTCCGGTTTGTTTCACGGGAAACACTGAGATCACGCGCTTCGCCGGAAGACAAGTTCTCGTCACTTTATGACAAGTCAAAGCCGCTTCGCTACGCTAGACAGAGTTCGATTTTCGAATGATCCGGGAGTGGCCGAGAATGCGCTATTCAGCATTCCGCGTCTTGCAGGAAGCCCTCCGCGGGCACAAAGGCTGGCGTCCGCTGTGGCGCGATCCAGAGCCCCAGGCCGCGTACGATACCGTGATCGTGGGCGGCGGCGGACATGGCTTGGCGACGGCCTATTATCTCGCCAACACCTTCAAGCAGTCGCGCATCGCGGTACTCGAAAAGGGCTGGCTCGGTTCGGGCAATATCGGGCGTAACACCACCATCATCCGCTCGAACTACCTGCTGCCCGGCAACGAGCCCTTCTACGAATTCTCGATGAAGCTTTGGGAAAACCTCGAGCAGGAGTTCAACTTCAACGCGATGGTCAGCCAGCGCGGCGTGGTCAACCTGTTCCACACCGACGGCCAGCGCGACGCCTATCGCCGGCGCGGCAATGCGGCGATCCTGGCAGGTGCCGATGCCGAGCTTCTGGAGCGCGACGCGCTGCGCGCGATGATCCCGTTCCTCAATTTCGACAATGCGCGTTTCCCGGTCAAAGGCGGGCTCCTGCAGCGACGCGGCGGCACGGCCCGCCATGACGGCGTGGCCTGGGGCTATGCGCGCGGCGCCGACCGTGCAGGCGTGGACCTCATCCAGAACTGCGAAGTGACGGGTTTCCGTATCGAGAACGGCACGGTCAAGGGCGTCGAGACTTCGCGTGGGTTCATCGGCGCCAAGAAGGTCGGTGTCGCAGTCGCGGGCTCCACCTCCCGCGTGATGGCTCAGGCCGGCATGGGGCAGCTGCCGATCGAAAGCCATGTCCTGCAGGCCTTTGTCTCCGAAGGGTTGAAGCCGACCATTCCGGGCGTGATCACCTTCGGCGCGGGCCATTTCTATATCAGCCAGTCCGACAAAGGCGGCCTCGTCTTCGGCGGCGATATCGACGGCTACAATTCCTATGCGCAGCGCGGCAACCTGCCGACCGTCGAGGATGTCGCCGAAGGCGGCATGGCGGTGATGCCGATGATCGGCCGCGCGCGGCTCCTGCGCATGTGGGGCGGCATCATGGACATGTCGATGGACGGCTCGCCGATCATCGACCGCACCCCGATCGACGGGCTCTATCTCAATTCCGGCTGGTGCTATGGCGGCTTCAAGGCGACGCCCGCATCCGGTTACGCGTTCGCGCACCTGCTCGCCACCGACCGCCCCCACGAAACGGCTGGCGCCTACCGGCTCGACCGGTTCCAGCGCGGCACCGTGATCGACGAAAAGGGCGCGGGCGCCCAGCCGAACCTGCATTGAGGCCAGTTCCATGCTGATCCCCCATCCCTTGCTCGGCCTGCGCGACGCGCAGGAGTTCTCCTATCTCGGCGACGCATCGCTTCTCCTGCGCCCGGACGGCATGGCTGAGAATGCGGCCGAGACGTTCTTTCCTTACGTCTACCTGCGCGAGAACCCGGCCGGCCTGCACCGTGAATTGTGGTTCCACGAACAGGGCGACCGCTCCTGGCTGGTGGTGACGCGAAACACGGTGACACACGAAATCCTGGGTGCCGAACTCGCCGGCGACGTGGTGGCACGCAACCGCGCCTCGCGTGACGGAGGAGACCTGGCATGAGACTGTCCGGCGGCCTGATCGACCGCAGCCGGACGCTGCGCTTTTCCTTTGACGGCAAGACCTATGCCGGCCATCCCGGCGACACGCTCGCCTCGGCCCTTCTCGCCAACGATGTGCGGCTGATGGGCCGCTCGTTCAAGTATCACCGCCCGCGCGGGGTCATCGCGGCGGGCTCCGAGGAGCCCAATGCGCTGGTCGAACTGCGCGATGGCGCGCGGCGCGAGCCCAACACGCGTGCGACGACCGTGGAACTCTTCGACGGGCTTCAGGCGCGGAGCCAGAACCGGTGGCCTTCGCTTCGCTTCGACGCGATGGCGGTCAACGATCTCTTCGCCAATTTCCTCACCGCAGGCTTCTACTACAAGACCTTCATGTGGCCCCGCGCCTTCTGGGAAAAGCTCTATGAGCCCGCGATCCGCCGCGCGGCGGGCCTTGGAAGCCTGTCGATGCAAGGCGATCCCGACGCCTACGATAAGGGCTTCCTCCATTGCGACCTGCTCGTGGTCGGCGCAGGCGCTGCCGGCCTTGCCGCGGCACTGACCGCCGCGCGGGCCGGAGCGAGAGTTATCCTCGCCGACGAGGACCACCGCCTGGGCGGGCGGCTCTTGGCCGAAAGTCATTCGCTGGACGACCGGCCTGCCACGGAATGGATTGCGAGCCTCGAAGCCGAGTTCGCGAGCCTTTCCAACCTGCGCATTCTTCGTCGCACCACGGTGTTCGGCGCCTTCGACCATGGCATCTATGGCGCGGTCGAGCGCGTGTCGGATCACAAGCCTGAGCCCGGCATCCAGCCCCGCCAGACGCTTTGGCGCATCACGGCCAAACGCACCGTTCTGGCAGGCGGCGCCACCGAGCGGCATATTCCCTTCCGGGACAATGACCGGCCCGGCATCATGCTGGGCGGCGCGTTGCGCGCCTATGCCAATCGCTGGGCGGTGAGCCCCGCGAAGCGCGTCGCGATCTTCACCAACAACGATGATGGCCACCGCACCGCGTTCGATCTCATCTCGCGCGGCGTCGAGATCGCGGCGGTCGTGGACTCACGCCCCAACGCACAGGCGAAAGGCACATATCGCGTCATCAACGACGCGGTCGTGTCCGGCTCCAAAGGACGGCTCGGGCTTCAATCAGTCGCCGTCACGCGCGGCGGCCAGACCGAATGGATCGCCTGTAGCGCGCTCGGCGTATCGGGCGGCTGGAACCCGAACGTGCACCTCGCTTCCCATCAGCGCGGACGTCCTGTCTGGGACGAGGCGCAGCAGACATTTCTGGCCCCCGCGGACCTGCCCGGTGGTATGATCGTCGCCGGCGCCGCGGCGGCCCAAGGCACCACGCATGCGGCACTGGCTTCGGGCGCGGATGCCGCTCTCCGTGCCCTGAACGACCTCGGGATCGCGGCGAGCCGGCCAGCACTACCCGCCGCCGAAGACGCGCCACTGAACCTGCGTCCGCTCTGGCACGTGCCGGGCAAGCACCGCGCCTGGATCGATTTCCAGAACGACGTGACGGTGAAGGACGTCAAGCTCTCGCATCAGGAGAACATGCGCGCGGTCGAGCACCTCAAGCGCTGGACCACGCTCGGCATGGCGACCGATCAGGGCAAGACGGCGAATGTTTCCGCCCTCGCCGTGATGGCCGAGATGACCGGCAAGGGCATTGCCGAAACGGGCACCACGATCTTCCGCCCGCCCTACACGCCGGTTTCGATTTCCGTCCTGGGCGGCGGCAACACGGGCGAGCATTTCCGCCCCCGCCGCCTGACGCCGAGCCACCCATGGGCGGCCGCCCACGGCGCCGTCTTCGTGGAAGTCGGCCAATGGATGCGCGCGCAGTATTTCGTGCGCCCCGGCGAAACGCACTGGAGGCAGTCGGTGGACCGCGAGGTTCTGGCGGCGCGCAAGGGCGTGGGCATTTGCGACGTGACCACGCTCGGCAAGGTTGATGTGCAGGGCGCGGACGCCGCCGAATTCCTCGACCGTCTCTATTGCAATGCGATGAAGAGCCTGAAGACCGGCATGGTTCGCTATGGTCTGATGCTGCGCGAGGACGGGCAGGCCTGGGACGACGGCACCTGCGCGCGGCTGGGCGAGACCCATTATGTCGTGACGACCACCACCGCGAATGCCGGCACGGTCTACCGCCACATGGAGTTCGCGCGGCAGTGCCTGTGGCCCGAACTCGACGTGCAGCTGATCTCGACCACCGATGCCTGGGCACAGTTCTCGGTCGCGGGTCCCAACGCGCGCAAGCTGCTCGAACGCGTGGTGGATGGGTTCGACCTGTCGAACGAGGCCTTCCCCTTCATGGCCTGCGCCAATCTCTCGGTCTGCGGCGGCGCGCGCGCGCGCCTCTTCCGCATCTCGTTCTCGGGCGAGCTGGCATACGAGATCGCGGTGCCCGCGCGCTACGGCAATGCGCTCTTCGCGCGCCTGGTCGAGCTGGGACAGGATCTGGGCGCGACGCCTTACGGCACCGAAGCGCTCGGCGTGTTGCGCATCGAGAAGGGCCATGCTGCCGGCAACGAGCTGAACGGCCAGACCACGGCGCAGATGCTGGGCATGGGCCGGATGGTCTCGACCAAGAAGGATTCGGTTGGCGCGGTGATGTCGCGGCGCGAGGGCTTGGCCGCCGACACGCGCGTGCTGGTCGGCCTCCAGCCGGTGGATCCGTCCGAGCCTGTGGTCGCCGGCTCGCATCTTTTTGCGGAAGGCGCGACACAGGAGACGGCGACCGATCAGGGCTGGATCACCTCCGCCTGCTTCTCGCCCCATATCGGCTCCAGCATCGGCCTGGGTTTCCTGGCTGACGGCGCGGCGCGTCGGGGCGAAGTGATCGTCGCGGCCAACCCGATCCAGAACCAGAGCGTGCGCCTGCGCGTCGTGTCCGCCCACTTCGTCGATCCGGAAGGAGAGCGTCTGCGTGCCTGATCTTGAGCCTATCACAGCGCTTGGCAGCAACGCGCCCCGCAGCCTGAGCAGCGGCAGCCTTACGCTTGAAGAGAACGCTGCCTTGGCGCTGGCATCCGTGTCCTTGCGCCGGAACGCCCCGAAGCCGTCGCCTTTCGGTCTCGACCTCCCCGGCCCTGGCGGCTGGACGGGCTCGCAAGGAGTTTCGGCCTTCTGGACCGGCCCCGGTCAGTGGATGATCGAGGGGCATCACCGCGCCGACAGCGACTTCGCGGTGGAAGTGGCCACATCGTGTCCCGGCTGTTCGGTGACCGAGCAGACGGATGGGTTCGCCGCCTTCGAAATCCGGTCCTCGATGGGCGAGAAACCGATCCTTCGCTTGATGGAAAAGCTCGTCAACATCGACGCGAGCCGCCTTTCTGCCGGTTCGGCGACGCGCACGGGCCTCGAGCATATGAGCGTGTTCGTGATCCGGCGCGCACCCGATCGCGTCGCCGTTCTGGGCATGCGCTCGGCGGCGGGTTCGATCTGGCATGCGCTCGAAGTCGCAATTCTTCGCTTGAACGCCGCGGCTGCTTGAGCCTTTCACAACGCTGACACCTTATAGCTGCCGCTGCGCGATGCGCAGGCTACGCTTGTTTCGAACTGGAAAGATTGATGAGCAGATACATCCTCACCGTTTCCTGCATCAGCCGTCGCGGCATTGTCGCTGCGATTGCGAGCTATCTTGCGGACAAGGGCTGCAACATCACCGACAGCGCGCAGTTCGACGACGACAATACGGGCCGCTTCTTCATGCGCGTGGTGTTTCACTCGGAAGACGGCGTGGGCCTTGATGCCATCGAAGCCGGCTTTGCACCGATCGCCGAACAGTTCGGCATGACCCATGCCTTCCATGACACCGCCCAGCGCATGAAAGTGGTGCTGATGGTGTCACGCTTCGGCCATTGCCTGAACGACCTGCTTTACCGCTGGAAGATCGGCGCGCTGCCCATCGACATCGTGGCGGTGATCTCCAACCACCTCGACTACCAGAAGGTGGTGGTCAACCACGACCTGCCCTTCCACCATGTGCCCGTCACCAAGGCCAACAAGCCGCAGGCCGAAGGGCGCATCATGGAGATTGTGGAGGACACGGGCGCCGAACTCATCGTGCTAGCGCGTTACATGCAGGTGCTTTCAGACGCGATGTGCCAGAAGATGTCGGGCCGCATCATCAACATCCACCACTCCTTCCTGCCTTCCTTCAAGGGCGCCAACCCCTACAAGCAGGCCTTCGAGCGCGGCGTGAAGCTGATCGGGGCGACCGCGCACTATGTGACGGCCGATCTCGACGAAGGCCCGATCATCGAGCAGGATGTGGCCCGCATCACGCATGCGCAAAGTGCGGCGGACTATGTCTCGATCGGACGCGATGTGGAAGCGCAGGTCTTGGCTCGCGGCATCCACGCCCATATCCAGCACCGCACCTTCCTCAACGGCGACCGCACGGTCGTCTTCCCGCCATCCCCCGGCGCCCATGCCTCCGAACGCATGGGGTGAGAAAAAAGCCCGCGAAAGGTCGCTGAACGGGCTTCACCTCACGCCGATCCAAACGGCATTCAGCTTCGAAGCAAGCCCCAGCGGACAGTCCGCTCGCTGGAAGGCTGCGCTTGTGCCCCCCACTCCTGATCGAGAGGCAATGGGCGCCATCACCTGCTGCTCTTGCCCAATTCCTTCCGGGCCTCATTTGGATCGCCACGGAATGAGGTCTTGGGGTGAGAATGGAACAGCTTCGGCGGTTTGAGCTGGAGGAAGTGGTGCGCTCGCTGACGGAAGGCGTCATTCTGATCGAGCCCGACCAGAGCATCACATTCGCTAATCCCGCCGCGCTGAGCATGCACGGCGTCGGCGATATGGGCGAACTCGGCCAGTCGGTGAACGAGTACCGCAGCCGCTTCATCCTGCGTTATCGCAACAATCATCTCGTGAAGCCCAGTGAGTACCCGATCGAACGGGTGCTGAGCGGGCAGTCCTTCGACGAAGTCATCGTCGAGGTGGAAAGGCGCGATGTTCCCGAACAGCGATGGACGCACCGGATCCGCAGTCTGGTCGTGAACGATCCCAAGGGCGCGCCAGATTGCCTGGCTCTCGTGATCGCCGATGTCACGGAGCAGTTTCAGGCCCAGGATCGTTTCGAGCGTACCTTTGCCGCCAACCCCGCACCGGCCTTGATCTGCCGGCTGGCCGACCAGGCTTTCATCAAGGTCAACCAGGGCTTCCTGGAGATGACCGGGTTCGAACGGGACGCGGTGCTGGAGCAGACGCTGAGTGACATCGACGTCTTCCGCCAGGCCGACCAGCGCAACCTTGCGCTGCGCAAGTTGCAGCTTGGCGAAACGATCCCGCAGATGGAGGCTTATCTCGAACTGCCGGGCGGCACCGACAAGCTCGTGATCGTGGCCGGTCAGCCCCTCGAGGTGGACGAAGCCGCCTGCATGCTGCTGACTTTCGCCGATCTGGAGCCGAGGCGGCTCGCCATGTCGGCGCTCAAACAGCGCGAAGAGCAGATCGCGAAACTGTTTCGCCTGGCGCCCGCGCCCATGTCCCTTTGGCGCAGGCACGACCGGCGCTTTCTCGACATCAACGAGGCCTTCTGCACGGTCACGGGCTATCGCGCGCGCGATATCGTCGGCCAATCCTCCGATCAGGTTTCGCTCTGGACGGATGACGACAGCCGAAACCGCTTCCACGACGCGATCGCGCTCAAGGGAAGCGTCACGGGGTTCGAGACCCGCATCCGGCGCAAGGACGGCGACGAACTGATCGTGCTCGTCTCCGCCGACACCGTGGTCATCGACAGTGCCGAATGCCTGCTCTGCGCCTTCCAGGATGTCTCCACGCGCAAGCAGACGGAAGCCGAGCTGATGCGCGCCATCGAGGCCGTCATGAGCGATGCCTCATGGTTCAGTCAGGCCGTGATCGACAAACTGGCCGCGCTCAAGGCACCGGCCCGCTCCGACCGCTCCCTCATGCCATCGGGCACTGCCGACCTTTCCGCGCGTGAGCGCGAGGTGCTGGAGCGCTTGTGCCGTGGGCTCGACGATCCGTCCATCGCAGCGGATCTCGGCGTTTCGCGCCATACGGTGCGCAACCACGTCGCATCGCTCTTCCGCAAGATCGGCGTCAACCGCCGCAGCGACGCTGTGGTCTGGGCGCGGGATCGAGGCTTCGGCACGGATCAGCTTCACAAGACGCGAAAGCGGCGGCGATAGTATCCCTATACTGGCAGGGATAGTCTTTTTGAACCGATTGGAACCGATAAACAAATGTTTGGTTCTTGCCCCGCAAGGCAGGTCGATCGGACCGGAATGCCTTTGGAGGCAACGTCATGAATGAAGATCAGTTCAAGGGCACGGCCAAGCAGGTCAAGGGCTCGGTCAAGGAAGCGATCGGCAAGCTCACCGGCAACGAGCGCACCGAGGCCGAAGGCAAGGCCGAGAAGGCTGCCGGCAAGGTGCAGGACAGCGTCGGCGACGCCAAGGAAGGCGTGAAGCGCACGATCGACCGCATCTAGGCGCTCAGTCAACCAGGCATCATCATGCACCTGACGGTTATGCCCCCGTCAGGTGCCCGCATGTGCGATCGGGCATGATCAGGACAATTCAATGAACGACGTTTTGAAGTCCGAGGGCCTGCGCCCCCGTGCGGACAACGACACCCCATACCGCGTCGCAACCACAGCCGACGACTTCCGCACCGTGGCGCTCAACCGCGTCTCGTGGGGAGCCGTGTTCGCGGGCATCGTCATCGCCCTCGTGGTCCAGCTTCTGTTGAGCCTTCTGGGTGTCGGGCTGGGTGCCACGACGCTCGACCCGGGCACGGCCGACAACCCGTCGGCGGCAACCTTCTCGATCGGTGCCGGCATCTGGTTCCTGGCTTCCGGAATCCTGGCCTCGCTGACGGGAGGCTATGTGGCGGGACGGCTGTCGGGTCAGCCGAAAGCTTCGAGCGCTGCGTGGCACGGCGTCACGACCTGGGCGGCAACCACGCTGGTGATCTTCTACCTCCTGACCTCGACCATTGGCGGACTGATCGGCGGGGCCTACACGACGCTGACCAATGCGCTCGGCAATGTCGCGACGACCGTCGGCGCAACGGCCCAGACGGCCGCACAGGTTGCCGCACCGAACCTTTCGGGCATCGCCGATCCCTTCTCGTCGATCGAACAGTCGATCCGCTCGACGGCTGGCGGCACGGATCCTGCCGCGCTTCGCGATGCTGCCGTGTCTGCCGTGCGCGCCGCGCTGACGGGTAATGAAGCAGAGGCGGAGCAGGCACGCGAGCGCGCCGCTCAGGCCATCGCGGCTGCCCGCAATGAACCGATCGAACAGGCGCGGACCGAGGTGCAGCAATATGAGCAGCAATATCGTCAGACCGTGGATACGGCCAAGCAACAGGCAACCGTTGCTGCGGATGCGGCTGCGTCCGCGGTGGCCCGTGCTTCGCTGTTCGGCGCGTTGGGTCTGATCCTCGGCGCCTTGGCCGGCTGGTTCGGTGGGCGCATGGGCGCGGTCAACCCCGTGACCGGCGATCGCGTGGTCACCGCATCGAGGCCCTGACGCAACCGGGTCCACGGGCCGTCCGCTTGCCGGTTACCGGCGCGGACGGCTCGGTTGACCGGCAAGCGGGATAACAGCAGGCGGCATTTCTTTCCGCTCCATCCCCTCCAAACAACAAGCTTCTCGGGAGATGCTCATGTCGGATCTTGTGCCCTTCAACAGAATGCTGTGCACCTTGCTCATCGGCCAGCTCGAGCGCGAGGTCGAACAGTTCCGCTCAGGCGCGATCCGTGTCACCCAGCGCGAAGGCATGGGACCGGATTGGAAAGACGAAACCCATATCTGGTTTCAGCGGGCGCAGGATCGGCTGGACGGTCTGCGGACAATGCTCCAGGACGCCCAGGAGGGGGATGCTCACCGGCCATAAACTGAGGATGCTGTCATTTCCTCGCAAACAGCCGATGCCGGACGCTCGCGAAAGCGAACATCGACAAAGCCAGAAGCGAGATGGCCGCTCCCACCAGAAACGTCATCCGGGATCCGTAACTGTCCCAAAGAAAGCCCGCTGCGACATTGCCGATCAGGACGACGATCCCCGTCGCCAAGTTGAACATGCCGAAGGCGGTGCCTTTCAGGTTCGCCGGCGCCGTATCCGCGATGAGCGCAGCGAGAAGGCCTTGCGAAAGGCCCATATGAAGGCCCCACAAGACGATCCCCAGCAGGAAGGTGGATGTGAAGGACGCCAGCGCGAGCACCAGATAGGCCGCGACAAGAACCACGAGGCTTATGAACAGCAGCGCCGTTCTGCCGAGCGCATCCGAGAGGCGGCCGACCGGATAGGCGGTCAGGCCATAGATCGCATGCATGACGACCATGGTGAGCGGAACCATGGCCGGTGTGAAGCCGGCTTCGTCAGCCTTGAGCAAGAGAAAAGCTTCGCTGAAGCGCGCGGCGGTCAAGAGGCTGGCGGCACCGATCACGAACCATGCCGCGCCGCTCAGCCTGGCCGCGTCCGCCAAGCGGAACGGCTTCGTTTGAGGGGCGGAGGCTGAAGACGGCGCGGGCTCCCGGATGCCCACGATCAGCAGTGCCACGGCGAGACTGGCCGGAACCACCGCTATCCAGTACACCGCCTGCACATCGTTGTTGAAGGCGATCATCAGAGCCATGGCCATCAGGGGGCCGACAAAACCACCCACGGTGTCGAGCGATTTGCGCAACCCGAAACTCGCACCGCGCAGCTCGGGCGGTGTCACATCCGCGATCAGGGCATCGCGTGGCGTGCCACGAATACCTTTGCCGACACGATCGAGGGCTTTGGCCGCGACGATCCAGCCGACGGCTCCCGCCAGGGGAAAGATGAACTTGGAAAGCGCGCCGAGCCCATAGCCCAGGACCGCCAGAGGCTTTCGCCGCCCCGTCAGGTCCGAAACCAGACCTGAGAACAGTTTGGTGAGCGTCGCGATCGCAACCGACAAGCCTTCGACAAAGCCGACAAAGGTGGCTGAGGCTCCGAGACCGGCAATCAGATAATAGGGAAGAAGCGTCTGGACCATCTCGGATGAGATATCCATCAGCAGGCTGACGCATCCCAGAACCCATACGGTGCGGGGGATGCCGGCGGAAGTGCCTGCAAGACGATGAAAGCCTGCGGAAGAGGACACGGCGTCTCCCTCTTTTGGGGTCGTTGCTCCCGGGTATGGAGCCGATATCGGCACCGCATAGCTGCGCGGACCGCGTCTTTCCAGTCATCGAGCGCAGGAAGCGTCATCACTTGGCTTGCAAATGCCGAAGTTCTTCGGTGCACATCGACTGACCGAACAATGGGCGCGATGGCCTCAAGACTTTCTTTCGGCCTCATGATGGCAGGCGTTTGCAGTGAAGGCGCAGTATAACGGATCATCTTTGGGACTAAAGACCGACAGCAGATAGGCCTCTGGTCCGCAGCTGCTCTGCAATGGTCCTGCAACGGCAACGCTTGCGCATTCCGCACATTCCATGGCGGCCTCGATTGAGGTGACGATGTATCGGTGCGGATGCAGGCAGGGTCATGAGGTGGATCAGAACGATCGGTTGGGCGGCGTCCGTCGGCGCATGCTGTTTGTCCGCTTCGGTGGCTTTCGCGCATGACGTTCGTTCGTCCGATGGCCAGCCCTGGCCGCATGATCATTCGGCCTCGCCAGTCGCCATGCAAGTGATCCGCAATGTCACGCCGACCGCTTCCAGCACTCATTCGTGCGAGGAGGCGACCTGGCCGGACATTCCACCGCATTGCCTCGAGCGGGGTCTCGAGCGGCCGATTGGAACCGCACCGGAAAAGCCTGCAGTCGTTGCAGCAGCAGACAAGGAAGGCCGGATCCGGGTGACCTTGAATGCGAAGCCAAGTTCATACTGACGAAAGGATCAGGGGTTCATGAGTGAAGACCGTACGACGATCGTGACGACGGATAATGGCAGCAGTGCCGGCTGGGCGGTTGCCATATTCATCCTGGCGCTGGTGATCGGCGCCTTCCTGTTCTTTGGTGGGCTCGACCTTGTGAGAGGCGGCGGTGGCGGTGGCGGCACCGATGTCAATGTGAAGATCGACGCGCCGAAGCCTCCGGCAGCCGGTGGTGCGAGCAACTAAGGTCGGTTCGACGGCCAGGTCGCGATAAAGGTTTCCGCCGACGAGGCGGTCTCTGAAACCCGAATGCCCCGTCCCTTCCATTCGGGCCCAGACCAGGAGATGGCCGCAAGGCCGCTCCTGGTCTATTTGTATCATAACTTAGCCGGCAAAGACTTGTTTCAGGCGGCATTCGAGATATTGCATATCGAATGAACCTTTCTGCCGCACTCTTTCGCATCACGGGCCTCGACGGTCACAACGGTGAAAGCGCGGGCGAAACCAACCATGCGGCAACGCGGCTACGCGCACTGCCATTGACTGTGCCGCCTCACGGAAGGCTGATGTGAGACGCCCCGGTCCGATCTCCCCGATTTGGCGCTCTGCCCAAAGACGCTGGATGAAGCTCTCCTTGGCGAAGCAGTTCCTGCTTGCGGGTGGGGCGGCGTCGCTCGCGGCGATGATCCTTGCCGGCTTCATCGTCACGCGGCTCATCGAGGCGGCCGTGACCTACAATGCCGGCGCGACGACAGCACTTTACGTGGACAGCGTGATCGCTCCGCTTCTGCCGAACATGCAGGAGAAAGGCCAGTTCGGAGACACGGACATTCGTGCCCTTGACGAAACGCTGGGCCAGGGCGCGCTGGGTGAAAGACTCATGTCGTTTCGGCTCTGGGACCGGGATGGGCGGATCATCTATTCCAGCGACAAGGAACTGACCGGGCGTCGCTTCCCCGTGAATTCAAAGCTGCGGGACGCCTTTGATGGCACGGTCGTCGCCCAGTTCGAGCGAGCGGAGGATCCTGAAAGCCAAAAGGAGAAGAGCAGCGGAAGACCGCTCTTGGAAATCTACAATCCCATCCGCCAGCCCTGGTCCGGTGAAGTCGTCGCCGTATCGGAATTCTACGAGATCGCCGAAGGGCTGGAGAGGACACTGTTGCGCGCGCAGTTGTGGAGCCTGTTCGCCGTCGTCGGTTTGACGCTCGTCTTCTTCGTTGTCCTGTCGGCCATCGTGCTTCGCGGAAGCCGCATGATCGACACGCAACGCCTGTCGCTTTCCGCCCGCGTGGCGGAGCTCTCCAGACTGTTGTCGCAGAACGAAGCCCTGCGTCTGAAGGCACGGCAAGCGTCCGAGCGCGTCTCGGCCTTGAACGAAAGCCACCTCAGGCGGGTGGGCGCCGATCTGCATGACGGCCCGGCACAACTGATCGCTTTCGCGTCCCTTCGTCTCGAGAGCCCGCTTCTGACCGAACCCACGGTCGAAGACGCGAGGCGCGACAAGGAAATACAGGCCATCAAGACCAGCCTGGATGACGCCATGGCCGAGATCAGGACGATCAGCCACGGCCTGGTTCTGCCTCAAGTGGAAGCCGCAAGCCTCAGTGACATCCTCAAGACCGCCGCACGCGCGCACCAGCAACGCACGAACGCGCCGGTTGCCCTGTCTCTACCCGCCGAAGATTTTGAATTGTCATCATCCGAGAAGACTTGCATTTACCGCTTTGCGCAAGAAACGCTGAACAACGGCTACCGCCATGGTGGTGGCATTGATCAGCGCGTCGCGGCATCGATACACAACAGCGAACTGGTGATTGAAGTTTCCGACGCGGGCCCCGGATTCGCCACGCCACCCGAGCCATCCCATGGGCTGGGGCTGGCGGGGCTGCAAGACCGGGTCGAGAGCCTCGGCGGCCAGTTCAGCGTGGATTCATCAGCAAACGGTACGATCGTCCGGATGAGTTTGTCGAAGAAAAATTCGGGACTGGGATGACATCGATGATCAGGATCGCTGTGATCGACGACCATCCCTTGTACAGGGAAGGCGTGACCCGCAGCCTCAGCGAGATCGGCGGGTTCCAGATCGTAGGGGAAGGCTCCACGACGGATGATGCGCTTCGTATCGTCGCCGACGAAGAGCCTCAGATCGTTCTCCTCGATATCTCGCTTCCCGGCGGGGGGCTGAACGTCATCACCGAACTGATGGCCAGGAACCCCAACCAGAAGATCGTCATGCTGACGGTGTCCGAGGACAGGGAAGACCTCATGCGGGCGCTGAAGGCCGGTGCCAGCGGCTATGTGCTCAAGGGCGTCGGCGCGCGCAGTCTCGCGGATATCATCCGCGCCATCGACGGAGGCGAGCAATATGTTTCGCCAGCGCTGTCTGCCCGGCTGCTGACGGCCCTTTCGACGCCTGACGCGACGAGCGACGCGCGCGACCCGCTGCGCGGATTGACCGAGCGCGAGCGGGAGGTTCTGACGCTCGTCGCCTCAGGAATGAGCAACAAACGCATCGGTTTGACGCTCGATCTCGCGGAAAAGACGATCAAGCATCACATGTCGCGGATCATGACCAAGCTTTCCGTGGCCAATCGCACCGAGGCCGCGATGATGCTGCGCGACGCGCAGCAGAAGAAGATCGGCGGAGTTGGGGCCGAAAACCCCTCTTGGGGCGGATGACGTCGACAGCCCTGCGCCGGGACGAGATTCCAACACTCTGATCGGTTCTACCTCGTGCCGAGAAAGCGCTTTCGGTCGGCATCCATCGCACGTCGATTGATGATCGTACGGCCACGCGCATCGCGCATCTCGTAGCGGCCGTTCGCTATCCTTTCCTGAACGCCGTTCCGGTGACGCAGCTCGACAGCAAGCTTGCCGATCGGAGCGGAGCGTATCGCGTCTGGAGACGTCTCGGCGGAAACGGCGTCGCTTCGAGCCTTTCCGTTCGTGCTCTGACTGGATGTCCCGGCGTCATTGCCACGGACCCGCCCGCCGGCACCATTGCCGTTTCCATTGCCTCCATTTCCGTTGCCGTTGCCCTTGCCACCGTTACCATTGCCGTTGCCACCGCCGTTACCGTTGCCGCCCCCATTGCCGCCACCGTTGCCGCCACCGTTGCCGTTGCCACCCCCATTTCCGCCACCGTTACCGTTGCCACCCCCATTTCCGCCACCGTTACCATTGCCACCACCATTGCCGCCTTTCGCTTCGGCGGATTGCGGCTCCAGAACGGGACCGTCCGCCTGCCAGCCGATCCGGACAGGCAGCAGAGCAAGAATGGCGGTCTGAAAACAGGTGGTCAGCAATCTGCGACGTGACGGCATCGCAATCTCCCAATCGTCATCCACTCAGCCGATCAGGCACGAGCGTGCCTTATTGATGGCAAATCCATCGCGCGTCCGGCCTTTACCAGTATCGAGCCTCATATCGCAGGCGTCGAAACGCTTCGAAGGTGGCGACATCCGATAGCGTTTGCGCAGCAGCATGTCTGCGACGATAATTAAATGCCGTCCATTCATGGCAAGACACGCCGGACCTAAGACCCATCCTGTCGCGACCTTGGACCGTCACATCAAGGCAAAGGGCCCATCCCGGAACGGCGTCTGGCAGATGCCGTTGTTCGCTCCGGCAATGGAAACAGGTCAAAAAAGTCTCACGTAAGAATTTCCAAAGCTCAGATCCGATCGATCTCCATGTGAAGGCTTTCAAGACGATATCCAAACGTCGCGGCAAGCAGAAAACATGTGAGATCATCAGAACTGGAGCGGCCACAGGCCGCCGAGTCCTTTCCACTCGGGCTTCTGCTCCAACGTGAATGGTTCTCGGCCACGCTTGAAACGCCGTTCGCACCGCGAGTTGTGCCGGACCGTCATCACGTCCGGTGCATGGCTGTCCCTACGTCTTCGGGCGGGACGGTGTCGCATAGCATGGACCGTTCAAAGGTCAGTCAAACATCCAAGGAGATGAAGCATGAACGTCATGAACAAATCCATCATCGCAGCCCTCCTGCTTTCGAGCACGGCACTCGGTGCCTACGCCCAGTCGTCCTCCACGGTGGGCACAGGTGGCACGGTGATCCAGGACGGCACTTCGTCGAGCACTGTCGGCACCGGTGGCTCGGCCGCAGGCAGCGGTAGCGGTTCGGGCTCGGCCTCGACGCTCGGCACCGGCGGCACCTCGGCTGGCGGCGGCACCTCTTCGTCATCCGTCGGTACGGGCGGTTCGGCTGCGGGCAGCGGCGACGGCTCCGGCTCGGCCTCGACGCTGGGTACGGGCGGCACGTCCGCAGGCGGCGGCACCTCCTCATCATCCGTCGGCACGGGCGGCTCGGCTGCGGGCAGCGGCGACGGCTCGGGCTCGGCTTCGACGCTCGGCACTGGCGGCACCTCGGCTGGTGGCGGAACGTCTTCCTCGTCGGTCGGAACGGGCGGCTCGGCCGCAGGCAGCGGCGATGGGTCGGGCTCAGCCTCCACGCTCGGCACTGGCGGCACCTCGGCCGGCAACGGTGACGCGACCTCGTCCGTCGGCACCGCAGGCTCGGCTGCCGGAGGCAAGGGCAAGGGCGAGGAAATGCGCAAGCAGCACGGCAAAAAGGACAAGCAGAAGAACAGCAGCGAGAACAAGTGAAGCGGCGGGTTTGATCCCGGCATTCACGATCGATCCTGTTGTGCCGGCCCGCAAGGGCCGGCCCTTCCTTAAACGGAGGCTCTCATGATGCGGTTCAAACATGCGTTTCGGCTTGGGGGAACGCTCGCCATTATTCTCGCCTTCTCGACCGCGCTAGCCGACGCCGAAACAACCGAGCGTTGCGTGGACGATCAGGGGAATACGACCACTCGTTCGATCGAGTCCCATACAGACAGTGGCGGGGGCGTATCGAGCAGCGTGACCGCCGGCGGCGGTGTCGTTTCCGGGCAGACCCGGACGGGCAACACGACGATCACGCAAGAGGGCGGCCGAACCACGACCACCACCACCGACAGCAATGGCGTCACCGTCCACTCGTCCGGCAATGGTTCATCCTCGGCCGCATCCAGCAGCGCCTCGGGTCCGGGCGGCAGTGCGAGCGCGGGAAGCGGAACCGGCAGCTGCGTCACCATCACACGCTAGGAGCACGATCATGAAAAGACATCTTGGCATTCTGCTTGCCCTGACGCTGGGCGCGGCGTTGCCGGCCGCGGCGCAAACCTCGTCCACGGTCGGCAGCGGCGGCTCGGCGGCGGCTGGCGGCACCTCCGCCTCGACGCTCGGCACCGGCGGCACCTCGACGGATGGTGCCGGAAACACGGCCTCGTCGATCGGCTCGGCAGGCAGCGCGGCAACGGTCGACGGCAAGGCGAAGAGCGACACCAAGATCGTCACCAATCCGAACATGCTGAAGGCGCAGTCGAAGGCGATGGCGAACGACAAGGGCACGTTCTCCAAATCCAAGACCAAAACCACCGTGAAAAACGGCGAACTGTCGAGCGACACGCGCAGCATGTCCCATGTGCCGGGCCAGAAGCCGGTGAAAAGCAACAGCGGCGTAAGCGTGGAAAACAACTGATTGCCTGAGCGGCGGCCTATGCTCCGATACGGGGCGGCCGCCGCTTTTCAGCGTGCGCAGCCACAGGCTGGCACACCCAGATCCATTTTCGATTCGTGAGAAGTGAGGGCTTCCGTGGAAAACCAAGAAAAAATCGGGTTCTGGCGCGAGGAGATCGCACGGCTGTCAGCGGAATTGGCGGCTCACGATGCGAGCATAGCAGCTCTCCGTCTACAGGACGAAGAGCTGCCTAAACTGGATCTCCGGCCATTGCGCGACCGCTTGCATCTGTTTCGCGCCAAGGTCGAGCGATCGGCGGTGGCTGAAAAAGCGTAAGCCCGCGAAAAGGGCGTACGGGGCAGCTGACGAGCTGCCCTGGGCAAGGTGCCCTTTTCCACTTGGGTCGAAAACACGACGCCGGCGATCCGCTGCGCGCACAGCGCCGTTCACGGCACGAATACCGCGCGCAGACAGCCGTCATCCTTGTGCTTGAACATGTGGTAGCCGGTTGGGCTTTCCTCGAGGGAGAAGCGATGCGTCGCCAGAGCGGCGGGCGTCAGCTCGCCCCGCTGAGCGTGCTCGAGCAGGCGCGGCACATAGGCCTGGCCGTGCTGCTGGGCGGTTCTGACGGTGACGCCCTTGTTCATCAGCAGGCCGAGCGGAAACTTGTCCATCAGGCCGTAGACGCCGAGGATCGAAAGCGTTCCGCCCTTGCGCACGGCGAGCATCGCCTGCCGCAGGGCGGCTCCGCGATCCGTCTCGAGGTAGAGGGCCTGCTTCACCCGGTCATAGGCCTGCTGAAGGCCCGTACCGCCCGCTTCCATGCCCACGGCATCGATACAGGCATCGGGCCCGCGTCCGCCCGTCAGTTCGTTCAGCGCCTCGATCACGTCCACCTTCGTGTAGTCGAGCGGGATCGCGCCGAACGCCTCGGCTTGAGCCAACCGCTCGGGATACCGGTCGATGGCAATGACCCGTTCGGCGCCGAGGATCATCGCGCTCTGCTGCGCCATCAGGCCGACGCCGCCACACCCCCAGACGGCGATCACGTCACCCCCCTGGATGTCGCAGAAATCCGCTCCCATGAAACCGGTGGGCGCAGCATCCGAGATGAAAAGGGCCGCTTCGTCGGAAACGCCGTCCGGCACCTTGAAGCAGTCCGTATCGGCAAAGGGCACGCGGACATATTCCGCATGTGCGCCGGCATAACCGCCAAAGGCATGCGAATAGGCGTAGATGCCGGCGGTCGGATAGCCCAGCAACGGCTCCTGCAACTCGGGCTTCGGGTGGGTCGTGTCGCACAGCGAATAAAGGTCGTGCTGGCAGTACCAGCACTTGCCGCAGGAAATGAAGGAGGGAACGACGACGCGCTCGCCCTTCGCCACCTTGGTGACGTCGCGGCCGACATCGACGATCTCGCCCATGAATTCGTGACCGAGCACATCGCCCTCCCGCATTGTCGGGATGAGCCCGTCGATCAGGTGCAAGTCCGACCCGCAGGTGGTCGAAAGCCGGACCTTGAGGATCACGTCGTTCGGGTTGAGGATTTCGGGATCCGAGACGGTTTCGACCCGAAGGTCGTTCACGCCGTTCCAGCAAAGCGCGCGCATGCCGATAGCTCCTAGCGGTCTTCACCGCCCTTGCGGGCGGCGGGCTGAGGGTCTGTGGTGGGGATTTCACCGGTGAGGGCGAGGGCGCGGAACCTGTAAAGAGCCGTTCGCACGATCTCGCGCGGGGCGATGTGAAAGAGCTTGCTCAAGGCCTGCCCGATCGCACCACCCGGGGGATCGAACCGGACATCGAGGTGCAATTCCGTGCCGCGATCGCCTGGAGCGGGCCGGAACTTCAGCTCACCGACATTCGGCACGTCGGCACCGTCCTGCGTGGCCCAGCGGACAAGGTCCGGCTCGCTGTCGGTCACCGCGGTCCGCCAGCGATACTCGCCGCCCGCAGGCCCATGCGCGGTCCATTCCGCGGCCTGCTCGCCCGATGGCGTGACCTCGGCGAAATGCGACCATATCCGGGATTGGGTTTCGGGCTGCAGCCAGAGCGCCCGGAGCTCGGGCGCTGGCTTGCCGATGGTGATGGAAGCAGCTGTGGCCACGTCTGCTTCGGCTTCGGCTTCGGCGGTGCTCATGCTTCACCTCGAATTTTTGTTCGGCGTCTTTCAGGTTCCGCGGCTAGGCCTTGGCGAAATCTCGGTCGCTTGGCCCTGGCGCCCTTCGCACGCCGGCATTCGCTGGCGTCGAATCCTTCGGGCGTTCGCTGTCTCCGCGAAGCGCCTCGGTTCCAGACCTGCAATATCGGCTTCGCATCGCCCGCAGGCACCCGTAGGATTCCTAGGTAGAGCGCCGCTTCGCCCTGCTTTCGTCGGGTGATGGCACGAGCCCGGCGGCAAGGGCGGTCTGAAGCAACTCGGTCAGGCTTCCCGCATTGAGCCGGTTCATCACCTGGGAGCGATGAAGCTCGACCGTGCGCGGACTGATGCCGAGCTTCTGTGCGATGACCTTGTTGGTGCCGCCATCGATCAGTCCGATCAGAACCTCGCGTTCTCGCGGGGTGAGACGGGCGATCCGGGCGCCGGCGCTCTCGTCTCGCGTCGTCGGGCGTGCCGCGCCCTGGCACTCCGCAATCGCACTCGCGAGCGCTGCCGGAAGCGAGGCCTCGTCTTTCGAAATGACATAGTCCGCCGCACCCGCCTTCATGGCGGCGACGGCCGTGGTGACGTCCGCCCCTTCCGCGTCGAGCGCAAGGATCGGCAAGGCGATCGACCTTGCCTTCAGCTCTCGGGGAACCGACAGCCCCTCATCCTTCCGTGTCCGCAGATCGACAACGACGCAGCCCGGCGCCAGCACCGCGGCGATGTCGAGGAAGCCTGCGGCAGTCTCGAAGATCCGAGTGCGGAAACCCTGCCCTCGCAGGATGGTCGCCAGCTTTCGCGCCTCCACGGGCGCGCTGCTGACGAGGTAGACGTGACGGATATCCTCTTGCGTCAGGTCCTCGACGATGCCCCCGATCCGGCTCACTGCACCCCCATCGTCGAGAATCGGAAAGCTGGTGTCACGCAGCCAGCGGATCGATCCATCGCCCGGCCGCACGAGCCGATATTCGAATTGCGCCACCTCGCCTGCCGCTACCGTGGCGAGCGCATGTTCGACCTGCTGGCGATCGTCGGGATGAACGTCCTTGATCCATTCGGAAAGATCGTTTGCCGCGTCCTCGATGGGGATGCCCCAGATCCTCTCGAAAGCCGCGCTCCGATAGGTGATCGTGCCTGCCGCCGGATCGCCGATCCAGATCAGGTTGCTGCTGTTGGCCGCGAAGCTGCGGAACTGCGCCTCGCTCGCACGGATCGCTGCTTCCGCACGGCGCTGGGTCGTCACGTCGATGGCGGCACCGATGAAGCCGACCGCGCGTCCCTGCGCGAAGCTGGTTCGTCCCTCGGTGGCGATGCGGCGTATCACGCCGTCGTCGCGTCCGACGACGCGATACTCGATCCTGAAATGCCCGTTGCCGGCCGGATCGGTGCAGGATGCGATCGCCTGGCGGACTTTGGGCAGGTCATCGGGGTGGATGCCCGCCTCGTAGACGGTCATATCGACGGGCGCGTCGGCGGACAGCCCCCACATGGCGCGCAGGCGCTCGTCCCAATCGAGCGCGCCGGTTTCCGGGTCCCACGAGTAGATGCCGATGCCGACCAGTTCGGTCGCGGCACGCAGGCGCGCCTCGCTCCGCCGCAAGGCCTCCTCGATCGCGCGGCGCTCGCTGGTATCGCGAGACACGCCGACCACCAGATCGATCGAACCGTCCTCGCTCCGAACCGGCGCCCAGAGATAGGCGAAATAGGCCGAGCGTCCGGTCGGACTGCGAAAGAAGACCTCATCCTCGATCGTGACGCCCTCCTCGAAGATCCGGTCGATATGCCCATTGAGAAGGCGGATGAGATCCGGGGGATAGTCGAGATCGTCGAACGTCTTGCCGAGCATTTGTGCTGTCGAAAGGCCGAACAGGTTCAGCATGGCAGGGTTCGCATAAGCGAAGCGCCGCTGGCGGTCGAAGGCGTAAATGAAATCGGGGATCGAGGACAGATTGGCCTCGAGGAAACGGGCTCGGCCCGCGCGGGCGGCGTGGGGCGTGAACGCAGCACCGTTGCCGTTCGTCGTGGCCGTGGACGGTGACTGCTCGGTCATGAGGTCCGCCTTCCTCGCTGGGACTAGCGGAAAGGAAAAGGCGGCTTCCTCGGGATGTTCCCTAGGAACCATCCGGATTCAGGCATCCGAAAGGCTGAACCTAATTAGGCGATAGACAACCGAGGAGTCCGGCATGAAAGCGCTCGTCTGGCACGGCAAGGAGGATATCCGCTGCGATAGGGTGTCCGATCCGGAAATCGAGCATCCCCGCGATGCGATCATCAAGGTCACAAGCTGCGCGATCTGCGGCTCGGACCTCCACCTCTTCCATAACCTCGTTCCCGCGATGCTGCCCGGCGACATCATGGGGCACGAGACGATGGGCGAAGTGGTGGAGGTCGGAAGCGAAGCGAAAGGCAAGCTCAAGAAAGGCGACCGCGTCGTCATCCCCTTCACCATTCAATGCGGCGAGTGCGACCAGTGTCGCCGCGGCAACTTTTCCGTTTGCCAGCGGACGAACCGCAAGGGCGAACTGGGCGACAAGGCCTTCGGGCACCGGACGGCGGGTCTCTTCGGCTACACGCACCTGACCGGCGGCTATCCGGGCGGCCAGGCGGAATATCTCCGGGTGCCCTTCTCCGACACCACGCATGTCAAGGTGCCGGACGGCATCGAGGACGAGAAGCTTCTGTTTCTGTCCGACATCCTGCCGACCGGCTGGCAGGCGGCGGTGCAGACGGACATCCAGCCGGGCGACACCGTCGCGATCTGGGGCTGCGGGCCCGTCGGCCAGATGGCGATCCGCTCCGCCATCCTTCTCGGCGCCGAGCAGGTGATCGCCATCGACTGCCTGCCCGAACGCCTTTCCATGGCAGCCGCCGCCGGCGCCATCACGGTCAATTTCGAGACGGAAAGCGTGGTCGAGCGTCTCAACGAACTGACCGGTGGGGAAGGACCGCACAAATGCATCGACGCTGTCGGCACCGAAAGCCATGTCAGCTTCGGCCAGCCCGATACGCTGCTCGATCGCGCCAAGCAGATGCTGATGCAGGAGAATGATCGACCCCATGTCTTGCGCGAGATGATATATGTCTGCCGGCCCGCCGGCGTGATCTCGATCATCGGCGTCTATCTCGGCCTCGTGGACAAGATCCCGATGGGTCAGGCGATGAACAAGGGTCTGACCTTCCGCATGGCGCAGGCTCACGTTCCGCGCTGGACGGACGACCTCCTCCGCCGGATCGAGGACAACCAGATCGACCCTTCCTTCGTGATCACCCACAAGGCCGATCTCTCCCAAGGTCCCGAGATGTACGCCAAGTTCCGCGACAAGGCGGATGGCTGCATCAAAGTCATGCTTCAGCCGTGAAGGAGTCAGCCCATGTCACTCGCCAATCTCAGCGGCATCGCCCGCTCCAAAGGTGATCCCCGCGTCCAGCACAAAGGTCCGAGCTCCCTGACGAGCGCCGACAGGCTGGCGCGTGCACTCGGCTGGTTCTCGATCGGCCTCGGCGTTGCCGAACTCGTGGCGCCGGGGCGCATTGCCCGCACCCTCGGGCTGGAGGGCAGAGAAGGTTTGATCCGCGCCTATGGTGCCCGCGAGCTCGCAAGCGCCATTCCGACTCTCTCGATAGACAAGCAGGCCGGGTTGGCCGCGCGGATCGCCGGGGATGCACTCGACCTGGGCACGCTCTCGACCGCGCTCCATCGCGACAACCCGAAGCTGAACAACGCGCTGATCGCAACAGCCCTTGTGGTCGGGGTCACCCTGCTCGACATCACCGCCTATGCGGGCGTCAAGGGAGCGCACCGCCGCACGCGAGGCTCCAACCGTGACTACTCGGATCGGGTCGGACTGCCGCGCGGCGCGCAGGAATCGCGCGGCCTAGCCCGCGAGGATTTCGAGATTCCGGCTGACTACAAAGCAGAGGGCCGGCTTGCCGACGCGCTTCCGGCGGGATCATCCGAAACAAACAGCGAAGGGTGAGGCGTTTGAAACGCGCTGTCGGAGAGGCCAGGCGCGCTTGGGCTGACCGACGACGGGCAACCGGCCGGAATGGCAGAAGCGGCTGGCGCATCCCAGCGCCTCACGATCTCAGGCTGAATGCGCGAGGAGATGCCAGAGGGCACCAGCGCCGGCTGCTCCGACCAGCGTGGGCACCACGCCGACGCGCCACTGAAACAGGGCCAGCGCCGCTGCGGCAAAGAGAAGAAGAGCCACCGGGTCGAGGCTTGCGAGCCGTGGCACATCCAGCGACAGCGGTCCGATACGGGTCTCGGCGACATCGCGAAACAGAACATGCAGGCCGAACCAGACGGCGAGGTTCAAGATGACGCCGACCACAGCCGCCGTGATGGCCGCGAGCGCTCCCGACAGGGCCCGGTTGCCGCGCAAACGCTCGATGAAGGGGGCGCCGAGAAAGATCCACAGGAAGCACGGCAGGAACGTCACCCAGGTCGTCAGGAGCCCGCCGAGCGTCCCCGCGACGAAAGGGTTCAGTGCGCCCGGTTCCCGAAATGCGGCCAGAAACCCGACGAACTGCGTCACCATGATCAACGGTCCCGGCGTCGTTTCGGCGAGACCCAGCCCGTTGAGCATCTCGCCCGGCGCGAGCCAGCCGTAATTCTCGACGGCCTGTTGCGCGACATAGGCAAGCACAGCATAGGCGCCGCCGAACGTGACGACCGCCATCTTGCTGAAGAACACAGCAATGTCGGCGAAGACATTTCCGTTTCCGAGGAAAAGGACGAGAACGGCGACAGGCAGCAGCCAGAGCGCCAGAAAAACTGCCGACACGCGCAGCGACCACCCGATATCCGGCCGCGCATGGTCGGGAACGCCTTCACCGAGTGCGGAGTCCGCGTCGGCGAGAACCGTGCCCTTCGAAGGTCGATGGCCGCCACCGCCCGAAAAGGCGGCCATGCCCGAGCGTCCCCCGCAATAGCCGAGCAGCCCGGCACCGACGATGATGGCCGGGAAGGGTATGCCGAACAGGAAAATCGCGGTGAAAGCTGCCATCGCGATGGCGACCATGGTTCGGTTGCGAAGCGCCCGCTTGCCGATCCGGTTCACGGCCTCGAGCACGATGGCAAGCACCGCCGCCTTCAGGCCGAAGAACAGTCCGGCGACGATGCCGGTATTTCCAAAGGCGACATAGATCCAGCTCAGCGCCATGATCGAGACGAGGCCCGGCAGGACGAACAGCCCGCCGGCAATCAGCCCGCCTCTGGTGCGGTGGAGAAGCCAGCCGACATAGGTCGCGAGCTGCTGCGCCTCGGGACCCGGCAGAAGCATGCAATAGTTGAGCGCATGGAGAAAGCGCTCCTCACCGATCCAGCGCTTCTCGTCGACGAGCACGCGATGCATCAGCGCGATCTGCCCGGCGGGTCCGCCAAAGGACAAACAGGCGATCTTTGCCCAGACACGCACCGCTTCACCGAGCGGGATGCCGTGCTCGTGCGGCTTGGAGGGGGCGGCAGCGGCGGTGGTGGACAGGGCGGCGTCCGTCATCTCAGGCTCCTTCCTTCCGGCCGGGCCAGTTGTGTGTCTCCTCGGTCGCATCCCGGCACCAGCGGTAGAAGGCATCGTAAAGGAGAAGACCCGCTTCCAGTTGCTCCAGGTCGTCCGCATACATGCGCGACAGGCCGAGGGATGCCGCAAGGAGGCCGGGCACCTCGGGCGCGAGGTCGGGGCGCGCCGTATCGGCGCCGCGCACCAGGGTCGCGAGGCGCAGAAGCGGCGGCGTCGCGAGGCCAAGCTCGTCCAGCATCGTGTCGAACGTGCAGCGCTCGCCCCGGTGGCTCCAGAAGACATTCTCGACGTCGAATGGGGCGGCACCGAACCGCTCGCCAACGGCCTCGACGGCGGACGGCTGGACGAACAGAAAGACGGCGAACGGATCGACGAAGCGGCGGATCAGCCAAGAGCAGGCAATGCGGTCCACCTTGGGACGCGCCCGTGTGACCCAGGCGGTCCGGCCCTGCCCATCACGGACCGGGAGCTTGGCTTCGGGTACGAGCGGCCAGCCGGCCGCTTTCCATGCCTCGTGCCCACCCTCCAGAACCTCGGCGGGAATGCCCTCGTGTCGGAGCATGGCTGCGACGCCATGGCTGAGTTCACGGCCCGAGCGGCAGGCCACGACAACCGACCTTCCCTTCAGATCGCGAGCCCACGCCTCGACATCGGCATGCCTTCGTCGCACCGCGCCGGGCAGATTGCGAGGGTCGCCGGCGAAATCCTCATCGGTGCGCACATCGAGAACGAGCGGGCATTTCGGTGTGCCGATGAGGCGGGCGAGCTTGTCGTGCGTGATGGTCGTGATCGTCGAGGCCATGCCGCGTCCGTCCATGAAACTGGATGAGAGGGACGCGATACTTCAGCCGTAGCC
Source organism: Mesorhizobium liriopis (assembly GCF_024053505.1). GTDB lineage: Bacteria > Pseudomonadota > Alphaproteobacteria > Rhizobiales > Rhizobiaceae > Mesorhizobium_B > Mesorhizobium_B liriopis. Next base: position 73,686 of record NZ_JAMXQS010000009.1, on the reverse strand, counting down.
TCGTGAGGAGACCGCCATCCCCATGCACTTACATCACCCGCTGACATCGCTCATGTCAATCTCTGCCTCGAAGGCGGCTTTGAACCAATCCCAAAGGTCGGATCTGGAACCGGCTGCAGCCATTTGATCGGACTCCTCAACCGATCGCACCGCTCCTCTCGGGAGTATCGAGGAAGGCCATTTCGACCGCCTGTTCGGCATCAATTTCAAGGGCGCGGCATTTACGGCGCAAAAGCTCTGCCGCTTATGTCCTTCGGCGGTTCTGTCGTGTTGACCGGCTCGGGAGGGGGCCCACCCCCTCCATCTACAGCGTGACGAAAGCGGCTATGCACAATCTGCACGGACTTGGACGCTCGGTTTGAAAGCCGAGGCGGCCTAAGCGAGCGCCGCTCGTGCCGCATCGATCGCACGTCTCACATCCGCGTCGCCGGTGCGCCAGTTGCAGACACTGATGCGCATGCATCGCTGCCCGCGGAAGGTCACCCCGCCGAAGAACGCTTCGCCGGACCTGTTGATGGAAGCGATCACCGCGTCTGTCCGACGGTCATGATCGTCTTGCGTGGCGCCGGGCGCCGGTGACAAGAATCGCACGAGGCCCTGGTTAAGGCGTGACGTGGCAACGACCTGTGCCCCAGGGAGGCGGCCGATCCCGGCGACAAGAGCCTGCGCATGGTGCGAGGTGCGCTCAACCATCTCCGCGACGCCACGCCGGCCCAGCTCCTGTAGGGCAGCATAGACAGCGAAACCCCGCGCGCGACGGGAAAACTCCGGGTTCCAGTCGAGCTGGTCCCGCGCCGCGCCGTCCTGCGGCAGGTAACTGGTTGACACCGTCATGGCCGCGCGGTGGGCGGCCGCATCCCGGACGAAGGCAAGACCGGAGTCGTAGGGCACGTTGAGGTATTTATGGGCATCGGTCGTCCAGCTGTCGCAAAGCTCCATGCCTTGGGCCAGCTCCGCATGGACGGGACTGGTGCGTGCCCAAAGGCCGAAAGCACCATCCACATGCGTCCAGGCTCCCGCCTCTCGCGCGAGCGGGGCCAAGGTCTGGAAGTCATCAAAGGCTGCGCGGTTCAGTTCGCCGGCCTGCAGCACCACGATCGTCGGTTGGGAGGTATCGGCCAGTGCCTTCGACAAACCTTCGGCAAGTATCCCGCCTTCCTCGTCCACGGGAAGAGGCACGATGCTATCCGAGCCAAGCCCAAGGAAACGGATGGCCCGATCAACGCTGACATGTCGCTCGATGTTGACCAGGATGCGGACAGGCACGCTTCCCGACAGCCCACGGCGCTCAACATCCCAGCCGCGGTCGCTCAGAACGGCGTGACGGGCGGCAGCCAGGCACGTCACATGCGCCATCTGGGTTCCGGTGACGAAGCCGACGCTGCTTTCCGGTGGCAGCCCGAAAAGGTCGAGGAGCCAACCGGCAGCGACTTCCTCCACAACGGAGGCGGCAGGACTGCAGGCACGGATGCCGGCATTCTGGTCCCAAACAGTGGTCAGCCAATCGGCGGCCATGGCCGAGGGCAGGCTGCCACCGATCACCCAGCTGAAGAACCTGCCGGTCTGGGAACCGAGGAGCCCGCCTTCAGTATCGGCCACGAGGCGGTCGATCACTTCGGATGGGTCGAGGCCGTTTTCGGCAAGAGGCCGTGCAAGCCGCATCCGCAACTCGGCCAGTGAGGCTGTTGTGGCCACCGCGCGATGGTCGAGGCCCTTGAGCCAGGCCGAGGCATGCGCAAAGGCGCGGGCGAGCGCTGTCCGGTCGGCAGCCGTTCCAAGCATGATGCCCTCCTCGCAAAGGAGAACATCAGTCAGCGACCGATCCCACGTGATGTCAATCACGGCCGAGCTAAGCCATTCGGACAGGCAGATCGCTGGCGATCAGCTGCAGGCCGTCGCTATCTTGCTTGGGTGCCTGATTCTGCTTGGCGTCCGGGTGGTGACCGGAACAGGGCCGGGAGCAGAATGATCGGTTCTGGATCAAGAGCGGATCGCGGCAAGAAGGTTTTCCCGAGCCCCGGGTCGATACGATCCTTCTTTTGAAATTTGCGACCAGCGGCAAGCTTCAAGATGTCTGGCCATGTGTGATCCAGATCACGAACGCAGGCAGCCTGAACATGCATGCTGGCTCGAAGCGATGGTTGGTTGCAATATTGTTGGATTCGGCACCTCCGCATAGCGCGCAGGGCTATGGAATAGAGCGGGCAATTCAATTCATTTTCTAAAGAGAATGTAGTATATCAACCAGCCGTGAGTATCCGTTGCAGTGCCTGACGATCTTTGTGTTCGACCAAGGAAAGTCGCATGCCGAACAGCTCTCGACGCGCAATCGCGATCCTCGGAACGATCACGCTGCTGGCCGCGGGCTCGGCACTGGGCCCGGCATTCGCGGCGACCTCGTCCGTGCCTCAGGATCAGGCGGCATCACCGTCTTGCGAGCGCGTGGTCAAGGCGGATGTCGTCGCCCTCGAGCAGGCTTACATTCTCAACAGGTTTTCGGCCTATGTGCCGGCGGGCATGCTTTTCGCGTTGAAGCGCGATGTGGTTTCGCAAGACGGCGGAGCGGTTCTTGAACCCGGCAAGGTTCAGTTGCGCCCCGACAAGCGCCCGCGTCCCTTGGTGCTGCGCGCCAATGAGGGTGACTGCCTCGAAATCCGCTTCACCAATCTCCTGTCCCCCGTTGCCGACGAGGAAGGCGGCATTCCGCGCGAGAACGACGGCAAGCTGCCAGCTCATGTGAGCGCGCGGCCGGGCTCGGTTCATCCGGACGGCCTCGTGGCGCCCGAAAAGGTCAGTGTCGACCGCCCGCGCACGCGCGCGGCTTCGTTCCACATCACGGGCCTCGAACTCGTGCCCATGACAATGGAAGAGTGCCCCGTCGATGCGGCCTGTGGCGGCGATGGCAGCAATGTGGGGCTGCCCACCCAACAGGGCGTGCTGTTCAATCCGGCGACGAGCCCGGCCGTTCGGCAGACCTTCGATCTCGGCTCGCTCGCCAAGCCCGGCCAGACGGTCGTTTCCCGCTGGCGCGCCAGGACGGAAGGGGCCTACTTCGCTTATTCGGGCGGAGCCCCCGTCGGTGGCGAGGGCGACGGGGGCCAGCTGGGCTTAGGCCTCTTCGCCTCCGTCAATGTCGAGCCCGAAGGCTCGCAATGGTATCGCTCGCAGGTTTCCTACGGTGAGATGCAGTCCGTGAAGGGCGCCACTGCGAGCGGGCGTCACCCCTACATGAACATCGACTATGGTGCGCAGCATGCGGAGAACGGCAAATCCGTGCCGGTCCTGCGCCTGCTGGATGATGAGAACAACATCGTCCACAGCGACCTCAACGCGGTGATCGTGCCCGACGGCTTTTCCAAAGGTCCGGAATCGAGTGCCTGCAACGGCGAGGCGTTCGGCGACAGCTGCGGCCGTCCCTTCCGCGAGTTCACCGTCATCTTCCACGACGAGGTGCATGCCGAGCAGGCCTTTCCCGAACTCGCCGACGAGAGCAACCCGCTGCACCTGATCAAGGACGGCATGGGCATCAATTACGGCGTGAGCAGCATGGGCTCGCTGGTGATGTCGACGCCCGGCATGGGAAAGAACACGGGCGTCGCCAAGAATTGTCCTGAATGCCGCGCGGAAGAATTCTTCCTGTCCTCATGGGCGAATGGCGACCCGGCCCTGATCCTCGACTATGACGACGCCGGACAAGCGGTCGGCGCGCGCTATCCCGACGACCCCTCCAACGTCCACAATTCCTATCTCGGCGACACCGTGCGCTTCCGCAATCTCCATGCGGGACCAAAGGAGACGCATGTGTTTCACCTGCACGCCCATCAGTGGGTGCAGGATTCGAGCGATCCGAACTCGACCTATCTCGACAGCCAGACCATCTCGCCCGGCGCGACCTTCTCCTACAATATCGAGTTCGGCGGAGCGGGAAACCGCAACTACACGCCCGGCGATTCCATCTTCCACTGCCACCTCTACCCGCATTTCGCGCAAGGCATGTGGGAGCTGTGGCGGGTGCACGACGCCTTCGTGGACGGGCGGCCCGGTTACTTCGACAAGAGGGAGGCGGTCGGTCCGACCAACGATCCCGCCATGATGAACCTGCCGGACGCGGAAATCGCGGACGGCACCGCGCAGCCTGCGATCGTGCCCATTCCCGGCACGGCGCTCGCACCCATGCCGAGCGCCGAATTCCGGGGCTATCCGTTCTACATCCCCGGCGAGCCCGGCCATCGTCCGCCCCAGCCCGTGCTCGACATGGATGTGCTGGGTGGCCTGGCCGACCCGACACAAGAGCCCGACGAGGCGAATGTGGTGGATGGCGGCCTGCCACGCCATGTGGTGACGGGCGGCACCCTGCAGTCAAACCTCAAGGAGGCGCTGGCGACGGGTGGCGATGCGGCTCGGGTCATCGCGCAGCGCGTGGCCAAGCAGAACCCCGAAGCCCTGTCGACGCTCGCCAAGCAGTGGGACGCGCTGCAGATCAAGCCGATTCCCGTCACCGGCACGCCGGACGAAAAGGCCGCCATGGCCTTCCATGAGGGGGCGCTCCAGACCGCCAGTCTGCATCCGACCGATGTCACGGCCGTGCCCCACCCCGTCTGGTGGAACCCGAACCGCGCCTACGAGACCGATTACGCCAGGAGCGTGCCGATCCAGACCCCGCCGCCCGGACCGCCGCTCTTCTACGTGAATTCACGCCCCCGCGCGCCCGGCGCGCCTTATGCCAATCCGTGCCCGGCGAACGCGCCCGACCGCTTCTATCGAACGGCCTTCATCCAGACCGAGCTGACCTACAACAAGCATGGCTGGTTCGACCCGCAGGGGCGCATCATCAGCCTTGAGAACGACATCAAGGACGTCATCGACCCCGACACGCGCACCAAGCTGCCCGAGCCGCTCTTCTTTCGCGCGAATTCGGGCGAGTGCATCACCTTCAACTCGACCAATCTCGTGCCTTCGGCGCTCAATGTGGACGATTTCCAGATCTACACGCCGACCGACACGATCGGCCAGCACATCCACCTCGTGAAGTTCGACGTGACCTCCTCGGACGGCTCTGGCAACGGCTATAATTACGAGGACGCGACCTTCTCGCCGCAGGAAGTGCGCGAGCGCATCTTCGCCTTCAACCGCACGCCGCATCCCGACAACACGCCCAAGAGCGAGGCCGAGAAGCTGCACCCGAAGACCCATCCGCTCTTTCTCGCAGGCGGCGACATCTTCGAAGCGGCGAAGATCTTTCCCGAGCGCTACAACGCGCTTCTGGCCAAAGGTACATGCGTGGCGCAGGAGCCCGGCCAGTCGGACGCGAATTACGAAAAGGAGCTGCGCGAGAACCACCCATTCTGCGGCGCGCAGCGCACCACGCAGCGCTGGTGGGCGGACCCGATCCTGAACACGGTATCGGGCAAGGACAACACGCTGCGCACCGTCTTCACTCACGACCATATGGGCCCGAGCTCGCACCAGCAGCATGGGCTTTATGCGGGGCTGGTGATCGAGCCCGCCAATTCCGTGTGGACGCCGGTCGGCAAGACCGTCTCGGCCGCAGAGATGGCGCAAGCGGGCGCACCCGCCGGCCTCGATTGCGGCACAGCGGACCCCGCTGCGCGGCCGGTGCTCTGCGAGAAACTCATCGGCGGCTCCAATCTCGCACTCAAGACCGCGCCGCAGTTGCTCGACGCGAACGATCCGATCGAAGGCAAGATCGAGCCGCGCGCGCCGCTCAGGCTCCGAAGCGATGGCGGGCCGACGGCGACCATGGCCAACATCCTCGCGCCCGACTGCATCGGCGACAGCGATTCCAGCCCGGTTCAGCCCGACAGCGGCCGCAACCGCGCCGGCCCCGTTCAACCCTGCGCGCCGGGTAAGGAGGCGCACAACACGCGGCGCGAATTCGCGCTCGCCATCGCGGATTTCGGCATCGCCTACAACACCGCGCTCGAACCCATCAATCCCGAGCCGCGCAACGACGATTCGGTATTGCGCGACGAGAGCTTCGTGCGCTTCGGCCGCCGCCACGTGGCGTCCACCCCGGCACGGCCCTTGGCGATCTCGTCGGAGGATCCTGGCAGCCAGTATTTCAACTATCGCCACGAACCGCTGGCCCTCCGCCTGAGCAAGGCCGAGCCGGACAGCGTGATCGGCGGGTGGAACTACAGGCAGAACCCCGCGCGCGCCGACGAAAGCACGCCTTGCCGCCCCGGCGATCAGAACTGCCTCGGTGACGCGGCCAACGGCTTTTCCTCAGCCGTGCACGCCAAGCGCGACGAAACGCTTGCCAAGCAACCGCTGCCGGCCGTGGTCACGCCGCAGACCCGCACACTTCTCGCCGGCACGGATGCTGAAGCCAAGCTCGACGGCGTGCTGACATCGGTCGAGCAATGGCGGCGCGACTTCAACTGCGCGCTTTATCCCGACGACCTGATGGGCGCGGCGCAAGGGTGCAGGGAGAGCATCGAGCGTCACGAGCCCTGGCGGCGCTTCGGCGATCCGGCGACACCGATCCTGCCTGCCTTCGAGGGCGATCCCGTGCAGATCCGCCTGATTCAGGGCGCACAGGAAGCCCAGCACGTCTTTACGATGAACGGTGTCAAATGGCTGCGCCTGCCCGGCGATGTCGAGGGCGGAACGGGCAACAAGGGCTCGGGCTTCACCAACGCGCAGCCGGTCGGCATTTCCGAGCATTTCGAATTCAACCTCACGGTCAATCCGTTCAACGCGTCCCATGCCGACTATCTGTATTTCGGTTCCTCGGTGGATCAGCTCTGGGACGGCCTCTGGGGCATGCTGCGCAGCTTTTCCAAACTGGAGCCGGGCGAGGAGACCACGCCCGTCGCCACCAGCCAGTCAGCGAATGTGCACTTCGAGCCGGCGAAGTTTCTGGCAACCCTTCCCGACATCGCGCCGGTGCCCGATCAGGGAACGGGTTCCGTCGACGAAAAGGCGTGCCCGCCGGCCCAGCCAGGCGAGGAAGCTCGCCATCACCGCTATTTCGATGTGAGCGCAGTGCGCGCCTGCGACCTGTTCGGCGCTTGCGGTCTCAGCGGTTCCAAAGGGATCACCTATTCCCGGCGCTTCGGCATCGAGGACGAGAAAGCGCTCGTCTACGTGCTGGAGGACGAGGGAATCTGCAAGGACGCGGAAACCTGCGACGAGCATGAAAGCGACTTCATGCAAATGCCCAACGCAACCGCGCTCGCCAAGCTCCGCACGCAGTTCGCGGCCGGCCGGCCGCTGGAGCCCATGGTGCTGCGCGCGTCCGCCGGCCAATGCCTGCATGTGAACCTGCGCAACCACCTGCCCCCCTGGCTCGGTGACGGCCCGAAGACGGGCACGGACGGCAAGCCGCAGGAGGTCGCGGAAGCGCAGGCCTATTTCAATTTCCTGCCGATGATCACGGACGGCTTCAACATCAACCAGTTCCGCATGTCGTCCACTGTCGGGCTTTCCGCACCCCGCGTGGCGGCGCATCCGCTCTGGGCGGAAGGCTCGAATGTCGGGCTGAATGGCGCGGTTCTCGCGCAGGCGCCGGAAACGCCGGCAGAAGGCGGTGCCTTGCGCCGGCAGGGTACGCTCGTCCCCCCGTGCACGAGCGATCCGGCGCGCGATGGGCTCGAGCAGGAGCGCTGCAAGGAAAGCATGATCTGGAGCCTTTCCGATTTCCAGTTCACCGGCAGCGCCACGAACAGCCCGGTCGAGTTCGGCGCCGTGCCCCTGCGCTCCTTCGGGGACCCGTTGAAACACCCCGCGCACGGGCTTGTGGGAGCGCTGGTGGTCGGCCCCCAAGGCTCGGAAATCTGCCAGAACGACCGCTTCGCCCGCACGCTTCCGCTGCCGCCCGAGGCCACGGCGCTTTCCCATATTCCCGATGGCCCGAGTGCCGAGGTCTGCCGCGAGGATGGCAGTCGCTATCTCGACCATGTGGTGGTCGTGCAGGATGCCGTCAGCGCGACGCGCGGCGGCCTGCCGGTGGGCAACCTGTCGGGCGCCGAGGAGCCCGACGACTACGGCGTCAAGGCGCTGAACTACAAGACCGAACCGCTCTGGGCGCGCACCGGCAACGACCCGAGCGTGCCCTTCGAGGAGCGCAACGCGTTCGACCAGGGCAATCTCCTGAACTCGGCCGTCCGTTTCGACGGTGCCACGATCCACTGTGCCTCCGGCATTCCGCCACTTCTGGCCGAGAAAAATCCGTGCGATCCCGAAACGCCGGTGCTGGAAGCCCAGGCCGGTGAAACGGTGCGGCTCCATTTCGTCCATGGCGGCGGGCATACCCGTCAGCAAGGCCTGTCCGTCAGCGGTCACAGCTGGAACCCTTATCCCTGGTCGGACGACTCCCATGTGTTCGACGCGAGCGCAGGCTCGAGCATCCGGCAGGGGGTATTCAACGGCTTCGGCCCGATGATGGGCATTTCGCTCGAGCTCAAGGCCGGCGGAGCCGACAAGGTGCCGCTCGATTACCTCATGCGAAGCCAGGCAAGCTTTCTGTTCGACGGCGGCATTTGGGGCATTTTCCGGGTGCGCCCGGTGGAAAGTGCACAGCAACAGTAAGCACAGGAAAGGGAGATGAGACCATGGCAATCGACCCGATCCCCGAGCCGACGGCCCCGCCTGCCCAGCCCTGGCAATTCCTCGACTGGAGCATCGGCCCGGACGGCATCGCGATGAACTCGCGCCGCTTCGTCCACAAGAGGCTCAACCTCTACACCGCCGCGCAGGGCACCGTGGTCGTCAACGAGATCGGCAAGCCGGCGGCGCGCCTGCGCTATTGCTCCCAGGACGACTACAACGCCAATCTCTGGCAAAAGGACGGGCTGCTGGTTGCGCGCGACCCGAACGGCAGCACGATGCCGCAAAGCACGCCGATCACCCTGAGCTTCACGACCCCGCTGCGAGCGGTCGGCGCCTATGTCGTGGTGGGTGGTGACGCGGTCATTCTCGACCTGCCGCTCGATGCCGTGATGTGGGTGCAGGAAGCGGGAAGCAACACCTGGACCGCGATCCATGGCAGCGGCACGGTCGGCAAGGTTCTGCCTGCGGGCACGGCCGCTTCCGCTGCCTTTGTCGGCGCGGCCTGCTCGAATGGAAGCCGCATCGGCAAGGTCTGCTTCGACGCTTCACTTGCCGGCAGCTTCGAGACGCTCGCTCTGTCGCGCCTCTTCTGGGTGGCCTAGGATGTCTTCGGGCTGCACACGCCGTTTGCGATGGAGCTTAGTCTTCCTCGCGGCTTTCCTGCCGTTCGGCGCGACGCAAGCAGCGGATCAGGCAGGCGAAGCCAATGATGGCGGCATCCGCGTCCGCTGGACCTATTCGCCGCGCGGCGAAGCGGGAGGCAGCGGCCTGGGCGAACTTCAGCTCGACCTTGCCGATGCCGTGTCGAACCAGCCGCTTCGCTACAGCAAGGGCCGGGTCTTCGCCTGGCTGCAGCGCCGTCGCGGCACGCTGTCGGATAGTGAGACATCCTGCCTCGACAAGGCGAAAGGGCTGTTCGCGCAAGGCATCGGCCGCCGCGCCGACATCGACCTCAACGAGTACCGGCTGGTGACGCTGAACAAGGAAGGCAGCGTCGCCGTCATCAATCCCTTTGTCGGCATCAACAATGCCAAGCTCGAATCCATCATCGATCTGCATGCGAGCCCCCGCGGCTGGGTCGCGGTGCCCGAGCGGCGCGAAACCTGGATCGCGACGGACCAGCCGGCCAAGCTCGTCGCGCTCGACATGCAATCGCGAAAGATCACGGCCGAACTCGCTCTGCCCGAGAATGGCGCGCCCGATACCGTCGTTTACGATGCGTCGAACCACACGCTCTGGGTTTCGCTTCCCGGCACGCAACAGATCGGGCGTCTCGACCTGAGAGCTTCGGCTCCCACACTGGGAACCCTTGCCGCACAGGGACTGACGACACTCGTTTCGCTGGCCTCGGAAGACAGTGCCGATGGCATGGGTGGCATCGTTGCGCTGCACCGGAACGGTGATGTCGTGCTGCACGACAACAGCCCGACGCCGAAGCGCTGGCACCTCGACAACAGGCCCGTTGCCGCCGCCTACAGCGCGCTGTCGCGACGGATCGTGGTCGGCACGGACGAAGGCGGCCTCGTCTGGCTCGATCCGGCTTCGAAAAGCGCTGAAATTCCCGAGCGCACTTTGTCGCTCGGACACCCGATCAGCCGTCTCGCCCTTTTCGACGGCGGCCGGCGTGGCATCTTTGCCGGTGAAGGCTGGGCCGGCCTCGTCGATCTCGCTTCCGCCCGGCTCGTCGCCACGCTTGCCGGCGGGGCGGGGGCGGACGACATCGTCTTCTCGCGCAGTTTCGCCTATGCCACACACGCGCAAACCGGGCGCGCGAGCCTGTGGTCTCTCGCCGATCTGCGTGCCGGGCGCGGCGACCGGCCGCTCGACGTGATGACCGGCTCGCCCGCGCCTGAAAGCCTCTCGGGGCCAAGCCTCCACCGCGCCGTGGCCGACCCCGATGGCAGCGGCCTTCTGGTGGCGAGCCCGGCCGACGGCATGATCTTCCAATACAGCGAAGGCATGATGGCGCCGAGCGGCAGCTATTCCAATTACCGCCGCGCTGCCCTCGGCATCATGGTGCTCGATCCCTCGCTGCGCGAGGTGGAGGCTGGCCGCTATCGGGGACAGATCCGTTACGAAGAAGGCGGCGGCTATGAACTGATTCTGGCCGGCCTCGGCCCGCGCTTCACCGTCTGCGCACCGCTTGCCCTGGCGCCGACCGCCGTGCGGCCACTCGGAATGGAAACCGTCATCCGCGCCGCTTTCGCCGGCGAGCCGACCGAAAAAGAGGGATCCGAGACCATCCGCCTGCGCCTGGATCGGACGGAAAACGAAGCGACCCTCCCCCTGTCCGGCGTGGCCGACCTTTCGGTTCTGGTCTTCGACAAGCGGCGCGGCTGGCAGCATCGCTTTGCCGGGGTGGAAACGGCGCCGGGCGAATACGAGGCGGAAATCGTCGTACCGCGCCCCTCGCGCTACGAAGTGCTGGCTTCAAGCCCTTCCGCCAACCTTTCCTTTGTTGAGGGCCGGCTGGGCGAAGTTGAGTTGGGAGCACGGCCATGATCGGGCGCTCCGGTCTTGTCGCGATGATCCTACTTGCCTTCGTGTCCGCGTCGCGTGCCGAAACCGCGCAATGGATGTCGCCGGGCCCGGCGATCCCTGCCGTGACGCTTCTGGACGAGAACGGGCAGGATCAGCCGCTCGCCGATCTCGTGGGCGACAGGCCGGTTCTCGTCGGCTTCTTCTTCACCGGCTGCGCCACCATCTGCCCGCTGCAAACGGCCACCATGCAGGCGGTTCAGGGTGAGCTGGCCACACGCCACCTCGCGAACATGGCCACGCCGCTTCTGCTGTCGATCTCGCTCGACCCGATCGGGGATACGCCTTCTTCGGTCCGCGCCTATGCCGCGCAGTTCGGCATCCAACTGGGCCGGGACCATGACTGGCTGATGCTGTCCGGCTCAGCCCGGATGCTGGCGCCCGTTTGGGCAAGCTTCGAGGAAGAAGGGCCGATCAGCGACCATTCGGGCTTTCTCTGGATCGGCCAGCCCGACAACCAGCGATGGACGCGGGTGAACGCGATGTCGGACGCCGGTCAGATCGCCGACCTTCTCTTGGAGAAACCATAATGCCCGGCCCATGGCGCATGCCGGTTCGGGCCGTCGCACTGCTTCTCGCGGGCCTGACGATGGGAGGGGTGGCATCGGCCGACCCCGCGCAGGGCCGTGCGCTTTATCAGGGCACTGCCGGTTTCGAGGCCGGCATCGAGGCCACGGCTTCCCGGCTGCCCGCGCGCTTCGCGGCCTGCAGCAACTGCCACGGGCACGGAGGTGCCGGTGCAAGCGAAGGCGGCGTGATCGCGCCGCCGCTCCTTTGGGCGAAACTCACGGCACCAAGCGGCACGAACTCCGCATTTCGTTCCGGCGAAGAGGTGCTGCGCGCCGTCACCATCGGCATGGGCCGCAACAACGAACTGCTTTCGCCCGCGATGCCGCGCTATCGGCTGTCTCCAAACGAAGCCCGGTCTCTTCTCGCCTATCTCGAAGTGCTCGGAACGCGGGCCGATCTGCCGCCCGGCATCAGCGCAAACGAGATACGGATCGGCACGGCGCTGCCCTTGTCGGGCCCTGCCGCCGCGACCGGTGCCGCGATTCTGCAAGGTCTTCACGACAGCATCGACCCGCTCAACGCACAAGGCGGCATCCACGGCCGTACGGTCATGCTGATAAGCGCGGACACGGTGCCGCGCGGGCCGGCCGTTGCTGTCCGTGAACTGGCGAAGAAGCCTGTTTATGCGCTGGCGGCAAGCCTTTGGCCCGACAGCGAGCCCGAGGCCGAACGCCTGCTGACGGAGGCTCGCATCCCCAATCTTGCGAGCCTCGTGGTCCGGGAAAAGAGCAGGGAGGCCGGGGAATGGGATTTCGACCTTCTGCCTCCGGTCGAGGAGCAGCAGAAGCTGCTGGCTGGGGCGATGGCGACGTGCGGAAACCCTGCCCGCCGAACGGCGCTTGCGATCGGCACAGAAGGACCACGGCCATCCTCGGTCCGCTGGGTGATCTCGGCCTCGGATCTCGCCGCCACATTCGAGAAGAGCGCGACGACCGGAGGCCGCGACGAATGCGTCGGGTTCGGCCTTGCCGCCATCGGCCTGTCGTCGGCCGCTCCACCGTCGGCGGCGCAACGCATCGTCCTGCCCATGCCGGAAGAACTGTTGAGCGAAGGCGGCGCCGCGAGCGAACCATGGCGGCGATTGGGAGAGGCCGCCGGTCGCGTCGTGATCGAGCTTCTCGCGAATGCAGGAGCCGTCCCCCATGAGCGTTCGACACTCGACGCACTCTCGGCTCTTTCCGGCTTCGAACCGTTGCCGGGCCTGCCGCCGCTGCGCTTTTCCCGCACGCGGCGCTTCGGCTGGGACCCGGGCCTGATCGCTATTCCCGCCCGCGCCGATCCGGGCGGCACGGCACGACGGACGCCATTCGATCCAGCTCAAGGAGGGTAAGACATGCGTTCCGAAAAGCTTATGCTGTCGTTGTTCCGCTCTTTGCCGGCAGCGGCAGCGCTCGCGGCAATGTCCGGCCCGGCGATTGCCGTGGATGTCGCCAGTCCTTCCTTCGCCCTGGTCGGCCACATCGAGGATTTTACGCTCGACAACGCAGCCGATCCCTTGAGTGCCGCGACCATCACCGTCAGCAACATTCCCGTCCGCATGCCACGCAACCTGTTGGTCACGCTGCCCGGCCAGTACATGACGGCGCACGATCTCTTCATCGGGCCGGGCGGCGGTGCGCCCCAAGCCCGCAGCGGCCTGGCTCTGGCCGACCCGACCCCGCCGCCCGTGCCGTTCGAGGCCGAGATCATCGGCAACATCTTCGGCGGTCAGTATCTCGCGGGCGATGTCCGCATCAGCCAGGGCGCGCTGCACACGGGCGCGGGCTTCATCCAGGCTATCGACGCGGCCACCGGCGAGTTGCGCATCGGTGTTGCAGGCGGTGCTGCCGGCGCGCGCGTGCGGCTCAACGATCCCTCGGGTGTCTACGGGCTTGCGAACGGCGAAGGTGCGAAGGCCGCGATCCCGCTCGATGCGCGTTTTTCGCTCGATCCCGAGAACTCCCCGGTCCATGCCAAGACGGGCTTTCCGGTCTGCGTTCCCGCCGCCGGCAGCGACCCGGATTGTCCGTCCGCCAACCGTCCGGGCGGTGCCGCCCATATGCGCTTCACATGCGCGGCAGCAGGCGGCACGGCGGCCGCACCCGACGCGCCCGTGCAGTCTTGCGACCCGACCAGACCCGTGCCGCTCGCGGTGGGCGACTACGTCACCTATTCCGGCATTCTCCAGCCCGATCCCGCCGGCGGCTTTCTGATCGCCGCCTATGCGCTCGATGCCGAATTGGGCATCTACACGGCTCCCGGCACCGAGCCGGTCTATGTGTTCATCGAGGAGGCACTGCAGGGCACCAAGGGCGAGCCGTTCCCCGACATCCCGCAGGAAGAAACCACCCGTTTCCGCATCGTCGGCTTCTCCACCGATCCGAGCCGAAACGTGGAAGTACGGCTCCTCGATACGGGCCGCAACGAGACGGGCACCTCCTTCACCGGGCCGGGAGGCCTCGCACCCTCCAACGGTGCACAGCTCGGCCGCTTCCGCAACACCTGGCCGGCCAAGGACGATGCGCGCGCCGTGCGCCGCGATGCGATCGCGAGCGTGGTCGGCAGTCCGCATGCCACGCTACCCAACGGGTTGACCTCGGGCGTCTATGTCAGCCCGATCGGGGAATATATCTATCCCGAGCCGACGAGCTTCGGCATCACGGGTTATCCGACTCCCGTTCCTTTCGAGAACTTCTGCTTCCTCGCCGCAGGTGGCGGCTCGTTCGACACGGCGGATGGGCCGCAATCACTCGGCCGCCTCGATCCCTTCCCCGAATCTGGCCACGCCCAAGCGCAGCCAATCGGGACTGGCACAGCGAGGGCCTGCGATGGACAATGATTCGACGATCTCTCGATCAACTGCTCTGGAGGCTGGTGGCAGGCCGACAATCTATCGTCATGCCCTCTTCCAACCTCCACGAACTGATCGGCATGTGCCATCGCATAATTGTCTGCTCTGATCCAATGGCACCCTCGTGCGGGAACTGCCGAGGGCCGAGTTCGGCCAGGAGCGAATCCTCTCACTCGCCAACCAGGAACATGTTCAGGCATGGCTGGCATGCCCATCTCTCCGGCACTCGCGCAATCTCTTCGATCTGGAGTTCGCGCAGTTCGGACAGCTGGGCGTCGCGAGCGCTTGATCCACCATCCGTCCAGTCATGCTCTCTATGAAGATCATGGTGCCGAACGCGTTTTCCGCGCCCTCATGATCGGCAAGGCTGGCTTCGAGATTGGTATGCGCCTGAGCATCCATTGCCAAGGTGGTGTCGCGAGCCACCGCGTGGCATCGAGCAGCTTATCCGCGACGGCCAGCCTCCCACACCAGAGGCGCCGCGTGCGCTCCGCGACCTCGTTTCGAAGGTGATCGTCCATCTATCAAGCGACGAAGGTCGGAGATCAAGGTTCAGGGCTGCCTGTCCGAGTTGATCAATCCGACCTTCGGGCAGAAGCTAAAATGTAGGGGGATCAGTGGTAGCGGAGGAGGGATCTGAACCCCTAAAGCTCCCTTTCCACAGCACGCCCAGATGTTTTGCGCTTTTCTCGATAAGGTTATGATTGTGGATACAATCTCTATTACTTTCTCGCAATCCTGTCAGCCTGAAATCAGGGAACGCATTGAGAGGATATATGTGAACTAAGCTTCACGCTCGGTTTCCAGCTCATATTTCCTCTGAGCAGCCACATAAGCTGATGTGCGAGCAGCGTGTGCATCCCATCATTAGTGGTCAAGTTGCCAACAAAATCTCGGGGAAGCTACAGATATGGAGTCTTAACCCTCTTTTAGGGTTGATCCGATCCATCGGCTCTCTGGCCTGCCGCCAATCAAGAGACTCTCATTCAGGCAGTGGTGCCGCAGCAGTTGGTGGCGCCTTCTGGAAGACTTGAAACGCCTTGCCGAGATTGGCTGAAGCGGTATTGGGGACATAAAGCACGTCGCCCGCGCGCATCTGGAAGCTCTGCATCTGGAAGAAGGACGGCGTCTTGGTCATGTCCACCAAATAGACCATCGGCACTGGCGGCGACTGCACCGAGCTGGCAGGCGCTACACCGAGCGAGCGGGCAACAGCTGCGGGCTCGTAGCGGAAGAGGTAGACCTTCTTAGGATTGGCTCGATCGTCGAGCAACCCGCCCGCGCGCGCAACGGCCTGCGCCATACTCATGCGGCCTGGTTCGAAATTGAATTCGCCAGGGCTTTTGAAGGCGCCGAAAGAGGTGAAACTCGAGGCTTGGCGACGTACGAAGATCTGATCGTTGGGTTGAACATGGATGTTCTGGCGCGGGTCCGACAGCACGCGCTCCATTGATGCACTGGCCGAACGTGCACCGCGCAGAACCGAGATCTCCAACTCTCCTGGCGGCGAAGCGGGTCCCCCGCCCATGGCAATAGCGTCGAGCACCTTTTCGCCTTGTGGAGATAAGTTGAAGCGGCCTGCACCCTTCACGTCGCCGCTGACCGTGAAGCCGCTCGATCCGGATTCCGTAACATAGACCGAGGCCTGCGGCGACACGGATGAGCCTCTAAGGCTGCCTGCAATGCGATCCTGAAGCGCGGAGGGCGAGGAACCCGCAGCCCGGACACGACCTGCGAAAGGAAGGTTGACCGAGCCATTATTGTCGATGCGGAAGGTGCCGAGTTGCAAGGCCTTGCTCTCGGCCGAACTTAGGAGCCCGTCCGTGCCGGTATCGAAAATCTTAACGTCTATCGTGTCGCCGGCGCGTAGGACATTGCCGTTGTATTTGGAGTTGCCGAGCGCAGCCAAGCCGTCACCGACGGTGGTGGTCGAGTAAGCGAGTGGGAAATCGCCGAGTTCTACCACTGGGAACTTGCCTTGCGCGCTGGCACGCGCAGTGCGCTCAACGGCGCCCGCGGAAGGCCCCGAACCCGCCGTGGTACAGGCGGAAAGCAGGCCGAGCGCGCCCGCGACGATCAATGCCCGGCTGCCTGTGCGGCGCCAGCCTTTCATGCCCCTCATCCGTCCCTCTCGTCCCTGCCGGCCCCAGAGCCCGACCTGTCAGTCTTACCTAGGGGCGTTCCAGCCTTTGTGTATGGTTGCAGAGAACCCCTGTGCCAAGCATTCGCTGCACGGCTCATGCCAGAAAGTAAAACAAATGATAAGTGTGGCACCGAGGCCGCATTCTCTGTCATATTTCAAGGGGTTCACCAAAATGAAGGGCGTCGAGCGCAGCCCTTGCCTCGGCGATACTTGGAAAGCGCGCGGCACGATCCGGTGTTGCCAGATGATCGGCCCATGCAGCGAGCGGGCCCGAAGCGTCCGGGGGCAAGCAGGCGCGAATCACGCGGCCGAGCGCGAAGAGGTCGGCGCGGGCGTCGAGCGGCACGGCGCCGGCGGCCTGTTCAGGCGAAGCGAAATGGTGGCTCTGTGCCTGCGTAAGCTCGCGGTCGCGATGGCATTCACCGATGGCTAGCGAGAGACCGAAATCGGCGAGCAGCGCGTCTTCGAGCTTTCCTCCAGGCAGCACGATGTTGGCGGGCGAGAGATCAAGATGGAGCAGGTTTGCGGCGTGGACCGCTGCGAGCGCCTCGCACAGGCGCGCCGCGAGACGCGCGGCTTGCGGTTCCATCAGAGTTTCCTCGAAGAGACGGTCGGCGAGCGAAGGGCCCTTCACATAATCCATGAGAATGCCTGGCCGACCGTCGGGCAGGCGGAGAAGGGCGCGGATGGGAAGGATCGCGGGATGAGCGAGCTGAAGTTGGTGCCGGGCTTCGCGTTGGAGAAGATCGCGCAGGATGGGCTCGTGGCGGCGGTCTTCGCGCAGGGATTTTAGGGCATGCGCGGTACCGAGATCGCGGTGGCGAAGCTTGAGGACCACAAATGCGTTGCCCTGATGCAGCGTCTGATCGACCAGGAACGTGTCGGCGATGACGGCGTGGCCGTGGCCATCGAGCATCTCCTGCGTGCGGTCGAGCGCATCGCGCAGGGCATCTCGCGCGACGCGGCGGTCGGTGGGGTTCGGGATGGTGTCGAGCGCAGCGACGAGCGCCCGGTAGGCTTGGGCCAGATGGGGAAACGGCCCCTCGCCCATCAGCCGATGCCGCCGAACGATACGGCGCAGGCCGAGATGTTGTCGGGGGCGCCGGCGATCAGCGCGTCCTGTATCAGCGCCTCGGCCAGAGCCTCGGTTTCGAGTTCGGACATCCGTGTCGCGATCAGGCGTTCGGGCACGACGCGGGGCAGTGCGCCGGACAGCAGCAGGAAGCGGTCGCCGTCCTGAAGCTGGCCGGAAACCGTGTCGCAGGCGAATTGCGCAGCCCCACCCACGCTGCGCGACAGGCGGCGGCGCAGGCCCACTTCCATATGGTCGCGGGTGAGCGGGCGCATCAGCCCGTCGCGAAACAGATAAACGCGCGCGTCACCGGCCCAGACCACCGCGAACTCCTCTTGAGTGGAAACCAGGGCGACGACTGCCACGCTCGGCGGCTCGTCCGCGCCGATGCGCAACAGCGTATTCACGGAGCCGAGCGCGCCTTTGGCGCTGGCAACGAGATCGGCCAGCCGCTCGGCGGGCTCGACGCGCGACAGGCGCTCGATCGTCAGCTCGGCCGCTTGTGCCGCAGCGGGGCTTTCGCCTTGGCCATCGGCCAGCGCATGGAGATGGGCAAGAGCGGGGTCGCTCAATCGGTCTGCATTGAGGCGCAGGCGCGTGCCGGGATGGGAGGTTCCGGCAGCGTCGGCGCGAAGAGGTTCTACCGCCCGAACGGGCCGCGGTGCAGAGCGCGCGGGCGGCGGCGGCGAGGGATGCGCGACGACCGGCCTGGGCACTGCTGCGTTGCGCGCGGACACAAGCGGGGCGGCCTCCTCTTCCGTCGCGCTGCCCAGAAAGCGGCCGAAGCTGTCGGGCGCGGGCAGGCCAAGGGCTGCAAAGCGGCGATCCTCGCGGCGGCCTTCCGTCCACCAGAAGGAACGGTCGGTTTCGGGCGGCAGGCTCTGATAGGCGCGGCTGTCGCCGGTGGCGGGCGGCAGTTGGGCGAGTTGCCGGTCAAAGCTCGCGAAGTCGAAACCGGGTGCTGTGGCGCGGCGCAAGAGTGTTTCGGTGGCCGTGAACCAATTGCTTTCGCCGCACAGCGCGCGGGTGGGGCCGCGATAGTTCAGAAGCCGGGACACCAGAAAAAGTGGAAAAGCGCGGCCTACGCGATCCGTGCTCGGCACCATCACGCCCATCACGGGTGTGCGGCCCACCACCTCCGCGCCGAGCACGAAGCGCCATGCGGGCATCTTGGCGAAGCCCGCGCGCCACGCCTCGCCGCGCTCGCGCCGCTCATGGTCGAGCGCCTTTTGCAGCCAGCGATCGAGCAGGTCGCGCAAGGAGCGGTCGAAGCGGTTCGCCACGAAATCGCCCTGGCTCGCGAGCTTGCCGAAAAAGCCGGTCTCGGCTTCGAGCCCGCGCGAGAGCGGTGCCGCCGCGCGCACCGTCAGAGACCCTCCGGGCAGCGAAACGCCTTCATGGCATCCGTGGCGAAGGGGTTGATGACCGAGCCCGTCTGCACCTCGAACTCGGCCCAGCGGGTCTGCACGTTGAACCGCGCGGTGAAGCGGTCGGCGCTGACCGCCGACTTCTCTGCCGCATCGAACAGCCGCATGGCCGACCATGGGCCAGTGCGCGACAAGGCCCCTTCCCAGCCGCCAGGCAGCACGATCACCAGAGAGCGCGTCGAGCCCTCACGCGACGGCCAGGGAATAGTCTTCGACGCCGGCGGGCGCCCTTGCGAATAGGCCACGCGCTCGCCGCCGATCTCGAGGATCACGGCGGAGGCCTCTGGGTCGAGCGCTTTCGGCGTGATGTTGAGGCTGATCGAGGGGCGCTCACCATCGGTGAAGAAAGCGTCCGAAATGGCCTGCGCGCGGGCGAATTGCTGCAGCGCCTCGCTCTGCGCGCCTTCCACGCCGAAGGTGCCCTTCCAGCGCCACGGATTGCTGCTCGTATCCACGAAGGGCCGCAAGCGGTTGTCGAAGAAGGAGCGGAAAACGCCCTTGGGGCCGAACACGCGAACGAAATCGTCGATGGCGACTTCGCGGTCGGTGTCGGCGGCGAAGGGATAGCGGTCGGCCACCGTTTCGCGGCAGATCCGTGCGCCGTTGGCTCGCCATTCGGTGTCGAGGCTGGCGCGCGCGGTGTTGACCGCGAGCGCTTCCACCTCGGCCGCGAGTGCCGCCACCCAGCCATCGACGGGCGGGGGCAGACGGCGGGCTTCCACCACCAGCGCCTGATTGGCCTCGTTAAGCTTGCCGTCCACATCGAAGATCGCGGCCACTTCAGCCGAAGAGGCCGAAGCGCGGGAAAGCTGCGCGTAGAGCGCTTCGATGAGCGGCTGGAGCGCCTGGATCTGCGAGGGCGGTTCCTGGCCCTCCGTGGCGGGTGCCGAGCCGGGCGCGGGCGTGTTCAGCGCCTCGCGGAGTTTCTGGTAAGGATCGGGCAGCGAGGCCGGATCGACGGGCAGGAGTGCCACCAAGGGGTTCGCCTCGGTGGTGTTATCGCCCGCGATACCACCCATCAGATGAGTGGAATCGGCGACCGATTTCGACAACTCGACCAGAATGTATGGCGCGCTCGACAGTGTGCGGGACACTTCCGTCATGTCCGACAGGTTTTCCGAATGGCGGATCGTGATGTCGGACAAAAGCGTGCGCCAGCGCTCCTCGAATTCGGCGAGATAGAGGCGCAGCGCGTCGCGGCCGATATCGGACGTACTCTGGCTGCCCTCGGCTTTCCGCCCACGCACCCATTCCTCGTCGAGCGCGGTTTGCGCCGATTGGGCGAGCTTGGGCAGGATCACCGTCTGAAAGCCCGCGCGTGTGAAGATGCCGGGTATGCCGTCGCGCAGGGACTTCTCCGAGCGCCGTGCGAACGCCGCCTCGCCGCTGGTGCCGAGCGCGGACGCGGCCGTCCACTGCGTGAGCGCAGCGGCCTCGGGGGTCGAACGCAACAAGTCGTAGGCGCGGGCGGCGAGCGACTGGCCGGCGATACGCTCGCGCGCCTCTCGCACCAGCCGTTCGTCGAGCGTCAGGTTGGCGAGCGGACGGGCAACGAGGGCATCCACATGGGCACCAAGGCTTGCCCGCGAGGTGGCGCGGCCGTCACCCGGATAGCGCTCGGCGAAGATATTATTTGCCTGCGCCTTCACGAAAGCCGGGTCGAGCGGTCCTTCGCCGCCGAGCATGGCATAGAGCTTCAGCGCGTCGAAGGTTTGCGCCACCGTGATGTCGGGCTTGGCGAGACGGTTCTGCAGCTCCACCATCAGGCGCGGCAGGAGCAGGGCGTTCAGCGCGCGGCCATAGGCGAGCTGGTGGCTGCCCTCGACCTTTTCGCCCTGGTTCAGACCGAAATCGACGCCGAGCGGGGCCGGCTCCCCGAACTTGGCGGTGGCGTTCTTCAGCGTGTCGAGCGAAGGCAGGATGCGCAGGAAATCGGCGTCGGCCACGTCGCGGGTCGGAATGCCGCGCGACTGCTCGCCGAACACGCGCGTCTGCTCCTCGGCGTAGGCGATGGCCGAGCGGTTGTGGAGATAAGCGCTGATCCAGCCGCCGAGCACCACGAGCACGAGTGCTGTGGCCACGCCGAAGGCGATGCGGCGGATCAGAAGGGAGCGGCCTGAAAGCCGCCGGTCGCGCGCGACAAGCGCCGCTTCCTCGAAGATAACCTCGTTGAAGAGGCGCTGGAGGAAATAGGAGCGACGCATGGAGCGCCCGCTTTTCGCAGGCTGCAGAAGGGCCGCCGCCCCGTCCTGCGTGCCCGACGCGATGTAAACGCCGCGCACGAGTGGCGCCGACACCATCTTCGAGGCCGAGCAGAGTTCGGACAGGACCTCGTGCACCGGCTCGCGCAGGAGCGACAGCCGCGCGGGCAGCTGGAAGATGCGGCCGCGCGCTTCGATGTCGGGCTCCTGCTGGAGCCGTTCGAGCAGCATCGCCGCCACGCGCTCGCGCAGCAGGTCGAATTCCGACAGGAACTGGTCGGGCAGGAGGCGCGGGTCCTGGCTGAGATCGAGGTCGAAGGTCATGCCCCAGACCTGATCGCGGTCGGTTCGCGAGAGCCCGTCGAAGAAGGCTTCGAAGCCGTCGAGCAGGTCGGCCTTGGTGAGCACGAGATAGACCGGCACGCGGGCGCGCAACAGCTCGTCCATCTCGCTCAGGCGCTGGCGGATCGAGCGAATTTCTTCCAGCCGCTCGGCGGGGTCACGGTCGAGCAGGTCGGGAATGGACAGCGTGACAAGCACGCCGTTGATGGGCTGCGAGGGCCGGCGCTTGCGCAGCATGGCGAGAAAGCCGTTCCAGCCCGCTTTGTCGATGCCGCCGAAGCCGGTTTGCGTGGTGTAGCGCCCGGCGGTGTCGATGAGGATCGCGTCTTCGGCGAACCACCAGTCGCAATGGCGCGTGCCGCCCACACCGCTCAACGGCTCGCCGCCGGAACCGTCGCCAATCGGGAATTTCAGGCCGGAATTCGTAAGGCTCGTGGTCTTGCCCGAGCCCGGCGCGCCCATCAACAGATACCAGGGCAGTTCATAGACATAACCGAAGCGCTTGCCCGAAACCTTGCGCAGCGTGACGAGCGCATCCTTGAGGCGCGTGCGCAGCGTCTCGACCTCGGCGCGCGCTTCGGCGTCGGGGTTGCCCTGGCCGTCGGAGGCGATGTCGTCGATGAGCGCGGCGTCGGCGCGCTTGGCTCTGAACCACGACCAGACGGTCCAGCCGATCCAGAGGACGACCACGACGCCGATGGCGACGAGGCGGTTGAAGGCGGGCTCGAGGGGGCGGAACGTGCCCCAGCCCAGCATCGAGCCGTAGAACCAGATGACGATCGCGATCGCCAGAACCCAGATCAGCGAAAGAAAGCGCTGCCCGAGAATGCCGGCATAGGAATCGACATAGGCGCGGATCGTATAGAAGATGCTCAATGGGTTCATGGCTGAGCACCTCCCTGAGCGGGATTATCGGCAGGGGCCGAATTGTTGGCCGGAGCCGGACTGTCAGGCGGTGGCGTTCCATCGGGCGGGGCCGGATTGGGCGCGACGCCCGCGCGGTTGGCCGCGCCCTCCACCAGGATTTCCGTGCGGCGGTTGGCTTCGCGGCCGGCATCCGTCGCGTTGTCGCCGACTGGCTCGGTGTCCGCGCGGCCCTCGAACTTGATCGCCTGCGGCCCCGCGAACTCCTGCAGAATTTCCGCCACGGCCTTGGCGCGGGCATTCGAGAGATGCCAGTTGGACGGGTACTGGATCGTGTTGATCGGGACGTTGTCGGTGTGGCCGATCACGCGCGCGGTGAAATTCTCCGAGGCGATGGCCGTGCCGATGCGTGACAGGAGATCGCGGAAATCGTCTTTCACATCGGCACTTCCCGTGTCGAACAGACCGGTGTTGCGGATGCGCACGAGCACGGCATTGCCGTCGCGCGACAGTGAAACGAGGCTCTGGTCCACTTCCGGCTGAAGGAAGCGGGCGAACTCGCCGATGGCGTCGCGCTGGGGCGGGGTATCGGCCGGCGGTTCCTGCTTCGGCGGCGCGTCGTCGTTGCCGACCTCTACCTTGGCCACCTCGGTAGGCTTTTCGGGGGCCGGCAGAAACGCGATGCTCGGCGTCGGCTGGGGGACCGCACCCACGAAGCCAGCGAGCGTGCCATCCGAGGCACGGTTGAGTGCCAGCGTGAAGAACAGGTAGCCGAGCGCGAAGATCAGGACGAGCGCGCCGAGCAGCGCCCAGAGTGCGGTCCAGTTGCGCAACGGCGTGTGGCGCGCGGAGATGCCCCGCCAGTGGGGCGACAGCTCGCGCTCGAACTCGCCGAACTGGCCTTTCAGCGTGCGGTAAAGCCCGTCGCGCACCTGCATCAGCTCCAGCGTGCCGCGCGGGGAGACGCGGGTGCGGCCCTCGAAGGCGAGCGACAGGCTGAGATAGATGAGAAGCAGGATATCCTTGTTGGCGCCGGGATTGCGGTGGAAGTGGTCGAGCAGGTCGAACACCCGGTCGCCGCCCGTCACGTCCATGTGGAAGGTGGAGACAAGACCTGAGCGCGCCCAGCCGCCCTGCACGCCCCATGGCTGGGAGAGAACCACGTCGTCGATGGTCGCGCAGACCACGTAATGGGCGGCGCGTGCGCGCTCGGGCGCGATGCGCGCGCCGGCAAGGTCGCGCTCGTAATCGCGCACGGCGGCAATGGCGAGCGCGCGCAGGCCATCGATATCGGGCTGCGTGTGCGCCTCCCGCAGCGCATGGGCCAGCGCCAGCATGGGGGCGGCTGCCGTGACGATGGCCGGCAGACCACCGCCGACGAGAAATTCGCTCAAAAGCTTTTCGAAACGCTCGGCGCTGACCGCGCGGTTGTTCTCGCCGGGGCGCGGCTGGGACAGGTCGTCGAACACATCGGCCAGACCGGACGCCAAGGCCGCACGGCGCTGCGCCTCGGCTGTCGGCGCAATCGCGGTCGGCTCGCGCAGGGGATCGGTGTCGGGCGTCATTCCTTCAGCGCCCACAATTCGAGTTCAAGCCCCGGAAATTCGCCGGCTAAGTGAAGGGCGATGGCGCCCGAGCTTTCGAGCTGCTTCCACATGGGTGCGGCCGTATCGAGCTCGAAATAAACGGTGCCCGAGCGGTAAGGCAGCTGGCGCGGCAGGACGGGAAGCGGGCGCACTGGAATGCCCGGCAGCGCCACATTGACGAGTTCGGCGATGCGCTCGACTGGGCCGACCTTGATCTGGTTGGGCAGGTTGCGGCGTAGCGCTTCGGACGGCATGTCCGCGCGGACCGCCAGCACGAAGCCGGTGCCGACCAGCAGCGTGCGGTCGTTGATGGTGCCCACGCGCACGCCATAACGGCGCTCCTGCAACGGAATGGCGACCGCCGCCTGTTCGAGCACGGCGGACAGCGAGGCGCGCAGATCGTCGAACACGGCGGCAAAGGTCGCCTGCAGATCGTCGTGGCGATAGGGCGGAAACTCGGTGGCGCGCTTGGTGGGCGCGGTGAAGGTCGCAAGCTCACCGGCCAGCTGGAGGCAAGAGCGGTAGAAATCCTCGGGATGGATCTGGCGGGCTTGCGAAGCGAGATGGGCGAGCAGCGGCTCGGCGCGGTTGAGCGTCTGGAGCAGCAGGAAATCGCCCACTTCGGCGGTGCCCCGCACGGTCGGGTCGCCGATGCGCTGGGAAACGGCTTCCGCCCGATGGCGCACGATGCCCAGAAGCTCGGTGAGCAGCGCCAGAAGCCGCCCGCCGGAATCACAGTTGAGGCTCGGGGGAATGAAGCCTTCGTCCAGCACCACGGCCTGATCGGGGCGGACCTCGACCACGCGGGCGAGTGCGATCAGTTCCTGCCCCCCCAGCTCGTCGCCTGTCACCAGATGGCGCAGGCGCAAACGGCCGACTTCGATGGGGGCCGAGAAATCGCTGCCGGCATTGGCGTCGGGCACCTCATAGGCGGAGACAGCGACGCGGATGCTCGGTCCCCCCGTTTCCTCATCGGCGATATCCGCGCGGCCGGGGCGGCGGGAAGGGAGTGCGAGATAGACGATCGCGTCCTTGATGCCGGCGGGCAGGTCGGCGGCGGGCGGCAGGTCGGCGTCGCCGGGCGCCTCGAAGGCCGTGCCGTCGGGCATGATGCCGCGAATGGCGGTGAGCGCGAAGCGGCCGATCGACAGCGCTTCGCGGTCGATCTCGATGTTCGACACGCCCCAGCCATAGAGGCGCAGATCGCGCACGGAGGCGCGCACGGTGCGCTCCGTCCACCGGTCCGCCTGCTGAAAGTGCTGAACCCGGAGGAACATGCCTTCGGTCCAGGCCACGCGATTCTCGTGCCTCATGCTACCTTTCCGGCTTCGCGGAGGATGGGTCCGCGCGCAGCTCTTCGAATTCGTCGTCGACCGGCGTGGCCGTGCCCATCAGCCGCGCGGTGAAGCGCGCGCGGGGGCTGCCGTTCACGGAAACGCCGCGATAGGTCTTGGAAAACAGGCTCCAGATGCCGCGCATGCGCGTCAGCGCGGGCGTCAGCCGGTCGCGCACGCTCGGGGGGCCGGCGGTCTCCACCGCCGCGCGGCGTTCGAGCGCGTCGGGGTCGAGCTTGTCGGTTTCGCGCAGAAGCTCGCGCAGGGCATCCACCAACCGCTCGCGGTCGCGGCGCACTTCCGTGAGGCGTGTGGCGAGATCGGTGGCGGGCGCGATAGGCGGCGCTTCGCCGAGATCGTCGTAAAGCTCGCGCATTTCGCGTTCGGCAGAGCGCAGGGCTTCGCGCATGGTGTGCACTTCCGCGCCCATGCGGCGCAGAAAGAGCAGCGGGTCCTCGACCAGGCCGCCGCTTTCGCCAAGGCCCTGCAGAAAGGCGTCGAGCGCTTCGTCCGCCGTGGGGCCACCCGCCTGAACGGGCGCCTGATTCGTGTCGGGGCTGCGGGGCACGGAAGGCAGGCGCACGCGGGTGGAGGTCGCCATCACATGCTCGGAGCGCGAGCCGGCCTCGGCTTCGGTGTCCCAGTCATCGGGCAGCACGCCGCCGCCTGCGAGCACGGACGTGTCGGGCGGACCGCCCCAGCCGACGGAGGCGCGGGAAGCGGGCTGCGCCCTGCCCTCGCGCGGAGTGCGCTCGACCTCTTCGTTCATCCAGTCGTCGCCGAGCCGGCCGGGCAGGATGCCGGTCGCGGTGCGCCCACTTGGGGCCACATCGGCGAGAATCGAGGTGATGCTCGGCACCTCGTCGCCAAGCGACAGGTTCTGGTCGGGATCGACCCAGTCGGGCTCGATTTCGCCAGTGATCTCGACGCGAAAGCGGTTGCCGCTGATCGCGACCACCGAGCCGTCGCGCAGGCGCACAGTTTCGCCCTGCGCGAGCGAGCGGTTGTCGACGACCGTGCCGTTGGTGCTCTCGTCGCGCAGCGCGAAACCCTGGGCGTCGCGGGTGATCCGGCAATGCAGCGAGGAGGTGCGGCGTTCAGGGTCTGCGATTACCCAGGAACAGGTGTTCGCGCGCCCGAGCGTCATCTCGCCCTGTTCGAGCAGGCGCCAGCCTTTTTCGCCCGCCACCTGTTCGCCGCCCTGCTTGACCAGTCTCAACCGCATCGCAAGCCCCTCACGCAGCCGGGGCCTGGACAACCGCATCGCGGCTGTCAGCATTGGCAGGGGCGATGCGCGCCCAAGCATTCCAGCCAAGGCGCAGGCGGTGAACGGGATCGCCCAGGCGGCAGAACGGTACGTCCTCCTTGCGCAGCACCACCTGCACGTCGAAGCGCAGGCTCGGGCCGGCATAAAGACGGGCAAGCGCCATCAAGGCGTTGAGGCGCGGCGAGCCGGGTTCGAGCGAAAGGTAGTCGGCGTAAGCCACGGGCCCGACCACCACGCGGAAGCCGCCGGCATGGTCGCGCACTGCGGCCCCCGCCATCGCATCGACGCCGAGCCGCGCGCCTTTGGTTGCACCCAACGCCGTCTGCTCATGCGCGGGCACCTCGATCCAGCGCGGGTGGAACTGCTCGATTTCGACCGGCAGGCGCAGATAGTCGGCGAGCATGGAGCGCAACGCGCTCGCATTGCGCGTGCGGGAAGCGAAGAAGCCGGCATAGCGCAGCACGGTGTCGTCGCGCACGGCGTTGCGGGCGCGCAAAGTTTCCGAGCTGAGTCCAGCCAAGGACAGCAGCGCGCTGACAATGCGATTGGCACGGCCGAGCTTGCGCCAGCGCAAAAGGCGCGGCAGGCGATACTTCTCCCGCGCTTCGAGCATCAGCTCGAAAAGGGGAGCGGCGAAGATGTCGAGAAAGGCGCGCAGCGAGCGCGAGCGGCGGCGGTCCTCTTCGAGCACGGCCATCGTATAAGCAGGGGGCAGCGCGCCGAAGGCGCCGACGAGGCCGGCTACCGTCACATGAAAGCGCACTACGCCGTCGCGCTCCTCGGCGCGCGTGATGGCGGAAGGTGCGAGCGTGGTGGAAGCATCCGACACAATCTCGACGCGGCGTCCGGCCTGTTCGACCAAATGGATCGCGGTAGTTAGCTCGAAGCTCTGTGGGGCGGCTAAGAGGCGTTCGAGCGGGGTCGGGAGAGTTGCTTGGCTTTCTCCCACACGCGAGGCGACGGCGATGGTCATACGAGCCGCCTTTCCGCGATGCGCGCGGGAAAGCGTGCCACTGGCTCATCCTGGCCGCGCATGAGTGCGGTCATCCGCGTGAAGGAGTTGATCGAGGTGTAGAGCCCGAAAAAGCGGTCGAGCACGGATGCGAAGAGATAGGCGGCACCCCGGTCGATCTGGGCGGGGTCGAAAACGAGCGTCACATCCGTGCCCGGCACCATGCCGCCGCCCGAGACCCGCGCCATGGCGGGGCGCGAGGACAGGCCGGCGATGGCGTCGATCATCAGGTTCTGCTCGCGCCGGTCGCGCAGCACGTAAAGCCGCAGCATCTCCTTGAGCGCGGCACCATTGCCGTCGGTGAGCGAGAGGTGGTTGAGGTTGAGGTGGCTGACGAGCCGCCAGCGGCGCTCCTCGTCCTCGTCGAAGCGCATGGCGGGCGTGGGTGCCGAGAGCGCTTCCACGCGCGACACGCTGGCCGAGGGATCCACCAGTTCGAGGCGCGGATGGCCGCCGCCGAAAGGCAGGCGCTCGGGCAGGTCGCGGTTGAGGCAGACAGTATCGATGCTCGCCACCAGATCGGTCCGCTGGGAGGCCGCGCCGAAGCGCTCGACAAAGGCGATGGACACGTCGCTCGACTTGTCGAGCGGGTCGAAGGCACGGCGAAGTTGCCAGGCGAGCGCCTCGCTGTTCGCACCCTCAAAGAAATGCGGGGCCTTCTCCTTAGCCCCTTCGCGGTCGGTCAGCGTCACACCCACCACGCTGTGGACTTCGCGGGTGCGGTGGCGGCGCGCGTCGGGCACCAGCGCGTGCTCGGTGCGGGTGCCATCCACCACCACGGGCTCGGCGCGCTGGGCGAAAAGGTTCACGACCGGCGTGGCGTTGAGCACGAAGTTTTCCGCCGCCACGCTGCGCTCCAGCGCGCCATCGGCACGGTCGAGATAGATGAAGATGTCGAGCGTGTCGTGTTTCCAGGCGCTCAAGCCTTCGATGTCGAAGAACAGGAATTTCTGGGGCAGCGCGAAGAACTCGCCGAGCAGGCGATAGCCCATGAAGGAGGACGCCGGATAAGGCAGCATCCCCTCTTCCGCCTCGAAGCCCGCCGGCACGATGCGGTCGGGAGAGAGGAAAACCGGCTCGGTATCGTCGGCGTGGCGGGCCAGCGCGATGCCGACCGTGTGGTTGGCGATGAGTTCGTGGAGTGCGGTCGCCTCGCGCCATGCGCCGGCGAGGTGGAGGCGGAGGGAAGACAGCTTCGACGCCCCGATGGAGCCGCCGGGGCCGGTGGGGCGCAGAGATAGGCGCAGCACGGCCGCTGCCTTCAGTTGCGGCGCCAACGGCGCTTCGATGGGCTGGCCACCGAGCTTCGCGGCCGTCAACGCCACAGGTGCCAACCGCACATCCTGCGTGGTGCGAAAACGGCAACGCTCGTTTTCGATGGTCTCGGTGGAGATTTCCGTATGGCGCGACACCGTCTGCACGGCATCGAGACCGGCGACGGGCGAAAGGCGCACGGTCATCATGGAGGGGATGGGCGCGAGATAATGCGGGTAGAGCGTTTCCATCAGACTGCCCGTCAGTTCGGGAAACTCGTCGTCAAGCTTCTGGCGCACGCGCGCGGCGACGAATGCGAAGCTCTGGACGAGACGTTCCACATGCGGGTCGTCTGCCGCCTCGTCGGACAAGCGCAAGCGGCTCGCGACCTTGGGGTGCGCCTGCGCGAAACGCGCCGCGCGGCGGCGCAGCGCGGTCAATTCCTCGGAATAGCGGGCGAGGAAGCCGCTAGCCATGCGGAGCTTCCACTACGATGCGTTGCGTGGACGGGTCCACCGCCGTCTCGAAGGCCACCGCCGGAAAGCCGGCCTGCGCCACGTAGCTCGCCTCAATGCGCAGCCGCAGCGAGCGTTCGGACGGGTTGCGGGCGGGAAGAACCGACACGCGCACGGCCTCGAAACGCGGCTCGAACAAACGGATGCGTGTCTCCAGCCGTTCCGCAAAATTCTCGCGCTGCTTGGTGGTGACGAGCGAGGTGATGAAGAAGCCATCGACACCGAAGGACACCAGGGCATTATCCAGCTCGGCCAGCTTTTCGGGCGGCGAGACAGGCGGGCGGCGGGTGTTCAGAAGCGTTTCGAGATCGCGGCGGAGGTTTTCGCGGATCTCTTCCATCTGCGCGCCGACCGTCTTCGGCCGGTCCTCGAGGAGGTCCGGGTCGAGATCGACCACACGGTCGAGCAGCGAACGGCGCAGCGTTTCGGAAGTGGGGCGAAAACGCTCCAGCGGATCAGCCAAGGGCGGCCTCCTCCGCTGCGGCGTCGATGCTTTCCGCCCCTGACAGCGGTTCGATCTCCTCGCCGACCAGGAAGCAGCGCTGGCCCTGCCCCGCCATCAGCC
Source organism: Mesorhizobium liriopis (assembly GCF_024053505.1). Taxonomy (GTDB): domain Bacteria; phylum Pseudomonadota; class Alphaproteobacteria; order Rhizobiales; family Rhizobiaceae; genus Mesorhizobium_B; species Mesorhizobium_B liriopis. The sequence continues at coordinate 43,592 of NZ_JAMXQS010000009.1, read as the reverse complement.
CGCCCGGCAGTTCGATCCAGTTGGTCTGGCGGCCGAGGCGCAAGGGATCGGAAAGTTCGCTGGCGATGCCATAGATGGCCGGAATCAGCACTTCCGCCGCCGAGCCGCTTTTGAGTGTCAGGGTTGCGCGCCGCACGGCGAGGTCGCGCGGACGGCGGATGGGTTCGAGCGCGAGGTTTTCGACGCGCGCAAACTCGATCCAGAGGTAGGCGCCACCGGTGGTGATCACCTCGAAGGCGTGGAAGAGCCGGTCATCGGCATCGCGGAAGTCGGGTGCGGGCGCGCCGTTCCATATGAGTGATAAAGGCTCGCGGGCAGCTTCGAGCGCCTCATAGGCGGCACGTGCCGCGATGCCGTCCTTTTCGCGCAGAGCGAGGCCGAGACGCAGCGCCGCCTCGTCGGCCGGGCTCGGACCGCCGGGGAACGCGGGCACGGCACCTCCGCGGAACCATTTGTCGCGCGCGTCGAGCCCGCGAACCTGACCGCGCAGGATCGAGAGGCCGACCGCATCCACGGGCGAGATCTTGGCGGCTGCATCCGCCTGCTTGTCGGCACGCTCATAGTCGCCCAACAGGATCAGGAGGTCGATCAGCAGGAGGCGCGCCTGCGCGTCCTGCGGCTTGGCTTTCACCGCATCGAGCGCGAGCTTCAGCGCTTCCGTCAGCCGATCGGCGGAAAGAGCCTGTCCAATTGCTTCGCTTGCGCTCACGGGCGGCGTCCTTTCATGCAATTTCTCAAGCGCTGGCCCTCGCGGGCGCGGCACCACCGAGCGTTCCGGTTTCGGCAAGCAGGTGGAAGCTCGTCGCTACATCGTCGAGCTGGAAATGGGGCTGGAGGCGAACCGCACAGGCAAAGGCCCCCGCACGGCCCGCGAGTTCCTCGACCGACACTTGCGCCAAGCGCAGGGGGAAGCGCGAGCGCATGTCCGCATCCGCGTCGTCGTTGCCGAGCGTGTAGTTGGACAGCCAGTTATCGAGCTTGCGCTGGATCGAGTTGCGGTCGGCGAGCCGGCCCACTTCCTCGCGCAGGATGACTTTCAGGTAGTGGGCAAAGCGCGAGGCGCAGAGCACATATTGCAGCATGGCCGAAAGCCGCGCGTTCTGCGTGGCATGCTGGTTCGCATAATTCTGCGGCTCGTGCAGCGACTGGTTCGAGTTGAACACCGCCGTGCTCGACAGGTAGTTGGTGGAGATGGGCACGAGGCCCAGTTCGCTGATCTGCTGTTCCTGCAGGCTCGTCAGCCGCACCTCGACCGGCGCCTGCGCCGAAAGCCCCTGGCTTTCGAGGCCGAGTTCGAAGGGCGCCAAGGCCGAGACCAGACCGCCGCCCTCCTCATCCTGCGGCGCGCCGCGCAAGTCGGCGAACCAGCCCGACTGGAGGAAACGGCGGATGGCGACGCTGGCAAAAGCGAAGGCGCCATTGCCCCAGAGCAGGTGCGAGCCATCGGAGGTGGTGTCTTCGCGGAAGCGGAAACCGTCGATGCGCAGCCGCGTGTCGGGGTCGTACGGCCCGCGCAACAGGATGCGGGGCGCGACCAGCCCGACGAAACGCGTGTCCTCCCGCGCACGCAGGCGCTTCCAGCGGAACAGGCCGTTGTCGAGAAGTAGGCGCGACAGGTCTGGCAGGCGCGACAGCTCGGCGAAATTGTCGATCTGAAGCAGGCGCGGTGAAGCGCCGGCCACGAAGGGGCAGAAGGCTGCCGCCGCAACGGACGCGACCGCGCTCAAGGTGCCGACCGGATCGCGGCCCTCGCCATCGGGCAGGTGGCCGATTTCGTAATCGCCCACCAGCATGCCGAACGGCTCGCCGCCGGGCATGCCGAATTCCTGGGAATAGACCAGCTCGAACAGCCGGCTCTGGTCGAATTCCGTGGCGCGCTCCATGGCGCGGCTGAACTCGGTCCAGCCGATGCTCAGGATCTTGATCTTCACTTCCGGTGCGTTGCGCGAGGCGCGCAGGAGAAGCGCCAAGCCCCGCCAGCGCGCTTCCATGCTCTGGAACTGCGGATGCTGGATGATGCGGCTAGTCTGTTTCGAGAGAGCATCGTCGATAAGCGCCACGAGCCGGTCGGCCCGCAGGAAGGCGTCTTCCTGCGGGGCCGAACTCGGTCTGTTCATTGCGGCCGCTTCAGCTCCCATCGCGGTCGGGGTGCTTTTCGGATCAGCTCTTTTCCGGAATGCGGGCGACCATGCGCAGCGAGGTCGTCAGTTCCTCCATCTGCAGCCATGGCCGCATCCAGGCCACCGCATTATAGGAGCCGGGGCGTCCGGCCACCTCTTCCACGGTAACCTTGGCATCGCGCAGCGGGAACTTGGCGCGCATCTCCTCGCCGGCATCCTCGTTGGCGTTGACGTAGCCCGCGATCCAGCGGTTCAGCCAGTTCTCGACATCCTTGGCTTCCATGAAGGAGCCGATCTTGTCGCGGCCCATGACCTTCAGGTAATGCGCGAAGCGCGAGGTGGCCATGATGTAGGGCAAGCGCGCGGAGATCGCCGCATTCGCGGTGGCTTCCGGCCGGTCGTAGAGCTTGGGCCTGTTGGCCGTCTGCGCGCCGAAGAACACAGCGTAATCGGTGTTCTTGTAGTGGCAGAGAGGCAGAAAGCCGAGCTTGCCGAGTTCGGCATCGCGACGGTCGGTGATGCCGACTTCCGTCGGGCACTTCACGTCGAGATCGCCGTCGTCCGAGGTGAAGAGATGCATCGGCAGGTCCTCGACCTTGCCGCCATTCTCGGCACCACGGATGGCCGTGCACCAGCCATTGATCGAGAACGAGTTGGTGAGCCGCGCGCCCAAGACATAGGCGGCGTTCATCCAAGTGTAGTTCTCGTGCGGCAGCTGCTTGTTGTCGCGGTCGATGGTCTCGTCATAGTTGAACTCGTCCACGCGCACCGTTTCGGGCCCATAAGGCAGGCGGGCGAGGACGCGCGGCAGCGCGAGCGTGACGAAGCGCGAGTCTTCCGATTCGCGGAACGAGCGCCACTTGATGTATTCGGCGGTGTCGAAGATCTTCTCGAGATCGCGCGGACGCGCCAGCTCGCGGAAATCGTCGAAGCCGAACAGGCGCGGGCTCGCAGCCGAGATCAGCGGCGCGAAAGACGCCGCTGAAATCGCGGCCAGCCCCTGCAAGAGCTGCACGTCCTCGAACGAGTTCGAGAACTCGTAATCGCCGATGATGGCGCCCATCGGTTCGCCGCCCGGCGTGCCGAACTCGTCCTCGTAGATGCCTTTGAACAGGCGCGACTGGTCAAATTCGACGGCCTTCGACAAGTCACGCGACAGGTCGCGCTTGGAGGCGTTCAACACGCGGATCTTGAGGTTGGCGCTGGTTTCGGAATTCGACACCAGATGGTGCAACCCGCGCCATGATCCTTCGAGCTTGGTGAAGGATTCCGACTGCATGATCTTGTTGAGCTGGCGCGAGACCTTGGCGTCGATCGCCGCGATCGCCTCGTTCAGCGTGATCGTCAGGTTGCGGTTGTAGACGACGGTGCCTTTCAAGGCCTCGTCGGTCAGCGTCTTCAACAGGTCCTGCGCACGGGCCGGCTCGGTCTGGCGGGTCGCCGCGATCACCTGGTCGAGAAGGGCGGGAGACTGCGCGTCGACGTTCTCGGTGCTGGTTCGGGTCTGGACTTCAGTGCTCATCGAAGGGTCCTTTCGCCGTTAAGTCAGTTGCCGGAAGGGGCCGGCTGGGTCTTCTTGGCGTCGATCTGGTCCATCAGGGACTTCAGCTCGCCCTTATTCTGGAGGATGTTTTCCAGAAGCGTTTCGAGCTCTTCCGAGCGGTCGGCTTTGGCCATCAGGTCGCGCAACTGGTTGCGCGCTTCGAGAAGCGCTTTGAGCGCCGGCACCTGATTGGCGACGGCTGCCGGCTCGAAGTCGTCGAGTTTCTCGAATTTCAGGTTCACGCGCATATCGGTGCCGTCACCGGCCAGCGTGTTCTCGACGTCGAGATTGAGCCCCGGCGTCATGCGGCGCATGACCTCATCGAAATTGTCGCGGTCGATCTGCACGAACTTGCGCTCGCCGAAGGGGCGCAGGGGTTGCGTCGGATTGCCGGAAAAATCGCCGAGCACGCCCACCACGAAGGGCAGCTCCTTTTCGATCATCGCGCCTTCGGTTTCCACCTCGTATTTGATGTGGACGCGTGGCTTGCGGACGCGTTCGAGCTTGTCGTGCACACTCGGCATTCCAGTCTCCTTCTGTGTCTTTCGGCTTCACCCAAGCGACGAGCCGTCCCCCGAACACGAAAATCGTGGGCGGCGGACAAAAGCCCGCCGCTCACGATGATCGATCAGGATTTGGCCTGATGCCTGCCGATATCAAGATGTTACGCCTCGTTTGTTCGTCCTGGACGAGTTCTGCGAGGAGTGCGGTGAAATCCATGCGCCCACGCGCGACGATCGTATCGAGGGCGCTTGCGACGGGCGACTGAGGTTCGGTGCGACGAAAATAGTCGGCGACGTCGAGGAGGCGGTCGAAGGCGTCCTCGCGCGAGCGGATGGGGCCCGCACCTTGCGCTTGCGCCGGGGTGCCCGCCGCTTCGGCAGCTTCGGGCACCTTGTCCGCGACTCCGCTTTCCGTGGCCACTTCGCGTTCCAGGCTACCCAGATTGATGACCGCGAGCCTCGCTTCATCGAGCACGCTGCGGATGGCAGACGAGGCGGGCGCCTCCGGGCCGCAGCGCGCATCGAGTGCTGCCGTCAGCGCGTTGAAGCTTTGCAGCGCGCGGGTGATCGCTTCGAGGTGCCGGCGCATGGCGGCTGGCCCTGCCTCGACGGCTGCATCCTTGAGTTTCTTGCGCCGCCCCTCCTCGCCCGGTCGCTGGGCGAGCTGGAAGTCCCACAGGCTCGACTGGAAGAAGCCGCGCTCGGGGATGACGGGCGAGAGGCGGATAGGCTGGATCAGGGTGCCTTCGCCGCCGACCCCGTTGAGCCCGCTGAAGGGAGCGACTTTGTCGGCCAGCGTGTCGCCATCGATGGAATGGAGTGCGTCGAAGCGGTCTTCCACGAGAGCCGTACCCAAGTCGAAGACCTGAGCAAGACCGGCGAAGCCGTTGAGCCTGAGTTCAGCCTCTGCAAGCCAGGCCAGAATTTCGATGTCGGATGTGGTGCCTTCCAGAAGCTCGACGGCAAGCGAACGCACGTCGCCCCAAGCCGGCGAAAGCCGGAAGGGCTCGCCCGGGGCTTGGCTGCGCTCCTCGTTGCGAGCCAACGAGCGGGCATCCTTCAGCCGGTAATAGAGCTCCACCTTCGAGCCCATCCTGATGTCCTCGCCGGCCGGCGAAACGGATGAGATCGGTGCGCTCAGACGCTCGATGTCGAGCGGCGCTGCTGCCATGCGGAAACCATTAAATGTTAATCCAGGGCTTGACTTAAAGGATTAAACCAATATTTCAAGCCCTCATTGTCGCTTGTCGCTAGGGGTTCTGCGTAAGGACGGGCGGTTTGTTGGAATCTGGTATCATAATTCTGTTGTATACCCGTCATCTAAGAATTCTGATCTCTTTTAGCTAAATTCTATGCTGGAGGGATACTGTTGCAGTAACGTGTAAATGCTGCCACCGTGCAGTGGTAATCTCAATCTATCGAAGCAAGGGCTGGGAGTGAGCCCGATCTGATCGAAGAGAGGGTATTCCCGACGATGGCGGCTGTCGATCTGCAGCATCTGATCAAGCGTCTCGATGTTGACGCGCGCTTCTCGCTGGAGGCCGCTGCGGCACTTGCCGTGCGCAATTCCCATGAAGCGATCGATCTGGTTCAGTGGATGGCGGCGCTGGCCGAACGTCCGGGCTTCCGTGCGCTGCTCGAAGAGGCCGGCGTTTCGCCCGAGCGGTTCGAAAGTGAAACCGGGCGCGCCCTAACGGAGATGCGCCGTGGCACGGGCGGCACGCCGTCCCTTGGTCAGAACGTGATCGGCCTGTCGCGCGAAGCGTGGCTCGGTGCCTCGCTGGCTCATGATCGCGGCAGCGTTTCACTGGCCGACCTTCTTCACACGCTGGCCTCCGATCCGAGCCTGCGGCTGACCGCCCGCGCCATCGCGCCATCGCTGCGCGAGATCAACCTGGCTTCCGTGGAAGCCGCGCGCGTCAAGGCGGCGGATGACGCGGGCGAGGCTTCAGCACCCGCCACGCCCTCTCCGATGCTTGGCGGCGGCAATGCGGGCGGCGAAGACTTCCTCAAGCTCTACACGCAGGACATGACGGCGGACGCCGCATCCGGGCGCATCGACCCGGTGGTCGGCCGCGATGCCGAGTTGCGGCAGGTGGTCGACATCCTCCTGCGCCGCCGCCAGAACAATCCGATCCTCGTCGGCGAGGCGGGCGTGGGCAAGACGGCGGTGGCTGAGGCCTTTGCGCTCGCGATCCATGCCGGCGAAGTACCCGAAAAACTGCGCGGCGTGCGGTTGCTATCGCTGGATCTCAGCCTTCTTCAGGCGGGTGCCGGCGTCAAAGGCGAGTTCGAACGCCGCTTGCGTGGCGTGGTGGATGCCGTGAAGGCCTCGCCCAAGCCGGTGATCCTGTTCATCGACGAGGCGCATGGACTGATCGGGGCGGGCAACCAGCCCGGCCAGGGCGACGCAGCGAACATCCTGAAACCCAGCCTCGCGCGTGGCGAACTGCGCACCATCGCGGCCACGACCTGGAGCGAATACAAGCGCTATATCGAGCGCGACCCGGCGCTCACCCGCCGCTTCCAGCCCGTGAAGGTCGAGGAGCCGGACGAAGAAACGGCCGTGCGCATGCTGCGCGGTGTGGTTTCGACCCTGCAGAAGCATCACGGCGTGCGCATCCGCGACGAGGCCTTGCGTGCCGCAGTCCAGCTTTCCGCCCGCTACATCCCCGCGCGCCAATTGCCCGACAAGGCGATCAGCCTGATCGACACGGCAGCAGCCTCCGTCGCATTCTCGCGCCAGAGCGAACCCGAGCGGCTGGCCAGTGCCAAGCGCGAGGTGGAGCATCTCGACCTCGAAACCGAGCGCCTCGGCAGTGAGCCGGGCAATGAGGAGATCGCCGAGCGGCTGGATGTGATCGCCAAGCGCAAAAGTGAACTCGCAGAAGAGATCGCGGCCCTCGAAACACGGCTCGAAACCGAGCGTGAGCTTTTGAGCAAGACCGACCGTCTCGAAGACGCCTTTGCCGAGGACGAAGCAGCGCGCAAGGCTTTCCCAGACGCGGCAAAGCGCCTGCGCGAGGTGCAGGGCGAAGCGGCTCTCGTCCACCGCGTGGTGGATGCTGATGCCGTCGCTGCCGTCGTCGCGCGCTGGACCGGCGTGCCTGTCGGGCGGCTCGTGTCCGACCAGATCAATGCCACAGGTACGCTCGCCGAGCGGTTGAAGGCGCGTGTAGTGGGACAGGATGCAGCATTGGATTCGCTGTCGGCTGCGATGAAGGTCTCGCGCGCCAAGCTTTCCGACCCGCGCCGTCCGCCGGGCGTGTTCCTGATGGTCGGCATGTCGGGCGTGGGCAAGACAGAAACAGCGTTGGCGCTCGCCGACCTGCTTTATGGCGGCTCGCAATATCTCACCACCATCAACATGTCCGAGTTCAAGGAAGAGCATAAGGTCTCGATGCTCGTCGGCTCGCCTCCGGGTTATGTCGGTTTCGGCGAAGGCGGTGTGCTGACCGAGGCCGTGCGGCGCAGGCCTTATGGCGTGCTCCTGCTCGACGAGATGGACAAGGCCCATCCCGGCGTTCAGGACGTGTTCTACCAGCTCTTCGACAAGGGCTCGCTTCGCGACGGCGAAGGCCGCGACATCGATTTCAAGAACACCACGATCCTGATGACGGCGAACACCGGCTCGGACGTGCTCGCGGCGTTGTCAGCCGACCCCGATACCATGCCTGAGGGCGAGGCGCTGGTAGGGGCATTGAAGGGCGCGCTGCTCGAACAGTTCCGCCCCGCCTTCCTCGGCCGCACCACTGTTCTCGCGTTCCAGCCACTCACGCGCGACGCGCTCGAAGGCATCGTGGATATCCAATTGACGCGCGTCCGCGACCGGGTGCGCGCGAGCTACAATGCGGAGCTTCGCGTGTCGGATGCCGCGCGCGCGCATCTCGTCGCCAATGCCGAAGCGGGCGATGCCGGCGCGCGTGCCATCGAGACCACGATCGCGCGCGAGATCCTGCCCGTTCTGTCCACTTACTTTCTCGACCATCTGGCAGCCGGCGACGGCAGCGAGCGCCGCCCGGTCGAGATCGATTACGACAAGGAGGGAGGCTTTTCCGCAAAGCCCGCCTCCTCCAAGCCATTCGCCGTGCCGACGGTCACGGCGGATTCACCCGCGAGCCGTTCGGAGGCCGAAGAGGGGCCGGAAAGGATCGCGGTGTAACGGCGCGAAACGCGCTTTCCCGAAAGAAGCACAACCTCAATCGAGAAGGACTACCGGAACATGCCTATCTATCTGCAGATCGATGGAATCCAGGGCGACGCCACCCACGAGCAGCACCGCAAGTGGATGGACATCGAAGCGATCCACTGGAACGTGGCCCGCAATATGAACACGGCGGCTGGCTCCGCTTCCAACCGTGAGGCTTCCGAGCCTTCGATCTCAGAAGTCGTTCTGACCAAGGTCAGCGACTCGTCTTCCGTGAAGCTGTTCCGCGAGGCCTGCTCGGGCCGCCAGGGCCAGCGCGCGGTGATCCATCTCGTGACGACCGGCAATCCGGGCGACACCTATATCGAATATGTGCTCACCAACACGCTGATCGCCAATTACTCAGTCGATTCGAACGGCGACCGTCCGCTCGAGACCATTCGCCTGAACTTCACCAAGATGGAAGTGAAGTACACGCCTTACGACGATCAGAACCAGCCGCAGTCGCCGATGATCGCGTCCTACGATCTCTCCACCACGAAGGCCGGCTAAGCTTCGAGCTCAAGCCCCACGTCGGACACCGACTTGCCGTCCGCCGCATCGACTTGCGGCGGGCGGCAGCCATTCCGTGATGCGATCCGAGGAGGGAAGCCGGCATGAGCGATCGGCTGCAAAGCTATATCAATTCTGTAAATAGCGGGGTCCGCGCATGGAACCTCGCCTTCGTCTATCCTTATGGCGAAGCCTATGAAAAGGCGTTCGAGGTCTTCAAGCAGGCGCTGAACGACCAGGCCGAGGCCGACAAGCGCAATGCCGAACTGGCCGTGTTCGCGGCGTCCGTCGTGTCCGGCTCGATCCTCACTGCCGCCATGGGTTCGACCATGATGGTCGCCTTGCGCCGTTCGGGCCTGCGTATGATCAGTCAGCGCAACCTGCAGGCGACCTATCGCAAGGCGCGCGCCTTCGGCACCCATCCCGTTACCGTCTTCGCGCTCGGCAAGCTGGTCGACGAAGCGCAGTCCTCGGCCAAGAAGAGCGCGCAGGGCGTGGTCGAGCGCAACATCAAGCTCGTGCCGCACCGCTTGACCGAGTCGCCCGGCTCCATGCGCGCGCAGCTGCAGGCGACCCTCGATTGGCAGGCGCTTTGTGCGACCGATGCTGCCGAAGCGATCGAAAAGGATTCCTCGCTCAACGAGGCGCAGAAGGATGCGCATTTCGCGATCCTGAAGCGGGCGCCGATCGTGGTGCGTCCCAGCAACGCGCTCAACGCCACCGAACTCTGGCCCAAGATCGGCTTGTCGATGTTCATGACCTATGTGCTCGACCTCGACACGCTGATCGACGTGCCGGGCCGCGCCATCACCGGCAATCCGGCTGCTTCGCTGGGTGACGCACTCGCTCGCCCGGAAAAGGCCAGGCGGATCGACATGCTGCCGAGCGATCCGAACTATCCGCGACCGGGTCTGCCGCGCAACCAGGGCAATTACATGCCCACCCACCAGCGGGTCGGGATCGATCAGGCCGGTGGTGAGATCATCAAGAAGACCAACGAACTACACCAGAAGGTCTTCAAGGAGCCGTTCTTCATCAACACGAATTTCTGGCAGCGCTCGACCTCGCCAGCTGAACTCGTCAAGGCAGAATCGACACTCGAGAAACTGGCGGAACGCACAAGGCCGACCATGCCCAACGGGGTGTTCAGCGTATGAGCTTCACGCGATGGCCATGGCCGACGCGAAGCATCGTGAGCGCCGGGCTTCTCGGCTTGACGCTCTTCTTGGCGGGCAACCATGGCGATCCTGCCATGGCTGCGAGCGAGAGCACGGCTGCGCCCGACAAAACCGGAACGGCTCGCTCTGTTGAAACGGTCGATCAAATCCTGCTCCGCATCGAACGGCCGCAAGAGGTGGTCGATGAAATGCGCAGGCTGCCTTCTCTCTTGGCGCAAATGACCGAGGCGACGCAGGGCGGCAGCATTCCTGGTGCCGTCGTTCGAAAGCTCGGTGATGCCGTCGATGCCGGATTCGATCCTGCCACTGCTGAAAGGAAAGTCGTGGAGGCCGTTGCGGGCGCCGGCGGGGAAACTGCGGGAGACGGGCTTGCCGCTGTTGCCACCCGCTTCGACGCAGCCGGCGCCGAATTGGAAAAGCTTTCAGCCAGCAAGAATTCCGAGCTTGTGGCAGAGGACATGGAAAAACGTGCCGCGGCGCGGTCGGACAAGGCGCGGATCGAAGAGCTTTCGACCTTGATGGCAAGTCCCGAATTGCGGGGCGAGGTTCGCTTGACCGCACAACGGATCGAGCGCGCGCTCGATCTTGTTTTTTCGGCCGGTGCTGAAAAGGTGGCCGCGACCGACGATGCCGAATGGCGAGAGACCATAGCGGAATTTATAGCCCGCTCGCGCGTCGATGGAGGTGAGGCGTCGGTGCCGCTGTCGCGCCAGACGGGCGTGGCCGAAGGCCGCGCCTATCTTGAAGGAAGGCTGCTTCTGCTTTCCGAAGATGATGTCGCCACGCTCCATGCCTTCTACGCCAGCGCCGAGGGCCGGAAGAAACGCGATGCGCTCGTTGCCGCATTCCAGAAGCAGAACGACGAGAATGCCAAGCAGGCACTTGTCGCGTTCGTTTCAGCCTTGAAGATGGTGCCGTGAACGCTTTGGCACAGAAGCATTGCTAGCATTGAAGGGGGTTGATCCGTGAACGTCCAATCCGGCCTCAACGATTTCATCCAGGCGTCGCGCCTTCTTCGCATCGAGACGCCGCTGGGCGCCGACGCGTTTCTGATGGAGCGCTTCGAGGGGCGCGAGGCGGTGAACGAGCTTTTCTCGTTCAAGGCGGTCATCCGCGCCAAGCGCGATGATGTGACCCCACAGGATCTGGTCGGCAAGAACTTGCAGGTGAGCCTCGACCGTGGCGACGAGGGTCCGCGCCGGGTATGGGACGGACTCGTGACGGGCCTGACCGAAGAGCCCCGGCTGACGCGCGCCCTTCGGCAGTATGTGCTGACCCTTCGCCCTGATCTCTGGCTCTTGTCGCAGAAGAGCGACTGCCGCATCTGGCAGAACAAGACGAGCGTTGAGGTGGCCGAGACGCTTTTGTCCGAGCATGGGCTTCCCGCACCCGATGTCGGTGGCGTGCTTTCGACCCCGGCGCCGCTCGAATACAGCGTGCAGTGGAACGAGACCGACCTCGCTTATCTCCTGCGCCGCCTGGAAGAAGATGGCCTGTTCTTCTGGGTGCGTCAGACGGATGAGGGCCAACGCGTGGTCTTGGCCGACAGCGCGCAGGGCTGGGACAAGGGCGCGGACGGTGAGGGTGGTGCCACGCGATTCGCATCCGGTTCCACCGATCGCGACCACATCGCCAAATGGAACCGCCACTTCAAGTTCACGCCGGGCAAGCGGGCTGGCCGCGACTGGAACTTCGAGACGCCCTCGACGGTGCCCGAGGCCTTCACGCCTTCCCAGGTCAACCTGCCGCGCAACGGTTCTTACGAGCTTTACGAGTATCCGGCGCGTGCGCTCGACACAGGTTCGAACGAGCGCGCAAGCCGCTTGCGCATGCAATCGACCGAAGCCGACCACGAGCGCATCGAGGCGCAGTCCACCACGCGCCATCTCGCACCCGGCGCCAAGGTCACGCCCTACGATGTGGCGCACCCAGAGCACACGTTCGAAACGGCCGTGATCACAGCCATCGAACACTTCGCGCACGACACCACCTACGAGACGGGCGGCGATCAACCGATTTACCAGAACACGTTCGAAGCGCTGCCCGCACGCCTTGCAGCCACCCCGCACCGCTCGACACCGCGCCCGCGTATCGACGGTTCGCAGATCGCCCTGATCGCGGGTCCCGAGGGCGAGGAAATCCACACCGAGCAATATGGCCGGGTGAAGCTCTGGTTCCCTTGGGATCGCCGCGCGAAAAAGGATGGCTCAGACACCAAATGGGTGCGCGTGGCCCAGCCCTGGGCGGGCGGCACATGGGGCGCGCAGGTGATCCCGCGCATCGGCATGGAAGCCGTCGTCTCCTATCAGGATGGCGATCCCGACAAGCCCATCGTCACCGCGCTGGTGCCCAACCCCACCCAGAGCGTGCCCTATAACCTGCCCGCCAACAAGACACGTATGACCTTCCGTTCCAATACGCATAAGGGCAACGGCTTCAATGAGTTCTCGATGGAAGACGAGGCCGGCAAGGAGAACTTCTTCCAACACGCCCAAAAGGACATGACGACAAAAGTCCTGAACGACCGCACTAAGCGTGTCGATCGCCACGACGTGTCCTCGATCGGCGCCAACCGCGCGGTGGAAGTGGGCGGCAACCAGAAGCAAGAGATCGGCGGATCAATGAACCTGACGGTGGGCGGTACGGGCGCTGGCGCGATTGCGCTGATGGGCCAGGTCGCAGGGCTTGCCGGGCAGACCGCTGGCCTTCTCAGTCAGGCCAGCCAGATCGCCGGTGGCGCCGGTGGCGCCGGCGCACCGGCCATCGCCTCCTTTGTCACCACGCTCGCCTCTTCCGCCCTCGGATTCTTAGGCAACAACGGCCTGTCCGCCCGCCAGGGCGTGGTCGCAGGCCCTTCCCCCCGCGCGGATGCCGGCACAGCCCTCGCGGGCTCCGGCACCGGCATGGGCGAGGATGCCGCAAGCCTGTTTCCGATGGGAGGCATCATGAACACGGTGGTCGGCAACTTCAAATCCGACACCATCGGCATGGCCCGCGTCGAACAGATCGGGGTCTCCAAGGTGACGAATGTCGGAAGCACGCAACTCACCCACGTCGGAAAGTTCAAGAAGACCATCGTCGGCGAGGAGTTCGTAATCGAGTGCGGCGCGTCCAAACTCATCATGCGAAAAGACGGCACGGTCATCATCTTAGGTACGGCATTCAATTTTACGGCGTCTGGTCCGACCCAGATCAATGGCCGCGTTGTTGATTTGAACAAGCCGGGTGGCGGTTTTTCCGAGGCTGGTCCTACACCGGCTGATAGTGCCGCTAAGACTTGAGCGCGATGTCAGTAGACAACCGCACTCCATTTCCGGCGATCGCATTTCGTCAATTCAACCTAGCTGGCGACCTTCTCGGCGTGGTGGCTGCGCGCGGAACCTTCTTGCTGTCCCCGAATGGTCCGCTGGTGCCTGCAAAGGTGCAGGCACCACTCGTGCTCGCTGACACCTATGATGGCGACCCCCATCAAGCGCCGATGTTATTTCAATCCGATCTTACGCCATTCAAACCAGGCACCGATGTCACCTTTATTGGCGCTGCGCACAGCCCCGATGGAAAACCGCAGCCCTCATGGAGCTGTGGAATACGCATAGGACCCGTAGCGAAGCGCCTGCGTGTGATCGGGCCGCGCAAATGGCACGCAAAGACCTTGCGTAAACGAGGATGGTTTGCGCAGGGCGAGGTCGAGGAACTGGACGAATGGAGACTGAGCAAGCCTGACCCCGTTCAATATGTGCCGATCGACTGGCGCTTGGCTTATGGTGGACGCCTGCCTGGCCATGCCGATCCTGGTCCTAAGGGCTGTTACGAGTTCAACGCGATCGGATGTGGCATCGCGGACGATGAGAAATTTCAGGAAGTCAGAGAGATTTCTGCTCCGCAGATTGAGTCCTTGGATAAACCTATCACTTCGCCTGCTGGAAAATGGCAGCCGGAAGGATTGGGACCGATCCCACCTTGGTGGAACCAGCGGCATCAATATGCTGGAACTTATGATGACGCTTGGCTGGAGCAACGACACCCGCTGTTGCCGAAAGACTTCGACTTCCGCTTTTGGCAGTGCGCGCACCCTGATCTGATCGCCACGCCCTGGCTTAAGGGCAACGAGTCGTATGAGCTGGAGAATCTCGCATTCCGCCATCCAAGCTTGAAGGGCTGGCTGCCAGGGCTCCAGATGAGAGTAAGGCTTGATCGCGGAGCGGGGCTGCAGGATGCGGCGATGGTGCTCGATGGCGTGCATTTCGACTTACGTCCGAGCGGCGCACGCGTCTACCTGACTTGGCGCACCGCCTTTCCCTGGCCCGAGCGGCGCGGCCTTCCCATCGTGGAATGCCAGGGCGAGATGGCGGAGGCGGCATGAGCGACGCTCCTCCACTCGAGGTCAGCGTCGTCGGCGGACGCACTTTCGACTGGGACCGCATGCCGCCCGGCATGGTGGAGCAGTATGACGCTCTCAACCGGGCGGGCGATGCCCTGTACGATGCGGGCGACAAATTGGGCGCAAAGGCCAAGTGGGAAGAGGCCACCGCGCTTGTCGAACCCTATGAGAAGAAGCGCAAGCCGCTTCCGACTGCGCCCGACCCGCATCCTCCCGAATTGATCCCCGACAGTTCGGAAGCTCTCGCGGTTTATACCTCGCCGGACGTGGTGAAGGTGGGTGACAAGCCGACTCCGTTCGCCGTTCACGGCAAGGGAAGCGACGACCACAATTATTCGCCGGATGTCCGCTCCAACGGCCAGGTCGTCAAGCACCAGAATTCCAGGATGACGGTGACCTATGGCGCTGAGCCCGGCGACACGGGCGTGAAGTCTGGCACGGAAGGCAAGCCGGTCGCGCCGACCTCGTCATCCCCTATCGTCAAGGTGAACGGCAATCGGGTCCAGCGCCATTCCGACACCTGCACGCTCAACAACGGCAACTGCCCTGGCGAGTATGTCCACGTCAAATCAACCGAGGTGAACCCAGCACCCGGAGGGGGCGACCATCAGGACAAGTCGGAGCCCACCGACGAGCGCGGCTCGGGCGCGAAAGGCTGGGACGGTTTCTACGAAAATTCCAGCGAAGCGCAGATGATCGGTGACGGACTGAAGCGCGGCCGCGAATATCTCAACGATCCTTCTCTGGCACTCAAGGACGGGCGGGCCCTCATTGATGCGGCGCCGACAAAAGAGCAGATCGTGGAATTCGGCCAGAATGTGGGCCACGGCGCGGTAGAAGGCGCGAAATACGTCTGGAACAATCCAGGGGAAGCGGCCTCCGGCGCGCTGAACAGCGGCATCGACGGGTTGAAGGGACTGTGGGGCGGTCTCACCGACGCCTATGACAAAGGGGGCGTGGCGCAGGCCGGCGGCCATCTCGCGGCAGCGGGCTTGAGCGTGGTCAATCCCTTCAAGAAGCTGAAGCTTGCTGGCAAGGTCGCGGATGGACTTGAGGATCTTGGGGATGTCGCCAAGCTCAAGCGCAAACTCGACCATGACAAGGCCCCAGGCGATGGCGGAGCGCGCTCGACTGGCAAAACCAAGCGTACCCGCAACCCTTGCGCCCATCTTGCCAAGGGCGACCCGAACGGTCCAGGCGACTATCGCGGGGGTTCCTATGAGGGCACGCGCGGGGCGGGCGAGGATCGTGAATCCGACCACATCCCGCCGAAATCCGTGTCGCCTCTGAGCGAAGGCCAGAGCCCGGCCATCTCCAAGGACAAGAAGGACCATCGCAGAGCGATGTCGACAGGCTCAAGCGACGAGGCAAGAGATTGGCGCAAGGAACAGCAACGCTTGATCAATGCAGGCCGTTATCGCGATGCGGCTGCTATGGATTACCATGATACACGCCGAGTCGCCCGCGAAACCGGCGATCAGCGTAAGTACAACCAAGCGCTGAAGGAGCGCTCGGCCTATCAGCGATGCCTAGAGAAGCACGGGCTTTTGCCTGGCAAGAAGAAGTGAGGAACAAGCCATGGAATGGGATATTGTGCCGTTTGAAGGAATGGGCCCGATCAGGTTCGGCATGACGCCGGCAGAGGTTGCAGCGATCTTGGGGCCGCCGGAAACCGCTGACACCCGTGGAGCCTCGCAGCGCGAGTTCCGCGAAGTGGATCAGCCTATCGTGCGCTACAGGAACGGGACGGTGAACCAGATCGAGGCTTTCTACGACGTGAAAAACGTTCGCTTCGAAGGCATGGACTTGTTCGAAACACCGGGCGCTGAAGTCATGCGCCGCCTGGAGGAAGCCAATGGGCAAGCTTTGGAAGATGTTGGGGTCGTGCTTTTCGACAAGATCGGCATCACCACCGGCCGCTTGGACGAGAACGTACGCGAAGAATATTCCGTAACGGCCTTCGCGCGCGGCACTTGGGAGGGCAAGATGGAAGATTTCAAGCCGATAAGTTTCATCGGATGAAAACGGTCGTCATCGATCTCCGACATGCATGAAAATTTCACCTACTACCTGAAGCACTACACGCCTATTCTTCAGGCCTCTCGTCCTGATGCTGCGGCGGCAAACAAGATTCGGCAATGGGTGCCGCCGTCGCTCGCGAGCTTTCTGTGTGAAGAAGGGTTTCGTCGTTTCCACAATGGCCTCTTCAGCCTATGCGATCCTGACGACTTCCGCTCAATTCTTGCGCTGATATTCAAAGCTGACAAAGACTTCCACCATAAGGACTGTCATGTGGTGGGCTTCAGCGCGTTTGGCGTTCTGCAATGCTGGTCAAAGCGCCTTGCCAATTTTCAGATCAATCTGCCTGAAACATCGATTTACTGCAGAGCGCTTACAGTGCCGAACTGGAGCCCCAAGGCATCGCCCAATCACTTGGTGGCAGGTGTGGTGCCGGACAAGGACGCTGCCGACTTTCTCGATTTTCGCGGTGAACCCATGTTCGACCGCTGCGTGGAAGCTTATGGAAGCCTCGAAGAGGGACAATGCCTCGGCTTCGTGCCTGCTCTGGCGATCTCAGGAGCGTTCAGCCCAATGCGGTCTGTGGAACATATCAAGCGCTTGTCGGCAGCCGAACACTTTACCATTTTAGCTCAGCTTGAGGAATTTCAGCTCGTTGCAGTAACAGCGGAGGAAATTGTGCCGGTCAGGTCGCTAGGCTGAGTCGAGAGCTACCTCCCTCACGCTAGAGAACTAGCACGTGCCCAAGAGGCTCTGGACGCTGCCAACTCATTGACGACGTCAACGAGAAGCGCCGACAGGCGGCAGGACCAATGCGTGACGTGCGCTACTATGCCGAGCGCATCCGGACGGCCCAATTGCAGCACTTGCCTGCCTCCTATGATGTGGTTGCTTTCGGCCACACCGTCACTTTCGCGCGCGATGATGGGCGTACCCAAACCTTCCGCATCGTTGGCGAGGATGAAGCGAACCCCTCGCATGGCTCGATCTCGCATGGATCGCCCGTGGCGCTGGCTTTGATCGGCAAGGCTGTCGGCGACGTCGTGCGAGCCGGACAGCGTGAGCTGGAGATCGTGGCCATCGCATAAGCATGCCCGGAAGCATTGGTAAGATTTTGGTCTCTGGCCAAAAGCGGCCTGTCTGGTTTCAGGCAGAGAAACTTGAGAAGCTGGAACTCGTTTTCCACCCATTTGAGCCATTCGACTTTCGCTGCATTGGTCAGGCAAGCCATGTATGCCGTTGCAGGCCAGTAAACTGCTCCTATTAAAGCGGACGTGTTAAGCTGATTTGGCAACCTGGAGATCAGTCAACGGCTTAAAGGGGCAGAGCAATTTGTGCAGCTGGTCGATGTCGATCCATTGCGCAACGGGCTCGAAGCAGAGATCAGGTAATCCACGACCACAGATTTCGATCATGGGGGCGTCTTGGTTACTTCAGCATACCCTCTCAGCCACACACGCGGCCCTCATTGGCCGACATGTCGTTTCAATCGCCTTAGCCCACGAGAGCTGGAGCGGCCTGCTGCTTTAAGGCCCAATCGAGCTTGTTCATCATCCAGATGCCGACCTGCCGTGACTCATCGCGATCTTGTCGAAGGGTTATCGCCGTACGGCTCGAATTCCGGTGCCAACTGTTTGCGGCGCCTGCACCATCGATGATCGCGCCACCTCCCAAGCCAAAAGGAGTGGCCCGCAGAACCTGATAGCCCATATTACTCTGCATCTTGGCAAATGCGCTGGTAGTTTCAGGCCCCGTTAGCGCCTCGTTGATGAAGCCGTCCGGATCGGCCTTGGTCCAAGGCGTACCGCCCATGCCGCCATGAGTGCACATGAAGCGGCGCCAGCGGAAATAAGTGATTTTGTCGTCCTTGGCCTCACGCTCGGTACCGCAATTGCCCCAGGACGTGCGTGAGCGTGAGACGGGGTCACGCATGGCGTGGAAGCAGTAGCGCACATTGGCGGGAATCTGTTTGGCCGCAATCGCCAGTGACATATCCACTGCGTCGTACAGCAAGAGGCAGTGCACCTTATGGCCATGCTTGCCGAGCTCTCGCGCGATGCGGATAGCGATCGCCCCGCCTCGGCTGTAGCCGGCAAGGATCAGCCGCCCCACCTGTCGCCCACCTTTCTGGTGGATGCGGGTTTCCATCTCGCGCAGCATCTCTTTGGATAGCGCCTTGGCCGTGCCGCCCTCCCAGGTTGGTCCGCGCAGGTAATAGCGCACATCAAAGCGGCTGCTGCGATAGAGCTGGTTGACGTAGCTGTCAGTAAAATCTTTGGCGTATTGGGCATCGTTGCCGACACCGGTGCCGTCGACTCCTGCGTAAAAGTCCAAGTTGTTCTCCTATCCGAGCAACGAATAAATTTCCGCTGTCCATATGAATCTGTCTTAGACTGAGCCCGCGCACTTCTCGTTGATCATACGGATATGTCAACCCTGTAACAGGCGCTGTGCCACCCCTTGGTGGCTACCCTACAACTTTACTTGCTGTCATCATGGCGGACGCGGTTCAGCAGAGAACTGCTCTTGCCGAGGCGTTATCGCAGCAGCACAGCGCGGCTGCGATAACGCCTCGGCTTACGGATCGCGCTCGATAACAGCATAGACGAGTTAGATGACATGAATTTTTTTACGAATGACAGCAACATAATCTAATGTCATGTATTTCACTTCCAAGATTCCGTCGTTTTCTTCATATAATTAGATATCTCAAGTACATTTTGGTATAATTAAACAATTATGTACATTACCATTTTTGCCAGTCCTTCTTTTCTGAGCTATGATACTTTCAATGCCCGTTGCATGGGATGATCCAGCGGTGGGCAGAGGTTCATGGTCAGAGAAGGAGAATTCATGACCACCCACACGTCTACCGTCCCTGCGCCCACGGCGTAGGATCCCGCTCTCGTGCATACACATGCACACGACGCCCCGGCGCGCGGGGGAATGAAGCGTGAGGCAGCGGACGCCACATCTGTTGTGTCCGATGCATCCTTGCCTGCGTCTTCATCGTCCGAGCAGTTGGCTGCCGCACTTCCCGCAAGCTGGGAAGTGTTTGCCGCCGAGTGCGGTGTCGCTTCCGACGACATGCCCGCACTCGCCGAACTCAACCTCACCATGCACAGCCTGCACCGGCGCCGCACGGTCGACGTCTTCGAGACCGGACGCTGCATGGTGGCGGTCGCCGTCATCGTGCCCGAAGACAAGTTCCATGCCTGGAACAAGCGCGTCTACGGCTACAGCCGGACGCACGCGACCAACTTCATGAACGTCCATGTGCGGCTTTGCCATCTGCGGCACCGCTTCGAAGCAGTGGAAGCCTCGTCCACGGCCCTTGTGACGCTCGCTACCCAGAACGAAGCCAAGGTGGAAGAGGTGCTGGCTGCGATGGAAAAGGGCAATAAGCTCACCATTGCCGGCATCAAGGCGATGCTGAAGGATCCGAACGAGGCGCCGGCACCTATTGTGCCACTGACCGAGATCGGTGGACCGGCCGGCATCACGGCGATGTCACGTCAGATGGTGAAGACGAGCTTTGCCGATCTGGTGGGCCGCATCAGCTCCATCGTCAGCGCGATCGAGGCGGCGATGGGCTCAGGCACCATGCCCAAGAGGGTCACCAAGTCCAAGCTTGGGCCACAGGTCGAGCCCTTGGCACGTCGTGCCCGGCGTGAGCTGGAGCATCTGATCCTGCCGCTGGTGCCGACCAACGACATCCAGCCATGGCACATGGCGCCGATGCGGCTCGATCCGAAGTCGGGCTGGGGCTTTGTGATCACTTTGCTCAACGAGTTGGGCGACATGAGCCGCTGGCCCTCGGGTCCAGTTCTCTTGGCCTGGCTGCGCGGCACGGTTGTGCCGACCCTTCTGTGGACCACGGGTTCGCCCAAAGGCAAGCTACCGAAGGTGGAGGCACGCCTGATGCCGACGCGGACCGAGGCGCGGGTTGAGTCAGTTGATGAGAGCGAAGTCGTCGAGACTGTCGAGCCGGCCAAGGCCGTGGCGATCGTGGTCAAGGCGACTGAAGGGACTGACGCGGCCGCGGAAGCAGACGACGCCATGGCTGGCGACACTACCGACGAGGCCGTTGCCCCGATCGCGCTGCAACCGACCGCGAACCAAAAGCTTACGGAAAGCGCTGCGACAAAGGCCCCACGCACGATGGTGCGGCCGGACTTTCTGATGAAGACGGCACAGGCTGGGTCGTCCGCGAGCCCGACGCCCAAGCTCTGATCGCCTCACATTCGCTTCAATCCCACGCGTCTGAGCGTGGGTTGTCTTCAAGGCCCGGCATCCCCGGGCCTTTCTTTTTGCCCGACACTAAAGATGGCGAAGGCAGATGAACTGGAGGAACGTCTTATGGCTGGCGAACCGGCGTCCAGACCTGCGTTGAACGGCTTGGTTCACGAGCCCGCCGTTAACCATGCGATCGTTCAGACGATCGAACCGCGTTTTGGCGCCTTGGGATCTCTCCCGGATCCTGCTTAGGTGAGAGCGGTCCAGTTGAAGCTGGATCGAACAATGCGGCCCCCGCAGGTGTTGGAAGCACCGAACGAGGGCCTGACCCGCAACCTTGGCTAAGAAGGATTGGGCTGAGATGCTCCCTAGCTTGATTGCCCCGTTTGGGGAAGTTCCCGTTTGTGCGTCCCGTGGTGGACGACCTGCGGATGATGGTCGTGCGCTGGTGCGTGATCGCATGGCCCGGCCTGCTGGTCTGACCGTTGTGATGGAAGAGCCGAGCCCCACGGCATGGGCCCTGGTGCTCTGCCGCAGTGTGCTGGGCACGAGGGCGGCCCTCGCCAGCTGACCGTGCGCTCAAGCCCTGCAAATCATTTGCAGGGGGCTTGCACAAGACAGTCCGTCGGTGCGCGCTGTTGCGGCCGCGCTGGCTGCAACGGCATCGCCATCCTCATCACATCTCGGGAGTTCTCCTCATGCCTCACGGCACGTTCTCGGCTGCCTCGCGCCTTGCAGCTGCTTCATCTTCCGCTTCGGCCTCAGTCCCGTCGCGTTCACATGCGGCTGACGCTTTTCCTGCTAACTTGGACGATGCATCGTGTAGCTCACCCCTTCCGCTCGATGTCGAGGCGGCTTGGGGCCAGCTTGTCAATCGCGCGATGGCAGCCATGGCTTCAAGCGATGCCAAGCCTGATCTGGCCTTTGGTGCGTTTGCCCCTGTGGTTGCGCTCGTCCGCTCCGTTGCCTTCCACGAGGGTGTGCTGCTCGAAGGGGGCCTGACGCATCTTTGTTCGCTCAACCCCGACCTTCTCGTGATGGCCTCCGACTGCGCCTTGCCGATTGTCCCCGCAGCACTCGCCATCATTCGCCGGAATGGCTGGAAGGATCTGGGTGGCATTCAGCTGAGCTCCGAGGTCCATGCGAAGACCACCTACACGCCTGATCTCCTGATCGTGGACCAGGCCAGGCATGCCGCTCTGATCCTCGATCTCAAGCGGGGTCTGCATGCCTATTCCGAGACCAGGCTCAACCGCTTGCGTGAGCGTATGATGGCAACGGCGATGATTGCCGCTGACTGGCTGCATGTGGAAGGCAAGGCGCCGCCTGTGTCACAGGTCGGCATTGCCATCATCGATGGGTCAAACGAGACGAGCGATCATAGCAAGGGCATCTTTGGCCTCAGCGAGATCGATACCCTGATCGGGGTGACGGGTGCGGGCGAAGCGATGGCCAACTTGCGCGCGCTGTTTGCTGCCCGCATTCAGGCTGCAATGGAAGAGGCGTGCCGGGCGATTGTGATGCCGACACCTGAACCCGCTACGGCCAGCACGACAGCGATGCACGCCGATCCCTGCGATCCCAACGCATCCGATCACTTGGATGGCGACAGCATGATGGAAGAGGGCGACCTCTTCGTGGACGGCGCACACTTGCCACCGCACTCGCGCTTCTCGGGCGGGCCCACAATCCGTGATCGCAACGACCGCCGCTCGGCTTGGCGGCGCGTCAGCGTCGGCTTCGCACGGGCCGGGCCGAGCTGAACCGGCAGGGCAGCCGCCTAGGCCCACTGACACTCCATCCCCTTCGAACAACCTATCCCATCGCTCTGGCGCTGCCCAAGCAGCCTGCCGGACAAGCGGAGCTTTGCCATGACGACCGATCACCTCTGCCCTTTGCCTTCGCCTTCCCACCAGAACACCGTCTCAGACACCCATCTGTCCGAGCCCATCGGCAGCGTGGTTGCCCGCCTGCCCTGGGTGCGGGATGCGGTTGTGCCATCGCCCGCACCGGCTCCTACGCCATCCACCGTATTGGCTTCGACACTACCCCTTGCCGAGAGCCCGCTTGCCGTCCTGTTCACCGCGTTCGGCCACGACGCGGCATGCCTTGCTGCAGCCCGCAGCGGACAAAGCTTCGGCTGCCACTGTGAGGGCAAACGGAGCGACACTGGTGCCTCCTCTTCCGTCGCCGCTTATTCTGCCCAGGAGGGTGGCTGCAAATCATTTGCAGCTCTTGAAGCGCATGATGACGAGGCAGCCGCGCGCTATGCGAATGGCGACATTGTCGCAAATGGGACCATTGACCCCAGCCTCGTTGCTGGCCTCGCTCTGCGCTATGGCCACATGCTCAAGGGCCGAGGCCTGTTTCTGCCGCGCGGGCTTGGGCTTGCGCTCGCCGACCTCGTCGGAACAGGCGACCCGACCGCACAGATCATCTGGGAGTGGTGTCTCGAACACAAGCTGATCGGCGGCGATGGCGGGGCCAGCGGTGGACTTGGGTCAGAGCTCAAGGCCAAGCCCGAACCAGAGCCTGTTCCTGCACCACCGCCACCATCGCCTATCCTGCGCCTGGTCACGAGTGCGGCGGTGCGGCCATGACGGCATCAATGACGGCAACGGCACCCAGGCCTCACATCAAGCGTACTCCCAAGTCGCCGACCGCACGCTTCCTGGTCGGTGCACTGCGCCGCGAGCAGAGACGAAAGCAGAAAGCTGAAAGGAACGGGCATGCTACGCAGCACGACGATCACGCAGACGTTGCGCTTCATTCTCGGCCGCAGTCTCCCCTTCCCGTCATCCGGTTGACGATCGTTCTCCTTCTGGCCGACGCCATTGAGCGGTCAGGGCTTGGTCTGCGGGGCATGCGAGACTTGCTTGCGCGCCCAACTCCCATCGTTGGCATCCTCTCGCCCCTGTCGGGCTTCAACACCGCCCTGCGCAGCCTGATGAGCGAGACCGATATCCCGGGCCTGGCCTTCGATCTCGCAGCACCGGGCAGCCACAAGTTCACCTATCGCAGCCAGTTCGGACGCCGTGATGAAGCGGACAGCCCGGCACCCCGCCGCGTGGCAACGCTTCTGCGCCTGACCACCGACTTCAGTGCCGCGCAGAACCTTCGCGAACTGGCCGCTGCGCTGGCCGACAGCACGCCTATGCTGAGCCTGGGCCGGACACGGGACGACCTGCCCCTGCGCTTTGAGGATGTTGCCAACATCATCCTCCACACAGGGCCGCTCACACCAGCGATCGTAGAGGATGTGATCAGGCTCATGGTGGGCACCGAGGCGGATGGCGAAGCCAGAAGCGGGGCAGCAGACGTCGAGATCGTCGGCGGCGATGGGGAGGCTTCCAAGATCGCCGATCCAGACGATCCAGACCGTCTTCATCTCGATGCCGTCACCTGCCAGCATCTGACGCTGGCCGATCTCGCCATTGCTATCCGCCCGGGCCGATCACACGATGCCATCATCGCGGACCTCGTGCGCTATGCGCGCGACAACAAACAACGCAAGGCCAACGAAGAGAAGGACGGCAAAGGGGATGAAGGCCAGGGCACTGGCTCCGGCGGCAGCGGCAAGGCCGGCAGCTGGTCGTCTGGCTTGGGGCGCAAGGGCAGCGGCAATAACAACCGGGGACGTGATGGTGGACGAGGTGGCACGCTCGTGGCACCTGACACGTCCGCTAACGCCCCGCACCTCGATCGGCTCGCAGGCTATGGTGCAGCCCACGACTGGGCCATGACGCTGAAGGCCGATCTCGCATCATGGCGGGATGGCACGCTTGGCTGGGACCAGCTCTCCTCGCGCATCCTGCTGTCTGGTCCGCCCGGCACCGGCAAGACGCTGTTTGCCCGAGCGCTGGCAAACACCCTCGAACTGCCTCTTCTCGTCACTTCCGTCGCCACCTGGCTGCAGGCGAGCTATCTGGGTGATGTGCTCCAGCGCATGGAGCGCGCCTTTGCGCAAGCCAGTAGCGCCCAGCCCGCGATCCTCTTCATCGACGAGATCGACAATCTGGGCTCACGCGAAGACCAGGACCGGCGCGAGCATGGCGACTACTGGATCTCGCTGGTCAACCAGACCCTCACCCTTCTCGATGGGGCAGCCAGAACGGAAGGCGTGATCGTGGTGGGTGCCACCAACCGACCGCAGGTGATCGATCCTGCCATCCTGCGTTCGGGCAGGCTGGAGCGCCAAGTGAGGATCACCTTGCCCGACCAGAGCGCACGGGCACGCATCTTCCAGACGCATCTGGGCGATGCGCTCTCTGATGTGGTGGCGAGCAGGAGCGCGGATACGAAGGGAGGGGAAGATAGAGACAGAGACGGGAACGGCATGGCAGCCGCAACCGCTGACGAAGCTCCTGTCCGCAGCACCCTCGCCTCCCTCGCGCGTCTCGCTCGTGGCCTGTCAGGTGCCGACATCGAACGCCTGGTCCGCGAGGCAAGGGGCCGGGCACGGCGGGAAGAACGGGCTCTCGCCTATGCCGATCTCGAAGCAACCCTTCTCGACCAGCGGCCCAAGCTGAGCGCGCCCAAGCGCAGACGCATCGCTATCCACGAGGCAGGCCATGCGGTGGTGCACATGGTGCGCAACCTGGGCACACCCCAGCGCATCACGCTCGATGGTCCCTTTGGACCCCATACGCTCAGCAACGATCTCGACAACGAGATGGAAGGCGAGTTCGCAGACCTGAAGCGCTTGCTTGTCTTCACGCTGGCAGGCCGTGCGGCAGAGAGCACTCTGCTCGGCTCGCTCTCGGTCGGCTCAGGCGGGGGTGAGGCTTCCTGCGATCTCGCGGTTGCCACCCGCATCGCAGTAAGGATGGAGGGCTCGTATGGCTGGGGCAAGGAGAAGCATCCGCTGATCTGGCAAAGCGACAAGGCGCTTGATGACAGGCTTGCCTTTGATCCCCCCTTTGCGGCCCGCGTGCACAGCCAGCTCGATGAGGCGTACCTCGAAGCCCATAGCCTCTGCGCTGACCACCGCCATGCCATCGAACGGCTGGCACAGGCGCTCGAGGCAAAAGGCGAACTCGAAGGCGAGGCGATCCGACTGGCAGCGGGACTGGAGGAGACTGTTGCGCCGGCAGCCACACCGCCAGCGCCGTGACGGCTTTCGCTTTCTCTCTCACCCAACAAACGGCCGCGGGGAATGGGGCGTGTGCTCTCGCCTTGCCAGGTGCTCGCGCCGGCTGGCGCGTCCCGTGACGCGCACAAGCCCCACATTCTCAGGCCTTGCCGCAATCACCGCCTTCACCCCCTTGAGGCCTGAGCGTGCCGGCGCATAGTGCGAGCTTGCCGTGCGATCACAGGCATGCCCGGCAAGGTAGGCAACCGTTTGGGCGTCAAACAGCTTCTTTGCGCTCGCCATGCCGAGGTGACGCAGGCTGTAGGGGGCAAGGGGTGCGATGCCCGCACGGATGCAGGCAGCCCTCAGCTGTCGCGCCAGCCAGCGGTGGAAGGATTGCCAGTTGCCTTTTGCGTCTGCGCGCGTGCGCAGGGCTATGAGAAACGCGTCGATGCCTTCGAGCTGCTGACGCGACATTCCCGGCAGTTCGATCGTGCGCGTTGGCCCATGGGCGCGGCCGTTCGTGGTCTTGGCGTTAACGAGCACAAGCCTTTGGCCGTCCCTTTGTGCGTTGGCCCACTCGATCGGACGTGGGAACACCATCACCGTCATGCCGATATACTGAGCCAGAAAGGCATCGTCTTCGCGATCGCTGTTGCGCAGGCTCATGATCAGCGCGCGCAGCTCGGCTGGCCGGATGCTGCGCCGCTTTTTGGCCGAGGTCCGCTTGGGCCCGTTTCCCATCGGCTGGGGTGGGGTCTCAAGCCGCTGCAGGACGGCTGCGAGTTCTGCCTCGGCAAGCTTGCCCTGATGGCGAAGAACGGCACCGAGCGTCTTGAGGCTGGCCTTGTATTGCCGGATGGTGGATGGCTGATAGCGTCGGTGCGCCTGGGTGAACCATCCCACGACCTCGAGAAGGGTTGGCCGCCCGCCGAGCTCGCGCTGGGCTGCGCGCACCACGCAGGCTGCATTCGCCACATAGGCGATACCCGTCCCCTCGGTTCGGGTCGGCTCCTTGCCCGCTTTGCTGATGGCTTCTGCAAACACCCCGTCTGCTCCCCCTGTTAGTTCCGCACCCCAAGGATGGGGCCAGGGCTTGCAAGACACAAAAGCGGCAGAGGGCGAGAGAGAGCCGCTCCCCCCGCTTGGAAAGCACGGCAGAGCGGCAGACCAGCAGATCAGCAGATCAGAGGGAAACGGCTACCGTCATCGAACAAACATGCGAACCCATCCAGGCCGCGCGGTTTGGTTGGCAGCTTGCAACCAAGAGCGTTTGAATCGCCAATCCAATGTTCTGAATCGCAAGAGCACAAATTATTCCAATGTGCCGGCAAGTCTGATCAGTGTGTAGATAACTTGAGCTGAGGTGGTGAGAGCTCGAAGCACACGCGCGCCCGAACTGCGCGCCCCCCCCCGCTATCGATGGTAACCTTGAGAAGCTTGCCTGCCTCGGCAACCTCTCTCGCGTTGCACCACCGCCTTCTTGTGCCTCGTGTCGAATGGCTCGATGCCGACCAAAACTCGATGTCGGTTGTGCGCGCCGCGTCTGCCACCTCAGCGGTCCGGCAAGGTTTGCCGCTGCAACCAGACCGGCGGCTTTATGCTCTATGCCGCCGTCCGGCTCTCATCCGCTTTGGTCTTGCATCGCAGAGCTGTAGCAGCATCAGCTCTACCGCTTCCGAATTGATGCTGTGATCTTCAGGCAGCTACAGACCCCCGATAATAAGACAGAGCTTTCGCTCAACCGCATCGGGTCGATCTTAGAACGGCTAGACCCGACCCTTGCATCTGCCAATCTTGCTCCAAAGATTCTTGCGCGTCTGAGGTTGGGCCCGGAGCGGACCGTCTGGTTTTGGTTGTCGGCAAGCGCAGAACAGACGTTCGTGCACGGTGGGTCAAATGTCCGCATTCGACCCCAATTCAGCCCTACGAACAGGCGTTGAACCTTCCTAGAAGCGGTCGTTCGGCACCCATCTAGCAACTTTGGCTCGATGTGGATGCTGTTCTACCGCTCAGATCGTGAAGGCGCATGGCGACGACCCCCGCGGTACGTGCCCGGACCTCAGGCGAAGCAATGCATGTGGCCACAGCCTCATAACCTTGCCCGCCTGGATATGGGGCGGTTAGAAGCGGAACGCTGTGGTTGGCCGGGCACAGGATGACGATCTCCGAAGGCTCAAGCATGTCGAGATCAAGGATCGCTGAGGAACGCGTCATTAGGACAAGCATGCGCTTGCTCATTCCTCGGAGGCGCAAGTGTGCCATCAGCGCCACCTGCGTTGCCGCGTTCAACCCTTCCTCCACCATGTCGACCACAAGCGCTGTGGGCTTCGCCGCCTCCAGCGCGACAACCAGCGTAGTCAGTGCCTCCGACCGCTCCGCACCATCCTCGACCAACCACGTCAGGCGTCGTTCGACCCGTTCTGCGAGTAACGGATCCTCCGCAAGGCGTTGCGCAATGGCTGGATCCCTAAGGCGGTCAAGAGCAAGGAAATCAGCATCGGGCAACGCAGCGGCGAGGGTCTGGGCGAACCGGGTCTTCCCGCTACCAAGTGCCCCCGTGATGAAGGATAGGCGGGGAACGTCGTGGATAGCGAACCACTCTCCAGCCCACGGCCACGGTAGTGCAAAGCCGACTGTCGCGGGTGCATTTTCGGCAATCGCCTGCGCCAATGTTGCGGCGGTTGGAACGCGGCCTTGGGCGAGTTCCGCGCGTAGTGACCTTATCCGTTCGAGAGCGGCAGCCGTACGTTGGCCCGCCTCGCTCAAGCGAGCTTCGTGAGCCGCAAGGGCAGCATCCAGATCGCGTGGCTCCCCACTGAGTACACGGGCAACCTGAACGAGGCTTAGACCTAGATTCCGCAGTGCAACGATTTCGGCCGCCCGGGCCATCACAGCAGCGTCGTAAGTGCGCCATCCCGTCCGGGTGCGATCGGGTGATAGCAGACCGTGCTGCTCGTAGAGGCGTAACGCCTTGGCCGAAACGCCAAGAGAAGCGCTGGCTTGCGCGGGTGTGTAACTGCGAAGCGAAAGGTTCATGACTCACCTTAACCGGTTGAACCCACCTTCTATCAGGCCTGCCGCAGGGGCCGGGTCAAGGCGCTTTCCGACAGTCCCGCCAGAATTCTTCGGATCATAGAAGCGCGGTCCCGAAGGATTGCTGTGAGCGTCGGCAAGCGGGAAAGCGATGTCCGCTTCAATAACTCACCGCTCAGGAGCCGACCGTCAACTTCCCACCCCAATGCAGCTTCCGATCAATCACGAGGCGCCAGTCGCGTGGCTTCCAGCTGTACCTCTAGCGGATTTGGCAATTTCGCAGCATTGTCGAATCAATAGGGCTTGGGAGTGCGCATTGAGTAACGAAGGCGACTATGAATTTTTCAAAAATCGCGTCGCAGGGAAGACTTACCTATCAAAAATTTTCGACCGCCCGGGGTCCATCAATGATGAAAAGCTCAGGTTTGTTCGTATGATCCTCGTGGGCAGCGACGAACTGCTGCTAGGCGAGATCGAGGGCGCGCTCTGCCTCCGCTTGACGGGAGAGAAGCGCAAGACCCAAGTGTCGGCAATTGTAACGAGCGACCACAAGGGAATTCGCCGTCTTACTCTCGAAACGTTTAGAAGCCGGGCCGGCGGGTGGTATGAAGGCACGGAGAAGGAGGAATTCACGTTCCGTGGCGAAGAGTTTGCCCGCCTCCTCCAGTTTCTGGAGCAGATCAAGTTCGTCGATCCGAGCAACCAGAATACGCATCAGATCGAAGACATTTCAACCGGTACTGGTCGAAAGGCGATTATCGACGCGGATGATCGTACCTTAATTGCGCGCTTGAAGTCTCTGCCCCGGGAGCAGCGAGCAGGTGCGCTGGCGGAATTGCAAGATGACCTAACTGCTGAGGAAATCAACATATTGCTCGGGCGTCGAAAGGGCCTCGAGCAGTTTGAGCGCGAAATGGGGGCCGGCGACTGGGCAGAGGCCTCTTGGCAAGACTTCTTCGATAGCGAGCGCTGGGTTTTCGGTTACGGCCTAGATTATCGGATCATGAGGACCTTTGACCGCGAGGCGACGGTCGGCGGGGGAGGCACGGACAATCGCAATAAGCCGCTCCTCGACTTCCTGCAAACGTTCAAAGACTACACGGTTCTAGTTGAGATAAAGCGGCCGGATACCGCGATTTTCAAACGGACATCCGGCGGAAATTCCCGAGCGGGCACGTGGGAGTTTACCCCCCAATTCATAAGTGCCGTATCTCAAATTCTCGAGCAGAAAGCGGAATGGGCCGCATTTGCTCAACACGGTGAGAACTACAATAGACAAGGCGTCGAACTTGCGGCCCGAACCCGCAACGCCAAAGCGATCCTCGTCTTCGGCTCTTCGGAGGAGTTTGAGCGTTCTGGTAACGCCCGAGACGCCAACATCATGCGTGACACGTTTGAGCTGTTCCGGCGAGAGACGCGCGGTATCGATATCGTTACGTTCGACGAACTGCTCGAGCGAGCACGATTCATAACGCGAAACGCGTAGGTAAATCTTGCGCCGCGCTTGTGCAGGGCAGCGATGAAGTGAAGAGCGGCAGCTAAGGTCCCAACCCGGACAATTGCAGACGTTCCGCTTCCCACCCCATTGAGAACTCTCTTTCGGCCTGACAGCAGTGACAGCTTTCGAGGAGCTCATGGGGTAATCGGAATGACTGAGATGAGGCGCAGAGCGGAACGGCAAGACCTGGGCCGGAAGCGGACTGTCTGGTTTTGGGCACAACCGATCGAAAGCTGCCAAACCGCATCCGACCCCAAACGAAGCTTTGCGCATCGCAGTGATCAGAGCGCCTCGCGTCGTCTTCGTGCTGAAGTGATCTTTGGCTGACGCGCTCGTCCTCGACGTTTGACTGCTGGAATCCATATCCCAGCAATCGGCTGGGAGGAGCGGGCATGAGACAGATTATCTGCGCGTCATTGGCGGGTGGGTTCGCCTTGGTGGCATCGAGCGTGGGAGCGCAGGAGCCCGTCACACTGACATGGGCCGCGCACTACACGACAGCCCAGATGGCTCCGCTCGAAGCCTGTTTTCGACAGTATGAGACGGCCAATCCCGGTGTCGCCATCCGCTATCAGCAGATCGGCTTCGAAGATTTCCTGCAGGCGACGCTCACCTCGCGCATAGCCAACACCAGCCCCGATATCACCAATGTTTATTCCGAATGGAGCCGCAGGCTGGTCGACAGCGGCGTGCTTGCGACGCCTCCGGACGACATCCTGCAATTCATCAACGACAGCTATGAAGCAAGCACAGTGGAAGGCGCCAAGATCGATGGTCAGATCTATGGCGTGCCGGCCGAGGTCAGCCTTTACATGCTGCTCTATAACAAGAAGCTTTTTGCCAAGGCGGGCATTACCCAGCCACCTTCGACCTGGGCCGAAGTGGTCGCGGATGCCGCAAAGATCGCCGAACGTGACGGCAATGGGAAGGTAGTCACGGCTGGCTATGCCTTTGGTCCCTCGCCGGGTAACGCCACCCATCCGTTTCGTGCGCTGATGTTCTCGCGCGGGCTCCCGCTCATCAAGGAGGACGGGCTTTCTACCAATCTCGCAGAACCGGCAGCAGCGGAGATCTTGCAAGGCCAAGTCGAACTCTTCTCACAAGGATCGACGAGCCCATCCAATGTGGTCAAGGATTTTCCTTCGGGCCGCAACGGCATGCAGATCATGGCCAACTGGTTCGAGCAGACGCTCCGCGATGGCTTGGGGGACCAGTTCGACGCCACTGTCGGCGTGGCACCCATCCCAGCTGGCCCGGACTGGAAGACCTACCAGTATAGTTTCTTCCAGGCCGTTGACGCCAATAGCCCGCACAAGGACGAAGCCTGGAAGCTGATCCGCTGGCTTAACGCGCCCAAGGCCGATGGCGGGCGCTCCTGCGTCGGCGACATGGTGGTCACGCTCGGTGGGCTAACCGCCAACAAGGCAGACATTGCAGCAAGCCAGGCCGAACTGGGGGACGCCTTCACCAAACCTTATGTCGATGCATTACAAAGCGGCCGCGCGCTGACCGACCCCAACATCGCGCAGACAGCCGAAGTCGATCGCATCCTGCGCTCTTACATCGAGGCTGCTTGGCTCGGAAAAGCAAAGCCAGCCGATGCGCTCAAGCAAGCCGATGCCGATATCACGAACGTTCTTTCCTTGCCGCAGTAGGGCAGCAGTCGTGCTGCTGAAAGAGTTATCGCGAGTATGAGTCCCGGCTACCTGCCTTTTGCTGGAGCCTTGGAGCTTCCCGTCTTTTTCTGCGACAATTGCGGTTTCTGGCAGCGTCACTTCGCAGAGCCTCCAAGCTGCCCGCTATGCTTGGACGCGCGTCATGTGGTGCCGCAGAAGGGTTGGAGCTTTCGCTCCCAGCAAGAGGCAGAACAACTTTTTCCTTGCCATTGGGACGAGCCCGAAGAGGGTATCTGGCGCTTTCGCAATGAGCCGGTGAACGGGATCGGTTCTCACAGCTATCTGATCCAGACGAAAGTGGGTAACATGATTTTTGAAAGCTGCGCAGTCTACAGCCGCGCCGCTCTCGACCATATCCACAGCCTCGGCGGCGTTCAGGTGCTGTCAGCGTCTCATCCGCATTCCTATGGTGCGCTGTGGCAGATCCAGGACCGGTTCGATCCTGAACTCGCCCTGCATCCGGGTGATTTGGCCTGGAGTACAGCCTTCTGCGTCACGTGGCCGTTCGACGACTTCCTTGAGCCGCTGCCAGGACTGGAACTTCACTGGACGGGCGGACACTTCGACGGCCATGCCGTTCTGTTTGATCGGACGCGGAAGATTCTGTTCTGCGGCGACGCGCTCAAGTTCGAACTGGCGGCAGACAACCCTCGACATGCGCGCACGATCTCGACGCATAAAGCTTTCGTCCGTGGCGTGCCGATGACGCCCAATGAGTTGCGGCGTTATCGCGATGTGTTCGCACCCCTCGACTTCAGACAAACCTGGACGCCCTTCGAGCAAGTCACCAATGCTGGGCGGCGCGAAGCGCTCGCCCTCATCGATGGAATGCTGTCTACGCGTCCACACGCAGCCCCAGTGCCTCTCGTGGACTTGCTCTGACCGCAGTCAGCTGGTTCGGCGGTAGAGACTATCCAGAAGCCGCATGGTGCGGAGATCGCGCTCCGGATCGAAGGCTCGATGGTCGCCAGACCGCAGTGCGGCCGAGAAGGTTTCGATCATCTGACTGAACGGTGAGCGATCAATGCTTGGCACCATGATTGGTGTTTCGAGGCCAGACGTTCCATCCGTGTGAACCAAGCTGCCGCCGGCCTCCTGCCCCATCGAGTTGATAGCTGTCAGTTGGCCTTTCGCTCCCAACACTTCGAGCCTCCTACGGGGCAAGCCTTCGGGACAGTTGTAGCTGTTGTGGATGCTCGCAAGCACGCCTGAGCGTGTTTGTCCCACGATCATGCCGCCATCATCGACGGCATAATCGTGCACTCGCCTCTGCAGAAGCGCATAGGCTTGGACGAGAGGCTCACCGAGCAATGCATCGATCAGATCGAGGCCATGCGGCGCCAGATCCATCACAGCCCCACCTCCTGCTCGGCTCGCATCGACACGCCAGTTCTCGCCTTGTCCCCAGTCGGCTCCCAACCAGCAGGCGTAAGCAATACGAACGGCTGTCACGGTTCCAATCAGACCTTCCGCGATCAGTTTGCTCATCTCCCGGTGGATCGGATGATGGCGCTGATCGAAGGCTGTGGCATAGAGCACACCTGCTGCGCGGCACGAACTGACCATATTCTCGGCATCCGAAAGTGTTGCCGCCATGGGCTTCTCGCAAAGCACTGCCTTGCGGTTGCGCGCGAGCACCTCCACGACCGGCCAATGCAAGTGATTGGGGGTTGCGACATAGACGGCCTCGACGGATGGGTCTGCAGCTAAACCCTCGATGCCGTCATAGGCGTTCGAGCCCATTCCTTCTGCCACACGCCGCGCTATGGGCGATGGATCGGCAACTGCGACCAGTTCGTCTCCAGCCTGTGACATGGCCGGTGCCACAAAGTCCTGTGCCACCCAGCCAAAACCCGCGATGCCCCATCTCGTCACGCTCACCCCACAGACCTGCACTGCTCCAAGTGAACGAATCTAAGTCTATGTCGAGAAGGGTCGAGCCACGCCCAGGCTGTCAGTCATCGACGTGGGACCAATCGCGCAAAACAAGACCGCCCGCTTACATTGGCTCAGATGTGTCGATGCGGATCACAACGGGCAAGCACGCTGCGAATACATTGCTATAGCCCATGCTTCCGTGCTTCACGCGCCGCTACCCGGCATCGAGATGGATCGGATGAACGGCCGCGAGCGTAGATGGGTACCAGCTTACTCACCAGATCACTGGTGTTGCGTCCCGGCTACTTACCCCAACGGCAACCGGTGCTAGCTCTTCGTGCGGGGATCGTACCGCTTGGGGGAAGTCGTGCCGCGTATATCCGATGATCTTCGGTTCTGGGCTGCGTTCTGGGTTCTGATGCTCACGCCAGTGATTGCCGCCTCAGGCTGCGTCTGGTGCGTGATCGTGCCGTGACAGAGGATCTCGGACAAGCCTTGGTCAGCTTGCTGGCCTCATCGATTGCAGACTTCATCGACCGGCCGAGTGCTGATGCCGAGGCGATCCGCACCAATGATGACGACTGCGGAGCGCTTGCCGCTTGCATCGCTGATCCTGCGCAGCGTGAGTATGTCTCAGCTCATCTCACCCTTGCACTTCGCCAGCTTGTCGATGCCATCCGCGAGAACGATCCGCAGGCCCTTGAGCAGGCACAGTGGTGGGCACGCGAGCAGCTCGAGACGATGAAGGCGCAGGCGCGCTGATTGATGCACGACCGCGGAAGCGCTGCTACCTACCTGACAGCCATCGTCGATCACGTCATGGACTTTGAGCCGGATCGCGTCGAACGCGCCCTGAACTTGCTTCTGCCCCGCACCATGGTGTCAGAGCGTGGGCGCCGAGCTCACCTTCTCTCCCTACTGCGCGAGATTAGCGAGCTCGACCCTGAGCACCCCGCCAACCATTCGATCCGGAACGAGGCTTACGTCTGCATTGAGCACGCGAGACGGATCGTGCCACCGCTGCGCAAGCAGGGCCAAGGCGGCAGTCCACATGCTCAGTGGTGGGTCGCGGTCGGGGCAATCGGAACGCTGCTCCTCAGCTTGGCGCTGTTCGGCCCGCATTAGAGCCCCTTCGCGAGCGCGTAGGCATTTGCCGCAGGTGGGACTGCCTCAGGCAGGTTCGAAAACGCTAATCCACAGAATTCTAAGTCCTCGTACGACGTCGCCCGGTCGCACTCCCATCGCCGCGCAATGGCATCCAGCAGATCGCTGAGCCTGCGATCGCCCCCCGCGCGCAGCATGTCGTCCCGGTCATATCGGCCCTTTCGCCCACACAGAGCGCAGGCCACCTCGACCTTAGGGCTGGGGTAGTGCTTCAGGGTGTCAGCGACTCGGCTCATGAGAACATAGTAGGAACAAATGCCTTGAGTGGGCAATCCCGACTCGCTTAGGTTCGCGACCATACCCACGGAGAGTATCCCATGGTCGTGCACAACATGCCTGCCGAGATCATCAACCTGCCCGAGTTCGAGACGGACATGACAACCGTGTCCCGGCTGATCCGCAAGCATCGCGGCATGGTCAAGCTGAACTGCCCGCATGATCAGGCGCTTGATCGCCTATTTGACGCTCTCCTCGCCACGCTGCGCGATGTCACTGGCGAACCGATCCCGCCATGGGCGGAAGACGCGGCCTTGCGCAAGGCTCGACGCGGGCGGAAGGGATGAGCGAGGAATGCTTGGAGGTCCGGCACTATGCGCTGTGGACGGCTATTGATGATCTTGCCGTCCAAGTGAACCTCAGTCCGTCCGCCCTTGCCGTTCACGCTGGGCTGAACTCATGCACGCTGAACCGTTCCAACCGAACTCGCGGCGGCACTCTCCATTGGCCGAGCACAGCAACCATAGGCGCCCTCCTGGCTGTAACAGAAACGAGCTGGGGCGAGTTCGGGCACCTCGTCGATCTGATCGAGCAAGCACGGCTGAACCAATATGACGCAGCGGCAGCCTTAGCCATGGTCAGAGCATAGGCGCGCAGCTATCAGAGCAACCAAATGGATCAAGCCACAGCCAGTCTCCTAGCAGACCTGAACTTCGCTGCCTCTGAGATCGCGCACACTAGCGTCCACGAGCGCGTCGCCCTTTTGACGCGTGCGGCAGCCTGTATCGAGAACTTCAACCGACGCATTCTGCAAGCAGGCCGCCCGGCTTACGCCTCAGACGCCATTGTCCGCGAGTGGCGCAAGATGGCTCGCGAGGTGGCTTACCTGGCGGACGCGAAGCTTGCCGAAACACTCAAAGGTGCGGCCCTTCTGATTGAGGCGACGCAAGTGATCCTCGATGCACAGTATGAAGTCGTTCTTGAGCGCCACCAGCCGAAGGGCCGTGCGAACTAGGCTGTCAAGCTCATGCCTGAAGGGTAAGCGTCCACAGTTCGCGACCGTTCTCATCGACCACGTTCATCTGTAGCCCACTGCCGATCGCCATCAGCGCGCCATGGTCGGTCAGGAACTCGCCACAGGCGACAAGCGCATGCGCCCAGACCTCGCGCTCGGTCGCGCACTCCATCCCGATCTCGTCTGGTTTCGAAATGCCGTCGTGAATGTGGAAGAAGTACCGCATGTGCAAGTGCTTTCCATGAGCCGCCTGGGTAGCGCCTTGTGCCCTTGGCTGTTCCGTCATTTCAGGAAGGAAGTGATGACGTGTTGGTGTTGGCCGCGGTCAGCTACGGCCTGGGTCTTTCACATTCTTAAATGACGCAGGATCGGGCCATGCAAACATATGTTGGTTTGTAGAACTGAGCTCTACCATCGCCGATGTCTTGGAAAGCGTCTCTGCCTACTGCGTGTTCTTTTCCATCAGGAGGATAGCTTGTCGGATATTGCAGTGTTTGGTCACTCGCTTGCAGACCAAAACGGCCACCTCCTATCCGTTGACCAAGGCTTCAGTGAAATCTTGGGCCTGACCCCAGCCGCGCTCGCTGGCAAGCATATTCTGGACGTAACCCACGATGCAGACCGCGCCGGCAATGAGATCCAGCTGCGCCGGCTTCTGACCGAAGGCACGCCATTCACGATCCGGAAGCGCTACGTCCGCCCGGATGGTTCTCTTGTCTGGGTCGAGAACCACGTATCCTTGTTTCCCGACGGGATGGGCCCCCAACGACTGGTGGCTCTGACCAGATTGCTAGGACAGGCGTTCAAGGAGGCGGATCACCCCGACCAAGCCAATCCGCTTGTCACTGCCCTCAGGCGGTGGGGACCGCTTACTCTTGAGGAAGAAAGCGCTCTTCGCTCAACTTTCTTGAGGACCCGATCCTATGAGGTGGGCGAGGAGATCAGCCGACCCGATCAGGATCGGACAGCGATCTGCGTTGTGGTGGATGGTTACGCTGGCCAAGCACAGCTCTTCGCATCAGGGGCTCGGCAGTTCGCCAGCCTTCTGCTGTACGGTGATCTGGAGCCCTTCAGTGTTTCCGACGAAAGAGGAACTGGTCACTCGCTTTTCGGGTTGACGAAAGGGCATGCGGCATTCGCCTCTCGGACCATGCTGGCCCAGGCGGCTGCAACATTCCCCAACATCATGCGCTCTCTTTGGCTCAACGCCGCCGCAGACGCTGCTCGCTTGCGTGTCTGGACCTCACAACTGGGCCGGCGCAGCGCCATTGAGCGGACGGCACATCTGATCTGCGAAGTGTTTCACCGATTGGAGACGCGCAATCTGACGAACGGCCACGAGTTCAGCTTCCCCGTCAATCAGGACGCACTTGGCGATATGCTCGGGCTTTCCACGGTTCATGTGAACCGCTCGCTCACCGCGCTGAAGAAGGCGAACTATATCAGCTGGTATCGCGGTCGCGTCCACATCGACAACCTCGCTGGATTGACCTCACTCGCGGAGTTCGACCCTTCGTATCTCACTGTAAGTTTGAACGCGTAAGGTGCGACCCAAGAGGTTGGGGTATCTGTCTCGAGCAGATGAAGAAGATGTAGGTGCATCCGGAGGACGAACGAAAGCTTGGCCCTGAAGAAAGTCTGATTGACGCGCTAGAGCGCCTCCCCTCCAATTCCTGAAGACAAAGAAGTACCGGAAGGATGTTCCCTACCTCGCAACACCGATCTCATAGCGCGGTACATGTAATCGTCCCTCAGCATCGCATTTGCGCAGAACTTGGCGCCTGCGCGAGGAGCGCAACTAACCTTTGTTAACACAGGAGCGATCCCAAGGTGCTAACCGACCGGAGTAGGCTGAGCGGTGCGATGACCTGATGCCAAAGGGCAACGCCGTGCCAGGAGGCCGAATGCCCGATCGATTGCAGATGATGAAGCGCCAGCAGGTGCTGGCCGACTTCGGGGACTTTGCGCTTCGCTCAGATCGCCTTGATGAGGTTCTCACCGAAGCCTGCCGTCTCGTGGCAGAGGCACTCGACATCCATCGCGCCAAGGTTTTGGAGATCGAGGAGGGCGGGCAGCGGCTTCTGATGCGGGCCGGGATCGGCTGGGAGCCAGGGACCGTGGGCCAGCTCCGCATACCGATGGACGAGCGCAGCTCCGAGAGCTTCTCTATCCAAGCAGGCCGGCCCGTCGTCTCACGAGACATCAGGAAGGAAGACCGGTTCGATATCCCTGCCTTCATGAAGAAAGCGGGCGTCGTTGCCATGGCGAACGTTCCGATCTTTGTGCCAGGCGGTCGGGCTTATGGCCTCCTTCAAGTCGACGCGACCGAGCCCCGTAACTTTAGCAAAGAAGACACGCACTTCCTGCGCACTTATGCCACGATCCTTGGACCTGTGATCGACCGTCTTCTCAAGGTGCAAACCTTGAGCGTAACTAGTGCGAGGGCTGACGCCGCGCGACGCGAAAGCGAGACGCGGGGTCGTCTTCTCCAGGCGGTTTGGGAAGCGGATGCCTCCGGTGTGGTCGCCGCCGACAGCCCGAGTTGGCGTGCATTTACAGGACAAACTCTGGAAGAGTGGCTCGGCTACGGCTGGCTGGATGCTATCCATCCCGAAGACCGCTCCTATGCTCAGCAGCAGTGGCAAGAGGCAGTCGTAGCTCGCAGTCCCGTCAATGCCGAGTTTCGGCTACGCGTGCCCGGCAGTGGTTGGCATTGGACGAATGTGAGGGCCGCTCCTGTGCTCGACGCGCAAGGCCATATCGAGAAGTGGGTCGGACTGAACCTGGACATCGACGCCCGCAAGCGTGCCGAAGTGCGCTTACGCGAGAGCGAAGAACTGTATCGCATCGCACTCGATGGGGGCGCCATGGGGGCCTGGAGGTGGGACACCCGAGATGGAATGGTCCGGGCGGATGATGCTTTCCAGGCATTGTGGGGCCTTTCGTTCGGTGACCAAGCGCATCCCTTCACGGTCTACATCGATCGGATGGACCCGGACGGGGCTGCCTCGCTTCACGCCGTGAGAGCCAAGGAGATCAACCCAGGCGAACAGTTTCACGATCAGGTGCGAGTTACCCGCGGCCCGACTTCCGGCCGTTGGATCCAGTGGCGTGGTCGCGCCGATCGCGACAAGCCGTGGATCATCAACGGTGTCAGCTTCGACATCACCGAACAGAAGCTTGCCGACCAGAAACTGCGCGCAAGCGAGGAAAGGCTTCAGGTGCTTGTCGCCGAGCTTCAGCACCGCACGCGCAATCTGATGGGCATCGTGCGCTCCATGGCGGACCGGACCTTGCGGCGCAGCACGAGCCTGGATGATTTCACGCCAGCCTTCAAGGACAGGTTGCTGGCGCTGGCCCGCGTGCAAGGCCTCCTTTCGCGCATGAACACGTGGGAGCGCATCACCTTCGATGAGCTCATCCGCACCGAGCTCATGGCGCTCGATGCGGAAAGCGAGCGTGTCGTGCTCGACGGGCCGGCAAACGTCATGCTGCGCTCGTCCACCGTGCAGACATTCTCCATGGCGCTGCATGAGCTTGCCACCAATGCCTTGAAATACGGTGCGCTTAAACAGGAAGCGGGACGGCTCTTGATCAGTTGGCAGCTTGAAATCTCGGGCGAAGGTGGTGTGCCCTGGCTTCATGTCGACTGGCGAGAATGCGGTGTCGCCATGCCCCCCGAAGGCGCGCCCGCCCAAGGCGGCGGATTGGGGCGAGAGCTGATCGAACGAGCCCTTCCCCACCAGCTTGGTGCCAGGACAACCTATGTCATGGAGCCCAACGGCGTACACTGTACGATCAGCCTGCCTGTGTCGGAACGAACAAAGGCGGAGGCGCCCAAAATTGGGGTAGATGGGAGCGCTGGACGGGCGTTGCTCTAAGGCTGTGGCGGACAGAGTTTCCTGAAGAGCAAGGCGGCGACCGAGGCTTGTTCTCGGCGTTCCAACACGGAACCGAACTAACGCTCGGTAGGCATGCCAAGTATGATCATATATGCGAAGTAGGGATACCCGCGATCTAAAACCTGCTGCCAAAACTTGAGAAAGCCCCGGCGCGCGAAGCTGAACCTGGGCGATCTAGCATGCGAACTGAGCATTACAGGTTCGTTGTTTTTTGATCGAGTGGGAAGAGGCTGAGCGTGGCGATGAACACGAGACGGCCAGTCTCGTCGGTCACATGAATGGAGTAGGCGCCTTTCCCGTTCAGATCCGAGCTGGCGTCAAGTGCCGCCGAAGGAAGCGCTTCGACAGCTCTGCGTCGAGCATCGGCATCTGAGGTACATTCCTCCCCAACATCATCGATCACACAACCGCCGTTGTAGAACTTGCTGAAGAAGTATCGATGCATGGCACCGGGTTATCGGAGTTGGCCGGTCGAGGCACCGATCAAATCGGTTATTCTGCCAGTTTGCTTAACGCTGGCTGTGAGACGTGCGGTCTAGGCTCTTCATGTATCGCGAGGGGTCGAAGGAACCTTCCCCAGCCGCAAACAGCAAAAGCCCGGACCCGACCGAAGCCGAGCCTGGGGCTTAAATGCGCTGCTCTTTGCAGGGAGCAACGGATGTCAAGTGTGGCAGGTTGAGTTCGGTCCGAGCCAGCAGGCAGAACAGAAGGCGTATGCAAGGCCGCATCTATCAATTGTTTGGATTGGCAAGAGAGGTGGCATCTGACCCAGTCTCAGGGCTGACTACTCCCTGCAAGCTTGTGGCCAGCGGATAACTCAGCGCCTTCCCTACCAACCCCCAAGGCGGGCACCGGGCCCTCATCTAATTCAGTTCGACGCCGCTGGTCGAGAACGCCAACCGCCAGCAGTGCTCGCCTGCTGATGTCTTGACCTCAAGCATCCAGCCATCGCCTGGTTTGAAATGTGCTCCGCTGTCGCGGAGCATATCGCTGCACGCCGCCAGCGCATGCTTCCATGCCTCATGGTGGTCGGAGCAATCGCACGTCATCGAGTGCCGCAGCTCACCGCGGCATCGCAGCTGAAATCGAAACGACTGCATTTGAACCCCACCCTCAGCCATTTAATGGCTCGGCTTACGAAAGGTTCAGAGCAGCAGGATAAGAACAGTTAGTTTTATTGCTTCACTCGCGTGTGCTTTTGCATCAGCATCGAGGTGATCGGTTTCATCGCGAGATTATATGCTTCACCAACTCCTCTACGTCAGTGGTGCCATTCATCCGATGTCGGCCGATGACATTGAGGGCATCCTCAAGACGTCGCGGCGAAACAACTCGGTCAACGCCATCACCGGCATGTTGCTCTACCGATCCGAAGTGTTTTTGCAGGTGCTCGAGGGTCCGCGCGCTGCCGTTCGCAAGCTTTACAGTCGGATCGAAACCGATCCACGCCATCGCAACAGCATGGTGATGATGGAGCGGGACGCATCGGACCGTGCATTCGGCGAATGGAGCATGGGGTTTGACTACATGCCCAATCGTAGTGAGCATGATGAGCGTTCGTTCAGCCTGTCACGCGCAGCCCTCGAGGGTCGTATCGCGTCTCACGCTGAAGGCGGCGTTATGCTCGATACCGTCCTGGCATTCGCAAAAAGGGACTTCCTTGGAGAGCGGTAGCCGTCACCATTTACCACCCGCTGGCCCGGCCGTCTCTTCTGCGAGCGATCCTATCCTCCTCTCTACCTTCAGCCAGACGGCGAGAGACATGCGCAACCCATAATCACAGGCTGCTTGCGAACCCGCTATCGAGGTTCACTTGGCTCCAGGTGTTGCTGTGGGCGGCGTCCCAGATGGCTCGTCCAGGCCTGGTGAAAATCACTCGCCGAACACGAACCAGAGCAACAGCGCACCGATCGCCTGAACGAGCAGAAAGCCGAGGCCTTTGAACATTGGCTTCGGGTCGTTCCCTGATGCTGACATCAGCCTTCTTGGCTCTGACCCACACCATCACCGTTCGTCGGCGGCTGAGGGTCGGCAGTATGAGAGCAAGCGGCGACAGCGAACGTGATCGCCAAGACAGCCGTCAAGCGGATGAGTAAAGACATGCAAGTCTCCAAGTGATGCGCAGCGGCACCAAGGGACAACTGACCTGTTTTTGGTCGGCGACAAGGGTCGGGACGCAGGTATCCAACCTACTTGATGGTGATCGCCCGCTGCATCTCGCGCAGCAGCCCTCAGGCTCTGGAAAAAAGAGCCCCGGCCAGCCGAAGCTGAACCAGGGCGGTCCTGCATGCGATACGCTCTGTAGCCGTCTATCTGTCGACAGTGAAGCCGTTGATCAGTTCGCTGAAAGACGATGCGAACTTGATGGCGTAGGCCCAGTCGTCGCTTTCAGCCTCTTCTA
Organism: Mesorhizobium liriopis; assembly: GCF_024053505.1. Lineage (GTDB taxonomy): Bacteria > Pseudomonadota > Alphaproteobacteria > Rhizobiales > Rhizobiaceae > Mesorhizobium_B > Mesorhizobium_B liriopis. The sequence goes on along the minus strand of NZ_JAMXQS010000009.1, from coordinate 1,056 downwards.
GGGCCGGGCTGCCCTCACCGCCTGAGACCTCATGGTCGAGGAAGAATATCTCACCAAAACGATCGGGCCGTAAGGATATGGCGATGTCGTTGCCACCTCCATCCGTCATGATCGATAACAGCCCCAACGGAACATCGTTGTCATTTGCCGAGTGGAAGCGTTCAACGAGCGACAGATCGGGCTCCGGCCGCACACCTGCCACCCTGCTCAGCCGTTCCGTGCCAACGGGCTCACCGGAGAGTGAGAAGAGCACGCGACCATACACCTGGCCTCCAGGTGTAAGTGAAAGGAACGCGCGATAGTCCTCTGGCAACGTAGACCCTATCAGGGTCTCGATATCCGAGATGGCAGACTCATTCGGCAGCGAGTAGCCAGCATCGTCGATTATGGAGGCAAGTTCGTCAGCAGTCATACCAGCCAATCCCCTTCAGTCCGCCCCACGTAGCACGAGACGGACTTGAATGTTGGTAGAGACTGAAAATGCAGCGCTTGCGTATGCTGCGAGGTCTAGGGACGCGGTATCTGAAGTATGGCAGGTATGCAAATCCAACCCCAAAAAACAAAAAGCCCCAGACTCGACCAAAGCCGAGCCTGGGGTTTCTGCAATCTCTATCATGATCGCGCGAAAGCAGTTTGACGGGACAACCTCACCCCTCGATCGTTTCAGCAAATGCCAAGGGGAGCAAGATCAACCATCATACCTCGCCTGCTCAGCCTGCTTTGGACTGCAGCATGGTCAGGTGGTCGATGTGTTCCTTGATCTGGCCGCGTGCGAGCTTGGTGACGGAGAGATGCTCACGGTTCTGACCGACCTTGAGGTAATCTTCCTGGATTGCCAGAAGCTTTTTGTGGCCATCGAGCTGTGCCGTGACATAGGCCTTGTCGAATGCCGCGCCGCTCGCCGCATTGAGATCGGCCAAAGCTTTCTTGCCTGCCTCATCGAGCATCGCCTCGACTTCCGCTTCGCTTGGCGGATGCAGTGCGCCCTCTGCCTTCATGTCAGCCGATTCCATCGATTTCAGAATGTCGGCAATGGTTTCCTGCTCGGCCACTTCC
>NZ_JAMXQS010000008.1 GCF_024053505.1 Mesorhizobium liriopis | reverse complement strand
AGTGTCGCTCACGCGGCTCTCAAGAAACACCAGAGGCTAACTCCTCAGAGCCAGTCAGCAAAGTCAGAGGCAAAACCCCGTCCCCGCCAGCGGCGTACCGCCCTCGTTGATGAGGCGTATATACGAGCGAGTGCCTCGAACTGTCAACACGGGTGGATGAAGTTTTTTCGATTTTTTTCTGACGGTCTCAACTGCCGTATGGGCATCAGATAGTTAGCTCGGATCGGTCTTTCAACCGGTCGCTTCTTGTCCCCTCCCCTTTCCTTTCACGGCCCTCCGAGCCGCAATGCAGCCCTATTCGGTGAGCATGGTCCACCCCATTCGGACCGGTGCTTTTTCGGCTCTCTATATATGAGCACGCAAATCGCCGGTTTGACTCGACCATCATCGGCAGGCACAAAGCCGGTGTGGGGATCAAACTGAACTGCGTTCGAGTTGCGAGACGGATAGGCATCCGTGTCGCGCGTTTTCCGGGGAAGTCTCGCCTTTTCGATGCATGACGTCGACCCAGCCATAGCCGAGCTCGGCAACGAGCCGCCGCTGAGTGCGGATGCCGGTCGCAAGGGTCCGCCGGACCGGCGCGAGGTTTCCCTGCGCTGGCTTGCCGGCACCTTTCTCACAGGGCTGACATCCAGCGTGCTGATGGGCATGGCTCTCTTCGCGGCACTCGATGGCCGCGAGAAGATCGCGACCCCTCCTGAAGTTGCGGACATCACCGGCGAAGCAGGTGCCGGTTCCGGCCAGGATGCGAAGGCAGCCCGCCTCGTCGCCCCCAAAGTTATTGCCCGCGCGCGCGACAAGCGCCGCATGGAGGTTTCCACTGTCAGCCGCGAAGGCGACCGCGAGATCGTCCGCATGATGCCCTTCGTGGAAGTGAAGATGGCGCTTGCCGCTGGTCACAAGGCGCCGACCGACTACCCCCCTTTCGACCCGCTCGCGGTGTTCTCGGCAGACGGCGCGGACACGGAGGCTCAAACGAACATCGCCTCGACCGGCACGATCTATGGCGCCAAGGTCGAAGGCGAAGTGAGCCTGAAGACCCTCGACTTTCCCATGGACAGCGCGCCCTTCGATGAGAAGAGCGAGCTTTCGGCCGACGAAGTCGAGGTCGTCGTTCGCTCGACATCCGCGGTTCTGACCGAGGGCGACGTCCAGGTGGCCGCCCTTCACTATGTCGATCCGCAGCGCTTCGGCGACGGCATCGAAAGCCAGACGACGGGCACGCCATCCAACGTGCGCATCGTGCCGGAGAATCTCTCCGTCGCCGCCCGCGCCATGCAGGATGACGACTCGCTCTCCTTCGCCGAAGAGATCATCCCCTTCCCGGACGAGCGCGACATGGAGAAGTCTCTCTTCGATTCCGGCTATGGCGGGCCTGATGCGAAAGACATGGCCGCAGCCTTCGCGCGGATCCTCAACTCCCCGGTCCTGAAAGCCGGAAGCGTCCTGCGCCTCGGTCTCGAAGTGCGTGGTGAGGACGCGAAGATCGTTCGCGCCAGCCTTTATGATCGCACCAAGCATATCGTCACCATCGCGCTCAACGATCGCGGGCAATATGTGGCGGCGGCCGAGCCCGAGCCCAATCCGGAACTCTTGACCGCCTTCGATGGCTCGGCGCCTGCGGTTCCGCGTGGCAACATGCCGACCGCCTATGATGCCATCTACCGCGCGGCCTATTCTTATGGAATGTCGCCGGCATTGACCAAGCAACTGGTGAAACTACTGGCGTCGGACGTCGATTTCGAATCGCGCATCAGCCCATCCGACAGCCTCGACGTCTTCTTCTCGCAGCCGGGTGATGACAATCAGATGTCGGACGATTCCGAGCTGCTTTATGTGTCGGCCAATTTTGGCGGCACCACCCGCAACTTCTTCCGCTTCCGCGCCGAGGATGGCTCATCCGACTACTTTGATGAAGAGGGCCGCTCGTCCAAACAGTTTCTGCTTCGCAAACCGGTGCCCAACGGCACGTTCCGCTCGGGCTTCGGCGGTCGGCGCCATCCGATCCTCGGCATCACACGCATGCATACGGGTGTCGATTGGGCGGCGCCGACCGGCACGCCGATTATTGCGGCGGGCGATGGCGTGGTCGAGAAGTCGGGCTGGGCGAGCGGCTATGGCCGGCAGACCATTCTCAAGCACAAGAACGGCTACGAGACCTCGTACAACCACCAGAGTCGTGTCGCCGCAGGCGTCAAGCCGGGAGCAGCGGTCAAGCAGGGTCAGGTGATCGGCTATATCGGCACGACCGGTCTCTCGACCGGACCGCATCTCCATTACGAACTGATCGTCAATGGCACCAAGGTCGATCCGATGCGCGTCCGCCTACCCGGTGGACGCACGCTGGATGGCAAGGAACTGGAAGCGTTCAAGCATGAGCGCGACCGCATTCTGGATCTGCTGAAGGACGAGGATAAGCCGGGCACCAAGGTGGCGGTGAACGGATAACCCTAGGGGGGCTGGCTTGTGCCCCTATTCCACGAACTCCACCGGCACGTCCTTCTTCACCATCTTCGCAAGCTCGGCCGCATCCCAGTTCGTCAAGCGCACGCAACCATGGCTTTCGGCCTTGCCGATGCGTGACGGCTCCGGCGTGCCGTGAATGCCGTAGGTCGGCTTGTCGAGCGCGATCCAGATCGAGCCGACCGGGCCGTTGGGACCGGGCGGGATGCGCAGGATCTTGTCGTTGGCGCCCTGCTGGAAATTGATCTTAGGATTGTAGGTGTATTCCGGATCGAAGGCGATGCGGCTGACCGCATGGATACCGGTGGGCGACGGCGTATCGGGTGAGCCGATAGTGGCGGGGTAGGCCACAAGCAACTGACCGGCCGCATCATAGGCGCGAACCTGCTTCTGCGTCTTGTCGGCAACGATGCGTGCCACGGCACCCGAGCGGTTCTGCCCGACATTCGCAACACGGATGATCGTGCCCGGACGATTGAAGTCGAGCCCGGTATTGATGGCTTTCAGATAAGCCTCGTCCATGTGGAAGCGCTCGGCCAGCGCCTCGGTGACGGAGGTGTAGCTCATGCGCTCGAGCTTGGCCTTCTCGCCATAATCCGCAGGGACCGAGGCAACGTAAGGACCGGCCGCATCTTCCGGCGTGATCGTGTAGGACAGAAACGCATCACCACCCGAAGCAGCCAGCGCCGCCTTGATGCCTGCCGCATCGGTGGAACGAATGCTCTGCCAGTTGATGCTGTTATACGCCGCGAGTGCCTTGTCGACATTGGAGCCGAAGCGACCATCGATCACGCCGGGCGACGCCCCACCGCGATCGAGCAGCACCTGGAGTTCCGCCACATCCTCGCGGGCCCGGTTGGGCGAGAAGGTCTCGATCGTACCGCCGGGCACCACGGGCTCGGATGGCGACGAGGGAACGGACGCCACGCTGTCGTTCGGATCGACCGTGTTCGGCAGACCGCTGTCGGGCTGCGCCTGCTCGGCCGGGCTCGCGGTCAGAACGTCGCCCAGTGCGCGCCGCTGGATGCCCCGGCGGTTGTCAGGCAACTGCGAGGGCAGCGCATAATCACGCCTCTCCGGGATCACCTCTTCGGGATCGACATCGTAGTATGGGTCGTCCTGCGGCAGCGCGACGTAATCGTCGTCGTAGACCGGCTCGCGATCGTAGGCAGAATCGCGGCCAAGCTCGCGACGGCGCATTTCGCGGCGCTCCTCTCCGCGCGTCAGGCGGCGCTCCGCCGGCTCGACCGAGATCACCTCGCCTGTCTGCGCATCGAGCAGGACGCGGCGGCCATACTGGTCGTAGAACACATCGACATCGCCGGCTTGGGCAAGCTGCACGCCGGCTGAGGCACGACGAACGGGCTCTTCGCCAGAGCCGATCGCAGCGAGGGCTGGCGACGCGGAAAGAAAAACAGCCACGGCCAGGATGGGTCGCAGTTCAGGCACTCGAAGGCTCCTTCAACCGAAAACGCGCATTGGAGACGAAGCCACAACGCGCTGCTCCCGAAATTCGCTCCTAATCATTGATTCATGATGAACCGGGCGTGAAAAAGGCCGCGCCGGGGCAATGGCGCGGCCTTCCTGTTTCGGAATGTTTCAGGCGGGCCTTACGCCGCCTGATCCGCATGCACGTCCTCGACCGTGGCAGCATTCGGCCGCGAACGGAAGTTCAGCCGGTCGGAGCTCGTGACGACCTTCACGCGCGAGTTGTCGAGCACGTCGCCCATCAGGATCTTCTCGGCGAGAGGGTCCTGCAGCTCCTTCTGCATCACGCGCTTGAGGGGGCGCGCGCCATAGGCCGGGTCATAACCCTTCTGCGCCAGCCACTCGACCGCGTCGTTGTCGAGATCGAGCGTGATCTTGCGATCCGCCAGCAGGTTCTCCAGCCGCTTGAGCTGGATTTCCACGATCCGTCCCATGTCCTGACGCCGCAGGCGATGGAACAGGATGATCTCGTCCACACGGTTGAGGAACTCGGGCCGGAAGGCCGCGCGCACCACGCCCATCACCTGATCACGCACGCTGTCCACGTCCTCGTTCTCGCCGAGCGACACGAGATATTCCGCGCCGAGATTCGATGTCATGATGATCAGCGTGTTGCGGAAATCGACCGTCCGCCCCTGCCCGTCCGTCAGCCGTCCGTCGTCAAGCACCTGAAGGAGCACGTTGAACACATCCGGATGCGCCTTCTCGATCTCGTCGAACAGCACGACCTGATAAGGCCGGCGCCGCACGGCTTCGGTCAGCGCACCACCTTCTTCATAGCCGACATAGCCGGGAGGCGCGCCGATGAGCCGCGACACCGAGTGCTTTTCCATGAACTCCGACATGTCGAGGCGCACCATCGCCGTCTCGTCGTCGAAGAGAAAGGAAGCGAGCGCCTTGGTGAGCTCCGTCTTGCCAACACCCGTAGGCCCTAGGAACATGAACGAGCCGATCGGCCGGTTCGGGTCCTGCAGCCCGGCACGCGCACGGCGCACGGCCTTCGACACAGCCTGCACCGCCTCGCCCTGGCCGACCACGCGCTGGCCGATCTCGTCTTCCATGCGCAACAGCTTCTCGCGCTGGCCTTCGAGCATCTTGTCCACCGGAATGCCCGTCCAGCGCGACACGATATGCGCCACGTGGTCAGGGGTCACGGTTTCCTCGACCATGCCTGCTCGCTCGCCCTGCGCTTCCGCTTCCGTCAGCTTCTTTTCGAGCTCGGGGATACGGCCATAGGCAAGTTCGCCCGCGCGACCATAGTCGCCCTTGCGCTGTGCGATGGCGAGCTCGTTGCGCGCCTCGTCGAGTTGCCCCTTTAGTTCGGCCGCCAGCCCAAGCTTCTGCTTCTCGGCCTGCCACTTGGCCGTGAGCGCGTCGGACTCTTCCTCGAGCCCGGCCAGCTCTTCCTCGAGCCGGGCGAGGCGATCCTTCGAGGCCTCGTCCTTCTCGACCTTCAGCGCCTCGCGTTCGATCTTGAGCTGCATGATGCGGCGGTCGATCTCGTCCAGCGACTCGGGCTTCGAATCCACCTGCATGCGCAGACGCGAGGCGGCTTCGTCCACGAGGTCGATGGCCTTGTCGGGCAGGAAGCGGTCGGTGATGTAACGGTTCGATAGCGTGGCAGCAGACACGAGCGCCGAATCGGCGATTCGCACCTTGTGATGCTGCTCGTACTTCTCCTTCAGCCCGCGCAGGATCGACACCGTGTCTTCCACCGTCGGCTCGTTGACGAAGACGGGCTGGAAGCGCCGGGCAAGGGCCGGATCCTTTTCGACATGCTTGCGATACTCGTCGAGCGTGGTCGCGCCGACGCAGTGCAGCTCGCCGCGCGCGAGCGCGGGCTTCAACAGGTTCGACGCGTCCATCGCGCCGTCCGCCTTGCCGGCGCCGACCAGCGTGTGCATTTCGTCGATGAAGAGGATGATCTGGCCGTCGGCACCCGTGACCTCCGCCAGAACCGACTTCAGCCGCTCCTCGAACTCGCCACGATATTTCGCACCCGCGATCAGTGCGCCCATGTCGAGCGCCATCAGGCGCTTGTCCTTGAGCGATTCAGGCACGTCGCCATTGACGATGCGTAGCGCCAGGCCTTCGGCGATGGCCGTCTTGCCGACGCCCGGCTCACCGATCAGCACAGGGTTGTTCTTGGTGCGGCGCGACAGGACCTGGATCGTGCGGCGGATTTCGTCGTCGCGGCCGATCACGGGGTCGAGCTTGCCTGCGCGCGCATCGGCCGTCAGGTCGCGCGCATACTTCTTGAGCGCATCGTAGCCCTGCTCGGCGGATGCCGAGTCGGCGGTACGGCCCTTGCGGATTTCGTTGATGGCATTGTTCAATGCCTGCGCGGTCACGCCGGCTTTGGCAAGAATGTCGGAAGTCTTGGCGGACTTCTCGACGGCCAGTGCCGTCAGCAGGCGCTCGACGGTGACAAAGCTGTCACCCGCCTTCTTGGCCAATTCCTCGGCGGTCGTGAAAACCTTGGCGAGCGGCTGCGCCATGTAGAGCTGGCCATTGCCGCCCTCGACGCGTGGCAGAGCGTTCAGCGCCGTTTCGACGCCCAAGCGCACGGCCTTGGCATCACCGCCCGCACGTTCGATCAGGCCGGCCGCCAAGCCTTCCTCATCGTCCACAAGCACTTTCAGGATGTGCTCGGGCGTGAACTGCTGGTGGTTCTGAGAGAGCGCCATGGTCTGCGCCGACTGCAAAAAGCCGCGCACGCGTTCTGAGTATTTTTCCGGGTTCATTTTCGTCTGTCTCCTTCCCCTTCGCAGCCCTTCAGCGGCACCGCGACGGATATTGGTGACGGCCCCCTCGCAATGAGCAGAGCCATTCGGAAGGAGATATGGGGAGACGGGTTTGGGGGCTCAAGATTGGGAAGCGCGGGAATTTTCGGAAGGCCGCGCTCTTCGATGGGGGCCTGAAGGAGCGAGAACCGGAGCGGCAGCAAAGCAAACGGTCACGTCACCCTCTCCTCCTTGTGGGGAACGGTAAGGGGTGGAGGTGACTTGACCAGCGCAGGGACCCGATCATCAAATAGCCCCAAACAAAAAAGGGCGGCCCGAACCGGACCGCCCTTTCTGCAAACCAACTCCCGTCAATCACTCGCCGGCAGCAATTCCTTCAGTTGAACCGGCCTCGCCCGCAGGTGCTTCAGCAGCCTCGGCAACCCGGCGCGGACGACGGCCGCGGCGTGGTGCCGGCGCAGGGGCCTCGCCCTCAGATGCCACGATAGCCTCGACCGGCGCTTCAACCGCCGCAACCGGCTCGGCCGCTGCGACAACTTCCACGGCCTGCGGTTCGGCAGCAACGGGCGCGGCATCACCGTCCGTCTGGACGACATTGTTGCGTTCGCTGAAGCGCGGGCGGCGTTCGCGACGCTGGCGAGGCGCCTCGCGCGGGGCCTCCTGTTCGGCGTTGTAGGCGATCTCCGCCGGAACGCCCTCGATCTCGGGCTGCGGCGCTTCGGCCTGGTTCACCGGCGAGGGCTGAGCCTGAGGCTGTGCGATCTCGCCGCCATTATAGCCATTGCCGTTCTGGCCGTTGTTGTAAGCCTGCCGCTCATGACGCTCGGCATTATTGTTGCGGCGTTCGTAATTATTGCGGTCGCGGCGCGGCTCGCCATCGTTGCGCTCCGGGCGGTCCTGACCGTTGCGGTCGTTGCTGCGGTTCTGACGGTCGCCGAAATTGCGTTGCTCGCCGTTGTTGTCGCGATCCTGACCGTTCCGGTCGAAGCGGTCCCGGTCCTGGCGATCCCGATCCTGGCGATCGTTGCGATATTCGTTGTTGCGCTGCTGATTATTCTGCTGCGGCTGTGGCTGGTAGGGTGCGGGCAGGCCGATGTCGAACTCGTCGCGGTCCTCGTCCAGTTCCTCGTCCGCGTCGTCGCGCTGGCCCTGATTGTGCTGGATCGGCATCTGCGCCTGGGCGGCCGCAATGATGCGGTTGTAATGCTCGGCGTGCTGCAGGTAGTTTTCCGCCATCACGCGGTCACCCGAGCTCGTCGCATCGCGGGCAAGCGTCGTGTACTTCTCGGCGATCTGCTGCGCGGAGCCGCGGATTTTCACATCCGGGCCATTGCTTTCATAGGAGCGCGTGAGAGGGTTGGGGCCCTTTCGGTTGTTGTTATTGTTATTGTTGTTGTTGCGCCCACGCATGCGCCTGTTCTGCTGTTGTGGCCTCATACCGATCTCTTTTGCACCGAAAACTGTTGCAACTTCTGCTGTGTGGGAATTCGCGGCATCCGGCGTTTCAATCGCCAGTCTCATTTCCAATAGACGCCGCATCGCGGGCAGAGCTTGCGCTCGCCACTCGCGTATCGTGTGCCGCACATGTCCCGCCTGTGCTTACAGGTTCGGACATTCGGCCGCCTGGGTCCGCTGATGCGGTCTCACCGCTTGGACCATTCCATCTCGGTTCGCGTTTCTGACCGGTCGTCCCCTACGAGGCGCGCAAGAGGAAGTGTTTCGTCTTCGTTCAAGCAGGATGGCAGCTGTTCAGGAAGCCGAATGTGGTTCCAGAGGGCACTGCCTGCCTCGATCAATCCGGCATCAGGACCCTAGCGGCATTCCCCGCCCATGCCAAGCGATTTTTCCTATTGCCGAACCGGGAGTTACCGAAAAAGGAGCACCCGTTCATTGTTGCCAAAGTCACGAAAGCGACCCGCAGGCTCGAAGCCTTCGGCGACAAACAATGCGGAAACCGCATCGCCCTGCTGCCATCCAATCTCGAGCGCTACCAGACCGTCCTTTTCCAGGTGTCGACGCGCGCCGGTTGCGATCTTTCGATAGGCATCGAGCCCATCCACGCCGCCGTAAAGCGCTCTTGTCGGATCAAAGCGGCGGACCTCATCCACCAACGCTTCCATCTCAGTTCCCGATATATAGGGAGGATTCGTGACGATTAAATGGAAGCAGCCTTCTATTTTTTCCCACCAATCGGAAAGCGTCGGCGCGAAGCGCCCACTCAGGCCCAGCGCTTCGGCATTCGCGGCTGCCGTTTCGAGCGCACCGGGCGCCACATCCACGCCCCAGGCATGCGCTTCCGGCACCTGTGAGAGCAGCGCCAATGCGATGGCGCCCGTCCCCGTGCCGAGGTCGAGAATGCGGCATTCGCCCTCGCGCGCAGCCGTTTCGCGACAGAAAGGCAACACGGCTTCCACAAGCGTTTCCGTGTCCGGCCTCGGCTCCAGCGTCTCTGCAGATAGTTTCAGCGGCAGCCCGAAGAACTCCCGCTCGCCGATGATCCGATGAACCGGCTCACCCCCGGCCCGCCGTTCGACCGCCTGCTCGATGGTCTGCACGATGCGGCCGGCCAATTCGAGCGAAGGCCGCAGGATCGCGTCCTCGCGCGCCGTACCCGAGAAATGCTCGACCAGAATGCGCGCATCGAGCGCGGCACTGCTGACCCCCGCCTCTGAAAGTCGCGTGCGCGCGCCACGCAGCACGCTCTGCAGGTCAGCCATTCTCGCCGAGTTCTGCGAGAAGCCGCGACTGATGATCCTCGGTCAGCGCCGAAACCAGTTCATCGATCTCGCCTTCCATCACCCGGTCGAGCTTGTAGAGCGTCAGGTTGATGCGATGGTCGGTCACGCGGCCTTGCGGAAAATTATAGGTGCGGATGCGCTCGGAGCGATCGCCCGATCCCACCTGCGCACGGCGCGATTCCGAGCGCTCGGCATCGGCCTTCGAGCGCTCCATGTCGAACAAGCGCGAGCGTAGGATCTGCATGGCACGCGCCCGGTTCTGGTGCTGCGACTTCTCCGCCTGCACCACCACGATGCCTGAGGGGATATGCGTGATGCGCACGGCCGAATCCGTGGTGTTCACGTGCTGGCCACCCGCACCCGACGCGCGCATCGTGTCGATGCGGATGTCTTCGGGACGGATCGCGATATCCACTCCCGCCGCTTCCGGCAGCACCGCGACGGTGGCCGCCGATGTATGGATGCGCCCCTGCGTTTCCGTCTGCGGCACACGCTGCACCCGATGCACGCCCGACTCGAATTTGAGATTGGCGAACACGCCCTTGCCCGACACCTGAGCGATCGCTTCCTTGAAGCCGCCGACCTCGCCTTCGCTCAGGGAAACCGTCTCGAAGCGCCAGCCGCGTTCGGCCGCATAACGCTCATACATGCGAAACAGATCGCCTGCGAAAAGGGCTGCCTCGTCGCCGCCAGTGCCGGCGCGGATTTCGAGGATGGCATTCTTCTCGTCCGCCGCATCCTTGGGCAGAAGCAGGATGCGCATTTCGTGGTTGAGCTTCTCGATCCGCTCTTCGAGTGCTGGCCGTTCGGCCTCGGCCAGTTCACGCATCTCGCGGTCGGTGCCGGCATCGTGCAGAAGCGTTTCGAGATCGAGCATCTCACGCTCGGCCGTCTGCAGCGCGCGGATCGTGTCGACCATCGGCTGCAGCTCGGCATATTCGGAAGCCATCTTCACATAGGCATCCGGGTCGGGCCCTGCCGCCATCTGGCGTTCGAGCATGTCGAAGCGCTTGGACAGCTGGTCCATGCGCTCCTTGGGCAGGGCAACGGCGGTCTGGCTCAAAGGGGCACCCCATGCGCCTCGGCAAAGGCCACAAGCTTGGCGCGCATCGGCAGAAGCGCATCGTCGCCGTCGAGCGCCGCATCGAGCTCTTCGCGAAGCGGTTCGAGCGGGAGTTCGCGCAACATCGCCTTCACCGGACCGATCGAGGACGCCGACATCGAGATGGCGCGGAAGCCAACGCCGATCAGCGCCATCGCCGAGATCGGCTTGCCTGCCAATTCACCGCACAAGGTCACCGGCGTGCCGCTGCGCTCGCCGGCCTGCGCGATCTGTCTCAGCACACGCAGGAACGGCACCGAAAGCGGATCGAAACGCGACGACAGCCGGGAATTGCCGCGATCTGCTGCCATCACGAACTGGAACAGGTCGTTCGAGCCCACCGACACGAAATCAACGCGCTTCATCAGCTCGTCCAGCTGCCAGAGGAGCGACGGCACCTCCAGCATCGCGCCGATCTTGAGCGAAGTCGGCAGGAGATGGGCGAAGCGGGCGAGATGGCGCACCTCGCGGTCGATCAACTCACGCGCCTGCGCGATCTCGCCGAGTTCGGTGACCATCGGCAGCATCAACTTCAGCTCGCGCCCACCGGACGCGCGCAAGAGCGCCCGCACCTGCGCGCGCAGAAGTGCCGGACGATCCAGCGTCAACCGGATCGCGCGCCAGCCCAGTGCCGGGTTTTCTTCCTGCGTCGTGGTCTTGAAGTAGGGAAGAACCTTGTCGCCCCCGATATCGATGGTGCGGAAGGTGACCGGCTTGCCGCCCGCCGAATCCAGCACATCGCGGTAAAGCCGCTCCTGCGCTTCGGCGCGCGGGAAGGTCGCGGCCACCATGAACTGCAGCTCGGTGCGGAACAGCCCGATGCCGCTCGCACCCGATTCGGAAAGCTGCGGCAGATCGACGGCCAGACCCGCATTCATCATGAGATCGACCGCAACCCCATCGCGCGTTTCCGATGGCAGCGCCCGTAATTCGCGGTAAAGCTCCTGCCGCCGCGCGCGGAACCGTGCCTTTTCGGCATAAACGGTCTCGACCTCGGGCTGCGGGCGCAGGTGCACCTTGCCCTCGTCACCGTCGATGATCACTGCATCGCCGTTTTCCGCCATGGAAACGGCGCCCTTGACCTGGCCGGCGACGGGGATGCCCATGGCGCGGGCCACGATCACCACATGGCTCGTGACGGCAGCGTCTTCGAGCACGAGCCCGCGCAAACGGTCGCGCGGGTAGTCGAGCAGTTCGGCAGCCCCCATCGAGCGCGCGACGATGATCGCGTCACGCGGCAGCGACTGCGCCATCTCATCCGTGGTGCGGCCGATCAGCTGGCGCAGCAAGCGGTTGGCGAGATCGTCGAAATCGCTCATCCGCTCGCGCAAATACGGGTCGGTCATGTGCAGCATGCGCGCGCGCATGTCGCTCTGCACTTTTTCGACGGCGGCTTCCGCCGTGAGCCCGTTGCGCACGGCCTCTTCCAGCCGGCGCACCCAGCCGCGGTCATTGGCGAACATGCGATAGGCCTCGAGCACCGCGCGGTGCTCGCCCTCGAAGGCGACATCGCGGCGCGACAGCATGTCGTCGATGGAAAGCCGCAGCGAGCCGAGCGCGGAATCGAGCCGCACCAGTTCCTCGTTCGGGTCTTCGGAAAAGAGGTCGGTGACCACCACGCGCGGCTCATGGAGCACGACATGGCCGAGGCCGACGCCTTCGTTGAACGAAACGCCCGAGCAGGAAACCGGCCGCGACAGGTCGAGTTCGAGACCAGGCCGTGTCAGGCGCGCGAGGTCGCCCGCTGCGATCATCTCGGCGATCACCATGGCGATGGTTTCAAGCGCCTCGATCTCGTCGTCCTGATAGAGGCGCTTGGCGCGGTTCTGCACCACGAGCACGCCGAGTGTACGGCCCGCACGCAAGACCGGCACGCCGAGGAAGGAGTTGTAAATCTCCTCACCGGTTTCCGGGAGGTAGGCGAAGGCCGGGTGGCGCTGCGCATCCGACAGGTTCAGCGGCCGGGCGGACGCCGCGATCGTACCCACGAGGCCCTGCCCCAGCGCCAGTTGCGCATGGTGGACGGCGTTCGGGTTCAGACCCTCGGTGGCATAGAGTTCGAGCACCGAATCGGCACGCAGCACGTAGAGCGAGCAGACCTCAGCCACCATATTGGCCGCGATCTCGCGCACGATACGGTCGAGCCGTTCCTGCGGCTCGAGCGCCTCGGCCATCAGCTCGCGCAGACGCTTCAAAAGAGTGCGGGGACCGCCGCCCGTATGAGGCATGGTCAGGTTTCCACTTCCCGAGCCGGGCCCGCTGGGTAACCCCTCCCGGCGAGTTCGGATATTAGAATGTCATTTACTGCTTATCGAGCCCGTAGACCGAATGCAAAGTGCGCACGGCAAGCTCGGTATAGGGCCCGTCGATCAGAATCGAGATCTTGATCTCGGAGGTGGTGATCGCGCGAATATTGATGGAGCGGTCGGCAAGCGCCTTGAAGGCGGTTGCGGCGACACCCGCATGGGAGCGCATACCGATGCCGATCACCGACACCTTGGACATGCCTTCCTCATGCTGGATCACGTCGAAACCCACCGTTTCCTTGGTACGCTCCAGCACGGCCAGTGCTTTCTGCACGTCGCCGGACGGAACCGTAAAGGTCATGTCGGTGCGTGACCCGTCCTCGGAGATGTTCTGGACAATCATGTCCACATTGATGTTGGCTTCGGCGAGCGGGCCGAAGATGCCGGCGGACACGCCGGGGCGATCGGCCACGCGGCGCAAGGAAATCTGCGCCTCGTCCTTGGCATAGGCAATTCCGGTGACGACTTGCGCTTCCACGATCTCATCCTCGTCGCAGATCAGGGTTCCAGGCGGGTTCAGTAGATCGCCCATGCCGGGCGCGTGCGGGTCCTCGAAGGAGGAACGCACGAAAGTGCGGACGCCATGCACCATGGCGAGCTCGACCGAGCGCACCTGCAGCACTTTGGCACCCAGCGAAGCCATTTCCAGCATCTCCTCGAAGGAGATCTTGTTCATGCGCCGCGCCTTGGGCTCGATGCGCGGATCGGTGGTGTAGACGCCATCCACATCCGTGTAGATGTCGCAGCGATCGGCTTTCACCGCAGCGGCGATGGCGACTGCCGACGTATCGGAGCCGCCGCGCCCGAGCGTCGCGATGCGGTTGTCGGGACCAATACCCTGGAACCCCGCGATCACCGCGACCTGTCCTTCGCCGAAGCGGCGGATCAGCTCGGAACCATCGATTTCAGCGATGCGCGCGGCACCATGCGCGTTATCGGTGCGGATCGGAATCTGCCAGCCCTGCCAGGAACGCGCATTCACGCCGATGTTCTGCAAGGCAATGGCCACGAGGCCCGATGTCACCTGCTCGCCGGACGCGACCACGGCATCATATTCGCGCGCGTCGTGCAGGGCGGACGCATCGCGTGTCCAGGCGACCAGTTCGTTGGTCTTGCCCGACATCGCGGACACGACGACGGCGACTTCGTGGCCGGCATCGACCTCGCGTTTGACGTGCTCGGCCACCACGCGAATGCGGGCGATATCGGCCACGGACGTGCCGCCGAACTTCATCACGATGCGCGCCACGACGCTTCCTATCCCTCACCTGACCAAACAAAAGCGCCCCGGCCGGGCCGAGGCGCCAAAATCCGCCGCCTCCATAAGCCAAAGGATGACGGTGAGGCAAGCCGGCTTGCGGAAGAAGCGGGCTTGGGCGAATGAGCCATCATGCCGAGCCCCGCCAACCTCCGTCGAATGCGATTAACCGAGCGCCATGTGGAAGCGCTGCGCCGGCCGATTCCCGATCCCGGCTTCCAGATCTTTCCCGGCATGCGTCCGGCGACGGAAGACGATTACGAGAACCTCGCGGCCGAACTGATTGCCTCCGCGCCAGAGGACGGCTTCTGGGTCTTCGCCTATGGCTCGCTGATCTGGAATCCGGATTTCGAGTTCACCGAAAGCCGTGTCGCGCTGGCACGCGGCTGGCGGCGCATCTTCTGCCTTGGCTGGGACTACCGTTTCCGCGGCAGCCGCGAAACGCCGGGCGTGATGCTCGCGCTCGATCGCGGCGGCTCCTGCCGGGGCGTCGCCTTCCGCCTGCCTCCGGATCGGCTGAAGGAAAATCTTCTGCGCCTGCTGCCGCGCGAGATGAGCATGGTGCCGACAGCCTTTCCGCCGCGCTGGATCACGCTCGACACGAAGGAGGGCCCGCTGACCGCCCTCACCTTCGCGATGAACCGGGCGAGCGGACGCTATATCAGCGGGTTGAGCGACGCCGAGATGGCCGACGTTCTCGCCACCGCCTGCGGCTTCAAGGGCTCCATGGCGGAATATCTACACGCCACCGTCGCCAAGCTCGAAGAGATCGGCATCCACGACCGTTATCTCTGGCGCATGCAGGAACTGGTGGCGATACGCATCGAAGCGGCGCACGGGCCCTTCTCCGAGACTTGACTTCCGGCCCGCGAAGGCGACTTGGGGAAAGCGATACCAAGGAGACCACGATGAGCGAAGCCGCACGGACGACGATCGACAATCAGGAAGTCGAACGCTTCTCGCGGCTGGCCGCTGAATGGTGGAACCCAAAAGGCAAGTTCAAGCCGCTGCACAAGTTCAATCCGGTCCGGCTCGAATATATCCGCAACCAGATCGCCGAACGCTTCGACCGCGACATCCGCGCGCCCCGCCCCTTCGAAGGCCTGCGCCTGCTCGATATCGGCTGCGGCGGTGGCTTGATGAGCGAGCCCATGGCGCGGCTCGGCGCGGAGGTGGTGGGAGCCGATGCCTCGGCCACGAACATCGAGGTCGCGAAACTTCACTCGGCCCAGAGCGGCCTCACGATCGACTACCGCGCGACCACCGCCGAAGCGCTGGCCGACGCCGGCGAAACCTTCGATGTCGTGCTCAATCTCGAAGTGGTCGAGCACGTCTCGGATATCGAGCTCTTCATCGACAAATGTGGGGCGATGGTGCGCCCCGGCGGCATCATGATGGTCGCCACCATCAATCGTACGCTCAAAGCGCTGGGCCTCGCCATCATCGGCGCCGAATACGTCCTGCAATGGCTGCCACGCGGCACGCACCAGTTTTCGAAGCTGGTGAAGCCCGATGAACTCGAAGCCGCGCTGTCGCATGCAGGCCTGCGCACGGTCGAGAAACTGGGCGTCACCTACAACCCGCTCGCCGACCGCTGGGGCCGTTCGAGCGATACGGATGTGAACTACATGGTGCTGGCCGAAAAGCCCGCTCTCTAGTTCCGCTCGTCCGGAAAGGTCGGGATCGGCAGAAAGTCGATGCCGTCCTCGTGGAGGCTCGCCGCCTCCTCCATCGTCGCCTGGCCGAAGATGCCGCGCGCTTCGGTTTCGCCGAAATGGATCTTGCGCGCTTCCTCGGCGAAGCGGTCACCGACATCCTCGGAATTCTCGCGCATCTTCTCGCCGAGCTTCTTCAATTCGCCCATGATGCGCTTCTGCTCGGCGGAAACGGCGAGCGCGATCTTTTCCTGCTTGCGCGAGGTCGAAACCGCCGGCGCCATCAGCGCCTTCGAAACCTTGGGCGAACCGCAGGTTGGGCATTCAACGAGCCCGCGCGCCGCTTGGCTGTCGAAGTCGCCATTGTCGCGGAACCAGCCTTCGAAGCCGTGGCCTTCCGCGCATGAAAGCGCGAACTTGATCACGATGCGGCACCCCTCACCGCTTCGGCGGCGACCTGCTCGAGCGTGAACTCGCGCGCATTCTTTAGGTTCGGGATCTTGGCGCGCGCCGCAGCCGACTGCGCCGGATCGATCTCGGCAACCACCACGCCCGGCTCGTCGCCATCGGCTTCCGCCACCACGCGGCCCCAGGGGTCGATGATCAGCGAATGACCATAGGTCTCGCGACCATCTTCATGCACGCCCCCTTGCGCAGCGGCGATCACCCACGCGCCATTCTCGATGGCGCGCGCGCGCAGGAGCACATGCCAGTGCGCCTCGCCGGTCTGGCGCGTGAAAGCGGCCGGCACCGTCAGCACCTCGGCACCCGCCAGTGCTTCGGCACGGAAAAGCTGGGGGAAGCGCAGATCGTAGCAGATGGCAAAGCCGAATTTCGCCCCTTCGATCTCAGTCACGAGCCCGCAACGGCCCGGCTCATAGGTCGAAGACTCGCGCCAGCTCTCGCCCTTGTCGAGATCGACATCGAACATGTGGATCTTGTCATAGGTCGCAGCGAGCGCCCCATCGGGCGCAAACAGAAAGCCGCGATTGGCGACCTTGCCGTCCGGCCGCGCAATCGCCGTCGAGCCGAGATGGAACCAGACGCCCAGTTCCTGCGCCAGTTCTTTCGCAGCCGCGGCAACAGCGTCGCTTTCCGCCGGCTGCAGAATGGCGCGCAACGCATCGCGGTCGCGCATCAAGGCACCGGTCATTTCAGGCGTTTGCAGATAGCGCGCGCCTTGGGCCTTCGCGTCACGCGCCAGTTCGCGCATGGAGGCGATGTTGCGCGCGGGCTCGGTGCCCGAACGCATCTGCAATGCCGCGGCCTTGAAACCCATCAGGCAAGCGCTCCGGTCTGAAGCAACCCGTCGAGCTTGCCGGCACGGTCGAGCGCGTAAAGGTCGTCACAGCCGCCGACATGCACCTCGCCCACGAAGATTTGTGGAAAGGTCGAGCGGTTGGCGCGCGCGATCATCTCCTGCCGCAGTTCGGGCGAGAAGCTCGCATCGCGTTCGTCATACTCGACACCCTTGCTGTCGAGCAGCTGCTTGGCGCGGGTGCAGTAGCCGCAGCCCAGTCTCGTATAGATCGTCACGTCCGGCATCATGGGCCTCACATCGTTTGCCGTCATATATGCATTCCCTCGTCGGGCAGGAAGTCCCCGTCGAGATCAGCACTTTCGGGCACGACACGGGCGAAGGTCAGCACATCCACATGCGACGCGCCAGCGCGCTTCAGGGCTCGGGCTGCGGCCCCGACGGTCGCACCCGTCGTGTAGACATCGTCCACCACCAGCATGCGCTTGCCCCGAATCCGCGCCTTGAACTTTTCGGGCACGGCAAAGGCAGAGCGCACATTGTCCTCGCGCGCCTTGCGGCGCAGCCCGACCTGCTGCTTGGTCTTCTTCCGCCGCACCAGGACCTCCGGCGCGAACACGACATCCGAACGCCTCGCGATCGCCCGCCCGAGTTCCGCCGACTGGTTGAAGCGGCGGCTGAGAAACCGACGCCAGTGCAAGGGCACGGGTACGAGCATATCGGCTTCGCGCAAGAGTTCGCTTCCAGCACGCAGCATCCAGCCCGCCATCAACGGCGCGAGATCGGTCCGGTCACCATATTTCAGCCCGCGCACCAATTGCCGCGCCGCCCCATCGTAGAGCACGGCGGCCCGCGCCCGGTCGAAATGCGGTGGAAAGGCAATCGCTTCGAGCGACAGGAACCCTTCGCCCATATCGTACTGGAACGGCGTGCCCATCACCGGGCAGAAGGGCACCTCGATGAAGCGCAGGGCCGGCCAGCAATGGGCGCAAAGCGCACCGGGCTCGGCCACGATACGCCTGCACCCGATGCAGGTCGGGGGAAACAACAGGCGCCCGGCCATCGCCGCCGCCGCAGCGGCCAGACGACGCGGTTGCCCGCTCACTCCGAGAAAAGGCTTGAACTCCCCCAAATCCGGCTCCACCTGCCTCTCATCCTTGCTAGCAGAGCAAAGCCGGATCCGGTCAAGGGCCGCAAAGGAACAGTCCACGTGGAAACAGTGTTCGACCTCGACGCGCTCCGGGCGCACAAGCGCCGCGCGCTGAAACAGGCGCAGCCGGGTGCCGATTTCCTGATGGCGCATGCGGCGGAAGAACTCGGCGACCGGCTTGCCACCGTGTCCCGCCGCTTCGACCGTGCCGCCACGATCTTCTGCAACAGCCCCCACGCCGCGCAGGTGCTGCGCGAAAGCGGCAAGGTGGAGGAGGTGATCCGCGTCGAGGCCGACGAAGCGCTGCTGAACGGGGAGCCCGGCATCGTCGCTTTGCCTGAAACCGTTCCCTTCGAGCCGGCGAGCCTCGACCTCGCCGTTTCACTTCTGTCATTGCACGAAGTGAACGACCTGCCCGGCCTGCTGGTCCAGATCCGCCGCGCACTGAAGCCCGATGGCCTTTTCCTCGCCTGCATGGCGGGTGCCGGCACCCTTTCCGAGCTGCGCGAAAGCCTGCTTGCCGCCGAGAGCGAGTTGGGTGGCGTTTCCCCCCGCGTCAGCCCTTTCGTGGAGGTGCGCGATGCGGGCGGCCTTCTCCAGCGCGCCGGCTTTGCGTTGCCCGTGTCCGACGCCGACACGCTGACCGTGCGTTACGATTCGCTTCTGGGTCTCGCCAACGACCTGCGCGCCATGGGCGCTTCCAACGCGCTGGCCGAGCGCTCGCGCCAACCGATGAGCCGCGCGCTGCTTTATCGGGCGGCGCAGATATATGGCGAGCGTTTCGCCGACCCGGATGGCCGTGTGCGCGCGAGCTTCACGCTTCTCTGGATGTCGGGCTGGGCGCCTGCCGCCTCGCAGCCCAAGCCGCTCAAGCCCGGCAGCGCCACGGTCTCGCTCGCAGAGGCACTGGCGAAGAAGTAGCGCTACTGGCTCAGCGCCTGATTGATATGGCTGTTATTGTCTTCGAAAAGCTGCTGGATAGCGTCGCTCGCCTGGCCCACGCCGCCGATGATCACCAGCGACAGCACCGTCAGGATGATGCCGTATTCGACGATCGTAGCGCCCTTTTCGTCGCGGGCGAAGCGCTTCAGAAGCTGCATGGTCTTTGGGCCCTCTGAACGGCACGCATATCAGCCGTTAGAGGAGAAAAGGTTAAGATCCGCGCGGTGATTCGATCAGCAATCGCCGGAACGCGTTCCATCCGCATTGATCCGGCAGATCCCGTCGGGCGAAGACTGCAGCACGCTGCGCCGCAGCGTATAGGAGGGCTTCGGATCGCCCTTCGTGACGGACCCTGTCGCCATCATATCGAGCGGCTGGCTGCCGGGAAGGTTCATGGCGAGCCGAGGATTCTTGTCCACGACCGGTACGATCAAGAGCGTGAGCGCAACCGCAACGGACGAGAAAAGCAGGGTGGCACGCAGGATGCCAAAACCGGCTTCCGCCAAGGGAGAGCGGCGAGGGACTTTCACATAATCCCACTCGTTTGCCTTCACGCCCCAACTCCGCCTGCTGTGTCGTTTCTCGATGTGTTTCAATTACGCAGGACTCTCCTAACGCTGCCTTAAGCATGGCGTTAAGCATGAGGCGGATGAAGGATTTGCCCACGCTACGGGCTGGCTGAGACGCGCCATGGGACGACCGGCTTAGCCGTTCAAAGCAGATCCTCGAGAAACGGGATCAGCGGTTCATCCGCAGGCGGCATCGGCCAGTCCCGCAGCCGGTTCGCACGGACCCACTTCAACGCCTGCCCTTCACGCGACTGCGGCGTGTTCTCGAACCGGCGGCACACGAAAAGCGGCATCAAGAGGTTGAAACGCTCATAAGCATGGCTCGCGAAAGTCAGCGGCGCGAGGCAGGCGACCTTGGTCACCACGCCGAGTTCCTCATAGAGTTCGCGGATCACCGTTTCTTCCGGCGTTTCGCCCGGCTCGACCTTGCCGCCGGGAAACTCCCACAGCCCTGCCAGCGACTTGCCCTCGGGCCTTTGCGCGATCAGCACGCGGTTGTCGCTGTCCACCAGCGCGCAGGCGGCGACGAGAAGGAGCGGTTTGGGATCACTCACGGCGTGGGCGGCCGGCGGTAATGGTAGCGATAAAGCTCGGAAAAGCCGAGCGAGCGGTAGAGATTGACGGCCGGCTCATTCTCGGCGCCGACCTGCAGCCAGGCCTGACGCGCGCCCCGGCCGAGCGCCCATTTCAGCGCTGAGGTCACGATGCGCCGCCCGAAGCCCTTGCCACGTTCCGATGGTGCGGTCGCAACCTCGAACAGCCCGGCCAGATCGCCGTCATGCACGCAGACGGTCGCAGCGACCGCCTTTGCGTCGCTTTCCAGCACGAACAGCCCGGCTTCCGCCGGCACGGCCTGGATCACGCCACCCAACGCCGCCATGAGGCTGCGCGGCATCTCGTTGATCGACAGAAGCGACTGCGTGAAGCGCTCCACATCCTTGAGCGGGATCTGGTCGAGCGCGTGCTCGACCACGCTGCCTTCGAGATCGCAATGCATGACGAGCGACTCGTCGAAGGCCTGCCAACCTTGGGCGTCGAGATAGGCGGTGATCTTGTCGCCTGCGAGCGGCGAGATGCGAAAGGTCAGCGGCTGGTCGATCTCGGCGAAGCTCGACCGCGCTTTTTCGATGCGCGACGAGATGTCGAAATGGTCGCCCGGATCGAGCGGGTTGATGGAATTGAGCCGCTTGGCCGGATGCCCCGGTGTCAGCCGCATCAGCCACGCGCCATCATAATGCGCGGAGGCCGCCGGCCATGCACGGAAGCCAGCCGCCTCGAAGCGGCGGACGGTGGCAAGGACCGGTAAAGGAGCTTCAGGCGTCATCAATGGGTCAGGAACGGTAGTCGCCATTGATGGCAACATATTCCTTGGTGAGGTCGCAGGTCCACACCCGCGCCTTGCCCTCGCCCAGACCGATATCCGCCCGGATCCTGATCTGCTCGCCCTTCATATAGGCCGAGGTCGCCTCTTCCGAATAATCGGGGTCGCGCTCGCCCTCATGCGCAAGACGATGTGGCCCGAACCAGATAGCCAACCGGTCGCGGTCGGCGGGCTCTCCGGCCTTGCCGACGGCCATCACCACGCGGCCCCAATTCGCATCCTCGCCGGCAACCGCCGTCTTCACCAGCGGCGAGTTGGCGATCGAAAGCGCGATGCGCTTGGCCGAGCGATCGTCGGATGCGCCCGTCACCTCGATCTCGATCTCCTTGCGTGCGCCCTCGCCATCGCGGACGACCTGAACTGCCAGATCGTGCAGCACCTCGCCAAGGGCGGCGCGGAAGGCTTCGAGCTTCGGGTCGCCGGCATCCGTGATCCGCGCATTGCCGGCCTTGCCGGTCGCGAACAGAAGCAGGGTGTCGCTGGTCGATGTATCGCTATCGACCGTCACTGCATTGAACGTTGTCTCCACACTGGACGACAGCAGGGCTTGCAGCACAGGCGCGGCGACCGCCGCATCGGTCGCGACGAAGCTCAGCATGGTCGCCATGTCGGGCGCGATCATGCCGGCGCCTTTGGCGATACCGTTGATCGTCACCGTTGCGCCATTGAGCGCAACCTGACGCGTCGCGACTTTCGGATAGGTGTCGGTGGTCATGATGGCGGCAGCCGCTTCCGCCCAAGCCCCGCCCTTGGCCTCCTTTGCCAGGCCGCCCAGCAGATGGCCGAACTTGTTCGCATCGAGCGGTTCGCCGATGACACCCGTCGAAGCGAGGAAGATTTCGTCCGCACTGCAGCCCACGGCTTGAGCCGCCATCTCGCCCGTTGCCCGCGTCGTTTCACGGCCCTTCTTGCCGGTGAACGCGTTGGCATTGCCGGAATTGACCACCAGAGCACGCGCGCGGCCCCCACCCAGATTGGCGCGGCAGAAATCGACCGGAGCGGAAGGGCATTTGGAGCGGGTGAAGACGCCAGCGACCTCGGTGCCCTCGTCGAACACCATCAGGAGAAGGTCGGTGCGGTTCTTGTACTTGATGCCGGCTTGGGCGGTGGCGATGCCCACGCCGTCGAGTGCGGGCATGGCGGGCACGGATTTCGGGGCGAGCGGCGAAACGGAAGCGGACATCGGTTCTCTTGATGAAGTGAAAACGGATGTCCGCCCGATTGCCCCGTTTGGCCCCCGCGCGCAAGGCGGTTCGCGCGCGGAGCCGAACTTAGTTGAGGGCTTACTGCTGCGCGGGCTGCTCGCCGCCGTCAGCCGGCGAGTCGGTCGCGCGGTCGGCCTGATCGACGGCCGCCTTCAGCGCGGGGTCGGCGATGTCCACCTTGGCTTCGCCGCGCACCTGCTTGACCAGCGCGAAATATTTCTCGCGCAGGAGGATCGAGCGGACCTGCTCCTTGACCTGTTCGAAGGCCGGCGGCTGCTGCACGCGCTTGTCCTCGACCTTGATCACGTGCCAGCCGAACTGCGACTGCACGGGCGTCTTGGTATAGGAGCCGGGCTCGAGCGCCATGGCGGCGGTTTCGAATTCGGGCACCATGCGGCCGGGGCCGAACCAGCCAAGATCGCCGCCCGTGGTCTTGCCGCTCGGATCGGTGGTCTTCTCGTTGGCGAGGTCCTCGAACTTCTTGCCGCCGTCGAGCTCCTTGATGATGGCCTCGGCCTCTTCCTTGGTGTTCACCAGGATGTGGCGGGCGTGCACCTCGTTGACGGGCGGCGTGTTCGCGATTTCCTGATCGTAGCGAGCGCGGATCTCCTGATCGGTCACCTTCTTCGCGACTTCCGACTCGACCAATGCGGTATGCAGCGCACGGTCACGCAGGAAGGCCATGCGCGCTTCGAATTGCGGGTCCTTGTCGAGACCCTTCTTCACCGCGTCGCCCGCGAGCAGCTTGATCTCGATCACGGCCGAAAGGGCCGCACCGCGCTTGGCCTCCGGCGGCAACTGCGCGAATTGCTGGTCGAGGTCCTGCTCCGCAAGTTGAAGATCGCCTTCCGTGATCTGCTGGCCGTTGACGGTGGCGACCATTGCCTTCGGATCGACGGGCTTCGCCGGTGCGGCCGGTGCCGCAGGCTTGGCAGGCGCCGGGGCGTCCTGCGCCATCACGGGCGCAACCGCCGCGGCGCTCAGGCCGAGCGCCAGCGCGCAGGTGGCAAAACGAAGCCGCGTTGAGGCGCGGGAAAGCGTGAAGTGCATCGGCAATTTCTCCGATCGGGCTTGAAGGAAAGAGGGGATGTCGAAAGGTCGGACGAGTTGATCAGTCGGGCGTCCGCATGGCTCTCGTGCCCGGAACCGGGCTCTGGCGCGGGATCAGCGGCCTCCAGCGCCACGTTGACATCGCATGGGGGCCCTCTTATCTCTCCAACGCTTCTGCGTCCAGACGCGTTTTCGTGACGCGCCCCGTGGCGCATCCCCTTGTTTTCCCGCCTGTTGGAGCCCTCGTCTGGCAGGTGGCAGCGTTGTTGCCAGCCCTTGGCGCAGTGAATGAAAGGACCATTCGATGGTCAGTTTTGGCGGCCTCGCCCGCGCGATCTTCGGCACTTCCAACGACCGCCGTGTGAAGGGCCTTCGCCCCCGTGTCGAGGAAATCAACCGATTGGAGCCCGAATATGCCGCGCTTTCCAACGAAGCGCTCCAGAACAAGACCGTCGAATTCCGTAAGCAGCTTGCCGAAGGCGTGCCGCTTGACGACCTTGTGATCCCCGCTTTCGCCACCGTGCGCGAGGCCTCCAAGCGCGTGCTCGGCATGCGTCCCTTCGACGTCCAGCTGATGGGCGGCATGGTGCTCGACGGCGGCAACATCGCCGAAATGCGGACGGGCGAAGGCAAGACGCTGGTCGCGACGCTCCCCGTCTATCTCAACGCGCTCGAAGGCAAGGGCGTCCACGCGGTCACCGTCAACGACTACCTCGCCAGGCGCGACGCCGAATGGATGGGCCGCCTTTACCGCTTCCTGGGGCTTTCCACCGGCATCATCGTTCATGGCATGAGCGACGAGGAACGCCGCGCCGCCTACGCCTGCGACATCACCTATGCCACCAACAACGAGTTGGGCTTCGACTATCTGCGCGACAACATGAAGTATGATCTGGGCCAGATGGTCCAGCGCGGGCACAACTTCGCCATCGTCGACGAGGTGGACTCGATTCTGGTCGATGAGGCCCGCACGCCGCTCATCATCTCCGGTCCGCTCGAGGACCGTTCGGAGATGTACAACACGGTCGACGCCTTCATCCTCCAGTTGCAGCCCGAGGACTACGAGATCGACGAGAAGCAGCGTACCGCGATCTTCACCGAAGATGGCACGGAAAAGGTCGAGAACCTGCTGCGCGACGCGGATCTGCTCAAGGGTGAGTCGCTCTACGACGTCGAGAACGTCGCCATGGTCCACCATGTCAACAACGCGCTGAAAGCGCATCGCCTGTTCCAGCGCGACAAGGACTACATCGTCCGCAATGGCGAGATCGTCATCATCGACGAATTCACCGGTCGCATGATGCCCGGCCGCCGCTTCTCCGAGGGCCTGCATCAGGCGCTGGAAGCCAAGGAACACGTGCAGATCCAGCCCGAGAACCAGACGCTCGCCTCGATCACATTCCAGAACTATTTCCGCATGTACAAGAAGCTCGCCGGCATGACCGGTACGGCTTCCACGGAAGCCGAGGAGTTCGGCAACATTTACGGCCTCGGCGTCACCGAAGTGCCGACCAACCTCCCCGTTCAGCGTATCGATGAGGACGACGAGGTCTATCGCACGGTCGAGGAGAAGTACCGCGCCATCGTGCGCGAAATCCGCACGGCTGCCGAAAAGCGCCAGCCGATCCTGGTCGGCACGACCTCGATCGAAAAGTCGGAATTGCTGGCCGACCGGCTGCGCAAGGAGGGCATGACCAACTTCCAGGTGCTGAACGCCCGCCATCACGAGCAGGAAGCCTCCATCGTGGCCCAGGCCGGCGTGCCGGGTGCCGTGACGATCGCCACCAACATGGCGGGCCGCGGCACCGACATCCAGCTCGGCGGCAATGCCGACATGCGCATAGCACAAGAGTTGGGCGACATGCCCGAAGGCCCCGAGCGCGAGGCGCGCGAGGCCGAAATCCGCGCCGACATCGCGCGCCTCAAGCAGGAAGCGCTCGCCGCCGGCGGCCTCTACGTGCTCGCCACCGAGCGCCACGAGTCGCGCCGCATCGACAATCAGCTGCGTGGCCGTTCGGGCCGCCAGGGCGATCCCGGCCGCTCGAAGTTCTACCTCTCGCTTCAGGACGACCTGATGCGCATCTTCGGCTCCGAGCGCATGGATTCCATGCTCCAGAAGCTCGGCCTCAAGGAAGACGAGGCCATCATCCATCCCTGGATCAACAAGGCTCTGGAAAAGGCGCAGAAGAAGGTCGAGGCGCGCAACTTCGACATCCGCAAGAACCTGCTGAAATACGACGACGTGCAGAACGACCAGCGCAAGGTGGTCTTCGAGCAGCGCATCGAACTGATGCAGGGCGAGAACCTTTCCGAGACGGTCGCCGAGATGCGCAACGACGTGATCGACGAGATGGTCGCGAAGTTCATCCCCGAAACCGCCTATGCCGAGCAGTGGGACACGGCGGGCCTCAAGGAAGAGGTGGCGACCACGCTCAACCTCGACCTTCCCATCGAGCAGTGGGCGGCCGAGGAAGGCATCGCCGAGGACGACATCACCAACCGCATCCGCGAGGCAGCCGATGCCGCTGCCGCCGACCGCGCCGGCCGCTTCGGCCCCGATGTGATGGCCTATGTCGAACGCTCGATCCTGCTTCAGACGCTGGACGGGTTGTGGCGCGAGCATCTGGTCAATCTCGACCATCTGCGCTCCGTGGTCGGCTTCCGCGGCTATGCCCAGCGCGATCCGCTCAACGAGTACAAGTCGGAATCCTTCGAGCTCTTCCAAGCCATGCTCGGCAATCTCCGCCAGGCCGTCACCGCCCAGATGATGCGCGTCGAACTGGTGCGCGAGGCAGCCGAGGCCCCGCCGCTCGAAGCACCGGAAGTGGAAGGCCACCACTGGGACGCAACCACCGGCGACGATGATTTCGGCGACGAGTTCGGCGGCGCCCAGCTCGCCACGGCGCGCGAAGACACGCGCACGGTTGCTCCCGAAGACCGCGACCCGAACACCCCCCAAAGCTGGGGCCGCGTCGGCCGCAACGAAATGTGCCCGTGTGGGTCAGGCCGGAAATACAAGCACTGCCACGGCGCGTTCGCCTGAGGCAGTTTTAGCGGAAGAGAAAACTCCCGGTCATTGGCCGGGAGTTTTTGTTTTGGGAGTCAGCCTATTCGCCATACAGGCTACCAGCGGCATCCAGGTAGATGAACACAGACCCCCGACTTGGCCACCTCCGTCACGGCTTGGATTCTCGGCTCAAGGCCGAGAATGACGAAGGGAAAGAGGGAGAAGCGAACCTTCAACCCTGGCGACTGCCATCAACCTACCCCCACGCACTTCGTCATTCTCGGGCTTGACCCGAGAATCCAAGCCGTGACGGTGGAGAAGTGCCGGCTAGGTAGAATTCGGTGCGATCAGTAGCGTATTTAACTGCTAGCCTCGCACCATGACCGGCTACGTCTACATGACCGCCAGCCAGAAGCGCGGCACGATCTATATCGGGGTCACCAACGACCTTTCCCGCCGTATGTTCGAACATCGCAGTGAACGCGGTTCGCGCTTCGCATCGCGCTACAATGTATTCCGGCTCGTCTGGTACGAGGAGCATTTCGACATCCGCGATGCGATCCAGCGAGAAACATCCCTCAAGCGCTGGCGGCGGGAATGGAAGATCGAGTTGATCGAAGCCATGAACCCGGACTGGCAGGAGTTGATGCGCGGAATAGGGTGGTAGGCCGGCGCTATTCGACATCCCCCCGCGAAGCTGGTGAGGGCGCGGCATGGATTCTCGGGTCAAGCCCGAGAATGACGAGGAGCGTGGGGACCGGTCGGTGTTAATAACGAACGTCGAAGGTGAGGCGTTTCGTCTTTCCCTTCGTCATTCTCGGGCTCGACCCGAGAATCCATACCGTAACCTCACCAAAAGAGTCGGGGCCGTAAAACATCTTTATCCGCGAGAATGACGGCACGGATACTGAGCCCCCTCACCGCATCTGCAGCAGCCGCTCCAGGTAACTCCGCTCCAGTTCCGGCGACAGCGCGTCGCCCAGACGCTTGCGGATCGCATCCAGAATGCGCCGTGCGCGCTGCACATCGATCTCATCTGGCACCTCGACGGAGTTGCCGAGATCGGGCCCGGTCGTGGCACGCGGACGGCCGAGGGGGTCGCGGTCGCTGCTTTGCTGGCGGCCGCCCTGTTCGGAACCGCCCTCCTCGCCCTGCTGGGCCTGCATCATCTGCTGCATCATGTCCTGCGCACCGCGGCGAAGAGCTTCGAGTGCGCGGCCTTGTGAGCCGACCGCATTCTCGCCGTCACCCTGACCGAGCGATTCGCCGGCCTGCCCCATTTCGCGCCCCGCCTCGCCAAAGCCTTCGCCCGGCTGCATGCCCTGGCCTTCCATGCCCTTCTGCAGAGCCTCGAGCTCCTGCTGCAGCTTGTTCTGGCCCTCCTGGAGGTTCTTGAGCGCCTCGGCGAACTCTTGCGGGGTCATGGGACGACCCTGACCCTGCCCTTGTTCCCCTTGTTGCCCCTGGCCCTGTTTGCCCTGCTGGCCGGGCTGCTGGCCCTCACCGTTCTGGCCCTGCTGCTGCTCGCCTTGCTGACCTTCGCCCTGCTGCCCCTGCTGCATTCGGAAGGTCTCGTTCATCATTTCCTGCTGGCGTCGCATGATGTCGCCGAGCTTGTTCATCTGCTCCTGCATGGCGTTGTTCTGCTGCCCCTGCTGGCCTTGCTGCGGGCGCGCCATCTGGAGATTGTTCATCATCTCCTGAAGCTGCGAGAGAAGTTCCTGCGCGGCATCGCGATTGCCGGACTTCGCCAGATCCTCCATCTGCTTCATCATGCGGTCGAGATCCTGCGGGCGAAGCTCCTGGGCGTTGGGCATCGCCTGCTGCATCTGCGGGTTCTTCTGCGCCTGCTGGGCGAATTCGCGCATGAACTCGTTCATCGCCTGACGCAGCTCTTTCATGAGCTTGTCGATCTCCTCGTCGGACGCGCCATTCTCCAACGCCTCCTTCAAGGCCTCCTGCGCCTTGGCAAGTCGCTTCTGAGCCTCCGACAGGTCGCCCTGCTCGATGGTGTTCGCCACCGCCCAGAGATAGTCTACTACCTCGCGCAACTGATCGTCGGTCTGAGCGAGTTCCAGCCGCGTACGCGCGCTGACGACCGCGAGATAGTTGGACGGATTGTCGAACGTATCCTCGGGCCGAAGCGTGATCGCATCCATCAGCTCCAAGGCCTGATCCTTGGCATTCGCATCCATGCCGATCATCTTGCGCTGCTCGATGATGGCGCGCGCGAGCGGGTTGGCGAAGACATGCTCGGGCAGCACGATCTCCTTAACCTCGGACGAGCCCTCCTGGTTCGCAGCATCCGTGGCGTGAAGCGTGAGCTTCACCGTGCTGCCGGCCCAGACATGCTCGGTCAAATCGCGCGCAGCCTTCGCGGTCGGTGCCTTAGCGCCCCGGCGCGGCAGGCCGAGCGGCATTTCGGGCTCACCATAGAGTGGGCGCGCGTCTTCAGCCGGCTCCTCGCTCAGGGTGAAGTCGGACTTGGCGCCCGTCGCGCCATAGTCGTCCTTGATCTCGTAGGCGAGTTCCAGCGTGCCGTTCGCCGCCCGCTTGGGCTCGGCGGTGAAACGGATCTCCGGCGCTTGATCACGCTTCACCGCGAAGCGCCAAGTGCGAAGCGTGTCCGATCCATCGCGCAGGATCAGCGACGCATCGCTTTCGAGCACCCCTTCGAACTGCTTCGAGGTCACAGCCGCGCTTTGCGCCAGCTGTGCGCCTTCCGGCTTCTTCTCGGCAACAGGTTTCGCCCCTCGCCCGTTCTCGTCGATCTCCAGCACCTCCTTGCCCGACCCGCCGGTCACACGCAGGGTGACGACGCTTTTTTCGGGTACGGAGAAATTCTGCGCCTGAGCCTGCGAGGGGTCGGACAGAAAGATGGGAGCGGCACCCGTATAGTCGGGCGGTGTCACCCAGGCATCGATGCGTGGCGGAACGGTTTCGAGTGCTGCCGGCACGCGGAAGGCATCGCCCAGCCGCCCGCCCAGGGGACCGAAGGAAAAGGCGAAAGCCGCAACGGCTGCCAGCACCACGACCGCGCGCAGGCCCCAAGGGTCGCGCTCGGCCACGCGCGTGCGCAACCCGTCGCCGCGCAGTTCCGCAAGCCGCGCCGCCATGCGCCGCTGATGCTCGCGCCACAGCGCCTGCGCGAAAGGGTCGTCGCCGGCCGCACTCGGCCGGTCCTGCTGCACCAGAACGGGCGTGTGCGGAAGCGCGTTGGACGCCTCGATGCGGCGGTCCACCTCGCCGCTTGTCGGCTTCGCGAAGAAGCGCAGCGGACAAAGGCTGGCCAGAAGACCGAACAGGAAGGCGGCAACCGTGGCAACCCGGCCCCAATCAGGCATCGTGCGCAACAAGCCGGACCACGCGACCGCGAGAAAAGCCAGAATCACGAGCAATGCGGGCAGCAGAAGCGGCCAGATACGTTCCGCGATCATCGTCGCGCGGGTGATCTTACGCCTGCGGCGCAAGGTTGCGGGGGGTCGGTTCTGGCCGGTCGCCTCGGTCATGAGCCCTCTTTCGGTGCGGGAAAGATTTCGCCGCAGTTCCGAACGCAAAACCGCTGCGCACTTTTGCCGGAACGGGTCTACACTACCAGCAAAGGCGGCGAAGGCGAGGCCGCCTTCGAAAACGTGAACTTAAGTGGTTTCAAGCCATGGCGGCAGGCGGTCGAGCCCGATCAGGTCTTCATAGGAAGGCCGCGGACGCACCACGTGGAACTGGTCGCCCTTCACCAGCACTTCCGGAACCAAAAGCCGCGAATTATAGGTGCCGGCCTGCACTGCGCCATAGGCACCTGCCGTGCCCACCGCCACCAGATCTCCCGGTCCCATGCGCGACAGGCTGCGGTCGAGCCCCAGCACGTCGCCCGTTTCGCAGACCGGTCCCACCACATCGACGCGGATCGGCTCGGCCTCGCCCAGCACCACCGGGCGGATCTCGTGATAGGCGTCATAAAGCGTGGGGCGGATGAGGTCGTTCATCGCCGCGTCCACGATCAGGAAATTCTTGGCTTCGCCTTCCTTGAGATAGATCACGGAAGACACCAGAATGCCCGCATTGCCCGCGATCAGCCGGCCCGGCTCGATGACGACCTTGAGCCCCAAGGGCTCCATATGCTTGCGCACGACGGCCGCATAATCCTGCGGCTCGGGCGGCGGGTTGTTGTCCTGCCGATAAGGGATGCCCAGGCCGCCACCGAGATCGACATGGCGGATGTCGTGCCCCTCTCCGCGCAAGGTGCCGACGAGTTCGACCAGCACGCGAAACGCGTCGTCGAAAGGCTGCAGCTCGGTGATCTGGCTGCCGATATGGGTGTCGATGCCGACCGCCTCCACGCCCGGCAGGCTCGCCACCCGCGCATAAACGCGGCGCGCTTCGCCGAACGGAATGCCGAATTTGTTCTCGGCCTTGCCAGTCGAAATCTTCGCATGTGTCCGCGCATCCACATCCGGGTTGATGCGGATCGAGACCGGCGCGACGAGGCCGAGTGCCGTCGCGCGGGCTGAAAGCAGTTCGAGCTCCGGCTCGGACTCGACATTGAAACAGTGGATGCCTTCGAGCAGCGCATAGTCCATCTCGCGCGCGGTCTTGCCCACGCCCGAGAACACGATCTTTTCCGCCGGAATGCCGGCCGCCCGCGCGCGGCGCAGTTCACCTTCCGACACCACGTCGGCCCCCGCCCCGAGCTTCGCGAGCGTCGAAAGCACGGCCTGGTTGGAATTGGCCTTCAGCGCATAGCAAACGGTGGCGTCGAGCCCCTTCAGCGCCTCGGAGAAGACCCTGAAATGCCGCGTGAGTGTCGCGTCCGAATAGCAGTAGAATGGCGTGCCCACGGCTTCCGCGATGGTCGGCAAGGCCACGTCTTCGGCATGGAGCACGCCGTCACGATACTGGAAATGGTTCACGGTCGTCTCAGATCAGCGGATCGAGGATGAACTTTCGATCGGTCACGGGCTTTTTCGGCTCGGGTGGCACAGGCTGGTTGTTCTGCTGCGCATCTTTACGGGCCTGGACCGCCGCGTCGTAGGGCGTGTCGAGATCGCCCTTGCGGCCGCATCCCGAAAGCATCACGGCCGAAAGCCCTGTCGCGAGAATGATTGAAACGAGCTTGCCGGCCGCCATCTGCTGTCCTGTCCCAAGAGCTTTCGCGTTCTAAAGCAAATCCAGCAAAAGTGCGCAGCGGTTTTGCGTCCGGAATTGCGAAAAGTACAAATGCTCTAGCCCAAGCCTCGCCGCTTGTCAGGCGCTTGCGAGCCGCTCGCGCCAATAAGCGATCTGCGCGCGGACGCCATCCGGGGCCGTACCGCCGAAGGATGTGCGGCTTTCCACCGAGCGATCGACGGAAAGCACATCGAACACCGTTTCGGTGATGCCCGGATGGATGGCCTGCAGGTCGGCAAGCGAGAGTTCTTCCAAGCCCACCCGCCGCTTCTCGGCCTCTGCCACGGCGCGACCGGTGACATGGTGCGCCTCACGGAACGGCAGGCCTGCCTCGCGCACCAGCCAGTCGGCCAGATCGGTCGCCACCGAGAAGCCCGCGCCCGCCGCGCGCCGCATGCTGTCCGTGTTCACCCCCATGTCGCCCACCATGCCGGTCATCGCGGCCAGCATCAGGTCGAGCGTTTCCGCCGCGTCGAAGACCGCTTCCTTGTCTTCCTGCATGTCCTTCGAATAGGAAAGCGGCAGCCCCTTCATGACCGTCAGGAGCCCGATCAGGTGGCCGTTGAGCCGTCCCGTCTTGGCGCGCACCAGTTCGGCGGCATCCGGGTTCTTCTTCTGCGGCATGATCGACGAGCCTGTCGAGAACGAGTCCGACAGCCGCACGAAATTGAACTGCGGCGTGGACCAGATCACGATCTCCTCCGCCAGCCGCGACAGATGCACGCCGGCGATCGAGGCGACGCTGAGGAATTCCAGCGCGAAGTCGCGATCGGACACCGAATCGATCGAATTGCGGGTCGGGCCGCCAAATCCAAGCGCCTCCGCCGTCGCATGGCGGTCGATCGGGAAAGGTGTACCGGCAAGTGCCGCCGCGCCCAGCGGGCTCTCATCCATCCGCTTCGCGGCATCCTGCGCGCGCGACAGGTCGCGGCCGAACATCTCGACATAGGCCATCAGATGGTGGCCGAAGGTCACCGGCTGGGCGCTTTGAAGATGCGTGAAGCCGGGCATCACGCTGGCCGCGTGTTCCTCGGCACGCGACAGCAGCGTCTCGATCAGGCCACGCAAGGCATGCGCCGTGCGCTCCGTTTCGCGCTTGACCCAAAGCCGGAAATCCACCGCCACCTGATCGTTGCGCGAGCGCGCGGTGTGGAGCCGCCCGGCCGCCGAACCGATCAGTTCGGCCAGCCGTGCCTCGACATTCATGTGGATGTCTTCGAGCTTGGCCGAGAACTGGAAACTGCCTGCTTCGATCTCGCCGAGAATTTGGCTGAGACCCTTTTCGATCGCGGCATGATCGTCCGCCGAAATGATCCCCTGCGCTTTCAGCATCGCGGCATGCGCCAGCGAGCCTTCGATGTCCTGCGCATAAAGTTTCCGGTCGAAGTCGATGGAAGCGTTGATCGCCTGCATGATGGCAGCGGGGCCCGACGCGAAGCGGCCGCCCCACATCTGGTTGCTTCCCGCTGTCGCAGGCTCGGCCTTGGCGCTGGGCTTCTGGTCGCTCATATGGGTAAACCGCATCCCTGGATGACGCCGCGACGGGTGAGGCAGCATGGACAGAAAACTTTTCCCCGCACTGCGCTGGGCCCTGCTGGCAGGGCTTGCGGGCGCATGTGCCGGTGTGGGGGCGGTATATTTCGGCTTGCACGGGTCTGGCAACGGGGAGAACGCCTCGGATGCGGCGCCCTCGACCGTCGCTGCGAGCACCGAGGCCGACAAAGCCTGCGCACTGAAGGCTGACCAAGCGAAAACGGTGGGCGCTGCGGCACAAGGCCAGGTCGCAGCCATGCTGCCGGCCGATCCGCCGATCTCGCTCGCCGGCCTGCAATTCGAGACCCCGCAAGGCACGCCGATGACGCTTGCCGACAAGAAGGGACAGACGCTGCTGGTCAATCTCTGGGCCACTTGGTGCGCGCCCTGCCGCGCGGAGATGCCTGCGCTCGACGCTCTCGAAACCGAGATGGGCGGCGAGAATTTCGAGGTCGTCACCGTCAATCTCGACAAGGGCGATGCGACCAAGCCCAACAAGTTCCTCGACGAGATCGGCGTCAAAGCGCTCGAACGCTATCGCGATCCCTCGCTGAAACTCTTCGACACGATGAAGGAACGCGGCCTCGTGCTCGGCCTGCCCGCGACCTTTCTGATCGACGGCGAGGGCTGCATGCTGGGCTCCATGAACGGCCCCGCCGAATGGCACAGCGCGGATGCCAAGGCGCTGATCGAGGCCGCGCTGGAACCCTGAGCACGAGGTTACGTTTGCCTGTTTCCCCATGTCGGAGAGGCGGGCAATGGCGGATCTCAAGACTTACCGGGAAAAACGCGACTTCTCGAAAACGGAAGAACCCGAGGGCAAAACCGAGCCGCTGCGTGTTTCGAACCGCGGCGGCATCTTCGTCGTTCACAAGCACGATGCCACCCGGCTGCATTACGATCTGAGGCTCGAACATGGCGGCGTGCTGTGGAGTTGGGCGGTGACGCGCGGCCCGAGCCTCGACCCGTCAGAGAAGCGTCTCGCCGTTCAGGTCGAGGACCACCCGCTCGACTATGCCGGCTTCGAAGGCACGATTCCGGAAGAGGAATATGGCGGCGGTGCCGTGATCGTCTGGGATGAAGGCAGTTGGACGCCGAAGGGCGATCCTGCCGCAGGCATGGAGAAAGGCCGCATTTCCTTTACTTTGGAAGGCCGCAAGCTGCGCGGCGGCTGGCATCTCGTGCGCATGAAGCCCCGCCCGAAGGAGCACGCGCCGAACTGGCTGCTCGTTAAGGATGAAGACGCGGAAGCGCGCGACACCGGCGACATTCTCGAAGACATGCCGCGCTCCGTGCGATCCGACCGGACGGTCGAGGAAGTCGGCGGCAAGGAGGAGACACCGGCGCCACCCAAAAAGAAGACCCCGGCGAACAAGGCAACACCTTCGAAAGCCAGTTCCAAAAAGGAAGACCTCGGCAAGCCCGTTACGATCGAAGGCGTGCGCGTGTCGAGCCCCAGACGCCAGCTTTGGCCGGAAGCGAAGTTCACCAAGACCGATCTCGTGGATTATTACCGCAAGGTCTGGGACCGCATGCGCCCCTTCATCGAGAATCGCCCGCTGACGCTGGTGCGCACGCCTGACGGCGTCGGCGGCAGCCAGCGCTTCTTCCAGCAGCATGCCTGGAAGGGCATGCCTGCGGCCATCAGCACAATGCGTGACCCGGCCGACGATGCGGAACTGCTCTTCATCCAGAACTTCAGCGGCCTTGTGGCCCTCGCACAGTTCGGCATCACGGAAATCCATGTCTGGGGAGCGAAGGCCAACAGCCTGACGCAACCCGATCAGGTCACCTTCGATCTCGACCCGGACCCGGGCATCGACCTCGACGCGCTCCGCCGCGCGGCCCACGACCTGCGCGCTCATCTGGAGGAAAGCGGGCTCGTGCCTTTCGTGAAGACGTCCGGCGGCAAAGGCTACCACATCACGGCACCGCTCGAACCGGGCGCCAATTGGAAGGCGGTGGAGCACTTCGCCAGCGCCCTTGCCCACCGCATGGCCAGGGAAGAACCCGACCGCTTCACGGCTGCGTCGTCCAAGGACGAGCGCAAAGGCCGCATCTATCTCGACTATCTGCGTAACAATCCGAACGCCACCACCGTCGTCCCCTGGTCGCCGCGTGCACGCAACAGCGGTGCCGTGTCGGTGCCGATCACATGGAAAGAGCTGGACGACGTCGCATCGGATGAATTCAGGCTGGGCAGCAAGGCGCTGAGCGGCGCGCTCAGGCGAAAGAACCCGTGGGCGGACTTCTTTGGCAGCGCAAAGCCACTCCCGCGCGGAAGTTAAGCGTTAACGCAAACTTTCCGACTCTTTACCGAAAGCTTAATGACGGCACCTAAGCCACTGAAATGATGAGGCCTTACCGTGTCGGAACCGGTGTTTCGCCCCGATAATCGTAGAAGCCGCGATTGGTCTTACGACCGAGCCAGCCGGCTTCGACATATTTCACCAAAAGCGGACAAGGGCGGTATTTCGAATCCGACAACCCGTCATGCAGCACCTGCATGATGGAGAGGCAGGTGTCCAAGCCGATGAAATCGGCCAGCTGCAACGGGCCCATCGGATGGTTGGCGCCGAGCTTCATCGCCGTATCGATGGCCTCCACCGTGCCCACGCCTTCGTAGAGCGTGTAGATCGCCTCGTTGATCATCGGCAACAGGATGCGGTTGACGATAAAGGCCGGGAAGTCCTCGGACACGGTCAGCGTCTTGTGCAGCGAGGCGACGAACCCCTTGGCGGCTTCGAAGGTGTGATCCTCGGTGGCGATGCCGCGCACCAGCTCCACCAAATTCATCACCGGCACCGGATTCATGAAGTGGATGCCGATGAAGCGCTCGGGGCGGTCGGTTTGCGCCGCCAGCCGCGTGATCGAGATGGACGAGGTGTTGGTGGCGAGAATGGCCTCGGGGTTCAGGAGCGGACAAAGCTGCGCATAGATCTTGCGCTTGGTCGCCTCGTCCTCGGTCGCCGCCTCGATCACCAGATCGGCCGCGGACAGGTCGCTCAGTTCCGACGCTTTGGCGATACGTCCGACCGCCTCTTGCCGGACCTTGTCCTCAAGCTTCCCGGAAGCGACCTGGCGTGCCATGTTGCCGCTGATCGTGGCGATGCCCTTCTCGATCCGCTCGCCCGAAATGTCGTAAAGCAGCACCTGATAGCCGGCCAGCGCGCAGACATGAGCGATACCACCGCCCATCTGCCCGGCGCCGATGATCCCGACCGTTTCGATGCTGCTCATTCTTCTTGTGATCCCTGGACCCAGCCCTAGCCACGGTTCGGAACCGTGGATTGTTGCAGTGCAAGGTAGAGAACCGGTCGGCAAAGGGAAAGCGGTTTCGAGGCCTTTGCCCAGTCACATCATGGGGTTGGCCGATATGGTGCGGACAAAACAAAAAAGGACGGGCGTAGAGCCCGTCCCTGTCATTGCGACTGGCGCAGTTGTTACAGCGCCTTTTCGAGTTCCGGCACGAGTGTGAAGATATCGCCGACGAGGCCGTAGTCGGCGACCTGGAAGATCGGGGCTTCCTCGTCCTTGTTGATGGCGACGATGACTTTCGAGTCCTTCATGCCGGCGAGATGCTGGATGGCGCCCGAGATGCCGCAGGCAATATAGAGATCGGGTGCCACCACCTTGCCGGTCTGGCCCACCTGCCAGTCATTGGGCGCATAGCCCGCGTCAACGGCTGCACGGGAGGCCCCCACCGCTGCCCCCAGCTTGTCGGCCAACGGCAGCATCACCTCGTTGAACTTCTCGGCGGAGCCCAGTGCACGTCCCCCTGAGACGATGATCTTGGCCGAAGTCAGCTCGGGCCGCTCGGAAGCGGCAATCCGGTTTTCGACAAAGCGGGAAAGGGCCGGATCGGCTGCGGCATTGGCCGTCTCGACGGGTGCGGCACCACCTTCGGGAGCAGACGCAAAGGATGCCGTGCGGATGGTCAAGACCTTCTTGGCTTCAGTCGACTGCACGGTCTGGATGGCGTTGCCCGCATAGATCGTGCGTTTGAAGGTGTCGGGAGACACCACCTCCATCACTTCCGACACCTGGGCCACATCAAGAAGCGCTGCGACACGCGGCATGACGTTCTTGGCCGAGGTCGTGGCAGGCGCGAGGATCGTGTCGTAGGGCCCAGCCAGTTCCACGATCGTCGCAGCCAAGGGCTCGGCCAGACGCTCGGCCAGCGCCTCGCTCTCAATGAGCAGGACCTTGGCGACGCCCTGCAGCTTGGCGGCAGCCTCAGCTGCGCTTTGCGCGCCTTGGCCGGCAACCAGCACGTGGATGTCAGAGCCGATCCCTTTGGCTGCGGTCAGCGCCTTGGCGGTCTGGTCGGACAGCGACGCGTTATCGTGTTCGGCGAGAAGAAGAATGGTCATGGGATTTGTCTCCTTGGGCTCGCCTTGTCAGATGATGCCGGCTTCGTTTTTGAGCTTGTCGACGAGTTCCGCGACCGACCCCACCTTCACGCCCGCCTTGCGCCCTTGCGGCTCTTCCGTCTTGAGAACGGTGAGGCGGGGCGTGACATCCACGCCGAAGTCAGCGGGTGCCTTCTCATCGAGCGGCTTCTTCTTGGCCTTCATGATGTTGGGCAAAGACGCATAGCGCGGCTGGTTGAGCCTGAGATCAGTGGTGACGATCGCCGGCAGCTTGAGGTCCACGGTCTGAAGGCCCCCATCCACCTCGCGCGTGACTTTCAACCGCTCGCCTTCGACCTCGACCTTGGACGCAAACGTGCCCTGCGCCCAGCCGAGAAGTGCCGCCAGCATCTGGCCGGTCTGGTTGGCATCGTCGTCGATCGCCTGCTTGCCCAAAATGATGAGCGATGGGCCTTCGGCCTCCGCCACACCCTTCAACAGCTTGGCAACCGCCAAGGGCTCGACCACGCCGTCGGTCTTGATGAGGATCGCCCGGTCCGCGCCCATGGCGAGTGCGGTCCTCAGCGTCTCCTGTGCCTGCTGCGGTCCGATGGACACCGCGATGATCTCATCGGCCACCCCCGCTTCCTTCAGCCGGATCGCCTCTTCCACCGCGATCTCGTCGAACGGGTTCATCGCCATCTTCACATTGGCCAACTCAACACCCGACCCGTCAGACCGAACCCGGATCTTCACGTTGTAATCAACCACGCGTTTGACAGGGACCAGGATCTTCATGGGCAAAGACGACCTTTCATGGCAATCGCGCGACGGAAACGCGCTTTCAAGCTAGGCCTTAGCAAGGCCGGGCTGGAAGAATTTGTCGAAACCCGACATCCTCTAGGCAAAATCCACCCGTCGGTGCCAAGGCTCGATCTTCCGCAGACGGATGACGGTGTGAGACCGCGAAGTCAATACGGCCCCGCCTTTCCGGCTTCCCGCTCGGGCGCGCGCAATCCCCACGGGCCGAGTTGCGGAGACGGCACGCGCACAGGCACCTCGGCTGCGCGCGGGGTCATCACATGGCTGTCGAGGATCGGCTGGTCGCGCCGGCGCAAGAGGACCACGAGCACCGCGCCCGCGATCAAGCCACCCACATGCGCCGCAAACGAGATCGCCGCCTCGCCGGCCATGAACAGCATCGCGAACTGGAACACGATCCAGGCGGCAAGAACGATCCAGGCGGGCAGGCGCAAGGGGATTCGCC
The DNA here is from genome assembly GCF_024053505.1 of Mesorhizobium liriopis. Classification (GTDB taxonomy): domain Bacteria; phylum Pseudomonadota; class Alphaproteobacteria; order Rhizobiales; family Rhizobiaceae; genus Mesorhizobium_B; species Mesorhizobium_B liriopis. Next base: position 335,882 of record NZ_JAMXQS010000008.1, on the reverse strand, counting down.
CGAAAGCGAGCACCCAGATCTTCACGCGCGGATGCAGGATCAGATAGGCCGAAATGATGCCGGCAATGGCGCCCGACGCCCCGATCAGCGGCGCCTGCGAGCCCGGGTCGAGCAACCCATGGCAAAGCGCGCCGGCGGCGGCACAGGCGCAATAGAAAAGAACATACCGAAAATGCCCGAGCGCATCTTCGACGTTGTCGCCGAACACCCACAGAAACAGCATGTTGCCGCCCAGGTGCAGCCAGTCGGCATGGAGGAACGAATAAGTGAGAAAGGTCAGGTCCTCGGGCACGATGGCATAGCCCGCCGGCAGCACAGCCTGATCCCAGACGAGCGCGGGGATGAAGCCGAGCCCCAGCACGGCACCTTCCGTCCACAACTCGCCTTCGAACGTCGAGAACAGGTGGACGCCGACATTCACCGCGATCAAGGCGATCGTCACCCATTGCAGCCTGATGCGGCGAAGATGGTTGGCGTCGTGGATCGGGATGAACAAGCGGCGCGGTTCCTAGCGGTTCTGACCGGGCACCCAGAGCACATCGCCGCGCCCGTCATCGTTTGCCACCCGACCCATCACGAATAGAAGGTCGGACAATCGGTTGAGATAGCGCACCGCATCACGGCTCACGCGCTCGGCAGGATGCGAGGCGAGTTCCGCCGTCAGCCTCTCCGCGCGGCGCACCACGGTTCGTGACAGGTGGAGGGCGGCGGCAAGTGCCGTGCCACCCGGCAGCACGAAGGAGCGCAGGGGCTCCAGTCTTTCGTTCAGCCCGTCGATCTCCGCTTCCAGCCTCTCCACCTGCGAGGCCACGATGCGCAACGGCTCATACGAGAGCGGCTCGCCGGTGTCGGGCACGGCGAGGTCGGCGCCGAGATCGAACAGGTCGTTCTGGATGCGGATGATGATCCCGTCCATCTCGCCCGACGCATGCAGTCTCGCCAGCCCCAGCGTCGCGTTCGCCTCGTCCACCGTGCCATAGGCCTCGACGCGCAGGTCCCATTTTGGGCGCCGCTCGCCGGAGCCCAGGCCCGTCGAGCCATCGTCGCCCGTGCGCGTGTAGATCTTGTTCAGCTTGACCATGGATCAGGATGCCCCGCGCTGGATCCAGACCGCGAGCAGGATCAGCACGAGCGCCACGAACTGCAACAGCACGCGCGCCTGCATCAGCTTGTTGGACGTCACGCCCGAGCCGCCACGCATCATGTTGACGAGCCCGCGCACCAGCACGAATACCACGCCGAGCATGACGATGATGGCAAGAATGTTGAAGACGGTTGCCATGAGGGAAATCCGAAAGAGCGGTCAGTTCGATTTCGCGACCGTGCGCAAGAAGAGCGAAGACGGCAGCACGCGCAAGAGCACCGCCGCGATCTTTGCTGGTGTCGTCACAACATAGTGCGGTCGGGGATGCTCTGACAGCAGCGCATGGCGCAGAACCTTGTGAACGGCGTCGGGCCCGAGCTTGAAGCGCGATACGGTTCCTCCCGAACGCAACCGGTCGAGCTGCCGCGCATAAGCCTCACGGTGGGCGGAACCGTGATAATCCACATGCCGCTCGAAATGCGCGAGCCCGTTGGCCGCGATCTTCGAGCGGATCGGCCCTGGCTCGATCAACGAAACATGGACGCCCGAACCCTTCAGCTCCGCGCGCAGGCAAAGCATCAGCATTTCGAGCGCGGCCTTGGAGGCTCCATAGGCGCCGCGGAACTGAACCGGCGTATAGGCGAGCACCGACGAAACGCTGACGATCCGCCCCGCCCTCTGCTTTCGCATCACCGGCACCACGCGGCGCGTCAGCGAGTGCCAGCCGAAGAAATTCGCTTCGAACTGCGCGCGCAACGCTTCGGTCGGCACGTCTTCCACCGCACCCGCCTGCGAATAGGCACCATTGTTGAACAGCGCATCGAGGCGTCCGCCTGTGCGCGCCATCACGGCATCAAAACAGGCTCCGATCGAGGCCTCATCGGCATAGTCGAGAAAGAACGCCTCGATGCCGTCCGCTTCCAGTGCCGCGATATCTTCGGGCTTTCGCGCGGTGGCGAAAACCCGCCAGCCCTCGTCGCGCAAGGCGCGCGCGCAAAAGGCACCGATGCCCGATGAAGCACCGGTCACCATGATCGTCGGGCGGGTGGTCCCGCTCGTTTCAAGGCTTGCCAAGCGAAGCGTTCCCCACCCATATGCCTTGGCTTCCATATGGGGAGGCGCACTCATTTTCCAGTCAGGTTTTTCTGGCACGATTCAGCCCACATGAAAGAGCAGCCACCCCGCCCCAGATCGGCCGTCCGTAATCAGCCGCCGGTTCGCGAACCGCGTACGCGGCTTCATGCGGTCGAACGCGCCGCATCCGCTGCGAGTGCTGGTCTTCCGCCGCCCTCCGGCTTGCCCGCGCAAGCCAAGTCGGGCCGGATGTGCGCCCTCTCCGCCATCCGCCGCATCCTTTACGACGCGCTCGGCCACTTCAACGACGATGACGGCTGGTCGATGTCGTCCCATCTCGCGATCTCCGCGCTGATGGCGCTGTTTCCCTTTCTGATCTTCGCGACCGCTCTTGCGAGCTTCCTGGGCGCGCAGGCTTTCGCCGATACCGCCGTGCACCTCGTCTTCGACACCTGGCCCGTGCAGATCGCCGAGCCGATCTCGCGCGAGGTGGTTTCCGTTCTCACCGTGCCGCGCTCGGGCTTCCTGACCATCGGCGTGATCCTGGCCGCCTACTTCGCCTCCAACGGTGTCGAAGCGTTGCGCGCCTCGCTCAACCGCGCCTACCGCACGGTGGAAACCCGCTCGATCATCCATCGCCGCATCCAGAGCCTCGCTTTCGTGTTCATCGCCACCGTGGGCTTCGTGGTGATCTCGGTGCTGCTCGTCTTCGCACCCCTCATCGCGCGGATCCTGCTTAGCCAGTTCTCCTGGATCGAGGATTATATGGGCACGATCACGGTATGGCGTTTTGCCATCGCCTCGCTGGTGATCGTGCTCGGCCTCGTCGCCGTGCATCTCTGGTTGCCCGACGGCAGGCGGCGCTTCGCGGATATCGTGCCGGGCATCATCTTCACGCTGATCGGCTGGCTGATCGGCTCGACGGTCTTCGCGCTCTATCTCGACCGGTTCGCGAATTACGTGAACACCTATGCGGGCCTGGCCTCGATCATGATCGCCATCGTGTTTCTCTACATCGTCTCGGCGATCTTCATTCTGGGTGGCGAACTCAACGCTTCGATCCGCCGCTTTCTCGAAGCCCGCGCGCGGATCGGCGACAGATGAGGGTAAACGAATCGGCAAGGATTGCCGGTTAGCCTGCGCGTTCAAGAAGTTGCTTGGAGCCTAAAGCCCCAATCCCACCCGAGGGCACACGAGGACCGCGCATGATCTGGAATCTGGCGCCATTCTGGCTTTGCATGGCCGTCGCGATCGTGATGGTCATCGCCTTCTTCTTCGGCACCGCGCTCGACGCCATCATGGGCGAGGACGGCTTCGGTGCGATCGGCAACATGGTGCTGTTCACCCTCGGCTTCTTTGTCGCGATCATCGGCGCAAATTCCTATGGCATTCCGTTGCGCGACCTCACCTGGGCGGTCGGCACCGGCCTCGGAGGCGCCTTCGCGCTGATTGCCACCATGGCGCTTTTGAAGGCAGGCATGGCACGGCTCTAAGCGAGGCTGACTTCCCGCCAGACCTGCTCGGGCGTCCAGCCCCGTTCCCGCAAAACCGCAATTCCTGCCGAACCCTCGCTCTTCGCGAGCTTGCGTCCGTCGCTGCCGAGAATGAGGCGGTGATGGTGATAGGTCGGCTCGGGCAGATCCAGAAGCGCCTGGAGCAGGCGGTGGACGGCTGTCGCCTCGTAAAGATCCTGCCCGCGCACGACATGGGACACGCCCTGCCGCGCATCGTCCAGCACGACCGAGAGATGGTAACTGGTCGGCACCGTGCTGCGCGCGATCATCACATCGCCCCACGCCTCCGGCTGGGCCTCGACGCGACGGCCGGTCTGGAGGCCGGCATCCATCCATTCCTGCCATGAGAGCGACGGCGGCGCGCGTTTGAGCGCCTCCGCCATGTCGAGTCGCCAGCTATGCGCCTGGCCCTCGGCGATCCGGCGTGCCCGCTCGCCTTCGCTCAGGTCCTTGTCGCGAGACGGATAAAGCGGCGCACCGTCAGGGTCACGCGGCCAATGCGCATCGTCTGTGTGGGCCTTCACCTCGCCCCGGCTCATGAAGGCCGGATAAACGAGGCCCATCGCCTTCAGCCGTTCCAGCGCCCCGGCATAGTCCGCCATATGCTCCGACTGGCGCCGAACGGGCCTCTCCCATTCGAGTCCCAGCCAGTGCAGATCGTCGAGCATCAGAGCTTTGAGTTCGGGCTTGGAGCGCTCGCGGTCGATGTCCTCGACCCTCAGAAGAAATCGCCCGCCCACACGTTCCGCCATCCGCGCATTCAGGCCCGCGCTCAGGGCGTGGCCGAGGTGAAGCCTGCCATTGGGGCTCGGCGCGAAACGGAACACGGGTGCTGCCATGCGCCTTGCTAAGCAAACCGAATTTCGCGAACAAGCGCCCCATGCAAACGATCAGCACGCTTGCCGACCTGGAACAGGGCCTCGATGCGCTCTGCCGCCTCGACCCGCGCCTCGAAGCAGTCCGCGCCGCCGCGCCGGAGGTGCCCTTGCGTCGCGCCGAGCCAGGCTTCGCCAGCCTCGTTTCCATCGTGATCGGCCAGCAGGTTTCGACGGCCAGTGCTGCTGCGATCTATGCCCGCTTCGCAACCCTTCTCGACCCGATGACGCCCGATGCCGTGCTCGCAGCCGAGGACACCGTGTTCCGCGAAGCAGGCTTTTCCGGCGCCAAGGTGCGTACCGTCCGCGCCCTCGCCCAGGCCGTTCATGACGGGCTCGACCTCGACCACACGTGCCAACTCGACGCCGAACATGCCATCCGGCTTCTCACCAAAGTGTCCGGCATCGGCCCGTGGACGGCCGAGTCCTATCTTCTCTTCGCGGCCGGTCATCCGGATGTGTTCCCCGCCGGCGATGTCGCGCTGCAAGCGGCGGTCGCCCATGCCTTCGGTCTCGCCCAGCGTCCGAGCGACAAGGCGCTTCGCCTGATCGCGGAACCCTGGTCGCCCTGGCGCGCGGTCGCGGCACGCCTGTTCTGGAGCTATTATCGCGTGATGCGCTCGCGAGACGGCGTCTTCATCGCTTCAGACAGCTGATTTTCCCGTTTCCTCCGCTTTTCGGGGGACAAATTGTCACAAACCCCACCCCGGCTTCACAATCCTGTCGTGTCAGAGCTAGATTGTGCGTGTGAATTGGGTTTCGGACTACTGTCGGAGGAGCTGAAGCGTGACGGTTCACGTGTCTCCGGACGGACTTCCTGCGCTGGTTCTCAACGCGGATTACCGCCCACTGAGCTATTATCCCCTGTCACTCTGGTCGTGGCAGGACGCCATCAAGGCCGTGTTCCTCGACCGGGTGAACATCGTCGCCGAATACGACCATGCGGTTTCATCGCCGAATTTCTCGATGCGGCTGCCCTCGGTCGTGTGCCTGAAAAGCTACGTGAAGCCCTCCCGCAATCCGGCCTTCACCCGCTTCAACGTCTTTCTGCGCGACCGCTTCCAGTGCCAGTATTGCGGCTGCACGAACGATCTGACTTTCGATCACGTCACACCCCGCCGCTGCGGCGGTGCCACGACCTGGGAGAACGTCGTCGCCGCCTGCTCGCCCTGCAATCTGAAAAAAGGCGGCATGCTGCCTGCACAGGCCAAGATGTGGCCCATGCAGAAGCCCTACCAGCCCTCGGTGCACGACTTGCACAACAACGGCCGGCTGTTCCCGCCCAACTATCTGCATGAGAGCTGGATGGATTATCTCTACTGGGACGTGGAGCTGGAGCCGTAAGAGGCAGCTCTGCGGCCAACCTATCGCTTCCGCGCCACCGCCCCGAATGCCACGACGGCTAGCACCAGCGCGATCAGGAAATTCCACCCCGCCAGCGAAATGCCGGCGATCCGCAGGGCGGCGTGGTCGCAAGCCGGCGGCACGAAACTGTCCAGCGAATCGAGAACCCCTGCCCCGCCGGTATTCACCGAAGGTGCCGCAGCCCCGCAATCGGTTGGCCCGGCCCACCAGCCCCATTCGACGCCGGCATGGTAGGCCCCGAGATAGGCGCCCCACAGCATCAGGAGCCCACCGAAGGCCAGCAGCGCGCGGGTCAGCCATGACGGCCCCTTGAAGCTCGCTGACAGAAACGCCGCCAGCATCACCGGCACGCCGAGATAGTAGGGCGTGCGCTGCTCGTAGCAGAGCTTGCAGGGGATATAGCCGCCCAGATGCTGGAACAGGAGCGCACCGCCCACCGTGGCGATCATGGCAAGCCCGATGAGGAGTGCCGCGGTGGCATGCGTGAAGCGGGTCTCGGTCATGGGCGTCTGGCTCCTTAAAGCGCGTATTTGAGCACGAGGAAGATGACGATCAGCAAGACCGCCACCGCGCCTGCGATCAGCCCCAGCCGCTTCTCGATGAAGTGCCTGATCTCGTCGCCGTAAGTGCGCAAGAGCCAGGCGAGGAGAAAGAAGCGAAGCCCGCGCGCGATCACGGCCGAAAGCACGAACCAGCCGAGCGGAAACGCAACCACGCCCGACAGGATCGTTACCACCTTGATCGGCGGCAGATGCGCGAAGCCCGATGTGACGAGCATCAGGAGAACGAGTTCCACCCCGCTTTCGCCCGCGCGAAGCTGGTCGAAGGCCTCGGCCTTGCCGTAGAATTCGAGGATGGGCCGCGCGAGCTGGTCATAGGCGAAGTAACCCAGCATCCACCCCGCGATGCCGCCGAGCACCGAGGCCACCGTCGCCACCAGCGCATAGCGATAGGCACGATCAGGCCGTGCCAGCGCCATCGGCAGGTAAAGCACGTCGGCCGGCACGAGAAACACCGAGCTTTCCACGAAGGCGATCACCGCCAGCCACACTTCCGCGGATTTCCGCGCGGCAAGCGAAAGCACCCAATCGTATAATCTGCGCAGCAAGGGCCGGTCTCCGTTGGAGGCAATCATCCAGCCATCAAGCCGAATCGCCGGAACAGGGTCTTAGCGGCCCGGTGCGAAAATTTCAGCCAGACTTCTGGACCGCCACCCCGCATTGTGGCATGGGACGCGAACGCGCCAAAGAAAACGCGCACCGTGCGGGTGTGGTGGAATTGGTAGACGCGCCGGACTCAAAATCCGGTTCCGCAAGGAGTGTCGGTTCGACCCCGACCACCCGCACCACCCTTTCCCTGAAACTCACGCTTTCACCGAAACTCACGCTTTTCCTTAAACTTACGATGCATCGCCCAGCCGGTCCTCGGTAGCCCGGATGCGACGGCGCGGCTTGCGCACGAGAAATGCCACGCCGAGCGCGATCAGGCCTCCGATCAAAGTCGCGACCACGCGATGCTCGGCATTCACCACCACGCCGCCATGGCCGATGGTGACGAGGAGCACCACGGTCGCGGTCACCGCGATGTTGAAGATCGGATAGCGCGCCTTCTGCAGCGCATAGGACAGCCCCACCGTCACGGTCGCCCCGATCAAGAGGGCTGTAGGATTGTCCGCCACCAGCACGGCGAAGAGTGTCGCAAACACGGAACCGGTCAAAGTCCCCAACAGGCGTTCGAGCCCGCGTGCCCGCGTGTCGTGAAGGCCGGGTTTAAGCACCAGAAGGGCCGTGATCGGCGCCCAATAGTCGTTGCTCAGCTGAAGCTGCCGCGCGATGACGATGGCAAGCGCCACGCAGAGGCCTGCGCGAAAGGCATGGCTGATCACCAGCTCACGATCGACGGGTTTGGGTGCCGGCCCACGCGGCAATCGCTTCGAGGCCTGCGGCACCAGCGAAGCGAGCGTGACTACGAACAGGATCTGCATCGCACCGCCGACGAGCACGGCCGCAGTTCGCTCGGCCGCCTGCTCCACTCCACCCGGATAGTAGCCTGCCACCATCAGCGCGATCACGGATTGCAGCATCACCCACCAAATATCTTCGTCACGCAGCGCCAGCACCGCGCATCCAGCCGCGAGCAGGCCCGCGATCATCGCCGAAAGAACCAGCGAAACGCCGATCAGCGTGCCGATGAACCCTGCCAGCGCCATGCCGAACATCGCGCCCAGCATGGCGCCCCAGCGCCGTCCTCGAAGGTCGCGCGCCGCGCCGAAGCCGACGGAAAACGCAGCCCCCGCTGCCACCGCGCCATAGGCTGGTTGCCCGATCCACTGTCCGGCCAGAAACAGAAACGGAATGGCCGGCACGGCGAGCGTGGCTTCGCGCCAGTGAAACGGCATGCCCGCCGCGCCTTGGATGAGGCGGCGATGGAGTGGGGGCTTTGGCTCCGGTTTCCGGGGACGGTGGTCTTGGGCAGGCATCAGGCGGATGGCACCATGCAGCGGTCAACGGGCAGCGGATCGGGTATGGTCAGTGAGCCCGCCAATGATGAAGAACCCTTGGCAGGCATGCCCCCCGATCCAGATCTCTTTCCATGCGCAAAGCCTATCCGCAAACACCCGACAAACGATACTTCGTCGTGCGTGGACGATTGTGGCGGCTTTCCGATCCCTCGCTCGATCCGGCCAGGCGCGAGGCCTTGGTCCACGATCTCATGACCGCCCGCCGCGCCGTGCGCGATGCGAAGGGTGATCCGTCAGCCCTCAAAGCCGCGCGAGAAGCCGTCGATCGCGCCAAGCACGGCCTCGGCGAGCGCGGGCCGGTCTGGTGGACGGACGGGGCGCCGGACTACAACCGGAAGATGGCGAAGAACACGCCTTATCGGGAATGGTTCGAGGGGCTGGAGACGCCTTGATCTCTGATGAGGGCCGAATGAGTGGAAGGTTGTGAGGGGGCCTCTCCACCTGCATTTTCCTCCCTCTGCACCAACAAACCTCCTCATCTTGTGCAATGCACCCACTTGGGTTTGCAGCGCACAATTGCTAACCTCTCGTCATGCTCAACTCCCACGATCCCTGGGAAAGCTGGCGCAAGCATTTCTCCTGGGACCTGCCCCGCTTCTACAATATCGGAACCGCCATCGCCGACCATTGGGCGAAGACGGCGCCCGAACGCGTCGCGCTGATCAATCCGCAGGCCGACGGCACCACGAAAAGCACGAGCTTCGGCACCCTCGCCACCCAGTCCAACCGCCTCGCCTCGGCCCTTCAAGCCAGAGGCATCGGCCGCGGCGACCGCATTGCGCTGCTCCTCGCGCAAAGCGTGGAAACCGTTCTCGTCCACGCAGCCTCGGCCAAGCTCGGTGCCGTCGCGGTGCCGCTCGCGCTGCTCTTCGGCGAGGAAGCCATCGCGCATCGCCTGCATGCAGCCGCTTCTAAAGTCCTGTTCACGACCGCCGAAGGCTGGCGGCGGGCCCGCAATGTGGCGGGCAGTGTGCCCAGCCTCGAACACGTCTTCATCGTCGACGAACCCGACGGAGCCGCCACCGATTTTCACCGCATCCTCGCCAGCGGCTCAGCCGATTTCACCCCCGTTTCCACCACGCCCGACGATCCGGCGCTGATGATCTTCACCTCGGGCACCACCGGTGCGCCCAAGGGCGCGCTGCACGGTCATCGCGTGCTGCTCGGCCACCTGCCAGGCGTGCAGGCCTTTCACGAGTTCATGCCCGAACCCGATGACCTCCTTTGGACGCCTGCGGATTGGGCCTGGGCTGGCGGACTTCTGAATGTGCTGATGCCTGGCCTGGCACTCGGCGTGCCCGTCGTGATCCATCCGCAAGGCAAGTTCGATCCTGAAAAGGCACTCGAAACCATGGGCCGGCTCAAGGTCCGCAACGCCTTCGTGCCGCCCACCGCATTGCGCATGATGCGCGCGGCAGGTGACGCCGTGAAACAGGCCAGGCTGAACCTTCGCACACTCGGCTCGGCTGGTGAAAAGCTCGGGCGCGACACGTTCGACTGGGCCGAAGACGCCTTCGGCATTCCCGTCAACGAGGCCTATGGCCAGACCGAGTGCAACCTCGTGCTCGGCTCCTCCGCCCGCCTCGGCGTCTCGAAAAGCGGCGCGATCGGCAAGCCGATCCCGGGCCACGAGGTCGCGATCCTCGATGAAGAGGGCCGCCCCGTTCCTCAAGGCCAGCCCGGCCGCATCGCCGTGCGTGCGCCCGACCCGGTGATGTTTCTCGGCTACTGGAACGATGAAGACGCCACGCGCGAGAAATTCCAGGGCGACTGGTTCATCACCGGCGATGGCGCCACGGTGGACGAGGACGGCTATTTCCATTTCCTGGGCCGCGACGACGACATCATCACCTCGTCCGGCTTCCGCATCGGCCCGTCCGAGATCGAGGATTGCCTTGCCGGCCACCCTGCCGTGCGGATGGCGGCCGCGGTCGGCAAGCCCGATCCGCTGCGCACCGAGATCGTGAAGGCCTATGTCGCGCTGAAGGACGACATCACGCCGAGCGACCAACTCGCCAGCGAGATCGCCCGCTTCGTCCGCGAGCGCCTGTCCGCGCATGAGTATCCGCGCGAAGTCGCCTTCGTGGACGACGTGCCGCTGACCACCAGCGGCAAGGTCATCCGCCGCCATTTCCGCGAAGCGGCAAAGCGTGAAGCTGAACGTTCCTAGCGCATTTTCCGGACGCAGATTGGCTTCGCACTTTTGCCGGAAATGCTTTCAGCGCCGGCGAAGCAACCCTCTGAGCCGGTTGCGCACCAGCCTGAACTGGTTGCGCGTGTTGCGATAAAGCTCGAGTTGCTTGGCGGCCTGCGCGACCTGCTTTTCGCGTCCGGGCTCGAGCCCCACCACGAATGTGCCGATCGGCATGCGCTCGCTCCACAAGCGGCTCATCACCGGGTGGTCGGGCATGGCGCAGGAGTCGGTCGCGATGATCCCGCGATCCGAGAGATGCATTCGCGTCACCTCGATCATCAGGATCGTGCCGGGCGAGAAGGCGGCAAACTCCTCGTCATAAGCCGTCTTCCACGTATAGCCGATCCCACGCTCGATGAAGACCACGAGCGCTGCCACCACCCGCTCGCCGACACGCAGGAGATGAACGCGCGCCAGATCCTGTTCGGCCAGGCGGCTGATGGCCTCGCGTGCGAAGGCCGCGCGAAAGCGGTCGGTCGCCATGGCCGACCTGTTCCGCCCCTTCCAGCCGGCCGCTTCCAGCGACAGGAAAACCTCGACGCCGACGCGGATCTCACCGGGGTCGCGCAGCACGAGATGATCGACCGGCCCCTGCACCTCCAGCCGGCGCTTCAGCCGCCGAAACTCGCGGAAATGATGGGCACGCAGCGAATTGCGCAGATAGGCGTCGCCATCCAGCGTGCTTTCGAGGAAGGGCCGCTCGACCTCCCCCAGCGTTTGCAGCGCGAGCTTGTGCCGCTTCACCACCGCTCGCAGCGTTTCGGCAAACGGCCCGTCGAGCCGCACATCGGGCAAGACGAACACTTTGGGCAGTTTCAGATGCGGTCGTGCGAGCATGCCGAAGAAGTCTTCCAACACGCCTTGCGGGTCGTCCTCGTCCACCAGCGGCGTGCCGAGGGGGCCGAAGGGATTCGACCAGGTGCGCAAAGTGGGCACGCCAAGCGGCACGACCGGCGCTTCCACCGAAAACGGGACCAACAGGCGCAACCGGCTGCGGTTGTCGCCCCCGTCGCGGATCACGGCCAGCCGCACCTCACGGTCTTCGAGGCGTGGCATCGCGGGCGCGAGAAAGCGCGGGTTGAAGAAGATGTTGGGCTCGATCGTGCGCTTGCAGAGAAAATCAAGTTCCTCCACGAGATCGAAGCCTCCGGAAGCCGGGTAGATCGCCAGCCGCCGTTCGGGCCGCGCGCGGGCGGACAGCTCGGTGTCGGCGCCGGGCTCGGAATCGTGCCAGCCGGCGAGCCCATCGATGATGGCACCCGAACCGCTGCTTTCCTCGAGGATCGGATTGGCCGCCATCTTACGGTGCCTCCGCACGCGGCTGCGGCGCCAGGATGAACATCACGAAGCCATGCTTGTGCCAGACGGTAAGGCCCAGCAGCGTTGCCTCGAACAGGATCGACAACGCCGTAGCACTCGCCGCGCCCCAAAGGCCGAAGCGGGGAATGAGCAGCGTGCAGAGCGTGATGTTGAAAACGAGCGTCAAGGCGAAGACCAGCGCGCAGGCATTCTGGTGCCCGCTCATCGTCAATAGGCTTTCCGCCGGACCGATGGCCGCGCGCAGCACCACGCCCGACAGGAGCGGCACCAGCAGCCAGAAGCCCGCCTCGAAGCCTGGCCCGAACAGCATCAAAAGCGGCTCGCCCAGTGCCAGCACGATCACGGCCATCAAGAGCGAGGGCCAGAAGGTCCAGCTCACGGTTTCGCGTGCGAACTGGGCAAGGCGGTGGGGCTCGGCATGCGCAAACTGCGCATAGCGCTGCGCCACGCCCGCCTTCACCGCGAAATACACGAAATGCACCAGCGCCAGCACCTTCACGGTGGCGAAATAAACGCCGACATCGTCGGGCTTCATGTAGACGCCGACCATCAGGACATCGGCATTGGTGAGCAGAAAGAAGAAGCTCTCGACCAGAAAGATTGGCAGGGAAACGGCCAGCCAGTGCCGAACCAGAAAGCGCGACGGGCCACGCGCCGTTTCGCGCCCGATGCGGCCCGAAACAACGACGAGATGGCCGAGCGTCGTGACGTAAGTGGCGAGCACCGCCGCAAGCGTCGCGGTGATGGCATCGGCCGCGAAATCGGCTGCGATCAGAACCACCATGAAGGCGAGGATGAGCACCGGCCGGATCAGGTAGGTCGGCGCGAGTGCCGCGATGCCCCAGGACCGCGCGCGCGAAATGCCCTGCAGCGTGTCCGACAGCGCGATCATCGGCATTGCCACGAGGCCGAGGATGAACGGTGCAAGGTAGTAGGGCTCGACCAGCCCGCGCGCCAGCCATAGCCCGAGAATGCCGAGTGCCGCCAGCGCCGTCGACGCCAGAAGCGTGAAGACGCGGCTGCCCCAGAGAATCCCCCGCAGTTCGGGCAGCATCCCCTTCTCGCGATATTCCGGCACGAAGCGGACGACGGAGGTGTGGAAGCCGAGACAGGAAAGGCTCCCGGCCATCACCATCACCAGCCAGACCAGCACGAAGATGCCGTATTCGAACCCGCCCATCCAGCGCGCGAGCAGCACCTGGCTGACGAAGCCGATCAGCGCGGAAAGGATGCGGATCGCAAAGGCCAGCAGCGACATGCGGCTTGCCGCGCCGCGTTCGTCGGGAGCGAAGAGAAGCGCGTCGAGCCGGCCGAGATGGGGCCGGGCGCGCGTGGCCAGGGACGCCGGCAGAACGCGGTCGGCCGTGCCGGCAGCTGAAAAGCGCACTCCCTCCCCCTTTCCGTCGCAGCCTCGCAAGGAGGCCAGACATAAGGGACAAGGCCTTAAATTTCGATGCGCGTTTGTTTGCGCTTTGCGTGCGCGCGGTCAGCTTTCGTTAGCATCTCCGCGCACGATGCCCACGAAAGGCAGTTCGCGGAAGGCATGCGCCACATCCATGCCGTAGCCGACCACGAAATGGTCGGGACAGTCGAAGCCCACATAGTCGGCCTCGAAGGGAAGCTGCCGGCGCATCCGCTTGTCGAGAAGCACGGCCACCGAACAGCTCTTCGCGCCGCGCTCCATCATCAGGTTGCGGGTGAACTGCAGCGTCTTGCCCGATTCCAGGATGTCGTCCACGAGCAGCACGTCACGGCCCTTCACGTCGTTGTCGATATCGCGCAGCACACGCACTTCGCCGCTCGTCGTGCCCGCGCCATAGGAGGAGATGAACATGAATTCGACCTCGGGTGCCGCGCCCACATCGTGCAGCGCGCGGATCAGGTCGGCGGCAAAGATGAAGGAGCCCTTGAGGATCGAGATCACCAACAGGTCTTCCGCAGGCTTTTCCGCGATTTCCTTGGCGAGCTCGAGATTGCGCCGGGCGATGGCCGAGGCGGAAAACAGGACTTCGATCTCTTTGCCGCGAACCACCGGCATGGGCACTTCCCCTAATTGGCGAGCACGAGTTGTGCGTTGGCGATGCCCTTCGCGGGCGAGGCCAGCCGCGTCTCGAAACTCATCTGCCCACCGGCCGGAACCAGTCCGGCGGGTGGAGGCAGCGGATAAAGGAAGCTGCTCTCGCCGCTTTTCACGCTGAGGGCAAGGGGCGGCAGTGCCAGCGGCCCGGTGCCACCGTTGCGCGCCTTGGCGCTGATGCGCACTGCGCCGTTCTGTTCGACGCGAACGGCGCTGGTCTCCAAGCTCAGGGCGCCACGCAGTTCCGGTTCGGACGCGTTGGGTAGAAAGAGCGCCGCACCGCCGGAAAGAAGAAAGCTCGCAGAGATCGCAAGCGCGCCGCAGCACCAGAAGAGCGCGCCGCCCCGTTTCACTGCTGCCGGCGGACGGCCTTCGGGATCGTTGCGAGTCGAAACCATGTGCAGCGGGTTCGCCGGTTCACGGGCGGGCGACGCCGTGCCGAGCACGACGAATTCCCCTTCGATCACGGGTGCTTGGGAGCACGAGCTACGCTTCATGATGAACAGGAACTAAACGAACATGGTTAACATCACCTTGCGTTCCAGCCTCACGCGGGTTTCAGATTTTAAGACACCGTTAACCATGTCGGCGCATGGTCCCCTCTTCCGCTGAACGTATGGGGCTGTTCCCCGGCGTTCTCCGGAAGACTTTCTCAACCGCGAAGGTCGCCAGTCCCGTGATCCGTTTCGAAAATGTGGGCCTGCGCTATGGCATGGGGCCCGAGGTCCTGCGGGACATCTCGTTCGATCTGCCCCAGCGCTCGTTCCAGTTCCTGAGTGGCCCTTCGGGTGCCGGCAAGACGACGCTCCTGCGCCTGCTTTTTCTCTCGCTCAAGCCCACGCGCGGCCTGGTTTCCATCTTCGGCAAGGACCGCCTGAGCCTGTCGCGCACCGAGCTTCCGTCCTTACGCCGCCGCATCGGCGTCGTGTTCCAGGATTTCCGCCTGCTCGACCATATGAGCACCTTCGACAACGTCGCACTGCCGCTGCGCGTTCGCGGCCGCGAGGAATCTTCCTACCGCGCGGACGTGATCGAGCTTCTGAAATGGGTGGGTCTCGGCGAGCGCATGCATGCCCCGCCGCCCGTCCTGTCCGGCGGTGAAAAGCAGCGCGCTGCCATTGCCCGCGCGCTTATCGAGCAGCCCGATATTCTCTTGGCCGATGAGCCCACCGGCAATGTCGATCCGCCGCTTGCGCGCCGCCTCTTGCGCCTTTTCATCGAGATGAACCGCCTTGGCACGGCGGTTGTCATCGCGACCCACGACCAGCACCTGATGGAGCAGGTCGATGCGCGCCGCATGATCCTTTCTGGCGGGAGGCTCGACATCCATGACTGATGCCGCCCTGTCCTCGTCTGGCATCAACGCCTCTGTCCGCACCTCCCGCGCGCCGGCTCCCATCGTGCCGCCCGCCCGCATCGGCGGCAATGCGCTGGTGGCCGTGATTGCCATCATGACCTTCCTGTCCTGCCTCACGCTTGGTGCCGTCACGCTGGTGCGCGACACCGCAGGCCAATGGGAAACGCAGATCGCGCGCGAGGCAACGATCCAGATCCAGCCGCGCGAAGGCTTCGACATCGAGGACGCCCTGACCCGCACAGCCCTCACCGCGAGCGCCGTGAAAGGCGTCACCGGCGTGCGCGTGGTCGATCCGGACGCCACCGCGCGCCTGCTCGAACCCTGGCTCGGCAAGGGCGTCGATCTCAACGCACTCCCCGTCCCCCGCCTCGTCATCGTCACCATCGACCCGGTCAATCCGCCCGACTTCGCCGAAATGCGCGCGGCTTTGGACGCGCAGGGCCTCGGCGCGCGGCTCGACGATCACCGCACCTGGGTGGATCGCCTCGTCGGCATGGCGCATTCCACCGTGATCGCCGGCCTCGCCGTGCTTGCCCTGATGCTCGCCGCCACGGCCCTTTCCGTCGCGTTCGCCACGCGTGGTGCGATGTCGGGTGCCGGCCACATCATCGAGGTGCTGCACTTCGTGGGCGCCGAAGCGCGTTTCATCGCCGGCGAGTTCCGCCGCCATTTCCTGTGGATCGGCCTGAAGGGCGCGGGCGCGGGAGGCATCGCTGCCGTCCTTGCGTTTCTCGGCTTCGGCATCTGGACCAAGGTGAATATGGCGACGCCCGGCGCGGACCAGTCCGCAGCACTTTTCGGCCAGTTTCATATCGGCGCGAGCGGCTATGCGGGCGTGGCGCTGGTCGCATTGGTCGTAGCCGGCATCACGGCGCTCACCTCGCATTTCACGGTCGTCGCCTTCCTGTCCGACATCGACGTCCCCCGGAACGAACAAAGTTAATTCTCTCGCGGATCGAATCCGAAGCGATTAAGTTGCTGTGATCATGACCATCCTGCCCGACTCCGCTGCGCCCCATGCTGCCCCCCGGCAGCGAACGCGCAAGCCGGGCTGGGTCATGCGCAACCTCGTCAAACTGGGTGTGGCGGGCGTGCTCCTGATGGTCGCCGGCTTCGCCGCCTTTTCGCTCTATGTCAGCAATCTCGCGACCCCGCGCGACGTGGCGCAGGCCGATGCGATCATCGTCTTGACCGGCGGCCAAGCTAGGCTCGAACCCGCGCTCGAACTCCTGAAGGCCGGCAAGGGCACGCGTCTGCTCATCAGCGGCGTCCATCCCAAGACCGGCCCCAAGACCTTGAGTGCCGCCACCGGCAACGACCGCCGCCTGTTCAACTGCTGCGTCGATTTCGACTATGCCGCGCTCGACACCACCGGCAATGCCGAACAAAGCGCCATCTGGGTCGAGAACCACAATTACCGCTCGGTGATCCTCGTCACCAACAACTACCATATGCCCCGCACCATGCTGGAAATGGGCCGGCTGATCGGCGACGAGGCGGAATTGCGGCCCTATCCGGTGGTCAACACCAAGCTCGATCTCGGCCGCGTCATTTCCGAGCCCGAGGCCTTCCGCGTGATGTTCACCGAATACGCGAAATATGTGGCCGCCCTCGCCCGCAGCGCATGGCCGACGGATCATGCAACGCCCGGCACGGCCACCGCGATGATCGGCACCGCTGACAAGGCGCGTTGAACGCGCTTTCCTTTATCAACAAGCCGTGCCACGAGACGCGCCATGCTCGCGCTTCGCTCGTTCCTGTTCAACACGCTCTTCTATCTGAGCCTGATCGTCCAGATGATCGTCTGGACGCCATTCTATTTCCTCGCCCCGCGCAAGACGGCATGGTTCGTACCGAAGTTCTGGGCGCGCACCAGCCTCTGGCTGCTCCACCATGTGGCCGGAACGAAAAGCGTGATCGAGGGCACCGAGAACCTGCCGCAGGGCTCCTATATCGTCGCGCCCAAGCATCAGAGTTTCTGGGACGTGATCGCCTTTCTGCCGCACATTCCGGATGCGCTCTACATCCTCAAGCGCGAGCTGACCTGGATCCCGGTCTTCGGCTGGTACATCATGAAGATGCGCATGGTGCCGGTGGATCGGGGAAAACGCGGCCAGGCCCTGCGCGCCGCGGTCGCGCGTTCCAAGCAAGAGATGCGCGACGGTCGCCAGCTTATCATCTATCCCGAAGGCACGCGCCGGGCGCCGGGCGACGAGCCGCTCTACAAATGGGGTATCGCGGAAATCTACGACCAGCTTCAGCTGCCGGTCGTGCCCGTCGCCCATGTCGCGGGCCTGTTCTGGCCGCGCCGCAAATTCCTGCGCTATCCCGGTACGATCCGCGCGCGCTTCCTCCCGCCCATCCCAGCAGGCCTGCCCAAGGACGAGTTCATGCGCCGCCTGATTGCCGAGACCGAAGCCGGTTGCGATCAGGCGCTTCTCGAAGCGGCCGGCGCGCCCAACCCGCCTGCTCTGCCGCCGACCGCCATCAAGCGGCTGGCGGAACTGAAGGCTCCGAGCCGTCCCTAAGCCGCCGAGCGACGTCTTCGAGCCAAGGGTCGCGAATGTCGAGCGAGCGCAAATGGCTCACCGTGCTCAACACGTAGTCCGCGTTGACGCCCGACTGCCCCACCGCGCTTTTCACGATCTGCGCCGCATGGGCGGGATCGAGCCGGCCGGCGTAAAGCGGATGGTGCCGGTCCACGACGTAAGTGACCGCCTGCACCACCGCACCGCCGCCAAGCAGAACCGGAAGCACCCGCTCGCGATAGGCCGTGGTGACCAGTTCGCGCTCGCGCAGATAAGCGGTCACCGCCTCCCGCTCGCTTTCATCGACCCGGAACGCGACACCCACGCAGGCCCCGCCCCGGTCGAGCCCGAGCACCAGTCCCGGCCGTTCCGGCGTGCCGCGATGCACCACCGAACGCAAGCACAGCGCGCGGCGATAGCCCTGAAGCCTTGCGCGACGCGCCTCGCTGTGTTGAAAGCCCGGCCGCCACATCAGCGAACCATAGCCGAAGACCCAAAAATCGCCCATTTCAGGGCTCGTATCGGTCTCGGCCGGTGGCTGTCCAGTTCGAGAAGCAGGGAAGCATCATGACCGCAGGCAATGCCTGGGAACGCTACGAGCGCGATCGGCCCAACTATGCGCGCCGCATCTTCTGGCTGGGCTTTGCGGTCGTCGTCGTCATCGCGCTCTATGCCGGCGGCTGGTTCTGGCTCGCCAACCGCCTCGAAGGCGAAGCGCAAAAGGTGGTGACCGATACCCAGTCGCGTTGCGACAATCTCCGCGCTGCCGGCTTCCCCTTCCGCATGGGCCTCTTTTGCGATGCCACGGCCTGGAAACAGAACGGCGTCGAGGTCTCAGCCGGCGCGCTGCGCTCGGCGGCACAGATCTACGATCCGACGCTGATCGTGGGCGAGATCGACGGCCCCGCGAAGGTTGCCGTTCCCGGCCTGCCGCCGCTCGACGTCAACTGGGAAGTGCTCAAAGCCTCGGCCAAGCTCGCCGAGCCGGTGCCGACGCGCGCCTCCACGGAAGCGCGCAAGGTTCAGGTCACAGGCCCGTCCGGCGCGATCCTGTCCGCCGACAGCGCGCAGAGCCACATGCGCGTGCGCGACGCCGATCTCGACTTCGCCGCCAATTTCTCCAAGCTGACGCTTGCCGGCGACCTCGCCCCGGGCGGCACGCTGCCGGCGCTCGATGGCGAAGCGGAAGCCACGCTGACCGGTGCTGCAAACCGTTTCACCGGCTCGTTGCGCGGTCAGTCGGGCACGCTGACCAAGTTCCAGATTTCCGACGGCACGAGCGCCGCGCTCCAGCTGTCCGGCCCCTTCTCGGTCAACGACGAGGGCTTATTGAGCGGCCAGTTCGCCATCAGCCTGAAGAACACCGCGCAGCTTGCACGCATCCTGTCACAGGCATTGCCGGGCCTAGGCGACCGCATCGCACCCGTGCTCGCTTCCATCGGCGAGGTTTCGAACGTGCCCCTTACCGTGCGTGACGGGCGGGCCTCGATCCTGTTCTTCGAACTCGGCCGCGTGCCCCCGCTGCACTGAGACACCGGAAGCCGGCGCTCAGGCCGGCTTCGATCCTTTCTCGGGATGGGCCGCCACCTGACGGCCGAAATCCGGCGCGTTGACCTCCTGCCCCGCCTCGATGATCGAGCGGCGAACGTCGCGCGTACGGCTGAACAGATCGAACAGCTTCTCGCCATCGCCCCAGCGGATGGCGCGTTGCAGGAAGAATAGGTCTTCCGAGAACCGCGCCAGCATCTCGAGGATCGCCTCGCGATTGTAGAGACACACGTCACGCCACATCGTCGGATCGGAGGCGGCGAGGCGCGTGAAATCGCGAAAACCCGAGGCGGAATATTTGATGACCTCGGATTTCGTCACCGTCTGCAGATCGTCCGCCGTGCCGACGATATTGTAGGCGATGATGTGCGGCA
The DNA here is from genome assembly GCF_024053505.1 of Mesorhizobium liriopis. Taxonomy (GTDB): domain Bacteria; phylum Pseudomonadota; class Alphaproteobacteria; order Rhizobiales; family Rhizobiaceae; genus Mesorhizobium_B; species Mesorhizobium_B liriopis. The sequence goes on along the minus strand of NZ_JAMXQS010000008.1, from coordinate 316,051 downwards.
GGTGCGAAACGATGGCGAGCACCTTGTCGTGGTGCTCGGGGTCCATGGTATCGATATTCGCCCCGCAGGCCCGCCAGAACGCGCTGAGCTTTTCGAGCGCCGCCGGATCGGTCTCGGGCAGCGGCGTGAAGATGCACCAGCGGTTTTCGAAGAGTTCGGCGAAGCCCGAATCCGGCCCCGACTTTTCCGTTCCCGCCAGCGGATGGCCGGGAATGAAGTGCACGGTGTCGGGCAGTTCCGGCGCCATCTGCGCGATCACCGAAGCTTTGGTCGAGCCCACATCCGAAACGATGGCACCCGCCTTCAGCGCTGGCGCGATGGTGCGCGCCACATCGCCCGACGCGCCCACCGGCACGGAAACGATGACGAGATCGGCATCCTGCACGGCTTCCGCCGCATCCGTGGTGTAGGCGTCGCCCAGCCCCAGTTCCTCTGCGCGTTTCAGCGTATCGGCGCTGCGGGTCGAAACGACGATCCGGTCCGCCAGCCCCTCGCGACGCACGACGCGGGCGAGCGAGGACCCGATCAGGCCGATACCGATCAGCGCAATGGTCGGAAAATGCCCGTCAGACATTGCGCCCTCGCATGAACTCGATCAGCGCCGCGATCACACCGCGATTGGCCTCTTCCGAGCCCACCGTCAGCCGCAAGGCATTCGGCAGGCCATAGGCCGCCACGCCGCGCAGGATGAAGCCGCGATTAAAGAGGAAATCATCGGCCGCCTTCGCCGTCTGCTCGCCCTCGGTCGGAAAATGGATCAGCAGGAAGTTCGCGACGCTCGGCGTCACGCGCAGCCCCAGCGCCTCGATCTCCTGCGTGAGCCAGCCGAGCCACTTCTCGTTATGCGCCTGCGCCCGTTCAACATGCGCCTTGTCGCCCATCGCAGCCGCGCCCGCCTCGATGGCGAGCGCATTGACGTTGAACGGCCCACGTGTGCGCTCGATCGCGTCGATCACCGCTTCCGGCCCATAGGCCCAGCCGATGCGCAGGCCCGCGAGCCCGTAGATCTTCGAGAAGGTGCGCGTCATCACGACATTCTCCGCACCCTCGACCAGCGCGATGCCCGCCTCGTAATCCTCGCGGCGCACATATTCAGCATAGGCGCCATCGAGCACGAGCAGCACATGCGACGGCAGCCCGGCATGGAGCCTGCGCACCTCCGAGAACGGCAGATAGGTGCCCGTCGGATTGTTCGGATTGGCGAGATAGACGATGCGCGTCCGCTCCGTCACGGCCGCCAGCATCGCGTCCACATCGACGGTGAGGTTGGTTTCCGGCACCACGACCGGCGTCGCGCCGGCCGCCCGGATGGCGATCGGGTAAAGCAGGAAGCCGTGCTCGGACACGATCCCTTCATCGCCTTCGCGCAGGTAGATCTGTGCCAGCAGCGTCAGGAGGTCGTCCGACCCGTTGCCGCAGGCGATGCGCGCCGGATCGAGCCCGTAGGCCTCGCCGATGGCCTCGCGCAGGCGATGCGCCGAGCCATCAGGATAGATTTCGAGCCTCTCCGCCACCCTCGCCATCGCGGCCTTCACCAGCGGCGATGGGCCCAGCGGCGTCTCGTTGGAGGACAGTTTGTAGATTTTCGCCGCTCCCGGCGCCGCATGCCGCCCCGGCACGTAGGCCGCGATGTCGAGCACGCCGGGGCGCGGCGTCGGAACGGATGAAGGAGCGAAAGAAGACATGGCAGGGATCGAGGTTCGACTGTTCCGCTGCGGCTTACAGGCCGCATTCGGCAAAGTCGAGGCTCGTGCCACCCGTCATTGACGCCCCCGTCTCGCAGGCCTACAAAGCCTCTCGTCCCGTGGTGATTTGGCCGGTCGGCTTGCAGCCACGTTAAACAAGTCGCTAAAGGGCCGTGGATGACGCGAACCGGCCTGTTTTGCAGTGCCGGTTTTTTGCGTTTTGGAGCATATTCGCGATGCGAGAAGGATGGGTGGATAAGGCAGCGCTCGAGGCGGACAAGCCCTCGGGCCCCGTTCTGCATTTCGGCAAGGACAACCCGCTGCACATGGAAGCGGGCGTGGCACTCGCACCCTTCCAGCTCGCCTACCAGACCTATGGTGCGCTGAACGCCGACAAATCAAACGCCATCCTGATCTGCCATGCTTTGACGGGCGACCAACATGTGGCGAGCCCCAACCCCGTCACCGGCAAGCCCGGCTGGTGGGCAAACCTCGTCGGCCCGGCCAAGATCATCGACACCGACCGCTTCTTCGTGATCTGCTCCAACGTGCTCGGCGGCTGTCTGGGCAGCACGGGGCCTGCGACGCTCAACCCCGCCACGGGCGCACCTTACGCGCTGGAACTGCCTGTCATCACGATCCGCGACATGGTGCGCGCGCAAGCCATGCTGGTCGATCACTTCGGCATCGACCAGTTGTTCGCAGTGGTCGGCGGTTCGATGGGCGGCATGCAGGTGCTCGAATGGGCATCGAGCTACCCCGAGCGCGTTTTCGCGGCCCTCCCGATCGCCACCGGCGCACGCCACTCCTCGCAGAACATCGCCTTTCACGAAGTCGGCCGCCAGGCGGTGATGGCCGATCCGAACTGGCATGGCGGGCGCTATCTCGCAGCCGGCACGCGGCCCCAGAAGGGTCTGGCTGTGGCGCGCATGGCCGCGCACATCACCTACCTGTCCGAGCCCGCTTTGCACCGCAAGTTCGGCCGCACGCTGCAGGACCGCGAAGCGCTGACCTTCGGTTTCGACGCGGATTTCCAGATCGAATCCTATCTGCGCCACCAGGGTCTCACTTTCGTGGACCGCTTCGACGCGAACTCGTACCTCTACATGACCCGCGCCATGGACTATTTCGATCTCGCCGCCGACCATGGCGGCCGCCTGAGCGAAGCCTTCAAAGGCACACGGACCCGCTTCTGCTTCGTGTCCTTCACCAGCGACTGGCTGTTCCCGACCTCTGAAAGCCGCGAGGTGGTGCATGCGCTGAACGCCTCCGGCGCCTCCGTGTCCTTCGTCGAGATCGAGACCGATCGCGGCCACGACGCGTTCCTGCTTGATGAGCCTGAAATGTTCGGCGCCGTCGATGGCTTCCTGCGCTCCGCCGCCCGCGCGCGAGGTCTTGCCCGATGAGCGTCAACAGCACACCCCGCATCGATCTCGACGTGATCGCCGACTTCGTGCCCGAGAAGGCGCGCGTGCTCGATGTCGGCTGCGGCGACGGCGAACTTCTCGAACTCCTTGAAGCCAAGCGCGAAGTGGACGGGCGCGGCATCGAGCTCTCCCAGCGCGGCGTCAATCTCTGCGTGGCGCGCGGCCTCTCGGTCATCCAGGGCGACGCCGACATCGATCTCGTCTTCTACGGCGACAAGAGCTTCGACTTCGTGATCCTGTCGCAAACGCTTCAGGCCATGCGCGCTCCGCGCGACGTGCTCGAACACCTGCTCCGGATCGGCGACCGCGTGGTGGTCTCGATCCCGAATTTCGGCCATTGGAAGGTGCGCTTCTCGTTGCTGTTTCGCGGCCGGATGCCGGTGACGCGCCACCTGCCCTATTCTTGGTACGACACGCCCAACATCCATTTCTGCACGATCCGCGATCTCAAGAACCTCTGTGACGAGGTCGGCGCGCGCATCGAACGTGCGACGGCACTCGATGCGTCCGGCTCGCGCATCGGGCTCTCGATGCCCTGGTGGTTCTGGAATTTCTTCGGCCAGCAGGCGGTGTTCGTGCTCAGGCGTTGAGGCTGAACCACTCAGCTGCCAGTTTCACGCAGCTCTCGAAGCTCTCGAGTGCCATGTAAAGCTCTTGGTCGGGCACCCGCGCGGCGACATGGATGCCCGACGAGCGCTCGATGGAGCCGTCGATCATCAGATTGTCGCGCCATCCCAGCGGGTCCACTTCCATGCCGTGCGCATCGTACCAGACGCCCGGCCTGGCCTCGACGATAGCCGTCCCGCCATGCGTGCGAACACGGTCGAGAAACGAAAGATCGGTGTTGCTGTAGGCGAAAACCGGTTTGTGAAGCGCCCGCATGAAGCCCATTTCGAAGGCCGACCCCACATCCATGCTCGGCCCGTGGAACGGCGTCATGTTGACCAGTGCGCCATCGCAGTCGCGCATCACGCGCTCCAAGCCGTCAAAGATGCGCAAGCCCTGTTCGCGCGTGGAAAGGCTCGGGTCCCACGGCGTGATGCCCATCGGGAAGATGCCTTCGAGCCCATGGCGCGCGCAGATTTCCATCTTTCGCGCGCCAAGCGCCATAGGATCGGGCGCAAAGACGTCGGGACCGGCGAGGTAAAGCCGCTTCACGTCTCGCTGCCCTTCACCGCCTCATGCGACAGCCGCGCCGCACCCTGCGGCGACAGCACCGGCACGAAAACGCGTCGCGAAGCCCGCCGCGCCACCGGCACGCCCTGATAGAGCTTCTTTTGCGCCTCGACCACGAGCACACCGGCGAAGATCGGCCAGACCGCACGCCCGAAGCGCTCGAACAGGCGATGGAACCGCAGCATCCAGCGCCGCCGCGAGGGCGGAAAGAAGAGCGCGGCCGAGGATGCGCCGGTGGAGAAATTCGCTTCGCGCAGCAGCGCGTTCAATTGGGTGCCCGAAAACGGCCGCCCCGTGCCGAAAGGCGTGTGCTCGAAACGCGCCCAGACGCCGCGCCGGTTCGGCACCACGATCACCAGCCGCCCGTTGGGCGCGAGCACCCGCCAGATTTCCTTGAGCGTCTCGCCCGGCGCCTCGGCATGCTCCAGCGCGTGGACGAGCAGGAAGCGGTCCACCGACGAATCGGGCAGCGGCAGTTCCTCGTCGAAGATCAGGGCCGAGCGCGATTCGCCTTCGGCGGGCCAGCGCACCGCACCCTGGCGCGCGGGCATGAAGGCGAAGGTCCGCTCGGTGCCCTCCTGCAGCCGGTCGAGAAAGGGCAGCGCATAGCCGAGGCCCACCAACCGCTCGTCCGGCAGCTTGGGCCACACATCGTTGAGCGCATGCGCGATGGTGCCCTCGGCGACATGGCCGAGCAGCGTATCGTAGAAGGCGCGCAGCGCGACGATATCCTGACTCATCGGCGAAACGGTATCGCCGCCTCACCTGCCTTGCAACGCGCCGTGGTGCGCGATGGGGTGACTTCCACCCACCCTCCGCCTATTTCGAGGACGAAAGCGGAGAAAGGATTCCACCCCATGGCCCTGGAAATCGAGAAGTTCATCTGCCGGAGCGACAATTACGGCGTGATCGCCTACGACCTCGAAACGGGCGAAACGGTGATCTTCGACGCGCCCGAGGCCAAGCCGATCGTGGAAGCCCTCGACCGTCGTGGCTGGACGCCCACCACGCTTCTGATCACGCATCACCATGCCGATCACACCGACGGCAATCTGGAGCTCAAGGAACGCTACAAGCTCAAGATCATCGGCCCCGAGAAAGAGGCCGCCAAGATTCCCGGCATCGACGATACGGTGCGCGAAGGCTCGATCCTGCCGTTCGGCAATGACGAGATCCGCGTGATCGACACGCCCGGGCATACTGCGGGGCATGTGAGCTTCTATCTCCCGCGCGCCGGCATCGCACACACCGCCGACACGCTCTTCGCACTCGGCTGCGGCCGCCTGCTGGAATGCGGGCCGGATGTGATGTTCGAAAGCCTCGAAAAGCTGAAGAAGCTGCCGCCCGAAACGGTGGTCTATGTCGGCCACGAATACACGCAAAGCAACGCCCGCTTCGCGCTCAGCGTCGATCCCGACAACGCCGCGCTTCAGGCCCGCGCGAAAAAGATCGAAGAGCAGCGTGCGAATGGCGAGATGACGCTGCCGACCACGATCGGCGAGGAACTGGCGACCAACCCATTCCTGCGCGCGAACGATCCGGCGATTCGCAAAGTGCTGGGGATGGAAGACGCTTCGGACGCAGCGGTGTTCGCGGAAATCCGCAGGCGGAAGGATAATTTCTGAGAAGCGTCAGGCTGGAAGGGCGAAGCTAGTCACGCTCCGCTCTTCCGCCCGAACAGCAAACTCTTCGCCGCCAGCACTGCGCCTGCTGTGATCAGCAGACACGCCAGCACGATCCGCGCACTCGGCTCCGTCCGCCCGGCCCCGATCAGCGCCAGCGTCGACAAAAGCGGCGCGGCATAGCTCGCCGCACCCAGCACCTGGATATTCCCCCGCTTCACGCCATGATCCCAGGCATAGAAGGCCGCACCCACCGGCATCAGCCCGAGCCCCAGCACTGCAGCCCACTGCGCGCCTGTCTGCGGCAACACCGTTTCTTCCCAAACGAGATGGCAGAGCAGCGAAAGCACGGCGGTGGCCAGGCAGAACCACGTCACGATGCTTGTCGGCACCGAGGCGAAGCGGCGTGACAGAAGCGAATAGGCCGACCATGTGAAGGCGCAAAGAAACGCCATCGCATAGCCGAAGCCGTGGCCCGAGCCGAACGCCACGCCGCCATCACGCGATGCGATCAGAAGCGCGGTGCCGCCCAGGCCGAGCGCCGCGCCCGCCAGATGATGCCAGCGCAAGCTTTCCCCCGGCATCAGCGCGGAGCCCAGCACGATCAGCAGCGGCCACAGATAGGCGATCAGGCTCGCTTCCGCTGCCGGCGCATGGCGCAATGCGCTGAAGTAGAGGAAGTGATAGCCGAAGAGCCCGCCGATGCCGATCAGCCAGACGATCGCCGGAACAGGCGCGGCCACGGCAACAGGCGGCGACACCAGACGCCAGACCAACCCCACGGCTGTTCCCACGGCAAATGTCAGCGCCGAAAGCAGAAAGGGCGGAACGCTGCCCGTTGCGTCGGTCAGAAGCGCGAGCAGCGCCCACATGGCGACCGCCGAAAATCCGACCAGTGTGGCGCGTCCCATCTCATCCCCTCATTCTTGGCCCCTGCCTCCATGCACAAGGAGGCACCTGAGAACAAGCGATGAAAAGCGGTCCGGACGCTCAGTCCGTGCCGAGTTCGTCAGCCTCCACCGAAACCGTGCCGATCCGCGTGCCCGCGCTCGCCCGCACCGGCGCATAAAAGCCGGTCTTGCCGAGCGCGGTGAATTCCAGGCTGATCTCGCTCCTGTCGCGCAGATAGCTGATCGACTTGTTCTTGGCGCGGTAGCCTGCGATCGGCTCGAAACGCGCCTTGCAGATGGCCGTCGGACGGTCGTTCCACGTGCCCTCGCCATCCGGCGACAGCTTCATGTCCGCGCGCATCGCGCCGTCGAAGGTCTTCAAAGTGCGTTTGCAGACGTCAGCGAGGCTCGATGCCTTGACCATGGTCGCCGCGAAGGGGTCCATCACGCCTTTGAGCAGGTCGGGCGAGACTTTCACCCAGTCTTTGCGGTCGGTCTTCGACGGCGGCACGTTCTCGGCGAAATCGACATTCCCGCCCTTGAAGCGCATCACCGTGCTCTTCTTTTTCTTGCCCGTCGTGTAGTCGAGCCGGAAACTCTGGGTACGCAAGGCGTCCGGCAGGACGGAACCGGCAACAGCGATCGTGCCCTTGGTCTCATCGAAGATGTTGGCGATTCCCGTGGTCGCCAGCTTGCCGTCCACCGTGAATCTGTCGCCATCGAGCGTGGTCGAAAAGGACGAGCGCGCGATGGGGATGCCGAAATAGGAGACGGTATAGGCGCTCTTGAACGTCTCGGCCTGCGCAGGCCAAGCGGATGCGGCAAAACCGAGCGCGACGAAAAGCAGGCGGGGGCTGAACATGACGGCCTCGGACGACAGAAAGAACGTCGTCATCATTCTGCCGCCCAATCCGGCTATTTCGTGAAGCGTTTCCGGTGTTTCAGCGCATCGGGCGTCGCTTCGGCTTGACGCTCGAACGGAATGCTTTTATGGGAACCGCCAAATCCCTGAGAGGCTGACGGCTTCGGTCGCGCGCCGCTTCCAAGAGCAGGCGCGCCGTTTCCCGATTGGTCCGACGCGAGAAAAAAGGAAAAACACAATGTCCCGCGCCTGCGAGCTGACCGGCAAGGCCGTCATGTCCGGCAACAACGTGTCCCACGCCAACAACAAGACGCGTCGCCGCTTCCTCCCCAATCTCGTGCAGGTCACGCTGATCTCGGAAGCCCTGAACCAGAACGTGCGCCTGCGCATCTCCGCCAACGCGCTCCGTTCGGTCGAGCACCGTGGCGGCCTCGACGCATTCCTCGCCAAGGCCGACGCTTCGGAGCTGTCGCCCAAGGCACGCCTGCTCAAGAAGCAGATCGCCAAGAAGTCCGCTTCCCCCGTCGAGGAAGCCGCTGCCGCCTGATCTTTTAGGTTCAGCTGAGTTTTGAAGCCCGGAGCGTCCGCGTTCCGGGCTCTTTGTTTGAGCGAGGCACTCCGCCTCACTGGTTCCATCACCCCAGGATAAAAAAATGACGCAAGCCCAGGCCGTTCAGGCACAGCCGCCGCGCATTCTTCCCTTCGTTCTCGCCATGGCCGTGGTCGTGGTGGCGTCCAACATCGCCGTGCAGTTTCCGGTGCAGGGCCAGCTCGGTTCGATCCAGCTGGCCGACATTCTCACCTACGGCGCCTTCACCTATCCCGTCGCATTCCTCGTGACTGACCTCGCCAACCGCCGCTACGGCCCGGTTCTGGCGCGGAAAGTGGTGTTCATCGGCTTCGCGGTCGCAGTGATCTGCTCGCTCGTTTTCCCGCCGCTTCTCTACAAGATGGGTCTCGTGCCGTTCGAAACCGAGCCGGGCCGTCTCGGCCGTATCGCTGCTGCATCCGGCGCGGCCTTCCTCGTCGGCCAGCTGCTCGACGTGTCCGTCTTCAACCGCTTGCGCCGCAATTCCTGGTGGCGGGCACCGGTCTTCGCGTCGGTCTTCGGTTCAGTCGTGGACACGGCGATCTTCTTCACTTTGTCCTTCGCGGCAATCTTCGCAATTCTCGGCCCCAGCGATGCCTTCTCGCTCGAACAGGCGCCGCTGCTCGGCCATTTCGCCACCACCGCGCCGCGCTGGATTTCCTGGGGCTTAGGCGATCTCGGCGTAAAGCTTCTGATCGCCGTTGTGGCGCTGATCCCCTACCGCCTCATCGCCATGCGCTGGCGCCAGCCCGCGCTCGCCGTTTAAGCTTATTCGGCGAGCACGAATTCCAGGTAGAGATTGCGCTGGAAGATCGACCCGTTGTCGTCCGAGATCAACGAGACGGCGGTTTTTCCATCGGCTCGACGCCACACGTCGAGCCCTTCCATGTTGTCGATCTGGTAGGTCATATCGGCCGTAAACCAGATCGGCCCATCCACCACCGCGCCCGGTTTGATATCCGCTCCCGCGATACGGCGCAGGCGCAGGCCGACGCCGGTGGGGAAGGCGTAAGACCGTTCCAGCAGCAACAGGTCGCCGTTCGGCAGAAACGCCCCGTCGCTCACGTCGAACGGGTCATGCCGCACCACGCTGAACAGCCCTTTGCGCGGTCCCGATAGCACGGCGGCAAAAAGATTGCCCTGCGCATCCAGACTGCGCTCTGTCACGGCCACCAGCGCGCTGCCCAAAGCCCCCTTTTCGGGCGCCTTCATCAGCGCCTCGATCCCGCGATTGTCCCGAAGCTCGTTCCGCGGAATCAGGAACGGTATCTGGCTCAGCGTCCTGCCCATCGCACCGGGTCGGAGCTTGTACTGAACCACGCGGTGCGTCCGCTCGAAGCCGACCGTCACCGTGTCGCCCGTCAGCGCGAGGCTTTCGGCATCGACATCCCTCTTGTCGTGCCGCTGGTCGCCCAGCGCATCCAGGATCGGTTCGAGCGAAAAATCCTCGACACCGCTCGGCCGCCCCTCGGCATCGCGTATGATGCGCCCGAAGAACCAGAAACCGTCATCCGATACGCCCATGAATTGACCGTTGGAATCGCGGAAGCGCAGGGCCGAAAAGGAGCCGAAATTCCGCGCGCCGCTCGTCAGCTCCAGCCCGCCGACGAATTCGAGCGGTCCGAATCGCGTTTCTTTACGTCCGATCTGAAATTCAGTGATGGGCCGCGCAGTAACCTGAACGGGCTCCGCTTGCGCCAGCGACACGCCGGCAAGCAAGGCCAGCGTGAGGACGGCCAGCCTCATCCGGTGCGCCGGAACCCGCCGCGTCGCGCGTCTCGCGAGCCTTCCTCGGCAAAGAGCGAGGCCAGTTGTTCGGTCATTGCGCCCGCCAGCTCCTCGGCGTCCACGATGGTTACCGCGCGGCGATAATAGCGCGTCACGTCATGGCCGATGCCGATGGCGAGCAGTTCGACCGGCGAGCGCGTCTCGATCAGCTCGATCACCCCGCGCAAATGGCGCTCCAGATAGTTGCCAGGATTCACCGAAAGCGTGGAATCGTCGACCGGTGCGCCGTCCGAAATCATCATCAGGATCTTGCGCTGCTCGGGCCGCGCGATCAGCCGCTGATGCGCCCAGAGGAGCGCTTCGCCGTCGATGTTCTCTTTCAGCAACCCCTCGCGCATCATCAGCCCGAGATTGCGGCGCGCGCGCCGCCAGGGTGCATCGGCCGATTTGTAGATAATGTGGCGCAAATCGTTGAGGCGGCCGGGATTTGCCGGCTTGCCGTCCTTCAGCCACTTCTCGCGCGCCTGGCCCCCCTTCCACGCACGCGTCGTGAAGCCGAGGATTTCCACCGAAACGCCACAGCGCTCCAGCGTGCGCGCGAGGATATCGGCGCAGGTCGCGGCGACCGTGATCGGCCGTCCGCGCATCGAGCCCGAATTGTCGAGAAGCAGCGTCACCACCGTGTCGCGGAATTTGGTGTCGCGCTCCTGCTTGAACGAGAGCGGCTGCATCGGGTCGATCACCACGCGCACGAGGCGTGCGGGGTCGAGCGTGCCTTCTTCGAGGTCGAAGTCCCAGGACCGGTTCTGCTGCGCCATCAGGCGGCGCTGCAGGCGATTGGCGAGACGTCCCACCACGCCCTGCAGATTGGCCAGCTGTTTGTCGAGGAAAGCGCGGAGCCGGTTCAGCTCCTCTTCGTCGCATAGTTCGTCCGCCGAGATCGTCTCGTCGAAGCTCGACGTGAAGACGCGATAATCGAGATCGCGCGGCAGGTTCTCCCACGGATTGTCGCGCCGCTTGGTTTCACCCGGCGTCTGCGCATCCGAATCGTCGTCCTCGGATTCGCTGGCATCGGCTTCCGCCGCTTCCGTCTCGCCGGAATCCTGCTCGTCGGAAGACGCGTCGGGTTCCTCGGACTGAGTGTCCTCGGTGCCGGAATCCTCCTCGCCGCCCTGCTCGGCGTTTTCCTCGCCCTGCGGCTCCTGATCGTCCTCGTCTTCCGGCTCGGACTGCTCCTCGTCGCCCAAATCCTCGCCCATATCCATGGAAGCGAGCATGGAGCGCACGACGCGCGCGAAGGCGTTCTGGTCGTCGAGCTGGTCGATCAGCCCGCTGAGATCGGCCCCCGCCTTGCTTTCGATCTCGTCGCGCCAGAGATCGACCAGACGCTCGGCGCTCTTCGGCACCGCCGCACCCGTCAGCTTCTCGCGCACGAGCAGGGCCACCGCCTCTTCCAGCGGCGCATCCGCGCGGTCACGCACGTCCGAAAGGCTCGCGCGGGCATATTTGTCTTCGAGCATCGAGCCGATATTGGCCGCGACGCCCGCCATCGCGCGGGAACCGATCGCCTCCACCCGCGCCTGCTCGACCGCATCGAACACCGCGCGCGCCTGCCGGCCCTCGGGCGCCAATCGCGAGTGAATGCGCTGGTCGTGCCGCGCAAGCTTCAGCGCCATGGAGTCGGACAGGCCGCGCGTGATCGCGACATCCGCCGCCGACGCCTTTTTCGGCACATCGGGCAACCGCGCACGATGACCGGAAAGCGAAGGCCGGTCCTTGGAGAAGCCGACTTCCAGCTCCTTGTCGCCGGCGATCGCGCGCATGCAAACCGTCAGCGCGCGCTTGAAGCTTTCGCCCCCGCTGCCGTTCTTCGGCTTGGTGCCGCGCGTGTTATCGCCGAGTCCTGCCATTATTACGGCTTCTCTTGATTTTCTACTTTTAACGATGCCGCCTCGTAGGCTTGCACCACTTTCTTCGCTTGAGAATATGAGCTGAAATGTCGATAATATTTGGGATCCAGTCTGACCAAGATCATACCGAGGAAATTTAGAAGAACGATAAAGAGACACCAAGCGCCAATCACAACAATCAAGTATGACCAGTTTGGATATTTCAGTGAGAAATTCGCGATCCCAAAAGGATCATGCGTATTATCATTCCAAAGGTCTCTGGATACTGAACGACCATCCACAATCGCGTCAACATTAGAGTTGATCGATATCTCGGAGTCGCCAATCACATAAACGAATCGTTCCGTACCAGGATTAATGTCCTTTACGACCAGATTACCTGCACTTGGCTTATGAACGGTCGGACTTTTGCAGATACTGGGACATGAATATGCAATCAGAAAATTTGGAACCACAAGCTCCAACTCATTGATCTTCCGATCTCCATTATTCTCTAAGCTAATTTGGTAAATAGTCTTTCGATATATACTTTCGTTACCGATTGATATGAATATTTTCTTGAGCTCTGGATCAGTCGTCGATGGAAGAGGCAGCTCAACCGAGCGATATTGAAAGGTTATATTTGGCTCACTAGCATTCTGAAGATAGGGAATTAATAGAGCTGTTATAATTCCCGCAATTACAGTCAGAATCAACGTCTTCGCGCCGTCGATCATCGCCTTGCGCTGCTCAGCCCACCACCAAATTGGACGCGCTTTCCGGCAGGTCTTCGCCGAAGGCACGCTGATAGAACTCGGCGACCACGTTGCGCTCGAGCTCGTCGCATTTGTTGAGGAAGGTCAGGCGGAACGCCATGCCGACCGAGCGGAAAATCTCGGCATTCTCGGCCCAGGTGATCACCGTACGCGGGCTCATCACGGTCGAGAGATCGCCATTGACGAAGGCCGAGCGCGTCATGTCGGCGACGCGCACCATCTTGTTGACGGTCTCGCGGCCCTTGGCGTTCTGATAGTGCTTGGCCTTGGCGAGAACGATGGCGACCTCGTTGTCGTGCGGCAGGTAGTTCAGCGTGGTGACCACCGACCAGCGGTCCATCTGCGCCTGATTGATCTGCTGCGTGCCGTGATAAAGACCCGTCGTGTCGCCCAGACCCACCGTGTTGGCGGTCGCGAACAGGCGGAAGGCCGGATGCGGGCGGATCACGCGCGACTGATCGAGAAGCGTCAGGCGGCCCGAGGCTTCCAGAACGCGCTGGATGACGAACATCACGTCCGGGCGGCCCGCATCGTACTCGTCGAAGACCAGCGCCACATTGTGCTGATAGGCCCAGGGCAGAATGCCGTCGCGGAACTCGGTGACCTGCATGCCCTCCTGCACCACGATCGCGTCCTTGCCGACGAGATCGATGCGGCTCACATGGCTGTCGAGATTGACGCGGATGCAGGGCCAGTTGAGGCGTGCGGCCACCTGCTCGATATGGGTGGACTTGCCGGTGCCGTGATAGCCCGACACCATCACGCGGCGGTTGAAGGCGAAGCCCGACAGGATCGCGAGCGTGGTCGGCTCGTCGAAGATGTAGTCGGGGTCGATATCGGGAACATGCGCATCGGCCTGGGAATAGGCCGGCACCACCATCGGGGATTCGAAGCCGAAGGTTTCCTTCACCGGAACGGTGGTATCGGGCAGGTTCGCGATGTCGCGGTCGTGCTTGTTCATCAAGTGCTCCCCGCGCGAAGGGCCAGACTGCCTCTCGCCGGACGTTTCAATCTTTGCCGGGGGCGGGTTTAGCGGTCCATAACCTTCAGCACAATCCCGCCTGCTTCAGCACGCGATAGGCTTGCAGCACCTCGCCCAAGCGCTCTTCCGAGCCACGGTCGCCGCCATTGGCGTCCGGGTGATGGCGCTTGACCAGTTCCTTATAGCGCGCCTTGATGGCCTCGCCAGTGGCGTTGTGTTCGAGGCCCAACGTTTCCAGCGCCTTGGCTTCCAGCGTGCGAACCTTGCGCGGCTGCGCGGCGCGCGCCTTGGCCGCCGCATCGCCGAACAGGTTATAAGGGTCGCGGATGCGCTTGTAGTAGCCCGCGCGCCCCGAGCGCTGCTTGGCGAAATCGGGCGCCACGCGCGCCTCGAATTCGCCACCGCCGGTGCCGCCGGACCCCATCTTCCAGGTTGGCCGATGGCCCGTCAACGCGTCTTTCTGAAAGCGCAGGATGTCGGTGTCCTTCAGCCCCGAGAAGTAGTTGTAGCCCTTGTTGTACTCCCGCACATGATCGAAGCAGAAGCGGAAATACTCGCCCTCGCGCTGGCGGCCGACCGGCGCACGATGATTGCCCGGCGCGGTGCAGCCGTCCCACTGGCAGACGGGTCCTTCGGGCCGCGGTCCGGCAGCCCCTTCCGGTCTCACCCGGATTTTCTCGAAATATTTGGAGTAGGCAGTCATGGTAGGCACGATTATGGGGATCGCACGAAGCGAAACAAGAATTGACTTTTGTGAGCGGATCACCGTTAGCCGCCCGAAAAGCCCATCGCGTCATCTTTTCGCATGACGCGCCGATCAAGGAAGCGTGTGCATGACCATCCAGAGCGGCATCGAAGCCAAATTGCGCGAGGCATTCGCGCCCGAACGGCTCGAAGTGATCAATGAAAGCCACCTCCATGCCGGCCATCATCATGCCGATGGCGGCGAGCATGCGAACTTCGACGGCACGGGCGAAACCCACTTCCGCGTGCGCATCGTATCGGAGGCATTCGCGGACAAGTCCCGTCTCGAACGCCACCGCGCGGTGAACGCCGTGCTCGAAGGCGAGCTCGCGCCGGGCCGCGTCCACGCGCTCGCGATCGACGCCGCCGCGCCGGGCGAGCCGACGCGGTGGTGATGGAGACGGCTTCAGGCGCGGCCGACGAGAAGCACCCGAGCCTCTGGCTCGACAGTTCCGCGCGCTACGGCCTCGTCAGCCGCTTCTTACATTGGAGCATCGCCTATCTCCTGATCTGGCAGATGGTGACGCTTCTCGGCTGGCGACTGATCGGCGATGGCCCGTTCATGCGCTCGGTCAGCGAGCTTGGTCCCTATCACGGCACGGTGGGCGTGCTGGTTCTTTCTCTTGGCGTCGCCCGCCTCGTCTGGGCCATCGCCAACCGTCACCGCCGCCCTCCCTACGACCGCACGGTGTCAGGCCTCATCGCCCGCCTCGCGCACGAGCTGTTCTACGCCTTGATGATTGCCATTCCCGCCATCGCCCTTCTGCGTGCCTATGGCAAAGGCCGAGGCTACGAGCAGTGGGGCCTCCAGCTCGTGCCGAAGACCGACACCGAGATCGCCTGGATGATGGCCCCCGCCGACGCGCTTCATGGCCTGCTGGCCTGGACCTTCGGCGCGCTGATCGCCGGCCATGTCGGCATGGCATTCTGGCACCGGATCGTGCGCCGGGATGGGGTGCTGCGGCGTATGGCGGGGACGCTCAAGCCGGCTTGACGCAGGTTGAGAGTTTCCGCCTTCCGCCCCTCAGGCTCCCAGCACATTCTCCGCCAGCCGTGCCCAATAGCTGATCCCATGCGGGATCGCCTCGTCGTTGAAATCATAGCCCGGATGATGCAGCCCGGCCGTGGCCCCGTTCCCGATGAAGATGAATGCGCCGGGCCGCGCTTCGAGCATGTAGGAGAAATCCTCCCCGCCCATCATCGGCTGAACGTTCCGCGTCACCTGCGCCTCGCCCACAACGGCTGCCGCGGCATCGCCCGCGACCACGGCCTCGGCCTCGTGGTTCACCGTCACCGGATAGTTCGCGTCGAAGGCGATCGAGACGCTCGCTCCATAAGCCTTCGCGACGCTTTCCGCGATGGCGAACAGCCGGTCGCGCGCCATGCCGGCCATTTCCTTTTTCAGCGTGCGGATCGTGCCCGCGATCAGCGCGGTTTCCGGGATGATGTTGTAGGCATGTCCCGCCTGCAGCTTGGTGACCGACACCACCAGCGCCTCCACCGGGTCCGCGCTGCGCGAGGTTATGGTCTGGAACGCGGTCACGATGGCGGCTGCCGCCACGATCGGGTCCACCGTGCCGTGCGGCATCGCGGCGTGCCCACCTTTGCCCTTCACCGTGATCGTGAACTCGGCGGTCGCCGCCATGATCGGGCCGGGCCGGATCGCGAAGCGGCCCACGGGCAGGCCCGGCAGGTTATGCATGCCGTAGACGGTCTTGATGCCGAACCGCTCCATCATGCCTTCCTTGACCATCACATTGCCGCCCCCGCCGCCTTCCTCGGCCGGCTGGAAGATGACGGCGACCGATCCCTTGAAGTTGCGTGTTTCGGCCAGATATTTGGCGGCACCAAGAAGCATCGCGGTGTGCCCGTCATGGCCGCAGGCATGCATCCGGCCCGGCTTTCGCGAGGCATGGGCAACGCTGCTCGTTTCCGTGCCCGGCAGCGCGTCCATGTCGGCGCGCAGGCCCACGGTCGGGCCCTCGCCGCGACTGCCCTTGATGATTCCTACGACGCCCGTGCGCGCGATGCCCGTCGCGACCTCGTCGCAGCCGAACTCTTTGAGCTTTGCCGCGACGAAGGCCGAGGTCTCGGGCAGGTCGAAATTCAGTTCGGGGTTCTGGTGCAGATGCCGGCGCCATGCGCTCACTTCGTCCTGCAATTCGGCGGCACGGTTCAGGATCGGCATGGGAACTCCATCACTCTGTTAATCAGACGCTGCCATGTTCACGTCAAACTCGAACTCTAGCACGCGCGCGACGCCTCGCGTTGGGGATTTGATGTGCCAGATGGGTTTTCCCGGCCACGTCCCCGCGATACCATTTCCGGAATAGGCAGATCGGACGTCTCGATGCGGCTCAGGCACCTTACGCCACTTCTTCTGGCATTTTCCGTTTTCGCGGGCAGCGGCGCGGCGCAAGCGAACCCCGCTCTTCTCTTCGACATCAAGACCGGTGAAGTGCTCGAGCACAAGGAAGCCTTCCGCCGCTGGCATCCGGCCTCGCTGACCAAGCTGATGACGGCCTATACCGCCTTCCGCGCGGTGGATGCAGGCGAGCTCACGCTGCAATCGCCGATCCGCGTGTCGCGCCATGCCGCTTCCATGCCGCCCGCCAAGATGGGCTACAAGCCGGGCTCGGTGATGACGCTCGACAACGCGCTGAAGATGATCATGGTGAAGTCGGCCAACGACATCGCCATGGCCATCGGCGAGAATGTCGGCGGCTCGGAAAGCGCGTTTGCCGCGCGCATGAACGCGGAAGCGGCACGGCTCGGCATGACCGGCTCGCACTGGGTGAACCCCAACGGGCTCCATGACCCGAACCAGTACACCACCGCGCGCGATCTCGCGATTCTGGTGCGCGCCATCCGCACCGAGTACCCGCAATACGCGACTTATTTCAACATCGACGGCATCGTGGTCGGCAAGAAGGTGCTGAAAACCTTCAACACGCTGATGGGCCGTTTTCCCGGTGCGGACGGCATGAAGACCGGCTTCGTCTGCGCCTCGGGCTTCAACCTGATCGGCTCGGCCACCCGCGACGGCCACACGCTGGGCGCCATCGTTCTCGGCGCGCCATCGCCCGACGAGCGCGCCGAGGAAGCCGCCCGCATGCTGATCAAGGGTTTCGACAACCGCCCTGCCAACCTGCCGCAGCTCGCAAGCCTCGCGCCCTATGGCGACAAGCAGGCCGAAACCACCGACATGCGCGACGTGGTGTGCTCGCCGAAGACCGCGCACAAGGCATCCGACGGCCCGCAGGAAACCGACCAGCCGGACGTCGCCGTCACGCAGGCGCCCTCGCCTTCCGTGCTGACCGCGCTCGCCCCCGCGCAGCATCTCGAAACCGTGGGTCTCGGCGGCGCGCTCGGCCCCGTGCCGAAAGCCATGCAGAACGCCAATGGCGATGCGGTGGCCGATGTGCCGATACCTTCCTGGCGCCCCGACATTCCCGCACCCGGCCTGAAGGAACCGCTCGCGCAGGGCGACAACGAAGTCGACGAGAAACCCGCCGCGCCTTCGCCGACCGGCCGTGGCGACCGGCTCGTCAAGCAGCCTTCATGAGCGCCGTTCCGGTCTCGATCCTCACTGGTTTCTTAGGCAGCGGCAAGACCACGCTCCTCAACCGCCTGCTGCGCGACCCGGCGATGAGCGGGGCTGCGGTCATCATCAACGAATGGGGCGAGGTCTCCATCGACCATCTCCTGGTCGAGCAGTCCACCGAGGGCATCGTGCAACTGTCGGGCGGCTGCCTCTGCTGCACCGTGCGCGGCGATCTCGCGGACACGCTCGCCGACCTCGCCTCGCGCGCGGCCAATGGCGAAATCGGCCCGCTTTCGCGCGTGGTGATCGAAACCACCGGCTTGGCCGATCCGGTGCCTGTCCTTCAGCTCCTGATCGCTCACCCGTTCCTGTCGGACGCTTTCCGGCTCGACGGCGTGATCGCGCTGGTCGATGCCCTGCACGGCCCTGAAACGCTCGACGCCCATGCCGAAGCACGCGCGCAAGTCGGCGTCGCCGACCGCCTGTGCGTTTCGAAGCAGGACCTCGCCACGCCGGACCAGATTGCAGCGCTCACCGCTGCCCTCCGTGACCTCAACCCGCGCGCCGAGCTGTCCGACGCCTCGCAGGCCGATGCCGCGATCCTGTCCGCCGGCCTGATCGACCCCGCCACGCGCAAGCCCGACATCGAGCGCTGGCTCGGCGCGCATCACCACCATCATCATCATCATGACCATCACGGCCATGAACGTCATCACCACGACATCGGCAGCATCGTGCTTTCCCACGATGGCCCGCTGCCTTACGCCTCGGTCGATGCCTTTCTCGACCTCGTGCGTTCACAGCACGGCCCGCACCTTCTGCGCCTCAAGGGCATCGTGGAACTGAGCGAGGCGCCCGCGCATCCGCTCGTGGTGCATGGCGTGCGCGACATGCTGCACCCGCCCGCATCGCTGAAGGCATGGCCCGACGACAATCGCGGCGCGCGCCTCGTGCTGATCGGCCGTCATCTCGACGAGGCCTCGATCCGCGGGCTCTGGAGTGCCATCACCGGCCGCATCGAACTCGACCGCCCCGACCGCACAGCCGTTTTCGACAACCCGCTGGCGATTCCAGGCATGGCATCCCGCTAGAATGGCCGGGGACCTCGAAACTCGCTATCGCGGCTATATCGACTGCCTGAACCGTCAGGACTGGGCCGTGCTCGGCGATTTCGTGGCACCGGACGCGCGCCACAACGGCAACGAGCTCGGCCTATCCGGCTATCGGGCCATGCTGGAACGCGACCACCGCGAAATCCCCGATCTGCGCTTCACCATCGATCTGCTCGTCGCCGACAGCACCCATGTCGCGAGCCGCCTGCTCTTCGACTGTTCCCCGCGCGGCCAGTTCTTCGATCTGCCCATCAATGGCCGCCGCGTGCAATTCGCGGAAAACGTCTTCTACCGCTTCGAGAACGGCCTGATCAGGGAAGTCTGGTCCGTGATCGACAAGAGCGCAATCGCCGCTCAGCTCCGCTGACCGCCCTCGCCCCGCTCGACATGGAAGCGGTGGCCCCACGCCGTGCGCTCGACCGAGACGAGCTTGTGCCCGTCCTCGGCGAGAAACGCGGGAATATCGAGTCCCGCCAGCGGATCGGTTGTGAGAACGACGAGCGCTTCGCCCGATTCCATCCCCTTCAGCATTTTCCGCGCGCGCAAGACCGGCAGGGGGCAGCGAAGTCCCCGCAGGTCGAGTGTCCGCGCTTCGCTCAATTGCCGAGAATGGAGCTGAACCGCTTCTTGAGCTTGGCCACCGTGCCGCCTTCTTCCGGCGCGACTGCCAGCGGTGCGGGTTCGGGCTGAAGCGAAGCCTGAACCACCGGCGGCTGCGCCGCAGCCTGCGCTGCCGCGATCTTCGCCGCTTCTTTTTCGGCCTTGGCGGCAGCCAGCGCGATGGCTTTTTCTTCCGCGGCCTTCTTTTTCGCGGCCTCCGCGGCTTCCGCTGCCGCCATCTTGCGGCCGGCGGCTGAATCGATGCGGCCCATGCGCTCGGTCACGAGCACAGTGCCGTCCTTCTGCATGGAAGGCGGATCGAGCGTGATGCGTTCGCCCCGCGCGCGGCGCTTGGTCCAGTCCGCCACGAGATTGGCCTCCTGAATGCCGGCGATCGAAGCCCTCGCCGGCTCTGTGCCGCCTTTGTTCAGCGCTGCATTGAATGCCGCGTCGTAGCCGGTCTGGTAGGATTTGAACGCCGTCTGCAACGCCTCGGGCTGCGCGCTTGCCGGACACGCGCCGGCGGGCGAGATCGTCTTGCCGGGCTCGGGCGTCGCGTTGAAGACATAACGCTTCTCGCAGACATCGACCTTCGGCGGCACCTTGGTGACCTCGAACTGGTCGTAGCCTTCCTTGAGGTTCTTCCAGAACGCGTAGTTCGGATCGTCCTTGTAGCGCGCCATGTTGGCGGGCGTCATGCGGAAGGGATAGGCCTGGATCTGGAACTCAGTCTGCCCGCCTTTGAAGGCTTCGCGACCCAGCGCGAAGATCTCCTCCACCTGCACGTCCGTCATCGAATAGCAGCCCTGCGACGAGCAGCCCCCATGCACCATCAGGTTCTGGCCCGAGCGGCCATGCACGCGGTCATAGGCGTTGGGGAAGCCGATATTGAAGGACAGGTGATATTGCGAGTTCGGGTTCATCTGCCCCGGACGCACCGTGTAGAAGCCCTCCGGCGCCTGCCGGTCGCCCTCGATGAACTTCGGCCCGAGCTTCCCCGAATATTTGCAGATGTCGTACATCGAGATGAGATCGTAGCGGCCATTGGTCTTGGCCTTCCAGATCTCCATCTTGCCCTCTTCCTTGAAGATGCGGACCATGATCGGCGACGTGCGATCCATGTCCTTGGTCTTCATGCGGGCAAGAATCTTGCTGTTGAGTTCCTTGCCACCGGTGGTCGAGAAATCTTCGAGCGCCTGCTCGGTGCAGCCCGCCAGCGCAAGCGCGGCAGCCAGAAGCACGGCACGGGCAACGGATCTCTTCATCGGTCCACGCTCAGGAAAACGGCCTCCGGTTCGAGGCCGCGCTCAGTCTTTACTGCCGTTAACCTTGCAGCGAAGTTACCGCAAGAGTTTCAGGCGATCGCGGCTCGCGTCAAGCACGCGAGCGCAACACTCTCATGTCAAACGCTGCGTCCGATACGCAGGAACTTGTCACGGCGCTCCTCGCGCAGGTCCTTGCCGGATGTCTGCAGCTCTTCCAGCGAGCGCGCGATCGCATCACCCGTCGCTTCGATCACGGCCTCGGCCCCGCGATGCGCGCCGCCGAGCGGCTCGGGGATGATGGCGTCCACGATGCCGAGCTCGAGCAGGTCCTGTGCCGTGATCTTCATCGAGGTCGCCGCATCGCGCGAGCGCGTCGTGTCCTTCCACAGGATCGAGGCGGCACCCTCCGGCGAGATCACCGAATAGATGGCGTGTTCGAGGATCAAGACGCGATTGGCCGCCGCGATCGCGATGGCCCCGCCCGAACCGCCCTCACCGATGATCACCGAGATCATCGGAACCCTGAGCCCCAGACAGGCCGAGGTCGAGCGCGCGATGGCTTCTGCCTGCCCGCGCTCCTCGGCGCCGATGCCGGGATAAGCGCCGGCCGTATCGACTAGCGAGATCACCGGCAGCTGGTAGCGGTCCGCCAGTTCCATGATGCGCACGGCCTTGCGGTAGCCTTCCGGCCGCACCGAGCCGAAATTGTGCTTGAGGCGCGAAGCGGTATCCGAGCCCTTTTCCTGACCGAGGATCGCCACCGGCTCGCCGCGAAACCGCGCGAGCCCGCCGACCATCGCATGGTCCTCGCCATAGGCGCGGTCGCCGGCGAGCGGCGTGAAGTCGGTGAAGAGCGCGGACAGGTAATCGATGCAGTGCGGCCGGTCGGGATGGCGCGCCACTTGTACCTTCTGCCAGGGCGTCAGAGCCTTGTAGACATCGCGCAGCGCATCGACGGAGCGCTTTTCGAGCCGCGAGATTTCCTCGTGCACATCCACGGCCTCGCCCTGCTCGCCGAGCTTCTTGAGTTCGAGGATCTTGGCTTCGAGGTCAGCGACCGGCTTTTCAAAGTCGAGATAATTATACATCGGCCCGCCGGCTGCACATATGAAACGACGCCCGCCCTCGCATTCGGACGGAACGCAAGGCCACGGGCGCCCCCGACATAGCGACATGCCGGCTCATGGGCAAGCGCCGGGGGTGATGAGTGATTGCTCGGGTGGGGTGGTTGCGAAAAGACCAGTGAGGCGGAGCGGTTACCTCCACTCCTTACCTGCCCTTCGCATGGCTCGGTGCGTTCAAGGCTCGAAAAGCCGTCTCCATGGCTTTCTGCCGGCCTTCAACCGTCGCCTCTCACCCCAATAGGGGGAAGGGAAAGCGCGGAGAGTTGCGCTCATTCCTTCAAGCGAGGCGACAAGCTCCCAAGTCTGTCACACCGATGACGCCTCCCCTCCCACCTGTGGGGAGGGGTAAGGCGTGGGGCTGACGTTGACGCCGAGCTCGACGCCCAAAGGAACGCGGTGCTCGCTTACCCCTTCGCCAACTCGGCCACCGTCTCCTTCCAGGACGTCGTCGGCCGCCCGATCAGGGTGCTCAGCGCGCGTCCCTCATCCGCCAGCGCGCCTGCGGCCGTGCCCTTGTCGAAATTCGCATACATCGCCGCGAATTGCGGCGGCAGACCGGCTTGGCCCAACGCCCCCTCATACTCGTCCAGCGACAGGTGCTTGGTCT
The DNA here is from genome assembly GCF_024053505.1 of Mesorhizobium liriopis. Classification (GTDB taxonomy): domain Bacteria; phylum Pseudomonadota; class Alphaproteobacteria; order Rhizobiales; family Rhizobiaceae; genus Mesorhizobium_B; species Mesorhizobium_B liriopis. The sequence continues at coordinate 293,429 of NZ_JAMXQS010000008.1, read as the reverse complement.
CGACCGGCTTGCCCGAAATCTGCGCCACTTCCGCCGCGAGTTCGTCCTGCGAGAAGCTGTCGTCGCCAGCCAGTTCATAGATCCGGCCGCTTTGCACACTGTCCTGCAACAGCACGGCCGCAGCCGCCTCGGCATAGTCCTTGCGCGCCGCCGAGTTCACCCGGCCCTCGCCCGCAGCCGTCAGGTGAACGCCATGCGCCAGCGCGTTCTGCACGGCAGTCGCGTAGTTTTCCGTGTACCACCCATTGCGCAGGATCACGAAAGGCACGCCCGAAGCGCGCAGATAGGCTTCGGTGTCTCGATGCTCGTCCGCCAGACCGATCACGGAACTGTCCGCATACAGGATGCTCGTATAAACCACGAGCTCGATGCCGGCCCTCTTCGCCGCATCGATCGCATTGCGATGCTGCGGTGCGCGCTGCCCGACTTCGCTCGATGAGATCAGCAGGAGCCGATCGACGCCCGCGAAGGCCTTTTCGAGCGCTGCCACATCCGTGTAATCGCCAAGCCGCACATCGACGCCGCGCGCGGCAAGCGCGTCGCCCGCATCCTTGCGCCGAACCAGCGCCGAGATGCGGCTGGCTGGTGCCTTGGCGAGCAGCGCATCGATGACGAGCTTGCCGAGCTGTCCGCTCGCACCGGTGACGAGAATGCGTGAAACCTGATCCGACATCGTGAAAAGACCTTTTTGGTTTGAAATCGAGAGCAGGTCTCACTTAGAGACTTCCTTGCACCTCCGAAAGGAGGCAGGATTTCCGCACAAGGTTACTTCGGGAGAACCCTCATGGAACCCGCTCTCGACACAGTTTCAGCCGAACGCCCATCGCAGGCCAGGCCCGTTTACACCGAGAACTGCCCCGTCCGGGAAATCCTCGACCAGATCGGCGACAAGTGGACGACGCTTATTCTCCTGACCCTCGCCGCCCAGCCGCAGCGGTTCAGCCAGCTGATGCGCGCCGTACCCGACATCTCGAAGCGCATGCTGACACAGACGCTCCGCAACCTCGAACGCGACGGCATGGTGGAGCGGACGGTGTTCCCGACCAAGCCGCCGAGCGTGGAATACGCACTGTCGCCGCTGGGCCGTTCGGTTCTGGTGCCGCTGGGCGCGCTGGTGGCGTGGGCGGACAGTCACCACGCTGCGATCAAGGCCGCGCGGCGGGAGTTCGATGGGGTGAGGTGAGTGCCGGCTGAAACTGGTTCAGCGTTTGCGAGGCGGAGGCGTCACCCCCACCCCTTACCCCTCCCCACAAGGGGTAAGGGGTGGGGGTGACGTTCCCACCAAACTCAGCGCCTCCGCGTCCCTCCCCAATCAACCCACCGCCAGCGGATGATGCTCGTTCACCAACCGCACCAGCCTTTCTTCCAGCACATGCGTGTAGATCTGCGTGGTCGAGATATCCGCATGCCCCAGCAATTGCTGCACGGCCCGCAGGTCCGCCCCGTTCGCCAAGAGATGGCTCGCAAAGGCATGGCGCAGGACGTGGGGCGATATCTTCTCCGAAGCGATCCCTGCGCGTGCCGCGAGCCCTTTCAGCTCACGCGCGAAAACCTGGCGCGGCAGGAATCCGGTGTCCGAATCGGCCGGAAACAGAAACCGGCTCTTGGCCAGCGCCGGGTTCTTGTCGCGATAGCTGAGCCACGCAGCCACGGCCCGCTTGGCGCCCGAGCCGAGCGGCACCATGCGTTCCTTGTTGCCCTTGCCGCGCACCACGAAGAAGCGCTCGTCGCGCCGGGCAACAGAGGCTGGAAGCCCGACCAGTTCGGTGACGCGCAAGCCCGTCGCATAAAGAAGCTCGACCAGCGCATGAAGCCGTAGCGCCTGCGCCTCGCCATTCGGCGCCTGCTCGGGATCACGCGCTTCGGTAGCCGCCCGCTCGATCAGGCGCCCGGTCTCGTTCTCGGTCATGGTCTTTGGCAGCGGCCGATCCTTGCGCGGGCTCGCAAGCGTCCCCGTCGGATCATCCGTGCGGATGTTCTCTGTATAGAGAAAGCGGAAGAACTGCCGAAGTGCTGAAAGCTTGCGCGCCTGCGTGGTCGCCGCCAGGCCCCGGCCGGCCACGCTGTCGAGATAATCGCGCACCGTTTCCGCATCCGCCTGGTCGAGATCGCCGTCGATGGCAGCGGCCGCATCGTCGAGATCGCGGCGATAGGCGTCGAGCGTATGCGCGCTCGCGCCGCGCTCCACCGCCATCATTTCCAGAAATGCCTCGATCCGCCCGCTCGCCCCCATGGGTTTACTGCGCCGGCGCCGGCGCCTGCGGCTGGGCGGGCTGCGCCTGGCTGGGTGCGGGCTGCGCCGGCTGGTTCTGCGGGTTCAGCCTTTCGGGCGCAATGCGATCCGACATGGGGCGCTGCCTGGGCTCGACGAAAGTCACCAGCGCGATCATCGCGCCATAGCCGAGCGCGGCCAGAACGGCCAAAGTCACGATAAATCTGAAAAGAGTCGGCATCGTCTCCCCGGGGCGTGGAGAATGGGGTCCCTTGGGGCCGTTTTACGAGCCAGCGCATAGGCGGGGCAAGTGCATGAGAGGCACAGCTCCAGCTTGACGCAAGCCCGCTTTTGGGTTGGAACCCCCCTTCGGGTGGGCAGGAATTCATGTCGGAAGAGACGGTGGATTTGCCTCGCGCCGCGACAGACCTCGTTTCCGCTCTCGGGCGGCGGACTGTCGTGTTCGTGGGGTTGATGGGCGCAGGCAAGACGGCGATCGGCCGGCGCGTCGCGCATTTGCTCGATCTGCCTTTTCTCGACAGCGATCATGAGATCGAAAGTGCCGCGCGGCTGACGGTGCCCGAACTCTTCGAGCTCTACGGCGAGCCCGAATTCCGGGCGCTCGAAACCCGCGTGATCGGCCGCCTCCTCGAAAACGGCCCGCAGGTGCTTTCCACCGGCGGCGGGGCCTTCATGAACGAGCAGACGCGCCAAGCCATTGCCGCGCATGGCGTCTCGGTCTGGCTCAAAGCCGAGATCGACGTTCTGCTCGACCGCGTCGGCCGCAAGAACAACCGCCCGCTCCTCAAGACCGGCAATCCGCGCGACATCCTTTTGCGCCTCATGGACCAGCGCTATCCGACCTACGCGCTGGCCGACCTTACCGTGCACACCCGCGACGAGAAAAAGGACGTGATCGCTTCGGAAGTGGTCTCGGCCCTCAAGACCCACCTCGAAAGTCCAGCCAAAGCATGACCGAACGCGTCCATGTGCCTCTCGAAGGGCGCGAATACGACATCCTGATCGACAACGGTCTTTTGGCGCGCGCTGGCGAAGAGATCGCTTCGCGCTTGGGCCAGGTGCGCGCAGCGGTGGTGACGGACGAAAACGTCGCAACACATCATCTGCCCGCGCTGCTCGACGGCCTGCGTGCGGCCGGCATCGAGGCGGCCTCCCTCACCCTGCCCGCCGGCGAGAAGACCAAGAGCTTCACTTATCTCCAGGAGGTCGTCGATTTCGCCCTCGCCCAGCGCCTCGAGCGCCGTGACGCGCTGATCGCGCTCGGCGGCGGGGTGATCGGCGATCTCGTCGGCTTTGCGGCCGGCATCGCCCGCCGCGGCATGCCCTTCATCCAGGTCCCGACTTCACTTCTCGCGCAGGTCGATTCTTCCGTCGGCGGCAAGACCGGCATCAACTCAGCCTTCGGCAAGAACCTCGTCGGCGTGTTCCACCAGCCCCGCCTCGTGCTGGCGGATACCGGCGTGCTCGACACGCTGTCCCCGCGCGAGTTCCGTGCCGGCTATGCCGAGGTCGTCAAATACGGCCTGATCGACCGCCCCGACTTTTTTCGTTGGCTCGAAGAAAATCGCGAAGACATCTTCGCAGGCGGCTCGGCGCGCGCGGAAGCCATCGCCCAGTCCTGCCGCGCCAAGGCCGAGGTCGTGTTGCGCGACGAGTTCGAGCGCGGCGACCGCGCGCTTCTCAACCTCGGCCATACGTTCGGCCATGCGCTCGAAGGCGCCACGGCCTATGACAGTACCCGCCTCGTCCACGGCGAGGGTGTGGCCATCGGCATGGCGCTGGCCCACCGTTTCTCCGCCCGCCTCAACCAGGCAAGCCCGGACGACGCCGTCCGTGTCGAAGCGCATCTGAAGGCCGCCGGCCTGCCGACCCGCATCCAGGACATTCCCGGCCCCCTGCCCGACGCCGAGACGCTGATGAATTTCATGTTGCAGGACAAGAAGGTCGAAGGCGGCAAGCTGACCTTTATCCTGACCCATGGGATCGGCCAGAGCTTCATCGCCCGCGACGTGCCGGCCTCGGAAGCGCAAGGCTTCCTGCGGGATATGCTCGAAGCGCGGTAGGAATTTTCCTATCGGGGAGGTGACGACCCCGCTGCGCCTTGCTACAGAAGCGCCCGATGTCCACGTAGCTCAGCAGGATAGAGCACAGGATTCCTATTGAATTGGGCACCGGGCGCGGAAACGGCCCTGGTGAATCTGCTCAAAGTCGGGGAACGCTTCAGCCGGTCGCGGCCAGCCGATCCCGAGCCAAGCCGGTCCGAAAGGACGGGAAGGTGTAGAGACTGGACGGGCAGCGCCTAACGGCTTTCGGGCTCATGGCGAAGGGACAGTCCAGACCACGAACGCCTCGCAGTTCAGAGGCGGCGGCGGAAGCCGAAGTGGTATGAATCCTGGGGTCGCAGGTTCGAATCCTGCCGTGGACACCAATAAATCATTCTTCGTGATTTAGTCGGGCGCTTGGCCCGACCTGTTTTCGGCTCCCCCTGAGCTTAAGCCTTCTTCTGTCCGTAATAGGCGTCTGGCCCGTGCTTGCGCTTGAAATGCTTGTTGAGCAGTTCGGTTTCGATCACTTCCAGCTGTGGCGCGAGCTGGAGCGACATCAGCGCCATATGCGCGATGCATTCGGTGGCAACGGCGGCTTCCACGGCCTTCGCCACTGTCGGACCCCAGGTGAAGGGCGCATGGCGGTTGACGAGAACGGCCGGATAGTCGGCCGGGTCGAGATCACGGAAGCGCTCGACGATGACGTTGCCGGTTTCCCATTCGTAGGCGGACGCGATCTCGTCTGCCGTCATCTTGCGCGTGACCGGCACATCGCCCGCGAAATAGTCGGCATGGGTCGTGCCGAAGATCGGGATTGCGCGGCCCGCTTGCGCGAAAGCCGTGGCGCAGGATGAATGCGTATGCACGACGCCCCCGATGCTCTCGAAGGCGAGGAACAGCCGGCGATGGGTGGGCGTGTCCGAGGATGGATTGAGGTCGCCTTCGACGCGCTTGCCGTCGAGATCGACCAGAACCATGTCCTCGGGCTTGAGCACCGCATAATCCACGCCGCTCGGCTTGATGGCGAAGATGCCCTGGGCGCGGTCGATGGCGCTCGCATTGCCGAAGGTGAGGTTGATGAGCCCCTGCTTGGGCAGGGCGATGTTGGCCTCATAGGCCTCGCGCTTGAGTTCGGTGAGCATCCATTTAAGCCCTGATGCCTTGTGCCAGGTGATAGTAGACTTCGTTGTTGCGCAGTTCTTGCTTGAACGAGGAGAGCCTGGTGTCGGCGTCGATCACCACCGTCTCGATGCCGGCGATATTGGCGAAGTCTTCCAGCATCTCGGTCGTGACTGCGTAGGAATAGCCGGTGTGGTGCGCCCCGCCCGCATAGATCCAGGCGGCGCAGGCGGTCTTGAAGTCCGGGCGGCATTCCCATACCGCGCGGGCGACCGGCAATTTCGGCAGATCGGGATGCTCGACGGCGTCCACCTCGTTGACGATCAGGCGGAAGCGGTTGCCGAGATCGACCAGCGAGGCGTTGAGAGCGTGGCCGGTGGGCGCGTTGAAGACGAGGCGCACCGGGTCTTCCTTGCCGCCGATGCCGAGTGGATGCACTTCGAGGCTGGGCTTGTCCCTGGCGATGGAGGGGCAGATCTCGAGCATGTGCGAGCCGAGCACCTTTTCGCCGCCCGGCGTCAGGTCATAGGTGTAATCCTCCATGAAGGAGGTGCCGCCTTCGAGGCCGTGCGCCATCACCTTCATGGCGCGCACGAGGGCCGCCGTCTTCCAGTCGCCCTCGCCCGCGAAGCCGTAGCCGTCCGCCATCAGGCGCTGCGGCGCCATGCCCGGCAACTGGCGAAGCCCATGCAGGTCCTCGAAGGTGGTGGTGAAGCCCTTGTAGCCGCCTTCGGACAGGAAGGCGCGCAGGCCCAGTTCGAGGCGCGCGCCGTAGCGGACGCTCTCATGCCGCGCGCCGCCCTTGCGCAGGTCTTCGGCCAGCGAATAGGTCGCCTCGTATTCCTCGATGAGCCTGGACACTTCCGCATCGATTGCGCCATCGACCTTGGCGACCAGATCGCCGATGCCATGGGTGTTGGTGGCGAAGCCGAACTTCATCTCGGCCGAGACCTTGTCGCCATCCGTCACGGCCACGAAGCGCATATTGTCGCCAAAGCGGACGAAGCGCGCGCCCTGCCAGTCGGCCCAGGCGCGGGTCGCACGCATCCAGGCGTCGATGCGCTTCTGCACTTCCGGGTCCGACCAGTGGCCGACCACGACCTTGCGCGCCAGCCGCATGCGCGTGTGGATGAAGCCCGCCTCGCGGTCGCCATGCGCCGACTGGTTCAGGTTCATGAAGTCCATGTCGATCGTGTCCCACGGCAGTTCGCGGTTGAACTGCGTGTGGAGGTGCAGGAACGGCTTGTTGAGGATGCCGAGGCCGCGGACCCACATCTTGGACGGCGAGAAAGTGTGCATCCAGAAGATCAGGCCGGCGCAGCTCTCGTCCGCATTGGCCGCGATGCAGAGCTTGGCGATCTCTTCGGGTGTCGTCACGATCGGCTTGGCGACGAGTTCGAGCGAGAGATTGCCGGAGGCGGCCAGATTGCGCGCGATCTCATTGGCGTGCTCGCTGACCTGCGCGAGCGGGCCCGGCCCGTAGAGGTGCTGTGAGCCGCAAACGAACCAGATCTTCGGCGAGGCGAGTTCGATCATCGTGGATGTTCCTGTACTTTATTCGCCCGAAGCGGCGGATTTGATTTCGAGAAGCGATTTCATGACGCCCGACAGATCGGCCGAGCGCGAAAGCCCGCCGAAGCTGTCGTGGAGATCGCGGTAGAGGCGATAGAGCTCTTCATATGTCGCCTGCTCCGCCGCGCGCGGGGTGTATTCGACGGGAAGAAGCGAGGTCATCGCGGCTTGCGCCGCCTCGAAGCTCGGATGCGCGCCGGCCAGAACGGCAGCGGAAATCGCCGAGCCTAGCGCGCAGGTCTGGCTCGATGCCGCGACCTGCATGGTGCAGCCCGTCACGTCGGCATAGATCTGCATCAGCAGCGCGTTCTTCTCGGCGATGCCGCCGGTGCAGACCACGCGGTCGATGCGCACGCCATATTCGCGGATGCGCTCGATGATGGCCCGCGCGCCGAAGGCGGTGGCCTCGATCAGCGCGCGGTAGATTTCGGCCCGGGTCGTGTAGAGCGTCTGGCCGACAAGCAGGCCGGTCAGGAGTTGGTCGACGAGGATCGTACGGTTGCCGTTGTTCCAGTCGAGCGCGAGAAGACCGGATTGGCCGGGACGCAAGGCTTCCGCTTCCCTGGTCAGTTCACCATGAAGGGCTGCGTCGCCCTTGCAGACGCCCTCGACCCACCATTTGAAGATGTCGCCGACCGCCGACTGGCCGGCCTCGATGCCGTAATAGCCGGGCAGGATGGCACCCTTGACGATGCCGCAAATGCCGGGAATGTCCGCCACCGTCTTGTCGGCCGAGACCACGCCGCAATCGCAGGTGGAGGTGCCGATGACCTTGACCAAGGTGCCTTCGGTAACGCCGCAGCCGATAGCACCGTAATGCACGTCGAACTCACCGATGGCGATCGGGATGCCGGGTTTCAGGCCGAGCTTTTCGGCCCAATCGGCGCAAAGATTGCCGGCAGCTTCCGACGCATCGTAAGCCGTGTCGTAAAGACGATCGCGCAAGTCCGCGAGCTTGGGGTCGAGTGCCGACAGGAATTCCTTGTCCGGCAGGCCGCCCCAATCCTCGGCATACATCGCCTTGTGGCCGGCGGCGCATACACCGCGCTTGATCAGGCGTGGGTCAGTCACGCCGGCGAGCACGGAGGGCACCCAATCGGCCAGCTCGACCCAGGAATGGGCGGCCTCGAACACGTCAGGGGCGCTGTTGAGGCAGCGCCAGATCTTTGCCCAGAACCATTCCGACGAATAGGTGCCGCCGCATTTGGCGATATATTGCGGGCGAAGCTCGGCGGCGCGCTGGGTGATGCTCTGCGCCTCGCGCCAGCTCGTATGGTCCTTCCAGAGCCAGCACTGGGCCGCAAGCTTGCTCTTCCATTCGGGCAAGAGGCCCAGAGCCTGATTCTGCGCATCGACCGGAAGCGGGCTGGAGCCCGTGGTGTCGACACCCAGACCGACGACCTGATCCGCGGAAAATCCGTCTTTGCCTTCGGCTTCAGCCAGTGCGCCGCGAACGCTTTCCTCAAGCCCGAACAGGTAATCGCCCGGATGCTGGCGCGCGAGATGGTGGTTGGCAGGGTCTAGCAGCACGCCCTGCGTGCCGCTTGGATAGTTCACCACGGCCGAGCCGAACTCCGCGCCGTCGCTTGAGCGCACCACGAGCGCGCGCACGGAATTGGTGCCGTAGTCGATGCCGATCGTGAACACGATGCCTCCCTCGAAGCGCTTTGGCGTCGGGCTTTCCGCCCTGTTATGCTGTTCCGGACAGGTGCCATGGCAGGCACCCTCATACCCAAGCTAGTGTCATATAGTATGACTATTGGCAAGGCGCTCAGAACTCTCGCTCCACTTGACCGAGGGGTTGCCTTGGCAACTCCCGAGCGCACATCATCCCGGCACAAGACAATGGAGCGTGGCGCATGAGCGAGACCTTTCGGGCCCTGACCATCGTGGATGAAGAGGGCAAGCCGAAGGCCGGGTTCCAGACGCTCAGCCTGTCAGACCTGCCCGACCATGATGTGCTGGTCGAGGTCGCGTTTTCCACGCTCAACTATAAAGATGGCCTGGCGATCACCGGCAAGGGCCGCATCGCACGCCGCCTGCCGATGGTGGCGGGCATCGACCTCGCTGGAACGGTGAGGGAATCGCGTTCCGACGCGTGGAAGCCCGGCGACAAGGTCATCGTCAATGGCTGGGGTCTGTCGGAAACCGAGTGGGGCGGCTATGCGCGCTTCGCCCGCGTGAAGCCCGAATGGCTGGTACGCCTGCCCGATGCCTTCACGGCCGAACAGGCGATGGCCATCGGTACGGCCGGATATACGGCGGCGCTTTGCGTAAACGCACTGGAGGATTGGGGCACGATCGAGCCGGGCAGCGGCGAAGTGCTGGTGACCGGCGCGGCTGGCGGCGTGGGCTCCACGGCGGTCAGCCTGCTTGCCGCGAAAGGCTACAGGGTCACCGCCTCCACCGGCAGGGCCGAGACGCGCGACTACCTGTCGAGCCTCGGCGCTTCGGCTTTGGTCGACCGGGCGAGCCTCTCCGAAAAGAGCGGGCCGCTGCAGAAGGAACGCTGGTCGGGTGCGGTCGATTCGGTGGGCTCAACCACGCTCGCCAATCTCCTGGCGCAAACAGTCTATGGCGGCGCGGTGGCGGCCTGCGGTCTGGCAGGTGGCGCGGATCTGCCCGGCACCGTTCTCCCCCATATCCTGCGGAGCGTGGCGCTGCTCGGCGTGGATTCGGTGATGGCACCGCAGGCGAAGCGCGAGCGTGCCTGGGCGCTGTTGGCCGCGCATCTCGACCGCAAGCATCTCGCTGCCATCGCACGCATGGAACCGCTCTCCGCCCTGCCCCAGTTGGCGCAGGACATCGTGGCCGGCAAGATCCGTGGCCGGGTCGTGATCGACGTCAGCCAATAATCCAGTTGTTGACATAAACAACTGTTTAGCGCGATAGCACCTGCCATCACGGTGGGATGCGGATGGCTTCCAAGGACGAACTCGGCGCGCAGGAACAGGCGGTTCTCGATCTCGTCGCGCGCAACCCGTTCGCCGGGCAGCAGGAGATCGCTTCCGCCCTCGGCCTCGCCCGTTCGACGGTTGCAGCCCATGTCGTGAGCCTGACCCAGAAAGGCTACATTCTCGGGCGCGGCTATGTTCTGCCCGAGCCGCAGCGCATCACAGTGATCGGCGGTGCAGTGCTCGACCGCAAATACCATGCGAGGCGCGAACTGATTTTCGGCACCTCGAACCCGATGCAGGGCTCACGTTCCTTTGGCGGCGTGGCCCGCAATGTCGCCGAAAATCTCGCGCGGCTGGAAGCCAATGTATCGTTCATTTCGATCGTCGGCGACGATGAGGGCGGCCGGGCGCTCCTCGCCCATCTCGGTGCCTTGGGCGCGGATGTGAGCCAGGTTCTCTCGACATCCGAGCGCCCAACGGCCGAATATGCAGCGATCCTCGGCCCCGACAACGACTTGGCGCTCGGCATCGCCAACATGGAGGTGTTCGACCTCTTCCAGCCCGCTCACATCGAGCGCATCTGGCCTCACCTCGCGGCCTCGTCATGGGTGTTCATGGACTGCAACCTGCCGGCCGAGACGATCGGAACGCTGTTCGCCAAGAAACTGTCCGCCCGCTTCCGGCTCGCCATCGACACGGTTTCGATGCCCAAGGCCGCGCGATTGCCCGATGACCTCAGCGCCATCGACCTGCTCTTCACCAACCGCGACGAAGCCCGCGCCATTCTGGGCGTCACGCGCGGCCAAGCCGACGAATTCGCCGCCGCCCTGCGCGCACGCGGCGTGGCCCAGGTGCTGGTGACGACTGGCGCGGAAGGCTATGTGCTCGCGACCGAAGACGGCGTCGCCTTCCACGAGCCGGTGCCCGCCCGTCCGGTCGATATCACCGGCGCGGGCGATGCGATGATTGCCGGCACCCTGTCCCGCCTGCTCGATGGCACGCCTTTGACCCAAGCCGCCCGCACCGGCGCGCTTTTGGCTACCTTGACTACCGAAAGCCGGTCGAGCGTCCATCCCGACCTGTCCCCCACTTTTCTCGCCACCCAGGCACGCCGGCTCGAACAATAAGGAGAAGCCCATGGCTCCCATCCAAATCCGCCTCAACCGCGAGGTCGAGGACGCGCTGAAAGCCGGCGGCCCGGTGGTCGCGCTGGAATCCACCATCATCACCCACGGCATGCCTTTCCCCGCCAATCTCGAAACGGCGCAGGCGGTAGAAAGCGTGGTGCGCGAGAACGGCGCGGTGCCCGCGACGATCGCGCTGATCGACGGCGAGTTGCGCGCCGGCCTCGACGCGGCCGAGCTCGAAGCGCTCGCGCAATCGAAAGATGCTGTGAAGGCTTCGGGCCGTGATCTGGCGGCTGTCATGGTGCGCAAGGGCACGGCGGGCACCACCGTGTCGGCCACCATGCGCATCGCGGCGCTTGCCGGCATTCCGATCTTCGCCACGGGCGGCGTCGGCGGTGTGCATCGCGGGGCGGAGCAGACCTTCGACATTTCCGCCGACCTCACCGAACTCGGCCAAACCGGCACGACGGTGATCTGCGCGGGCGTGAAGTCGATCCTCGATATCTCGAAGACGCTGGAATATCTGGAAACCCAGCGCGTGCCGGTGATCGCCTACCGCACCGAGGACTTCCCCGCCTTCTTCACCCGCAAGAGCGGGCTCAAGGCCGACCACCGGCTCGACAGCGCGGAAGACATCGCCAAAGCCATGGCGCTGCACGAGGCGATGGGCTCGCAGACCGGTATCCTCGTCGCCAATCCCGTGCCGGAAGCCGATGCGCTGACGGACGCGTTCATCACCGGCACGATCAATGATGCGGTGGCGGAAGCCGACGCCAAGGGCATCGCGCGCAAGGAGGTGACGCCCTTCCTGCTCGCGCGCATCAACGAACTGTCGAAGGGCGAGAGCCTGCGCGCCAACATCGCCCTGATCAAGAACAATGCGGCGCTGGCAGCCCAGATCGCGGTTGCCTATTCGGCGCTCAAGAAGGGCTCAAACGGAAACGGGCGCTTCGAGGGAAGCGCCCGTTTTATTCTGAATCGAGAAGAAATTCCGATCAGATCGGCCTGATCAGATCGGCTTGAAGCCCGGCTCGATCTTTTCGGCTTCGGCGCGCCACTGGTCGCCGTAATCCACGTCCTGCCAATCCTTGAACCAGGGGCCGCCACGCGTGTAGTGCACGGCCTTCGGCGTGCCCGATGCCGGTTTCTGGTTCCAGCCTTCCAGCCAGTTCCACTCGATCGGCAGCGAACCGATCTCGTCGTCCTGCGCCCACTGCATGCGGTGGAGGTATGCGCCGGTCTCGCTGTTGATGCGCTCGGGCGTCAGCTGCCGGGTGGAGGGGTGCGCGCAGTTGAAGAGCATGAAGGACGACCAGTTCTTGCGCGGATAGGCGGTCTGGACCTTGCCGTCCATCTTCACGCCGTCCTTGGGCTGGTAGTCGTGCTGCGCGCAGAGAACGGCCTTGGACGGGTCTTCATATTTGCGCAGGTCGGCAAGATCGCCGAAGAACATGAAATCGCAGTCGCAGAACAGCGCCCAGCCTTCATAGCCGGCGAGATAGGGCGTGAAAAAGCGCGAATAGGTGAATTCGGTCGAAGCCAGCGGATCGATGTCGCGCGTATAGGCGCCGCGCTCGACCAGTTCGTCGAGCTTGATCGGCTGGATGTCGAGCGGGATCGAGGAATTCTCCAGCGCGGTCTTCTTCGCCACTTCGTAGGCGATCGGCTCGCGCGAGTCCCAGCCGATGAAAATCCTGAATGCTTCGCTCATGATTTGGCTCCAATTAGGCGGGCGGGGCTTAGCTCTATTTTTCCGCCGCGTCGATGATGTGGATCAACTCTTTTTCCACGCGGCTTTCAACCCATCGCCGCTCGTCGCCCCAGGCATGGCGGCGCCAGCCCGACCATGAGAAGCCGCAGAGTTCGAGGCGCCACCGATCCATTGGGAATGTGTTGAGCGCGTGCCGGATGCCGAAAAAACCGGTGGACGGGAAGATCTCGTGCATCTTCTCCTCCGGCACGCCGAGTTCGCGGCAACCGTCGAGATAGAACTGCACCGGCATGATGCGGATTTCCTTGCCCGCCGCGCCGAACTTCTCGATTGTCGGCAACGTCCAGTCGGTGCGACGGCCTTTCAACCGCGACAGGAGGTTGGGCGCACGGAAATAGCGGCGGATGATGGCCGGGTGGTAGGCCAGCATGATCTCGCCCGCGTTCTGGAAGATGGCGGAAGGGATCAGCTTGGGGTCACGCAGCCGCCGCTCCATCGGCTTGCCGGAATTGGCCATGATCAGCCGGTCGGTGCGCGAGCCGCTCATGCCGATGCCCTGCTTGGGCTCGTTGAAGCGGACGACGAAATCGGCCGTATCGACCACTTCGCCCAGATCGCGCGAGAGTGGCCCATTGCCGACGACCACCAGCCGCTTCATTCGGCGGATCTGCCGGGCAAGAGTTCGAACGCGCCGTAGAACTCGCCGTAATCGCAGGTGATCTCCTCGCCCGCCGCGATGTCGCGCAGGGCGATGCCGCCGCCGCTTGGGGGGAAGCCGCCATTGGGGTCGTCCGAATGGTTCATGAAGCGCCCGCTATCCACTTCGAAGATCAGGATGTCGGGATCGTCCTGGCTCGGATAGGCGTAGCGGTCGAGGAGTTCGCGCAAGACAGGCTCGGCCTGGTCGTAGACTGTGCGCGGGATCAACCGGTCGAAGCTGGGTTCGAGCCGCCAGATCTCGGTGCCCCGGGCGAGCGGCTCGGCGGCGAAGACGCCGACGCCTTCGATGGCGCTCGGGCCCACATAGGTTCGCACGAGCATCATGGCCGGCTGCCTCTCAGTTGCGCGTCACGGGCTTGGAGCGCATGCGCGACACGGTTTCGCGCTCGGCGCGCTTTGCTTTAAGCGGCGGCAGGCCCTGGTCGAGCAGCGCCATGTCTTCGAGCACCATGTCGCCCATGCGTTTGAAGGCGATGTCGAGCGCGCCTGCGCGGTGGGCCGAGCGCAGGAAACCGGGAAGCGTGCGGACGGGGTGGTCGAGGGCCAGGGGCTCCTCCGGGAACACATCGCTCGCCGCCACGATGTGACCGGCGCGCACCGCATCCATCAGCGCCTCGAAATCGACCACGCCGGCGCGCGAAAGCAGGATGAAGGCAGCACCCTTTCGCATCGAGGCAAAGCTTTCGCGGCCCAAGAAGCCTTGGTTCTCGGATGTCGCGGAAGCCACCACGAACACGGTGTCGCTTTGCGACAGCACGGTTTCGACGTTTGCCGGCTCGACGCCCTGATCGCGCAGGGTGGAAGCGGGCTGCCAGGGGTCGAAGACGCGGACTTTGGCGCGGAAGCCCGAGAGCAGACGGTTCAGCGCACGGCCGAGGTCGCCGAAGCCGATGATGCCGATTTCCGAACCCGACAGGAGCCGCGCCGATCCGTTGCCGTCGCCGCCCCACAATTCCTTGCCTTCGCGGAAAAGGAGGTCGGCATCGGTGAAGCTGCGGGCGAGATCGAGCGCAAGGCCCAAGCCCAGTTCCGCGACCGGTTCGGCGAAGACCGCACCGGTCGTCACCACATGGATGCCGCGCCTGAACACCTCGTCATAGGGCATGTTGAGAAAGAGGTTGGACTCGACGTTGAAGATGCAGCGCAGCGATTTGAGCTTGGCGAGCGCAGCCCCATCGAGCGGTGGCTGGCCGATGATGTAGCGCGCTTCGCCGAGCACATGGTCCGACAGCGTCGCCACCTCATGCGCCTCGCATTCGAAGATGTCGTAGCGCTCATGAAGGGCGGTGCGGGCATCGTCGGAGAAGATCAGGTCGAGCGAACGCGGCTCGGGCGCGCTGATCACGAGGGGCTTTTCGCTCAAACTCTTTCTCCTCCAGGATTTGACGGTTAAGAGGGCCTGACACAGTCCCAGGGTTGAGGACCGTTGAGGGATTTTTTGTTGCTGCAAGGCACCGAGCACAGCCTATGCAGCGCATAGGCGAGCATCGGCAACGAAGCAGCAGCGGAAAAGACCCGACGGGCCGACCGCCGGGGCTGTGTCAGGCCCTCTAAAAGCCTGCCTTTCGGGCCGATGCAAGGAAATTCGAATGAGCACTTTGGGTCTCGACGCCACGCTCGTTTCCCCCGATCAGGACCCCGGCCGGCTGGAGCGTGAAATGGACCGGCTGGCCGAGCATGGGATCGGCGCGCTGGAGATCAGGCTGGAGCGGCCGCGAAGCGTCGATGCGCGCCGTTTGCGCGGGCTGGCCGACGCCGCGCGCTTCGAGCTTTCGGCGGTCTGCGACCTGCCCGCGCTCTTTGATCCGCAGGATTCCGCCGACGATGCGCTGGCCCTTCTCGAAGGGGTGTTTCGCGATTGCGCGGACCTCAACAGCCCTGTTCTGGGCGGCATGCTTTATGGCGTGCGGGGCAATCGGAAGGCGCAGGGGCAGCGCGCGCTCGACAAGGCGACACGCTTTCTGGAGCGGGCGGCGAAGGCCGCGCTGGTCTATGACGTGCGTCTCGCGGTCGAACCCGCCAACCGCTACGAGACGCGCCTGTTCAACCGTGCCGAGGATGCATTCAGGGCGGTGGAGCGGATCGGCAGCGAAAACCTCGTGATCGCGCTCGACACCAGCCACATGCATGCGGAGGAAAAGAGCTTCGCTGCAGGCTTCGAGACGGCGGCGCCCTTTCTCGCGAGCGTGAGACTGGCCGAGGCCAATCGCGGCGTGCCGGGCAGTGGCATGGTGGATTGGACGGCGGTGTTTGCGAGCCTCGACACGATCGCGTTCAACGGCTCCGTCACGCTGTCGGCAGAGGCTCGTCTCGATGAAGTGCTGGAAGAGGGCTTGCCGCTCTTGCGCGAAAAGGCCGGGCGCTTCACGCTCGGGCGGTCTTGAGGAGTTTCCATGCCCGATCTCAGCCTGTTCGATCTGACCCATCGCACCGCGCTGGTGACGGGATCCTCGCAAGGCATCGGGCTTGCGCTGGCGCGCGGGCTTGCCCGTGCCGGTGCGAGTGTCGTGCTCAACGGCCGGGATGAAACCAAGCTGGCCGAGGCGGTGGCGACGCTGAAGGCGGACGGGCTCGGCGTTCAGGCCATTTCTTTCGATGTCACCAAGCATGATGCCGTACGCGAGGCCATCGACGGCTTCGAGCGGGATCGCGGGCCCATCGACATTCTCGTCAACAATGCCGGCATGCAGCATCGCGCGGCGCTCGAAGACTTTCCCGCCGACCGCTTCGAGGCGTTGTTGCAGACCAATATCGCTTCCGTCTTCCATGCGGGCCAGGCGGTGGCGCGCCATATGATCGGTCGCGGCAAGGGTAAGATCGTCAACATCGCCTCGGTTCAGGCGGCCCTCGCCCGAACTTCGATCGCACCCTACACCGCGACCAAGGGTGCGGTTGCGAACCTCACCAAGGGCATGGCGACGGATTGGGCGAAGCATGGCTTGCAGGTGAATGCGATTGCGCCCGGCTACATGAAGACGCCGCTCAACAAGGCGCTGGTCGAAGACCCTGCTTTCACGGAATGGCTGGAGAAGCGCACGCCGGCCGGGCGCTGGGGCGAAGTCGAGGAACTGGTCGGCGCCTGCATCTTCCTCGCCTCCGACGCGTCGAGCTTCGTGAACGGCCACACGCTTTATGTGGACGGCGCGCTCACCGTTTCACTTTGAGGCCGATACGCCGTCGCAGAAGGCGTTGACGATGAAGCTGATCTCGCCCGCCACCTGATCGCGCTCGACGGCCATGAAGCGGCGCTGCTGGCTGAGCGACACGATGCCATGCACGGCAGAGAACAGCGCCCGCGCATGCGCCTCGATCACCGCCGGATCGCCATCGGGCAGCAGCGCGCGCAAGGGTGCGACGATGGCCGCGAGCAGTCGGAAATGCTCGGGCGACTGCGGCGGCTCGGCGGCCTCCCCCTGCCGAAAGCCGAGTTCGAAGATCGCCGACCAGAGCTTCGGGTTTTCCCAGACGAACTGCGCATAGGTCGTGCCGAGCGTTGCGAGCGCGCGCTTGGGGTTGTCGCGCGCCTGCGCCGCCTCGAAGGCTTCGGCGACCTCCCCCTCCAAACGCTGCAGCGTACGGGCATTCACGGCAGCGGCCAGCGCGTCCATGTCGGGGAAATGGAGGTAGATGGCACCCAGCGCGCAGCCCGCCTCCTTTGCCACATCGCGGGCGCGCAGGGCGCTCAAGCCCTCATGCGCGACCATGCTCTCGGCGACCTCGACCAGGGTCTGGCGCAGGGCTTCACGGCGTTCCGAAACTTTTCCGACCATGGGGCTTGCGCTTCCTGAACAATGTTCATATAAATATGAACGTCGTTCAATATCTGGTGTCGGACGGAGCCCAAGTCAAGGCTCGCGACAGGGAAAAGGACCCGCAACATGGCGACTCTTTATCAACTCAAGCCACGCTTCCAGGGCCTCTTGCGTCCGCTCACCGAGCGGCTGGCCGACGCCGGCGTCACCGCCAATCAGGTAACGCTGGGTGCTGCCGGCCTGTCGGTCGCGCTTGGGGCACTGCTTTCCTTTGCCGGTGACATCCGTCCGCTCTTTCTGCTGCTGCCGCTCTTCCTCTTCATCCGCATGGCGCTCAACGCCATCGACGGGATGCTGGCCCGTGAGCACCGACAGGCCTCAAAGCTCGGCCAATATCTCAACGAGTTGTGCGACGTCGTGTCCGACGCGGCCCTCGCTTTGCCCTTCCTCTTCGTCGCGCCCTTCCAGCCCTGGGCCGTGCTTGGCTTCATCTTCGTGAGCTTTCTTGCCGAGTTCGCCGGCGTGCTGGGCCAGGCCGCGGGCGTTGGGCGCAACTATGCCGGGCCGCTCGGCAAGAGCGACCGTGCCTTCGGCATCGGCGCGCTGGGCTTTCTTGTCGGCTTCGGCATCGACTTCACCGAAATCTTCCTGATCGCCTTTCCGCTTCTGACGCTCCTCGCGCTCGCCACCGTCGCCAACCGCGTTCGCCTGGGCGTCCAGGCATGAGCACCGAGAGTTTTTTCGCGCGCGCGCTGCGGCGCACGGCTGCCGCGGGCTTTGCCGGCCTCGCCCGCACGATCACCGGCGTCCGCCCCGTCTGGGCGGGCACGGCACCCTCGGCGAAACAGCGGATTTACTTCGCCAATCATTCGAGCCACGGCGATTTCATTCTGCTTTCGTCCTGCCTGCCGCCCGCCGAACGGTTGCGCACCCGCGCGTTGGCGGCAGCCGACTATTGGAGCAAGAGCGCTGTGCGCCGCTTCATCGCGACCGACCTGTTACGCTCCGTGCTCGTCGAGCGCGACAGGGAAAAGCGAATGGGCGATCCCATGCAGGCGATGCTCGACGTGCTCGATCGCGGCTGCTCGCTGATCATCTTCCCCGAAGGCACCCGCAACACCGAAACGGAAAAGGGCCTGCTGCCCTTCCGCTCCGGTCTGTACAATCTCGCGGTGGCGCGCCCCGAAATCGAGCTCGTGCCCTGCTTCATCGAAAACATGTCGCGCGTGCTGCCCAAGGGCGAATTCCTGCCCGTGCCGCTTCTCTGCCGCGTGGTTTTCGGCGCGCCGATCAGGCCCGAACCAGACGAGGAACGCCGTGCCTTTCTTGAACGCGCCCGACTGAGCCTTGCCGCGCTCGACCCCAAGGAGCCCCGCTCATGATGCCTGAGACCACATATCTGTTCGGCGGCCTGCTCGGCACGCTGACGGTGGCGAGCCTCGTTTCCACCCTTCTGTCTGCCCGGGCGGGAACGCCCGACGCCACGCTGGTCAATCTCGACGAGCGCATCAAGGCATGGTGGGTGATGATCGCGGTGCTGGCGGCCGCCATCCTTGCCGGCCCCTACACGGTGATCGGGCTTTTCGCGCTGGTCTCGTTCGCGGCTCTCCGCGAGTTCATGACGCTGACGGTGTCCCGCCGCGCCGACCACTGGCCGCTCTTCGCGCTTTTCTTCGTCGCCCTCCCCATCCAGTACTGGCTGGTCTGGACGAACTGGTACGGGCTTTTCGCGATCTTCGTGCCGGTCTGGTGCTTTCTGTTCCTGCCGGCGCTGACCGTGTTGCGCGGCGACACGGAGAACTTTCTTTATCGCGTGGCCGAGCAGCAATGGGGCGTGATGGCGACCGTTTATTGCATCTCGCATATCGCGGCCCTCGTCTGGCTGCCGATTGCCGGTTTCGAGGGCAGACAGGTTCTGCTCGTCGCCTTTCTTCTGGTCGTGGTGCAGGGCAGCGACGTGCTGCAATATGTGTCGGGCAAGCTGTTTGGCCGCCACAAGCTGGCGCCGAGCGTGTCGCCGTCCAAGACGTGGGAAGGGCTGATCGGCGGTCTTGTTCTGGCGAGCCTTCTGGGTGCGACACTCTGGTGGCTCACCCCCTTCACGCCGCTTCAGGCCGGTGGCGTCGCCCTGGTCTCCTGCCTGATGGGCACGCTCGGCGGGCTGGTGGCGTCCGCCATCAAGCGCGACCGCCGCGTCAAGGATTGGGGCCACCTGATCGAGGGCCATGGCGGCATGATGGACCGCGTGGACAGCCTTGTCTTCGCAGCCCCGATCTTCTTCCACCTCGTCCGTTACGGCTGGACGTGACGCCTCACTCGGTGATCACGATCGCGGTGTTGGCGATCCCGAAGGTTTCGACCAGCGTGAAGAAGTCGGCCGCATTGTCGGGGTGAAGCCGGACACAGCCATGCGAGGCCGGGCGACCGAGCTTCTTCACCGCATCGGTCGCATGCACCGCATAGCCATGAAAGAAGAAGACGGAGTGCGGCATCGGCGCGTTGTCGTACTGGCGCGAATACCACATCTCGTGCAGCCGCGTCGGCCTGAACGTGCCGGTCGGCGTGCTGTAGCCGCGGCCGGCCGTCGAGACTTTCCAGCTGAACGCCTCACGCCCATCGACCAGCACGAGCATTCGCTGCGCCGAGATGCTGATCCGGGCCACCATCTGGCTGGCCGCCTCGGCACGGCCAGCACCGAGAAGAGTGGCCGCGCCGATCAGAACGGCACCGGCAAGATTGATCAGTCGCGAGAATGAGAAGGCAGGCATGGATCGTCCCCTTTGAAGCGAGGCGTCCCCCGACGCCGATGCGGGGCTTGTCCATTAACCATGTTTCGCCGGCATGCCGGCTTCCGGTTGCATTCGTTTCGCGCGCGTTTCGCAATTAAACGAAACTCAGGGCTGGGCGGGCCAATGAAACGAAACCGCGCCCACAGCACCCGTCCGGAAGCGTCAAACCGTTACGTTGCCGCAGGATAAGCCGGTCATCGAAGCCCACCGGGCAAGTTTCGAATTCAACGGAGGACCCTCATGAATCGCCGTTTCGCAGTTTCGGTTTTATCGACGCTCCTTTACGTGCAGGCGCTTCTCGGCTTTGCCGGTCTTGCCAGCGTCGTCATCAAGCATGAGCGGCCACCGGTTGAGGTTGCCGCGGTGACGCTCGACCATGCCATCCGCTGAAGCGTTCAGCGGCCCGGCGGGTCGAAGCGGTAGCCGCTGCCGCGCACGGTCGCGATGGTGTCCGTGTCGAGCTTGCGCCGCAGCCGCGCGATGCGCGAGTCGATCGAGCGGTCGAAGGCATCCGTGTCCTCGGCCGGAGCCGTCGCGATGATCTCCTCGCGCGACAGCACGCTGCGGGGCCGCGCGGCGAACAGGCGGAGCAGCGTCACCTGACCCGGCGAAAGCTGCTCCTCGCGGCCCGAATGATGCATCACGAGTGCCGCGCTCAGATCCACGGTCGCGCGCTCTAGCATGATCAGCTCGCCGCGCCTTAAACCCCGCCGATGGGCAAGCCCGCTGATGCGCGCCGCGAATTCGCGCGGGGCGATGTGGGGCTCGATGATGTCGGAGGCCCCGGCCTCGAGCGCCAGCACACGCTCCACGAGATCGCCTGAGCGCGCCACGACCACGAAGAACGGCGCCTGCGGATCGCTCGCCTGCGCGAGGAGATCGAGAAGGGCTGTGCGCGCAAGCGTGGGGCCGAGCACGACGATGTCGGGCTTGTCCTTCTCGATCAGCCGCGACGCCATCAGCGCTTCGGCCTCGGCACGAAGCACGAAGCCGCGGCGTTCGAGATGGTCGCCCATCACGGTGCCGGTTTCGTTCTCCCACCCCACCAAGGCGACGACCGCGCGCTTCATCCCATCCTTTTTGCTGAACAAAGAAACCAGCAACCCACTCTGGACACCTCTTCAATGCCCGAATTACTTTCTTTCCCCAAGGGAAGCGAGAAAAACATGCGCGCGCGGATCGCCGTTGTTGAAGACGAGCCCGATCTTCGGGAAGCGGTCGCCGAATATCTGACGGCGAACGGCTATGACGTGGAAATGGCCGAAGACGCCGCCGCCATGCGCAAACTTGCCGCCACGCAGGCCTTCCATCTCGCCATTCTCGACATCGCCATGCCGGGCGAAGACGGGCTTTCGCTCGGCCGCTGGCTGCGCGGACAGATGCCGCTCGGGCTGATCTTCGCCACCGCCGCCGGCACCTCGCTCGACCGCATCGTGGGCCTGGAACTCGGCGGCGACGATTATCTCGTGAAACCCTATGACCTGCGCGAGCTTCTGGCGCGCGTCCGCAGCGTGCTGCGCCGGGTCCCCGCCGAGGCGGCGGCAGCACCTGAGAGAGATGGCAGGGAAACCACACGGCGCACGATTCGCTTCGGCGCCTTCGAGGCCGATCTCGAAGGCCGGCGCGTGATCGGGCCGGACGGCACGGTGGAACTGGCGAAAAGCGAGTTCGACGTACTCGAAGTGTTTCTGGCGCGTCCCAACCGGCTCTTGAGCCGCGCCGCGGTGCTGCAGGCCGTCGGGCTGGATGACGAGAAGGACACGTCGCGCGCGCTCGACATCCGCATCATGCGGCTGCGCAAGAAGATCGAGGACGATCCGGCGACCCCGCGTTTTCTGCGCACGGTGCGCGGCGAAGGTTATATCTTCGCGCTCACGTGAAACCGCCATTCCAGTGAAGGCGAAAGTGCCGGTCGAATTTCGCGGGCTTTTCTCTCGACCTTCCGTTATGTAAGCGGCCGATCCGCATCATTCTTCAAGAGCACCATCAAGGTGCCGGGAGCGGCGGCGCGATGGGACGGTGTGCATGGTGGAGGGGATTTCAGCACGTGAATCCGGTGGCGGCCTCACGGCTGCCACGGCAGCCCTCGCCCGCCATCTGCGCCGCGACAGCTGGCGGACCGATCTGGGCGACGCGCTCGGTCGCTTCGGCCGCGTGCTCGGCGTGCACCGCATCGTGCTTTTCCGATTTCAGGAAACCGACGACCACGTCTTCATCCAGTCCATCGAAGCGATCTGGTCGAACCCGGATGTGCCCGGCGCCGAGGCGAAGCCGACGGAGATCCCGCAAGGGGTGGTCGCGACCGACCCTTATCTGCAGCATCTCTCCACGCAGAGCCGGCACGGCATTCCCTTTGTCGCCATGGTGCGCGACGTGCCCGGCTATCTCGGCGAGGACCTGCGCCGCCAAAGCGTCAAATCCGTGCTCGGCTTCCCCATCTTCGCGAATGGCCATCTCTGGGGCTCGCTCGGTCTCAACGACTGCCTCCATGAGCGCGATTGGACGGCGGACGAACTGGGTTCCGTGGAGCTGATTGCCAACATCATCGGCGAGGCTGCCGAGCGCTCCTCGTCGGACGCGCATGTGAGCGAGGTCATTCGCACGGCACTCATCCAGGCCTCGCTCGATGCCGTGATCGTCATCGACGAGACCGGCAGCATCATCGAGTTCAACCCGGCGGCCGAGAAGATGTTCGGCTTTTCCAAACAGCAGGTTCTGGGCAAGGACCTGCTGCATACCGTGGTGCCGCCTTTCTACCGCAAGGGCTACGCGACGGGCGGCGAATATATGTCGGGCCGGGGCGCACCGATGCTCGGGCGGCGCATGGAAACGGTGACGAGCAATTCGGACGGCGAAATCTTCCCGATCGAATTGACCGCATCCGAGGTGCGCGTCGCGGACCGCCGCCTGATGCTGGGTTCCATCCGCGACCTGCGCCCGCAACGCGCGGCAGAGGACGAGATCACGCGCCATCGCGAGCGGCTGCACCAGAACGAGAAGATGGCGGCGATGGGCTCGCTTCTGGCCGGCGTCAGCCACGAGCTCAACAATCCGCTCGCCGTGGTCGTGGCGCAATCGACGTTGCTGCACGAATTCGCGGGCGATCCGCAAACCAAATTGCGCGCGGAAAAGGTGCGGGCGGCGGCCGAGCGCTGCGGACGGATCGTGAAAAGCTTCCTCGGCATGGTGCGCCTGCGACCGCCCGAGCAATCGGACACCGACCTGAACACCGTGGTGCGCGCGGCCCTCGAAGTGACCGCCTACGGCGCACGTTCGAGCGGGATCTCCATCGACACGGACCTGGCCGGCGAACGCCTTCTGGTGAAAGGTGACGCCGATCACCTCACGCAGGTGGTGGCGAATTTCCTGGTCAACAGCCAGCACGCGCTGGCCGGACGGAGCGGCGAACGGCGCATCAAGGTCAGAACCTTCCGCAAGGATTCCGTCTGCGGTTTCGCGGTGGAAGATAGTGGACCCGGCGTGGCCGATGCCATCAAGGACCGCATCTTCGAATCCTATTTCACCACCAAGCCGGTCGGCGTCGGCACCGGCATCGGCCTGTCGATCTCGCGCTCGATCGTGGAGCGTCATCACGGCACGGTGCGGCTGGAGGACGCCGAGCCGCATGGGGCGCGCTTCGTCGTGGAACTGCCCGCCCTCGCCCAGACCGCGCAAGGTGCCCAGACGCCGGAAGCGCCGAGGCGCGAGTTGCGCCATGCGCTGATCATTGACGACGAGCCGGATGTGGCAAGCTCACTCGCCGATATTCTCGAATTGATGGGCGTGAAAGCGCGCGCGACGGCCACGTGGACCAGTGCGGAGGATATGCTGCGGGAGCCCACCGATCTGATCTTCAGCGACTTGCGCATGCCTTGCGCGGATGGCGCCTCGATCTTCCGTGCAGTGGTCGAGAAGCGACCGGACCTTGCCAGCCGCTTCGTGCTGGTGACAGGCGATCTCCTGGGCGCCCGGGCGGAGATCGATCGGCTGCCTCACGGAATGCGCCCGCTGGTGCTGGAGAAGCCGTTCTCGACGCTCGATGTCCGCAGTGTGCTGGCGCAGGCGGGCGACTAGACCCGACCGTCCAATCAGTACACGTTCGGGGTTTGCGGCTGAAGCTCGGGCCCCGCGACGATGATGCGGGTTGGTCGGATCAGATGCGTGCCAGATTCGCGTGAGATGGTCGAAAGGCAGGTCATGGTTTCCCGCCCCCAGGCCTGGCCGCGGCAGGCCTCCTCCGCCGTGAGCTCGGTCACGCGGGCGCCACGGCCGGTCTCCACGTTCTGCGAAACCGTCAGCGGCGCGATATCGGCATAGATCGAGGAGACAGCGGCGAAGGCCGAGGATCCGGAAGCCGAAAAGAACGCCAGCCCTGCGACCACCACCGAAAGAAGAAGCACGGCCAGAACGAGAGGCTGCTCGCGGCGACGCGTGCACGCGGCGTTCCGGGACGGCGTCTGGATGGCGGATGAGTTCGCGAAAAGAGGCATGGTCGTGTCGCTCGGCGGTCTGCTTCGGTTAGGCACGGCGGCACAGCTAAACGAGAACCGTATCGGCCCCGCGCTTCGCTGCGCGGGACCTGTAACGAAACCGTAACCTCTCGGTTCCGTGAGTCGTTCGTGTTAGCCTCGGAGGAGGTCGCTCCATTCGGGATGGCGCCGGAACTGCGCGGCGACATATGAGCAGAGCGGCACGACCGTCAGGCCTTCCGCGCGAGCATCCGCGACGGCGCGCAGTGTCAGCTTCTCGGCCAGCCCCTTGCCGCGCGCGACCGGCGGCACGAAAGTGTGGTCGATCACCATTTCGCCGGCATCACTCCGGCCATAGGTCAGCTCCGCCCACTGCCCCTTGCCCGCTGCCATGCGATAGCGGCCACGCGTGCCGCTTTCTTCCCGCTCGATGCCAGTCTCGGTGCCGGTCTCGGCGCCGGCGAAAGGTGAGAGAAAGCGCGACACGGCATCGATCTCGCTTTGCCGCAGCTCGTGCCCGCCGGGATGCCACTCAGCTGTCACATCGGCACCGGCCTCTTCGAGCCATGACACGAGCCGGTGGGTCAGCGCCGGCGGGCAGATGGGATCGCGCTCGCCGGCCGTGACCAGCACCCTGCGGCTCGAGGCGCTCTCGCCCCATTCGGGCGCGAAGGGGATGAGCGGATGCAGAAGCACCAGCGCCTCGAAGAGCGACGACTTGGCGAAGAAGCTCGAAGCAAGGATGTTCGCCCCGTTCGAGTAGCCCAGACCGATCACGGCCGAAGCGCCGCGTCGCGCCTTCTGATCCTCGATGAACCCCACCATCTTGGCCGTCCCGCGTGCGAGGTCGTCCATGTCGTAGACACCCTCGCCCGTGCGTCGGAAGAAGCGTGCGGCACCGCCCTCGGACACATCGCCCGCAGGTGCGACCATCGCGGCGCCCCCCAAGACAGCGCGGCCGAGCCCCAGCATTTCGTTCGGCCCGCCGCCCGTGCCGTGGCAGAGAACGAGAAGCGGCGCGCCGGGCGCTGCGTCGGCTTCGAGAAAGCGATAAGAAACCTCGCTCATGCCATGTCCTCCCCGTCGCCGCGCGCGGACGTGCCGAGCGGCCTGTCTTCGAGCGGTTGCAGCTGCTTTTCGAGGATGGCCCGCAGATGCTCATGCTGGCTCGGCAGCTTCAGCGCTTCGCCCAGATGCGCCGGGTCTTCGTCCCGCGCAAAACCCGGATCGTTGGTCGCCACCTCGAACAACACGCCCGCCGGGGTGCGGAAATAGATGGCGCGGAAATAATCGCGGTCGATCGACGGCGTCACCTGCGCGCCGAGTGCCACCAGCGCATCGCGCACCTTGGCCTGCGCCTCGGCATTCTCGACGGCGAAGGCGACATGATGCACCGAGCCGGCACCCTGCCGTGTGAACGGCGCGTCCGCGCTCTCTTCCAGATCGATAATATTCGCGCCGTTGCCGCCATCCCTGACGAACCGCGTGATATTTCCGTCCTGCCCCCCCTCGCGATAGCCCATGAATTGGAGGATGGCGGAAATGCCTTCGGCCTTGCGCAAGAGAAGCGTGATGCCGTGGAAGCCGCGAATGGCGATATCCGCTGCCACCCCGTTGCCGGTCCACGGCTCTCGCGGATCATCGGCGCGCTCCACAAGCGACAAGCCCTCGCCGTCGGGGCCTGCGAACTCGATCCCCGCTTCACCGAAGCGCAAAGTGTCCTCCACTTCGATCCCTTCGGCCGCCAGCCTGTCGCGCCAGAAGGCAAGGCTGCCGGCGGGCACGGAAAAGCTCGTGCGCGATGCCGCGCCCACACCTGTCGTGCCGCGCGCGATGTTCGGAAAGGGGAAGAACGTCATCACCGTGCCGGGCGTGCCCGCGCCATCGGCATAGTAGAGATGGTAGACATCGGGCGCGTCGAAATTCACCGTCTGCTTGACGCGGCGCAGGCCGAGAACTTCCGTGTAGAAACGGTTGTTGCGGCGCGCATCCTTTGCCATCAGCGTGACGTGGTGCAGGCCTTGGATCAGCCCGCCGATCGTCGTGTCGGTCATCGCGGTATTCTCCTGGAGCGCCGCCTGATGCGGCGCTTGTCGGCTCTTGATATGGCGAACCGAGCCACGATGTTCATGTCTCGGATGACGAATGGACTGTCGCCTTTTTGGACGCAAGACAACAAAAAAGCCCGCGCCGCAGGAGCGGCACGGGCCTCCGATCCGACCAAGGATCGATAAGACGAAGAAGTCTTACTGCACGGTCAGACGCTGGGCGTCACGGTTGGTCGCATAGGTGCCGGCGTCGTAAGCCGTCTGAGCTTCCAACTGCTCCTTCGTGAAGTTGGTGTAGAGGTAGCGGTTGTCGCTGCCGTCCTGCATGAAGGACAGCTTGTCCATGCCGACCGCGACCGTCTTCGCACCCATCCCGAGGAAGCCGCCGACGTCGATCAGCACGGCATCGACCTTGCCGTCGGCCGTCAGGACGATATCGCTGATCTCGCCGACATTCTGATCGTTCGCGCCGTAAACGGTGGTGCCGACGAGGTTGTCAGCCGTCAGCTTGTCGGCCGGCACTTCCTTCAGCGTCGAGCGATCGATCGCAGCGGTCTGGGTCTGGTCGGGCGTCGCGGCCATGTTGTTGGTGGTGTTGGTCGCATTGGCCGCCGAGTCGGTCGCCGGAGCGGCAGGCTGAGCCGTGGTAGCCGGCGCCATCGCAGTGGTCGACGAGCCGGAAGCATCGGTGTTCTGTGCAGTGTTCGCAGGCTTCGCGTCATAAGCGGCGCGATCGAATGCCGGCAGAGCCTGCAGAGCGTCCTTCGTCGAGGCGGTCACCAGCCAGCGGTCGCCGTTGCGCTCGTTCCAGGACAAGTCCTTGTAGTTCAGCGCGACGTTCTTTTCGCCGATGCCGAGGAACCCGCCGACGCCGACCACGACGGACTCGATCTGACCGGAATCGCTGAGAACCAGATCGTTCACGTCGCCGATCTTCTCGGCGTTCTCGGCGGTGCCGTTATAGACGTTCTCGCCGATGAGGTTGGTGGCGAGATGACCTTCGGCCGTGCCGACGGCAGGCGTGGTGGCTTCAGTGGCAGCCGGTGCTGCCGGAGCAGGCGTGGTGGCCTCCTGCGCGAATGCGCCGGTTGCGAGCACGGTGGCGAAGGCTGTTGTGGCCAAAAGCTTGCGGATCATGATAAGCTCTCCTTGTGCATTGTCATGCTTGAATGGGATGCACCGCCGCGTCTAGGGCAACCGTTGCAGGGCCTGCCCGGCGCGGCGACTACCTTTTACAAACACATCGACGCTGCATAGGTTCCTTTGTTCGGATCGGCCTGCCAAGTTTTGTGGCTTCCGTTGGGTGCATTCGGGACTGTCGGCGACACATACGAAAAGGCCTCCCGAAGGAGGCCTGACCGCGCCCTGCGAGGATCGTCAGTTCGCTGTGTCGAGCTGGGTCGGCTGGTTGTCGATGCTCTGGCCGTAATATTCGACCGCGAACCAGCCGATCGCCGCCAGAATGAGCGCCACCACGAGAATGATCAGCACAGTGGATCCCCGACGGCCCTGGCGCGCGCGTTCTTCGTTCACAATCTTGGACATATCCGCTTCCTTCACGATGGGAGGCCGTTGGGGGCCGAAACTTGTGATTGGAATGCGCTTGCACGACACAGGTTCCGTCCGTTACCACGCCACTCTTCGGAACACTGAAACAGCGCCACAACTTCCAGGGATCGGCGAGACTTGTCGCTTGCGATAGACATATCTTCGAAACACTTGCCAGCCTCGGTCGCCGGCATCATCGGTGACAGCGCTCGACTGGAGGCGCTGCGCTCGCTGCAGCTCATGGATAGCTCGGGCGATAATGATTTCCAGATACTCGCCGCAGCGGTCGCCCATCTCCTGAAGCTGCCGGTCGCGGTTGTCAGCGTCATGGACGACAGCCGCCAATGGTTCAGCGCCTGTTTCGGCGCGGAGCTGAAGGAAACGCCGGTCGAAACCTCGTTCTGCGCCTACACTCTGGCTCTAGGCGAGATTCTCATGGTCGGCGACACCCATGAGGACGCGCGCTTCCTCGACAACACTCACGTCGTCGGCGAGCCGCATATACGGTCCTATGTCGGCATTCCGGTGGTCGTGGACGGGTTTCGAATCGGCACTTTGGCGGCCTACGGCTTCGAACCTCTCGCGTCGGTCGAAGATGCCGTTCTCGATCAGCTGCGCGGCTTGGCCGGGCTTGCGTCGAGCCTGTTTTCGCTTAAGCACGCCTCGCGCTCGGGCGCGATAGCCAGTCTGGCGCTCGCACGGGAGGAAAAGCGCCGCGGCATCGCACTCGAGGCGGCCGGCCTTGCGAGCTGGGTCTGGGATATCCGCCACCACACCATCGAATGCGACCCGCTTCTGCCCACTTTGTTTGGGTTCGAGCCGGCCACCGAAATCCGCGCGCGCACCCTTTTCGCGACCATCGACCGCCGCGATCTGAAGGTCAGCCGTGCGCGGTTCCGGGAGGCCATCGGCACGACCGGGGAATATGAGGGCGAATACCGCATCCGCGACACCGATCCGCCCCAATGGCTGGCGGCGCGCGGAAGAGTGGTCGAACGCGATGAAAGCGGCCAGCCTCTCCTCGTGTTCGGCGTGAATTTCGACATCACCGAGCGCAAGGCCGGCGACGAGCGCCAAAGGCTTTTGCTACGCGAGATCAACCACCGGGTGAAGAACACGCTTGCGACCGTGCAGGCCCTGGCAAGTCAGACCGTGCGGCATGCGAAAAAGCCGCGGGAGTTTCTCGATGCCTTCTCGGGGCGCCTGCAGGCGCTGGGTCTCGCCCATAATCTTCTGTCCGATCAGGAATGGCGCGGCATTGCCATGCTGGATCTGGTGAAGCTCGAAGTCGGCCCCTTCGATGATGCCAAGAACCCGCGCATCCGTCTCGAGGGCCCCGATCTCGTTCTGCCGCCCGACCAGGCCCTGGGCCTCGGCCTCATCCTTCATGAACTCGCGAGCAATGCGCTGAAATACGGCGCCCTGTCCGTCCCGCGCGGCCATGTGGAATTCGGCTGGCGTCTCACCGCGCCTGGGCTGATGCAGCTCGATTGGGTAGAACGCGGCGGTCCGGCCGTCGAGAAGCCGAACCAGCACGGCTTCGGTTCGATCCTGATCCGCCGCAGCCTGGGCAAGGTTCTGGGCAGCCATGTCGAGCACGAGTTCCTGCCCGATGGCGTGAAGGCCACGATCACGCTTCCCCTGACGCCTGAACAGGTCTGATATCGAGGATTGAGGCTCGCTCGGACGAGACAGGCCCGAGCTGCAGCCGACGCCGCCTCAGAGCGGAGGCGCTCCGGTGAACGGGGATGGCGGCGGCATCCTGCGAACCACGGGCCTGGGGGGTCTGCGGTTCTCGCGGAAGATCGCGTAACCAACGGCAAAGGCACCGGCGAGGCCGATCAAAGGGACGGTCTGCGGGCTTGCGATCGCCGTCGGCAGGGAGGAGATCGCAGCCGTGGTGGCCAGGCTCCGCGCTTCGGCCGCACGCCGGGCCTCGTCGATGCGCCGCTTGCGGGTTGATGAAACGCGGTGGGCGAAGATGAAGACGGCCCCAATGAGAATGAATCCGCCGCCGAAGCCCAGTGCTGCCTGTACCGGGCCATACCGGTTCGCGGCCCAGGCGTAAGCCGCAAGCAAGAGGAAGCCTAGGCCCAGGATCAGCAGGATGCCGCCCACGGCATAGGCGGCGACCGCCGCCTTGGCACGTTTCACCGCGATACCGGCTTCGGCCGAAGCCGTGCCAAGGATCATCGATCCCAGCATACTGATCATCGCCCAGGCCCCCTCTCGATTGATGATGCCGGCCGGATCAGCGCCGGGTGAAAAGCGCGAACAGGAAGCCGATGCCGGCTGCGATCGCGAGCGAGGTCACGGGCTTCTCGCGCACCGAGCTCGTCAGCTGGGCTTCGAGATCGCGGGCATTGCTGCGCAGCGCGTCGATCGCCGCTTCGCCCTGCAGGCGCAGGTGATCGACGCCCTCAAGCGCCACTGCGCGGGCTGTCCCGGCGCCATGCTGGGTGGTCGCCGCGAGTTGCTTGGCGAGAGCGGCCACGTCTTCGCGCAGCTGGCGGATGTCGGCTTCGAGATCGGCTGCCATGATGGTCTCCTTTTCGGTTCCGTTTTCGGTTTCGTTGATGTCGAGGATATCCCGCTTCACGGCCACCTTGGTCGGCGCCTTGCGTGCGGAAGCGTGAGATTTGTCTGTTGCCATGGTGCCCCTCCGGCTTGGTTTGGGCTGCTCGGTTTCCGCAGAGGATCAGGAGGGTTTGTGCAGTCTGTCCAGCCCGCTCCGTCCCTTATCCCCTGACACGAAAGGACGGCACAGCCGGTTTTTCTCGGTCTTTCATCGTTTCAGGCGCTGAGCGACCAGAACGTCCCGGCCAACACGTCTTTTTTAAATGACAGCCCATCCGCTCTCCCATCCACTGCAACACCATGACCGGAGTGATTCTGCTTTGACCACTGGCGCGCTGGACGGCGCACGCGTCCTGCTGCTGGAAGACGAATTCCTGATCGCCATGGATGTCGAACAGCTGTGCCGCGATCACGGAGCGGGCGACGTTTCCATCCTGCGCAGCATCAGCGAAACGCAAGGCGACGGTTTCGATTTCGGTGAATACGACGTTGCCATCATCGATGTCATGTTGGGCGGCGTTTCTTCCCTCGCTTTCGCACAGCGTCTCAAGGAGCGCAGCGTGCCTTTCATCTTTGCATCCGGTTACAGCGACGCCGACGAGGCGTTTTCCTCGTTTCCCGACGTTGCCGTGATCAACAAGCCCTATGCGAGCGACGAACTGCTGGGTGCCGTGTCGCGCGCGCTTGAGAGCAGGCAAAGGCGGAATGGCGCAGCGCTTTAGGCTGCGCCAGCACCGTCAGGCCGCGCTCGACCCCATCACCTGCGACGCGATCGCATCCGGTCCGTAGTCGGAATCGCCCGAGATCTTCAGGATATCTTGCAGACGCGTGCGCGCCCGGCTGACACGGCTCTTGATCGTGCCCACCGCGCAATCGCAGATTTCGGCCGCTTCCTCGTAGGAAAAGCCCGAGGCTCCGATCAGGATGATCGCTTCGCGCTGGTCTTCGGGCAGCTGCTCGAGCGCCCCGCGGAAATCCTTGAGATCGAGCATGCCGTGCTGCGAGGGGTGCACCGCGAGACGTCCGGTCATCACGCCATCGCTGTCCTGCACCTCGCGTCCGCGCTTGCGCATCTGCGAGTAGAATTCGTTGCGCAGGATGGTGAAGAGCCATGCCTTCAGATTGGTGCCCGGCTGGAAGCTCTCGTGCTTGTCCCACGCCTTGACCAGCGTTTCCTGCACCAGATCGTCGGCCTTGTCGGCATTCTGAGACAGCGATACGGCGAAGGCACGAAGGCTCGGGATGGCGCCCAGAAGGTCCTTTTTGAAACCCTGAGAAACGGCCATGGATCAGCCTTCCTTGCGCGAGGTTTCCGCGCCTTCGAGCTGACTCAGGAGTTGCGCGAAGCGGTCGGGCACATCGTCGGACACCAGTTCATCGTAGTATTGCCGCAGCTTGCGACCGATCTCCGAGTTCGTACCCAGCGGATCGACGCGGCCGGACGCCTTGCCGGCATCCGCTACGCCTTTTTCGTCATCGCTCATTCGTTCAATGGCCCCAATCACCCTGAAGGACGCGCACCCTTGTTCAACTCTTGCCGGCTCTGCGAACCAGGCAGGAATATCCCGCCTGATCGACCGCCGCCCAGCCTTCCGGGAAACATAGGCAACGGCGAAATCTTCTGCCAGCATGCGTCGGGAACAAAACCGACCGGTCGCGCTTGAAGTACAACCTCCCCGTTGACTTCACCCGGCTGGATTCGATCCCCAACCGGCCTCAAACGGTGCGGGCGCGATTTCGTTCCTTGTTCAGGAACAATTCAGGTGAAAAGGCGTTTGGTGTATGGGCAATGGGGCTGGACCAAGGGCACCCCATGCCCGAAGCTCTGTGCTTGAAGTCGCGTTGAGGGAGAATTTCCAATATGAGTTTGTCCGCCACTATTGCGCCGCACCTGCCTTTTCTTCGGCGCTTCTCGCGGGCGGTTTCCGGTTCTCAGGCCAGCGGTGATGCCCTCGTTGCCGCGATGCTCGAAGCCCTGATCGCAGATACCAGCATTTTCCCCAAGGCTTCCAGCGACCGCATCGCACTCTACAAGGTCTTCGCCAAGCTTTTCACCTCGGTCGCCATCCGTGTGCCGCAGGAATCCCCGACCTCGATCTGGGAGCAGCGCGCGGCAGCCAACCTGACGGCCATCGCCCCTGCCCCGCGCCAGGCCTTTCTGCTCGTCGCCGTCGAAGGCTTCGATGAGCGTGAGGCGGCCGAGGTCATGGATGTGAGCGAGGAAGAATTCTCCAGGCTTCTGACCGAAGCCAGCAACGAAATCTCACGCCAGGTCGCGACGGACATCATGATCATCGAGGACGAGCCTCTGATCGCGATGGACATCGAGGAAATGGTGGAAAGCCTCGGCCACAATGTGGTCGGTGTCGCCCGCACCCATGCGGAGGCGACCGCGCTGTTCAACAAGGCGCACCCCAAGATGGTCTTGGCCGACATTCAGTTGGCGGACGGTTCGTCGGGCATCGACGCCGTGAACGAGATCCTGTCCTCGACTTCGGTGCCGGTGATCTTCATCACGGCTTTCCCGGAGCGCCTGCTGACCGGCGAGCGACCGGAACCGGCTTTCCTTGTCACCAAGCCGTTCAATCCGGACATGGTGAAGGCATTGATCAGCCAGGCGCTGTTCTTCGATCGGCAGGCGAAGGCGGCGGCCTGAGCCGCTCCGCCTTTCAGGTCTCAGCGCAGGTGTGGCAACCGCTCCTTCTCGGGGAAGAGGGCGGAACGTTTTGTCGCGGCTGCCGTTCCTCGAACTCATTCCCCGACAAACCTTAGGAGGCACGGACATGTTGTACTGGGCATTGGTGTTTCTGGTTGTGGCCATCATCGCTGGCGCGTTGGGTCTCGGCGGCATTGCGGGCGCGTCCGCAGGCATCGCGCAACTGCTGCTTTTCATCTTCCTCGCCTTCCTGGTGATTTCCGTTCTGGCGGGTTTTTTCCGCCGCGCTTCCTGACGCGCATAGTCAGGCACTATGGGACCGCATGATCAATCCGAGGATGCCGCGCCTCCGCGGCATCCGATGATGGGGGATCGATTGGTTCCAACGTCGCCAGCAGATCGGCCAGAAGATCGGAAAGAGGAGCCGCAGGAAAATCGATCGGTTGAAATGAGCCTGTCGCTGGCAGCCCGCCATACCGGCGCGACTGTCCTGCTGCAGAACACCGAACTGAAGATCGTGTGGGCTCTGAATGTCCCGAGCCTTTGGAAGACCAGTCTTCTTGGCGCATACGATGGTGACTACCTGCCTGCAAGCGAAGCAGCGCGGCTGACCGAGCTCAAGCATCGCGCCTTGGAGGACGGCCAGCCCAGCTTCTGCGAGCTGCAGATTACGTC
Source organism: Mesorhizobium liriopis (assembly GCF_024053505.1). GTDB lineage: Bacteria > Pseudomonadota > Alphaproteobacteria > Rhizobiales > Rhizobiaceae > Mesorhizobium_B > Mesorhizobium_B liriopis. The sequence goes on along the minus strand of NZ_JAMXQS010000008.1, from coordinate 259,491 downwards.
GCCGGTGGCGCATTGGTTCAATGTCTGGATCGATCCTCTTCGCAATGAAGAAGGTCTGGTTCAGACGATTGCGACGACCATGGTCGATGTGACCGAGCAGAAACAGCGTGAGCGCGCGCTTCACATGTTGCTGCGCGAGGTGAGCCATCGGTCGAAGAACCTCCTCGCCATCATCCAGAGCATCGCATCGCAGACCGGTCGCTTTTCCACGTCCATCGACGGTTTTCTGAACCGGTTTCGTGGCCGGCTGCAATCGATCGCGGCCTCCCAGGATCTGGTGACGCTTTCCAACTGGCGCGGCGCCCAGTTGCGCGATCTCGTGGCCAACCAGGTCGAGCGGTACCTCCCCACCGGAAAATCGCGGATCGACTTTGCGGGGCCCGATCTCCATCTCAACCCCAATGCCGCGCTGCATATCGGGTTGGCGTTGCACGAATTGGGCGCGAATTCCTTGAGTTACGGGGCGCTGGGCCAGGCTGATGGTCGCGTCGACATCGTGTCCGAGATCATCAGCGAGGAAGCTGGCGAGCGGAGCCTGAACCTGCTTTGGCAGGAGGATGTGCCGATGGCCGAGTTCGACGGCATCGAGAAGCGTTTCGGCACCTTGACGCTCGAGCGCGTCGTGCCCGCTTCGCTTCGCGGACACGCCACGCTCGTCATGAGTGAAGGCGAGCTGCGATACGAATTGACGGTCCCCCTCAGCACGATCGACTGAACCGCATCCTGCCTCTTTCCTATCCTTGCTTCTCACGCGAGACCAAAGAAAAAGCCGGCCCGCGAGGGACCGGCTTTGAGGGTTGAGAAGGACGGAGGGGGATCGTCGTTCTCAAAAAGAAACGTGCCGCGAGGGGTGGGGGTTGAGAGGCAGCGGCAACCGCTTCATGCGCTGTTAATCCCAAAGAATGAGATGGGTTCCACCGATAGCCGAGAAAAATCGGTCATAAGGAACTGTTAATCTCTGATGCCGTTACAACGAGACGGTGCGGAGGAAACGCCAATGGTCGCTGAAGTCCAGAACTTCGAGCATGCAGCTCGGCTCTCGATGGCATCGTTTCCTGACGACGAACCGGCCGCCACCCGCACGCCCTTTTGGTTCTCGCATTACGCACGCATCAGCGCCTTCGCGGTTGCCGTAATCGGAACCGGGATCATCGGCTTCACCTTCATCTGAGCTTTTTTGCCGGGCGTTGAACAAATCGCCACATGGTGCGTTGAGGGCTGGCGAGAGGGCAGATGTGAACCATCTGCCTGGACCGGCAAAACGATCCAAGTGAGGGAGTTTTCAATGAAGAAGTTCATGCTTGCCCTGGGGCTGGTGACCACGCTCGGCGTGACCGGCTGCACCACGGCCGAAAAGACTGCGACGGCTGGTGCTGTCGGCGGCGCTGTGATCGGCGGCATCGCCGGCGACACGACCGGCGCGCTGATCGGCGCAGGTGCCGGTGCGGTCGGCGGTTACCTCATCGGCAAGGCTGCCGATCCGGGCTATTGCCGCTATCGCGATCGCCGCGGCAACGTCTACACGGCCCGCTGCTGATCCGAGCCGAGGTTCAAACGGAAAAGGCCCCTTTCGGGGCCTTTTTCTTTAGGGTTCGACGTTCAGGCGGCGAGCGTCATGGCGCCCGGCCCCGGCACGGCACCCGGCGGGCATTTGCCGAGGATGATCATGCCGAGCACTTCGTCCTGCGTGACATCGCTGGTCCGTGCCGTGCCGACGACGCGCCCGTTCTTCATCACGCAGACGCGGTCGGCCAGATCGAACACATCATGGATGTCGTGGCTGATCAGGAAGATGCCGATGCCTTCCTTCTTGAGCTGCATCACGAGTTCGCTGACCTGCGCGGTTTCCTGCGGTCCGAGCGCCGCCGTCGGCTCGTCCATGATCAGGATGCGCGCGTCGAAAAGGATCGCGCGCGCGATTGCCACCGACTGGCGCTGGCCGCCCGACAGCTTCACCACCGGCTCCTTGAAGCGCTGGAAGCGCGGATTGAGCCGCCCCATCACCTCGCGTGCCTTGGCTTCCATCGCGGCATCGTCCAGCGTGCCGAAGGGTGTCATGATCTCGCGGCCGAGAAAGAGATTGGCGGCGGCATCGACATTGTCGGCGAGCGCGAGCGTCTGGTAGATCGTCTCGATGCCGTATTTCTTGGCGTCGCGCGGGTTTGCGATCGACGCCTCTTCACCATTGACGAGGATCGTGCCGGCATCGCGCTTGTAGGCGCCCGACAGGATCTTGATCAGCGTCGATTTGCCGGCACCGTTATGGCCGAGAAGTGCGACGACCTCACCGGGATAGAGGTCGATCGACGCCCCATCGACCGCACGGATGCCGCCGAATGCGATCGAGATGTCGCGCATCTCGACGAGCGGGGCTGCGTGATTGTCCATGGTCCCTCTCCTTCTCAGGCTCGCTTGCGGTAAAGCGTGTCGAGCCAGACGGCGACCACGAGCACGGCACCCACCACGATGTTCTGCAAGGGCGTGTCGATGCCGAGAAGCACCATGCCCGATTGCAGCGATTGCATCAGCAGCGCGCCGAGCATGGCGCCCGCAATGGTCCCGGCACCGCCCGCGAGCGAGGTCCCGCCGATCACGGCTGCGGCGATGGTCAGCAGCTCGTCCAGCGTGCCCTGTGCGTTGGTGGCGGCATTGAGGCGCGCCGTGGAGATGGCAGCGGCCACGCCGGCGAGCAGGCCCATCAGCGCGAAGATCTTCAACAGCACCCAGCGCGTGTTGATGCCGGCAAGTGCTGCTGCTTCCGGATTGCCGCCAATGGCGAAGACGTAGCGGCCGAAGCGCGTGCGGTTCGTGAGAAACGTCATGACGATGCCGACCGCGACGGCGATCAGGACGGGAATCGCGATGCCATGCGCGATGAACAATCCGCCATCCGGCACTGAAAGGTTGTTGGCCTGCGCGTAGCGGCGCACGATGGCAGCGGGCCATGGATAGGAATTGGCGACGCCGACCGCGCCGAGGATCAGCACGCAGGCCAGCGCGCCCAGAAACACCTCCGCCCAGACCGGCCGCTGCGGGAATTTGAAGCGCCGCCGCTGGCGTCGCCCATTGGCAAGAAGGACCGCCACAGCGGCACAGGCCGCGAGGCCCACGACCCAGCTCCAGAAAGCGCCGATCGAGCCTTCGGGCCCACCGCCGATCAGGCGAAAGGTGGGGTTCATCGGCGCCACCGTCTGGCCGCTCGTGACCCACCAAGCGGCACCACGCCAGACGAGGAGGCCACCCAGCGTGACGATAAAGGCGGGAATGGAAAGATAGGCGACGAGGAAGCCCTGGAACGCACCGATCAGCAGGCTGACGCCGAGGCCTGCGAGAAGCGCCAGGATCCAGAGAGCGGGACTGCCTTGGGCGATGCCTGCCATCTGCGGCAGGATCGTCACCTGCAGCACGCCCATGATCATGCCGACGAAGCCGAGGATCGAGCCCACGGACAGGTCGATATTGCGCGTGACGATGACGAGCACCATGCCCGTCGCCATGACGGCGATGGAGGCGGACTGGACGGACAGGTTCCAGAGGTTGCGCGGGGTGAGAAATAGCCCGCCCGACAGGAAGTGCAGGCCGAGCCAGATCAGGACCAGCGCGCCGACCATGCCGAGCATGCGGGTGTCGATTTCGGTCGCCTGCAGAAAGCGTCCGACAGCGCCTTGTTCGCTTGCGCGCGCGCGGTCGGGCGCGGCACCGGTGGCCGTATCAGCCATGCTCTCCTCCCCATGCGGCCTTATGAATGGCAGGCCGCCAGCCGGATGGCCGGTCCGCCGCGCTTCTCCTCAAAAAGCGCGGCGGACCATTTCATGCTTACTTGCAGGCGTCGACCGAACCGGCCGTCACACCGGCGCAGACCACATCCTTCGTGACCCAGCCCGCCTCGATCACGGCGTTCAGGTTGGTCTTGGTGATCGGGATGGGGGTCAGGAACAGCGAGACGGGCTCGTTGCCGCCGGGGGTCTTGAACTTGGTGACGCCTGCCACCTGATCGGCGGCCTTGCCGTCGGCCAGCTGCGAGGCGATCTCGGCGGCGTTGCGGCCGAGTTCGCGCGAGTCCTTCCAGATCGAGACCGTCTGCGTGCCGAGCGCCACGCGGTTGAGCGCGGCGTGGTCTGCGTCCTGGCCCGAAACCGGCACGGAGCCCGCGAGACCTTGCGCGTCGAGCGCCGCGATGGCGCCGCCCGCCGTGCCGTCATTGGACGCCACCACCGCATCGACCTTGTTGTCGTTGGTGGTCAGGAACTGCTCCATGTTCTTCTGCGCGTTGGCCGGCAGCCAGCCATCCGTATAGGCCTCGCCGACATTCTTGATCTTGCCGGCGTCGATGGCCTCCTTCAGCACTTCCATCTGGCCTTCGAACAGGAAGTCAGCATTCGGATCGGCACCGTTGCCCTTGATGAAGACATAGTTGCCTTCGGGCTTCACCTTGAACACTTCGCGGGCTTCCATGCGGCCCACTTCCTTGTTGTCGAAGGTGAGATAGAACACGTCCGGATTGTCGATCAGACGGTCATAGGCGATCACCGGAATGCCTTCGTCGAGCGCCTTCTGCACGGCGGGCCCGATGGCCGAAGCGTCCTGCGCGAGGATGATCAGCGCGTTGGCACCCTGCGAGATCAGGCTTTCTACATCGGTGAGCTGCTTGGAGGCCGAGGACTGCGCGTCGGCGGAGATGTACTTGTCGCCGGCCGCTTCCAGCGCCTTCTTGATCGCGGCTTCGTCGGTCTTCCAGCGCTCTTCCTGGAAGTTCGACCAGGACACGCCGATCACCTTGTCCTTGGCGGATGCGACGCCGCCGAGCGCCACGGTCATGGCGACGCCCGCCAGAATGGCGGTTGCGAATTTTTTCATGATGTTCCTCCCGATAAGCATCGCGCTCCCGTGCGATGCAGCCTGTTGAAGCCGAAGCGACCAACCCGACCTCTTTTTTTCGAGGTCCGAAAAAATAGTGACCGAGGCGGCCTCCTCTGTCAATATGATTGGCAACAAGCATGGGCGGAACGGGCGCGAGCCGTTTCAGGGGAGGAAGGACATGGCGAGCGGCATCCGCCACGACGATCTCAGGCGCAACAACCGGCTTCTGGTACTCTCATCGGTGCGCAAGGTCGGGCAGGTCTCGCGAACCCAGATCGCGAATGCGACCGGTTTCAGCGCTTCGACCGTTTCGGCCATTTCCGCCGGTCTGATCACGGAAGGCGCGCTGCGCGAGATCGAGGCGGAGGAACCTGCCGCCATTCTCAAGCGCGGACGCCCGCAGGTCGGGCTCGCACTCGATCCTCGGGCAGGCACGGTGGTGGTCGCGACGCTGACGCTCAACCACCTGTCGGCCGCACTTCTCGATTATGCCGGCACTACCATCGCCGATCGCGCCAAACGCCTCGACACTCTCCGGATATCAGCCGCCGCGCTGGAGGACGAGGTTTCCGGCATCGTCGCCGAACTGGTGGAGCACGCCGCGCAAAAGGCCGCCGGTCCTGTTCTGCGCGTTGTTCTCGCCGTGCAGGGCATCACGGATCGAGCGGGCCGCGAGATGGTCTGGACGCCGATCACACCATGGACGGGTCTGGGTTTCGCCGATCTCATCGAGCGCCGCACGGGCGTGCCGACCGGCGTCGAGAACGACTGCTCGATGATCGCCACCGCCCTGATGAGCGCGAACACGGCGCGGCGGCAGCGGGATTTCGCGGTGGTCCTGCTGTCACACGGCATCGGCATGGGCATCGTGCTCGATGGGCGCATCTTCTCGGGCACGCATTCTTCGGGTGCCGAGTTCGGTCACCTGATGCTGCACCCCGGCGGCGCGCTTTGCCGCTGCGGCAAGTATGGCTGCGTCGAGGCCTATGCCGGCAGCTATGCGATTGCCCGTGCGGCGGCAGGAAACGGTGAGAAGGTCCAGCCGCTTTCCAATATCAGCACGGCCGATATGACAAAACTGGTCAATGCCGCGCGGAACGGTTCGCCGCTCGAACAAAAGGCTTTCGACAAGGCAGGCGAAGCCATCGGTCTGGGCTTGGGCAGCCTCTTCGCGCTTGTCGACCCCCTGCCCGTCACCTTTGTCGGCGCCAACACCCAGGCCTTCGACCTGATGAAACCGGGCTTGCGTCGCGGGCTCCAGGCGACCGCAGGCGGGGCGCGCGCCGGCAACATCGCATTTGCTCTCGAGCCCGACGAAATGCCCTTGATCCGCCAAGGCTCCGCGCTCCGCGCGCTTCAGCACCTCGACGAGGAAATCTTTTCGCCCGGCATCGCGCTCGCCGGCTGATCCGGCCGCACTACGCCTCGAGCGGGAGGGTCACTGCTCCTGAATGGCGTAGCCGGCGCCGCGCACGGTGCGGATCTTGTCGGTCATGCCTTCGGGATTGATGGCCTTGCGCAGGCGGCCGACATGGACGTCCACCGTGCGTTCGTCGATGTCGAGCGTCTCGTCCCAAACCTTGTCGAGCAGCTGCCCGCGCGAAAAGACACGGCCGGGATGGCGCATCATGAATTCGAGCAGGCGGAACTCGGTAGGACCGAGCTTGAGCTCGGTCTGCGCGCGCCAGACGCGATGCGCTTCGCGGTCGAGCACCATGTCGCCGACGGAAAGCACGTTGGACAAAACCTGCGGCTTGGCCCGGCGCAGGAGCGCGCGCACGCGGGCCACGAATTCGGGGGTCGAGAAGGGCTTCACAAGATAGTCGTCGGCACCCGTCGAAAGCCCCCTCACCCGGTCGGCTTCCTCACCGCGCGCGGTGAGCATGATGATCGGCAGGGCGCGGGTCTCGTTGCGCAGGCGAAGGCGGCGGCAAAGCTCGATGCCCGACACCTGCGGCAGCATCCAGTCGAGCACCAGAAGGTCGGGCACCTCTTCCTTCAGCCTGATATCCGCCTCGTCGCCGCGCTCGATCACCTCGACCGCGAAACCTTCGGCTTCGAGATTGTAGCGAAGAAGCAGGCCGAGCGATTCCTCGTCCTCGACCACCATGATCCGTGCGTTCATGCGGGCCTTCTCCTCAGCTCACGCTCGCCGCCGGCATGGTTTCGTCGCGCTTGGGGCGCTTGGCGGGCAGTTGCAGGCCGGTCGTCACATAATAGGCGTTCTCGGCGATGTTGGTGACGTGGTCGCCGATGCGTTCGAGGTTCTTGGCGCAGAAGAGCAGATGCGTGCAGGTGGTGATCACGCGCGGGTCTTCCATCATATAGGTCAGGAGCTCGCGGAAGATCGCGGTGTAGCGGATGTCGATCTTCTCGTCGTCCACGCGCAGCGCCTGCAAGGCCTCCGCATTGTGCGCGGTGTAGTGGTCGAGCACGTCGCTCACCGCATCCTGCACGACGCGCGACATCGCCTCGATGCTGTTGGACAGCGTTTCGGAGACCGGTGTGCGGCCCACCGCATTGACGCGCTTGGCGACATTCTTGGCAAGATCGCCGATGCGCTCGAGATCGGCCGCCATGCGCAGCGCGCCGACGGCTGCGCGCAGATCCTGCGCCATGGGCTGGCGCTTGCCGATCAAAGTGATGACACGCGCGTCGAGATCGCGCTGGAAGGCGTCCAGCGTCGCGTCCTCGGAGATTACACGGGCCGCCAACCGCTCGTCGGCGGAAAGCAGGGCCTTGGTGGAATCGCCCACCATCCGCTGCGCCAGCGTGCCCATCTGCACGATCAGGCGGTCGATCTCGTCGAGTTCCTGGTCGAAGGAAGAAACCGTATGCTCGCCCATTGTCTCAGCCTGTTCTGTCTCGGTGATCCGGGAGGGGTTGGTCCCGGCGCGATCAGCCGTAGCGGCCCGTGATGTAGTCGCGGGTGCGCTTCTCGTCGGGGTTGGTGAACATCTTCTCGGTCGGGCCCTCTTCCACCAGATTGCCGAGGTGGAACATCGCCGTGCGCTGCGACACGCGGGCCGCCTGCTGCATGGAGTGGGTGACGATCACGATCGTATAGTTCTGGCGCAGTTCGTCGATCAGCTCCTCGATGCGCGCGGTCGCGATCGGGTCGAGCGCCGAGCAGGGCTCGTCCATCAGGATCACTTCCGGCGACACGGCGATGGCGCGCGCGATGCAGAGACGCTGCTGCTGGCCGCCCGAGAGACCGGTGCCGGGCTCATGAAGACGATCCTTCACTTCCGACCAGAGGCCGGCGCGCTGGAGGCTTTTCTCCACGATGCCGTCGAAATCCGCCTTGCGACGCGCGAGCCCGTGGATGCGCGGGCCGTAGGCGACGTTCTCGTAGATCGATTTCGGAAACGGGTTCGGCTTCTGGAAGACCATGCCGACGCGGGCGCGCAGTTCCACCACATCGATCTTGGGATCGTAGATGTTCTCGCCGTCGAGCGTGATGTCGCCCTCGACGCGCGCGCTGTCCACCGTGTCGTTCATGCGGTTGAGGCAGCGCAGAAAGGTGGACTTGCCACAGCCCGAGGGGCCGATCAGCGCCGTCACCTGGTTCTGACGCACATCGAGATCGACGCCGAACAGCGCCTGCTTGGGACCATAGAAGACGTTGACCTTGCGGCCACGCATCTTGAGAGGCGTATTCTCGACGCCGCCGGTCTGCTGGTGGACTGCGTTTTCCACTTGGCTTCCTGTCATGAGATTCATGTGAGCTTTCCTTCTACCACCGGCGCTCGAACTTGCGGCGCAGGATGATCGCCGTCAGGTTCATGGCCATCAGGAAGATGAGCAGGATGATGATGGCGCCAGACAGGCGCTCCACGAAGGCGCGTTCGGCTTCGTTGGCCCACATATAGATCTGCACGGGCAATGCGGTCGCCGGGTCGAGCGGGGTCGAGGGGATGTCGGCCACGAAGGCCACCATGCCGATCAGGAGCAGCGGCGCGGTTTCACCCAAGGCGCGGGCAAGACCGATGATCGTGCCGGTCAGGATGCCGGGCATGGCAAGTGGCAGAACATGGTGGAACACCATCTGCATGCGCGAGGCGCCGAGACCGAGTGCCGCCGAGCGGATGGATGGCGGCACGGCGACGAGCGCCGCGCGGGTCGCGATGATGATGGTCGGCAGCGTCATCAAGGTCAGCACGAGACCGCCGACCACCGAGGCCGAACGCGGCAGGCCGAAAAAGTTCACGAACACGGCGAGGCCGAGCAAGCCGAACACGATGGAGGGCACCGCCGCGAGGTTGTTGATGTTCACCTCGATCAGGTCGGTGAACTTGGTCTTGGGCGCGAACTCCTCGAGATAGATCGAGGCCGCGACGCCCACGGGAAGTGCCACGAGCAGAACGATCAGCATCATGTAGAAGGAGCCGACGATGGCGACGCCCATGCCAGCACTTTCCGGACGGCTCGAAGCGCCATTGGTGAAGAGGCCAGTGTTGAATCGAGTGGCGAGCGCACCCTCTTCAGAAAGCTTACGCATCCAGCCGACCTGCTGGTCGGATACCTTGCGGTTGGCTTCCGGCACGTCGAGGTCGATCTGGCCCTTGAAGGCCGAGTCGATATTGGCCGAGGTCAGGATTTCCACATCGCGCGTGGTACCGATCACAGATGGGTCGGCCATCACGATGTCACGCAACTGAACGCGCGAGGTGTCCGACAGGAAGCCGCGCAGCTGGCGGGTGGCGGCCCGGTCGTTGGCGGCGAAGCCGAGTTTTTCGGCCAAGGCCTTTTGCGCAAGCGCAGGATAGTTGGCGGTCTGCAGCTTGGTGGGATCGCTCTCTCGCTCGTTCTTGGGGTCGATCACGGCTGGATCGAAGGTGATCGGCAGGGTGACCGCGGTCTGGCTGAACGCGGTGTAGCCCTGGGAGATGATCGAGAAGAGCATCACGGCCAGAAAGACCAGGCCGACCGAAACGGCCAGGATGCCATAGATGCGGAAGCGGCGTTCGGCGGCGTAGCGGCGCTTGAGGCCGATGTCGCGGCGCGGCGGCGCCTTGGCGTCGATGAGCGTGCCGGAAGACGCGATGTCGGTCATTCGTACTGCTCCCGGTACTTGCGGACGATGTAGAGGGCCGCGATGTTCATGACGAGCGTGACGACGAAGAGCGTCATGCCGAGCGCGAAGGCGACGAGCGTCTGCGGCGAGTTGAATTCGAGATCGCCCGTCAGCTGATTGACGATCTTCACCGTGATGGTGGTCATCGCCTCGAACGGGTTGATCGTGAGGTTGGCGGCAACGCCGGCGGCCAGAACCACGATCATGGTCTCGCCGATGGCGCGCGAGGCGGTCAGCAGCACGGCGCCCACGATGCCCGGAAGGGCTGCCGGCAAAACCACCTTCTTGATGGTTTCCGAACGCGTGGCCCCCAGGCCCAGCGAGCCATCGCGCATGGCTTTGGGCACGGCGGTGATGATGTCATCGGACAGCGAGGACACGACCGGGATCAGCATGATGCCCATCACGAGACCGGCGGTGAAGATGCTCTGCGCCTGAATGAAGGGCGAGCCGCCGGTGAGCGCAGCACTCAGGTCGCGCAACCAGGGGCCGAGCGTGATGAGCGCGAAAATGCCGTAGACGATGGTCGGGATACCGGCGAGGAGTTCGAGCGCGGGCTTCACGATCGAGCGCACATGCGGCTTGGCATATTCGGCCATGTAGACGGCGGCCATCAGGCCGATGGGGACCGCGACCAGAAGGGCGACGAGCGCGATGTACAGCGTGCCGGCAAGGAGCGGGATCAGGCCGAACTGGCCGGTCGAACCACCGGAGCCCGCAGCCGCGAAGCGCGGGTCCCAGACCGTGCCGAAGAAGAACCCGACCGGCGACACCTGCGAAAAGAAGGTGATCGTCTGAAACAGCATCGAAAGCACGATGCCGACAGTGGTCATGATGGCGATGGTGGACGCGCCGAGAAGCGCATAGCGCAGCAGGCGCTCGACACGGTTGCGGGCACGTGCCCGGAGCGAAACCTGCGACAGGCCGATGAAGACGCCGCCGAGCGAGGCGATCAGCGCGACCACGGCACCCGCCAGATAAAGGCTCTTGGCGCGCGCCGAAGCCTCCTTGGCGATCGGGATCATATAATCCTGAACGTTGTCGGCGAGGTTCATGCCGTGCTGCGCGAGCACCGGCTTGAGCTCGGTCGCCGTCGCGGGCAGGCCGTCGAGGGTCGCGCTGTCGAGGCGGCTGAATGCGGTGGCGAGCGAGCGCGTCAAGCTGCCGGCGAGCGTCGGGCTGGCCGACTGGTCTTCGCCCGAATGGGCCTCGACCTGAGCGAGCATGGTGCGGTCGGCATAGACCGAGGAGCCGACATCCCACACGAGAAGGAAGAGGATTGCGGGCACGACCGCGAGCAGAAACGCCCACCAGCCATGATAGTGCGGAAGCGAGTGGAGCTTGCCCTGGGCCGTCGATTGGCCGGCGGCACGGCTGCGGCCGACAACGAAACCGATGGCGCCGATCAGGATGATGAGGCCGAAAACAGCCGCTGTCATTGCGGGCTCCCGAGAATGCGGTGGCAGGCTCGCCGCCTCATGCGGCGCGTGTGCCGGAAAACTCTGGCAGCGGGCTGGTTCCTGCCGCCAAAAAGCGAAGCGCGAGAAGCCGCGCTTCGCCTAGTCCTGAAGGAAAGGCCGGAGCGTCGGGCATCGAGCCCAGCACCCCTAGCCGATCCGTTCTTTACATGGTCTTGCCGCTATCGAACGCCTTGCGCTGCTCTTCACGCTCGGCATCGGGAGCCGAAACCAGACCATACTCGGCGAGCGGGCTGTCCGGGCCGATCATCTGGTCGTCGAGGAAGAAGTCGACATATTCCTTGAGGCCGGGGATCACGCCCAGATGCGCCTTCTTGACGTAGAAGAAGAGCGGACGCGACACCGGGTACTCGCCCTTGGCGATCGTGTCGACCGAAGGCGTGATGCCGTCCACGGTCGCGACCTTCAGCTTGTCGGCATTGTTCTCGTAGAAAGCGAGGCCGAACACGCCGACGCCGGTCTTGTTGGACGCGATGCGGGCAAGCGTCTCGGAATAGTCGCCGTCGATGTCCACGGCCTTGCCGTCCTTGCGGACCGCGATGCAGGCTGCGTTGGCGGCCTTCTCGTCGAGACCGCCGGCCTTGGCGGCCTCGAGCCCGCCGGCAGCTTCGCAGCCCTTGTGAAGCAGCTTTTCTTCGAACACTTCACGGGTGCCGTGCTTTTCGCCCGGAATGTAGGCCGCGATGTCCCAATCCGGCAGCGCCGAGTTCACCTGGTTCCACTTGGTGTTCGGGTTGGCGACGAGCTTGCCGTCCACAACGACCTGCGCGGCGAGCGCCTTGTAGATGTCCTCGGGCTTCAGTGCCCAATCCGGACCCGCGATGTCGGTGGCGAAGACGATGCCGTCATAGCCGATCTTCACTTCCTGGATGTCGGTCACGCCGGCCGCCTTGCAGGACTCGACTTCCGTGCTCTTGATCGGACGCGAGGAGTTGGCGATGTCGATGGTGTTCTCGCCGACGCCGCGGCAGAATTCCTTGATGCCGGCGCCCGAACCGCCCGACTCGACGACCGGGGTCTTGAAGTTGTTGAAGGTCTCGCCGAACGTCTCGGCGACGATCTTGGCGTAAGGCAGCACGGTGGACGAACCGGCGACCTGGATCTGGTCGCGCGCCGAGGCCGCGCCGGCGGAAAGGGCGATGGCGAGCGCTGCGACGCTTGCGCCGAGAAGGGTGGATTTCATCAGGCCTGCTCCTGCTGGACCGGGTCTTTGTTGAGCCGGCAACCTGAGTGGCAAAGCCGGCATATGAAGGATTGGTGCGGGGAGTTCGGCCGACCCTTCGGCCTGTCCCCGATCGCCTCTTTGAGCGATGGGAAGAGGCCTTAAGGGCGTTTCACGACAGTTCCATGACAACGAGAATACGGGTTTATGACAGCCCGCGTGCCCGCTCCTGCTTGTCCACAGGACCCATCCATTGCTCGATCTTTTCGGTCAAGGCACGTGGGCTGATCGGTTTCTGGACATAGTCGTCCATGCCGGCCGCCAGGCATTTCTCGCTATCGCCCTTCTGCGCATGAGCCGTCACACCGATCACGGGAACATGCGTGCCGGCATAAGCTTCGAACTGGCGGATTTCTTCCGTGGCATCCAAGCCATTCATCTCGGGCATGGACAGGTCCATCAGTACGAGACGCGGGCGCAGGGTTTGAAATGCTTCCACGGCAAGGCGTCCGTTGCTGACAAGGTGAAACGAAAACGGCGTGCCGGCGAGAATCTGGGTGAAGACCAGCTGGTTCACCTCGTTGTCTTCTGCGACGAGGATATCGACCTGGCTTCTGGCCGCGGCAACAAAAGGGATCGCCGCGGGAAGCGTCTGCACCGGTTCGTGCGCGGAACGGGTGGACGATGCAGGTTCGCCGGGCGAACTGCCACGCTTTCGGCCAACCACGCGGATCATCATTTCATGAAGCTGGCTCGAGCGGACCGGCTTCACCAGTTGCGCATCCACGTCCCGCGCCTCGGAACCGCCCAGTGTCTGATCGACGGAAGACAGCATGACGATCGGCGTATCGCTCATGCCTGACAAAGCGCGGAGTGCCTTGGCGACATCCGATCCGGTCTGTTCCGGCATCTGGTAATCCACGATCACGCAATCGAGTTCGAGCCCGAGATCGAGCACGGCCCGCGCCACGCGCAAACCCTCCGCGCCGCTTGCCGCGCTGCAGGTATCAAAGCCCCATGCGGTCAATTGCTCATTGAGGATCGTCCGATTTACGGCATTGTCGTCGATCACGAGCACCCGTGCGCCTCGGAGATCGAACGTTTCGGCGCTTGGCTGGCGGGATGTCTCGGCACGCGGCAAGGAAAGCGTGAACCAGAAGCACGAGCCTTTCCCTTCGGTGCTTTCCACGCCGATGCGCCCGCCCATCAGCGCGACGAGGCGCGCGGTGATGGCGAGCCCCAGCCCCGTGCCCTCATGGCGACGGGTCGAGGAGCCGTCAACCTGTGCGAACTTCTCGAACACCATGGCGAGCTTGTCGGCCGGGATGCCGATGCCGGTGTCGCGCACCTCGACGCGCAGTTCGCTCGCCTCATCCTGCGCGGTGCCCGAAACATCGACCAGAACATGACCGGCTTCGGTGAACTTCAGCGCATTGCCGATGAGATTGGTGACGATCTGGCGAATGCGGCCCACATCGCCGTGGTAGCTGCCCGCCATCTCGGGCGCGATGCGCACGATCAGTTCGAGATCCTTTTCCTTGGCGCGCGTCGAAAGGAGCGTCGCTACATCCTCCACCGCTTCAGCCAGATCGAAGGGCACAGGATCGAGCGTCAGCTGGCCGGCATCGATCTTCGAGAAGTCGAGGATGTCGTTGATGATGGTCAAAAGCGCATTGCCGGATTTCACGATGATATCGACGAAAGTGCGCTGCTTGGGGTCGAGTTCGGAGCGCGCGAGCAGCTCGGCCATGCCGAGCACGCCGTTCATGGGCGTTCGGATCTCGTGGCTCATATTGGCGAGAAATTCGGATTTCGCGCGATCGGCCAGTTCCGCCCGCGCGCGCGCCTCGCTCAGTTCCGCCTCGCGCTCCTTGAGTTCGGTGATGTCCATGGTGGAACCGATCAGCACCAGCGAGCCATCCGAGGCGGTCATCGCGCCTTTGTTGGACAACTGGTAGCGGATGCGCCCGCTCGGTTCGAGGAGGCATTCCTCATTCTGCTGACTGTTGCCGGTTTCGAGGACCAGACGGTCGCTTCGCTGGAAGTCCTCGCCACTCGTCGAACCGAAGACTTCGACATCGGTCCGGCCCAGGGCGCCCGCAGCGGACATGCCGGTCATCTCGCAACAGTTTCGATTCACATAGGAAAGCCGCAGGTCCGGCGTCTTGGCGTAGAGGGCAACCGGAACATTATCGGCAATGTTGCGGAAAACCTCGTTCTCGCGCAGCGTTTCCTCGAGATCGTGCTCGCGTCTCTTCAGCTCGGCGATGTCGGTGCTCGTTTCGATCAGATGGAACCGGCCATCGGCATCGGTGATGCGGCTGACCCGCGTCATCACATGAAGATCGCGACCGTCGCGGCTGCTGGCTTGTTCCTCGACCTCGTATACCTCGCCGGTCGCTAGCACGCGCTTAGCATCCGCCACATAGATGTCCGCTTCGGCTTTCGGGAAGAGCTCATAGTCGGAACGGCCGACCGCCTCATCGCGCGGGATGCCGGTCATCTCGACCCAGGCGCGATTCACATATTCCTTGTTCAGCGCATCGGTCACGATGGAAAGGGCGACCGGCATTTCGTCGAGTGCATGCTGGAGCAGGTTGATCTGCCCCCTGCTCTCGGCAAGCGCGCTTTCGCGTTCCATGAGCGTCGTCACATCCAGACGGACACCGATATAGGTCCCGTCCGGAAGCCGCCGTCCATAAGTCTGAACCCAGCTGCCATCGGGATTGCGGCGCACGGACATGACCTGTGGCCGCCAATAGGCTTCGATCTGCGCCTCGATCCACGCTTCGCGGTCATCGTAGAGCGCGTCGAGCTCAGCCAAGCCGCATTCGCGGAAATAGCCGAGATCCTGTGACAGTTCCAGAACGTCGCGCAAGGTCGCGCCCGGCTGGAGCGCGGGCCGCAGCGCAGGCAGACCATTGAGCAGGTTCTGGTTGACCATCACCACATGGTCCGTCTCGTCATAGATGATGAGACCGCCCGGCAGCGCCTCGATCACATCGACCAGCCGATCGCGGATGCCGGCAATATCCGGCTCATGCTTCCTGACCTTCGCCAGATCGAGCAGCATGCCCGTCATGTAGCGCTGGCCGTTCGACAGTTCGACGCGGCTCTTGCGCACCAGCCTCCCGGCTCGCCCTCCCTTCAGGGCGTAATCATCGACCGCCTCGAAAGGCTCACCGGTTTCCACGACCCTGCGTTCGCTTGCCTCGAAAGTCTCCGCGACCGACGCGGGCCACAGATCGGTGGCACGCTTGCCCAGCATAGCCTCCGGGGCGATACCGTGAAACGCGCCATAGGCCTGATTGGCGAGCACGAAGCGCAATTGCTCGTCCTTGACGAAGATCGGATCGGGTACGGTGTCGAGCACGGTTGCGGAAAGCCGCGCAAGCTGCAGCGCATCGGCAAGGTCGCGCTCGCGCTCCTTGTTCTCCGTCACATCCGTGTAGGTCAGGAAGATCTTGCCGTTGGAGAGCCTCGTATTGGTGCACAGCATCGTGGTGCCGTTGCGCGTGTGCAGCTCCGTCGCGCCATCCCATCCCTGGCGCACGGCACTTTCACGTCTGGCGACATGCGCCGCCCAGCCGTTCTCGCTCGCACCGTTCAGGTCGTTCCAGCGCGTGGCATGCAGCAGATCGGTGAAATAAGACCCGACGCCCACCACGCCGTCATCGAGCCGCCAGAGCCGGCGATAGGCGCTGTTCAGGATCTCGATGCGGAGATCGCGATCGAGAACCAGCAGCCCGATCGGCATGGCTTCGACCATGCGCGGCACATCGGCGAAGAGGTCCTCCATGGCCTCGTTGGTCTGTGAGGGCCTGACCGATTCGGCGCGTCTGGAGCTCTCTTCCCTCGCCCCCACCAATTCGGTGACGTCGTGGCCGACACCATCATAGCCGCAAAAGGCGCCGTCCTCGGCGAAGCGCGGCGTGCCCGAACTGGTGATCCAGCGCGGCCCGCCCACTGCATTGCGCACCTCGTAGATGAAATCCTTGAACGGGCGGCGGGCCTCGAGGTCGGCGAGGTGCGCGAGATCGCGGGGGGAGCGCTGGCCGGCGTGAAGGAAATCGAACCGATGCTTGCCGAGCACGGCCGAGGGCGGAATGCCTGTTGCCGCTTCGTAGGTGGGCGAAATGAATGTGAAGCGCAGTTCGGCATCCGTCTGCCAGAGCCAGATGCCGGACGATTCGAAAAGGTGGGGTAGCCCTTCCGCAGCGAACCAGCCGGAGGGGTATTCCCTTGCCTTGTTGACCGGCGTCTTACGCCGCTGAACCGTCCTCATACCGCCCGCGCCCCGCAAGCTCTGCCTCTCAGGCAAGATGCGCCTGGGCATAATTCCAGGCTTAGCGTTAAGGAACGCACAAGCCTAGAGCAGAGCCTGCGGTGACGCAGCGTCAGATTACATCACCTAAGCGCCACGCGCCTCGTTTCGGCCTGAAGCAGGAGTGCGGCGAAGCCGGCGAGCGCCAGCAGCACGGCAAAAAGGCCGACCGCCCAGTTGAAGCCTTGCGCCACGACGAGGGCCAGAGCCGAGGGGGCGAGAAGTCCGCCCAGCCGTGCCACGGCGCCTGCGGCACCCATGCCTGTCGCACGCGATTCGGTGGGGTAGAGTTCCGGCGTGAAGGCATAGAGCGCCCCCCATGTGCCGAGAAGCGAAAAGCTCATCAGGAGGATCGCGCCACCGATCATCCAGGCCTCGCCGGCCACCACGAAAAGAAGGCAGCCGAGCGCGCTCAGAAACAGGAAGCCCACCAGTGTCGGCTTGCGCCCCCAAGCCTCGACGCCATAGCCGGCCAGCACATAGCCCGGCACCTGGGCGAGCGCGACGACCACCAGAAAGCCATAGCCGCGCACGAAACCGAAGCCCTCGCCCGCAAGACGCGCCGGCATCCAGGTGAAGACGCCGTAATAGGACAGCGAAACCAGAAACCAGACGATCAGCATGATCAGGGTGTGACGCCGCAGTGCGGGCGAGAAGATGCCGCCGCCGGCGCCCACCGCGGGCAGCGCAAGCCTGATGCCCGTCGGCAGCTTGGATTTGCCGTTGGTTTCGAGCACGCGGTCGAGCGTGGCCCGCGCTTCCGCCTCGCGGCCCGTTCTGATGAGGTAGAGAGGGGATTCCGGCACCCAGAGGCGCAAGCCGACGCCGATCAGCGCAGGCAGGGCCGTGACCAGGAATATCCAGCGCCACGGATCGACGAGACCATATGAGGCCGCGGCCCACGCAGCGAGGGCGACGATCACCGTGCCGACGGCCCAGAAGCCCTCCAGTGCCACGAGCCAGCGCCCGCGATTCTTCGGCGGCAGGAACTCGGCCATCATCGCGTAATCCACCGGCAAGGTGCCGCCGACCGCGATGCCGGTCAGGAAGCGGCAGAGCAGAAGGACACCGAAGGACGGCGCAACGACGGAGAGAAGACCGAACACGGCATCGGCCGTGACGGTCGCAAGCAGGATGTTGCGGCGCCCGTAGCGATCGGCAAGCCGACCAAACAGGCTCGCGCCGATCAGCATGCCGAGAAAAAAGAGGGTTCCCGTCTGCAGAGCTTCGGGCACCGTAAGTTCGAAGGTCGCGGCAATCGCTGCGGCCGTGAAGCCGACGGCCAGCACCTGCATGGCATCCGCCGCCCAGACGAGACCGAAAATGCCTAAAAGCCGGCGCTGGAATGCACCGGCACCCGCTTGAGTCAGGATTTCATCGACCGCCACTGCCATGGACCACACTGCCTCTGCCTGGCCTGATCCTCAGGCGGGAGCAACCGGATCGATCGTTCCGGCTTCGGTTTCGCGGCTACGCGCAGAGTTCGGCAGCGTCAAGCAGCCGAACTCCCGTTACGGCATATAAATTTGATCAGCGGTCCGCTGCTCCCGAAACGGACCGCCTTGTTGCGATCAGCCTTCGTAAGCGCGAACGCTCTGCTGCTGCTCGCCGAGCCCTTCGATGCCGAGCCGCATCACATTGCCGGGCTTGAGCCAGACGGGCTCGGGCTTGATGCCCATGCCGACGCCGGGCGGCGTGCCGGTGGTGATGATGTCGCCGGGCTGCAGGCTCATGAACTGCGACACATAGGAGACGAGGTGAGCGACGCCGAAGACCATCGTCTTGGTCGAGCCATCCTGATAGCGGTGGCCGTCAACTTCCAGCCACATGCCCAAGTTTTGCGGGTCGGCCACCTCGTCACGCGTGACGAGCCACGGGCCGATGGGTCCGAACGTGTCCGCCGACTTGCCCTTCACCCACTGCCCGCCACGCTCGATCTGGAAATGGCGTTCCGACAGGTCGTTGACCACGCAATAGCCGGCGACGTGATCGAGAGCATTGGCCTCGTCCACATAGCGCGCTTCGGTGCCGATCACGACGCCGAGCTCGACTTCCCAATCCGGCTTGATCGCGTTCTTCGGGATGATCACGTCGTCGTTCGGCCCGATGATGGCAGAAGTCGCCTTCATGAACAGGATCGGCTCGGCGGGAATGGGCGCTCCCGTCTCGGCGGCGTGGTCGGCATAGTTCAGGCCGATGCAGATGAACTTGCCGACATTGGCGACGCACGGCCCGATGCGTTCATTTGCATCGAGTTCGGGCATGGACTGGAGATCGGCCTGGCGGATTTCCTCGAGCGCGCTATCCGAGAGCGCGTCGCCGCCGAGATCGGTGATCACGCTCGACAGATCGCGGATCGTGCCGTCTTCAAGACGGATGGCAGGCTTTTCGGCACCCTTGGCACCGATACGGAGCAGCTTCATGGTTTCTCCTCGAATTGACAGGGAAGATGATCAGGCCGGATGCATCAAGCCATCGCGGTCTTGATGCACATGGGCGTGCCGACCTCGATACCGGCACCCGTATCGGACAGGTGCCCGGTATTTTCGTCGCGCCGGAAGATCGCGATGCGGTCGGCATTCTGGTTGGCGCAAAACAGGAAGCGGCCCGAGCGCGACAGACAGAGATTGCGCGGTGTCGCGCCACCGCAGGGCGTATGGTCGAGAACCGCGAGTTTGCCGCTGTCCGGGTTCACTTCGAGCGTCACGATGGAATCGTGGCCCCGGTTGCCGCCGTAGAGAAAGCGGCCATCGGGTGAAATCTGGATATCCGAGCAGTGATTGTCGCTCGTGCCATCCGGCACCGCGGGCTGGATATCGACGAGCGCAAGGCGCCCTTCGCCGTCGATGGCAAGCGACGCAACCGTGGAATCGAGTTCGTTGATGACGAACACGAAGCGGCCATGGGGATAGAGCGCGACATGGCGGGGACCGCTGCCGGGGGGCAGGCTGAATTCACCGCGACGCGTCAGGGCGCCATCGGCCGTAACCGCATAGGTGACGAGTTGGTCGGTCCCCAGATCGGCGACCAGCGCGAGATTGCCGGGCAACTCCGTGACGCTGTGGGCATGGGGCCGCTCCTGTCTTTCGGCATTGGGACCCTTGCCCTCGTGGCGCGCATGGGCGAGCGGCACGCTGAGACGCCCATCGCCTTCGAGGCGGAACACGGCAAGCGACTGGTCCGGCCCGCCCTCGCCCGCGCCGTAATTCGCGACGAGCAGCTTCGAGCTATCGCGCGTAATCGCATTATGCGCCGTGATGCTGCCGAGTGCCGGCTGCTTGTTGAGATAGTGAAGCGTGCCCGATTCCCGCTCGAAGCGGTAGGCCGACACCGTTCCCTCACGCCATTCGGCAACTTCCGAATTCGCATAGATGAAGCGCCCATCCGGCGTCACCGAGAGATAGGTCGGATTGTCGACCTCGTTCGTTTCGGCGAGTTTCTGAGCGGACAGCGTTACCGGGTCGAAACGGAACACCGAAAGCCCCACACCGCGCGCACCCTGGAAATAGGGCGTGGAACGGTTGAGCGAGCCCACGAAGAGCAGTTCAGCTTCAGCCATCACGCCTCCTTCCATTCATTCTTGTTCTTACGCCGTCACAAACCGTTTCGGCCGAGACCTGTCAATTAGGTTTGCCCAGGCGCTCCGCCTGCGGTCGTCAGTTCAACCGCCAGATGCGCCGTGCGTTCGCGCTCAAAAGCTTCGTGCGCTCCTCCTCGCTCGCGCCGGAAAGCAGCGCCTGCGTGGCATGGACCCACCGCGTGAGGCCGCCGCCCAGCCGGCAGACGGGCCAGTCGGATCCCCAGACGACGCGGTCCCAGCCGAAGCAGGCGATGACATGCTCCACATAAGGTCGCACCGTTTCGACCGTCCAGTTTTCGCCATCGGCATAGGCGATCACGCCGGAAATCTTGGCAGCGATATTGGGCCGCCGCGCGAGTTCAGTGATCTGCGTGCGCCAAGGCTCCCAGGCGTCGCTCTTGATGTCGGGCACGCCGCAATGGTCGAGCACGAACTGGGTTGCCGGTGCATGGTCGGCGAGTGCCATGGCTTGCCCGTGCTGGCGCGGCAGCACGCAGAGATCGAAGGGCAGATGCGTCGCCCCAAGCCGCCCGACATTCTCCCGGAAGAGCGCACTTTCCGACAGATCATCCGGCATCACGTGCAGCACACGGCGGAACCCTCTCACGAAGGGATTGGCCAACACGCGTTTCAGCATCAGGGGAAAGTCGGCATTCTCCGGCCGGCACGAGGCGATGGCGCCGCGCAGGAGCGATCCGGCTTCGCGCGCCTGTCGCTCGACATGGGCGGTCTCGCGCTCGATGTCGGTCTCGGCGACATCCACTTCCATATGCAGCGCCGCCTCGATCCCGAGAGACCGCGCTTCCTCGGCATATTCGGCATGAGTGAAGTCGCGATCGAGCGGCGGCACGGTGTCGAGCCAAGGGTAATGGAGCGCGTTCCTGTCGATCAGATGCAGGTGCGTGTCGATGATCATCGTTTGCTCTCCTCACGAAGATTATCGCCGCGATAGGGGCGCAAGAGAACGCCTGTGTCGACAAATCGGGCCGGCAGAGCGCTTCTTGCATATGAATGACAATTTCACCCATGACAAGACAGCTGCCACAGAGCTATGTTGCCTTCTGCCGAAACAGCGTATCGAAGGCTCGACAGTTGCATAAGGCTCGACGCTAAAGCGTGCGACCGTGCATGCAACGCATATCGTAAAGCAGGGAGAAAACAGGCTCATGGCTGATCTTGAGGGTAAGGTCGTGCTGATCACAGCCGCGGCGCAGGGCATCGGTCGGGCGAGCGCTCTGGCTTTCGCGCGAGCCGGGGCGAAGGTCCACGCAACCGATGTCAACGAAGCGCTGCTCGCCGAACTGGCCGACACGGCGAATATCGAGACGGCCAAGCTCAATGTGCTGGACGATTCTGCGGTCAGCGATGGAATCGGCCGGATCGGCCGTGTCGATGTGCTCTTCAACTGCGCGGGCGTGGTGCATAACGGCTCTGTCCTCGAAGCCTCCGACAAGGACCTCGATTTTGCCTGGAACCTCAACGTCCTCGCGATGATCCGCACCATCCGCGCGGTTCTTCCCGGCATGCTGGAGCGCGGCGATGGTTCGATCATCAACATGGCGTCCGTCGCCTCCTCCGTGAAAGGCGTGCCGAACCGCTTCGCCTACGGCACCACCAAGGCTGCCGTGATCGGCCTCACCAAGTCGATCGCCGCCGACTATGTGACGAAGGGGATCCGCTGCAACGCGATCTGCCCCGGCACGGTGGAAAGCCCCTCGCTGCAGGATCGTCTGCGCGCGGGCGGCGACTATGAAGCGGCGCGCGCCGCTTTCATCGCGCGCCAGCCGATCGGCCGCATCGGCACGCCCGAAGAGATCGCCGATCTCGCCGTTTATCTCGCGGGCGCGACCTACACCACGGGCCAGGCCTGCGGCATCGATGGCGGCTGGACGATCTGAGGAGCCACTGATGACCAGGATCACCGGCCTTCGGACACACGATCTGCGCTTTCCCACCTCGCAGAGCCTGGATGGCTCGGATGCGATGAACCCGGACCCGGATTACTCCGCGGCCTATGTGGTTCTCGAAACCGACACCGGCATCGAGGGTCACGGGCTGACCTTCACGATCGGGCGCGGCAACGAGATCTGTGTGGCCGCGATCGAAGCGATGCGCCATCTGGTGGTCGGGCTCGACCTCGACTGGATCAAGGAAAGCCCGTCGCGCATGTGGCGTCACCTGACCGGGGACAGCCAGTTGCGCTGGATCGGCCCCGACAAGGGCGCGATGCACCTGGCGACGGGCGCGGTCGTCAATGCCGTCTGGGACCTCTGGGCCAAGGCTGAGAACAAGCCCGTCTGGCGGCTGGTCGCGGAGATGAGCCCGGAAGAGATCGTGGGCATCGTCGATTTCCGCTATCTCACCGATGCTCTGACGCCCGAGGAGGCGCTTGACATTCTGCGTCAGGCGCAGCCGGGCAAGCAGGCGCGGATCGCCGAGCTCGAGGCAAACGGCTACGCCTGCTACACGACCTCGGCCGGCTGGCTGGGCTACCCCGATGACAAGCTGCGCCGCCTTTGCCGCGAGGCTGTCGAGGCGGGGTTCACCCATATCAAGATGAAGGTCGGCCGCGACCGCGAGGACGACATCCGCCGCTTGCGTATCGCGCGCGAGGAGATCGGTCCCGACCGTTTCATGATGATCGACGCCAACCAGGTCTGGGAGGTGGATCAGGCCATCGACTGGGTCAACGCCCTATCCTTCGCCAAGCCCTATTTCATCGAGGAGCCGACGAGCCCCGACGATGTGTTCGGCCACCGCAAGATCCGCGAAGCCGTGGCGCCGGTGAAGGTCGCGACCGGCGAGATGTGCCAGAACCGCATTATCTTCAAGCAGATGATCCAGAACGGCGCCATCGACATCGTCCAGATCGATGCCTGCCGCATGGGTGGCTTGAACGAAGTGCTGGGCGTGCTGCTGATGGCCGCGAAATACGGCCTTCCCGTCTGGCCCCATGCGGGCGGCGTCGGGCTATGCGAGTATGTGCAGCACCTGTCGATGATCGACTTCGTGGCGGTCTCGGGCACCAAGGACGGCCGCGTGATCGAATATGTCGACCATCTGCACGAGCATTTCGAGGAGCCCTGCGTGATCCGGAACGCGGCCTATATGCCGCCGGAAGCGCCGGGGTTTTCGATCACGATGAAACCGCAGTCGATCGCGGAATACGAGTTCCGGGCCACCTGAACGAGAACATCCCGCCCAAGGAAAACGGCCGGCTATCAAGCCGGCCGTTTCCGTTTTACCCCTCGACCTTCGCCACGGCATCCCGCTTCACGCCATGGGCGTCGAGCGCCACGCGGACGGCGGCGAGAAGCTTGTCCATGTCATAGGGCTTGGCGAGGAGAACCGCGCCGCGCATTTCGTTGAGCGACACCGATGACGTGTCGCCGGTCGCGAATACCAGGCTCATCGACGGGCGCAACGCCTGCGCGCGGCGGGCAAGTTCGATGCCGGAGATGCCGGGCAGGTTGATGTCGGTCACCAGCACGTCGATGGGCGCGGTCTGGAGCGCTGCCATGGCTTCCTCGGCGCTGCCCGCTTCCACCACCACGCAGCCGCCTTCCTTCAGCATCTCCGCCGTGTTGATGCGGATCAGCATGTCGTCCTCGACCAAGAGCACGGTGGGCTTCGCCGCACGGACCGCCGGCTCCGGCTGAGTCGCGGCCACCGGCTTCGGCGCGGCATCGGAATTGACCGACGGCGCGGGCTTCTCCGTGCGAGGGGCGGCCTGCCGGCGCTGGCCCTGATTGGCGAGAACGTGGCGGAATTTCCGCGCCAGGGCCTCACGGGTATAGGGCTTGGACAAGAGTTCCACGCCTGCGTCCAGCCTGCCGCCATGGACGATGGAGTTCTCCGTATAGCCGGAGGTGAACAACACCGCCACATTGGGCAGGCGCTCGCGGGCTTTGCGGGCGAGCTCGGGGCTCTTCAGCGTGCCGGGCATCACCACATCGGTGAACAGGACGTCGATCGGCACACCGCTTTCGATCACGATCAGCGCGCTTGCGGCATCGACGGCCTTAAGCACGCGGTAGCCGAGATCCGTCAGCATCTCGACGACGGTGGCACGCACCTCGTCGTCATCTTCAACCACCAGCACGGTTTCGGTGCCGCCGGAGATCGGACCGTGATTGGCTTCGACCTCGACATCTTCGCTTTCCGTCGCGCGCGGCAGGTAAAGCCTGATCGTGGTGCCGTGGCCGACCTCGGAATAGATCTTCACATGGCCGCCCGACTGCTTGACGAAGCCATAGACCATGGAAAGCCCGAGCCCCGACCCCTTGCCTTCAGCCTTGGTGGAGAAGAACGGCTCGAAGACCTTCTCCACGACTTCGGGCGTCATGCCGCAGCCGGTATCGGACACGGCGAGCATCACATACTGGCCGGGCGTCACCTCGTCGTGGGTGCGCGCGTAATCGTCGTCGAGATGGGCGTTCGACAGCTCGATGGTGAGCTTGCCCGTGCCATCCATCGCATCGCGCGCGTTGATGGCCAGGTTGAGCAGTGCGTTTTCGATCTGGGTCGGATCGATGAAGGTGTTCCACAGCCCGCCGCCGAAGACCGTCTCGACCTCGATCCCCTCGCCGATCGCCCGGCGCAGCATGTCGTCCATGCCCTGCACGAAACGCGTGACGTTGACGACCTTCGGCTCCAGTGCCTGACGGCGGCCGAAGGCGAGCAGCTGGCTCGCGAGCTTGGACCCACGCGAAACGCCGGCCATCGCATTCGCCACGCGGCGCTCGGCACGCTCATTGCCGGCGATGTCCTTGGCGAGAAGCTGGAGATTGCCGGACACGACCTGAAGCAGGTTGTTGAAGTCGTGCGCAACGCCGCCCGTCAGCTTGCCCACGGTTTCCATCTTCTGCGCCTGGGCGAGCTTCACCTCTGCCGCGCGGCGCTCGGCGATCTCGGCGATGACGCGGGTTTCGAGGGACTCGTTGAGCTGGCGCAGCTGGTCTTCCGCGCGTTCGCGGTGGCGGACCTGGCGCGCGAGATTTTCCGCCTGCTCGCGCAGCGTAGCCTCGGCCGCGCGCTGGTGGGTGATATCGGTGTGGACGCCGACCCACTCGCCGATTTCGCCATGATCGTCGATGATCGGCAAGGCGCGGATGGCAAAGGTGCGCCATGCGCCGTCATGGCGGCGGACACGGTGTTCGAACACGAACATGGTCTTGGCAGCCAGCGCCTCGCCCCAGGCCTCGACCGTCACAAGCCTGTCATCCGGATGAACCGCGTTCGACCAGCCATAGCCCTGATAGTCTTCGAAGCTCTGCCCGGTGAGTGCCGCCCAGCCCGGTTGCTCGCCGACCATCCGGCCATCGGCACTGTTGGTCCAGAGCACGCCATGCACGGCGTTCATCGCCGCGATAAAGCGGTTGTTGCTCAAAGCCAGCGAGGCTTCGCGCTCCGCACGCTCCTCGACATCGATGCCGAGCACGTAGACACCGGGGATCGAGCCATCCGCATCGATGCGAGGCACATAGCGCAGCTCGGTGCGGCGTGACACGCCGTCCTTGTTGGTGATCGTGGTCTGCGACGTAAAGCTTTCGCCCGCCAGCGCCCGGTCCAGCGAGATCCGGCGATCCTCGTAAAGCGCGTCGCCGACGATGGCGCGCACCGAACTGCCGATGACTTCGCCGAGCGGCTTGCCGAAAACCTGTTCGTAAGCACTGTTGGCAAAGCGGTAGACATGATCGCGGTCCACATAGGAGACCAGCATGGGCAGCGTGTCGGTGACACGGCGCAGCTCGGCCTCGCTGGCCGCCAGCGCCTGTTCGAAATGCACGCGCTCGGTGTTCTCCACCACCGTGCAAAGCACGCCGCCGACTTCGCCGCATTCCTCGTAGACAGGCGTGAAGAAGAGGTCGAAGACCACATCCTCGCGCTTGTCGTTGCGATAAAGAACCATCGGCTGGTCGCGGAACAGCGAAACCTCGCCGCGGAACCCGGCGTCGAGAACCTTGCGGTTGAAGTCCCAGATTTCGGGCCAGATGCCGGGCACCGTGCCGCCGAGCGCCTGCGGATGGTTCGCGCCGGCGATCTCGCGATAGCCGTCATTGTAGATCATGACGTGATCCGGTCCCCACATCAGGACCTTGGGCACGGGCGAGTTGACGACGTTGGACGCGGTTGCGCGCAGCGCGGAGGACCAGTTGGCGATAGCGCCGAGAGGGTTGCTGCTCCAATCCAGATTGCGGATCAGCTCGCCGCATTCGCCGCCACCGATGGGCCAGATCCGAGAGGCAACCGACCGCCGCGTTTCCTGCAGACGCGTCAACGCCGCGCGGAGAACAATGTTCGCATCATCGAAACCACCGGAAGCCATGCAGTCGGCGATGAGGCCCTCGAGCTCGGGCGTGAGGGAAACACTGCTGGTCGGTCGCGTGGACATCGGGTTTCGGCTCTCGAGGGGATCGTTTTCCACTAGCCGAAACCCTGCCGGTGTCAACTATCACAAAGGTCGGGGTCGGACGGGGTTCGAACACAAGCTGTTCAACGCAGCGTTCCTGCCCGGGTGACGTCCGCCACGCGCTCGCTGCCGTCATCGATGACGACGCGCATGGCCGCGCGTGCAGCCTTGGCGTCGCGGCGCTCGATAGCGTCCGCAATGGCGCGGTGCCGGCTGACGGTGAGCGCGTGACGCGCCTGATCGGGCAATGGCGAAGAGATGGCGAAGGTGATCGCGAGCGCCACCTCGATCAGGGCGCTGATCGAGCGCATGAAGGGATTGCCCGAGGCTTCCGCCACCGCGATGTGAAAGCGCAGGTCGGCCTCGACAAAGAGGGAAATTTCCGTGCGCGCCTCGCCCATGCGCTCGACCCAGAGGAAGAGGTCGCGCGATTGCGCATTCGTTCGACGCTCGGCAGCAAGGGCGGCAGCTTCGGGCTCCAGCGCCATGCGCATTTCGGACAGGTGGGACAGAAAGGCACGGTCGGCACCCGCTTCCACATGCCAGGTGAGGATGTCGGGATCGAACAGGTTCCAGAAGCGGCGCTCGCGCACGCGGGTGCCGATCTTGGCCTTGGCCTGGATCAGGCCTTTGGCGGAAAGCGTCTTGAGCGCCTCGCGCAAAACCGTGCGCGACACGCCGAAGCGCTCCATCAGTTCGGTGTCGCCGGGCAGATTGGTGTTTTCAAGGTACCGGCCACCGACGATGTCACAGCCGAGATCGTGCATCACATGGCCATGATGGGTGCGTGGCCGCTGCGCCTCGATCAGCGCCCTCGCCTCCTGCGCCAGCCCTTCGGGCTCGATGGTGGCAGCGTCAGGCAGGGGCGAGCGCTCCCGCCTTGCGTGAGGATACGAGCACCAGTACCCGCTGCAGCGCGATGAAGGCGAAGAGCAGGATGCCGACCACGATCTTGGTCCACCACGACGAGAGCGTGCCGTCGAAGACGATATAGGTCTGGATGATGCCCTGGATCGCCACACCCACCAGCGTGCCCGCCACATAGCCGGTGCCGCCGGTCAAAAGCGTGCCGCCGATCACCACCGCCGCGATGGTGTCGAGCTCGACGCCCACGGCCGAGAGCGGATAGCCGGCCGAGGTGTAGATCGAGAAGACGACGCCTGCGAGCCCCGACAGGAAGCCCGACAGCGCATAGATCAGCACCGTGGTGCGCGCGACCGGCACGCCCATCAGCTCCGCCGATTGCCGGTTGCCGCCGAGTGCATAGACATATGAGCCGAAGCGCGTGAAATGCGCGAGCACGATGCCGCCGAGAAAGACCACGAGCATCAGCCCGCCGATCACGGTGAGCCGCCCGCCGCCCGGCATGCGCCAATAGAGGCTCTGGATCGTGGAATAGAACTCGTGACCGATGGGGATCGAGTCCGTGGTGATCACGAAGCTCAGGCCCCGCGCGAGGAACATGCCGGCCAGCGTGACGATAAAGGCCGGGACGTCGAGATAGTGGATGATGGCGCCCATCCCGGCCCCGAACAGCGTCGAGAGCAGAAGCGCGATGGCGAAAGCCACGAGCGGATGGAAACCGTACCAGCCGACGAGAACGGCGATCAGCACGCCGGTGAAGGCAATGACGGAACCGACCGACAGGTCGATGCCGCCCGAGATGATGACGAAAGTCATGCCGACGGCGGCGATCCCCAGGAACGCGTTGTCGGTCAAAAGATTGCCGAGCACGCGGGTCGAGAACATATTCGGGAACTGCATGACGCAGAGCCCGTAGGCGACGACCGCGATTAGAAGCGTCGCGTAGAAGGGAAGAAGCCTGTTGCTCATGCCGGATTCTGTGCCTTGTTCGCTGACGGGTCCGAGCTTCTCAAAGGCTCTTGAGGCTTCGCCTTGGCGCCGGGTCGGAAGAAGGCGCCAGCGCCCGCAAGGGAAAGCGACTGGGCGAGCAGGATCATGATGATCACCGCCGCCTTCACGATCAGGTTGTATTCGGGCGGGAAGCCGGACAGGAGAATGCCGGTGTTCATCGCCTGAATGATGATGGCGCCGAGCATCGACATCAGGATCGAGAAACGCCCGCCGAGCAGCGAAGTACCACCGATGACGACCGCGAGGATCGCGTCGAGTTCAAGCCAGAGGCCCGCATTGTTGGCATCCGCCCCGCGAATGTCGGCGGTGGCGATGATGCCGGCGAGCGCCGCGCAGAAGCCCGAGAACGTATAGACGAAGAGCAGGAGAACGCGGCTGTTGAGCCCGGCATAGGTGCTCGCGCTACGGTTGACGCCGACCGCTTCGATGAGAAGCCCGAGTGCCGTCCGCCGCACGAGCAGGATGGCGAGCACGCCCAGGACGGCTGCGATCACCACCGGCATCGGAATGCCGAGGAACGAGCCCGTGCCGAAGAAGATCAGGCCCGGCTCGTTGAAGGTGACGATGAAGCCTTCGGTGACGAGCTGCGCGATGCCGCGCCCCGCGACCATCAGGATCAGCGTCGCGACGATGGGCTGGAGGTCGAGAAAGGCGACGAGAATGCCGTTGAGGAGCCCACAGAGGAGGCCGACCACGAGCGCAGCCGCAAGCACCGCGACCAGCGGATAGCCCGCGACCGTCATGGTCGCGGCCGTGGCGCCCGCCATCGCCATCACGGCACCGACGGACAGATCGACGCCGCGGCTGGCGATCACCATGGTCATGCCAATGGCAAGGATCATCACCGGCGCGCCGCGATTGAACACATCGACGACCGAGCCGAACAGGCGGCCGTCCTGGATGCGGATATTGAAGAAGCCGGGGAATGCCAGCCAGTTGAGAAAGAGGATGACGGCCAGCGCGATGAGCTGCGGGGCCGCGCGGCGAAGCGAAATCATGCCGAAGCCCCTTCATTCGATGCGGACGCCTGCGCGGCGATCGCCCGCATGATGTTGTCGGGCGAAATCTCGGCTCCGGTCAGCTCACCGCGATGCTCGCGGTCGCGCAGGATGCGAATGCGCGTCGAGTAGGCGGTGATCTCCTCGATCTCCGACGAGATGACGACGAGCGACAGTCCCTCCTCGCAGAGGCGGTTGATGAGCGCGATGATCTCGGCATGGGCGCCGACATCGATGCCACGCGTGGGTTCGTCGAGGATGAGCAGGCGCGGGTTCGTCGCGAGCCAGCGGGCCAGCACCACCTTCTGCTGGTTGCCGCCGGAAAGGAATTTCACCGGCTTCTCGATATCGGATGTGCGGATGTCGAGCGCTTTGACGAAGCGGTCGGCGAGTTCGGCCTGCTCACGGCTCGGCATGCGCCGCAGCCAGCCGCGCCGGGCCTGCAATGCGAGTGCGATGTTCTCGCGTACACTCAGATCGCCGACGATCCCGTCCGTCTTGCGGTCTTCCGGGCAGAGGGCGAAGCCGAGTTGCACGGCCGCGCGCGGCGACAGGACCTTGGCCGGCTTGCCGTCGATCGTGAGCGAACCGGAATCGGGCGCATCGAGCCCGAACAGCAGGCGCGCCGTTTCGGTGCGGCCCGAGCCGAGCAGGCCCGCGACGCCGACCACCTCGCCTGCCCCGATCGAAAGATCGAAGGGTGCTACCGAGCGGGCGCGGCCATAATGCGAGAATTCGATGCGTTTGCCGGATGATGGCGGCGCAGACCGTCGCTCGGCCTCCGCGCCATGGGTCGCCTCGGCCAGCGCGCGGCCCAGCATCATCGAGACGAGCTCCACCTGCGGCAGCTCGGCCGCCTCGCGCGTGCCGACCAGCTTGCCGTTGCGCAAAACCGTAATGCGGTCGCAGAGCGCATAGACCTGATCGAGGAAGTGAGTGATGAAAACGATGCCCATGCCGCGATCGCGCAAGCGGCGCAGGATCGCAAACAGCGTTTCGACCTCGGCACGGTCGAGGCTGGCGGTGGGTTCGTCGAGGATCAGCACGGAGCCCGACAGATCGACGGCACGCGCGATGGCCACCAGCTGCTGCACGGCCACAGAAAAGCGGCCGAGATCGGCACTCACGTCGATGTCGATATCGTATTGGGCGAGCAGCGCCTTGGCGCGCTTTTCCATCTCGGAGCGGTGGACCAGGCCCCAGCGCATGGGCTGGCGGCCGATGAAGAGGTTTTCGGCGACCGACAGGTTCGGCAGGAGATTGACCTCCTGATAAACGGTGCCGACGCCCAGTTCCTGCGCGTGGCCCGTGTCGCGCACCGTGACCGGGGTGCCGCGCAGCCGGATCGTACCGCCGTCGGGCTGATGCACGCCTGTCAGGATCTTGATGAGCGTGGACTTGCCCGCGCCGTTCTCACCGAGCAGCGCATGGATTTCGCCCGGCCGGACTGAAAAGTCCACGCCGTCGAGCACACGCAGGCCCAGAAACGATTTGATGATCTTTTCGGCGCTGACGAGCGCCTCGCCTGTGGACATGCCACACCTCCCGAACAAGACGCCGCGCCCGTGGCGCGGGATCTCAATCCTTGGGGAAAAACGGCCGGACTTCTCGGAGAAGCCCGGCCGAGCTTGGGAGAGGCTTAGTAGCCGAGACCCTTCTTTTCCTCATAGACCTTCATCGGATCGTCAGCCTGCGTGTAGAGCTTGGATTCGGTGATGATCTGCTTGGGCGGCAGCGTGCCGTCGGCCTTGAACTTCTCGAGCGCGTCGAAAGCGGGACCCGCCATGTTCGGCGTCAGTTCCACCGTGGCATTCGCCTCGCCTGCGGCCATGGCCTGGAAGATGTCCGGCACGGCGTCGATCGAGACGACCTTGATGTCGGTGCCGGGCTTCAACCCCGCTTCCTTGATGGCCTGGATGGCACCCACCGCCATGTCGTCATTGTGGGCATAGAGCGCGCAGATGTTCTTGCCGCCGTTCTCGGCCTTCAGGAAGCCTTCCATCACTTCCTTGCCCTTGGCGCGGGTGAAGTCGCCGGTCTGCGAGCGAGTGATCTTGATGTTGGCGTGCGAGGCGATGGCGTCCTCGAAGCCCTTCTTGCGGTTGATGGCGGGCGAGGAACCGGTCGTGCCCTGCAGCTCGACCACATTGCAGGTCTTGTCGCCGACATCCTTGACCAGCCAGTCGCCGGCCACCTTGCCTTCATGCACCTGGTCGGATGCAACGACCGTCATGTAAAGGTCGGGCGACGCCTTGACGCCGCGGTCGAGAAGAATGACCGGAATCTCGGCATCCTTGGCTTCCTGCAGCACCGTGTCCCAGCCGGTCTCCACCACGGGTGCGATGAAGATGGCATCGACGCCCTGGGCGATGAAGCCGCGCAGCGCCTTGATCTGGTTTTCCTGCTTCTGCTGCGCGTCGGCGAATTTGAGATCGACCTTGCGCTTTTCGGCTTCCTGCTTGGTGACGCTGGTCTCGGCCGCGCGCCAGCCCGACTCCGAGCCGATCTGCGAGAAGCCGACGGTGAGGTCGGCAGCCGAAGCCGCACCGGCCATCAACGTGCCGGCGGCAACGCCCAACAGAAGTCGCGTGAAATGTCGCATGAACTCTCCTCCCTGAGATATGGACGCCGATCCTCAACGGCGCTGGAGGGTTTCTGTCATATAGTATGACTATTGGCAAGCAGGGAAATCGCGTCTCACGAGAGCAATTTTGAGGAAAGATCGCATGCCAGTCGAACTACCTGCCATCCGTCTTGCCACTGGAAATCCCGTGGAAGCGACTTGCTCCCGTCGATCCTCTGGGCCAAGCTTTGTGTGGGCTGGTGCTGCCCGCCGCTCGCGCCACCATGGCATGGTGAAAGCACTTGGAAGACCATCAAGCATCAGGCCTCGGGCGGCGGATGCGTCGGCAATGCGAGCCCCGGCAAACGATCCGCCTGCACACGAGGATGCTTATGCAGACCGATCCTAAAGCCATGGCCAAGGCGCTGCGCGCGGCACTTGGGCAAAAGAACATTGCCCTATCCCACAGCGAGGCGCTGGAACTCGTAGCGAGCCAGTTCGGGGTACGCGACTGGAACACGCTGGCCGCAACACAGGATGCGAGCGATTCTGCGATTCGCTTCACTGCCACCAAGCCGATCCTGCGCATCTTCGACGAAGCCAAGGCGCGGGAGTTCTACCTGGACTTCCTCGACTTCTCGCTCGACTGGGAGCACCGCTTTCACGCCAACGCGCCGCTCTACATGCAGGTCTCGCGTGCGGGGCTCGTGCTTCACCTCAGCGCACATCACGGCGATGCCACTCCCGGCTCGACGGTATTCGTGGAGATGAAAGGCGTTCGCCTTTATCGCGACGAGCTGATCGCGCGGAACTACACCTACAACAAGCCTAGCGTCGAGGAAGCGCGCTGGGGCGACCAGCTGGAAGTGGTGGACCCTTTCAGCAACCGCATCCGCTTCTGCGAGATGGGTGCGGGCGCGAACTGAGCTATAAAGGAAAAGGGCGGGACGCTCGCGCCTCCCGCCCCTTTTTCCGATTGCTGCTACTTCAGGCCGCGTTGGCTTGCGGATCGACCTTGATCTTCTGGATCACCTCGAACCCTTCGAACTCGGGATGGCCGAGATAGGTCGGCTTGTGCTCCGACGTGTTCGAGCGCGCATGCGAAGCGCGGAACGCGTCCGAACGTGTCCAAGCTTCGAAATCCGCCTTGGTCCGCCACACGGTGTGCGAGGCGTAAAGCACGTGGTCCTCGCGCTCCGGGCCTTTCAGCATGTGGAACTCCACGAAGCCCGGCAGCGTCTGCAGATGGCTTTCGCGGTTGAGCCAGATGGCCTCGAAATCCTGAGCGGATTCCTTGATCACCTTGAAGCGGTTCATGGCGATGAACATCGATGGTTTCTCCTGCGTGAGTGACGTGAAATTCTATGAGGCCAGACGTCAGAACTGGTAGGCGACGCTGGCCTTGAAGGTGCGGCCCGGTTCGGTGAAGTAGTCCTTCTGAAGCGTGGTCGAGTCCGGGATGTCGAGCGCATCATAGTACTTCTTGTCGAAGACGTTGTAGACGCCGGCCGTCAGCTTCATGCCCTCGACCTGGCTTGGCTTCCACCAGCCCGACAGGTCGAGCAGACCGTAGCCGGGCGTGCGCGAGATGTCGTCTTCCACCTTGTCGCGGGCAGCCGCCAGCGTGACGATGGCGTTCGCGCCCCACTCACCGGCGGTGTAGCCGAGGTCGAAGATGCCCTTGGCGGCGGGTATCGTGTTCAGGTGCTCGTCCGTTTCGCGGTCCTTGCCGACATAGGCGCCGATGCTGGCAGCCAGGCGCCAGCTGGCGTCGAACTGCCAGTGGCCCGAGACTTCCGCACCCCAGATATCGACCTTGGCGCGGTTGTCGTAGGCGGTGATGCCGAGCGGATAGGTGCCGGGCGGCACGCCGGCCTCGGCCGCCGTCAGGGTGACCACGTCGATGAAGTTCTCGTAGCGGTTGTAGAACAGGTTCAGCGAGCCGCCGCGCTGGTCGTCGCCGACGATGGCGCCGATGTCGAAGCCGTTGCTCGTTTCGGACTCGAGCTCGGCGTCGCCGATGCGCAGATAGGTGCCCGGTCCGCCATAGGTGAGGTAGAGTTCCGTCGGCGTCGGCGCACGGAAGCCGCGGGTGTACTGGCCGAACAGCGTGATGCCGGGCGTCGCGTCCCATTCGGCGCGGAACTTCGGCGAAACGGCGGAGTCGCTCGACTCGTCGGGCAAGCCGCTGAAGCTCGGATTGTCTTCGAGGCCGTCCGTGTCCTTGGGCTCCGCGCGATACCAGTCGAAGCGCACGCCGGGCGTGAGGCGCAGGCGGTCGCCGTAGAAGCCCATCTCGTCCTGCACGTAGGCCCCCACCGTCAGGCCGTCGACATCGGGCATGTCGGCCTGGTTGGTGTGGAGGAAGTTGCACGAGTTGAAGGGCGGATAGGGCGGCGGCGGGCAGCTGTCCTGGCCGCTCGAAAACTGGCCCGACTGGCTGCCGAAGATTTCGCCGCCGAAGCCGACATCATGGGAAACGGCGCCGGTCAGAAAGCTCGCCACCGCGTTGGCATTGGCGCCGATCGTGGTCTCCTCGCGCTCGGTCAGTCGGCTGTAGTCGCCACGCGGCGTGGTCCGGCGGATGCCGGAGAAATCGCTGTCGAGGTCCTGCTTCTGCCAGTAGACCACGGCATCGGCGGCCGAGATCAGGCCATCGCCCTCTTCCGGTGCGTATTCGTAATTGAGCGAGACACGCTGGCGCTTGTCGCTGTCGTTGAGGCGGGGTGTGCCCAGAACATAGGTGCCGGGAACGTTTGGAAGTGCGGATCCGGGAGCCTGGGATGCCGTGCGGTTCTCGACGTCGTCGTCGCGGTCGTAGCTTTCGGCCGTCAGGCCCAGCACATGCCCGCCCTCGAAATGCTGGCGGACCTTGGCGAGGTAGTTCTGCCGCTCGTAGTCGCGCGGCTCCTTCTCGGTTCGCAACGCGCCATAGCCACCGACATCGCCCTGGTTCTCGATCTCCTGCCCATCGCGATAACCGCCCTGGAAGAAGAAGTAGGTGTCGCGAAGACGCGCGGCGAGCGCCTGCTCGACGCTCCAGCTCTTGTCCTTGGAATCGAAGGAAAGGCGTGAAAGCCCGCCGAAGGTCTTGCCGTTGAGAAGCAGGTCCTCGGGGTTGAGCGTGCGGAACGCCACCACGCCGCCGAGCGCTCCCGATCCGAAGACGCTCGAATCCGCGCCCTTGACGAGATCGATCTGTGACAGAGTGTCGAAATCGAAAGAGGAAACGCCGCCCGACAGGCCCCGCGCCCCGTCTTCGATCCAGGGCACACGCACGCCGTCGATCGTGGTCAGCACGCGCGGACCGCTCAAGCCCCGCACATTGATCGAGTTGTTGCCGGCCGAAAAATTCACGGCCGGATCGAGACGGTTGATCTCGCTGATATCCCGCACCTGTGCGGCGTCGAGATTGTCGCGCGTGATGCGGCTGGTGGTCGGCGTGGCTTGCGTTGCCGCGGTGCCCTTCTTCTGCCCTTCGACTGTCACGGTCGGCAAGACCGCATCGTCATCGGCATTGGGCGCGGTTTGGGCGAATGCCGGCGCGGCGATCGCGCAGGATAAAACAAGTCCGGCACCAAAACGGGCGAGACGCGAAACACGAGACTTCATCAAGAGGACCCCACTTCCAGCAAACGACATTGGGCGGGCTGGAAGCCTGGGAGCGGCTCGGTGG
This sequence comes from Mesorhizobium liriopis, assembly GCF_024053505.1. GTDB lineage: Bacteria > Pseudomonadota > Alphaproteobacteria > Rhizobiales > Rhizobiaceae > Mesorhizobium_B > Mesorhizobium_B liriopis. The sequence goes on along the minus strand of NZ_JAMXQS010000008.1, from coordinate 223,486 downwards.
CTGGCCTTCACGATCGGACACCGCCGGCCCCCGCCGGTTCTGTGATCCGTCTTGACCCTGTTATGCAAACATGACTAAACGAGTCAACAATGACTCCGCATCATTCACATTCAGTTCGGAGAACTGTTGCAGAGAAGCGACGCGGCGGTTGGAGTTCTGCGGTTCAAGCCGTTCGCCGGCTTGCCATGAGGGTTTTCTGTTATGCGTTTTCCGGTCCTACGCTCTTTGTCGCTTGCGCTGGCGCTGACAGGGCTTGCCGCTCAATCTGCGTCGGCACAGGACCCGAAGCGCGTCGTCTCGATCGGTGGCGCGGCGACCGAGATCGTCTATGCGCTGGGCGAAGAGAAACGGCTGGCAGCGGTCGATACGACCAGCCTTTATCCACCCGAAACCAAAGCGCTGCCCAATGTCGGCTATATCCGCGCGCTCTCGGCTGAAGGCGTTTTGTCGCTCTCGCCCGACATGATCCTCCTGGAGGACGGCGCCGGCCCGCCCGAGGCCGTGAAGCTGATCGATGCGGCTGGCGTCGAAGTGGTGCATGTGCCTGCCGGGCACTCGGTCGAAGCCCTGCCTGAAAAGATCAGGACCGTTGCGCACGCGCTGGGGCGCGACAGCGACGGGAACGCGATGGCGTCGAAGGTCTCCACGGACCTCGCCGCACTTCAGAAGGAGCTTGGCGCGGTGAAGGCCAGGCAGAAGGTGCTCTTCATCCTCTCGCTCAAGGACGACCGCCCGCTGGCCGCCGGCGAGGATACGGCCGCCGACGCCATGATCCGGCTGGCCGGCGCGCAGAACGTGCTGGCCGGCACCAAGGGCTATAAGGGTCTCTCCTGGGAAGCGGCCTCCGCGCTCCAGCCCGATGTGATCCTGATGATGGATCGCGGTGGCGAGGCGCATGGCGGCGACGCCTTCGCGCTTCCCGCATTGGCCGCGACGCCGGCAGGCCGCAACAAGCGGCTGATCAAGATGGACGCGCTCTATCTGCTCGGTTTCGGCCCGCGCACGCCGGCCGCGGCACGTGAACTGGCATCCAGGCTTTATCCCGATCTTGCGCTCAGGCAGCCATGACGGCGGCAAGCTTGGCCGTGTCCTCGACTGACACCGGCGACCGCACGCGAACCGGTCGGCTCGCGCTGATCCTCCTCGCTCTTCTCTTGGTGCTGACGGCTATCGTTTCGCTGGGCGTCGGTCCTGCTGCGCTTTCGCCTGCGCGCGTGGTCGAAATTCTGCTTTCAGGCCCACGTCCGAGCGAGGCCAATCTCGGCGATACGGTGATCGTCTGGCAGATCCGCCTGCCGCGCATTCTGCTCGGGTGCCTGGTCGGTGCGAGCCTCGCCTGCGGCGGCGCGTTGATGCAGGGCCTGTTCCGCAACCCTTTGGCTGATCCGGGACTGGCCGGCGTTTCATCGGGCTCGGCACTCGCGGCCGTTGCCGTGATCGTGCTGGGCGGCGGGTTTCTTGATAGCATTCTCGGGCCTTGGACGCTGCCCTTCGCCGCCTTCTTCGGCGGCCTCGCTTCCACGGCATTGCTCTACACTGTGGCCACGAGCCAGGGCCGCACGGCCATCGCGACCATGCTGCTCGCCGGCATCGCACTCGGCGCGCTGGCCGGCGCGCTGACGGGCTTTCTCGTTTTTCTGAGCGATGACCGCCAGCTGCGCGACATCACCTTCTGGAGCCTGGGCGGCTTAGGGGGCGCGAGCTGGGAGCGGCTCTGGACCTGCGGGCCGATCATGGTCGCGGCGCTCCTCGCCTCGCCATTCCTCGCGCGCGGGCTGAACGCGCTCGTTCTGGGTGAGGCGGAGGCCTTCCATCTGGGACTGAGCGTCCAGCGCCTCAAGCGGCTGGCGATCGTGATCGTGGCGGCCGGCACGGCGGCGAGCGTCGCGGCGGCCGGCGTCGTGGGATTCGTCGGCATCGTCGTGCCGCATCTCTTGCGCCTCGCGGTGGGCGCCGATCATCGCTTCCTGCTGCCCGCCTCGGCACTTCTGGGTGCGATCCTGATCCTCGTCGCCGATATGGCCGCGCGCACGCTGGCGAGCCCTGCCGAACTGCCGATCGGTATTCTCACCGCCATTCTCGGCGCGCCGTTCTTTCTGTGGCTGTTGTTGCGCCGCCGTGGCTTCAGCGAGCTATGACGATGCTCCAGCTTCAAGACGTGACGGTCAAAGCCGGGGGGCGCGCAATCGTTTCAGGGGTAAGCCTTGCACTTCGGGCAGGTGAGCTGACGGCCCTGCTCGGCCCCAATGGTGCAGGCAAATCCACGCTGATGAAGTTGATGGCGGGCGAGCTTGCGCCTCAAAGCGGGCAGGTGCGCTTTCATGGCCGCCTTCTTGCCGACTGGACGCCGTCCGAGCTCGCACGCCATCGCTCAGTGCTGCCGCAGTCGAACCAGCTCGCCTTTCCCTTCACCGTGTTCGAAGTCGTACGTCTCGGCGTCGAAGCGCGCAGCTCACGCGTCGGGCTGGAACGTGAGGTGAGTGCGGCACTCGAGCGCGTCGATCTCGCAGGCTTCGGCGCGCGGCGCTTCTCCGAGCTTTCGGGCGGCGAGCAGCAGCGCGTGCATCTGGCCCGCGTGCTGTCGCAGATCGGCGCACCGGTCGGCGAGGATGGCCGCCCGCGCCTGCTCTTCCTCGACGAGCCGACATCGAGCCTCGACATCCGCCACCAGATCGCGGTGCTGGAGATTGCGCGCACGTTCTCACGCGCGGGCGGCGCAGTGCTCGCCATCGTACACGATCTGAACCTTGCCGCGGCCTTTGCCGACCGCATTGCCATCATGGAGCGCGGGACGCTGGCCGCGGACGGCACGCCGCGCGAAGTCTTCACCAGCGAAGTGCTCGAAACCGTGTTCGGCCTGCCGCTTCACATCCATGCGGCGGAAGGACGTCCGCCACATGTGGTGCCGCGTGCCTATGGTGCCGATTTCTCGCGGTCGGCTTACCAGCAGGTATAGCCGCCATCGACGGGCAACACGGCGCCCGTGACGAGGCTGGCGCCGCCGGATGCTAGGAACAGCACCGCGTTCGCGACCTCTTCCGCCTGCCCCATACGCCCCATCGGCGTGTCGGCGAGCCAGAGCGGAATGCGGTCCTGGTTGAGCGGATTGGAGAGTACCATGGGCGTCTCGATATAGGTCGGCGCGACCGCGTTCACACGCACATTGTGCTGGCCCCATTCGGCCGCGAGCGAGCGCGTCAGATGGTGCACGGCCGCTTTCGAGACATTGTAGGGCGTCTGCGGCTGCGGACGGTTGGCGATCAGGCCCGACATGGATCCGAGATTGACGATCGAGCCACGCTTGGCCTTGACCATATGGCTGCCGAACGCCCGCGTGCACCAGAACAGACCGTTGAGGTTCACATCCATCATGCGCAGCCACTGCGCGTCGGTGGTGTCCTCGAGCGCTGTGCCCGCTTCGCCGATACCCGCGTTATTGACGAGGATGGTGGCTGCGCGTCCCTCACTCGCGAGTTGATCGGCAATTGCGGTCATGCGGGCGGAATCGGTCACGTCGCCTTCAGCCGCTTCGGCCTCGATGCCCTTCTCGTTGAGAGCATCAACGCCGGCTTGCGCCGCTGCGATCTGGGGCTCGATCAGCACGAGCTTTGCGCCGGCCTCGCCCAGCGCCTCGGCGCAGGCCAGGCCGATGCCGCGTCCACCACCGGTGATCACGGCCACTTCGCCGCTGAGATCGAAACGTTTCGTCATGAGATGCTCCCGAATGCTTCACGCTGTCGATAGTGCAAGTCGTGGGAGAATCGCAATGCGATTGAGGTTCAGGCGACGCGGCTCTTGCCGAGTTTGCGCGCGAGGGTGCGCCGGTGCATGCCCAGGCGTCGTGCGGCTTCGGAAATGTTGAAGTCCGTTTCGGCCAGGACCTCGTGGATGCGCTCCCATTCCAGCGTCTTGATCGAAGTGGTGCGGCTCGTCAGCGGAATGGCCGTGTCGCCCTCCTCGCGCGCAAAGGCAGCTTCGATATCATCGGTGTTGGAAGGCTTCGCCAGATAGTGGCAGGCGCCGAGCTTGATGGCTTCGACAGCCGTCGCGATGCTGGCATAGCCGGTCAACACCACGATCTTCATGTCGGCATCGTGCAGGTGCAGCGCCTTCACGCATTCGAGGCCCGAGCCGTCGGTGAGCTTGAGGTCGACCACGGCGAAGTCGGGTGTTTCTGCCTTCAGAAGCTCGTGCATTTCGGCCACGCCCGCGCAGGACGACACCTCGTAGTCGCGCCGCTCGAAGCTTTTGCGCAAGGTCCGCGAGAAGGTCGGGTCGTCCTCGACGATCAGCAATGAGGGTCTAGCGTCCACGCGCACCTCCTGCGGCAAGCCGCGCCAGTGGCAGAGACAAGGTCACGGCGGCACCGCCCTCGGGCCGGTTGCCGGCCGACACCGTGCCGCCGAGCTTACGCGCCACATTGACCACGAGAAACAGGCCGAGGCCACTCCCCGGCCGGTTCTTGCTGGATCTGTAGGGCTTGCCGAATTCTTCCAACATTTCTGGCGGGAAGCCCGGTCCCTGGTCTTCGACGGTCAGGAGGAGCTGCTCATCCGCGCGCTGAACGACGACGCCGAGCCAGTCGGGCGACGCCTCGTAGGCGTTGTCGAACAGGCTGGAGATGACCTGCTTGAGCGCGAGATCGAGATGGATCGGCTCGTCGGGCGCAAAATCGTTGCGGTAGGATACACGGCGCGGCGAGCGGTGGATTCGCCACTCGGCGATCAGCTCGTCGAGAAAGGCGTTGACGGTGGTCCGCACCGTGCCCTCGCCCCGCGCCTCGCCCGACGACATGAGAATGCCCGACACGATCGACTTGCATCGGTCGAGCTGGCTCTGCATGTCGTCGATCTCCTGCGCGAGACCTGGATCAGAGCGGAAAGGCGGCATACGACGCCAGTCGTTGATGATCACGGACAGCGTCGCGAGGGGCGTGCCGAGTTCATGCGCGGCACCCGAGGCGAGCAGGCCCATGCGCACGATATGCTCTTCTTCCGCCGATTGGCGGCGCAGGTCGGCGAGGCGGTCGTCGCGTTGGCGCAGGTTACGATTGATCTTGTTGACGAAGAAGACGAGCAGCCCCGCAGCCAGCACGAAGCAGATGAACATGCCCTTGAGGTGCAAGGGCGCCATGCCGTCACCGTGCATCAGCGGCATGGCGCTGCCGAAGGACAGGCTCATCAGCGCGAAGAAACAAAGGCTTGTGACACCCACCATCGCCCAAGCCGACCACGCTTCGAGCAGCACGGCACTCAAAATGATCTGGAGCAGAAACAGCGTGACGAAGGGATTGCTCGCCCCGCCGCTCAGATAGAGCTGCGCGGTGAGAGCCGCCACATCGAGCAGAAGCTGGATGAAGAGTTCGGTGTTCGACACCGCATCCTTCGCGCGGTAACGCCAGAAGGAAAACAGGTTCAGCGCCATCAGGAGCAGGATGACGAGCCCCATCAGGCCGAGCGGCAACGGAATCCCGAGCACGAAACGGACGAACAGGATCGTCGCCACCTGACCGCCGACCGCGATCCAGCGCAGCAGCATCAAGAGAAAAAGATTCTGGCGGTTGGCGGCGTCGCTGATGGGCGCGATGTCGCCGTCGGAGAAGGCTCTGTGCGGCATTCGGGTGCTCAGGCGGCGCGGCGTGCCCGTCTCAAACGCCATTCACGGCGCGCAACGAACACCGTCGCAGATATGAGCATGATGTCCAGGGTCAACCAGGTCAGCGCATAGACGAGGTGATTGTTGTTGAAGCGCAGAACGGTCAGGCCGCCTACAGGAAGGTCAGCACCGGGCGGGACACCGTTCGCGCGGAGTTCCGCATCGATAAAGAAAGGCGCGACCGGGCCGAGGTTTCGGCTTGAGGCGATGGCCTCAACATCGCGGGAATACCAACGGCCGGCGGCCGGATCGTTGGAGCGCAGAAAGCCGCCTTTCGGCTCGGACAGCCGGAGAAGGCCGACCACCCGCGTCTCACTCTGTACGGATGGGTGCGAAGCGGGATCGCGCGCGTCGTTTGGCACGAAACCGCGATTGACGAGAATGGTTCGGCCGTCGTCAGCCTGAAACGGTGTGACCACCCAGAAGCCGCCACCGCGCTCCGTGACGGCCTGAACGAGCACCTCGTTGCTATCGTCGAAACGGCCTGAAAGAGCCAGGCGGGCGTATTCGAAGTCCTTTGCCGATCCCGCCGTCCATTCGGCGTCGGTGGGCGGCGCGACGGGCTCGGCCTTCACCCGCGCCTCGACGCGCTCGATCAGGTCGAGCTTCCAGGCGCGGCGCTCGACCTGCCAGACGGTCAGCGCCGTCAGCGCCGCGATGCCGAGAAGTGCGAGGATCCCGAGAACAGCGAGCGCGCCTATCCCTCGCGGGCGCGGCGCGCTCGTTGGCGTCACGGCTGCTGGCCTATCTCGTTCTGTTCCATCGTGTCCATCTGCGGCATCATGTTGGTGTTCATGTGATACATGACCCACAAGGTGCCGGCGATCGTGATGACGACCACGATCAGCGTGAAGACGAATGCCATGAAGTTCCATCCCTCTTCCGAGGAGGCGTTCATGTGCAAGAAGAAGATCATGTGCACCACGATCTGAACGGCTGCGAAGGCGACGACCAGAAACGCCGTCAGCTGCGGGCTGGCGAGCGGAGACTCCATCACGAGCCAGAAGGGAACCGCCGTCAGGATCACCGACAGGACGAAGCCCGTCATGTAACCCTTGAACGAGCCGTGCGCTTCGTGCGCGTCATGCCCATGCCCATGCCCATGCCCGTGGCTGTCGCCATGGCCGCGGCCGAGATTGTCGGTGTGGTGGGCCAGCTCGCTCATCGCAGCATCCCCAGAAGGTAAACGAAGGTGAAGACGCCGATCCAGATCACGTCCAGGAAGTGCCAGAACATGGACAGGCAGAACAGGCGGCGGCGGTTGGCGGGGATCAGCCCATGCTTGGACACCTGCACCATCAGCGTGACGAGCCAGATCGTGCCGAATGTGACGTGCAGGCCGTGCGTGCCGACCAGCGTGAAGAAGGCCGACAGAAAGGCCGAGCGCTGCGGGGTCGCGCCCTCATGGATCAGGTGCGCGAACTCGTAAAGCTCGATGCCGAGGAAGGCCAGGCCGAACAGGCCGGTGATCCCGAGCCAGAGCAGCGTCGCACTCTTGCGGTTGCGTGCCATCTCCAGCATCGCGAAGCCGTAGGTGATGGACGAGAAGAGCAGCATCGCGGTGTTGATCGCGACGAGCTCGAGGTCGAACAGGTCCTTCGGGCTCGGGCCTGCCGCATAGTTCGCGCCGACCACGCCATAAGTGGCGAAGAGGATCGCGAAGATGAGGCAGTCGCTCATCAGATAGAGCCAGAAGCCCAGCATGGTGGAGGAGCCTTCCGAGTGGTGCGGCTCCTCGGCGAGGTGGAACTGCACCTCGCCGTCTCGCGTGTCGATCACGGTCGTGCTCATGCGCGAACTCCTGCGGCGAGCAGCTCGGTGCGCGCATTCTCGGTCGCGACCACTTCCTCGGCGGGAATGTGGAAGTCGCGGTGGTAGTTGAAGCTATGCGCGATGGCGACGGCGATGATGCCGAGGAAGGACAGCGCCGCCAGCCACCAGATGTACCAGATGAGCGCGAAGGCGAGCGCGACGCTCAGACCCGACAGGATCACGCCCGTTCCCGTGCTGGAAGGCATGTGGATCGAGCGGTAGCCTTCGAGCGGACGCTGGTAGCCGCGCTTCTTCATGTCCGACCACGCGTCATTGTCGTGGATGACGGGCGTGAAGGCGAAGTTGTAGGCGGGCGGCGGCGAAGACGTCGCCCATTCCAGCGTGCGCCCGTTCCACGGATCACCCGTATGGTCGCGAAGCTGTTCGCGGCGCCAGATGCTGACGGCGAACTGCACCAGCATCGCGCCGATGCCGCAGGCGATCAGGAACGCGCCGAGTGCCGCGATTTGGAACCAGATCTGGATCGACGGGTCATCGAACACGCGCATGCGCCGCGTCACGCCCATCAGGCCGAGGATGTAGAGCGGCATGAAGGCAGCCCAGAAGCCGACGACCCAGCACCAGAACGAGACCTTGCCCCAGAACACGTCGAGCTTGAAGCCGAAGGCCTTGGGCCACCAGTAGTTGATGGCGGCGAAGAGGCCGAACAGCACGCCGCCGATGATGACGTTGTGGAAGTGCGCCACTAGGAACAGCGAGTTGTGCAGCACAAAGTCGGCCGGCGGCACGGCGAGCAGAACACCGGTCATGCCGCCCACCACGAAAGTGAGCATGAAGGCGACCGTCCACATCATCGGCAGTTCGAAGCGGATCCGCCCGCGATACATCGTGAACAGCCAGTTGAAGATCTTCGCCCCTGTCGGGATCGAGATGATCATCGTGGTGATGCCGAAGAACGAGTTCACGCTCGCGCCCGAGCCCATCGTGAAGAAGTGGTGGAGCCAGACGAGGTAGGACAGGATGGTGATCACGACGGTGGCGTAGACCATCGAGGTGTAGCCGAAGAGGCGCTTGTTCGAGAATGTCGAGGTGACCTCCGAGAACACGCCGAACAGCGGCAGAATGAGAATGTAGACCTCCGGGTGGCCCCAGATCCAGATGAGGTTCACATACATCATCGGATTGCCGCCGAAGTCGTTCGTGAAGAAGTTCGTGCCGACATAGCGGTCAAGCGAAAGCAGCACGAGAACGGCGGTGAGCACCGGGAAGGAGGCGACGATCAGCACGTTGGTGCAGAGCGAGGTCCAGGTGAAGACGGGCATCTTCATCAGCGACATGCCCGGCGCGCGCATCTTCACGATGGTCGCGATCAGGTTGATGCCCGACAATGTCGTGCCGACACCGGCGACCTGCAGGCCCCAGATATAATAATCGACGCCGACATATGGGCTCGCACCCAGGCCCGACAGCGGCGGGAATGCGAGCCAGCCGGTCTGCGCGAACTCGCCGACGAAGAGCGAGATCATGATGATCACGGCACCTGCCGTCGTCATCCAGAACGAGAAGTTGTTCAGGAACGGAAACGACACGTCGCGCGCGCCGATCTGCAACGGCACGACATAGTTCATCAGGCCCGTGACGAAGGGCATCGCCACGAAGAAGATCATGATCACGCCATGCGCGGTGAAGACCTGATCATAGTGGTGCGCGTTGAGATAGCCTTCCGAACCGTTGAAGGCGATGGCCTGCTGGACGCGCATCATGATGGCGTCGGCAAAGCCGCGCAGGAACATGATGAGACCGAGCACCATATACATGATGCCGATCTTCTTGTGATCGACGGAGGTGAACCACTCGGTCCAGAGATAGCCCCAGAGGCGATATTTGAAGAGTGCGAAGAGCACCACGGCGCCGATCAGAGCGGTGCCGACGAAGGCGCCGAGAATGACGGGCTCGTGGATGGGAAACGCGTCGAGCGTCAGCCGCCCGAAGATCGGGCTCACGGGAACGGGATTGGTGATAGCCATCAGAAATTCACAGCGTGCTGAAAGGTGTGGACAGCGCGGACGAGCGCGTCGAGGAGTTCACCGGCTGGGCGCCGGGCCGCGACAGGCCTAGTCCCTGGATCGGCGTAAAGCGGTCACGCACGGGAGCGTCCTCGCTGTCACGCGACATGGCGAGCGCCTCGGCTTCCGAGCAGATGCCGGCGACATAGCGCGGCTCCGGGCCGAACACGGAGCCGGAACCCGCGCCGCGGCGGGCATATTTGTCGTAGACGAGCGGCAGGGTGTTGTGGATGCCAGCCATCCCGAGGCCGCCCTTCTCGTCGATCGCCATCATCTCGTTCATGCACATCTTGCCGGGCGTGGCGCACATGTTGACGATGGCATCGAAGAGCTTCGGATCGACACTGGCATAGAGCTGCACTGGATTGCCTTCGCTCTGGCGCTCGAGCTCGAGATAGGTCGGGCGGTCGAGCGAAACGGTGCTGGCCTTGGCCTTGGCGACCCACGCGTCGAACCCGGCCTGATCGAGGCCGTGGAACTTGAAGCGCATCTTGGAAAAGCCCGCGCCGCTATAGTGCGAGGAAAAGCCGTCATAGGTGCCGGTGTGATTGACCACGCCATGCAGCTTGGTTTCCATGCCGGGCATGGCATAGATCATGCCGGCGAGCGTGGGCACATAGAAAGCGTTCATCACCGAGGTCGAGGTGATGCGGAAGCGGATCGGGCGATCCACAGGCGCGGCGAGCTCGTTGACGGATGCCACGCCGTATTCCGGCATGATGAAGAGCCACTTCCAGTCCAGCGCCACCACATTCACGTCGAGCGGCTTCACGTTCTGCTCGACAGGTTTGGTTGCCGACACGCGGCCGAGCGGCCGGTATGGGTCGAGAAGATGCGTACCCATCCAGGTGAAAGCGCCGAGCGCGATGATGATCAGAAGCGGAACCGCCCAGATCACCAGTTCCAGCTGCGTGGAGTGATCCCAATCCGGATCGTAGGGCGCATCCGTGTTGGCCTGGCGATAGCGCCAGGCGAAGAGCACGGTCAGCACCATCACCGGGATGATCACGATCAGCATCAGGCCGGTCGAGATCAGGATCAGGTCGCGCTGCTGGGCCGCCACGTCGCCGGCTGGCGCCATGACCACCCAGTTGCAGCCGGCGAGCGGCAGAAGCAGCAGGCCGAGAAGGAAGAAGCGAAGGGATTTCATTGAAGGACGCAAAGCCGCTTTCATTTTTCGGCATCGCGCTACTCCCCCCGCGCCCGTTCCGACATTGGACAATTTGCCCAATGCCCGCCCATGTCGCAAAAGATGCATAGGCAGGCTGGATTTCACTCAATCGCTGCGGGTTCACACTCGCGCGACCCACACGGTTCAGCTGGAAGACACCATGCAGACTGAAGCCACGGCCGAGCGCGACGCCCGGCTCGTCAATGCCAAACACGGCGAGATCAACCCCAACGACATCGCGGTGGGCGTGGTCATCGGGCGTACGTCGGAGTTCTTCGACTTCTTCGTGTTCGCGATCGCGTCGGTGATCGTGTTTCCGCGCCTCGTCTTCCCCTTCGTGGATCCGCTGACCGGCACGCTCTACTCGTTCATCATCTTCGCGCTGGCCTTCATCGCCCGCCCCTTCGGCACCGCGATCTTCACCGCGATCGACCGCAATTACGGCAAGGGTGCCAAGCTCACTTCAGCCCTTTTCCTGCTCGGCACCTCGACGGTGGTGATCGGCTTCCTGCCCGGCTATGAGCGCATCGGCATCTGGTCGGCCGTGATCCTGTCCGTGCTGCGCATCCTGCAGGGCGTGGCCCTTGCCGGCACTTGGGACGGCCTCGCTTCGCTGCTGGCGCTCAACGCGCCTGAGAACAAGCGCGGCTGGTATGCGATGATCCCGCAGCTCGGCGCGCCGCTCGGCCTGCTCGTAGCCAGCATGCTGTTCGCCTTCTTCGTCGGCAATCTTTCGGCAGAGGACTTCTACGACTGGGGCTGGCGTTATCCGTTCTTCGTGGCATTCGCCATCAATGTCGTGGCGCTGTTCGCACGCCTGCGCATCGTGGTGACGCCGGAATATACCAACCTCTTCGACAACCGCGAGCTGCGCCCGGCACCCATCGTCGAGACGCTGCGCGCGGAAGGCCGCAATGTGGTGATCGGCGCCTTTGCGCCTTTGGCGAGCTTCGCGCTGTTCCACATGGTCACGGTGTTCCCGCTTTCCTGGGTGTTTCTCTACACCCGCGACGACCCGGCGCGCTTCTTGACCCTCGAAGCGGTCGGTTCGGTGATCTGCACGATCGCGGTCTTCATTTCGGGCGCGCTGTCCGATCGCTATGGCCGCCGCAAGCTTCTGATGGGCTGTGCGCTGGCGATTGCGGTCTTCTCCGGCTTTGCACCGCAGCTGCTCGATGGCGGCTTCGCCGGCGAAACGCTCTTCATGTTCTCAGGCTTCGCGCTTCTGGGCCTCGCTTTCGGGCAGTCCTCGGGTGCGGTCGCGGCGAGCTTCTCCAAGCCTTATCGCTATACTGGCTCGGCGCTGACGTCCGACCTTGCCTGGCTGTTCGGTGCGGGCTTCGCGCCGCTCGCGGCCCTGGTGCTCGCCACAGAATTCGGCCTGATCGCAGCCGGCGCCTATCTTCTGTCCGGCGCGCTCTGCACGCTTCTGGCGCTCCGCCTCAACGCGCGCTGGGAAATCCGCGACCGCTAGAAGCTGAAACCGGGCCAGCCGCAGGGCTGGCTCCCGGCCCTGCCCGTTACGAAATCGTCTTGCCAAACGTAAAGCTCGACTTTAGCCTTTGTGCAGTCGAGCTTTACGATTTTGTGCGGAGACGTTTGAGGCGTGGATCAGGTGGTCAGCGAGCGCATGGAGGTGGAAGGCGGTGATCCCGCGCTTGCCATGCTTGCCGCGCGCATCCGCCAGCTGCGCCTTTCGCGCAAGCTCTCGCTGCGCCAGTTGGGCGAGCTGAGCGGCACATCTGCTTCCTTTATCAGTCAGCTTGAACGTCAGCGAACGGGCGCGAGCACTTCGACGCTCAACCAGATCGCCTCGGCGCTCGGCATTTCGGTTGCCGACCTGTTCGAGGAGCGGGCGGGCGCGGGCCATGCCGTCTTGCGCCGCAGCCAGCGCCCTGCCCTTCCGCCCAGCCACGGCTGCCGCAAGTCGCTTTTGTCGCGCCGTCCCGTGCAGGACATGGAAGTCTACGTCGGTGAGTTCGAGATCGGCGGCTCGACGGGCCCCGACCTCTACACTCACGGCGGCGCGCATGAGATGCTTGTCGTGCTTCGCGGCGTGGTGGAGGTGAGCCTCGGCGAAAGCCGCCATATGCTCGAGGAAGGCGACAGCCTCGAATATCCGACATCCACCCCTCATCGCACCGAGAACGTCGGCAACAGCCGGGCCGAGGTGATGTGGATCATCGCACCCCCGACCTCGGCGCGCGTCGAGCTCGATCAATACGTCGCCTGGAAGCCGCTCGCGGCCAGGTGACAGGGAACCCTCGCGAGCCAAAAATGGGAGACTGGAAATGAAGACACATTTGACGCTGGCCGCAGCTGGCGTGGCGCTGGTGCTGGGCGCCCTGCCCGCCATGGCGCAGGAAAAGCCCGTCGCGGGCGAGGTCAAGGAAGGCTCGCTCAAGGGCAAGACGCTGACCTTCGTGTCCTATGGCGGCATCTATCAGGACGGCCAGATCGCGGCACTCAAGGAATTCGTTGACAAGAGCGGCGTGAAGCTTTTGAGCGATGGTCCGACCGAGACCGCCAAGATCCAGGCGCAGGTGGAATCCGGCAATGTCTCCTGGGATGTGGTCGATACGTCCGATTTCCCGCCATATGTTTATTGCGGCAAGCTGTTCCAGAAGCTCGACATGTCGAAGATCGATACGTCCAAGATCCCGGCGGGTCAGGTCGGCGAGTGCTCGGTGCCGGCGATGAACTACGGCGTCGTGCTCATGTACAACAACGAGACCTACAAGGATAACCCGCCGAAAAGCTGGGCCGATTTCTTCGACACCGAGAAGTTTCCGGGCACGCGCGCCATCGAAGGCTCGGGCGACGTATCGGGCGGACTGCTCGAACAGGCTTTCAGGCTGAACGGCGGCGACCCGAAGGCGATGAAGCCGGAAGACATCGACGGTGCCATCCAGAAGGTGCGTGACATCGGCTCCGACACGATCTTCTGGAAAACCGGCGCGGAATCCCAGCAGCTCGCCGAGTCGGGCGAGGCCGACATGATCATGATGTGGACCGGCCGCGCCATGGCGGCGGTCAAGAACGGCGCGAAATATACGCCCGTCTGGCAGGACTGGCTCGTGGTCATGGACCAGTTGACCATCCCCGTCGGCGTCAAGGACACGGATGCGGCCTATGCGCTGATCAATGCCTATCTCGGCAAGTCCGCGCAGGAGATCCTCACCGAAAAGACCTCCTACACGCCGATCAACAACGAGGCCCAGCCCAAGGTCGAGCCGGCAGTCGCCGCCTTTCTCACCAACACGCCGGAGCGCCAGAAGCAGGGCTACCAGCAGAACATCAAGTTCTGGGTGGATAATTACGAGGCGGTCAACGAGAAGTGGAGCGCCGTGCTGGCCGGAAACTGATCGCCGACACGGGGAGCCTCAGGCATGAGCACGAGCGACACACGATCCGATTCCGGCGCCGCCTCACGGGCGCGCCGGAACTGGGGGCCGCTCGCGCTCGCTTTGCCGGCACTGCTCCTGCTTGTCGGCGTGATCGGCTATCCGCTCTTCACCGTGGTCCTGCGCAGTTTGAGCCAGCCCGAATGGGGGTTGCAGAACTATATCTGGTTCTTCGGCACGCCGGTGAACCTCGTGGTTCTGCAGCGCACCTTCACGATCTCGGCCTGGGTCACGCTGGTCTGCGTGGTCGCGGCCTACCCTTACGCCTATGCGATGACGGCGGTCGGTCCCAAGGCCCGGCTGCTGTTGACGCTTTGCGTGCTCATACCCTTCTGGGTCAGCGGTGTCGTGCGCACGCTGGCCTGGGTGATCCTTTTGCAGGATTCGGGCGTCATCAATTCCACCTTGCGTGCGCTCGACCTCGGACGTCTGCGCCTGATCCGCACGCAGACGGGCGTCGTGATCGGCATGGCGCAGGTGCTGCTGCCCTTCATGATCCTGCCCCTCTATTCGGTGATGAAGGGCATCGATCTGCGGCTCGTGCAGGCCTCGCGCAGTCTCGGCGCCTCGCCCTTGCGCGCCTTCTTTACGGTCTATCTGCCGCTGTCGCTGCCGGGCGTCTATGCGGGGGCCATCATCGTCTTCATCCTGGCGCTCGGCTTCTACATCACCCCTGCTCTGCTCGGCGGTCCGCGCTCGACCATGCTGTCCACGCTGGTGCAGAACCAGGTGCTCAGCCTGCTGCAATGGGGCCGCGGCGGGGCGATGGGCGTGGTCCTCTTGCTCGCCACCTTCATTCTTCTGGCGCTTGCCGGGCCATTGATGCGCCAGAAGCATAAGCAGGGAGCGCGCAGCTGATGGCGATGCATCCCTGTACCCGCGTCATGCTCGGCCTTTCCTGCCTGCTCGTCGCGCTCTGGCTCGTCGCGCCCACGCTGGTCGTGGTGCCGATGTCCTTCAACGGCAACAAGTCGCTCGCCTTCCCGCCCGTCGGCTTTTCCTGGCAGTGGTACGAGAATTTCGTGTCGAACCCGGAATGGTCCACGAGCTTCTTCAATTCGCTCAAGGTCGCGCTCATCGTGGCGGTGCTCGCCACCGTACTCGGCACGCTTGCGGCCTTCGGGCTCGACCGCATGAAGGCGCGAACTGCCGGTCTTCTGCGCATGCTGCTGCTCACCCCCATGGTCGTGCCCGGCGTGGTTCTCGCCATCGGCATCTATGCCGTTTATCTCGACACGCAGCTGGTCGGCACGCTGACGGGTTTCGTGCTGGCGCACACGATCCTCGCTTTGCCTTTCGTGCTGATCGCGGTGCAGGCGAGCCTTGAAGTGTTCGACAAGCGTCTTGAAACGGCGGCTGCGAGTCTAGGTGCGGGTCGTCTCGCCACCTTCCGTACCGTGACGCTGCCCTTGATCGCGCCTGGCATCCTGTCCGGTCTGCTCTTTGCCTTCGCCACTTCCTTCGACGAGATCATCGTCTCGCTCTTCATCACCAATCCCTACCTCAAGACATTGCCCGTTCAGATCTTCAGTTCGATCACACGCGATGCGGATCCGACGGTGGCTGCCGTGGGCACGATCCTGCTTTGCGCCACCACGATCCTGATCGGCGGCGGGCTGTTTCTGATGGGCCGCGAGCGGAGAGGAAACCTGTGAACCCGAACTCACCGACACGCGGCGCTGCGATCGACCTTCAGAACGTCTCCAAGGCCTATGGCAGTTTCCGGGCACTCGACGGCGTTTCGCTCCATGTCGAGCCCGGCGAGTTCATGACGCTGTTGGGCCCTTCCGGCTCAGGGAAAACCACGACGCTGAACGTGGTCGCGGGCTTCACGGAGGTTTCCAGCGGCGCGCTTCAGGTCGGCGGCAGGAGCGTGGTCGGCGTACCGGCGCACAAGCGCAATATCGGCGTCGTCTTCCAGCACTATGCGCTGTTCCCGCATATGACGGTGGGCAAGAACGTCGCCTATCCTCTCAGCCTTCGCGGTGTCAGCAAGGCCGAGCGCGAGCGTCGCGTGGCGCAGGCGCTCGACATGGTGAAGATGCGCGATTTCGCCCATCGCTACCCGAGCGAATTGTCGGGCGGCCAGCAGCAGCGCGTGGCCTTCGCCCGCGCCATCGTCTTCGATCCGCCGCTGCTCCTGATGGACGAACCGCTCGGCGCGCTCGACAAGAAGCTGCGCGAATGGCTGCAACTCGAGATCAAGCGCATCCACCGCGAGCTCGGCACCACCTTCGTTTATGTCACGCATGATCAGGAAGAAGCACTCGTGCTCTCCGACCGCATCGCCGTGTTCAACAAAGGCCGGATCGAGCAGGTCGGGACGGGACGCGAGCTCTATGACGAGCCCAAGACCCTGTTCGTCGGCCGTTTCATCGGGGATTCTACCGTGTTGCGCGGCCAAGCGCGCAGCGATGGCACCAGCACCGCGCTCGATGTCGCCGGCCAGACGGTGACCGTGCCCCGCCGTCTGGATGGCTCCGACACGCCTGTCGTGCTGCTGCGCCCCGAAAAGCTTGCGATCCGAAGGCCGGGGCAGATGGCTGACACTCACAACCGCTTGTCCGGCACGATTGCCGAAGCGATCTATCTCGGCTCCGGCTCGAAATACGAGGTGCGCCTGCGCGACGGCTCTTCGGCCATCGTGCGTTCGGGGCTTTCGGAAGAGGGTTTCCGCATCGACGACCCGGTCGAACTCTGCTTCGCCGGACAGGACGCCAAGCTTCTGGCCGACGACAAGAGTGCCGACGCGACCCTCACCTGATTTCCTGAAAGCCTACACCATGCAAGCGCAGCGCAATGGCGACATCTCCTTCTGGTATGCCGATATCGGCGGCACGCCCAAACCCCGCGCGCCGTTGCCGGGCAATACTGAGGTGGACGTCGCAATCGTCGGCGCGGGCTATACCGGGCTTTGGACGGCCTACTACCTGAAACAGGCACAGCCGGATTTGCGCATCGCGGTGCTCGAACGCGAATGGGCGGGCTTCGGCGCCTCGGGCCGCAACGGCGGCTGGCTGTCGGGCGGCTTCGGCTGGTCGCGCGAGAAATATCTGAAGACGTCCACGCGCCATGCCGTCAAGGACATGCAGAAGGCCATGGCCGGCACGGTGGACGAGGTGATCCGCGTGGCCGAGCATGAAGGCATCGACGCCGATATCCGCCGCGTCGGCAACCTGACGGTCGCCACCAACCAGCCGCAGCTCGCCCGCGCGCGGGATGAATTCGCCGGCATTCGCGAATGGGATTTCGATCCCGCCCGCATCCAGTGGCTCGATCAGGCGGCGTTCAGCGCGCGGATCAATGTGAAGAACGCACTCGGCGGCTATGTCATCAACGGCCAGGCCCGCGTGCAGCCGGCCAAGCTCGTGCAGGGACTGGCGAAGGCTGTCGAGCGGCTGGGTGTGCCGATCTATGAGCAGACGGCCGTCACGAAGATCGAGCCGGGCGTCGTGTCCACGACGCGAGGCACGGTGCGCGCGGAAACCATCATCCGCGCCACCGAAGGCTTCACCGCCGGCATTCCGGGCGAAGAGCGCACATGGCTGGCGCTGAACAGCGCGCAGATCGTCACCGAGCCCGTGCCCGACGCACTGTGGAAGGAGATCGGCTGGGAAGGCCATGAGCTTCTGGGCGATACGGCCCATGCCTATTGCTACGCGCAGCGCACGCGCGAAGGCCGTATCACCATGGGCGGACGCGGCGTGCCTTATCGCTTCAACTCACGCACCGACGTGAACGGGCAAACGCAGGACGCAACGATCCAGAGCCTTCACGCGATCCTGACACGCCTGCTGCCGCAGGTCGCGCACTTACGCATCGACCATGCCTGGTGCGGCGTGCTCGGCGTGCCGCGCGACTGGTGCACGACCGTCGGCCTCGACCCCAAGACGCGCATCGGCTGGGCCGGCGGCTATGTGGGCCTAGGCGTCTCCTCCTCGAACCTGTCGGGCCGCACGCTGACCGACCTGATCCTCAATCGCGACACCGATCTCGTCCGCCTGCCCTGGGTCAACCGAAAGGTGCGACCGTGGGAGCCCGAGCCGTTCCGCTGGCTGGGCGTCCACGCCATGTACCGCCTTTACCGCATGGCGGATGAGCGCGAGGAAAAGGGCCTCCCCCGCTCGTCCAAACTCGCGGCCTTCGCCGACCGTCTCACCGGCCACTAAACGCAGAGCACACCATGATCGACCTCGAAAGCTTCAAGGGCCTGGCCCAGATCGACCTTGGCCCCTTCGGGCCCAAGCCCACTTGCCTTGAGGGCGACCAGCAGGAAGCGGCCGTATCCCTGTGGACTTCCCCCGATGGCGCGCTCGATGTCGGTGTCTGGGAATGCACCCCCGGCCGCTTCAGTGCCGACCGCTCGGCGGCTGCCGAGCTCTGCCACATTATCAGCGGCACCGCTGAGCTACGGCGCCACGATGGCGAGGTGCGCGTGCTGAATGCGGGAGACCTCCTCGTCCTCCCGCGTGGCTGGAAGGGCGAGTGGGTCATCCGCGAGCAGGTTCGCAAGCTCTATGTGATGCAGGGCGACCCGAAGTGAGCCGACGGCGCGATCACCCGATCGGCCGCGTGCCCCAGCCGAGCAGGAAGCAGTAGGACACGACGACCACCATCAGCCCGCGAAACGCCCAGCTGACATGGGAATATTTCGCGCGGTTGATGGCCGAAAGCGCGTCCACGTTCATGATGTACTGGTCGAACAGATAGGCAGGGTCGTCCCGCTCGCGCGCGTTCAGAAACGTCGCGCGGTTGACGGGCCAGGTGTTCCAGTAAAGCGAGCTGCCGACAGCACTCTTGCGCGGCAGCACGACCAGGATCGCCGACACCATCGAAACGAGAACCGACACAGCCAGAACCGCGGACAGAAACATCGCGACGAGATCGCCCGTCTGGTAGCGAGCAGGGTCGAAGACCGCCCGGCTTTCCGCAGAGGTCACCAGAAAGGCCACCATGAAGGTGAAGATATAGGCCGCCTTCTGGTCGGCAATCTTGATCTGGTCGTAGAACGTGTCGTTGATCTTCTTCAGATGGTCAAGAAACGCCTTGTCGTCGCTTGTCAGTTTTCGTGCTTCGAGCACGGGCGCAACAACAGTTTCTGCTTCGCCAGCCATTCATCCCCACTCCCATATCGCGCCTCAGCAACACAAAGCTGAAACAGTGCATGCATAGACCCGCGCTCAGGCGGAGCCAGTCTTGACCCGGATTTGCGCGCATACGCATATCGGCAACACTGGTGGGGCAACAACAAAAAAGAAAACAGATGAAATTACGCTTGGCATTTCTCGCGGCGGGGGCCGCGATCTGTGCAGTTGCGGCGGCTCAAGCCGAGCCATTGCCACGCCAAGGGGCGGCGGCGGGCTCGGTGATCGCGCGCAAGAGCGGCGAGGAAGCGCGGCTGATCGAGGTCGGCAACTGGCGCACGGTCGATCTGCGCCAGGACCTGTTGCCCGGCGACACGCTGCGAACCAACGCGACCGGCAATCTCGCGATTCTCTTTTCCGACCGCACGCAGGTCCGCCTCGGGCGCAATTCGACGCTGGTGGTGCGCAAGATCGGCGGCTCGGGCGAGGACTCGGAACTCGAACTGCAGGCCGGCGCGCTTTGGGCGCGCGCGGAGCGCGGTGGCGACGGTGTGCGGGTGGAAACCCCGGCCGCGGCCGCGGCCATTCGCGGCACCGACTGGGCCATGCAGGTGTCGGGCGACCGCACTGCGCTGACCGTCCTCGAAGGACGGGTCGAGCTTTCGAATGCGCAAGGGTCGGTTCTGGTCGATCAGGGCGAGGCAGCCTCCGCCGCGATCGGTCAGGCGCCGACCAAGATCCTCATCACCACGCCCAAGGACCGCGAGCAGCAGCTGACCTATCTGTCCTTGCGCACGGGTTTCACTTTCGTACCCACCACGCCGCTTTCCAATCGCGAGATGCGCACGGCGCGTGACAGGATCGCGGCCACGCCGGAAAGGTCGCGCACGGCCGAGGATTGGGTGACGCTGGCAGAGGTCTCGCTCGGCACGGGCAACCGGCAGGCCACCAAAGACGCATCGGCGCGCGCTCGGGCTTTGCGCCTGAGTGCAACGGAGCAGGCGCGGCTCGATCTGGTGGATGCGATGATCGCAGGCGCGGAAGGCCGGCAGACAGAGGCCGCGCGGCTGTTCGAACGGGCAGCCCCCCGGCTCGATCCCGAACGCCGGGCCGTCGCCCGCTATGGCGGCTATTTCGCCCGCTCGCTTGCCGCTCCCAACCGCGTCGAATCCCCGCCCAGTGCCGCAGAGGGCGGACCGGCCGCAGCGATTTCGGCGGCGCTCACGGCAGGTTTTCTCCAGGATATCCCGGCCGCACTCAAACTCATCCGGGAGGCGGAAGCGCGCTACCCGCAGGACGCCACGCTGCCGGCCGTGCGTGCGCAACTGGCACTGGTGCTCGACGACCGCGCGCAGGCGGAAGAGGCCATCAACCGGGCACTCGCGCTCGACCCCGACGAGCCGACCGCCCTCGAAGCCCGTGCCAGTTATCGCGTTTCCGCCAAAGGCGATCTCGACGGCGCGCTGGCCGACCTGACGCGTGCGCGCGAAGTCGCGCCGGGATCGAGCACGGTTCTCAACGCCTATGGCCTCGTGCAATCGTCACGCGGTGCGGATCGCGAGGCCGAGGCTGCGTTGAAGGAAGCCATCGCCGCTGATCCGGAAGACCCGGTCGCCTATGCCAACCTCGCCACGGTCTATCTCGATCAGGATCGTCTGCGTGAAGCCAAGCCGCTGATCGACAAGGCGCTCGCCCTCGATCCCGCCTTCGATGTCGGCCTGACCTTGCGCGGTCGCTATCGGCTGCAAACGGGCGAGATCGATGCGGCGCTGAACGATCTGCTCGCCGGCACAACCGCGAGCCCGTCCTATGCGCAAGGCCTGCTTCTGCTCGCAGCCGGCTACTACGAAGGCGGCGACCGGGATGCGGCCGAGCAGGCGCTGGACAATGCCGACCGCCTCGACCCCAACGATCCGGTCATGATGAGTGCCAGAACGGCGATTGCCATCGACGACTACGATTCCGACCGCGCCATCAAAAGCGCGCAGGAAGCCCTGCGGCGCACCCGCGCCCGCGGCGGCACCTATGCGGCGCTCAGCGCCAATCGCAGCGAAGGCTCGACGCTCAACGACGCGTTCCGCCTGCAGGGCCTGAATGCCTGGGGCCGCTATTACGGCGACGCCGTGTTCGACCCCTTCGCGGCGACCGCGCTGGTGGATCAGGCGGTGTCGGGCAGCGCCGACCCTTTCGCGAACCGACTCGATTATGGCGGCGCGCCCAGTGAGCCCTCCTTCAACAATGGCGCCTTCTCGTCATTCTTTCAGGGATTGCTGCTCGACCCCGCGATCCTCGCCGGCCGCACGCGCGGCGCGAACCTCTTGCGCCGCCCCTTCGTCGAAGGTTCTCTCGGCGGCGGCTTCGTGGCGCCCGAAAACGGCAAGGCCGGATGGACGACGCAAGCCGAGGCGCAGGGCTTCGCCGCAGTCCCCTTCCCCATCAGCTTCTATGCGCGCTTCGATGGAAAGGAGTCGGAAGACTCACGCGAAGGCTCATATGACCGCGCTGTCGATACGGATGTGAGCTTCGATCTCGAGGATCAGGACTATTCGGGACAGTTCTATGTCGCGGCGAAGCCGACGCCCTATGACCGCGTGGTGGCCTATGTCGATGCGCGGCGGGACGGCGATGATCTGCGTGACGCGCTTTTCACCTTCGATCCAGGCATTCCATTCCTCGAACTCATCACCGGCCTGCCTCCGGCCACACTGGAGGCAACGACGTATGATCGGGAACTCACCGACAAGTCGCTGACGTCCGGCCTCGCCTGGAGCCATACATTCGGCTACCGGAACGTCGCGAGTGCGGCGATCTTTGCTTCCGGCTACGATCGAACCAGCAGTGAGTCTGCCACGATCGACCTCGACTTCCTTGGCATTCCCCTTGAGGGCACGAGTGAGATCGAAGGCGAGTTCGAACAGCGTTCGCTGATCGGCGCGGTCAATCATTCGGTCTCCTTCGATGATCTGACCCTGCGTTATGGCATCGAGGGTGGGCGCATCTCGCAGTCCCAAAGCGGAACTTCGGATACTGCGATCCCCGATATCGGCTTCGTGCTTCCAACGACCGAAACCGATGCAAGCGCCGAGTTCAACGCCGTCCGCGCCTATCTCGACGGCGTCTACGAGTTCACGCCCAATCTGAAACTCGAAGCCGGCGCGTTCGGAACATGGCTCGAGTCCACCGAAGTCACGATGGATGGCGCGGATGGCGGAGACATCTCGGTTGAGCGCTTCGAGCCGCGCCTCGGCCTCGCGTGGGCACCATTCGACGGGCAATGGCTGCGCGCGGGCTTCATGCGCGAGTCCGGTGCCTTTGCGGCCGGAACGCTCGCTCCGGTCGGGGTGCTGGGGCTGCAATCCAACCAGCTGCCGCTTGCCGTCACCGGCTATTCCGACACCTTCCTCGCACGCTGGGATGCCGAATGGACGGACAGGCTCTTCACCTCGCTCGACTACCAGCATCAGGAAATCGAAGGGCTCAACATCCCCTCGCCGGGCAGCCTGACCACTGCCGATGTGGCGGAAGGCCGGATCGACCGCGTGGCGGGCACGGTGAACCTTCACCTGGGCTATGGGCTTGGCCTGTTCGGCACCTATGCGGTGATCAGTTCCGAAAATGAGGACGAAGGCGCCAACGAAGGCGACAGCCTGCCATATGTGCCCGAGGACGTGGTGCGGCTCGGTTTCACCTATGTGAACCCGACCAATGTCTCCTTCACGCTTGCGGCCACGCGCATCGGCGAGCGCGAAGGCGGCCTTGGCGCCGCCACCCTCGACCCATACTGGACCACCGATGCCTCGCTGAAATGGGAGCCATTCGACAAGCGGTTCGAGGTGGAACTCAACGCCTACAACCTCTTCGGCGAGGAGTTCGAAGTGGCCGAAGGCCTGCCCGGCTGGAACCGCACCTTCACCGGCACCTTCAAGGTGCGGTTCTGAAGCTTCCGCGCGTCATCCGGTGGCGGCCGACCCGCTGGTGGCGGCAGCTGCCGGGCGGCGGCGGCCGCGACATCGCCGCGCGCAACCGGCGCCTGGGCATCGTCTTCCTGACGGTTGTCGCAAGTCTGGGTGCCGGCCTGTTGCCGCTGGCCGGCCCGTTCAAGCTGATCGAAGCCCGCCTCTTCGACTATCTGTCCACCTTTCATCCGCCGGCCCGGCCCGCGAACGGGCCGGTGATCGTCGCGATCGACGAGCCCTCCTTTTCCGAACTCAACCTGCAATGGCCGTGGCCGCGCGGGCTCCATGCGGAACTGATCGAGGCCTTGCGCGCGGCGGGTGCGGAGGCCATCGGCGTCGACATCATCTTCGCCGAGCCTTCCGCATCGGCAGAAGGCGATAAAGCGCTGGCTGCGGCGACCGGACCCGACGTGGTCTTGGCGGGCGACGAGACGGTGATCCGCACGCCGCAAGCCGATCAACTGGTGCGTACCGAGCCGATGCCGCTTCTGCTCGAAAAAGGCGCCACAGTCGGCCTCGCTTCGGTGACGCTCGACAATGACGGCACGCTGCGCCGTTTGCCGAGCCTCGATGACGGCTTCGCGGCAACGCTTCTGCGCACGATCGGGGAAACGCCGGACATCCCGGAGGGCGCCCTGCTCCAAAGCTTCGGTGCCGCGCGCAGCTATCCCACCGTTTCGTATTATCAGGCGCTCGATCCGGAGAACTTCCTTCCGCCCGGCTTCTTCCGTGGCCGCACGGTGATCGTCGGCCTGTCGCTTCAGGCCTCGGCCGATGCGCAAGGCGGCGCGGATTCCTTTGCCACCTCGCAGACCGTGCGCGACGGCAGGCTGCTTGCGGGTGCCGAAGTCCAAGCAACGGTGCTCGACAATCTGCGCCACGGCCTCTTCATCACGCCCGCCTCGACGCTCGTCAGCCTGGCGGCGACACTCGGCATGGCATGCCTCGGAGGCCTCCTCGTCTGGCGCGGCACAGGCTGGCAGACGATCCTGCTTGCTTCCCTCGGCGTGCTCGGTCTCTTTGCGGGCAGCTATCTTTTCCTCCGCTTCGGCCGCATCTATGCGCCGCCGGTCGCACCCGCGCTCGCCTTTCTGTTTGTCGCAAGCGCACAAGGCGTGCGCGACTACGCCGCCGAGCGCCGCTTACGGCGCGGCATCACACGCGCCTTCTCGCAATATGTCTCGCCGGTGATCGTGGAGCGGCTGGCACGCGATCCGGAGCGGCTCAAGCTCGGGGGCGAACGGCGCACGCTCTCGATCCTGTTCTGCGACGTGCGCGGCTTCACCACCATCGCCGAGCGCATGAAAAATGATCCGGAAGCACTCACGCGGCTGATCAACCGCCTGTTGAACCCGTTATCCGCCGTCGTCATCGCCCATGGCGGCACGATCGACAAATATATCGGCGACGCGTTGATGGCCTTCTGGAACGCGCCGCTCGATGACCCCGACCACGCCCTTCACGCGGTGCAGGCGGGGCTGGCCATGAATGATGCGCTCGAGGCGCTCAACGCGGAGCTCGCGGCGGAAGCGGCGGCGAAAGGCGAGGAACCGCTGAGTTTGCGCATCGGCGTCGGCGTGAACACAGGCGACTGCGTGGTCGGCAATATGGGCTCCGACATGCGTTTCGATTATTCCGCCTTGGGTGATGCCGTGAACCTCGCCGCGCGCCTGGAAGGCGAGACCAAGAATTTCGGCGTCGAACTTCTGGTGGGAGAGGAAACCGCACGCCACATCCGCGACCGCCTGCCGCTTGCGCCGCTCGATCGCATCAAGGTCAAAGGTAAGCTCGAACCGGTGGAGGTCTCGACCGTCCTGGCCGGCGCAGACCCCGAGACGCTCGAAGCCCATCGAACGCTGCTGGAGGATTTCTGGTCGGGTCGTCTCGATCCAGAGGATCCCCGCCTTTTTCTGCTCAGCACCCGGCTTCCTGCCCTCGACGCCCATTACGAGCAACTCGCCCGCCGCAGCAGGCTCACCGTGGACTGAGCCTAAAGCTTCTGCACTACGAGCTGATGGGATGTGACCGCAACAAGTCGAGCCGGGTTCAGGCGAGAACCACGACCTTGTTCAGGTGGCGCGGGGCCTCGGTGTCGGCGCCCTTCATCTGGGCCACCCGCTCGCCCAGAAGCTGGAGCACGGGCAAAGCGGCGAGCGCGCGACCGGCATCGTCGGCTGGCAGATCGAAGGACAGATCGCCGGGACCGCCGAAGGCCAGGACGAAAGCGCCCTTGCTCTGCACGTCCGACACTACCTTGGCCTCTTCGGCGGCGGTCGCATGGTTGTAGATCATCACGACGAAACTCGTCTCGTCGACGAGGCTGATCGGGCCGTGACGGTATTCCATCGGGTGAAAGGCCTGCGAGGTGCTCAGGCTCATCTCCTGCAGCTTGAGCGCACCTTCGGTCGCAAGCCCATACTGCACGCCGGCGCCAAGATACACGAAATGGGAGCGGTTCCGGATGATGCGTGCGAGATCGGCATCGGCCCGCTGCATCAGCGT
Source organism: Mesorhizobium liriopis (assembly GCF_024053505.1). Taxonomy (GTDB): domain Bacteria; phylum Pseudomonadota; class Alphaproteobacteria; order Rhizobiales; family Rhizobiaceae; genus Mesorhizobium_B; species Mesorhizobium_B liriopis. The sequence goes on along the minus strand of NZ_JAMXQS010000008.1, from coordinate 197,875 downwards.
TTCGGCGGTTCTCGCGATGCCGGCGTCGAGGGAGAAACCTGCCATGCGGAAGCCTGCCATCAGCATGAGGCTGGCTGACACCGTCATGACGATGCCTTCGTCCGGATGGGTGCGCGCATAAACGACTGTCTCAGCCGCACGCGCGATCGAGCTGTCCTTTTCGCAGGTGATGGCGATGGTCCGCAGGCCGCGCTTGCGGCTTTCCTCCACGGCCTGCACCGTTTCGCTCGACTCGCCGCTGCGCGAAAGCGCGACCACGGTTGCGTCCGCTTCGTCGGCCGCATAGTTGCGCGGCCGACGCGCCCATTCGGCGCCGGGCACCGCAATCGCCTGATGTCCCTGCGCATTGAAGGCGGCTGCGATGCTGAGCGCGAGATAAAAGGAGGTGCCGCAGCCGACGATCACGTTGAGCTTGGTGCCCGGCACCGGCAGGTCGAGCGTCAGCGCATCGGTCCAGAAGGGGAACTGCTCGCGGATCACGCGTTCGGTGACGTTCATGGGATGGTCCTGTGTTTCAAAATTCACTTGGTCGCGCCGGCCATCAGGCCGCTGACAAGAAAGCGGTTGAGGAAAAGCACGAGCAGCACGGGCGGCACGATGGCGAGGATGCCAGCCGCGTTCATCAACCCGTAATCGACATAGTTGCGGGTCACGAATTCGGGGATCAGCACGGTCAGGGGTTTGGTGGCGAGCGTCGGGGAAAAGACGAGCGGCACCATGAACTGACCCCAGGCACTCAAGAATGTGAGGATGGCCGACGCAATCAGGCCGGGCGCCGCGAGAGGCAAAACGATGCGCATCAGTGTATAGGTGCGCCCTGCCCCGTCGAGCCAGGCGGCCTCCTCGAGCGAGATCGGCATCGCCTGATAGACGCTGCGCATCAGCCAGAGTGCCAGGGGCAAAAAGGCCGAGACATAGATCAGCGTCACGCCCACATAGGTGTCGATCAGCTTCAGCGAGATCATCAGCCGATAAAGCGGGATCATCACGGTGTAAGCGGGGATGGCAAGTGTCGCCACAACGAGCACGAAGAGCAGTTCGCGCCCCGGAAAACGCAGGCGGACAAAAGCATAGGCGCCGAAGGCGGCGAGCGCCACGGTGATCACGGTGGAGGCCAACGAGGTGACGAGGCTGTTCACGAAGGCAGCGGAAAACTGCGGCCAGACCGACTGAACCGCATTGCCCTGCGAACTGCTCGTCGCGCCGAACAGCTTGGCGTAATGTTCGAGCGAGGGGTTCGCCGGCCACAAGCGGAGCTCACGCGACAACAGATCGGCCGGCGGCGTCAGGCTCGTGACCAGTGCCCAGAACACAGGACCGAGCGACCAGACGAGCAGCAGGAGCACGGCCGCCGCCGTGCCGACCTGTCCGGCGATGCGGGAAAGGCTGCGCCGGCTCATTCGTAGCGGGTCTCGCGATAGACTTTCAGCACATAGACCAGCGAGACCAGCAGCGAGGCGATCATCGCCAGCACGGACAGCGCCATGCCGAACGAGAATTTGAGGTTCTGGAAGGCCGACATATAGACCTGGATGATCACCGTGCGGGTATCCAAGCTCGTGCCGGCCAGGATCCACGCCTCGTCGAAGAGGTTGAAGGCGAAGACGGTGGACTGGCTGAGCGCGATCGCAATGCCGCCCGAGATCAGCGGCAGCGTGATCGAGCGAAAGGCGCGGATGGGTCCGGCCCCATCGAGGCGCGCGGCCTCATAGAGCTCCTTCGGGATGCTCTGAAGAGCGGCGAGCAGGATGATGGCGGTCAGCGGCAGCATGCGCCAGACATGAACGAGCGCAATCAGAAAGAGCGCGGTCGTCCGATCGTTGAACCACACGCGGTTGGTATCGATCAGGCCGAGCGCTTGCAGCACGCCGTTCAGCAGCCCGTAGCTCGGATTGTAGATCCAGAGCCAGACCAGCGCATTGACCACGGGTGGCAGGCACCAGGGCAGAACCAGAACCGCAAGCAGCCAGCGGCGGCCGCGCTGGATCTTGTTGAGCAGGAGTGCCGCGCCCAATCCGCCCACGGCCTGAAGCGCGACCGCGATCACCACGTAAACAAGCGTGTTGAACCAGGCCTGACGCACATTGGCGTCCGCGAAGGTGGCGGCATAGTTGCCGAGGCCCACGAAAGGCGTGCCGGCCCGCATCGGGTCGATACGGTAAAGACTGTCGAGCAGCGTGCCGACCACGGGCAGGAAGACCAGCCCGCCCATGATCGCGATGATGGGGATGACGAAGGCAAGGCCAAGCCACGCCTCCTCGTTCCGGCGGCGCGAGCCCCGCATCGAAATCTTCTGCAAGGGCTCGGCCGCAGCAACCATCACTGGGCCTGCGCGGCGATCGCAGCCTCGGCGATCTGCTTCACCGCGTCATCGACGCTGATCTGCCCCTTGGCGGCCTGGTTGAGCGTGGAGGCGACCGCACTCGAGAATTCAGGATACCAGCCCGGCGTCCCCTGCGCGAAAAGCGGCTCGACGAGCGCCGCCTGCTGAAGCAGCACGTCGCCGCTCGCAAGCTTGCCCTCGGCGTTCAGCTTTTCGAGCACGCTGGTGCGCGTCGGCAGGTTGCCGAGCGCCGCATAGCTCGCCATCTGGTTTTCAGGCTTCAGGAGCCAGTCCACGAAGGCGAGGCCGGCCTCGGGATCGGCTGCGGAGACCGGAATGCCGACCGCGCCCGGCAGGCCGAAGGTGCGCGACTTGGGGCCGACATGGGGCATCAAGCCCGCCTCCGCATGCTCGGCCACCTGCGACTTCGCCTTGTCGGAATAAACCGCGAGATTGCCAGCCCAGCCGGCGACGTCGAAGGAAATCTTGCCGCTCTTGAACAGTTCCTGGATCTCGACATCCTTGAGGCCGGTGGCGGCCGGGTCGACGAGCCCAGCTTTCAGAGCCTCGATCTCGAAGCTCATGGCCTTGTAGCCGGCGGAGTCCGGCGTGGTGAAGAGCGGCTTGAATTCGGCGTCGAAGAGGTCGCCCCCGAACGCCTTGGTCAGGAGATACCAGGCGGTCGCGCTGCCTTCGGTGGCCGACAGCGGCAGGCCGATCGGATATTCGGCGATGCCGGCCGCCTTGATCGCTTTCGCAGCAGCCAGCAGCTCGTCGGGCGTCTTCGGCGCCTCGGTGATCTTGGCACGGTCGAGATGGTCGCGGTTGAAGATCAGGATGCGGAAGTCATTGTTGTAGGGCACCGCCATCAGCTTGCCGTCGAACTTGAAGATCGCGGCCGTGGGCAGGTCGGCGATGAGGGCGGCATCAACCTTGTCGTCGAGCAGCGTGTACCACTCAGCCGAGCCGAACTGGCCGACCCAGGACCAGTCCACTTCCGTGACATTGGCGGGTGCGGTGCCTGCCACCATGGACGTGACGATCTTGGTGCGGATGTCGTCCCAACCGAGCGTCTGGGTGTCGAGCGAAATGCCGGTCTCGCTCGTGAAACGGTCGGTCATCTCCTTGGGCAGCGTGCCCCATGGCGGCAGGAGAACGGAGATGGCCTTGCCGTCATGCGGCTTGGCCTGATCCTGCGCGAAGGCAGGCAGGCCCAGCAGCAGCGGCAGAGCTGTGATGGATGCGAGAAGAGTGCGTCTGTTCATGGCAGTTCCCCTTGTTGTGATCTTGCTATGAAGCGAGTGCCGGATGAGCACCAAGCGAAGCCGCAAGGCGACTGATCCAGCCGTCATCGACCGTCCAGCCGGCGAGCATCGCGGCCCGCAGCACGGCGCCTCCCACGGGCGGCAGGCGCAGCGGTTCAGGCTCGGAGCCGACCCTTTCGGCCACCATCCGGCGCAGAACCGGGCTCTGAAACGTTCCGCCCGCGCAGGCCCAGGTAAGTGGCATGGCGCTTTCCGTCAGCCGCCAGGCGGTTCGCGCGTGCTCGGCGAGTTCATCGGCGGCGCGTCCCATGATCTTGAGCGCAGTCGCGTCGCCGTCCTCTGCCAGCTCGGAAACCGTTCGCGCGAGAGAAGCGAACCCGGCGCGCCTGTTCTGGAGGCCATAGGCCCATGTCAGCAGGTTCTCGCCACCCACTCCGGCAGCAGCAAGGATGCTTGATGCGAAAGCCTCGGCCCCGGAGCGCTTGTCGAGCACGCGTGTGGTTTCGGTAAGCGCCTCGCGCCCGATCCAGAAGGCGCTGCCCTCGTCGCCAAAGGCCTCGCTCCATCCACCGACGCGGATCTGCGGGGCATCCGCCCCACCGACGCTCGCCCATGCCATCGAGCCCGTACCCGAAAGAAGCAGCACGCCGCCCTTGCCGCCGAGCGCGCCGTCGAAGGCCACACGGACGTCGTTGTCGGCGCGGCCCATGGAACCGAAGATGCCTTTCGCGATCGCGTCCTGTTCGGCCGTGACGCGGGCAATCTCGCCATGAACGGGCAGTCCCATCACGCCGGCCGCGGTCGGGCCGTCGCCAGCCTGCGCGGCCTCTAACAACGCGCGGAGCCGTTGCTGCCAATCCGGGTAGGTGAGTGGATCGAGGCCGGTCGAGCGATCCAGCCGCGCGACAATGCCGGCCCTGTCAACGATTGCCAGAAGCGTCTTGCTGCCACCCCCGTCCAAGCCGAGAACCCGATCCATCGCGGCTCAGCCCTCCATGGCCTGAACGGAAGCGAGCGGGGTGGCCACGACCGTTGTGGCGCAGCCGCATTCGTCCAGGCGAGTGCGCCAGTCGGGCGACACGGCAGCATCCGTGATCACCTGAAGCCCGGGTGCTAGCGGTGCCACCAGATAGGTCAGGTGGCGCCCGAACTTGGATGCATCCACGAGCAATGTGGTCTGGCTCGAGCGCGCCATCATCCGCTCGTTGAGGCGTGCCTCGTTCTCGTCGAGACTGTAGAGACGGTTGTCGTCCGCAATCGCGCCGGCTCCGAGAAACAGGCGGTCGAACCAGAGCCGCTCGATCATGCTTTCGGCCGCCGCGCCGACCATGGAAGCATTCTCGGAGCGCAGCATGCCTCCAATCACCGTCACATTGAGCCGCGGAATGTCGGTGAGCGCCTGGGCCACGACCAGCCCATTGGTGAAGACCGACAACGGCATCGGGTCGAGGCGCAGGCGTCGGGCGAGCTGCAGCACGGTGGTGCCGGCATCCAAGAAAACCGAACTGTGCGGCTCGATCAGGTCGAAAGCGGCATCGGCGATGGCGCGCTTGGCAGCGAGATTCTCCTGCTCGCGCACGGCAAAGGCCACTTCCACCCCGGCGGACGTCGCGATGCGCGCGCCGCCATGCGCGCGGGCCACCACGCCCTCGGCTTCCAGAACGAGCAGGTCGCGGCGGATCGTGGCATGCGACGCGCCAACGGCTTCGGAGATGTCCTGAACCGAGGAAAAACCCTTCGAGTAGAGGTGCTGACGGATGGCGGTCAGCCTGTCATCCTTCATGATGCGGTCCGTTTGGTGCAGCGCAGGCAGCGCTTCATTTACCCGACGCTACAATGAAAATAATCATAGTCAATCATATTATTGATTTTCTATGATTGGATATGCCTTACGTGCGGACGCAACGCGAGAGATCGGAGCTTCGATGTCGGATTTTCTTTCAGGCCTTTCCTTGATCCCGCTCGGCCAGGGGGGTGGCATCACCTCGGTCTGCTCGGCACACCCTTGGGTCATCGAGGCTGCGCTGCGCCATGGCCTGACGCATGACGGGCCGGTTCTGATCGAGGCGACCTGCAACCAGGTCAACCAGTTCGGCGGCTATACCGGCATGACCCCTGCCGACTTCCGCGCGTTCGTGGAAGCCATCGCGGGCGAGGTGGGCTTTCCGGTCTCACGCCTGATCCTGGGCGGCGATCATCTGGGCCCCAACCCATGGCGCGGTCAGCCGGCCGAGGACGCCATGCGCCACGCTTGCGATCTTGTTGCCGCATATGTCCGGGCCGGCTTCACCAAGATTCACCTCGATGCCAGCATGGGCTGCCAGGGCGAGAGCGAAGCGGTGGGTGACACCCTCGCCGCCTCGCGTGCGGCCGAACTGGCATTGGCTGCCGAAGGGGCTTCAGCCAAAGCCGGCCAGAGCACCAAGCCGCTTTATGTGATCGGGACAGAAGTCCCGACACCGGGCGGCGCGCTGGAAGCGCTCGATCACGTGGTACCCACCAGCGCTGACGCCGCTCGCCTCACCTACCAGGCCCATGCCGAGGCCTTTCAGCGCTTGGATCTCGGCGACGCGTTTTCCCGTGTGATCGGCCTTGTGGTGCAGCCGGGCGTCGAGTTCGGCGACGCGGCCGTTCTTCACTTCAACCCGGAAGCGGCTGCGGAGCTCAGCACGGCGCTCGAGAGCATGAAGGGCGTCACGTTCGAGGCCCATTCCACCGATTACCAGACCGAAGCCGCGCTGACCGCGCTCGTCCGCAACGGGTTCCGCATCCTGAAGGTCGGACCCTGGCTGACCTTCGCCATGCGCGAAGCGCTTTATGGCCTCGATGCCATCGCATCCGAACTCATGCCGACGCGAACGAGCCTCAAACAGGAAATGGAAGGCTTGATGGTGGATGAACCCGGCTTCTGGCAGCGCTACTATGATGGCGATGCCACGACGCTACGGATCAAGCGCCATTTCAGCCTGAGCGATCGCATCCGCTATTACTGGCCCCACGCACGCGCGCAGCACGCGGTCGATGCGCTCTTCCAAGACCTCGGCACGTCACCTCTGCCCATGCCGCTCGTCGGGCAATATCTCAGCCGCATCGCGCACCGGTTTCAGACCGATCCAAAGGCGCTTCAGCCCAAGCTGCTCGTGATCAGCGCCATCCAGGAGGTGCTTGGAGTCTATGCAAGAGCCTGCGCTGACACTTGAGGAAGCAGGGAAGCCCGAGAGCGCAGGAACAAAGAAGGCGTTTTGATCTCGCAGTGCCGGCCGATCGTCATGGCACCTCTCTGTGATGGTATCGTCGTCCTGCTATCGTGGCCGATCAACCCTTCAGCGCCCCTGCGGTCATGGACCCCGAAATCTGCCGGTACATGATCAAACCAAGCAATGCGGGCGGCAGGGCACCGAGGATCATGACGGCGGACGCCGTGCCCCACTGCACGCCGCCGCCGCTGGCTGCAAAGAAGAAGGAGGCACCGACGGTGGTCGGCACGGCATTGGCGGTGGTCAGCATCAGGCCGAACAGGAACTCGTTCCAGGCCGTGATGAAGCCGAAGATGAAGGTGGTGACCAGTGCGGGCCGGATCACCGGGCGGACGATGGAAAACATCACGCGCAAGGGGCTCGCACCATCCATCATCGCCGCCTCGTCGAGTTCGGGGGAAATGTCGTTGACCGCGTTGACGAGGATCACAAGCGCCAGCGGAATATTGACGATGGCGAGGATCAGCCCGAGGCCCAGCCGCGTGTCGAGCAGGCCAAGCCATTGATACATCATGTAAAGCGGGATCGCGAAGATCACGAGCGGCAGCGCGCGCAGGTTGATGACGAGCGGCAGAAGCAGGCGCTGCCCGACCTCGCTGCGTGCCACGGCATAAGCGGCAGGCAGCGTCAGAACGATCGCGATGCCGGTGCCGAGCAATGAGGCGACGAGGCTGTTCAGCAGGTAGTTGTAGATGTTGAAGCGCTCGGTCTCGGCGAGAACGCTCGCATAATTGGCGAGTGTGGGCGCGGAAACAGTCAGCCCCGGATTGGAGGAGAGCTCACGCGCGCTCTTGAACGAGGTGACGAGCGTGACGATCACCGGGAAGTTCATCGCGAAGGCCGCCACCGCGAACACGATCCAGCGCAAAACGGCGACCATCAGTCAGCGTCTCCGCAAACGGGCGAGCCGGTTGAGGCTCATCAGGAACAGCAGCGACGCGATGAAGAGGATGACGGAGGCGGCCACGGCCTTGCCGATCGCCCCTTCCTTGAAGAAGGCCTGATAGATGAACATCGACAGCGACGTGGTCGATCCGCCCGCGCCGGCACCCGTCAGCGCATAGATGTTGTCGAAGACGCGGAAGCCGTCGATGAAGCGGATGAAGAAGGCGATCACCAGCGTCGGCATCATCAAGGGCAGTTCGATGAAGCGCAGAATCTTCCAGGCCCCCGCCCCATCGAGCGCGGCCGCCTCGCGCAGCGCATCGGGGATCGCAAGATAGGCGGCATAAAAGAGCAGAAAGGCGAATGGCGTCCATTGCAGGACTTCGACCACGGCCAAAGTCCAGAAGGCTGTTTGCGGGTCGAGAAAGGCCGGGCTGTCGCCGAACCATTCGAACAGATAATACGGCACAGGCCCGGCGAACTCGTGCAGCACGAGGCGATACATCAGGCCGACCATCGCGGGCGCAACCATCAAAGGCAACATCAGCGGCGCCAGCAATATCGGGCGCTTGCTCAAGAGGGGTGCCAGAAACACGGCCAAGAAAAGCCCGAGCAGACACTCGGCGAGTGCCGTCAGAAGGCCGAAGCGCAGGGAAAACCCGAAGGCGCGCCAGAATTCGCCGTCCCGAACGACCGTCAGATAATTGCCGAAGCCACTCAAGGTCGGGCTGCGCAGCGTCTCGAACGAAACGGTCGAGACCGAATAGACGAGATTAACCAGGGCGGGAAAGCCCAGAAACAGCAGCAGGAAAGCTGCCAGCGGCGACAGAAACAATCGCCCATGGGTTTTGCCGAGGATCGCCATCGCTTCAGGTCCACACAGAGAGCACGAGGCGCTTCCGAATGGGAAGCGCCTCGCCTCTTCAGATTACTTCTTGAGAAGGTCCTGCATGCCGGATTTGGTCTTGGACAGGGCCGTGTCGAGGTCCTGCTGGCCCGACCAGTAGCCGGTGAATTCCTTCGCCTGAAGCTCATAGACGGACAGCGCATTGGCCGAGGTGGCACCCGTCATGACATATCCGTATTTTCCAGCGAACTCGCCCAGCTTGACGAGATCGGGCCTCTCCTTGGCAACCTTCGCCACCACCTCAGGCGTCAGTGCCGGAGAGCCGCCATTGCGGGCGTAAAGGAGAGCGGCATCTTCGGTCGCGAGCCAGCGCAGGAATTTCGCCGCGCCTTCCTTGTTCTTGCCGTTCTTGTTGATGCCCAGGCCCAGACCGTGGATGTGGTCGGCGCGGCCGTTGGGCCCGGCAGGCGGCGCGACGATGCCGGTGACGTCAGCCACGGTCGGCGATTTCTCGGCGCTGGTGAGATCGGCAGCAGCCGCATTCCATTGCAGCGCGGTCGCTGCCTGGCCCGACGCGAAGGCCGCGTTGGTTTCGGCATATTCGTAGGACAGCGAGTCGCGCGGCGAGGCGCCGGCATCGTAGAGCTTCTTGTAGAGTTCGAGCCCGGTGCGATAAGCGGGGGAATCCACGGTGACCGCGCCCGACGCGTCAGTCCAGTCGCCGCCATACGAACGCGGCAGGGACTGGAATACCATCATGTTGAAGAGCAGGTTCTTCATCTGCAGCACGGTGCCATAGCGCACGGGGCTCGAACGGTTCACGCCCTTGGAGAAGTAGAGCGTGGTCGCTGCCCAGTCGTCCCAGGTCCAGCTGTCGGGGTCCTTCGGCTCCAGGTCCTTGCCGAGTTCGGCCTTGGCGATCTCCTTGTATTTCGCCTTGGCCTCGTCGTCCCGCATCAGCGCATCGATCAGGTCCTTGCGGTAATACATGAAGTGCAGCGACAGGTCGGTCGGCACGCCATACTGCTTGCCGTCGAACTGCATGGTTTTCAGCACGGTGTCGCCGAAAACCTTGGCCGCATCCGGTCCGAGATCGACGGGTTCCATATAGGGCGCGTAGCGGCCGATCGAGTAGGTGGCGACGAGGTTCGCGTCGAAGGCGTCGGAGCCTGCGGCCATGTCGGCCTGAAGCTTGTCGTAGAAGCCTTCGCGGTTGAAGAAAAGCAGCTCGACCTTGTCGTTTTCACTGGTGTCGGGCGCCTTGTTGTAGGCTTCGACGGCGGCGCGCAAGGCGGTTTCTTCCGAGCCGCCCGGCCAGCCGAGCACGGTGACCTTGGCCTGTGCCGGCAGGGCGGCGCTGGCCAGGAGAGCTGCGAGCGCGAGAGTGATCTTGGTCCGTTTCATGCACTTTCCCCTTTGTTTGTTATGCGGTTTTGCGATCGGCGAGCCGACGCGCGGCCACATCGGCCACGCCGACGAGACCAGCCTTGGCGCCGAGCTTTGCCGGCACGATGTTCGGCATCAAGCGTGGGTCGAGTGCGGCAAGGTTTTCGCGCACGCGATCGAGAAAACCGGACGCCAGTCCGATGCCGCCGCCGATCACGATGTGGTCGGGATCGAGCATCATCTGGATGTCGCGGCAGAGGGTTGCGACGCGCGCGGCACTCTGCGCCACGATGCCTTCCGCCCAGGCCACGCCGGCACTTGCCCGCTTGAACACGCCCGCCGCATCGCAGTCGTGGCCTGCACGCGCCGCTTCGGCTGCAATCCAGCGGCCCGACACCTCGCCTTCGAGCGGTCCACCGCCATTCGCCGGCCCGCGCAGGAGGCCGAAGCTTCCCGACAGGCCTTCGAGCAGTTGCCCGTTGACCACGATGCCGCCGCCGATGCCGGTCGAGATGGTCAGGAAAACGAGGTTTTTGCCGCCGTGGCCGCCACGGATGAACTCGCCCCAGGCTGCCGCCTGCGCATCGTTCACGGCAATCGCGGGCGCGCCGAAGATCTCGGTAACGCGTTCGACCAGCGGATAATTGTTCGGGATCGGCAGCGTTTCAGGGTTGAGCGCATACCAGCCTTCGGATGAGAGCACGCCGGTCGCGGCAATGCCGATGCCGGAAAAAGAGAGGCTCCAGTCTGCGATGGCTGACTGCGCGGCCGCAATCCAGGCATCGGGTCCGTCCGCAGGCCGCGTAGCCACAATTGCTTCGCGGCGAATGGTGCCGCCCTCCACTTGGGCGACCGCGATCTTGGTGCCGCCGATGTCGAGGGCGAGGATGGATGCCCCCGGCGCGCACGCAAACCCCTCACGCACGGCCTCATCGAACCATGCCGTCGCATGCTCGGTGCGGGTGATGGCGGAGCCCACAACCACCGCATGGGCACCGGCGGCGGCGGCGGCCCGCGCCTGTTCGGGCACGCGGATGCGGCCCTCCGCGATCACGTTGGGCGTCAATTCGCGCATCGCGGCGACGAGCGCCAGATCCGGCTCGGTCGGCTCGGGACCGCCCGTGTAGCCGGAAAGCGTCGAGCCGAGATAGTCGATGCCGAGCGCGTGCGCCCGGCGCGCGTCCTCGATGGTCGAGCAATCGGCCATGGACAGCTTGCCGTGCCCGCGCACGGCCTGCGCCAAGGCCTCGACCGAGGCAGGACGCGTGCGGTCCGTGGCATCGAATGCGATGATGTCGGCTCCCGCCTCGGCCAGCGCATCGACGTCTCCGAGGAACGGCGTGATGCGAACCGGGCTGTCGTCGAGGTCGCGCTTGACGATGCCGACGATCGGCACGGCAACCGCTGGGCGCACGGCGCGCAGGTAAGCAACGGATTCGATGCGCAGGGCGACCGCACCTGCCGCCACCGCAGCCTTGGCGAATGCGACTACATAGGCCGCGTCATCCATCGGCCCGCCGGGCACCGGCTGACACGAGACGATGAGACCTTTCGGAATGGCATGCGACGGCAAAACGAATCCCCTCTATACCACCACTCTACCCAAACCAGACCAGCTAAAAACTGGAATTTATCTGGTATTATCGGCTGAGCTCAAACACGAAATCATACACGTCGCCCTTGTAGGTGGTTTCGCAGAACTCGACCGTACGGCCATCGCTCAGGAAACAGCGGCGCTCGGTGACGAGAACAGGCGAGCCGACCGGACATCGCAGATGTTCCGCATCGTCCTCGGAGGCCGCACGCGCCTGCATGCGCTGCAGGGCGCGCTGGGGCATGAACCCGCGCTCGGCCAGCGCCTCGTAAAGCGAATTGCCGACAGCATCGGGGCCGGACAGGAACGGCTGCGGCACGGTGGCAACCTCGACCGCGATCGGCACTTCATCAGCGGTGCGAACGCGTTTCATGCGGATGACGTTGACGCTGGCGGCGATGCCGAGTGCCATCATCTCATGCGAGAATGGCCGCGCCAGCTGCTTGGAAAGCCAGATGCAGCCGGGCTCCTGGCCGCGCGCGCGGATATCCTCCGAGAAGCTCGACAGCGTGGAAAGCGACTTCTCCACCCGCGCACCGACCTCCGTCTTGAAGCCATGGCGTCGGGAAAGCAGCCCCTCCTCTTCGAGCACCGCAAATGCCTTGCGCACGGTGACACGCGACAGGCCGAGTTCGTCCGCGATCAGCCGCTCACCCGGCAACACCGCGCCGGGGCGCAGATGCGTCGCTCGGATCGGCGCTTCGATGGCTGCTGCCAAGCGGCGATAGAGCGGCCAATCAGGGTTCTGGGAGAGAAGCCCTGCCCCGAGCAGCTTCATGAATTCCTGGCTTTCCACCGAACGCCGCCTCTCCACCTGCCGCAAACCATTCCACGCAGAAGAAATCGTTCTTCCACAGAACTGGTATCATACCTGGTGGGACTGAACGCAAGTCACCCATGGGGAAACGCACCATCCCGTAGCGGCGGAACGGGTCTGAGCGCCTGGCTGGTTCAGAGTGCCTTGAGCCCGTCGGCGATCTTTTCAGCCATCATGATGGTCGGCAGGTTGGTGTTGGCGCAAGGGATGGTCGGCATGATCGAGGCGTCGGTGATGTAGAGGCTGTCGAGGCCCCTCACCTTTCCGGCGCTATCCGTGACCGCCATACGATCGCCGTCAGGCCCCATGCGGCAAGTGCCGGATGGATGCCAGACGCCGCCCACAACCGAAGCGATATAGGCTTCGAGCTCGGTGCGGTTCGCGGCGAGCCGACGCGCATCGGCGAAGTTCGACAGCATATAGGGGAAAAGCTTCTCGCGCAGGTTTCCGACCGCATCGATCCCGAGCGCGCCCATGCTCGTCACCAGCGCGCCGAGCAGCGTCTTCTTGGAGAAGAGCTTGCCGATCTCGGACATCCCACCGGCATAGAGGCCGGAAACCACCTTGTTGAGGCTCGGATCGGAGCCCAGCCCCACCGCGCGCTCGAAGGCGTCGGCCAGACGCACGAGGTCGCGGCGGTCGGACAGCATGCGGAAGTCGATGCGGGGCGGCCCTTCGGGCGACGCCGGATCGAGCGTCAGCTGGCCGCGCGAATAGGACTTGTTGACCCAGAAGAAGATCGAGCCGAGCTGGCGCCCGACCGGATGCCAAGCCGCGCGGGTCACGAAATTCATGTGCATGTCGCCCGCCGGGCAGCCTTCAAGACCCGAGGAGAAGCGGTAGCCGATCGGGATATGGTAGTCCGGCACACCTTTCTGCCGCGCCGCCATCTTCAGGAAGGGTACCAGACCGGCGGAAGGGTGCTCCATCAGGTTCTGTCCGACTCCGGGCAGATGCTGAACTGTCTCGATGCCGCATTCGGCGAGATGATGGGAGGGGCCGATGCCCGAGCGCATCAGGATCGCCGGTGTCGCCAGCGCGCCGCTCGCGAGCACCACCTTTTGCGCGCGAAGCTCTTGGGCGTGCCCGCCGCGTGTCGCGAGCACGCCGGTCGCGCGACCGTTGGCAAAAAGGATACGAGAAACGGTGGTTTCCGTTCGAATTTCGAGATTGGGCCGGCGGCGGACATCGGGCGTGAGATAGGCCCAGGCCGTGCTCACGCGCCGCTTCTTCTCGTCCATGTTGACGGCCATCTCGAAGGTGCCGTCCTCCCACACGCCGTTCTGGTCGGGCAGAAACGGAATCCCGCGCGCGGCGCAGACTTCGAGCATGGCATGCGTGAAGGGTGTCCAGATCTCATCGCCGCGCCGGCGGATCGGAAACGGGCCACTATTGCCATGCAGGTCATTGGTGAAATCGAGGTCGCGCTCGAGCTTCTTGAAGTAGGGCAGGCACTCGTCCCAGGACCAGCCGTCTAGGCCCATCTCGCCCCATTCGTCATAGTCGCTCGGGCTCCCGCGATTGGCGCCGATACCGTTGATGGCCGAGCCACCGCCGAGAACGCGCGCCTGCTCGTAGCGGTTGGCCTTGGTTTCCGGCCGGTTCGAGCCCGAATAGGCATAAGATGCCTTCATGCCAGCCCAAGTATAGCGTGGGTTGGAATAGGCGATGCCGGGATAGGCGCTGGCGAGGTCGGGAAAGTCCTCCGGCCGCGCGGCATCGATGCCGGCTTCGAGCAGGATCACCCGGATAACCGGGTTCTCCGTCAGCCTCGCGGCCAGCACGCAGCCCGACGAGCCGCCGCCCACGATAATGAAATCAGCCTCAGCTTGAGGCGTCGCCGTGCTCATGCTTTTCGGTCTCGAACGATTGCGCGTGGCTTGAGGTCTTCGTTGCGCGGTCAGGGTGCCTTGAAGGCGATGCAATCCACTTCGACCTTGCAGTCCACGACCATGGCGGATTGGACGCAGCAGCGTGCCGGTGGGTTTTCGCCGAAATAGCTTTCGAACACGCCGTTGAAGCTCCAGAAGTCGCGGGCATCATCGAGCCAGACGCCGACGCGCACGATGTCGGCAGGCGAATAGCCGGCGTCTTTCACGATCTGCAGCATGTTCTGGATGGCGATATGCGCCTGCTCGACGATGCCGTGGCCGGCCACCTCACCGTCGCGCATCGGGGTCTGGCCCGAAACATGGAGCCAGCCGCCCGCTTCAACCGCCTTCGCGAAAGGCAGCTTGCGCCCGGCACTTCCCCGTCCCTCGCCCACGCCGTGCCGCTTGATGGTCATATGGTTCGTCCTTTCAGAGTTCGTGATCGTGACGCACTGAAGATTCAGCGCGTCACGTCGATGGTCATGGTCTTCAGGTCGCACATCTCGGCAAGCGTGTGCCGTCCGCCGGTGCGGCCCAGTCCGCTCTGCGTGCCTGCCGCACCACCCGCCGGAATATGCGGCTCCCAGTAGCAGCTCATCTCGTTCACGTTGACGATGCCGACGCGCAGCCGCTCGGTGAAGAAGAATGCCTTCTTGATGGTGTTGGTGAACACCGCAGCCGACAGGCCGTAGGGGCTGGTTGCCGCCAGTTGCAGCGCTTCCTCGTCGGTCTCGAAGGTAAGCACCGGCGCCACGGGTCCGAAGGATTCTTCCTGGTTGAGCAGGCTGTCGGGCGTGAGGCCCGTCACAACGGTCGGCTCGAAATAGAGGTTGGTGGGCAGGCCCGATGCCACCTTGCCACCGGTCAGCACCTCTGCCTTCCGCGCGGTCGCATCGTCCATGTGGCTCTGCATCTTGCTCATAGCGACCGCATTGTTGAGCGGACCCATATTGGTGGCGGGATCGAATGGGTCGCCCATGCGGACCTGGCCCGCCGCCTTGACGAGACCTTCCACGAACCGGTCATGGACGGATTTGTGCACGAGCACACGCTCGGTCGCGGTGCAGATCTGGCCGGCATTGCGGAAACAGCCCGACCCGATCTGGGCGGCGGCCACCTCGATATCGGCGTCGGAGAGGACGATCGTCGGCCCGTTGCCGCCCATTTCGAGCAGCAGCGGCTTGCCGGCACCGCGCCGTGCGATGATGTTGCCGGTTTGGGAGGAGCCCGTGAAGCCGATGGCATGCGTGCCGGGATGCACCACCGCCTCGTCGCCCACTTCCGCGCCATCGCCCAGTACGAGGTTGATCACGCCGTCGGGCAGGCCGGCCTCGATCATGCATTCCATCAGGGCCACCGCGATCAGCGAGGTGGTGGGTGCCGGCACCCAAACGACCGTGTTGCCCGTCGCGACGGCCGGTCCGAGATAGTACATGCAGGGAAGACCGAGCGGGAAATTCCACGGCGTGATGATGGCGAAAACGCCCTTGGGCTGCAGAAACGAGAACGCGCGCTTGTTGGGGTCGTTGAGCGGAAAGGCCGCCGTTTCCAGCCATTTCATCTGCTCGGCCGCGTTGCGGAAACCGGTCGCCGCGCCCACGACTTCGCCCTTGGCCTCGGTGTGGAATGGCTTGCCCTGCTCGAGGCAGAGCAGGCGCGCCAGTTCGTCGCCGCGCTTTTCGATGGCGTCTGCGATCTTCATGCAAAGGGCTGCGCGCTCGAAGACGCCCATGCGCGCCATGATGCCGCGTGCTTTCTCGGCCGCCGCCACCGCCTTGCCGACATCGGCGCGGTTCGACAGCGAAAGGTAGCCGACGGTCTCGCCGGTCGAGGGGCTGTCGATCTTGAGGAACTTGCCGGTCGAGCCCGCGACCCATTCGGAGCCGATGCGGTTGAGACCGACGCGCAAGCCGCTTTCGGGCTCCGAGACCAGTGGCATGCCGCGCAGATGAGGGCCGTCGATTTCCGTCTTGAAGTGAACCGTCATTGGAAACTCCTTTGGCCGTAACCGGCTTGGATCTGGAGAAGGGTTTTGCGGCTGCGCGAAACAGCAGCAGTGAAGAGCGTTGCGCCGGCTTCCGGCGAAGCGTCGGACGGGGTGCCGATCACACCGTTCTCGCGGATCTGCTCGAAAGGCCGCCATACCGTCACCGCCGGACCGGCATAAAGATGCGGGTCCGGCCATGATGGCGGCGTCGTGCCGGAGGGGATCAGGCTCTCGCGGACGCTTCCCCGCAGAACATGCATCATCAGCGCTGTTTCAAGTGCGCAGGCATGGCCCGTGCCGCCCGCGGCATCGGGCAGAGCATCTGCCGCAACATCGGCGATGAGGTCGAAATAGGAGAAGCCGGCCGCGACCACGCCGCGTGCCCCAAGCGTTGTGATCGCCACCTGCACTGCCGCGCGGTTACCGCCATGGCCGTTGAGGATCACGGGCAGGAAGCCGTCTTCCCAGAGGCACGCGCAGAGATCGACCAGCACGGCAATAAAGGTTTGCGGGCTCAGGCTCATCGTACCGGGAAAGGCGCGGTGATGCGGCGAGGAGCCATAAGGCAAGGGCTCGCAGACGCGGATCTGCGTCTGGTCTTGAGCGGCACCAAAGGCGACGGCGGAGGCCAGCCAGATATCGAGCCCCATCGGCAGATGCGGCCCGTGCTGCTCGACGGCACCGGTCGGCAGAACCGCGACCGGACGCGCGTTACCTTCCAAGGCGAGAGCGCCCGCTTCCGGCGACGTCATCCAGGCGAAGGCGGAAAGCCCCTGCGGATGGATCGGGGGCAGGCTCACCGTGCAGCCTCGACGAGGCGCGCCTTGGCGTAGGTCATGCCCGAATCCGCCATGAGTGCTGCCATGATGATGGCGCCCTTGTAGAGTTCGAGGCTCGACGGATCGGTGCCGAAGATGCGCAGTGCGGTGGTGAGCAGGGAAACGATCAGGGCACCCACCACCGTACCCCAGACCGTGCCGCGCCCGCCGAAGATGCTCGTGCCGCCGAGCACCGCTGCCGCAATGGCGTCGAGCAGCAGCGAGGTGCCGCCGATATTGGGCGTGACGACCGGCACACGTGCGATCATCACGAGCGCGGTGAGAAACACGAACAGGCCTGACGCGGCATAGACCAGGATCGTCTGGCGCTTGACCGGAACACCGGCAAGCTCGGCCGCCGCACCGTCGGAGCCGAGCGCGTAGGTGCGCAGGCCGAAGCGCGTGCGACGCATGATCAGGCCGTCTGCGAGCACGATCAGCGCGGTCAAAAGGATCACGTTGGGTACGCCGAGCGGACGCTCCACGCCGATCAAGCGCAGCCAGGGCTCCTTCAGCATCAGCGTGCCCTTGGCGGCAATCGCGAGCGTCGCGCCCTGCAGCGCCACCATGGTGGCAAGCGTGGTGACGAAGGCCGGGATGCGCAGGAGTGCGATCACAGCACCATTCAGGAAGCCGATCAGCACCATGGCGACCAAGCCGGTCGCAAGCGCGGCGGGAAGACCGAGGCCGCCATCGACCAGCGTGGCGATCAAGACGGCGCAGAAGGCCACACCGACCCCGGCGGAAAGGTCGATGCCGCCGGTGAGGAGCACGACGAGCGCGCCGAGTGCCAGAACCGCGATGGGCGTCGCCTGAGCGGCGATGTTGATGAGGCTCTGCGTGGACACGACGCGCGGGTCGATGGCCGCGAAGACGACGGTCAGCACGACCAGAAGCAGGAGCGGCGACAGGTCGAGAATGCGGCGGACGAGGTGGTTCTGCTGCATGGTCATGGCACTCAAACTCCCTGAACCGATGGGCTCGCCACAAAGGCGGCGTGCGGCGAAGGGCTGGCCTGCGGGCGGCTCGCGCGTTCGGCGAAGGCCAGGGCCATCACATCCTCTTCCGAAGCACCGCGCGGCAGTTCGCCCACCGAGCGGCCCTCGCGCATCACCACGATGCGGTCGGCGACACCAAGCACCTCGGGCAGTTCGCTCGACACCATCAGGATCGCGGCACCCTCCTGCTTGAGCTTGGCGATCAGGTGATGCAGTTCGGATTTCGCGCCGACATCGACGCCGCGCGTCGGCTCGTCGAGCAGGATGATGCGCGGCTTCGTCGCCAGCCACTTTCCGATCACGACTTTCTGCTGGTTGCCGCCCGAAAGCTCGACCGTCATCTTATCAGGCTGGGCCGGGCGCACGCCGAGCGAGGAGATCAGTTCGCGCGCCAGCGTTCCGATGCGGCGCGGAGACACGATGCCGAACGGGCTGTTGCCCCTGATCCAGGCAAGCGAAAGGTTGTCGCGGATCGACATGGTGCCGACGAAACCTTCGAGATGCCGGTCTTCGGGGATATAGACGATGCCCGCACGATTGGCCGCCTTGACGTCACCACCCCCTTGGGTCTCGCCGAAGATGCGCATCGTGCCGCTTTGCGGGTTTTCTAGCCCCGCGATCAGGCGCAGCACCTCGGAACGGCCGCTGCCCATCAGGCCGGCCAGCGCCACGATCTCGCCCTGGCGGACGGAGAGCGAAGCGGAGGCGAGCAGTTTGCCGTTGCCGATATTCTCGACCTCGATCGCCTTTTCACCGACTGATGCTTCGAGATGGGGGAAGATGTCGCCCACTTCGCGGCCGACCATCATGGACACGATCTCGGCCTCGTCGGTCTTCGCCGTTTCGCGCTCGCCGATGAACTTGCCGTCGCGCAGAACGACCACGCGGCCGCACTGGCTGAAGATCTCCTCCATCTTGTGGGAGATGTAGAGGATCGCCGTGCTGCGCGTCTTGAGCTTGTCGATCAGCAGGTATAGCTGGTCCCTCTCGCGGTTGGACAGCGCGCTGGTCGGCTCGTCCATGACCATGAACCATGCATCGGCCAGAACCGCGCGGGCGATCTCCACCATCTGCTGGCGCCCGACCGACAGGCTGCGCAGTTCCGCGTTCACATCGATGTCGAGCCCGAGTTCCTTGAGCACCCGCTCACCCTCGCGTCGCATCCGGCCACGGTCGAGAAGGCCCAGCGCGTTGCGCGGCTCGCGGCCGATGAAAAGGTTCTCGGCCACCGACAGGTCGGGTGACAGGCTGAAATGCTGGTGGATGACGCTGATGCCTTTCGCGTCATTGGGCGAGGAAAAGGAAACGGGCCGGCCGTCGATCAGGATCTGTCCGTCGTCGGGTCGGTGAACACCCGAGACGCACTTCACCAGAGTCGACTTGCCGGCACCGTTCTCGCCGGCCAGCGCCACGACCTCGCCTGAGGAGACGAGGAAGGACACACCGTCGAGGGCGCGAACGCCGGGAAACGTCTTGCCGATGTTCAGAAGTTCGATGCTGTGCCTGCCGCTGCCCTGCGCCGCCTGCGCGATGGGTGCTGCAGCCGGTTCGTTGCCTGCCTTGCGGCGCAAAGACCGGAAAAGGGCGGAAAGGCTTTGCGGCTGGCTCGCCAGGACGGCCACCAGGATCAGAGCCGCCGTCACGTAGTAGATGATGATCTGCGGCACCTGAAGGAAGGAGAGGCCCGCATTGATCACGCCAAGCAGCAGCGCGCCGACCGCCGTGCCCCAGATCGAGCCCTGCCCGCCCGACAGCTTGGTGCCGCCGATAATGGCAGCCGTAATCGCCGTGAATTCGAGGCCCGTGCCGGCAAGCGGCTGTGCCGAGCCGAGACGGCCGATGGTCAGGATCGCACCCACGCCCGCAGTGGCCCCCGTGATCAGGTAGATCGAGATGCGCACCCAATCGACCGGCACCATGGAAGCACGCGCGGCTTCGGCATTACCACCCACCGCATAGATCCAGCGGCCATAGACGGTGCGCTTGAGGACGAACCACCACAGAACCAGCGCCACGCCTGCGAGCACCACGGAAACCGGCAACAGGCCCCAGGTCTCGCGGCCGGCATAAAGCACAGCGGGATCGGAAACAGGAATCGAGGAGGCCTTGGACAGGCTGAGCGAAAGCCCGCGCGCGAAGGCCATGGTGGCGAGCGTGGCGATAAAAGGCGAAATGCCGGCAAAGCCGATCAGCACGCCGTTGAGCAAGCCGATCACGGCTCCTGCCGCGACAGCCGCAAGGATCGTCAGAAGAGCAGAACCCGTCGCCGCATAGACCAATCCGGCAGCGACGCCCGCGAAAGCCAAGGTGCTACCGACAGATATGTCGATGCCGCGCGCGATGATCACCGCGGTCATGGCGAAGGCGACGAGTGCGATCACCGCGCTCTGCTGCGCGATGCTGACGAAATTACCGGCCGCCCAGAAGCGCGGGTCGATGGCGCCGAAAACCGCGACCGCAAGAACGAGCACCACGACGAGCACGGGCTCGTTGCGTGTGAACGGCGAAGAGATGGAAAACCGGGACATCGAGGCCGCCCTTCCATTGGAGGAACAGGGTGGCGCGCCGGCATGGGGTGCCCGGCGACGCGCCACAAGCATGGGCTGAGGCTCCCGGCGCGACGCGTCGCGCCGAAAGCTCGCGGCGACGGTTACTTGCCGACCGTCATGGCCGTGTCGGGCTGCTTCGGTCCCAGCTGCTCGGTGTAGTTCTTGGCTTCCGTCGCCTGCTGCTCGGTGTTGATGTGCTCGAACTTCATGCCCGCCGCCTTCAGCTTCTCGGCCGTCTCGTCGGAGGACACGAAATAGGTCGGCATATAGAGGTCCTTGGGCAGTTCCTTGCCCTCGGCAAGACGTGCCGCGACCGCGATGTTCCAGTAGCCGACGCGATAGGCGCCGGTCAGCACGTCCATCACCATCTTGCCGCTGTCGATCATCTCCTTCATCTCGGCGTCGCCGTCATAGCCGCCATAGATCAGTTCCGAGCCCATGGAGGTCGCAACCGAGTCCGCCGCCAGGCACAGGCTGTCGGAGATGCAGGCGATGGCCTTGAGATCGGGATAGGTGGTCAGCCAGGTTTGTGCGGCGTTCGTCGCCTTGGCGGCATCCCAGCCGGTCGGCTCGATGCCGACGATCTTGATGTTCGGGAACTCCTTGGCCATCGTTTCCACGAAGCCCTTCTCACGGGTATCGGACACGAAATTGCCGCGCGAGCCGACGAGCAGGGCGATCTCGCCCTCGCCGCCCAGCGAATGGCCGATGGCGCGGGCCACCATGCCCATGTTCTCGTAGTCGGGATAAAGCGTCGAATAGTTGCCGCCCGCCTCGACCTTGTTGCCCATGGTGACGACCGGAATGCCTGCCTCGATCGCCTTCTTGATGGCGGGGGCTACGGCATTCTTGTCGATCGGATCGATCAGGATCGCATCGACGCGCTGGTTGATGAAGTTCTCGATGATGCCGAGCTGCTTTTCCAGGCTGCCTTCGGCGCTCTGCCAGGTGGACTTCACGCCATAATCCTTGGCGGCGACGTCACCGGCTTCCTTCATGCGCACATAGAAGGAGTTCTGCAGGTCGATGGCCGTCAGGCCCAGAACCTTTTCCTGGGCGATAGTCGGGGTGGCAAGAGCCATCGCCATGAGCGCGATGGAGGTCTTGAGAATGGTCTTCACGTTCGGTTCTCCTCTGAACACAGTTTTCGCTTGTGCTGGCTGCAGGGCGGTGGCCGCCTCTTCTTGATCTTGCTCCGACCGTTTCCCGGGCGGAGTTATGCTTGGGGCGCGCACCGGGTGAGATCGCGCCGGAATGGTTTCAAAGCCCTCCGTTCAGTTCGAGACCCCGTCGACACCGGCACCGCAAACGAGGCCGACGATGCGCTGACCCGGCTCGGGCTTGACGGCACCCGCCATCAGGGCGGCAAGCGAGGCGGCACCGCTGAGGTCGGCGGCGATGCCGAATTCGAACCAGAGCAGCTGCGCGGCCTGGATCATGTGCTCGTCCTCGATCAGCACGATCTCGTCCACGGTCCGGCGCGCAGCCTCGTAGATGCTCTCATCCGTGCGACCACAGGCCATGGTGGCGACGCGCGTCGTCACCTGCGGAAGCCGCACGACGTGGCCGGCCGCAAACGATGCGTGCAGCGTGGGTGAGCCGGTGGGCTCGACGCCGATGATGCGCACGTCCGGGTTCACGGCCTTGATCGCCGCCGACATGCCGGTGATCAGCCCGCCGCCGCCGATGGCGACGATATAGAGGTCGGCATCAGGCACCTGTTCGAGGAGTTCGACCGCGACCGTGCCCTGCCCCGCGACGATGGCGCTGTCGGCGAAGGGATGCATATAGAAGGCGCCCCGCTCCGCCGCGAAAATTTGGGCCGCCTCATGCGCCTCGTCCCAGACGGCGCCCGCATAGCGGACATCCGCGCCCCACTGGCGCAGCTTCTGCTCCTTTAGCGGGCTGGCATTGGTGGGCAGGAAGACGGTGGCAGAGAGGCCCGCCTGCTTGGCGACATAAGCCGTCGCCAGTCCGTGATTGCCGCCAGACGCCGCGACGAGCCCATGCCTGGTTACGTTCGCGTCGAGTGTCTTCAGCCGGTTCAGCGCGCCGCGCACCTTGAAGGAGCCGCTGACCTGGAGACATTCGAGCTTGAGGAAGAAGTCGTTCTGGATCGGAAAGCCGGCGCAGTGCTCGAGCTTCAGAACCGGTGTACGGCGAACGAAGGGAGCGATGCGCTCGGCCGCCGCGAGAATGGCGTCATGCGTCATCACGGTCTCCTTTCGCCAGCGCCTCGGGATATTCGACGGCGAGCACGAAGCAGCAATTGCCGGGGCGCACACGGCCGGGCTGGCGCTTGGCGAAAACGACACCATCGATGGGGTGGCGCAGCACCACCGGCTCGCGCGAAGGCGTGCGCAGGAAATGGATCCGGCCCGCGATCTCGCCCTTCGTGACGGTGCTGCCGAGTTCGCTGAGCGGCTCGAACACGCCGTCATCGTCGGCCATCACATAGCCTTCGGCGCCGGGCACCTGAAGCACGCGCCCGTTGGATTCCTGAGCGGTCTCAGGGGCGCCTTTCAGGATGCCCGCGTGTTTCAGCACATTGCGGATGCCACGGCGGCAGATCGCGAGCGCGTCCTGGCTGACGAGGCCGCCTCCCGCCATCTCGCTGCCGATCACGATCAGGCCCTGCAGGTTGGCAGCCGCCGTCGAGGTGCGCGTTTCGCCGAGATTGTCGACCATCACCACGGTCGGCGCGCCGAAGGCGAGCGTGGCCGCGATGTTGCGCTTGTGACCCTCGGGCGTCGGCGACGGCTCGATGATGGCCGCCGGCAGGATCATCAGCGAGGATCCGCCCGAATGCAGGTCGAGGAAATAGTCGGCGATCGGAAACAGGCAGTCATTCACATAGGCGGCGATCTGCTGGGTCAGCGTGCCGTTGAAGTCGCCGGGAAAGCAGCGATTGAAATTGAGGCCGTCCACCGGCGAGGTGCGGGTTCCCGCTTCCACCGCGCGCACATTGATGGCCGGAATCGCGATGATGCGACCGGACACGTCCGCCGGGTCGATCTCGCGCAGGAGTTCGCCGAGCGCGATCGGCCCCTCATACTCGTCGCCGTGATTGCCGGCCTCGATCAGGATCGTGGGACCAATGCCGTTCTTGACGACCGCGAGCGGGATCTGGACGGAGCCCCAGGCATCGTCGTGCGGCGACTGCGGCATGGCGAAGAAACCGATCTGCTTGCCGTCGCGGTCGAGATCGATGGAGGTGAAGACGCTGTTGCGGCGCGGAGCGGCCACCTTTCGCAACGCTGCGTTTTCCTCGACCAGCTTCAATGCCGTCACGCCATCCGCTCCTTCGAACTCATGACAGCCAACATGACAGTTTTATATATGAGGTCAAGTTCGAATATGAAACTTCTGGATCGATGTGCCGGAGTCTTTTAAGGTCGAACGATCACCGGAACCGACACATGACCACCGATCCGACCGACGCCGCGAAGCCTGCCTATTCCGCCCCCGCCCTCACCAAGGGACTCGAGGTGCTGGAATTGCTGGCCGAGGCGCGCGCGCCGCTCACCATGAAAGCCATTGCCGAAGGCCTTGGCCGCTCCAAGAACGAGATTTTCAGGATGCTGGTGGCGTTGCAGGAAAGGGGCTATCTCGAGCGCAACCCGGAAACCGACGCCTTTTCACTCACCGATCGCCTGTTCAGACTGGGCCTCAACACACCGCAATCGCAGGATCTGATCACGGCGGCCATGCCCGAGCTTTCCGCGCTCGCACAGGAATCGCAGCAATCACCGCACCTCGTGGTACTCAATCACGGCCAGACCGTTGTGACGGCGGCGGTTCCGGGCGGCGTCGATATGTCTTTCACGCTGCGCCTCGGCTATGGCCGCCTTGCGACCGATTCGACATCCGGCCAGGTCATCCTTGCGTTTCAAAACGATCATGCCGCCCGCGCGATCATGCGGGAATGCCAGGCCCGTTCCGAGCGGATGATCGATCTCGATGCGCTCGCCACCAACCTGTCCACCATTCGCGCTAACGGATACGACCTGCGCGAAAGCCGTGATTTCGTCGGTATCACGGACATCTGCTGCCCCATCCTCGGCGCCGATGGCAACGCAATTGCTTCGGTGATCATTGCTTATGTGAATCGCCACACACGCGGGAGCCGACACGCGCACACGCTCGAGCTCCTTCGGGCAGCCTGTGATAGGATCGGCTCGAAGCTGTCACCTTATGTTCACAGCGCCCAAAGCAGATTGCCGGCTTAGCTCGGAGATTCAGCGAAAGCGGCGCCTTTGCTCCAAATCGATATGCCCTTGAAAGCCGGAGCTCTTTGGCGACCGTGGTGACGCGGCATGCCAAGGCTCTGGGGTCGGTCGAAACAGGCTCGTTGAGCAGCAGGCGACAGCGGCCAGAGGCGCATCAGCACTCCGTCATCCGTCTTACAGAACCGCTTCGCAGCCCCTCGCCAGCGCAATAAAGTTCATCGGCTGAGCAGAACCCTGCCGCTGTTGGGACCGATCCCTTCCGGGACCGGTACCAAGCTGTCTTGGTAGTCGGAATTGAGAACAAGGTTGGATCCGGCAGTTACCTTGAGTTCCTTGGCAACGATTGCGGTCCAGGAAGAAGCTGCTCCGACGTCGGAATCGCAGACTGACGAGGCGCTTGGTACGATCGTGCCGTCATCGGCGATGTCAGGGTCGCACACACCGTCGCCATCCTTGTCTCCGCCGATCACCAGCTTATCGGATGGCAGATAAACGGTGCCGATGAGCTTTTCGGCATCCTTGCTTTCCAACTTGAAATCGCGAAGCGGTTTGGAGGTTTGTTGAGCATACATCAGGATGCCGGCCATGGGGCCGCTTTCGGGGGCCGATAGTGAAACCTTGGAATCGTTCTTGAAGTCGAGGGTGGCGCCCGCACCCATGAACACGAATGCGACTTTGTCGCCCTTGATCGACGAGCCCTGATCGATTTTCAGCTTGCCGTCCTTGATGATGTAGATGCCGGGCTGCAGCGTGATCTGCGACTGTTGCTTGATGTCGATGCCGCCGCAATAGGTGCCGGGACGCAGGGTCTGGCTGGCATTCTTGAGCTTCAGCTGCTGGAAGTCGCATGCGGGTGCGCCCAGATGGTTGTCGACCAGTTGCGCGCGTGAAGCGAGCGGATCGGCAATCGTTGGGCAATCCGTGATCGGAAGCGGCGAAAAGTTGCCGGGCTTGCCATTGAAACCACCCGCCGAACAGGCGAGCTGGCTGACAAGCGTCGATGTATCCTTGACCGAGATGCCCTTTGTGCTCGTTGAATTGGAGTAGGCCGAGCAGCCGGATGCGGAGATTCGAGATGCGCCGCCGAGAAAGAAGGCTTCGTTCTGGTTGGGCGACTGAACGATGATGCATATCGAGGATTGGCCCGTGGCATGGGCCTTGGCATGCACGGTGATCTGCGGACTGCCGATGAAGTAACTCGTGAAATAGGCGTAGTGATCCTGTGTCAGTTCGAGGCTGATCTCACGGGTCTTTTCATCCGTCGTGAGCTTGTGCGCGAAGGTCGCACTGGAGAAGCGGTTAGCCAGGTTGACCGCGATGTTCGATGAGGCGACTTCCTCGGCCGCATCCGCCTTCCATCCTTTGAGCCCGGCTTCTTTCGCCACAGCCAAAACGGCGGCATCGGCTGCGTTCTGCAGATTGCCTCGATGATTTTCCATGACCACCAGATCGGTGCCGCCAGCGACTGCGACGAGCAGCAGAGGCGAGATGAGGGCGAGCGGCAGCGCGAAGTTACCGCACCGGCTTCCCAAGAAGTCACCAGCCTTACGACCGAACCACCGCATGTTACGCAAGATCATCCTGCTCGACGAGCATCATGACCATGCCGTTCCTGGAGCAGGCGGCGAATGTCTGCGACCGGCATGGAAAAGAGATAACCTTGGATCGCATCGACCTCAGCACGGCAAACGAGATCAAGCTGCGCTTCCGTCTCGATCCCCTCCGCGACGACCCTGATGCCCATTTCGCGCGCGGTCGCAACCGTCGAGCCGATGAACCGGCTCGAAACGCTTTCGGTGACCGCGGCACGAACGACCGCGCCGTCCAGCTTGACCTCCGTGAAGGGACAAAGCCGCAAGAGTTCGAAATTGGAACCGCCGGTGCCATAATCGTCGAGTGACACCTCGAACCCGGCAATACGTAAGCGAGCGAGGCCCTCCATCAGCCGCGTCATGTCTTTAGGCAAAGCTGTTTCGGTCAGTTCGAAGCAGATGAGTTCAGGCCGGAGTCCACGCTCTCGAGCCAACTCGATCAATGCCGACACGACGCTCGGATCCTCGGCGGTGCTAGCGTCCAGATTGACCGCGGTTCGGCAGAGGATACCCTCGGTCTGCCAAGCCTTCATGTCATCCATCACCTTGCTCGCAATCGTCATGGTCGTGCGCACCAACTCAGGGTGAGCATGGATCAGGCTGAAAAGCTTCGCAGGCCCATGGATCTGGCCATCGGGGTCCTTGGCACGGATCAGGGCCTCAAGCCCGCAGATCGTGCCGTCACGGGCATCATGCTGGGTCTGGTAGAAAGGCACGAGCTCAAGCATGTCGAGTGTGCAGGATGAAACAGCATTCTGCGGCGTCGGCTCACGGTGTCGCGCGACGGGAGATCGGGGCGTGATGAGCGCGGCGATGGCGGACGCGGTGACGGGTTTGTTCAAGGCCCCGAGAACGCGGATGCCCAGCATTTCCCCCATGAGCCGAGCGGAGCGGAGCACGGATTGGACTTCGCCGCTCGAAATGATCACGCCTCCACCAAATCCGAGGTTCGCCGCGCTTCTGAGAAATGCGAGGCCGTCCATGCGCGGCATGTTGAGGTCGAGAAAAATGAAGTCGAAAGGTTCAGCACATTCGACAAGCGCCTTCAGCCCTTCATCCCCATTGGCGGCCGTGGTGACGCGATGCGCACCCAGAGCGCCGATCATGGCTTCAGTGACAGCCAGGAAGATCGGGTCGTCATCGACGAGCAGAATGTTCGCAGTTTGGTTCATGAGGTTCTCACTGCCATGGCCAACCGTGACCGAGAACATTTGACCAAAGGCTTACCGCGCCCCACCAAGCCTTAACTTCCGCAGACTAGGGTTAAGGGCATCTATGCGGAACAAGTCATGTTTAAGCCGACGCATTCGCTCAAGAGGCGGTTGTCGAGAGTTGTCGTGCTGGCGGTTCTCGCCGGCATAGTCTTCAGCGTTTCCTTCTTCTTGTTGAATGAATTTCGTCAAACGCTGATCGCTGAACAGATGCGCTTGCGCAGTTCATCTGCGGCTTTCGCTGCGGCCGCAGCGGAGCCCATTCGCGATCACGACGAGCGTGGCACGCTGCTGGTTCTGCGCGGCATACGAGCACTTCCCGAGTTTCGCTATGCCGCGGCGCGCGACATGAACGGGCGCATCATCGCCGAGATCGGCCAGGCCGAGATGCTGGAAGGACGCGACGGGGCTCTGGATGCTGTCAGCCTCGCTTCGATGCTTTTCGCCGAGACCCTCAGCGTATCCACCGAGGTGCGTGAAGGTGGCCGGGCGGTGGGCTCGATCACGCTTACGGCAGGCATCGACGGTCTCCGGCAAAGATATGCGAGCGCGCTGCTCACATCGCTGCTGTTTGCCGGTGGGTTGATGCTTCTGACCTCGATCGTCGCCCGCGGCCTGATCGCACGGCTCATCAGCCCGCTTGCCGACCTCGCGGAAGAATTCGCGGATATCGGCAAGCGTTCCGACCTCAAGCGCCGCTTGGCCCCCGGGCGCCGCGACGAGGTGGGTGTGCTGATCGAAGCGTTCAACGAGATGTTCTCCCAGATCGAGCAACGTGATCTCCAGTTGCAGCACCACCTCGATACGCTGGAGATCACGGTCGAAGAGCGCACGGCTCAGCTTCGCGCTGCCAAGGAAGACGCGGAGCAGGCCAATGCTGCCAAATCCGATTTTCTGGCAACCATGAGCCACGAGATCCGTACGCCCATGAACGGCATGATGGTGATGGCCGAACTGCTCTCGGCAGCGCCGCTGGCACCCAAGCATCTGCGCTATGCCGATATCATCAGCCGCTCCGGACGCAGCCTGCTTGCCATCATCAACGACATCTTGGACCTGTCCAAGATAGAAGCTGGAAGCCTGACACTCGAGGCCATTCCATTCTCGATCGACGCCGTGGTCGAAGATGTCGCCAGCCTTTTTGCCGAGCGCGCCCGCGAAAAAGGTTTGACGATCGCGCTCTGCGTCGCCCCGGATGTGCCGCGCATGGTCATCGGCGACCCGACGCGATTGAGCCAGGTGCTCAGCAATCTCGTCAACAACGCGCTCAAGTTCACGGCAACCGGCGGCGTAACCATCGAAGTCGAACGGGATGACGATGACACCGCCTCAATGGATTCGGCTCGCATCAGGGTGAACGTAGGCGACACGGGGATCGGGATTGCAGCCGACAACCTCAAGCGGATTTTCGACCGCTTCTCGCAAGCCGATCAAACCATCACCCGCAAGTTTGGCGGTACGGGACTCGGGCTTTCGATCGCGCGGCAGCTCGTCGAAGGCATGGGAGGCGCCATTTCGGTGACGAGCGAGGAAGGCCGAGGGTCGGTTTTTACCTTCTCCGTCACACACGCGGTTGCGGAAGCAGATGCCGAGCCCCTCGGGCTTGACGATCGGCGCGTCGCCATCTGTGCGACCGACCCCCTCGTGGAAACCAGCGTCGGCAAAATGCTGACGAAACGCGGCGCCATATTGGTCCCGGCGAATGACAGGCCTGACATTGTCCTCATGCAGGCAGGGGCGGATCCCTCCCCCGAATTGCCGGAGAATGCGCCGATCCTGTTGATGCGCCCATTTGCCATGTCGGGTGCGACGCCCAGACACATTCCTGTTGCGGGCGAGATCGACCTGCCGCTATCGCGAGCGGACCTCGATACGGTCGCCCAAGCGCTCCACTTCAACGACTGGAAGCTTTTTCAAGCACAGGTCCATCTCCAGCAAGAGCGCGAAGCCTTACCGGATCTCGGCCACCTGCACGTCCTCGCAGTCGATGACACAGCGGTCAATCGCGTGGTTCTGGACGAGGCGCTCCGTGGCTTCGGCATCAAAGCGGAGATGGCGGAAAGCGGCAGTGACGCCATCGCCAAGAGCAAGAAGCAGGCCTTCGACGTGATATTCATGGACTGCTCGATGCCGGACATGGACGGCTTCACGGCAACAGCATCCATTCGCCAGCACGAACGGGAGACCCGGCAAACACCCGCATTCATTGTCGCCCTCACCGCCCACGTGACCGGTCCCGATGCCTCGCGTTGGCAGGAGGCCGGCATGGACGCCTATGTCGCCAAGCCATTCACGATCACGCAGCTTCTTGATGTGTTCAAATCTCGGGACGCACGTGGCGATTCAGTCTCGCCCGGACTTGAGCGCCGGGAGCTCGGCGAAAAGGGAGCGACTGCCGAAAGCCTTTGGTGGAAAGTCCCGCTTCTGGAACCCGATACGCTCGCAATGTTCGGTGCCATGCCCTCTCAGAACGGGCAAACGCTGATGGCGAAGGTGTTCGGGTTGTTCTGCAATCATGCCCCCGGCGCCTATTCGGCACTCGCCGCAGCTTCGGACCGCGGCGGGGATGATGGCGCAAAGCTCGCCCACGCTCTCAGATCCATGTGCCTCAGCGCCGGGGCATCTCGTGCCGCGGCCATATGTCAAGCGATCGAAGAGAGTTTTAAGAAAGGCGAGCCGCTGCCTGCCCATCACCTTCCAGCCCTCCATGCCGCGATAAGGGAAACGGACGGTGCGATGAAAGCGGCTCTCATTCCAGCCGATACCACGATGCTACAGGCCATCGAGGAGCAAGCCTGACCGTTTTTCTTCAATATCGTCAAGGCACAAAGGCGTAGGTTGGACAAACGGCGTTTTAAGCGGCTGTATCTGTACAATATTTTAAGAGAAATGGCGCACCTAGACGGCGCGACTTCGAACCAGTTGTTCGAGGTTCTGGCCGACTGGAACGCTACGCTTGAGCACCGCAAATCGCGAGATTTGGCGGTGCCGCCATGTCCCTGACCGGTAGCTTCAACCCGCAAACTCCAGAGATTTCAAAGCCGCCGATTACGAGCAAAGCTTCCAAACGGCTCCCGCCTTTCAGCATTCGTCTCACAGAAGCTGACCGCGCCCGCTTAGCTATGGAGGCTGCGGGCGCTCCGCTCGGCTCCTACATCAAATCCAAGCTGCTAGCTGATGCGTCGATAAGCCGTAGGCGGAAATCGGGGCAGTCCGTCGAAGACAAGCAAGCCTTGGCAAAGGCGCTGGCTCTGCTCGGCGGTTCGCAGCTTTTCGCAAGCCTGAGTGAGCTACTCGAACTCGCCCGGAACGGCGCGCTGCCCTTTTCGCCTGAGATCGAGGCGGAGCTGCTGAAGGCTCTGGCTGAAGTCCGCGAACTTCGTCGCCTGCTCATGCGGGCGCTCGGCCTGAAACCGGAGGTTCGCGAATGATCCTTAAAGCGTCACAGCGCGGCGGCGGCCAAGACCTCGCGGCCCATCTGATGAAGATGGATGACAACGAGCATGTGCTGCTCCACGAACTGAAAGGCTTCGCGTCGGACAACCTCAAAGACGCCTTCAAGGAGATCGAGGCGATCTCGCGCGGCACGAGGTGCAAACAATACCTCTTTTCCCTTTCGCTTTCGCCGCCCGAGCAGGAATCCGTTTCAGAGGAACAGTTCGAAGCGGCAATCGAGCGAATTGAAGGTCGCCTCGGGCTCGAAGGACAACCGCGCGCCGTCGTTTTTCATGAGAAGGAAGGCCGCCGTCACGCTCATTGCGTCTGGAGCCGCATCGACGCCCAGACCATGACCGCCCGCCAAATGTCGTTCTTCAAGCAGAAGCTCATGGGCATCAGCCGCGATCTCTATCTCGATCAGGGCTGGGCCATGCCGCGCGGCATCATTGAGGCCGGGGCCCGCGATCCGACCAACTTTACACTCGCCGAATGGCAGCAGGCAAAACGCGCCGGGCTCGATCCGCGCTGGCTCAAGGTCGTGGTCCAGGATTCTTGGAACCGATCCGATAGTACTCCGGCTTTCTCAGGCGCGCTCCAGGATCGTGGCCTCTTTCTCGCCAAGGGCGATAGACGCAGCCATGTCGTCATCGACTTCAGCGGAGAAGTCCACGCGCTCCCCCGCTGCCTTGGCCTCAACACGAAGCAAGTGCGCGCCCGGCTTGGCGACGGCGACGATCTTCCCAGCGTCGATGCGACCAAGGAGCAGATCGCCGGACGCATGACGCTAGCGATGCGCCGCCACGTTGCGGAGGGCAAGACGCGCTTCAAGAAAGGCGCAGCAGTGCTTGCCCATCGAAAGATGGAGCTGGTTCTGCGCCAGCGCGATGAGCGATTGAAACTAGCATCGGAACAGAAGCGACGATGGCTTGCCGAAACGAAAGAGCGCCGGGCACGGCTTCCAATTGGACTTCGCGGCCTATGGTCGAAGATTACCGGCAAATACCAGGCAATCAGGGCGGAGAATGAAGCGCAGGCCGAGCGGACGCGCCGCCAAATAGCGCGGGAGCGGCAACTTCTGGTGCAAGCCCAACGAGACGAGCGCGCCTCGCTTCAGGTCGAGATCAAGGCGATGCGCAAGCGCCAGGCCGAGCAACTGCTGGAGCTGCGCTCGGACATTGTGCGCTTCCTCAAATTCAAAAGATCGCAGGACGCCGGGTTGAGCCGTGAGCGCAACATCTCGCTCAGCCTGCGCCTAGATCGATAGCGTTTCAACCAGAGGAGAATGTCATGTCTTCGCAGAGCAACAACAGCGACGCAGCCGTCGCCTTCGGTGTAGTCGGTGCAGCCTGTATGTTTATGGCAGCATTCATATTCGCGTTTTTTGCTTTCTTATCTCTGCTTTTGACGATCGCCTCACTTGCTGCATGGAATCAGCCGCGAACTTTCTTCGGCAACACCATTACCCCTGATGAGGCGCGCAAGTTCGTAATACGCGGCGTGAGCGGCGCGCTCCTGATCCCGGCTTTCGCGGCTTTTTCCAGCGGGCTATTCGATTACCTGATCGATGACGAAGCTTGGCTCTATCTCGTTATCTTAGGGTATTCGCTCGGCTCGCTGGGAATCGCCATCCTCGAAGCGAAGGCCGAGGAAGAAGCCACGGCGGCGGCGCCGGC
Organism: Mesorhizobium liriopis; assembly: GCF_024053505.1. Classification (GTDB taxonomy): domain Bacteria; phylum Pseudomonadota; class Alphaproteobacteria; order Rhizobiales; family Rhizobiaceae; genus Mesorhizobium_B; species Mesorhizobium_B liriopis. The sequence goes on along the minus strand of NZ_JAMXQS010000008.1, from coordinate 165,135 downwards.
TCGGTACATTACGTTGCCTCAGGAGCCTCTTCCGACGCCATCAAGCTCCTCCTCCCCTGACGAGCCCACGCATTCGGAGCCGTTTCACTTCGCAACTTGGGACGATGAAGAGGAGCTGCGCAAGTGAGCCTGCGATCCATAAGCGAATTCTATCAGTTTTTCTGGATGTTCGAATCCCACGCGCAGCAGCGCCTATCTTGGCGTGATGCTGCGGAGGCTCGGCTTTCACGAGCAAGGGCCGAAGCGATGGCAGCCGCCCAGCTTCGGGCGATGCTGGAAGCAAACCCGAGCGGTCAGCTCGGCAACGCCCGACTGAACGATCTCGAAGCTCTCAGACGGTCCGGGCTGATATGACCCCGCTCGTCAAAACTTATCCGAACATCCGGCGCGGCATCGAACTCGGCTTCCTTCACGGGAAGCCTCTCATTTATGACGGAACCGAGCCGGTTGCGATCGACGCGCAAGCCGGTAAAGGCAAGCTGACCCGCTTTCTCGGCGTTAATCTGGTTTCGCCGAGAACGTCGCACCTGACCAAGATCATCACCGATCCGAAGGACGCGGAACTCGCTTGGGTCTGTTGGAAAACCCTGCGCGATCAGGGCTACCGGGTACGCTTCATCAATCCCGGCCAGCTTCATGGTTATCCGAGTGAAAGCTACAACATCAACACGCGCCTGCTCGAAGTGGCATCCAATCCAAGCCTGCGGGGCATCGTAGGCGAAGCTGCGTATGATGCGGCGAGCTTCCTGGTTCCGATCGATCCGAACCCTGCGCACCGCTGGATCGGCCAGGGCGTGAGGACGGCGTTCGCTCTCTACAACAAGATCACCGCTCTCTACCCTTCGGAGCGATGGGCTTGCTCACCGGGCGGCCTTTGGGACTTCTTCGGGCGCAGCCGCGAGGAGATCGCTGACGATTTGCTTGTCTGGGCCGCCGATGGCCGGATGCAGGATGAAAGCGGTATGTGCCGGATTATTGCCGGTCTCACCGAAAGTCGAGATCAGTGGAACGCGTATTCATCCCTAATCACCGAGCGGCTGCAGGGCTTCCAGCCCGGCACGGCAGCCCGGGAGGTCACGGAAGGTAATTCCTTCGATCCGGCCGAGATGAAGTCCGCGCGCACAGCGCTCTTCATTATTGGCTCGGCGCGCTCGGAAAGCTCCCGGAGCTTCGTCGGCATGATGACGGCGGCGGTTATCGAGCGCTTTGCCGACGCGTACGGCCCGCTGCGTGCGCTCGTGGTCGGTGAGGAATGGGGACAGCTTTATGTCTCGAACTTCTACGAAATCCTAACCCTCTACCGCCAAGGCGGGATCAATTTTCTCGGTGTCTTCCAAAACGCGGCGGGGCAAATTGAGGCTAAATACGGCAGAGAGACCGCACGCATCTGGAGGAAGGCCGTCGCTCATACGCTCTATCGCGGCCTACCGGACAGCGAGACGCTTCGCGAGATCGAGCACCGCTCCGGCCGGACCTCTGTGATGGTGCGTGGTTTTAACGTGAACATGAACCAAGTGAATGGCTCGGGCGACAATCTTGTCGAGCAAGCACGACCACTTCTACAGGTAGAGGATATAAGAAGTGCCACTGGCAAAGCCTGCGGCCTCTTGGACTCCCGAGACAACGGATTCTATACAGTAAACATGCCGAACTTCTGGGAGCGAGAAGAGCTAGGTGGAATGCTCCGTAGCATTCATCAAAGTCCTAAAATTCAAAAGTAAGTTGCGAAACGCCTTGTTTGCTTTGGTGCGCCCAAATCCAAGCATCGAAATCACGGCGACGTATTGCCAGCAAGTCAGCGGCGAGGCAGGAAACGGTTTTCAAGAAGTTGTAGTCGCGAGACTCGATGCCTGCCTGCTTTGCAAAGTTTCGAACATGCCTATCAACTGCGATAGAATCGATCCCGATCAAACAGGCCATATAATCAACTGTCTTCGGCCCTACGCCTTTTATGCTGAGCAAGTTCTGACAAAACCTCTCACAATGCAACCCATCACGAAGAATTGTTACATTCTTAATATCAGCATCTCTTAGTGTTATAACAAGTTTTTCGAAACGATTTGTTTTGACATGATGCTTCCAATTTAGAAACTCTGATGCCATACCAGAATGAACAATATCAATTAGAACATTAACATTATCGGCGTCCGGATACTCCGCCATAATGCGATTAATTCTGGGGCGAACAACACTAGAATAATTCAGACCAGCCTGAAGTACAGCGTCTGCCACGACCGCGCCAAGATGGAAATACGATCTTCTATTTTTAGCTGGGTACGCAAACACGCCTTCTGCGGCTGCGAGATTAGCAATAGCCCGTGCTGCCTTGAGATTTTCAACAGCGATCTGCTTCACGCTGCTCATTTCAGCCCAATAGCCCTGTAGAACGTAAGGCAGCTAGTCGCTCTACACAATTGGGACAGGCACCGCAAGGCAACTGGCTCGCAGCTTGGCATGAGAATGTTCGACCAATAGGAACGCCTAGCCGTAACGCTTCACGGGTTACCTCCGTTTTCGAATTGTACCGGAATGGTGATATGAAACGAACAGGGCCAACCTCTTCACTGAGTCCATCGAGTTTATTCATAAAATCCGCCGTGCAATCGATCTCTTTCGCATGATTGCTATTGATAAATCCGGTATACACCGACGAAATACCCAGCGTTTGGGCTCGCGCAGCGGCCGCAGCGTAGAAGAAAAAGGTCCTGTAAGGAACATATAAATCATTATCTTCTACATTGTCCGCCCAAAGGTCAGCCTCGAGGATCAAACGAGAAGAAGACCCTCTAAATATGTCTGATATATCATTCCTTTCAGGATTCAGCACTTTTGTTGGCAACACTTCATTGAGTCTATACCACTCAGTCTCAACGCAATGCTGTCCGTAATCGAAAAAAATCGGCAGAACTTCATAGCCCTGTTCTACAAGCAGATAAGCAACGGTGCTCGAGTCCAAGCCGCCAGATGCAAGTAAAATAACCTGCCTTGTCATTTGCTTGACCGGACCTTTCCCAACAATTCAAATACCCGATTGAGACATAGGTCCAAATCGCCTGAGTATTCGTCGGCTCCGCAGATCACCATAGTATTATTGTTTTCATGCCGGGGATCGTAGACGATCACTGGCTTTCCCTTTGCGATGGCCAGACCAATTTCAACAAGAGTTCCTGGGTCACGGGTAAGCGGGACAGCAAACATCAAATCACATTCGTCAATCAAAGCGACATCTTTGAAATACAATTCTAAAAGCGTAGATTTGGGGCTCCCAGTCTTTGCTTCCCCATTCTCCTGAACCGGCCTACGGACGCAGAAATTGTGATACTCAAGACTTGCAACTGCAGCATCAATTTCTGGCTTTGAGATATAGGAGAAATCTGGCGCAGCTAGATAAATCGGAAAACTTTTTCTGTCGTGCCAAGGTAAGGAAACTCCGCCCAGCCCTTTGACGACATCGATAGGTATCGAAAAATCACGCTGAACACCCGATCGAAAGTCATCAGGGAACGTTGTCAGCGCGTAGTTTGTTGCGACCTGCATTCCTCGCCAAACAGCTTCGGGGTTATCAGCAAACAGGTACGAGGCGAAAACAGCCGTAAAGGCATCGCCAACACCAACGGAGTTTGCCGTCTCGCTTAGGACGGCGGGCACCTCCTCAATTTCTCCTGTCGCAAGATTAAAAAATCGACTACCACCTCTATTCTCTTTCAGAAGAACGGTAGCAGAGCCAAGCTCGCGGGCTGTTTTCAGTAATGGCTCAATATCTTGACCACCTACCTCGACAAACAACTCTGATGACGTAGAGATAACGAACGACTTGATCGCACCTTTGAAGTGAGACAGCTGCGCCGCGTTCTGAGCGTCGTATGCCGCATCGATTACGATCTCAGCATCATGAGGTAACAATCTTCTAAGTTCAGCTAGCTCATAGCGTCCTGGAAATACTACCGCTTGCTTAAAATGCTTCAGCCTAAATGACTCTCTGTCAAATAAGACAGAGCGTTCATTTCTCAAAATATCCTCATATCCTTGGTGGCCTACCTCCCGCACGTCCCCGATGATCACTAAGTTGGGTGCGCCAACCACCTCTCCTATTTGTATGAATTCAACACATCCATGATGACTAAGAAACTTCTCGGCCCCCTCCAAAAGATATTTTGGACAAACCGCAGCGACAGCATAGCTGATACCTGCAGCCCAAAGGCCGCGGGCAGCATGGACGATCCCGCCGTGTCGAACTTTCGGCGACTGCCCTTCTTTACCTATGGTGAAATCGACGCAAATTTCACCGACTAGCAGGATAGGAGCTGAACTCATCTTATATGGCCGTGAAGTCTACATCGACCCTAGGCGATGAGCCAGCTTGAGAAAATGTAACGAGGCCAGTGTAAGAAGTGCCATTATTCATGCAGCCTAGAAGATAGTTATATTTGGTTGGAAGGGCGCCTATATGGACTCCATGCAGATCGACAGCGATTAGTCGGGTCGCGATCACGATCGAAAGTATCGTTCCTGCAGGAGGAACACTTGCCGTATTGGTAAAATAAGCATACTGAGCCACATCTTCGAGACTCGTACTGAACGCACGACGGCAGATATCGTCTCCACTACTTCCACCAGAGCTTCCTCCGGAACTCGATTGACGGTTGCTACCCGAATAATCTGAGAAACTACCAGAACCGCTACTACCCATAACACTCCCCATACAGATTAATGACCCGCACCGAGATTGCTCCTACTGCTACGCTTTAGCAAGAGCCATCTGCAACCTAAGCGAGAGCTAATTTAGTCGAAACCGCACGAAGACGTTGCGATATGAGCATTGCGCAGCGGGTCGGCGCCAGGCTGAACCATCGTAATAAGCGCGAATCAGCGCAACGCACGTTTTGCTGGCGGGACGAGGCTCCATACCGATAAGCGCCTCAGCCTGGGGGATGCAACGGGGGCGCGCAGCGGCCCCCTTGCCAAGATTGCGGTACTACACCGCACATCTTGCACTATGCGAAATCTCTTCCCCGCTCCAAATCACGCCGTGCCTGCGTCGGTATTCAGGGTGCGTTCTTCCATCGGCCGAATTCGCCGGGCAGGATATCGATCAGGGCGCCATCAACCATTGAGGCAGGATCATAGGTGAGCTCGAATTGCCTCAGAACGGTACCGAACCGGTTGGCCGAACCGGCTCCCCGTCCGGCTACACCCTTTTTCGGGCGGCCCGTCGACTTATCCAAGTACAGGTCATTCGCGATGCTGATTATGGGCGTGCTGGCAAGAACCTGCTGGCGGCCGCCGATCTGCTCGAGAATTTCCCCATGTACCGCTAGGGGGTGACTTGCAGGTTTCGGTGTCACAAGCAGAAATCGGGCGTGGTCACCGTGATCACGCACTAGCTGCCACGGAGACCGGATGCTATGCCGGTAGTAGTGACGGTAGTCGCGGCTGAGTACATAGCGGTATTCCTTGTCCAGCTTGCGTTCACCATTTGCTTTCGGCGGGCAGATTTCATCGAACCAGAAAAGCGCAAGGCCAGTCCACAGGCCTTTATCTCGTGAAATTGCTTGTGGATCGAGCGTCGATAAAAGTTCGACAAGGTACCTCCCGAATTCATGCCTGTTCTGGAAAGAAGCGGCTTTGGGGAAAATGTCTGAGGAAAGCGGTTCTGACTTGGCAGGATCATTCAGCAGGTGGCGTGGAGCCTGTCCGGCGCCGCCGCTTCTAAGGTAATCGACGAACTCCTCAACACCGTCGTCATTCAGTTTCCTGAAAGCAGCCGCCATCACTCATCGCCCTCCAGCGCCTTTTTGATTTTCCCGATGAAATCCTTGCTTTCGCAGAAGCGTTCGACCAGTTCGAATACCCATATTTCACGATCTTCTGCGCTCAATTCAGAGGGGTCGTCTTCGTTTCCTAGATCGTGCCGGCAGTACTCCAGCCACTGCTCTTTCCAGTCACCTTCTTCGCTAGCGGGGTCCTGAGCGATCTTCTCGAGCACGATACGCAATGCCGCCGGCAGCAGTACGCCCTGCAGCAGCGGATTTTCAAGGATACGGAACTTGAAACCCGGAACGGCGCTGTTCAAAACAAGCGCAGGTGCCGCGTCACCTTCAATGTCAACTTTCCAGGACAGGCTGCCGAGGTCGCGCTCAATGATTGGGAAAAGGCTGCGACGCCCCTCCTCGTCGTCATCGCTCCGCGGCTGAATACGTTCCGCCGATGCGATCAGGCGCCCCTGCACCTTGCTGTCGATTATCTTGACGCGGAACAGCACATTGCCGCCTTGGTCAACTTCGTCGAGCGTCATAACGGTTGGTATGCTCAAGTTAGCGACGGTGCCGCAGTCAAACCGCATACCCGATGAAGAGTGATATGCCTCGATCACGACTGTGGCGTCGTCATCGAAGCCTTCGTCTTCCAGCTTCAGAGAGGCAGTAGCCTGCAATGGCTGGCCGTGCTTTACCGTGAGAAGCCTGATGTCAACCTTTTCAAGGTTGAGACGCTTACGGCCCGTAGAATTTATCCTGTGCTTCGCCGAGCTCATGATGCAGCCTTTGCATCAACGAGAACATCTCTATTCGTATCGAAGCCCTGAACGTTGACGGAGAAATTCTTTCCGGTCGCGGAAATCCTGATCACGTTCGGCTTTACGATCTCGACTACAGCGTCTGTGGCAGAAACGGTAAGATCACCTTTTGTCAGATCGAAATCAAAGGGACTGTGGCGATTAAACGGATTGGCTCCGATCATATCATATGCGCAACGCACCCGGATGTTACGTGGGAAAGTCCACCCGGCTGCCCCGGGGCCGGCCTTAACCTCAAAGCCCCCCTTGCCCGGTTTGATGCTGATCGCCTTAAGTACTGGAGTTTTTGGCGGCTTTGGCTTGGGAGTCTTCTTGTTTTTGCCTTTGGCAGATGGAGTGTGATCAGCGATCGAAAAAAAGTCGATGAGCGCATTCTCGTCGACGGCATCGATCTGTCCGGCAATCAGACCATACAGGTTTTTCAAAGCGTGACGTACCGTAGTCAGGGTGCTTCCCGCTCCGCGCCAGTTCACCCCAAGCTTTTCAGCCTTCGAGTTCCAGGCAGTGTGCGCTGGGTTCTCCGCATCGCCCAAAAAGGCGCAGATTGCTTCGTCTCGCGCGACCATTGCGCCGAAGGCGGGCGATCCGACAAAATAGCGGCGCTCGCCGGGAAGGGTGATCATACCACGCGTAAAAAGCGCAAATGGCTTTTCGTCCTCGGGCAGCATCAAGAGATAGAGGTCGACGTAGCTGGTGAGTTCCGCGCCGGTTTTGGCGCGGAGCTTGACGGGGACACGTATATCGACGAGTTCTCCTGCAGCATATGATGCCTTGAGAGCGGCCAGCTGGTCTTCGGGGATGAAGGTCTCATCAAATTCTTGGCTCCCGATCGCTTTGGCAGCAACGAAAGTTGGTTCCTTCGAGAGTTTCTGACTGACGGCTTCCACGAACCCGTATGGGATTGCGTCTGTGGCCTTTTTCTTGATCGTCGCGGCAACAGTGTGGAAAGTTTCGGCGTTGATCAACGTATTTCCCACTTCAACTTCGAGGGCGCCCGCTAGCAGAGGGAAGTAGTAGTGGTTGATTACCGCCTCCCGCATTGCCTCGTCCGTTATTGCAGGATTCAGGCAAGGAATCACAATCGAAAGCCCGGTCTGTGATGTTCGGGTGACGCCAGTTAAAGCAGAAAACTTCGCGACTTCCACCGCGTCAGTTATCGGCATTTGAAGCTTTAGCGGCGCAGAAGAACGGCCACCGTGATAGAAGCCATGCGCCTCGCGCATTACGCTGCCCACCACGTGATTGGACAACACCGCCTGCCCCATAAGAAGAGGTCCGGCATCACCCTCACGGACGGTCACTCCGAAGAATGTCCTGATCAGTGAGGATGACGAATAGACGAGCTTACCAAGCCCCCAACGTCCGCCTGCTTTTCCACTTTTTCCAGATCGACCATGACGACGAAAGAAGTTGCGGAAGTTTTCCTCGTCGAGAAGATCAACTGCTCCCGTCAGTCCCTTTGTATTGAAATCCTCGATCACAAGAATTCGGATATGAGCAGCCTCAAGCGGCGCTGTGTCGATTGAGCAGGCCGTGAAATCTGGTTCGAGTTTATCAAACAAATTCCTGAGGTTATCCGCTCTGACGCCCTCAAGGGTCTCAAGTGAGAATCGCACTTTAACCGAACCTGAATTCGTCGTTGCATCGGCCGAGTTCTGGATAACTTCCCGCACCAATGCTTCGGCGAGCGAAACTTCATCATTGTTGAATTGATCGCGCTGCGTCAGCTCCTGTTGTACGCTAGACGGGTTAGCCTCGTTGAATTCCCACTTTCCCATTATTCCTCCAGACGAAAATCGCTTTCACGATCACCGCTCCCTCCTGAAAATTTTGACTTCGCAGCATCCAGTTCTTTCTGCAGGACCCGGAATATCTTGCGCACGTCCTCGTCTGCGTACGTGTAGGCGCTTCTGTTCGACAGGTTGCCGATCAGACGCACATCCTTGATTGCCCTATTAACTCTAGCTTCTGCCAGATCCACAAATTTCTGTCGTTTATCGCGCATATTAGCCATCCTTGTACTAATTTATGCCGCACAAGGCATGCAGAGTCAAAATGTTTGTAACATTTCCGAAATGTTATAGATTTTTTGCAGGACTTATTGCAATAAACCACTGATCTAAAAGGGTTTTTATGGCGCCCCGCGCCTCAAGCGGGAGGCGTGCATCAACTGAAGTCTGATAGTCCAAAAACCGATAGACGACTGCAACAACTCCTGTGGACTTCACTACGAAAGTTTCATTGTTCTCCTTATGTTCTAATGTCATTATGTCATAATTGCTCCCAGAGAATCTCAATGGAGGGGTTTCATGACACCGTTTTCAGAACTTCGGCAGCAGGCAGGCCTCACCATCCAGGAGGTTGCACGCGAGATGGGGTTCGATGAAAGGACAGTTTACAGGTGGGAAAGCGGCGTTACTTCACCCCGCAAACCTGTCATGGAACTTATACGAGGTAAAATCGGCGAAAAGCTTCTTAATGCTGAACCGCGATTCACGTTCATCGACCTGTTTGCCGGGATTGGCGGCTTCCGAAGGGCCTTCGAGCCGCTCGGCGGCAAATGCGTCTTCACATCCGAGTGGGATGCATTTTCGCAAAGGACTTACCGGGCAAACTACGCGATCGATCATGAATTGGCAGGGGATATAACGGCCATTCCTGCGGAGGCGATCCCGGCGCATGATGTACTGCTGGCTGGATTTCCTTGCCAGCCCTTCTCGCTTGCCGGCGTGTCAAAAAAGAACTCCCTCAACCGGCCACACGGGTTTCAATGCGATGTTCAAGGGACACTCTTTTTCGACGTAGCCCGCATCATCCAGCACCATCGTCCCAAAGCATTCCTGCTGGAAAACGTCAAAAACCTGAAGAGTCATGACAAAGGCCGGACGTTTGATATCATCATGAAAACTCTGCGGGAGGACCTCGGTTATCAGGTTCAGACCCGCATCATCGATGCACGCTCTTGGGTGCCCCAACACCGCGAGCGAATATTCATTGTCGGCTTCAGGGAAGAGAACAGCTTCGATTTCAGCAGTCTCGGACTGACCGACGCGGCCGATAATCCGGCACTACGCTCGATCCTTCACCCGGAGGATGGAAGCGAAGAGGCGGATGGGCGTTTCACGGCCGGACCAAAAGGCAAGGTTCTGGACCGTTATACGCTGTCGGACCACCTCTGGACCTATCTCCAGAATTACGCGGAAAAGCACCGCCTTGCGGGCAACGGGTTTGGGTTCGGCCTCTTCGGCCCGAACGATGTCGCCCGCACCCTCTCGGCCCGCTATCACAAGGACGGCTCGGAAATCCTCATCCGGCAGAGCCGGAAAAATCCGCGCCGCCTTACGCCGCGCGAATGCGCGCGCCTTATGGGCTTTGAGAAGCCGGACGGAAAGCCTTTCGACATTGTAGTCTCTGACACGCAAGCCTATCGCCAGTTCGGCAACGCGGTCGTGGTGCCTGTCGTAGAAGCCGTCGCCCGGCATATGCTGCCATACATCCTCGCCGAAGAACGGGTCATTCTGGCTGAAGAGGAAGTCAGAGCCGTTGCCTGATGTCGTAGACCAGCAGACGCGAAGCCGGATGATGTCCGGCATCAGGGCCGTTAACACAAAGCCCGAGCTGGTGATCCGCAGCGCGCTGCATGCGATGGGGTTCCGCTTCCGTCTTCATGCGAAAGAGCTGCCCGGCCGGCCAGACCTGGTGTTTCCAAAATACAGGGCGGCGGTCTTCGTGCATGGATGTTTCTGGCATGGGCATGACTGCTCCCTGTTCCGCCTGCCGGGAACGCGGCAGGAATTCTGGCAGCAGAAGATCGGCCGCAACCAGGCGCGGGATGCAGAGGTCCGGTTGCGCCTCTCGGGGATGGGCTGGCGGCAGCTCGCCATCTGGGAATGCGCGTTCCGGGGGCCGGGCCAGATCGGGCTTCAAGAGACTGTCCGGCGGGCGGCTGACTGGATCAGGTCAGATTCCAACCTTTATGAAATCCGTTCGGAGACCGCATGAAACAGGGTGCCCTGTCTGACTACTTCGTTGGCGTTGGTGCAAAGACGCTTAAGGGCACCGAGGTTGATCCGAGGGTCTCCCGCGGCCATGAGCTTCAGGGCATCAGCGACTTCCGGGCTTTCCTCGGATCGCCCCCTGAGAAGACAAAGATCGACGTTACCTATGTCTGGCTTAGTGATGAGGAACCGCCGGTAAGCCTGCCTCTGACCGGCACTTGGTATGACAGCCGCAAGGGACAGTCCCATCGCGACCCCGAATACCGCCTTTATTATCCGGCCGCCTCCGAAGACGTTGTTTACCGTGCCAAGGCTGGCGACACGCTATTTCTCTGCCAGCCGCGCGATGGCTCGCTTGTGGCGCTTTTCTGTACGCATGGCAGCTCCATCGAACAGCAGCTTCTCTGGCTGTTCGGGCTTGGCCTGACGGCCGACAATGTGATCTCCCAGCGGGATTATCGGGAAGATGGCGGCCGGAGTCTCGATCTCGTCAGCCGCTATATCCTCGAACTGATCAATGTCGAGGTCATAGCCACTGAGGATCAGTGGCTCGATCAGATACTCGCAAAATTCGGGGCAAGCTTTCCAGGCACGAGGGAGTTTTCGGAATTTACGCGGCGGCTCGCCAAAGATGTCGATGCAAAGGCTGATCCCGATCTGGCACTGCTCGAATGGATGGACCTTGAAGAGCGCCTCTTTATGACGCTGGAGCGTCATATCGTGGCGGACCGCCTTCAAAAGGGCTTCATCACTGATGGCAAGGCCGATGTTGAGGACTTCGTTAAATTCTCGCTCAGCGTCCAGAACCGAAGAAAATCACGTGCGGGATGGGCGCTGGGCAATCACATCGAAGCGCTGCTGAAACAGCACGGCGTGATCTACAAGCGTGAAGCGACCACCGAAAAACGTAACGGCCCTGATTTTCTGTTTCCCGATGAGGCGGCTTACCACAATCCGGCGTGGCCGGTCGCAAAGCTGACGATGCTGGGAGCGAAAACCAGCTGCAAGGACCGGTGGCGACAGGTCCTCAGCGAAGCCGACCGGATCGAAGAAAAGCACCTGCTGACGCTGGAGCCCGGCATCTCTGTTACTCAAACGGATGAGATGAAGCGCGCGAAACTTCAGCTCGTCCTGCCGGAAAAGGTGCATGGGACCTATCAGACCGCCCAGAGAAGTTCTCTAATGCAGGTATCCGAGTTCATCGACCTCGTTCAGGCGCGGCAGAGCTAGCCTAGCGCCGATCGTAAGAGAAAAGATTGGCCTCGCCCGGTCTTGATTGTCTCAAAAATCAGCCGAGCGGAAGGCCGCGCCTGCGTGATCTGCGACAGTGCCATGGCGAGAAGTGATCTCGCTCGCCAACGCTACTGAGCTCTAACCGAACAGGATCACAGCTGAGCGCATTTTTTCGATCAAGCGGCGATCGCGCTCAGCGTCCAGCTCGTTGCTGCGTCCCTCGACCTTGTAAAAGTGCCGCCAGTGCCATTCCATGCTTTCGACGATCGCACTGCGGATATGTGCTGGCGTGTTGTCGTTGGCGGCTGTCATGTCGGAGCAGTCTCCGTCTGTGCGTGTCGAAGTGCTGCGTCCAGGGCTACCTGCCAATGGGATTTGCGAGGCGCTGGCAGGTCAGCGAGTTCGATCGCCGATGTCAGCTCTTCCTTCAGCGTGTGCCAGAGCGTGTCAGGCAATTCTGCGAGTTTCTGCATATCCGGCTCGGGCAGGGAGTCGTCATCCCCATCGACGCCGAGTGCCGCGAGTTTGAGAAGCTCGTCCCCGGCGTCCCTGAACTGGCGGTTGATGCGGCATACAAGATCGAGCGCCGCGATGATGGCGTTCGCCTCAAGCATCAGAACCGGGCGTAGCGAGGCTAACCCGCCGGCCATGCGGATGCTTCAGTCCTGGCTGCGATCAGGTAGATGGTCCACATCCGGCGAAGGCAGATTACCCGCTGGCGCTCCCAAGGCGTTGCCTGCGGCTCACTTTCGATCGCGGCGATTTTGGCTGCGATATCGGCGACGGTCATGGCGTCACATCGTGCCTCCGCATGATCTCCCGCTCGCGGGCGAACATCTCCTCCTCCATCGCTTCCCAGGTGCTCGGGTTTTCGGCAGCCGTAAGCCAGACTTCCGCGTCCGAGAGCATGCGCTCGCGGTGAAAGCGGCGCAGCGCAGTGTCGCCCGGCATCGCCTCGCGATGAGCCAGTATCGAAACCGCTGCCGTGCGGAGGACGTTTAGATCGTCCTCGGTAAAAGGCCGCGCGGTTTCGTTCATGCCCCTATTCCTCTTTGACTGGCGAGCTTGTCAGCGGATGGCCCGCCTTGCCCCGCGCTATCATTTGAGCCCGGAAGACCTGTCTCGCCGCGACCTCCTGAGCTTGCAGCAGCTTCTGCATGAAGCCGATGACGCGGCCGATGCCCATCGCCCGCCAGTAGAGCGTGCGGTGATAGTCATATGCGCCCGCGCCTGTATCCTCTTCGCCCTCGTGATAGATGGCGATGCAGCGTTCGAGCTTTTCGATTTGCTCTTTGACCTCGGCAAGGCTCGCGAGCATGGGGTCGAAGGTTTTGGACATTACTGGATTCTGCGCTTCGAACAGCGATTTGTGAATCCTGCGGTCGGCAGTTTTTGAATTGCCGCTCAGCGGTGCGGCTTCTCCAGCTCTTCGAGCGTTTCGACGAATTCCTCGGTTCGGCTTTCAAGCCAATCCGTCGCGGCCCGCATATACGTCTGAAATTCCGAACCCCAGTCGAGTTCGCGCATCGATTTTCGTATCTCGGCCATGTTCAGGCGGAGGATTTCACGCTGAAAGGCTGCCTGCTTGAAGCCGACGGGTTTCCGGTTCAGCGGCCCGGTCGCTTTGATGGTGATCAGCAGCAGCCGGTAAAGCTGGCCGCCACTATACTGCGCCTCGAAGCGGAAGATCGCCTGCGAGAGGTAAAGGTTGTAGTTCTGCTTCCTGATGCCGCGATGCGCTCCGAGCTTTTCGCGGATGAAGCGATCGAACCCGCTCCAGTCAAAATACGGTCCCTCTTCTTCGCCGCGCTTGGCGTGTTCGATGAAATCAACCTTGGTGCGGTAGATGCCGACATAGAAGAGACGTTCGCGGATAAGCCGGTAGAGGCGATAGATGCTGACATGGCTGAGGCCGGTAATGTCGCCCGCTTCCTTCGGCGTCTTGCCGTCTGCGTAGCATCGCAAAACCTGCCGGATTTTCCTATCCGAGAGCTTCGAAGACGCCAGCAGTCGGAACGGCTTTTCAGACCGCCCAACCGTCTGTGGTCGCTTGCGAATTGGCCGTTTCGCCTCGTTTTTCGTTTCCAATTCGGCGGCGGTCTCCGTTGGCAGGATAACGGCTCTGGCTCACAATGCGCATGGTCGGTTCGATTGCAGAACTGTCCAAGCAAGCTGCGATAATGAGAAGCAAAAAAGCAAGTATATTAGGACTAAATTCCTTGTATGTTCTTGCTACGTTCTGTATAGTTGGTGCTTCCCATCATCGCCAGCAGGAAAGGAGCGCACGGCATGAGCAACAAACATTTGAGCGCCGGTTTCGAGCTGGCGCAAGGCTACGAGGTCGCCTCCCGTGAGGCGCGGCAAAGCCTCGAACTCAACACAGCATCTTATCTTGGCGATCTCGACGAATTCGAGATCGACGAGGAGCAGAAAATCGAGCTTCTTGAGACGCTTTGGAACATTATGCGCTCGATGGTCGAGATCGGCATTTCCGTCGATATCTGTGGGCAGATTTTTAACGGAATCGATGAGTTGCCGAAAGCCTCGTCCGTCGCGGTAGACTCGGGCTCTACGGAATAATCTGGAGATAGCGACGAGGAACAGCGCATGAAAAGCAGCAAGCAGGATAAAGCCAACCCGGAAGCCATCATCTATTGCCGCGTGTCGGACAATAAGCAGGTTCGGAACGGCGACGGCCTTAACAGCCAGGAGACCCGCTGCCGCGAGTTCGCGCGCTATCGCGACTTCAACGTCATCGACGTCTTTCGTGACGACGTATCGGGCGGTGACACCAACCGGCCTGGCATGCAGGCGATGCTCGCCTTCCTCAAAAAACACAAGAAGGGTGAGCGCATCGTCATCATCGACGACATCTCCCGCTTCGCGCGCGATGTGCGCGGGCATTGGGATTTGCGCGATCTACTCGAAGACGCAGGTGTCCGGCTTATGAGCCCGACGATGGAGTTCGGCAACGATGCCGACTCCGTTCTCCATGAAAATCTGATGGCCTCGGTCGCGCAACACCAGCGGCAGAAGAATGCCGAGCAAACGCTGAACCGGATGCGCGCCCGCGCTCAGAATGGCTATTGGGGCTTTCAAGCTCCGACCGGCTACAGGTACGAAGCCGTGTCCGGTCGAGGCCGGATGCTCAAGCGCGTTGAGCCTGCCGCAACCATCGTTCAGGAAGCCCTCGAAGGCTACGCCTCGGGCCGCTTCGAAAACCAAGCCGAAGTCGCTCGGTTTCTCCAGCAGAGTCCGCTGTTCCCGAAAAACCGCGCTGGCCGCGTCGTCAATCAGCGCGCCGCCTCGATACTCCGCTCGCCTCTATACGCGGGTTATCTCGAAGTGCCGGAATGGAGCGTCGAGCTGCGGAAGGCTCAGCATGAAGGTCTGGTCTCGTTCGAAACCTGGCGGCGCATCCAAGACCGGCTCGATGGCATCAGCCGGATGCCGAGCCGGAAGAACCTGAGGCAAGACTTCTCGCTGCGCGGTTATGTCGTCTGCGACGACTGCGGCAACCCGCTGACGGCGTGTTGGTCCAAGGGAAGGACTGCGCGCCATCCCTACTATCTCTGCCCCAAGCGCGGCTGTGAGAGCTACGGAAAGTCGATCCGGCGCGACGTGATTGAAGGCGAGTTCGAGCAACTGCTCGCGACGCTGCAACCGACACCGAAACTTTTCGAGGTCGCCGAGCGCATGTTCAAGGAGATTTGGAATCACCAGGTTGGCCGCGCGAAGGAACAGGCCGGGCTCCTCTCGATCCAACTCAAAAAGGTCGAGCGCCAGATCGATCAGCTTTTGGATCGTGTGATTGAAACAGAGCTTCCCAGCGTGGCCAAAGCCTATGAAGCCAAGATCGGCAAGCTGGAGCAGGACAAGCTTCTGATCCGCGAGAAGATGGCAGGCGGCGGGCGTCCGAAGAGCAGTTATGAGGATGCGCTTAGAACCGCCCTTGGCTTCCTCGCAAACCCTTGCAACCTATGGAATTCAGACCGCCTGGAAGATCGTCAGACGGTGCTCAAACTGGCCTTCGCGAACAAGCTTCGTTACCGTCGCGGCGAGGGTTTTAGAACCGCTGATCTAGCCCTACCGTTCAAGGCTTTAGCGGGTGTTTTATGCGGTGAAAGCGAAATGGCGCGCCCGAAAGGATTCGAACCTCTGACCCCCAGATTCGTAGTCTGGTGCTCTATCCAGCTGAGCTACGGGCGCGCGGTGGGCCGTTGAGTGGCCTCGGTCGGCGGCTGGCGACGACGAGCGGGTAACTAGCGGGGGTTGGCGGGAAATGCAAGCCGGCGCGCGAGGGAATTTTCGGACGCTGGGGAAAGCGCGGTTCGCGTGAGCCTGAACACCCAAACCGCTTTGCATTACGGCACACGTCCTGCCCGCTTATCGATGAGCCGCCATGGGTCGTGTTCAATTATATTGTCGAATGGGCTCAAGAAGCTGAGGGCGAGACAGGCTTTGGTCCGGTATTTCCACCGTAAACACCGTGTGCCCTCCCCGGCTCTCGGTCAGTTCAAGGCGGCCACCGTGGGCGCGGACGAGTTCCTGCGCGATGGCGAGGCCGAGACCCGTGCCGCCGGAACGCGCGGAGCCGCGGAACGCGGAAAACAGATTGGCGCGGGCGGCAGGCGGCAGACCGGGGCCGGTGTCGCTGATCACCAGCTGAACGTTGCGGCCCTGGCGTGTGGCGGCGATGGCCAAGCGAGACATCACCGAATCGCCGCCAGCACCCACGGCCGTCCCCGGCGCCATCGCTTCAACCGCGTTGCGGCTCAGATTGCTCAAAACGCGGAAAAGTTGCTCGGGGTCGGCATCGACCGTGAAATCGGCCGGCACCTCATTATGGAATTCGATGTGAGCGGCGTTCTCATCGACCGCGAACGAGCCGAAGACTTCATCCACCAGCGAATGAAGCAGGATGCGCCGCCGCGCGGGCGGGGCTTCCTGTGCGCGGCCGTAAGACAGCACCTGTTCCGAATAAAGCACTGCACGGTCGAGCGCGCGCAGAAGTTTCGGCGCAAAGGATTGGACGGTGGGATCCTGCACGCGGCCGAGCCTGTCGGAAATGAGTTGCGCCGAGGACAGGATATTGCGCATGTCGTGGTTGATCTTGGACACAGCGAGGCCGAGATCGGCCAGGTGCTTCTGCTCGCCCAGCATGAGGCGAAGGCGATCCTGCATGGCGGCGAGCTCGCGCTCGGCCACACCGATCTCGTCGGAGCGGTTTTCGTCAGGGGTCACGATGCGCGACGGATCGTCGGGGCGCTCGGCGAAATCGAGCATAGAGCGCGTCATGGTGCGGATCGGCTTGATCATCACGCGATCGATGGCGAAGTAGACGAGAAGGGCCGTGAAGATGGAAATCAGCGCCGAAAGCAGCGCGATGTTGCGCGAGTAAACGAGCATCGCCGCGCGCAGCTTGCTGTCGGGCACGATCAGTTCGAATTCCTGTGGCCCGTCGCCGACGGGACCGAACACGCGCAGCATTCGGTTGCCGCCGAAGAACAGCGTATCGAGCGCGCCGGCCATGGCACTGAGCGGACCGGTCTCGACGAGATTGATGTGCTCATCGACGGTGGGGGGCAGTTCGGGTGCCACGAGCAGCCGAGACTCTTCCTGATCGCGCACGGCAATCGCCTTGACGCCGATCACGCCGAGCACGTCGTCCTGCGCGCGGCGCGACAGGCTGCCCGCATCGCCCTCGACAAGCACGATGCCCACGGCAGCCGCGGTGCCAAGGCGCTCCTCGAGCCAGCTCAGGCGGAAATTGGCGATAGAAGGGAGAAAGATGAGAACTTCGGCCAAGAGCACGAAGATGATAGTCAACAGCAACAGCTTGAGCGAAAGGCCGTGCGACAGCGGCACCGAGGCGGAGCGGGTGTCGGTGCGAGCGGATGCCGTCTCGCGGTCGTCATGCGAAACGCGGGTCGGCTCCTCGCGTGGGGAGACTTCGCTCATGCTCCTGTTCCGTCCGATGCTCCCAGCCACGTGTGAGCAGCCGGAAAGGTTTCAGCCGAAGACCCGCAGCATGCGCAGAACTCTGCGAAGCCAAGGATTCTTTGCTGCACCGGCGAAATAGGCGACTGCCGCGCGCTTTCCAGCTTCCGCGCGCGTCGGATAGGGAAGAACCGTTCCGGCGATGTCGGAAAGTTTCAGCTTCCTGGAAAGCGCCAGCGACCAGAACGCAATCTGCTCGCCGGCTTCCGGGCCGGTGATGCCGACCCCGAGGATGCGTCCGCGAGGGCCTGCGACGAGTTTCACGAGCCCCTCGGTTTCGAGGCCTGTGCGGGCGCGATCGTTCTCGGTGAAGGGGATGCGAAGAACGGTGAGCGCAAGGCCCTGGGAGCGAGCCTGCGCTTCAGTGAGGCCGATCTGTGCAAATTCGGGGGTCGCATAGACCGTGCGGGGCAGAAGTTCAGGCTTGATGCTCACAGGCAGACGGAACAGCGCCGAGCGGATCACGAGCCCGGCATGGGCGTTGGCCGCATGCGTGAAGCGTTCGCCGCCCGACACGCAGTCGCCGATCGCATAGACACGGCAGTTGGTGGTGCGCAGGTCTCTCGCCACGTGGATGCCATCAGGCTCGTAGGCGACGCCAGCCTTTTCCAGCCCGAGGTTTTCGAGAACGGGCCGGCGGCCAGTCGCAACAAGGAGGTGAGTGCCGTCAAGTCTTGTGCCGTTCGTTAGAACGAGCCGGACCCTTCCACCCTTACCGCTTTCCGCCTTTGAGACCTCGGCATAAGTGTGAATGGAAACACCCTCCGCCTCGAGTTGCATCCGTATCGGCACAACGAGTTCCGGATCCTCGCGTGAGAGCAGTTCGCCGCGCGATGCCAGCGTGACGGCAGCGCCCAGACGGCGATAAGCCTGCCCCATCTCGATGCCGACCGCCCCACCACCCAACACCAGCAGATGTCCGATTTCCCTTGGCGCCTCGAACAAGGTCTCGTTGGTGAGATAAGGGATGTCTTGGAGACCCGGGATATCGGGAATGCGCGGGGCTGAGCCGGTGGCCACCACGAAGCGGCGCGCACGGATCAGTCGGCCGTCGCCTTCCACGGTTCGGCCGTCGAGGAAACGCGCCTCCGCTTCGATGACATTCACCCCGAGTGTGGTGAACCGCTCGACGGAATCATGCGGCGCAATGCCGTCGATCACCTGGCGGATATGCGCATGGACGGCATGCCAGTCGGTTTGTGGTGCCTCGAATTTTACGCCGAACCGATGCGCCTCGCGCGCGCTCTGCGCGTGTCGAGCGGCGGCGATCAAGGCCTTGGATGGGACGCAGCCCGTGTTGAGGCATTCTCCGCCCATGCGGGAACGCTCGATCAAGACCACGGACACGCCGAAGGCGGCGGCGGCCGCAGCCACCGAAAGGCCGCCGGACCCGGCACCGATCACGCAGATGTCGGGTTTGAGGACGTCCTTGTCCCGGTTCACGCGAAGCGCGAGGCCCAGCGGCGCTTCACAAAGGCAGCGATTGCCGCGACACCGGCCAGGGCTGCGAAAGCGATGGTCAGTTCCGGCGTCACGAGATCGGCGACGCGCACCGCATGGCCTGAGCTTGCAGCTTCCCGCAGCACGCTGTCGAGCCCGGTGCCGAGCCAAGCATAGGCGAAGGTGCCGGGAATGATGCCGATGAAAGTCGCTGACACATAGATGCGCAGGCGCACGTCGAAAAAGGCGGGCGCGACGTTCACCGCGAAGAACGGAAAGAAGGGTGCGAGACGCAGGACGAGCAGATAACCGAACGCATCGCGCCGAAATCCTTCCGCAAGCCGCGCGCCCCAGGAGCCGACGCGCGCGCGCAGGACATTGCCGAAAGCGGTACGGGCCGCCATGAAAAGCACGGTCGCGCCGAGCGTCGCGGCCACCACGGCCAGCAATCCACCCAATGCCCAGCCGAACAGAAAGCCTGCGAACACGGTCAGAACGGATGCGGCCGGCAGCGAGAAAGCGACAGAGAGGGCATAGACCGCAACGAAAAGGAGCGGCGCGAGAAGGGTGTGCTCGCCGACCCAAGCCTTCAACGCAACACGGCTATGGGCGAGGAAGTCGAGCGACAGATAACGTTGAACGCCGAATGCATAGCAGAGCGCGAGCGCACCCAGAATGAGCGCGACGGGCAGGAACCGCCGAACAAGACCCGGCTCGCCGGATGCCGGTTGCTCAGCCAATCGGCCGGCAGTCACGCCCTTGCTCATCAGACTGCGCTCTCCTCGATTCCAACGCACCGGACACTCGGTCCGTTTGCAAGAACCCGGCTCGAGGCTCATCACATGCGGGAATGATCTCACCTTCGCAAGGCGCCTCTTCCCGCTCTCACTGTCATTTGAGTATGCCACGCGTCTGGTTCACAGGCGGTTGCCGTTTGCGCGTCGGCGCAGTTCGTTGACTTGAAGAGGACCGGGCCCTATAAGCCGCGCCACGTTCGGGAGCGGCATTCCGGCGCAAGTTCGCTTGCCTGCGTTGCACTCAGTCTCCAGACGTCAACTCAACCACGCTCCTGCCTTCGGGCAGACCCAAGAAGGGCCGCAACTCCGCGGTATAAAGATAAATGAAGCGTACCTACCAGCCTTCCAAGCTCGTCCGTAAGCGCCGTCACGGTTTCCGCGCCCGCATGGCCACCAAGGGCGGTCGTGCCGTCGTTGCGGCCCGCCGCAACCGTGGCCGCAAGCGTTTGTCGGCATAAAGACGGGGACCGTTCTTGGGCATTCCCAAGAATGGGGGCCAAAAGAGCCCCGAGCGCCTGCGCAAGCGGGCGCAATTCCTGGCTGTCCGCGCCGGCGACAAGCGGCGCGGCCGGCTTTTCCTGCTTGAAGCGCTCGACCGCAAGGACCCGTCCGCTGGTCCGCGCGTCGGCTTCACCGTCACCAAGAAAGTCGGCAACGCCGCCGTGCGCAACCGCGTGCGCCGTCGCCTGCGCGAGGCGGTCCGAATTACCGCAGCGGATGACATGCAGCCGGGCAATGATTATGTGGTGGTCGGCCGCCGCGAGGTGCTTGGTGCCTCATGGGGCGAGCTATGCGCGGAACTCAAGCGCCGCGTGGCAGACAAGCGCTGAACGTCAGCGCGAAGCTTGACGGCACCCAACCTCTTTCCGAACGAAAAGACTGACGAAAGCTCGTGATGGAAAACAACCGTAACTTCTTCATCACGATCGCGCTTTCCGTGCTGATCCTGACGTTGTGGCAGGTGTTCTACATGAACCCGCGCATCGAAACCGAGCGCCAGCAGCAGCAGATTGCCACGCAACAGCAGCAGGCGGCGCAAGAGAACACGACAGCACAGACGCCTGCGGGTCAGACGCCTCCCGGGCAAACTCCGCAATCGGGCCCCGGCGTGGGCGGAACCGCTCCTGCGGCGCCCAGCGGCGCCAATCTCGGCGTTCCCGGCACGGATGGTGCGACACCCCAGACGCGTGAGCAGGCGCTGGCCGCAAGCCCACGCGTGGCGATCGACACGCCCAATGTCGTCGGCTCGATCAACCTGCGCGGGGGCCGCATCGATGATCTGCGCCTCAAGCATTATCACCTGACGGTGGATGACAGCTCGCCGCTGATCGAGCTTCTGAACCCGGCTCAGCTGCCCAACGGCTATTATGCAGAAGTCGGCTATGTCGGCGCCGCAGGTGCGGCGTCCGGTCCCCTCCCCGGCCCCGACACCGAATGGCGCGTCGAAGGCCAGAACGCGCAGCTGACCCCTGCCACCCCGGTCACGCTCACTTACGACAATGGCCAGGGCCTTGTTTTCCGTCGCACGATCGCGGTCGATCAGGAATACATGTTCACCGTTTCCGACCAGGTCTCGAATAATGGCGGCGCGCCGGTCGCGCTTTCGAATTATGGCCGCGTGACGCGCTTCGACAAGCCGACCACTGCCAGCATCTATGTCCTGCATGAAGGCCTGATCGGCGTGACAGGCGAGGAAGGCCTGCAGGAGCACAAATACGCGGCGCTCGAGAAAGAGAAGCAGTTCACCCCCGGCAAGTCGTCCAATGGCTGGCTCGGCATCACCGACAAATATTGGGCGACGGCGCTCGTGCCGTCGGGCAAGGACCAGTTCCAGCCGCGCTATGCCTATTTCACGGATGGCCGTCCGCGCTACCAGTCCGACTACCTGTCGGATGCCGTGACGCTTCAGCCCGGCCAGTCGGAAACGGTCGAGACGCTGCTTTTCGCCGGGGCCAAGGAAGTGGCGACCGTCAACCAGTATGAGGAAAGCCGCCAGATCCGCCAGTTCGACCTCCTGATCGACTGGGGCTGGTTCTACTTCATCACCAAGCCGATGTTCTGGCTGATCGACAACCTCTACAAGCTGCTCGGCAATTTCGGCCTGGCGATCCTCGCCACAACCGTCATCGTCAAGGCCATCTTCTTCCCGCTCGCCAACAAGTCCTACGCCTCCATGGCGAAGATGAAGACGGTGCAGCCGAAGATGCTTGAGATCCGCGAGAAATATGCGGACGACAAGATGAAGCAGCAACAGGCGATGATGGAGCTCTACAAGAGCGAGAAGATCAATCCGGTCGCGGGCTGCTGGCCGGTGCTGATTCAGATCCCGGTCTTCTTCGCGCTCTACAAGGTGCTCTACGTCACCATCGAAATGCGGCATGCGCCGTTCTTCGGCTGGATCCACGATCTGGCGGCGCCCGATCCGACCTCGCTCTTCAACCTGTTCGGCCTGTTGCCCTTTACCCCGCCGCATATGCTGATGATCGGCATCTGGCCTTTGATCATGGGCGTCACGATGTTCCTGCAGATGCGCATGAACCCGACGCC
Source organism: Mesorhizobium liriopis (assembly GCF_024053505.1). Taxonomy (GTDB): domain Bacteria; phylum Pseudomonadota; class Alphaproteobacteria; order Rhizobiales; family Rhizobiaceae; genus Mesorhizobium_B; species Mesorhizobium_B liriopis. Next base: position 142,546 of record NZ_JAMXQS010000008.1, on the reverse strand, counting down.
GCCCGATCCGACGCAGGCGGCGATCTTCACCTGGATGCCCGTGATCTTCACCTTCATGATGGCAGGCTTCCCTGCAGGTCTCGTCATCTACTGGGCGTGGAACAACACGCTGTCCGTGATCCAGCAAGGCGTGATCATGAAGCGCCAGGGCGCCAAGATCGAGTTGTGGGACAACCTGTCCGGCCTGTTCCGCAAAAAGAAGACGACGCCGGCCGAGTAGGCCGGCCCATTCAACGCGAACTTTTCAGGATCGGCGTTCACGGGTTCGTGAGCGCCGAAACTGTTTCAGGGGGTCGGCCCGTATATCCTCATGTCAGCCCGATCGGGCCATTGAGGAGACAATTCAAATGCTTAAGCACTCTTTCCGCAGCCTCGCGGCTGCAGCCTTCGTCGCGTCCGCAACTCTGGCCGCACCCGTCATCTCGCCGGTTTCCGTTGCCATGGCGCAGGACAACCCGATGGTCGGCGGCGCGCCGATGTATGCCAACAAGACCATCGTCGAGAACGCGGTGAACTCGAAGGACCACACCACTCTGGTCGCCGCCGTGAAGGCCGCAGGTCTCGTGGACACGCTGTCCGGCAAGGGACCCTTCACCGTCTTCGCGCCGACCAACGAGGCTTTCGAGGCACTGCCGGCCGGCACGGTCGATACGCTTCTCAAGCCTGAGAACAAGGACAAGCTGACCAAGGTGCTGACCGCCCACGTGGTCGCAGGCAAGCTCGATGGCAAGACGCTCATGGCCGACATCAAGAAGGGCGGCGGCAAGGCCAACCTGACGACCGTCAGCGGTGATGCTCTCACTGTCGAGATGAAGGGCAAGAACCTTTACGTGGTGGACGAGAGCGGCGGTTCGGCCGAAGTGACCATTGCCGATGTGATGCAGTCCAACGGCGTGATCCACGTCGTGAACAAGGTCCTGCTGCCGAAGTAAGCTTTCCTCGGCTCCAAGCCTCCCAAGGCGCTCCAAGGCCCTGCCCATCGGCGGGGCCTTGTTGTATGAGGGCGGCGATGAGCGAAAACCCTGTATTCACGCGCCCCTGGATTTTCCTGCGCGGTGTGCCTTCCATGAAATTCCTGCCGCCCGAAGGCCCGCCCGAGATCGCCTTTGCGGGGCGCTCCAATGTGGGCAAGTCCTCGCTGATCAACGCGCTTCTCAACCACAAGGGTCTGGCACGCACGTCCAACACGCCGGGGCGCACGCAGGAACTGAACTATTTCGTGCCGGACGGCTATTCCGGCGAAGGCGACGACCTGCCCCCCTTCGCGCTCGTTGACATGCCGGGCTATGGCTTCGCCCAGGCGCCCAAAGAGCAGGTGGATCAATGGACGGCACTGATCTTCGACTACCTGCGCGGCCGCACCACGCTCAAGCGCGTTTATGTGCTCATCGATAGCCGCCATGGCGTGAAGAAGAACGACGAGGACGCGATGGGGCTGCTCGATAAGGCGGCCGTGTCCTACCAGGTGGTGCTCACCAAGGCCGACAAGCTGAAAAGCGGCGAGATCGACAAGCTCGTCGAGGCCACGCGCGAGAAGATCAGGCGCCGTCCCGCAGCCTATCCGGAAGTGCTCGCGACCTCATCGGAGAAGGGTGCGGGCCTCGAATCCGTGCAGGAAGCCATCCTGCGTTCGATCAGCGGCGAATAGTCAGCCCGCGACCGGCGTGATCAAGCCGATCTCGGCCCCAAGCGCGTCCTTGACGATGGCGATGCGGCCGACATTCATCACGTCGAAGGGTTCGCGCAGGACGCGACCGCCCGCCTCCTTGAGGCGGGCAATGCGGCTATCGATGTCATCGACCGAGATGAACGCGTTCCAGGTCTCGGCGATGTGATCCCAACCGGACCCTTCGGGCAGCTGGAAGATGCCGGCCATCGGTTTGTGATCGACCATCGCGATCCAATAATCCTCGCGCTGCTGGTGAAAGCTCCAGTCGAGAAAGCGCGCGTAGAACTCGCGGGCGCGCACGGGGTCGCGCGTTCGAAGCTCGTTCCAGAAGAAATGACCGTGACGTGCCATGGCGAATTCTCCCTGTTCAGGAGATGAATCCGCACGATTAACAAAAGTTTCTCCAGACCGCTTCAGGCAGCGGAAGCGGGCGTAAAGTTGAGCGCCACGCCATTGATGCAATGACGCTTGCCGGTGGGCGGCGGGCCGTCGTCGAAGACATGGCCGAGATGCCCTCCGCAATTGGAGCAGTGAACCTCGATCCGCTGCATGAAGAGCGAATTGTCTTCCTTGGTGCCGACAGCCTTGTCGATCGCCTGCCAGAAGGAAGGCCAGCCCGTGCCGGAATCGAACTTGGTGTCGGAGGAGTAGACAGGCTGAGCGCACCCGGCGCAGTGAAAGACGCCTTTGCGCTTCTCGTGATTCAGCGGGCTCGACCCCGCATATTCGGTCCCCTCCTCGCGCAGCACCGAATATTGCTGCTCGGACAGGACCTTGCGCCACTCGTCGTCGGTCTTCGAGACCGGAAAACTCGCGGCCTCGGCCGGCGCCACACGCAAGAGCTCGAGAAGCGATCCGCCACCGACCATCAGCGCGCTGATGGCAGCAGTTCCGGCAAGAAAAGTGCGGCGATTCATGGGGACACCTCCGAAGTATGACCCAGAGATAATGCGGGTTGGCGCGTCCGAAAAATCAAAAGGGATTGAAAGGGTTGGGATGCTGTTGGACGCACCCGAAGGCAGCCACGTCACCCCATCCTGTCAACCACATTCCCGACACCGGCTCTACCAGGTGTCACGTCAGATATCCCGCAATCCGCCCGCGGCCACGACCGGTCCCGTCGGCTGACCCGTCGGCGAGCCGCCTGTCGGCTCTACGCTGATCGCCAGCACAGCGCCCGCCGCAAGCTTCGCACGCAGATCGTCCGTCAATTGCAGCGTGATCGTGTTGCCCGACGGGACGACACCGACCGAAACCGGCGCGTTCTGGCCCTCGATCATCCAGAGCTCGAAGTCGCGATCCGTCGCGCGCTCGCCCGACACATGGGAAAGCGAAACTCTGTCCGCCGCGCGGTCGTACAGTGCCAGGTAGCGCACATCGCTGTTCTGTGCGTCGAGGGACGCCACGAGCCGGTCCTGGGTGAGATCGGCGGGACGCTGCATCAAAGGTTGCACGGCCAGCAGCAGCGCTGCCGCGATGCCGGCTGCAGAAAGCGCGCGCCAGAACGCGAGGCTCGACCAGATTCCTGTCTTGCCGCGCCGCGCGACATCCGACGCGCTCGCGAACAAACGACGATCGATGGCCGCCTTCACCGAAGCGGGCGGGGCTTCTTCCGCATAGGCTGCGGCGAGTGGCGCCAACCGCGCTTCCCACGCATCCACGATCTGTGCAAAGGCACGATCGGCATCGACACGGCGCGCGGCCGCCTCTCGCTCGGGAGCGGAAAGGACGCCGAGAACATATTCGGCGGCAACGAGATCGTCGCCTCCCTGTTCTCCCTGTTCGTCCACGTGGCTCATCGCTCCAGACAGTCCTTCAGTTTCAGCAAGCTGCGGCGCAGCCAGGTTCGCATTGTGTTCAGCGGCACGCTGAAGCGTGCCGCCAGTTCCTCATAGGTGTCGCCGCGCAGATAAGCGCCCCGGACGGCGTCGGCACGGTCCGCCTCGAGTTCTTCGAGGCATCGGTGCAGGCGCACGCCCTCGCCTCCCGCGATCGCCTGCGCTTCCGGACTCGGCGCTTGATCTGCAACCTCAAGCGCCGCGTCCAGGTCAGCCGCAGGCACACGCCGGGCGCGCAAGCGGTCGATCGCATGATTGCGCGCCACCGCCACCAGCCAGGAGATCGGCGACAGTTCGGAAACCGCAAAGCGATCCGCCTTGCTCCAGATCTTCACGAAGACTTCCTGAAGCGCTTCTTCGGCTTCCGTTCTGTCTTTCAAGACACGCAAACACACGCCAAAAAGTTTCGCGGATGTGTGCCGATATAGGAGGTCGAATGCCGCGCGGTCGCGCAGCGACGTGCGCACGATCAGCTTGGAGATGTCGTGGGTGCCAGTTGGGGTCCCATAGGGGGTCCCGTTGGGAGTCGCGGCAGGAATCGCGGTTGTTGCGGTCATAGGGTCGTGGCGGCTGGGGTTCCTTGCACGTGAAACTAGCGTGAGCAGACTTTTTTGCAACGAGAGGTTTGCGCCTCCTACAGCGCAAAGCGTCGTTCAGTTTTCACCAAACCTGCGCTATGGGAAGCGCCGACCGATTTCTCCTGTCCGGAAGTTCCTGCCCGATGGATGCCAAAGCCACCGAAGAAGCGCTCTCGCAGGCCGCCCTGCTCTCGGCCGCGCTGCCCTTCATGCAGCGCTATGAGAACAAGACGGTGGTGGTGAAATATGGCGGCCACGCCATGGGCGACGCCAAGCTCGGCCAAGCCTTCGCGCGCGATATCGCGCTCCTGAAGCAGTCGGGCGTCAACCCGATCGTGGTGCATGGCGGCGGCCCGCAGATCCAGAGCATGCTCGACAAGCTCGGCATTCCCTCGCGCTTCGAAGGCGGGCTGCGCGTCACCGACCAGCGCACGGTGGAGATCGTCGAAATGGTTCTGGCCGGCTCGATCAACAAGGAGATCGTGGCGCTGATCAATGCCGAAGGCGAATGGGCCATCGGCCTGTGCGGCAAGGATGGCAGCATGGTCTTCGCCGAAAAGGCCAAGAAGACCGTCACCGACCCGGACTCCAACATCGAGCGCGTGCTCGATCTCGGCTTCGTCGGTGAGCCGGTGGAGGTGGACCGCACGCTGCTCGATCTCCTCGCCCGCTCAGAGATGATCCCGGTGATCGCGCCCGTCGCCCCCGACCGCAAGGGCCAGACCTATAATATCAATGCGGACACCTTCGCGGGTGCCATCGCAGGCGCCGTGAACGCCAAGCGCCTGTTGTTTCTGACCGACGTGCCGGGCGTGCTCGACAAGAACAAGCAGCTGATCCCCGAGCTTTCGGTTTCCCAGGCCCGCGCGCTGATCGCAGACGGCACCATCGCCGGCGGCATGATCCCCAAGGTCGAAACCTGCATCGAGGCCATCGAGCGCGGCGTCGAGGGCGTGGTCATCCTCAACGGCAAGACCCCGCACGCCGTGCTGCTCGAACTCTTCACCGAGCATGGTGCAGGCACGCTTTTGGTGCCCTGACGCTTAGGCGACCAAGGCCTTGAGGTGCTCACTCAGGCGGCAGGCGAGCGCGACGAGCGTGGTGGTCGGATTGGCTTGGCCCGAGGTCGGAAACACGGACGAGCCTCCGACGAAGAGGTTCGCCATGCCATGCACCTTGCAGTCGGCATCGACCACGCTTTTTGCCGGATCGGTGCCCATGCGCGTGCCGCCCATATGGTGGTTGCCGCCGAGTTCGGCGTCTTCCGGATAGGCCTCGTTATTCCGCAGCCAATCCGCGAGGCGCACGCGGCCGAGATCCGTGCGCGCCAGCGTGTTGCCGAAGAGCCGCATGGATTCGAGCACGGTGCGCCGCTCCTGCTCGCTCTTCTGCCAATGAAGTTCGATGCGTGGCACACCGGCGCGATCGCGCTCCGTTCTGGAGAGTTCGATGCGATTGGTCGCGACCGGGGCCATCTCCCAGGCGACGTGGAGTTGCGCGGCGCAACGCAGATTGTTGTCGATCTCGTTTGCCGCCCATTCGGCCGTCCCGGGCGCCGAACAGGCAAGGCTCGAGATCAGGCCCTTCACGCCATGATAGGGCTGCTCGATGAGGCGGATGCCGAAATTCAGGATTTTCGCCCGCTCCATGGCGGCCCAACTCGGCGAGAAGAAGGCCTCCTGCACATCGTCCGTCTCGAAGGCTTCGGGCTTGGGAATGATGGCATTGCCCGCTTGATAATGCGGATGCTCCATCCAGTAGCGGCCGAGAGCCTCAGATTGAGGCACCACGCCGCCATTCGCGCGCTGGTTGCTCCACAGCAGGAGGCGTGAGTTTTCGAGACCGCCCGTCGCGACCACGAAGAAGGGCGCATGAAAGACGCCGTGTGGCGCATTGTTCGACCAGACATGCGCGCCCGTGATCTGCGTGCCGTTGCCTTGCAGATCGGAGACATAGGTGTCACGCACCAGCGCGATGTTCGGGCTCGCGGCGAGTTCCGCACCGTATTTTTCGAGAAAGCGCACCGCCGGGCTCTTGATGAGTTGTACCCAGCGGATGTCCTCGGAGAGCGGCCGATCCGGCTTGAACGGCACGAGGTCGAGGATTTCGCGCGTTTCTTCGAGATAGGGTTCGATAGCGTCGCGTCGGATCGGCCAGCCCGTATCGGGCACCCAGGGCTTCGGCTCGAAATCGACCGCATCGAGCGCACGGCACCAGCCGGCCCAGTGATTGGACGACCCGCCCTGATAGCGCAGGCGGGTCACGTCGAGGTCGAAATAAGGATCGCCGATCACCTTGCCGGCGTAGAAGCCTTGCGAAACCTCGTCGTAATCGTCCTTGCCGGCCTCGAAGACGACAACCGGGATATTCGCCTGCGCCAGCTTGCGCGCAATGGTCGTGCCCGCCGGCCCCGCGCCGATGATGGCGACGCGTGGGCTGAACCCTGCGCGGCGATAGGCCTCGAAGCCCTCGAAAATCACGCCAGATCGCTCCGTTTCAGAATCCAGCCATCGATCTCGACGGTTTCGTCCGTCTGCGTGGGCGGCACGAGATTGCGCAAGATGCTGAATGCCGGAAGGACCAAAAGCGCTTTCATCAGTGTGCGACGTCGCAGGACCCGTGTGAGAAGTGCCGTCATGCCGCTCTCCGTTTGAGCCATCGATTAGCCCCGTTCCGTTTCGGAAGCCTCACCAACTTCCGGCGAAGTGCGTGAGACGATGCCGTTGCATAAGGACAGGGTTAAACGAAGGTGAAACCAGCCGCCTAGGCTTGCCGCCACAAGCATGCGAGAAGCGGTCCATGACGCACACGCCGCCCAGCCCTGAACACTTCGCCCATGTCGAGACCTGGATTTTCGATCTCGACAACACGCTCTACCCCCGCAGCGCCAACCTCTTTGCGCAGATCGATGCCAAGATGACGGATTACGTGGCGGAGCTTCTGTCACTCGATCATGCGGCGGCGAAGAAGCTCCAGAAGGAGCTCTATCATGAGCAAGGGACGACGCTGGCCGGGCTCATGGCGCGTTACGACATCAATCCGGACGATTTCCTTCTTCGTGTCCACGATCTCGACTATTCACCGATCGAAGCGGCACCCGAACTCGGCGAGGCTATCGCGGCTTTGCCGGGACGCAAATTCATCTTCACCAATGGCGATCGGCCCCATGCCGAGCGCACTGCGACCAAGCTCGGCATTCTCGAGCATTTCGAGGACATCTTCGATATCGTGGCGGCCGAGCTTCTGCCCAAGCCCGCCGCCCTCGCCTACGATCGCTTTCTCGCACGCCACGGCATCGACGGCTCACGCGCGGCGATGTTCGAGGATCTCGCGCGCAATCTGGTCGTCCCGAAGACGCTTGGCATGAAGACCGTGCTGGTCGTTCCGCCAAGCCTTGAGGAGCCCCTCGCGGATGTGTGGGAAAAGGATGCCGGTTTCACTGACGAAGTCGATTACGTGACCGACGATCTCACGAACTTCCTGCGCACCGTTCAGCCGACGCCTGTGTCGGGCTGACGCGAACAGATGATTAACGTCGGCGGCCGGCCAACTTTGCGCGGCTGGCAGCGGCGAGGCGGGCCTTTTCCGTGTCCGAGCTTTCGTCCATGTCCTGCGCGCCGCGTATCAGGCCATCCGCATCGACACCTTCCGGCAGACGCTTGATCCTGGCACCAGGCTTGTCCTCATCCAGCACGTGACCGAGATCGGCTTCCTGCTGGACTTCCATCATCGCGTCGTCGGGGTTGGTCATGCGGGACATGGGAACGCTCCATCACTCTGTGCTTGGATAAAACGTTCCCGTCTCGCGCCCGGTTCCGCTCAGTGCTGGTGTTCGCTGCCAGCTCCCTTCTGAACCGGCAGGTCGAGTGTCACCGCACCCGCCTTCTCGAACTGCAGGGTGACGGGTACCGTCTCGCCCTCCTTGAAGGGCGCCTTGACGTTCGTCAGCATGAGGTGAAGGCCGCCGGGCGCGAGCTCCACCTTGCCGCCCGCGGGGATTTCCAGGCCGCCTTCGACAGGACGCATCACCATCACATCGTTCTCGGTCGACATGGAATGCACCTCGACCTTTTCACTCGCCGAGGACGAGGCGGAAACGAGACGATCAGCTTGGCCGCCCTTGTTCGTGATGGTCACATAGGCGCCGCCCGTCTTCTGGCCCGGCAGAGTGGCACGCGCCCAGCCTGCGCTCAGCACGAGGTCGCCAGCCGTGATCTGGGCCGCGTCATGCGAGCCGTGGCCGCCATGCACGTGAGCATCCGCACCGTCTGAGGCCACAACGGTTACGAAGGGGGCGGGATGATCGAGCGAATGCGAATCCTGGCCCGGCTTCGCGATCTCGTCCCACGCCACGGACGCCGTCGCGCAACGCTGGGTGACGATGAAGGGCAGCTGCGCGCCCGGCTCGGCCTGGATCGAGCCCTGAATCACGAATTCGTCGTAGAAGTCGTCGGACAGGTCGCCGCCGGTCCATGTGACGGTCTTCGTGCCTGTGCCGACATCGCTGCCGTGCAGCTTGTAGGTCTTGGCATAATCGCCCTTCTCGACATTCAGCTCCCAGCCGGGTTTGGGCATCGGCTTGGCGCTGACGAAGCCTTCGGGAATCTTCACTTGGAGCGTCTGAGTGGACTGGCCGTCGCAGCCATGGCCGATGCGGATCACGGCCTTGTAGCCGCCGCTGGGCGCCTCCCCCTTCTCGAGAGTGGCATGGGCGAATGCGGGCGAAGCGGACAGCACGAGAGCCGCCGCGAAGATTGTGCGATGCATGAGATAGGACCTTTTCGGAAAACAGAACGAAACGTCCCGCATCGCGAGGCGAAGCGGGCGCAAAGTGTCTTCAGGCCGAAAAAGGTGGTGCCCGGATGCCGGGCGACCCGCCTGGCAGAGTGGGCTCGGAAGCGACCGACCGTGCAACAGGCTTGATTGGCGTCGAAAAACCGCGCGATGCGAGCTCTAGACCGCCCGAAGGCAGCAGCTTGCCGGTGATGCTGAAGCCGCCGCAAGCGCTACCGGCAAGGCAATGCGCGCAGTCCTTGTGATCGAGCGGCTGGAGCGGACCGTGCGTTGCGCCATCGCTCGTGCAGATGACGAGACCGGACGCGTTTGCGACGGATGTTGGCTGGAAACCCGATAGGACCAGAAGGAGCGTGGCGAGCGCAACGAAAAGCCCGCCGTCGCGTCGCAGGGACGCGAACCAGCTTTTCGTATGGCGGCTCGTTGTGATCACGCCCCCGTGTAGCCGATCATCCGGTCCGCCGCCACTATCCCTGCCCCGCGACAGATTTACAGACGCACTAAAGCTCGTAGAAGCGCTTGATGATCTCCCAAGCCTCATCGGCCGTTTCCACGAAATCGAGAATGTCGATATCGCCTGGCGAGATCGTGCCCTGCTCCGCCAGATAGTCGAGATCGAAGGCCCGTTCCCAGAATTCACGCCCGAACAGGATCACCGGCACTCGCTCCATGCGGCCGGTCTGGATCAAGGTCAGCGACTCGAACAATTCATCCATGGTGCCGAAGCCGCCAGGGAACACCACCAGAGCTTTCGCCCGCATCACGAAATGCATCTTGCGGATCGCGAAATAGTGGAAGTTGAAACAAAGGTCGGGCGTCACATAAAGGTTCGGCGCCTGCTCGTGCGGCAACACGATGTTGAGCCCGATGGATGGCGCGCCGACATCTGCGGCACCGCGATTGCCCGCTTCCATCACGCCGGGCCCGCCGCCCGTCACCACCACATATTCGCGGAAAAGGTAACGCGAGGCTTCGGCCGAGCACAGTCGGGCGAATTTGCGCGCTTCCTCGTAATATTTGGCGTTGGCGAGCAGGTTCGTTTTCTGCGTTTCGTTCTTGGCGGCCCATGCTTCGCCGCCCGGCTCGGGGATGCGCGCGCCGCCGAACATCACCACCGTCGAGCGGATGCCGCGCTCGGCGAGCGCCATTTCGGGCTTCAGAAGTTCGAGCTGCAGGCGCACCGCACGCAGTTCGCGGCGCGTCATGAAATCCGGGTCGCTCCAGGCGAGACGATAGGTCGGCGCACGCGTTTGCGGTGTGTCCGGCACGCTTTCGGCGCGCTTCAGGTCCTCGTCGGAGCGCGACAGCGGATTCCAGTTCTCGTCTTGGCGATCATATGCGGTCACGCGGGCTCAACCCTTCACTCTTCCGCCGCCGTTGCTTTTCAGCGGCGTCCTTGCGATACGGCCCGCCTGTCCTTGCGCGAGCCTTGATACGCCCGCCCTAACACGGAGTTCCCGCCGATGTCGAAGCCAGACGCCCAAGCCTTGGAAACCGCCATCGAGGCGGCTTGGGAGAACCGCGAGGCGATTTCTTCTTCGACACGCGGCGAAGCACGCGATGCGGTGGAAACGGCGCTCAACGCGCTCGACCGTGGCGAGATGCGCGTGGCCGAGCGCCGCGAGAGCGGTGATTGGCACGTCAACCAGTGGCTCAAGAAGGCGGTCCTGCTGTCCTTCCGCCTGAACCCGATGGAAACCGTCTCCGGCGCGCCGGGCGATGCGTCGTGGTGGGATAAGGTGCCCTCCAAATTCGCCGGCTGGGGCGGGCTCGATTTCGAACGCGCCGGCTTTCGCGCCGTGCCGGGCGCCATCGTGCGCCGCTCGGCCTTTGTCGCCAAGAACGCGATCCTGATGCCTTCGTTCGTCAATCTCGGCGCTTACGTGGGCGAAGGCACGATGGTCGATACCTGGGCCACCGTCGGCTCCTGCGCGCAGATCGGCGCGAACGTGCATCTGTCCGGCGGCGTCGGCATCGGCGGGGTGCTCGAGCCCTTGCAGGCCGGCCCCACCATCATCGAGGACAATTGCTTCATCGGCGCGCGCTCGGAAGTGGTCGAAGGCTGCATCGTGCGCGAGGGTGCCGTGCTCGGCATGGGCGTCTTCATCGGCAAGTCGACCAAGATCGTGGACCGCGCGACCGGCGCAATCACCTATGGCGAAGTGCCGGCGGGCTCGGTCGTCGTCGCCGGCACCATGCCGGGCATGCCGTTCCCGAACGGCGAGCCGGGCCCGAACCTCTACTGCGCGGTGATCGTCAAGCGGGTGGACGCACAGACCCGTTCCAAGACCTCGATCAACGAGCTCCTGCGCGACTGACCGATCCGGGCACCGGCAATTCTTAACATATGATGGGTAAGCTTCCCCTTTCCGTTTGAGGAGGGAAGCCTTGAACTGGACCTATCTCTTCACCGGCTTTCGCGGCCGGGTCGCGCGCCTGCCTTTCTGGACAGGGCTGGTCCTGATCGGTCTCGCCTGGCTGGCGCTCGGCGTGGCGGCGGTTCTGTGCGATTTCCAGCCGCGGCTCGAGCTCGGACATTGCGCGCTGGTGATGCTCTTGGGCTTTTTGTCCCTCTGGCCCGTGCTTGCGGTTCTCGCCAAGCGGTGGCATGACCGCGACAAGTCGGGCTGGTGGAGCGTGCTTCTGCTCGTGCCGGTGATCGGCCCCCTCTGGATCTTCGTGGAACTCGGCATGCTGGAAGGCACACGCGGCGCGAACCAATACGGACCCGATCCGCTTGGCTGACCGCAACTCCCCGCAAAGACCTATCGATTATGTCTGGTTCTTCTTCAGCCCGAAGGGCCGCGTGAACCGGCAGGCCTTTCTGTTGGGCGGGCTGTTCTTCGCCGTGATCCAGGCCTATCCACTCTACCGGTTGACGCTCGTGCCGCAGACGAGCCCGGAAGGCGAGTTCTGGGCGGGCGCGTTCGGGCTCGTCTTCGTGGTCACCATCTGGTCGAATGTGGTGCTCGGCATCAAGCGGCTGCACGACATCGACAAGCCGGGCATCGCGGCCGTTTCGCTTTTCGTGCCCATCGTCTCGATCATCGCCTTCGTGGTGCTCTGCATCCTGCCCGGCTCGCCCGGCCCCAACACCTATGGCCAGCGCACCAACGACAAGAGCTGACGCGCCTTCCTTCCGCACGCTCGATCCCCAGCAGATCATCGGGACGGCGGAGCGGCTGTCCCTGCGCATCGGCGAGCGCTTCCCCCATTCCGGCCTTTCGCGCGTGGCGAAGGACTTCGTGATCCTCGCCTCAGACCTGTCGCGCGCGGCAGAGGCCTTGCGCGCGCCGATCTGGCCCGTGCGGGTGCTGATCGGCCTGTCGATCCTGCTGGGTGCTGCCGTCTTTCTCTTTATCGGCACGGTCTTCTCCCTCGACCGGTTCCAGACCGACGAGGCCTTCGATTTCGTGCAGGGCATCGAGGCGACGCTGAACACGCTGATCCTGGGCGGGCTCGGCTTTCTCACGCTCATCACCATGGAGGAGCGCATCAAGCGCAAGCGGGTGTTCAAGGCGCTGCATGGGCTTCGCTCGCTGATCCATGTCGTGGACATGCACCAGTTGACCAAGGATCCGGCCGTGCTCTCGCCCGATTTCAAGCCGACCGCTCACTCGCCCGCACGCATTACCGACCCCGCCGACCTGTCGCGCTATCTCGACTATTGTTCGGAAATGCTCTCCATCACCGGCAAGCTCGCCGCCCTTTTCGCGCAGTCGGTCAACGATGCGGTGGTGGTGGATGCCGTCAACGACATCGAGACGCTCGGCTCCAACCTGTCGCGCAAGATCTGGCAGAAGATCACCTTGATCGACGAGCGGGTAAAGCGCCGCGGGTAAGATCGACGGGCGCGCTCACCGACGCGGTTACCCTTGATGAGCGTGCCAAGCGGCGCGACTGGCCGAACCCTTTTCGCGCGCCATATGGCATGAAGTTCCCTTGGAGTTTCGTGCCGTGAAAAAGCTCATCGGCGTTCTCGTGGTGCTCGCGATCCTCGCGGGTGGTGTTTGGTATGTGGTCTGGGGCGAGCGCGCCGGCCACGAGGTGGCGCAAGGCTATGGCCCCGACCCGGTCTTGCCCGCGCCGCAAAAGCAGCTTTTCCCGACAGTGAAGGTTGCACCCGTGAACACTTGGGGCCCAGGCGCACATCCGACGGCCGCGCAAGGGCTGCAGGTCGTCCGCTTCGCCGAAGGTCTCGACCATCCCCGCACGGTGCGGACGCTCCCCAATGGCGACGTGCTGGTGGCCGAAAGCAACCGCCCGCCGGCACCCGATGAAGGCTTCTCGATCCGTGGCTGGGCGATGAGCTTCTTCATGAGCCGTGCCGGCGCCGAAGTGCCCTCCGCCAACCGCATCACGCTGTTGCGCGACGCCGATGGCGATGGCGTCGCCGAACTCAGGCAGCCCTTCATCGAGGGCCTGATGTCGCCGTTCGGCATCGCTTATGCCAACAACAGGATCTACGTCGCCAATGCCGACGCGATCGTGGCCTTTCCCTACAATGAGGGCGACACGCGCATCACGGCAGCACCTGAGAAGATCGTGGACCTGCCGGCGGGCCGCAATCATCACTGGACCAAGGATCTCGTGGCGAGCCCCGACGGCACGAAGCTTTATGTGACGGTGGGCTCGAATTCCAATGTCGGCGAGAACGGCATGGAAGAAGAAGAGAACCGCGCGGCCGTGCTGGAAGTGGATGTCGCGTCCAAGCAGAGCCGCCTTTTCGCCTCGGGCCTGCGCAACCCGAACGGGCCGTCATGGAACCCCGAGGATGGCCGCCTCTGGGTGGTCGTCAACGAGCGCGACGAGATCGGCTCGGACCTCGTGCCCGACTACATGACTTCGGTGCAGGATGGCGGCTTCTATGGCTGGCCCTATTCCTATTGGGGTCAGAACGTCGATGAGCGCATCCAGCCGCAGAAACCCGATCTGGTCGCAAAGGCCATCAAGCCGGACTACGGTTTGGGGCCACACACCGCCTCGCTCGGCCTCACCTTCTACACGGCGGATGCCATACCGCAGTTCAAGAACGGCGCCTTTATCGGACAGCACGGCTCGTGGAACCGCCGCCCTTTCTCCGGCTACAAGGTCATCTTCGTGCCCTTCACCGGCGGCAAGCCTTCGGGCGAGCCGCAGGACATTTTGACCGGCTTCATCAACGACAAGGAAGAAGCGATGGGCCGCCCGGTCGGCGTGACGGTGGATGGCAAGGGCGCGCTGCTCGTGGCCGACGATGTGGGCAACACCGTCTGGCGCGTGGCGCCTGCCGCCAGCACCGCGCAGGCCAGCCTCGCCAACTGATGACAGGGTGATGGCGGGGTTATAAGAGCAGGCATCATGCCTTTGCCCACAGACCCCGCCCGGAACCTTTCCGCTCTTCTCCGCTGCCCCTCCGTGACGCCCGCCGAGGGCGGCGCGCTGGGTGCGCTCGAAGCGCTGCTCAAACCCATGGGCTTCACGGTCGAGCGCCCGGTCTTCGCGGACAGCGGCACGCCCGACATCGAAAACCTCTACGCCCGCTTGTCCGGCAATGGGCCGCATTTGATGTTCGCCGGCCACACGGATGTGGTCCCGCCAGGCGACGAGGCGGCATGGACGCACCCGCCCTTCTCGGCGGCCATCGCCAATGGCGAGATGTGGGGCCGAGGCGCCGTCGACATGAAAGGCGGCATCGCCTGCTTCGTGGCTGCAGTCGCGCGGCATCTGGAAAAGGGTTCGGCGCTCAAGGGCTCTGTCTCGTTTCTCGTCACCGGCGACGAGGAGGGCCCGGCAATCAACGGCACGGTGAAGCTGCTCGAATGGGCAGCCGAACGCGGCGAGACGTGGGACGCAGCCCTTGTGGGCGAGCCGACCAATGTGGACGTGCTGGGCGACATGGCGAAGATCGGCCGCCGCGGCTCGCTTTCGGGCCGACTGACGGTGGAAGGCGTGCAGGGCCACGCCGCCTATCCGCACCTTGCCGATAACCCGATACGCGCCCTGACCAGCATGCTCGACGCGCTTCTGGCCGAGCCCTTCGACACGGGCACCGAAAGCTTCCCCGCGACCAATCTCGAACCGACCTCGATCGATGTCGGCAACCGCGCCACCAATGTGATCCCCGCTCGCGCGACGCTCGACTTCAACATTCGGTTCAACGACCACTGGAGCGCGGAGAGCCTTCAGGATGAAGTATGCCGACGCCTTGAGCATGCCGCGTCCGACACCCGCTACCGTCCGGGCAAGACGAAGCCGATTTCTTTCTCGCTCGAATGGCGCGACTGGCCGAGCGAGGTATTTCTCACGCGCGACGAGCGGCTGGTCGGGCTTCTCAACAAGTCGATCCAGGCGGTGACGGGCCGCGAGCCGCAGCTGTCGACCACCGGCGGCACGTCGGATGCGCGCTTCATCAAGAACTACTGCCCCGTGGTCGAGTTCGGGCTGGTCGGCAAGACCATGCATATGGTCGATGAACGGGTGCCGCTGGACGATCTGGAAACACTCACAAAGGTCTACCAGCACTTTCTCGAAGACTGGTTCGCCTAATAATCGACCTGTTCGAGATATAGCCCTTCCGGTGGCGCGAGCCCGGCGCAGCGGGCACGGTCGGCCGCATCGAGCGCGGCGCGAAGGTCTTGCGGCTCCCAGCCGCCCTCGCCCACACGCTTGAGGCTCCCCACCATCGAGCGCACCTGATTGTGCAGGAACGAGCGCGCGGATGCTGTGATTTCGATGCGCTCCCCGAACCGCGAAACATCGAACCGGTCGAGCGTGCGCACAGGGCTCGATGCCTGACACTGCGCCGAGCGGAAGGTGGTGAAATCGTACCGCCCGAGAAGCGTGAGCGCCGCTTCCGCCATCGCCTCCCAGTCGAGCGCCTTGGGCACCCACCAGACACGGCCCTGAGCGAGCGCGGCCGGCGCGCGACGGTTCAGGATGATATAGCGATAGTGCCGGGCGGTGGCCGAGAAGCGCGCGTCGAAATCCTCGCCGACGCTCTGCGCGGAAAGCACCGCAACGGCCTCGCTGTTCAAGCGCAGATGGGCATTCAGCGCATCGCGCACGGCCCGCTCGCTCCAATCCTTGGAGAGGTCGAAATGCGCCACCTGCCCGGTCGCATGAACGCCCGCATCGGTCCGCCCCGCGCCTTTCAAGGTGATCGCTTCGCCCGAGAAACCCAGCACGGCATTTTCGATCGCCGCCTGCACCGTGTGGTGCCCGGCCTGCCGCTGCCAGCCGGCATAGGGCCTGCCGTCATATTCGATCAGGATGCGGAAGCGCGCCAT
Source organism: Mesorhizobium liriopis (assembly GCF_024053505.1). Lineage (GTDB taxonomy): Bacteria > Pseudomonadota > Alphaproteobacteria > Rhizobiales > Rhizobiaceae > Mesorhizobium_B > Mesorhizobium_B liriopis. Next base: position 126,399 of record NZ_JAMXQS010000008.1, on the reverse strand, counting down.
CAGTCGAGACGATCGCCTACGCCCAGCCGTGCCCCGCGCAGGAATTCATGCGCCGCCACCGGCTTGCCGCCCGCGCGCTGAACCGCGACCAGACGCACCGCGCCTTCGCCACAAGCGACCAAAAGGTCACCGTCCAGAATGGTGCCCGGCTCGCCCTGTCCCTCACCAAACGTCGAGCGCAGGAGCTTCACGCGTTCGCCTTGCGCTTCCGTCCACGCGCCAGGAAAGGGTGCCAGCCCACGGATGCGGTCATGGACTTCACGCGCGGGCAGCGTCCAGTCGATGCGCGTTTCGCTCTTGTCGATCTTGTGGGCGTAGCAAACACCCTCTTCCGATTGGGGCGTGAAGCTAAGGCTTTCGAGCGCATCGACCGCTTCCGCGATCAGCTCCGCCGTCGCCTCGCTCAATCGGTCATGCAACTCTCCGGCCGTCTCGTCCGCGCCGATGGCAAGCCGCGCGGTCAGGGCGACGGGGCCGGTGTCCAGCCCGCGCTCCATCTGCATCACCATCGTGCCGGTTTCCCGGTCGCCGGCCATGATGGCCCGCTGGATGGGGGCGGCACCGCGCCAGCGCGGCAGAAGCGAGGCATGGCCATTGAGGCAGCCAAAGCGTGGCGCTTCGAGGATCGCAGGCGGCAGGATCAGCCCATAGGCCACCACCACCGCCACATCCGCATCCAGCGCCCGAAACGCCTCGTGCTCCTCGGCACTCTTCAACGAGACCGGCGTGCGAACAGGAATTCCGAGCCGTTCCGCCTCCCGCGCCACGGGCGACGGCACAAGCTCAAGCCCACGGCGCCCTGCCGGGCGCGGCGGCTGGGAGTAAACGGCAACGATCGCGTGGCCTGCATCATGAAGCGCGCGAAGCGTGGGCACGGAGAAATCCGGCGTGCCCATGAAAACCAAGCGGTGTTTCACCGACGCGTCCCCTGCCCCACTCAGCTTGCGAGCTTCGAGGGCGCCGGTCTGTCCTTGGCGAGCTTCTTGAAGCGGCGCACCACCATGTCGCGCTTGAGTTTCGAGATATGATCGATGAAGAGCACGCCGTTCAGATGGTCGATCTCGTGCTGCAAGCAGGTCGCGAGCAGGCCATTGGCCTCGATCTCCTGTTGCTTGCCTTCGATATCGAGGAAGCGCACGCGGATAACAGCCGGACGCTCTACCTCGGCATAGTAGTCGGGGATCGACAGACAGCCTTCCTCGTAGACCGAGCGCTCGTCGCCGTTGTGGACGATCTCCGGGTTGATGACGGTCAGCGGCTGCGGCTCCTCCTCTTCCTTGGCGAGGTCGATCACCAGCATGCGCAACGGCTCGCCGACCTGGATCGCGGCCAACCCGATGCCCGGCGCGTCATACATGGTCTCGAACATGTCCGCGTTGAAGCGGCGCAGGTCGGCGTCGAAGCGTTCGACGGGCTTGGAGACCTCGCGCAAAAGCGGGTCGGGCAGGATCACGAGGGGCTTGATCGTCATGGCGTTCAGGTAGATGGCCGCCTCGCTGTCGTCAACACGGTCCCGCTTTGTTCCGTCTTCCTTAAGATGAATCGGACAAAGCTTGCCGCTATGGACGCTTCAGCCCTCGCAGAACCCGCCTTCCGCCTCGGCGCGACCACGCTGAGCTCGGGGCAGTTGCTGCTTGCCGGGCTGGGACTCGCGGCTCTTACGCTCGTCGCCCTCTTCGCGCGCAGCGCCCGGCGCGCCAATCGCCAATTCGAAGCCCTCGCCCGCACGCAGGCCGAACTCGGTGGTCGCCTGGGTGCGGTCGCCGATGCGCTGGGTGCCCGGCAGGCGGAGCTCAACCGCTCCGTCGGCCAGCGCCTCGACGCGATGACAGGCCGCATCGGCCAGACCATGGTCGAGCAGACCCGCGCGACGCATCTCAACCTGTCCAAGCTCGGCGAGCGGCTGGCGGCGATCGATGCGGCACAGGCCAACATCCAGAGCCTTGCCGGGCAGGTCGTGAAGCTGCAACACGTGCTCTCCGACAAGCAGGCACGTGGCGCCTTCGGCCAGGGCCGCATGGAAGCCATCGTGGCCGACGCCCTGCCACATGGCGCTTTCGAGTTTCAGGCGACGCTTTCGAATGGCAGCAGGCCCGATTGCCTGATCCGCATGCCCAACGGCCAGCCTTCCTTGGCCGTCGACGCCAAGTTCCCGCTCGAAGCCTGGAACGCCATCCGCGCCGCCGACACGCCGGAAACCCGCAAGGCCGCGGCCCAAAGTTTCCGCCGCGACATCGAAGTCCATATCCGCGATATTTCAACCAAGTATCTTTTGCCCGGCGAAACGCAGGACACGGCCTTCATGTTCGTGCCTTCGGAGGGCGTGTTCGCGGAAATCCACGAGAACTTCGACACCATCGTCCAGCGCGCGCATCGGGCACGCGTGGTGATCGTCTCGCCCTCGCTCCTGATGCTGTCGATCCAGGTCATGCAAGGCATCCTCAAGGACGCCCGCATGCGCGAGCAGGCGCATCTGATTCAGGCGGAAGTTGCCAAGCTTGGCGAGGATCTGGGCCGCCTCGACGAGCGCGTGCGCAAGCTCAACCAGCACTGGACTCAGACAGGCAAGGATGTCGGCGACATTCTCGCGGTGACGGAGAGATTGACCAAGCGCGGCGAGCGGATAGAGGCGATGGAACTGAGCGAGGGGGCTCAGCCGGAACCGGTGCGGCGGGTGGAGCCGAGGCCGGGAGCGTTGCGGCTGCGGATCGTGGAGGATGGGGAGTAAGGGCAATCGGCAGGATTGGCGGAACCGGATAGGTCGCCTCTACCCTTCCCCACAGATGGGAGGGGTAAGGGGTGGGGATAACGCTTCCACCTGAACAGCATGGCCGCTAAGCGGCCGAACCGATCTTGCCACCCACCCCACTTTCCGCTTCACTCGACCCAACACCACAACGGAGGAAACCCATATGGCAAAAGGTTCGATGCGCCCCGGCAAGGAAGCGCGCAAACCGAAAAAGGACGCCAAGGCGAAGGGCGCGGCAAGCAAGGAAGCCCCAGCACCCGTGATCGCAATCCGCGCGAAGAAAACCGAGAAGTGAAAACAAGAATGTCGCGGAATTGCTTCCGCGCCATTCGCTTCATGGGGAATTGATCAGGACGGCCGCGGCGGAGGCGGCATGCGACCGTTGCGCTGCTTGCGGGCGGCATAGCGCGCGTCGCGCTTGGCCTTCTTGGACGCCTCGTCCGCCATTTCGGCAGCCAGACGCTCCATCTCTTCCGCTTCGCGGATGCGGGCTTCCTCGGCTTCGCGCGCTTCGCGCTCTGCCCGTTCCACCGCCTCGCGAGCCTCGCGCTCGGCGCGCTCCTTGGCTTCGATCGCCAAGCGCTCCTGACGCTTCTTTTCCTTCTCGACCTCGCGCTTCTCGCGCTCTTCGAGGATCTTCTGACGCTCGGCCTTGCGAGCGATCACTTCCGGATCGTCGTCCGAGGGGCGTGCCTTGAACTTAGCGAGAAGCGCCTTCTTCGCGTCGTTGGCCGCACCGCGCCGATCAGCGAAATTCTGTTCCTTGTAGATTGCCAACTTTCATACCTTCGGGGAGTTTGCGCGCTTTACATACGAATCCGGGCGCGCGGTTCAAGGGCAGATCGAGCACATCTGCCATGCTTTTTCGCTTATTGGATGCACCGTTCACCGAGCCATGCTCTAGTGCGGCGACGGGGCTTCTCTTAACTGGAGAACGCACCTTTCTCAAGAGCGATTTGCCATGGAACTCGGTCTCTACACATTCGCCGATGTGAGCCTCGCCCCCGGCCCCGGCAGCATCAGCCCGCACCAGCGGATGCGCGATCTGATCGAGGAGATCGAACTCGCCGACCAGGTGGGTCTCGACGTGTTCGGCCTGGGCGAGCACCACCGCCCGGATTATGCGGCCTCCGCCCCCGCCGTGGCATTGGCCGCCGCTGCCGAGCGCACGAAGAACATCAAGCTGACTTCCGCTGTCACCGTGCTCTCATCCGACGATCCCGTGCGGGTGTTCCAGCAATTCGCGACGCTCGACCTTCTGTCCGATGGCCGTGCCGAGATCATGGCCGGCCGCGGCTCCTTCATCGAGTCCTTTCCCCTCTTCGGTTATGCGCTGGAAGACTACGACGACCTTTATTCCGAGAAGCTCGCTCTGCTCCTGAAGATCCGCGACGCGGAGCGCGTGACATGGGAAGGCGCGATGCGGCCCGCGATCCATGATCGCGGTGTCTATCCCCGTCCCCTGCAGGACAAGCTGCCGATCTGGGTGGCGGTGGGTGGCACGCCGCAATCCGTGGTGCGCGCGGCCCATCTCGGCTTACCCGTGGCGCTCGCCATCATCGGCGGCGAGACCCCGCGCTTTGCCCCCCTTTTCGAGCTCTACCGCCGGGCAGCGACGCAAGCCGGGCACGATCCCGCGACGCTCAAGACCAGCATCAACGTCCACGGCTTCGTGGCGGAAACGACCGACAAGGCCGCCGACCTGTTCTACGGCCCGCAGGCCGAGGTGATGGACCGCATCGGTCGCGAGCGCGGCTGGGGGCCGACCAACCGCGCCCATTTCGACGCGGCACGTGGCCCGCGCGGCAATCTCTTTGTCGGTGAGCCGGAACTGGTCGCGGAAAAGATCATCGCCAACCACAAGCTCTTCAAGAACGACCGCTTCCTGATCCAGATGGCCATCGGTGTGCAACCGCATGCGAACATCATGAAGGCGATCGAACTGTTCGGCACCAAGGTGGCGCCATTGGTGCGGCAGGAGATCGGCACCGCAAAGGCTGCCTGACGGTTGGCAGCGGCCGGCGCACCTCCCATATGGAATGAAACATTTCCGTTCAGGAGACATCTCATGGCCGACCTTTCGGTTCTCGACCTCGCCCCGGTGCCCGAAGGTTCGAGCTCGGGCGATGCGCTCAGAAACTCCATCGACCTTGCGCAGCACGCGGAGAAGCTTGGCTTCAAGCGCTATTGGATGGCCGAGCATCACAACATGGCGGGTATTGCGAGTGCTGCGACCGCCGTGGCGCTCGCCCATGTGGCCGCCGCCACTTCCACGATCCGTGTCGGCTCCGGCGGCGTGATGCTACCCAACCACGCGCCGCTGGTGATCGCCGAACAGTTCGGCACGCTCGCCGCCCTCCATCCCGGGCGCATCGATCTGGGCCTCGGCCGCGCGCCGGGCACCGACATGGGCACGGCGCATGCGCTGCGACGCAGCCTCAACCAGGAAGACGATTTTCCGCGCTCCGTCATCGAGCTGATGCGCTACTTCAAGGGTGATCCCGGCTCGAACGTGCATGCCTTTCCCGGCGAGGGCGAGGAAGTGCCGGTCTGGATCCTCGGCTCCAGCCTTTATGGCGCCCAACTCGCGGCCATGCTCGGCCTGCCTTACGCCTTCGCCTCGCATTTCGCGCCGGCAGAGATGGAAAGCGCCATTCGCATCTATCGCGAACGCTTCGAGCCCTCCGAACAACTCGACCGGCCTTATGTGATGCTGGGCCTCAACGTCTTCGCCGCCGACACGGACGACGAGGCGCAACTGCTCTTCTCCTCGCTCCAGCAGGCTTTCGTGAACCTGCGCACGGGCCGCGCCGGCAAGCTGCCGCCGCCGGTTGAAGCTTATGAAGAAAACCTCGATCCGCGCTTCAAGCCGATCCTCGCCTCGGCGCTCTCATGCTCGGTGGTGGGCGGCCCGGATGTGGTCCGGCGCGGCGTGGCGGAATTCGCGGCGCACACCGGCGCGGACGAGCTGATGGTGACGGCACAGATATTCGATCATCAGGCGCGCAAGCGCTCGTTCGAAATCCTCGCGCAGTCGTGCGAGGAGCTGAAGCAAGCGGCCTAGCGAACCGCTTTCACCAAAGCGGCATTCGGATAGCACGTGGCAGGCTGGCCTTGGGCGGTCTGCCACTCGCCGATCGAACGACGCGTGCGAAAGCCTGGCAAGCCATCCGCACCACCCGTGTCGTAACCCTTGGCGCTCAAAGCGCGCTGGAGGCTCGCCACGTCCGAGCGCATCAGACCCTCGACCGGCTGCCATGTGCCCGCAAACCCGCTCTTCGCGCCACCGATGCGGTCCGCGCCGTGACCGATGAAGAGGGCGTAAAGATCGCTCTCATTGTATTCCTTGAGCACATAGAAATTCGGCGTGACGAGGAATGCCGGCCCCGAGCGGCCGGCGGGCAGCATCAGGAAGCCTTCCTTGTTCATCTCGGCCTTCGGAAACGGCCTGCCGTTCGCGCGGGTGATGCCGAGCTTGGCCCATTCGCCGAACTTCTTGCCGCGATCCGGTCCTTCGAGCGCGCAGGAGACGCTTTCGGGCAAGTTCACCTCGAAGCCCCAGTCGCGCCCCTTCTGCCAGCCATAATGGTCGAGGTAGTTGGCGATGGAGGCGAGCACATCGGGCGTCGAGGTCCAGATATCGACATGCCCGTCGCCATCGCCATCGACGGCGTTCTTCAGGAACGAGGTCGGCATGAACTGCGGCTGGCCGAGCGCGCCCGCCCAGGACGAACGCATATCGGCGCGCGTCACGCGCCCGCTTTGGAGCATCTGGAGGGCTGCGATCACTTCCGCGCGGAACATCTCCTTGCGCGTCGAAAGAAAGGCCTTGGTGCTCAGAACCTCGAAGGCGTCGTAGGGAATCTTGGCCGCACCAAAGCCCGACTCACGACCCCAGACGGCCAGCAGCACCGGCCCCGGCACGCCGCTCTGCTTCTCGATCCGCGCCAGCGTGCGGGCATTCGATTGCAGGCGCGAGCGCCCGCCATTCACCACGGCGTCCACGGTCTTGGGCGCGAAGTAGGCAGCAGGCGAGCGGAACTCCGCTTGATGCTGCTTGGTGGGCGTTTCCGGCTTCTGGCCGGGCAGGACAAGGTCGGGCAGTTTCAGGTTGGGCTCGACACCCTTGAAGGCCGCGTCGAACGTCGCCTTGGAGACGCCGGCCTTCTTCGCGTCAGGCCAGAGGTCGGCGGAGAGCCAGGTCTGAAACTGGTCATCGATGGGCGCCGCCTGGACCGCGCCCATTAGCGGCAGCGATGCGAGGCAGGCGAGAAGCGTGGTGCGGATCGTGGAACGTACCATGGGCGGCACCCTAACCCACGCGGCCTTGCCTCAAACAGTCTCTAAAATGCCGTGCGGGCACGGAGAGCGGCGGACAATGTACCCTCGTCCAGATAGTCGAGTTCGCCGCCGACCGGCACGCCGTAGGCAAGCCTCGTCACACGCACATCCATGCCGCTCAGCTGATCGGTCAGGTAATGCGCCGTGGTCTGGCCCTCGACGGTGGCGTTCACGGCGAGCACCACCTCCTTGATCTCGCCTTCCGCCACGCGCGACACGAGCTGGCGGATGGTAAGCTGGTCAGGCCCGATTCCGTCGAGCGGCGAAAGCGTGCCGCCGAGCACATGGTAGCCCGCGTTCAACGCGCCGGCCCGCTCGAGCGCCCAGAGATCGGCCACGTCCTCGACCACGATCACGGTCGCCGGATCACGGCGCGGGTCGGAACAGACCGTGCAAGGATCGGTCGTATCGACATTGCCGCAGCGCGAGCAGACGCGGACGTTCTCTGCCGCGCTGGTCATGGCCTGCGAGAGGGGGACCAACAGCTGGTCTTTCTTCTTGATGAGATGAAGCGCTGCGCGGCGCGCCGAACGCGGGCCCAGACCCGGCACGCGGGCGAGTAGCTGGATCAGTTTCTCGATCTCGGGGCCGGCGATGCGCTTGGACATAAACGAAAACAGCTCGAAATGGGGACAGCGACAAAAAGCTTTTGCGCCCGCTGTGAAGCTATGGCGAGCGTGTTTCAGAAAAGCGGAACTGATAAGGAGAATATAGGGTTTGCAGCCAAAGACTTTAATCCTCGCAGCGACTTTTCTGGTGTCGCTCCTCGTCGGCATCGCCGATCCGTTCATTCCTCTAGGCGGGGCGGCGGAATTCTGGATCGGGATCGGAGTCACACTCGCTTTCGGCTTATTGATCGCAAGGTGGTGCGTCTGGGATGCACGCGAGCGAAACTATCCCGTTAAGCGCTCCCTGATCTGGCTGGTGGCAATCTTCGGCGTCTTTGCCCTGATCTTCTACTTCTTCCGCTCTCGCCCAATTGGCTCCGCTCTTCTGGCTCTGCTCGCGACAATCGCCCTGATCGTGGTCAACGGCGTGTTTTTCGTGGCAGGCACGATCATCGCAGATCTTTGGCTCGGCAACCCGATTAGTTGGTAGACCGAGCCGATTGGCCAAAGCCGCCTCTCTAAAAAGGCAGCTTCATCCCCGGCGGGATCGGCAACCCGGCCGTCAGCGACTGCGTCTTTTCCTGCATCTCGGCCTCGACCTTCGCCCGTGCGTCGTTGAACGCGGCCAGCACCAGATCCTCCAGGATCTCCGCCTCGTCAGGCTTCACCAGCGAAGGGTCGATCTTGAGCGAGCGCATCTCGAACTTGCCCGACAGCGTGACTGAAACCAGCCCGCCGCCGGAATTGCCGGTGGCTTCGAGATTGGCGATCTCTTCCTGCATGGACTGGAACTTCGCCTGCATCTCCTTGGCCTTGCCCATCAGGCCGAGCAAATCCTTCATCCCGTCGATCTCCTAATCGTTGTCGTCGTCATCGGCCTCGATAGGGTCGAGGCCGGGCGTGTCGGGCGCGTCCGTAGACATTTCCGCCTCAGCGACTTCGTCGTCCGAAACCGCGATGCGGACATCGGTGATCTTGGCGCCGGGAAAGCGGGCGAGGATCTCGGCAACCGTCGGATCGGAGCGCGCATCGGTGAAAGCGTCCTCGCGGCGCGCGGTCTCGATCTCGCTGAGCGTCTTGCCGCCCTCGCGTTTCGAGACCGAGACGAACCAGTTCTGGCCGGTCCATTTGCGCAGGCGCGTGGTCAGATCGGTCGCAAGCGTCGGTGGCGCGTCCTCCGTGAAGCTCACCTCCATCTTGTTCTGCTCGATCTTGACCGGGCGCACGCAGCGCTTGAGCAGAACCTTGAAGGCGAGATCGCGATGCAACTCGGCGAGGCTCACCACATCCTGAATGGTCCCCACGCGCGGACCGGTCTCGACGGGCGCCTCCGCCACGGGTTCCGGCGCGCGGCGCATGGTGGCGGCGGGCCCGGATGTGGACGGCGCATAGCTCTGCATCGGCGGCGGTGCGCCGTCGCCATTGGTGGGGCGCGGCGTCGCAGGCAGCGAGCGGGCGGTGACGCCGTTCGACGCCGCGCCGTTTTCGAGCGAGCGCAAGGCTTCGTCCAAGGTCGGCAGATGCGCGGCATGTGCGATGCGGATCAGCACCATTTCCGCGGCACTCGCCGGACGCGGCGCACCGGCAACCTCGCTCAAGCCCTTCAGGAGCATCTGCCAGGCCCGCGACAGCACGGCGGTGGACAGCGATTTCGCGAATGCCCCGCCCCGCTCGCGCTCGTCGGGCGTCAGCGTCGCATCCGTGCTGTTTTCGAGAAAACGCAGCTTGGAGACGAGATGGGTGAACTCGGCGAGGTCGGTCAGCACGGCGGACGGATCGGCGCCGGCATCATACTGCGCGCGAAACTCGGTCAGCGCCTGCGCGACGTCACCCTTCATCAGATGCTCGAAGAGATCGACCACACGCGCGCGGTCGGCCAGACCCAGCATGTCGCGCACGGCCTCGGCGGAGACCGCGCCGCCGCTATGCGCAATGGCCTGATCGAGAATGGACAACGCGTCGCGCACCGAGCCTTCGGCCGCGCGTGCGACCAGCGCCAAGGCATCGCCTTCGGCCTCCACGCCCTCCTTGCTCATGATGCCCTGCAGATGGGGCACGAGCACATTGGGCTCGACGCGGCGCAGGTCGAAGCGCTGGCAACGCGACAAGACCGTGATCGGCACCTTGCGGATTTCGGTCGTCGCGAAGATGAATTTCACATGCGGCGGCGGCTCCTCCAGCGTCTTCAGCATCGCGTTGAAGGCGCCGCCCGAAAGCATGTGCACTTCGTCGATGATATAGACCTTGTAGCGCGCGGAAACCGGCGCGTAGCGCACCTGTTCGAGCAGGTCGCGCATATTGTCCACGCCCGTATGCGAGGCCGCGTCCATCTCGATCACATCGACATGGCGGCCTTCCATGATGGCCTGGCAGTGCTCGCCGGGAACAGTCAGATCGACCGAGGGCGCGTTGATTTCCGCGGTCTTGTAATTGAGCGCACGCGCAAGGATGCGCGCTGTGGTGGTCTTGCCCACGCCGCGCACGCCGGTCAGCATCCAGGCTTGCGCAATGCGGCCGCTGCTGAACGCGTTGGTCAGGGTGCGGACCATCGGCTCCTGGCCGATCAGCGAGGAAAAGTCGGCGGGGCGGTATTTGCGTGCGAGGACGCGGTAGCCGGTCTTGTCGGTCCGGCCGGCCTGCCCCGCTTCGCTGCCTTGCGTGTCCGCCATCCGCTTTTCGAACTCTCCAGACGCAACCCGAATATCGTCGGGCCGACTGTCGCCGGGCATCGTTCGCCCGTCAACCAACAGGCGTTCAATTCCACGGCGCTTCAGATTTTCATTCAGCCGCCCGGCGCGCGAACCGCGCCGCAAGCGGGATGAGAGGTGGGAGGCTGGCACGATGACCCGTGCCGGGGCTCGTTAGGGCTGCTTCCTTCCGGACCTGACCCGGTTGGCGAGTGGCTCGTCCACCACCAACCTCCCGAAAAGACATATCGGCAATCGGAACAGGGAATGCAAGCCGGGATTTGAGTGAAAAGCACCTGCCCACCCTTGCTCAAGGTCAGGGCGCGCTCTAGCCTTTTGCCTATAAGATAAAGAGGGAACGCCGATGCTTCCTGGCCTCAAGGCCGGTTTCGAGCTCGACCGCAGGCTCGAAGGTGACAGCGAGCCCGTGATGTGGCTCGGCCTGTGCGAGTTGCGAATGATGGACGATGCGCGCTGGCCTTGGCTGATCCTCGTGCCGCAGCGGCCGGGCATCGAGGAAGTGCACGACCTGACACCACTCGACCAGACGATGCTGACATTCGAGACCAATATGGTGGCTCAGGCGCTCAAGCGCGTGTCCGGCTGCACCAAGATCAACACCGGCGCGCTCGGCAACATCGTGCGGCAGCTGCATGTGCATGTGGTCGCGCGCTCGGAGAACGATGCCGGATGGCCCGGCCCAGTCTGGGGCTACGGGCCGCGCGAGCCCTACAAGCCGGATGCGATGCGCAGGCTCGCCGAACGCGTTCGCGCGGCACTTTAGCCTCCATGCCCTTCCCTCTTTGGAATGCGCCCGAGCGCGAGGCCAGCGCTTTCAACGGCTTCGCCGGCAATCGCATCGATCGCCGCTCCGAGCAGCGCGGTGACGACGACATCGAGCGGGCTCTGGCCGATCCTTCGGCGCGGGTTCTGCTCGTCGCCAATGGACAGGTCTGGACGCGCGAAGGCCGAACCAGCTTCGCCCCCTCGGAGATCGGCGGGCTCCCGGGCTTGACCGTCCTGCTTGGCTGGAACGAGACCCATCCGGTTCTGGCACTCGCCCCGGAAGGCGAGCCACAGTCAGGTTTCGAAGCCGTGCCCCTGCGCGGGCTTTATGCGCAAGGCACACCCGACGAAGCGCTGATGGGTGCGCTGGCGCAAGCCAATGCCCTGCTCAACTGGCATGCCAACAACCGGTTCTGCGCGCGCTGCGGACATCCGAGTGAAATGCGCGGCGGCGGCGTCAAGCGCGCCTGCCCATCCTGCGCTGCCGAGCATTTCCCGCGCACCGATCCGGTGGTCATCATGTTGACCGTCCAACCCGATGCCTGCCTGCTCGGGCGCGGCGCCCACTTCGCGCCGGGCATGTATTCGGCACTGGCCGGCTTCATCGAGCCCGGCGAGACGATCGAGGATGCGGTCCGGCGCGAGACCTTCGAGGAGTCAGGCATCCGGCTCGGCCGCGTCGCCTACCACGCCAGCCAGCCCTGGCCCTTCCCCCATTCGCTCATGATCGGCTGCTTCGGCGAAGCGCTCGACACCCAGGTCGATGCAGATTTGGAGGAGCTCGAATCCTGCCGCTGGTTCTCGCGCGACGAGGTGCGGCTGATGATCGACAATGCCCATCCCGACGGGCTCGTCATCCCGCCGCAGAGTGCGATCGCCTCGCAGCTGATCCGCTTTTGGGCGGAGAACTGAGCGAACGCAAAGACGCCGGCTCAATTCCGACGCAATCGAGGTGGCTTCAATCCACGCGGCTCATCCGCTGAAGTCCTCCACCATGCGTCTTTTCCGCCCCCGCCTTTCCAGCATCGCGCTGGCTGTCCTTACCGCCGCCTATCTTCTTGCGGTCCTCAACCGGACCTTCTGGGCGCATGCGCTGACCTATTTCGACCACTCGCCGATCGAAGGCTTCAGCTTCGCGCTTGCCTTCGCCCTTCTGATCATCGCTCTCTGCGTGAGCTTCTCCGCGAAATATGTGATCAAGCCCGTGCTGGTCCTTTTCGTGATCGTTTCGGCGGCGGCCTCCTATTTCGTGGATGATTTCGGCATCGTCATCACGCGCGACATGGTGCGCGATCTCTTCAACACCACGCCCGGGGAAGCCGGCAGCTTCATGAGCCCGGCGCTCGTGATGCACATGGTGCTCTACGGGCTGCTGCCGAGCCTGTTCATTCTGTGGGTCGAGGTTCGCCATGAGCCTTTTCTTCGCAAGCTCGCACATAACAGCGCGGTGGTGTTTCCACTGATCTTCGCCGCCTGCGGGCTGATCTTCCTCAACTATGCCGGCCTTGCCTCGACCTTCCGCGAACACGGCGATCTCCTGGAAAGCTCGAATCCCGGGGGGCCCATCACGGCGGCGGTGAAGTTCGGTGTGGTCAGCTGGCGCAATGCGCACGCCACGCTGGAGCCGATCGGGCTCGATGCCCGTCATGAAGCCAATGCGGCCCGTCCGCCGCGCCTTGCCGTGATCGTGGTGGGCGAAACCGCACGCGCACAGAATTTCGGGCTGAACGGCTACGAGCGCGACACAACGCCTGAACTGCGCGAAACGGAAGCGATCAACTATCCCCATGCCACCAGCTGTGGCACCTCCACCGCCGTTTCCGTGCCCTGCATGTTCTCGAAATATGGGCGCGCCGACTATTCCGACTACAAGGGCCTCTCGACCGAGAACCTCACCGACGTTCTCAAGCATGCGGGCATTCCCGTGGTCTGGTGGGACAACAATACCGGCTCCAAGGGCGTCGCCGACCGGGTCGAGTATCATCGCATGGGCAACAAGAATCCGGCCGAATGCGAGGGGGGCGAATGCTACGACCAGACTTTGCTCGACGGGCTCGATCCGTTTCTGGATGGCGTGAAGCAGGATACGGTTCTGGTTCTGCACATGCTGGGCAGCCACGGGCCGTCCTATCACAAGCGCTACCCCGCCGCGTTTCGCCGCTTCGAGCCTGAGTGCCTGTCAGCCCATCTCACCGACTGCAGCCGAGCGGAGATCGTCAACGCCTATGACAATTCCCTGCTCTATTCCGACCACATCCTCGGCGAGGTGATCCGCAAGCTGAAGGCGCGCGATGGGCGGATCGAGCCGGCGATGGTTTTCGTGTCGGACCACGGCGAGTCGCTCGGCGAAGACGGGCTTTACATGCACGGCACACCCTATTTCATGGCGCCCGCCGAGCAGACCCATGTGCCGATGGCGGTCTGGCTGGGCGACAGTTTCACGAAGGATGCCGGCATCGACGCAAGCTGCCTGCGCGCCCATGCCGACGAGAGCGTCTCGCAGGACAACCTGTTTCCATCCATGCTCAGCCTGATGGATGTCGAGACAAGTCTCCGAAAGCCGGCGCTCGACCTCTTCGCCCCATGCCGCAAGACTGCGCCGAGAGTGGCGCAGGTGGGGTCTTAACCGTCGAGCACCTGCGTGTCGCGCCACTCATGCGCGGGATAGACGCCAAGAATGCGCACCTCGCGCGAGAAGAAGTCGAGCTCCTTCAGTGCCTGTGCCACATTCGGGTCGTCCGGATGGCCTTCGATGTCGGCATAGAACTGGGTCGCGAAAAAAGTGCCGCCGAGCTGGTAGGACTCGAGCTTCACCATGTTGACGCCATTGGTCGCGAAACCGCCCATGGCCTTGTAAAGGGCGGCCGGAATATTGTGCACGCGGAAGACGAAGGTCGTCATCATGCGCTGCCCGGAATGCGCGCGCGGCGCCCAGTTCTTGTCGCGTGACAGCACCACGAAGCGGGTGACGTTGTTTTCCGTGTCCTCGACGTTCTCGGCGACGATATCGAGCCCATAGAGCGAGGCCGCAAGGCGCGGCGAAAGGGCTGCCTGCGTCGGGTCGCCCATGTCCCGAACGAGGCGCGCAGCACCCGCCGTATCGCCGGCCACCTGCTTGGTCCAGCCATTTTCGCGGATCACCTTGCGGCACTGGCCGAGGGCATGGATGTGACTGTGGACGGTCTTGATCCGTTCGATCTTCGTGCCCGGCAGCACCATCAGCTGAAAATGGATCGGCAGGAAATATTCGCCGACGATGTGGAAGCCGGACTCGGGCAGAAGGTGATGAATATCTGCCACGCGGCCCGCGATCGTGTTCTCGATCGGGATCATGGCGAGTTCGGCCGCGCCCGAGGCGAGTGCCGCGAAGGCGTCCTCAAAGGTCGCGCAGGGCAACGGCTCCATGCTCTCGCCGAACACGTTGCGGCAGGCGGTATCGGAGTTGGCACCGGGTTCGCCCTGATAGGCGATGCGAGGCGTGTCAGCCATGGTGATCGCCTGCCAGAAGCTCGCGGGCGCGCTCCAAGTCCTCGGGCGTATCGACGCCAAGGGGAACGCCGCCGACGAGGGCCGCATCGATGCGCATGCCCGCTTCCAGCGCGCGCAGCTGTTCGAGCTTCTCGCGGCGCTCAAGCGTCGAGGGCTTGAGCGCGACGAAACGCTCCAATGCGTCGCGGCGATAAGCGTAGAGGCCGACATGGTGAAACAGCGGGCCATCGCCGTAAGGCGCGGTGGCGCGGGTGAAATAGAGCGCGCGCAGACGCTTCTCCGAACGCGGCGAGCCGACGATCTTCACCACATTCGGGTTGGTCTTCTCATCCTCGCGCGTGATCTCGACCCCAAGCGTGCCGATGGCAACCTCCGGGTCGTCGAGAAGGGCCAGCGCATCCGAGATCAGTGCGGGGTCGAGCGTCGGCAGGTCACCCTGAACATTGACGATGCGGTCGGCTTGCGCCTCAGGATCGACGAGGTTCAGCGCTTCCCAGATGCGGTCCGAGCCCGATTCGTGATCGGCGCGGGTCATCACCGCCTCGAAGCCGTGATCTTCCACCGCCCTCTTCACGCCCTCGTCGTCGGTTGCCACCACCACGCGGCCGGCACGGCTTTCAGCGGCACGGCGCGCGACGTGGACGATCATCGGCGCGTCACCGATGGGAGCCAGCGGCTTGCCCGGCAGGCGGGTCGAGCCGATGCGGGCGGGGATCAGAACCAGAGTGCTCATGGCCAGAATGCTCGAGGAAGGGGCCGGAAGGATGGCGAAAAGTGTCAAAACGCCTCATGGGCGCGGGCCCTTATAGGTGTTGCGCGGGTCGGGCAAAAGACCTAGTTTCGCCGCAATTTCAAAGGGCGCTCCGGGAGGATGGCCCACGCCAGCGCGCGCTTGAGGAGAGCGCGGCCAGCAGGCCTGAGTGGTAGAGGCAGGGATGGATTCCTTCGAGATCAACAAGATCCTCGGTGCGGTACTGGGTGCCGCTTTCATGGTATTCTCGGTGGCGATCGTGTCCGATGCCCTGTTTGCCGCTCCCGTTCCGGAAAAGCCCGGCTATGCCATCGAGGCGACCGAGGAAACGGGCGGCGCCACGGCCGAGACTGCCGCTGCCGTGCCGATCGGCCAGCTTCTCGCCAATGCCAATGCGGAAGCCGGCGCCACCATCTTCAAGAAGTGCCAGGCCTGTCATTCCGGTGAAAAGGGCGGCCCGAACAAGGTCGGTCCCGACCTGTGGGACGTGGTCAATCGTCCGGTCGCAAGCCATGAGGGCTTCGCCTATTCGGCCGGCATGAAGGAATTCAGCCAAGGCGGTTCGCAGAAGTGGGACTTCGAGCACCTCAACGGCTTTCTTCACGGGCCTAAATCATATGTGAAGGGCACCGCGATGAGCTTCGCCGGCCTCAAGAAGGATGACGAGCGCGCGAACCTGATCGCCTACCTGCGCACGCTGTCCGACAACCCGGCTCCTCTGCCGGCAGCCGATGCGGCGCCGGCACCTGAGAACACTTCGGCCCCTGCCGGCTCGGCGCCTGCTGCCGGCGAAGGCGCCGCAGCTCCCGAGGCTCCCGCAACCGCGCCGGCCGGCGAACCGGCGACCGGCGCACCGACGGGTGCAGCCCCCTCGGGTGCCACGCCTGCCCCTGCGGCTCCCGCACAGTAAGGCGGCACGCCCGCAATAACGCCGTTTTCATCGGTGCACTCTTGAAAAAGCCAGGTTTCGCCTGGCTTTTTTGTTATGAGCGTTTCCATTCGAAGCGTATTCGCTTCGCCGTCGGATAATGCGGCAGGAATATACCCCAAGGGGATCTGTATGTTCGCTGAAACGAGAACGAAAGGTCGGGAATGACGCGAAGCACTGTCCGTGGGATTGCCTGGGGCACCGCAGCCGTCCTGTTTGCCGTCTCAAACGCATGGAGCGCGGACTGGCAGACCTCTTCTTCCCTGCTCGGCGATAGCAAGTACGGCCAGAACTTCCAGCACTACGACTATGTGAACCCTGACGCTCCGAAGGGGGGCACGCTCAACACGGTGTCGCCCGGCACTTTCGACAGCTTCAACCCGTATATCGTACGCGGCACACCGGCCGCGGGCTTCGGCGCCTTTGGCGGCGGGCTCCTCTACGACACGCTGATGGAACAGTCGGTCGATGAGCCCAGCGTCAGCCATGCGCTGGTCGCAGAAGCCTACAAATACCCCGACGACTATTCCTCGGCGACCTATCGCCTCAACCCTGCCGCCAAATGGCATGACGGACAGCCGATCACCGCCGAGGACGTGATCTGGTCGTTCAATGTGCTGAAGAAGAACAGCCCGCAATACAACCGCTACTACGAGAACGTTTCGGAAGCCGTGGCGCTGAACGACCATGAGGTAGAGTTTCGCTTCGACCAGAAGGGCAACCGCGAGCTGCCCAAGATCATGGGCGACCTCGCAGTGCTTCCCAAGCATTGGTGGGAGGGTACGGACGCGCAAGGGCGTAAGCGCGACATCACCCAACCCACGCTCGAACCGCCACTGGGTTCGGCCGCCTACAGAATCGAAAGCTTCAAGCCGGGCTCGGAGATCGTCTGGGCCCGCGTGCCGAACTATTGGGGGGCGAAACTGCCGGTGAAGCTCGGCCGCGAGAATTTCGACAAGCGGCGCTACACCTATATCCAGGACGAGAACGCCGCCTTCGTCGCTTTCACCAAAGGCGGGCTTGAGGACATCAATCCCGAGAACAGCTCGCGCCGCTGGAACACGGCCTACAATTTCCCGGCCGTACAAGCCGGCGACGTGATCAAAAAGGAATTCGAAGCCTCGTCCCGCGCATTCATGCAGGGCTATGTGATGAACACACGCCGCCCGCTCTTTCAGGACGTCCGCGTGCGTCAGGCCCTCACTTACGCCTTCGATTTCGAAACCATGAACCGCACGGTGCTGTTCAATTCGAGCAAGCGCACGTCGAGCTATTATGTCGGCAGCGAACTCGCATCGAGCGGCGTGCCTCAGGGCCGCGAGTTGGAGATCCTCTCCGAGTTCAAGGATAAGCTGCCCCCCGCCCTCCTCACCGAACCCTTCAAGCTGCCGGTCTACGATACCCCCCAAGCCGAGCGCACCAATCTGCGCGAAGCGGTTCGCCTCCTCGGCGAAGCCGGCTGGGCGATCAAAGGCCGGCAGATGGTCAACGCGAAGACGGGCGAGGTCTTCCGTTTCCAGATGCTCGGCAAGGATGCGACCGACGAGGTGATCTTCAACCCGCTGATCACCAATCTGCGCAAGATCGGGATCCAGGCCGACCTGCGCATCGTCGACCCGACGCAATATGTGAACCGCGTCAACGGCTTCGACTTCGACATGATCACCACCACGCTGCCGCAGTCGGATTCGCCCGGCAACGAGCAGCGTGACTACTGGTCGACGCGCGCGGCGGACGCGCAGGGGTCGCGCAACTATTCGGGCATCAAGAACCCGGTCGTGGATGCGCTGATCGACAAGGTGATCTTTGCCAAGGATCGCGACGAGCTGCTCGCCACCACGCATGCGCTCGACCGGGTGCTGCTTTGGAATTTCTACGTGATCCCACAATATCACCGGCCCGAGGTGTGGCTCGCCTACTGGAACAAGTTCGGCATTCCCGCCAAACAGCCGACCTATATCGGGCCGGACGTGGAATCCTGGTGGGTTGATCCGGAAAAGGAAAAGGCGCTCGCCGCGAAATACCGGAGCGTGCAGTGAGAGTGCCGCTCGGCATCAGCCGGCGCGGGTTTCTCGCGCTTGGCGGCGCAGCGCTCGCGGCACCGCTTCTCTCGCATAAAGCGTTTGCCGCGCTGCCGACGGACAGGCCTCTGCACGGCATGTCGGCCTTCGGCGATCTGAAATATCCGGCGGACTTCCCGCATTTCGACTACGCCTCGCCGGATGCGCCCAAGGGCGGCACCTTCAACTTCTCGCCTTCCTACTGGTATTTCAACCAGAGTCCCCTCACCTTCAACACGCTGAACTCCTACGCGCTACGCGGCGAAGCTCCGCCCCGCATGGAGATGTGCTTCTCCTCGCTGATGGTCTCGGCCCTGGACGAGCCGGATGCGATCTATGGCGAAGTGGCGCGAAGCGTCACGATCGCGCCCGACCGCAATAGCTTCCTTTTCCGCATCCGCCCCGAAGCCCGTTTCCATGACGGCACACCGATCAAACCCAGCGACATCGCCTATTCGTTCAGGCTCCTGAAGGAGAAAGGTCACCCGCAACTGATGCTTCCCTTGCGCCGCATGGCAGCGGCCGAGAGTGATGGCGAGACCTTCAAACTCGTGCTCGATGGCAAACAGTCGGCACGTCTGATCCTGCAACTCGCAGGGTTCCCCATCTTTTCCGAAGCCGACATCGAGGCGAACGGCTTCGAACGCGCGGCGACCGCGCCGCTTCTCGGCTCGGGCCCCTACAAGGTCGGCCGCGTGGCACCGGGCCAATCGATCGAATATGAGCGCGTGGCGGATTTCTGGGGGCGCGACCTTGGCGTCAATCGCGGCCTCTACCATTTCGACCGCATCCGCATCGAGTTCTACGGCGACCGTCAGGCTGCTTTCGAAGCCTTCAAGAAAGGCGATATCAAATATCGCGAGGAAGCGACGAGCCGGATCTGGGCGACCGGCTACGACTTTCCGGCAGTGCAGGAAAAGCGCGTGGTGAAGCGCGAATTCTCGTCCGAACTGCGCCCCGTCATGCAGGCTTGGGCGCTCAACCAGCGCCGCGCGCAGTTCAAGGATATGCGCGTGAGGCAGGCCATCGCACTCTGCTTCGACTTCGAATGGACGAACCGAAACCTCTTCTTCAACGCCTATGCGCGCTCGCAGTCGCCCTTCGAGCGTTCGGACTTCAAGGCGGAAGGCGTGCCATCGCCCGAGGAACTGGTGCTGCTCGAACCCTGGCGCGGCAAGATCCCCGATGCAGCGTTCGGCGAAGCCGTGATCCAGCCGGTGTCCAACGGCTCAGGCCGCGACCGCAAGCTTCTGGGCCAGGCCGCAAGGCTTCTCAAGGAAGCTGGCTGGGAGCGCGCTGGG
This sequence comes from Mesorhizobium liriopis, assembly GCF_024053505.1. Classification (GTDB taxonomy): domain Bacteria; phylum Pseudomonadota; class Alphaproteobacteria; order Rhizobiales; family Rhizobiaceae; genus Mesorhizobium_B; species Mesorhizobium_B liriopis. The sequence goes on along the minus strand of NZ_JAMXQS010000008.1, from coordinate 106,699 downwards.
GCGCTCGTGCGAAAGGATGGCGGCACGCTCGTGCTCGAAATCATGGTCGAGGACGATTCGCTTGCCCGCGTCATGGGTCCATTCGTGGAGAACCTGCGCGCGGTGGGCGTGGATGCCCGCATCCGGCAGGTCGACTCCACGCAATACGAAAAGCGTCAGCGCAGCTTCGATTTCGATATGGTGATGATGGCCGCATCCTTCACCGCGACGCCGACGCGCGACGAAGTGCTCGACAGCTTTCATTCCGACACGGCCAGCAGCGAAGGCTCGCACAACTTGCCGGGCACGGCCGACCCTGCGGTGGATGCCCTGATCGATGCCGCGGGGGCGGCCGAAACTCGCGCGGAGCTTGCGGTGGCGCTGCGTGCGCTCGACCGGGTCTTGCGCGCGCGGCTCGACTGGATTCCCAATTGGTTCTCGGCGAATCACAAGTCGGCCTATTGGGATGCGTTCGGCTTCAAGGAGCCGAAGCCCGATTACGGCTTCCCCGTCGAGGCTCTCTGGTGGTGGGACAAGGCGAAGGCGCAAGCGATTGGATTATGACGTGAGGCCCGGCCGCGAGGCTGAGGCCAGAGCAGTTTCCAGCCCTGGCGCATTGTCGGCACGGAGGCGATTTTGGTTCAGCACAAGGCGCGAGGAGGGCGCGATGCCACCGCATCGTAACCGACGAGGGCCGCGCGGGCTGGAGCAAAAGCGCCCCGCCGCGAAAGCGGGCGCCCGAAGGGCGATGACGGCGGTGCGGCACGGCGGGAAGCTGCTCTAGTGGGCGCCTATCTCTTACGCCGCATCCTGCTGATGATCCCGACCATCTTCGGCATCATGGCGATCTCGTTTCTCGTGGTCCAGTTCGCCCCAGGCGGCCCCGTCGAGCAGGTCATCGCGCGCCTGCAGGGCCAGGCCGGCGACGGCTTGGGCGGAGGCGGCGCGGATATCGGCAACAGCCAGCTCGACGTGGGCGGCGAAAGCTCGCGCTATCGCGGCGCGCAAGGGCTCGATCCCGAATTCATCGCAAGCCTCGAAAAACAGTTCGGCTTCGACCGACCGCCGCTCGAACGCTTCGGCAAGATGCTGTGGGATTATCTCCGCTTCGACTTCGGCGACAGCTATTTCCGCGACATCTCGGTGCTCGACCTGATCCTCGAGAAAATGCCGGTCTCGATCTCGCTCGGCCTCTGGATCACGCTGATCTCCTACCTGATTTCGATCCCGCTCGGCATCCGCAAGGCGGTGCAGGACGGCTCGCAGTTCGACATCTGGACGAGTGCGGTGGTGATCGTCGGCTATGCGATCCCCGGTTTTCTCTTCGCGATCCTCCTGATGGTGCTTTTCGCCGGCGGCTCGTTCTTCGACTGGTTCCCGCTGCGTGGTTTGACCTCGGAGAACTGGAGCCAGTTGTCCTGGCCGATGAAGATTCTCGATTATTTCTGGCACTTGGCCCTGCCGCTCACAGCCATGGTGCTATCGGCCTTCGCGACCACCACGCTTCTGACGAAGAACTCCTTTCTGGAAGAAATCCGCAAGCAGTATGTGGTCACCGCGCGCGCCAAGGGCCTGTCCGAGCGGCAGGTGCTTTACGGCCATGTATTCCGCAATGCGATGCTGATCGTGATCGCGGGCTTTCCGGGCGCCTTCATCTCGGCCTTCTTCACCGGCTCGCTTCTGATCGAGAACATTTTCTCGCTGGATGGCTTGGGGCTTCTCGGCTACCGCTCGGTGCTCGACCGCGATTATCCGGTGGTCTTCGCCAATCTCTACATCTTCTCGCTGATCGGGCTTTTCGTGGGGCTTTTGTCCGACCTGACCTATACCTGGATCGATCCGCGCATCGATTTCGAGAAGCGCGATGTTTGAAATCCAGCTCAAGGCCGAAGTCGAGAAGGTGCGCGAGGTCCCTGCGCGCATCTGGCTATCGCCCCTCAACAAGCGGCGCTGGCAGAACTTCAAGGCGAACCGGCGCGGATACTGGTCGCTCTGGATTTTCCTCGTCCTTTTCGTGCTCACCTGCTGTTCGGAGCTGATCGCCAACGACCGCCCGCTCATCGGCATGTACAAGGGCGAGTTGATCGTGCCCGTGGCAGTTGATTACCCGGAAGAGAAGTTCGGCGGTTTCTATGCCGTCACCGACTATCGCGACCCGGTGATCCAGGACGAGATCGAAGCGAATGGCTGGCTGATCTGGCCGCCCGTCCGTTATTCCTACCGCACGGCGAACAACGAAATCCCTGAAGCCGCACCCGCCAAGCCGTCATGGATGTATTCGAAGGAGGAGCGTTGCGCGCGCTACCCGCAGGGCGTGAACGATCGGAACTGCACGGTCGGCAACTGGAACTGGCTCGGCACGGATGACGGCGCGCGCGACGTGCTGGCGCGCGTCATCTACGGCTTCCGCGTGTCCGTCTTCTTCGGCCTCTTGCTCACGATCGGCTCTGCCGTGATCGGCGTGTCGGCGGGTGCCGTGCAGGGTTATTTCGGCGGCTGGACGGATATCATCTTCCAGCGCTTCATCGAGATCTGGTCGGCGATCCCAGTGCTTTATCTCTTGATGATCGTTGCCGCGATCCTGCCGCCCGGCTTCTTCATCCTGCTCGGGCTGATGCTGCTTTTCTCATGGGTCGGCTTCGTCGGCGTGGTGCGCGCGGAATTCCTGCGCGCGCGCAATTTCGAATATGTGAATGCCGCCCGCGCTTTGGGTGTGCCCAACCGCACCATCATCGTCCGGCATCTGTTGCCCAACGCGATGGTCGCGACGCTCACCTTCTTGCCCTTCATCCTCAACGCCTCGATCTCGACGCTGACCTCGCTCGACTTCCTCGGCTTCGGCCTGCCCCCCGGCTCGGCTTCCCTCGGCGAGTTGCTCAAGCAGGGCCAGCGCAACCTGAACGCGCCTTGGCTGGGGCTTTCCGGCTTCGTCGTGATTTCGCTGATGCTGTCGCTGCTGATCTTCATCGGCGAAGCCACGCGTGACGCTTTCGATCCGCGGAAGACGTTTCGATGAGTCAAAGGGCATGGTATAATCGCTGCGACTTTCTACCATGGAGCTTGTCATGGGCATGAACATCAAAAGCGATGAGGTCGAGCGTCTCGTCCGTCAACTCGCGGGTGAAACCGGCGAAAGCCTGACCGAGGCGATCCGGCGGTCGGTCGAGGAGCGCTTGGCACGTGTCCACCGGGATCGTGATGTGGCCGAGCGGATCAGAAAGATCGACGCGCTTCTCGCTAACCTTCCCCCCGTTCCGCCCGGCGTGACGAGTGACCATTCCGACCTCTATGACGAAGATGGTTTGCCCGCGTGATCGTTGATGCATCCGCAATTCTCGCCATCATGCTGAACGAGCAGGATGGCGCCGGCTTCAAGACGTTGATCACGTCCAGGAGCGGGCCGCACGAGATTTCTGCCGTCAATTATCTGGAGGTCGCGATCCGGGTGGACCGACTTCGCGATGAAGAGTGGTCGGAAGGTCTCGATTCCCTCATGGCGCTACTTGGGGTCGAGGTCGCTCCGGTGACAGCCGACCAGGCTGTCGCGGCGCGTCACGCCTATCGCCAGTTCGGCAAAGGCAACCACGCCGCCAGACTGAACCTCGGCGACTGCTTCGCCTACGCCCTTTCCAAAGCCCGCGGCGAACCTTTGCTCTACAAGGGCGACGACTTCCGCCAGACCGATGTCGAGGCAGCCGCTTGACCGAGCCTTTGCTTTCCGTCCGCGACCTGTCGGTGTCCTTCGGCGGGCCGAAGCCGGCCGTGGACCGTATTTCGTTCGACATCGCCAAGGGTGAAACGCTGGCGCTGGTAGGCGAATCCGGGTCGGGCAAGTCGATCTCGGCCCTTTCTGTGCTGAAGCTGCTGCCCTATCCGCAGGCGAGCCATCCATCCGGGCAGATCATGTTCGGCGGCCAAGACCTGTTGCAGCTCGACGAGAAGCAGTTACGGCGGGTGCGTGGCAACAAGATCGCGATGATCTTCCAAGAGCCGATGACCTCGCTCAACCCGCTTCACACGATCGAGCGGCAGATCGGCGAGGTACTGAAGCTCCATCGGGGACTGCGCGAGCGTGAGCGGCGGGCGCGTACGCTGGAACTCTTGCATGAAGTCGGCATCCGCGACCCGGAAAAGCGGCTCGCCGCCTATCCGCATCAGCTGTCGGGCGGGCAGCGCCAGCGCGTGATGATCGCCATGGCGCTCGCCAACGAGCCGGACCTCCTGATCGCCGACGAGCCGACCACGGCGCTGGACGTGACCGTGCAGGCGCAGATCCTCAAGCTGCTGGCCGAGCTCAAGACCAAGAACAACATGTCCATGCTGTTCATCACCCACGATCTGGGCATCGTGCGCCGCATCGCCGACCGTGTCTGCGTGATGACGAAAGGCAAGATCGTCGAGGAAGGTCCGACGCGAGACATCTTCGCCAATCCGCGGCACGACTACACGCGCCACCTGCTCGCCGCCGAGCCAAAGGGCCAACCGCCGGCCGTGCTGGAGACGGCGAAGCCCGTGATGACGGGCCGCGACGTGAAGGTGTGGTTTCCGATCAAGGAAGGCTTCTTCCGCAAGACCGTCGACCATGTAAAGGCCGTGGACGGCATCGACATCGAGCTGCGCGCGGGCCAGACGGTCGGCGTGGTGGGCGAGTCCGGTTCAGGCAAGACGACGTTGGGTCTGGCGCTCTGCCGTATGATCTCGTCAAAGGGCGAGATCCGCTTCGAGGATAAAAGCATCGACAAGCTCTCGTTCTCCGAGATGCGGCCCTTGCGCAGCGAGTTGCAGATCGTGTTCCAAGACCCGTTCGGCTCGCTCTCACCCCGTATGTCGGTGGGTGAAATCATCGAGGAGGGGCTGAGGATCCACGAGCCGAAGCTGAATGCGTCCGAGCGTGACACCCGCGTGGTCGATGTGCTGCGCGAGGTCGGGCTCGACCCCGAAACGCGCCACCGCTATCCGCACGAGTTCTCCGGCGGGCAGCGCCAGCGCATCGCAATCGCGCGTGCCATGGTGCTTTCGCCGCGTTTCGTGATGCTGGACGAGCCCACTTCCGCGCTCGACATGAGCGTGCAGGCGCAGGTCGTGGACCTGCTGCGCAACCTGCAGGCCAAGCACGACCTTGCCTATCTCTTCATTTCCCACGATCTCAAAGTGGTGCGCGCGCTAGCGAACCATGTGATCGTCATGCAGAATGGGCGCATCGTGGAACAGGGACCGGCGAAGGACATCTTCGAGCGCCCGCAGACGGATTATACCAAGGCACTGATGGCCGCCGCCTTCCGCATCGAAACCGCGCCGCAAGGCGCAGTGGCCGACTAGGGTTTCAAGCATGGCAGACAGCGACGCATCGCGCGTTCTTCTTTCCGTTTCAGGCTTCAGCCCCCGCCGCTGGCACGAACTGCTGAGCGCTGGCCGCGAGGTGGTGATGGATGCGGACGGCTCGGCCGATCCGAGCGTGGCCTATGCGGTGGTCTGGAAACATCCGCATGGCGCGCTCAGAAACCTGCCGAACCTGCGTGGCATCTTTTCGATCGGCGCCGGCGTCGACCACATCATGGCCGACCCCGATTTGCCGGATGTGCCGGTGGTGCGCGTGGTCGATCCGAATCTCACCCAGCACATGGTGGAATATGTCGTCTGGCGCGTGCTCGACCATCACCGCCAGGGCGCGCTTTACCGCGCGCAGCAGGGGCGGAAGGTGTGGCACGAGGTGGGGCAGCGCACGGCCGGCGATGTTTCGGTCGGCATCATGGGGCTCGGACAGCTAGGCCGCGCGGCGGCCGAGGCCCTGAACGGGCTCGGCTTCACCGTGAACGGCTGGAGCCGCACGCCGCGCGAGGTGGCGAATGTTCACACCTATTCCGGCGAAAGCGGCCTCGTGCCCTTTCTCAACGCCACCGATATCCTCACCGTGCTCCTGCCGCTGACACCGACGACGCAGGGCATCATCGACTATGCGCTGCTGAAGGAACTGCGCCGCCGCAACGCGCTGGGCGGGGCCGTGCTGATCAACGCCGGGCGCGGCCAGTTGCAGCGCGACGCCGACATCCTGCGCGCGCTCGACGACAATACGCTCAAGGAAGCGAGCCTCGACGTGTTCGAGCAGGAACCGCTGCCGGCCGACAGCCCGCTCTGGCTTCACCCGCGCCTCATCATCACCCCGCACGCGGCTGCGACATCGGACCCCAACCATCTCGTCGGGCCGATGCTGGAAGGCATGGAGCAGTTGGATCGCGGCGAGATGCCGGAGAATGTGGTGGACCGATCCGCCGGCTATTGAGCCTTCAGGGTCGGCGATAGACGGTCGGCTGCCCATAAAGGTAGCCGATGCGCTCGACCGCGTCCCGGAGAGGTTCGAGCGCCACGTCCATGGTGTGGCCGTTGGCGTGGATCAGCGTTTCCGCGTCGCGCATGATGCCGACATGACTGCGCCAGAAGACGAGATCGCCGCGACGAAGATCGGCTCCGTCGACAGTCTCGCCGACGCTTCCTGCCTGCATATCCGTGTCGCGCAGCACTGTGCGGCCGGCCATGCGAAGCGAAAGCTGCACCAAGCCTGAGCAGTCGATGCCGAAGCCGCTGGCGCCGCCCCAGAGATAGGGCGTACCGAGCAGCCGTTCGGCGATCGCGACGAAATCCTGTTCGGTGGCATCGATCTCACGAAGATGTACGGCCATGGCCCATTCGCCGGTGTCGAGCCGCCCATAGCGCGAGCCACGCGTCTCAGTCCAATCGGTGACCACCAGTTCGGAGCCGAGCGAGAGCGTGCCGGTCCGCGGCAGTTTCATGTCCGGGCCGGGATAGAGAAACGTGCGGGCAGCGGAAACGATGTGCGTCGGCCTATCGGCTGGCGCGCCGAGGGCTTCGCTCGACAGATAACCGACATAGCCGTCCCGCTCGGCCTGCACCCAAGCCCAGTCCTCGTGACTGTCGAAGACCTGGACGATCGTACCGAAGATCAGTTGTGTGTCGAGCCCTGCATCATGACGCGGTTCGTGCTTGAGGTCTGCGACGGGTACGATCACGCGTGCTGCACGGCCTTCGACGAAGCGCTTGGCCTCGACATGGCCCTTCAGGCGAGCGTCAGCGAGGTCGGGGCGGAACGCGTTCAGGCGTTTGTCGAGCGCTGCCATCAGCCGTGCCCGATCGTCGGCAGTTCGGCGGCACGCGCAATGATGGCATCGCCGAACCGCTCCACGAAGAGCGCGCCCTTCACCGTGCGGCGCACCAGAACGTTGCGGCGGTCCGCCTCGTCGCGGCGGCGGGCGACCAGACCCAGCGTGCCCATGGCGTCGAGCGCGCGGGTTATCACCGGCTTGGTCACGCCCAATTGGGCGGCCAGACCCCGCACCGTATGCGGCGGCGGGTCGAGATAAACGGAAAGCAGGATCGCGGCTTGGCGCATGGACAGATCGGGCATGTTCGCGCGCACTTCCGTGAGCGCGACCTGCTGCCACAGGCGCAAGGCCTGAGAAGGGCGAAGGGCGACCGTCATAACTGCACTATTTCGCTCAAAACGGTTGCCGATCCCTTTCAATCACGCGCGTATCGCTGGGATAGGAGGCGTTCGAGCGCCCGGATCGCCTGTGCCTCGCCGCCTGTCGGGCAGGACGGCTTGTCGGACGGGCTCCAGGCGAAGATGTCGAAATGCGCCCAGGTCTTCGCTTTCTCCACGAAGCGCTGGAGAAAAAGTGCGGCGGTGATCGAGCCGGCAAAACCATCCGTGGTGACGTTGTTGGTGTCGGCCACCTTTGACGAAAGCTTGGCCGCATAAGGCTTCCAGAGCGGCATGCGCCAAAGCGGGTCCTCGACGGCCACGGCTGCCTCCGCCAGTTCCGAGGCGAACGCATCGTCGTCGGTGTAGAAAGGCGGCAGGTCGGGGCCGAGTGCCACGCGGGCCGCCCCCGTCAGCGTCGCCATGTCGATCAGGAGTTCCGGCTCTTCCTCATCGGCGAGCGCCAACGCATCAGCCAGCACGAGGCGGCCCTCGGCGTCCGTGTTGCCGATTTCGACCGTGATGCCCTTTCGGCTCGGCAGAATGTCGCTCGGGCGGAAGGCATTGGCGGAGATCGAGTTCTCGACGGCCGGAACGAGCACGCGCAGGCGCACGGGCAGCTTGGAGGCCATGATCATCGAGGCCAAGCCCAGAACATTGGCAGCACCGCCCATGTCCTTCTTCATCAAAAGCATGCCGCTCGCGGGCTTGATGTCGAGCCCGCCGGTGTCGAAGCACACGCCCTTGCCGACCAGCGTCACGCGCGGGTGGCCTTCCTCGCCCCAACGCAGATCGATGAGGCGGGGCGCGATGGCGGATGCACGGCCCACCGCATGGATCATCGGGAAATTGGCGTCGAGAAGCGCGTCGCCGAGGGTCGTTTCGACCGTTGCACCGTGCTTGGCGGCCAGACCGCGCACGGCCTCTTCGAGCTTGTCCGGTCCCATGTCGGAGGTCGGCGTGTTGACGAGATCCCGCACAAGCGCCACGCCATCCGCGACCCGTGCGACCCAGGCGGCATCGGCTCCCTCGGGTAGCACCCAGCGTAGGGCCTCGCCTGGCTTCTTGCCGTAGCGCGTGAAGCGGTAGCCGCCAAGCACGAGCCCCAGTGCTGCAAGCGCGGGATCAAGCGGGCTTTGAGCGAACCGCCAGTCGCCTTGCGGAAGACCGCGCGCGAGCACGCCCCAATCGAGCGACGCCCCCTCGCCTTCCGGGCCGGTGCCGAACAGCGCACCGGCAATTTTGCCGTCCTGGCTCGGCAGCACCAGCACCTCGCCGCTTTTGCCGGAGAAGCGGTTCGCGTTCGCCCAGCCGAGTGCCTGGTCATCGAGACCGGCATTTTCCAGGCCACCTTGGTTCACGGCGTGAACGGGCCGCGCTTGTTCGAGCGCTGAAACGATTACAACGGGCATGGGAAGCCTTCCGGGCCTGCGATGTTAACCAGTCATTAGGGTTAACCAAATATTTCAGTGAGAGGAAAGGCGGCCCGAGAAAAGCTGGCGCGAAGCCACGGGCCGAGGGGATTTTCGGCCATGCATTTCGCCCACGGTTCGCTCGGCAAACGCCTTGTGCGCGTCGCACTTCTCGGTGCGCTCGCGGCCGGCACCGCTGCCTGCGCCAGCAAGCCCTTCACCACCGGCTCCGTTTCGCGCGGGCATGCCGACATGGCCCGCATGTCGGGCCCGCAGCTCGACGGCGCGACGGCCTCGCTCGGTGATGCCTATGCGAAGGATCCGAAGAACCGGGATACGGCGCTTTCCTACGCCAACGCGCTGCAGATGGACGGCAAGACCGATCAGGCGCTCGCCGTGATGCGCCGCACGGCCATCGGCTATCCGAAGGACCGCACGGTTCTGGCGGCCTACGGCAAGGCGCTGGCCGGTGCGGGCCAACTCGAGCCCGCGCTCGATGCCGTGCGCCGCGCCCAGACGCCCGAATATCCCGACTGGAAGCTTTTGTCGGCCGAAGGCGCCATTCTCGACCAGATGGGCAAGCCGCAGGATGCGCGCGAATCCTATCGCAAGGCGCTCGACATCAAGCCGAACGAGCCCTCGGTGCTCAGCAATCTCGGTATGTCCTATCTGCTCGAAGGTGATCTGCGCTCGGCTGAAACCTATTTGCGACCGGCATCCCAGGCACCCGGCGCCGACAGCCGCGTGCGCCAGAACCTGGCACTCGTGGTCGGCCTTCAGGGCCGCTTCGATGAGGCGGAGGCCATCGCACGCAACGAGATGTCGCCCGATCAGGCCAATGCCAACGTGGCCTATCTCCGCGCCATGCTCGCCCAGCAGAACGCCTACAAGGACATCGCACGCGAGCAGAAGAAGGCGGTCGCGAACCAGGGCTGAGGCGTTGGTCGAACCCGCTGCCTCTGCTGGCTTTATCTGAAGGCGAAGCGAACGGGCTCCGCCTCAGGACGCTTTAATTCCCGCCGAAGATGCCGCCTTGGCTGAGCTGAATGCCGGCCGGGCCCAGAATGATGCCGAACAGCACCGGCAGGAAGAAAAGGATCATCGGCACGGTGAGCTTGGGCGGCAGGGCTGCGGCCTTTTTCTCGGCCGCATTCATCCGCATCTCACGGCTTTCGGCGGCCAGCACGCGGAGCGCGTGCGCGACGGGCGTGCCGTAGCGCTCAGCCTGAACCAGGGCTTGCGTGACCGAGCGAACCGATTCCAGTCCGGTGCGCAGTGCGAGGTTCTCGTAGGCCTGCTTGCGCTCCTGCAGGAAGGAGAGTTCGGCGTTGGTCAAGACGAACTCTTCCGCGAGATCGACCGACTGCGCGCCGATCTCTTCAGCCACCTTGCGGAATGCCGCTTCCACCGACATGCCGGATTCGACGCAGATCAGCATCAGATCGAGCGCATCCGGCCACGCCTTCTGGATCGACGCCTTGCGCTTGCCCGCGACATTGTTGACGTAGATCACGGGCAGATAGAAGCCCGCATAGGCCATCAGCACGCAAACGAAGAACTTTACGAAAGGCGGCTTGTCGGGAATGCCGCCGAGCACGAAAATATAGAACAGCCCGAGCGCCAGACCGACGAATGGCAGGATGAGGCGAAAGAACAGAAAGCGCGTCAGCGGGTTCTGGCCGCGATAGCCCGCCATACGCAGCTTGGCGACGGTGTTCTCGTCAGCCAGGGCATTACGCAGGTCGAAGCGCTCGACGATCGAGCGCATCTTGTGCGACTCCTGCTCGCGCAGGCCCTTGCGGCGTCCCGCCTCGGTCGCCAATCGCGCGCGCTGCTTGGCGCGCAATTCCTCGCGCTCCAGTGCCACCGAGCGCATGCGAAGCTTCAATGAATTGCCGCTGAGCGAGGGCAGCGCGGTGAAGATCGTGGCGAAGACCGCAATGGCAGTCAGCGCCGCGATGAGGAACGAGGGGTCGAAGACGGCGCGTGTGACGGTATCGATCACGGTCTAAACCTCGAAGCTCATCATCTTCTTCATCACGAAAATGCCGATCGACATCCACACGCCGGATACGGCGAGGATCAGATGGCCCGTGCTCGTGGTGAAAAGCGGCATGATGTAAGTGGGGCTCGACAGGTAGACGAGCGTGGCCACGATGAAGGGCAGCGCGCCGATAATGGCGGCGGATGCTTTGGCTTCCATGGAGAGCGCCTGGACCTTGGCCTTCATCTTCTTGCGGTCGCGCAAGACACGGCTCAGGTTTCCGATGGCTTCCGACAGGTTGCCGCCCGCCTGGGCCTGGATCTGGATCACGATGCCGAAAAAGCCCGCTTCGGGGCACGGCATGGTTTCGGGCATGCGCATGCAGGCTTCGGGGATGGAAAGGCCGACCTGCTGCCCTTCCACGATGCGCTTGAACTCGGCGCGCACCGGCTCCTGGCTTTCGCTGGCGATCAGGCGGATCGCATCGTTGAGCGGCAGGCCGGATTTCACCGCACGTACGATCACGTCGAGCGCGTTCGGGAACTCATTGAGAAACGCCTTCACCCGCCGCCCCCGACGGAAAGCCACGAACCAGCGCGGCAGGCCGACCGCACCCGCGGCCAGAACGCCGGGCAGCGCCCAAAGCGGCGCGCCGGCGACCAGTGCCAGAAGCGTGAGGATCACCCCACACACCACCGAGTAGATCGTGAAGCGCTCCATGCTCGTCGTCATGCCGGCCTGCTTGATCTGGATGCGCAGCGGCGGCTTGCGCGTGCTCTTGTCGCGTTCCTTCTGCTTGTCGCTCAAATCCTTGAGCGAATCCTGGATCGACTTGCGACGCTTGGTCAGTTCCGACGCACGGTCGCGCGACGCCTTCTTGGCAGCGCGGTCGTTGTCGACCTGCTTCACCGTTTCGAGGCGCTTGCCGACATTCTTCTCGGTTTCGATCCGGTTGAAGAGAAGCGCATAAGCGAGCCCGCCGGCACTGACGGCGGCGAGGAGCGCGATAAGAAGGGAACTGTCGAGGATCATCGCGCGCGCTTGCCCCTAGTTCCGCTGCTTTTCCATGGCTTCGAGTGCTGCGGCGAGCCGCGCTTCCTCACCATAGTAGCGCGCACGATCCCAGAAATGCGGGCGGCCGATGCCGGTCGAGACATGTTCGCCGATCAGCCGGCCCGACGCGTCCTCGCCCTTGATGTTGTAGAGCACCAGATCCTGCGTGATGATCACGTCGCCCTCCATACCGATCACCTCGGTGATGTGGGTGATGCGGCGCGAACCGTCGCGCAGGCGGGCGGCCTGGATGATGACGTCGACCGAACCGACGATGATCTCGCGCACGGTCTTCTGCGGAAGTGAGAAGCCGCCCATGGCGATCATCGATTCCATGCGGTTGAGGCATTCGCGTGGGGAATTGGAGTGGATCGTACCCATCGAGCCGTCATGGCCGGTGTTCATGGCCTGCAAAAGATCGAACACTTCCGAACCACGCACCTCGCCGACGATGATGCGCTCGGGGCGCATGCGCAGACAGTTCTTGACCAGATCACGCATGGTCACCTGCCCCTCGCCTTCGAGGTTTGGCGGGCGCGTTTCGAGGCGCACCACATGCGGCTGCTGGAGCTGAAGTTCGGCCGAGTCCTCGCAGGTGATCACACGCTCGTCGCGGTCCACATAATTGGTCAAGCAATTGAGCAGCGTCGTCTTGCCCGAACCCGTGCCGCCCGAGATGATGGTGTTGCAGCGCACGCGGCCAATGATCTTGAGCACCTCCGCGCCTTCCGGCGAGATCGCGCCGAACTTGACCAGCTGGTCGAGGGTCAGCTTGTCCTTCTTGAACTTGCGGATGGTGAGAGCGGTGCCATCGATGGCGAGCGGCGGGGCGATGACGTTGACGCGAGAGCCGTCGGGCAGGCGCGCGTCGCAGATCGGCGAGGCTTCATCGACGCGGCGACCGACCTGGGACACGATGCGCTGGCAGATGTTGAGGAGCTGCTGGTTGTCGCGGAAGCGGATCGGCGTCAGTTCGACCTTGCCGTCCACTTCGATGAAGACGCTTCTCGCGCCGTTGACCATGATGTCGGCAATGTCGTCGCGCGCCAGAAGCGGCTCGAGCGGGCCGTAGCCCAGCACGTCGTTGCAGATATCCTCGAGCAGCTCTTCCTGCTCGGCGATCGACATCGCGAAATTCTTGATCGCGATGATGTCGTTGACGATGTCGCGGATTTCCTCGCGCGCAGCTTCCGCGTCGAGCTTGGAAAGCTGGGAAAGATCGATCGTGTCGATGAGCGCCGAAAAGACCTGTGCCTTGGTCTCGTAGTAGCTGTCGTTGCGCTCGCGCGCGGGCGCTTTGCGCTGGGGGGCCAGCGGCGGCGTCTCGGCTACGACACGACGCGGAGGGGCCTCCGCCGCACGCGGCGCGGCTTGCGTTTCAACCACGCGCGGCGCAACGGCAGCCACCGCCGCGGGCGGTTTGAACTCGGGCGCAGCCGGTCTCGTATCTTCGGTTCCGCGTCTTCCGAACATTCTCGTCTAACCCCTACGCTTCACCCGCCCCCCGCCTCGCAAATTAGCCGAGGGCTGTTAGGGAAGCTTTACGCCCTATTTCTTGGCGAGCTTCAGCCGGTTGATCAGCTTTGAGATGCCGGCACCTTTGCGCGCCTTCACCTCGGCGCGGCCGGTGAGCACATGGGCCATATGGCTCATCGTCCCGACAATGGGGCTCTTGGCATCCATCTCACCCAGCATCCGCCCATTGTTCGCAGCATTCCCGAAAAGCTGTGGCTCGAACGGAATGACGGCGAGCACTTCGAGGCCGAGCGGCTCCACAAAATCCGCGGTCGCGATTTCGGGCCGCTTCGGCATGCCGACCTGATTGAGCACGAGATGCGGCGGCTTGTCGTTGGGACGCAGCTTGCGCAGCATGTCCACGAGGTTCTTCGTGTTGCGCAGATTGGCGAGTTCCGGCGTCGCGGTGATCACCACCTCATCGGCGGACGACAGCGTCGCACGCGTCCAGCTCGTCCAGGCATGCGGCACGTCGAGCACGAGAAGCGGTGCGGAGCGCTGCGCGGTCTCGATGATCCCCTTGAACGCGTCGCCGTCGAAATCATAGGTGCGGTCGAGCGTCGAAGGCGCGGCCAGAAGCGAGAGCCGCTCGGCGCATTGAGCGAGCAGGCGGTCGAGATAGACCTCGTCCACGCGCTCGGGCGCAAAGACCGCCTCGGCGATGCCTTGGGCCGGATCCTGGTCGAAATTGATGTTGGCGGTGCCGAAGGCCAAATCCATGTCGGCTACCATCACCTCGGAGGTGAACAGCGTGGACATCGACCAGGCGATGTTATGCGCGATCGTGGAGGACCCCACGCCGCCCTTGGCGCCGATGAATGCCACCGAGCGGCCGATCGGATCGGCTTCCGGATCGACGAAGATCGCGCTGATGACGCCGACGATGTCGGCCATCGAGATCGGCGCCACCATATATTCGGATACGCCCGAGCGGATCAGCTCGCGATAAAGCCCCACATCGTTGTGGTGGCCGATCACCACGACCTTGGATGTCGGGTCACAGAATTCGGCCAGTTGCCCGAGTTGCGAGACGAGCTCGCCGGGCGTCGCGCGCGATTCCAGGACGATCAGGTTCGGCGTCGGTGCCGATGAATAGAACTCGATTGCCGTCGGGATGCCGCCCATGTGGATCTTCACATGGGTCTTGTTCATGCGCCGGTCTTCGCTCGCGCGCTGAAGCGGATTGGCGACCGCTTCCGTTTCGCAGAAGGCCTGAATCGAAACGCGTGGCACGGGCCGCAGGCTTTGCAGCGTGGAGAGATCGGCAACGACGGGATCGATGTCGTCGAGGGAAGCGAGGGCGAGATTGCTCATCAGAGTGTGCCCTGGTGATTAGAAGTTGATATCGACTTCGGAACTGCCGGTCAGTTCGCCCGAAATCTCGCGCTTGCGATAGGCTTCGATGACCTCGGAACGGTTCTCCGCATCGATCTCGCTCGGCTGGCGCGGTCCGAGCAGGTCGGCGGGATTGGCGACCTGCATGGCGAGGTTGTTCTGCGAGGCGCAGCCGAAATTCGCGTAGTGCTTGTTTTCGAGATTGCTGTTGAGATCGGCCGGCCAGCGCCCGCATTTTTCGACGCCCGCGCGCATCGCGGCATAAACGATGCGGATCGGCGGCGCGGAGTCGGCTGAAGGCGCGCTGTAGGACGTCACCGCGATGCGGCCCGGCGGCACGCCACGCTTCTGCGCGCGATAGCCCAGTTCACGTGCGGCTTGCGCTGCCGCCACGTGGTTGAGGCCGCCGGCTGGTGCCATGACGGTCAGCACGGGCGCGGACTTGCGGTCGTAATTCGCGATGAACCCGTCGAAGCGCACGCGCTGGACATCCGTCATGCCGTGCTCGGAGGCACCGACCGGCAGGTCGAGGACCTGATCGCGCTCCTTGATGACGATCGGGTGATTGGTGCGGTAGTCGTCGGGGATGGAGCCTACCACCACGCTGTCACGATTGGTTTCGCAACCCGCGAGAAGCCCAAGCGAAACAAGCGCCGCGCCCTGGATCAGGCGGGCAAGGATTGCACGGGAAGTCATCGGAAGCCCTGCCCTTCTCACTTGTAGATGAAGCCGACGACGCCGTGATAGCGGCCGTTGGGCTTGTCGGTTTTCATGGTTCCGTAGACGCGATTGACGCGACCGAGGAAGTTTCCGGCGCCGTCGCTGGGCGGTGTGAAATTGTCGTCCGGGCGGTTGAGCTCGGCACGCGCAACGGGCTTGACGAGGTATGGTGTGACGATCACGACCAGTTCGGTCTCGTTGCGGACGAAATCGCGTGAACGGAAGAGCGTGCCGAGAACCGGGATTTTCGACAGTCCAGGTAGCCCGCCTATCGTCTGCTTGACCTCGTCACGCACAAGGCCTGCGATCATCATCGAACCACCTGAAGGCAGTTCGACCGTGGTGTCAGCAAGGCGCTTTCGCAATGATGGCCCGATCGGACCGCTGCCGGCGGCAGAAGGAGCTTCGGTCGTTGGCTCTGACACCGAAGTTCTCACCTTGAGGCTGATGCGGCCGGGAGATAGAACGACCGGCATGAATTCCAGACCGATGCCGTATTCGATCTGCTGATATTGAAGGCCACCCGGATCGACCACACCATTTTCATCGCGTGTCGGCGGCTGAACCTCTCGAAGGATATTGTACTCGCCGCCCACCTTGAACGTGGCCTTCTCCCCAGAGACCGCCGTCAATGTGGGCTCAGCAAGTGTTTTCATGACGCCAGACTGCTCCATGGCGCGGAGCGAAGCTTGAACACGGTCCCCAATCAGGTTGGCTCCCGTGGCTGAAGCCAGCGGCGCCGTGAAACCACCGGGGATGCCCGTCAGTGCCGTCGCGCTGATGCCATCGATGGAGCCTTGTGCGATCAGGTTCACACCCAGCTGCTTCATCACCGACCGCGAAACCTCGGCCACCGTGACCTTGAGCGTCACCTGATCCTCGCCCACGATCTGGATCAGGTTGATGATCGAGCTCGACTGGCGCTCTTCGTCCGGATTGTTGATGGCAACGCCATTGTCGCCCGAACCGCCGGATGCGGTCTGCGAATATTGGCCCGTGGTCGCTTCACCACCCTTCACGAAAGCCTGGGCCAGCTGCATCGCGCGCTTGGAATCAAGTGGCGTCTCGACGGTGCCCGTCAGCACCACGTTGTCGTTGATCAGCTCGACCTTGATGTTCGAACCGGGCAGGAAGCGCGCGATATAGGTTTCGAGGCCGGCGACGTCGCGCTCCACCTCGATATCGTAATAGGCGATCTGTTCCCCGTTCGGGCCGAACACGATCACATTGGTCTGGCCGACCTGTTTGCCGAAAAGGTAGATGCGCCGTGCGGTACGCGTGACGGCATCGGCAACGGAGGGGTTTGCGACCAGCACATCATAGGCGTCGGCTGGCAGGTCGAGCACCAGCGACTTGTTGAGGCCGATCTTGGTGCGCTTCTCGAGACCCGCATAGGCCGGTGCATAATCGGAGCGAAGACCGAGTTCGCCGCCAGCGAAAGCCGTGGCCGGCGAAAGAAGCATCGTCGCTGCAAGGGTGACCTGGAGCGAACGGCGTAGCATGAGAGTAACCGGCGAGGTGTGGGAATGGCTGCGGGCGGGAGAAGCAGGGCTCACTTGCGTGCTCCTTCTTCGGTCATCACGCCGGCCTTCACCAGCCGCACGGTGCCACGTCGGCCGGCACCCGTGACGAGGTAGTCGGCTTCTTCGGTGATCTTTTCCTGGCTGTCGCTGACCGAGCGGAGCGCCAGCGTCAGCCGTTCCGCCATCTGGTGGGCGACCGTAATGATTTCCGCCTGCTGCGGGGTCAGTTCGAGCGTTGCCGTCTGTCCGACGCGCGTTCGCTTACCTTCCTCATCCTCCTGAATGGCCTGGTCGATCGCGAGAACCTTGACGTTCTTGAGCACTGTTTCCGTGATGAAACCGTCGCCGGTCGTGCCGCCCGCGCCTGCCGGGGCTCTACGCGTCATGATGACGTCCACGTAGTCATTGGGGAGGATAAAGCCGCCGGCGGATGTGTCCGCGGCGATCTGCGTCGCGACCGCACGCTTGCCGGCCGGCAGAAGGGCTGACAGAAAGCTCTGGCCCTCCCCGATCAGCTTGGCCTTGCGCAGTGGCTCACCCTGGTAGAGCGGAACGCGGGCGACCGCGTTCTTCAACGTCTCTTCGGCTTCTGGATCGTCGGATTTGGTGATGAAGCCGGTGGCTATGCCCTCGGTCGGCCAGCTTTTCCAGGCAATCTGCCCACCGAGCGGTGCGCCCATCGGCACGTCGGCCGAAAGCACCAGAACTTCGGAAAGCTGGATTTGCGGCTGCTGTGGCGCCTGCTCGGCCATGACCGCCGGCTCAGCGGCCGACATATTCTTGGCCACATAACCAGCGCCGCCGGCTGCGGCAGCAGCCACGCCGAGAATGATGATGCGCGAAGCGGGCATCGGAATATCACCTTGCGAATTCGAGCGATCCGCAACAGGTGAAATTCCCCACTCCCCCTCGCGGTCATGGACAAAGATGCGAGGGAAACGTCAAGACATGGTTAACGCAACGCTACCGGGCGCGGTTAATTTAACCTTTATGGCGAGTATTCAGCCATTGACCGAGCCCAGTGCCCATCGCACGAGATCGCTTTCAGTACAGGTAAGCAGGCCCGCCGCGCCCAGCGCGATGCCGTAGGGGATGCCGATCTTCTTGTCCACGAGATGCGGAAGGAAACGTCCGGCGCCGTTCAAAATGAATTTCGGCGACACGCGCAGCAGCAGGATCGACAGGGTCAGCAGGCCGCCGAGCACGGAGGCCACCAGAACATATTCCATGAGTGCGGGGCCGAGCCCCATCCACAAAGCTGTCGCCGACATCAATTTGGCGTCGCCGCCGCCCATGGCACCGAGTGCAAAAAGCCCGAAAGTTATCAGCAGAACCAAGAGACCGGCTGCACAGTGCAGGGCATAGCTCTGCCATTCCATGCCTGCCAGCGGTGCGATCACCGCGAATGAAACGATCAGGACCATCGAGACGCGGTTGCGGATTGTCATGGATAGCAGGTCTGTCACGGCAGCTGATACCATGCACACAGCAAATACGAGGATTGTCAGAACCGGCAGTACCATTGGGTTTCCCATTCGCTTGAGGCGCTTCGGCCCTCTTCAAGCAAAAGGCCGCCCCTTTTCGGAGCGGCCCGAGATTTGGACGGACAATTTCCGTCCAGTCATTGCAGGGCGATTACTTCGCCGCGCCGCCGCCAGTCGTAGCGCTTGCACCGCCAACGGTCGTGGCGATCGAGTCGAACTTCTTGTTGAGCGTATTACCCAGCGAACCGGCGCCGACGATGATGGCAACGCCGATCAGGGCGGCGATCAGGCCGTATTCGATGGCGGTTGCGCCGGACTCGTCTTTCTTGAAACGTGCGAAAAGCTTAACCATGCGAGAGCTCCTGTCTCCAGTTGTTGCAGCAGTTTCCGTCGAAGTTTCTTTTGTTTCGATCGGATGAGCACACACTAGAAAAGAGCTGTTGCGATCGGCTTAAAAAAGACCCTTACCGATTCATTGAATAGTTCCGGCGTTTTGCAGGGTTAATTCCTGGTACCCGGCCAAGAGCGGTCAATCCTTCGGTACGAACTATGCGCGGGAAGCGTTTAACCGCGAATTCACCATTCTCGGTCACAGTGCATTCATCACGCTTCTCGCCTCTGTTCCAGGACCGTCATGGCGCGCCTCGTTTCCTTCAGTCATCTGGCGATCAAGGTCGCGCTCTGCCTGGCTGCCGTCTCGACGGTCGCGCGTGCCGAGGGCACGATCCCCGTTTCTTTGAACCAGGCCAAGCTTCTCAAGCTTTCGCGCGCGGCCGATACGATCGTGATCGGCAATCCGGCCATTGCGGACGCCTCCGTGCAGGATGCGAAGACTCTGGTTCTCACGGGCAAGGGCTTCGGCATCACCAATGTCGTGGTGCTCGATGCGGATGGCGGCACGATCATGGAGCAGGAAGTGGTGGTCTCGCGTGACGACCAGCGCTCCGTGCGCGTTTATCGCCGTGCCAGCGTCCAGACGCTGTCCTGCACGCCCTATTGCGAAAGCTCCTACAAGGGCGAAGCCGAACGCGCTTCCGAGAGCGAGATGAGCGCCAGCCAATAGGTTCGGCATTGGTGAACGCGGACCTACCGTCAGACCACCAAATCCTCAAAAGGCGCGAACCAGTTCTAAACTCCTCCCATGCAACAAAGGGTGGGAGAGTTCGAGTTTCGCTTGAGGGTTGGCGAACACATGACGGGGGCACACCAAGTTGAGCGAGGAAGCCGCGGCGGCCGATGGCCGCTGTCGCGCTTCCTCAAAAGCCGCGATGGCGCCACCGCGCTCGAATTCGCGTTGCTTGTCATCCCCTTCTCGCTGCTCACCTTCGCCGTGCTGGAGAGCTGCATCTCCTTTGCAGGCCAACAGGTGCTGGCCAATGCGACGGACGACATCGCCCGAGACATCCGCACCGGTCAGTTCAGGAAGGTCGAGATCACACCCGCAGAAATTCAGAGACGGCTCTGCGCCAAGATCAGCATCATGGTGGCATCCGGATGCCCTGGCCTGACGTTCGACCTTCAGCAATATGCAACCTTCAAAGATGCGTCTGATGTGCGGATCGAGTTCGAAGGGCGGACGAATGTAAAGACCAAGGGGGTAACTGCGGCGGGCCCGTCCACCATCAACATGCTGCGGGTTTTCTACAAGTGGCCCATCATCACGGACTTCCTGCGCAAGTCGATGTCCAACTTCGACGACAACACCATCCTGCAATTCGCCAGCGTCACATGGCAGAACGAGCCCTTCGATGAATAAGCGCGGGACGATCGCCCAAGGCGGAAAATCGGCATGGCAACGCTTCTTTCATGACCGGCGCGGCGTCGCGGCCGTCGAGTTCGCCATTTTGGTGCCCGTGCTCTTCTGCATGTACTTTCTCACCATGGAAGCGGGACAGGCAATCGAGACGGACAAGAAGATCGGCCGTGTCGGCTCGATGGTGGCGGATCTCATCACGCAGCAGCAGTCCGGCAAGCCGATGACCAAAGAGGACCTGACGGCGATCATGCGGATCGGCACGGCCATCGTGCAGCCCTATAACCGCTCAAACCCCGAGGTCATCGTGACGGCCATCCAAATGAGCGACTCCGACACACCCGAGGCAAAGATCGCTTGGTCCGGCCAATTGGTGAAAGACCAGTATTCCCGGCCCTACGCGGCTGAGACAAAGGTGACCGTTCCGGAAAAACTGCTGACGCGAAACGGCTTTCTCATCAAGGTCGAGGCCAAGCTCGGCTATAAGCCGGTGATCGCGTGGTCGGCCAGCGAACAGAAGACACTGGGCTTTTTGTCGGCCTTCAACGAACTGAACATGAGCGAAACCTACTTCCTCCGCCCGCGCCAGACGAACGTGATCGCCTGCTCGAACTGCTGAAACACCTGCGTTGTCAAACGGCGCGCCCGAACTTATCTGAGGGCAGTTCTCCGCAGAGGTTCACCCTTCTCCCTCATGGCGCGTGCCTTTTTGTTTGTTCTCGATTCCTTTGGGATCGGCGGCGCGCCCGATGCCGCGGATTTCGGCGATTCCGGTGCCGATACGCTGGGGCACATCGCGCGCTTCTGCGAAGAGGCGCGGGAGCAAGCGCTGAGCCTGCCCCATATGGCGGCACTCGGCCTTGGCGTTTCGGCGGCGCTCGCATCGGCACATCGACTGTTCCCGGCCTCGGCACTTTTGCCCCATAGCTTTCATGGCGCGGCCACCGAAATCTCCAAAGGCAAGGACACGCCTTCCGGACATTGGGAGATTGCCGGCCTCCCCGTTCCGTTCGACTGGGGCTACTTCCCGCAAACGGTTCCGGCCTTTCCTGCCTCGCTGATCGAGGCGCTCATCGACGAGGCCGCTCTTCCCGGCATTCTCGGTGATTGCCACGCTTCGGGCACCGAAATCATCGCCCGCCTCGGCGCCGAGCATATGGAGACGGGCAAGCCCATTCTTTATACTTCGGCCGACTCCGTTCTCCAGATCGCGGCCCATGAGGAGAGCTTCGGCCTCCAACGGCTTTACGATCTCTGCGGCATCGCACGGCACTTGGTCGACCCGCTCAATATCGGCCGCGTGATCGCGCGGCCCTTCGTGGGTGACGCGGCAAGCGGTTTCGTGCGCACCGGCAACCGGCGCGATCTGGCCGTGCCGCCACCCGAACCGACACTCCTCGACCGCATCGAGGCGGCAGGCGGTAGAGTCTTCGCCATCGGCAAGATCGGCGACATCTTCGCACAAAAGGGTATCACGGTCTCGCGCAAGGCGTCGGGCAACGATGCCGTCTGGGACGAAGCGTTGCGCGCGATGAATGAGGCGGAAGATGGCGATCTGGTTTTCGCGAACTTCGTCGATTTCGACATGATCTTCGGCCACCGCCGTGACGCAGGCGGCTATGCGGCGGCGCTCGAAGCGTTCGACAGGCGGCTGCCGGAAGCCTTTGCCGTGCTGAAACCCGGCGACATGCTGATCCTGACCGCCGACCATGGCTGCGACCCGACCTGGAAAGGCACGGATCACACGCGCGAACGCGTGCCGATCCTGGGCCTTGCGCCCGGCCTGAGGGGAGGCTCGGTGGGTTTGCGTTCTTGTTTCAGCGATATCGGCGAGACGGTGGCCGAGCATCTGGGAATCGCTCCCGGCCCATACGGGCGTTCGTTCCTTGGAGAAATCCGTGCCTGAATTGCCGGAAGTCGAAACCGTCCGGCGTGGTCTCGAGCCGACCATGGAAGGCGCGAAGGTCCTCAAGGTCGAGACGCGACGCGCGAATCTGCGCTTTCCCTTTCCCGAGCGCTTCGCCGAGACGCTTGAAGGCAGAACCATCGTCAGCCTCGGCCGGCGCGCGAAATATCTGCTTCTTTATCTCGACCAAGGTCCGCCGCTGATCTGCCATCTCGGCATGTCGGGCGCGTTTCGCGTGCAGACGGAAGACGAAAGCCTGACGCCGGGGCTCTTCCACCATCCGCGCTCCAAGCTCGAGGCGCATGACCACGTCGTCTTCCACCTGCTCTGCCGCGATGACGTTACCCGCCGCGTGATCTTCAACGACCCGCGCCGCTTCGGCTTCATGCTGTTCGCGACCGAAGTGCCCGCCATCCATCCGATGCTGGATGGCTTGGGCGTCGAGCCGACCGGCAACGCGCTCGATGGCGCGATGCTGGCCACCCTTTTCAAGGGCAAGCAGACCCCATTGAAGGCCGCCCTTCTCGACCAGACGCTGATCGCGGGCCTCGGCAATATCTACGTCTCCGAAGCGCTCTGGCGCGCGGGCCTCTCGCCGAGGCGCGCAGCTGGTACCATCGCGCCTGCCAAGGGACAGTCATCGCTGCGTGCCGACCGGCTGGCCACCGCCGTGCGCTCGGTGATTGCGGACGCCATCGAGGCGGGCGGTTCCTCCCTGCGCGATTACCGGCAAGCCGATGGCAGCGAGGGCAATTTCCAGCACCGCTTCAGCGTTTACGACCGTGAGGGCGAGCCCTGCCCCAAGCCCACATGCCGGGGTGTGATCACCCGCATCGTGCAAAGCGGGCGCTCGACCTTCTATTGCCCGGTTTGCCAACGCTGACCGGTGTAGCGATAATCGCAACGGCGTTGACGAAATCACATCGCTAGCTTATAGGCAGGCCCAAGTTCGAGGCGGCCTTGGTGCCGCCGCGCTTGTTTTTATCGGCTGGGCTTTCCCGGCTTGTTCAGAGAGACACGGGAAACCAAGATGGCCAATACGACGTCGGCCCAAAAGGCCACGCGCAAGATCGCCCGCCGCACGGCAGTCAACAAGAACCGCCGCTCGCGCATCCGCACTTTCATCCGCAAGGTCGAGGAAGCGCTGCTCACCGGCGACAAGTCGGCAGCAGCAGCAGCCCTGACCGCTGCACAGCCCGAGCTGATGCGCGCTGCTTCCAAGGGCGTGCTTCACCGCAACACCGCTTCGCGCAAGATTTCGCGTCTGGCGCACCGGGTGAAGACCCTCGCCTGATCTGCGATTAACATTTTTAAATCGAAAAAGCCCGGCCATCGTGCCGGGCTTTTTCGTTAACGCTGCTCGATTTCGCCCAAAGAATCTTCGTTAGCCTACTTGCCTTTCGCCACGTGAGTCTTATCCGCCAACCCCTTCCCCAGAGTCAGAAAATATCGCTCTGAATCAACAGGTTAGTCGGGGTGCGGCAGAGTCTTGTTGGAATCGGGGCGAGTCTTGGTCGCAGGGCATTGAGTCAAGCGAAAGAATCTTCGGCGGCGATCAATGGTTAACAACTCGCCTGGACTCGCCGAAAGAGTCTTGATTCACAACGATTTTGCGTTGCCGGCTCATCAAGACTCTTGGCGCGAGATTAGTGTTTGGACGCAATTGTCTAAAATTGTCTTAATGCTGGTCTTGATCTGTCCACAGGCATTTTCGTAGGTTCACTCCATCGAGAGGGAAGGCGGAGGGCCTTCCGAACCAGGACATCGGCAACACTGCACGGCGCGGGTCGAGTTTTCCGCGAACGGGCTTGGTTTGCTCTCGAGTGTAACTGGAAAGCCCGGAGGGCGCGACGGTGGTGTTTGCCACCGAACGCCTTCGGCTTGCCGAAAATCGAGGCGGCGATCTTCCGGGCGGGGTGGCCCGAAGAAAGCCGCGAGTGAGTAGAGTACGGGGACGAAAATGACTGCGAACGCGATCGAGATGAATGGTGCGGAACCGGTTTTCGAAAAGGTGAAGGCGCAGCTCAAGGCGCGCCTGGGCCAGGAAGTCTATTCAAGCTGGTTCGGCCGCATGAAGCTCGATGAGGCGACCCGTTCGGTCGTCCGCATCTCGGTGCCGACTGCCTTCCTGCGCTCGTGGATCAACAGCCACTATCTCGACATGATCACCGAGCTCTGGAAGAAAGAAGAGCCGAGCCTGCTCCGCGTCGAGATCGCCGTGCGCTCCGCCACCCGCCTGCCCCAGACGCCGGTCACGGATAACCCCGTCTCGATCGACACCCGCCGTCCCGCCGCCCGCATCGCTTCCGCTGCCGCCCCCGTGGTCGAACGCGCAGCGGCACAGTCTCGCGCCACCGCCCAGCCTGCCAATGAGAACGACCTGCGCCAGAGCGGCGTGCTCGGCTCGCCGCTCGACAGCCGCTACACCTTCGACACCTTCGTGGAAGGTCCGTCCAACCGCGTGGCCTTTGCCGCGGCCCGTGCCGTGGCCGAGCAGGCCCCGAACGCCGTGCGCTTCAACCCGCTCTTCCTTCACGCCAGCGTGGGTCTGGGCAAGACGCACCTGCTTCAGGCCATCGCCGCCCATGCGCTCACTGAAAACCCGCGTGCCCGCGTCGTTTATCTCACTGCCGAATATTTCATGTGGCGCTTCGCCACCGCGATCCGCGACAACAATGCGCTCAGCCTCAAGGAGCAGCTGCGCGACATCGATCTTTTGATCATCGACGACATGCAGTTCCTGCAGGGCAAGTCGATCCAGAACGAGTTCTGCCACCTTCTCAACATGCTGCTCGACAGCGCCAAGCAGGTTGTCGTCGCCGCCGACCGTCCGCCCTCAGAGCTGGAATCGCTCGAGCCTCGCGTCCGCTCGCGCCTCAATGGCGGTGTCGCACTCGAAATGTCGGTGCCCGACTACGCGATGCGCCTGTCCATGCTCAAGACGCGCCTCCAACAGGCCCAGGCGACCGACGCCACCGTCGATGTCTCGGAAGATGTGCTCGCCCATGTCGCCCGCACCGTCACGGGAAGCGGACGCGAACTCGAGGGGGCCTTCAACCAGATCCTGTTCCGCCGCACCTTCGAGCCGCAGATCACGGTCGATCGCATCGACGAGATCCTTGGCCACATCTACCGCTCGGGCGAGCCCAAGCGCGTGCGCATTGAGGATATCCAGCGCGTGGTCGCCCGCCACTACAACGTGTCGAAGACCGAACTGCTCTCGAACCGCCGCACCCGCACGGTCGTCAAGCCGCGCCAGGTGGCGATGTATCTCGCCAAGATCATGACGCCGCGCTCGCTGCCCGAGATCGGCCGTCGCTTCGGTGGCCGCGACCACACCACGGTGCTCCATGCGGTGCGCAAGATCGAGGGCCTCGCCGGCACCGACGGCACGCTGGCGCAGGAGATCGAGCTGCTCCGCCGCCTGATCAGCGACTGAAAACCGGGCATCACGCTCAAAAGGCGCGCGTTTCATGACGCGCGCCTTTCGTCGCCCTTGCAATCGGGTAGCAACTACTGGCATTTTGCCGGTCCCTCAGTTCCCAAGAGCGGATGAGCCGAGACGCGCGCAAACCCCGTTGCAGCGCGCAAGGCCCCGCTCCCACCAGCGAGTTCCGTCATGCGCGTCGTGCTTGAACGCTCCAACCTTCTCAAGGCCCTGAACCACGTGCATCGCGTGGTCGAACGCCGCAACACGATCCCGATCCTGTCCAACGTGCTGCTCGAAGCCAAGGGCGGCGGCGTGGACATGAAGGCGACCGATCTCGACCTTGAAATCACCGAGGCGACGCTTGCCCGCGTCGATCAGCCGGGCGCGACCACCGTGCCGGCGCATCTCCTCTACGACATCGTGCGCAAGCTGCCCGATGGCGCGGAAGTCATGCTGAAGCTCGACGAGGACGGCAATGCGATGACGGTCGTCGCCGGCCGCTCGTCCTTCCGCCTCCAGTGCCTGCCGCAGTCAGATTTCCCCGAACTCTCCGCCGGCTCCTTCTCGCATTCCTTCTCCATCGACGGTCCCTCGCTAAAGGGCCTGATCGACAAGACGCAGTTCGCGATCTCGACGGAAGAAACGCGCTACTACCTCAACGGCATCTTCTTTCACGCCATCGAATCGGACGGCAAGCTGAAGCTGCGCGCAGTCGCGACCGACGGTCACCGTCTGGCGCGCGCCGAAGTGGAAGCCCCTTCGGGTGCTGAAGGCATGCCGGGCATCATCATTCCGCGCAAGACGGTCGGCGAGTTGCAGAAGCTGCTCGATGGCGACGCCGAGCAGACGGTAGGTGTCGAGCTTTCCGAAACCAAGATCCGCTTCACCATCGGCGGCATCGTGCTGACCTCGAAGCTGATCGATGGCACCTTCCCCGACTACCAGCGCGTGATCCCGACCCAGAACGACAAGCAACTCGTGATCGACCGCCAGTCCTTCGCGCAGGCCGTGGACCGCGTGTCCACGATCTCGTCGGAGCGCGGTCGTGCGGTGAAGCTTTCCATCAATGACGGCCAGCTGGTGCTCGCGGTGAACAATCCCGACTCCGGCTCGGCGACCGAAGAGCTCGCGGCCGACTACTCGGCGGAGCCCATCGAGATCGGCTTCAATGCCCGCTATCTGCTCGACGTCGCCGGCCAGCTTTCGGGCTCGGAGGCGCGCTTCATGCTGGCCGATGCGGGCTCGCCCACGCTGATCCACGACCAGAGCGACGACCAGGCGCTTTACGTGCTGATGCCGATGCGCGTTTAGCGCGCATCCCATCCTGTGGCTTCACAGTCCCTTGCTCCAGCCGCCGTCCACCTGACGCGGCTGACGCTTTCCGATTTCCGTAATTACAGCCAGCTCGCGCTCGGCCTCGCGCCGGGTGCGGTCGTATTCACGGGCGAGAACGGGGCGGGAAAGACCAATCTTCTGGAAGCCATCTCCTTTCTCTCGCCCGGCCGCGGCCTGCGCCGCGCGTCTTACGCCGATGTGGCGCGCGCGGGCACCGACGGCTTTGCGATCCATGCTGCAATCGACGGGCCGGAAGGCGAAAGCGAGGTGGGCACGGGCACGGCCGGTGCGTCTCCCAACGCCGACGAGGGCCTGTTGCGCCGCGTGCGTATCAATGGCGCCAATGCCCGCAACGCCGACGAGCTTCTCGATATCCTGCGCGTGGTCTGGCTCACCCCTTCCATGGACACGCTTTTCACTGGTCCGGCCGGCGACCGGCGGCGCTTCCTCGACCGCTTGGTTCTCGCCGTCGATCCGAGCCACGGCCAGCGTGCGATTGCCTTCGAGAAGGCCATGCGCTCGCGTAACAGGCTGCTTGCCGACGATGTGCGCGACCGCGCCTTTTTCGAGGCCATCGAGACGCAGATGGCAGAAACCGGCGTGGCGATTGCCGCCGCCCGTGTCGAGCTGGTTCGCCTGCTTCAGGCCATGATCGACCGCCTGCCGGCCGACAACCCGTTTCCGCAATCCACCATCGCGCTTTCCGGCCCGCTCGAAGAACAGGTGGAGGGTCAGGCGGCAGTTGATCTCGAAGAGACTTACCGCGCGTCCTTGCGCGATGGCCGGGAGCGCGACCGCGCGGCCGGGCGTACGCTCGACGGCCCGCATCGGTCAGACCTTCTCGTGTCCCATGCGCCCAAGAGGATGCCGGCCGCCCTCTGCTCCACCGGCGAGCAGAAGGCCTTGCTGATCGGCTTGGTCCTGAGCCATGCGCGGCTGACGGGCGAGATCGCCGGCACCGTGCCCGTGCTCCTGCTCGATGAAGTCGCGGCCCATCTCGATGCCGGCCGGCGCGCGGCCCTTTTCGACATCCTCGACGAACTCGGCTGCCAGAGCTTCATGACGGGCACCGAGCGCGAATTATTCGGCAGCCTCGAAGGCCGCGCTCAGTTCCTGCGCGTTTCGGACGGCGAAGTGCGTGAGGATGTTTGAGCTCGCGCACCCTATCTTCCCTCCCATGACGCTTTCACCGGAAGAACTCGAACGCTACGCCCGCCATATCGTGCTGCCCGAAGTGGGCGGTGCGGGCCAGCAGGCGCTCAAGGCAGCGAGAGTGCTGGTGGTCGGCGCAGGCGGCCTGGGCAGCCCGATCCTGCAATATTTGGCTGCCGCAGGCGTCGGCACGCTCGGCATCGTGGACGACGACCGCGTGTCGCTGTCGAACCTCCAGCGGCAGGTGATCCACGGCAGCACGCAGGTCGGCATCGCCAAGGTGGCGAGCGCCGCAGAAGCGCTGAAAGCCATCAACCCGCATGTCGCGGTCGAAACCCACCTCGTCCGTCTCGATGCCGCGAATGCCGATGAAATGGTGCGCGGGTTCGATGTAATCGCCGACGGCTCCGACAATTTCGCCACCCGCTACCTGCTCGCCGATGCCTGCGAGAAAGCCCGAAAGCCCCTAGTGCATGGCTCGCTCTCGCGCTTCGATGGCTCGGTGACGGTGTTCATGCCGTATGCGCAGGATAGCGAGGGCCGCCCCTATCCCGCCTATCGCGACCTCTTCCCCGCCCCTCCCCCGCCCGGCACCGTGCCGTCCTGCGCGGAAGCCGGCGTGCTCGGCGTCTTGCCCGGCGTCATCGGCACGCTTCAGGCGACCGAGGTGCTCAAGCTTCTGCTCGGCATCGGCGAACCGCTGGTCGGCCGCCTGCTGCTTTACGACGGCCTCGGCGCGCGGTTCGATGCGATCGAATACGGACGCTGAGCTCGGAGGCTGTTTGGACCTTCATCGGCTGAGGTCCGGCGAGGGATTTTCGTCGCCTGAGAGGCGCCGAACGCAGGCGATGCTGGAGGCATCGACGAGGCTCGGCAACGAAGCGGGCGTCGAAAAGAACCGCTGGACCGACCCGAAGAAGGTTCAAATGGGCTCCTACACCTTGTTCGGCAGCACCCGGTCAGGCGGCCGGTGGCCGTCGATGAAGGCGCGAATGTTCACGATCACCTTCTCGCCCATGTCGATGCGGCCTTCGATCGTGGCCGAACTCATATGCGGCAGAAGCACGACCTTGCCCTTGGCGGCGAGCTTCACGAGCTTGGGGTTCACCGCCGGCTCGTTGGTGAAGACGTCGAGCCCTGCACCCGCGAGCTTGTTGTCCGCGAGGAGCTTGATCAGCGCATCCTCGTCGATGATGTCGCCGCGCGCAGTGTTCACGATGGTGGCTGAGGGCTGCATGAGTGCCAGGCGACGTGCGGACAAGAGATGGAAAGTCGCCGGCGTCGAGGGGCAGTTCACCGAGATGATGTCCATGCGCGCGAGCATCTGGTCGAGGCTTTCCCAATAGGTCGCCTCCAGCTCGTCCTCGAGCTGCGCCGCTGCCCGATGGCGGTTGTGATAATGGATGGACAGCCCGAACGCCTTGGCGCGCCGTGCGACGGCCGCCCCGATGCGGCCCATGCCGACAATGCCCAGCCGCTTGCCCCCGATGCGGCGCCCCAGCATCCATGTCGGCGACCAGCCGCTCCATTTCGGCCCATCGGGCAGCACATTGGCACCTTCCGCGAGCCGGCGCGGCACGGCCAAGATCAGCGCCATGGTCATGTCGGCGGTGTCTTCGGTCAGAACATTGGGCGTGTTGGTCACCGTGATGCCGCGGGCGGCGGCCGCCGCCACATCGATCCTGTCCACGCCGTTTCCGAAATTCGCGATCAGCTTGAGCTGGGGTCCGGCCTGCTGGAGAAGCGCCGCGTCGATCTTGTCGGTGATGGTCGGCACCAGGACATCCGCCTCGCGGAGTGCTGCCGCCAGATCGCCTTCTGTCATCGGGTGATCGTCGATGTTGAGGCGCGCGTCGAACAGCTCGCGCATGCGCGTTTCGACCGGGTCGGGCAGCTTGCGGGTCAGAACGACGAGGGGTCTCTTTCGCGTGCTCAACAATGCCTCTCCGTGGCCGGCGTTGAACACTCCTTAACCAAGACGCGCGATGATTTCTCTCATGCGTCGGGCCGGCAAAAAAGCCGAAACGGGAGCGTTCGGAACGCTTGCGTCGTGTCTGCCGGTGTTCCGCCGCCGAAGCAAGCCCCGAGAGAAGGGAACAGACCGATCATGCGCCACACAGCCTCCCGTGCCATCGCGGCAAGCCTTTTCGCGGTGATGCTGGCGGCGCTGCCGATGGCTCAGGGTCACGCTCAGGAAGCGGGCGACAGCGTGTTCGCCGCGACCACCACGGGCCCGAGCGGCCTGCCGCTCCCTCGCTTCGTCTCGCTGCGCTCGGGCAAGGTCAACTCACGCATCGGACCCGGCGTGAACTATCCGGTGGACTGGATGTATCTCAAGGCCGGCATGCCGATGGAGATCATCCAGGAATACGACAACTGGCGCCGTATCCGCGATGCGGATGGCGCGGAAGGCTGGGTCAATCAAGGCCTGCTTTCGGGCCGCCGCACCGGCATCACCGCACCCTGGCAGCGCGGCAAGGATGTGCAGATCCCGGTCTATGCCTCGGCGTCCAAGGATGCGGGCAAGGTAGCGCTGGTCGATCCCGGCGTGGTCGGGTCGATCAAGAAATGCGACGGCACATGGTGCGAAATGGTTTTCGCCGGCCATGAGGGCTATGTCGTGCAGTCCCAGATCTGGGGCGCCTACCCGGGCGAGTCGGTGGACGACTGAGGTCGTCCCGATCTGAAAACGGACGCGAAGACGCTTCCTAGCGGTCCTTCATGGGCCGCAGGCGCACCACCACGTCGACATTGGCGATTTCCATGCCTTCGGGGGGCTCGGGCAGGTTCAGGATCTGAACCGGGCCCTGGTCGATGTCATAGACGCGGTTCTCGCCTTCCACGAAGAAGTGGTGGTGGTCGGAGATGTTGGTGTCGAAATAGGTCCGCGAGCCTTCCACCGACAAAATGCGCAGGAGCCCTGCCTCGGTGAACTGGTGCAGGCAATTGTAGACGGTGGCGAGCGAAACCGGCACGCCGGCGCCCAGCGCTTCCTCGTGCAGCTCTTCCGCGGAGAGATGGCGGTCGCCCTTGGCGAACAGGAGCTCGGCCAGCGCCACACGCTGCCGCGTGGGCCTCAGCCCCGCCGCACGGACGCGCTCGCTCGCGGGCTCGAAGCCCATTGGGTTACTGATCGAAATATCCATCGACCGCCTGAATAAAACACTCCCGAGCCTCGATTGGCCCGGCTTCCCGTTTGATCCTTCCATGACAGAAGGATGGCAAGCATATATTCGGTCGGCGAAAATGGATCAATAGCACAGGTTTGCGGCGTTTCGGAGCAGGCAAAGCCTTATGGGTTTCGGTTGACCCCCGAACCGCCGCAGTTTAAGCGCATGACCTTGCGCCGGAACGGGCGATGAAAGCGAAAGGCGAGCGTCAGGGTGACAGGCAGAACGGTTCGATCAGCGGCATTCTCCCTCAACGGGACCCGCAATGGGGTTTGCCGTCCGTGAGCTTTTCCGAGCGTCATTCCTTCGACTACGAAGAACTTCTCGCCTGCGCGCGCGGCGAACTGTTCGGGGTAGGCAACGCACAGCTGCCTTATCCGCCGATGCTGATGTTCAATCGCATCACCGAGATCACTTCGGACGGCGGCGAGCATGGCAAGGGCCATGTGCGCGCCGAACTCGACATTCACCGCGACCTTTGGTTCTTCCCCTGCCACTTCATCGGCGATCCGGTGATGCCGGGCTGCCTCGGCCTCGACGCGCTCTGGCAGCTGTCGGGCTTCTTCCTCGGCTGGCTGGGCGAGCCCGGCAAGGGCCGCGCGCTGTCCACCGGCGAGGTCAAGTTCACCGGCATGGTGACGCCCAAGACGAAACGCGTCGAGTACGGCGTCGATTTCAAGCGCGTGATGCGCGGCCGCCTCATACTTTGCATCGGCGACGGCTGGCTCAAGGCCGACGGCGAAACCATCTACACGGCCACCGACCTGCGCGTCGGCCTGTTCAAGGAAGCCGCTTCGGCTTGAGCCACGCGGGTGGCGGGCGCATCCGCTCGCTGCCCCTGAGCCTCGGGAGTTTACAATGAGACGTGTGGTCGTTTCGGGCCTCGGCATCGTGTCCTCGATCGGCAACAATGCCGAGGAAGTCACCGCATCGCTGCGCGACGCCAAATCCGGCATTTCATTCTCCGATTCATTCGCCGAGCACGGCTTCCGCTGCCGCGTCTGGGGCAAGCCTTCGCTTGACCCCGCGGAACTGGTGGATCGCCGCGCGATGCGCTTCCTCGGTCAGGGCGGTGCATGGAACCATGTCGCGATGGAGCAAGCCATCGCCGATGGTGGCCTCGAAGCGTCCGATATCACGAACGAGCGCACCGGCATCATCATGGGCTCGGGCGGGCCTTCCACGCGTACAATCGTGGAAGCAGCCGACACCACCCGCAAGAACGAAAGCCCCAAGCGCGTCGGCCCCTTCGCGGTGCCCAAAGCCATGTCGTCCACGGCCTCCGCCACGCTCGCGACCTGGTTCAAGATCCATGGCGTGAACTATTCGATCTCGTCCGCCTGCTCCACCTCGGCGCACTGCATCGGCAATGCCTATGAGCTGATCCAATGGGGCAAGCAGGACATGGTCTTCGCGGGCGGCCACGAGGACCTCGACTGGACCATGTCGAACCTGTTCGACGCGATGGGTGCGATGTCGTCCAAGTACAACGACCGCCCGGATGTCGCGAGCCGCGCCTATGACGTCGACCGCGACGGCTTCGTGATCGCCGGTGGTGCCGGCGTGCTCGTGGTGGAAGAGCTCGAACACGCCAAGGCGCGCGGCGCCAAGATCTATGCCGAGATCGTCGGCTATGGCGCGACCTCGGACGGCTACGACATGGTGGCCCCTTCCGGCGAGGGTGCGGCGCGCTGCATGCGCCAGGCGCTGCAGGGCGTGGAAGGCCCGGTCGATTACATCAACACGCACGGCACCTCGACGCCGGTGGGCGACAGCAAGGAAGTCGGCGCCATCCGCGAGGTGTTCGGCGAAAAGATGCCGCACGTCGCCTCCACCAAGTCCTTGACCGGCCACAGCCTGGGTGCAGCCGGCGTGCAGGAATCGATCTATTCGATCCTGATGATGCAGGCGGGCTTCATCGGCGAAAGCGCGCATATCGAAAACCTCGATCCGGAATTCGAGGGCGTGCCGGTCGTGCGCGAGCGCATTGACGGTGCCAAGATCGACACCGTGCTGTCCAACTCCTTCGGCTTTGGCGGCACCAACGCCACGCTCGTCTTCCGCCGCTACGAGGCCTGATCATGAACGAATTGATGAAGGGCAAGCGCGGCCTCGTGATGGGTGTGGCCAACGACCACTCCATCGCCTGGGGCATTGCCCAGAAGCTGCACGCGCAAGGCGCGGAACTGGCCTTCACCTATCAGGGCGAAGCCTTTGGCCGCCGCGTGAAGCCCCTGGCTGACAAGGTCGATGCCAGGCTCATCGTCCCCTGCGATGTCGAGGACAGCGCCTCCGTCGCTTCCGTCTTCGAGACGCTCCAGAGCGAGTGGGGCTCGATCGACTTCCTCGTGCACGCCATCGGCTTCTCCGACAAGAACGAGCTGAAGGGCCTCTATGCGGACACCACGCGCGACAATTTCGTGCGCACCATGGTGATCTCCTGCTACTCGTTCACGGAAGTGGCGCGCGAAGCCGCAAAGATCATGCCCAATGGCGGCTCGCTTCTGACCCTCACTTATGCCGGCTCCGTGCGCGTGATGCCGAACTACAATGTGATGGGTGTGGCCAAGGCCGGACTCGAAGCCAGCGTGCGCTATCTCGCCAATGATTACGGCCCGCGCGACATCCGTGTGAACGCCATCTCCGCCGGTCCCGTGCGGACGCTGGCCGGCGCCGGCATCGCGGATGCGCGGCACATGTACACCTATCAGCAGCGCAACTCGCCGCTTCGCCGCAATATCGGCATCGAAGAGGTCGGCAATTCCGCGCTCTACCTTCTCTCGGAGATGGCCTCCGGCGTGACGGGCGAAATCCACTATGTGGATTCCGGCTATCACATCACCTCGATGCCCACGCTCGACGAGCTGAAGAACTTCGCGAAAGAGTAAGCGGCGAAAGCGACCGTTAGGGGGCGCTTCGAGAGCGATTCCAGCAAAACTGCGTAGCAGTTTTGCGTCCGCAATTGCGGCGAGACAATACTTTAGCGCACCGCCTCGAACAGGTTGAAACGCTTGTCCGCCCCAAGCGGCTTCACTGTCTTGAACCGCGCCGCCAGCACCGTCTCGTAAGGCAGGCCGCGATTGGCGACCATGAAGAGCCGCCCGCCGCCCTTCAGCGCCTTCACCGCTTTTTCGATCATCCCCTGCCCGATCCCCGGCTCCGCCGCCCGGCCCTGGTGAAAGGGCGGGTTCATGACGATCAAATCATAGCGGCGCTCGACGGGCTCGCCGAGCAGGTCCTGCCAGAAGAACCCGAGCGCCCTGCCCTCATCGCCACCCAGATTGCTCTTGGCGGCTTGGAGCGAAGCCCAGTCGGCCTCATAGAGATCGAGTGCGCTGAGACCCGGCTGCGCGTCGAGCAAACGGCGAGAGAGATAGCCCCACCCCGCGCAGAAGTCGGCGGCAGCGCCTTTGAGGCCGGTCGGGAGATGATCGGCGAGAAGTTTCGAAGCCGCATCCACCTCGCCATGCGAGAACATGCCGGGCAGCGTCCGGAAGCGCGCGCCATCGCTTTCGAACTCCACCGGTTCCGCCGGCACTGCGGCTTCGAGCGGGAGCACGTCCGGACGATACGCCCAGAAGACGATGCCGTGATGCTTCGAGGCATGCCCTTCGAGCGCAAGCCACGAACCGACGCGCTTGCGCAGGCTATCTGCGCCTTCCATCTTGCCGCCAGCCACCACCAGCAGCCCACCGGGCTTCAAACGGCGCAGAGCCTCCCCGATCCGCGCCTCGTTCTCGCCGCGGTGGCGCGTGCACTGGACGAGTGCGAGATCGTAAACCTCGCCTTCGGGGCTCGAGATGACGTTCAAGCCGGGCTTGGCAAGGCGCAGGAATGTCGGGCGAAAGCCTTGGACGAAGGTGATGTCGGAGGGGAATGCTTCGGGAAGCGTTAAATCGGGATCGGCACCGAGCCAGAAAACGCGGGCATCCGGCGCGGGGGGCGGGAGCAGATCGGCGGTGAAGGGGTGGAGAAGCGTCGCGGCAGTCATGCGGTGCTTCTGCAGGGGATGTGAGTCTGGGGCAAGGGGATGGTGGTGGGGAGGGGCGTCGGCGGCGGATGCTCGCGGAGGGATTGCGTCTGGCGGAGACGTTACCCCCACCCCTTATCCCTCCCCACAAGGGGGAGAGAGGGCGTCATCGTAGCGTTCGACCTCGATGCTTGGCGCCTGGCTTGAAGGATCAGACACAACGCGCATGTCCTCCCTCCCCCTTGTGGGGAGGGATACAGGGTGGGGGTGACCTGAATGACGAGCACCACCCTCCCCGCAGTCATCCTCCAAAACAAAAAAGGCGCGGCCGTTGCCGGCCGCGCCTCTTATCTTCAGCGATCCACCGATCAGGCGGCGTCTTCGCCCTCTTCCTTCTTGTCGCGAGCGATTTCCTTGCCGGTCTCCTGATCGACGACCTTCATGGAAAGGCGAACCTTGCCGCGCTCGTCGAAGCCCATGAGCTTCACATAGACCTTCTGGCCTTCCTTCACGACGTCGGTGGTCTTGGCCACGCGCTCGCTGGCGAGCTGGGAGATGTGGACGAGACCGTCGCGCGGGCCGAAGAAGTTGACGAAAGCGCCGAAGTCGGCGGTCTTGACGACCGTGCCTTCGTAGATCTCGCCCACTTCCGGCTCGGCCACGATGGTGTGGATCCACTTCTTCGCCGCCTCGATCTCCTTGGCGTTGGAAGAGGCGATCTTCACCGTGCCGTCGTCCTCGATGTTGATCTTGGCGCCGGTCTTCTCGACGATCTCGCGGATCACCTTGCCGCCGGAACCGATCACGTCGCGGATCTTGTCGGTCGGGATGTTCATGACCTCGATGCGGGGCGCGAACTCGCCGAGCTCCGAACGTGCCGAGGTCAGCGCCTTGGCCATCTCGTTCAGGATGTGCAGGCGGCCGTCCTTGGCCTGGTCCAGCGCGACCTTCATGATCTCCTCGGTGATGCCATCGATCTTGATGTCCATCTGCAGCGAGGTGATGCCATTCTCGGAACCCGCGACCTTGAAGTCCATGTCGCCGAGATGGTCCTCGTCACCCAGGATGTCCGACAGCACCGCGTAGCGCTCGTCTTCCTTGATGAGGCCCATGGCGATGCCCGCGACGGGCTTCGTCAGCGGAACGCCCGCATCCATCAGCGCCAGCGAGGTGCCGCAAACGGTCGCCATCGACGACGAACCGTTCGACTCGGTGATCTCCGACACCACGCGCAGCGTGTAGGGGAACTGCTCGGGTGCGGGCAGAACCGGGTGCACGGCGCGCCAGGCGAGCTTGCCGTGGCCGATCTCGCGGCGGCCGGGCGAACCCATGCGGCCGGTCTCGCCCACCGAGTAAGGCGGGAAATTGTAGTGAAGGAGGAAGGTCTCCTTGTAGGTGCCGGTCAACGCGTCGATGAACTGCTCGTCCTCGCCGGTGCCGAGCGTCGCCACGACGAGGGCCTGCGTCTCGCCGCGCGTGAACAGCGCCGAGCCGTGCGTGCGGGGCAGAACGCCCACTTCCGACACGATCGGACGAACGGTCTTGAGATCGCGGCCGTCGATGCGCGAGCCCGTGTCGAGGATGTTCCAGCGCACGATCTTGGCCTGAAGGTCCTTGAACGTGCCGGCGACCTGCTCGGCGGTCCACTTCGGCGCCTCGCCTTCGGCCGGCGTGAAATGCGCCTTGACCCTGGCCTTCACCGCGTCGACCGCGTTGTAGCGGGTCTGCTTGTCGGTGTTCTTGTAGGCTTCGCGCAGCTCGCTTTCGGCGATGCCGAGGATTTCGGTCTCGAGCTCGCCCAGGCTGGCGGGCTGGTGCTCGCGCGGTTCCTTGGCGGCGACTTCGGCCAGCTTGATGATCGCGTCGATCACCGGCTGGAAGCCCTTGTGGCCGAACATGACCGCACCCAGCATCACGTCTTCGCCGAGTTCCTGCGCCTCGGACTCGACCATCAGAACGGCGTCGCCGGTGCCGGCCACGACGAGGTCGAGCTTGGACTCAGGATATTCGTCGATATGCGGGTTCAGAACATACTGGCCGTTGATGTAGCCGACGCGCGCGCCGCCGATCGGGCCCATGAAAGGCACGCCCGAAAGCGTGAGCGCGGCCGAGGTCGCGACGATCGCCAGAATGTCCGGATCGTTTTCGAGGTCGTGCTGGACGACGGTGACGACGACCTGCGTGTCGTTGCGATAGCCTTCCGCGAAGAGCGGGCGGATCGGGCGGTCGATCAGGCGGGAAACCAGCGTTTCCTTTTCCGACGGACGGCCTTCGCGCTTGAAGTAGCCGCCGGGGATCTTGCCGGCCGCGAAGGTCTTTTCCTGATAGTTCACGGTGAGCGGGAAGAAGTCGATGCCGACCTTGGGGGCCTTGGCGGAAACGACCGTGGCGAGAACAACGGTTTCGCCATAAGTGGCGAGAACCGCGCCGTCAGCCTGACGCGCGATCTTGCCGGTTTCGAGGGTGAGCGGGCGCCCAGCCCATTCGATTTCCACTTTGTGGTGTGAGAACATGCCTTGTCCTTCAAACGGGAAGTGCGGCTCGCGATGAGACGCGCGCGGCTTCTTCCCTCTGGCTTCGTTCGGGCGAGCCATGGGCAAGACAGCGGGAGGTCTCGTGAGAAGGCCTCCTGCAATCCTGCCCCATGACCCGTTCCCATGGAGCGGCTTCCTTTTTCACTGGAAGCCTTCAGCGGACCGCCGTGCTGTGACGGCCGGTCCGAAAAGGTGAACCGGCGGAAACATGAGGTTTCCGCCGGTTCGGATGGTTTTTAGCGACGCAGGCCGAGCTTCTCGATCAGCGTCTGGTAGCGCGCCTCTTCCTTGCCCTTGAGATAGTCAAGAAGGCGGCGGCGCTGCGACACGAGCTTGAGAAGGCCACGACGGGAGTGGTTGTCCTTCTTGTGGTCCTTGAAGTGCTCGGTCAGGTTCTTGATGCGCTCGGACAGGATCGCGACCTGAACTTCCGGCGAACCGGTGTCGCCCTTCTGGGTCGCGTATTCCTTGAGCAATTCCTGCTTGCGCTCGGCAGTGATCGACATCGGATGGTTCCTTATGATTGGAGAGGAGAAGATGCCCACGGCCGGGATGTCGTCCAGCGGGGGCCGCTAAAGGCAAGGTGCGGTGCACGTTGCTGGGCCGCATATAATGAAGTCGGGGCCCAAACGCCAGCACTTCCTTTAAACGCCTGTGTTACCTCGCAAAAACTGCCTCAAAGCCACTTGCGCCATTTGAAATAGGCGAAGATGCCGCCGCCGAGCGCCGCCATGAACAGAAGTGCCAACGGATAGCCGTAATAGGTCTCAAGCTCGGGCATATTATAGGGCGAGGCCTTCGGATCGAAATTCATGCCCCAGATGCCCGCGACGAACGTGAGCGGGATGAAGATCGAGGAGATGATCGTGAGAAACGAGATCACGTCATTGGTGCGCGCCTGCGCCATGGAGATGTCGATCTCGATCAGGCCGGTGAGCATGTCGCGATAGGTCTCGACCATCTCGATCAGGCGAATGGCGTGGTCGAGCGTGTCGTTGAAGTAGAGCTTGGTCTCGGTCGTTACCAACGGGCTCTCCGCGCGCGTCAGCCCGGCCATCGCGTCACGCAGCGGCCAGAGCGAGCGCTTCACCCCGCTCACGCCTCGGCGCAGCATGTGCAGTTCCTTGATGCGCCGGTCCCCGCCCCGCTCGGCGAAGACCGCATCCTCCATCTTGTCGATCAGGTCGCCCATGTTCTCGACCACGGGAAAATAGCTGTCCACGATGGCATCGATCAGCGTGTAGGCGAGATAGTCGCCGCCGCGCTCGCAGATGGGCGAATTACGCTTGATGCGGTGGCGCACGGGTTCGAACGGGTCGCCCTTGCGCTCCTGGAAGGTGACCACGAAATTCTTGCCGAAGGCGAGCGAGATCTGCTCCACGCGGCCGGATTTGATCTCATCGATCATCGACAGAACGACGAAACCATGGGCGTCGTAGAAGTCGGCCTTGGGCCGCTGGCCGGTGTTGACCGCATCCTCCAGCGCCAGCCGGTGCAGGCCGAAGAGCTTGCCGACGCGCTCGATCAATTCGACATCGCCGAGCCCCACGCAATCGAGCCAGACCAGCGGAAATTCGCCGCGTCGCTTGGCGACAAGATCGAAGGCGACATTCTCGTGGAACTCGCTGCGCCCGTTGCCGACCAGCGTGAGGTTGAGTTCCGTCGGCTCCGCATGCGGGTGCGCGGTCAGCGTGCCGGGAGCCGCGCCCACCGGCGAGCGGTTGGCCTTGCGGCGGAGGGCACGCTGTTCCTTGAGCATGGGTTAGCGGTTTCCAATCATATTGCACCGCCCTCATCGCCCTTCGGGCGCCCGCTGCGCGGCGGGGCGATTTTGCCCCAGCAGCCGCGTTGCTCGTCGGTTACGATGCATGAACATCGCGCCCTCCTCGCGCCTTGTGCTGAATCAAAATCACCTGCGTGCCGACGATGCAACATGGTCGGAAACCGCTCTACCCGACAAACACGCGCTTGGGCTTGAACAATCCCGCTTCGACTGCGCCGATGGCCACCAGCTTGCCGCGCGAGGTGGCGCAGGCCTCGTCCGCATGGAGCGGCGCGTCCCGCCCGCGCAGGATCACCGCATTGCCGAGCCTGATCTTCTGCGCCGCGTCGTCCGAGAGCGGCAGCTGCGGCAAATCTTCGAGGGCAGCAGCGGCATCGAGCAGGAACTCGTCGCGCGCCGCGAAGCGCTCGCCGATCTCTTCCGTTTCGCCGCCCGCCGTTTCGAGTTCCGCCAGCGTCACGAGGTCTTCCACCGTGAAGGGGCTGACCTCCTCGCGGCGCAACAGCGTGATGTGGCCGTAGCAGCCGAGCAGGCGGCCCATGTCGCGCGCCAGCGAGCGCACATAGGTGCCCTTCCCGCACTCGACCTCGAAGGTCGTGTGGTTCGCGTCGGGCATTTCCACGATCTCGAACCGGACGATCTCGACCTCGCGGGCGGGGATCTCCACCACCTCGCCATCGCGCGCCAGATCATAAGCGCGATTGCCGGCGATCTTGATGGCCGAGAACTGCGGCGGCGTCTGCATGATCACGCCGGTGAACTGCGGCAGAAGCGCCTCGATCGCATCACGCGTGGGACGCAGATCCGAACGCACCGTCGCCTCGCCTTCGAGGTCATCCGTGTTGCGCTCCTCGCCCCAGCCCACGGTGAAGCGATAGGTCTTCGCCCCATCCATGACGTAGGGCACTGTCTTGGTCGCCTCGCCCAAGGCGATGGGCAGCATGCCGGACGCCAGCGGATCGAGCGTGCCCGCGTGGCCCGCCTTGTCCGCACCGAACAGCCACTTGATCTTGGACACGGCCTCGGTCGAGCCCAGTCCCGCCGGCTTGTCCAGCACCAGCCAGCCCGAAACCGGCCGACCCTTCTTCTTGCCCCGCCGTGCCATTAGTTTTCCTCGTCGTGGTCGAGGTCACGCGCCACTTCGGGCGAGCGCAGGAGGGCGTCGATGCGGGTCATGTTGTCGTAGCTCGTGTCGAGACGGAAGCGGAATTCGGGCATGTATTTCATCTGGCGCAAGGCGGGCGACATGCGGCCGCGAACAAAGCGCGCATGGCGGTTGAGCGCTTCCACCACCGCGTTCTCGTCTTTGGCACCCAGCGGCACGACAAAGGCGGTGGCGATCTTGAGATCGGGCGACATGCGCACTTCGCCGACCGAAATCACGGCACTTTCGATCAGGTCATCCTGCAATTCGCCGCGCTGGAGCATTTCCGCCAATGCGTGGCGGACCTGCTCGCCGACGCGGAGCTGGCGCTGGGAAGGGCCTTTCGTGGGGCTCGACATCACTCAACAACTTTCGGAGGAACGGTTCGTTTCGCGCCATTTTCTTCGAGACGCGGATAGCGAAGCGGGCGATGGATCAGCTCCATCGCCCGCTTTCAACTCTGGGTAGGATGATCAATCGATCACCCCGATGCTTTTAGAGCGAGCGGCTCACCATCTCGACGCGGAAGCACTCGATGATGTCGCCGGCCTGAATGTTCTCGTAGTTCTGGAACGCCATACCGCATTCCTGACCGACCGGAACCTCCGACACTTCGTCCTTGAAGCGCTTGAGCGTCTTCAGCGTGCCTTCGTGGATCACGACATTGTCGCGGATCAGGCGCACGCCCGCACCACGCTCCACCTTGCCTTCGGTGATACGGCAACCCGCGACCTTGCCGATCTTGGTGATGTCGAACACTTCCAGGATCTCGGCATTGCCGATGAAGGTTTCGCGGCGCTCCGGCGAGAGCAGGCCCGACATGGCCGCCTTCACGTCATCCACGAGGTTGTAGATGATGTTGTAGTAGCGGATGTCGATCTCGGCGCGCTCGGCCGCCTGACGCGCCTGCGCATTCGCACGCACGTTGAAGCCGATGATCGCGGCACCGGACGTTTCGGCCAGCGAGACGTCGGTTTCCGTGATGCCGCCCGCACCGGCATAAACGATGCGCGCACGCACTTCGTCGGTGCCGAGCTTGTCGAGCGCTGCCACGATGGCTTCCACCGAACCGGACACGTCGCCCTTGATGACGAGCGGGAACTCTTTCAGACCGCTGGTCTGGAGCTGGCTCATCATCTGCTCGAGCGAGCCGCGGCTGCCGGCATGACGCGCGGCCGCCTTGTCGCGGGCCATGCGCTGACGGTACTCGGTGATCTCGCGGGCACGCGCCTCGTCGTTGATGACGGCGAAGCGGTCACCGGCCTGCGGCGTGCCGCCGAGACCCAGGATCTCGACCGGCGTCGAAGGCAGGGCCTCGTCGAGTACCTCGCCGCGATCGTTGATCACCGCGCGCACACGGCCCCATTCGGTGCCGGCCACGAGGATGTCGCCGGGCAGCAGCGTACCGGTCTGAACCAGAACGCTCGCCACCGGACCACGGCCCTTGTCGAGCTTGGCTTCGATGACCACACCCTCGGCCGTACGCTCCGGGTTCGCCTTGAGGTCGAGGATTTCGGCCTGCAGCAGGATGGCTTCAAGGAGCTTGTCGAGGCCTGCACCCGTCTTGGCCGAAACCTCGACGTCGAGCACCTCACCGCCCATCGATTCCACGAACACCTCGTGCTGCAGCAGCTGCGTGCGCACCTTCTGCGGATCGGCCGAAGGCTTGTCGACCTTGTTGATCGCCACGATGATCGGCACATTGGCCGCCTTGGCATGGCTGATCGACTCGATCGTCTGCGGCATCACCGAATCGTCGGCCGCCACCACGAGGATCGCGATGTCGGTCGCCTGCGCGCCGCGGGCACGCATCGCTGTGAAGGCCGCGTGACCCGGCGTGTCGATGAAGGTGATCGGGTGACCGTCCTTCTCGACCTGATAGGCGCCGATATGCTGCGTGATGCCGCCGGCTTCGCCGGACACCACATTCGCATTGCGGATGGCGTCGAGCAGCGAGGTCTTGCCGTGATCGACGTGGCCCATGATCGTGACCACGGGCGGACGCGACTCCATGTCCTCGGGACGATCGGCGATGTCGAAGAGGCCTTCCTCGATGTCGCTTTCCGCCACGCGGCGCACGGTGTGGCCGAATTCGGACGCGACCAGCTCGGCGGTATCCGCATCGATCACGTCGCCGGGCTTCATGATCTGGCCCTGCTTCATGAAGTACTTCACCACTTCCACGGCGCGCTCGGACATACGCTGAGCGAGTTCCTGGATAGTGATGGTTTCAGGCAGAACCACCTCGCGGGTGATCTTCTCGCGCGGCTGTTCGTACATCGCACGCTTGAACTTCTCCTGCCGGCGACGCATCGCCGAAAGAGAGCGCGAACGCGCATCGTCGTCGGACGTCGCAGCACTGACCGTCAGCTTGCCGCGACGGCGGTCATCGCCACCCGGACGGGTGCGGGCCGGCGTACGGTTGGCATCGGGGCGCGCGGCAAGACGCGGTGCGGGACGGGCCGCAGCACCGGCACCTGCACCCGCGCCACGAGCCGGACGGCGGTCGCCCTCCTCCTCGTCGTCAGACGAGTTGACCAGTTCGGCGCGCGGGGCGCGGCGCTTGGCGTCTTCCTCGGCGCGACGGCGGTCTTCCGCTTCCTTCTGGATGCGTGCCTCTTCCTCGGCCTGACGGCGCGCGGATTCTTCACGCTCGCGACGGCGGCGCTCATCCTCCTCGGCGCGGCGACGCGCATCGTCGGCAGCGCGCGCACGATCTTCCTGCTCACGCGCACCGGCTGATGCCAGGGCACGACGGCGGGCTTCCATCTCGCTCTGCGAGAGCGAGTTCAACACCATGCCGCCGCCACCGCTGCGGTTCTGCTGAGGACCACGCGAGCGGTCGCGATCACGGTCACGGCCTTCGCCGCCACCACCCGAACGCTGACCGTAAGGCGCGCCACCCGGACGGCCGCCCTGCGGACGATCGTTGGGACGGCCACCACCGCCCGGACCACCCGAGCGCTGGCCTTGATAACCCTGACCCTGATAACCGGGACGTCCGCCCTGCGGCGCAGGCCCACCCGG
This sequence comes from Mesorhizobium liriopis, assembly GCF_024053505.1. Lineage (GTDB taxonomy): Bacteria > Pseudomonadota > Alphaproteobacteria > Rhizobiales > Rhizobiaceae > Mesorhizobium_B > Mesorhizobium_B liriopis. The sequence continues at coordinate 62,995 of NZ_JAMXQS010000008.1, read as the reverse complement.
ACGCTGACCCTGCGGCGCGGAAGGCGCGGCGGGGCGCGGAGCCGGAGCGGAAGCCTGAGGTGCCGGTGCGCTTGGCGTCTCGGCACGAGGCTGAGCAACGGGTGCTGCGGCGGCCGGCTGAGGTGCTGGTGTTGGAGCCGGCGCGGGCGTCGGCTCAGCAGCGGCAATCGCTGCTGGTGCCTGAGGCGCGGCAGGTGCTGGAGCCGGCGTCGCGGCCTGAGGTGCTGGGGCAGGCGTCGCAGCCTGAGGTGCCGGAGCGGGTGCCGGTGCCGCCGGGCGCGGCGTCGGCGCGGGAGGCGGCGTTTGCGCGGCAGGGGCCTGCGGCGCGGGGGCAGCGGCAGCCGGGGCCGCCGGACGCGGCTTCAGGCCGCCCGCGGCGGGCGCGGGTGCTGCTGCAGGCGCCTCGGTGCCCGGCACGTTGAACTTGCGCTTCTTCGTCTCGACGACGACAGACTTGGTGCGACCATGGCTGAAATTCTGGCGCACCGTGCCCTGCTCGAGGCCCGGACGCTTCAGCGTCAGCTTGCCGCTCACGCTCAGCGTCTTGTCGTCACCTGTCTTGGTATCACTCATTCCATATCCTTCGCGGCGTCGTCTTGGGGCGCAGTCGCTTGATCCATTGAACGGCTGTCGGGGGAGCCACCTCCCCGGTACCGATGGAGCGCCTGCACGCGCTTTTCCACCGCCTTGCCAGCGCCTTCGCTGAGCACGGCAGCATGTATCACATTTGTCCCACCCAATGCCAAACCCAATTCGGCCTCGGAGAACAGTTTGTAGGCTTCGATGGCGGGTCCATCCATGTGGAGGACCGCGTGTCGCGCATTCGTGATCTTGCGAATGCCGTCAGGTGAGGCTTCGGTCGCGTGAAGCACGAAGGCGGCACGGCCGGAGCGTACGGCCTTCTCGACCTGAGCCGCGCCGAAAACGAGGCTTCCCGCCTTGCGCGCAAGACCCAATGCGCCGAGCGCATTCCGAACAAGTAGGGTGTCGAGATTTGCGGGCAAGTCGGCTGACGCTTGCACCTCGGCCTTGAGCGCGCGGGGAAACAGCTTGCGCTTGAGCGCCTTTTCCACGCTATCGCGCGTGCCCGTCACCCAGCAGCCGCGCCCAGGGAGCGAGCGCTTCAGGTCGGGCACGACGGAATTGTCGGGCCCTGCGACGAAACGGATCAGCTCATCCGAGCTGCCGGCCTGGCGCGACACGATGCAAGTGCGGTCGTTCATGTCTTCGACTGCCTCCCTGCCCATGTGTCGCGCTCCAAACCACTGCCCTTACTCGGCCGCTTCGGTGGAGGCGTCGTCCGCCTCGTCCGAGCCGAGTTCTTCTTCTTCGATCCAGCCGGCCTTCAAACGGGCCGCCATGACCATCGCTTCCGCGTCCTGGCGCGAAACCTCGAAAGGCGTCAGGATGCCGGGGAAGGTCTTGGTTTCCCCGTCCTTGCGCTCTTTCCAGCCGGTCAGGTCGTCCACCGCATAGCCGGCGAAGTCCTCGACCGTCTTCACGCCGTCTTCGCCGAGCGCCACCAGCATCGCGGTCGTGATGCCGGGGATCTCGCGAAGCTCGTCCTCGACGCCCAGTTCACGACGCTTGGCATCGTGCTCGGCCTCGATACGCTCCAGATACTCACGCGCACGCGACTGGATCTCGGTCGCGGTTTCCTCGTCGAACCCGTCAATGGACGAAATCTCGTCCGCATCGACGTAAGCCACTTCCTCGACCGTCGAGAAGCCTTCGGACGCCAGAACCTGGCCCACCATCTCGTCCACGTTGAGCGCGTCCATGAAGAGGGCCGAACGCTCGGTGAACTCCTTCTGGCGGCGCGAGCTTTCTTCTTCCTCGGTAAGGATGTCGATGTCCCAGCCCGTCAGCTGCGAAGCGAGACGGACGTTCTGGCCGCGACGGCCGATCGCCAGAGACAGTTGGTCATCCGGCACCACGACTTCAATACGCTCGGCGTCCTCGTCGAGAACGACCTTGGCGACTTCCGCCGGCTGCAGCGCATTGACGATAAAGGAGGCGGCGGACGGCGACCACGGAATGATGTCGATCTTCTCGCCCTGCAACTCGCCGACCACGGCCTGCACGCGCGAGCCGCGCATGCCGACGCAGGCGCCGACCGGATCGATCGAGGAATCGCGGCTCGTCACCGCGATCTTGGCGCGCGAGCCCGGATCGCGAGCCACCGACTTGATCTCGATGATGCCGTCATAGATCTCCGGCACTTCCATGGTGAAGAGCTTCGCCATGAACTGCGGATGGGTGCGCGACAGGAAGATCTGCGGCCCGCGCTGCTCGCGGCGCACGTCATAGACATAGGCGCGGATGCGGTCGCCATACTTGTAGTTCTCGCGCGGGATCAGCTCATCGCGGCGGACGATGCCCTCTCCACGGCCCAGATCCACGATGACATTGCCGTATTCGGCGCGCTTGACCGTGCCGTTGACGATCTCGCCGATGCGATCCTTGTATTCGTCATACTGGCGGTCGCGCTCGGCCTCGCGCACCTTCTGCACGATCACCTGCTTGGCGCTCTGGGCGGCGATGCGACCGAAATCCATGGGCGGCAGCTGCTCGGCGATGAAGTCGCCGACCTGCGCATCGGGGTTGCGGCGGCGCGCGTCCTCGAGCGCGATCTCGCGGTCATATTCCTCGACCGTCTCGACCACTTCCATCAGGCGCTGCAGCTTCATCTCGCCGGTGTTCGGGTTGATGTCGGCGCGGATATTGGTTTCCTGGCCGTAGCGCGAGCGCGCGGCCTTCTGGATGGCGTCCGCCATGGCGGCGATCACGATGGTCTTGTCGATCGACTTTTCGCGCGCGACGGCGTCCGCAATCTGCAGAAGCTCGAGCCTGTTGGCGCTGACGGCCATAGTCACTCTCCCTTGTGTCGGAGCACTTCCGATGAATCAAGATTCATCGCAAATGCTCCATCTCTTCTTTCTCGTAATTCCGCACGCAAAACCGCTGCGCACTTTTGCTGGAATTACTACTCTTCGTCAGCAGAGACGTCTTCGTCGTCCGCCGGTTCGTTGTCGTTGCCCACTTCGCCGCGCTTGGCGGCCTGGCGGGCCTTCTTGTCCTTGGCGAGCGCCTCGCGGATCAGTTCGTCCGTCAGAATGAGGCGCGCGTCGGAAATCGCGTCGAGCGGGATCGAAACGGTCGGCGCGTCACCATAGGACGCCGCGTCGCGCTCGATCACCACATGGCCGTTTTCCGGAACCCCGAGCTTGCCGCGAAAGCGCTTGCGGCCATCCACCATCACCGAGGTTTCGAGCTTGGCGACGTGGCCGGCCCAATCGGAAAAATCGCTGGCACGCACCAGCGGCCGGTCGATGCCGGGCGAAGACACTTCGAGATGATAGGCGTCGGGGATCGGGTCGGCCTCGTCCAGCACGGGCGACACCGCACGGCTCACCGTCTCGCAATCCTCGACGCTCATGGTGCCGTCATGGCGCTCGGCCATGATCTGCAGCGTCAAGCCGTTCTGCCCTGAAACGCGAACCCGCACGAGGCGGAAACCCAGTGGCTCGATCACAGGCGCGACGATGGCCGCCACACGGGCGTCCGAACCACTTTCGCGGATAAGCCGATCGTCGTTAAAGCTTTCAGCCGTCATCAGGGTCCTGAACGAGGGGCCGGAAACAAAAAAGAGCGGGACCGGGTGGACCCACTCTTCGTCAAACCGACCAAGAATATGGGGCGCATATAGCTTGGCTGCCCCCCGAATGCAAGTCGATCCGCATTCGTTCACAGTCCATGCAGTTCAGCATGGCTGGCCTGCGATCTTATCCCTCACCCAAGGCCACGCGACATATTATCTATGTTGCATCGCACAATGAAACAGGAAACCATCATGACCATGCAGTCGCGCCCCAGCCGCATTCGCAGCATCTTCGATGCTCTCGGCAGCGCCATCGCCGTTTCGGCAGCCCTTGACGGTCGTCGCCAGCCCAAGGCCCGTGACCTTCAGCAGCTCGGCATCGAGCCGGCAACGTTCCGTCAGATCAAGCTCTGACATCCAGAGTTCGCACGAACGAGAACCCGTTTCGGGTTCTCAGTCCGCGCTATCTCAGTCCTCGTCGGTCCCGAACTGCGAGAGCACTTTGCCTCTGCCCCGCATGCGCAGGTAGAGCGGCAAGAGAAGTGCCGTGAAGGCCAGCACCCAGAGCACGATCGCGATCCATGAATGGAACAGCGCGCTCGGATTGCCCTGGCTGATCTGGAGTGCCTGACGCAGGCTCTTCTCCGCCATCGGCCCCAGGATCAGACCCACCACCACGGGCGCGATCGGATAGCCGAAGCGGCGCAAGCCATAGCCGAGCAATCCGAACAGCATCAGAAGCCCCAGCCCGAAGGCGACGGGAATTCCCCCGAGATAGGTCGTCGAAGCATCCGCACCGATGGTGCCGAGCGTCGCAAAGACCAGAATGCCGGCATAGAGCCACGGCCGCGGGATGGTCAGCAGCTTCACCCAAAGCCCGATCAGGGGCAGGTTCAGAACCAGAAGCATGAAGTTCGCGACCAAGAGGCTCGCGATCAGGCCCCAGACCAGCGGCGCATTGGTGGCAAACAGCAGCGGACCCGGCTGAAGCCCGAACTGCTGGAAGCCCGCCAGCATGATCGCAGCGGTCGCCGTGGTCGGCAGACCGAGCGTCAGGAGCGGCACCAGCGTGCCGGCGGCCGACGCGTTGTTCGCGGCCTCAGGGCCGGCGACACCCTCGATCGCGCCATGACCGAACTCCTCAGGGTGCTTCGAGAAGTTGCGCTCCGCCGAATAGGACAGGAAGCTCGACACGTCCGCGCCACCCGCCGGCATCGCGCCGATGGGGAAACCGATCGCCGTGCCGCGCAGCCATGGCATCCATGACCGCCGCCAGTCCTCGCGGTTCATCCAGACCGAGCCCTTCACCGCCTCCACCTTCTCGTCACCGGTCTGGTGGCTCGCGGCCACTGCGAGCGTCTCGCCGATCGCGAAGAGCGCGACCGCGAGCGTGGTCACCGAAATGCCGTCGAAAAGGTTGGGCAGGCCGAAGACGAGGCGTGCCTGTCCCGTCAGCTGGTCGATGCCGATCAGGCCGAGCGCCAGACCCAGAAAGAGCGAGGTCAGGCCGCGCAGGGTCGAATCGCCGAAGGCGGCCGAAACCGTCATGAAGGCCAAGAGCATCAGCGCGAAATATTCGGCCGGGCCGAAGGACAGCGCGAAGCTCACCACGCTCGGCGCGATGAAGGCCAGACCCAGCGTCGCGAGCAGGCCGGCGACGAAGGAGCCGATGGCGGCGGTCGCGAGAGCCGGCCCGCCCCTGCCCTTTCGGGCCATCTTGTTGCCTTCGAGCGCGGTCACGATCGAAGCGCTCTCGCCCGGCGTGTTGAGCAGGATCGAGGTGGTCGAGCCGCCATACATGCCGCCATAATAGATGCCCGCGAACATGATCAGCGAGCCGGCGGGGTCGAGCTTGTAGGTGACAGGCAGAAGCAGGGCCACGGTGAGCGCCGGGCCGATGCCGGGAAGCACGCCGACTGCCGTGCCGAGCGTCACGCCGATCAGCGCGTAAAGAAGGTTCTGAAGCTCGAAGGCGGTAACGAGGCCCTGGCCCAGAAGCGCGAACGTATCCATCAGATCAGACGCTCCAGCGGACCGGCCGGAAGCGAAAGCTGCAGGCCCTTGGCAAAAATGAACCAGATCACGAAGGAAAAGACGATGCCGATGGGTATCGTCATCCAGAGCGGCCCGCGTCCGAAGCCTTTCGCGACGAGTGCGAAGAGAAGGCCAGTCGCGATCGAGAAGCCGACCGTCTTCATGGAAAGCATCTGGATAACGAGACCACCGAGGATCCAGAGGATCGGCTTCGGATCATGATGCTCACGCTCGGGAAAATCGCCGCGCATTCCCGCGATTGCGGTGAAAATTCCGAGGATCACCAGAACGCTGGCAATCACGAAGGGAACCGTCTTGGGCCCGACCGGCGAATAGCCGCGCGGGCCGCCGGCATTATAGGTGCTCCACGCGATGACCGCACCGATCACCACGAGGCCCAGCGCAATCAGAAGCGCCGCCCGGTCGGGGCGGCGCGATGTGTTCTCGCTCATAACAGCGTAGCTCGCATTTCGTCGCTGGCTGGCTCTGGTTTACTGAACCAGGCCGATTTCCTTCAGGATCGTCGCGGTCGCTTCCTGATCCTTCTTGAGCTGCGCGACGAACTCGTCGCCGGCCAGATAGGTGTCGGCCCAGCCCTTGTCGGCAAGGATCTTCTTCCAGGCCTCGGACTTCACCATCTTGTCGACATCCGCCGTAATAGTCGCCTTCTGCTCGTCGCTGATGCCGGGAGCTGCCGCGACCATGCGCCAGTTCTGGATCGAGACATCGACGCCGGCTTCCTTGAAGGTCGGCGCCTCGACGCCGGTGAGGCGCTCATCCGACGACACGGCCAGCAGGCGCAGCGTGCCGGCCTGAACCTGGCTCGCGAACTCGCTGTAGGAGGAGATGCCGACCGTCACCTGATTGCCGAGAATGGCCGCCAGCGCTTCGCCGCCACCCGAAAAGGCGATGTAGTTGACCTTGGTCGGATCGACGCCGACGGCCTTGGCGATCAGGCCCGCCGTGATCTGGTCGGTGCCGCCGGCCGAGCCGCCGCCCCAGGACACGGAGCCCGGATCGGATTTCAGCTTCTCGACGAGGCCGGCCATGTCCTTGATCTCGGACGCGGCCGGAACCACGATCGCCTCATACTCGCCGGTCAGGCGCGCGATCGGCGTGATCTGCTCGAGCGTCACGGGCGAATTGTTGGTGAGGATCGCGCCGACCATGACATAACCGCCGACGATCAGCTGCTCGGGATCGCCGCTCGCCTGGTTGACGAACTGGGCAAGGCCGATGGTGCCGCCGGCGCCCGGCACGTTGGTCACCTGCACGCTCGGCGAAATGCCGTCATCCTGAAGTGCGGACTGCATCGAGCGGGCCGTCTGGTCCCAGCCGCCGCCGGGAGCCGCGGGCGCGATGATCTTGTAGTCGGCCGCCCAGGCGCTGCCGGCAGAAACGAGTGCGGACAGGATCACGCCTGCCCAAAGCGAAGTCTTCATATGATTTCCTCCCAAGAACCCCGGAAACGGGGCATCACTTTCGGCCTCATAGAGCGGGCGAGGCCCCGCCTTGTCAATCGGCGCGTCCCGATCAGCGACGGATAAAGGTCAAATAGGCCGAACTGCGTCCTTCACGCCGGGCCTTTTCCTCGTAGCGCGTGGGCGCCCAGCCCTTGTAAGGCGTCAGCCAGTCGAGCGAGGATCGCGCCGGCCATTCGAAAGCCTCATGGTCGCGCGCATGGATCAGCGTCCAATCGACATAGGTGTCGATATCCGACGCAAAGCAGAAGCGGCCACCGGGCTTGAGGATGCGGGCGAAGCGGCTGAGGTTCTTGTCGCTCACGAAACGCCGCTTCCAGTGGCGCTTCTTGGGCCATGGGTCGGGGTAAAGCAGGTCGATCCAGTCGAGCGAGGCGTCGGGCAGCCAGTCGAGCAACAGCGTCGCGTCGTCGTGGAAGAGCCGGATGTTGGGCAGGGGCGCCTCGGACAGCCGCATCGCCATCTTGGCCATGCCGTTGACGAAGGGCTCGACGCCGATGAAGCCGGTGCGCGGATGGGCTTCCGCCTCGCGCAACAGATGCTCGCCGCCGCCGAAGCCGATTTCGAGGCGGACTGTGTCGGTCTCCGCGTCAAAGAGAGCGCGCAGGTTCTGAGGCGCAGGCGTCGTCACATCGACCAGCCGCGCGGGCAGCACGGTATCCATGGCCTCGGCCTGCATGGGACGAAGCGGCTTGCCGTGACGGCGGCCCCAGAAGGCCTCCGTCGCGCGTGTTCGTTGGGTCTCGGTCAAGGCGATTGGTTCAGGCGGCGACCGCCTGCTTGATGGCTTTGACGAGGTCGGTCTTTTCCCATGAGAACGAGCCGTCGCGACCGGGCTTGCGGCCGAAATGGCCGTAGGACGCGGTCTTGGCATAGATCGGCTTGTTGAGGTCGAGATGGCGGCGAATGCCGGATGGCGAGAGGTCCATGACCTTGCGCAGCGCGTCTTCGAGCTTGGCCTCGTCGACGGTGCCGGAGTTGTGAAGGTCCACATAGATCGACAACGGCTGGGCCACGCCGATGGCATAGGACAGCTGGATCGTGCAGCGCTCGGCCAGACCCGCCGCCACCACGTTCTTGGCAAGATAGCGCGCGGCGTAAGCCGCCGAGCGGTCCACTTTGGTCGTGTCCTTGCCCGAAAACGCACCACCGCCATGGGGGGCCGCCCCACCATAGGTGTCCACGATGATCTTGCGGCCCGTGAGCCCCGCATCCCCATCGGGACCGCCGACGACGAACTTGCCGGTGGGGTTGATGTACCAGTTGGCGTCGTCGGCAATCTTCAGGTCGCCCAGCGCCGCACGGATATAGGGCTCGACCACCGCCCGCACCTTCTTGGAATCCCAGCTTTCGTCGAGATGCTGGGTGGAAAGCACGATCTGGGTCGCTTCGGCTGCCTTGCCGTCCTCATAGCGCACGGTGACCTGGCTCTTGGCGTCGGGCCCGAGCTTGGCCGCCTCGCCCTCGCCCTTGTGGCGGGCCTCAGCCAGCAATTCGAGGATCTTGTGGCTGTAATAGATGGGGGCCGGCATCAGTTCGGGCGTTTCGCGCACGGCATAGCCGAACATGATGCCCTGATCGCCCGCACCTTCCTCGCCCTGGCGGTCGGCGGAATTGTCGACACCCTGGCCGATATCGGGCGACTGGCCGTGCAGGAGCACGTCGATCTTGACCGTCTTCCAGTGGAAGCCGCCCTGCTCGTAGCCGATGGCGCGGATGGCCTTGCGGGCTGCCGCGCGGAACTTGGACGGGTTGATGACGGGATGGCCTGCGGCGTCCACGACCACCTGGCCGTCGCGGTCGTGCTTGAGAAGCGTTTCGGGCACGCGCACTTCGCCGGCGATCACGAGGCGGTTGGTGGTGGCGAGCGTTTCGCAGGCCACACGCACCTTCCACGGGTCCATGCCCGTCTTCTTGGCTTCGCGATAGACCAGATCCACGATCTCGTCGGAAATGCGGTCGCACACCTTGTCGGGGTGGCCTTCGGACACGGACTCGGAGGTGAAAAGATAGTTCAGACGCAACGGGCAAATCCCCTCAAGAAAGGCGGCAGGTCCCTCGTCCCACCGAGAACGCGGCAAAGCGATGCATCATCGGAGGGAAAGCGTCAAGAAAAGGCGCATGGGCGGAAGCACGGCGCGTAGGAAATTCTGCTCTAGGAAGGGCTCCCCTCATCCGTTTCGGCGCTCAGGGCCTTGACCAGATCGAGAATGCGGCGGCGGATCTTGGGGTCGCCGATGCGCACGAAGGCACGCTGCAACTGGATACCTTCGGCGCTCGACAAGAAGTCGTCGCCGTAAGAAGCCTGCTGCTCCTCGCCGAAGCCCGAGGGAGCCGCATTTTCCTGCCCCGGCGCGCCTTCGAAGAAGAAGGAGACGGGCACTTCCAGAATACCCGAGATCGCCTGCAAACGGCTCGCGCCGATGCGGTTGGTGCCCTTCTCGTATTTCTGGATCTGCTGAAAGGTGATGCCCAGGCTTTCGCCCAGACGCTCCTGGCTCATCCCCAGCATGTTGCGGCGCAGACGCAAGCGGCTACCGACATGGACGTCGATCGGATTGGGCTTCTTCTTGCTTTCCATGTCCACTCATCACGTCGGGCAGTCTGGTCGAAACTCGAGGCAAGCTCAGCACTTCGCGTCAGAGTGGCACTATTCGGTCGCGTGGTTGCAGAAGTCAATTCATGCGACGCCGGCCGAGAAGGGTGAAAGCCAGGGCCAGAACGCCGCAAGCTGCAACCACACCAAGGCCGACCACCGATGGGGAGAGACGCATCTCCGCCCGCTTCGGCACGGTCAGCGAGAGGTCGATGCGGCCACGCTCGTTCATGGCGAGCGCATCAGCCACGCGCCCCCGCGCATCGACCGCCCCCGAAATGCCGTTATTGGCCGAGCGCAGGCCCGGCTTGCCGGTTTCGGCCGCGCGGATCTGGAAATTGCGGAAGTGCTGGTAGGGACCGGCGGTGTCGCCGAACCAGCCATCATTGGTGACGTTGACGAGAAGGTCGGCGCCAGCCGAGCCCGCATCCACTTCTTCGGGAAAGATGATCTCGTAGCAGATAAAGGGGGCTGCGATCAGGCCGCCCGGCAGCGTGAAATTATGACGCTGTACGCCCGCCTCGAAGGTCATGGGGCCTGCCACGATCTGTTCGACGCCGACCAGCGAGAAGAGCGAGGCGAAGGGGATATATTCGCCGAAGGGCACGCGATGCACCTTGTCCATGGCGCCCGTGATCAGGCCGGCGCGGTCCACGGCGACGAGCGCGTTGTAGTAGCGCTCATCGGTCGTGCCCATCTCGCCTTCCGCGCGCACCGCACCGACCAGCGTGAGATGGTCGGGCAAGCCCTCGCCTGCCGGTTCGAGCTTGCCGAGAGCGCTCAAGGCGTCGGGACGCTCGGTCAGAAGGAAGGGCACGGAGGTTTCGGGCCAGAGTGTCAACTCGATGGGCGCACCACGGTCGTCTGGCGGGCCTTTCGACAGGTCGAGCATGGTCGCGAAGATGCGGTCGCGCACTTCGCCATCCCATTTTTCCGTCAGGTCGATGGAGGGCTGGACGATGCGCGTGCGCAAGGTCGTGCCTTCAATCGGCTGGTCGAGCCGCCACGCGCCATAGGAAAGATGAGCGGCGACAAGCAGAAACGCCAGGGCCAGCCCGACGCGGCGATGCCTGCCGCTGCCCAGAAGCGCGGGTGCTGCGAAGACGAACACCGCTGCCGCGTTCATGCCGATCGTGCCGATCAGATAGGTGCTCTGCATGGCGAGCGGCACGGGCATGGTGGCGAAGCCGACGGGGTTCCAAGGGAAGCCGGTCAGCACCCAGTTGCGCAGCCATTCGGCCAAGCCGAAGCCGAAGGCGAGCGCGAAGATGCGGCCGAGGCCCTCGTCCCAGAACAGCCGCGCGAGCAGCGTCGCCAGACCATAGAAGGGGGCAAGCAGAAGCGGCAGGCCGAGCGCCACGATGGGCAAGGCCCAGATATAGGTTTCGGATTCGATCAGCATCGCCCCGCCGACCCACCAGAGGCCGAACAGGAACGTGCCAAGGCCGAACCACCAGCCGAGCGCGAAGAAGGGCCGTGCGCGTTGCCAGAGCGAGGCATTGCCGCCGACCACGGCGCCGTCGAGCAGCCAGACGAGGAGCGGAAAGGACAGAAAGCCCACCGCGAAGAAGTCGTAAGGCGCCTGCGCCAAAACGAACAGCGCACCGGCGGTGAAGATCAGCGCATAGCGCCGCCAGCCCCAGAGCAGGATGACGCTGTTCGCCAGCCGCTCCAAGGCCGAGGGGCCGCGATCGGCGGCCCGCGGCGCTTCCAATCCTCCGACCCCGACGCTCAAGCGGCCGACGCCTCCTCGCTCCGGCGCACGATGCGCACGCGCTTCACGCGACGCGGATCGGCGTCGAGAATGTGGAACTCGAAGCCCGGCAGGACTTCCGGCACTTCGCCCGTTTGCGGCACGCGGCCCACTTCGTTGACGATCAGGCCGTTGATCGTGTCGATGTAATCCTCGTGATCGCCGATCGCGAAATCCGGCCCGATCACGGCGGTGGCCTCGTCGATGTCAGCCTTGGCGTCGGCCAGATAAGCGTTGTCGCCATCGGGCACGATCAGCGCCTGCTCGTCGTCGTGCTCGTCGGCAATGTCGCCCACCACGGTTTCGAGAATGTCCTCGAGCGAGACGAGACCGTCCGTGCCGCCATATTCGTCGATCACCAGCGCTACATGGATGCGCGACGCCTGCATGCGGGTGAGAAGGTCCGACACATGCATGGAGGGTGTCACGAAATGCACGGTGCGGATGACGTCGAGATTGCCGATCGTCTCCGACAGATCGACGCGTGACATGTCGAGCCCGTTCTCGGTGTGCGACTGCCGGGTGATATAAGCGAGCACGTCGCGGAAATGGACGAGGCCGCGCGGATCATCGAGCGAGCCGGCATAGACCGGCATGCGCGAGTGGCCGGAACGCTCGAAGATCGTCAACAGGTCGGACAGCTTGGTGCCGATCTCGATCGCCTCGATATCGGCGCGCGGGATCATCACGTCCTCGACGCTGACCTCGCGCAGGCCCAGAATATTGGTGAGCATCACACGCTCGCCGGGCGAGAAGGCTTCCTTGCCGTCTTCTTCCACCGCCGTCAGCGCTTCGGCGATCTCCTCGCGCAAAGTGCCGTTGCGGCCACGGAAATAGCCTGCGAGCCGTTCCAGAAAAGTCGGCCCGGTGTGCCGACTGAGGCCCTCCGACCCTTCCTCGTGGGCATCCGCCCCACGCAGTGCCGTGATGTTGTCTTCGCTCATCGCTCCGTGCGCTGCCCGGGCAGCGCTTCTCCGTTGTTTATGGATATGTCTGCGTAAGGATCGGCAATGCCGAGACGCGCCAGAACGCGGCGCTCGGTGGCTTCCATCTCTTCCGCTTCCGCCTCGTCCTCGTGGTCGAAGCCTAGCAAATGCAGGAAGCCGTGCACGATCAAATGTGTCAGGTGGTGCTCGAAGCTCTTGCTCTCGGCCTCCGCCTCGCGGGCGACCGTCTCGAAGGCCAAGACGATGTCGCCAAGGCTCGCGGGCATCTCCACCCCGGGCAGCGGCTCGGGCCCGGGGAAGGACAGGACATTGGTGGGCTTGTCCTTGTCGCGCCAGTCGCGGTTGAGCACACGGATCGCGGCATCGTCGGTGAAGACGAGGCTCAGTTCCGTTTCAGGCGGAAATGCTTCATCGAGCTCACTGAGCACCGCCTCGACCGCAGCCGAGGCGATGGCGGTAAGTCGGTCCTCGTCGGGCCAAGCGCCGGCCTCGACGCTCGCCTCGACCGAAAGCGGCGCGGGGTGGGGTTGGGAAATGGCGGGTTCGCCCATGGGAACGGTCAGCCGGCCTCGTCCATGCCGCGCGCGATGCGGGCGTCACGATCATAGGCGGACACGATTTCGGCGACCAGCGTGTGACGCACCACGTCCTTTTCGTTGAAGCGCACGGTGACGATGCCCGAAACGCCGTCCAGAATGCGCAGGGCTTCGACGAGGCCCGAACGGGTGTTGGACGGCAGGTCGATCTGGGTCGGATCGCCCGTGATGATCATGCGCGAGTTCTCGCCCAGACGCGTCAGGAACATCTTCATCTGCATCGAGGTCGTGTTCTGCGCTTCGTCCAGGATCACCGCCGAATGCGCGAGCGTGCGGCCGCGCATGAAGGCGAGCGGGGCGATCTCGATGACGCCGGCCTGGATCGCGCGCTCGACGCGGTCCGAGGGCATCATGTCGTGGAGCGCGTCGTAAAGCGGACGCAGGTAGGGATCGACCTTTTCCTTCATGTCGCCGGGCAGAAAGCCCAGCCGCTCGCCGGCTTCAACGGCGGGACGCGAAAGAATGATGCGCTCGACCAGACCGCGTTCCAGCAGCATCGCGGCATGCGCCACCGCGAGATAGGTCTTGCCCGTGCCGGCGGGACCGACGCCGAACACCAGTTCGGAGCGCTCCAGCGCCCGCATATAGGCGTCCTGATTGGGCGTGCGGGCATAGATCGTGCGCTTGCGCGTGGCGATCTGGGCGGCCGACAGCTTGCTCTTCGATTCCATGGTGGGCAGCGTCAGCTGGTCGTCGGGCGTGACGGCCATGCGCAGCGCGCCTTCCACATCCGACTGCGCGATCTCGCCGCCCTTCTGGAGCACGGCGTAAAGCGCATCGAGCGCACGGCGCGCCTGTTCGGCGGCCACCGCATTGCCGCGGATGGTGAGCTGGTTGCCGCGCGAGCGGATATCGACGCCGAGCTTCTGCTCGACGAGGGCCAGGTTCTGGTCGAACTGGCCGTAAAGCGCGCTCGCATAGCGGTTGTTGTCGAAGGACAGCACGACATGGGTCATGTCGGACGCCCCCGTCTGGGGAGCACCGCTTTGGGGCGCGATGCCCTTGGACAGATTGGGCTGGGGGTTGGACACAGGTGCCGCAGGAGGCCCCTTGGGGTCCGTGGTTTGGCTCAAGCAGTGTGCTCCGCGAAAAGGGCCGCCACTTAAGCGGCCTCGGCCATGAGTGTGTTGAAGCCCGTGCCGGTGACGCGCACCGTGCGAAGGTCTCCGATCTCACCTAGATGGGCATCGATGACGACCGGTTGAAGCCATGGCGAGCGCCCGACCTTCTGATCTGGCCGGCGGCCGGGCTTTTCGATCAACAAATCGATGGTGCGTCCGACCAGCCCCTGATTGAACGCCGCCTGCTGGCTGTTGACCAGCGCTTGCAGCCGCTGCAGGCGCTCGTCCTTCACCGCTTCTTCCACATGGTCGCCGAGTTCCGCACCCGGCGTGCCGGGGCGTGGCGAATATTTGAAGGAGAAGGCCTGGGCATAGCCGACCTGGGCGATCAGATCGAGCGTCGCCTGGAAATCGGCTTCCGTTTCGCCGGGAAAGCCGACGATGAAATCGCCCGAGAGCGCGATATCGGAACGTGCGGCGCGGATGCGGTCGATCAGGCGGAGGTAGTCGCTCGCCTTGTGGCGGCGGTTCATCGCCTTGAGGATCGGGTCCGAGCCCGACTGCACGGGCAAATGCAGGTAGGGCATGAGGGCCGGCAGGTCGCGATGGGCGGCGATCAGCGCATCGTCCATGTCGCGCGGGTGGCTGGTGGTGTAGCGCAGGCGCGCGATGCCCGGCACCTCGGCCAGACGGTAAAGCAGTTCGCCCAAGCCCCATTCGCGACCGTCCGGACCTTCGCCGTGCCAGCCATTCACGTTCTGGCCGAGCAAAGTCAGCTCGCGCACGCCAGCTGCGGCCAGACGTTCGGCTTCCGCCACGATCTGTCGCACGGGGCGCGAGGTCTCGGAGCCGCGTGTATAGGGCACGACGCAGAAGGTGCAGAACTTGTCGCAGCCTTCCTGCACGGTCAGAAACGCCGCGACGCCGCGCTTAGTCTGAACCGCGCGCGGCGCGTGCGGCAGATGCTCGAACTTGCTTTCTTCCGGATAGTCGGTCGCTATCACCTTTTCGCCAGCCCGCGCGCGCGCGACGGCATCGGGCAGACGGTGATAGGTCTGCGGGCCGATGACGAAATCGACCGTCGGCGCGCGGCGGATCATCTCACGGCCTTCGGCCTGCGCCACGCAGCCGGCAATGCCGACCAGCGTTTCGCGGCCTTGCCTGGCGCGCGCATCCTTCAGTTTGCGGACGCGTCCGATCTCCGAATAAACCTTTTCCGCGGCCTTCTCACGGATGTGGCAGGTGTTGAACAGAACGAGGTCGGCGTCCTCGATCGCTTCCGTCGGCTGATAACCGTCGGCAGCCAGCGCGTCGCTCATGCGCTGGCTGTCATAGACGTTCATCTGGCAGCCATAGGTCTTCATGAAGACCTTGCGGACGGTACCCGCAACGGCACCAGTGCTGATGCCGGTGCCGGTTGCGAACGCATCGATCGGCAGATTTTCCGAGGCGGGAACGGCCTGCTCCTCGGGCGAGACGTGATTTTCCATTGCGCGCCTTCTACCCTCTTTCACGGAGCCTGAACAGGCCGCTGACGCAACTGCGCGGCCATCATCGTGCGGATGGCGCTTTCCGCACTCGCCGCCGTCAGTTTGCGATCAAAGCGCTCGGGCAGGACCAGCGGTTCGCCCCAGCGCAGTTCGACGTCGAGCGGGCCGTGCCGGCTGAGCAGATCGAGATGGAAGCCGAGCGAGCGTTCGCCGACCCATGAGGCAATGTTGCGCTCCCAGGTGCCCATCGGCACACCATGGAGCCTGGTATAGGCGATGGAGACCGGCTGCACGGTGACGGGCGCGCTTTTGTTGAGGGCAAGCGCGCCGAACAGCGAACTCTTGAAGGGCAGAAGATGGTTGCCGTCACCTGTGGTGCCTTCGGCGAAAAGCACGGCGGGCAGGTGCTCGTCGAGGCGGCCCGCGATCTCGCCCGCTTGCGCTGCCGCCTTGTTGCGGCGCTCGCGTTCCACGAAGATGATGCGCTGGAGCTTTGCCAGCCAGCCGATCACGGGCCAGTCGGCGACTTCAGATTTCGCGATGAAGGTCAGCTCTTCGAGCGCGCCGAGCACGACGATGTCGCCCCATGAGACGTGGTTGGCGACGATCAGAAGCGGCCGGGCGTCCGTCATCCGCCCCTCGTGGCGCAACCGCCAGCCGAGTGCCCGGAGCGCGCAACGGTACCAGAGGCGCGGAGCGGTGCGGACGCCCGGCAGGTTGAGCCTGCGGCCGAGCCAGAGCCAGGGCACCAGAACAAGCGACACCAAGAGCATCGCGAAACACGCGCAGAACAGGCGAAGTTTGCCGCGCATGGGTTCAGCGCAGGTCCCGGCGCATCACCAGCGCGCCTGTCGGCGGCCCCTCGCCCTCACGATAATAGTTCGGGCGGTGGCCGACCTGAAAGAAGCCGAGACGGCGATAAAGATGGATGGCCGATGCGTTGGTCTCGTCCACTTCGAGGAAAAGCGCCTCGGCCCGCTCGCGGTGCAGCGCGCGCAGCACCGCGTCCATCAGAAGCCAGCCAAGGCCCTGGTTGCGCCATTGGCGCGAGACGACGACGGTCAGGATCTCGCCCTCGCCCGCCGCCAGCCGGGCGAGCACGAAGCCGGCAGGTCCCGCGCGGCCGCTGCCCGCGGGGCGCGCGGTGTAACCGAACACCGGGCGCTGCTCGATCAGGCTCGCGAACTCGGCGGCGTTCCAGGGGCGTGGAAAACCCTCGGCGTGAAGGGCGGCGAGCGCATCCACATCCTCGGGATGGACCGGCTCGACCGTGAACTCACGCGGGCGTTGCGACAGAAAAGGCAGGCGCATCAACTCTCCCGGCGGGAAAGCGTGAAGCTTTGCGGCTTGGCATCCGGCGCGCGCAGATAAAGCGGCCGGGGACGCTCGGGGTTCGGATCGGATGCGAGTGCTCTGGCGCCCAGCCGGGCGAAGGTCTCGATGTCGGCAGTGGGCGTGACGGGGCCGAGCGTCGCATCCAGCAGTTCCGCGGAGACTTTCGGGGCGGCCGTGCCGGCCAGCACCGGCGAGAGCGTCAGCGCACGCGCCATGACCTGTTCGAGCGTGAGCGCCGCCGGCTCCTCGATCACCTCGCCGTCCGGACCATAGGAGGCCGCATGGATTTCGCCGCGTCCGCCATCGAGCGCGACGGTGACCGGACGACCGGGATGCTCCGCGCGGGTTTCTTCCGCGATCGCACGCAGCACGTCGATGCCGATCACCGGCACGCGCAGCCCCACGCCGAAGCCGCGCGCGGTGGCAAGGCCGACGCGGATGCCGGTGAACGAACCCGGCCCCGTCGCCACCACGATGGCGCCGAGATCGGGGAAATCCGTTTCGGCGTCACGAAGGCCTGAGTCGATCACCGCCATCAACCGCTCGGCGTGACCGGTGCGCATGGGTTCGACCGAACGCGACAATACGCGATTTTCATCCACGCTCCAGACGCAGGCCGCGCAGCGGTCGGCGGCGGTGTCGATCGCAAGGAGTTTCATGCGACGCCAAACGCCGCCGTGTCTTCAGCACGGTCGCCCATCAGTTCATCTCCCCACCCACAAAGCCTTTTGATCATTTTACGATTCAAGAGGCAATGCGTGGACGACCTGAGGCGGTGGCAACGAGGCGCGCGGCGATCAGCGTGCGCTTGCCCTCGACGGTGGCGGCGTCGACCGTGGTCGCGATGGTGATCTCGGCATCCGCCGTTCCCGCCTCTTCCGCCCTTTTCGCGATGAGAGCGCGCAACGCTGCTTCGGCGGCATTGAAGGCAGCCTGTTCGCCGAGATGGTCGGAGACGCTGCCGCCCACGGTCAATCGATACACCCCCTCCTGCGGCTGTGCGATACCCGCTTCGACGCTGACGCGCACCTGGCCGACGACCGCGCCAAGCGCATTGGCGACATCGGTATCGGAGGGAACATGGCAGGGCACGCCGAGACAATCGGACAGGGTGGCGTAGTGGAGAGGGGCGGAAGCGCCCAGGCCCACCACGGGACGGTCGAGCGTGACAAACACGCGCGCGATGCCGGGCGCCTTGTTCAGTGCGCGCTGGACGAGCGGGTGAGCGGTGCTGGCGCGCCCATCCTGGCCGTCCTCGGCGAAGGCCGTTTCGAGCATGGCTTCGGCGGAAAGACGGGTGACGGTGGCAAGCACACGCGCCGAGATGGTTTCGGCGTCGGGCGCGATGGGACCGCCGCGGCCGTCGCGGCGGCGGGCGAAGAGTTCGGCGCCGAGGCGCGCGGTCTCGCGGTCCCAGTTGCTCTGGCGGTTCAGCACATGGGCGGCGTCCGAAGGCGTGAAGCCCGCGATATGGACGAGGCCGCGCGCGACCAGCCTGTTCAGGACCGAGGTTTGCGCGTTGGATGTCAGGAGCTGGTCGAGCGGGATGGGGGTAAGCGCGATGAGGCCGTAGAGCTTCGCTTCGGAAGCGCTGAGGCCCGCCGCGAGGCGGTCGGGGACGCCGGTACGCAGCGCGAAGCGGGCGTCGAGGCGGCCGGGATTGGGCGCGCGCAGCTGGCGCTCGAGGGCGTCGCGCACCAGCGGGCCGTGCTGGAGGCCGAGAAGCGCGAGCGGCACCACGCGGCGGGGGCCGAGCGTCAGGGTGGACACGAGCCCGCCCTCCTCCACGCCCACTTCCGAATCGCCGCCGAGGCCGAAGGTGCGCATGGCGACGGCTTCGACCATGGTGCGGTACTGGCCCACGGTCGCGCCCTCGGGGTCGAGGCGGGGGCGGCCCCCATCCAACACGGCGACGTCCGTCGTGGTGCCGCCGATGTCGGAGATGAGGGCGGCGTCGAGGCCGGTCATGTGGCGGGCGCCGACGAGGCTGGCGGCGGGGCCGGACAGGATCGTTTCGATCGGGCGCGAGCGCGCGAAGGCGGCCGAGACCAGCGCGCCGTCGCCGCGCACCACCATCAGGGGGGCTTGGATGTTCTGTTCGGCGAGGAAGCCTTCGGTCGCGGCCACCAGACGGTCGATGGTGGGGACGAGGCGGGCGTTGAGGAGCGTGGTCAGCGCGCGGCGGGGGCCGCCGAGTTTCGAGGTGAGCTCGTGGCTCATCGTGACGGGGAGGCCGGTGCGGGTCCGGATCAGCTCGGCCGCCGCCTTCTCGTGGGCGGGGTTGCGGGTGGCGAAATAGGCGCAGACGGCGAAGCCTGAAACGGTTTCGCCCCATTCGTCCAGCGCCCGTTCGAGGGGCGAAAGACTGAGCGAACGGCCATTGCCGTGGGTGTCGTGGCCGCCCTCGCAGAAGACCACCGGATCGGTGCCGAGCGCCGCTTTCAGCCCGTCGCGGTCGAGATCGGCGGGCGAGAAGCCGATCATCACGAGGCCGGCGCGGCCGCCCTGGCCTTCCACCAGCGCATTGGTGGCGAGCGTGGTGCTCATCGAGACGAGTTTTATGCGCGTGTGCCCGATCCCGCTCTCATCCAGCACGCGGCGGGCGGCCCCCCTGATGCCTTCCGCCAGATCGTGGCGCGTGGTCAGCGCCTTGGCCTTGGCGAGAACGGTGCCTTTGGGACCGCCCTGTTCGGTCCACAGCACCGCATCGGTGTAGGTGCCGCCGGTGTCGATGCCGAGGAAGATCGGGGCTGAAGGGTCGATGTCGCGCATGGGTGCGCGCTGTAGTGGGTTTCTCCGATCAGCGATATGCGCTTTCGCGACAAATCCTTTGTGTCAGGCGCATGCGGGGGCGCCCCCGCGCAAGGGTGTTGCGCGGGCTATTCAGGTCGTTTCAGCGAAAGCCCCTCCCCTCATGAGGTGTCCGGCACCGGCTGGTCCAGCGCCCAGCGGGCGAGAGCATCAGTGTGGGACAGGACCGCGTGGAACTCGTGGCCGGCACAGCCGAGCGCGCCGGGCGGGCGGCCGAAGCGCAGCGGCCAGCGCTCCTTGAACGGACGGCGCTCGCGCACCGCGATGCCCCGGTTCGCCAAAAGCTTCTTTTTCAGCCGATCGGTGCTCGACCCTCTGACGCGCTCGGGGCTCGCCCGAAGCGCCTCGGCCTCAGCCCGCTGAAGGGCCTGGCGGGCGCGCCAGCGGGCGAAGCGGAGGGCTTCGCGGGGCAGGTCCTCGAGCGCATGGGCGAGCGCGTCGAGGCGCAGCCGCAGGGGCTCGGCGGGAAGCAGATCGTGGGGCGCGGGCGGCGGCGGCACGGACACCGCGTGGATATCGGGCCCGAATTGGCCCATGATGCGCGGCACGGCGGTTGGACGCGTCCAGCGCCGGGTCTGCACGCGCCGCATCGCATCGAAGAGCGGCAGGCGCGGGGGCGAAACGCGCGCCTTCGCCCCTTCCGCAAGCTCCGCTTCGAGAGGCTCCCCTTTGGCAAGCTCCCCTTCGACAGGCTCAGGGCTCAGGCTGAGGGGCTTCGCGTGGGCCAGGTCCTGCCCCTGCGCGCGCGTCATCACGATCCCGGTGCCCCGGCCGTTGCGCACGACCATCGATGCGGGCCTGGCCTCTTGCGCCGACCGCCTCATCCTGAGCTTGTCGAAGAACAGCTTTTCGGGCGCGATGTGGTGGGAGGCGGCGATGATCAGCCGCCGGGCGGCGGACTCCGCGGGCCGCAGGAGTTTCAACACGGCATTGCGCAAGCGGCGCGGCAGCGTGGCCCTCCCCTCTTTTCTTTCGACAGGCTCAAGGCCAGCCATGGCGACGAGCGTCACCACGATGCGTTGCAGCACCGCCCGGTCATGCTCGATCCCCAATCGCCCGTCCACGACCACCTCGCTTTTGTCTGGCGGCGGGAGTGTAGGGAGGGTGGGAGGGGGGTGGATGAAATTAATAAAGCCCTCTTGGAATACGCAACTATTCGGCAGCTGGACTTGGCACCGCTACCGCTCTGCACTCCTGCCAAAGGCGCTTGGTTTGCTCACATCTGTCCACCACGTTTTGGGCGCCATAGCGAGGTGCCGCTGGGAGTTGCATAAAATTTTACAGATATCCTGTGAAGATGCCGCCTTCGACTTGGCTTAGCTATTGCTCTCAGCTGAACGCAGAGGCAACTCTCTTAGCCATTCCGTCCAATCGAGTAAGTGCGGAATATCTGGGATGACTAGTAGGTACTTAAAAATAGCTGAGCAGGTTCTTCTGGCACGTGGGCAGCCGATGTCCGCACAACACATCATGGAAAGCGCTAAACGCTTTGATCTTCTGCCCCGTCAATTCTCGGGCAGCACGATGCAGAAGACTTTGCAGGCGCGTATCGCCGAGGACATATTCACCCACAAATCACGCTCAAAATTTTATAGAACTGGGCAAGGAATATACTTCCTAAGATCGAAAGCAAATAGTCCAGAGCTCAACGAGCGCCTAACGGCTGAGCATACAACCAACACTCGCCGACAGCCATTGAATAGGCATCGAATTTTGCACATTCCTCATTCATCTCGTGCCGAGGTGGACTTCGTGAGCATCGATGGCATGAGGGCTGACATTCTGAGCAGCGACTATCTGTACCTGCGGTCCGATACACTACTATATCCCGCCTTTGTTTTCACAATCGTGGCGACAGAGACACATATACTAACATGCCGGGTCGGGAAGTACTCTAATACCGGAGACATTTCAGGGATGATTTCAGGCGGATTACGCCGCTTTATAGATGAGTTCGATCTAGATCTGATAGACGGAGAAATTACTGGGGAAATACGAAGCTCCATCCGTTCCTGCGAATTTTATTTCGATTATCGAGCAATGGATCAAGATGACCGAGACATCCGGCAACGCACTAAGACACTTTTTTGTGCATTCGACAATCGATCCCATTACGTTGGCGTGGTTGCGCTCTATAAATGGCCGGAAAACTCGTTCGACAAGCTGCGAGTCAAGCGGCGACTGGATGCAGGAAACATGGAATGGACCCCTTGGCAGAATTGGCGAGCTAGAGTAACAGATGATTTCAGTAAGGCTGTATTAGAACACATCGAAAATGGCCAATCTTGATGCCAAGCTTTACTTGGAGAACCCTGTATTCCTAGATTTTCTAAACCGTGAAGCCAACTTAGCGGCAGGTCGTGCCGCGCCTGAACAAGACGACTTGGCCGCTTTAGAGGCCCTGCTGCTGACCCACTCATCTAGGATGTCAGCTAATATTTCGCAGATGATTGAGTATAGCTTCGGGAAAAAGCTCCTCACTCCTTGGCTAGTGAAACTCATACGCGAAAATATTATATTATCTACTAGTCACAACAGCGATATATCAGCTTTCATTTCGGAGAGACAGAAGATATATGCTCATGACAGTCTCCGATATCCAATGTATTTTGATAAGATCGAGATTATCGAAGACTTTAGAATCACTGGCAGAAATAGTTTTTCGATGACGCATCGTTTGCGTCAAAATATATTTAGTTTCACCGACAGTCAATTGCCCTTCGGAATCGGACGAGTTGATGAGGAAGACTATAAATCTTTCACTGATAATATAGACTTCTTTCAAGGCGCAGCCGTGCGCGAGCCAGACGCAGCTATCACCCGCGCCTTATACGAGCCGCACCATCGAGCAATAAAAACGAATGCGGCATTGGTGATGGCATCAGCCGCACGAGTAATATCTGGCCTATATATGACAAATTATGCAGAGATGAATGCCTGCGCGACATGCACGGGTATCTTTTCGAGCGGCTATACTGACAGTTTGAATAGCTTTCCATTCTTTGACATACCGATATTAAAAGCGCTTCTACGCTCTCTCGGCTACTATCGGTCAATGGCGCGAAGGCAAGCTATTCAGAGTTTAGATATTGGGCACTATGGAACCCCTCTCCACCACAAATTCTGCTATTTGGTCAGAGCATTCATAGATAGTTGCCTTTCACTAACGCTCACCGAGCGATTGGATAGCATATCAAAGAGAGACACTTGGTTTTCACTACGGCAAAGCATAGAACAAATTTTTCAGAGACATCTTCAGCCTGAAAGTGTGGCTATTAAATACCCTCGCGACACCATCAATCAGTTTTTGGAGTTATCTTCGGAAGCACTTCATCGAGCTGCCGGAAAACTCCGATCTGAAAAGCCATTCGCAAATAAGTGGGAACAATACGTGCCAAACAAGAACAGCATGCGTTTCTTAATTCTAGTGGCAACTCCTACGGAAGAAGATGAGGTTCATCGTTCGCTTATTGAGGCGGGATTTGTGGAGGCACAGAGCGTGCGTATGGATAAGGGCGTACTCGCCACATACACCAAAGCGGGAGGGTCAGAGATATTTATCTGTCGATCCAGCGCTGGAAGTAGTGGCACAAGCGGATCGCACCTGCTCACCGAGGATGCGATACGTACCACACAGCCGCAGTACGTAATCTCCACTGGGATCTGTTTCGGCTTCGAGGATAAGAAGCAAGCCATTGGAGACGTGCTGATCGCGGACTCCATGCAGAGTTACGAGAAGACTCGTGTCGGCAACCGCAATCGAATTGTTGAGCGTGGAGAAAGAATCCCAAGCGGCTCAAGCCTCCTGTCGTTTGCGCTTAACCGCGAACGACAGCACCGAGCGAACAGGCCGTCCTTCAAAATTCACGATGGCTTTATTCTGTCAGGCGACAAACTAGTCGATGATGTGCGAATGGTTAAACAACTGCGTGAGCGCTTTCCTGACGCGATTGGAGGCGAAATGGAGGGCGTAGGGGTCATGGCTGCTTCGCATCGTCAGGGTGTCGAGTGGATTCTAATCAAAGCAGTGTGCGATTGGGGCCATAGTAAGAATAAGGATCATCAAGCGATAGCTGCGGAGAATGCAGCTCGGTTTACGATTCAACTGATAAACGACATCGTTGAAGCTCGCTCCTCACGCCCATTGTAAGGCACACGACCTCGTTAATCCCCCATCTTCAGCGCTTCGATGAACGCCGCCTGGGGGATATCCACCTTGCCGAACTGGCGCATGCGCTTTTTGCCTTCCTTCTGCTTTTCCAGAAGCTTGCGCTTGCGGGTGACGTCGCCGCCGTAGCACTTGGCGGTGACGTCCTTGCGCAGCGCCGAGATGGTTTCGCGCGCGATCACCTTGCCGCCGATGGCCGCCTGGATCGGGATCTTGAACATGTGCTGGGGGATCAGCTCCTTGAGCTTCTCGCACATGGCGCGGCCGCGCTTTTCGGCGGCCGTGCGGTGGACCAGCATGGAGAGCGCGTCCACCGGCTCCTCGTTGACGAGCAGCGACATCTTCACGAGATCGCCCTCGCGATAGTCGGTGAGCGCGTAGTCGAAGGAGGCATAGCCCTTGGAGATCGATTTCAGGCGGTCATAGAAGTCGAACACCACTTCGTTGAGCGGCAGGTCGTAGACCAGCATCGCGCGGGTGCCGACATAAGACAGGTCGGCCTGGATGCCGCGGCGATCCTGGCAGAGCTTGAGGATGCCGCCGAGATAGTCGTCGGGCGTCAGGATCGTGGCGCGGATCCAGGGCTCCTCGATCGAGGAAATGCGGACCACGTCGGGCATGTCGGCGGGGTTGTGCAGCTCCTTCTGCGAGCCGTCGATGAGGTTGAGGCGGTAAACGACGGAAGGCGCGGTCGCGATGAGGTCGAGGTCGAACTCGCGCTCGAGACGCTCCTGGATGATCTCGAGATGCAGGAGGCCGAGAAAGCCGCAGCGGAAGCCGAAGCCCAGCGCGGCCGAGGTTTCCATCTCGAACGAAAACGACGCATCGTTGAGGCGCAGCTTGCCCACCGCCGCGCGCAGGTCCTCGAAATCGGCGGCATCGACGGGAAAGAGGCCGCAGAACACCACCGGCTGCGCGGGCTTGAAGCCAGGCAGCGGGGAAAGTGTGGGGCGGCGGTCCTCGGTGATCGTGTCGCCCACGCGGGTGTCAGCCACTTCCTTGATGCTTGCTGTGATGAAGCCGAACTCGCCGGGGCCGATCGCGTCCACATTGAGCATCTTGGGCGTGAAGACGCCGGTGCGCTCGACGGGGTATCTGGCGTTCGTGCCCATCATGCGGATGGTCTGGCCTTTTTTGAGCACGCCATCGATGACGCGCACGAGCACGATCACGCCGAGATAGGCGTCGTACCAGCTGTCGACCAGCATCGCTTTCAGCGGCTTTTCGGGATCGCCCTCGCGCGGGGGCGGCAGCTGCGTGACGATGGCTTCGAGCACGTCGGGGATGCCCAAGCCCGTCTTGGCGGAGATCAGCACGGCCTGGGAGGCGTCGATGCCGATCACCTCCTCGATCTGGTCGCGGATGCGCTCGGGCTCGGCGGCGGGCAGATCGACCTTGTTGAGGACGACGACGATGTCGTGGTCGTTGTCGATGGCCTGGTAGACATTGGCGAGGGTTTGGGCCTCGACGCCTTGGGATGCATCGACCACCAGCAGCGAGCCTTCGCAGGCCGAAAGCGAGCGCGAGACCTCATAGGCGAAATCGACGTGGCCGGGCGTGTCGATGAGGTTGAGCGTGTAGGTCTCGCCGTCATTCGCCTTGTATTGGAGGCGCACGGTCTGGGCCTTGATGGTGATGCCGCGCTCGCGCTCGATGTCCATGTTGTCGAGCACCTGTTCCTTGCCCGCCATCTCGCGCGCGTCCATCGCGCCGGTGAGCTGGATCAGGCGGTCGGCGAGCGTGGACTTTCCGTGGTCGATATGGGCGACGATGGAGAAGTTTCGGATGCGGGAAATCGGGGTCATGGGACGAGGCCTATAACCGAGCACAGCCAAAAGGGGAACGGGGATAAGGGTTTGCGGCGCGTGGAGCGCACATCACCGCAGCGTGAGGCGAAAAATGGGGAACCCCTTGCGCGGTTTGTCGTTGATTGGTATCTTTAGAACAGTTCTAAAGTAGAACGTTTTGGTCGACTTTACAAGGAGATAAGAGATGCAGACTGCAACCCATTCCGACGCCGGCAGCGCCTGCAACGCTTGCGTTTTCTTTGACGATCACCACGGCAACGGCGCGTCCGCGCAGGCCGTCAACGATGCCGGCCTTTGCCGCTTCAACCCGCCGGTCTCCCAGCCGGACGCCAACCAGCGCGGCCTGTGGCCGGTGGTGGCTTCCGACGACTGGTGCGGCCACTTCACCGCGCCGCACGGCCGCGCGTCGTAAATTCAACTGAACCCAGGCCCTCGCACAGGGGGCCAAGGCAAAGGGGTCGGCAGCTGGGAAAGCGCCGGCCCCTTTCTCGTTTGTGCTGTTCGCTTGACGGAGCGGGAGTGCGCGCGGCAAAGGGCGGGAGCCCTCGCGAAACGGAGCCCCTCCCCTTGAGCCTTTCCGGTCTGTTGCAGCTCGGCTTCTCGACGCTCGTCTTTCTGGCGGCGGCGACGTGCGCGAAGTCGTGGGCGCTCGCGCCGTCCGCGCCGAAGCTCGTGGTGACGATGCTGCTTTACACGCTCGGCAACCTGATCATGCTGCGGCTGATCCGCGAGTTCGGCATGGGCGTGGCGTTCTCGATCTCGTCGGTGTTCCAGCTCGTGGCGGTGAGTGCTGTGGCGTTTCTTTACTTCCACGAGCGCGTGGGGCTGATCGAAGGCGTGGGCATCCTCCTGGCCGTGCTCGGCGTCGCCATCATCACGCTCGGGCCAACGCTTCTGGGGCGGGCATGATGCAATACCGGGTCGAGTTCGTCACGCTTTGCGCGCTGATGGTTCTGGCGGCCGGCGCCTGGGGGTTCGTGGCGCTGGTGCAATTCGCGCATGCCGCCGAGCCGCATGGGTTCGATCAGCGCATCCTGCTCCTGTTCCGCGATCCCGCCAATCTCTCGCAGACGATCGGGCCCGCCTGGGTACATGAGGCGGTGCGCGATTTCACGAGCCTGGGCAGCGTCACGGTGCTGATCACCGTGATCCTGATCGCGATGCTGTTCATGCTGTTCTCGCGCCGGCCCGGTGGCGCGCTGTTCCTGCTGGTCGCGGTGGTCGGCGGGCAGCTGCTCAATTCCTGGCTGAAGGTTCTGATCGACCGCCCCCGCCCCGAACTCGTGCCGCACGCGGCGGAAGTGTTCACGCTGTCTTTCCCGAGCGGGCACGCGATGCTCGCCGCCGTCACCTATCTCACCGTCGGCGCGCTCTGCGCGCGCGTGGTGCATGGGCGGATGCTGAAAGCCTATGTGATGAGCGTGGCCGTGGTGCTCACGGTGCTGATCGGCATCAGCCGCCTTTACCTCGGCGTGCACTGGCCTTCCGATGTGCTGGCCGGCTGGTGCGCGGGTTCGGCCTGGGCGGTTCTGTGCTGGCTCCTGGCGCGCGCCGTTCTGAGCCGGCGCCGCGCCGGCGAGGGTCTGGCGGAGTCTGCGTGAGCACGCTCCACACGCTTTCAGCCACGGCGGAGGCCCATCAGGAGATCAAGAAGAGCCGCTTCATCGCGGTCGCGGGTCCGGTCGATGGCGAGGAGGCCGCAAAGGCATTCGTGGCGCAGCATGTGGCGGCGACCGCCGGTCACAATTGCTGGGCGTGGCGGATCGGACAGGCTTATCGCTTCAACGACGATGGCGAGCCGAGCGGCACGGCCGGCAAACCCATTCTGCAGGCCATCGACGGACAGGGTCTGGATCGCGTCGCGGTGGTCGTGTCGCGCTGGTTCGGCGGTATCCTGCTCGGCAGCGGCGGCCTCGTCCGCGCCTATGGCGGCACCGCGGCCTTGTGCCTGCGTGGGGCGGAAAAGACCGCGCTGGTCGACACGGTGCCAGCCACGGTGACCTGCCTGTTCGGCGATCTCGCCCTCTTGCAGGCGCGCCTCGGCGCTCATCCGGGCGTAGAGATGCAAAGCCCCACCTTCACCGACACCGGCGCGCAATGGACGCTGGCCGTTCCGCGCGGCGCGATGGAAGAGTTGGCGCGCCTCGTGAGCGATTTATCGAGCGGACGGGCGGTTCTCAGCGCCGAGGCGTGAGGTCGTCAGGTTTCGGTGCGAAGCCTGATGCCGGTCTCGGCCGCCGCGAGTTCCGCGCTTGAATGGAAGAACGGCGAGAGCGTTAATCGTCTGTTCCTCTGCAACGGGCAGCAGCTGCCCGAGCGCTTATGCTTGGTAATGGCCTTATCCGTCGAAGGCAGATCGTTGAGCGTGCTCGCCTGCCCTGACGGATGGTAGGCTGGCACATCGAACACTCAATCACCGACATAGGCCGCCAGTTCGTCCGGGGTGCCCTGCGGAAAGGCGCTTTTGAGGTGGTCGAGGAAGGCGGAAACGCGCGTGCTGAGGAGGCGGCGCGAGGGATAAAGGGCCCAGAGCGCGATGTCCGATCCGTCCACATCGCCCCATTGAACCAGCCGGCCGGACAGGATGTCGTGACTGACGAGGGAGATGGGCAGAAGGGCGGCTCCTACGCCGGCGCGCACGGCATCGCGAACCATGACGAGCGAAGAAAGGCGAAGAACCGGATCGATGGCGATGCGCGAGCGGCCGTTCGGTGTCGTGATGGTCCAAGGCGTGTTCGCGCTGCCGGAGCCCCGCACGACCGCCGGAACGAGGGTGCCGTCATCGTGCGGCGGCGCAAGCGAGGGGCTTGCCACCGCGACGAGCCTGTCGCGCAGGAAGGCGCGGCCGACCAGGCTTTCATCCGGGGCGGGGTTCACGCGAATGACCAGATCGTAGCCCTCCTCGATCATGTCGACGGCACGGTCGTCGGTGGTCACTTCGAGCCGGACCTGCGGGTGCTTGACCGCGAAATCGGCGGCGAGCCGGCCCATCGCAGTTTGCGAAAACAGAAGCGGCGCGCTGATGCGCAAGCGACCGCGCGGGGTTTTGCCGCCCGAGGCAATCGCAGCCGCCGTTTCATCGAGCTCGGCAAGGAGCGTGCCGGTTCGCTCGAAGAGGGCGCGACCCTCTTCGGTCAGCTTGAGGATGCGCCCACCACGTTCGAAAAGACGCAAGGACAAAGACGCTTCCAGTTCCGCCACCCGCCGCGACAGTGTGGCCTTGGGGCGGTTGGCCGCGCGCGCGGCACGGCCGAAGCCTTCGTGGCGGGCGACGAGGTTGAAATCCGCAAGCGCGAGCAAATCCATGCGTTCCACCTGTGAGACGAAGCGTTCCGATATAGCATCTATCGGCTCACTATTGGATCACTAGTTTGGGTCTCAGCCAAAACGGCTCAACCGCCAGACAGGGCGATCCCCCACTGGCCCAGCAAGGAGCAAGACCCATGACCATTCTCGTGACCGGAGCCACAGGCCGCGTCGGCCGCAACGTCGTCGAGCAACTGCTCGAGCGGGGCGCGAGCGTGCGCGTTTTGACCCGCGACCCGGAAAAAGCCGGCTTCGGAGAGGGCGTCGAAGTCGCGAAAGGCGATCTGCTCGACATCGATGCGCTGCGCGCGGCATTCTCCGGGGTCTCGACGCTGTTTCTGCTCAATGCGGTGACGGGCGACGAATTCGCCCAGGCCATCATCACGCTGAACATCGCCCGCGAGGCAGGCGTTGATCGGGTCGTCTATCTTTCGGTCTTCGAAGCCGACCTCGCGGTGAACGTGCCGCATTTCGCAGTCAAGTTCGGAGCCGAGCGGATGCTGGAGGCCATGGGCTTCAGCGCGACGATCCTGAGGCCGACCTACTTCATCGACAATGAGGTGATGGTGAAGGACGTGATCGCGAACCACCATGTCTACCCGATGCCGATCGGCTCCAAGGGCGTGGCCATGGTCGATGCCCGCGACATCGCCGAGGTCGCCGCGATCGAACTGATCCGCCGCGAGCAGGCGCCGGGCAAGCTTCCGATCGAGACCATCAACCTTGTCGGCCCCGACACGCTGACGGGTAGTGATGTCGCCGCGATCTGGACGGAGTTGCTCGGGCAGACCGTGGTTTACGGCGGCGATGATCCGAGCGGGTTCGAAGCGAATATGGCAAGCTTCATGCCCAAATGGACGGCCTACGAGATGCGCCTGATGGCCGAGCGCTATGTGAGCGACGGCATGATCCCGCAAGACGGCGACCGTGAGCGCTTGGAGAATATCCTCGGCCGGCCTCTGCATTCCTATCGCGACTTCGCGGCAGGGCTTGTGGGGTGACGGGAGGGCTGGAGTGGTTGGCTCAGGGCGATGCTTAGAATCGCCCTGAGCCTCCCCCTACTTCCCCACCGGCCCGGCGAATTCTCGATGTTCGTTCAGGGCGCCTTCGATGGTGCAGTGGAGGCCTTGGGGGTGGAAGGCCATCTGGACGGTGCCGTCGACTTCGGCGGCGAGCACGCGTTCGATGAGGCGGGAGCCGAAGCCGCGGCGGTCGGGGGCGGAAACAGGCGGGCCGTTGCGCTCCTGCCAGCCGAGGCGGAAGAGCGGGTCGCCATGTGTGTCCTCTGCCACTTTCCACGAGACGGACACGATGCCCGTCTCGTTCGACCATGCGCCGTATTTGGTGGCGTTGGTGGCGAGTTCGTGGAGTGCCAGGGACAAAGCGAGCGCGAGCTTGGAGGACGGCACCATTTCGGGGCCGGAAATCTCCAGCCGGTCGGCCTCGGCATTGTGGGGCGCGAGTGCGAGCCGCACCACTTCCTGAAGCGAGGCGCTGACGCCACGCTCGCCGGTGATCAGGTCGTTGGTGCGCGCGAGCGCCACCACGCGGGAGGTGAAGCGGGTGCGCGCGTCGCGCATGTCGTCGGTGCTGCGCATGGTCTGCGCGCCGATGGCCTGGACGATGGCGAGATTGTTCTTCACCCGGTGGTTCAGCTCGTTGATCATCAGCCGCATATGCGCGTCCGAGCGGTGGCGCTCCGACACGTCGCTCGCCGTGCCGAACCATTCGGTGATCGTGCCTTCGTCATCGAGAATGGGGATGGCGCGCGAGAGCGTCCAGCCGATCGTGCCGTCGGCCTGGCGCACGCGGTGTTCGAGCTGGAACAGGCCCTTGGTCCGCACGGCCTCGTCGATGGCGGCCTGGACCAGTGGCAGATCCTCGCGCAGCAGATAGGCCTCGCGCCACCGCACCATCGGGGCGTCCTGGCTTTCCAGGATGCCGCGCCCGTCGAGCGCCTGCATCTCGGTCCAGTCGGCATTCATCCGGTAAATGGCGTCGGCGGTCGCGTTGGTGATGGCGCGGAAGCGCTCCTCGCTTCGGCGCAGGGCCGCATTGCCGAGCACCTCGCGCGTGGTCTCGTTGGTGAAGATGAAGAGGCCGGCGATGGCCCCTTGCGCGTCGAGCACGCGCGAATAGGAGAAGGTCCACCAGGTGTCGCGCGAGCCGCGATCGGTGTCGAGCTTCCAGGGCAGGTCGATGAAGCGCTTGGAGCGGCCCGCGAAAGCGTCGTCGATGATCGGCTTGGCCTGTGCCCAGGCATCCGCCCAGACCTTGTCGAAACGCTCGCCCATGGCCCAGGACAGGCGGGGGCCGAGAAGCGGGAAATAGGTCTCGTTGAAGAAGAAGTAGAGGTCGGGCTGGCCCCAGGCGAGGATCATCGATTCAGGGGAATTGAGGATCAGGCTGAGGGCCGAGCGGAACGCTTCGGGCCAGGTTTCGGGGGCCCCAAGCGGATGGCCGGTCCAGTCGCGCTCGCGGATCATGCGCGCGGCCTCGCCGCCGCCGGCCAGGAATGCCAGAGGATCGCGGGGCTCGGTCATGAGTGAGGCTGGGACGCGCGGCCGCTAAGGGCGGCGCGTGGATTCGAAGGCATCGGCAGAAATTCGGTCTCGCACGCGGGTTCGGCGCGATATCTGAAGCGGCGTGCCCGTTCTGGCAAGGGCTTCAGGCAAAGCGCCGACGCACAATCAAGTCACTGCGGGTAAGTCAGTGCGGGCGGGTCATCGCAGCGTCTTGAAGAAGAAGGCGGTGTCGCAGGGGCGGCCGTCGGGCCAGAGCGCGAAGCCCGGCACGCGGCCGACTTCCTGCCAGCCGAGACGGGTGTAGAGGCGATAAGCGGGCGTGTCGGGCACGGTGTCGAGCACGAGCAGCGTGCGGTCGAGCCGGCGCGCTTCGGCTTCGACCGCCTCCATCAGCCCCTGCGCCACGCCCCGGTTGCGGGCGCCGCGGTGAACCAGCACCTTGGCGACATCGGCGCGGTGGGGCTGGTTCTCGGGCAGGCCTGTGACGAGTTGGGCGGTGCCGACGATCCGGCCCTCCTGCTCGGCGACGAGGACGACCGCATCGCCATTTGCCGCGCGGGTGGCCACGCCCTGCCAGAAGCGGTCAGCGGTTTCGGGCGCCATCGGGGCCATGAAGGACACGGACGCGCCGCCATGGACGCAGTCGAGGAGGACCGCCGAGAGTTCGGGGATCCTTTCTCGCACCTTTTCGGGCGAAAGCGTGCGGATAGTGATCGGGGCGGCGAGGTCGGGCATGAGAGGCGCTGTTCGTGTGTGAAGAAAACGAGGTGTGATCAATCGTGTGGTTGCAGCCGTGTCTTGCAAGAAATATTCCAGAAGAGGACCAAGGAAGCTCGAACCGGCCATGAACAAGCCGCTCCACCACGAACCGGACCTGCGCGCGCTGGACAGGCGCACGCGCGACATCTTCCGGCTGATCGTCGACTCGTTTCTTTCCGATGGCGAACCGCTCGGCTCGCGCAACCTCGCGCGGATGCTTCCCGCTTCGCTTTCGCCCGCGACCGTGCGCAATGTGATGAGCGATCTGGAGCATCTCGGGCTGATCTATGCGCCGCATATTTCGGCCGGGCGGCTGCCGACCCAGAAAGGCCTGCGCTTCTTCGTGGACGCCTTCATGGAGATGGGCAGCCTGTCGGACGACGAGCGCATCCAGATCGAAAGCCAGCTGGGTGCGCGGGGCACGGGCGGCACGGTGGAGCATATGCTGACCGAGGCCAGCCAGATGCTGTCGGGCATGTCGCGCGGTGCCGGGCTGGTGCTGGCCGCCAAGGCCGAAACCGCGCTCAAGCATATCGAGTTCATCCAGCTCGAGCCGACGCGGGGCCTGGCGATCCTGGTCGCCCAGAACGGCGACGTCGAGAACCGCGTGATCGAGCTGCCGCTCGGCATCACCGCCTCGCAATTGCAGGAGGCGTCGAATTTCCTGAACGCGCATATTCGCGGGCGCACGCTGGTGGAAGCGCGGACGGAAATCTCGCGCATCCGCAAGGAAACACAGGCAGCCCTCGACAGCCTCGCCGAAACCATGGTCGAGCAGGGGCTGGCCGTGTGGGCCGGCTCGGATGGCGGCCAGCCCTCGCGGCTGATCGTGCGGGGGCGCGCGAACCTGCTCGAAGGCATGTCGGCGGGTGCGGACCTCGATCTCCTCAAGCACCTCTTCGAGGATCTGGAAACGCAGGACGGGCTTTTGCAGCTGCTCGACTTCGCCGAGGAAGGCTCGGGCGTGCGCATCTTCATCGGCTCGGAGAACAAGCTGTTCTCGCTGTCGGGTTCGAGCCTCGTGGTGGCGCCCTACCGGGACGAGAAATCGCGCGTGGTGGGCGCGCTCGGGGTGATCGGTCCGACGCGGCTGAACTATGCGCGGATCGTGCCCATGGTGGACTACACGGCACAGGCGATCTCGCGGCTGCTGCGCTAGCCGGAAGCGTTGCAAAACAAGGGCTTGATCCCCATATCAGGCCCATGGAAACCCATTCAAACAAGGCTATCGAGGACGCCCCGCGCGACGAGGGCAACTGGCGCGTTCTGCCCTTCGAAGGGCATTTCGAGTTCGCCTATCTCGACGTCGCGGGCCGCCCGAGCCTGCGCCATGTGCATGCGCTCGAAGTGAAGGTGGGACCGGCCAAGCTGCTGTTGGGCGGGGTGGACGAGGAGACCGGCACCTATCGCGGCTTCCGCGTGGACCGCATCGGCACGCTCAAGGATGCCGAGACCGGCGAGGTCGTTTCCCGAAACATCCTCGACTGGCTCCTGAAACGCGCCGAACGCCATGCCCGCCGCAGGCCCAGGGCGGCCTGAGCCTCTTTCCCTCGCCTCCCGCCGCGCCATCTAAGCCGTCTCACGGAAGGCAGACGGCATGGCATCTCAATCGGGTTCGAAGACCGTCATCTATGCCGCGCTCGTCGGCAATTTCCTGATCGCCGCGACCAAGTTCGTCGCCGCCTTCTTCACCGGCTCCTCGGCCATGCTGTCGGAAGGCATTCACAGCCTGGTCGATACAGGAAACGGCTTTCTGCTTCTCTACGGCATGAAGCGCGCGGCGCGGCCTGCGGACCGGACGCATCCGTTCGGGCATGGGCGCGAGCTTTATTTCTGGTCCTTCGTGGTGGCGCTCCTGATCTTCGCGCTGGGCGCGGGCGTGTCGTTCTATGAAGGCGTGGTCCATATTCTCGATCCCGAGCCGATCGAGAACCCCATCGTGAACTATGTGGTGCTGGGGCTTTCGATTCTGTTCGAGGGCGGGTCGTGGCTGATCGCGCTCAAGGAGTTCCGCCACGCCAAGGGGGCGCTCGGCTGGTGGCAGGCAGTGCGGCAGAGCAAGGATCCGACGGTTTACACCGTGCTCTTCGAAGACTCCGCCGCTCTGATCGGGCTTCTGATCGCACTCGTCGGCATCACGCTGGCGCAGGTGCTGGAGATACCGGAACTCGACGGCGTAGCCTCGCTCGGCATCGGCCTGCTGCTCGCGGCCACCGCCGTGTTTTTGGCGCGCGAGGCCAAGGGGCTCCTGATGGGCGAAGCGGCAGCACCGGAGGTGCAGGACCGCGTGCTGGCCATCGCGCAGGCCGACCCGGCCGTGCAGCAGGCCAACGGGGTCGTCACCGTTCATCTCGGGCCGAACCAGATCGTGGCGGCCCTTTCCGTCGAGTTCGAGGACGCGGCGAGCATCGGTGAGGTCGAGGCTTGCGTGGAACGCATCGAAAAGCGGCTACGCGAGGAGATGCCCCAGATTTCGGGCCTGTTCATCAAGCCGCAGACCGCGGCGCGCTGGCAGGCCAAGGCGGCACGGATCGAAGCGGCGGGCTGAGCTTGGCGGCCGAGAAGTTGGGTAACGGAGCCCTGGGCGGTGCCTTTCGGCGAACATTACGTCGCGAGACATATCCTCCCCACCCCCCATAGAAAAAGAGGCCGGCTGAGACCGGCCCCTTTCGCAGTTCGACTGGAGCGAATGCTTACTCGGCGGCCTGCAGGTTCACGCCGCCTTCGGCGATCTGCGTCAGCTTCTTGTCGGTCGCTTCTTCCTCGGCGAGGTTCTGTGCGAGCACCGCAGCGCAGTCGTCGCGGCCGAGCTGCTTGGCCCAGGCGATCAGCGTGCCGTAGCGGGTGATCTCGTAATGCTCGACGGCCTGGGCGGCCGCGATGAGCGCCGCGTCGAGCACCTTCGGATCGGCTACTTCGCCGGCCACCTCGTTGGCTTCCTTGATGATGCCGTCGATGGCCGGGCAGGTGACGGCCTTGACCTTCTGGTCATGCATCTCGAACACCTGTTCGAGGCGCTGGATCTGCGTCTCGGTTTCCTTGAGATGCTTGTCGAAGCCGGCCTTGAGATCGGGTGCCGAGGCCTTCTTGATCATGTCAGGCAGCGCCTTCTTGATCTGGTTCTCGGCGTAATAGATGTCCTGCAACTGGTGGACGAAGAGATCGTCCAGCGTTTTGATGTCCTTCGAGAAAAGGCCCATGACATTCCTCCTTGGCTGGCCGCGCCTGTTCGGGCAGGCGTCGAGACAGTCGGTTATCGGGGTGCGAACGGGGCGACCCCGCCCGGCTCGGCTCCCCAACGCTTGCCCCAGACCCAGGTTCCGCCGAGGAACCGCTTTCCCCAAAAGGCCCGTTGCCCGAAAGACACGTTTCGGAATTCGCGGCCTGACGGATACTTCGTGCTTACGCAGCGACACAATGCGGACACGCTTGGAGGCGCAGAAAGGTGGCGCGAACAGTGACCGGATTCACATTCCATTCACCGGTTTGCGGTTAACAACGGCTTGCTGGCGGTGGGGGCCGAAAGCAATGGAAACGAAGGTCATGCGTGTTTTCAGAAAGGTCGCGAGCATCGCGGCATCGGTTCGCGAGTTCATAGCCCCCACATATCGCCCGGAGCGCCATTACATGCGTGGCCCCGGCCCGGCCTGTGCCCGCCGCTCGCCGATGGGCGGCACGCCGCTGACCACCTTCAACGTGCGCTGAGCGCTTCCGCCCTCTTCATACGGTCGGCAGAACGAAAACGCGCGAGGCTTTCGGCCCCGCGCGTCATATTTGAAGAAGCCGGCTGAAAGTGGCGTCAGGCGCCCAGTCCCTCGAACAGGATCGTCGACAGGTACCGTTCCGCGAAGGACGGGATGATGATCACGATGTTCTTGCCCTCGTTCTCGGGCCGCGAACCCACTTCCACGGCGGCCTGAAGTGCTGCGCCCGAGGAAATGCCCACCGGAATGCCTTCGAGGCGGGCGAGCAGCCGTGAATTGGCGACCGACTCGTCGTTCGACACGGTGATGATCTCGTCATAAATGCCCGTATCGAGCACCTTGGGCGCGAAGCCGGCACCGATGCCCTGAATCTTGTGCGGGCCCGGCTGGCCGCCGGACAGAACCGGCGAGGCCTCGGGCTCGACCGCCACCACATGGAGGTCGGGCTTCCGACCCTTGATCACCTGACCCACCCCGGTGATCGTGCCGCCCGTGCCGATGCCCGCGATGAAGATGTCGATGGCGCCGTTGGTGTCGTTCCAGATTTCTTCCGCGGTGGTCTGACGGTGGATTTCCGGATTGGCCGGGTTCTCGAACTGCTGCGGAATGACCGCGTTGGGAATGGTCGCGGCCAGCTCGTCCGCCTTGGCGATGGCGCCCTTCATGCCCTTAGGTCCTTCGGTCAGCACCAGTTCCGCGCCGAGCAGCGCCAGCATCTTGCGGCGCTCGACCGACATCGTTTCGGGCATGGTGAGGATCAGCTTGTAGCCCTTGGCGGCGGCCGCGAAGGCCAGCGCGATGCCGGTATTGCCGGAGGTCGGCTCGATCAGCGTGGTTTCGCCCGGCTTGATGCGTCCGTCGCGCTCGAGCGCTTCCAGCATGGCGACGCCGATACGGTCCTTGACGCTGGCGATGGGGTTGAAGAATTCGAGCTTGGCGAGAAGGTTCGCCTTTACGCCCTTCTCGCGCGCGAACTTGTCGATGCGCACGAGCGGCGTGTCGCCGATGGTCTGCGTGATGGAATCATAAACGCGCCCCCGGCCCGGAGCTTTCTTGGTGTCATTGGCCGGCACAAAAGCCTGATTCATCGCTTCGCTCCCGTTTCTTTCCTCGGATCAGAGCGCCAAGATAGAGCGAGCGGCGAAAAAATTCGAGCGGGGATGACGCGAGACGCGGTGGAGGACCGGAAGGTTTTTCCTCTTTTCGGGCGTTTGGGAGAATGCGGACGCTGTTGAAGGCCACCGAAAATCAGGAACGCGCGGCAATCGCCGCCGCAGCCCCCACCATGAAGGTCGCCGCCGTGCGGTTGAGAAGCTTCAGCGCGCGCGGCATCTGAAGCAGCCAGCGGGCACGGGCGGCGAGGAGCAGATAGGGCACGAGAACGACCAGCAGAACCGCGACCGTCAGGCTCGCAAGCACGAGATAGTCGGGCACGGTGATGGCATGCAGATCGATCACGGTCGGCAGGATCGCGAGGTAGAACACCATGGTCTTCGGATTGCCAAGGGTGAGCACGAGGCCTGACAAGGCGCTGGCGAACAATCCGTCCCGCGAGCGCATCGCCTCGATGCGCTCCGGGGTGATGCCGGTGCGCCAGAAGCACCAGCCGAGCCAGGCGAGGTAGAGGACGCCGAGCCATTTGACGAGAAGAAACACCGTCCCGAAACTCTGCGCCACCAGCGCCAGCCCCAGCACCACGGCGGTGAGGTAAGTGAGATCGCCCAGCACCAGACCGAGGCTCATGGCCAGCGCCGAGCGGAAGCCGGACCCGAGCGTGCGGGCAACCAAGGCCGTGATGCCGGGTCCGGGAATGGCCGCGGCCAGCCCCAGCGCACCGCAATAAGCGAGATAGCCGGCGAGGTTCATGGAAGCGAACTCCAATGGAGCCCTCTTCTCTCACTTTCCTCGACCGCAGGGAAGGGTTGCACGCGATGCCTGACCGCACGCCGATCGGCGCCCTCGCCCGTTCGCGCAACGCTTCCCGTTGGCTGATCCGCGAGCTTCCGCTCTTCCTTGCCTCCCCTGCCCCGACCCGCTAAACCGCGCCGATTCTCCGCTATCCGGTTTATTTTCATGCGACCATCCAAACGCCAGCCCGATGAAATGCGCGCGGTTTCGTTCGAGCGAAACGTCTCGCGCCATGCCGAGGGCTCGTGCCTCGTGAAGTTCGGGGACACGCATGTGCTGTGCACCGCGAGCCTCGAGGAGCGCGTGCCGGCCTGGCTCAGGAATGGCGGCAAGGGATGGGTGACGGCCGAATACGGCATGCTGCCGCGCTCCACGCATGACCGCATGCGGCGCGAGGCGTCGTCCGGCAAGCAGGGCGGGCGGACGCTCGAAATCCAGCGGCTGATCGGGCGCTCGCTTCGCGCGGTGGTGGATCTGCCGGCTCTGGGCGAAGTGCAGATCACGGTGGACTGCGACGTGCTGCAGGCCGATGGCGGCACGCGCACCGCCGCCATTTCGGGCGGCTGGGTCGCCCTGCACGATTGCTTGCGCTGGATGGAAGCGCGCTCGATGATTTCGGTCGACAAGGTCCTGAAGGACCATGTGGCCGCCGTGTCCTGCGGCATCCATGAGGGCGCGCCGGTGCTCGACCTCGACTATCCGGAAGATTCGGCGGCCGGCACGGATGCGAATTTCGTGATGACGGGCAAAGGCGGGATCGTGGAAATCCAGGGCACGGCCGAGCACGAGCCGTTCTCGGAGGCCGAGTTCGGGCAGCTTCTGGGACTGGCGCGAAAAGGGATCTCGCGCATCGTTTCCTTGCAGCAGCTGGCGGTGGCCTGAGGGCAAGGCGATGACGCCCGCAGGCATTCTCGAAGCGGCGCTTTACGCCACCGATCTCGACGCGGCGACGTGGTTCTATGGCGAGGTGCTGGGGCTCGAAGAGATCGCGCGTGTCGAGGGGCGGCACGTGTTCTTTCGCTGCGGCCAAGGCGTGGTGCTGGTGTTCAACCCGAACGCCACGGTGGTGCCGCCGGCACCCGACGCCAAGCTGCCGGTGCCGCCGCATGGCGCCCGGGGCCCGGGGCATCTCTGCTTTCGCGCAAGCTCCAGTGAGATAGAAGCGTGGACTGCGCGGCTGGACGCGCAAGGGGTCAAGGTCGAGGCCGCGTTCGCGTGGCCGCAAGGCGGCCGCTCGATCTACTTTCGCGATCCGGCGGGCAATTCGCTGGAATTCGCCGAGCCACGCATCTGGAGCATGGAATGACAGCCGATCTTTCCGCGAAGACCATCGTGGTCGCGACGCACAATGAGGGCAAGCGCAAGGAGTTTGCCGAGTTGATGGCGCCGTTCGGCTTTTCGGCACGCTCGGCCGGCGAATATGGGCTGCCCGAGCCCGAGGAAACCGGCACGACCTTCGAGGAGAACGCGTTCATCAAGGCGGAAGCGGCGGCCAAGGCCACCGGGCTCCCGGCCTTGTCGGACGATTCGGGCCTCTGCATCGACGCGCTCGACGGCGAGCCCGGCGTTTATACGGCGGACTGGGCGACGCAAAGCGACGGCAAGCGCGACTTCGGCAAGGCCATGCAGCGCGCGGAAGATGCGATGCAGGCGAAGGGTGCGACGGCGCCCGCGCAGCGCAAGGGACGCTTCGTTTCGGTGCTGTGCCTGGCTTTCCCGGACGGCACGGCGGAATATTATCGCGGCGAGGTCGAGGGCACGCTGGTGTGGCCGCCAAAGGGCGAGCGCGGGTTCGGCTATGACCCGGTGTTCCTGCCTGACGGGCACGCGCGCACCTTCGGCGAGATGGAAAGCCAGGAGAAGCACGGGCTGAAGGCGGACGGCTCCGAGCCGCTGTCGCACCGGGCGCGGGCATTCCAGAAATTCGGGAAAGCGCGCCTAGGGCTCTGATGACGCTCAACCTCGATCCGGGCTTCGGCATCTATCTCCATTGGCCCTTCTGCGCGGCCAAATGCCCGTATTGCGACTTCAACAGCCATGTGCGCCACAAGCCGGTGGACCAGGAACGCTTCGTGCGCGCCTTCACGCGCGAGCTCGAGCACCTGCGCGAGCGAACCGGCCCGCGCGAGGCGGTGAGCATCTTTTTGGGCGGCGGCACGCCCTCGCTGATGAAGCCCGAAACGGTGGGCGCGCTGCTCGACACCGTGGCGCGGCTCTGGACGGTGCGCTCGGACGCGGAAATCACGCTCGAGGCCAATCCGTCATCGGTGGATGCGGACCGGTTTCGCGGCTATCGCCTTGCCGGCGTCAATCGCGTGTCGCTGGGCGTGCAGGCGCTGAACGATCCGGACCTGCGTTTCCTGGGCCGCCTGCATGGCGTGGACGAGGCCAAGCGGGCGATAGCGCTCGCACGGGAAACATTCCCGCGCATGTCGTTCGACCTGATCTATGCGCGGCCGAACCAGACGCCGGAGGCATGGGGGCGCGAGCTCGAAGAAGCGATCGGCCTAGCGGCGGATCACCTCTCGCTCTACCAGCTGACCATCGAGGAAGGCACGGCCTTCTACGGGCTGCACCAGCGCGGCAAGTTCGCGGTGCCCGATGGCGAAACGGGGGCCGAGCTTTACCGGGTCACGCAGGAAGTCACGGCGGCCAACGGGTTGCCGGCCTATGAAATCTCCAACCATGCACGGCCCGGCGCGGAAAGCCGGCACAATCTCGTTTACTGGCGCTATGGCGAGTATGTGGGCGCGGGCCCCGGCGCGCATGGTCGGTTCAAGGAAAAGGGCCGGCGTATCGTGACGATGACCGAGCGCCTGCCTGAAGCCTGGGCGGCACTCGTCGAAGAAAAAGGCCACGGCATCGTCGATGGCGAGCGGCTCGATTCCGAGGAAGAAGCCGACGAGTTCCTCTTGATGGGGCTCAGACTGGCGGAGGGCATCGATCTCGACCGCTACGAAAAGCTCGCCGGACGCCCGCTTTCCAACCGCCAGATCGGCAACCTCCTTTCGGAAGGGCTGATCGCACCGGTGGGCAATTCGCGCATTCGCGCCACACCTTCGGGGATGATCGTGCTCGACGCGCTGGTGGCGGATCTGGCGCGCTAGTCGCGTAGCCGTACGACCTTGGCGTCTTGTTTTTCTGCGAGGACCCCGCGCTCGACCTGCACTTCGGTGCGGTCGATTTTCGCGTCACGATCGCGCGTTTCGGCTTTCTCGGGGAACGGGGCCTTGCGGCCTTCGTAGTAAGCATCGAAAACGTCGCATACGATCAGCGTGTTCATGCCTATGCCCTTTTCCACCATCGCCAGTAATTCGCGAGGCACGGTCCGCGTTCCTTTCGCGGGCAGGCTTTGCGATATTTTTCGGCAAATGCCGAACGATGAGGCAGGCAAGTGAGCGACGGCCACGAAGCGCGGAGCTTCATGATCGGGGCGACGGAGATCCGGGCGCGGCCGATCGAGCCGGGGCTGCATCTCGTCGCGACCCCGATCGGCAATCTCGGCGACATCACCATCCGCGCGCTGGAAACGCTGGCGGGCGCCGATCTCGTGGCCTGCGAGGACACGCGCGTAACGCGCGTGCTGCTCGACCGCTACGGCATCAAGCGGCGCACGCTCGCCTATCACGAGCACAATGCGGCGGAGGCCGGTCCGAAGCTTTTGGCGGCGCTGGAACAGGGGCAGAGCGTGGCGCTGGTTTCGGATGCGGGCACGCCGCTCGTGTCGGATCCGGGCTTCCGGCTGGTGGGATCGGTGCTGGAGCGCGGGCTGAAGGTGGTGCCCGTGCCGGGGCCGTCCGCCGTGCTCGCGGCGCTGACCGCGTCGGGCCTGCCGACCGACAGTTTTCTGTTCGCCGGCTTCCTGCCGGTGAAGGCCGGTGCGCGCAAGACGCGGCTCGAAGCGCTCAAGAGCGTGCAGGCGACGCTGGTGTTCTTCGAATCCCCGCGCCGGCTGGACGACACGATGCCGGCGATGGCGGCGGTGCTGGGCGAAGGCCGCGAGGCGGTGGTGGCGCGCGAACTGACCAAGGCCTTCGA
This sequence comes from Mesorhizobium liriopis, assembly GCF_024053505.1. Classification (GTDB taxonomy): domain Bacteria; phylum Pseudomonadota; class Alphaproteobacteria; order Rhizobiales; family Rhizobiaceae; genus Mesorhizobium_B; species Mesorhizobium_B liriopis. The sequence continues at coordinate 21,074 of NZ_JAMXQS010000008.1, read as the reverse complement.
GGAACTGCGCCGGGGAACGCTGGGCGCGCTGGCGGAATTCTACAGCAATGCGGATGCGCCCAAGGGCGAAGTGGTGATCTGCGTCGGCCCACCGGCCGAAAACAGCGCGGTCGCAGGCGCCGAAGACATCGACAGGCTGTTGCGCCAGCTGGGCGCCGAGATGGGCGCGAGCAAGGCTGCGGCGGAAGCCGCGAAACTGACCGGGCGGCCCAAAGGCGAGCTGTTCAAGCGGCTGGTGGACCTCAAAAGCGAGGCTGGATAAGGACAAGAGGGACGATGGCGTCCAAGCAGACCGGGCCCCAGCTCAAACGCCCGCCGGCCGATCCGAAACGGCTCAAGGCCTATCGCCAGGGGCATTCCGGCGAATGGTGGGCGGCGCAGGCCTTGCGGCTGAAAGGCTTCAGGATCGTGGCCAGGCGCTACCGCACGCCACTGGGCGAGATCGACCTGATCGCCCGGCGCGGCGATCTCGTTTTGATCGTGGAAGTGAAGCGGCGCCGGACGCTTCAGGCGGCGATGGAGGCGGTAACCCAGCACGCCCAGCACCGCATCCTGAATGCTTCCAATCTCTGGCTCGCCCGACAGGTGGGCGCCTCGCGGCTGTCGCTGCGCTATGACCTCGTGGCCGTCCTGCCCTGGCGCTGGCCGGTGCATGTGCCGGGGATTTTTTGAGCGCACGAGAGCGACGGGCCACTCCTCTTCGTCACGACCAGCTCCCCTGATCGAATCCAGCCGAGGCGTCACTGGCCGCCCCGCGGATCGGTGATGCCCGCGCGATCATCGGGCGGCATCGTCGCAATCCCGGTAAAAACGAACGCGGCGTTCCCATGAAAGGTTAATGCGAGGTGTCTCCGCTTGGGTGAAGCCTGCTGTCTGCTTTCAGGGAAGGTTCGAGCATGACTTCAGTCAGCACACCCCAGGCTGCGATCAGTCGCTACATGGAAGCGCGCTGCCGCTCGCAATGGCCGATCTCGATCGCCGAAGCGGTCAAGATCGTTCGGGAGAACCTGTCCGATCTCGATCTGCATGACGACGATCTGGCGGAAATGGTCTGCATCGCGGCTGTGCAGACGGGGCATGCGGTGAGCTTCGACGCCGATCTTCTGCGCAACCCCATCGGCGGCCGGATCGGGCCCTCGGACCGCACCGAAGCGGCCGGCTCCGAACGCGCGGAAAGCGGCGGCAACCATTGACGCTAAGCCGCGCATGGCGTCGGCAATAGCGAAATCATCTCATCTGATGTAGTCTCAGGCACTCATTTGAGGAACGAGCCATGCCGAATGCACTCGTCCGCAAGCTGGAGGGTTATGCGCCGCTCGAAGTCAGTGACCGGGAGCGGTTGCTGAACGTCTGCGAGAAGACAGCGGTGGTTGAAGCCGACCGATACATCACCCGCGCCGGCGACAGCCCGAAAGACGTGGTGGTGATCCTCGAAGGCTTGGCGGTGCGCAGCAAATTGCTGCGTGATGGACGCCGGCAAATCCTCGCCTTTCTGGTCGCGGGCGATTTTTGCGACCTGCATGTGGCAGTGCTCGACCGGATGGATCACGATATTCTCGCCATCATGCCATGCACGGTCGCGCGGATTTCCCGGAATGCGGTCCAGGAAATGACCGAAACGCGGCCCAGGCTCGCCAAGGCGCTGTGGTGGTGCACGCTGGTGGACGAGGCGACCCTGCGCGAATGGCTGGTCAATCTCGGCCAGCGCGATGCCGAACAGCGGATCGCTCACCTGTTCTGCGAGTTGCAGACGCGGCTGCAGGCGGTCGAACTGACGACGGACGGTTCGTTCGGCCTGCCGATCACGCAGGACGAGCTCGGCGACGCGATGGGGCTTTCAGCCGTTCACGTGAACCGGAGCCTGAAAGCCCTGCGCGATGCGGGACTGGTGAGCTTTCGGGGCCGGACCATCCACATTCCCGACATCGAACGGCTGCAGAACTTCGCCGACTTCGACCCGAGCTACCTGCACCTGCGGCACGGCCCCGAGGCGGAGAGTCCGGTGCCCCTGCTCCGGCAGGCCTGAAGCCAGCCGGTTCAGTGAAGCACCGGCTTTCTCGGTCACAGCGTCCGGATCGCTCGAAGCGGCGATCCATTGAGCGGCTCGCCGCGCAGCGGCTTCCGGGCCGACCGGCTTGACAATGCCCTCCTTGATACGGGCCCGATTTCGTGTCTCCGCTCCCATGCGGTGGCCCGTCATCGTCTTTGTCTGGATCGACCAGAGCTCGTGTGATCGTTCTACCATCCCGTATGCCAAGCCAGTATCACTCGGTAAAAATTGAGAACACGATGTAATGGGTCGTCAGTAGAATGCAGTATATCTCCGTCTGGCATGGAGATTGAAATGAACCGGCCAAGTGGAGAAACTCTTGCCATACGCGCATCTGTTCTGCGCAATCTCGTTGCCGGGGCTTGTGCGGGAATGCTCGCGACCTACGCGATCTATTTAAGTATCGGCGCCCTCGATCCGGATTGGCACGCTAGCCGCAGTGTCATCAAATTACTTGAGCTGTTGCCGCCAGTTCCACGGTCGGGTCTGCTTCTGGCTTTTGCGCTACTTCTTGGAGCATTCGCCTTTGGATTGCTGCGACTATCTGCCAGCAATACAGCTCTTCATCTCTCACATACCGGTGGAATGGTGCTCGGCGCCTACGGCTGGGTAAAGTTTGCTTGGCGCGATGTGCAGAGCATCAGCGTGGACTCCCGCTTAGGAGGACGCATACAGCTACGATTTGCCAAGCTGCCGCTTCTGTATCGCATCCTCATGACAAACGAGGTTGTCGTGCTGCTGGATAGTGAAAGCGTCGGGCATGTCATGCCCTTTCTTCAAGCCCACTGCCCGGAAGTGCTGAAAGCTTAACGCGTCGGAATGTCACAACAGCATTGCCGCCAATAACTTGGATGGAAACGCCGGCCTTCGGGGCCGGCGTCTGGGTGTTTTCGAGAAGCGTTACGCCGCCTGCTTCGGGGCTTCGAGCGAGGCCATGTCGATCACGAAGCGGTAGTGCACGTCGCCCTTCACGGTGCGCTCGAAGGCGTCGTTGATGTCGGCCATCTTGATCGTCTCGATGTCGCAGGTGATGCCGTGCTCGGCGCAGAAGTCGAGCATCTCCTGGGTTTCCTTGATGCCGCCGATCAGCGAGCCGATCACCGACTTGCGGCCGATGATGAGCTGCGCGCCCGACACCGGCGGGTCGAGCGGGCCGACCACGCCGACGATGATCAGCGTGCCGTCGCGCTTGAGGCTGGCGACATAAGGGTTGACGTCATGCGGCACGGGAACGGTGTCGAGGATGAAGTCGAACGTGCCCGCGACCGCCTTCATCTGCTCTTCGTCGGTGGAAAGAACGACATTCGTGACGCCCAAAGCGCGGGCTTCCGCTTCCTTGGAGGGCGAGCGGGTGAAGAGCGTGACTTCGGCGCCCATCGCGACGCCGAACTTGATGCCCATATGGCCCAGACCACCCAAGCCGACGACCGCGAGCTTGTGGCCCTTGCCGAGCTTGACGTGGCGCAGCGGGGAAAAAGTGGTGATGCCGGCGCACAGAAGCGGGGCGGCGGCGGCGAGGTCGAGATTGTCCGGCATGCGCAGGACGAACTTGTCGCGCACCACGATCTGGTTGGAATAGCCGCCATAGGTCGGCGTGCCGTCGCGGCGGTCCTTGTCGGCATAGGTCTGGGTCATGCCGTTGAGGCAGTATTGCTCGAGGCCTTCCGCGCAGGACGGGCATTCCTGGCACGAATCGACCATGCAGCCGACGCCGACGGCGTCGCCCACCTTGAAGCCGGACACCCTGGAGCCGACCTCGACCACGCGGCCGACGATCTCGTGGCCGGGCACCAGCGGATAGCTCGCCCAGCCCCAGTCGTTGCGGGCCTGGTGGATATCGGAATGGCAGACGCCGCAATGGGTGATCTCGATGCGCACATCGTCGTCGCGCACGTCGCGGCGCTCGAAGCTCCAGGGCTTCAGGGGCTCGGACGCGTCGGAACAGGCAAAACCATAGCTCGGGTTCATGAAAAATCCTCGGTTTGAAAAGGCTGCGGCGGCGCGAAGTCCGCCGGGATGCGGAAACGCCGTGCGAGGGCAGAGGTAAGCGGGTCCGGGTGGATTACCAGAGCGCGGCGACAGGAAAACGACCGCAGGCCGGCCGAGCGCCGCGGCCAGTCAGTGAAGAGGAATTCAGTGAAGAGGAATATCGAGCGTCACCTGCGTGCCGACGGACAGGCGGTCCACGGACAAGCGGGCGTCGAGGCCGTTGACGAGGGAGCGGACGATGCGGCCGCCGAGCGAACCGCTTTCGGGCCAATGGCGGTTTTCGGGCATGCCGACCCCGTCATCGACCACCTGCAAGCGAATGCCGCCGTCACGGCGGCGCAAGGTGACATCGACCAGCCCGTGCATGCGGGCCGCAAAGGCGTGCTGATAGGCGTTGGTAAGGATTTCGGACAGGATCAAGCCGATCTGGGCGGCGATCTCGAGCCGGCTTTCCACGAACTCCACATCGACATTGGTGCGGATGCCGCCGCCGGAACCCAGGTAAGACACGGCGGAGGCCACGCGCGTGACATAGGCGCCGAGCGCGACCTTCTCGTCGGACACCGAGCCGACGCCGTTGTCCGACATTTCCTGATAGAGCAGCTGGAGCGACTCCACGCGCCGCGCGAGGTTGAGAAAGTCCTGCTGCGGGTTGGTGGTCGCCGCGCGCGACTGGGTGCGGATCATGGACACCACCATGGCGAGGTGGTTCTTGACGCGATGGGTCACCTCGCGCAGTGGCATATCATCGCTGCCGCCCGCGATAGTCGCTTCGCGGCGCGAGCCCAGAAGGCGCTGCACGCCCATATGGAACTGCACATCGCCCGCCTCGTCGAGCAGCGGCACGACATGAAGGCGATTCCAGAACGGGACACCATCGGCGCGGTAGTTGAGGAGGTCGACGGTCACTTCCTCGCGCGCGGCGATCCTGGCGCTCAAATGGGCGATGGTTTCGCGGTTGGTATCGGCACCTTGCAGGAAGCGGCAGTTGCGGCCGATGGCGGAAGCACGGCTATAACCGGTGACGGCCTCGAAGGCACGGTTCACATAGATGATCGGGTCGTCTTCGAGATGCGGATTGGTGAGCACCAGTGCCAGCGGCACATGCGACAAAGCGAGAGAGTGAACGTCCCGCTCCTCCAGCCTCGCCACCTGCTTGTCCATCCGCCCTCGCACTCGTTCGGGCGATCACCGTCCCTTGCGGCAATCTAGAGAGATGGGGCGAAAATTCCTACCGCCCTCCCCGCCGATTTCGCGGACTTAACATTTATTTGTATTCAGACGCGCGCAGTGACCCGCATCGGCAGGCCGCCTTGCGGCTGGGTGGTGAGTTTCTGCACCGGCCAGGGCTTGGTTTCGGGCAGCGCGTCGAAGCGGAAGCGGCCGAGCAGCACGGCGAGTGCTATCACCGCCTCCTGCATGGCGAAGCTCGCGCCGATGCAGACGCGCGGCCCTGCCCCGAAAGGCAGATACTGGAAGCGGTCGATCCTGTCGCGGTTCTCGGGATGGAAGCGCGACGGCATGAAGGCCGTGGGGTGCTCCCAGATCTTGCGGTGGCGGTGAATGGTCCAGGGCATGACGAGCACCTGTGCGCCCTTGGGCAGAACGAGATCCTGATAGCGGTCTTCCTCGACGGGCTCGCGGTTGATGGAGGGAGCCGGCGGGTAGAGCCGCATCGCTTCCTCGAAGGCCGCGCGGGTGAAGGGCATCTTGTCGAGCCATTTGACGGGATCGGGCTCTTCGGCGCGCACGCGTGTGATCTCATCTTCCACGCGCTCGCGCTCTTGTGGGGCTTGCGACAGGAGGAAGATCGTCCAGCCGAGCGCGCGGGCGGTGGTCTCGTGGCCGGCACCGATGAAGGTGATGATGTTGTCCTCGACTTCCGCGCGGGTCAAACCGTTGGGCCCGCCTTCCGCGCGCAGGAGAAGGGTCAGGAAATCCTCGGGCGCGGCATCGGGGTCGCGCTCTATGACGCGCTCGCGCATGCGGATCGTGTCGGACACGATGGAGCGGAAGAAGTTTATGGTCTTGCGGCCGCGCATCTGCGTGAAACGGGGCAGCCAGTCGGGCGCGCGCAGGATATCGAGCGGATCGACGCGGCCCATGGTTTCGAAGAGGCGGTCGATCTCGGCCGCGAAGCGGCCCGGCTCGCCGGCGATCTCTCCGGAAAACAGCGTTTCGGCGAGGATGTCGTAGGTGAGAAGCGTCATGTCATGCGCGATCTCGAAAGTGCCGCCCTTCTCGTAGCGCCGGGCGAAATCGTCCGTGCTTTTGAGCATGGCGGCGCCGAAGCCGAAGATGTGGCGCGGCGTGAAAACGGGAGCCATCGCTTTACGCGAACGCTTCCAGACCGGTCCTTCGGCGGTCAGCAGGCCGTCGCGCAGGATCGGGCGCAACACTTTCTGGCGCACGGTTGCCATCTTGTAGTTCTTCGCATTGTCCACCAGCACATGGCGGATCAGGCCGGGATCGTTGGCGATGATGAGCGGTCCGCCCACACCCTTCACCGAGATCCACGGCTCGTTGTAGGAGGGCTCGCCCCAAAGCTCGAGCGGGTTGCGGTAAACGATGCGGATCATCTCCAGCACTGAAGGCGGCTTGGCGCGGGGGCTCGGTGCCGGGGCGATGAAGGGCGCGTTCATGGGCGGATTTCCCGTTTCGCCGGCGCATCTAGGGAGGGGCGGAATCCGCTTCAATCGCCTGCGCGGATGTGCCATCGCGGTGTCTCGCGCGTCACGAATTGGTCAAGATTGCGACTTGCGGCAGGGCATAAACCGCAGATTCAGCGTGATCTGCGTCACTTAAGGCGTTGTAAGAATTAGTTAAAGTTTGGCGTCGCATCAAATGCGAGAAAAAATGCAACCTTGCGCCGGCTCGCGAGTTAGAGCCGCGACAGGGACCAATAATCATAACAACAATCGGCGAGTTCGGGGTTATGGCGTGCAAAGTGCTGGTGGTGGAAGACGAGATCTTCGTCGCCATTGAAATCGAGAACCTTGTATCGGAACTGGGTCATGAGCCGATCGGCATCGCAGCCGACGCGCGCACCGCGCTCGACCTCGCGGCCGATGCGGATCTCGCCATCGTCGATCTCAACCTGCGCGACGGCTGCACCGGGCCGACGATCGGTCGCGCGCTCGCCGAACGCGGCGTGACGGTGATGTTCATGACGGCCAACCCTTCCCAACTGGGCGAGGGCGTGCCGGGCACGATCGGCGTGATGGCGAAACCGGTGATGGACGACGACCTGCGCGACGCGCTGGCCTTCGCGGTCGCGACCCATGCGCGGCAGGTAGCGACCCCGCCGCAGAGCCTGCAGCTGTTTCACTGAAGCGTAGCGGCGGAGATGAAGATCAAAGGCGCCTGATGGCGCCTTTTTTGTTGCGCCAGCCTGAGACCTGTCCGGCGACGTTAGTCGTCCCATCCCGTGAAAGAGCAACGCCGTTCGGTTTTCAGTCGGATGCGCCGGAGCCTTTTAGATATCACCCCATCCCCGGACCTGCCTTTCGGATGGCCTAAGGCGTGGTGTGGTGCGAACGACGCTCAACCCCGGCAACAGCCATGAAGCCGCGACGCCGCCTAAAAGGTCTTCTGCAACCGTCCCGAGCGGCTGAGCGCCGCGAGGGGCACGTCGATCTGCATGCGCAGGCCGTCGGCCTCCCAGGCGCGCTCCAGCTTGCCGCCGAGCTGGCCCTCGACGGACAAGGCGATGAGGCGGGTGCCGAAGCCTTCGCGCGGCGAGGCTTCGACCACGGGACCGCCCTGTTCCTTCCAGACCAGCTGGTAGCGGTCGCCCTGACTGCGGCCCTCGATCGTGACGCGACCGTCGCGCGCGGAAAAGGCGCCGTATTTGGCGGAGTTGGTGGCGAGTTCGTGAAAGAGCAGCGCCAGGGGTGTCGCCGCCGCCTCGTCGATCACCGCGTCGTCACCGGTGAAGCTGAGGCGCATGGATTTCTCCTCGCTCTCGAACGGCGCCACGAGCTGCTCGACGAGGGCTTTGAGCGAATGCTGCTGGGCCTGCGGGCGGGAAGCGCGGGAATGCGGGCGCACGAAGTCATGCGCGCGGCCCATGGCAAAGATGCGCTGGCGCAACTCGCCCGCGAACTGCTTGGCTTCCGGATAGGCGCGCGCGGACAGGGACACGATGCCGGTCAGCACCGAAAAGATGTTCTTGATGCGGTGGCTGAGTTCCTGCGCCACCACCTCGCGCTCTTCGGCCGCGATCTTGGTTTCGTGGATGTCGGTGCAGGTCCCCATCCAGCGGCTGATGCGGCCTTCCGCGTCGCGGATGGGCAGCGCGCGGCCGAGCGTCCAGCGATATTCCCCTGAATGGTGGCGCAGGCGGTATTCGATCTCGTAGGGCTCGCCCGTTTCGAGGCTGTGGCGCCAGACTTCCCAGGCGCGCGCCTGATCGTCGGGATGGAACATGCCGTTCCATTCCTCGCCGTCCGTGGAGCCCACCGGCATGCCGGTGAACTCGTACCAGCGCGCGTTGTAATAGTCGTGAAAGCCGTCGGGCAGCGTGGACCAGACCATCTGCGGCATGGAGTCGGCGATGGCACGGAACTTGGCTTCGCTGGCCGACAGAAGGGCCTCCTGCGCGCGACGGTCGGAAATGTCGAGCACGATGCCCGGCAGGCGCGTCGGCGCGCCCGTCTCGTCGCGTGCGACGCGGCCGAGTGCGAGCACCCAGTGGACGCCCCCTTGTCTGGGATGGACGCGATATTCGACCCGCAGCTCGTCGCCGCCTTCCACGGCTTTGCGGATGGCCTCCGCGACCATCGTGCGGTCGTCCGCGTGGATGCCTCCCATGAACACGTCGAGCGCCACGCCCTGGCGGGCGGCTTCGGGTTCGACGCCATAGAGTTCGGCGAAACGGCTGTCCGCCTTGACGCTGTTCGTGCCGATGTTCCAGTCCCACGAGCCGACGATGCCCGATGCATCGAACGCGAAGGACAACTGCTCCTGCGAGCGGGCGAGCGCACGCTTCGTGCGCATCTGGGCCGTGGTCTCGTTGACGATGGCCAGCACGCCGAAGGGTTCGCCATCCGCGCCCAGAAGCGGCGAATAGTCGAGATCCATCCAGACCGGCTCGAGCGTTCCGTTGCGGTCCATCGCGAGTTCCTGATCCTTCAGGGACAGCGTTTCGCCTCGGAAGGAAAAGTCGATCACGTTGCGGTTGTAGTCGCCGATCTCCGGAAAGGCCTCGGCCACCGGCATGCCCAGAACGGATGGGTGGCGCGCGCCTGCGAAAGCCGCATACCCGTCATTGTAGATCATGATGCCCTCGCGGCCGATCAGCATCACCATCGGCATGGGCGAGCACAAAATGGTGCGGGTGGCCGCGCGCAAGGCCTCGGGCCAGGTATCCAGCGGGCCGAGCGGGGTCGTGCTCCAGTCGAACCGGCCGATGCGGCCGGTCATTTCCGGGCTGGCGCCGACCACGGGAGCCGGCCGGTTGGTGCGCTGCGGGAAGAGGCGGTTGGGCATGGAAGGTGATGCACTCTCAGGCTTGCCGCGCCCGACATGACGGGCGCTTCGCGCACAAGACGTTTGGAGCATAAGCCATGTTCCAATCCCTCGGGCAAGAGGGGATGGAAAAGCCTGAAAAGCTTGGAAAATCGGGCCAGAACCCCTATATGCGTGGGGTTAAGTTCCCTGCGCGAATCGGGAGCCTTTCCCGGCGTCTCGCGCGTTTTTCGAAGTTGAAAGTCTTTCATGAGCGATCAAGCCCCCGCAGCCGCTCCCGTCGCCGAATATGGCGCGGATTCGATCAAGGTCCTCAAGGGTCTCGACGCGGTGCGCAAGCGCCCCGGCATGTATATCGGCGACACCGATGACGGCTCGGGCCTCCATCACATGGTCTACGAGGTGGTGGACAACGCCATCGACGAGGCACTCGCGGGCCATGCGACCCTGGTGACGGTGACGCTGAACGCCGACGGGTCCTGCACCGTGACCGACAACGGGCGCGGCATCCCGACCGACATGCACCCCTCCGAGGGCGTGTCGGCGGCCGAGGTGATCATGACGCAGCTCCATGCGGGCGGCAAGTTCGACCAGAATTCCTACAAGGTTTCGGGCGGCCTGCACGGCGTGGGCGTATCGGTGGTCAACGCGCTCTCGGTTTACCTGCGCCTGCGCATCCGCCGCAAAGGCAAGATCCACGAAATGAGCTTCACCCATGGCGTGGCCGACGCGCCGCTGAAGGTGGTGGGCGAAGCGGGTGACGAGACGGGCACCGAGGTGACCTTTCTGCCTTCCACCGACACCTTCACCATGGTGGAATTCAACTACGGTACGCTGGAGCACCGGCTGCGCGAGCTCGCCTTCCTGAACTCGGGCGTGCGCATTCTTCTGTCCGACAAGCGCCATGCGGATGTGAAGGAGATCGAGCTGCTCTACGAGGGCGGCATCGAGGAATTCGTGAAATATCTCGACCGCGCGAAGAAGCCCCAGCTCAGCGCACCCATCGCCATCCGCGCCGAGCGCGACGGCATCGGCGTCGAGGTGGCGATGTGGTGGAACGATTCATACCACGAGAACGTGCTCTGCTTCACCAACAACATCCCGCAGCGCGACGGCGGCACGCATCTGGCGGGCTTCCGTGGCGCGCTCACGCGTCAGGTGACGGGCTATGCGGAATCGTCCGGCCTGATCAAGAAGGAGAAGGTCTCGCTCAACGGCGACGATTGCCGCGAAGGCCTGACGGCCGTTTTGTCGGTGAAGGTGCCCGATCCGAAATTCTCGTCGCAGACCAAGGACAAGCTGGTTTCATCCGAGGTGCGGCCTGCGGTGGAAAGCCTCGTCAACGAGGCGTTGAACACCTGGCTCGAGGAGCATCCGAGCGAGGGCAAGGCGATCGTGGCGAAAGTCGTGCAGGCGGCCGCCGCGCGCGAAGCGGCACGAAAAGCCCGCGAGACGATCCGCAAGGACATCATGAACGTCTCGACCCTGCCCGGCAAACTCGCCGACTGCCAGGAGCGCGACCCGGCCAAATCCGAACTCTTCATCGTCGAGGGTGACTCGGCCGGCGGCTCCGCCAAAGGCGGGCGCTCGCGCCAGAACCAGGCGATCCTGCCGCTGCGCGGCAAGATCTTGAACGTCGAGCGCGTGCGCGTGGACCGCATGCTGTCTTCCGACATGATCGGCACGCTGATCACCGCGCTCGGTGCCGGCATCGGCGCGGAGGGTAAGAGCCCGATGCCGTTCAACGCCGAGAAGCTGCGCTACCACAAGATCATCATCATGACGGACGCCGATGTGGACGGCGCGCATATTCGCACGCTCCTGCTCACCTTCTTCTTCCGCCAGATGCCGGAACTGATCGAGCGCGGGCACCTCTTCATCGCCCAGCCGCCGCTCTACAAGGTCTCGCGCGGCAAGAGCTCGCAATATCTGAAGGACCAGGCGGCCTTCGAGGATTACCTGATCGGCTCAGGGCTCGACGAGGCATCGCTGGAACTGTCGTCGGGCGAGGTGCGCAGCGGCGCCGATCTGCGCGCGGCGGTGGAAGACGCGCTCAACGTGCGCAAGCTGCTCGACGGTCTGCATTCGCGCTACGACCGCCGCGTGGTGGAGCAGGCGGCGATTGCCGGCGCGCTCGACCCCGACCTCTTCAACGATCTCGGCCGGGCCAACACCATGGCCGAAACGGTCGCGGCACGGCTCGACGCCATCTCGGAAGATATCGAGCGCGGCTGGACCGGGCGGCTGCAGACCTCGAATGACGGCACCGGCGGCTTCGTGTTCGAGCGCATGCTGCGCGGCGTGAAGGAGGTGGCGGCGCTCGACATGGCGCTGATCGCCTCGGCCGATGCACGCCAGCTCTCGCGGCTGTCCCAGCGTCTGGGCGAGGTCTATGGCGCGTCGCCCAGGCTCAAGCGGCGCGAAACGAGCGAGGACGTGTCGGGCCCGATGCAGCTGCTCGACCTCGTCTTCGCCTCGGGCCGCCGCGGCGTGACCATGCAGCGCTACAAGGGTCTGGGCGAAATGAATGCCGAGCAGCTTTGGGAAACCACGCTCGATCCGAATGTGCGCTCGCTGCTCAAGGTCAACGTCAATGACGTGGCCGATGCCGACTCGCTCTTTTCCCGCCTGATGGGCGACGACGTGGAACCGCGCCGCGACTTCATCCAGGAAAACGCCCTGAGCGTGGCGAACCTCGACGTCTGAGAGCGCGTCTCGCTCAAAGCCATTGTCGGGCCCGTTCTGCACTCCGGCAGGCGGGTCCTTTTTCTTTGCCCTGCCGCGCCCGTTAACATTGATGCTGGTTTTGCAGATGGGCGCCGGTCTTCCTCTTTTCACAGCCCTGCTCTGCTCCATTTGCGCATTGACCCTTCAGATTTAGAGAGGACGCAGATGCACAGACGATCATTCCTGGCGGGATTGCTGGGGCTTGCGGGCGTTGTTGCCGTGGCGAAGGTCATCGGGCCAGAAGAGGCGGAAGCCGCTGTGATCAATCCGGATGGCATTCTGGACGAGCTGAGCACGAGCGAACCGCCGGTCGAGGACGTGCAATATCGCGAGCGGGACAGAATCCGCCGGCAGGAAATGCGTCGCAAACGTCGCTACGACCGCACAGGGCGCAGCGATTTTCGCGGCTATCGTGGTCGCCGCCGTCGCGGCTATCGGACGGTCTGCCGCACGATCCGCAGAAACGGGCGTCGGCGTCGGGTCTGCCGGCGGATCCGCTGGTAAGCGTTTAGGCGGCGCCACTGCGGCGATTTCGATTGCCGCCATGCATGACGAGAGGGCGATGTGAGCGCTTGGAACGAGCGGCTTCGCGCGCAACTCCGGAACCGGCTGCGATCGTGCTGGCTGGACGAAAAGGCAACCTGGAGAGGCTGCCTTTTTTCATGGTGTTCGTCTCGCCTGCCGATCAGGGCGTGGGACGAAACACACCGTTTTCGTCGCGCTTGAGCGGGGCCGTTTGGCGCGGGAGCGGCGCGCCGGGGGCGTCTGCGACCGAAACGCCCTCTCTCCAACCGGCCGGCGCGATGGCGATGTAGCGCGCATAGCCGCCCGAGCCGCCCTGCGGCTTGGCGAAGCCGATGGTGACGAGTGCGCCGGCCTCCGGAACCTTGTCGAGATTGGCGACGCCTTCGGCCTGCGTGAAGTCGTTGTGCAGGAGCCAGTGCTCGCCTTCGAGGTTGGGCGTGGTGTCGGTGTCGAGCGGCTCATGGCCGTGGAACAGGATCTTGCGCCCGAGATGCAGGAACTTCAGCGCGTCGAGGCCGACGCCGGGGAACGGCTTCTCGTTGAAGCGCTTGGGATCGTCCCACTTCTTGCTCCAGTCGGAGCGCACGAAGACGACCGCGCCTTCCGGAATGCGGCCGTGCCGCTTTTCCCAATCCTCGATATCGGCGACCTGAAGGTGGTAGCCCTCATCCGTCTTCACCTTGCCGCTGATGTCGATGACGACCAGAGGCCTGACGGCGTAGGTGGCGGGCAGATCGCTGATGGTGGCGCCCAGCGGGTTCCAGTGCGAGGGCGGGTCGAGCTGGGTGCCGTACTGGTCGGTGGTCAGGTCATAGGCGGAAGCGACGAAGCCGTGCTTGCTGTAAGTGAACTCCTCGCCCTTCTTCACATAGCCTTCGATGTCCTGACCGGCGACGGCCGGCTTGAAGGTGGAATTGGCGAAGCCCGGCCAGACCGGCTGCACGGGCGCGAAGGCATGGGTCAGATCGATATATTTCGCGGTCTTGAAGTGGTCCTCATAAAGCTTCCAGAGCGACTGATCCTCCCCACGGCTCACGCCCGGCGCGAGAGCCAGAGCCATCGCCAGCGCTGACATCAACAAACGGCCCTTGGCCCGCATATCCAGCCTCCATTCGGTTCCAATGACGCGTCATCATCGCCTCTTGGACCGACACTGGAAAGCACGGCTTTTCTCCGGCCACACGATTGTGCGGCAAAGCCTTGCTTTGTCTCGAACAGGGCGAGCGAGCGGTTCCGCTGTGATGCGGATCGGTCAGTTGCCCAGGATGCCCGGCAGGCGCAGACCCTGCTCGCGGGCGCAGGCGAGCGCGTCCTCGTAGCCCGCATCGGCATGGCGCATGACGCCGGTCGCCGGATCGTTCCAGAGCACGTTGGCGATGCGCCGGTCGGCCTCTTCCGTGCCGTCGGCGCAGATCACCATGCCCGCATGCTGCGAAAAGCCCATGCCGACGCCGCCGCCGTGATGGAGCGACACCCATGTCGCGCCCGATGCGGTGTTCAGGAGCGCGTTGAGAAGCGGCCAGTCGGACACCGCGTCCGAGCCGTCCCTCATGGCTTCCGTTTCGCGGTTGGGCGACGCGACGGAGCCGGAATCGAGATGGTCGCGCCCGATCACGACAGGGGCCGAGAGTTCGCCGTTGCGCACCATCTCGTTGAAGGCGAGGCCCAGACGGTGGCGGTCGCCCAGTCCCACCCAGCAGATACGCGCGGGCAGGCCCTGGAACGCGATGCGCTCCTTCGCCATGTCGAGCCAGTTGTGCAGATGCGAGTTGCCGGGGGTCAGCTCCTTGACCTTGGCGTCCGTCCTGAAGATGTCTTCCGGATCGCCCGAGAGTGCGGCCCAGCGGAACGGGCCGATGCCGCGGCAGAAGAGCGGGCGAATATAGGCGGGCACGAAGCCGGGAAAGCTGAAGGCGTTTTCCAGCCCTTCGTCTTTCGCGACCTGACGGATATTGTTGCCGTAATCGAGCGTGGGCACGCCCGCATCCCAGAAGGCGACCATGGCTTCGACATGGGCCTTCATCGAAGCGCGGGCCGCTGCCTCGACCGCCTGCGGGTCGCTTTCGCGCTTGGCACGCGCCTCCTCCACCGTCCAGCCGAGCGGCAGATAGCCATTGCGCGGATCATGCGCCGAAGTCTGGTCGGTGACGATATCGGGGCGCGGTCCCCCGCTCTTCATGCGGCGCACGAGCTCGGGGAAGATTTCGGCGGCATTGCCGAGCAGGCCGACGGACTTGGCCTCGCCGGCCTTCGTCCAGCGCTCGATCAGGGCGAGCGCTTCATCGAGCGTCTTGGCCTTCTCGTCGAGATAGCGGGTGCGCAGGCGGAAATCGATGCGGGTCTCGTCGCATTCGACGGCCAGACAGCAGGCACCGGCCATGACGGCCGCGAGCGGCTGCGCGCCACCCATGCCGCCCAAGCCGCCCGTCAGGATCCATTTGCCCGTGAGATCGCCGCCATAGTGCTGGCGTCCGGCTTCCACGAAGGTCTCATAGGTGCCCTGCACGATGCCTTGCGTGCCGATATAGATCCACGAGCCGGCGGTCATCTGGCCGTACATGGCCAGACCCTTTTTATCGAGCTCGTTGAAATGATCCCACGTCGCCCAATGCGGCACGAGGTTGGAATTGGCGATGAGCACGCGCGGGGCGTTCGAGTGGGTACGAAACACGCCCACCGGCTTGCCCGACTGGACGAGCAGCGTCTCGTCCTCGTTCAGGCTTTGGAGCGAAGCCACGATGCGGTCGAAATCCTGCCAGGTGCGTGCCGCACGGCCGATGCCGCCATAGACCACGAGCTCGTTGGGGTTCTCGGCGACGTCCGGGTCGAGATTGTTCATGAGCATGCGCAAGGGGGCTTCGGTCGCCCACGATTTCGCGGAAAGCTCGGGACCTCGGGGAGCGCGGACGGTGCGGGTGTTGTGGCGGGGGTTGAGCATGAAGGGTTCCGGGCTGAGGGTGGCGGATCGTTTGAAGGTTTTCGCGGCGGAGAGGTTACCCCCACCCTGTATCCCTCCCCACAAGGGGGAGAGGGACGTGAACGTTGGACCTCTTCCTCCCGATCTCAGCGCGGCGGCGCAGATCGATACACGGCG
Organism: Mesorhizobium liriopis; assembly: GCF_024053505.1. Classification (GTDB taxonomy): domain Bacteria; phylum Pseudomonadota; class Alphaproteobacteria; order Rhizobiales; family Rhizobiaceae; genus Mesorhizobium_B; species Mesorhizobium_B liriopis. Next base: position 5,220 of record NZ_JAMXQS010000008.1, on the reverse strand, counting down.
GTGACGTCTCCCCTCCCCCTTGTGGGGAGGGATACAGGGTGGGGGTGATGTGGCCGCTGTGTATTGGCCTCATCATTGAGCGAGTTCCGGCAACACTCCGGCGCCAACGCTCGCGGCCAGCCTGCCCGATGCGACCAGTTCTCCTGCTGCCGCCAGGTCCGGCGCCATGTAGCGGTCCTCGTCCAGCCCCGGCACCACCGCTCTCACCGCGCCGACCGCCTGTTTCAAGAGCGGACTGGTTTCGAGCGGCGCGCGCAGATCGACACCCTGCACCGCCGTCAGCGCTTCGATGCCGATGATGGTGAAGAGGTTTTCCGTCATCGGCAGCAGGCGCCGCGCGCCGTGGCAGGCCATCGACACATGGTCTTCCTGATTGGCCGAGGTCGGCGTGGAATCCACCGAGGCCGGATGCGCCATCTGCTTGTTCTCCGACATCAGGGCGGCGGAGGTGACTTCGGCGATCATCAGACCGGAATTCAGCCCCGGCTTTTTGGCGAGAAAGGCCGGCAGCCCGTAGGACAGTGCGGGATCGACCAGAAGCGCGATGCGGCGCTGGGCGATGGCGCCGATCTCGCAGACCGCGAGCGCAATCCCATCGGCCGCGAGCGCCACGGGTTCGGCGTGGAAATTGCCGCCCGACACCACCAAGCCATCGGAGAGCACCAAGGGGTTGTCGGTGACCGCATTGGCTTCGACTGTGAGCGTCCGCGCGGCCTGGCGCAGGATATCGAGGCAGGCGCCGTCCACCTGGGGCTGGCAGCGGATGCAGTAAGGGTCCTGCACACGCTCATCGCCTGTGAGGTGGCTTTCGCGGATGGGCGAGCCGGCCAGAAGCGCACGCAGCGAGGCCGCCGCATCGATCTGGCCGGCATGGCCGCGGAGCGCGTGGATCTCCGGATGGAAAGGCGCGGACGAGCCCATCGCCGCATCGGTCGAAAGCGCGCCGGTGACGAGGGCCGCCTGGGCCGCGCGATGGGCACGAAACAGGCCAGCGAGCGCGAGTGCGGTCGAAACCTGCGTGCCGTTGATGAGCGCCAGGCCTTCCTTGGCGGCGAGCACCACGGGTAAAAGACCGGCGCGTTTCAAGGCATCGGTGCCCGGCAAGCGTTCGCCCGCGAAAAAGGCTTCGCCCTCGCCCATCATCACGGCGGCCATATGGGCGAGCGGCGCGAGGTCTCCCGATGCACCGACCGATCCCTTTTCGGGGATGACCGGCACGACGCCCTGTTCCAGCATGGCTTCGATCAACCGGACAAGCTCGAGCCGCACCCCGGACGCCCCGCGCCCGAGCGATACGAGCTTGAGCGCCATGAGGAGGCGCACGATGCTTTCGGGCAGGGCTGCGCCGACGCCGCAGCAATGGGACAGGATCAGGTTGCGCTGAAGGGTGGCCACATCCGCGCCGTCGATTCTGATCGAAGCGAGCTTTCCGAAGCCTGTGTTGATGCCGTAGACCGGTTCCGCGCCGCCGGCGATTGCCGCGATGCGTTCCGCCGCGCGGGTGATGGCCGAGTGAAACACGGGGTCGACGCGGGCCGGTGTATTCTCCCAATAAATCTGCTCGAGCTGGGGAAGCGAGACCGCGCCGGGTGTCAGCGTGAGTGCCATCAGACGACCTCTCCCCTGAAGACCCGCGCGTGGAGCGGGTTGAAGCCCATGCGGTAGACGAGCTCGGCCGGGCTTTCGATGTTCCAGATCGCGAAGTCGGCCGACTTGCCGGCTTCGAGCGTGCCGGTCTCGTGGAGAAGACCAAGCGCGCGGGCACCCTCGCGGGTCGCACCCGCGAGGCTTTCCACGACCGTCAGCTCGAACAGCGTGGAGGCCATGTTCATGGCGAGCAGAAGCGAGGTGAGCGGCGAGGTGCCGGGATTGCAGTCGGTGGCGACCGCGATCGGCACACGGGCGTCGCGCAAGAGTTGCACCGGCGGCTTGCGCGTTTCGCGAATGGCATAGAACGCGCCGGGCAGGAGCACGGCGACGGTACCCGCTTCGGCCATGGCGGCGGCGCCTTCGGCATCGAGATATTCGAGGTGATCGGCGGAGAGCGCGCCATAGGAGGCGGCAAGCTTCGCGCCGCCGAGGTTGGAAAGCTGTTCGGCGTGGAGCTTGACGGGCAGGCCCAGCGCCTTGGCATGGTCGAACACGCGCGCGATCTCCGCCGGCGAAAAGGCGATAGTCTCGCAGAAACCATCCACCGCATCGGCCAGCGCTTCCGCCCTGGCGCGGTCCATGCCCTTCAGCACGACATCGGCAAGAAAGAGATCGCGGCGGTCCTTGTAGTCCTTGGGCACGGCATGGGCGGCGAGCCATGAGGAAACGACCCGGACCGGACGGCGGCGGCCGAGCTCTCGCGCGGCGCGGAGCATGTTGAGCTCGCCCTCGACCGAAAGCCCGTAGCCGGACTTGATCTCGACCGTGGAAACCCCCTCGCCCAGAAGCGCGTCGAGGCGCGGCAACGAGGCTTCCACCAGTTCCTCGACGGAGAGCGCATTGGTGGCCGCAACCGAGGACACGATGCCGCCGCCCGCCCGCGCGATCTCTTCATAGGACGCGCCTTCGAGGCGCATCTCGAACTCCTTGGCGCGGTTGCCGCCATAGACAAGGTGCGTGTGGCAATCGACCAGCGCGGGCGTCGCCCAACGGCCCTCGCCGTCGATCGGCTCGAACGCCTCGAACCCTGACGGCAGCTCGGCCTCGGCACCTGCGAACAGGATGCGCCCATGTGAAACGGCGATGGCGCCACGCTCGACGATGCCCAGGCCGGGACGATCGGGCGCAAGCGTTGCGAGGCGCAGGTTGCGCCAGAGGGTTTGGGAAGGGGCCGCAGAACCGGACGTCACCATGAAGCCTTTCCATCTCGCGCCTTTATGTATAGACATATCGGAAGCGTTGGCAAGCGTGGCTTGGGGTCGAAAGACGTGCCTCGCAAAGGGGAAAACCGATATGCTCACACTTCACGCACGCTCAGCCCTGCTTCGAGACGGGTGGGCGGACGGTGTTCGCATCACGGTTTCAGAAGGCCGCATCGCGACCATGGAGACGGGCGTCGGGCCGGTGGCTGGTGACGAACGCGCGGAGGTTCTCGTTCCCGCGATAACCAACCTGCACAGCCATGCCTTCCAGCGCGCCATGGCGGGCCTCGCGGAACGGCGCGGGCCGGGAGCGGACAGTTTCTGGAGCTGGCGCGAGGTGATGTATCGCTTCGCGCTTCGCATGACGCCCGAGCAGCTGGAGGCGGTGGCGGCCCTTCTCTATGTCGAGATGCTGGAAGCGGGCTTCGGGCGCGTCGGCGAGTTTCATTATCTGCACCATGCGCCGGATGGCGGCGCTTACGACGATGTGGCCGAGCTCGCGGTGCGGATCGCGGCCGCGAGCCACGCGGCCGGCATCGGGCTCACGCTTCTGCCCGTCTTCTACAACCGCTCGGGCTTCGGGGGTGCCGCACCAGTGGAGGGGCAGCGCCGCTTCGTTAACACGCCCGACCGCTTCGCGCGGCTCGTGGAAGCGAGCCGGAAGGCGGTGGACGGTCTGGAGGGCGCCGTGGTGGGCATCGCCCCGCATAGCCTTCGCGCGGCGACACCTGACGAACTCATGGCGATCCTGCCGCTGGCCGGGGATGGCCCTGTCCATATCCATGTGGCCGAACAGCAAATGGAAGTCGCCGACTGCCTCGCCTGGAGCGGAGCACGGCCGGTCGAATGGCTGCTCGGCCACGCGCCGGTGGACAGAAACTGGTGCCTGATCCATGCCACGCATATAGAGAACAGTGAGATCAGAGGGATGCTCGCATCCGGTGCGATAGCGGGCCTCTGCCCGATCACCGAAGCCAATCTGGGCGACGGAATTTTTTCGGCCAAGTTTCTCGAAGGCGGTGGTGCCTGGGGCGTGGGATCGGATTCGAACATCGAGATTTCCCTCGTGGGCGAACTCAGGCAGCTCGAATATTCACAGCGGCTGGCGCTTAAGGCCCGCAATGTGCTGGCCGCGCCCGGCGGCTCGACCGGTGCGGCGCTGTTCAACCGGGCGCTCGAGGGCGGCGCGCGGGCGCTCGGCGTTTCGCATGGCATCGCGGTCGGCTCGGAGGCCGACCTGGTGGCGCTCAACACGGAAGCCGCACCGCATGTGACGCAGGACGCATTGCTCGACCACTGGATTTTTGCGGGCAGGATCGGCATCGACCGGGTCTGGGTGCGCGGCCGGCTGTTGGTCGAAGATGGCCGGCATGTCGCGCGCAAGCGGATCGAAGCGCGGTTCCACGAGGCCATGGCGGCACTGAGCGCCGCGGCTTGAAACGGGAGGCGCCTCGATCGTGAACGCAGAAGGTGACGAGACGCTGCACGGGCGTATCCTGCGCGAACTCGAAGGCCGCATCCTGTCAGGGGAATGGCAGCCCGGTCATCGGCTGCCATCCGAAACGGAGATTGCGGCGGCTTATGGCTGCTCGCGCATGACGGTGAACAAGGTCATGACGCAACTGACGCGCGCAGGGCTGATCGTCCGGCAACGGCGCGCGGGCACGAGCGTCGCTCAGCCGGGGCCGCAACCGGCGATCCTCGAGATTCAGGACATCCAACGCGAAGTCGAGGCGTCGAAAAGCGTCTATGGCTATCGGCTTCTGAACCGCGCCATGCGCGAAGCGAATGCCGGCGATACGTGGCTGGACCCGTCGGAGGAACGGCTGGAGGTTCTGGAACTCATCTGCCTGCACAGCGCCGATGGGCAGCCCTTCTGCCTGGAAGAACGGCAGATCAGCCTCGCTGCCGCAGCCGATGTTTCGGCGGTGGATTTTTCCGTCCGGCCGCCCGGCCAGTGGCTTCTGGATACGGTGCGCTGGAGTGCGGCGGAGCATACGATCCGCGCGGTCGCGGCCAGTGCTCAAGCGAGCCGGGCGCTGGGGATCGCCAAGGGAACACCCTGCCTGTCGGTCGAGCGCAAGACCTGGAATGTAGGGCGCCCGGTCACCAAAGTCGTGCTGACCTATCCGGGCCAGACGCACGCGCTGACCGCGCGCTTCACACCGGCCTCGACGAAGCCAGCGGAGAGCTGAGCCCCGGCGATTTTTTCACCGCTCCCTTGGTTCACCCTCGTGGTTTGTAGCCATTCATGAACAGCTCGACGGTTCCGTTGGCGATACGGTTGATGTCGTCCTTGCTGAATGTTTTCTCGACCATGAAGAGGCCTTTATAGAAGCCGTCGGCCTTGCAGAGCACGACGAACTGG
>NZ_JAMXQS010000007.1 GCF_024053505.1 Mesorhizobium liriopis | reverse complement strand
CCAAGGCGACACCTTCGGCGCCCAGAGCCGCTGAACATAGACTGCACATAGACTGCGTACGCGTTATCTCTGCGTATCACCGAGACAAACAAAGGGCGGGCCGCATTTGCAGCCCGCCCTTTGTTTGTTTGCAGATAGGAAGACCGTAGAAGATCAGGCCGACGAACCCAGGCGCTGAGCAAGATGTTCCATGCGCTCGGCGAGCACCACGAGTGCATCGCCCACGGCGGCATCTTCCTGCGTATTGCGGCGAAGCGCGTGGTCGCGCTCTTCGCGTGAGGCCTCGACCTCTTCCTCGAGCCGTTGCACGCGGTTCTGCAATTCGGCCATCTCGTCCATGATCATGATGCCGGCCATCACGGTGAGCCGGCTGTCGCCGATCTCGCCGAACGACTCCTTGAGATGCGAGACGTAGCGGTCGAACCGGCTTGCGAGCCCGATCAGGTGCTGCTCCTGCCCTTCGTCGCAGGCCATGCGATACTGCTTGCCGTCGATGGTGACCGTGACCTGGGGCATCGTCTTGTCCTTCAGCGGTCCAGAACGGCGCGGATGGTTTCCATGGCGGTCACCAGACGGCGCGACACTTCCTTGTTGGCCTCCGCCAAACGCTCTGCGCGCGCTTCCGAACCGTCGAGTTCCTGCGCGAGCCGCGAACGGTCGGCATTCATGCGCTGCAGTTCGGCATCCGCCTCGCCATAGTCCGCGTCGCGCTCGAGCCGCGCGCCCGCGGCCGCTTCGAGCGCGTCGAGCGCCCGCGCCAGTCGCGCCACGGCTTCCGGCAGGGTCACAGCCGGAGAAGACCCGAGTTCGCTTTCAGAAGACCTTGCGTCCAACAGGCTCTCCAGCCGATTCGCGCCCCATGAAATGAGCACCTTGCACCTGAATGATTAGGCGCTGGATGAAGCCCGCGTCAACAAAGGAGCGCCCGTCATCCCCCTTCTTTGCGCGATCCGGCCGGCCCCGACAGAGCGCGCCCGGATCGCTGCGCACCCTGCTTGCCCTCAAATTAAATCGATTAACAAACTCCGTCTCCTTTGTTGACAGGTCATTGGCAACTGTTATGTCTCCCCGCGCTTGGAACGGGGCACAGAGCTTGTGCCGGATAGACTGGAGACAGCGACGATGGCTTCGCGTGAACAGCACGACCGGATGGCGAACGCCATTCGCTTCCTTTCCATGGATGCGGTCGAAAAGGCCAATTCCGGTCATCCGGGCCTGCCGATGGGCATGGCAGACGTGGCGACCGTGCTCTTCACCAAATATCTGAAATTCGACGCGGCGAACCCGACCTGGGCCGATCGCGACCGCTTCATCCTGTCGGCCGGCCACGGCTCGATGCTGCTTTATTCGCTTCTCTATCTCACCGGCTATCCGGACATGACGATCGAGGAGATCGAGAACTTCCGCCAGCTGGGCTCGCGCACGGCCGGCCACCCCGAATACGGCTTCGCGCCCGGCATCGAGACGACCACCGGCCCGCTCGGCCAGGGTCTCGCCAATTCGGTCGGCTTCGCGCTCGCCGAGCGTCACCTGAACGCCGAGTTCGGCGATGCGCTGGTCGATCACCATACCTACGTGATCGCGGGCGACGGCTGCCTGATGGAAGGCGTCAGCCAGGAAGCCATCTCGCTTGCCGGTCACCTCAAGCTCAACAAGCTGATCGTGTTCTGGGACGACAACAGCATCTCCATCGACGGCGCGGTGAACCTGTCGGACTCGACCGACCAGTGCGCCCGCTTCGCGGCCTCGGGCTGGCACACGATCCGCATCGACGGCCATGACCCGGAAGCCATCGGCCGCGCCATCGAGGAAGCCAAGGCGTCCGACCGTCCGACGCTGATCGCCGCCAAGACCATCATCGGCTTCGGCGCGCCGACCAAGGCCGGCACCAAGGCGGTGCATGGCTCGGCGCTCGGCAAGGAAGAGATCGCCGGCGCCCGCGAAAAGCTCAACTGGAGCTACCCGCCTTTCGAAATCCCCTCCGACATTCTCGACGCATGGCGCGAGGCCGGGGTGCGCGGCGCCTCTGTTCGCGAGAAGTGGGAAGGCACTCAGTCCGACAAGCGCGCGGAGTTCGACCGCCGCATGCGCGGCGAGCTTCTGCCCGATTTCAGCAAGACCATCGCCGACTACAAGCGCAAGCTCGCGGCCGACAAGCCCAAGGTCGCGACCCGCAAGTCGTCGGAAATGGCGCTCGAAGTCATCAACGGCTTCCTGCCCGAGACCATTGGCGGCTCGGCCGACCTGACGCCGTCCAACAACACCAAGACGAGCCAGTTGCACTCGATCAAGCCGGGCGAATATGGCGGCCGCTACGTCCATTTCGGCATTCGCGAGTTCGGCATGGGCGCGGCTCTCAACGGCTTGACGCTGCATGGCGGCGTGATCGCCTATGGCGGCACCTTCTTCTGCTTCTCCGATTATGCCCGCCCCGCGATGCGTCTGGCGTCCCTGATGGGCCTCCGCTCGCTCTTCGTGATGACCCACGATTCGATCGGTCTCGGCGAAGACGGCCCGACCCACCAGCCGGTGGAGCACTTGGCGGCCGTTCGTGCGATCCCCAACCACTATGTGTTCCGCCCGGCGGACGCGACCGAAGCGGCCGAAAGCTGGCAGAAGGCCATCGAAAGCACCAAGACGCCTTCGACGCTGGTTCTCACGCGCCAGAACCTGCGTGCCGTGCGTTTGGAATACACGGACGAGAACCTGACCGCGCGCGGCGCCTACGAGCTGGCGGCGGCCGAAGGCGGCGAAGCCAAGGTTTCGATCTTCGCATCGGGCTCCGAGGTCGAGATCGCGCTCGACGCCAAGAAGATCCTCGAGGGCGAAGGCACCCCGACCCGCGTCGTGTCCGTGCCCTGCTTCGAGCTCTTCGAGGAACAGGACAAGGCTTACCGCGAAAGCGTGCTGGGCAATGCACCGGTCCGCGTCGGCGTGGAAGCCGCGATCCGTCTCGGCTGGGACCGCTTCATCGGATCGGACGGCGCCTTCATCGGCATGACGGGCTTCGGCGCCTCGGCGCCGGCCGAAGAGCTCTACAAATATTTCGGCATCACGGCGGAAGCCGTGGCCGATGCCGCCCGCGAGCGCGTCAAGAACGGCGTGCCGCAGGGCGAGGATGCGCGCCAGATCCCCGACAGCGAGCCGGCGCGTCCGCATCCGTGAGACTTCATGCCGTGGGGCGTCCGACGTTCCACGGTTTCACGCTTTGAGCCCAACATCGTCAGTGAGGAAATGACCATGACCGTCAGGGTTGCCATCAACGGCTTCGGCCGCATCGGGCGCAACATCGTTCGCGCCATCTATGAATCGGGCCGCAAGGATATCGAGGTCGTTGCCGTCAACGATCTGGGCCCCGTCGAGACCAACGCCCACCTGCTGCGCTTCGACAGCGTGCACGGCAAGTTCCCGCACGAGGTTTCCGTGTCGGGTGACTCGATCGCGATCGGCGACCAGTCCTTCAAGGTCACCGCGATCAAGGACCCGTCGCAGCTGCCGTGGAAGGATCTCGGCGTCGATATCGCGCTCGAATGCACGGGCATCTTCACCGCCCGCGACAAGGCCGCGGCCCATCTGACCGCCGGCGCCAAGCGCGTGATCGTGTCGGCTCCCGCCGATGGCGCCGACCTGACCGTGGTCTACGGCATCAACCACGACAAGCTGACGGCCGAGCATCAGGTGATCTCGAACGCATCGTGCACCACCAACTGCCTCGCCCCGCTCGCCGCCGTGCTGCATGAGACGGTCGGCATCGAGAAGGGCATGATGACCACGATCCACTCCTATACGGGTGATCAGCCGACGCTGGACACGATGCACAAGGACCTCTACCGCGCCCGTGCGGCAGCGCTCAGCCAGATCCCGACCTCGACCGGTGCGGCGAAAGCCATCGGCCTCGTGCTCCCCGACCTCAAGGGCAAGCTCGACGGCATCTCGATCCGCGTGCCGACCCCGAACGTCTCCGTGGTGGACTTCAAGTTCATCGCCAAGCGCGACACCACGGTGGAAGAGATCAACAATGCGCTGGTCGCGGCGTCCGAAGGCAAGCTCAAGGGCGTGCTCGCGGTGACCCGTCATCCCAACGTGTCGATCGACTTCAACCACGACCCGCATTCCTCCACGGCTGCCCTTGACCAGACCAAGGTGATGGACGGCAATTTCGTGTCGGTCCTGTCCTGGTACGACAATGAGTGGGGCTTCTCGAACCGCATGGCCGACACGGCCGTGGCTTTCGGCAAGACCCTCTAAGTATCGGGCGGCTGGGATCGGTGTTTCAGCCGCTCGGCACGACACGCACCGTCCGCTGGGAACCGGCGGACGGCCAGGGGCTCGAACATTGCACCGTCGAGCCTTTCAGGGATGACATCGAAATCCGCAGCGCCGTCATCGGCGATCGTGGCAGCGCGCCTTACGGGGTCTTGTATCGCATCCGCTGTGATCTTCGCTGGCAGGTCACCGGGTTCAGTGTTGCCACGACCGATGGCGTGATGCTCGCCCTCTCCTCGCCCGAGCCGGGGCGATGGCTCGATGCGGAAGGTGCCCCTCTTCCCCTTTTCGACGGCTGCCTCGACATCGACCTCGCCGGCACGCCCTTCACCAACACGCTGCCGATCCGCAGGCTGAACCTGTCGCCCGACCAAGGCACGGTCGCGCTCGAAATGCTCTACGTGCCGTTCGACAGCTTCAGGCCGGTTCGCGATGGTCAGCGCTACACCTGCCTGAGAGGCGGGCTTTATCGCTACGAGGCGGCGAACCGGAGCTTCACTGCAGAACTGCCGGTGGATGGGGACGGGCTGGTGTTGGATTATCCGGACTTGTTTCGGCGGGTTTGAAGCCTCGGCAGTTCGCGGAGGAGATCGTGAGGCGGAAACGTCAGCCTGCCCCCTTACAACCAGCCGCGCCGCTTGAAATAAAGATACGGCACCACCGCCGACATCACCATCACGCCGATCGCCAGTGGATAGCCGAATTCCCAGTTGAGTTCCGGCATCATCTGGAAGTTCATGCCGTAGATCGACGCCACCAGCGTCGGCGGCAGGAAGGCGACGGACGCGACCGAGAAGATCTTGATGATCTGGTTCTGCTCGAGGTTGATCATGCCGAGCGTGGCATCCAGCATGAAATTCAGGCGCGCGGTGAGCGCGCGGGCATGATCGGCGAGCGAAGACGCGTCGCGCTGGATCAGCTTCGCCACCGACCGGCTTTCCTTGCCGACCTTCTGACCACGGCGGTCGAGCGCCGCATGATAGGCGACGAGGCGCGACACGCTGATCAGGCTTTCCTGGATCATCGTCAGCAACTCCGTCTTGTCGCCGATGCGGTCGAGCAGGGATTGCAGATCGCGCGTCTTCTTGTCGGCCTTCACATGGCCGTTCCGCTTGCCGTTGCGGCCGAAAATCTCGTGCGAGATGCCATCGATCTCGTTGCCGACGCGCTCGAGCGCATCCGCCGTGCGGTCGATCATCGCCTCGATGATGCCGAGCATGATCTCCTCGCCGCTGGCGCAAGGCGCGGCACTCGGGCGCTGGGCGCGCATGGAATAGGCGGCGAAGGGTTTCGCTTCGGCATAGCGCAGCGTGACGAGCGAGCGGTTCTTCAGGATGAATGTCACCGGCGTCTTGATCGGCTCCTCGGTGTCGAGGCGCGCGAGTGCGGTCAGCGTCATGAACTCCGCACCGGCTTCCGTGTAGAGGCGGGCGGAAAGCTCGATCTCCTCCATTTCGGCGCGGGTCGGCAGTTCGATATCGAGAAGCGCTTCGACCCGCGCGACTTCGGTCGGCTCGGGCGAAACGAGATCGATCCACAGCGCTTCGTTCGACACGACGTCGCCGCTGGCGGATACGAGCTGGCCGTTGGTGTTGCTGAACAGGTGCAGCATGGGCAGGCTCCGGATATGCGCTCCGGTGCCGCCCTCCGACGGATCACGTGGAAGGAGAGGCTGTCCGGATCGTGAATGCGGTCGAAGAGGAACTTCGACTGTCGGGGTTCATGGCAGAGGGTTCTTTCTTGTGTGTGACAGGAGGGTGAGACCGCCCCCGTCGCGCGCCATTCAGATGCGCCCGGACGGGCTTTCTGTCAATCGCGGCACTGTCGCAGGCGGGCCACTGTGGGCGGGCTTTCGTTTTCCGTTGAACAGCCGTGCCACTATGGTTATATCGAAGACGGTTTTCCCAACAATCCGGTGGCACTTGTTCGCCACCGCCCGAGGCTCCGGACAGGGCTTCGGGCGAACGAGGAGGTTTACGTTTTCCCATGGCCAACACGCTTCTGATGCCCAAGGCGACCGCCGTCTGGCTGGTCGACAACACCGCGCTCTCCTTCGACCAGATCGCCTTTTTCTGCGGGCTGCATCCGCTCGAGGTGAAGGCCATCGCGGACGGCGAGTCGGCGCAGGGCATCAAGGGCATGGACCCGGTGATGACGGGGCAGCTGACCCGCGACGAGATCGCGCGCGCGGAAAAAGACACCAACTATCGCCTGAAGCTGTCGGAGCCCAAGGTCCGCGTGCCGGAATCCAAGCGCAAGGGCCCGCGTTACACGCCGCTGTCCAAGCGCCAGGACCGCCCGAACGCGATCCTGTGGCTGGTGAAGAACCATCCCGAGCTCAAGGACGCCGCGATCTCGCGTCTCGTCGGCACCACCAAGTCCACCATCGACCAGATCCGCGAGCGCAAGCACTGGAACATGGCGACGCTGACGCCGATGGACCCGGTGGCGCTGGGCCTGTGCTCGCAGATCGATCTCGACCTCGAAGTGAGCCGTGCGGCGGCCGCACGCGGCGCGCAGCCTACGGCGGTCACCGGCGACACGCTGCTGCCCGCCACCCTGACCGAGCGCATGACGCCTTCGGAAGTGGATCGCGACCGCGACGACGAGGAACTGTCGGCCGAAAGCGTGTTCGCCAAGCTGACCGCGCTCAAGGGCCGTTCGGAGGAAGACGACGAGGAATAATCGGTTTCATGTCCGCCGGATCGGATGGTCCGCAGATCTCCATCCGGCGGAAGAAATCGACCAGAAGCTGGCCGCGCGCAGGCTTGAACGAGCGCCCGGCCGGCATCAGTTCCGCGATGCGATCGACGCGGAACATGCGAAAATCGTCACGCAGTTCGCACCAGGCGACGAGCGTCCAGACCTTGCCCCAGAACCATAGGCCCAAGGGGCGCACGTCGCGCCGGGACGGGCGGCTCTGCTCGTCGCAGTAAGACAGATGCACCACCTCGCGGCGCTCGGCGGCACGGTCGAGGCTGTCGAGAAGCGCGCGGTGCGCGTCGCTCACCGCGCCCGCATGATGCGCGTGGATGCCGGTCTGGCCCACCCGCGCGCGCTCGGCCTCGGGCAGGACGGCGGCGATCTTGATCATCGCTTCGGCAGCCGAACGCGCCATCTCGGCGCCGCCAAAGGCCTGCACCATGCGCGCACCCGCGACCAGCGCCACGATCTCGTCACGCGAGAACATCAGCGGCGGCAGCTCGAAGCCGTCGCGCAGGATGTAGCCCACGCCGGCCTCGCCCTCGACCGGCACGCCCGAGGCCTGAAGGTCGGCAATATCGCGGTAGATGGTGCGCTCGGACACTTCCAGCCGTTCGCCCAACCGCCGCGCCGTGACGAGCCGACCGCCGCGCAGGTGCTGGACGATGGCGAAGAGACGGTCGGCGCGGCGCATGGGTTCGGGTCTAGCAGACTTGCAGTGATCGTTCCCAGTTCCTCAGCGCGTGAAAAGCCCGAAGCTGTTGCCGTCCGGGTCGAGGCAATACGCGAAGCGGCCGTCGGGCAGCGACAGAACGGGGGACGCGACCTCGCCGCCATTGTCCCACACGCGGGAAAGAGCTGCGTCGAGATCGGGCACGACGAGGTGAATGGTGATGCCGGTGCCGCGGGGCGCGGGCTTGCCGGGATAGACATGGCCCGCCACCGAGCGGTCATGCGCCTTGGCGAAGTTCGCCATTGGGTTCGGGGCACCCTCCTCGTCGGTGAGCGCGTTGCCGGTGACGACGCCATAGAAGCTCTTGGCGCGGCTGAAATCCGTCACGGGGATTTCGAACCAGACGGCGGCGTGTTCGGGAAGCGGGCTTTGCATCGGAGGTCTCCTTCGGGTCGGTTGGCGGAGGGGACACTAGCAAAGGGCTCCTGACAGCCTTCTGTCAGGATGTTTCAGCGGTCGGCACTTTGACAGAAGCGAGCGCGCCTGCCTAAAGCAGAGCCATGACCAAGGCCGTCTCGATTTTCATGATCGCGCTCATGGCGGTGCAGCTGATCTGGCCGCTCGGCCTGCCGGGGCTGAAGAAGCGCGGCGATTTCTGGAAGCTGGCGCTGCTCGCCATGGTGGCGATGATGGCCACGGTTCTTCTCAAGGAAGTGACGGGCGTCCTTTGACGCCCGCCAGGAGGCGTCAGGCTTTCAGCGCTTCCACGCCCGGCAGTTCCTTGCCTTCCATCCATTCCAGGAAGGCGCCGCCCGCGGTGGAGACATAGGAGAAATCGTCGGCCACGCCGGCATGGTTGAGCGCTGCCACCGTGTCGCCGCCGCCGGCGACCGAGGTCAGGTCTCCCCCCTTCGTGCGCGCGGCCGCATAGCGCGCGGCTTCCACCGTCGCCGTGTCGAAGGGCTGGAGCTCGAAAGCGCCGAGCGGGCCGTTCCAGACCAGCGTCCTGGCGCGGTCGATCCAGCTCTTGACCGCTTCCACCGTCTTCGGGCCCGCATCGAGGATCATGCCGTCTTCCGGCACGGCGTCGAGGTTCAGGACCTCGTGGGCGGCACCGGCCTTGAATTCCTTGGCGACCACGAGATCGGTGGGCAGCACGATGGCGCAGCCGGCATCCGCCGCTTCGAGCTCGATGTCGCGCGCCTTGCCCGTCAGATCGTGCTCGCAGAGCGACTTGCCGACCTTGACCCCGCGCGCGGCGAGAAACGTGTTCGCCATGCCGCCGCCGATGACCAGCGCATCGACCTTGCGAACGAGGTTCATGAGAAGGTCGATCTTGGAAGAAACCTTGGCGCCGCCGACAATGGCGAGAACGGGGCGCTGCGGCTCGCCGAGACCGCTTTCCAGCGCCTGAAGCTCGGCCTGCATGGTGCGTCCGGCGTAAGCGGGAAGAACACGCGCGAGGCCTTCCGTCGAGGCATGGGCGCGGTGGGCGGCGGAGAAGGCGTCGTTGACATAGATGTCACCGTTCGCGGCGAGCGCCTGCACGAAATCCGGGTCGTTCTTCTCCTCGCCCTTGTGGAAGCGGGTGTTTTCCAGAAGCACGACATCGCCGTCCTTCAGCGCGTCGACGGCGGCCTTGGCCTCTTCGCCGATCGCGTCGGCGGCAAAGGCAACGGGCAGGTCGAGCACCTCCGCCGTGGCCGCGGCGATGGGCTCCAGCGAATATTGCGCATCCGGTGCGCCCTTGGGGCGGCCGAAATGGGCGAGCAGAACCACCTTGGCGCCCTTTTCGGAAAGCTCGCGAATGGTGGGCGCGACGCGCTCGATGCGGGTCTTGTCGGTGACCTTCCCATCTTCGGTCGGCACGTTGAGATCGACACGGAGCAGCACGCGCTTGCCCTGGATATCGGCCAGATCGTCGAGCGTCCGGAACTTCGGCATATGCGCACTCCTCGGTGGTTGAATGGGCGGGATATTGCCCGCCGACCGCTTGGTTGCAAGCCTTTTACGAGGCTTCCGCCTGCGTCTCATCTGCCGGTTTGCGCGAGAGCCACTGCGAGATCCGCCGGAACGCGGTCGCGGCACCGGGCACGATCGGCATCACCTCCGTCGTCACCGGCTCGAAGGACAGGCCGAGCGAGGTGATGCGGCCGTTTTCGTCCACGTCGCGAACGATGAGATCGATGGGGCCGAGCGAGATGCGGTCGGCATATTCGGCCTGGCCGCCCAAACGCTGGGTGACGAGCGCGCCGATCGTCAGCTTGCGCTCGGGTTCGGTCAGCGTCGAGCCGTAAGCCGCTTCGAGGTCGCCCGCCGGGCGGCTCGGATCGACCGCGAACTCGCCGAAGAAATCCGCATCCTCGGGCTCGACGCGGGCGGGGCTGGCGAAGAGACGGTCGAGAAGGCGCGAGGAGCGCTGATGCACGAAGATATAGACGTGGTCGCCCGCCTGGAGCCGGCCCGCATCGTTCCAGCGCATGGAGCGCCCGTCGCGCACGATCAGCGAAGGCCGAGCCCAGCGTGGCAGGCGGCGGCCTGCGCGCGTCACCGGGCTGCCCGGCACGACCGTATAGGCGAGGAGCTCGTGATGGACGGAGCCCGGCAATTCCAGCTCGACCTTTTCGAGCGGGCCGATCTTCTGCGGCATGATGAGGCCCAGCCTTCGCGCCAGCGGCCCGACCGTCCAGCCCTGCACGACGAGCGAGACGAGCACCACGATGAAGGCCGTGTTGAAGATGGCGCGGCCGTTCTCCAGCCCGCCCAGAATGGGCGTGATCGCCAGCAGGATCGACACCGCGCCGCGCAGGCCCACCCATGAGATGAACGCCGCCTCGTTGCGGGCGAAGCGGAAGGGCAGAAGGCAGAGCCAGACGGCGACGGGGCGCGCCACGATGATGAGGAACAGGCCCAGGGCGATGCCGACGGGCAGGATCGCGCCGAACTGACTCGGCGTCGCGAACAGGCCAAGCACGAGAAACATCACGATCTGGGCGAGCCAGCTCATGCCGTCATTGAAGCGCTTGAGGGCCGCATGCGAGCGGATCGCCGAGTTGCCGGCGACGAGGCCGGCGAGATAGACCGCGAGAAAGCCCGAGCCGCCAATGGCGCCCGCTGCCGAGAAGACCAGCAGCGAGAGGGTGAGCACGAAGATCGGCTGCAGGCCGCGATCGAGGTCGAGCTTGCCGACCAAACGCACGATCAGCATGCCGCCGCCGATGCCCACCGCCGCGCCCAGCCCCATGTCGAGCAGGAAGCCGCTCAGGAGTTCGAGCCAGACTGTGTCGCCGGAAACCTGAAGGTGCCCCGACAAGAGTTCCACCAGCGTGATCGTGGTGAAGATGGCGATGGGATCGTTGGTGCCGGATTCGATTTCAAGCGTCGCGCGGGTGCGTTCGCGCAGGTTGATGTTGCCGGCGCGAAGCAGAAAGAACACAGCGGCCGCATCGGTCGAGGCGACGGCAGCGCCCAGCAGAAAGGACTCCGCCCAGGAGAAGCCCGCGAGATAATGGGCCGCGATGCCGAAAAGGGCGGTGGTCAATGCCACGCCCGCGGTTGCCAGCGTCAGTGCGGGACCCGCCGCCTGGCGCAGGATGCCGGCGGGCGTGCCGAAGCCCGAATCGAACAGGATCACGGCCAGCGCCAGCGACCCCGCGAAATAGGCCGCTCCCGCATTGTCGAACTGGATTCCCAGACCGTCCGTGCCGGTCAGAAGGCCGATGCCGAGGAAGAGAAGCAGAAGCGGGGCACCGAAGCGGAAGGCGATGAGGCTCGAAAAGGCTGCGGCGAGCATGAGGGCCGTGCCCACCAGCGTGGCGAGGTATAAAGCCTGCTCCATCCGCCGCGTCGTCCCTTCCTGCTCATGCCCCTGTTTCAGTCATAAGGGAAGTTACGGCAAAGACATGGCTGAAAAGGCGGTTCTTCGGGTTTTGTTGGCGTATGTGGGCTTCTGTTGCCGGGGTGACGGCTGAGGAGTCACGCGCGAGATGAGTTTGTTTGCCGGGCGACCGTGCAAGTGGAAACGTCACCCCCACCCCTTACCCCTCCCCACAGGTGGGAGGGGGACGTGAGCGTGGTGCTTGTTCCCTGAAACTTGGTGACAAGCTTTGAAGTGAAGTTCAGCGCGGGCGGCTCCCCTCCCACCTGTGGGGAGGGGTACGGGGTGGGGGTAACCTCACCATCGGCCACACGCGTTTCAGGTTGTCGGATCTCTGAGGTGACTAAACCACGTCCAGCACGATCTTGCCGATATGGGTGCCTTCTTCCATCCGCCGATGCGCCTCCGCGGCCTCGCGCAAGGAAAAGGCGCGGTCCATGACGGGTGCTATTTTCCGCGCTTCGAGAAGCGGCCAGACTCTGGCTTCGAGGGCTGCGGCGACGCCTCCTTTGAATTCGATTGTGCGGGGTCGAAGCGTCGAGCCGGTGTGGGTCAGGCGTTTCATCATCAGGCGGGCGAAATCGGCCTCGGCGACCGCGCCCTTCTGTGTGGCGATCTGCACGATGCGGCCATCGGTTGCCGCGGCATGATAGTTCTTGGCGACATAGTCGCCGCCCACCATGTCGAGAATGACATCCGCCCCTTTGCCTTGGGTCTCGTCCTTCACCGCCTGCACGAAATCCTCGTCCCGGTAGTTGATCGCGCGCACCGCGCCGAGCTTGAGACAGGCTTCGCATTTATCGGCTGAGCCGGCGGTGACGATCACCTTCGAGCCGAGCGCGGTGGCAAGCTGGATCGCGGTCGTGCCGATGCCCGAGGAACCGCCATGGAGCAGAAGCGTCTCGCCGGGCTTGAGCGCGCCGCGCTCGAAGACATTGTGCCAGACGGTGAAAAAGGTTTCGGGGATCGCCGCCGCCTCGCGCATGGAGAAACCGGCAGGGACCGGCAGCGCATTCGAGCCGTGCACCGCGACATATTCCGCATAGCCGCCGCCATTGGTGAGCGCGCAGACCTTGTCGCCGACTTTCCAGCGCCCCGTCCCCTCCCCGACTTCGGCGACCTCGCCCGCGACTTCCAGCCCCGGCAAAGGCGATGCCCCGGGCGGCGGCGGGTAAGCGCCCTTGCGCTGCTGCACATCCGGCCGGTTGACGCCCGCCGCGTGAACGCGGACGAGGATCTCGCCGGGCCTGGGGCTCGGCAGGGGCTGCTCGGACGGCGCCAGAACCTCCGGGCCGCCGGGTTCGGTGATCGCCATCGCCAGCATGGTTGAGGGAAGATCGGTCATGATGGAGCCTCGCGAAACCGGATGAAGGGGCGGTGCCCTTTGAAAAGGTGCCGCCCTATATCGACCAGCCGAAACCGTTTGCCAGAGGAGGAGAGCACATGGCCTTCATCGAAGACGACAAGCCGAAAAAGAAGCTGGTGCACGAGATCGGGCAGGATCTTTCAGCGCTTTCGGTCGAAGACCTCAAGGCGCGCATCGCGCTTCTGCAGGGCGAGATCGGCCGCATCGAGGTGGAGCTGGGCTCCAAGGGCAAGACGATGAGCGCGGCGGAAGCGCTGTTCAAGCGAAGCTAAGCCGCGGCGCGCTCGGTGACGCCTGGAACCACATGCGCATCGCCCCAGTCCTTCAAAGCCTTCAGCACGGGTTCGAGGCTCCGGCCCCGTTCCGTCAGGCTGTATTCGACGCGCGGCGGCACCTGCGGAAAGACTTCACGGTGGATCAGCCCATCGGCTTCGAGTTCGCGCAGCTGGTTGGTGAGCATGCGCTGCGTGCAGTTCGGCACCTTTCGACGCAGTTCGGAGAAGCGCCTGGTGCCCGAAAGCAGGTGATGAAGCACCACGCCTTTCCACTTGCCGTCGATCAGGCTCAGCGTCGCTTCCACCACGCAGCCGGGCGAGCAATCCATACAGGCATGGCGTGGGCGAGCCATCACGGTATCCTTTTCGGCACTATGGGCGAAAATTGTGCGTTCTTGCGTTGAGAAACGTTAGTCCGCATTTGGTTTGCGTTCAATCCAATCCCAAGGAGCTTTCCATGCGCGCCATCGGTTACAAGACGCCCGGTCCCATCGACGCCGAGACCTCACTGACCGACATCGACCTGCCCCGTCCGGTCCCGCAAGGGCGCGACCTGCTGGTGGAAGTGAAGGCCGTTTCGCTCAATCCGGTGGATACCAAGGTGCGCAAGCGCGCAGGCGCCGAAGGCGACGGCTGGAAGGTGCTGGGCTTCGACGCATCGGGCGTGGTTGCCGAGATCGGGCCCGATGTGCGCGATTTCAAACCAGGCGATGCGGTGTTCTATGCGGGTACCATCAACCGCCCCGGCACCAACAGCGAGTTCCATCTGGTGGACGAGCGGATCGTGGGCCCGAAGCCCGAAACGCTAAGCGACGCAGAGGCTGCCGCCCTGCCGCTGACCGCAATCACGGCCTGGGAAACACTGTTCGACCGGATCGAGGTGCGTCGTCCCGTACCGGGCGCGGCAAACGCGATCCTGGTCATCGGCGGTGCGGGCGGCGTCAGTTCGGTGGCCATCCAGCTCGCCCGCCAGCTCACCGATCTGACCGTGATCGCAACCGCCTCGCGGCCCGAAACGCGCGAATGGGTGGAAAATCTCGGCGCGCATCACGTGATCGACCATTCGAAGCCGATGACGCCGCAGGTCGAGGCTCTGGGACTCGGCAAGCCGGGCTTCGTCTTCCTTACCAACGGAACGGATCAGCACCAGGCCGATGTGGCCGACCTCATCGCGCCACAGGGCCGGGTGGGCCTGATCGACGATCCGCAGGGGTTCAACGCGAATCTCTTCAAGGGCAAAGCGGTTTCGCTGCACTGGGAATCGATGTTTACCCGCTCGGTTTATCAGACGCCCGACATGGACGAGCAGGGCAAGCTCTTGGCCGAAATCGCGCGTCTCGTGGACGCGGGCAAGATCCGGACAACCGCCACCGAACATCTGGCACCCATCAATGCCGCCAATCTCAAAAAGGCCCACGCACTGATCGAAAGCGGCAAGGCGCGGGGCAAGCTGGTTCTCGAAGGCTTCTGACGGAAGACCGGATGGGGCTGGGCGAGAGCCCGCCCCAGACCATCTTCCGGCACGATTCGTCGTTTCCTTCGGGGCTCGTCATGCTCCGGCCTTGATAGTGTTGGCATCAGGCGTTTCGCGAGACCATTGCCGGGAGATCACCAGCCGATGTTTGCAGCCTACCGGCCGATCCTGTCGCTGCTGCGCGGCACAGCCTTTCTGCTTGCCGCCACGGGACTGCATGGCCTGCTCCTCCCCTTGCGCGGTCAGGCCGAGGGCTTCTCGACCGCCTCGCTCGGCCTGCTCGGCTCGGCATGGGCGGGCGGCTTCGTGACGGGCTGCTTTCTGGCCCCTCGCCTCGTGCGCTCAGTCGGCCATGTGCGCTCGTTCGGGGCGCTTTGCGCGGCGGGCGCCATCATCGCGCTGCTGACAGGGCTGATCATCAACGAATGGGCCTGGATCGTGCTGCGCATGGGTACCGGCTTCACCATGGCCGGCGCGTTCATGGTGATCGAAAGCTGGCTCAACGAGCGCGCGACCACCGAGAACCGCGGCACCGTGTTCGGCCTCTATATGATGGTGACCTATGCCTCGATCATGGCCGGCCAGATGGTGGTGGCGGCAGGCGATGTGGGCAACGATTCGCTTTTCATGGTGGCGGGCATCCTGTTCTGCTGCTCGCTCATTCCCACCGCCGTGTCGTCCGCCGAAAGCCCGAAGCCGCCGGCTGATGTGAAGCTCGACCTGAAAGCGCTCTACGCCAATTCGCCCGTGTCGCTGATCGGCTGCTTCCTGATCGGCATCGCCAACGGCGCCTGGGGCACGCTGGGCGCGGTCTATGGTGCGCGCATCGGCATCTCGACGGCGGAAATCGCCCTGATGGTCAGCCTCGTGGTCGTCTCGGGTGCGGCCATGCAGATGCCGGTCGGACGGCTTTCCGACCGCATGGATCGCCGCTTCGTGCTGGCGGGCGCGGCACTGGGCTCGTGCATCTTCGCGCTGCTCGTCTTCTTCATCAGCCCGCGCTCGGGCGCGCTGGTGCTGTTTCTGACCGCCGGCTACGGCGCGCTCGCTTATACGCTCTACTCGATCGCGGTGGCGCATGCGAACGACCATGCCTCGCAGCAAGACTTCATGAAAGTGTCGAGCGGGCTGCTCCTGCTTTACGGCTTCGGCACCATGGTCGGACCGGTGATCGGCGCCTTCCTGATGGCCCGGATGCGGCCCGAATCGCTGTTTTTGGCAACGGCGATGGCCCACGCCCTTTTGTGCGCCTACACCATCCTTCGCATTCGCACCCGTGCCGCCGTGCCGGAGGAGGCCAAGGAGGCGTTCCAGACCTTGCCGGCCGAACGCGCCGTCACGCCCGAGGCGTTGCGCCTCGATCCGCGTGGGCCCGCCGAGGACGACACGGCAACGCCGGAAGAAGCCAAGGCTGCCTGAGGGGCCCGGCCCCCTCAAAGAAACAGCGCGGAGATTGCTCTCCGCGCCGCGTCTTCTTGGATCAACGGTTATGCAAAGCCGCTAATGCGTTGATGGCGGCTGAAGCTTCTCGATCTCGTCCTTCAAGGCCAGCTTGCGTCGCTTGAGCGAAGCCACTTCGAGTGGGTCTCGTGATGGATGCAGCTTGGCTGCATCGATCTCACGGTCCAGATCGCCGTGCTTGCGCTTCAGTTCATCAAGGTGGTTGGAAAGCGACATGAACGGATGCTCCCTTCAGGTTTCCGGTGGGGGTTTCGCTTGCGCGCCGCGTGGGCCGTTCATCCTCCTGAAATCAGCCAGAAGGCGTTAGCCGGCGACCGAAGCAAAGAGGAGAATGACACTCTTGGTTCCGCTTGTCGAACGAAAGCGGGACCGATTTCATCACGCTTTGAAACATGTTATTCGGGCTCCAGCCGGATCACGGAAACGGGAATCCAAGGCTTCTCACCGTTTGTCGCGCGCGGATCCGCGCGCCGTTCAGGATTGCGTTACCGCCACGATGCCGGATCAGGAACAGGCTGAAGTTCGCCTCGAATTCGCGAGGCTCCGCCAGGAACATGCCGACTTCGATGCGGCGATCAACGCGATGATGGCGACCGGCTGCGATCCACTGCAGATCCAGCGGATGAAGAAGAAGAAGCTGACGCTGAAGGACAAGCTCAAAAACCTCGAAGACCGGATCGTTCCGGACATCATCGCCTGACCGCCCACTCAACCAGCAGGCCATTCGTGATAATTTCCACACCCGTCGCCGTGATCATGGGCAGCCGCTCCGATTGGGAAACCATGCGGCATGCCACCGAAACGCTGGAGAAGCTCGGCATCGGCTTTTCGGCGCGTGTGGTCTCCGCCCACCGCACACCGGACCGCATGGTGCTCTTCGCCAAGGGCGCGCGCGACGAGGGCTTCAAGATCATCATCGCGGGCGCAGGCGGTGCGGCCCACCTGCCCGGCATGGTCGCGGCGCTCACACCCTTGCCCGTCTTCGGCGTGCCGGTGGAAAGCCATGCGCTGAAAGGCCAGGATTCGCTTTTGTCCATCGTGCAGATGCCGGCCGGCATTCCTGTCGGCACGCTCGCCATCGGCCGTTCGGGCGCGGTGAATGCCGCCCTTCTCGCCGCTTCCGTGCTCGCGCTGTCCGATACGGAGCTCGCCGGGCGCCTCGATGCGTTCCGCGCCGAGCAGACGGCTTCCGTCGCCGAAACCCCGGCCGACGCATGACACCGCTTCCTCCCAACAGCACGATCGGAATCCTGGGCGGCGGCCAGTTGGGCCGCATGCTGGCGCTGGCTGCGGCCCGCCTCGGCTATCGCGTGGCGATCCTCGACCCTGACAAGTCCGCACCCGCGGCCCAGGTCGCCAACATCCATATCGCGGCCCCTTACGAGGACGAAAGCGCGCTCGACGAACTGGCGGCGTTAGCGGACGTGGTGACATTCGAGTGGGAAAACGTGCCGGTCGCGTCCGCGCGCCGCATCGAGGCGCGCACGCCGGTGTTTCCGCCACCCGCAGCGCTCGAAGCCGCGCAGGACCGCTTGACCGAAAAGCGCTTTCTGAACGATCTCGGCATAGAGACGGCCCCCTTCCACGCGGTCGACAGCGACCGGGATGCGCAGGATGCGCTGTTCGAGCTCGGCGGCACCGGCATCATCAAGACGCGCCGCATGGGCTATGACGGCAAGGGGCAGCTGCGCCTGCGCGGCAGCGACGATCTCGGCGGGCTCCACGCTTCGTTCAACAGCGTGCCGCTGATCCTCGAAGGCATCGTGCCCTTCGAGCGCGAGATTTCGGTGATCGCGGCACGCGGACAGGACGGCGCGTTTCTCGCTTTCGATCCCGCCGAGAACGTCCACCGCGACGGCATCCTCCACACTTCTACCGTGCCCGCGACCGTCACGCCGCAGGTGGCGCATGACGCGAAGGACGCAGCGCGCAAGATTCTGGACGCGCTCGACTATGTGGGGGTGATCGGCGTCGAGTTCTTCGTGACCCATGACGACCGCCTGCTCGCCAACGAGATCGCCCCGCGCGTGCACAATTCCGGCCACTGGACGGAAGCGGCCTGCGTGCTCTCGCAGTTCGAGGCGCATATCCGCGCGCTGGTCGGATTGCCTCTGCCCGACGCGTTCCGCCATTCCGATTGCGTGATGGAGAACCTGATCGGCGACGAGGTCACGCAGGCTCCCACGCTTGCCGCCGAGCCGGGTGCGATGGTGCATCTTTATGGCAAGGCCGAAGCGCGGCCGGGCCGCAAGATGGGCCATGTCACGCGCCTCACGCCCCGCCTCGGCTGAGCCGGGCGATCCCGCGCCGTGCTTCGCACCGACAGGCGCCACTGGGTTCTGGCCGTGTGCCTCGCAAGCCTTGCCGGCTATGTGGATGCCATCGGCTTTTTGAAGCTCGGCGGGCTTTTCGTGTCCTTCATGAGCGGCAACTCCACGCGGATGGCTGTCGGTCTCGCGACCCATTCGGGGATCGCCGCGGTTGCCGCCGGCCTGATCGGAGCCTTCCTGCTCGGCGTCGTTCTCGGCGCGCTGGTGGCGCATGCCGCCAAGCGATGGCGCAAGCCGGTGGTTCTGGTTTTCGTGGGCGCGCTTCTGGGGCTCGCGGCCGGTCTCGACCGGTTGGGTGATGACCGGTGGTCGCCGCTCGTCATGGCGCTCGCGATGGGCGCCCTGAACTGCGTGTTCCAGCGCAATGGCGAGGTGAGCATCGGCGTGACCTACATGACAGGCACGCTGGTGAAGCTGGGGCAGCGCCTTGCGGGTGCACTCGTGGGCGGAGAGCGCTTCGCCTGGGTGCCCTATTTGCTGCTCTGGTGCGGCCTTGTCGCCGGTGCCTTGGCAGGCGCGAGCCTTTATCCCGTGATTGGGGCAGACAGCCTTTGGGGCGCCGCCCTTGTCGCCTTCGTCCTCGCTTTTCTCGCCTACCGGCTCGGACCGGTTCGATCGAACGCGTGAAAAGCGCGGCATGGGCGTTGGTGCCGCCCATGCCGAACTGGTGTCAGAACTCGCGGCCGATCCTGGCGTCGACCGACTGGCGATTGCCGCCGCGGATCGCGAAGAACAGCATGATGGCGAGCCACAGGATCGACTTCTCCGAACCGCCATAGCCCTGGCCCTGCGTGATCCAGTGGAACCAGACCGTCACGGCGAGCACGATGGCCGAGGCGAATGCTGCCGGCCGCGTGAAGAGGCCGAGCGCGACAGCCAAGCCGCCAAAGGTTTCGGTCAGCGCCAGAAGCGGCGACCAGAATACACCGGGATAGAAGCCCAAGCCTTCGACCATGCCGACGGCGCCGAATGGGTTCATGAGCTTGGGCAGGCCATGGGTGACGAGGGCTAGGCCCGCGACGACGCGCAGAAGCGTTTCGGCGGATGTGTCGAGGTTTGCGTAGAAACGGCCCAGTGCGGGGATGAAGAAGCGGTTGCGCGCTGAAGCGCGGGTGTCCGAAATGGTCGTCATGAGATGATCCTGAGCGATGCGGAGGATGGCCGGCCAGCACGGTGCTGCAACGGGCTCATCGATCCGCGAAGAGTGGCTGAAGCGGTCGGGACGCACTGATCACGTGCGCGAAACGGCGTCAGGCTCGGGGTGGTGGATCGACTGCAAACAGGCTGTGGCCGGCTCGCGTCTCATGCGTGGAAAAGAACGTGATGCGCGCCTCGCGGGGCCGGGGCGCGAGGACGACCGTGTCCACGGCAAGACCCTGCGTCTGGCATTGCGGCTCGGGCAGGCTCGGTGCCAGGGCCGCGCGCGTCGTGACGTCGATGCAGGACGCTTCGACGATCTTCCTGGACGGGCAAGGCCTGGGCTCGAACTTGGGCTCGAACGCAGAAGCGCCGGCGGGCATCATCAAGCCAGCCAGGAGCGACAACAGGCAGAAAAGGCGGATAACCGCGCGCATGGGTTGTCTTTAGAAGCTGCGGGCGACAAGCTCAAGACACTGCTTTCCTGCCGGTTCGACTGCATGCGGAATGCCATTCTCGGCACTTGCCCCTGGCCTGTCACGCGGTTGACACCAGAACCCGCCTTCGCTAAGAGCCAGCCCAACTTCGCGCGCCCGTTTCGGCGCGCTTTCAATTTCTGGGCTTCACGGCCCTTGTCCAAGTTACTCCGGGCCTTCTGGCCCTTGTCCAAGTGTCGAGCAGAGCCATGAAGATCAAGAACTCGCTGAAAGCGCTCAAGGGCCGCCACCGCGCCAACCGCATGGTCCGCCGCAAGGGCCGCATCTACATCATCAACAAGGAAGCCCCGCGCTACAAGGCGCGCCAGGGCTGATCGCGGAAACGTCCGAGCTTCAGGCTCGCGCGTTTCCAGGACCGTTCGCGGTCTCACGCATTTTTCAGTTTGACGGCCGCGTGAGGGGGATTAGCTTGCCCCGCATGCGGCCTTTGCTTGTTCTCCCCTTTCTCGCAGTCTTCGGCCTGCCCGCGCTCGCACAGGATCTGCCGCGCCCGGATTTCGCGGATCCGAACCTGCCGGGGGTCCAGCTGCCCGACGGAGGCGCGCAGCCCGAAGAGGTGCCGGTTCCCGACACTGTGCCGGGCTTCGATGTGCAGCCCCTCCCCGCACCCGAACCTGCCTCCAAGGCCGAAGCCGCGAAACCCGAACGCCCGCCGCTCGCGCCGCCGGAGCCGCAGAACGTCCGCCTCGACAAGCTGTTCGATTCGCTCAAGCGCGAGCGCAACGAAAAGGCCGCCGAGCGCATCGCCGGCCGTATCCAGCGCGAATGGAGCCGTTCGGGCAGCGCCTCGGTCGATCTCATGATGGGCTGGGCGGCGAAGGCCTTGCAGGAACAGAAATATCCGGTCGCGCTCGACTTTCTCGATCAGGTCGTGACGCTTCGGCCCGACTATGCCGAGGGCTGGAACATGCGTGCGACCACGCATTTCGCCATGAACAATTACGCCCTGTCGATGGCCGATATCGAGCGGACTCTGGAGCTCGAGCCGCGCCATTGGGGCGCGCTGTCGGGCCTCGCCGCCATCATGAAGAACCGCGACAACAAGGAACTGGCGCTCGACGCCTTCACCCGCGTCCTTGCCGTTTACCCGATGCTGCGTTCGGCGCAGAACGAGGTTTCGACATTGTCCGACGAGATCGCCGGCCAGAGCCTCTGACCTTTCCTGCCATTCCCGCATGAACCTCCTGATCGCTGTTCTCTGCTTTCTCTTGGCGCTGGGCTTCGCGCTGGCCGGTGTCACGCGGATCGGCGCATGGCGGATCGAACGGCTTTATCCGCCGGTGGGCGCGTTCGCCGATGTGGACGGCATCCGCCTGCACTATGTTCACCTAGCCCCTCCGGCCGGTGCGGACCTGCCCCCGGTCGTCTTCATCCACGGCGCCAGCGCCAATCTGAACGATCAGATGGTGCCACTGCGTCCTCTGCTCGAAAACCGCGCCGAACTGCTTTTCCTCGACCGTCCGGGTCATGGCTGGTCCGAGCGGGGCGCGGATCACGAGACGCCGCGTGCGCAGGCCCGCGCGATCCTCGCGCTGATGGACCATGTCGGCATCCGCCGCGCGATCATCGTCGGCCATTCATTCGGCGGCGCGGCCACCGCCGTGCTCGGCGTCGAGCACCCCGACCGCGTGGCGGGCCTCGTCTTTCTTTCGGCGGCCACCCACCCTTGGCCCGACCGCAAGACGTCGTGGTACTACAAGGTGACGGACATGCCTGTGCTCGGCTGGCTGTTCAGCCAGACGCTGACGCTGCCGGCGGGCTGGTCGCGCCTGACGCCCGCAGTGGAATCGGTGTTCGCGCCGAACCCGGTGCCGGACGATTACCTGCGCCGCGCGGCGATCCCGCTGGTGCTGCGCCCGTTAGCCTTCCGGGCCAACGCGCGCGATGTGGAAGCTCTGCACGATTTCGTCTCGGAGGAAGCACCGCGCTACCGGACGATCACCGCCCCTACCGTTGTCGTGTCGGGCGACAGCGACACCGTGGTTTACGAGGAGATCCACAGTCTGGGGCTCGCACGCGACATTCCCGGGGCGGAACTCGCCTGGGTGCATAATCTCGGGCACAAGCCGGACTGGGTCGCGCCCGATCTGGTGGTCGGTGCGATCGAAAAAGTCGCCGGCAAGCCGGTCGATCTGCAGGAAATGGCGAGAGCGGTCGAGGCGCGCATAGCGGGCGACAGGGCCTTGCCGAAGCGGGAGGAAGAAACGAGCGGAGAACTCGCGCCGCAATAGCGTGAGCATTCGCCTCGGTTCATCGCAGCGAGCCAAGCGAATGAACCTGGCTCACCACCCGGACGCAGAAGGTATCGTTCGATCCGCTCCGCTCAAAGCACCTTTGCGAGCAGTTCCCCGAAGCGCGGCACGCCTTGCGTCACGGCGCGCTCGTCCGCGAGCGTGAAGCTCATCCGCAGCGAGTTTCGTCCTGACCCGTCCGCGAAGAATGCATGGCCCGGCACGAAGGCGACGCGGGCTTCCTCGATCGAGCGCGCCAGAAGCGACACGGTGTCGATGTGCTCGGGCAGCGTCATCCAGATGAACATACCGCCTTCCGGCTCGGTCCATTCGGCCCCGCGCGGCATCGCCGAGCGCAAGGCCTGGAGGATCGCATCGCGGCGCGCGCCATAGACTGTCCGGCATTTCGCGATCTGGTCCGCATAGCTCGTCTGCGCCACGTGGTGGATCGCAAGCTGGTTGATGGACGGGCTGTGCAGGTCGGAAGCCTGCTTGGCCAGAACCAGCTTCTCGATCACCGCACGCGGCGCGCAGACCCAGCCGACGCGCAGGCCCGGTGCGAGCACCTTGGAGAACGAGCCGCAATAGATCGTGCGCGCCTTTTCGATGCCGCCCGAACGCGCGCAGTCGAGCGCCATGATGGGCGGCACGGTTTTGCCCGAATAGCGCAGGGCCTGATAGGGCGCGTCCTCGATCACGGCGATATCGAGTTCGGCCGCGAGATCGAGCACGCCTTCGCGCTCCGAGCGCGACAGCGTTTCGCCGCTCGGATTGGCGAAATCGGGCACGAGATAGATGAATTTCGACCGCCCGCCCGCTTGGGACGCCACCGTGCGATAGGCCGCGGGCGTCATGTTGCCGCCGGTCGGGTTGAACCGCTCATAATGGGGCTCATAGGCGTTGAAGGCCTGCAGCGCGCCGAGATAGGTCGGCCATGTGACGAGTGCTGTGTCGCGCGGCGACAGGAAGAGCTTGCCGAGATAGTCGAGCCCCTGCTGCGAGCCCGAGGTGATGAAGATGTTGCCCTCGTCGCAGGGCACGCCGAGCTTGCCCATCTCGCCTGCGATCCACTGGCGCAGGGGCAGATAGCCTTCGCTGACCTGATATTGCAGCGCCACATTCGCGCTCGGCCCCGACAGGATCGTCGCATAGGCTTCACGGAATGCTTCGTGCGGGAAAAGGGCCGGGTCGGGAATGCCGCCTGCGAACGAGATGATGTCCGGCTGGTCCAGGAGCTTCAAAAGCTCGCGAATTTCGGACGCCTTCATGCGGGAAGAGCGGGAAGCGAAAAGGTCGGGCAGGGTCATGGAACGGCGTATCCTTCGGGGCGCTCCATTCCACGCGACAACAAAAGCGTCAATCACCCTGACCTATGCCAGAGCGGTCACTTTCGGCGGCGCAGGAGATAGGTATCCATCACCCAGCCCTGCTTTTCGCGCGTTTCCTTCCGGTTCGCTTCGATCCGGTCGACCACATCCCGGAGGCGGCCCGAAACCAGCATCTCCTCGGGCAGGCCGAGATTGGCGCCCCACCAGATGTCGCAGTCTTCGGCCACGGCGCGAAGCGTTTCGCCATTGTCGAGCATTACCACCGCGCTGTCGGCATCCCGCGGAAATCCGTCCCGCAACTGCCGTCCGGTGGTGACGAGCACTGGCTCGCCGATGGCGTTCAGCGGAATGCCGTGCCGCGCGACCAGCGCCTGGATTGCCGTGATCCCCGGCACGACCTCGACCGCCAGATCCAAGCCGCCCTGGCTTTTCAGCCGGTCCAGGATGCGCAGCGTGCTGTCGTACAGCATCGGGTCGCCCCAGACGAGAAAGGCGCCGACCCGGTCTTCGTCGAGCTCATGCGCCAGAAGCCGGCCATAGATGCCGGCCATCGCCGCATGCCAGTCGTCCACCGCAGCACCATAGCTGTCGCCGGCCGCACGGCGCACCGGCATCGCGAAGGGCACGAGACGGTAGGTGTCGTTTTCGATGAACTGCTCGCAGATCTCGCGGCGGATACGCGCGAGCCCATCCTTTTCGGCACCCTTTTCGGGGATGAAGAATACCTGCGCGCGGTTCATGGCCTTGATGGCCTGCACCGTCAGATGGTCCGGGTCGCCGGCCCCGATGCCGATCACAAGCAGTCTGCGCTTCATGGGAACGAGGCGTTACGACATTCGATGCGTCTGAGAAAGAGGCGGCCGGTGCAGCCGCATCGTCGTGCCTTTTCCTCGCGCGCCCTTTCAGCCGAAGGCCGCCAGCCGCCGTTCATCGAAAGCGATGACCTGCGCCGCGGGTGCCGAACGGGCGGCGATCGGTGCCGTCCGATCCATGCGGAAGGTCGAAAGAAGCTCGAAGAGCATGTTGGCCTTGGCCGCGAGATCGTTGGAAGACGCTGTCGATTCCTCGACGAGTGCCGCATTCTGCTGCGTGTTCCGGTCGAGCGTGCCGAAGGCGATGTTGATCTCCTTCAGGGCGATCACCTGATGCCGCGCGGCTTCCACGATCGAGGTGACATGCTCATGCACCTCGGACACCTTGTTTTCGATCTCCCCGAGCGCGCAACCCACTTCGCCCACCAGCGCCACGCCCTGCTTCACCTGTGACGCGGAGGACGCGATCAGGCTCTTGATCTCCTTGGCCGCTTCCGCCGAGCGTTGCGCCAGCGCGCGCACCTCCTGTGCGACCACCGCGAAACCACGGCCCGCCTCGCCCGCACGCGCCGCCTCGACGCCGGCATTGAGTGCCAGAAGGTTGGTCTGGAAGGCGATCTCGTCGATCACGCCGATGATCTTGCCGATCTCGCCGGACGAGCGCTCGATGCCACCCATGGCGAGGACCGCCTGGCGAACCACGCTGCTCGACGCATCCGCGCGCGCCTTGGTGGTCTGCACGAGCACGCCCACATCGTCCGCACTCCGGCTCGTCTGGCGCACCTGCTCGGTGGCCTGCGTGAGGGCCGCAGAGGATTCTTCAAGTGCGGCCGCCTGCTGCTCCGTGCGCCGCCCGAGATCATTGGCCGCCATGCGCAACTGGTCGGATTCGTTGCGGATCACCTGCGCGCTCTGGTCGATCGTGGCCATGGTCGCCTGCAGCCGTTCTGCCGCCAGCCGGAAATCCGTGCGCAAGCCGTCGAGCGAGGGCACGAAGGCTTCCGTCATCCGGTGGGAAAGGTCACCGTCCGACAGGTGCCGAAGGGCCGCGCCGACGGCAGTCACCGCCCGCATATGTTCGGACAGGTCGGTCGCGAATTTGACGATCGAACGGACATTGCCGCACCCGTCGAAGATCGGATTATAGGAGGCCTGTATCCAGATCTCCCTGCCGCCCTTGCCGAAGCGCTTGAAATCCGCCGCCTGAAACCGGCCCCCGCGCAGCGTTTCCCAGAACGCCTCATATTCGGCGCTCGCCGCATAGGCGGGATCGACGAACATCCGGTGATGGCGGCCCCGGATTTCGTCCAGGGCGTAACCGGTCGTGGCCAGGAAATTCGCATTGGCGTCGAGGATCTCGCCAAAAGGCGTGAACGCGATCACCGCCTGCGACGCATCGAGCGCCTTCAGCCGCGCCGCATCGTCGAGCGCTTGGTGCTTCGCCTGCGTGATGTCGGACGCGAACTTGACGACCTTGTAGACTTTCCCCGAAGCGTTGCGCACCGGATTGTAGGTCGCCTGTATCCAGATCTCCTCGCCGCGGCTGTCGAGCCTTCGGAACTCACCGGCCATGAACTGACCCGCCGCCAGCTCCGCCCAGAAGCGGCGATAGGCTTCCGACTTCTGGTCTTCCGGAACCACAAAGATGCGGTGATGCTTGCCTCTGATCGCATCCACGGTGCAGCCGAGCGTCTCGCAGAACCGCGGATTGGCGTCCAGGATCTGCCCGGTGGGGTCGAACTCGATCACGGCCAGCGAGAGCTTGAGGGCTTCGAGCGTGTTCTGGCTATCCGAACGCGGCAGAAATCGCATGATGCGTGTCGACCCAGGTGATACTTGAGCAAAGCGGGTTAACTTGCTTTCTGGGAAAGCATGATCACCAGTAATGATTAAAATTTTTGTTATCGCGTCTGTGTAATCAGGTTGCATCGAGTTGAATTAACATAGTTAAATACAGAAGCCGGCGATACCGAACTATCTCCCGGAAGATGAATGCTGCAAGAACTCTGCCACTGATGTGCACTCATCACGCGAACCGGCTCCCGCTGGGCGCAGCGCTCAAGGTGCTTATTCCACGCAGCAAAACAGGGTGCGTTTTCACGCACCCTGCCAAAATTGCCGGAAAATTTCAGGTCAGTGGGCGCGTCTGCGCTCAGACCATGCCGAGCGCGGCCTTGTAGAGGTCGAGGATCGCTTCCTCTTCCTCGCGCTCGGACGCTTCCTTTTTCCGCAGGCGCACGATGGAGCGCAGGGCTTTCGTGTCGAAGCCCGTGCCTTTGGCCTCGGCATAGACATCCTTGATGTCTTCCTGCACCTGCTTCTTGTCTTCTTCCAGGCGCTCGATGCGCTCGATGATCGCACGCAGCTGGCCTGCGGCGACATTCTGGACTTCGTCTTGTTCGCTCACCGTTGCATCCCTCGAAGTGCTCACGCGGGAATCGCCAAAGGCGACGGGCCCGCTTGGGTTCTCCTCCTCATGCCTCGCGAGCGGTTGAGCCATGGTTAACGAGAACGGAAGAGGATCAGTGGCCTTGCGGCTTGTTCTCCTCGAACGCCGCTTTCTGCTCGGGGCTCGCCTCGCGCTGGTAGCGCGCCTGCCACTCGGCATAGGGCATGCCATAAATCACTTCGCGTGATTTATCCTTGGAGATCGGCTCGCCCTCCGCTTCCGCCGCCTCGCGATACCAGTTCGACAGACAGTTGCGGCAGAAGCCAGCGAGGTTCATCAGGTCGATGTTCTGCACATCGGTTCGCTCCCGCAGATGCGCGACGAGGCGGCGAAACGCGGCGGCCTCGAACTTTTCTTTCTGCGCGTCGTCCATGCTGATCTCCTTGAAGCATCGATACGGTCGCCATTCCGGGCGCAAGACCGCTCCGCAGTTTGCTGGAATTGCTCTAAAGCGGCCCCGTACGCGAGCCGAAATGCTGCACCTCGTGCATATCGGGACGCCGGTTCACCGCGTCAACGATGGGCGCCAGGCGCTCGGCCCATTCTTCCGCACCTTCCAGCGAGGCGATGAGGTCCTGCCTGATCTCGACCAGCGCATGGGCATAGCCCGGCACGATCGCATGCTGAAACATGGAATCTCCCCGCAGAGCCCCGTCATAGGGTTCGTTGTCGCCGACCACGATGCCGGCGGGCAAGGCGGCGAGCCCCTCGATCAGCGGCCATGCGGCGCGGTGGTCGGTGTCCCAGAGAATGCCGACATGCCAAGGGCGCGGCTCGCTTCCCTCACGCGAAACGAGGCGTGGCGTGAAGGAGTGGACTGACAGGATGAAGGGCGCATGGCCGCTGGTTTCAGCCACCCGTGCGGCCGCTTCCTCGACCGCGCGATGATAGGGGCGGTACCAAGTGTCGAGCCGGCGCTCCCGTTCTTGCGCGCTCAAGGGATAGTTTCGCGGGATCACCGTGCCGTCATAGAGCTGGCGTATCAGCGTCGGGTCGTCCGCGCCGCGATTGGGGTCGATCAAAAGGCGCGAGAAACCGGCCATCACGGCCGGCGCACCGAGCCGGCGGCTCAAAGCGCGCGTCACGGCTTCCGCGCCGATATCGTAGGCGATGTGGCGCCCCAGCGCTTCGGGTGGCAGGCCGAGATCGCCATATTCGGGGGGCAACGCATTGCGGGCATGGTCGCAGACGAGAAGAAGGCCGCGCGAGAAGTCGCCGGCGATCGTCTCGAAAGCGGAAACAGCCTGTCGATCTTGGGTCAAAGCCATGCGTCCCGTTGCAACCGCGCCGCTTGTTTCACGAGAGTTTGAGCCGTGCAACGCGGGCAATGCCATCAAGCCGTTCCAGTTGCAGGCAAGTGAAGCCGGGTTTCATAGGGGTTGTTCGCTCTTAAATCGGTTTGAAGCACATGCTGTCACGCGTTGACAGCGTGCTGCAACTCTCTCAAAAGGGCGCAGAAAGATGGGAAGCCCATGTCGCCGGACATTTTCACGCAAGCCATGACGTCTCGGGGCGCGTTTCGCCGCTGGGCTCTGGGGGCGCTTGCGGCCTGCGGCGCGTCTTTCTTCTTCGCGCCCGCGGCCCATGCCGACTTTCGCGTCTGCAACGCCACGCAGAACCTCGTCGGCGTCGCCATCGGTTATCGCGCGCAGGCCGGCTGGGTTACCGAAGGCTGGTGGCATGTGGAAGGCTCGAGCTGCAAGACGCTGATCGAGGGCGCCTTGTCCTCGCGCTTCTACTACCTCTATGCCGAGGATGCCGAGCGCGGCGGACGCTGGGAAGGCCCGATCAACATGTGCGTCGCCGAAAAAGAGTTCAAGGTGGCCGGCGTGTCCGACTGCCTGGCGCGCGGCTTCCAGCGTTCGGGTTTCCAGGAATACGACACGGGCGAGCAGTCGAGCTGGATGGTCCAGCTGACCGACGAGAACGCGCCTGCCGCCAACAACGAAGCCGGGGCTGCACCTGCGCCCACGACGCCGACGGCGCCCGTCGGCAATCCATAAAGACCGGGCCTGTCGGGTGCGTCGCTTCAGTGCGTGCCCGAATTTTCGGGCCGCACCGAGAGTGATGCAATGAGACGCAACCGCAAAGTGAAGATTCTTGCCACGCTGGGCCCTGCTTCCAGCGAGGAGGCGATGATCCGCAAGCTCTTCGAGGCGGGAGCCGATGTCTTCCGCATCAATATGAGCCATACGGACCACGCTCTCCTGAAGGCGCTTGTCGGCCGCATCCGCGCGGTGGAAGCGGCAGTCGGCCGGCCCATCGGCATTCTCGCGGACCTTCAGGGCCCGAAGCTGCGCGTCGGCAAGTTCAAGAACACCAAGGAAGAGCTGCAGCTCGGCCAGCTCTTCACGCTCGACGACAACACCGAGCCCGGCGACAACACGCGCGTTCACCTGCCCCATCCCGAAATCCTCGAATCGGTCGAGCCGGGCCATCGCCTCCTGATCGATGACGGCAAGCTCGAGTTGCGCGCGGTTGAAACGAATGGCCGCCAGATCATTTGCGAGGTGGTCGCCGGCCGCACCATCTCCGACCGCAAGGGCGTGAGCCTGCCCGACACCGACCTGCCGGTCGGCGCGCTCACCGAGAAGGACCGCAAGGACCTCGACGCGGCGCTCGAAAACGATGTCGACTGGATCGCGCTTTCCTTCGTGCAGCGGCCCGAGGATCTGGCCGAGGCGCGCAAGATCGCACGCGGCCGGGCGCTGATCATGTCCAAGATCGAAAAGCCGCAGGCCGTCCAGCGCCTGCCCGAGATCATGGACCTGTCGGACGCCATCATGGTGGCGCGTGGCGATCTGGGCGTCGAAATGCCGCTCGAATCGGTGCCGGGGGTGCAGAAGCAGATCACGCGCGCGGCGCGCCGCGCTGGCAAGCCGGTGGTGGTCGCGACCCAGATGCTCGAATCGATGATCACCGCGCCCGTACCGACGCGCGCGGAAGTGTCGGACGTGGCGACCGCCGTGTTCGAAGGCGCGGATGCCATCATGCTCTCGGCCGAAAGTGCGGCGGGCCAGTATCCGACGGAAGCCGTCGCCACCATGGACCGCATCGCGCGCAAGGTGGAAGCCGATCCGACCTATGATGGCATCATCCACGCCCAGCGCACGGACCCCCAGGCGACCAGTGCGGATGCCGTCTCGGCCGCCGCGCGCCAGATGGCGGACACGCTGAAGCTCGCCGCCATCGTCACCTATACGGCATCGGGCAATACGGGCCTGCGCGCCGCCCGCGAGCGTCCCCGCGTGCCGATCATCGCGCTTTCGCCCGTGCTCGGCACTGCGCGCCGCCTGTCGCTTCTGTGGGGCACCCATTGCGTGGTGACCGAAGATGCGGCCGATCTCGACGACATGGTCAACCGCGCCTGCCGCATCACCCAGGAAGAAAAATTCGGCAATGCCGGCGAGCGCGTGATCATCATGGCCGGCGTGCCGCTGCGGACACCCGGCACCACGAACATGCTGAGGATCGCTTATCTCGGCAGCGCGAACGGCGTCGGACCTCGCTGAAGGCTGAGCTCGGCTGCTTGTTGATGGGCGCGCGGGCGGAGACATCACCCCGCCCTTTGTCTGCCTTTCGCGTGGCTCAAGGCGCTCGGCGCTCGAAAAGCCATCTCCATGGCTTTTCGCCAGCCTGCTTCTGTCGCTTCTCACTCCCAAAAAAGGGGGAGAGAGGGCACTGGCGTAGCGCCTTGACCCTCAGGCTATGCCTCAAGCTTCGAAGGTGATTTCAACGATGACGTCCTTCCTTCCCCTTGTCGGATAAGGAGTGGCGGTGATGGTGCCGCCTCCCGGACGCTTCAACGGTCAGCACCCAGACCAATGCGCCCTTGGAGCTGTTTCCGCTCTAGAACCCCAGCGCCAGGCCATCCTTGCGGAAATCCGTTCCGCCCGCCAGCACGCCGCGTTGCCAGTCGATCTGGATCGCCTGACCACCGCCCATGCCGATCGGCACGCGGTTGATCTTGTGGCCCATGGCCTCGAGTTCGGCCATGACAGATGGCTCGAAGCCGGCCTCGATGTCGAGCAGGCCCGTTTCGGGATCGGCGAAGGCGCGCGGCGCATCGATGGCCGCCTGAACATCCATCCCCCAATCCACCACATTGGACAAAAAATGCGCGTGGCCGGTGGCCTGATACATGCCACCCATGACGCCGAAGGGGATCGAATAGGCCCCTGCCCGCTCGGCGAAGCCGGGGATCAGCGTATGCAGCGGCCGCTTGCCGCCCTTCAACTCGTTGAAGTGCCCTTCGAACAGGTTGAAGCCGGCACCGCGGTTCTGCAAGGAGATGCCGAAGCGCCTGGAGGCAAGGCCTGAGCCGAAGGCCCAGAACACCGAATAGATCAGCGACACCGCCATGCGGTTTTGGTCGACGACCGTGATATAGACCGTGTCGCGATGCACGGCTTCCGCGCGGCGGTCGAGATCGTGGCTCGCGCGCTTCGGATCGATCAGGGAAGCGAGCCTGTCGGCGGTGTCGAGGCTCAGCATATGGTCGAGCCTGAGCGTCGCATGGTCGGGGTCGGCCAGGAAACGACGCCGCGCATCATAGGCGAGTCGCGTGGCCTCTGCCTCGATGTGAATGCGCTGGGCACCATTGGGATCGAGCTTGGCAAGATCGAAGCGGGCGAGGATGTTGGCGAGCAGAAGTGCCGTCGCGCCCTGCCCGTTCGGCGGCAGTTCGTGGAGCGTCGTGCCGTGATAATCGGTGGAAATGGGTGTGACGGCCGTGGCGCGCGTGGCGGCGAAGTCGTCAGCCGTGTGCAGGCCGCCGGCTTCGCGCAAACTGTCCACCATGTCCTCGGCGATGGCGCCGCGATAAAAGGCGTCGGCCCCTTCGCGCGCGATAAGTTTCAACGCCTCGGCCTGCGCCTGTGAGCGAAACAGATCGCCTTCCGCGTATGGCGCCCCGTCCTTCAGGTAATGGTCGCGTCCGTGAGCCTGCAACTGGCCCCATTCGTCGCGCCAGTCGAAGGCCGAGCGGCGGCAAACCGGAACACCTTCTTCCGCTGCCCGGATAGCGGGTGCGAGCACGGCGACCAGATCGAGATTGCCGCGCTCGCCGATCAGCCGGCTGAACGCATCGACCGCACCCGGCACCATCACCGCATGCACGGAATTGGGCGGCACCTTGTCGAATCCCTGATCGCGCAGGACCTGTGCATCGAGCCCAGCCGGGGCGCGGCCCGAACCGTTGAGCCCGATCAGTTCGCCGGTTTCGGGCAGGCGGATCATCGCAAAGACATCGCCCCCAAGCCCACACATCATCGGCTCGCAGAAGGTCAGCACCAGCGCGCCGGCCACCGCCGCATCCACCGCATTGCCGCCCTGCGCGATGATGTCGAGCGCGGTCTTGGCTGCGAGAGGATGCGAGGTGGCGCACATGGCGTTCGCCGCATAGGCCACCGCGCGGCCGGGACGGGTGTAGTCGTGCATCGTGGAAGGGCATCCTGATCTTGCGTCATCCGCACAATGGGCAATTCGGTGGATCATGCAACCGCTCGCATGCTGGGCCAGCCGAGAGGATTTGAAAGCAAGGATCGGAGTGAGCACGAGCGAGAGCAGGCGTAGTTTCGGCTCAAAGCTGATAGAAAGGCGCTTGAAGCCATGACACTCGCTCTTGAAACCAAAACAAATACGAACGATCCGCGCTGGCAGGCCGTGCTCAGGCGCGACAAGGCTGCGGACGATGAATTCGTTTATGCCGTGCGCACCACGGGCATCTACTGCCGTCCGTCCTGCGCTTCGCGCACGGCCAAGCGGGAAAATGTTTCGTTCTTCGCGTCACCCATCGAGGCGGAAGACGCGGGTTTTCGTGCCTGCCTGCGGTGCAAGCCGAAGGGCGAGAGCGTGGAGACGCGCAACGCGGTCCTGGTCACCGAGGCCTGCCGGTTGATCGAAACGGCGGAGGAGATGCCAAGCCTCGACGCGCTCGCGGCCAAACTGAATCTGAGCCCCTTCCACCTTCACCGGCTGTTCAAGGCGGCCACGGGTTTGACGCCCAAGGCCTATGGCGCGGCACATCGGGCGAAGCGCGTGCGTGAAGCGCTTGTGGACGGAAACGGCAGCGTAACGGCGGCGATCTATGATGCCGGCTTCAACGCCTCGAGCCGCTTCTACGAACAGTCGAATGCGGTGCTCGGCATGACGCCGACCCGTTTCCGCAAGGGCGGCGGGGGCGCCGAAATCCGCTTCGCCATCGCGGAAAGCTCGCTGGGTGCCCTGCTTGTCGCACAGAGCGAAAAAGGCATCTGCGCGATCCTGCTCGGCGACGATCCCGAGGCCTTGTTGCGCGATCTCCAGGACCGCTTCCCACGGGCTCGCTTGATCGGCGGTGACGGCAGCTTCGAAACCTTGGTGGCCAAGGTGGTGGGCCTCGTGGAAGCGCCCGGCCTTGGGCTCGATCTGCCGCTCGACATCCATGGCACGGTGTTTCAGCAGCGTGTCTGGCAGGCTCTGCGCGCGATCCCGGTGGGCACGACCGCGAGCTATGGGGAGATCGCGGAGCAGATCGGTGCGCCGAAAGCCGTGCGTGCGGTGGCACAAGCCTGCGCCGCCAACAATGTGGCTATCGCGGTGCCCTGCCATCGCGTGGTGCGAAGCGATGGCGCGCTTTCGGGCTATGCCTGGGGCGTGGAGCGCAAGCGCGAACTGCTGCATCGCGAACGGGAAACTGCCATCGGCGCTTGAATCGACGCTGCTCGATCAATTTTCCTTAACCGAGAAAACTTACGCTCCAATCGCGCAAATATTGGACATTTTGCGCTACACCTGAAACTCTGATGAGCGACTTTTCGTTACTGCCCGCCTCACTGCCAGCGGAGAGATGATGAGCGAACGGGGTGTGTTGCAGGGCGTGGTAGGGGTGCTCGCCGTGGTTCCAGTTCTCGCCGGCACGGCGGGGTTGGTGGCAGGTCCAGGGTTCGTCGGGATCGATCCGCCATGGAGCGGCGATCTCGACAGTCATTTCCGCTATTTGTCCGGTTTGCTTCTCGGGCTTGGGTTGGCTTGGTGGTCCTGCGTGCCGGAGATCGAAAGCAAAGGCGAGCGCTTTCGCCTGCTCGCGGCCCTCACTGTGCTGGGCGGCCTGGGCCGGTTTCTATCCTTCGGGATGGTGGGTGCACCCTCGCTCGGGCATCAGATCGGGCTCATGCTTGAACTGGTCGCAACTCCCATGCTCGTGATCTGGCAGGCGCGCGTGGCGCGCATCCCCCGCTGGCGGAAGGCACGAAGCAGCGCTATATAAAGGTTGCGGTCTGCGCTTCTCGGCAGGAGCGACATTTCCCCGGGGCCTTATCGATCCTTAAGGGAGCTGTCCCTGAATTGGCTCCTGGGCCTTTTCACACGGCGCCCACCTACGCTGTAGGTTCCCGGGATCGACTGCTTCACCGGATGTCGTGGATCGCACTTTGAATTTCCTGTCTGCCCCGCCATAAGAGCATCATGAGCGTGGCGACCGAAGACTCCAAACAGATCAAGAAGGCTTTGCGAGCCGAGGCGCTCGGCCGCCGCGATGCGCTCGATCCCGGCTGGCGTGCGAAAGCCGCCCTGCAGCTGGCGGAAACGGGCGCGAATGTCATACGGTTCGCGCCCGGCACGGTGGTATCCGGCTTCTGGCCGATGCGCTCGGAATTCGATGTGCGTCCGCTGATGACGCGTCTTGCCGAACGCGGCGCGCGGCTTTGCCTGCCGGCGATCCTCGACAAGACCACGATCGTCTTTCGCGAATTCCACCCTGACATCGCCATGGTCGATATGGGCTTCGGCACACAAGGCCCCTCCGAGAACGCGGCGGTGCTCGATCCCACCATCATGCTCGTGCCGCTCGCGGCTTTCGACGGGCGTGGCCATCGCATCGGCTATGGCGCGGGCTATTACGACCGGGCTATCGCCGTGCTCGAACAGAAGGGCATCGCGCCGGCGCTGTTCGGCATCGCCTTCGACTGCCAGGAGGTTGCCCGGGTGCCCGACGAGCCTCACGACGTTCCCCTGCCCGCCCTTTTCTCAGAATCCGGTCTGCGCCGGTTTTCGGACGTGTTTTCATGAGACTGCTTTTCCTTGGCGACATGGTGGGCCGCTCCGGCCGCACGGCGGTGTGGGAACAGTTGCCTGCCCTTCGCAATGATCTGAACCTCGATTTCGTCGTGGTGAACGGCGAGAACGCGGCTGGCGGCTTCGGGATCACGCAGGACATCCTTCATCGCACGCTGGAAGCGGGCGCCGATGTGGTGACCACCGGCAACCATGTCTGGGACCAACGCGAGGCGCTGGAATGGGCCTCCTACGAGCAGGCCTTCCTGCGTCCGGTCAATTTTCCGAAGGGGACGCCCGGCCGGGGCGCGAGCGTCTTCGTCGCGCGCAACGGGGCGCGGGTGCTGGTGATGAACATCATGGGCCGCGTCTTCATGAGCCCCGACCTCGACGACCCCTTTGCCGCCGCCGAGCGCGAACTGGCGGCCTGTCCGCTCGGCGAACAGGCGGATGCGGCGCTCATCGATTTCCATGCGGAAGCCACCTCCGAGAAGATGTGCTTCGGCCATTTCGTGGATGGCCGCGCGAGCCTCGTAGTGGGAACGCATACCCACTGTCCGACGGCCGATCATCAGATTCTGAACGGCGGCACGGCCTATCTGTCGGATGCCGGCATGTGCGGCGACTACGATTCCTCGCTCGGCATGGACAAAGAGGAGCCCCTCAACCGCTTCTTGTCGAAGGTGCCGAAAGGACGTTTCGAGGCGGCCGGCGGCCCAGCGACGATCTGCGGCGTCGGCGTCGAGATTTCCGACCGCACAGGATTGGCCGATAAGGTCGCGCCTTTGCGGATCGGG
The DNA here is from genome assembly GCF_024053505.1 of Mesorhizobium liriopis. Taxonomy (GTDB): domain Bacteria; phylum Pseudomonadota; class Alphaproteobacteria; order Rhizobiales; family Rhizobiaceae; genus Mesorhizobium_B; species Mesorhizobium_B liriopis. The sequence goes on along the minus strand of NZ_JAMXQS010000007.1, from coordinate 383,301 downwards.
CCGCGTCTGGAGGAAACAATTCCTCCATTCTGGCGCTGATACATGCAGGAGCGAACTATTTTGCTCAGTGTCTCCTTCACCTGTTGAACGGACCCGTACGCGCCCCCACCTGTCACGGCAATTTGAACCTGCCGGAAAAGGATAAGCGCCGCCGATGGAGTGGTTAGCCCAGTACTTCACTTTCGTGAATGACCCCACCGCCTGGGTCGCCCTTCTGACACTGATCGTGCTGGAAGTGGTTCTGGGCATCGACAACCTGATTTTCATCTCGATCCTCACCAACCGCCTGCCGCCCGAACAGCGCGTCGCGGCACGACGTTTGGGTATCGGCGCGGCACTCCTGATGCGCCTGGCGCTGCTGGCGACCATTTCCTGGATCGTCGGCCTCACGGCCCCTGCCTTTACGATCCTCGGCAACGAGTTCTCGTGGCGCGATATCATCCTGATCGCGGGTGGCCTCTTCCTCGTCTGGAAGGCCACCAAGGAAATCCATCACTCGGTGGATCACGAGGACGGCAAGGACAACCTCGTCGGCGAGGCTCTGCAGCTGTCGATGGGCGCGGCCGTGTTCCAGATCCTGTTGCTCGATCTGGTCTTCTCGGTCGACTCGATCATCACCGCCGTCGGCATGACCGATCACATCGCCATCATGTATATCGCCGTAATCTTCGCGGTGACGGTGATGCTGCTCGCGGTCAATCCGCTTTCCGCCTTCATCGAGAAGAACCCGACCATCGTCATGCTGGCCCTGGGCTTCCTGTTGATGATCGGCATGACGCTGATCGCCGACGGCATGGGCTACCATGTGCCCAAGGGCTACATCTATGCAGCGATGGGCTTCTCGGCGTTGGTGGAAGGCCTCAACATGCTCCAGCGCTCGCGCAAGTCACGGCGTGCGAAGACCGCGGCAGGCGTGACGGCCGACAATCACCCCAAGCCGGATGGCGGCACGGTGCCGGCTTCGCGTCCCGTGGCCCAAGAGCCTCATCGCTGAGCACGGTTTGGTTTGACGCTTTAAAAAGAACGGGGCCTGTGTGGCCCCGTTTTTATTGAGCCCACGTTGTTATTCGAGCGATGACATGCGGGTTCTAAACCCCGTCCAGCACCACGATGGTGGGCTGTTTCGGCAGGCTGCGCAGCGAGACGGTGAGCGAACGACCGGAGCGATAGTCCACCGCGAACTTCTCGCCCATCAATCCGAGAAACTCGCCCATCGGGGTCGAGTGCCGGTGCATCGGCAGGATCACCGAGGACATCAGCCGTGTGGCGATCTCGCTCATATTCGCAAGAGACTGCGTCATGCCGCCATCGACCGGCACCATCACCACGTCGAGCCGGCCGATGGCGCCGTAATGGGCGTCCGTCAGCTTGTGATGGAGATGACCGAGATGGCCGATGCAGAGGCCGGCGACCTCGAAGATGAAGATCGAATTGCCGTCCTTTTCCTCGCGGCCCCAGCGGAGCACATCGGTGGGCACGTTGCGGATAGTGACGTCATCCACCACGACCGCGTGCCTGGCCGGGCCGTTGCCTTGGGGGTTCCAGCCACGCAGCACGTGTTCGATCTGGGGATCTGGCGCGTCTGTGTAGTGCGTGCGGTGGGCATGGTTCATGGTCGCCACGCGCGGCGCCGGGTTGCCGCCATAAACGCCGGAAAAATCGGTTGCGATGCGCACGCCTTTCGGCGTGTCGATCAGATAGGTCGAGTGGCCCGCATAGGTGATCGTCACCTCCCCACTCTCGGCCACGTTGCGCAGCGGCGCACCGGCCGCAGGCGAGTAGTTGGCATAGGTCGCACCGGGAACGCTCTGCGCCATGGCAAGGCAGGAGGACGGGATCGGTTCATCCGGCGGCTTGGGTGCGTCCTGCGCCCAGACGGGCATCGCGAGGAAGCCAAGAAGCAGCGGGAATAGAAGGCGAAGTCGGGGCATAAGGCAGTCTCCGGCTGGCACGTCTCGCTGGTGACTATGAGCGGAACACCCCGAAACGCAGCGTCACATCTTCGCGACCGCACCAGCCTCCAGCATGTCGCGCCAGCGTGCGAGATAAGGCTCGAAGCTCTCGGGCTCGGCCGGCGCGGACAGCTCACTTGCTCCGATCGTCATCCATGGCTGGCGTGAGCGCGTCCAGATATGGCCGGCGGGAAAGAGCCAGCTCGTGTCATCCAGCGTACCGGCTTTCAGCGTGATCTCCTCCGACCCCGGCTCGTCGTGAAAGATGCGCACGCCGCAGGAGGGGCAGAAATGGCCGTGCGTTTCGCCGGAACTGTTGGGACGCCTGGTATGGCCCAGTTCGCCTGAAAGGCTGAATTCCTCCCGCCTGACCCACATCGATTGCCCGAACGCGCTTGCCGTGTGCCGCTGGCACTCGGTGCAGTGGCAGAGATAGAGAACGAGTGGCACGCCACTGACTGCGTAACGCACCTTGCCGCACTGGCAGCCGCCATGCAGCGGCAGCGCGGGAAGCCTGACGGGCTGGACCATGAGCGCTTCTCGACCCCTTCTTCTGGACGGCTGGCGAGGCTTTGAGTATAAGCCGGCCAATCTCGAAATCTCAAAAACGCCTGAAGCGGAAAACGCCTGAAGCGGGAGTGCCATGGCCGGCCATAGTCAGTTCAAGAACATCATGCACCGCAAGGGCCGCCAGGACGCGGTCCGCTCCAAGATGTTCTCCAAGCTCGCACGCGAAATCACCGTCGCCGCCAAGGGTGGCACGCCCGACCCCGCGATGAACCCGCGCCTGCGCCTGGCTATCCAGAACGCCAAGGCGCAGTCCATGCCCAAGGACAACATCCAGCGCGCCATCAACAAGGCGAGCGGCGGCGACTCCGAGAACTACGAGGAAGTCCGCTACGAGGGCTATGGCCCGGGTGGCGTGGCCCTGATCGTGGAAGCGCTCACCGACAACCGCAACCGCACCGCATCGAACGTGCGCGCGGCCTTCACCAAGGCCGGCGGCGCGCTTGGTGAAACGGGCTCGGTGTCCTTCATGTGGGACCGCGCCGGCGAGATCACCTATCCGGCATCCGCTGGCAGCGCCGACAAGGTGATGGACGCGGCCATCGAGGCGGGCGCGGACGATGTCGAATCCGACGAGGAAAGCCACACCATCATCTGCGGGTTCGAGAGCGTCGGCGATGTCGCCAAGTCGCTCGAAGACGCGCTGGGCGAGGCCGAAAGCGTGAAGGTCATCTGGCGTCCGCAGAACAACATCCCCGTTGACGAGGATCGCGCGCAGTCGCTGATGAAGCTTGTCGGCACGCTCGAGGACGACGACGACGTGCAGAACGTCTATGCCAATTTCGAGGTGGACGACGAGACCATGGCGCGCCTCAGCGCGGCCTGATCACGCAGGCATCACATGTTGAGAAGTGCCGGGCGCAAGGCTGTCCGGCCCTTGTCCGCCATTCATTTTGAACACAATTTCGGTTAGACCGTTCCGGCTTGGAGTGCTGCCCGGCGTTTGAATGCGGGCGGATGGCAGAAGGCGTGGGAATGGCTATCGCTGGAAACGAAGACGACACCTCTCCCCGGGTTCGGCGCGACGACGACGAATTCGCGCCCATCCGTGGCGAGCGGCGGGAGGAGCCGCGCGAGCGTTCGCGCCGACGCCTGTTCCGCCGCAATCCCGACCGGCTGTCCAGCCCGCAGGTCTTTCTGCTTTCCATGATCATCTTTCTGGCCATCGTCGCCTTCGTGGCGGTGATCCTGACGCGCCAGATTCAGGCGGCCTTCACCACCAATCCGGGTCTCAACGGCCTGATCCTCGGTGTGCTTCTCATTGGCATCCTCTTGTCCTTCGGACAGGTGATCCGCCTGTTCCGCGAAGTGCGCTGGGTGAACTCGTTCCGCGAAGGCTCGGAAACCACCGAGCCGGTGCTGCTCGCGCCCATGAAGTCGCTGCTCGGCCGCTCTTCCTCCATGGCGTTCTCGACCAATTCCCTGCGCACCATGCTGGATTCGATCGCGAACCGTCTGGACGAAAGCCGTGACATCTCGCGCTACTTGATCGGCCTGCTGGTCTTCCTCGGCCTGCTCGGCACCTTCTGGGGCCTGCTCGCCACGATCGGCTCGATCGGCGACACGATCCAGTCGCTCGACCCCGGCACAGGCGACACCAATGCCGTGCTCGATGCATTGAAGGCCGGCCTCTCCGCCCCCTTGCAGGGCATGGGCACGGCGTTTTCGTCTTCGCTGTTCGGCCTGTCGGGCTCGCTGGTGCTGGGTTTCCTCGACCTTCAGGCGGGCCGGGCGCAGACGCGGTTCTATACCGAGCTCGAAAACTGGCTTTCCACCGTCACCGATCTTTCTTCCGACATCGCCCCTGCTGCTGCGGTCGAGACCCGCTCGGGCACGCTGGAGCCCTCCGACGAGTTGCGCGAGATCGCCGAACGCTTACGCGCCGTGCAGGAAACGGGCGGCTCCAACCAGCGCGTGGCGACCGCCATGGCGAACCTGGCCGACGGCATTTCAGGCCTCGTGCGCAACATGCGCTCCGAGCAGCAGATGATGCGCGACTGGGTGGAAGCGCAGTCGGAAGAACAGAAGGCGCTGCGCGAAACGCTCGACCGTCTGGCCGACGCGCTGCACCGGCAGGGTTCCTAACCGGTGGCGCTCGCGCGTGGACGCCGGAGCGACCGGCGCATCGATTATTGGCCGGGCTTCGTCGACGCGCTTTCGACGTTGCTGCTCGCCATCATGTTTCTGCTCTCCGTCTTCGTGCTGGCGCAGTTCCTGCTCAGCCGCGAGGTGGCGGGCAAGGACGAGGTGCTAAACCGCCTCAATTCGCAGATCAACGAGCTGACGCAGCTGCTCGCGCTCGAACGCGCGACTGGCCAGGATTCGCAGGATCAGCTCGCCGATCTGCGCGCCTCGCTCGAAGCCGCGCAAGCCGACCGCTCCCGTCTCCAGACATTGCTGGACCAGGGATCAGGCCAGGGGGCTGCGGCCGAGGCGCGGATCGGCTCGCTCTCGGGCGAACTCGACAACCAGCGCCAGGTTAGCCAGCGCGCGCTGAGTCAGGTCGAGCTCTTGAACCAGCAGATCGCAGCGTTGCGCCGCCAGATCGGCGCACTCGAGTCGGCGCTCGATGCGTCGGAATCCCGCGATCGGGAATCCAACGCCAAGATCGCCGATCTCGGCAAGCGTTTGAACGTGGCGCTCGCCCAGCGCGTGCAGGAACTGAACCGCTACCGCTCCGACTTCTTCGGCCGCCTGCGCGAAATCCTGTCCGACCGCGAGAACATCCGCATCGTCGGCGACCGCTTCGTGTTCCAGTCGGAAGTGCTGTTTCCCGTCGGTTCCGATGTGATCAATGCGGCCGGCGAAGACGAAATGAAGAAGCTCGCCGCAGCCATCATCGAATTGCAGCGCGAGATCCCGCCCGAGATCAACTGGGTCTTGCGCGTGGACGGCCACACCGACAACCGCCCGCTGGCCGGAACGGGGCGCTATCGCGACAATTGGGAGCTGTCTTCCGCGCGCGCGACCTCGGTGGTGAAGTTCCTGATCGCCAACGGCGTGCCGGCCAACCGGTTGGTGGCGGCCGGCTTCGGCGAGTATCAGCCGCTGGATACGGCCGACACGCCGGAAGCGCGTGACCGCAACCGGCGTATCGAGCTGAAGCTCACCGAGCGCTAGTCGCTCATCCCTAGTCCAGGGTTACGCCGGCCTCCTTGACGATCGGCGTCCACTTGGCGATCTCGGCCTTCACATGAGCCGCCAGCTCTTCCGGCGAGGAGCCGACGATCGTCGCGCTGAACTCCTTCATGCGCTCCGCCACCTTCGGGTCGGCAAGAGCCGCCTTCGAGGCCTCGTTGAGCTTGGCGACCACTTCCGGCGGTGTGTTGGCCGGCGCGAAGAAGGCGTTCCAGGTATAGGTTTCGTAGCCCGGCACGGTCTCGCCGATGGTCGGGATATCGGGGAACGATGCCGCGCGCTCCTTGGTGGTGACGCCCAGCGCGCGCAGCGTGCCGGATTTGATGTAGCCCGACGAGGACGGCAGATTGTCGAACATGATCGGCACCTGATTGCCGATCACATCCTGCAAAGCAGGGCCCGAGCCCTTGTAGGGAATGTGCTGCATCTCGACACCGGCAAGGCTCTTGAACAGCTCGCCCGACAGATGGAGCGGCGTGCCGTTGCCCGACGAAGCGTAGGAATACTCGTCGGGCTTTTCTTTCAGAAGCGCGATCAGCTCCGGCACGGTCTTGGCCGGGAATTCCGGGTTCACCACCAGCACGTTCGGCACCACCACCAGAAGCGAGATCGGCGCGAAATCGGTTTCGGGGTTGTAGGGGCTTTGCTTGAGCATCAGCGGGTTGAGCGCGTGCGTCGCCACCGTGCCCATCAGGATCGTGTAGCCGTCCGGGTCCGAGCGGGCGACGCGATCGGCACCCAGATTGCCGCCTGCCCCGCCGACATTCTCGACGATGACTTGGCTGCCGATATTCTCGGACATCTTTTCGGCGATCACCCGCGCGACGAGATCGGTCGAGCCGCCTGCCGCGAAGGGCACCACCAGCGTGATCGTGCGGTCCGGGAAACTCTGGGCTTGCGCAGCGCTGCCGAGAGCCAATGTGGTCGCCGCGGCGCCCAGTGCCAGAACCGCGCGGCGGCTCAATCCTCGTTTCATGCCATCTCCTCCCAAAGCGCGTGAATGTGGGAGAGGATGAAGGAACGGGAGGGATAGGGCAACCCTACTCCGCAGCCGCAACCACCTCTTCGGGCTGCTCGAACTGCAGCCGCGCGAGCCGCGCATAGGTGCCGCCGCGACGGATCAGTTCGCCATGCGTCCCCTCCTCCACCACCGCGCCCTTTTCCATCACGAGGATGCGGTCGGCTTTCAGCACGGTGGCGAGCCGGTGCGCGATGACGAGCGTCGTGCGGCCCTGGGCGAGGCGGTCGAGAGCCGCCTGCACCAGCCGTTCGCTCTCGGCATCGAGCGCGCTCGTGGCTTCGTCGAGCAGGAGGATCGGCGCATCCTTGAGGATGGCGCGCGCAATGGCGATGCGCTGGCGCTGGCCGCCCGACAATTGCACCCCGCGCTCGCCGATCTCCGTGTCGAAGCCCTGCGGCAGGCGCTCGATAAAGGAAAGCGCATAGGCGTCACGCGCGGCTTGGATGATTTCATCGTTGCTCGCGTCGGGGCGGCCGTATGCGATGTTTTCGCGGACGGTGCCGGCAAAGACCGCGGCTTCCTGCGGCACCAGGGCGATGTTGCGTCGGAGCGCGAAAGGATCGAGCCGGCGCACATCCACGCCGTCCACGGTCACGGAGCCCTGTTGCGCATCATAGAAGCGCAGGAGGAGCGCATAGACCGAGGATTTGCCAGCCCCCGAGGGTCCGACAAGCGCCACGGTCTCGCCGGGCCTGACAGCAAAATCCAACCGATCGAGCGTCGGCAGATCAGGCCGCGCCGGGTATGAGAAGCTGACATCGTGGAAGGCGAGCGCACCGGGTTGCGGCCCCGGCAGCGGCAAAGGGTCGGCGGGCGCCCTGATCTGTGGCTCTTCCGCGAGCAGCTCGCTCAGCCGTTCAGCGGCACCCGCCGCCTGCTGGATCTCACCGCCGATTTCGGAAAGCGCGCCCACGGCGCCTGCCGCGAACACCGCATAGATCACGAACTGGCCGAGCGTGCCCGGCGACATCGCGCCCGTCATCACATCATGCGAGCCGATCCAGAGCACGCCGACGACGGACGAAAAGATCGCGAGAATGGCGAAGAAGGTGAGGATCGCCCGCGAGCGCGTGGAGAGCTTCGACGCGTTCCAAGCGTCCTCCACGGCCTGCGCGAAGCGGCTGTTGGCACGCGCTTCGTTGGTGAAGGCCTGGAGCGTGCGCACGGCGCCGATCTGCTCGCCGGCGTAAGCCGTCGCATCCGCCAGTCTGTCCTGCGCCAGCCGCGAGCGGGCACGCACGGTGCGGCCGAAGGCGAGCAGCGGCAACAGCACTAGGGGAATGGCCGCCACAACAAGCCCGGAAAGCTTCGGGCTCGTCACCACCATCATGGCGAGTGCGCCGAGGCCCAGGATCGTGTTGCGCAAGGCAAGCGAGGCGGTGGCGCCCACCACGCCCTTGATCTGCGTCGTATCGGCGCCCAGCCGGGCCGCGATCTCGCCCGAGCGGGCGGTGTCGAAGAAGCCAGGCGAGAGCTTGGTGACATGGGCGAACACATCGCGGCGCAGGTCGGCCACCACGCGCTCGCCGAGCATCACCACGAAGAAGAAGCGCCCGGCCGAGGCGAAGGCAAGCAGCGCCGCCAAGCCGATCAGCCCTGCGAAATACTGCCCGACGAAATGCGGATCGGCGCCCGAGAAGCCCTGGTCGATCATGCGACGCAGGGCGGGCGGCAAGGTCAGCGTGGTGATGGCGGCGAGTGCGAGAAACAAGCAGGCGAAGAGCGCGGTGCGGCGATGGCGTGTCACGTAGGGCAGCAGCACGCGCAGCGGCTTGAGGCGGGCAGGCTTGGCCTTGGCTTGGGGCGTCGGCGTATCGGCCGCGCTGGACGTTTCAGTCATTCTCTTCCCGTTCTCGGTCACGCCTTGGAGCATTCCGGTGAAGTGCGTCAGGCCGGGATGCGCGAATGGGCATGATCCAGATCAACCCCTCGCCTGTCTTGTGCCGTCACGGCTCGTGATGTATAGGCCCGGCGAACGTTTTTGAAGCTGCGGCCGATTGAAGCTCGCGGCTTCATGTTTTTTGGCCTCGTCCTGACCGGCGGGGCGGCGCCCCGAGAAATCCAGGAATTGATCCGATGAAGGCAGACATCCATCCCGACTACCACGACATCACCGTGGTGATGACCGACGGCACCGAATATGTGACCCGCTCCACCTGGGGTGCAGCCGGCGACAAGATGAACCTCGACATCGACCCGACCACCCACCCGGCCTGGACCGGTGGTCAGCAGACCCTGCTCGACCGCGGCGGCCGTCTCTCCAAGTTCAAGAAGCGCTACGAAGGCCTGGGCATCTAAGCCCGGCATCTCAGCGCAGGAATGCAAAAACCCGCCTTCGAGGCGGGTTTTTTGTTGGGCGCGGATCGGCGGCAGTAAGACCGCCTATGCTTCAGGCGCGGTGCTCTTCTTCTCGGAATGCCCCAGGCTCTTTTCGGGCGCGATCACGTCGCGCACGCGGCGTTTCAGTTCGGCAGCATCGGGAAAGCCGCCATCGCGCTCGCGTTCCCAGACGAGCGTGCCATCCACCTCGACCTTGAAGACGCCGCCGGTGCCGGGCACCAGCGCCACCTCGCCGAGCTCGGTGCCGAAGGTGGAAAGCAGTTCCTGCGCCATCCAGCCGGCACGCAGCAGCCAGCGGCATTGCGTGCAGAAAGCAATGGAAACGCGGGGGGTGGCACTCATCCTTCGATCTCCTCACGCAGCATTTCGAGCTCGAGCCATTCTTCTTCCATGGCGCTCAAACCGTCACGCGCCTTGGCGACGTCGGCTGCGATTGCGTTGAACTTGGCCGGATCGCGCGCGAAGAGTGCCGGGTCGGCGAGCTTGGCTTCGAGGTCGGCAATGCTCTTCTCGGCATCCGCCATCCGTTTCGGCAGCGATTCGAGCGCGAATTTCTGCTTGAAGGAAAGCTTCCTGGACGACGAGGCCGGCTTGGCCGCAGCTTCGGGCTTGCCTTTGGTCTCGGCCTTCGGCGCATTCGCGCGCTTGGCGGTGAGCGCGGCTTCCTTGCGCTGGGCGAGCATGTCGGAATAGCCGCCGGCATATTCCACCCAGCGCCCGTCGCTTTCGAGCGGTGCGATCGTGCTCGTCACCGTACGATCGAGGAAATCGCGGTCGTGGCTGACGAGCAGAACCGTGCCGGGAAAGCCCGCGACCAGTTCCTGCAGCAGGTCGAGCGTTTCCATGTCGAGATCGTTGGTCGGCTCGTCGAGCACCAAGAGATTGGCAGGGCGCGACAGGATGCGCGCGAGGATCAGTCGCGCGCGCTCGCCGCCCGAAAGCTCGGTGACCGGCGTGCGCGCCTGTTCCGGCTTGAACAGGAAGTCCTTCATATAGGACACGACATGGCGCTCTTCGCCATTGACCACGAGGTTCTCGCCGCGCCCGTCGGTGAGGAAATGCGCGAGCGTTTCGTTCGGATCGAGGGCCGCGCGCTTCTGGTCGAGCGTTGCGATCTCCAGATTGGCGCCGAGCCGCACCGTGCCGCTGTCGGGCGGCAGATCGCCGATCAGCATGCGCAAAAGGGTGGTCTTGCCAGCCCCGTTGGGACCGACGAAGCCGATGCGGTCGCCGCGCGCGATGCGGGTCGAGAAGTCGCGCACGATCGGCACATCGTCGTAAGCCTTGCCGATGCTTTTCGCCTCGATCACCAGTTTGCCCGATTCGTTGGCCTCGCTCGCGACGAGCTTCGCCGTGCCTTCCGCGCCCTTGTGCGAGCGGAAGCGCTCGCGCAGCGATTGCAGTTCGCCCAAGCGGCGCATGTTGCGCTTGCGCCGCGCGGTGACGCCATAGCGCAGCCAGTGCTCCTCGCGGCCGATCTGGCGGCCGAGCTTGTGCTGCTCGCGCTCTTCTTCCTCGAGCACCTTGTCGCGCCATTCCTCGAAATGGGCGAAGCCCTTGTCGAGCCGGCGCGTGGTGCCCCGGTCGAGCCAGACCACGGCACGCGAGACGTTTTCGAGAAAGCGCCGGTCGTGGCTGATGAGCACGACGGCGGAGGAAGTGCGCGCGAGTTCGCCTTCGAGCCATTCGATCACGCGCAGGTCGAGATGGTTGGTGGGCTCGTCGAGAAGCAGCACATCGGGCTCGGGCGCCATCACGCGCGCGAGCGCTGCGCGGCGCGCTTCGCCGCCCGAGAGATTATGCGGCGAGGCTTCGCCGTCGAGTTCGAGCGATTCGATCAGATAGGTGGCGCGATGCGGATCGTCGGCCGGGCCGAGGCCTGCCTCCACATAGGCGCGGATCGTGGCGTAGCCGTCCATGTCGGGGGCCTGCGCAAGATAGCGGATCGTGGCCGAGGGCTGGCGAAAAACGGTCCCATCCTGCGGCTCGACCATGCCCGCCGCGATCTTGAGCAGCGTCGACTTGCCCGACCCGTTGCGCCCCACCAGCGCGATCTTGTCGCCCGCGGATGCGGTCAGGCCGGCACCCGCCAGAAGCGGCGTGCCGCCGAAGGTCAGGCGGATATCGTCGAGAAGAAGAAGCGGTGGGGCCATATCAACTTGTGGCTTATGCCTGAACGGGATGGGCGAGCAGCAGGGCCTTGCCTTCTTCGAGCCGGATGCGCAAGCGCGTAGCGATCACGTTCGACATCGTGAGTGAGGAGCCGGAGGGCACGCGGACGCGCTCGAGCGGCCAATGCGCGCCTTCGATCGAGAGGCCGTTGAGATCGGAGAAGGCCAGCACGCTGAAAAGCGTGCCCGGCGGGTAGTCGAACACCGTTTCACCAGTCAGGAGCGGCCTCCCCTCCTGCAAGCCGCTGGTCAGCAGCGCAGGCGTGCCGCCTTCCGCGAGGCGAAGGGCGAGCGTGAGGTGGAGAAAGGCATGGTCGGCACGCGGTCCGCCGAAGGCGCCGGCCAGCACGATCTCCTCCGCGCCGGCCTTGAGCGCTTCGGCGACCGCGATCTCGCCGTCGGTCATGTTCTTGGCGGGCGGAAAGGCGATCTGGGCGACACCGGGCCATTCCTGGCGCAAGGCTGCGTCGGTGGAATCGAAATCACCCATCCAAAGCTCCGGTATCACGCCCAGCGCCCTGGCATGGCGCATCCCGCTATCGGCCGCGATCACGCGTGCGCCGTGCACCTGCGCGAGCAGGCGCGGGGTGGGTTCGAGCTCGCCGCCGAGCAGGATCAGGAAACGGGTCATGTGAGCAGCGACCTAGCATGAATTCCGCGCGGGGAAAGCTTGCCGCACCTCGTGCACCCCGCTAATGTCGCGGCCGCTCTAACGGGGTGCCGGCTGCTTTTTCAAGCGGGCCGGCTGAGAGGCAAGGCGTTTCGCGTCCGCCAACCCGCTGAACCTGATCCGGTTGATACCGGCGGAGGGATTAGACGCTTTCCAGGGATCCCCGACGGAAACCGGCGCTTTCCTTTCGACCATGGAGGTGCCTGTGAAGTCCATGATCCTCGGCGGCCTGGCCGTTCTCGCGCTTGTCGCACCCGCTTTCGCGCAGGGCTCGCTCACCGTCTACACCTATGAAAGCTTCACGTCGGAATGGGGCCCGGGGCCGCAGGTGGAAAAGGCCTTCGAGGCGCAGTGCGGGTGCGACGTGAAATTCGTGTCGGTCGCCGACGGCGTGGCACTTCTCAACCGCCTCAGGCTCGAAGGTGCGTCGTCGCCGGCGGAAGTGGTGCTTGGGCTCGACACCAACCTGACGGCTGAGGCGAAAAGCACAGGCCTCTTCGCGCCGCATGGCGTCAGCGCGGAAGGTTTGACCGTTCCGGGCGGCTGGAGCGACACGAGTTTCCTGCCCTTCGACTACGGCTATTTCGCGGTGGTCTACGACACGCAGGCCGTTCAGACCCCGCCCGCAAGCCTCAAGGAACTGGTGGAGGGCGACCCCAACCAGAAGATCGTGATTCAGGACCCACGCACCTCCACGCCGGGCCTCGGGCTCCTGCTCTGGGTTCGTGCCGTCTATGGCGACGACGCCCCGCAGGCCTGGGAGAAACTCAAGCGCCGGGTGCTGACCGTCACGCCGGGCTGGAGCGAGGCCTATGGGCTTTTCACCAAAGGCGAAGCACCGATGGTGCTGTCCTATACCACCTCCCCCGCCTATCATCTCGTCAGCGAGAAGACCGACCGCTACAAGGTCGCGAGCTTCAGCGAAGGGCATTATCTGCAGGTCGAGGTCGCGGGGCAAACCGTGAAGGGTGCCCAGAATCCGCTTGCCAAGCAGTTCCTCCAGTTCATGACCGGCCCCGGCTTTCAGGACGCGATCCCCGAAACCAACTGGATGTTTCCCGCAGGCAAGACCGACAAGCCGCTCGATCCGGCCTTCGCGACGCTGGTGAAGCCGGCGAAGACGCTCTCCTTTCCGCCGGAAGAAGTGGCCGAAAAGCGCAAAGCCTGGATCGACGAGTGGCTCGCCGCGATGAGCCGGTAGCCGAGGCTTGACCGACCGTCGCATTTGGGCCGGGTGGACGGCGCTGCTTTTCGCGGGCGTGCTGCTCGGCGGCGCTTTTGCCGGAATGCTGTTCGAAGTGCTGCGTTCAGGCGGAAGCACGGGTGGATTCGACTTCTATCTGGCGCGTATCACCGGCTTCACGCTTTGGCAGGCCGTGCTTTCGACGCTCGTGTCGGTGGTGCCCGGACTGATCGTGGCGCGCGCTTTGCATCGGCAAGAGAGCTTTCCGGGCCGCTCGCTGCTGCTCGGGCTTTTCGCCGTGCCGCTGGCCCTGCCGGCCATCGTGGCGGCACTCGGGCTTCTGGCGCTGCTCGGGCGCGAAGGGCTGTTGGCGAAGCCGTTGAATGCGGTTCTCGGCGAACCGTGGCCGGGCATCTATGGATTGTCCGGCATTCTGATCGCGCATGCCTTCTTCAACATGCCGCTTGCCGCGCGCCTTTTTCTCGGCGCGCTGGAAACCGTACCGGCGGATCAGTGGCGGCTTGCACGCCAGCTCGGCTTCAATGCGCGCCAGACTTTTCGCTTGGTCGAATGGCCCCCTCTGCGCACGAGCCTGCCCGGCGTGGCGGGCCTCGTCTTCATGCTCTGCGTGACGTCCTTCACGATCGTTCTGACACTCGGCGGTGGGCCGCGGGCGACGACGCTGGAAGTCGCGATCTACCAAGCCCTGCGCTTCGATTTCGACCCTGCGCGGGCAGCTCTTCTCACCGTCGTCCAGCTCGTTCTCGCCGGTGCTGCGGTTGCCCTTCTCGGCCTGCTCGGCGCCGACACCGATGCCGAGCCGAACCTGTCGATATCCGCCCGCCGGTTCGCGAACGGCGGCAGGGTTCAAACAGCTCTCGACGCGCTCGTGATCCTGCTCGCGCTCATTTTCGTCGGCGCGCCGATGGTGGCCGTGCTTTGGAGCGGGTTGCAGGCCGACCTTTGGCGCCTCGTCGGCGAGAATGCCGTACGCCGCGCGACAGGGGTCAGCCTCGCGCTCGCCGCCGTTTCGGGGCTGCTCGCCGCCCTGCTCGCATGGTCGCTCGCGGCTGCACGCCATGCATCCCGCTCGCGCTTCTCCCGTGCCCTATTCGGCACCGGCGCGTCGTTCAGCCTCGTCGTGCCGCCGATCCTGATCGGTGCGGGCTGGTTCATGGCGCTGCGCGAAACGGGGCAGGTTTTCACGGTGGCACCGGTCATGGTCGCCTCCGTCAATGCGCTGATGGCGGTGCCCTTCGCGCTTCGCGTGGTGCGCCCGGCCTTCGATGCTGCGGCCGCGCGCCATGACCGGCTCTGCCTGTCGCTTGGCCTGCGCGGCGTGAACCGCCTCTGGCTGGTCGATTGGCCGAACCTGCGCCGCCCGCTTTTCACCGCGCTCGCCTTCGGCATGGCGCTGTCGCTGGGCGATCTCGGCGTGATCGCGCTGTTCGGCAGCGATGCCTTGAAGACCCTGCCCTATCTGCTCTTCGAGCGCATGGGCAGCTATCGCACGGCGGATGCCGCCGGGCTGGCACTTCTTCTGGGCCTGCTCTGCCTTGCGCTGATGCTCGCGGCCAATCGGCTCGGCCGCGACAGGGAGCCCGCATGAACGCACCCGGCATCACGCTCGACCAAGTCGGTTTCGCCTATCGCGACACGTCCTTTCTGTTCGACCACCGCTTTCCGACTGGAAAGGTGACCGCGGTCATGGGACCGAGTGGGGCGGGCAAGACCACGTTGCTGCACTTGATCGCCGGTTTCGAGCGCCCCCGATCCGGCCGTGTCCTGATCGGCGACACGGATGTTTCCGCCATGCCGCCCGACCGCCGCCCGGTCTCCATGGTGTTTCAGGAAAACAACCTGTTCGCGCATCTAAGCGTGGCACAGAATGTGGGTCTGGGGCTCGACCCCGGCCTTCGCCTTTCCACTCAACAGCGCACGGCTGTTTCCGCCGCACTCGACCGCGTCGGTCTTGCGGGAAAGAAACAGCGTCTTCCTCGCGAGCTGTCCGGCGGTGAGCGCAGCCGCGTGGCGCTCGCCCGCGCCGCCCTGCGCGATCGGCCCGTGCTGCTTCTGGACGAACCCTTCGCGGCACTCGGGCCGGCACTGCGCCAGGATATGCTCACCATCATCGACGCGCAGCGCCGGGAGCGGAACCTCACCGTTCTCTTCGTCACCCACCAGCCCGAGGATGCCGAAGCAATCGCGGATACGGTCCTTTTTCTGGAACAGAAAGGCAACAGCCTGTCGGGAAATGCGGGCGATTTCTTCGGGCCGCTTGGTCCGCCCGCTTTCAAGGCCTATATCGGAATGGCTCACCAGAAGCTCAACCGTCCCGCACCGCCCCCAAAGCCGACATAATTCGCCTGGAGAAGCGGTGCGTGGCTGAAGCCTGGGCTTGGTAAGCCGAACAGTTCCCGGGGGAAATTGCGCTGTCTATTTCGACTGCCTCTCTGCCGACATGGTCTCGACCGCTGAAGCGCGCGCGCCTCGGCGCGACTGCACTCGCGCTCGCGACCCTGCTGTCGAGCTGCCAGATGCCGGGCACGGGCGGTGAGTTCAGCGAGCAGGCCTTCCAGCCTTCAGCCAAGCCTTTCACGCTCGACAACGTGTCCAAGAACGACAAGCTTGCCGAGATTGCGCGTTCGCAGCATCCCCGCATTCTTGGGACCTATGGCGGCGAATATTCCGACCCCAAGCTTGAGCGCATGGTGGCGAAGGTCGTGGGCCGCCTGACCTTCGACCCCGACAATCCGAACCAGACCTACCGGATCACGATCCTCGATTCGCCCAACGTCAACGCCTTCGCGCTGCCTGGGGGCTATCTCTATGTGACGCGCGGCCTGCTCGCGCTCGCCACCGATTCGGCCGAACTTGCCGCCGTGCTCGCCCACGAGATGGGCCACGTCACCGCCAATCACGGCATCGAGCGCCAGCGCAAGGAAGCCGAGGAAGCACTGGCCGGTCAGGTCGTCAGCGACGTTCTGGGCGGCGGCAACACGGATGCCAATGCGGCGCTCGTGCGGGGCAAGCTGCGCCTCGCCCAGTTCTCACGCAACCAGGAGCTGGAAGCCGACGCCATCGGCATCCGCACCATCGGCCGTGCGGGCTTCGACCCCTATGCCGCCGCGCGCTTCCTTCAGGCGATGGCGGCCTATGGCAACCTGCGCAGCGTCAGCGGCGCCAGCGATTCGAGCCTCGACTTCCTGGCAAGCCACCCGAACGCGCCCCAGCGCATCGACCTCGCCATGCGCCATGCACGCCAGTTCGGCCAGCCCGGCATCGGCGACACCGACCGCGAAGCGTTCCTGAAAGGCATCGACGGCCTGCTTTTCGGTGACAAGCCGGAAGAAGGCTTCATTCGCGGCACGACCTTCCTCCATCCCAAGCTCGGCATCGGCTTTTCCGTGCCGGACGGGTTCGTGATCGACAACTCGGCCGCAGCCGTCACCGCGACGGGTCCGGGCGACACGGCGATCCGCTTTGACGGTGTCGCGATCGACCAGTCCGTGGCGCTCGAAGATTATTTGCGCAGTGGCTGGGTGGCAGGTCTCGATCCTGCCAGTGTCCAGGCCGGCACCATCGGCGGCCGGCCCGGCGCATTCGCCAAGGCTCGCGCCGATGGCTGGCAGTTCGACGTGGCGGTGGTTCGCGATGGCGGGCAGGTCTATCGCCTGCTGACCGCGGCCCCTGCCACGAGCGCGGCCCTCGAACCTGCGGCACGTGCGGTCAGCGGCAGCTTCCATTTTCTGAGCGCATCGGAAAAGGCTGCGCTCAAGCCCTTGCGCGTGCGGGTCGTCACGGTGGGCGGTGGCGACACTGCCGGCACGCTGGCGGCCCAGATGACGGGCGTCGATCGCAAGCTCGAACTGTTCCAGGTCATCAACGGCCTGTCGGCGGGCGAGTCGGTCAGGCCCGGCGACAAGGTGAAGATCATCACCGACCGTTGAGCGATAGCCTCGCTTTGCCATGACGATCCGCATCCGGCCGCATCACCTGCTCTGCATGCTGTCTTATGTCGGCAAGGGCTACACGCCGCCGTTTACGGCGAACTACGACCGGATCGCCCGCCGCCTGTCTGACGGCGAGACGATGGTGATCGTGGACGGACCGGATGACATCTGCACACCGCTTCTGAGCGAGAAGGAGCCGCATTGCTGGCGCGACAGCGTTGTCGAGCGCGACAAGATCAGCGCGCGTGACGTGGCAAGACTTCTCGGTTTTCCGATCCAATTAGGTTCACTGATCCGACTCGATCATGCTTTTGTCGAGCGCATGCGAGCGGCGTTCGCGGCGGGAGAAACACGGCAGGCCTGCATGGGATGCGAGTGGCACAACCTGTGCAGCGCCATCGCGGACACTGGCTTCGAGGGTGCGCGCCTTCTTCCCCCAACAGGGCGTAAGCTCATACGCAAATGAAAACGCGGCATGCATGGACATGCCGCGTTTCACTGATCTGAACGCGATCCCGAAGGATCAGGCGTAGGCGATCTCGCCAAAGGCGGTGTTGTTGCGCGTGAGCGCGGTCCGCAACTTCTCAAGCGCGCGGCTTTCGATCTGGCGAACGCGTTCCTTGGAGATACCCAGTGTTTCACCGAGCGATTCCAGCGTGGCCCCCTCGTCGCGCAGACGGCGTTCACGGATGATGCGCAGCTCGCGCTCGTTGAGCACGCCGAGTGCCGTATTGAGCCAGCCCGAGCGGCGCTCCACATCGATCTGCTCTCCCACCACTTCGTCGGGCAACGGATCGTCGCTGACGAGGAAATCCATGCGATCGACCGAGCCCGAACCGTCCTCGACGATCGGCGCGTTGAGCGAGGTATCAGGAGCGGACAGGCGCGAATCCATCATCGCCACATCGGCTTCGGATACGCCCAGCGCCTCGGATATTTCCTTGTAGAGCGTGCTGGAGGACAGCGTGCCGGAATTCTGCGCAAGCTTGGCACGCAGGCGGCGCAGGTTGAAGAACAGCGCCTTCTGGGCCGACGAGGTTCCGCCGCGCACGATCGACCAGTTGCGCAGGATGTAATCCTGGATCGAGGCGCGGATCCACCACGTGGCATAGGTCGAGAAACGCACGTCGCGTTCCGGCTCGAAGCGGGCGGCAGCTTCAAGGAGCCCGACATGGCCTTCCTGAATCAGGTCGCCCATGGAAAGACCGAAATAGCGGAACTTGGCGGCCATCGAGATGACGAGGCGCATATGCGCCATGGTGATCTTGTGCAGGGCTTCCTGGTCGCGGTTTTCCTTCCACCGGATCGCCAGTTCCTGCTCTTCGTCGCGCTCGAGATAGGGCGCGCGCATTGCGGCCTGAATGAGGGTCCTCTTGGCGGCTTCTTCCATGGAACACCCTCCGGCTTTGGCGTTTTTCCGAACGCTGGTTGAAATTGGCACCGTCCCTGGCACCGCTTCCGTCGCGCGCTCTCAGCCGAAAACGCACGGCAATCGACATCACCAAACGTTGCCCCTGCGAGGTTGGTTCCTCCTCACCGCGTCACTTTGCGGAACATTTTCTCATGGCCCAACAAAAAACCCGGCACGAAGGCCGGGTTCTTGTCTTGACGGGAGGGAGACGGCTTATGCCGCTTCTTCCTGCTCGCTGTCGTTGTCGGCCTCTTCCTCGACCTTGGCACCGCGCTTGGGACCCTTGTTGAGGTTGGTTTCGATCAGGCGGACCGCTTCGGTTTCCGACATGCGGTTCACGGCTGCGATCTCACGCGCCATGCGGTCGAGCGCGGCCTCATAAAGCTGGCGCTCGGAATAGGACTGCTCGGGCTGGTTCTCGGCGCGATAAAGGTCGCGCACCACTTCCGAGATCGAGATCAGGTCGCCGGAATTGATCTTCGCATCATATTCCTGCGCACGACGCGACCACATGGTGCGCTTCACGCGGGCACGACCCTGCACGACCTTCAAGGCACGCTCGACATAGTCGGTTTCGGCCAGCTTACGCATGCCGATCGAGGTTGCCTTCGCCACCGGCACCTTGAGGCGCATCTTGTCCTTCTGGAAATCGATCACGAAGAGTTCCAGCGTGTGACCGGCGACGATCTGCTCCTCGATGGCCGTGATCGTGCCCACGCCATGGGCCGGATAAACGATGGATTCGCCGGCTTTGAAACCGTGACGCGCGGTCGACTTCTTCTGGGGGGTGGTTGCCATTACGCCCTGCACTCCTAAAGTTGCCAGGCCCAAAACGGGCCCGGCCGTTCGAGGCGGCCATCATGGCCGCGAAATCATTCGTAAGGCGCGCGGCGGATCGGGCACCCATGCCCTTCGCGCGCCATGCCGAGCCGGAGATGGCCCTCTCGATAAAAAACGGCGATCGGCGAATGGAAGCTTGCGGGACAGAGCGAGATGCGGGAAAAAGGACCGGCATCGATTCGAAATCGAAGGCCTGTTCTTCGTCCTCGCGTGAGCTCATTCACGCCAGAACGCTTCTTCAGGACCGGAATTCCTTGAAGGATTCCAGCCTTGAACGCCAATGCCACCTTTCATGGAGTGAGGCCGGCATCCATCATGGATCGCCTAAGCCACCGGCAGTGACTGTTTGGCTAGCATAAAAACCCGCGAGAATCAAGATTTTAGTGCGCCAGCACCGTTTCCTCACATCCTTTTGTCAAGGATGCGCTTAACGCGAAATCGACGATTTTGTGCTTCGGTCAAAGCGGCGGCTCAGTCGCCGGAACCGGGCTCTGCCGAGAAGTGGTTCTCGAGCTTGTTCTCGACGCCGTCCCATTCCTTGTGGTCGGCCGGCGGCTCTTTCTTCTGGCTGATATTGGGCCACTTCGCCGAATATTCGGTGTTCAGCTGGAGCCACTTGTCGAGCCCCGGCTCGGTGTCCGGCTTGATCGCATCCGCAGGACATTCCGGCTCGCACACGCCGCAATCGATGCACTCGTCGGGATGAATGACGAGCATGTTCTCGCCTTCATAGAAACAATCCACCGGACACACTTCCACGCAGTCCATGTACTTGCAGCGGATGCAGTTGTCGGTGACGACATAGGTCATTGAAGGCGGCTCCTCTGGGCCGCGCCTTTGAACAAGACCAGCCCTGATCGGCGTGCAGGTAGCGGCTTTGCCTTAACCTGACAAGGGCGGGGGCATCCTTCGAAACACACCCGCGACGAAACGCGCCGCCTCATTCATCCTCGAGCGTGCCGCCAACCGGATCGCCGCGCTTGGCGCGACGCAAAGCGGGTGCGGCATCGGGAAAATGCACGCGCCCCTCGCCGTCGCCGGTCTGCGCTTCCTCTGGCGCCAGATCCTCGTACAGTCCCTGCGCCTCGGGCGCGGGCCCACGCCTTTCTCCGAGATCGAGAACCCTCAGAACCGCGATGCGCCGGTCAAGATTGAGCGTCAGCACATCGCCGACATGGACGGCATCGGACGGCTTTTCGGCCTTGCGCCGGTTGATGCGCACGCGTCCGAGTTCCACGAGCTTGGCACCGAGCGACCGCGATTTGACGAGCCGCGCGAAGAAGAGCCATTTGTCGATACGCTGACGGCCCTCCCCCGGCATCCGCGCGAGCGCTACTTCTTCAACTGCTCGCGCAGAGCCGCGAGCTTGGCAAAGGGCGAGTTCGGATCGGGCGCGCGTTCCTCGCGCGGCTTGGACGTGCCGAAGTCGCGGGGAGCACCTTGTCCGCTCCGATTGCGCTCGCCACCCTTACGCTCGTCGCGCTCGCCGGCTCGCTTGTTATCGGGGCGCTTGTTGTCGCGGTTCCACGGCTTGCGATCCTGGCCCTCGCGCCGGTCGCGATCGTTACCGCCACTCTTGCCGCGGAACGCATTGTCGCGCCGGTTCTCGCCACCGCCTTCGGCACGCTCGCGCCGTTCGCCACCCTGGCGCTCACCACCTGCGCGCTCGCCACCGCCACCCTGGCGGAAGTTGCGACCGCGATTGTTCTCACCACCCTCGGCCCCGCCCTCGCGGCGATTGCCACCATGACGTCCGCCGCGATTGTCGCGTGCATGCTGAGGCCGACGGCCATCGACGCGGCCGGGACGCCAGACCAGGATCGGCTTGGCTTCCTCGACGGGCTCGGCCGCAGCTTGCGCGGCGACCGGTTCAGTCGTGTCGCTGGAGGATAGTGTCGGCTCAACGGCTTCCGCAGACGCATCGGCAGCTGCGACATCAGCGCTTTGATCGGCTGGAGTTTCCGTTGCCTCGCTCACGCCTGCTTCGGCGGACACGGCTTCCGGCGCAACAGCGGAGCCCTGCTCGGCCTCCTCGCTCGCGGCTTCAGGGTCGAGAGCAGGCGCATCAGCAGAGTCTACTGCTTCAGAGGCAACAGTTGTTTCGCCTTCGGCACTGGCCACTTCAATCGTAGCGTCCTCGGCAACCGCTTCCGGCTCACCGGCCAACGCATCCACTGCACCGGCGTCGGCTGTCTCTTCGATCGAAACCTCGCTCGCCGCTTCGTCACTCGCCAGCGTCAGGCTCTCGGTAGAAGCCTTCTCAGCCTGCTCCGCAGCCTTGGCAGCAGCAGCGGCTTCCTGGGCTGCGACCACTGCCGCGTCGAGCGATGCCAGCTTGGTCTTGATCTCGGCCGCGGGCTTGGGCTCGGCCCGATAGCCGAGGTTTTTCAGGACCTCTTCCATGTCATCGCTGCCCGCCCCAAGGATCGACATCATGGGCGGGGTGACGATGAAGGCAGCGCCATCCAGCGCACCATCGGGCCGTGCGCCTGCAGCACCGGGCTTCCAGGCAAGGGCAGGACGGATCAGGTCGGCGAGGCGTTCGAGGATATCGACGCGCACGGCACGGCGGCCGAGCACGCGGAAGCCGGCCAGCGCGTAGAAGCACTGGTCATAAGCGGGATCGACCACGAGCGAAGTCCGGCCGGAGCCCAGCGCATGGACCACGTCGCCGAAGCCCGACAGGTCCTTGCCATCGTTCTTGAGCGCCCAGAGCAGCGTCACGAGACCGGCGGGCGCCGGTTTCACGAGGGTCGGCACGAAGATGTGGTAGGCGCCGAAGCGCACACCCAAACGGCGCAGGCTCGCGCGGCTTTCGCCGTCGAGCGAGCGGATTTCCTCCGCCACGTCGCGGCGCGGCAGAAGGCCGAAATTCTCGACCAGACGGAACGCGATGCCGCGTGCGATGCCCGACAGATTGGCGGCATCGCGCAGGTCGGTGAGCGGCTTGAGGAGCGTCTCGATCTGGAAGCCCACGAAACGCTCGGCACGCGCCATCACCTTGTCGCGTGCGGGGCCGGTCAGCTGCTCGTCGGCGAACAGCACAAGACGCGGGCGCAATGGATCGTCGCCCGCGACCAACGTCGCGATTGGCGCGCCGATCCAGCGCAGGGTGCCGTCGGAGCCCAGCGCGATATCGCCATTGGGCGCGATCGCGAAACGGTCGGCGCGCGTTTCGAACTCGGTGGCCAGCGCCTTCTGCGCAGCACCGCGCACGGCGCGCGCTTCCTCGCCGCTTCCCGTCTGGTCTGCCGTGAAACGGAAGCCCTGGAGCTCGCCCACATGGTGGCCTTCCACCGAAACGGTGCCGGCCGGGCTGATCTCGGCTTCGAGCATGGTATTTTCCCGCAAACGCCTTTGAAGGACGGATGTCCTGCGGTCTACGAAGCGTTTCGTCAACCGCTCATGTAAGGCATCGGACAATCGGTCCTCGATGGCACGTGTTTTTTCACGCCAATGTGCCGGATCGGCCAGCCAGTTCGGCTGGTTGGACACGAAGGTCCAGGTACGGATCTGCGCGATGCGGTGCGAAAGCGTGTCGATCTCGCCTTCGGTCGAGTCGGCCCGGCGCACCTGCTCGGCCATGTAATCCTCGTCCACATGGCCGCGTCGGGCGAGATCGAAGAAGATCTGCGCCACGATATCAGCGTGCTGCGCGGGCGCGATACGGCGATAGTCGGGCAGTGCGCAGGCTTCCCAAAGGAGCTTCACGCGCTCGCGGCTGGTGGCGAGCTTGCGCACCTGCTCGTCCTTGGAAAGCTGGTCGAGCGCCTGCGCATCGACCGCCGGCAGTGCGCGCGTCAGGCCCTCGACGGGTGCCGGCGTGTCGATCGAGCGGCGCAGGGTGTCGATGCTGGAAAAATCGAAGCGCGAAGTGCGCCATTGCAAGACCTTCACAGGGTCGAAGTCATGCGCCTCGACGCGCTCCACGATCTCGTCGGGGAACGGATCGACCTGCCCCGTCACGCCGAAGGTGCCGTCGCGCATGTGGCGCCCCGCACGGCCCGCGATCTGGCCGATCTCGGCCGGGTTCAGGTCGCGGAACTGGTAGCCGTCGAATTTGCGGCTTTGCGCGAAGGCGACATGATCGACATCGAGATTGAGGCCCATGCCGATGGCGTCGGTTGCGACGAGATAGTCCACGTCACCCGACTGATAGAGCGCCACCTGCGCGTTGCGCGTGCGGGGGCTGAGCGCGCCGAGTACGACCGCAACCCCGCCGCGCTGGCGGCGGATCAGCTCGCCGATGGCGTAGACCTCGTCGGCCGAAAAGGCGACGATGGCCGAGCGGCGCGGAAGGCGCGTGATCTTCTTGGAGCCGGCATAGGCCAGATGCGACAGGCGCGGCCGGGTGACGACCGAAATGCCCTTCAGGAGCTTTTCGAGAATGCCGCGCATGGTGGCGGCACCCAGCAGCAGCGTTTCCTGCCGGCCGCGCAAGTGCAGGATGCGGTCGGTGAAGATATGACCGCGCTCGAGATCGCCCGCGAGCTGCACCTCGTCGATGGCGACAAAGGCCGCATCCGTTTCGCGCGGCATGGCTTCCACCGTGCATACGGAGAAACGCGCCTGCGGCGGCACGATCTTTTCCTCGCCGGTGATCAGCGCCACCTGATGCGCGCCGACTTTCTCGCAAACGCGGCCATAGACCTCGCGCGCGAGCAGGCGCAGCGGCAGGCCGATCACGCCCGACTCGTGCGCCACCATGCGCTCGATCGCGAGATGCGTCTTGCCGGTATTGGTGGGCCCGAGCACGGCGGTGACGTCGCGGCCGGACAGAATGAGAGGGGATTGGGAGAGGGGCTCGAACCTCTTGCCTTCGATATTCATCAGGTGGCGTCGGGTCTTTCAAGCGCGCAAGCGGCGGGATGGCTTTCACATAGGCATGGCGAACGCGAAAAGCAAAGCGCAACGGGCACGGGCGTTAACCATTGGAACGACCACCGAACAAATCACGGACGAATCATCGATCCAGCCGAGTTCCGGATTCGTTCACCGCTAGATATAGATCGATAGAATTTTACGCATCGAGATGCAGGGAGGATGTCCTGCGACGCCGAGACGAAAGTGCCGCAAAGGTTAACGCTCGAGCGGTTCGCGGCCGCCGCAAAGCGACGAGCGCCCAAGGCCTCGGAATTCATTAAGATTTTCTACCAAATGGTAAAACAAAGACTAATAAACATTTAAGAAAGTTAAGCCCTCCGGGGCGAACCGGGAACGAATCGCCGACGAATCACGGACAGGCACCAGTTCCCGTATTGTTCACGTTTTCCAGGCCGTCACAGGCGGAGATGGCTGGAAGGATCGGAATATACCAGCGGCGAGGCGCGCCATGAGCCGCGTGATACGGATAGCGAGACGACACGAGATCCAGACGAGCCAAAGCAGCCAAAGCACGCCGGCCGCGAACCAGAGCGCCCATTTCACGAAGATCCAAGACGCCTTTGCGACCATCTTCACGAGCCTCGGGGCAAGACGCAGCGCCCCGCGAAAGCCGGGACCAGTGCGCTCGGCGACGCGGGACAGGCGCACCACCTCGCTCGTGCTGTCTGATACGCGCAACGCATCGAGCGCGCCTTTCGGTCCCTGCGTGCCGGCAATGCTTCCCAGGGCTCGCGCGGATGCGCCAAGCTCTTCCGTCGCCTCGCGCCGCAGCACGCGCGAGGACAGGCGGCGGACCTCGGCGCGATCGAGCCGGCGCGCCGCGCGGAACAGGTCTTCGGCCACGGCCCCATCCACGGCACGGCGCGCAAGCCGCAGGAGATCGGCGGACAGGGAAGCGCCTAGCCGTCCCGTCTTCCGCGCGAGTTTGAGCGCCGACGCGCCGAGCTTCACCGGCGTTGCGGCGCCGACCGAAGCCACACTTGCGGCCGTCAGCCCGATGCCGAATGCCGCGAGCGCCACCACGACCGGATCGTAATCGGGATAGGCCCAGGCTTGTCGGGCGAGATCGCGGATGTCGCCGATCACCATGAGATCGGTCGCGAGGGCCGCCGCAAAGCCCGCCGTGCCATCCGCCTCACCATAGACCGCGCCGTTCCAGATCTCGGAAAAGGTCCCTCCCCTCGCTTCCAACGCCGCATCGACCTTCGGCGCGAGATCGGCTGGCATCGCGACATGGCGTTCTGCGGCGAGGTGCAGGATACTCTGCGCGAGTTCGGGATCGTTCTCCGCAAGCGCGGCTTTCGCTTCGCGCGCATAGTCTGCTGGCTGCAGCAGATCGAGATGAAGCAGCGCCGTGGTGTCGGGCGCTTCCCAACTCCGCAGCAAGCGCAATGCCACGGCACCTTGCGGCACGAAGACCACGCCGCTCAAAAGCAGCGCGCAGGTGGTGACCAGCGAGACGATGGTGCGGAAAAGGCGGAGCATCACGGCACCGCCATTTACACGCTCACTCAGGCGAAATACTGGCCGCCATTCGCGGAAATCGTCGCGCCTGTGATGAAACCCGCATCGTCGGAAGCGAGAAATACCACGCAGCGCGCGATCTCTTCCGGCTCGCCCAAGCGGCCGACCGGGATCAGCGGCAGGATGCGCTCGTTCAAAACCTTTTCATCGATCGCGCGCACCATATCGGTGCCGATATAGCCGGGGCAGATGGCGTTCACCGTGATGCCCACCCGCGCGCCCTCCTGCGCAAGTGCCTTGGTCAGGCCGAGATCGCCGGCTTTGGCCGCCGAATAATTGGCCTGCCCCGCCTGCCCCTTCTGGCCATTGATCGAGGATATGTTGATCACGCGCCCGAAGCGACGCTCGCGCATGCCGTTCCAGACGCAATGGGTCATGTTGAAGACGCCTGTGAGGTTGGTGTCGATCACCTCGCGCCATTGCGCCGGCGTCATCTTGTGAAACATCGCATCGCGCGTGATGCCGGCATTGTTGACGAGCACGTCGATCGGTCCGAGCTCGGCCTCGACCTGGGCGACACCTTCGCCGCAGGCCTCGTAATCCGTGACCGACCATTTGAAGACGGGAATGCCCACGCGGTTACGAAACTCGTTTGCCGCATCGTCGCTGCCCACATAAGTCGCCCCGACTGTGTAGCCGGCCTCCCTCAGCGCCACCGCGATGGCCGCACCGATCCCCCGCGTGCCGCCTGAAACGAGTGCCGTTCGCGCCATGCTTGTCCTCCGAGCCAAGAATGCCTGTTATCTATTGCATCGATTCCACGCACATGGCGACGCCCATGCCGCCGCCGATGCAGAGCGTGGCCAGACCTTTCTTCGCGCCCCGGCGCTTCATCTCGTAGACCAGCGTGTTGAACACGCGCGCGCCCGACGCGCCGACCGGATGGCCGATGGCAATCGCTCCGCCATTGACGTTCACGATCTCCGGGTTCCAGCCCATATCCTTGTTGACTGCGCAGGCCTGCGCGGCAAACGCCTCGTTGGCTTCCACGAGATCGAGGTCCGACACCGACCAGCCCGCCTTTTCGAGCGCCTTGCGCGAGGCGGGGATGGGACCTGTTCCCATGATCTGGGGGTCCACGCCCGCCGTCGCCCATGAGGCGATGCGCACGAGCGGCGTCGCGCCCCGGCGCTCGGCTTCCTCTTCCGACATCAGAACGACGGCCGCGGCCCCGTCATTGATGCCCGACGCGTTGCCCGCCGTCACCGTGCCCTCCTTGTCGAAAGCCGGGCGCAGCTTCTGCATGCTCTCGAGCGTCGCGCCATGGCGGATATATTCGTCGTCTTCCACCACCGTGTCGCCCTTGCGACCCTTCACGGTCACCGGCACGATCTCGTCGCGGAAACGGCCCGCCTTCTGCGCGGCTTCCGCCTTGTTCTGGGAAGCGACCGCGAACGTGTCCTGTGTCTCGCGCGTCAGCTGCCACTGGCGCGCGATGTTCTCGGCGGTGATGCCCATGTGATAGCCGTAGAAGGCGTCGGTCAGGCCATCCTTGATCATGGTGTCGATCATCTTGAAGTCGCCCATCTTCACGCCCGAGCGTAGATGCGCGCAGTGCGGTGCCATGGACATCGACTCCTGCCCGCCCGCGACCACGATCTTCGCGTCGCCCGTTGCAATCTGCTGAAGGCCGATGGCGATCGCGCGAAGGCCCGAACCGCAGAGCTGGTTGAGGCCCCAGGCGGTCGTCTCGGCCGGACAGCCTGCGGCCATGGCGGCCTGACGCGCTGGGTTCTGGCCCTGGCCGGCAGTGAGGATCTGGCCCAGGATCACTTCATCGACCTCGCCGCCCTCGACACCGGCACGGGCGAGCGCCTCGCGGATGGCGACCGCCCCCAATTCATGCGCCGCGAGGTTGGCAAACGCTCCATTGAACGAACCGACCGGCGTGCGGGCAGCAGAAGCGACGACGATCGACTGCGGCAAGGGGGACTGCGGCATGGGCGCTCCTCGAAAGTAAAGCAATGATCTTTCCGGCAAGTTGTGCGCTGCGAAATGCGGCACGTCAAATAGCCATTCGTGTGGAACGTGCCGTTCTCTTGATCAACCTTGGCTGATCGGGCTGGACCTCTGCTCAAAAGGCGGTCATGTTTTCGCAGGCGCAACATTGCAGGCCGCGGTCGTCTCGGCGGCCTGTCAGGGGAGAAAAGACGGGATGGCAGCGAAGAACGAGCCAGTCGTCATCAAGAAATACGCCAACCGGCGGCTCTACAACACCGGAACCAGCACCTATGTGACGCTGGAAGACCTCGCCACCATGGTCAAGAAGGGCGAGGAGTTCACTGTGCAGGATGCCAAGTCCGGCGAGGACATCACCCATCCGGTCCTGACTCAAATCATCTTCGAACTCGAGAACAGCAACGGCCAGACCATGCTGCCGGTCTCGTTCCTGCGCCAGTTGATCGCCTTTTACGGTGACCAGATGCAGATGCTGGTGCCGAGCTATCTCGAACAGTCCATGGCGGCCTTTGCCAAGGAGCAGGAGCGCTTTCGCGAGCAGATGACCAGCGTCTGGGGCAAGGGTGCCGGTGGCATGGTCGCACCCGACCTGTCCAAGATGGCGCCCTCCATGAAGGCACTCGAAGAGCAGACGCGGCGCAACATGGAACTCTTCCAGAACGCCATGCGCATGTTCACCCCGTTCTCCCCGCCCCCTGCCTCACCGGAGCCGGACAGGAAGCCGGAAGCGACGGGCGGCGAGCTGGCGGAACTCAAGGAGCAGATCGCAGCGATGCAGCGCAAGATCGATTCGATGTGAGGCCGGAAGGCTTTCCCGGCACAATCACCCGAAATGCACGTCCCTTCCCGCCGCTCTGAGCGACACGGTGAAGCCTGCCAGCACATCGACCAGCGCGATCACGGTCAGCACCAGGAACATGCCCTGCCCCGCCGCCGGCACGAGCAGGAATTCGAGCAGAAATGCCACGAAAACGAAGATCGACAGGAGATGGTCGAGCACCGAGGCATTCGAGGTGCGCGTCGATTTGAGAAGTTCGAAGAACAAGAGCACCAGCGCGAGAACCACGAGGGCAGTGCCGCGATCGAGCGTGAACAGGTTGCCTTGCACCATCACGAAGGAGAGTAGCGGCTGCTGCCAGGGATCGAGATCGCTGAAAGCCCCAAGTCCTAGATTGAACAGGATCAGAGGAATCACGAGAAGCGGCACGGAAGCAAGCAACGGGCTCTCCCAAACACAAAGACCGGCGCGAGGGCCGGTCTTTTTCAACTCAACCGGGCAGAATCATGCCCGTCGGGATGCTGTTCAGCCGCGCGGCTCGATCACCTGACGGCCGCGATACATGCCGGTCTTGAGATCGATGTGGTGCGGACGGCGCATTTCACCCGAGTTCTTGTCCTCGATATAGGTCGGCGCCTTGAGAGCGTCGGCTGCACGGCGCATGCCACGCTTGGAAGGGGAGGTCTTTCGCTTAGGGACGGCCATGGATCTGCTCCAACTCGAAACGGCCGCAGCGTTCGCCTCCCGAACGGGAAGACCCCAGCCAGCAGCCATGGGAATGAAAGTTGAGGGGCCTATACACGCCCAAGTCGCCGATTTCCAGCTTCGGCATCAACTTTTTTGCGATAATCGCACAAGGCCTCAGTTCAGCACACAGCCGACATAGGCACCCGAGCGTGAGGCCCGGCGCTCGACCACGCTCGCCAGACGGCGCAGGCCCGGCCCCGGTTTGGACGGGTTGCGGGTGATCGGGTTGGGCAGGGCGACCGCGAGAAGTGCTGCCTGCCGGCGCGTCAGACGCGATGCCGAAATGCCGAAATGGTGTTGGGCGGCCGCTTCCGCGCCATAGATGCCCGGCCCCCACTCCACGATGTTGAGATAAATCTCCATGATCCGGCGCTTGGGCAGCACCAGATCGGCATAGACCGCAAGCGGCGCTTCCATGCCCTTGCGGATGAAAGAGCGGCCCTGCCAGAGGTAAAGGTTCTTCACCATCTGCATCGGGATCGTGGACGCGCCACGCGTGGACTCTCCCTTCAGCGCATCCTCGACAACCCCGCGCATTTCGCCCAGATCGATGCCGTGATGGCGGCAGAACTGGCCGTCTTCGGACATGATCACTGACTGCACCAGCACCGGCGCGATCTCCTCGATACCCACCCACCGGCGGTCATAGCCCTGAAAGGTCGCGAGGTCCTTGACCATGAGCGTCGAGACCGGATGGACGAAAGAAGGGAAGTACAGAAGCGTCAGCACCAGGGGGATAGCAGCCAGCACGATCGCGACGAGAACGGCTCGCCGCAGCACGCGTCGCGTGTTCCAGCGCCGCGAGCGGCTCACCGGATCATCCCGGTGCTGGATCGGCTCGGCCCGCATGGGCTCCGCTGCCATGGGTCCGACCGTTCTGGGATCGTCCACGGGCTCGACCACGGGAGCGCGACCGTCCAGCCGCTCAGCGCGCAGCTCCGCTGGTTCGCCGTTGAGCGTCGGCTCGGTCAAGCAGGGTCCTTCCGGGAAGCATCTCCACTTGGCATAATGGGCCGGAGGCGCTTGCGCAACGACCGGCGCTTCAGTACCGCCTCCTCATGAGTGATCAGCCACAGATGGATTTTCAGGCAAGCCTCGCCGCCCGTGCGCGCGAGGTGGAAACGGTGCTGGCCGACCTCCTTGATGCCCGCGCCGAGACAGGTGAGATCACGCGTCCCGAACGGCTGCTCGCCGCCATGCGCCACGGTGTCCTGAACGGCGGAAAGCGCCTGCGGCCCTTTCTCGTGGTCGAGACGGCGGCTCTCTTCACGCGCTCGGCGGATTTGCTCGACGCTGCCCGCCGCGTTGGCGCCGCGCTCGAATGCATCCACTGCTATTCGCTGATCCACGACGACCTGCCCGCCATGGACGACGACGACCTGCGACGGGGCCAACCGACCGTGCACAAGGCCTATGACGAGGCGACCGCGATCCTTGCAGGCGATGCGCTCGTGACGCTCGCCTTCGACGCGATCACGAGCGACAGGACGGCACTCGATCCGCTCGCCAAGGTAAGGCTGGTGAGCGGCCTCGCACGCGCGGCCGGCATCGGCGGCATGGCAGGTGGGCAGGCGCTCGACCTTGCGGCCGAACGCGACGCGCCGGACGAGGCCGGCATCATCACGCTGCAGGCGATGAAGACCGGCGCGCTGATCAAGTTCGCCTGTGAAGCCGGCGCCATCACGGGCGGCGCGGGTGCCGCACAGGTGGAAGCCATGGGCGAGTACGGTGCCGCCATCGGCTTGGCCTTCCAGCTCGCCGACGACATCCTTGATGCCACCGCCTCGACCGAAGCACTGGGAAAACGCGCCGGCAAGGATGCGCAAGCGGGCAAAGGAACGCTGGTCGCGCTGCACGGCCTCGACTGGACGCGAAAGCAGTTGATCGGCCTCGTCGATCAGGCTGAAGCGCTGCTGGCACCGCACGGCATTCGCGCCGCCACGCTGCGCGCCGCCACGCGCTTCATCGCCACGCGCGAGAGTTGAGCGGTCACACCAAATCTTAAGCCTGACAATGCGTAATGCTTCTTGGTTAAGAGCCGCGTTGCGTATTGGTTGGGGGACCGGAGTTTGGCTAGGGAGGCGCAGACTGTTATCCGCACGATCCGGGGCTATGTGCTCGCGGGATTGGTGCTGATCGCACTCGCGGCGGGTGGACTGCTTTGGCACGTCGCCAGCATCGATCAGGCACGGCGCGATCTCGAAGAGGTCGGACTGCAGCTTTCGACACTATCCGATCATCTTCGCAACGTCTCGATCTACGCCGATCAGGCGGATCAAAGCTGGACGGTGGAGAACCGCGGGGATTTCGTGGCAGCAGCCAACTCTCACGAGACGGCGATCCTCGTAACCATCCGCAATGCCCAGCTTGCCCTCTCCGAGGTGCGGCCGCTCCTGCGCGAAGCCGCGCAGCAGGCTGTCCGTTCGGCATCCGTCAATGGTGACCTGTTCTGGTCGGCGCGCGATATCGTTCGCAATGTCGACCGGTTGCGCACGGCCAAAGCCTATCGCGACTGGGATGCCCGCGCGATCCGCAACCAGAACGACCTCTTCGCACAGCCGATGCTCAGTCGCGCTCGCGCTGCGATCGAAGATGAGCGCCAGTGGCAACAATCGCGCAGCAATGGCGCGCTGTTGTGGAATGGCGGTCTGCTTCTCGCGCTGGTGGTGCTTGTCGCCTTTGCGATCCTGCGCCCCGTCGAAAGGGTCATCCGCCACGCCTTTGCAGCGAGCGCCGCGTCGCTTGCCCGGGCGCAAGGTGCTGATCGGGCGAAGTCCGAGTTCCTCGCCAATATGAGCCACGAGATCCGCACGCCGATGAACGGTGTGCTGGGAATGGCCGAACTTCTCGCCAAGACCGAACTCAGCCCACGTCAGAAGACGTTCACCGACGTCATCGTCAAATCCGGCAACGCGCTGCTGACGATCATCAACGACGTGCTCGATTTCTCGAAGATCGATGCCGGCCAGCTGATGCTCGACCCGGCCCCCTTCTCGCTTGCCGAAAGCATTGAGGATGTCGCGGCACTCGTTTCAACACGCGTGGCGGAAAAGAACCTCGAGCTGGTCCTGCGCATCGACCCGCGCCTGCCCAAGAGCTTCGAAGGCGACGCAGGCCGCCTGCGCCAGATCGTCACCAACCTCATCGGCAATGCGGTGAAGTTCACCGAGCGCGGCCATGTGCTGGTCGATGTGTCGGGCGTGGTGGAAGACGGCCTCGCGCATCTGACGATCGCGGTCGAGGATACGGGCATCGGCATTCCGCCCGAGAAGCTCACCCATGTTTTCGAGAAGTTCGCACAGGTCGATGGTTCGTCCACCCGGCGCCATGAAGGCACGGGACTGGGCCTCGCTATCGCCGCGCGCCTCGTCGACATGATGGGCGGCAAGATCGGCGTGAAAAGCGAAGTCGGACGCGGCTCGACCTTCTGGTTTTCGCTGCCGCTCCCCGTTCGAGAGGACCAGGAAGAGGTGCGACCCGTGCCGTTCGACGTATCCGGCGCGCGCGTGCTGGTGATCGACGACAACCCCGTCAACCGCGAGATCCTGACCGAACAGCTGCGGTCCTGGGGCTTCGAATCGGCGGCGGCCGAAAGCGGCGCGGTGGGGCTCGCCTTCCTCGAACGTGCCGCGGAAGTGGGTTTGCGCGTCGATTGCGTGGTGCTCGATTACCAGATGCCCGGCATGAGCGGTGCGGACGTGGCGCGTGCGATGAGCGCGGATACGCGCAAGAGCCCGATCCCGATCGTGCTTCTGACCTCGGTCGATCAGGTCGATTTCGGTCGGCTGTCGCTCGAAGCCAATATCGCAGCACACCTGACGAAGCCGGCACGCTCTGTGCAACTGCTCGGCACCATCGTCAGCGCCATTCAGAAATCACGCGCGAAACCCGTTTCCGCGAGCTTCACACGCACCGCCCCACTGCCAACCGAACGCCCGACACTCGCCATCGTCAAGCCGGTTGCAACGCCGGTCAAACACGCGGAGAGCGAGCGGCTCGACGTGCTTGTGGCCGAAGACAATGAGGTGAACCAGCTCGTCTTCGGCCAGATCCTGAGCGGGCTCGACCTGAGCTATCGCATCGCCGGCAATGGCCGCACCGCCGTGGAGATGCACCGGATGCTCAAACCCCGGCTGATCCTGATGGATGTGTCGATGCCAGAAATGAACGGGCTGGAAGCCACGGCCGCGATCCGCCGCGCGGAGGAGGGTTTCGACATCCACACACCCATCATCGGCGTCACGGCACATGCGTTGAAAGGCGACCGCGAGAAGTGCCTCGAAGCCGGCATGGACGACTACCTGTCCAAGCCCATCTCGCCCGACCGCCTCAGCGCCAAGATCGCTGATTGGCTGGCGCGTGAGGGAGACAGGTCGGCATTGCGGGCTTGAGGCTCAGCGGTTGCGCAGCACCACGCATGAGCCGCCGGCACTTTGCAGCTGGCGGCAGATGTCACCAGCTTCCCTGCGGCTTTCAGCGCCGATGCGCACGGCATAGATGCCACGCCGGCTCCGCCCGTTGCGAACGCGACTGACGACCGGATCATAGGCGGAAAGCATCCCGAAACGCGCACTGACGCGCTGCCATTGGCGCAAGGCGGCCGCGCGGCGGATATTGCCGGCCACCTGCACGCCCCAAGGCTTCGAAACGACCGTGGACATGGCGATCGTATCCGGCTCGGTCATAGGCAGATTGCGGCAGGCGGCCTGGAAGTCCTTAGTCTTGTCGAGCGGTCGCGTTTCGGGTTCGTGGTTGCGATCGGTAAAATTGTCGGCGGGTTCGCCCATGATGTCGAGAACGTAGTTCTCTGTTTCGAGGGGCAGGAAACCACCGCTGCCCAGCCAGCGGGTCACCCTCCCCTCGCCCGAATTATAGGCAGCGGCGGCCAGACCGAGATTGCCGAACCCGGCGCGCATTTCGGCCAGATAGCGCGCGGACGCCGGAATGGCCTGCTCGATGTCGAAACTGTCGGCAAGGCCGCGCAAGCGGGCCGTGCCCGGCATGAATTGCGCAATGCCCTCGGCACCCACGGGACTGACCGCGCTGGCCGAAAAGCGGCTTTCCTTCCAGATCAACCGCGCGAAATAGGCCGGGGGCAGGCCGTTGCTCTCCGCATGGATGGCAATCAGTTCGCAGACGCGATTGATGGAGCGGTCGGTGCGCTTGCGCGGCGGGTCGGCGCTGGCCGGGGCGGCGAGCGCCAGAAGCCCGAGGATTGCAAGGAAAAGAGCGAACTTACTCGGCAGCGGCCGGCGCCTCAGTGGCAACGCCGAAGCGGCGCTCCACATAATCAGCGACCATCTGCTCAAAATCGGCGGCGATGTCGGGCCCGCGCAGGGTCGCAGCCTTGCGTCCGTCGATGAACACAGGCGCGGACGGCATCTCGCCGGTGCCAGGCAGCGAAATGCCGATATCGGCGTGCTTGGATTCGCCCGGCCCATTCACGATGCAGCCCATCACGGCCACTTTCAGGCTTTCGACGCCGGGATAGCGCACCCGCCATTCGGCCATGTTGCGCTTGATGTCGCCCTGGATCTTCTCGGCCAATTCCTGGAAAACGGTCGAGGTGGTGCGCCCGCAGCCCGGACAGGCGGCGACCACGGGCAGGAACTGGCGGAAGCCCATGACCTGCAACAATTCCTGCGCCACCTGCACCTCGCGCGTGCGGTCGCCACGAGGCTCGGGCGTCAGCGAGATGCGGATCGTGTCGCCGATGCCGGCCTGAAGCAGGATGCCGAGCGCGGCCGACGAGGACACGATCCCCTTGGTGCCCATGCCGGCCTCGGTCAGGCCCAGATGCAGCGCGTGGTTCGAGCGGCGCGAGAGTTCGCTGTAAACGGCAATCAGGTCCTGCACCTGGCTGACCTTGGCCGACAGGATGATCTTGTCGCGCGGCAGGCCGATTTCCTCGGCGAGTTCCGCCGACATGATGGCCGAGCGCACGATGGCCTCGCGCGTCACTTCGGCCGCCGTCATCGGGAAGCCCTTGGCTTGGTTCTCGTCCATCAGGCTGGTGAGCAGCTCGTTGTCGAGCGATCCCCAGTTGACGCCGATGCGCACGGGCTTGTTGTAGCGGATCGCCGTCTCGATGATCGCGCCGAACTGCTTGTCCTTCTTGTCCTTGAAGCCGACATTGCCGGGATTGATGCGGTACTTTGCCAGCGCCTCGGCGCAGGCCGGATGATCGGCAAGCAGCTTGTGGCCGATATAGTGGAAATCGCCGACCAGCGGCACATCGAGCCCGAGCCGTTCCAGCCGCTCGCGGATCTTCGGGACAGCGGCCGCGGCCTCGTCGCGGTCCACCGTGATGCGCACGATCTCGGAGCCCGCTTTATGGAGCGCTGCGACCTGCGCCACCGTGCCATCGATATCCGCTGTGTCGGTATTGGTCATGGACTGCACGACGATCGGCGCATCACCGCCCACGACTACGCCGCCGACGCTGACGCCCACCGATTGGCGGCGCGGCTTGAGACTGGTTGGATCAGCGGCCAAGAGCGACCTCCCGACAAAGATGCATGAGTTCAATCGGCCTCAGGTGGCCAAGCTGCAACAGCTTGTCAACCATGGGTGCCACGACGCGCCGATCCACGGAACTCGGCGACCGGCAAAAGCATTTCACATTTGTTTCAACACTTGTTTAGCCGGAGGGGCTCAAACACCATGACTGTCAGCACGATCCTTCTCATCATTCTGATCCTCCTGCTCGTGGGCGCTATCCCGGCATGGCCCTATTCGCGCGGCTGGGGCTATGGCCCGAGCGGCATTCTGGGCGTGGTGCTGGTGGTGCTTCTGATCCTGCTTCTGCTCGGAAGAATCTAAGACGAACTGAAGTCAGTCGCATGACGGGCGCGGAACGCGGAGAGGCGTTCCGCGTCCGTCTCTTTAATGGCCGGCGCCGCCGTGGTCGCTGTCCGCCGAACGCGTGAGGGGACTGGCAAGGAAAACCACGAAAAGAAGCGCGGCCATCGCGGCGAAGACGGGCGCGAAGCCGACATGATCACCGACAAAGCCGATCGAGCCCGGCGCCAGCAGAATGCCGGCATAGCCCATGGTCGTTGCCACACTCATGCCGGCAGCCGAACTCACGCCGGGCTGGTTGCCGGCAGCCGAGAAGATGATCGGCACAGTGTTGGCAACGCCGAGGCCGCAGACCGCAAAAGCTGCGATGACGAGCCACGGCATCGGCGCCAATGATGCGGCGAGCATGGCCAATCCTGCGACGAGCGCGGATGCCCGCATGGTCGGCACCGCGCCGAAGCGGTTACGCACTCCGTCACCCGCAAAGCGCATCAGCGCCATGGCGCCTGCGAAGAAAGCATAGGCCAGGCCCGCCACCGCGACGTCCGAGCCGAGTTCGCGCGTGAGATAGAGCGCGGCCCAATCGAGCACCACGCCTTCGCTCACAAAGCAGAACAGCGCCAACAGGCCCAGAATGTAGAGGATGGGCTGGCGTGGAAAGCCGCTGCTGCGCGTTGCATTGCCGGCAGTCGCTGCCGCTTTCTCATCGGTCTCGATGAAGAGCGGTCGGATCAGGAAGCCGACACCCACGACAAGCACGGCAACGATCACCGCATGCGGCAGAACACCGACCGTCTTGATCAGCAAGCCACCCAAAGCGCCGCCTGCGAAGCCACCCAGGCTCCAGAAGCCGTGCATGGACGACATCACGGCCTTGCCCAACTGTCGCTCCACCGTGACGGTCGAGGCATTCATCGCCACATCCGTGCAGCCGATGGACGCGCCAAAGAACGCCATGGCGAGCGCAGCCACCGGCACAGCCGGCGACAGCTCGACCAGAAGAAGCCCCAGGCCTTGCATGAGAGCAAAGAAGCGGAGAACCGGCTTCTGACCGAAGCGGCTCATCAGCCAGCCCGCAAAAGGCATGCTGACCAGTGCACCGACACCGAAGAAGAAGATCAGGATACCGAGCACGCCCGCGCTGATCTCGAGCCGCCCAACCAGCAGCGGGATATGCGGCGCCCAGCTGCCGACCATGAAGCCGTTGCCGAGAAACAGTGCTGCAACGGCCCAGCGAGCGCGGCGTGCTGCAACAAGATGATTGGCTGCGTCCACGAACATCCCCCTGTGTGCCGAGCGGCTTATAAAGGGAAGGCAGGAAACGCGACAGCGGGGCGGGTAGTCACTTTTGGTGGCTGGTATGAAACAATGAAGCCTGCCCCTTCGCGGATAGTTGGACCGTTACGGTATGGGCGCTCTGACCGAGACTGCGAATGGCGGAATTCAGGTGTGAGCGTCACCCCCACCCCTTACCTGCCTTCCGCATGGCTCAAGGCGCTCAAAGCCCGAAAAGCCATCCCGTGGCTTTTCGCCGCCGTGAACGCCGTCGCTTCTCACCCTCCGGTGGCAGGGGAGAGATCCATGCCGCGCTCTGCTTCTAAGCTTGGCGGCCAGCTTGGAGGAAGGCCCGCGGTCACGTCCACCGTCCCCCTTTGTGCGAGGGATGCAGGGTGGGAGCAAGGTCGCCCTCTCGATTGATCAGCAGGAACTGGCCGGCTGATCCAGGCGAGAAGCCAATCCTCTCACTCGAACACCACCAGCAAGTCCTTGGCGTCGATCCCCTCGCCCGTGCTCACCAGCACTTCGGCCACCGTCCCGTCCCGTTCCGCATGGAGTGCGGTTTCCATCTTCATCGCTTCGATGGAAAGCAGGATATCGCCGGCCTTCACAGCCTGTCCCGGCTTCACCGACAGGCCCGACACCACGCCCGGCATTGGCGCGCCGACATGGGCGTCGTTGCCCTGCTCCGCCTTGCGACGAGCCTTGGAAGCCGAAGCGCTGCGGACGCGATCGGGCACCTTGACGCGGCGGGGCTGGCCGTTGAGCTCGAAGAAGAGCGTCACCATGCCCTTCTCGTCCGCCTCGCCGATGCCGAGCAGGCGCACGACGAGCGTCTTGCCCTTCTCGATGTCGATCAGGATCTCGTCCTCGACCGCCATGCCGTAGAAATAGACCGGCGTCGGCAGCACGCTGACCGGGCCGTAATTCTCATGGGCTGCCACGAAGTCGGTGAAGACCTTCGGGTACATCAGGTAGGACGCGAATTCCTGCTCGGAGAGCTTGCGCCCGGCCTTTTCCTCGCCCTCCTTGCGCAACGCGTCGAGATCGGCGGCCTCCAGCAGCGCGCCGGGGCGTTCGGTGATGGGCGTCTCGCCCTTCAGTGCCTTTTTCTGCAAACCCTCCGGCCAGCCGCCGGGAGCTTGGCCCAGATCGCCACGCAGCATGGACACGACCGAATCCGGGAAGGCGATATCCTTGGCCGGGTTCTCGACATCCGCCACCGACAAGTCCTGGGAGACCATCATCAAGGCCATGTCGCCCACGACCTTCGACGAGGGCGTGACCTTCACGATGTCGCCGAACATGAGATTGGCGTCGTGATAGGCCTGCGCCACCTCGTGCCAGCGCGTTTCGAGGTTGAGCGAGCGGGCCTGCTCCTTGAGGTTGGTGAATTGCCCGCCGGGCATCTCGTGCAGATAGACTTCCGAAGCCGGCCCCTTGAGGTCGCTTTCGAAGGCCGCATACTGGGCGCGCACAGCTTCCCAGTAGAACGAGATGCGTCGGATCCATTCAGGATCGAGCCCCGGATCGCGCTCACTATCCTTGAGTGCCTCGACCAGCGACCCCAGGCAGGGCTGCGAGGTGTTGCCGGACAGCGCGTCCATCGCCGCATCGATCGCGTCCACGCCGGAGTCGACGGCGGCCAGCACCGTTGCAGCCGAAAGCCCCGACGTGTCGTGCGTGTGGAAATGGATCGGCAGATCGGTCGCCTCGCGCAGCGCCTTGAACAAAGTGCGTGCGGCGGCGGGCTTCAACAAGCCTGCCATGTCCTTGACCGCGATGATGTTGGCGCCCGCGCGCTCGAGTTCGCCCGCAAGCTTCACATAATAGTCGAGATTGTATTTGGCGCGGTTCGGATCGCGGATATCGCCGGTATAGCAGATCGCCGCTTCGCAGAGCTTGCCTTCGCTACGCACCGCATCCATCGCGACACGCATGTTCTCGACCCAGTTCAAACAGTCGAAGACACGGAAGAGATCGATGCCGCCCTTTGCCGCCTCGCGCACGAAGTGCTGCACGACATTGTCGGGATAGTTGGTGTAGCCGACACCGTTGGCGCCGCGCAGCAGCATCTGGAGAAGCAGGTTCGGTGCGCCTTCGCGGATCAGCGACAGGCGCTCCCAAGGGTCTTCTGTGAGGAAGCGCATGGACACGTCGAAGGTCGCCCCGCCCCAGCATTCGAGCGAAAGCAGTTGCGGCAGGGCACGTGCGTAGGTGCCGGCGATGGCCGCGATGTCGTTGGTGCGCATGCGCGTGGCAAGAAGCGACTGGTGCGCGTCGCGCATGGTCGTGTCGGTGACGAGCACCTCCCTCTGCTCGCGCATCCAGCGTGAGAAGCCTTCCGCCCCGAGTGAATCGAAGCGCTGCTTGGAACCGTCAGGAATCGGCGCACCGTTCAGGAAAGGCACGATGGGGGCCGCAGCCGCCGGGTTGGGCTTGGGCCGCCCGCGCGTCTCGGGGTGTCTGTTGACGGTGACGTCGCCGAGATAATTCAGGAGCTTGGTCGCGCGGTCCTGCCGCTTGACCTGCTCGAACAGTTCCGGCGTCTCGTCGATGAAGCGCGTGGTGTAGGAATTGTCCTGGAATTTCGGGTGGCTGATGATGGCTTCGAGAAAGGTCAGGTTGGTCGCCACGCCGCGGATGCGGAACTCGCGCAGCGCGCGGTGCATGCGGGCGATGGTTTCCTTCACATCCGGCGACCAAGCCGTGACTTTTTCGAGCAGCGGGTCGTAGAAGCGCGTGATGACGGCGCCCGAATAGGCCGTTCCGCCATCGAGCCGGATGCCGAAACCCGTCGCGCCGCGATAGGCTGTGATGCGCCCATAATCGGGAATGAAGTTGTGCTCGGGGTCTTCGGTCGTGATGCGGCATTGCATCGCGTGACCGTTGAGCTTGATGTCCGCTTGCGCGGGCACGCCGCTTTCAGGCGTGCCGATGGCATGACCGTCCAGGATGTGGATCTGCGCCTTGACGATGTCGATGCCGGTGACTTCCTCCGTCACCGTATGCTCGACCTGGATGCGCGGATTGACCTCGATGAAATAGGCCTCGCCCGTGTCGGCATCCATCAGGAACTCGACCGTACCGGCACCGATATAGGCGGTCTCGCGTGCGAGCTTCATGGCGTTTTCGGCCAAGGCCGCGCGTGACGCATCGTCCATGTAAGGCGCCGGCGCGCGCTCCACGACCTTCTGGTTGCGTCGCTGGATCGAGCAGTCACGCTCGAAGAGGTGGACGACATTGCCATGCGTGTCGCCCAGTACCTGCACTTCCACGTGGCGAGCGCGTTCGACGAGCTTTTCGAGATAGACCTCGTCCTTGCCGAACGCGGCCTTGGCCTCGCGGC
Organism: Mesorhizobium liriopis; assembly: GCF_024053505.1. Classification (GTDB taxonomy): domain Bacteria; phylum Pseudomonadota; class Alphaproteobacteria; order Rhizobiales; family Rhizobiaceae; genus Mesorhizobium_B; species Mesorhizobium_B liriopis. Next base: position 342,735 of record NZ_JAMXQS010000007.1, on the reverse strand, counting down.
GGCCTTCGGTCACCTCGCGCGAAAGGTCGCCTTCGGAGCGGATCACGCGCATGCCGCGCCCGCCGCCACCCCATGAGGCCTTGAGCATCAGCGGATAGCCGATCGCCTCCGCCATCCTGGCGACCTCGCCGAGGTCATCGGGCAGCGGCTCGGTGGCGGGCACCACCGGCACGCCGATCTCGATCGCCAGATTGCGCGCGGCGACCTTATTGCCAAGACGGCGCATGGTTTCGGGCTTGGGCCCGATGAAGGTGATGCCAGCTTCTGCGCAGGCCTCTGCGAATTCGGGGCTTTCGGAAAGAAGGCCGTAGCCGGGATGGATGGCATCCGCGCCCGACAGCTTGGCGACCCGGATGATCTCGGAAATCGAAAGATAGCTTTCGATCGGCCCAAGATCCTTTTCGAGATGGCTCCCACGCCCAATCGGATAGCTCTCGTCGGCTTTGAAACGATGGAGAGAATACTTGTCCTCTTCCGCCCAGACCGCCACGGTCTTGAGGCCCAGTTCGTTGGCCGCGCGGAACACGCGAATGGCGATTTCAGACCGATTGGCGACGAGAATCTTCTTGATCGGCAAGGGCGGCGCTCCGCAGGGGAAAGTGAAAAGCGGCGCATGATTAGCGCAGCGGTGCTGCAGTGCAAACGGAAACTGCGGGCGGAGTTAAATCGGTTTGGAAATCCCCAGGGAAGGGATGGCAAGCGCGGCACAGATTGAACTGCTGTCTGCCCGACGACGTTGGTCAACTTTGAAATGAAAATGCCCGACGCAAGCGCCGGGCACCATCAAGTCAGACGAGAAACCTCAGCTTACTGAGTGGCTTCTTCGGTGTAGGTGTACTTGCCGTCGGAGCCCTTGCCCCACTTGTACATCACGTAGTCCGGACGGGTGATGTCGCCCTTCTCGTCGAAGCCGAGTTCGCCGATGGCGGTCTTGAACGGGCCCTTGGCCTTGACGGCCTCGGCGACCTTTTCAGGATCGTTGGAGCCGGCGGCCTTGGCGCCTTCCGCGATCACCTGCAGCGCGGTGTACGCGTAGAGCGTGTAGCCCTCTGGCTCAAAGCCGGCAGCGCGGAACTTCTCGACGAGTTCCTTGGAGGCCGGGTTCTTGCGCGGGTCCGGCGCAAACGTCATCAGCGTGCCGTCCACGGCATCGCCCGCGATCGAGGCAAGTTCGTTCGACACGATGCCGTCGCCCGACATCAGAGGGATCTTGAGGCCCTGGTCGGCGAGCTGGCGCATCATCAGACCGGCTTCGGTGTGCAGACCGCCGTAATACACGATCGTGACGCCGGCCTGCTTCATCTTGGCGATGAGAGCCGAGAAGTCCTTGTCGCCGACATTGATGCCTTCATAGACGGCTTCGGTCACGCCATTGGCGTTGAGCGTCTTCTTGGTTTCGTCGGCAAGGCCCTGACCATAAGGCGTCTTGTCGTGGATGACGGCGATCTTCGCATCCTTGAAGTTCTTCGTCAGGTAGTCGCCGGCGACCTTGCCCTGCTGGTCGTCACGACCGCAGGTGCGGAACGTGTTCCACAGGCCGCGCTCGGTATATTGCGGGTTGGTCGAGGCCGGGGAAACTTCCATGATGCCGTTTTCGGCATAGACTTCGGAAGCCGGGATCGAGACGCCCGAGTTGAAGTGGCCGACCACGAACTTTACGCCGTCGGCAGCGAACTTGTTGGCGACCGAAACGCCCTGCTTGGGATCAGACACGTCGTCGCCGACAACGACCTGGATCTTTTCGCCATTGATGCCGCCGGCCGCATTGATGTCGGCTGCTGCCTGCTCGGCGCCCTTCTGGAGCTGGGCACCGAAGGCGGCGTTCGGGCCGGTGACCGGACCGCCGACGCCGACCATGACGTCCGCCCAGGCGGAACCGCTGAACGCGACGAGCGCGGTCAGGGCCACGGCGGACATGAGTGACTTCTTCATTCCTGAACTCCCATTGAAATCAAGGCAGGCTTGAGTGGCTCGGGCGTGTTCTCCGCCCTTCTTGCGATGCCCACCCCTGGATCGCAGAAAGGCCAGTTTGCCGATTTCTCGGTCATTGTCACGCCGATTCGTGATACTTGGATTGCCGGCTCCAAACGAAGTGAATCCACCTGGAACCATGGCTGAAACCTTGGCCCTTCAGCCCTTGAGCTTCCAGGCCAGAGGCCCAGAGCGCTCATAAAGCCAGTGATACTGCCGCGTCATCTGTCCGGCGCGCGTGTAGCGGTAGCCGAGCACGCCGAAGACGATGAGAATCACCGTATCGACCAAGTAGTACTGCAGCGTCAGCATGGTGCCGTTGAAGAGCGCGTGATGGATGAAGCGCACGGCAAGTCCGAGGCCCAGCAGGTAAACGATCAACGATGGCCAATGCCGCCAAGTCTTGGCGCAGGCGCGGCCCGTCATCCAGGCGGCCCAGCCACCGAGCACGACAGTGACGAGCGCGAACTGCCAGATCGACGGCTCTTCGTGGAGGATTCCCTGAAACATCGTGTCTCTCCCCTCGCCCCTAGTGCCTGCCGCCTTCGAGATAGGCTGCGCGCACTTCCGGATCGGCCAGAAGGTCCTTGCCGGTGCCGCTCATCGTGACGGAACCGTTGACCATCACATAGCCACGTGTGGCGAGCTTCAGCGCGCCGAATGCGTTCTGCTCGACCAGGAACACGGTGAGGCCTTGGGTCCGGTTGAGTTCGCGGATCGCGTCGAAGATGCCCTTCACGATCAAGGGCGCGAGCCCCAGCGACGGCTCGTCGAGCAGAAGAAGGCGCGGCCGGGCCATGAGCGCGCGACCGATGGAAAGCATCTGCTGCTCGCCGCCCGACAGCGTGCCGCCACGCTGGTTGATGCGTTCCTTGAGACGCGGGAAAAGCGTGAAGACCTTTTCCACGTCCTCGTCGAAGAACTTCAGCTTGTCGAGCGAAGCCCCCATCTGGAGGTTTTCGAGAACGGTCATGCGCGGGAAGATGCGGCGACCTTCCGGCGACTGCGCGATGCGCAGGCGTGCGATCTCATGGGTCGGCATCTGCGTGATGTCGGTGCCGTCGAACACGATCTGGCCCGAGCGCGCGCGGGGTGAGCCGAAGATCGTCATCATCAGGGTGGACTTGCCGGCACCGTTGGCACCGATGAGTGCCACGATCTCCCCCTGGTTGACGGAGACATCGACGCCGTTCAGCGCACGGATATTGCCGTAATAGGTCTCGACATTGCGCACATCGAGAAGCGCGTTGGGCGCCATCAGCGCTTCTCCTCGTTCAGTCGATCGATCTGGGCGGCCTTTGACGCACCCGGATCGGCGATGGCGACCTCGTCGCCGCTCTGCGCGATCGTTTCCTCGACGGGACCGGCGAGCATGGATGCGGAATTTTCCGGCGCCTGGTCGGGTCTGGGTTCGGCGTCGAGCTCGTGGATCACTTCCGCGTCGCCCACTTCGACAAGCACGTCCTGCACTTCCTCGTCGTCCACGCCGAGATATGCAGCGATCACGCGCGGATCGGCCTTGACCTCGGCAGGTGTGCCATCCGCGATCTTGCGGCCATATTCGAGCACCACGACGTGATCGGAGATTTCCATCACCACCGACATGTCGTGCTCGATCAAGAGGATCGAGGTGCCGGTGGTGTCCTTGATGTCGTTGAGCAGCGTGTTGAGCGCGAGACTTTCACGCGGATTGAGGCCGGCGGCCGGTTCGTCCAGGCAGAGAAGCTCGGGACCCGTGCACATGGCGCGCGCGATCTCGAGACGGCGCTGTGCGCCATAGGAAAGGTCGCCTGCGGGATCGTCGGCGCGATCCACGAGATCGGCCTTTTCCAGCCAGAACTGCGCCAGTTCCTTGGCTTCCGCCGCCGACTTGCGATAGCCGCCAAGACCCAACAAGCCCATCACCGTGAAGCCCGAGGCTTTCATCAGCTTGTTGTGCTGGGCGACGAGCAGGTTTTCGAGCAGCGTCATGCCTGAGAACAGACGGATGTTCTGGAACGTGCGCGCGACCTTGGCCTTGGCCGGGATCTGGAAGTCGGGCATGCGTTCCAGAAGGAACTCCTCGCCCGTCTTGCGCTGCATCCGGATCATGCCCTCGGTCGGCTTGTAGAAGCCCGTGATGCAGTTGAAGACGGTGGTCTTGCCTGCACCGTTCGGGCCGATCAGCGCGGTGATCTCGCCACGCTGCGCCTCAAAGGACAGGTCCCCGATGGCGATCAGCCCACCGAACTTCATGGACAGGTGCTCGACCGCGAGGATCGCGCCCTCCGGCATGGCGCCGGCAACTTTCTGCGTCGCGGTGGCAGCCATCAGCCGTGACCTTCCTTGGTGAAGCTGGAGGAAACGGCTTTGCGAGCACGCAGGAAGGCGGTGGGTTCACGCGAGCCGACGAAACCGCGCGGCTTCCACAGCATCACGATCACCATGGCGAGACCGAACAAGAGCATGCGGTAGAGCTCGGGCGTGAAGGACGGGCCGAAGATGAGCTTCAGGAAATTCATCTCGCGCAGGATCTCGGTGCCGCCGATCATGACGACGGCGGCGATGGCAATACCCGGCAGCGAGCCCATGCCACCCAAGACCACGATGGCGAGGATGATCGCGGATTCGAGGAACACGAAGCTTTCCGGGCTGACGAAGCCCTGGCGCGCGGCGAAGAAAGAGCCGGCGAAGCCGCCGAACATCGCACCGATGGCGAAGGCCGTCAGCTTGGTGTTGGTGGTGTTGATGCCGAGCGAACGGCAGGCGATCTCGTCTTCGCGCAGCGCTTCCCAGGCACGGCCCACCGGCATCCGGCGCAAGCGGATCGTGACGAAAGCCGTCAGAAGCGCCAGGAGCAGGATCAGGTAGTAGAGGAAAATCTTGTAGTAGGCACCGGACACACCGAGTCCGAACACCTTGCCGAAATAGTTCGGGTCGGACACGTTGAAGGTGAACCAGCCGAAGAAGTCGATCTTCGGAATGCCGGAGATGCCGGCGGAGCCGTTGGTCACTTCACGCCAGTTGATGAGCACCAGACGGATGATCTCGCCGAAGGCGAGTGTCACGATGGCGAGGTAGTCGCCGCGCAGGCGCAGCACGGGGAAGCCGAGGATGACGCCCCAGAAGGCGGCAAGAATGCCGGCAGTGGGCAGCAGGATCCAGAACGACCAGCCGAGTTCACTGGCCAAGAGCGCATAAGAATAGGCGCCGACAGCGTAGAAGGCGACATAGCCCAGATCGAGAAGGCCTGCGAGGCCGACCACGATGTTGAGGCCCCAGGCAAGCATCACATAGATGAGGATCTGGATACCGAAATTATCGACCCATTTCAGCGAGCCCTGCAGCCCCGCTGTCGAGATGATGAAGACGGGGTAGAGGAAGAGCGCGAAGATCGCGATCGCCAGCAGGTTGCGCTTGACGAAACCGGCTTCGGAAACGACCTCGACCTTGGCCCTGCGGGCCTTGCGGGCTTGGAAGGCGGGTGCCAGGAAACCCACAAACAGGAAGCGGCCGAGCATGGTGAGCGCCACCACGATGGCGAGCGTGCCCCAGCGCGTGACGACGATCAGGCGGTTGTCGATGTTCTGGTCGCTCTTGAGCCCGATGAAGAGCACGAAGAGGCCGAAGGAGATGACGCCCGCGAAGAGCGCTTCGCGAACAGCCCGTGCGATCGGACTTGGCGCAGTGGTGGCGGGAGCGGAGAGGGAGACAGCTTGCGTCATCGGATCAAACCTTCTCCACTTCGGGCCGACCGAGAATGCCGGAAGGCATGAAGATGAGCACGATGGCGAGGATCGAGAACGCGGCCACGTCCTTGTAGTCGATCGAGAAATAGGCCGACCACATGCTTTCGATGAAGCCGATCAGGAGGCCGCCCAGAACCGCGCCGGGGATCGAGCCGATGCCGCCGAGAACGGCCGCGGTAAAGGCCTTCACGCCCGGCACGAAGCCGTCGGAGAAGACGATCACGCCGTAATACATCAAAAACAGCGTGCCGGCGACGGCGGCGAGAGAGGCGCCCATGATGAAGGTGATCGAAATGGTGCGGTCGACGTCGATGCCGAGAAGCGCCGCCATCTTGCGGTCCTGCTCACAGGCGCGCTGGGCGCGGCCAAGCGCGGTCTTGTTCACCAGATACCAGAACAGCGTCAAGAGCACGGCGGTGACCGCCACGATGATGATCTGCTTGAGCGAGATCACCACGCCGCCGATCTCGTAGACACGGCCGACGAGCGGCGGGATCGGCTTGTTGCGCGGGCCTTGCGCCACCTGCACGAAATTCGAAAGCGCGATCGACATGCCGATGGCAGTGATCAACGGCGCCAGACGGAACGAGCCGCGCAGGGGACGGTAGGCCACCTTCTCGATCGTCCAGTTGTAAAGACTGGTCAGAAGCATCGCGACGATCATCATGATCAAAAGTGCGAGCGCGACCGGAATCGAATAGAAGACCGTGGTGAGGACCAGGAAAACGATCAGGGCAATGAAGGCGCCGATCATGAACACATCGCCATGGGCGAAGTTGATCATGCCGATGATGCCGTAGACCATCGTATAACCGATGGCGATCAAACCGTAGATGGACCCCAGGGTCAGCCCGTTGATGAGCTGCTGGATAAAATATTCCATGTTGCCTCGCGGCTCCCCGAGGGCTTTCGCGCGCAAGTTGGCGCAGCCCTTTTGGTTGTTTGGACCAAGTCTCTAGAGGCTCAAGTCATAAAAGCAACGCCAATTTTCATGACGATGGGCGGTTGCCCACCGTGTGGGCATTTTGGTCACGGCTTTGCCGCTCATTTCACCGTGAAGCCATGCCTGAAAGGGTCGCGATCGTCGATGAAGATGGTGTTGAAGCCCGTCTGACGCGCCCAGCCGCCGATGGATGGGATGATACCAGTGCGATTCCCGACCGGCACTTCGCGCTCGATTCGGCCTTTGAACAGCGAGCCGATGATCGATTCGTGGTTGAAGCTGTCGCCCGCCTTCAACCGCCCCTTGGCATGAAGATGCGCCATGCGGGCCGATGTGCCGGTGCCGCATGGGGAACGGTCGATGGCCTTGTCGCCATAGAACACCGCATTGCGCGCGTCCGCATCTTCCACCGTCGGTTCGCCGGTCCACAGGATGTGCGACAAGCCGCGGATGTTCTCGTTCAGTGGATGGACAAAGGAATAGAGTTCGTTGAGGCGCTGGCGCAGCACCGGGCTCCAGGCGACGAGATCGCCCGCCGAATGGTCGGCCATGTCGCGGTAGTTCGGCTGAGGCTCGATGATCGCATAGAAATTACCGCCATAGGCGACATCGACCGTAAGCACCCCCAGCACCGGGCAGTCCACTTCGAGCCCCTCGGCATAAAGGAAGGCCGGCACATTGGTGATGCGCACTTCTTCGACAAAGCCGTTCTCTTCCCGATATTCGGCGGTGACGAGGCCGGCAGGCGTGTCGAGGCGCAGCGTACCCGGCACTTTCGGCGATACCAGCCCCTGTTCGAGCGCCATGGTGACGGTGCCGATGGTGCCATGGCCGCACATCGGCAAGCAGCCGGAGGTCTCGATGAACAGGATGCCGATATCGCAGTCCTCGCGTGTTGGCGGATAAAGGATCGAGCCCGACATCATGTCGTGGCCACGCGGCTCGAACATCAGACCGGTGCGGATCCAGTCATAGTCGCGCAGGAAATGCGCCCGGCGTTCCATCATCGTGGCGCCATCGAGGCGTGGGCCGCCACCGGCTACGAGGCGCACCGGATTTCCGCAGGTGTGGCCATCGATGCAGAAGAAACTGTGGCGGGCCATGGCAAGACGCCTTTCAGAAACGCTTGGGCGAAAAGGGTGCGAGATCGAGCGAGGGCTTTTCGCCCGAAACCAGCTCGCGCATAAGGCGCCCCGTCGCCGCAGCCTGGGTAAGGCCCAAATGGCCGTGGCCGAAGGCATAGAAGATGTTGGGCGCGCTCGATCTTCCTATCACGGGGAGAGAGTCGGGCAGCGATGGCCGATAGCCCATCCATTCGCGCCCCTCTTCCGTTTTCAAGCCGGGCAGGAACTGCTCGGCTTTCCTCAGCATCGCCTTGGAGCGCCCATAATTGGGCGGACGCTTGAGCCCGCCCAGTTCCACCGCCCCACCGATGCGGATGCCGTGGGCGAGCGGCGTCACCACGAAGCCGTGGCCGACGAATGTCAGCTGGCGTTTGAGGTCCCACGCACCGGCCGGCAGTGTCGTGTTGTAGCCGCGCTCGGTTTCAAGCGGGATACGGTCGCCGAACAGGCGTGCCCAATGATGCGACCATGCGCCGGCCGCAATCACGAGCCGCGCAGAATGATGCGTCGTGCCATCGGCAAAACGGAGCATCGCGCCCTCACCCGAACGCTCGATGCCGGTTACGGTCTTCCGCGCGAAGCGTGCCCCTTTGCTTTCAGCATAAGTCCAGAGCGCCTTGCCGAACTCCTTCGGGTCCGACACGGTTTTCCATGTCGGCATGAAGGTGCCATGGGTGAAGCGCGGCGAGAGGCCGGGCTGCAACGCGGCAAGCCGCGCGCCGGTAACATGCTCGAACGGCACTCCCGCCTTCTCCCGCACCATCCAACCGGGAAGCGAAGCCTGGAACTCCCGCTCCCCCTCGTAAAGATCGATCGAGCCGTCATGCCGGATCATGCCGGCCATGCCCGCTCGCTCGGAAAGCCCCGCCCATTCGTCTGCCGCCAGCCGCATCATCGCGGCCTGTGCGGCGACGCCCGCCTCGAAAAGGCGCGGATGACCGGCGCGCACGAAGCGGATCAGCCAGGGCGAAAGCTGCAGGAAATAGGCGGGCGGGATCGAAAGCGGGCCGAGCGGATCACGCAGCCAGCGCGGCAGTTGGCGCAACATGCCTTTATGCGCGAGTGGAAGGTAATCCGGAAAGGCGAGTGCGGCAGCATTGCCCGAACTCGTTTCCTCGCAGATGCCGGTCCGGTCGAAAACGGAAACGGCGTGGCCGGCTTCCGCCAGTTCGGCAGCAATCGCGATGCCGAGGATGCCGGCACCAAGAATGGTGATGGAAGGATTAGGGTCTGAAATGGCCACGCGAGGCACCTAGAGCGACGGTTGCCCTTCTCTGCCCTGCCGGACATCTCTCCCACAAGAGGAGAGAGGCAGCTTCGTGATCATTGTGGCTTCCACAATGTCGGCGAAAGGCAAAACCGAGGTGGCAGGCCATTCTCTCTCCCCGCATGAGAAATACCAGGCGGGGCGGAGAGGCGTGGTGATAGCCACAGAGCGCTGAACGGGGGTTATAGGATATTTGGCAGTTCCGGCCGCTCCAGTGGTGCGCTGAGTGCGCTGGAAACGATTTTCTCGTTCCGCGAACGCATCCTCTTATGAAGGCGGTGGACCCGGTTGCCGCCCCCCTTCGCGCCCCGCGACGCAAAAGCGCTGTAGCCCCGCAGCCGCCACCTCTGGTTCCGCTTTCACGCCATAGGCAGCCTAAGGAAGCAGGACGCGCCGGTCTCGCTCACGCCATATTGCGCGTGCCTTTATGCCGCCGCCGCGAACCGGCTGACTTTCACCCATGCGAGATCCTCTTTTGACACCCACGAAGAAAGCCGCATTGGCACTTCTCGCCATTTGCTTCTTTTCCCAAGCCGCGGGCGCCGCCGACCGTGCAGAGACTGTCACCAGCGCGATCGACCAGGCCTTTCGCCCGCTTCTCGACGAATATGATGTGCCCGGCATGGCGATTGGCGTGACGCTCGACGGCGAGGAGTATTTCGTCAGCTACGGTACCGCCGCCAAGGGCAAGGATGTGCCTGTTACCAAGGATACGCTGTTCGAGCTCGGCTCGGTCAGTAAGACATTCACGGCTACGCTCGGCACTTATGCCGTGGCGCAGAACAAGATGGCGCTGGACGACCATCCAAGCCGATTCCTGCCGCAGCTCAAGGGCGCGCGGATCGACAAGGCAAGCGTGCTCGAACTCGGCACCTACACGGTCGGCGGGCTGCCTCTGCAGTTCCCGGACGAGGTGTCCGACGACGGAAAAGCCGTCTCATATCTCAGCCAGTGGAAACCCGATGCGGCGCCCGGCGAAAAGCGACGCTATTCCAATCCGAGCATCGGCCTGTTCGGCCATGTCGCAGGACTTGCGCTGGGCGGCGGATTTGGCTCTGAGATGGAAGAAACGGTTCTGCCCAAGCTCGGGCTGAAGCGTAGCTTCATTCGTGTGCCCGAAACCGAAATGGCGCGCTACGCCTGGGGCACGAGCAAAGCCGGCAAACTCATCCGCGTCAATCCGGGCGCCTTCGACGCGGAAGCCTATGGCATCAAGTCGAACGCCGCCGACATGATCCATTTCATCGAAGCGAACATCGATCCAAGCAAACTCGAGCCCACCATGCGCAAGGCAATCGCGGGCACGCATCTCGGCTATTTCAGGATCGGGCCGATGGTGCAGGGGCTCGGCTGGGAGAAGTATCCCTTCCCTGTGACACTCGATCGGCTGCTCGAGGGCAATTCGACCGAGATGGCAACCGAAGCGAAAACCGCAACCCGGCTCGACACGCCGCAGAAGCCCTCCGAAGCGACGCTCTTCAACAAGACCGGATCGACGGGCGGCTTCGGCGCCTATGCCGCCTTCGTGCCAGAGAAGCGGATCGGCATCGTCATGCTCGCAAACCGCAACTTCCCCAACGCGGCCCGCATCAAGGCTGCGCATGCGGTGCTGGAAGTCCTGGCTTCCGAAAAATAGCCCCCAAACCAACGAGGCCCGACGCTTTCGCATCGGGCCAAGTCGGGCAGGGAACTGTGATGAGTAGAGGGTGGTCAGGCGTCCTTGCCGACCACGAAATCCTTGGCCTGCCAGCCATCGCCGGACGACAGCACGCAGGAATTGCCATCGGTGCCTGTGGCGATGATGGTCCATGTGCCGGTATCGGACACGAACACCTCAAGCACCGCGTTCTTGTCGACCATGCCGACCGCCGAAGGTTGCTCTTTGTAATGCTGGGAAAGCTTGGAAACGATCTCGACACGCGCGCCACAGAGGTTCTCACCAGCGGAAGCGGTGGAGGGAAGGAATGCCGCGCCGACCGACGCGATGGCAGCAAGGCCGAGTGCGATACGGGACATGACGATCTCCAAAGGCCACGGCCCTGCGCTGTCCATGGCGCGCTCCCCTGAGCACACCCGGCAACCCCCTGACCGGCTTGTTTTGAACTCTTTTCCGGGGTGGGCATTCCCGCCGTCCGGATTGCACAAAAAAGGCGATTGCCAGCCTCGACGTTCCATCACGCTTCTGTGAGAAAGTTGACGGTCGGTTAATTTTCGCTGGACGTATCCCAAAAAATTTGAGCGCTCCGATGGCTTATCGGAACGCTCGATTCTTAACACAGGAAGAAGGCCGGACACCATTCGGTGGAATGGCTGCGGCGGCTCCTCCGAAATGATTCCCCTCCCCCTGAAAACAGAGGGAGGAGAGGCTCTAGTTCATGGTCGGAATCACGAACTCCGCGCCTTCCTTCACGCCGGACGGCCAACGTGAGGTAACGGTCTTGGTCTTGGTGTAGAAGCGGAAAGCGTCTGGTCCGTGCTGGTTGAGGTCGCCGAAGCCCGACGCCTTCCAGCCGCCGAAAGTGTAGTAGGCAATCGGCACGGGGATCGGCACATTGATGCCGACCATGCCGACCTCGACCTTTGACGCGAAGTCGCGGGCCGCATCGCCATCGCGGGTGAAGATCGCGACGCCATTGCCGTATTCATGCTCGTTGGGCAGGCGCAGTGCCTCCTCATAATTCTTGGCGCGCACGACCGACAAAACGGGTCCGAAAATTTCTTCCTTGTAGATGCGCATGTCGGGCGTGACATGGTCGAACAGGCAGCCGCCGAGATAGTAACCGTTCTCGTAGCCCTGCATCTTGAAGCCGCGACCGTCGACAACGAGCTTGGCGCCTTCCTCGACGCCGAGATCGACATAGCCCTTCACGCGCTCCAGTGCCTGAGCGGTCACCAGCGGGCCGTAATCGGCAGTGGAATCAGTGGAAGGCCCGACCTTCAGGCTTTCCACACGCGGAATGAGCTTTTCGACAAGCCGGTTCGCGGTTTCCTCGCCTACCGGCACCGCCACCGAGATCGCCATGCAGCGCTCGCCGGCCGAGCCGTAGCCCGCGCCGATCAGCGCATCGACCGTCTGGTCCATGTCGGCATCGGGCATGATGATCATGTGGTTCTTAGCGCCGCCGAAGCACTGCGCGCGCTTTCCATTCGCAGCCGCGCGGCTGTAGATATACTGCGCAATCGGCGAGGACCCGACGAAGCCGACGGCCTTGATGTCCGGATCGTCGAGAATCGCGTCCACCACTTCCTTGTCGCCGTTAACGACATTGAGAACGCCCGCCGGCAGACCAGCCTCGATGAAGAGTTCGGCGATGCGCATCGGCACGCCCGGATCGCGCTCGGAAGGCTTGAGGATGAAGGCGTTGCCGGACGCAAGCGCGGGCGCGATCTTCCAAAGCGGGATCATGGCCGGGAAGTTGAAAGGCGTGATGCCCGCCACCACGCCGAGCGGCTGGCGCATGGAATAGGTGTCGATGCCGGGGCCGGCACCATCGGTGAACTCGCCCTTCAGCATATGCGGTGCGCCGAGGCACACTTCGACCACTTCGAGGCCGCGCTGGATGTCGCCCTTGGCGTCCGCGATGGTCTTGCCGTGCTCGCGGGCGAGCAGTTCGGCCAGTTCGTCATATTCCCGATGAACGAGTTCGAGAAACTTCGCCAGCACGCGCACGCGGCGCTGCGGGTTGGTGGCGGCCCAGATCGGCTGCGCGGCTTTCGCATTCTCGACCGCCTCGCGCAGTTCGGCCTTGGTGGCGAGCGCCACGCGTCCCCGCACGGTGCCGTCCATGGGCTGCATGATATCCTGTGCGCGGCCGCTCTTGCCCGGCACCCGCTTGCCGCCGATGAAGTGTCCGACGTCTTCCATCCGTTTCGCTCCCTTTGTTCTGGTGACTGCATTGTCGCGATGCGAGGCGCAGGACGCAATGCCAAGGGAAGCCGAACCGTTGTGCATAGATGCATGAACACATAAACGAGAGATACGAAATTGCGCGGAGACACGTGAAGTGAACTGGGACGATGTGCGCATCTTTCTGGCCGTTGCCCGTGCGGGCCAGATTCTGGGAGCGGCGCGCAAGCTCAGGCTCGACCATGCCACTGTTTCCCGCCGGATCGCCGCGCTCGAAGCTTCACTCAATGCCAAGCTCTTCCGTCGCCTGACCACCGGCAGCGCGTTGACCGCAGCCGGTCAGCGGTTACTTCCGACTGCCGAGCGCCTCGAAGCGGAATTGATCGCGGCGCAGGCCGCAATGGAGGGCGAGGCGGAAACCGTCAGTGGCACCGTGCGCATCGGTGCGCCGGACGGGTTCGGCACGGCCTTTCTCGCTCGTCATCTCGGCACACTGACCGCCGAGCATCCGGGCCTGCGCGTGCAGCTCGTTCCCGTGCCCCTTTCCTTCTCGCTCTCGCGCCGCGAAGCGGATATCGCGATCACGGTCGAGCGGCCAACGGAAGGGCGGTTGGTGGCAAGCAAGCTCGTCGATTATGCGCTCGGCATCTACGCGTCGAAATCCTATGTCGAAGCACATGGACTCCCGAAGTCGCGAGCCGAGTTCGGAGAGCATCGGCTCGTCGGTTACGTTCCCGATCTGGTCGCGACCCCCTCGCTCGACTATGCGCAGGAATTCGCGAGCGACTGGCCAGCAGGGCTTGCGGTGTCTTCCGCGCTGGGTCAGGTCGAAGCGGTGCGCGCGGGCGCGGGTCTGGGCATTCTTCATGCTTTCATTGCCCGTTCCCATCCCGATCTCGTTGCCGTCCCGGCCATTCCGCCTGTGCGCCGGGCCTACTGGCTGGTCTACCACGAGAGCGTCCGCCCGCTGCGCCATGTGCAGGCTGTGACAAACTTCATCACGCGAGCAGTCGAGAAGGAACGCGCGCTGTTCGGCTGAAGCAATTCCGGTAAAGCGCCAAGCGGTTTAGCGTCCGGAATTGCGGCAACAAGAATGTTCTACCCCCGCGCTTTGATGAAATCGACAAAGGCGCGCAGGGGCGCAGGCAGAAGGCGGCGCCCAGAATAATAAAGAAACGGCCCCGAAAAGCTCGGCCACCAGTCTTCCAGCACCGGCTCCAAAGCCCCGCTGTCGAGAAAGGGCCGCAGCCAATCTTCGAACAGATAGACGATGCCTGTTCCGCCAAGAGCCGCATCGACCGCCAGATCGGTCGCCGGCCCTACATGCACGACCAGCGGCCCGCCGGGTTCGATCATCACGGTTTCGCCCGCGCGTTCGAACTCCCAGGGAAACATCGTGCCGCTCGAGAAACGTCCGCGCAGGCAGGCGTGCGAAAGAAGATCGCGAGGATGCGCCGGCCGCCCGCACCGCTCGAGATAAAATGGGGCAGCGGCGGCCGCGAACCGCTGGACCCGAGGCCCGATCGGCACGGCGATCATGTCCTGCTCCAGGCGCTCGTCATAGCGGATGCCGGCGTCGAAGCCCCCGGCGAGCACATCGACGAACCCGTCTTCGGCGGTCACTTCGAGCCTGATATCGGGATAAGCCGCCAGGAAAGCCGGCACGATGGCGGGCAAGACGAGACGCACGGCGCTGACCGGCACGTTGAGGCGCAAGGTGCCGGCCGGGCGCTCGCGAAACGTGTTCACCACATCGAGCGCGGCTTCAACCTCGCTCAGTGCGGGGCTCAACCGTTCGAGCAGCCGTTCACCTGCTTCGGTCAACGCCACACTCCGCGTCGAGCGGTTGAAGAGCCGCACGCCCAATCCGGTTTCCAGCCGGCGCACCGCTTCGCTCAATCCGGATGCGCTCGCCCCATGGAGTCGCGCGCCATCGCGAAAGCCACGCGCCCGCGCCACTGCGACGAACGCGTTGAGATCGCCCAGAGCAGCTTTCATTGTTCGCTTTCCCGCACAGCCCGTACGGATATTGACCGGTTATCGCGCGAACAGGCAAGCGCTAGCTATGGGGCGTGTTTCCAAAGGAGGTCACTATGACCAACATCGAAAAAGTCGATATCGAGAAGGCGGGCACGTTCAAGCTCGGGAGCCGCACCGTCAAGCGCATGGGCTATGGCGCCATGCAGCTGGCCGGCCCCGGCGTTTTCGGTCCGCCCAAGGATCGCGCGGCGGCAGTCGCCGTTCTGCGCGAAGCCGTCGAAAGCGGCATCGATCATATCGACACCAGCGATTTCTACGGCCCTCACGTCACCAACCAGATCATCCGCGAGGCGCTTCATCCTTACCCCGACGATCTCGTGATCGTTTCCAAGATCGGCGCCGTGCGCGGCGATGACGCATCGTGGAACATCGCTCAAAGCCCGGCCGAGCTCGAAAGTGCCGTGCACGACAATCTGCGCAATCTCGGCCTCGACGCGATCGAAGTCGTCAATATGCGCATCATGGGCGACGGACATGGGCCGAGCGAAGGCTCGATCGAACCACAGATGACGGCGGTGGCCGAGCTTCAGCGTCGCGGCCTGATCAAGCATATCGGGGTCAGCAACGTGACGCCGACCCAGCTCAAGCAGGCGCAAAGCATCGCCGAGATCGTCTGCGTGCAGAACATGTATAACCTCGCGCACCGCGATGACGACGCGATGATCGACGCCTTGGCAGAGCAGAACATCGCCTATGTGCCGTTCTTCCCGCTCGGCGGCTTCACGCCGCTGCAGTCCTCGACGCTTTCGGACGTGGCGGCGAAGTTGAACGCCACGCCGATGCAGGTGGCGCTCGCCTGGCTTCTCCAGCGCAAGCCCAACATCCTGCTCATCCCCGGCACCTCGTCGGTGGCGCATCTGCGGGAAAATCTGGCGGCCGTCGATCTGGTTCTGCCGGCCGATGCGCTTAGCGCACTCGACAGCATCGGCGAGAAAAGTGCGGCGGCTTAAGCGACGTAGTTGCGTCTGACGCGGGAGCCGATCGCAGTCAGGATTTCATAGCCGATGGTTCCAGAGGCCGCCGCCACCTGGTCGGGGGTTTGGCTCTCGCAAAGCAGCTCGACATGATCGCCGGGCTGCAACAGGCGCTTGCCCAGCGCCGAACAATCGAGAACGGTCGTGTCCATCGAGATACGGCCGATAATCGGCAGGCGGACACCTTCGAAGAACCCCGCAAGGCCGCCGGCGCGCCGAAGCCAGCCGTCGCCGTAACCGATGGCGATGGTCGCGGCCGGCATGGCGCGCGGGGCGGTGAAGATGCCGTTATAGCCCACCGAAGCACCGGCCTCGACCATTCTGTTCTGGATCACCGGCGCGCTGAGCCGGACGACTTGGTGCATCGGATTCGTCGTATTCGCTTGCGGGTTCAGCCCGTAGAGCGCGGCACCCGGCCGGACCAGATCGAAGGCATAGGCCGCTCCGAGAAAGACGCCCGAGCCGTTGGCTAAAGATGCAGGAACATCGGCGAAAGCCACACGGATCGCGATAAAGGCGTCGAGTTGCCTCTTGTTCGACACAGCGCCGGCATCTTCCGCACTCGCGAGATGGCTCATCACCAGTTGCAGGTCGAACCGGCTCAACAGCCCTTCCTGTTTCAGCCGCATTGCCTCGCCGGCAGAGAGGCCGAGACGCGACATGCCGGTATCGATGTGAAGTGCGGCCGGCAGCGCCCTGCCCTGCCTCTGGGATTCAACCGCCCATGCTTCGGCCTGCGCAACCGAGTTCAGAACCGGCACGAGCTGCGGAAGATCGGCGGTAAGGGCTTCGGTGCCTTTCGGAAGACCATTGAGGACAAAGAGCCTGGCATCGTCCGGCACGAGCCCCACGAGCCGCTTGGCCTCGGACGGATGGGCAAGAAAGAAGTCGCGGCACCCTTCTTCGGCCAGAGCTTGAGCGACCGATGAGGCGCCCAGGCCATAGGCATCGGCCTTCACGGAGGCGCCGCAGCGCGCGGCGCCGGCTTGCTTGGCCAGCAGTCGATAATTGCTCTTCAACGCGGAAAGCGAGACGTCGAGCACAGCACCCGCGTCTTCAAAGGAAGCAGGCTTGGTCAAAGCGGAAAGGAGATCTGTGCGCGCGTGCCCTTGGCAGGCTTTTCGAAGACGAGCGACGATTGCAGATTGCGCGCCATGGCCTGCACGATGCGCGTGCCCAGGCCCGTGCCGCTCACCGGTCCATCACCCTGCCAGCCGATCCCTTCATCTTCGACCGACAGTTCGACGGTCTTGTCCTGAGCCGCGATGCGCACGCGGATCTCGCCACGGCTTCCATCAGGATAGGCATATTTGAAAGCATTGGTGACGAGTTCGGTCACGATCACGCCAATGGATACCGCTTTGTCCGTATCGATCAGCATGGCATCCGATTGCAGCCGGATCGTATGCGAACGGCCTTCCATGCGCATCGTCACCTCCAGCTCCTCGATCAGGCTCTCGAGATAGGCCTGGATATCGACGGCCTTCACATCCGCCGATGTGTAGAGACGGCGATGCACGCCCGCGACCGCACTGATGCGCGCCTGTGTCTCGGCAAGCGCTGCCTTTGCGGCGGGATCCTCCACCGCATTCATCTGCAACCGCGTCAGCGATGCGACGAGGCTCAAGGAATTGGCGACGCGGTGGTTCACTTCCTTGAGCAGCATTTCGGCCCGGTCGCGGGCTTCACGAACCGCACGGTCCGCCTCTTCCTTGGCACGGCGCAGGCGCTCGCTCTGAAGTGCGGCGGCGATGGCCTCCACCAGAAGCTCGCGGAAATGTCCGGCGACATCCTTCAAGACATAATCGGCCGCACCGGCCTTGAGGGCCGCGACCGCAATGCGCGTATCTTCCGATCCCGTGACATAGATGACGGGCGGCGCGTTCTCATGCGCGCGGATCGCCTGCAAGACGTCGAGCCCGCTTTGTCCCGGCAAATGATGATCGAGCGCCACGGCGTCGATCCCTTCTTCGGCAAGCCGCGCAAGACCGTCCTCGCCCGAAACCGCATGCTCCATGGCATAGCCGGCCGCTTCGAGCGACCGGCGCACGAGACGCGCGAGTCCCGGATCGTCATCGATATAAAGGACGCGCGCGGATGCCATCAGCCGTTCTCGGGCACCTGCATCACGGTGAAGAACAGGCCGAGTTGGCGGATCGCGTTGGCGAAGCCCTCATAATTCACCGGCTTGGTGATGTAGACGTTGGCGCCCAGATCATAGCAGCGCTGGATCTCGCGGCTGTCATCGGTGGTCGTCAGCACCACGACCGGCGAGCGGCGCGTGTGCTCGTTGGCCTTGATCTTGGCGAGAATGTCGATGCCGCTCATGTCGGGCAGGTTGAGGTCGAGCAAAACCATCTGGTGTCGCTTGGCCGACGGCGCGCCCGAGCCATCCGGGCCGAGCAGGTATTCCAGAGCCGAGCGCCCGTCACGGAACTGTTCGATCGGATTATTGACGCCCGCGCGACGGATGTTGCGCTCGATGAGGCGCGCGTGGCCTTCGTCGTCCTCGACCATGACGATGTTGACTGGATTCATCGCCTCAACCCCTTCTTCGAACTCTACCCGGCCGCTTCGACGCCCGTTCCGCGCATCGGCATGGCCGGCAGCACCACCGTGAACACCGTGCCTTTGTCGAGCTCGGATGACACGGCGATCGTGCCGCCCATGCTGCGCACGAGCGCCTTCACATGCGCAAGGCCGATACCCTCGCCCGCGACATCCTGCACGCCCGAGCGTCTGAACAGCTCGAAAATGCGCCCATGATCTTCGGGCGCCACGCCACGCCCATTATCCCTCACTTTGAAGCGCACCCGCGTCGGTCCCGCGCGCTCCCCTGAAATCTCGATCTGGCCGGCCCTTTTGGGGGACAGGTATTTCAAGGCGTTGTCAAGCAAGTTTGCGAAAATCTGCTCTACCGCGAGCCGGTCAGCCACAAGATGCGGAAGGTCGGCGGCGATATGGACTTCAGCGCCCTTGGCAGCGGCCTGATGGCGCTGGGCCGCCGCGAGATCGGTCAGCACCGCACTCATGTCGAGTGGCTCGGCCCGGAAATTGCGGCGTCCCTCGCGCGACAATTTGAGGATCGCGTTGATCAACCGGTCCATCTTGGAGATCGCGGCCTTGATAAAGGACAAGGCCTCGTCGAAATCCTCTTCCGCCTGCTTCCGCACCGGGTCGTCGGCCGGCTTCGCGCCGGCCGCGATGATCTCCGGCTTGATCGCCTCCAGCTCGCTCGTGAAGCCCATGACATTGACGAGCGGCGCGCGCAGGTCGTGGCTGACGATATAGGCGTAGCGCTGGATTTCCTCGTTGGACTCCTTCAGCTCTTCCTCGGCGCGGCGACGATCCTCGTTTTCGCGTTGCACGGCGGAAAACAAGCGCGCATTGTCGAGCGCAACCGCCGTCTGGCCGGCAAACCCCATGATGAGACGCTCTTCGCGCTCGGAAAAGCGGGCAGGCCTGGGGTGGCCGAAAAGCAGTGCGCCGAGCACTTCGCTCGATCGCGAAACGACCGGCACCGCGAGATAAGAGCGCACCGGCAGATGGCCCTCCGGCATCCCGCCGAGCGAACCGTAGCGCGGATCGGTGGAAACATCGTCGGAACGCACCGGACCTTCCGCCCGAAAGGTCGGCCCGAACAGGTTAGTCGCGCGCGGCAGGCCGAAGCGGGTGAAGCTTTCAGTCGGTGCACCGGCAAGCGCGGCAAGACGCCAAAGGTCTTCCGCGTTCCCCTCCCGGCCGGCGGGCACGCGCTCGAACAAGGCGCCATAGGCCGCCCCCACGAGGCGGGTCGCAGCCTGGATCACCGTTTCCGACAGGCGTGCGGCATCGAGCTCCGAAGCCAGCGCCATGCCGACCTGATTGAGCGTATCGAGACGCTCTGTTTCCTCGCTCAGTTCGGCCGTGCGCTCCGCCACGCGCTCTTCCAGACGCAAATTGGCAGATGCCAGCGCCTCCCGCGCCGCCTCGATCCGTTCCGCGTCCTCCTTTTCCCGCTTGGCCTGCCGAAACGCCAGAAGCGTCAAGGCGAGGAGCACCAGAAAGGCCCCCCCCTCGACCGGTACGAAGCTTCTCAGCGACTGGCGCCAGAGTTCGGCGACAGCGTCGGTCGAAACGCCCACGGTGATATAGAGCGGCAGCGTGCCGACCTGACGATAGGCCATGATCCTCGGCGCATCGGCTTCGTTGGCAGGCAGGTCGACCTCTCCCGAAATGGGCGAGCGCTCGATAGCCGAACGCACCAATGATCGGTCGAAGGGAATGAACGGCTCGCCGCTCTTCGGCGCGGGATGCTGCGCCAGAACATCGAGTTCACCGGCGCGAACGAGGCGCACACGGGTATCCACCGGCAACTGCACCCGGCTCCAATATTCGTTGAAATAGCTGAGATCGGCCGTGACCGAGGCCATCCCTCTGAAACCGCCATCGGCATCTTCGATACGCCGCGCGATCAGAAAAGTCGGCTTGCCCGTGACTTTGCCGACGATACGCTCTCCGATGGAAAGCCGATCGGTCGGCGCTCGAAGCGCCTTGAACGCTTCGCGGTCGGAAGCATTCGATGCAGGCGCAGGGAACGCGAAACTCGTCACCCTAAGGACGCCGGTCTCGTCGTTCAGCCAGACATTGTCGATATAGGATGAGGCCGTGGCAAATCCCTTGATCTGCCGCTGCAACTCTTCGTCCCTCGCAACCGCGTCCCAGGAACTGCCACCGACGAGACCGAGCGTGCTCTTCAACACCACATTGGCGGATTCGACGAGACGACCGGCATGGTCGGAAAGCGAGAAGGCCGCGGTTCCGACTTCGCGGCGCGCCTGCTCGAAGGCGCGCTGGTAATCACGCCAAGCAAGCCATACCGACACCGCGACGATCAGCGAAAGTCCTAGAACGCCCATCAACCCCGCGATGCGGGCAAGCGGCAAGGCGTTCTTTCTACGCGTGCTGAGGTCGGTGGCGAGGAGGGACGGATCGGAACTGGTCATGGACGAAAGAGAATGAGAGCGAAGCGAGTTTCCTAGCCTTCACTTCGCGCGTCCACAACTCCGGTGCATCGACATGCGACTACGGTCACGGAAGTTCAGGAACGGCCGGCACCTTCCACGCGATCGAGCCGCCGCTGCGCGTCGAGCCTGAGGCGCTGGACCATGGAGGACGGCAGACCGTGCATGATCGCCAAGTCGAGAAGCTCGATAGCTTGCACCAGTTCCTCGCACAGTCCGTGCAGGGGTTGGCTCTCCGAGGGATGACTCCCTTCCGCCTCGCCGCAAAAACGCGCGACCGCACGGCGCATCAGTCCGAGATCGATGTCGGTCTTGCCGCCGATCATGGCACGAATGAGCGTACCGGGTTCAGGGGTCTGCGTTTCTGGCAAATTCGGGCCCTGTTTCGAGACGAACCTAAAGGTCGGCGTGACGAGACCTGCTTGGTCGGGTTAAGCGCGAGGAACCAAAGTCGGTTCCGCAGGAAACGAAGCGCTCAACAGGTTTCGCGGTTCGGTGTCGAGGCCTGATGCCCGGAACGGCTCATGAATTCCACGGCAGCCATGACCCGTTGCGCGAATGTGCCGTTGTCGAAGTGCTGCGCGATCCTGCGCGCTTGTGCCGGGGCATCGGCCCCGTAGAGGCGGCACATCAGCGCAGCCGCGCGCGTCACCTGCCGCTGCTGACCGAGCGGATCGTTCAGGTCACTTTGCTCTCCGCCTCGAGCCTTGCGCATTGCCCGGGCGACGTCGCGCAGTCGCGACGATGAATGTTCGGAAACGCCAAAGGCCTGAGAGCGCTCGGTTGCCGGGTGATGCGATGACATGGACTGGTCGCCCTCCAAGAAAGGCCGCTCCGCCATGGCACCCAACTCTTCCCTGTGCGAACTTGTGCAACAAACCTGTTCAAAATGCCAGCCTTGGTCATATGTTCACGCACCGGATGGGCATCCCGTTCATCGGCAAAGCAGTGCATACCCATCCGCGCCACGGCGGATGGCCATATCAAGGAACAATCGATGGCCGAGCTGCGCACCAGCCTTGCCTTCAACCTGCGACGGCTTTGCGCCGAACGCGGCATGAGCATCAGTCAGGCCTGTCGCGGCATCGGCATCAACCGCAGCCAGTTCGAGCGCTACCTCGAAGCGCGCAGCCTGCCCCACAAGCGCACCACGGAGCGCATTTGCGCTTTCTTCAACATCAACGAAAGCGAACTCTACGCTGAGCCGCCCGGAAGCAGGAAGGTCAGACCCGAACTGACATTCGGCAACCGCAGCGAAATGCTGGAACGCTTCGCCCAGCCCATGCCGACATTTCGCGACGGCTTCTACTACACGTTCTTCGCCGTTCCCGACGATCCAGGCCGGGTGATTTGTGCGGCAACGGTGGTCAGGCGTGAGGAAGAGGCGGTGACATTCCGCCGCCTGACGGGTGTCGCCGAACGCGAGGGCTCGTACTGGTCCTATGCCAAGGGCGACCATCGCGGCTTCATCGTGGAGCGGCTGAACCATGTGTTTTTTGTCGGCCTGAACGAGGGCGAGGCGCGCGAGCCCTCACTGCTCGTAGTGCGCTGGGAACCTCTCTCGGTTCCAGTCCTGTCGGGCTTCGCCAATGTCATGACGCCGACCGGGCCGACAAGCACACCGGTGGTCATCCGCCCGTGTCCGCTTGGTATGAGCCTGCGACGACTGCTGCGTGCCGCCCATGTGTATCGGATGAATGATGAGTTCGTCGGACCGATCGTTGTGGAGATCATGGAGCGCAAGGCTTCGCAAGGTTGATCCGGTCCTGACCCGACAGCGCACCAGAGCCTTTCGCGCCAAAGCTACACGACGAAATACTCAGGCACTTGCGTCAAAATACTCAATCCAGCGCAAAATTATGCATCAAAGCGGCAAATTATATCTCAAATCGCGCAAGTTCGCGGAGGCCGAAACGGATTGCCGCGCATTCTAATGAACTATGTGATATCGCGTTAATCGGCCGGCAGACAAGAATTCACGTGCGTCCATAACCCCTGAAGGGCGCATCGAAGAAGGACAGTCAAATGAAGCCGAATACCGCTGCTCTCGCCGTTGCCGTTGCTCGTATCGCGACCGTCGAGACCAAGAAGTTCATCGTTCCGGCTCAGCACTTCACCAAGCGCTGATGTCGTCAGGGCCGCCCGTGATCTAACCCCCACGGGCGGCCCTTAAAATTTCGCCAAGGCACTTCCAGATGGCGTCTTCCGCACTGGACCGCTCCCCCAAACCGGAAGCCTCCCCTTCGCCCGAGCAAGATCGGGATATGCGGGTCAAAGCGGCCTCCACGCTGGTTTATTCGCCGGAAGGCGATGCGCTGGTCGCCTGCAATTTCCTGACCAAACAGGTCTTTCATTGTGAAGTCGAAACGCTCCGCCTGCTGAGCGATCTGTCCGAGTGGACCGATGCTGCGGATCTAGCCCAGCGTTATGAGCTTTCGGTTCCTGAAACGCGTGACCTCCTGCAACGCTTGATCGACGTCTCGGCGCTGGTGCGTGCCGATTCCGCCGAGGCTTTGCGCGAAGACGACTTTGCCGCGCATTGGGCATGGTCGGTTCCCACGGCCCTGATGCATTTCACGCTCGAAGACCGGCCCTTCATGGCGCTCGAAGAGGCTGAGGACCGGCAGGTCGAGAAAGCCTCGCTCGGCAATGTGCCGGAGCTTGCCAGGACCAATCGTGATCTGGCCGAGGTCGTAGAACTTCCCGATCCCTTCGAAACCAGCGCCCTCCTGCGTTTCATGGCCGGGCGCCGCACGGTCCGTGGCGCGACCGCAGCACCCATCACGCTATCCCAGCTCTCCGAAACGCTTTTCGCCGGGCTTGGCATTCTGGGCGAAACGACGAACCGTGCCGGTCGACTGCCACTCAAGCTGACGCCATCGGGCGGAGCACGCAACCCTTACGAGGCCTATGTCTTCGCTTATCGGGTCGAAGGGCTGGAGCCGGGCATCTATCACTATTCGGCGTCTGAACACACACTCGGTCGCGTGCCCTCGGACGCCCTGCCCTCGGGCGGCGAAGTGATCGGAGGGCAGGACTGGGCCGACAGCATGGCGTGCTCGATCGTGCTTTGCGCGCATTTCGAGCGGACCATGTGGAAGTACGATGACCCGAACGCCTATCGCGTGGTGCTGATCGAAGCGGGCCATGTGGGCCAGAACATCATGCTGGCCGCCACGCAGCACGGTCTGACCGCCTGCCCGAGCGCCGCACTTTCTCATGAGACCATCCGCTCGGCCATCGGTCTCGAAGGCGTGACGATCTCGCCCGTTTATGCGCTGGCGCTCGGCGTGCCCGATGCCGAGCCTGAGATTTCACGTTTTCCTCGATGGAAAAATGCGCTGGCTTCAACCGGACAGAACGATCCGGCCGCGCCGGCCGGTACCGAAAGCAGCGATGAGCTGCGTCTTCTGCTTGCGATGGCAGAGGCCGAAATCGAGAATTTCAAGCGCTGAGAGTGTTCGCGCGCGTTCTCGGAGAATAATTCTGTCGATACAACGCTTCTGAACTTGGTGGCGCGAGTATCGCCATGCTTTTTGCTTGACCGGGGCATGAGCATGGCAGGGTGGGGATTTGACATTTCATCGAAACGTCGGTGCGTCCATTGACAGGATGGCACGGCGGGACTGGACGATCGCGGTGGTCGGGCTGGGCTATGTCGGCGTTCCGCTCGTCGTGACTGCGCTCAAGGCCGGCTTTCCTGTTCTCGGCTTCGACATCGATCCCGCCCGCGTTGCAGTCGTGAACAGTGGCGAAAGCTTCATCCGCCACATCGCGACGGAGCCGATCGCAAGCGCCCTGGCAGATGGACGCTTTTGCGCGACGGACGATTTCGCCCGCCTAGGCGAAGCCGACGCCATTCTGATTGCCGTCCCCACGCCCCTCTCCAAGCAGCGCGAACCCGATCTGTCCTTCGTGGAAGCCACAGCCGACTGCATCGCAAGGACCTTACGCCCCGGCCAGCTGGTGGTGCTCGAATCTACCACATGGCCCGGCACCACGGAGGAAATCCTCAAACCGCGCCTTGAGGCGACGGGTTTGCGGAGCGGCATAGACTTCTTTCTCGCCTACTCCCCCGAACGGGAGGACCCCGGCAACCAGCAGTTTTCGACCGCTTCCATTCCCAAAGTCATCGGCGGCGACGGCGATGATGCCCGGCAGCTGGCGACCGCGCTTTACGATGCGCTGGTATCGAGAACCGTTCCGGTCTCATCGACGGCGACCGCCGAAGCCGTGAAGCTTCTGGAAAACATCTTTCGCGGCGTCAACATCGCGCTCGTGAACGAGATGAAGACCGTTTTCACGCCAATGGGGATCGATGTCTGGGAGGTGATCGAGGCGGCAAAGACCAAGCCGTTCGGCTTCATGCCGTTCTATCCCGGCCCAGGCCTGGGCGGTCACTGCATTCCGATCGACCCATTCTACCTCACATGGAAGGCACGCGAGTTCTCTGTCGCGACCCGCTTCATCGAACTGGCAGGCGA
Source organism: Mesorhizobium liriopis (assembly GCF_024053505.1). Taxonomy (GTDB): domain Bacteria; phylum Pseudomonadota; class Alphaproteobacteria; order Rhizobiales; family Rhizobiaceae; genus Mesorhizobium_B; species Mesorhizobium_B liriopis. The sequence continues at coordinate 317,354 of NZ_JAMXQS010000007.1, read as the reverse complement.
GATCAATACGGCGATGCCGCATCGTGTGGTGGAAGGCCTGGCGTGGGCGCTCGACAAACAAGGTGGACGCGGACTGAACGGAGCGAACCTGCTTGTGCTGGGCGTCGCCTACAAGAAGAATATCGAGGACACCCGCGAAAGCCCGGCGTTGAAGCTCATATCGCTCATGAAAGAGCGTGGGGCGAAGGTCGCTTATCATGACCCGCTGGTGCCGGAGATCCCGGTAACCCGCGAGCATCCCGAGCTCGCAGGAGAGCGATCGGTGGCACTTTGCCATGCGACGCTGTCGCGGACCGATGCGGTGCTGATCGCCACAGACCATGACGGTGTGGATTATGCGCAGGTGGTGAGCCATGCACCGCTGGTGGTCGATACCCGCAATGTCTGCGCACGGATGGGGTTGAGGGGCGGACATATCGTGAAGGCATGAGGTTCGTCCGCTTGGAACCGAACAGCCCCCGTTCACAGGGCTCCAGATGGCGCGCAGCGAAATGATGGCCGCCTGCGCCAGGTGTCCGCGACAGGGCCATATTACTTACGCTACCCGCGCCTCCCGAAACGGCCGCTGGTCGATCGCTGCCGCCATCAGCGTTCTGGTATAATCCTCACGCGGGCTCGCGAAGATGGCTTCCGTCGGTCCTTCCTCGACGATCCGCCCCCGCTGCATGACGATCACATGGTCGGCCATGGCTCGCACGACGGCGAGATCGTGGCTGATGAAGAGGTAGGACAGGTCGTTGTCCGCTTGCAGCCGCTTGAGCAGTTCCACGATCTGCTTCTGCACGGAGCGGTCGAGCGCTGAGGTCGGCTCGTCGAGCACCACCACGCGCGGCTTGAGGATCATCGCGCGTGCGATCGCGATGCGCTGACGCTGGCCGCCTGAGAACTCGTGCGGGTAGCGGTTGCGCGCAGAGGGCTCCAGGCCCACCTCGCTAATCGCGTCCACCACCCGCGCGTCGCGTTCCTTGCGCGAAAGATGAGGCTCATGGATCAACAGCCCCTCGCCCACGATCTGGCCCACCGTCATGCGCGGGCTCAACGAGCCGAACGGGTCCTGGAACACCATCTGCAACCCTTTGCGCAAAGGCCGCATGGCATCTCGGTCGGCATTGGAAATATCCTTGCCCATGAAGCGCAGGCTGCCCTCGCTCGGCAAAAGCCGCAAAAGCGCGCGGCCCAGCGTGGACTTGCCCGAGCCGGATTCACCGACGATCCCGATGGTCTGCCCCTTGTGCAGCGCGATCGAGATGCGATCCACGGCCTTGAGATCGACCGCTGGCCCTTCAAGGAAACCGCCGCCGAGCTTGAAGGTGACGGCCACATCGCGGCCTTCAAGCAGCGGGGCCGTGCTTTCATCCGCCGGCGCCTTGGTGCCGGTCGGCTCGGAAGCGAGCAGCATCTGCGTGTAGGGGTGCCGGGGTGCTGCGAAGAGCGCGCCGGCCTCGCCTTCCTCCACCACAACGCCGCGCCGCATCACGGCGACACGGGTCGCGAAGCGGCGCACGATGTTGAGGTCATGCGTAATGAAGACGATGGCCATGCCGAGCCGTTTCTGAAGATCGGCGAGCAGCGTGAGGATCTGCGCCTGCACCGTCACGTCGAGTGCCGTGGTCGGCTCGTCGGCGATCAGGATATCGGGATCGTTGGCGAGGGCCATGCCGATCATCACGCGCTGGCGCTGGCCGCCCGATAATTCGTGCGGATAGGCATCGATGCGCCGCTCGGGATCGGGAATGCCGACGAGGCGCAACAGCTCCAGCACGCGCGGACGTGCTTCCCTGCCGCTGATGCCCCTATGATAGATCAGCGGCTCGGCCATCTGCCGCCCGATCCGGTAGAGCGGGTCGAGCGAGGTCATCGGCTCCTGGAAGATCATGGTGATCCTGGCACCCCGGATGGCGTTCAGCTTGCGCTCGGGCAGGCCGATCAGTTCGGTGCCACGATAAAGGGCCGAACCGAGCGCCGTGCCGTTCTTGGCGAGCAGGCCCATCAGGGCCATCATCGCCTGGCTTTTGCCGGAACCGGATTCGCCCACGATCGCGAGCGTTTCACCGCGCCGCACATCGAGATCGATGCCGCGCACGGCCTCGACCGGCCCGTCATCGGTGCGGAACCCCACATGGAGGTCGCGCACCTGGAGGATCGCTTCACTTTCGCTCATCTCAGCGGTCCTTCGGATCGAGCGCATCACGCAAGCCGTCGCCGAGGAAATTCAGGGCAAACAGGATCGCGGTCAGCGTGATGGCGGGATAAACGAGAAGCCATGTGGCCCCGCCGATATTGGCGGCACCTTCCGAGATCAGCAGGCCCAGACTCGTCAGCGGCTCCTGCACGCCAAGGCCCAGGAAGGACAACAGGCTTTCGAGCAGGATGGCCTTGGGCACCAAGAGCGTCACATAAACGACCACGGGCCCGAGCGTGTTCGGGATGATGTGACGGCGCAGAATGGCCGGGCTCGACGCACCGAGCGCTTCGGCTGCCTGCACATATTCCTGCCGTTTGATGGAAAGCGTCTGTCCGCGCACGATGCGGGACATATCGAGCCATTCCGTGCAGCCGATGGCGATGAAGATCAGAACGAAGCTTCGCCCGAAGAACACCACCAGCAGGATCACGAAAAAGATGAAAGGCAGCGAATAGAGCACGTCCACCACGCGCATCATCACGCCATCCACGCGCCCGCCGAGATAGCCGGCGACCGCGCCATAGGAAACGCCCAGCACCAGCGACATCACAGACGCCAGCACGCCGATGGCGAGCGAGATGCGGATACCGACCATGATGCGCGCGAAGAGGTCGCGCCCGTTGGAGTCGGTGCCGAAGACGAAGCGGACGCGATCGACGTCGGCCACCATCGTGCCGCTGCGCCCATCCGCACTCAAATCCTCGATGCGCGCATTCTCGAAGAGATCCGAGCGATCGACATAGCGCGTGATGCGCGGATCGAGCGGTTTGTCGCTGGAGATCGGCATCCTTACGGAAGAGGCATCGACCTCCACCGCGCCCTTGGTGACGCGCGAGCGCGCCACCGCACTTTCGAAGGCTGGCACGATGGCGTCTTCCTTGGGGTAAGCCTCGAAGCTCGCCGGCACGCGCACATATTGCGGATAGATGCGGTCATACGGATGAGAGGCAAAGAACGGGCCGACAATGCCGAGCCCAGCGAGCAGCACCAGCACCACTGCACTCGCCACCGCAGCCTTGTTGCGCCGCAGGCGCCGCCAGGCATCCTGCCAGAGCGAGCGGCCGGCGACGGGCGACAGCCCGCCCGCCAGTTCTTCCTTGGGGTCGATGACGAGATGGTCAGTCATAGCGAACCCTCGGATCGAGAAGCGCGTAGATGATGTCCACGATCAAGTTGAAGATCACGGTGAAGACCGCGATCACCACCACCGTGCCCATCACCAAGGTGTAGTCGCGGCCCAGTGCGCCCTGCACGAAATAGCGGCCGATGCCGGGGATGCCGAAGATCGTCTCGACCACGACCGACCCGGTGAGAAGGGCCGCCGCCGTCGGCCCCAGATAGGACACGACCGGCAGGATCGCCGCGCGCAAGGTGTGCACGACGAGCACCGTACGGTTCGGCAACCCATAGGCACGTGCGGTGCGCACATGGTTGGAGCGCAGTGCCTCGATTGTCGCTCCACGCGTCAATCGCGCGATGATGGCGATCTGCGGCAGCGCGAGGGTCGCGACGGGCAGGATCTTGTTTTGGATCGCCCCGTTGCCCCAGCCGCCCGCCGGCAGCCAGCCCATCCAGACGCCGAAGATCAGGCTGAGAATGGGCGCGACCACGAAAGGCGGAATGGTGATGCCGAAGGTGGCCGTGCCGACCACGAGATAATCGACCCAGCTGTTCTGCTTGAGGGCCGCCAGCGCGCCAAGCGTGGTGCCGATCAGAAGCGCCAACAGGATCGCGAGCCCGCCGATCTGGACCGAAACGGGAAGGCCGGTGGCGAAGAGATCGTTCACCGAGAAGTCGCGCTTGGTGAAGCTGGGCCCCAGATCGCCCTGCAGCAGCCCGCCGAGATAAAGCAGATATTGCTGCCAGACCGGCTTATCGAGATTGAAGGCGCGATTGATGTTTTCGAGAATGTCGGGGTTCAGCGGCCGCTCCAGGCTGAACGGCCCGCCGGGCGCGATCCGCATCATGAAGAAAGCCAGCGTGACGATCACGAAAAGGGTCGGAATGGCGCCGAGACAGCGACGCAGGACGTAAGAAAGCATCAGCTTGTTCGTAATTGGGATTGGGAAAGTCTTTGAGCGCGGCCTGTGGGGAACAAGGCGCAGATGGCGAGGCTACCTCCACCCTTTATCCCTTCCCACAAGGGAGGGGCAGGGCAAGAACCTCGCGATTGACTCTTCAAGCCAGGCGTCAAGCTTTGAGGGCGTGTGGCAACGAGGGCGTCCTCCCTCCCCTTTGTGGAGAGGGACAAAGTGTGGGGGTGACGCTCCCACTCGCGTGACGCTGCCGGCAAATCGCCTAACAACGCCACAGACAAATCACTCACAGCCAACAGAGAGCCCAGCCGAGCCGAGCCCCCTCGCCTCACACTCAATTCTCGAGAGACAGATACCGCGTCCCGTGAACGTTCATGATATTGTCTTCCCAGCCCTTGAGCTTTGAAGACACCAGCGAACCCGAGGCATAGTACATGACCGGGATTGCCGGCACTTCCTTGAGGAACAGGTCTTCCGCCTGCCGCAACAGTTCGCCCCGCGCTTTCAGGTCGCCGGTCTTGCCGGCTTCCTGCATCAGCCTGTCGTAATCGGCATTCGACCAGCGGGGATAGTTGAAGCCGAGATTCTGGCTTTCGAACAGAAACAGGAAGTTCTGCGGATCGGAGTAATCGCCGATCCAGCCGGCACGCGTGATGTCGAAATCGCCGTCGTTCTTCATGTAGTCGAAATAGCCCGTGCCCTCCATTTCGAAGAGGGTGGCGGTGATGCCGATATTTTTCAGCATGTCGGCCACCGCCGTCATGGTCGCCTTGTGGTTCTCCGAGGTGTTGTAACGAAGCTCGACCTGCATCGTGCCGGGCTGCACGCCAGCCTCCTCGAGCAATTTCTTTGCCTCGTCCTCGCGGTCGAGCACGTCCTGGTCCTTGTAGGGCAGGAATACGGGGTTCTCGTAGTTCGCAATCCCCGGCGGCACGATGGAATAGCCGGGCAGCATGCCGCCTTTCCAGATTTCGTTGGCGAGGAAGTCGCGGTCGATGGCCATGGAAATGGCCTGGCGCACGCGCACATCCTTGAACTTGTCCTTCTTCACCTTGATCGGCAGGTAATAGGTGCCGAGATAGGGTGCGATGTGTACCTGTTCGCCGAGCTTCTGCTTCATGGAAGCGAGCTGCTCATAGGGCAGATCCGAGCAGGACTGCACCTCGCCCGCCTCGAAGCGGCGCAGGCAGGCCGAGCGGTCCTCGAAGGGAATGATGTTCACGACGTCGATCTTGACGTTCGCGGCGTCGTGGAAATTCGGGTTCTTGCGGAGCGTGATCTTGTCGTTGGGCGTGAACGACTCGAGCATATAGGCGCCGTTGGTCACCATATTGCCCGGGCGTACGAAATCATTGCCGAATTTCGTCACCGACGCCTCGTGCAGCGGGTAGGAAATCTGGTGCGTCAGAAGCTCGAGAAAGTAGGGCGTCGGCGCATTCAGCGTGATTTCGAGCGTGCGGTCGTCGATTGCCTTGACGCCGAGCTCTTCCGGCTTCTTCTCACCCTTGTTGATCGCCTCGGCATTGATGATAGGGTAGAGCATGTTGGCGTAAGGGGCAGCCGTCGCCTGCTCCTGCACGCGGCGATAGGCGAACACGAAATCGCTCGCCTTGAGCGGATCGCCATTCGACCACTTGGCGCCTTCGCGAAGGTGGAACGTGTACTTCAGGCCATCATCCGAGATTTCCCACTTCTCGGCCACACCCGGCTGCACCTCGGCCTTGGCGTCCTGCACGACGAGACCTTCATAGAGGTCACGCATCACATTGCCTTCGGCGACCGTCGAGGTCTTGTGGTGGTCGAGCGTGGTGGGGTCGGTGTCGTTGCCGCGATTATAGACAACCTCGGCCGAAGCGCTCGCGATCAGCGCGCCATGCGCGACTGTCAGTGTCGCCGCCACGAGCGCGGCCTTGAGAACGGATTTCATCATCGTTCCAGTCTCCCGTCATTGCGCCATGGGTGGCGCCAGAGTTTCCCGTTGGCTCGCGGCAGTTGTTCTTGTGCGTTTTCACGCCTTTGCCTTGTGAGCAGAAGGCCGGCAAACTATGCGTCCGAATCCTGTCGCGCAACCTTGCGGCGTCTGGCCCACAACCGTGTGATGCTGATCCAGCGGAAGGGAACGGGCAAATCTGTTGCCATTGGCATTCGGAAAGCCTGTGATAGCGGCGCTGCAGCTTGACTTTCCCCTGCCCCCGCGTTATCTGCGCGCCGTTTCCGGCGTGGAGTGCCAGCATTCCGCGCCGGTCGGCTTTCGGGGACTGAGCCCCGAACTCCCAAAAGACTGAACAAGAAGGCGGCCGGGCGCTTCGCGCTCAGAGCCGTGACGAACAAAGAGGTTTGAGAAATGTTCGCAGTCATCAAGACCGGCGGCAAGCAGTATCGCGTTGCCGCCAACGACGTCATCACGGTCGGCCGTCTGGCCGGTGAGCCGGGCGACGTGATCGAGATCGGCGAAGTGCTCGCGGTCGGCGAAGGCGAAAGCGTCACGATCGGCGCCCCGCTCGTGGAAGGCGCTTCGATTTCGGCCGAGGTCGTGTCGCAGGACCGTTCGCGCACCGTCATCGCGTTCAAGAAGCGCCGTCGCCAGAATTCGCGCCGCAAGCGCGGCCAGCGCCAGCACGAGACGGTGATCCGCATCAGCGAGATCCTGACCGCCGGCCAGAAGGCGTCGCCGAGGAAGGCTGAGACCAAGGCGGCCGCGCCGAAGGCCGAGACCGCCCAGGCTGACGTTGCTTCCGAAGGCACCGAGGCTGCGGCTCCGGCCAAGAAGCCCCGCGCCAAGAAGGCGGCGGCTGAGAAGGCCGAATAAGAATTTCGTTTGGTGGCGGCACCATTTGCCGCCACATGACTTGAAAAGCAATCGACCTGGCCCTTGCCGGCTTTCGCGGTTTCAAACGCGCCGGCAATCGGGTAAGGAAGCCTGAACAGGAGAGTTTCACATGGCACACAAGAAAGCAGGCGGCTCCTCGCGCAACGGTCGCGATTCCGAGTCCAAGCGCCTTGGCGTCAAGAAGTTCGGCGGCGAGCGCGTGATCGCCGGCAACATCATCATTCGCCAACGCGGCACCAAGTGGCACCCCGGCCAGAATGTCGGCATGGGCAAGGACCACACTCTTTTCGCTTTGCAGGAAGGCGCCGTTTCGTTCGCCCGCAAAGCCAATGGCCGTACCTACGTGTCGGTGAACAACCCGGCACTCGAAGCAGCGGAATAGCCGGTTTCTGCGAACACCAACCACCGGCGCCCCTCCCAAGGGACCGGTGTCTGGTTGAAGCGGCCAGCAGAAGATCAAGGGGGAGATGGGCGCCATCTCCCCCTTTTCTTTTGACGGTGGTTCGGGGGAGCCGCCGGGAGGACGCCGCCATGATCGCGGAAAGGCACGATACCGAAACACCGCTGAGCTGCCCGGTTCTGGTCACCGAGCGCTTGATCCTTCGCAGACCGCACCGGGATGATGTGGCCGAACTGGCCCAGCTCGCCAACAACCGTCGCGTGGCCGACATGCTCGCCCGCATGCCTTTCCCATACTCGGAAGCGCATGCCGAGGATTTCGTCCGCCGCACCGGCGAGGGCCAGGGCTGCACCTATGCGCTGACCTTGAGCATGACGGGTGCCTTCATCGGCTGCGCGGGGCTCGACCCGACACCCAAGGGTCTCGCGCTCGGCTATTGGATCGGCGAACCCTTCTGGGGCAAAGGCTACGGGACGGAAGCGGCGCATGCGCTGGTCGATCTCGGTTTCCGCAACTCGGAAATCGACCAGCTCCTTGTTTCGTGCCGCGTCATCAACGAGGCGTCGCGACGCGTGATCCACAAATGCGGCTTCCAATATACGGGACAGGGCATGATGGATTCGCTGGCCGCCGGCCGTGTCGCCACCGAGCATTACGCCTTGAGCCGCTCCACCTGGATCGCGCTTCGCAGTTGGCCGCGCGCCTGAAGCCGTGTAAGCGCGATCCCGACAAGAAAGACAGCAAGTCATGAAATTCCTCGACTCGGCCAAGGTCTATATCCGCTCAGGCGATGGCGGCGCGGGCTCGGTCTCGTTCCGCCGCGAGAAGTTCATCGAATTCGGCGGCCCCGACGGCGGCGATGGCGGACGCGGCGGCGATGTGTGGGTGGAAGCGGTCGATGGGCTGAACACGCTGATCGACTACCGCTACCAGCAGCATTTCCGTGCCAAGACCGGCGTGCACGGCATGGGCCGCAACCGCACGGGCGCCAAGGGCTCGGATGTGGTGTTGAAAGTACCTGTCGGCACACAAGTCTTGGACGAGGACGAGGAAACGCTGCTTTGCGATCTGACCGAAGTCGGCCAGCGCGTACGCCTCGCTGCCGGTGGCAATGGTGGCTTCGGCAACCAGCATTTCAAGTCATCGACCAATCAGGCGCCGCGCCGCGCCAATCCCGGCCTGCCCGGTCAGGAGAAGTGGATCTGGCTGCGGCTCAAGCTGATCGCGGACGCGGGTCTCGTCGGCCTGCCCAATGCAGGCAAGTCCACGTTCCTTGCGACGGTGACGGCTGCCAAGCCGAAGATCGCGGACTATCCCTTCACGACGCTTCATCCGGGCCTGGGCGTGGCCCGTGTCGATGCCCGCGAATTCGTCCTGGCCGACATTCCCGGCCTGATCGAAGGCGCGCACGAAGGGGCCGGCATCGGCGACCGCTTCCTCGGCCATGTCGAGCGCTGCCGCGTGCTGCTTCATCTGGTTTCCGCCCGTGAGGAAGATGTCGCGGCGGCTTACCGTACCGTGCGCGGCGAGCTCGACGCCTATGGCAACGGCCTCGAAGACAAGCCCGAGATCGTGGGCTTGAGCCAGGCAGACCTCCTCGACGAAGACGAGCGCAAGGCCAAGCTCAAGGCGCTCAAGAAGGCAGCGAAAAAGGAACCGCTACTGATTTCCGCCGCAACCGGGGAAGGCGTGGAGGCAGCGCAACGTGCGCTGATGGCCGAGATCGTGGACGCTCGCGCACTCGATGCGCCCGCGCCCGTCACGGCGGACCGGCCCTGGGATCTCTGACATGAAGCCCCTCGCCTCCTATCGCCGCATCACCGTCAAGATCGGCTCGGCGCTGCTGGTCGATCGCGAGCGCGGCCTGAAGCGTGAATGGCTGGATGGGCTGGCGGATGATATCGCGGCCTTGGCGAAGTCCGGCACGGATATGCTCGTGGTCTCGTCCGGTGCCATCGCGCTTGGCCGCACGATCCTGGGCCTTGGGCGCCGGGCGTTGAAGCTCGAGGAAAGCCAGGCGGCCGCGGCCGTGGGTCAGATCGCGCTCGCCGGTGCATGGTCGGACGCGCTGCACGCGCGTGGGCTGAAATCGGGCCAAATCCTCGTGACCCTCGGCGACACGGAGGAACGGCGCCGCTATCTCAATGCGCGCGCCACCGTTTCCACGCTTCTGAAGATGGGCGCAGTGCCCGTCATCAACGAGAACGACACCGTCGCCACATCCGAAATCCGCTATGGCGACAACGACCGCCTTGCTGCCCGCGTCGCCACCATGCTGAACGCCGACCTGCTCGTTCTCCTCTCCGACATAGACGGCCTCTATTCGGCCCCGCCCGCGCATGATCCGAACGCGCGCTTCATTCCCCATGTCGAGCGCATCACGCCCGAGATCGAGGCGATGGCGGGAGCGGCAGCATCCGAACTCTCGCGTGGCGGCATGAAGACCAAGCTCGATGCCGGCCGCATCGCGACCCATGCCGGCACCGCGATGATCATCGCGGCGGGGACGCGGATGAACCCGCTCAACGCCATCGATCGCGGGGAGCGCGCGACTTTCTTTGCGCCCCACCCCTCGCCCGTGCGCGGCTACAAGAGCTGGATCGCCGGACAGCTCGAGCCGTCGGGCCGGCTCGTGGTCGATGAGGGTGCGGTGGCGGCCCTTCTGGGCGGCCGTTCGCTCCTGCCCGCCGGTGTGCGCAGCATACAGGGCGTGTTTCAGCGCGGCGATACGGTCCAGGTGGCAGGTCCCGACGGGCGCGAGATCGCGCGCGGGCTCGTCTCCTACGATTCCGGTGATGCCGTTCGTATCGCCGGCCTGAAGACTGCCGAGATTCCGGGCGTTCTCGGCCATGAGGGCCGCGCGGCGATGATCCACCGCGACGACCTCGTGCTCAGCAGCCGCGCAGCCGTTTCCGTGGAGACATCTCATGCTTGACCGTGTGCCCATGCTTGACGGTGCAAGCGACACAGCGGCCCTGATGGCCGAGATCGGCCGCAACGCGCGCGCCGCCGGCCGGCCGCTGGCACTCGCCTCGCCGGAAGCCAAGACGCTCGCGCTCAATGCGGCCGCCGATGCGCTGATCCGCAACGAGGCGGCGATCCTTGTCGCCAATGCAGCCGACATGCGGCGCGCGGAAGAATCCGGGCTGACCTCTGCCGCCATGGATCGTCTCAAGCTCACGCCCGAGCGCATCCGCGCGACTGCCGTGGGTGTGCGCACGGTTGCCGGGCTGCCCGATCCGGTCGGAAAAGTCACCGAGAGCTGGACGCGGCCCAACGGCTTGCTCATCGAGCGCGCCCGCACGCCGCTGGGCGTGATCGGCGTGATCTATGAAAGCCGCCCGAACGTCACGGCCGATGCCGGGGCGCTTGCCCTGAAAGCTGGCAATCCGGTGGTCCTCCGTGGCGGCTCCGACTCGACGCTTTCATCCGCGGCAATTCATGCGTCGCTTCTCGAAGGGCTGCGCGCGGCGAACCTGCCTGAGGCGGCCATCCAGCTCGTGCCCACGCCCGATCGTGCGGCCGTGGGCGCAATGCTGGCCGGGCTCGATGGCAATCTCGACGTGATCGTCCCGCGCGGCGGCCGCAGCCTTGTGGAGCGCGTGCAGACAGAGGCACGCGTGCCCGTCTTCGCCCACCTCGAGGGCCTCTGTCATCTCTATATCGACCGCTCCGCGAAACTCGGAATGGCGGTGGAAATCGCGGTCAACGCCAAGATGCGCCGCACCGGCATCTGTGGCGCCGCCGAGACGCTGCTGGTGGACCGCGCGGTCGCCGACACCCATCTCGTGCCGGTTCTGGAAGCGCTGCACGGTGCCGGCTGCGCCATCCGTGCCACCGACGAAGTGCGTGCCTTTTTCCCGCTCGCCACCCCGGCCACGGAAGAAGACTGGCGCACCGAATATCTCGAAGCCATCATTTCGGTAAAATTGGTGGACGGCGTTTCCGGTGCCATCGAGCACATCGAGCACTATTCTTCACATCACACCGAGGCGATCGTGGCGGAAGATGCGGCGGCAGCTGAGCGCTTCTTCCGCGAGGTGGATTCCGCGATCCTGCTTCACAACGCCTCGACGCAGTTCGCGGATGGTGGGGAGTTCGGGTTCGGCGGCGAGATCGGGATCGCGACAGGGCGGATGCATGCGCGCGGGCCGGTTGGCGTGGAGGAGCTGACTTCGTTCAAGTACCGGGTGCGAGGCACGGGGCAGGTGCGGGGGTGAGAAGCGGTTCACGCAGCATTCCGAGCGCAAGCGAGGGACCAGACCCGGCATGGCAGAAGGCGTGCGCCTATGAGGTGCGGACACCTCGCCGCAATCATTCGGCCCAATCCTCCTCTTGACCTCCGCCTCCCCCCATCTCCGCATGCCTTACGCCGAGCCGGGCATGGCGATCGGGCTGTTCGGCGGCTCGTTCAACCCACCCCATGCCGGCCATGCGCTCGTGGCAGAAATCGCGCTGCGTCGCCTGCGCCTCGACCAGCTTTGGTGGATGGTCACACCGGGCAATCCGCTGAAAAGCACACGCGAGCTTCTGCCGCTCGAAGAGCGCATTCGCCTGTCTGAAGCGCTCGCGCCCGATCCGCGCATCAAGGTCACGGCCTTCGAAGCCACGCTCAATTCGCGTTACACCGCCGACACATTGCGGACCATCAAGCTGCGCAACCCGCATATCCGCTTCGTGTGGATCATGGGTGCCGACAACCTGCGCGACTTTCACCTTTGGCAGCGCTGGCAGAGGATCGCCGCGACATTTCCCATCGCCGTGATCGACCGGCCCGGCGCGACGCTCGCCTTTCTGTCCTCCAAAATGGCCAAAACCTTCGACTATGCGCGGCTCGACGAGTCGGATGCCGAGGTGCTGGCGCGAAAGAGGCCGCCGGCCTGGACATTCATCCACGGTCCCCGCTCACCCCTCTCCTCCACCGCCATCCGGAACGGCATGGAAGCCCCTTCGAAAGGTGATGGGTTCAGCAAATGATTTGATCGGTGGACAACCGCAGTTTTCCACCGCCTGTCTTGAAACCTTTACCACACAGCGCCTATTTTATTTGACGTGCCGCATCGTGTTTGCGGTTGTTGTTCGTCTTGAAAGGAAAGACACTGAGAACAGCACTGAGGAAGAAGGCGGAAGTGCCGCTTTCCCTGGCCGGGGTAAGCCGTCCTGACGAGTCTGCCCGCGCCCTTCAAACGGTTCTGTCGAGTCTGGAAGACTCAAAGGCCGAGAACATCGTCCCCATCGACATCCAGGGCAAATCGGCAATGGCTGACCATATGGTGGTCGCCTCCGGCCGTTCGCACCGCCATGTCGCAGCCGTGTCCGAGCACCTCTTGAAGGCGCTGAAGGATGCGGGCTTCGGTCAGGCGCGAGTCGAAGGCCTGCAAAGCGCCGATTGGGTGCTGATCGACTCGGGCGATGTGATCATCCACGTCTTCCGGCCCGAGGTCCGCGACTTCTACAATATCGAGAAGATGTGGCAGGCGCCCGATCTCGACGAGGACACGCTCCACTGACGCATCGCATGTTCTGATGCGCGTGAGCCTCCATGCGGTCGGCCGTCTCAAGGCCGGCCCCGAGCGTGAACTTGCCGACCGTTACGCCGAACGCTTCGCGCGCGCCGGGCCGCAACTCGGCCTCGAATGGGGCGGCACGATGGAAACGCCTGAAGGCCGCGCGAAATCCGCGCCCGAGCGCATGCGCGAGGAAGCCGAGGCGCTTCGCGCGCATCGCAAGCCGGGAAGCGCCCTCTTCCTGCTCGACGAGCGGGGACGTGATCTCTCCTCCCCCGATCTCGCCACGCGCATCGGCGATCTTCGCGATGGCGGCCGGCGCGATCTCCTTTTTGCGATCGGTGGCGCTGACGGCCACGACCCTTCCTTGCGCGGTGAAGCCGACCTTCTCCTCTCCTTCGGGCGCGCGACATGGCCCCACCAGATCGTCCGCGTGCTCTTGGCCGAGCAGCTTTATCGCGCCGTGACGATCCTCGGCGGACATCCCTACCATCGCGCTTGAGTGCTCGACCCCGTGGAGCCCGTCGAGCCTTCCCGACATGGTTGATGCTTCGTTAAGGAAGCGGGACTAGGGTCGTTCGCACTGGAGGAATCCATGCGAAGGATCAGGCAGATCGGCGTGACGGTGCTGGCTCTTGCGAGCCTGGGTTTCGCTACGCACATCGCTCAGGCAGCCGATGCCCGTGCCATTGCGGTTCAGCAATCCGAATATGACCGCATCGCCAAGGAGATAGCGCTTTCCGACCAGCGCGCGGCAGGACTTGCCGCCGAGATCGCCACGGTTCGCAAGGATTCCGAATCGCTGACCGCAGCCCTCGTCCAGTCCGCCGCCCGCGAGCGCGAATATGGCACCGAGATCGAAACCATCGTCGCACGACTTGAGCCGCTGAAAGCACAGGAGGCGGGCATCAAGGCATCATTGATGGAACGCCGCGAGGTCCTGGCCGAAGTGCTGGGCGCGCTGCAGCGTATGGGCCTCAACCCACCGCCCGCCATCCTGGTCGAGCCCGAGGATGCGCTGGCCTCCGTTCGCTCGGCCATCCTGCTCGGCACGGTCGTGCCCGGCTTGAAGAAGGAAACCGACAAGCTCGTTTCCGATCTCGACGCGCTAAAGCTCGTGGCAGGTGCCATCGAGAACGAACGCAAGGCGCTCGGCGATAAGGTCGCGGCCCAACTCTCCGAAAAGCGCCGGCTGGAGCTTCTGATCGAGCAGAAGAAGCGCCTGTCGGAACAGAGCCAGGCTCAACTACAAACCGAACAGGCGCGCTCGGCCGAACTTGCCCAGAAGGCCGGAAGCCTCAAGGAACTCATCGCGGGCCTCGAAGCGCAGGCCGAGGCCGAACGCATGGCGGCGGAAGCGCGCAAAGAGCGCGAAGCCAAGCTTGCCTCACTGCCCGTTCCGGAAGCCCACCGGCTGGCTCCCGCAAGCCCCTTCGCTCGCTTGCGCAAACAGGTCGTCCTGCCCGTTGCGGGCCATGTAGCGCGCCGGTTTGGGGCCGATGACGGTAACGGCGGAGTGATGCTCGGAGACATGGTTGCGACACAATCTGGCTCGATCGTCACGGCGCCTGCAGACGCGACCGTTCTTTATGCGGGGCCGTTCCGTTCCTTCGGGCAACTCTTGATCCTTGACGCAGGCGATGGCTATCATCTGGTCCTGGCCGGGATGGATCGAATCAACGTCGTTCAAGGCCAGCCTGTCGTCGCGGGCGAGCCGGTCGGGGCGATGGGAGAGACAAGGGTCGCCAGCATCGCCTCCTTTGGGACGGCCGGCGGACCCGAGCTCTATGTGGAATTTCGCAAGGACGGCAAGCCCGTCGACCCCGCGCCTTGGTGGGCGCTCGGTTCTGGAAGGACTGGGAATGGTACGTAAGACGTCGCTTCTCTTTGCCGGTGCCTTGATGGGCGCCACCGCGATGGGCCTGTTCCAGAACGTTTCTGGCCAAGCCGTTGCCGCCGGCTCGGAGACCTACAAGCAGCTCGCCATCTTCGGCGACATCTTCGAGCGCGTGCGCGCGCAATATGTGACGCCGCCCGATGACAAATCGCTGGTCGAGAACGCCATCAACGGCATGCTGACCTCGCTCGACCCGCATTCTTCCTACATGAATGCTGAAGCCGCGGCCGACATGAAGGTGCAGACCAAGGGTGAGTTCGGTGGTCTCGGCATCGAAGTCACCATGGAAGACGAACTCGTCAAGGTGATCACCCCGATCGACGACACGCCCGCCGCCAAGGCCGGCGTGCTGGCGGGCGACTTCATCTCCAAGATCAACAACGACGAAGTGCGCGGGCTGACGCTCAACGACGCCGTCGAGAAGATGCGCGGGCCGGTCAATACCTCGATCAAGCTTACCATCATCCGCAAGGGCGCCGACAAGCCGATCGAGGTTTCGGTCAAGCGCGACATCATCAAGGTCAAGGCCGTCAAGTTCCGCGTCGAGAACGATGTCGGCTACATGAAGATCGCGTCCTTCACCGAAAAGACGCAGGACGACCTCGACACCGCGATCCGCGAGATCAAGAAGCAGGTGCCGGCCGACAAGCTCAAGGGCTATGTGCTCGACCTGCGCCTCAACCCGGGCGGCCTGCTCGACCAGGCTGTGAGCGTGTCCGACACCTTCCTCGACCGTGGCGAGATCGTCTCGACGCGCGGCCGCGACCCGAAGGACGTGACCCGCTTCGACGCCCGCCAAGGCGATGAGATCGACGGCAAGCCGGTGATCGTGCTGGTCAATGGCGGTTCGGCCTCGGCTTCCGAAATCGTGGCCGGTGCGCTACAGGATCACCGCCGCGCCACCGTCGTGGGCTCGCAGAGCTTTGGCAAGGGCTCGGTGCAGACCATCATTCCGCTACCCGAAAACGGCGCGCTGCGTCTGACGACGGCGCTTTATTACACGCCGTCCGGCAAATCGATCCAGGGTCGTGGCATCTCGCCCGACATCAAAGTCGATCAGCCGCTGCCCGATGAACTGAAGGGCCGCGATGTGACGCGTGGCGAATCCGACCTCAAGGGCCACATCAAGGGCGTGGAAGAGAACGACGAGGGCTCGGGCTCCTCGGCCTATGTGCCGCCGGAAGCCAAGGACGACATCCAGCTCAACTACGCGCTGGATCTGCTGCGCGGCGTGAAGACCGATCCGGCATTCCCGCCGAACCCGCAAAAAGCGGTGATGAACCAGTAAAAAGCTTCGGGCGGCTCACGGGCCGCCCGTTTCATATGGGCCTGGGCGCTGGGGGCGCCGGGCCCTTCTCGCCGTAAGGGGCCGGCGCGTGGTGCTGAACAAGGAATTCGACAAACCGCTGGGTCTCGGTCCCGCCAAGCGTGGCCGGTTCACGCGCTCCGATGCGGCGGCGGCAGTGGTCGGCGTCGCTGTTATTGGACTGTCGGCGTGGGTCGCGACAGCGCCGCGTCCGTGGCGCGTGGCAACGCCACCGCAAGCTCCAGTTGAAGCCGCACAGCCTGCCGTTCCTTCTTCGCAGCCCGCCGCGCCTCCTCAAGCAAAGCAGCAGCAGGCGGGCGGACCGCAGATCATTCATGTCGATCCGGGCACGCGCGGCTCGGCGACCCTGACTGACCCCGCCAGTTTCTCGAAAAGCACGGTCGCGCCCTACCTGCCCGACCCGGCACTGATCGAGCGCACGCCTGAGGGCCAGCTGCCGGTTCGCGCGGCCGACGGGCGACGGCCCTTCGACGTCTACAAGCGGCCACTCTCTTCCAGCCGCGGCGCGCGGGTTGCCATCGTCATCGGCGGCTTGGGGCTTTCGCAAACAGGCACGCAGGCCGCCATCCAGAAGCTGCCCCCCGACGTGACGCTGGCCTTCGCCACCAGCGGCAACAGCCTGAACCGCTGGATGCAGGAGGCACGGCGCGACAATCGTGAAATCCTGCTGCAACTGCCGCTCGAGCCTTTCGACTATCCGCAGGTCGATCCCGGCCGCAACACGCTGACTGTCGATGCCGGCGCGGATGAGAATGCGAAGCGCCTGCACTGGTCGCTCGGGCGGACCACCAACTATGCCGGTGTGATGAACTATATGGGCGCCCGGTTTTCAGCGGATGGAAATGCGCTCAAGCCCGTCATGGACGAGATCGGCCAGCGTGGCCTGATGTATTTCGACGACGGCTCCACGCCGCGTAGCCTGGCAGCTGATCTCGCGCCTGCCGCCCGCGCGCCGTTTGCGCGTGCCGATCTCGTCATCGACGGATCGCGTGATCGCACTGCTATCTTCGCCCAGCTGGATGCCCTGGAGAAGACCGCGCACTCGCGCGGCGCCGCCATCGGCATGGGCTACGCGTTCGAAGCGACAGTCGATGCCGTGCGCGAGTGGTCGGCGCAGGCGGCCAAGCGCGGCGTGGAGATCGTTCCCCTTTCCGCACTCGCCGCCGATCCTGAACGATGAAGTAGCATGAACAAGCAAAAGCGCCCCATCGATCCCGAAACCCTGCCCTACCGCCCTTGCGTCGGCATCATGGTGCTGAACCGGGATGGCCTCGTCTGGGTGGGCCGCCGCATCGCCGAACCTGATGGGGAAATGGCAGGCGCCGCCCAGCTCTGGCAGATGCCGCAGGGCGGCGTGGATGAAGGCGAAGACCATCTCGAAGCCGCCAAACGTGAGCTTTGGGAAGAAACCGGTATGACAACCGTCTCTCTCCTCGCCCGCGCCCCGAAGCCCGTCTTCTATGATCTTCCGCCTCACTTGGTCGGCCTGGCCTTCAAGGGCCGCTATCGCGGGCAGGTCCAAAGCTGGTTCGCCTTCCGCTTCGAAGGCAGCGAGAGCGAGATCGCCATCAACCCGCCGCCGGGAGGGCATGAGGCAGAATTCGACGAATGGGCCTGGAAGCCGATGGAGGAACTGCCCGGTTTGATCGTACCATTCAAACGGGCAGTTTATGATGAAGTGGTGAGTGTGTTTGCGCCGCTGGCAGCGACACGAGGCTAACTGGAGCACCTCATGCGTCATAGCCCAGGTCCTAAGAGGCTGGCGTTTGCCGGGAACCTGCCAAGCGACCCGTCGCGCCAGTCAACGACTGAGAGCGGTCTCTTAGCCTTTCCTCTCGCCTTGTTCCTCGCCTCCCTTCACAGGCGGCTTCTCGCCACCCTTTCGGTCGAGCTCATGATCCACGATCTCGCGTGAACCTTCCGCGGGGTCTTGCTCGGGATGATCTTCAAGTTTCTTGTCGTGCGCCATCTCAACCTCCATGAACCGCCGCCAAAAACAGGCACCGGCTTGCTGTGACATCCCAAAACCGAAGCGGCCCGCGTTCTGTTCCACCAGAACGCGGGCCGCTTGGACTTGAATGCCGTGAGGCTCAGCTGTTGATGTGCGACTCGATATGCGAAAGGTTCGAGAGGAACTCTTCCAGCTTCGTGCGGTGATGGTCGTCTTCAGCCGCATCGAGCTCAGCCTGGACCGCCGCGATGCGTGCATCGAGATCGGCGCGGCTGAACTGTTCGGCGGGAATGGCGGCTTCCGCCAGAACCGTGCAGCCTTCCGGCGTGATGTCGGCAAAGCCGCCGAAAGCGAGGTAGCGCGTCTCGGCACCTGCACCGCCGCGCACGCGGATCACGCCCGGCTTGAGCGTGGTCATCAGCGGCGCATGGTGCGCCATAATGGTCATCTCGCCCTCCGAGCCGGGCAGCACGACCGCCTCGACCTGCTCTGAAACAAGCAGGCGCTCGGGCGAAACCAGTTCGAAGGGAAAGCTGTCAGCCATCAGTGCTGGACCCCTGCCGCTAAACCGCCGTCCGACTGCGGCTGTACTCCGCAGAAGGGGCAGTGCATCACAACGCGCTCGTCATACGCCGTGCTGTCCCGAGGTGGGATACGGCGCAGGACGGTGCGCAAGATATCGTCCTCCTCGATGAAAAATGCCTCATCCGTGGAGTCCGGGTCATCTGCTGTAAGCAACCTTGGGTTCCTTGCAACAGACCGTCATGTTTCAGCTCAGGCTGCTTCCGCTGCCAGACGCTGCGCCTTCTCGACCGCTTCCTCGATGCCGCCCACCATGTAGAAGGCAGCCTCAGGCAGGTGATCGTACTTGCCCGCCGCAACATCGCGGAAGCCCGCGATCGTGTCGGCGAGATCGACGAGCTTGCCCGGCGAGCCGGTGAACACTTCGGCCACGAAGAAGGGCTGGGAAAGGAAGCGCTCGATCTTGCGAGCGCGGGCCACCGTCAGCTTGTCCTCTTCGGAAAGCTCGTCCATGCCCAGGATCGCGATGATGTCCTGAAGCGCCTTGTAGCGCTGGAGGATCGACTGCACCTGACGAGCCACCTGATAGTGCTCGTCGCCGACGATCAGCGGATCGAGCATGCGCGAGGTGGAGTCGAGCGGATCGACAGCCGGATAGATACCCTTTTCGGCGATCGAGCGGTTCAGCGTGGTCGTCGCGTCAAGGTGCGCGAACGACGTCGCCGGTGCCGGATCGGTCAAATCGTCGGCCGGCACGTAGATGGCCTGCACGGACGTGATCGAACCCTTGGTCGTGGTCGTGATGCGCTCCTGCAGAGCGCCCATGTCGGTTGCGAGCGTCGGCTGATAGCCCACGGCCGAAGGAATACGGCCGAGAAGAGCCGACACTTCCGAGCCAGCCTGCGTGAAGCGGAAGATGTTGTCCACGAAGAACAGCACGTCCTGGCCCTGATCGCGGAAATATTCGGCGACGGTCAGGCCGGTGAGGCCGACACGCGCACGCGCACCGGGCGGCTCGTTCATCTGGCCGTAAACGAGTGCAGCCTTGGAACCCTCGCCACCGCCGGCCTTGTTCACGCCGGACTCGATGAACTCGTGGTAGAGATCGTTGCCCTCGCGGGTACGCTCGCCGACACCGGCGAACACGGAATAGCCGCCATGCGCCTTCGCGACGTTGTTGATCAGTTCCTGGATCAGCACGGTCTTGCCGACGCCCGCGCCGCCGAACAGGCCGATCTTGCCGCCCTTGGCGTAAGGGGCGAGCAGGTCGATGACCTTGATGCCCGTCACGAGGATCTCGGCTTCCGTGGACTGCTCCACATATTCCGGGGCCGGCTGGTGGATAGCGCGGCTCTGGGTCGCCGGGATCGGGCCGGCTTCGTCGACCGGCTCGCCGATGACGTTGATGATGCGTCCGAGCATTTCGGGGCCGACGGGCACCGTGATTGGCGCGCCGGTGTCGCGCACGCTCTGGCCGCGAACCAGACCTTCGGTCGAGTCCATGGCGATGCAGCGCACGGTGTTCTCGCCCAGATGTTGCGCGACTTCGAGAACGAGGCGGTTGCCCACATTCTCGGTCTCGAGGGCGTTCAGGATCGCGGGCAGCTGCCCTTCGAAGGCAACGTCCACCACGGCGCCGATCACCTGGCGGACCTTGCCGGTCCCGCCGTTTCCGTTCTCGATGGCCATCCTCTTTTCCTTCTCCTTAGCCGGTTCGGGTGACACGCACACGCCGGACCAACTGGTGTAGCTTAGAGCGCTTCCGCGCCCGAAATGATCTCGATCAGTTCCTTGGTGATCTGCGCCTGACGCTGGCGGTTGTAGCTCAGCGTCAAACGGTTGATCATGTCGCCCGCATTGCGGGTCGCATTGTCCATCGCCGACATGCGCGCACCCTGCTCGGAAGCCGCGTTCTCGAGCAGCGCCCGGAAAATCTGCACCGCGATGTTGCGCGGGATCAGGTCTTCGAGGATCGCATTGGCATCCGGCTCATACTCGTAGACGGCGGCAGCAGTGCCAGCCGGCGTCGCAGAAACCTCCGCTGCGGCAGCAGGAGCCGCCGCCGGGATGATGCGCTGGGCGGTCGGAATCTGTGCGATCACCGACTTGAACTCGGAATAGAACAGGGTCGCGACGTCGAATTGCCCCTCATTGAAGAGGCCGATCACGCGCTTGGCGATCCTGTCGGCATCCACGAAGCCCAGCGTCTTCACTTCGCGCAGATCGATGCGGTCGATGATGAGGTTGACATAGTCACGGCGCAGCATGTCCACGCCCTTCTTGCCGACCGCGAGGATCTTCACCGTCTTGCCTTCGGCGAGAAGGCGACGAATGTGCTCGCGCGCCAGACGCACGATCTGGGCGTTGAAGCCGCCGGCCAGACCGCGTTCGGCAGTGCAGACGATCAGAAGATGCGTCTGCTCCTGGCCCGTGCCGGTCATCAGGGTCGGCGCATCGCCCTCGCCCGCGGCGGCCTGCGCGATGTTGGCCAGAACCGAAGCCATGCGCGCCGAATAAGGGCGCGCGGCCTCGGCCGCTTCCTGGGCGCGACGCAGCTTGGCGGCCGCGACCATCTGCATGGCCTTGGTGATCTTCTGGGTCGCCTTGACCGAGGAGATGCGGTTGCGGAGGTCCTTCAGCGAGGGCATCGTCGAGCCTTATGCCGCGAAGTTCTTGGCGTAAGCGTCGATCGACGACTTGAGCTTGCCGCGGATGTCGTCGGTCAGCTGCTTCTCGGCGCGGATCTGGTCGAGCAGGCCAGCTCCTTCCGAACGCAGATAGGACAACAGGCCCTGCTCGAACTTGCCGACCTGGTTGACCGGCAGCTTGTCGAGATAGCCGTTCACGCCGGCGAAGATCACCGCGACCTGCTCTTCCGTCTTGAGCGGCGAGAACTGCGGCTGCTTCAGAAGCTCCGTCAGGCGCGCGCCACGGTTGAGCAGGCGCTGGGTCGAGGCGTCGAGATCCGAGCCGAACTGCGCGAAGGCCGCCATCTCGCGATACTGCGCGAGCTCGCCCTTGATCGAGCCTGCCACCTGCTTCATCGCCTTGACCTGCGCGGCCGAGCCGACACGCGACACCGAGAGGCCGACGTTCACGGCCGGACGGATGCCCTGGAAGAATAGGTTGGTCTCGAGGAAGATCTGCCCATCGGTGATCGAGATCACGTTGGTCGGGATATAGGCCGACACGTCGTTGGCCTGCGTCTCGATAACGGGAAGCGCGGTGAGCGAACCCGCACCCTGCTCGTCGTTCATCTTCGCCGCGCGCTCGAGCAGGCGGGAATGCAGGTAGAACACGTCGCCGGGGTAAGCTTCACGGCCCGGCGGGCGGCGCAGCAACAGCGACATCTGGCGGTAGGCCACGGCCTGCTTGGACAGATCGTCATAGGCGATCAGCGCATGCTGGCCATTGTCGCGGAAATACTCGCCCATGGTGCAGCCCGCGAACGGTGCAAGGAACTGCATGGGCGCGGGATCCGAAGCGGTGGCCGCGATGATGATCGAATATTCGAGCGCGCCGCGCTCTTCGAGGACCTTCACGAACTGGGCGACGGTGGAACGCTTCTGGCCCACGGCGACATAGACGCAGTAGAGCTTTTCCTTGTCGGGACCCGAAACGTGGATCGCCTTCTGGTTCAGAATCGTGTCGAGGATGATCGCGGTCTTGCCGGTCTGGCGATCGCCGATGACCAGCTCGCGCTGGCCGCGGCCGACGGGGATCAGCGCGTCGATGGCCTTGAGGCCGGTCGACATCGGCTCATGCACCGACTTGCGGGGAATGATACCGGGCGCCTTGACGTCCACGCGGCGGCGTTCGGTCGCCTCGATCGGCCCCTTGCCGTCGATCGGGTTGCCGAGGGCGTCGACCACGCGGCCGAGAAGAGCCGGGCCGACCGGCACGTCCACGATGGCGCCCGTGCGCTTGACGGTGTCGCCTTCCTTGATGTCGCGGTCGGCACCGAAGATCACGACGCCGACATTGTCGGCCTCGAGGTTGAGCGCCATGCCGCGGATGCCACCGGGAAATTCCACCATCTCGCCGGCCTGAACATTGTCGAGACCGTAGACGCGCGCGATGCCGTCACCGACTGAGAGAACCTGACCGACTTCCGAAACCTCGGCTTCCTGGCCGAAGTTCTTGATCTGATCCTTGAGAATTGCGGAAATTTCCGCAGCGCGGATATCCATCAGCCGACCTCTTTCAGTGCGAGCTTGAGCCCGTTGAGCTTTGTTTTCAGCGAAGTGTCGATCTGCCGCGAGCCCATCTTGACGACGAGGCCGCCAAGCAGGCTTGGATCGACGGAAACATTGATGGTGACGTCACGCCCGGCAACCTGGCGCAGGGCAGCGCGAAGCTCGTCCTCCTGCGAGGCCGAAAGCGCGTGCGCACTCGTCACCTCGGCTGACGTCTCACCGCGCGCTTCGGCTGCGATGCGGCGATAAGCGCGGATCATGTCCGGCACAGCGAAAAGACGACGATTCTTGGCGACCACGCGGATGAAGTTGGCGGCAAGACCGGAAATACCCGCGCTCGACAGAACGGCAGCGACGGCGCGCTCTTGATCTTCCGCAGAGAAAACCGGGCTTTTCACCAGACGCTGCAGGTCGGCGCTCTCGTTCAGAAGGGCCTCGAATCGGGCGAGATCCTGTTCGACATTGTCCAGAGCATTGCCTTCGCGGGCGAGATCGAAGAGCGACCGCGCATAGCGGTCAGCGACACCGGATATTGGCGAATTGTTTGCTGCCACGCGCTTTCTCTTGTTCCCTTGCCTGCCGCACGCCCGAAGGATGCGGCCTGCAACCCTGCTTCATGTCCGTAAAGCGCGGCTCGCGAATGGCAAGTTCAAACTTACCGAAGCCTGCGCTTCGAGGAACTTGGGTCACGTCGCGATTTGGCCGCCCGCTCCCTGGCTCCTCAAGCCGATCCAGCTGCATCCGGGCTCAAGTGAGGCCTCGCGCGTGGATCAATCGAGGGCCGTCTAGCATAGGCTTTCCAGCCCCGCAACACGCGCAAGGCGGCTTGAGTAGCATCTTCCTCATATGTGGAAAATTCAGGGCACGATGCCCGTAGCAAACAGCAAAGCCAGCACGGCCAAGCCAGTTTCCGCGATCAGATGGAGGAAATTGCGCAGGCCCGCGCCGTCGGAAAGCATCCCGATCACCCGACCGAATGCGGTGAAACCCCACGCAAAACCCAGCACAAGGTAAACGAGCGGCTGACCGAGCAGAATCGCGCCCAAGCCGACACCCAAAAGGAAGCCGGCAATTGGTCCACGCAAATGCGCCAAGGCCTGTTGCCGCTCCAACGGCACGGCGAGCCCCGAGAGCCGCAGCATCAGGCGGGGAGCGAAAAGATAAAGCAGCCCGATCATCGCGGTTGCCGCCGCACTCGTCCATGCGAGCCACTCGCCGGTCGTGATCGGCCAAGGAAAGTCGAGCCCCATAAGCCCCTCTCGAAGATTGTGATGGGAGGGCTATAGGCCGGAGGGGCGGGCGCAAACAACCATCTAGCGGCGATGCGCATCCACATAGGCACGAAGCACGGCATTCATCCGGCTTTGATAGCCTTTGCCCTGCGCCTTGAACCACTGAACGATGTCCGGATCGAAGCGGATGGTGAGTTGTTGCTTTCTTTCATTTGGCGCGATCAAACGCGCCTTCTCGAAGAAGGTGCCATCAAGTTCAGGGATATCGCTGAAATCGATATCTTCATCCTCCACTTGCACAAGCGCCTCAACCTTAAGAGCCTGTTCGTAGCGCTTCTTCATAAAGTGCTCGCTCCTTTCGACTGGCGGGCCGGGCAGAGATGATACTGCTTCGTCCACGGCGATCCTTATGCGCCACGCTCAGGATCACCACATCATCGACCATGCCGAGACCGATCTCGCGGATTTCGCCGTAGTCCGTTCGCGCATCGACAGCAGTCAGCGTAAAACCTTAAAAAATGCGGCTCGCCATCGCAAAGCTGACACCATGCTTTTCGATGTTCGATTGGTTCTTAGCCTCATCCCACTCGAACATCCCGTCCTCGCAATGTAACTACAGATGTAGCTACAAACAACCTCAAAGAAAGCTTTGCGGATCGACGTCCACTTGCACCCGCACGCTGCCGCGCGGCCTTGGTGCCTGGCCGATCATGGTGCGCAGGAAGCCTTGCATGTCGGCGGAGCGCTTGCCCTGGACGAGGAGACGGAAGCGGTGGCGACCGGCGACCACGGCAAGCGGCGCTTCGGCGGGGCCGAGAACGCGGATTTCTTCCGAGTCGGGTGCAGCACGGCGCAGAGCGCGACCATGCTCCTCAGCCTCCCCGCGCGTACCGGCGCTGACGACCAGTGCGGCGAGACGACCGAAGGGCGGCATCGCGCTCTGCTCGCGCTCGTTGATCTCACGCGCGTAAAAGCTCTCGGCATTGCCTGAAACGATCGCACGCATCACCGGATGGTCGGGCTGGTAGGTCTGGATCAGGCCGCGGCTCGCTTTGCCGGTACGGCCCGCGCGGCCCGTGACCTGGGCGAGCAGCTGGAACGTGCGCTCGGATGCACGCGGGTCGCCGTTCGCAAGACCGAGATCGGCATCGACGATGCCGACCAAGGTCATGTTCGGAAAGTTGTGGCCCTTGGCAACGAGCTGGGTGCCGATGACGATATCGACCTCGCCATCGGCGATGGCCTGAAGCTCGAGCCGCAATCGCCGCACACCGCCCAGCATGTCGGAGGACAGCACGATCACGCGTGCATCGGGGAAGGTCTCGACCACTTCTTCGGCCACGCGCTCGACGCCTGGCCCGCAGGCCACGAGATGATCGAGGGTGCCGCATTCGGGGCAGGCATCCGCCTTCTTTTCGGAATGCCCACAATGGTGACAGACCAGTGCACCGCGAAAGCGGTGCTCGACCAGCCATGCCGAGCAGGATGGACAGCCGAAGCGATGCCCGCATGAGCGGCAGAGCGTCAACGGTGCATAGCCGCGCCGGTTGAGGAAGACGAGTGACTGCTCGCCCTTGGCCAGCGTATCGCGCATCGCCGAGACCATCAGCGGCGACAGGAACTTGCCACGCGGCGGCGGCGCACGGCGCAGGTCCACGGCTTCGAGACGCGGCAGAGCCGCTTCGTTGAAGCGGCCGGGCAGGATCAGCCGTGAATAGCGCCCCTGCGCCGCATTCACGCGGCTTTCCACCGATGGCGTGGCGGAGGCGAGCACCACCGGAAAATCCCCCAGCCGTCCGCGAAGGACCGCCATGTCGCGGGCGTTGTAGAAGACGCGGTCTTCCTGCTTGAAGGCCGGATCGTGCTCCTCGTCCACGACGATCAGCCCGAGCTCCTTGAAGGGAAGAAAGAGTGCCGAGCGTGCGCCGGCCACGACTCGCACCGAGCCTTCCACCACCTGGCGCCAGACCCGCTCGCGCGAACGCGGGGCGACATCCGAGTGCCACTGCGCGGGTGGCGCACCGAATCGCGCCTCGAAGCGCTGGAGAAAGGCTTGGGTCAGCGCGATCTCGGGCAACAGGATCAGCGCCTGCTTGCCGGCATCGAGGGCAGCGGCAATCGCCTCGAAATAGGTCTCGGTCTTGCCCGAACCCGTCACGCCATCGACGAGGCTGACGGAAAAGCGGTTCTCGGCGATGCTTTCACGGAGCGCCTCCGCAACGGCTCCCTGATCCTCGCTCAGTTGCGGTCGCGCGAAAGCCGGATCGGGCGCGGCCACGATGGGGGGCGGCGGAAGTCGTATGGCGGCGAGAACGCCGGCGGCCGCCAGACCATCCACCACGGTCGAGGAGACGCCCGCCGCCTGCGCCAGGCCCGAGCGCGTCCATGCAGCACCCGGTTCGGCCAACTCCAGGACCCGCGCGCGGGCCGGCGTCATGCGCTGCGGCACGGCGCCCTCGATGCGCTCCAGCCCCTCCGCCCAAGGCTCGGGATCAAACGCTTCCGGCGCGCGCAAGAGCATACGTGCAACCATGCCAGGCGCGGACAGCGTGTAGGTCGCAATCCAGTCCACGAAGCGGCGCATGGCTTCGGGGATCGGCGGGCAGTCGAAAACATGGGTGATCGGACGCAGCTTGCGCGGATCGACATCGCCACCGTCGCCATCCCATACGACGCCCGCCACTTGTCGCGGTCCAAGCGGCACCTGCACGATCGAGCCGGGCTCCACCACCATGCCTTGCGGCACGGCATAGGAATAGGGCCGCTCGGCCGGCATTGGCACCAGCACGGGAACGACTGCGAGAGAGGGGGCGAAAAGGTCGGGGGTCATGGAACTGCGTTCCCCTTTTATTCCGTCTTTCACGCGACGCAAAGCTGCTTTATGGGAGCGACAGAGCGTCCCAGGCGCCCTATCTGATGGCGCAAAGCCAAGGTTGAAAGGACCCACTCCCATGAAATTCTTCGTCGATACGGCGGATGTGAACGAGATCCAGGAACTTCAGGATGCGGGCCTGATCGATGGCGTGACCACCAATCCGTCGCTGATCATGAAGGCCAACCGTCCGATGGCCGAGATCATCAAGGAAATCTGCGCCATCACCGAGGGCCCGGTTTCGGCCGAGGTCGCAGCCGTGGAATACAAGGAAATGATGCGTGAAGCCGATTTCCTGTCCAAGATCGCCGACAATGTCTGCATCAAGGTGCCGCTGACGCTCGACGGCCTCAAGGCCTGCAAGGCGATCACCGATGACGGTCGCTGGGTGAACGTCACGCTCTGCTTCTCCGCCAATCAGGCGCTTCTCGCCGCCAAGGCCGGCGCGACCTTCATCTCGCCCTTTATCGGCCGCATCGATGATATCGGCATCGACGGCATGGAGCTGATCGCCGAGATCCGCACCATCTACGACAATTACGACTTCGAAACCGAAATCCTCGCGGCCTCGATCCGCACCATCAACCACGTCAAGCAGGCCGCGATCATCGGCGCCGACGTGGCGACCATTCCGCCTGCAACGCTGAAGACCCTGGTCAAGCACCCGCTGACCGACAAGGGCATCGAGCAGTTCCTGTCGGACTGGAAGAAGACCGGCCAGAGCATCGGCTGATCCCTGCTGTGACCGAAAACAAAAAGGCGGGCCGCAAGCCCGCCTTTTTTGTTTCGATACAACGAAAACCTATTTGAGCGCCTTCGGCACGGACTGGATGTTGAGAATGTCCTGCGCGATCGCGAGCCGTAGAAGCTCCGCCAATTCACGCGCGGCGCGGTTCTCGGCATCGCGCTGGGCGCGCAAGACTGCAAATTCCTGACGTGGCACGTCATAGGATGATGACATCGAACGCTTGCCGTTCGCGACGACAGCACCCGTGGCGGCATCGGTGACCGAATAGGTCGCGTCCATCACGATGGCCGCCGCCGTCGGCTCCGTGTCGTCGGCCACCTGGATGTCGGCCGACGATTCGCTCGTCGTCAACACCGCGAGATTGACCGTATAGGCCGGCGTCGCCGCTTGTGCCTTGCCGCCATTGAACAGAAAGATCAGCTGGTTGCGCACTTCCTGCGCATCGCGGGTGCGAACCGGCGCCACCGCCACCGTGCGCAAGGCCGCCGCGACACCGTTTGGTGCCTCGCCGGGCGCCGTATGCGAAGTGGCATAAAGCGGACGCACGGTGCAGCCCGCGGTGACACCGAGCGCCACGCTTAGGCCAAGCGCGGCAAGCAGGCCGGAGGAACGCTTCACGGTCTTACGCAACAACATTCACGATCCTCTGCGGCACCACGATCACCTTGCGCGGCGCCTTGCCTTCCAGCGCGCGCTGCACGGCTTCCAGCGCGAGCGCGGCTGCCTCGACCGTAGCATTGTCCGCGTCACGCGCCACGGTCAAGTCGCCACGCTTCTTGCCGTTCACCTGAACAGGCAGCGTGATCTCGTCATCCACCGTCAGCGCAGGCTCGAAGACCGGCCAGGGCTTGGCCGCGACCAGCCCCTCTCCGCCGAGTGTTGCCCAGCATTCCTCTGCCAGATGCGGCGTCATCGGCGCCACCATCGAGAGAAGGAATTCGACCGCCTCACGCAGCGCGGGCAGATCCTTGCCATTGCCTGCGGCAGCGTCAGCGAGCGGTGCGGCCAGCGTGTTGACCAGTTCGTAGATGCGGGCGACCGCCTTGTTGAAGGCCAAGCGCTCGATATCCTCGCCCACCGCCTTCAGCGCCTTGTGCGCCGCGCGCGACACTGCACCGGTGCCAGCCCTGGGCTCGACGGCGGCAAGCGCCGGTGCGGCTTCCACCAAGAGCCGCCAAACGCGCTGCACGAAACGGTGCGCGCCTTCGACACCGGCCTCCGTCCAAAGCACGTCACGCTCGGGCGGCGAATCGGAAAGCATGAAAAAGCGGGCGGTGTCGGCGCCGTAGGAGCCGATGATATCGTCGGGATCGACCACGTTCTTCTTCGACTTCGACATCTTTTCGATGGAGCCGATCTCGACCGGTGTGCCGTCGCTCAAGAGCACCGCTGTGCGCTTGCCCTCGCGATCCTCGATGCGGATTTCGGCCGGCGTCACGAAGCCGTGGGGCCCGCGATAGGTCTCGTGCACCACCATGCCTTGGGTGAAGAGGCCTGCAAAAGGCTCACTCGTTTCCTTGAGATGCCCTGTCGCCGTCATCGCGCGAGAAAAGAAGCGCGAGTAGAGCAGGTGCAGGATCGCGTGCTCGATGCCGCCGATATACTGATCGACCGGCATCCAGCCTTTCGGGCCATCCGCCACGCCCGCCGTGGTCGGGCCCTCCGTGTTGAACGGGTCGGTAAAGCGCACGAAGTACCAGGACGAGTCCACGAAGGTGTCCATCGTGTCCGTGTCGCGGCGCGCAGCCCCCCCGCATTGCGGGCAGGAGACATGCTTCCATGTCGGATGGTGGTCGAGCGGATTGCCGGGCTTGTCGAAGGACACGTCGGAGGGCAGCTCCACCGGCAGATCCTTGGCCGGCACGGGCACGGTGCCGCAGACCTCACAATGGATCGCGGGGATCGGACAGCCCCAATAGCGCTGGCGCGAGATCAGCCAGTCGCGCAGGCGGAAATTGACCTTGCGCTCGCCGACCGACCGCGCTTCGAGGCGCTTCGCGACTTCCTCGAACGCCGCGTCGGTGTCGAGCCCATCCAGAAAGCGCGAGTTGATCATCACGCCGTCATCGGTGAAGGCTTCCGTGCCCACGGTGAAGCTCGCGGCATCACCATCCTTCGGCATCACGACCGGCACCACGGGCAGATCATATTTGCGCGCGAAGTCGAGGTCGCGCTGGTCGCCGGACGGGCAACCGAAGATCGCGCCCGTGCCGTAGTCCATCAGCACGAAATTCGCGACATAGACCGGCAGCGTCCAGCTCTCGTCGAACGGATGCACCACGCGGACGCCCGTGTCGAAACCGCGCTTCTCGGCCGTTTCCAGCTCCGCCGCCGAGGTGCCGGCATGGCGCAATTCGTCGATAAAGGCGGCAAGCTCTGGATTCTTCTCGGCCGCCTTCTTTGCCAGCGGGTGATCGGCGGCGATGGCCATGAAGGAGGCGCCGAAGAGCGTGTCGGGCCGCGTTGTGTAGATTTCGAGTTCGGTCTCGCCTTCGGGCGCAGTCGCCTCTTCCAGCGCCCAGCGGATCGTGAGACCTTCCGAGCGGCCGATCCAGTTGCGCTGCATGACCTTGACCTTCTCGGGCCAACGGTCGAGCGTATCGAGCCCGTCCAGCAATTCCTGCGCCATGGCGGTGATCTTCAGGAACCACTGCGTCAGGTCGCGCTGCTCGACCACCGCACCCGAGCGCCAGCCGCGTCCGTCGATCACCTGCTCGTTGGCGAGCACGGTGTGGTCCACCGGGTCCCAGTTGACCTTGGCCGAACGGCGCTCGGCGAGGCCCGCCTGCCAGAAGTCGAGAAACATCTTCTGCTGGTGCTTGTAATAGGACGGATCGCAGGTCGCGATCTCGCGGCTCCAGTCCAGCGACAGGCCCATGGTCTTGAGCTGCGCCTTCATGGTCTCGATATTCTTGTAGGTCCAATCGCGCGGGTTGACCTTGTTGTCGCGCGCGGCGTTCTCGGCGGGCAGGCCGAAGGCATCCCAGCCCATCGGGTGCAAGACGTTGAAACCCTTAGCGCGCTTGTAGCGCGCCACCACGTCGCCCATCGCGTAATTGCGCACATGGCCCATATGGATGCGCCCCGACGGATAAGGGAACATCTCCAGCACATAATGCTTGGGCGCCTCGCTCTCGTTGGAAGTCGTGAAGAGCCCCGCCCCGTCCCAGGCCTTCTGCCAACGGGGTTCGGCTGCGCGCGGATTGTAGCGTTCGGTTGCCATCACGAATTCCGGGTGGGCACTGAGAAACACGGCGCGGCTTGCCAGAGGAGGCAAAGCGCTCCACAAGCCACGGCGACAAAAGCGGGCGGACCTTCACCATGCTTTTGCCCGACCGTCAACGGAAAGCAGGATACGGAAAGGCCATGAGCGAAGCAGTGGAGCACCTGCAAGCCGTCCGCAGCGCGATTGTTCGCGCCGAGAAGGAGGCAGTGCGCAGGGCGGGTTCGGTCGAGCTCGTTGCCGTGTCGAAGACCTTCGAGGCCGACAGTATCCGCCCCGTTCTCGAAGCCGGCCAGCGGGTGTTCGGCGAGAACCGCGTGCAGGAAGCGCAAGGGAAATGGCCCGCGCTGCGAGAAGAATTCCCCGGCATCACGCTTCACCTGATCGGCCCGTTGCAATCCAACAAGGCGGCGGATGCGGTGGCGCTTTTCGATGTGATCGAAACGGTGGACCGCGAGAAGATTGCGGCCGAGCTTGCCAAAGAGATTGAAAGGCAGAACAAGGCTCCTCGCCTCTATGTGCAGGTGAACACAGGCCTCGAGGAGCAGAAGGCCGGCATCGACCCGCGCGAGGCGGTGGCATTCGTTTCCCGCTGCCGAGATACCCATGGCCTCACGATCGATGGCCTGATGTGCATCCCACCGTTCGAGGAGCATCCGGGACCGCATTTCGCGCTGCTTCAGAAACTCGCTGAGGAGGCCGCCGTAGAGAAGCTTTCGATGGGCATGTCCGCCGACTTCGAGAAGGCCATTCCTTTCGGTGCGACTTCGGTCCGTGTCGGCTCCGCCATTTTTGGGTCAAGGTGAGCGCCAACAACGCTGCCGTTCCTGCCTTCGGATTTCTTTATGCAGTCATCCTCCTACCGGCCCGATATTGACGGGCTCCGCGCGATTGCCGTGCTCGGCGTCGTGCTGTTCCATTTCGGCCTGCCCTTCTTGCCGGGCGGGTTTCTGGGCGTCGATGCCTTCTTCGTCATCAGTGGCTTCCTGATCATCCGCATCATCCGCGACGAAATTGAACGGACCGGCACGTTCCGCTTCCGGCATTTCTACCTGCGCCGCATCCGCCGCTTGTTTCCGGCCCTCGTCGCAACGCTTCTGGCGAGCACGGCTGCGGCCTTCCTGCTGCTTTCACCCGGCCATTTGAAGATGTTCGGGCAGGAACTGATCGCTTCAATCCTTTCCGTCTCCAACATCTATTTCAAGGAAACCGCCGGCTACTTCGATGTCGCGGCCGAGTTCAAGCCGCTGCTCCACACATGGTCGCTGAGCGTCGAGGAACAATTCTACATCGTGGTACCGCTCATGGTCGTCTGGGCGATGAAGGGCGGACGACGCGGGCTCTTTTCCGTGTTGGCGGTTCTTGCCGTCGTCACGCTGGTGCTCGCGGAACTTCAGCGCGGTCGCATGTCGGCTTTCTACCTCACGCCATTCCGCGCCTTCGAATTCGCGCTCGGTGCTTTGATGATCGAGGTCGTGGAGCGGCAACCTCGAAACAAGACGGTGCTGGAGGCCCTGCTTCTTGCAGGGCTTGTTTTGATCGGCGCGAGCTTCGTCATGCTCGACGGCACGTCGCACCTGCCGGGGCTTCTGACCCTGCCGGTCGTGTTCGGCACCATGCTGGTGATCTATGCGGGCCGCGCACCGACCCTTGGTTATGTGACGAGTAATCCGCTCAGCGTCTGGATCGGCAAGATCTCCTACTCCTTCTACCTTGTGCACTGGCCGCTGCTGATCTTCGCGGCCTATGTCACCTTCGAACCGCTCGGCCCTTGGGATCGCGCTCTGCTTTTTGCGCTCTGCTTCCCGCTCGCCTGGGCCTCATGGCGCTTCGTGGAGCAGCCCTTCCGCCGACCGCGCGAAGCCGCGAGTGGCGGCAACCGGCCTTTCGTCATCCGCTCCGCCGCGACAGCCGCCCTGACGGTCGCCATCGGTGGCGCCCTGATGCTGGGCGGCGGCCTCCCCTCACGCCTGCCGCCCGACGTCGCCAAGCTCGTCACCAGCCCCGAGCGCAAGACGGTTCTGACCAGCGAGTGCCAATATCTCTGGGCGACGCTGGACAGTGCATTTCAGAAAAAGTTCGACGCCTGCGTGGCCAAAACGGGCAAGGCCGTCCTTGTTTTCGGCGACAGCCATGGCGAAGACCTGTTCCACGCGCTGGCCTATAACGGCACGAGGATGCATGTGGCCGGCATCAGCCAGCCCGGCTGCCGCCCGAGTGAGCCCGAGGATCACTGCTACTACAAGAATCTGCGGCCTTTCATCGAGCGTAACAAGGCGAATCTGAGCGGCGTGGTGTTCACCCAGAAGGGCAGCTATCTGCTGCCCGACCGCAAGCATCTGCCGGTTGATCAGAAAGCGGTCGATAACGTGTTTGCTTTCCTTCAAACCATCGCCGAGCCGAACCTGCCGATGATCTGGGTCGGCCCGCAATGGGAGCCTTATTTCGAGGTCGAGAAGTATTCGGTGATGCTGCCGCCGGGAGGCGTTCCCTTCTTCAAGGACAATATCGGCGCGATCCGCCAAGTCGATGACCTGCTCAAAAGCGAGGTTACCGAACGCAAACCGCCGCTCACCTACGTCTCGAAGCTCGACATTCTTGGTCCCTTGAACCTAGACCTCTTCATCATCGACGGCCAGTTCACCTATTCCGACACTGATCACTGGGCAGCGGAAGGTGAGGAGGAGTTCGGCGAGCGCCTGATCGCGGGCAGCCCCGCCTTGCGCAACCTTTTCGGGCTGCGGGACACCGGTGAGGACCATACGGGAAGCATTTCGGGCACCGATCCCCTTGGCGGGCCATCGAACCGACCCTAGCTGACTGTCCTTTCCGGGAAAGGCATTTTCAATGAAATATAATCAGCTGGGCCGCACCGGCCTATTCGTTTCGGAAATCTGCCTTGGCACCATGACTTTCGGAGAAGCGGGCGGACAGGCCCAATGGGGAAAGATCGCTGGCGTCGATCAGAGCGCCGCCGATCGCATCCTGCAGCGCTCGCTGGAAGCAGGCGTCAACTTCATCGACACGGCCGATGTCTATTCCTTTGGGCAGTCCGAACGCATCCTCGGCCAATCGCTCAAGAATCTCGGCACCCGCCGCGAGGATGTCGTGATCGCCACCAAGGTCTTTGGCTCGACCGGCGATAAACCCAATGATCGTGGCGCCTCGCGCGGTCACATCATGGATTCCGTGAAAGGCAGCCTCGATCGCATGGGGCTCGACCATATCGACCTTTACCAGATTCACGGCACCGACAGCGTCACGCCGGTCGAGGAAACGCTGCGCGCGCTGGATGACCTCGTATCGCAAGGTCTCGTGCGTTATGTCGGCGTTTCGAACTGGCAGGCCTGGCGCATTGCCAAGGCGCTCGGCATCTCGGAAGCCAGAGACTATGCCCGCTTCGAGACCATCCAGTCCTATTATTCGATTGCCGGCCGCGACCTCGAGCGTGAGATCGTGCCGCTGATCAACGAGGAAAAGCTTGGCTTGATGGTCTGGTCCCCGCTCGCCGGCGGTTTGCTTTCAGGCAAATACGGCCCCGGTGCACCGGGCAATGGCGAGGGCCGCCGCGCCGAGTTCAACTTCCCGCCGGTCGATGAGGATCGCGCCTGGAAATGCGTCGAGGCGATGCGCGCGATTGCGGAGAAGCATGGCACCAGCGTCGCCACGGTCGCGCTGGCCTATGTGCTCGCCAAGCCCTTCGTGATGAGCATCATCATCGGCGCCAAGAATGGGGACCAGCTGGAGCAGAACCTCGCCGCCACCGGTTTGACGCTCGATGCGGACGATCTCGCCCGGCTCGACGAGGCCAGCGCGCTGGCACCCGAATATCCCGGCTGGATGCTGACGCGTCAGGACACGGGCCGCCGTCCCGAGCCCTTCAAGCCATACTGATCGTCACGGGTAGAAGCGCTTCACCTGCGGGTGATCCTTCAAGTGTGCCGGCCGATAGGGCGGCACCATTCTCTCGAACCGCGCTTCGATATTGTCGCAAAGCGATGCAGTGCGGGTGACCACACGCTCCCCAGGCAGCCAGAAGATGCCGAAGCCCGTCCGCTCGTTATGGGCGCGGCCGACCAGATTGTCGTTCATCGAAACCGTGAGCGGGATATGCAGCCCGGCTTCGTCGCGCAAGCGTGACAGCATCCAGTCGAGCGATAGATCGGCGAGCCGCCAGTCATCGGCATAGCCCCCGCCCACATCGGAATGCACACCTGGAAACCATGCCTGCTCGATCTGCTGGCCGGGTGCCGACGCATCCCACAGAATGGGTGCGAAAACCTTGCGGTTCTCGTCCACGGACAGGGCCTGAAGCCCCAGCGGCACGCGCGGCGACAGGCTGGTGTCGTGAAAATCGAACTGCCATGGATTGACGAGATTGGTGACGCCGGGAAGCCCGAGCGCCTTCACCGTGTCATAAACGCCGACCACATCGGCCACCTCGTCAACGGCACCATATGCGCGCCGGAACGCCTCGCCGGTCTCCTTACGGGCGCGCCTGCCCTTGAGCTTGTAGGCCGCGACACCTTTCTCGGCAATGGCTCGCCGCCGCTTTGCCCCCTCGCCTTTTTCGTCGCGCGAGATCGGCACACCATTGTCTGTCTGCGCGATACCACAGGTCGCCAGGACGCCGCTCAAGCAGCGCACGGTGAATGCTCCGCGGCTGAAGCCGAACAGCCCGATCTTCATGCCGGGCTGCCATTTGAGGATCAGCGCCTCATAGCAGTCCACGATATTGGCGGTGATGCCCCAGCCCGTCGCCTTGCTCCACCAGTCGCGGAGCACGCGGCCAAGGTCGCGCTCACCCTCGTCCGGTGCGCCGAGGCCCGGATCGTAGAAGGTTTCGAGGTAGATCTTGTTTTCGGCAGCGACGAACATCTGGAACACGTTCGTGTTCTTGACGCTGTCATCGTCGCGCACGCCGCGCTGGCCCGTTCCGTCGGAAAAGATCAGGCACCATGGCGTAGGCATAGGCAGGCCTCAGTGCAGCGCGAACTCGCCCTCGACGTTACGCCACTCGACCGGCTTGATCAGTTCGTTATGCGAAAACCGGACCGAGTGGAGCGAGCCATCGAGGCGCGACTTCCAGAACTCGATGAACGAAAACAGCTTCGGGAAATTCGGTGCGAGATCGTAGGTCTGCCAAAGAAACGTCTGCAGCACATGCGGATGGTCGGGCAGATGATAGAAGAACTCGGCTGTGAGCAGGCCGTAGCCTTCCAGCATCAGTTCGGTCTCGGAACGAGACGGTCCTTTATCTGCTCTGCGCATGCTTCGTCCCTTCCGACGACGGCCTCGCCAAATGTGATGGTGCCCCGTCATGATTAACCAAAGTTAAACGGCGCATGCGCCCCGAAGGGCGATTGCGTTGGGCGGGCGAACAAGGCTAATCCGCTTGCTGGGAGAGGCGCTCGGGTCATGGCGCCACGCATATTGGAGGAAAGCCAGATGACGGACACGCACGTCCATCCCGTCCAGCCGGCATGGCGCGAGCGCGCGCTGATCGATGATGCCACCTATCGCGCATGGTACGAGCGTTCGGTTGCCGACCCGGAAGGCTTCTGGGCCGAACACGGCAAGCGCATCCAGTGGATGGTGCCGTTTTCCCGCGTCAAGGAAAAGAATTTCGACGAGAATGTCTCGATCAAGTGGTTTGCGGACGGGCAGACCAATGTGGCCGCCAACTGCATCGACCGCCATCTCGCAAGCCGCGGCGATCAGGTCGCCATCATCTGGGAAGGCGATGATCCCAATGAGCAGAAGAAGGTCACCTATCGCGAGTTGCACGAGAGCGTGTGCCGGCTTTCGAACGTGCTCAAGGATCATGGTGTTAACCGCGGCGACCGCGTGACGATCTATATGCCGATGATCCCCGAAGCGGCTTATGCCATGCTCGCCTGCGCGCGTGTGGGCGCGGTGCATTCGGTGGTCTTCGGCGGCTTCTCGCCCGATGCCCTTGCGGGCCGCATCGTCGATTGCGG
Organism: Mesorhizobium liriopis; assembly: GCF_024053505.1. GTDB lineage: Bacteria > Pseudomonadota > Alphaproteobacteria > Rhizobiales > Rhizobiaceae > Mesorhizobium_B > Mesorhizobium_B liriopis. Next base: position 280,447 of record NZ_JAMXQS010000007.1, on the reverse strand, counting down.
ATCCACCTTCGTGATAACGGCGGATGAGGGGTTGCGCGGCGGCCGCAAGGTGCCGTTGAAAGCCAACACCGATAAAGCCATAGAGATCGCCGGGAACAACGGCGTCGCGGTCGAGAAAGTGCTCGTCGTCAAACGCACGGGCGGCGACATCGCATGGAGAGAGAACCGCGATGTCTGGTATCACGAGGCGGTCGAACGGGCCTCGCCGGTTTCAGAGCCCGAGGCGATGAATGCGGAGGATCCGCTCTTCATCCTTTACACGTCGGGCTCCACCGGCAAGCCCAAGGGCGTGCTGCATACGACTGCGGGCTACCTCGTCTATGCGTCGATGACGCATCAATATGTCTTCGACTACCATGACGGCGACATCTACTGGTGCACGGCCGATGTCGGCTGGGTGACGGGCCATTCCTATATCGTCTACGGCCCGCTCGCGAACGGCGCGACGACACTGATGTTCGAGGGCGTGCCGAACTATCCCGATGCGGGCCGGCTCTGGCAGGTGGTGGACAAGCACCAGGTCAACATCTTCTACACCGCGCCCACCGCCATCCGCGCGTTGATGGGTGCGGGCGATGCCCACGTCACCAAAAGCTCGCGAGCTTCTCTCAAGGTTCTCGGCTCGGTCGGCGAGCCCATCAACCCGGAAGCCTGGGAGTGGTACTTCAACGTGGTCGGCGGCGGAAAAGTGCCGGTGGTCGACACCTGGTGGCAGACCGAGACCGGCGGCATCCTGATCACGCCGCTCCCCGGCGCGACCGACCTCAAGCCCGGCTCGGCCACCCGTCCCTTCTTCGGCATCAAGCCGCAGCTCGTGGATAATGACGGCCAGGTGCTCGAAGGGGCCGCCGACGGCAATCTCTGCATCACCGACTCCTGGCCCGGTCAGATGCGAACCGTTTATGGCGACCACGAGCGCTTCGTGCAGACCTACTTTTCCACCTACAAAGGCAAGTATTTTACCGGCGACGGCTGCCGCCGCGATGCCGACGGCTATTACTGGATCACCGGCCGCGTGGACGATGTGCTCAACGTATCCGGTCACCGCATGGGCACGGCGGAGGTGGAATCGGCCCTCGTCAGCCACGATGCCGTCTCGGAAGCCGCAGTGGTCGGCTATCCGCACGACATAAAGGGCCAGGGCATCTATTGCTACGTGACGCTGATGAACGGCATCGAGGGCACCGAGGACCTGCGCAAGGAACTCGTCGCGCATGTGCGCAAGGAGATCGGGCCCTTCGCATCACCGGACAAGATTCAGTGGGCGCCGGGTCTCCCGAAAACACGCTCGGGCAAGATCATGCGGCGTATCCTGCGCAAGATCGCCGAAGACGAGTTCGGCGCGCTGGGCGACACCTCGACCCTCGCCGACCCCGCGGTCGTCGACGATCTCGTGGCGAACAGGCAGAACAAGAAAAGCTGAGACGCGACGAAGGAGAAGGTGCCCTGCCCGTTCACGAAAAGGTCAGGGCACGCCGCCTAACTTATCTTGCGTTCCGGTTTCGCCCGACCCACATTCCCCTCGTGTTCAACAATTGAAAGGAGGTGGTCCAATGTCGAGTGAATTGTCCCGTTACGTGGTCTCGGCGGATTGCCTCGGTGAAGGACAGCTCCTTCGCTGACGGCATGAAGCGCGGCTGACGACTTCATCGTCGCCACGAGCCGCGATATCACGGACGAAACACGGGAAAGGCCGCTTTCACCCCCTGAAAGCGGCCTTTCCTTTTTTGCCGCCTCGCTTAACCCCTAAGCCGGCAGCGGTGTCACAAATGTCTCGCAGCATCCGGTCTCGCTGGACCGTCCGGCCGGAAAATGACTTGGAGCATCTTGCTCACCCATCTCCCGCGCCGTTTCGATTTCATCGTTGCAAGACACATGACAGTTCATGGCCTGAGGCCGAGAGGTGCGCGCTAACGCATTGAAATCGCTTTCACTGTGCGCAGCGTAAGCTTAACAAGTGCTTAAATCCAGCGTTTGGCTTAATCTTGAGTGTGCCAGATCGGGACTCAGAACTCGTCCAAAATAGGCCACATGTCCCAAATTAGGTCAGGATAGAATTTCGCGACCCGCCGTCCGATTTTGAAGCATATGCGGGGGCTTCGCCGGATTGGCATCCTGCTCGTAGGTCCACACCTTGAAGGTCGCAAGTGTATGCGGCCCGAATGAGTGGAGCAGCGGCACGTCGGTCGCGTCGCGACCTCGCGCGACCGGGATCCGACCGATGCGTGGCATGTTGTGACGCGCATCGAAAGCATACCACTTGCCGCCGATCCAGGCCTCGAACCAAGCCGAGAAATCCATGGGGGCCGGGTCGGCCGGCACGCCGATATCGCCGAGATAACCGTTCACATAGCGCGCCGGGATGTTCATGCAGCGGCAGAGCGTAATGGCGAGATGCGCAAAATCGCGGCAGACGCCGACCTGCTCCTCATGCGCCTGCGCTGCCGTGCGCGTCGCCCTTGCATAGCCGTAACCGAACGAGATGCGGTCATGCACATAGTCGCAGATCGCCTGCACCCGCGCCCAGCCGGCGGGGATATGCCCGAACTTGCTCCAGGCGAGCTGGCTCAAGTGGTCCGTTTCGCAATAGCGGGAGCCGAGCAGGAAACCCATCACCTCGTCGGGCATGTCCTCGACGGGTGCTGCGACGGCAATCCTGTTGACCTCGTCGGGCTCACCCGAATCCTCGATCACCGCGTCGTAAATGATGGAAAAGCGGCCCGCGGGCGCCAGAAAGCGATGGCCGCGATTGCCGAAAATGTCGCGATACGGCACTGCCTTCACCTTGGGCGAGGTCAGCACCTTGGTTTCGCGCTGGATGTCCTTTTGGCGGTCATCATGGATCACCAGAAGCGAGATGATCGGCAAAGGCTGCGCGCAGTCGACCGCGATTTCATAGCCCAAGCGGATCAGCATTGGAGAGACACCTCGGAAAATCTGCAGCGAACCGAAAAATTTCCAACGATTTTAAACGAGCACGGTTCCTGTTCGTTTTGGTTAAAAGTCCACTGCGAGCCCCTTGACCTCCCAGTCGCCGTAACGCACCGGCTCCTTGCCGCCACGCCCGCCGCGCTCGGGCGGCAGTGTGTCGGGCCTCAGCGCCTCGCGCCGCGCCTCGGCTTCGGCCAATGCTCGCTGGGCAGCAGGGCTCAGTTCCCTTCGCGCGGGCGCTTCTTTTTCGTCGTTCTGTTCCAAATCCGTTCGTCCAGCCTGTTCGATTGAAACCATTTCGCTTGTTTCCCATCATATAGGGTGAAAGCGGACTGAACCGCCAAACAGTTTCGGGCTCAGGAGGGCCCTTCGACGATGAACATCATGCGCACCGCCATGCTGCTTGCCTTCATGACGGCGCTCTTCATGGGCGTGGGCTACCTGATCGGCGGCACCGGAGGTATGGGCATCGCCTTTCTTTTCGCCGCCGGCATGAACCTCTTTTCCTACTGGAACGCCGACAAGATGGTGCTCCGGATGCACAATGCGATGGAGGTCGATGCACGCACGGCGCCCGAATATTACGAGATCGTCCGGGGCCTCGCCCAGAATGCCGGCCTGCCCATGCCCAAGGTCTATCTGATCAACGAGGACCAGCCCAACGCCTTCGCCACGGGCCGCAATCCGCAGAATGCCGCCGTTGCCGCCACCACAGGCCTGCTCCAGCGCCTGACGCCGCAAGAGGTCGCAGGCGTCATGGCGCACGAACTGGCGCATGTGCAGAACCGCGACACGCTGATCATGACGGTCACCGCCACGCTCGCAGGTGCCATTTCCATGCTCGGCAACTTCGCCTTCTTCATGGGCGGCGGTTCGAACCGCGAGAATAACAATCCGCTGGGCGCCATTGGCGTGATCGTCGCGATGATCGTGGCGCCTTTCGCCGCCATGATCGTGCAGATGGCCATCAGCCGCACGCGCGAATATTCAGCCGACCGCAGAGGTGCCGAAATCTGTGGCAATCCGATCTGGCTCGCCTCCGCCCTGCAGAAGATCGCGATCGCTGCGGGCCGCATTCCCAACGAGGAAGCCGAGCGCAACCCGGCCACCGCGCCGCTCTTCATCATCAACCCGCTCTCGGGCCAGCGCATGGACAGCCTGTTCTCGACGCATCCGGCAACCGAGAACCGCATCGCGGCGCTGCAGCAGATGGCGGGTGAATTCGCAGGCGCCGTGCCCGTCCGCCCTGCGGCGCCCCGAAGCCCGACCCCGTCCGGGCCGTGGGGTGGCGGCAGTGCGTCTTCGACGCCGCGTCGTTCGAATGTGCCGAACACCGGCAACAAGGGGCCATGGTCTTGAGCCGGAGCCCCGCGCGGCGACGGCAGCCTGACAACTCTTCCGAAACCCAGCCCGATGTGCCCGGCCTCGCCTCCCGCAAGGCCGCGGCCAAACTCCTGGCGGCAGTGGTCGATGCGAAAACGCCGCTCGACGGCATGGTCGATGCCGAGCATGGTCATCCGCAATATGCCGCGCTGAGCGTTCCCGATCGTGCGCTCGTCCGGGCGATCCTGCTGAGCGCCCTGCGCTTTCGCGGCACTATCGCGCAGCTGATCGCCGCCCGCCTGCGCGACGCGCTACCGCCCAAGGCGCGCGCTCTCGAGCATATTCTGCATGCGGGTGCGTCCCAGATCCTTTTCCTCGACGTGCCGGACTCCGCCGCCGTCGACCTTGCCGTCACCCACGCCAAGAGCGACCCGCGCACCGCGCGTTTCGGTGGCCTCGTGAACGGCCTCCTGCGCAGCCTTTCACGCGAAAAAGAAACCGCTCTGCCGCCCGCGCTCGACCGTGCGGAGGACGCCCCGCACTGGTTCCGCTCCGGCCTCGAAGCGGCCTATGGCGGAGAGAAGGCGCGCACCATCCTTCAGGCCCACCGCGTCGAGGCGCCCGTCGATTTCACGATGCGCGCCGATCCCGCTCTGTGGGCCGAGCGTCTCGACGGCACCGTTCTCCCCAATGGCAGCGTCCGGGTCGCTCGCCTCCCAGCCCCCGTGCCCGATTTACCCGGGTTCACCGAAGGGGCATGGTGGGTGCAGGATGCAGCTGCGAGCCTGCCGGCACGCCTGCTCGGCGATGTGGCAGGCCTGCGTGTCGCCGACCTCTGCGCCGCGCCCGGGGGCAAGACCGCACAGCTCGCTCTGGCGGGCGCAAAGGTCACGGCCTTCGACATCTCCCGATCACGCCTCAAGCGCCTGCGCCACAATCTCGACCGCCTCGGGCTCGAAGCCGAAACCGTCGAGGCCGATATTCTGCGCCACGAGCCCGCTGAGCTTTTCGACGCGATCCTGCTCGACGCACCCTGCTCGTCCACCGGCACCGTGCGCCGTCACCCGGACGTGCCATGGACCAAGGGCCCGGAGGACGTCGCCAAGCTCGCTGCCTTGCAGCGTCGCCTTGCTGAACGCGCGGTCCAGTTCGTGAAGCCCGGCGGGCGCGTGGTCTTTTCCAACTGCTCGCTGATGCCCGAAGAAGGTGAAGACCTGTGGGCCGCCTTCCTGCGTGAGGTACCCGGGATCGAGCCCGAGCCCTTCCGTGCGGACGAGATCGAAGGCATCGCGCCTTTTGTCACCCAAGCCGGCACATTGCGCACGACGCCTGCCGATTGGTTCTCATCGGATCCGAGTGTTTCCGGCCTCGACGGATTTTTCGCCGCTCGCTTCCGCATCGTAAAGTAAAGGAAGTATTTCTTCTGCCCTCGTGAATCAGCTAGAATCACCGTCGGGGAAACAATCCAAGGAGTGGTGGTGGCAATCACGGCGGATAGCCGGATGCCCATCTGGGGGCTAGCTTTGCGCGATGGCTTGCGCCGAACGCGACGGCGGCTCCGGATCGGGTGGCTGCATCGGTGGCGCTTCGCCGGCACCACGCCAAGTCGCGTGCTTGCCTCCCCGCCCGACCTCCGCGCCGCAGACCCGCTGATCGCCCAGGATATCTACCATGGCCGCTTTCCGCTCGGCGGGCGGATGGTGGAAACCCATGGCAGTTCGCCCTTTTCGCTTTCCGTGCCCCATCGGGGCTGGCGTGAGGAACTGCACGGCTTCGGCTGGCTGCGCCACTGCCGCGCCGCCCGCACAGAACTCGCTTATGCGAACGCCCGGGCGCTCGTATCCGACTGGATCGAAGGCCCCGGCCGGCGCATCGGGGGCGACGCTTGGGAGCCGCGCACCGTTGCGACGAGGCTGAACGCATGGCTCGTGCATTCTCCCATGCTGCTGCAAGGGGCCGAACGGTCCTTCCACCGCGCCTTTCTCCGCTCGATGATGGTTCAAGTGCGCTACTTGCGTGCCGTCACGCCCGACCTGCCGGCGGGCAGCGACCGGCTGCAGGCGCGCATCGCGCTGGCTTTTTCGGCCCTTTCGCTCCCCGTCTCCCAACGCGCCTTGCTGTTTGCCACGCGGCATCTGTCGCAGGAACTCGAGCGCCAGATCCTGCCCGATGGCGGGCATCGCGGGCGAAACCCGGAAATGCTGGTCAGTCTGTTGAGCGACCTCCTGCCCTTGCGCCACACCTACGCCGCGCAAGGCGAAGCCCCGCCACCAGCCCTTCTGCATGCCATCGAGCGCATGCTGCCCATGCTGCGCTTCTTCCGTCATGCCGACGATACGCTGGCGCGCTTCAACGGCGTCGGCGCGACACCACACGAGCGCATCGCCGCCATCATGCGCCACGACGAATCGCGCGGCACGCCGCTGACGCATGCGGCTCACTCAGGCTACACGCGGCTCAACCAAGCGCGCACCGTGGTGATCGCCGATTGCGGTGCCATTCCTCCGCTCGATCTCTCCTTCGAAGCCCATGCGGGCTGCTTGTCATTCGAGTTCTCGGCCAACGGGCGCAGCCTCGTGGTGAACAGCGGCGTCGATCATCGCGGTGCGGCCGACTTCCGCCCGCTTGCCCGCGCCACCGCCGCGCACTCGACGCTGGTGCTCGACGACACCTCCTCCGCCCGCTTCGCGCTCCCCCGTGGCGCCAGGGATGCGCCCGCTGCGCCCATGATCGACGGCCCGCGCCAGGTTACGGTTGAAAGGCAGGACGAGCGCGATGCGCAAGGCTTCACCGCCAGCCATGACGGCTATCTCTCCCGCTTCGGTTTCATCCATGATCGAGCCCTGCGCCTCGACCGCAACGGCACGCGCCTGTCGGGCCTCGACAGGCTCGTCGCACGAGGCCGGGCTACCCGGAATACCGTTCAGGGAACCCTGCGTTTTCACCTTCATCCGGATGTCGAGCTCTTCCGCGACGAGCACGGTGCGCTGGTGCTGGTCGCACGCGGCAACGAGGCCTGGACCTTCCGCTGCCGCGAGCATGAGCCGCAGGTGGAAGAGTCGATCTTCTTCGCCGGCATCGCCGGCCCACGCCGCACACGGCAGATCGTGATCCGTTTCGAGGCGGGCGACAATGCCGAGATCGGCTGGAGCTTTGTGCGGATTTAGAGGCTGTCATGGACCAGGAATAGCCTCTCAGGCGGAAACGCTTGATCTTGAGGGCGGAGCCCGGCTAACCCGCAGCGCATCACTTCTCTCACAGGAAGCCGCGCCAATGGCCGTCGCCGCCAAGTCCATCACCCCGCCCGACCGCGTTGCCATCCGACGTGCGCTCCTCTCGGTTTCCGACAAGACCGGCCTGATCGAGTTCGCCCAGGCGCTCGCTGCACGCGGCGTCGAGCTGGTTTCGACCGGCGGCACGCGCAAGAGCCTTGCTGAAGCGGGCCTTGCCGTCCGCGACGTCTCCGAACTCACCGGTTTCCCCGAAATCATGGACGGCCGCGTGAAGACGCTTCACCCCGGCGTCCATGGCGCACTCCTCGGCATTCGCGACGATGCCGAGCATGCGCAGGCCATGGAAACGCACAAGATCGCGCCGATCGATCTGCTTGTCGTCAACCTCTACCCCTTCGAGGAAGTGCGCCAGAAGGGAGCGGATTGGGCCAACACGGTTGAGAACATCGACATCGGCGGCCCGGCCATGATCCGCGCGGCGGCGAAGAACCACGCCTATCTCGCCTGCGTCACCGATCCGGCCGACTACGCGTCCGTGCTTGATGCGCTGGATGAAGGCGATGGCGCGCTGTCTTACGAGTTCCGCAAGACGCTCGCCGCCCGCGCCTTCGCCCGCACCGCGACCTATGATGCGGCCATCGCAGGCTGGTTTGCGGACGCGCTCGACATCCAGGCGCCCGCCCGCTTTGCGCTCGGCGGCAAGCTCGCCTCCTCCATGCGCTATGGCGAGAACCCGCACCAGCAGGCGGGGCTCTATCTGACCGGCGAGCAGCGCCCAGGGGCCGCACTTGCCCGCGTCGTGCAGGGCAAGGCGCTGTCCTTCAACAATCTCAACGACACCGACGCCGCGTTCGAGCTCGCTGCCGAGTTCGATGCGAGCCGAACCGCTGCCGCCATCATCGTCAAGCACGCCAATCCATGCGGTGTGGCCGAGGGGCCAGACCTGCTCGATGCCTACCGCAAGGCGCTCGCCTGCGATCCGATCTCGGCATTTGGCGGTATCGTCGCCTTCAACCAGAAACTCGACGCGGACACCGCGCGCGCCGTGGTCGAAATCTTCACCGAAGTGATCATCGCGCCCGAGGCGAGTGACGAGGCGCTTCAGGTAATCGCCGCCAAGAAGAACCTGCGCCTGCTCCTCACCGGCGCCATGCCCGATCCGCGCGCCGGTGGCCGTGTTCTTCGCACCATTGCCGGCGGCTTCCTGCTTCAGAACCGCGACGCGCAGAGCGTGGACGATCTCGACCTGCGTATCGTTTCCAGGCGGGAGCCGAGCGCGCAGGAACTCGCCGACATGCGCTTCGCCTTCCGTGTGACCAAACACGTGAAGTCGAATGCCATCGTTTATGCCAAGAATGGCGCGACGGTCGGCATCGGTGCCGGCCAGATGAGCCGTGTGGATGCTTCGCGCATCGCCGCCTGGAAAGCGCGTGATGCGGCGGAGGCAGCTGGTCTGGCCGAGCCGCAGACGCTCGGTTCCGTGGTCGCGTCCGACGCGTTCTTCCCCTTTGCCGACGGATTGCTGGCGGCTGCGGAAGCGGGTGCCACGGCCGTGATCCAGCCGGGCGGCTCGATGCGCGACGAGGATGTGATCAAGGCAGCGGACGAGGCCGGTTTGGCGATGGTGTTCACCGGGGTCCGACACTTCCGGCACTAAGGCTGGGTCATCCGCCTGACAAATATCAGGGGACGGCAAGCCAACCGGCTGCAGAACGCCGACCGTGCGCCAAAAATTGAGCTCTTACGCGGGACAGGCGTCCCGGTCCGGTTTTCACAGGCTTGAAGCTCGGACGTCACACTGTTGGAAGTGTCGGATCCGCGATCCAGCCTTCCAGCAGGTCGAACCCTTCCGGTGCGCCGAAATCGTGGTCTCTTTCGCGACAGCACCATGCGGCTTGTACAGCGCAAAGCAGGGCGTCGAGCGTGTCGCCGCTCGGATCGTCCGCAAAGGGAATATCGGTTTCGACGATCACGCCATGGGTGGGGAGAAGCGTGCCGCTGCCAAGGTGCCTGAGTATCTCCTCCCGCGCCGCCTGCTGGTCGGCGGTCTGCTTCCTGAGATCGTCGTTCTTGTAGGATCGCCGTCCGATCAGGTGGCGGGCAAGGACGCCGGGATAGGCTTCCACCGCGACACGCTCCGGATCTCCCTCGTGCAACCCGGCGACCGTGACACCCGCTTCGAGCAGGCGTGGCACGCCTTCGAAGAACATCAGGGCGACCGGTACGCCATAAAGTTTCTGCGGGCTGACCGAACGGGCCGACCTGTCGGTTGCGCGGCTGTGCTCGCGGTCGCCGATGGCGCGTGGCAGTCGGTAGGCTTCGAGAGCTGCACGGAAGGCGGCGCGATCCATGCCGGCGACATGGCGGATCATGGCGCGCCACTCACGCGGCCAGCCGATGTTTTCGATGAAACGACGCGATTGCGAGAAAGGAAAATCGAGACCGGCGATCCAGGGACCGGGGCGCCGCAACACCTCTCCATAGCCCCCAAAGCTTTCCCACTTTTCCAGTCGCTCGACCTTCAACACCTCGCCATCAAGCCGCGCCTCGACGCAGGTGATCGGTTTGCGCCTCGTTGGGCGCGAGGTGAAGTCGATGCCGCGAATGATCATGCCGGTTTGATTGCCTCCCGCGCTTTGCCTGCTTACATGCGGCGCTGACGAGCCTTATGCCAGCCGCACGACTTTACTCGGAGCCACCATGTCCAGTCCTGATCTTCAGACGCATCCCCTGACCGCGTGGAACGGTCCGCATGGCCTGCCGGCTTTCGAACTGGTGCGCGACGAGGATTTCGGGCCGGCTTTCGATGCCGCGCTCGGAAACCACATGGCGGATGTGGAGCGGATCGCGAACAACCCCGAGAAGCCCACAATCGAAAACACTCTCCAGGCGCTCGAGCTTTCAGGCGAGCCCCTGGAGCGCGTGTCGGCGATCTTCTGGGCGCTGGCGGGCGCCAACACCAATGAAACGATCCAAGGGCTCGAGCGCGAGATCGCGCCGAAAATGGCGCGGCACGGGTCGGAAATCTCGATGAACCCGGCGCTCTTCGCCCGTATCGACACGCTCTATCAGGAACGTGAGACGCTTGGGCTCGATGCTGAGACGCTGCGGGTGCTCGAACTCTCCTGGAAGCGCTTCGTGCGCGCGGGCGCCAAGCTCGACGATGCCGGCAAAGCGCGGCTGAAGGCCATCAATGAGGAACTGGCGGGACTGGGCGCGCGCTTCGGCCAGAACGTGCTTGGCGACGAAAAGGACTGGGTGTTGTTTCTGGACGAAGGCGACCTTGCCGGTCTGCCCGAGTTTCTGAAAAGCGCCATGGCCGAGGCTGCTACCTCGCGTGGACAGAAGGGCCGCTATGCGGTGACGCTGTCGCGCTCGATCTATGAGCCGTTCACGACATTCTCCGAGCGGCGCGACCTGCGCGAGCAGGCCTTCCGCGCCTTTATCGGTCGCGGCGAACTGGTGGCCGAACACGACAACCGGCCGATCGTCGCTCAGACGCTGAAGCTGCGCGCGGAAAAAGCCAGGCTCGTCGGCTATCCCGATTTCGCCAGCCTCAAGCTCGACAACACCATGGCGAAGACCCCGCAGGCTGTGTGGGACCTGCTCGATCCCGTCTGGGAGCGCGCTCGCGCCAAGGCGGCAAGCGATCAGGAAGATTTGCAGGCACTCGCGGCCCAAGGCGGCACCAACGAACCGATCGCCGCCTGGGACTGGCGCTTCTTCCAGGAAAAGCTGCGCGCCCAGCGCTATGCCTTCGACGAGGCCGAGCTGAAGCCTTATCTCGAACTGGAAAACGTCATCGCGGCTTCCTTCGATGTCGCGGAACGGCTGTTCGGGCTGAAATTCGATGAGCTGGCGGATGTCGCTGGCTGGCACCCGTCGGTGCGCGTGTTCGCGGTGATGAACGCGGACGGCTCGCCGCGCGGGCTGTTTCTCGCCGACTATTTCAACCGCCCTTCCAAACGCTCCGGCGCGTGGATGAGCGGCTTGCGCTCGAGCTACAAGCTCGGCGAGGGCTCGGCACCCATCATCTACAATGTCATGAACTTCGCCGAGCCGCCGGCAGGCCAACCTGCGCTGCTGTCGCTCGATGAAGCGCGGACACTGTTCCATGAGTTCGGCCATGCCCTGCACGGCATGCTGTCCGAGGTGACGTGGCCGTCGGTATCGGGCACCAGCGTCTCGCGCGACTTCGTGGAACTGCCCTCGCAGCTCTACGAGCACTGGCTGACCGTGCCGGAAATCCTGGAGCGCCATGCGCGCCATGCCGAAACGGGCGAGGCAATGCCGAAAAGCCTGATCGAAAAGATGGAAGCCGCGCGCAACTTCAACCAGGGTTTCGCAACGGTGGAGTTCACCTCGTCCGCACTGGTCGATATGGCCTACCACGCACGGGCGGAGGCGCCCATCGATCCGATGGCGTTCGAAAAGGAGGTGCTGGACCGGATCGGCATGCCCGACGCCATCGTCATGCGCCACCGCACCCCGCACTTCCAGCACGTGTTTTCGGGCGACGGCTATTCGGCCGGCTACTATTCCTACATGTGGTCGGAAGTGCTGGATGCGGACGCCTTCGCCGCCTTCACCGAAACCGGCGATCCGTTCGATCCGGCACTCGCGGACAAGCTCAAGCACTTCATCTATGCCGCCGGCGGTTCGGCCGACCCGGAAGAGCTCTATACGCGCTTCCGCGGCAAGATGCCGACGGCCGAGGCCATGATGGCAAAGCGCGGGCTGATCTGAGGTGCAACTGCCCGGCGCGCTCGCGGCGGCGCTCGACCAGATCCTCGACGGTGCCTCGCAGGACGAGTTGCGAAGCGCCTCGACGCGCCTTTCCACGCGCTACCGGGCGGAAACGCGCGATGGCATGCTCCATCTGAGCGATGAAAAAGCTGGGCTCGCTTATCTTGCGGCCCGCATGCCCGCGACATTCGCCGCCTTGCGCGCGGCGATGGAGCGGGTGGCGGAAGGGCTGCCGGATTTCACTCCACGCACATTGCTCGACTGCGGTGCTGGACCGGGAACCGCGCTCTGGGCCGCCGAGGATTGCTGGCTGGAACTGGAGCGCGCCGAGCTATGGGAAGCGAGCGGGCCGATCAGGACGCTTGGCAACAAGCTCGCACAAACGGGCAGTGTGGCCCATGTCGAATGGCGCGCAGGCGACATCACGCGCGATCTCGCGCCCCGCGCAAAAGCCGATCTCGTCACGCTTTCCTATGTTCTGGACGAGCTCGAACCTCCCACGCGCGACGGGCTGATCGACCGGTTGTGGGAAGCGACCGCAGGGGTGCTGCTCGTGGTCGAGCCCGGCACGCCGGCTGGCTGGCAACGCATCCTGGCCGTCCGCGGGCAGTTGATTGCGAAGGGCGCCGCGCTCGTCGCCCCATGCCCGCACCGTGAGCCCTGCCCTATCATCGCACCCGACTGGTGCCATTTCGCCCAGCGCGTGTCCCGCTCGCGCACGCACCGGCTGACCAAAGGTGCTGAAGTGCCTTGGGAGGATGAGAAATACATCTACCTCGCAGCAACCCGCTTGAACGTCCCAATGCCACAGGCACGGATCGTCGGGCCTGCACGCACGGGAAGCGGCAAGGTCGCGCTCAAGCTCTGCCGAAACAGCGGAGTGCTGGAAGAGCGGCTCGTCACCCGCCGCGAAGGCGAGGCGTTCAAGCAGGCACGGCGCGCGGACTGGGGCGGCCCCTTCCCCGCTTCATAAACCATTCGGAGCCAAAGCAGGGGCGCATGACAGGGATGTGTTAACGGCCTCTTTCGCAATTGCGAAAAAGAGGGTATGAGCGCATCCGAATTCAGCGGTGCGAGACGTCTTAACCCAGCCCGAAGCCACCAGACTTGCTTGGGCGCCCGCCGCCAAACTCCGAGATCTCTGTTAAAATGACCCTTCGCAATATCGCGATCATCGCGCACGTCGATCATGGCAAGACCACGCTCGTCGATGCGCTGCTCAAGCAGTCGGGCGCCGTGCGCGACAACCAGCGCGTCGCCGAGCGCGCCATGGATTCCAACGACCTCGAAAAGGAACGCGGCATCACGATCCTCGCCAAGGCCACTTCGGTGGAATGGAAGGATTGCCGCATCAACATCGTGGACACCCCCGGCCACGCCGATTTCGGCGGTGAGGTGGAGCGCATCCTGTCAATGGTGGACGGCGCGGTTCTGCTCGTCGACGCTGCCGAAGGCCCGATGCCTCAGACCAAGTTCGTGGTCGGCAAGGCACTCAAGGTTGGCTTGAAGCCCATCGTCGTCATCAACAAGATCGACCGCCCCGACGCGCGCCATGTCGAGGTGGTCAACGAGGTGTTCGACCTCTTCGCCGCCCTCGATGCCACCGATGAGCAGCTCGATTTCCCGATCCTTTACGGTTCGGGCCGCGCCGGCTGGCTGGCCGAGAGCCCGGAAGGGCCGACCGACCAGGGTCTCGCGGCGCTGTTCGATCTCGTCGTCCGTCACGTGCCCGAGCCCAAGGTGGCGTCCGGCCCGTTCCGCATGATCGGCACGATCCTCGAAGCCAACCCATTCCTTGGCCGCATCATCACCGGCCGCGTCCATTCAGGCAACCTGAAGCCCAACCAGGCCGTCAAGGTTCTGGGCAGCGACGGCAACATGATCGAGCAGGGCCGCATCTCCAAGATCCTCGCTTTCCGCGGCCTCGAGCGTCAGCCGATCGACGAGGCGAATGCCGGGGACATCGTGGCGATCGCCGGTCTGTCCAAGGGCACCGTCGCCGACACGTTCTGCGATCCGTCCGTCAGTGAGCCGCTCGAAGCGCAGCCGATCGATCCGCCGACCGTGACCATGAGCTTCATCGTCAACGATAGCCCGCTTGCCGGCACCGAAGGCGACAAGGTGACGAGCCGCGTGATCCGCGACCGTCTCTTCCGTGAGGCCGAAGGTAATGTCGCGCTCAAGATCGAGGAATCGTCCGAGAAGGATTCGTTCTTCGTGTCCGGCCGCGGCGAGCTTCAGCTCGCGGTTCTGATCGAGACCATGCGCCGCGAAGGCTTCGAGATCGCCGTGTCGCGTCCGCGCGTCGTCATGCAGAAGGACGAGAACGGCCAGCTGCTCGAGCCCGTCGAGGAAGTCGTGATCGACGTCGATGAGGAGCATGCCGGCATCGTCGTTCAGAAGATGAGCGAGCGCAAAGCCGAGATGAAGGAGTTGCGTCCTTCGGGCGGCAACCGCCAGCGTCTCGTGTTCCATGCCCCGACGCGCGGCCTTATCGGCTACCAGTCGGAGCTTCTGACCGACACGCGCGGCACGGCCATCATGAACCGCCTGTTTCACGCCTATGAGCCATATAAGGGCGACATCCCGGGCCGCATCCAGGGCGTTTTGATCGCCAACGAGCCGGGCGAGGCCGTGGCCTATGCGCTGTGGAACCTCGAGGATCGTGGTCCGATGGTGATCGATCCGGGCGTCAAGGTCTATGCCGGCATGATCATCGGCATCCACACCCGCGACAACGATCTCGAAGTGAACGTGCTGAAAGGCAAGAAGCTCACCAACATCCGCGCCGCCGGCAAGGATGAGGCGGTGAAGCTGACCCCGCCCGTGCGCATGACGCTGGAACGCGCGCTCGCCTGGATCCAGGACGACGAGCTGGTGGAAGTGACCCCGAAGTCGATCCGTCTGCGCAAGCTTTATCTCGACACCCATGAGCGCAAGCGGTTCGAGAAGAGCAAGGTCGCTTAAGCAGCGCAAGCGCCGCGCCGAGCGTTGAGTTCGAAGAGCCGGAAGCGGAGACGCTTCCGGCTCTTTTGCGTTTTCGAGCAGAGCGCCGCATGACGAAGGGGTGGCGGGGACCTCACCGACCCATCCAATTCTCCATGGCAACCACGCCGAAATCCACTATCCTCGCCGCTCCACTTCGGGCTGCCCCTATGACCCTCGCCTCTCTTCTCCTTTTTGCCGCAGCCCTGTTCGTCGCGGCCGGCACCCCAGGCCCCAGTATCGCAGCCCTCGTGTCCCGTGTGCTGTCACGCGGCATTGGCGATGTGCTGCCTTTCCTTGCTGCGATGTGGGTGGGAGAGGCGATCTGGCTGTCGCTGGCCATCTGGGGCCTTGCACAGGTGGCGGAGAGTTTTCACTGGCTCTTTCTCGCCATCAAATGGGCGGGCGTCGGTTATCTCGCTTTTCTCGCCTGGAAGATGTGGCACGCCCCGGTCGCGGCTGAAACCACCGTGGTGCCCGAGCGCACCGCGCCTTGGCGCATGTTCTTGGCGGGCCTTGCCGTCACGCTCGGCAATCCGAAGATCATGATGTTCTATCTGGCGCTCCTGCCGACACTGCTCGATCTCACGCGCGTGTCCTTATTCGGCTGGGCCGAACTGGTGGCGACCATGGTGCTCGTGCTGATGGTCATCGATTTCGGCTGGGCGGTGGCAGCCCAAGGCGCCCGCCGGCTCCTGCGCAGTCCCTGCGCGATGCGGATCGTCAACCGCTTGAGCGCCACCACCATGGCGGGTGCGGCGGCTGCCATCGCCTCGCGCTGAGGCGTCCCGTCATTTAATCGTTTCGCGAATGGGCGATAAGGCCAAGGCCTGTCGCCAAACCGGTGACGGCCCGCTAGGTTCGCGCGCAAAAGCAGGCACGGGAAATGCTGAACGATGGCTCAAAGCCAGAAATCCGGGTCGAAGCGCGTGAAAAGCGAAGAAAACGCGCTTCTTTCGATCCTGACTGCGCGGGGCACCGAGGAAGACCTCGCGCAGTATGATCAGGCTACGCTTGCCCAGGCCGCCGATCTGGCGCTTTCGGCCCTCGAAGCGCATCGGCCTGGCCACAGCGAGGTGCGGGTCGATCCGCTCGATGCTCATGGCTTGGCGCTGTCAGCCATCACCGTCGTCAACGACAACATGCCATTTCTTTTCGATTCGGTGCTGGGTGAGATCGCAGTGCACAGCGCCGAGCCCCGCTTGGTGTTGCATCCCGTGCTCTTGGTAGAGCGCGATGGCGACGGACACATCGCAAGCATCCACGACGCGCACAAGGACGGCCCGGAAGCCGCTTCACCCAAGGCCAAGGGCCGGATCAGCCTGATCCACGTCCATGTGCCGAGGCTCGGCGAGGAAGCGGCGCAACTGCTGAAAGACCGTATCGAGTCGGTGCTGCTTCAGGTTCGCCGCGCGATCGGCGACTGGAAGCCGATGCTCGGCCGGCTCGATCGCGCCATCTCCTCCTTCCGCTACGGCGAGACACCGCTCGCCCCGGAAGCGGTGACGGAAGCCGTCGCCTTCCTCGAATGGCTGCGCGACAGCAATTTCACCTTTCTCGGCATGCGCGAATTCCTGTTCACACCGAACGAGGAAGGCGGCGCGCTCACGCGGGCGGAAGCACCGGGCTTGGGCATTCTGCGCGATCCCGATCTGCTCGTCCTTCGCCGCGATGTCGAAACGGCGACAACAACGCCTGAAGTACGAGCCTTCCTGTCCGGCCCCGAGCCCCTCATCGTCACCAAGGCGAACTCGAAAAGCCTGGTCCACCGACGCGCCTATCTTGATTATATCGGGGTCAAGACATTCAGCGATGCGGGCGAACTGATTGGCGAATTGCGCATCGTCGGGCTGTTCACTTCGACCGCCTACACGCGCTCCGTCTTCAAGATCCCCTTCCTGCGCTCCAAGGCCGAGAGCGTCATCCGGCAGTCGGGCCTCGATGTGCACGATCATTCCGGCAAGGCCTTGGTGAATGTGCTCGAATCCTATCCGCGCGACGAACTCTTCCAGGTGCCGGTGCCGGTTCTGAAGGAGCACGCGGAAGCCATCCTTGCGCTTGGAGACCGGCCGCGCGTGCGCGTGCTGATCCGCCACGACCAGTTCGACCGCTTCGTGTCGGTCATCGTCTTCGTGCCGCGCGACCGCTACGATTCCGATATACGGGAAAAGATCGGGCTGTTTCTGAAGGATGCATTCCAGGGCCGCGTTTCGGCCTATTACCCGGCCTTTCCCGAAGGCGGGCTGGCGCGCGTGCATTTCATCATCGGCCGTTCGGGCGGCGAAGTGCCGACGCCTGACCCGGCAGCACTCGAAGCCGGCATCCGCGCCATCGTCCGCACATGGGACGATGCCTTGCGCGAGGCAGCGTCCGCCAGCCGCGTGACGCCCGATCTCATGCAGGCCGCACTTCGCTATCCTGCAAGCTATCGCGACAGTTTCCAGCCCGATGAAGCGCTGGCGGACGCGGCGGCTATCCGCGATCTGGCGCCCGAAAAGCCCATCGCCATCGATTTCCGCCGCCTGAATGGTGCGCGGAACGACGGTGCGGCGCTGAAGATTTTCCACCTCGGCGAGCCCGTTTCGCTGTCGCGCCGTGTGCCGATGCTCGAGAATATGGGCTTCCGCGTCATTTCCGAACGCACCTTCGAATTGAAGGAGCGCGATGGTGCACCGGTCTTCATCCACGACATGGAACTCGAAAACGCCTTTGACGGCGCGGTGGACCTGTCGGATGGCGGTGCGCTGATCGAGGCCCTGTTTCTGGCCGTTTGGAGCAGTGAGGCCGACAACGACCCGTTCAACGCGTTGGTGCAGACCGCGCGCCTGCCTGATCCGGCCATCCGCATCCTGCGCGCCTATGGCCGCTATCTGCAGCAGGCCGGCATTCCGCAGAATCAGGATTTCGTAGCCGCCACGCTCAACCGCTATCCGGCGATTGCCGGGGGGCTTTGGGAGCTCTTCAACATCCGGCTCGATCCGAAGGGTGACGAGGATCGGGAGGCCCGGGCAGAAGAGTTATCGGCCCGCATCGAAGCGCAGTTGGATGAGGTGCCGAGCCTCGACGACGACACGATCCTCCGTCGCATCCTGCTTCTGGTGAATGCGACCTTGCGCACCAATTTCTTTGCACCCACGCTGGATGATCGCTCGCTTGCGTTCAAGCTCGATGCGCAACGTCTCTCATTCCTGCCCGAGCCACGCCCCTGGCGCGAGATTTTCGTTTATGGTCCGGAGGTCGAGGGCGTCCATCTGCGCTTCGGCCCCGTTGCGCGCGGTGGCCTGCGCTGGTCGGATCGAGCGCAGGACTATCGCACGGAAGTGTTGGGCCTCGTGAAAGCGCAGCAGGTGAAGAATGCTGTGATCGTGCCGGTGGGCGCGAAAGGCGGCTTCTTCCCGAAGCAACTGCCGAGCGCCAGCGACCGCGACGCCTTTGCGGCAGCCGGCAAGCAGGCTTACGTCAACTTCGTTTCCAGCCTGCTTTCGGTGACCGACAATATCGAGGGCGACCATATCGTACCGCCCGAAAACGTGGTGCGCCACGACGCCGACGATCCGTACTTCGTTGTCGCCGCCGACAAGGGAACCGCCACCTTCTCGGATACGGCCAACGGCATCGCACAGGCACACCATTTCTGGCTCGACGACGCCTTCGCCTCGGGCGGCTCGGCCGGCTACGACCACAAGAAGATGGGTATCACCGCGCGCGGCGCGTGGGAGGCGGTGAAGCGCCATTTCCGCGAGATGAACCGCGACATCCAGCGCGAGCCCTTCACGGTGGCCGGCGTGGGCGACATGGGCGGCGACGTGTTCGGCAACGGCATGCTGCTTTCGCCTGAAATCCGCCTGATCGCCGCCTTCGATCACCGCCACATCTTCATCGATCCCGAGCCGGACCCCGCATTGTCGCTCGCCGAGCGGCAACGGCTCTTCGCGCTGCCGCGCTCGTCCTGGGCGGATTACGATCAAGCAAAGCTGTCGAAAGGCGGCACCATCGTTGCGCGCAATGAGAAATCGATCAAGCTCGGTGCGGAAGCTGCCAAGGCTCTGGGCGTCGAGGGCGGAAAATACACGCCTGCCACGCTGATCAACGCCATCCTGAAGGCGCCGGTCGACCTGCTCTGGTTCGGCGGCATCGGCACTTATGTGAAGGCGAGCGGCGAGTCCCATCTTGATGCCGGTGACCGCGCCAACGACCCGGTGCGCGTCTCGGCCAACGAGGTGCGCGCCAGGGTGATCGGCGAAGGGGCCAATCTCGGCGTTACCCAACGCGCGCGCATCGAGTTCGGCCTGCTCGGCGGACGCTGCAATTCGGATGCTATCGACAATTCGGGTGGCGTGAACTCGTCCGACGTCGAGGTGAACATCAAGATCGCGCTAGCCAACGCCATGCGTGCCGGCCGGCTCGACCGCGGCGCGCGCAACAGACTGCTCGCCTCCATGACCGAGGAAGTGGCCGATCTCGTTTTGCGCAACAATTACGAGCAGACGCTGGCGCTCTCGCTTCTGGAGCGTAAGGGCGGGTCGGAAGTGCCGCATCTCAAGCGCCTGATGAGCCAGTATGAGGAGCGCGGCCTGCTCGACCGCGCGGTAGAGTTCCTTCCGAGCCCGGCGGCGATGACCGACCGCCAGTCGCGGGGCCTGGGACTCACACGCGCCGAACTCGGCGTGCTTCTGGCTTACGCCAAGATCGTCATCTTTTCCGACCTCGTCGGCACCGACGTGCCGGCCGATCCGGCCTTCCGCGACGACCTCCTCGGCTATTTCCCGGCGACCATGCGGGACGACTATGCCGGCGAGATCGAGGCACACCGCCTGCGTCCGCAGATCGTCACACGGGTGCTCGTCAACGACCTCGTGAACAAAGGCGGGCCTGCCATCGTGCAGAAGCTGACGGAAGCGACGGGGGCAAGCGTCGCCGATGTGGTGCTGGCCTTTGCTATCGCACGCGACGGCTTCGACTTCGCTTCGCTTCATGCCGGCATCGACGCGCTCGACAACCGCATCGACGGCACGGCGCAACTCGACCTTTATCTCCGCGTGAATGCCGCGCTCGAACGCATCGCCGCGCGTCTGCTAAAGGACGGATCGGGCACTGATACGCAAGCGCAGACGGACCGGCTGAAAGCAGCGACGGCAGCTCTCGAGCCGATCTTCGATCAAAGCCTGTCTGCACTGGCGCGCGAGGAAGCGGCTGGGTTGGTGGAACTCGGTCTCGACGAGACGCTGGCCCGTCGTCTGGCGCGTCTGCCTGCACTCGAAGCGGTGCCCGATATCCTGCTCGTCGCCGACGAGGCCGACGTCTCGCTCGAAGCGGCGGCGCGCAGCTATTTCGTCGTGGGCGAGACCTTCCGCGTGGGACGCATCGAAGAGGCTGCGCGGACCTTGAGCCCAACCGACTATTTCGACGCGCTGGCACTCGGCCACGCGCTCGATGCCGTCAGCGCCGCACGGCGCAGGCTCGCAGTCACTGCCCTCCGAAGTGATCCGAAGGAACCGGAAAAGACTTGGACGAATGGGTTTGGCGCGCGGCTCGACGGCGTGCGCGACCGGCTTCAGGCGCTGACCGAAGGCGGCGAGATGAGCCTGTCGCGCCTGACCGTCGCCGCCGGCCTGATGGGCGATCTCGCCCAAGCGCGCCATTGATGGTGGCGCTCGCCACGCGCGACGCGGCACGAACCACCCGTGCCGGGCTCTGGGGCTGGATGCTGTTCGACTGGGCGGCCCAACCCTTTTTCACGGTGGTCACGACCTTCATCTTCGGCCCCTATTTCGTGAGCCGCATGGCGAGCGATCCGGCGACGGGCCAGGCGGTATGGGGGTATGGCGTGGCGCTCGCCGGCTTCGTGATCGCCGTGCTTTCGCCGGTTCTGGGCTCGATCGCGGACCAGACCGGCGCGCGCAAACCATGGATCGCGGGCTTTGCGGCAGTGAAAATCATCTGTCTTTGCCTGCTCTGGTTCGCGGCACCCGGCTCAAGCCTGTTCTGGGTAGTGCTCCTGTTCTCGCTGGCTTCCGTTGCGGCCGAATTCTCCACGGTCTTCAACGATTCCATGATGCCGCGCCTGGTGCCCTCGGCAGAAGTCGGACGATTGTCCAACCTCGCCTGGGGTCTCGGCTATCTTGGCGGCATGATCGTCCTGATCTTCGTCGTGCTGTTCTTGTCGGCCTCGCCGGAAACAGGACGCACGCTTCTGGGCAGCGCGCCTCTATGGGGGCTCGACCCGGCACAGGGCGAGGATGCGCGCGCGAGCGCACCGATCTCGGGGCTGTGGTACTTTCTTTTCATTCTGCCGATGTTCTGGTTCACGCCCGATCAGAAGCGCGGGCTCGCCGTTCGGCAGGCCGTGCGCCGGGGCATGAGCGAGCTGCGCTCGACCTTGCGGGAAGTGCGGACACGGCCAGGCATCCTGCGCTTTCTCGTGGCGCGCATGATCTATCAGGACGGGGTCGGCGCGCTTCTCGCACTGGGCGGGACATTTGCCGCAGCGATGTTTGGGTGGAGCATCACCGAAATCGGGCTGTTCGGGATCATCCTGAACGTGGTGGCTATCCTCGGCTGCGTGGTCGCGGCGAAGCTGGATGTGAGTTTGGGGTCGAAGCGCGTGGTGACGATCTCGCTCGTGCTGCTGCTTATCGCACTCGTCGGCATTGTCTCGACCGGACCGGGCTTCACGCTCTTCCTCGTCGATCTCGGAACGGCGGATTCGCACGGGCTGTTCGGCACGGCGGCGGAGAAGGCCTATCTCGTTTACGGCCTTCTGATCGGCGTGGCCTTCGGACCAGTGCAGGCATCATCGCGCTCCTATCTGGCGCGTTCCGTTCCGATCGAGGATGCCGGTCGCTATTTCGGCATCTATGCGCTGGCGGGCCGGGCCACGAGTTTCCTGGCTCCGTTCTCGGTGGCGACGGTCACGGCCTGGAGCGGGAGCCCACGCTTGGGGATGGCGGTGATCGCGGTGTTCTTCGTGGTGGGATTAGGGGTGTTGCGCGGGACACCTTATCCGGCCGGAGGAGGAAGTGATTAAAGCTCGGCCGCTCGGCGCTCGGCAAGCCCCGCCAGCCAAGCCTACTCACTCCCCACCGGGATGCGCCAGTTTTCGCAATTGAACCATCCCCATCGGCTCGACCAAGCTATGTCGATCGGTCGCAAGGGTCAGTTCATCCGCCTCACGGCTCGCCGTGCGCGCCACGAGGTCGAACACGGAGGCCGTGGTCGCCTGCAGAGCCTTTGCCGGCGCCATGCCCTCGCTCAGCCTTGCGAGAAACAGGGCGGCTGTCAGGTCGCCCGTGCCATGCGGGGCGGATGAAATCCGCCGATGCTCGGCCAGCAGAACTTCGGTCGGTGTCAGCAGAAGATTGCCGGTGCTTCCCTCATGCGCCACGGGTGCCGAAGTGGTCAAAACCATGCGCGGGCCGAGATCGAGGGCCGCTGCGATCGTATGCTCGATATCCGGCACGGGCGCGCCGGCCAGCCATTCGAGTTCCGTACGGTTGGGCGTCGCGATGTCGGCGAGCGGCAAGAGATGGTCGCGGATCGCCTCCGCAATCGCCTCCTCGACATAGATCTCGCCGTCATCCCCCAGAACCGGATCGCAAAGATAGGTGGCGCGATGGTTCTTTTCCTTCACCGCCCGCACCAGCCGCGAGAGCTGAACAGCCTGCTCCGCGCTGCCCAGAAAGCCCGTCAGCACCGCGCCGATCTCGCCGAGCCACGGCGCCGCGATCAGGTCATCGACGAGCTTTTCCCAATCGCCGGGGGCCGGCACGATACGCGTGGCCTCGCGCCGTCCCTCATGCCAGGGGAGCGTCACCGTCGGCAACGCCCAGACGGTGAAACCGAGCGTTTCGAAGGCGAACACCACAGCCCGGTTGCCGAGACTGCCCCGCACCACATGGCTCGATGCCACGATCACCGCGCGCGGCTGATCCGTCCTCTCGCTCACGAATGTCCCCCTGGCCGACCGAGGAGAAACAGCGCCAGTGCCACCAGGAGCCCGGCCGTGATCACGAGCCCCAGAACGCGCCCAATGCGCTGGCCCCAATATTCGGCCCAGTCATTGTCGGGCGTTGCCGGTCCGGGCGGCGGCTCGCCGCTTTCGCGCGACAGGCGATCGAGGGTCCGGCGGGCCTCCTGCTCGCTGTGGTGATCGGATGCCAAGGCGCCCCCTCCTGCTCGTCCATGACTGATATGGGCACGGTCCGGACGCGACAAGACTGGCGGACTTTCAGAAGCGCACCATTATGTTATGCCTCATACGTATCCATGCCCCGGAGCCCTCGTGATGGTCGCAAGCCTCGCCCGCCCGTTTCCCAGCTTTTCCTTCCGCCTTCTTGCCGTCTTTCTGCTACTGCCCGTGCTTTCGGCCTGCGGTTACAACACGATTCCGACCCAGGAAGAGCAGGCCCGCGCCGCGTGGTCAGAAGTGCTCAATCAGTATCAGCGCCGCGCCGACCTGATCCCGAACCTCGTCGAGACCGTGAAAGGCTATGCCGCGCAGGAGCGTGAAACGCTGGAAGCGGTGGTGGCCGCTCGCGCCAAGGCGACCCAGACCAATGTCGCGCTGCCCGACGATCCGAATGCCGTGCGCCAGCTGCAGGAAAATCAGGCGCAGCTCACCGGCGCACTGTCGCGCCTGCTGGCGATCGTGGAAAGCTATCCCGACCTCAAGTCCAACCAGAATTTCCTGGCACTTCAGGCGCAACTCGAAGGCACCGAGAACCGCATCGCGGTGGCGCGTCGCGACTACATCGAGCGCGTGCGCGAGTACAACACGACCCTGCGCACCTTCCCTTCGGTGATCTGGGCCAATCTCTGGTTCCGCGATGCGAAGCCCTTCGAGACGTTCACGGTGCCCGAGGACAAGATCCAGGTCCCCAGCGTCAATTTCGGCACGAACAGCAACAGTGGCGGCACGAGCACCGGAACCGGCAATAACGGCGGCTGAGGCCGGTTCATGGCCTCGTCGCAGTCTCCGAGCCGGGCGCCTTTCATGCATGACATCAAAGGGTATGCACGAGGGCTGCTCGTCCTTTTCATCCTGCTATGCGCCCTCCCCGGCTTTGCCGCGGAATTGCCCAAGCTCACGGGCCGCGTGGTGGACGATGCGGGAATGCTCGATGCCGCCACCGTTTCAGCGCTCGACCGGAAGCTTGCAGCCTTCGAGCAGAAGAGTTCCGACCAGATCGTGGTCGCCACGATCCCGAGCCTCGCTGGTGAAGAAATCGAACCCTACAGCAATCGCCTTTTCCGCGCCTGGGGCCTGGGCCAGGCTGGCGAGAACAACGGCATCCTGCTGCTCGTCGCTCGCGACGATCGCAAGATGCGCATCGAGGTGGGCTACGGGCTCGAAGGCACGCTGACCGATCTTCATTCCAAACTGATCATCGAAGACACTATGGTCCCGGCCTTCCGTGCCGGTGATTTTGCCCGAGGCATCACAGGAGCGGTGGACGACATCATTCGCGTGCTCGAAGGCCAGGGCGCGGAACTCGAAGCACGGCGGGCACGGAATGCACAAGCTGAAGAGGCCAACCGATCCCGTGTCGATCCGGGCCTCATCCTGTTCGCCACCGTCTTTTTCGCGATCTTTTTCATGGGCTTCATCGGCAGCATCGTCGGCTCGGGCAGACGCGGCCGGCGTGTGGTCCGCACCGACCGCTATGGGCGCAGAACCATCTGGACCACGGCGCCCGGCTCGGTCTGGGGTTCGGGCTCCGGCTGGAACTCGGGCGGTGGCTCATGGTCGGGTGGCGGTGGCGGGGGAGGTTTCTCCGGTGGCGGTGGCTCATCCGGCGGCGGCGGCGCGAGCGGGGGCTGGTGATGGCACGCGCCTTGTCCGACGCCGAACACCGGCGCATCGCTGAGAGCATCCGGCAGGCCGAAACCGCCACCAGTGGCGAGATCGTCTGCGTGGTCGCGCGAGCCAGCGGCGACTATTTCTTCCCCGCGGCCACCACCGCACTCCTGGTGGTGCTCGGCGCCGGCTTTGTTGTCTCGCTCTTCCTGTCTGGGCAATGGATAGTGCTGGACCTGCCGCTCTTCGCGCTCGCCCAAATCGCTGCCGCACTTTGCCTGCTTTTCGTTCTGGCCTGCGTGCCGCGCCTGCGCCTGCGCTTCACGCTCCCTTCCACACGGCTGCGCCTCGCCCATGACAATGCCCGCCGCCAGTTTCTCGCGCGTAACATGCACCGCACGGAGGCCCATACCGGCGTGCTGATCTTCGTCTCGCTCGCCGAGCGCTACGCCGAAGTCCTCGCCGACAGCGGCATCCACACGCGCGTGCCCGGCAACACATGGAACGACCTGATCGAAGCACTGCTTGAGAAAGCGCATGAGGATCGGCTGGCCGATGGGCTGGTGGAGGCGGTGGGTGAAGTCGGCCGCCACTTGGCTCAGCACTTTCCACCGACACAGCGTGACAGGAACGAGCTGCCGGATCACGTGGTGGAGATTTGAGGTAGCTTCAGACGATCGCTTGCAGGCGAAGTGCGAGTTGAAACGTCACCCACACCACGCCCCGTCAAACCACTGGCATGCCCCGACTCAACCTGCGGACTCGAATTCCGCTTGCCGTCAAGCAGGTTCACTTTTTGGACTCGTTGCCGCCGAGTCCGCGCGCCCTTTATGGTTAACAGGTCGTTAACTGATTTGGGCGCGCGAGCCGATGAGCACGCTGACCATCGATATCCGCAAGGCGGAACCAGCGGATGCCGGCTCGATCGCGGCCGTCCATGAGGCCGCGTGGCGCAACGCCTATTCCGGCATCATCCCCTATCGCGCGCTGAACACTATGATCGGCCGGCGCGGTGCGCGCTGGTGGACCGGCGCGCTCGGCCGCGCGGCGTCCGTGCTCGTGGTCGAAATGGAAGGCGATGTGGTCGGCTATGCCACGTTGGGCCGCAACCGCGCTCGCGAGCTGCCCCAGGCGGGCGAAATCTATGAGCTCTACCTTTCCCCCGAATGCCAGGGCGTGGGCTTGGGCAGCCGGCTGTTCACTGCTGCCCGCGAGCGGCTCCAGGCCAACGGCCTCAAGGGTCTGGTCGTCTGGGCGCTCGAGGAAAACCTCAACGCGCTCGACTTCTACCGGGGGCGCGGCGGGCGCGATGTGGCGGAAGGCGTCGAGGTGTTCGATGGCCGTGCCTTGCGCAAGCTCGCTTTCGTCTGGCCCTGAGCGCACTTTAAGGGCGCCCTAACCTCGCTTCTACGCTCCGGTTGCTCTCTTCGCCCGCGCCCGCTATGCGGAACGCACAAGGAATTCCGGCAAAAGCGCGAAACGGTTTTGCATCCGGAATTGCGGCTAAACGAAGAGACGAAGCGGCTTCGGTGAAACTGCTTCGGTTGGAGACCCCCAATCCATGCGCATCGACGCCATCAGCATCGGCAACAACCCGCCGGAAGACGTCAACGTCATCATCGAGGTTCCCGTCGGCGGCCAGCCGATCAAGTACGAGATGGACAAGGAAGCCGGCGTTCTCGTGGTCGATCGCTTCCTTTATACGCCCATGACCTATCCAGGCAATTACGGCTTCGTGCCCCATACGCTCTCGGGCGACGGCGACCCGATCGATGTGCTCGTCTGCAACACGCGCGAGCTGGTGCCGGGCTGCGTCATCAATGTGCGCCCGATCGGCGTGTTGATCATGGAAGACAATGCCGGCCAGGACGAGAAGGTGATCGCGGTGCCGACACCCAAGCTCACCCGCCGCTACGAGAAGACTTTCAACCACACCGACCTGCCCGAAATCACGCTCAAGCAGATCGAGCACTTCTTCGAGCACTACAAGGATCTCGAGCCCGGCAAATGGGTCAAGATCGGCGGCTGGCACGATGCGGCCTATGCCCGCAAGATGATCGTGGAAGCCATCGAGCGCGCCAAGAACACGCCCGGTGCATAACGCCTTGCACTCTTGATGCAAAAAGGGCGGCCCCGAGCCGCCCTTTTTCGTTTCAGCCTCGAAAAGCTGGCCTCACGCCAGCAGCGCCGGCGCGATCGTCGTCACGATCAGCTGACGCACGAAAAACAGCAGCAGCAACAGGATGATCGGCGAGATATCGAGCCCGCCGAGATCGGGCAGCACCCGGCGGATGGGACGCAATGCGGGTTCCGTCGCGCGAAACAAAAAGTTGCCGATCATGCCGACGACCTCGTTGCGCGAGTTCACCACATTGAACGCGTAGAGCCACGAGAACACGGCAGAGAGGATGATGATCCACCAATAGATGTCGAGCGCCAGAAGAACGGTTTGGATCAGGGCCAGCATGGCGAACTCCAGTGGAACGCGCCTGATGTAGCCACGCGCGGCCCCCCGCACAAGATGGCCTCCGGACCCTCCCTCCACTCACGGTAAATTCCGCCCCGCGCCCGCCATCACTCGCCTTGACACCCCGCCCTCGGGCCCACTAGAAGCAGCCGCACTGGGACGGGGCTGTAGCTCAGCTGGGAGAGCGCGTCGTTCGCAATGACGAGGTCAGGGGTTCGATCCCCCTCAGCTCCACCAGTGTTTCCTTGAGTCAAGAAATGCGAGCCTAAACGGAAACGGTTGAGCGCGTGTCTCAATCGCGACAGGCTGATCGGACCATTGTTTCCGACTAGGCCTTTACTTCATCGACTTGGTTGCAATCAGCATTGATATGCCAGCAGGTTCACGCGCTCGCGCCGTACTTCATGTCGGCCGGTGAATGCCGGGCGTGGTCGGCGCGCTGGTCGGCCACGGCCTTCTGATAGGCCGGGCGGGCGAAGATGCGGTCGCGGTAAGCGACGAGGTTCGGCCATTCGTCGAGCATGTCGGTGTGGCCGACGACCTTGAGCACCGAGGCGACCATCATGTCGGCGACGGTGAACTGGTCGCCCACCAGATAGTCCCGATCTCCGAGCGCAGCCGAAAGCTCGCCGAGCCGCTGCCTCGCCATCTTCTCCACATCAGGCCGCCGCTTGGCCTTGACGTCCTCGTCCTTCATGAAGAAATCGACCTCGGCGACATTCGCAAGGAAGGGCTCGATCGAGTTCAGCGCGGCGATGAGCCAGGCCCTGGTTTGCGCCTTCTCGGCATCATCCTGCGGCAGAAGTTTTCCCGAGCGCTCGGCCACATCGAGCAGGATCGCGCCGGTTTCGAACAAGGGTGGCCGCCCCTCTTCCTCCATGGCCGGCACCTGCCCGAAGGGCTGCACGGCGCGATAGGCGGGGTCCTTCTGCGTCTTCGCATCGATCAGCCGCATTTCATACGGCCAGCCGACTTCGTTCAGCACCCACCGCACGCGATGGTCGCGAACTTGGCCCGACGCGAAGGGCGGCACCCATTTGAAGGCGGTGACGGTGATCATCGATTGCTCCCCTCTTTCAAGGGAGGCTAGGACTCGCGCCGCTTTCCGTCAAACCGGATCCCGCCTGAGTGGTGTGGTCGAGCAGTGGATGCCGCCGCCGTTCTTCTGCATGGCGGCGTAAGGCAGCGTGGTCCACGTCACGCCATGGCTTGCGAGGCGGTCGAGCGTGCGGTTGGACGCGCCTTCGGGCATCAGGAGCCTGCCGGGTGCAATCGCCAGCGAGTTGTTGATCCAGGGATCGTCAGCCGGATCGATCTCCACCAGCTGCACGCCCCGTGCTTTCAGGTCTTCCATGAAGGAGAAGGGCAGGCCGAACGGGTTCACGAGCGCCAGATCCTTGTCGATCATCAGAAACGACACGTCGATGTGGATGTCGTAGCCCGTGAGTTCCACGATCAGAAGTTCCACACCCTGGCGCTTCAAGACCTCGCCCACCTGCTCGGCGCCCTCGCGGTTGACGCGTACGCCCACACCGATCGCCGCCGTCTTCTCGTTGATCCAGGCGAACGAGCCGCCCTCCATCACGCCGGTGCCCGAGATCGTGCGCAGGATAGGAATGCCGAGCCTGGCGAGCGTGCGCGTGATCGGCAACTCTTCGCCGCGCCGGATGCGCGCGCCCATGCGGCAGACGATGGCCCCGCCCTTGACCATGATCAGCGGGTCGCGCGTGTAGCACGATTTGAGCCGTCCCTTCTCGACGCCCTCCACATGGAAGACCTCGATCCCTTCCGCTTCGAGCGCCTGCGTCAGCCCGTCATGCTGGCTCTGCATGGCGGGCACGTCGGGGGGCGTGTCGCTCTGGAAGTACCAGCCCTGTTCGGGGTCACCAAAGGAGCCGATCTCGGCAATGCGCTTGTTGGGATCGATCACGGCCATTTCCGGCCCGGGACGGTGAACGAGGATCGAGCGGATGCGGCCCACATCGTTGTCGATGCCCCAGACCCGGCCCCAGTTCGCTTCAAGCTCGCTCTCGTCCTCGAAGGGCGGTGAAGCGGGGGCCGCAAACATCTTCACGGTCTGGGTATAGACCCAATGCGGATTGCTCTGGCTGGACAAGCGCGGCTCCCGAAAATCGAAGAGCCTTAGGGTTCACCAAAACCGTGCGCGCGACAAGCGTTCAGCCTTGGGCCAGAGGCCCCTTCGCTTCTTCCTCGCGGATCAGGAAGTAGGCGCGGAAAATCCGCTGGAGCGCGGTGAAATAGGTGAGGAACACCATCGACCACAGCGTGAAGGGCAGAAGCCAGGGCAGGCTCGGCGTCAGGATCAGCGAGGCGCAGAGAAAAAACTGTCGCGCGCCTTTGCCCATCAAATCAGGCCAGCCTTTGTTGTCCACCGGCACTTCGATGGCGGCGCGCGCCTTGTTGTAGCTCACCATCATCGAGCCGGTGATGACGAGAAAGGACGGCAGCCAGAGTTCGGTCACGAGCCCGACCACGAGGAAGGTCACGACCTCCTGATAGCGGTCCACCACCGCGTCGAGATAGCCGCCGAATTTCGAGGCCGAGCCTTGAGTGCGCGCAACCACGCCGTCGAGCATGTCGAAGAGATAGGCCGCGATCAGGCTCGCGCCGAACAGCATCGGGTCGCGATGCCAGACATAGGCCACGCAGTTGACGGCCACCAGCACGAGGCCGATGAGAGTGATCTGGTTGGGTGTGATGTTCTGGCGCGCCACCCAGCGCGTGCACGCGCGAAGCCAGTCGCCCGCCACGTGATGCAGCCCGCGGCGCGGTTGCGAGGGAACTGCAGCTGCCTGCACCTTGGCCGGCCGCTCGCGCTTTTTCGCGAAGACCGCCGAGGCGAAACCGAGGATCAGGAACAGAAAGAAGCCCAGAAAGAAGCGCGCGCTCGCGGCATCCGTCTGAAGCCAATCCTCGATCGTCTCGGTCACGCGTTCAACCCTTTGCCCTCAACCAAAAAGGTGGTCAGTTCGGCCGGGCCGGTGCGTTCTGGATGAACTCCACCGTGCGCTGGCGCGCTTCATCATCGGTGAATTGCTTGGGCGGTGATTTCATGAAGTAGCTCGATGGGCCCGTCAGTGCGCCGCCGATGCCGCGGTCGAGCGCGATCTTGGCGCAGCGCACGGCGTCGATCACCACGCCTGCCGAGTTCGGGCTGTCCCACACTTCGAGCTTGAGTTCGGCATTGAGCGGTACGCCGCCGAAGGTCGTGCCTTCGAGGCGGATATAAGCCCATTTGCGGTCGGTCAGCCACGGCACGTGGTCGCTCGGACCGACATGGACGTTTTCGGGCTCGAGCGGCACGTCGAGCTGCGAGGTGACGGCGCGGGTCTTGGAAATCTTCTTCGATTCCAGCCGCTCGCGCTCCAGCATGTTGAGGAAGTCGGTATTGCCGCCGAAATTCAGCTGATAGGTCCGGTCCACCTGCACGCCGCGCTCGCGGAACAGGTTGGCGAGCATGCGATGCACGATGGTTGCACCCACCTGGCTCTTGATGTCGTCGCCGACGATGGGCAGGTTCTTTTCCTCGAAGCGCTGGCGCCATTCGGGGTCGGATGCGATGAAGACGGGGATGCAGTTGACGAAGCCCACGCCCGCTTCGAGCGCTTGGGCGACATACCATTCGGTCGCGGCCTGCGAGCCTACCGGGAGGTAGGAGACGAGCACGTCGGTCTCGGTCTCGCGCAGGATGCGCGCGACATCGGCCGGCTCGAGCTCAGATTCCTCGACCTCGTCTTCCAGATATTTGCCGATGCCGTCCAGCGTCGGTCCGCGCTCGACCTTCACGCCAGAGGACGAGACCTCCGCGAACTTGATGGTGTTGTTGGGGGCTGCATGAATGGCCTCGGCCACGTCGCGCCCGACCTTGCTCTTCGCCACGTCGAAGGCGCAGGAAATCTCGATATCGCCGACATGATAGCCGCCGAGATCGAGGTTCATCAGGCCGGGGATCGGCTCGTTGCCTTTCGCATCGCGATAATAGGCGATGCCCTGAACCAGCGATGAGGCGCAGTTGCCCACACCGACGATACCCACTCGAACCTTGGCGCGTGATGCCATGAACGCAACGTCTCCAAATCAGTCATTTCCGCACAAGCGAGTGGCGGAAGCCGAACCGGCAGACTCCCTAGCCGACTGATTGCCCGAGGAAAAGCGCCATTCGGCTTTTGCCCAAGGAGGAAGGGCGCCAAATGAAAAGGGCGGGGTCATCTCCCGCCCTTTCATTCTGTTGCTCAACTCAGGCCAGCGCCGGATAGTCGGTGTAGCCCTTGGCCCCGCCACCATAGAGCGTCGCCTTGTCCAGCGCGTTCAGCGGCGCATCCTCGCGCAGGCGCTTCACGAGGTCCGGGTTCGAAATGAACAACGAGCCGAAGGCGACGAGATCGGCGCGGCCGCTCGCGATCGCCTCTTCGGCCAGCGCCTTGTCATAACCGTTGTTGACGATCCACGCGCCCTTTCCGCCTTTGTCGCGGTAGCTCGCCTTGAAGGCCGCCCAGTCGAACGGCTTGTCGCCCTGGCTGAAATCCCGTGCGCCGCCCGTCGCACCCTCGATGAGGTGGATATAGGCCAGCCCGCGCGAAGCGAGTTCGCCCACCACATAATCGAACAGCGGCTGCGGATCGGGATCGGACGCATCGTTGGCCGGCGTGACGGGCGACAGGCGAATGCCCACGCGCCCGGCACCGATGGCCCCAACCACCGCATCCACCACTTCGAGCAGCAAGCGCGCACGATTTTCGATCGAGCCGCCATACTGATCGGTGCGGTGATTGGTGTTCGCGCGCAGGAACTGGTCGAGCAGGTAGCCGTTCGCGCCATGCACCTCGACGCCGTCGAAGCCGGCCTCGTTCACGGCAGCGGTCGCAGCCCGCACATAATCCTGCACGATGCCGGGCAATTCACTGGTTTCGAGTGCGCGGGGCTCAGAGGTCGGCTCGAAGGAGCCGGTGCCGTCTTCGTTGACGAGATAGGTCTTGGACTTCGCCGTGATCGCGGAAGGCGCCACCGGCTTGCCCTTGTCGGGCTGCAATTCGAAATGCGAGATGCGGCCCACATGCCAGAGCTGGGTGACGATCTTGCCGCCGGCCGCATGCACCGCATCCGTCACGCGCTTCCAGCCCTGAAGCTGCTCGGGCGCATAAAGGCCCGGCACGTCGGCATAGCCCTGCCCCTGGTGGGTGATGGCGGTGGCTTCGGTGATGATCAAACCGGCCGAGGCGCGCTGGCGGTAATATTCGACGGTGAGTTCGCCTGGCACGGCCTTGGGCGACCGGTTGCGCGTGAGGGGCGCCATGGCGATACGGTTGGAAAGGGACAGGTCGCCGACCTGTACGGGATCGAAAAGCGTGGTCATGAAAAGCCTTTACTGTCTCGCGCCGAAAAATGACGCGTTGCTCAAATAGGAAAGGCAAAGCGAGCCGTCATCCCCGACATGACGGAGAGTCACAAGCTTGCAATCCTGTTATCCGCAGGGCGCAAACCGGAGCAGCGAAACCTATAGATGCGGGTTTCGCGGGCGGTAACGTTCCACGAGGCGCGCATTGATCTCGGCCGCTCCCGGCATATTGGCACTGAGATAGATCGGCGCGTCGGCGCCTGAAGCCTGCAATCGCGCCGCCACCTCCGCGAAGACGGCATTGAGCAGCACCACGCCGATCGCGGTCGAGATCGGCCCGACCTTGAGCGCGCTGTTCTCGACTTCGACCACCGCGTCCCCCGCCGGCGCGCCATTATCGAGCACGATATCGGCCACCTCCGCCAGACGCGTGCGCCCTTTGGCCGCCTCGCGCGAATAGGTTTCGGACGTGATGGCGATGACCATAGCGCCGCGCTCCTTGCCGATTCGCGCCGCTTCCACGGGCACGGCATTGACGCCGCTGTTGGAGGACACGACCAGCACGTCGTTCGGCCCGATCGGGTAGCGTGCCAGAATGGGTGCCGCAACGCCCGTCATGCGCTCGAATGCGGTGCTCGCGACGGCACCTTCATGCAGCATGGTGGCCGAAGCCAGGATCGGCACGGTGAAGGCAAGCCCGCCCGCGCGGTAATGCGCTTCCTCACCCAGCATGTGGCTGTGGCCGGTGCCGAAGATGTAAACCAGCCCGTCGCGCTTGGCCGTCGCTGCGACCGCATCGGCTGCGCGCGCGAGTGCTTCGGCGTTCCGCTCGCCGAGCACGGCCATCCGCGCGGCGAGTTCGGCGAGGTAGGCGGTGGCGGTAGGAATGGGGGTCATGACGCTCTCCGGCTGGCAGCGCGAGAGCTCAGATCAGATCGCAGCGGGATTGCCAAGAACAACGGTCAGCCTTCGACCTTCTGCTTCCAGGTCTCGGCATAGGGCGCAAAAGCTGGCTCGGGCGCGATCACCCTTCCCTCTTCGGAGAACCGCGCCCCGTCAGGCGCCGCAAGCAGAGCCGCGCCGATGCTCGTTCCCGTGCCGCCCGAGGCCGCGACGCGAACGGGCCGGCCCGTGGCCGATGCCAGCATCCGCGCGAAAAGCGGGTTCTGCGTGAACGAGCCTTCGAGAATCGTTTCGCCCTCCGCTCCGATCAGGTCGAGGCAGGTCACGGTCATCAGCGCGAGATAGAAGGAGACAGCGACATATCGCTGGGCGGTTGAAAGGTCGTCGCCGTTCACCCACGCGCTTGCGCGATGAGGAAACGGCCCCGAGCCCGCCTGCACCGATGGCAGGAGCATGGCCTGTCGCTCGATCACCATCGCGACATCCGCCTCGCCCCATGAGACGGCCTCGCTGCCCATCAGCACTTCATACTCCCGCCCGCCCATGAAGCGAGCCGAGGGGACCGGCTCGCCGAGCGCGCTGACATTGACCAGCGTATCGCGCATGGGATCGAGACTGAGCGCTTGGCCGCCCACCGCCATCGCAATCACCCAGGTTCCCGTCGAAACCACCGAGAAGGGTGGTCGGTTTGCGAGAAGATGCGGCAGGAGCGATGCGTTGGAATCATGGATGCCGCAGAAGACCGGCGTGTCGGGCCTGAGCCCCGTTGCCTGCGCCACGTCGCGAAGGATCGGCCCCAACCGGTCACTCGCCTGGTGCACAGGCGCCATCAACGGCACCCAGCCTTGGCTCTCGGCGAGCGAAGACGGCTTCTTCTCCCATGGGTTCCAGAGATCGGAATGGCACCCGAGCGAGGTGGCCTCGCCTGCTATCACGCCCGACAGCCGATAGGACCAGTACTGCGCGTAAGGCAGGATCGTTTTGACCCTCGCCCATTCATCCGGAAATCGCATCTGCTGCCAGAACAGCTGCGCGCCGTAATTGAGCCCGACCGGCAAACGCGGGCTGCCCGTCTCGGTAAAGGGAGGCCGCACGCGATCATAAGCATCCGCCAGCTCGTCGGGCCCATCATGCTCGTAATCCGGCACCGGCAAGGCCAGCGCGCCGTCTGCATCGAGCACGACGACCGTTGCGCCATGGGTCGTGACCGACACGGCATCGACCGGCGTTTCGCGGTTCAGCTCGGTGAGCCCTTCGAGGATGAAGCGCCAGAGCGCCTCGAGGTCGTGATGCGGATAGAGCCCGTCGCGCCGCACGCGGTTGGGCATGCGGCGGATGGCCGTTTCACGTATGGAAAAGAGATCGACCAGTGCGAGTTTGGCATTGGTCTTGCCGATATCGACAACGGCGACGAAGCGGATGGGGTTGGTCATCGCATATGGAAAAGCGTGGGCAACGGCACCGCGACCGGCTCGTTGTCTGTTCTGGTTTCCATGATGTCCGCCATATGCGCCCACCAGCGCTGCATCACGGGATGCTTCGGCAGATCGTCCATGCCGTGACCGTCCGTTCGCCAGAGCACGCCGAACAGCGCGTTGGTCTCCTCATCGAGATGGATCGAGTAATCCGACACGCCCGCCTCGCGTAGCAAGGCTTCAAGTTCAGGCCAGATGTCATCATGGCGCTTCTGGTATTCGGCGCGCATGCCGGGATTGAGACGCATGCGGAAAGCGTATTTTTCCGGCATCAGAACGCCTTCCTCGGCCCGTAGCGGTTCCAAAGGATCGGCAGTGCAATCACGGAAATCAGAAGCACGCCGATCACGATGGACATGACGATGCCAGGCACGTTCAAAAGCCCGAGCCCGAAGGTGACCAGTCCCATGATGACGGCCGCTAGCACCACGCCCAGGATCGAGCCCGAGCCGCCCAGGATCGACACGCCGCCGAGCACGGCCATGGTGATCACTTCCAGCTCATAGCCCTGCGCGATCGAGGGCCGCGTCGAGCCCAGCCGCGAGGTGATCAGCACCGAGGCGATGCCGGCCATCAGCCCGGTCAGGCAGAACAGGACGAACTTGATGCGCTCGACGCGTACGCCCGAGAACTGCGCGGCAATCGGATTGTTGCCGATGGTGAAAACCCGCCGCCCGAAATTGGTGCGATGAAGAAGAAACCAGAAGACGAGCGCCGCCACCACGAACAGCACCAGCTCGAACGAGAAAACCCAGGCGACATAGCCCTGGCCGAAAAAGGCGAAATCGGCGGGATAGTTCTTGTAGGCCTGATCGCCCAGGATGATGAAGGCGAGCCCACGAAACAGGCTCATCGTGCCGATGGTGACCACGATCGAGGGAAGCCCGAGTTTGGTGACGAGCACGCCGTTGAACGCCCCGCAGGCGAGCCCCGTGCCGATGCCGATGGCAACGAGGCCCGGTGTGGCGATGCCCGCTTCCGCAGCCATACCCATCAGGGTCGAGCCGAGCGCCATGATGGCGGCCACCGACAGATCGATCTCGCCCGAGATGATGAGCAGCGCCATCGCCAGCGCGATCAGCCCCTTCTCCGTGAAATTGAAGGAAAGGTCCGACAGCGACCATGGGTCGAGGAAGTAAGGCGAGGCGAAGCTGTTCACCACGAAGATCGCCACCACGATCAGAACCAGCAGCATCTCCCAGGAAAGAAGTGCCGAGCGGAACGGCTTGTCGAGCCGGTCGGGAAGGCGTCGCCCTTGGGACGAGGTGGTCTGCGGCGCGGCGGAGGCTACGAGCGTCATAGGGCTTCGGCCTTTTTCAGGATGATGCGTCCCGTCTTGCGCTCGCCGCGCGCATTCAAGACCACCGCAAGGATGATGGCAGAGCCCGAGATCGCCATCTGCCAGAAGGGCGAGACGTTGATCACCGGCAGCGCATTCGCGATCACCCCCAGAAAAAGCGCGCCGAGCACGGTGCCCAGCACCGAACCGATGCCGCCCGCAATCGACACGCCGCCGATCACGCAGGCTGCGATCACGTTCAACTCATAGCCGTTCGCCACCTCAACCGAGGCGATCACGTAGCGCGAAATCCAGAGATAGCCGCAAAGGCCGGACACGAGGCCCGAAATGCAGAAGGCCATGAACTTGGTGCGGCCCACATCGATGCCCGTATAAACGGCCGCCGTCGGATTGACGCCGATGGCATAAAGCGAGCGTCCCTGTGGCGTGCGCGTGAGAAACAGAAAGAATAGTAGTATCGTCAGAAGTGCTACCCAGGACAGAACCGGCACGCCGAGAAGAAGCTGGCGCTGGAACGCGATGAAATCCGGGCTCATGCGGTCGGCATTCACCCAGGCGCCGCCAGACAGCACGAATGTCGCGCCGCGATAGATGGTGAGCGTGCCGAGCGTCACGACGATGGACGGAATGTTGAGCCGCCAGACGAAGAACCCGTTGACCACGCCGAGCACCAAGCCGACGCCAAGTGCGACCACGATCAGTGCCGGGACGGGAACCGCCGGATAGTTCGCATTCAGCATCGCCACCACCATGCCGGTGAAGCAGAGGTTGGAGGCGACAGAAAGATCGATGGAGCGCGTCAGGATCACCACCATCTGGCCGAGCGCGAGCATGGTGAGCAACGAGGTGTCGTTGAAGATCTGCGCCAGATTGCCGGGATTGGCGAAACCGGGAAAGCGCGCCGAAACGAGCGCGATCAGCAGCAGCACGGCAAGGGCCAGCCAAAACTCGCGCTGACGGAAGAGCGAGGCACTCATGCGGCGATCCCCGCGGCTGTCTGGACGAGGCTTTCGGCCGAACATTCCTCCCGCGTGAACGTTTTGACCATGCGCCCCTCGCGCATGACCACCACGCGGTCCGACATGCCCATCACCTCGGGAATTTCTGACGAGACCATGATGACGGCCAAGCCTTCGGCGACCAGCTCCGCCATGAAGGCATGGACGGCGGCCTTGGAGCCGATATCGATGCCCTTGGTCGGCTCGTCGAGAATGATCACCTTGGGCTTGGTGGCCAGCCATTTGGCGATCACCACCTTCTGCTGGTTGCCGCCCGAAAGGTTGCCGGCATTCTGGCTGAGCGAGGCCGCGCGCAGGTCGAGCCGCTCGGTATAGGTGCGCGCGAGGTCGAACTCGTTCTTGAGCTGCAACACGCCCGAGCGTGAGGTGCGCTTGAGCGAGGGCAGCGAGACATTCTTGAAGATCGGCATGTCCGCCACGATGCCCTGCCGCCCGCGCTCTTCGGGCACATAG
Organism: Mesorhizobium liriopis; assembly: GCF_024053505.1. Taxonomy (GTDB): domain Bacteria; phylum Pseudomonadota; class Alphaproteobacteria; order Rhizobiales; family Rhizobiaceae; genus Mesorhizobium_B; species Mesorhizobium_B liriopis. The sequence goes on along the minus strand of NZ_JAMXQS010000007.1, from coordinate 242,460 downwards.
ACAATGCCCGCTTCGATGGCTTCCGCAGCCGATCGGGGCGTGAGGCGCTTGCCTTCGAGCGTGATCGTGCCGCCGCTTGTGGGCGTAGTCCCGAACAGCGCCTGCATCACCTCGGAGCGGCCCGCCCCCACCAGCCCGTAGAAGCCGAGGATTTCCCCCTGGTGAAGCTCGAAGCCGATATCCTCGAACTCGGTCGGGTGTGACAGGCCCTGCACGGAAAGAACGGGCGCGCCCAGCCTGGGCGTGCGCTCGGGGAAGATCTGATCCACCGCGCGCCCCACCATCATGCGCACGATGGTGCTTTGCGGCGTGCCGGCGAGCACGCCCTCGCCCACCATCTCACCGTCGCGGAAGACGGTGTAGCGGTCGGCGATGCGGTAGATCTCATCGAATTTATGGCTGATGAAGAGGATGGTCTTGCCTTGCGCCTTCAACAGCTCGATCAACTCGTAGAGCTCTTCGATCTCCTTGGCCGACAAGGCTGCGGTCGGCTCATCCATGATCACGACCGACGCGTCGATCGACAGCGCGCGGGCTACCGCCACGAGATGCTTGTTGGCGATGCCGAGGTCTTTGAGTCGCGTATCCGGATCGAGATGGCCGGCATGCATCCGGCCGAGCACTTCGCGGGCACGGGCGCGCATTTGGCGCCAGTCGAGCATGCCCCACCGGTTGCGCGGCGCGTGGCCGAGAAAGATGTTTTCGGCGACCGAGAGCTCGTCGAACAGCACGGTTTCCTGATGGATCGCGGTGATGCCGAGTTCGAACGCCCGGTGCGCGCTGCCGAGCGTGACGGCCTCACCGCCCACGCTGATCGTGCCGGCATCCGGCTGGTAGATGCCGGTCAGGATCTTCACCAGCGTCGACTTGCCAGCGCCGTTCTCGCCGATCAGCGCCGTGACCTGACCGGGATAAAGCTTGAGGCCGACACTCTTCAACGCGCGCACGCCCGGAAAGGACTTGGCGATGCCGTCGAGCACGAGACGCGGTGCGGGGTCGGCCACCGCAGGCGCGGCAGCGCTGATCGAGGCTTGGGCGTTCATCGGAACTTCCACTGGAGTAGAGGGGCCTTCGCGACGGGACGCGATCCCGCCGCGAAAACCTGTTCCCGGATCAGTAGATCTTGGAGAACTCTTCGATGTTCTTCTTGTCGAAGGTGAAGGGTGCCGCCATCGGCGCCGAGTTGGTGTCGTCCAGCGTCACTTCGCCGACGCGGCCGATGGAAAGCTTGGCGCCGGGCTTCGCTTCGTCCTTCTTCACCGCGAGATCATAGGCGAGGTAGACGGCCGAATAGCCGAGATCGATCGGGTTCCACAGCGCGACGCCCTGGCTCGTGCCGTTGTCGATGAATTTCTTGAATTCGGAGGGCAGAGCGAGGCCCGTGACATTCACCTTGCCGATCAGGTTTTGATCGGTCACGACCTGGGCGGCAGCGACAACGCCGACGGTGGTCGGCGCGATGATAGCCTTGAGGTTCGGGTAGGACTTCAACAGCCCCTTGGCCTCGTCGGTGCTCTTGGCGGAATCGTCGTCGCCGTAAACGGTGGCAACGAGATTGATTTTCGGGAACTTCTCCGGCAGCGCCTTTTTGGCGGCGTCGATCCAGGCATTCTGGTTGGTCGCGGTGGAAGCCGCCGAAAGGATCGCGACATCGCCGCCCTCGGGCAGATGATCGGCCGCGAGCTTGATGATGGTTTCGCCGATCAGGTTGGTGTCGGACGGGTTCAGATGAACCTGACGGCCCTCGGGTGCGACGCCCGAATCCCATGAGACGACCGTGATGCCGCGCTGCATGGCCTTCTTCAGCGTCGGCACCAGCGCGTCCGCATCGTTGGCGGACACGGCAATCGCATTCACCTTCTGCGCGATCAGTGAATTGATCACCTCGATCTGGCCTTCGGCGGTCGCTTTGGTCGGGCCGGTATAGATGATCTCGACATCGCCGAGTTCCTTGGCGGCTTCCTGCGCGCCTTTGTTGGCGGCATCGAAGAAGCCGTTGCCGAGCGACTTCACGACCAGCGCGATCTTGACCGTTTCGGCATGGGCGGCGCTCGCGAAGAGTGCCGCCGACATGGCGGCCGCGAGGCCGAGTTTCTTGATGATGTTCATGTTCTGGGTTCCTCCCGTTGAACCTTTTATTCAGTCTTCCACCCGCACTGCCTTCCGATCCTCTTCAGGCCGGCAGCGACGATTCCTCCGCGGTGCCCTGCGCAGTTTTCGTGGGCGCCGCGCTCTTCGCAATGCGCACGGCGACGCCCGCATCTTCCAGCATCCGTTGATGCTCGTCCTCGATGTCCTCGTCCGTGATCACGCAGGCGATGCGCGACAGCCCGCACAGGATCAGGCTCGAGCGCTGGGCGAACTTGGACGAATCCACCAGCACCACCAGCTCGTCCGCCTGATCGATCAGCTTCCCCTCCGCCTGAATCAGGAGCGGGTCGCTTTCCATCAGCCCCAGCGGTCCGAGCCCTTGAGCGCCCATGAACATGCGGCGCGCATAGAAATTGCGCGTCACGTCGTTGTCGAACGGCGAAAGCACGATGTTCTGCTCGCGATAGATCGTACCGCCCGACAGCATCACCGTGTTCTTGGAATGTTTGAGCAGATGCTCGGCGATCGGAAACGAGTTGGTGAAGATGGTCATCCGCCGGTTGGCGAGGGGATGCACCATCTGGAAGGTCGTCGTGCCGCCATTGATGATGATCGGCTCGCCATCCTGGCATAGTGCCACGGCCTCCCGCGCAATCGCGCGCTTCTTCGCCACATGCAGCGCTTCGTTGACGCTGAAGGGCCGCCCGAGGAGACCAGTCACCTGTGGCGGCGAAATCGCTTCGGCACCCCCGCGCACGCGGCGCAGGCGCTTCTGGTCATGCAGGCCCGAAATATCGCGACGGATCGTGGCTTCCGACGCACCGGTCAGGTCCACCATGTCCTGCACGGTCACCACCGGCCGCTCCTGAACGGCCGACAGGATCACGCGCTGTCGCTCTTTCTCGTGCATGAACGCCTCCCTGATCAGCAGACTGCGAGCTTCACGCTCCATTGTCAATCATGATCGATCATGAAAAATCATTGTGCAGCGCAGCATGATTGAAAATGATCGTTTGCGATTGACGAGACGGAGAGATCGTGGAAACTTCCCGCGCAAATGGCGACTTAATGATCGCCTGAGCTGAAAAAGCGGAGGAAGCCATGCTCACCAAGAACCCGGCCTTGGGCCTCGCCGACCTGTGGGACGAGAGCAAGGCAGCTGGCATGAGCGAGCCCGAGCGGCTTGTTTACCGCTCGAACATCCTCGGCTCCGACAAGCGCGTCACCAATTACGGCGGCGGCAACACTTCCTCCAAGATCTGGCAGGAGGACCCGCTGACGGGCGAGGAGGTCGAGGTGCTCTGGGTCAAGGGCTCCGGCGGCGACAGCGCCTCGATCAAGCTCGACGGTTTCGCCACGCTCTACATGAGCAAGCTTCGCGCGCTGAAAGCCCTTTATCGTGGCGTCGAGCACGAGGACGAGATGGTCGGCTATCTGCCCCACGCCACCTTCAACCTCAACCCGCGCGCGGCCTCGATCGACACGCCGCTCCACGCTTATGTGCCGCATGCTTATGTGGATCACATGCACCCCGACGCGATCATCGCGATCGCGGCCTCGAAAGATTCCAAGGCGCTGACGGAAGAAATTTTCGGCAAGGAAATCGGCTGGCTGCCCTGGAAGCGCCCCGGCTTCGAGCTCGGCCTCTGGCTCGAAAAGTTCTGCCTGGAGAACCCCGACGCCAAGGGCGTGATCCTCGAAAGCCACGGCCTCTTCACCTGGGGCAACACGCCGCGCGCGTGCTACGAGACCACAATCTCGACCATCAACAAGGCGATCGCGTGGTTTGCCGAGAAAACCGAAGACAAGCCGGCTTTCGGCGGTGCGGTGGTCGAGCCGCTCGGCGTGGAAGAGCGCCGTGCGGTGGCCGCCAAGCTGATGCCCCGCATTCGCGGCTTCATCTCGGCAGACAGCCACAAGCTCGGCCATTTCGACGATTCGCCTGCGGTGCTCGAATTCGTCAATTCGAAGAACCTGCGCGACCTGGCGGCCCTCGGCACCTCCTGCCCCGACCATTTCCTGCGCACCAAGATCCGCCCGCTCGTGATCGATTTCGATCCTGCCAAGCCTGATGTCGATGCGGTCGTGGAAAAGCTCGGCCAGGACATCGAGGCCTATCGCGCCGATTATCAAGCTTACTACGACCGCTCCAGGCATTCGGACTCGCCGCCCGTGCGTGACCCGAATGCCGTGGTCTATCTGATGCCGGGCGTGGGCATGTTCACCTTCGCCAAGGACAAGGCCACTGCGCGCATTTCGGGCGAGTTCTATGTGAACGCGATCAACGTGATGCGCGGTGCGTCCAGCGTCTCGACTTATGTCGGCCTGCCCGAACAGGAAGCCTTCGACATCGAATACTGGCTGCTCGAGGAAGCCAAACTCCAGCGCATGCCCAAGCCCAAATCGCTGGCTGGCCGCATCGCGCTCGTCACCGGAGGCGCGGGCGGCATCGGCAAGGCCACCGCCCGTCGCCTGCTCGGCGAAGGCGCCTGCGTGGTTCTGGCCGACATCGACCACGCCGCGCTCGACGCAGCGCAGCAGGAACTGACCAAGCTCCACGGCAAGGATGTGGTGCGCAGCGTTTCCATGAACGTCACCAGCGAAACGGCGGTCGCGCAGGGCTTCGTGGATACCGCCGTCGAATTCGGCGGCATCGACATTCTCGTTTCCAATGCCGGCCTCGCCTCCTCCGCGCCCATCGAGGACACCTCGCTGGAATTGTGGAACAAGAACATGGACATCCTTTCGACCGGCTATTTCCTGGTCAGCCGCGAGGCCTTCCGCCAGTTCCGCGCGCAGAAACTGGGCGGCAATGTCGTCTTCGTCTCGTCCAAGAACGGCCTTGCCGCCTCGCCCAATGCCGCGGCCTATTGCACGGCGAAAGCTGCGGAAATCCACCTCGCGCGCTGCCTGGCGCTTGAGGGTGCGGGGGAGCAGATCCGCGTCAACACGGTGAACCCGGACGCGGTGCTGCGCGGCTCCAAGATCTGGACGGGCGAGTGGAAGGAACAGCGCGCCGCCGCCTACAAGATGTCCACCGACGAGCTCGAAGAGCACTACCGCTCGCGCTCCATGCTCAAGCGCTCGGTCTTCCCCGAGGACATCGCCGAAGCCATCTACTTCTTCGCCTCCGAACTCTCCGCCAAGTCCACCGGCAACATCATCAACGTGGATGCCGGCAACGCCCAGAGCTTCCCGCGCTGAAGCCTGGTTGAAAGGGAGGAGAGAGAAATGAGCGAGACCATCATCGCCACCGATGTGGTGGCCCACGACAACGCCGCCCGCGAGGCCGATCTGCGCCGCGACTACGAGACGCTCAGCGAGCGCCTCGACCGCCGTGGAATCGCGATCGATGCCATCAAGGCAAAGGTCGCAGGCTTCGGCGTCGCCGTCCCCTCATGGGGCGTAGGAACGGGCGGCACGCGCTTCGCGCGCTTTCCCGGCACCGGCGAGCCGCGCGACATCTTCGACAAGATCGAGGACTGCGCCGTCATCAACGAATTGACCCGCGCCACGCCCACGGTGTCGCTCCACATTCCGTGGGACAAGGCGGAGCCCAACCGCCTCAAGCAGGCCGCGTCGCGCTTCGGCCTCGGCTTCGACGCGATGAACTCCAACACCTTCTCGGACGCGGCCGGTCAAAGCCATTCCTACAAGTTCGGCTCGCTGACCCATGCGGACAAGGGCGCACGCTCACAGGCCGTCGAGCACAATCTCGAATGCATCGAGATCGGCAAGACGCTCGGCTCCAAGGCGCTCACCGTCTGGATCGGCGACGGCTCGAACTTCCCCGGCCAGGTCAATTTCTCGCGCGCCTTCGATCGCTACATGGATGCCATGCGTGCGATCTATGATGGTCTGCCTGACGACTGGAAGCTCTTCTCCGAGCACAAGATGTACGAGCCGGCCTTCTACTCGACGGTGGTGCAGGACTGGGGCACCAACTACATCATCGCTTCCGAGCTCGGTCCCAAGGCCTACTGCCTGGTCGATCTCGGTCATCATGCGCCCAACACCAATATCGAGCAGATCGTGGCGCGCCTGATCAGCCGCAACAAGCTCGGCGGCTTCCACTTCAACGATTCAAAATATGGCGACGACGACCTCGACGCCGGCTCGATCGATCCCTACCGCCTGTTCCTCGTCTTCAACGAACTGGTGGAAGCCGAACTCGCCGATGAGAGCTTCCACCCCGCCCACATGCTCGACCAGAGCCACAATGTCACCGACCCGATCGAAAGCCTGATGTTGTCCGCGACCGAAGTGCAGCGTGCCTATGCGCAGGCCTTGCTCGTGAACCGCGAAAAGCTGTTGGGCTTCCAGGAGGAAAACGATGCCCTTCAGGCGACGCAGACGCTGAAGGCTGCCTTCCGCACCGATGTGGAGCCGATCCTAGCGCTGGCGCGGCTTGAGAGCGGCGGTGCCATCGACCCGGTCGCGGCCTATCGTGCCAGCGGCTACCGCGCCAGAGTTGCGGCCGAGCGTCCCGCCGTCGCGGGCGGCAGCGGGGGCATCGTTTAGGTTGGCGCCCTTTGCCCTTGGGTCAACCCGACGCTTAACCAAAACTCTCGAACTTCCGCGCCTTTCATGTGTTATGCGCTACCTTGCCCGATGTGGGCGAGGTCGCGCTCCTTTGAAAGGCAGGATTGGTTCGGCCACTGCGCCGACCGCGAGAAGTTTTGGAGGCTTGGAGAATTGTACCCGGTTCCCGCGAACGAGAAAGAACGCCAGGCAACGGTCGACAGTCTCGGCCTGTCCGAAAGACTGATCAACCAGTCCGTCCGTTCCCCCGCTCTCATGGCGCTGGTCAATATCGGCCGCGAGCTCTTCGACCTGCCCGTGGTAGTGGTAAACCTCATCGACAATGACTGGCAGCATGCGCTGGCATCTTGCGGTTTCGACGAGCCCGGGCTGCCGCGTTCTGATTCGATCTGCGCCCATGCCATCATGCAGGACGATATCTTCATCGTGCCGGACCTCTGGGCGGACGAGCGCTTCGCACATCTTGCTTATGTTCAAAGAGCGCCGTTCTTGCGCTTCTATGCCGGCATCCCGCTCAGCATCCATCCCGGCCATAATATCGGATCGCTCTGCCTGCTGGGCCCCGAACCGCGCGAGTTCTCGGAGCACGACAAAGCGCGTCTGCGCGATCTCGGCCTGCTCGCCGCGAACATGCTGCAGCTCGAACAGGCCAATGTGAAGCTGACCACCAACGAGAAGGCGCTCAAGGACGCGGCCAATACGGACCCACTGACCGGTTGCCTCAACCGTCTGGGCCTGCGGGAGGAAATCGGCAACCTCTTCGAACTCGCCATCGATCCCAATCACGGCGCGGGCCTCGTTTACGTCGATATCGATCACTTCAAGACGGTCAATGACAGCTTCGGCCACCCTGCGGGCGACACGGTGCTGCGCGAAGTGGCGAACCGCATCAAGGGCGTGGTGCGCGGGAAGGATCTGGTCGCGCGCATCGGTGGCGACGAGTTCTGCGTCGTCTTGCGCGACGTGCCGGGCCTGCGCGAGGTCGAGACGATTGCAACCCGCCTCGTGGACGCCTTCAAACGGCCGATTACGCTTCCTGACCGTGACCTGCGCTGCTCGATCAGCGTCGGCGCGGCCCTTGCCCCCACCCACGCGACTACGCGCGAAGGTATCGCGCATCAGGCCGACATCGCACTCTATCGCGCCAAGGAAGCCGGACGCGGCACCTTCCGCATCGCAGCCTGATCGAGACTGGAGCATCGGACCGACACCTCGGTGAGGCACCGGTCCGCCTCAGGATCGACAGCGGACGTGCGCTATCTGCCTGCATCCCTAAATTTTTGACGGAAGCGTCTGCTGGTTGGTGCCAGACTGTCATGCTCGCGCTCGTCGATACAATCGGCTGTGCGCTAAGGTTGTATCGCACAACCTCGCTTTCTTAACCATAGGTTGCAATTGTTTCACCCACAACTTGGGGTCGACGAAATATGCAACTAACCAAACGAAAACTTTTATGGGCCGCGTCCGTTGCTGCAATCGGCTGGGCGTCGAGTGCCGAGGCGCAGACCGCGCTCGTCAGCGCCTGCAGCGGCGTCAGCCTGTCACGCTCGGTCGTGACCGATATCCTCCGCCCGGTGGTGACTGACGTAATCGCGCCGACACAAAGTGCTGTGAACGGCCTGCTTGGAAGCACAGTCTTGGGCACGCTTCTCGGCACCTTGCCGCAGCCCGTCAGCGTCGATGCCGCAGGTGTGCTCAGCAACGCCGCGAGCGGCCAGCCGATCAGCCTGTCTGCTCTCACCACCTCGGGCGCCGTCATTGCACCCTCCGATGAGTGCATCACCACCGCCGACGGGGTCCAGCTCGACACCGAAGCCGGCATCGCGATCGGCGGCAACCGCATCAGCGGCTTGGGAACGAACGGCGCAACCGCGAGTGCTGCCGACCTCGATGCCGTCGCGCTGGGCAATGGCGCTTCGACCGCAACCGGCGCGACGGGTGCCCTCGCGCTGGGCACGGGCGCGGAAGTCGGATTGAATGCGGCGGGCGCGGTGGCCATCGGCCGGGGCGCGAATGCTACGGCTGCCAACAGCGTCGCACTCGGTGCCGGTTCCGCGACAAACGCCAGTCTGGCGGCCGCAGCCTACAATCCAGGCACGACGCCGCTTGCAGGCGGCACGGCCGTGGGCGAAGTCTCGATCGGCGCGACCGGTGCGGAGCGCCGCCTGACCAATGTCGCGGCGGGCAGCGCCGACACCGATGCGGCCAACATCACTCAGCTTCGCGCGGTGGCCGATGGCGGCATCCGCTATGACGATGCCACGCGCACGATCGCCACACTCACGGGTACGGGCGGCACCCGCCTCACCAATCTGCGCCCCGCGATCCTCAACGAAACGTCGAGCGATGCGGTCACCGGCGCGCAGTTGCATGAAACCAACCAGGCGCTTGCGGCCCTCAACAATGTTTCCGTCCGCTATGACACCGACACTGCCGGCAACAAGACCAACAGCATCACGCTGCAAGGTGGCAACACCGATGCGCCGGTCCGCGTCCGCAACGTGGCGGCGGCGGAAGAGGCGACGGATGCCGTCAATCTTCAGCAATTGCGTGAGGCGGTCGCAGCCGGCCCCGTCGACAATGCCGAGGATGTTTATCGTCGCTCCCGCGCCTACACCGATGCCCGCGTGGATGAAGTGCGCGACGAAGCCCATCAGGCCGCAGCCATCGGCCTGGCCGCGGCCTCGCTCCGCTTCGACGACGCGCCGGGCAAGGTATCGATGGGCATCGGCGCGGGCGTCTGGCGCGGCGAAGGCGCCTTTGCCGCGGGCCTCGGCTACACCAACGAAAGCGGTCGCATGCGCTTGAACGCCACGGCGAGCACCGCCGGCGGTAAGGTCGGCGGCGGCGCCGGGATGAGCTTCACGTTCAACTAGAACAATTCCGGCAAGGGCGTGCGGCGGCTTTGCCCTCGGCATCGGAGCACGAACAATGCCCTAGGTCCGAAGTTCGGGCCGGTCGCGAAAGAGCTCGAGCGCTTCCGGGTTGGCCAAGGCATGGCTGTTCCTGACGGGACGGCCATGCACCACCTCGCGCACGGCGAGTTCAACGATCTTGCCCGACTTGGTGCGCGGAATATCCTCCACGGCCACGATGCGCGCCGGCACATGGCGCGGGCTCGCACCCTTGCGGATCTGCGCGCGGATACGCGCCTCCAAAGCCTCATCGAGTGCCATGCCGGGTGCGAGGCGCACGAACAGCACCACGCGCACATCGTCTTCCCAGTCCTGCCCGATCGCGATCGCTTCAACGATCTCCGGTAGCTTCTCGACCTGGTTGTAGATCTCCGCCGTGCCGATGCGCACTCCACCGGGGTTCAGCACCGCATCCGAGCGGCCATGGATGACGATGCCGCCATGCGCGGTCCATTCGGCGAAATCGCCATGACACCAGACATCGGGAAAACGCTCGAAATAGGCGGCACGGTATTTCGCCCCCTCAGGATCGTTCCAGAACATCACCGGCATGGACGGAAACGCCGCCGTGCAGACGAGTTCGCCTTTTTCCTCGCGCACCGGCTCACCGTTCTCGCTCCAGACATCGACGGCCATGCCGAGACCCGGCCCCTGGATCTCGCCGCGCCAGACAGGTTTGAGCGGAATGCCGAGCACGAAGCACGACACGATATCCGTGCCGCCCGAGATCGAAGCCAGCTGAATGCCGGGCTTGATGCCTTCGTCAACGAAATCGAACCCCTCAGGCGACAACGGCGAGCCGGTCGAAGCGATCAGTCTCAGATGCGACAAGTCATGGGTAGAGGCAGGCCTCAGCCCGCTCTTGCGCACGGCGTCGATGAATTTGGCAGACGTGCCGAAGACGGCGAAACGCTCTTCGGCCGCATAGTCGAACAGAACGTTGCCATCAGGAAAAAAGGGAGAGCCATCGTAAAGGCAGACGGTGGCACCGCTCGCCAAACCCGACACCAGCCAGTTCCACATCATCCAGCCGCAGGTGGTAAAGTAGAAGAGCCGCTGCCCTTCCTCGACGCCGGAATGAAAGCGGTGCTCCTTGAGGTGCTGCAGCAGCGTGCCGCCCGCTCCATGCACGATGCATTTCGGCACCCCTGTCGTTCCCGACGAGAAGAGAATGTAAAGCGGATGATCGAAAGGCAGGCGCTCGAACTGCAAAGTCTGGGGCGCGAAGGGGGCGACGAACGCATCCCAGCTTCGGCCATCAGGCAGCGAAGCCGCAAGCGTTTCGCCGTTGCCCGCATAGGGCACGACCAGCACGGGACATCCGAGCCTGTCCACGATGACGCGCAGTTTTTCGCCCGTGTCCTGATGCTTGCCGTTATACCAGTAGCCGTCCGAGGCGATCAGCAGCTTCGGTTCGATCTGTCCGAACCGGTCGAGCACGCCCTCCGCGCCGAAATCCGGGGAACATGACGACCAGACGCCCCCCAGCGAGGCCGTCGCGAGCATTGCTGCCACCGTTTCCGGCATGTTCGGCATCATGGCCGCCACCCGGTCGCCGGCTTTGATGCCGAGCGCTTCCATCGCCTGCTGCAAGCGGGAGACTGTTTCACGCAACTCACGCCAGGACCAGACGGCGCGCGCCTTATTCTCGCCGCGAAAGATCAGCGCCGGCTCTTCGCCGTCCAGGCGCAGGAGATTTTCCGCAAAATTCAGCCGGGCATCCGGAAAGAATCGCGCGTCGAGCATGTGCCCATGATCGACCAGCGCCGTTTCCCCGCGCTCGCCCAGAACTTGGCAGAACTCCCAGACCGCGCTCCAGAACGCACCGCGATCGTCCACCGACCAGCGGTGGAAAGCATCGTAATCGGCGAATGCCACTCCCGCCCGGTCAGCGCAAAAGTGCATGAAGCGCGCCATCGGGCTCGCTTCGAGGATAGCATGCGACGGTTTCCAGAGCGGAGCGTCTGAGGCAGGTGCCGACATGAAAAGGGCCTCCCGATGGAGGCCCGATCCATAGACGATATTCTTGGCCAGGGTATGTGCCAGAAGCGACAGCTTATGATGCACTGTCCTTCGTGATCCGCAGGATGGTGCTGGCACCACCGCGCGACTCCGTCACCGCATAGACCGCACCGTCCGGCCCGACCTTCACGTCGCGGATGCGCGCATCGAGCGGCACGCGCTCTTCGGCCTTCACCCGGTCGCCATCCATATGGAGCACCACGAGATCCTGCGTCACGAGCCCGCCGACGAGGAATGCATTCTTCCATTCAGGGATCGCATCGCCCTCGTAGAAGGCCATGCCCGAGGGGCCGATCACCGGGTCCCAGTAATAGACCGGCTGTTCCATACCCTCCTTGGCGGTGATGCCCTCGCCGATCGGCCGCCCGCTATAGGCGATGCCATAGGTGATCACCGGCCAGCCATAGTTCTTGCCGGCTTCCGGCCGGTTCAACTCGTCACCGCCCTTGGCGCCATGCTCCACCGTCCAGAGCCGGCCCTGTCCGTCAAGCGCGGCCGACTGCACGTTGCGCAGGCCATAGGACCAGATCTGCTCCTGCGCGTCCTGACGCCCGACGAACGGATTATCCTGCGGCGTCGACCCATCCGCATTGATGCGGAAGACCTTTCCCAAGCCTGAGTTCAGGTCCTGCGCCTGGTCGCGGATCGGCTCGTCGGAGCGCTCGCCCACCGTGATGAACAGCTTGCCGTCGGGTGCGAAGGTCAGGCGGGAGCCGAAATGCTTGTTGCCGTCATAGGCCGGCGTCTGCTGGAAGATGACCTCGACATTCTCGACCGAGCCCGAATTGTCTTCGTCTGCCTTCAGCGTCGCGCGCGCCACGCTGGTTCCGTTGCCGCCACTCTCGCGCGGTTCGGAGAACGAGAAGTAGATTTGGCCGCTTTGCGCGAAGTCCGGCGCTAGCGCCACGTCGAGCAAGCCGCCCTGACCGCCCGAGGCCACATCCGGCACGCCAGAAATCGCGTCGCCCGGCTTGCCGTCTTTCGAGAGGATGTGCATTTCACCATCCTTTGCGGTTACCAGCATTCGCCCGTCGGGCAGGATTTCCATGCCCCACAGATGCGGCAGGCCTTCCGCCACGGTCTCGGCCTTCACTTTGGCCGGGTTTTCCGGCTGGCCGACCCGGGTCTGGCCTTCGAAGGCAGGCTTCTGGTCGGGCGCGTTGGGGCGGCCCACCTCGACGGGAGCCCCCGCCTGTGCGAAAGCCGAACCGGCGCCGAGCGCGGTGGCGGCAAGAAGAAGGGCAAGACGTTTCATGGGGACCTCATTTCGGAAACGAGTTGAGCAGGTGCCGCAGCGGAATTGGTGCGACATCACCCTTCAAGCTGGGAGCCAGATCCGTGAGCGCAAGGTTCTGACGCAAATGTCAGAAACGCGTCATGCGTGCGGCGCCGCGCTCTGATGTCCGCGTTCAAGGCCTATGATATTCGTGGCCAGATCCCGGCCGAACTCAACGCTCCCCTCGCCTATCGCATTGCACAGGCCTCCGCTGCCGAATTGAAGCCTCGCACCGTGGTCATCGGCCACGACATGCGCCAGGACAGCCCCGCACTCGCTCATGCGCTTGCACAGGGCTTTCTGGACAGTGGCGTTTCCGTCCTGCCGCTCGGTCTTTGCGGCACGGAAGAAGTCTATTTCCATACCGACTATGCAGCGGCCGATCTAGGACTGATGGTCACCGCCAGCCACAATCCGGAAAGCTATAACGGCATCAAGCCGATCGGCCGCGGCGCGACCGCCATCACCCGCGCCGGCGGCCTCAACGCCATCGAGGGTCGTACTTACGGCGACGAGCACTTCGCCATAGCTACAAGCTTCAGCGAACGCGGCAGTCTTCAACCGCAACCGAGCAAGGCGCCCTATATCGAGCGCCTGATTGCCAGCGTCCGCGACATCGATCTCAAGCCGATGAAGATCGTGGCCCATCCCGGCAATGGCTGCGCCGGGCCGGTCATCGACCTGCTCGAGCCCCACCTGCCTATCGAATGGATCAAGATCGAGCACGAGCCCGACCCGCGCCTGCCCAACGGCGTGCCGAACCCGCTTCTGCCGGAAAAGCGCGCGGCGGCAAGCGAAGCGGTGAAGCGGAGCGGCGCGGCCCTTGGCCTCGCCTGGGACGGCGATTTCGACCGCTGCTTCTTCTATGATGAAGACGGTGCCTTCATCGAAGGCTACTATCTCGTCGGCCTGATCGCCCAGAGCACCTTGCGCGATGAGCTTGGTGCCACGATCCTCTACGACCCTCGCCTGACATGGAACACCGAGGACATCGTTTCGAAGGCCGGCGGGCGGGCGGTGATGTGCAAGACGGGCCACGCCTTCTTCAAGGAGAAGATGCGCGCGGAGAACGCGGCTTATGGCGGCGAGATGAGCGCGCACCATTATTTCCGCTCCTTCGCCTCCTGCGACACCGGCATGCTGCCCTGGCTCGCGGTGCTGGCGGAACTGAGCCGCACGGGCGCCACGCTTCGCGAACTGGTCGATCAGCGGATGAAAGCCTTTCCCTGCTCGGGTGAAATCAACTTCAAGGTCGCAAGCACGAAAGACGCCATCGCCAAGGTTCAGGCCGCATTCGCCGGCGAGAGCCCTGAGATCACCACGCTCGACGGCTTGAGCATGGCTTTCCCCGAATGGCGCTTCAACCTGCGCGGGTCGAACACCGAACCGCTTCTGCGCCTCAACGTGGAATCGCGCGGCAACCCCGCGCTCGTGGCCGACATGGCCGCACGCATCGGAGATCTGGTGGGCGCATGAGCGACAAGCAAACCATGCTCGACCATCTCTGCCTGCTGGCACTCGATGCCGGCCGTGCGATCATGGAAGTCTATGAAGCGCCAAGCTTCGAGCATCACATCAAATCAGATGCCTCGCCGGTCACCGAAGCCGACACGCGTGCCGAAGCGATCATTCTGGCAGGGCTACGCGCGCGCTACCCCGCCATTCCCATCGTCGCCGAGGAGGAATGCGCGGCTGGCCGCGTGCCGGAAACGGCGGACAAGTTCTTCATCGTCGATCCCCTCGACGGCACCCGTGAATTCCTCGCGCGCAACGGCGATTTCACCGTCAACATCGCGCTGGTCGAAAATGGTGAGCCGACGCTCGGCGTGGTATTCGCCCCAGCCTGCGGCGAGCTCTTCGCGGGCGCAAACGGGCTCGGCGCATTCCGCGCCGGAGTCGAGAATGGCAAAGCCGGCACGAGAACGCCGATTTCCGCCCGTCCATGCCCATCCGCGCCCACTGCCGTCGCCAGCCGCTCCCATGGCAGTCTTGAAACAAACGAGTGGCTGAAGCGCCATTCAGTAGAAAATTATGTCGCTCGCGGCTCCTCCCTGAAATTTTGTCTCCTCGCAGCGGGCGAGGCCGATCTATATCCTCGCCACACTCGAACCATGGAGTGGGACACTGCAGCGGGCGACGCGATCCTTCGCGCGGCCGGCGGTGTGGTGCACGATCTGGAAGGCCGGCCCTTGCGCTACAACAAGCGCGGCCAGGCATCCGACGTGGACTTCGCCAATCAGGGCTTTATTGCCTATGGCGACCCCGATTTTGCTTTCTGATTCCATGGTTTCGACGCTTTCGGGCGGCAAGGGCCCGAGGACCGGAGCGGTTCCGGCCAAGTCTGGACAGTGAGTACCATGTTGATGAAGACCGGGGAGCGGCAGAGCGCAGTCTCCCCCGACCGCCTTTCCCACCTCAAACGGCTGGAGGCGGAATCCGTCCATATCATCCGCGAGGTGGCGGCCGAGTTCCGCAATCCGGTGATGCTCTATTCCATCGGCAAGGATTCGTCGGTGATGCTTCATCTGGCGATGAAGGCCTTCTATCCTTCGCGCCCACCCTTCCCGCTGCTTCATGTCGATACGACCTGGAAGTTCCGCGAGATGATCCGCTTCCGCGACGAGGCGGCGGAACGCGCCGGCATGCGGCTCATCGCGCACACCAACCATGCCGGTGTCGAAGCCGGCATCACGCCCTTCACCCATGGCTCCTCGACCTACACCAACATCATGAAGACCGAGGCGCTCAAGCAGGCGCTGAACGAGGGTCGCTTCGACGCGGCCTTCGGCGGCGCGCGACGCGACGAGGAAAAGAGCCGCGCCAAGGAGCGCATCTTCTCCTTCCGCACCGAGAACCACGGCTGGGACCCCAAGAACCAGCGCCCTGAATTGTGGAACCTCTACAATGCCCGCATCCGCCCGGGTGAGTCGATCCGCGTCTTTCCGCTCTCCAACTGGACCGAACTCGATATCTGGCAGTATATCCTGAAGGAAGACATCCCGATCGTTCCGCTTTACTTCGCAGCACCCCGTCCGGTGGTGGAACGCGACGGGCAGCTGATCATGGTGGACGACGACCGCCTGCCGCTGCGCCCCGGCGAAACGCCGCAAACGCGTGTCGTTCGCTTCCGTACGCTCGGCTGCTATCCGCTGACGGCAGCCGTCGAGTCGGATGCCTCGAACCTGTCCGAGATCGTCGCCGAAACGCTTGTCGCGCGCACATCCGAACGTTCGGGCCGCCTCATCGACCATGACGAGCAGGGCTCGATGGAGAAGAAGAAGCGCGAGGGCTATTTCTGATGAACAAGCCCCTCGCCCCGAACGATTTCGAGGCCTATCTCGACCGCCACGAGAACAAGGACCTCCTGCGCTTCCTCACCTGCGGCAGCGTCGATGACGGCAAGTCCACGCTCATCGGCCGCCTGCTCTTCGACACCAAGCTGCTTTTCGCCGACCAGCTCGCAAGCCTCGAACGCGATTCCAAGAAGCACGGCACGGTGGGCGAGGAGATGGATCTCGCGCTTCTCGTGGACGGCTTGGAGGCCGAGCGCGAGCAGGGCATCACCATCGACGTCGCCTACCGCTTCTTCGCCACCGAAAAGCGCAAATTCATCGTGGCCGACACACCGGGCCATGAACAGTACACGCGCAACATGGCGACCGGTGCCTCCAACGCCGACCTCGCCGTGATCCTGATCGACGCGCGCAAGGGCGTACTGACCCAGACACGTCGCCACTCATTCATTGTCTCGCTGCTTGGCATCCGGCAGGTGGTCCTCGCGGTCAACAAGATCGACCTCGTGAATTACAGCCAGGACGTATTCGATCGCATCGTGGCGGACTACAGGGCCTTTGCCGCCGAGCTCGGCTTCGAGCGCATCACGCCCATTCCGCTTTCGGCGCGCTATGGCGACAATGTCTTTGCGCGCAGCGAGAACCTGCCCTGGTTTGAAGGCCCGACGCTGATCGAGGAACTCGAAACGGTCGACGTCTCGCGCGACCTCAACGACAAGCCGTTTCGCATGCCGGTTCAGTGGGTGAACCGTCCTAACCTCGACTTCCGCGGCTTCTCCGGCACGATTTCGAGCGGCACGGTGCAAGTGGGCGATAAGCTCGCAGTCGCCGCCTCCGGCCGCGTTTCGGCGGTCAAGAGCATCGTCGCGATGGGCGAGGACGATAAAGCCCGCGCCATCGCCGGCGAGGCCGTCACGCTGACGCTCGAAGACGAGGTGGACATCTCGCGCGGCGACGTGCTTTCCGCCGCCGATAACCGCCCCGCCGTGTCCGACCAGTTCTCCGCGCATCTGATCTGGATGCACGAGGAGCCGCTGGCGCTAGGGCGCACCTATCTCCTCAAGCTCGGCACCCGCACGGTGCGCGCGAGCATTGCCGAGATCAGGCACACGGTCGATGTCAACGATCTGAGCGAGAAGCCCGCTGACACGCTGAAGCTCAACGAGGTGGCACTGGTCCATGTGACCGCGCAGGAACCGCTGGCTTTCGATCCTTACGCCGAGAACCGCACCGGCGGCGGCTTCATCCTGATCGACCGGCTGTCGAACCTGACGATTGCAGCGGGTACGATCGAAGAGAACCTGCACCGCGCCAGCAATGTACACTGGCAGGCGCTCGATATCTCGAAAGGCGCGCGCGCCAACCTCAAGGGACAGAAGCCTGCCGTGCTGTGGTTCACCGGACTGTCGGGCGCGGGCAAGTCCACCATCGCAAACCTCGTCGAGAAGCGCCTCCACTCGCTGGGCCGTCACACCTATCTGCTCGATGGCGACAATGTCCGCCACGGTCTGAACAAGGATCTCGGCTTCTCGGATGCCGATCGTGCCGAGAATATCCGCCGCGTGGCCGAAACCGCCAAGCTGATGGTGGATGCAGGCCTGATCGTGCTTGCTTCCTTCATCTCGCCCTTCCGCGCCGAACGCGAACTCGCCCGCAGCCTGCTGCAGCCCGGCGAATTCGTGGAAATCCATGTCGCGACGTCTCTGGAAGTCGCCGAGGAGCGCGACCCGAAGGGCCTCTACAAAAAGGCGCGCGAGGGCCAGATCGCGAACTTCACCGGCATCAGCAGCCCTTATGAAGCGCCGGAAAACCCGGAAGTGGTGCTCGACACGGCGAGCGTCTCGGCGGAAAACAATGCCGAGACGCTGGTCTCGTGGCTTCGTGCGGGCGGCTATCTCGTCAGCAGCGAAGACTGGGTGATCTGACCCCTTACTGAGCCTGCGGCTGTGCCGGTTGCGCAGGCACGGCGCTCGGCGGCACGACGGGCATCTCGCCGGTATCGGGTATCGGCTGTGTGACGCCGGAATCGCCCGTCGGCGGCGGTTGCAGCACGCTGCCGCAATTGTTGAGCGTCTGGGTGAGATTGGTGGACGGCGTTTGCGTCGTGCCGTTGTCGACAGGATTGTCGCTGTTGGACGCCTGACAGTCCTCGGTAGTCGAGCCTGGCCCAGCCGGTGGATCGGAAGGGGCCTGCGCAAAGGCGCTCGATCCGAAAACCAGGCTCGCACCGAGTGCGAGAGCGGGAAGCGTGAATGTCCGGGTCATCATGGTTGGGCAAGCCTCTTTGGCGTCGCTTGTTCCGCGCCTATCCCTAGAACGTGATGGATGGCCGAAGTTTCCGAAGTTTTGGACGCGCATTCGGCGGTGACATGCGTTAAGGCGGCCTTCGAGTCGTTCCTTCGCATCCTTCCTGAGCGCATCGCCTCATGACAACAGCATCCGAGACCACCGCTGAAGGCGAACGCTTTGCGGCCTTCAGGCACGGCCCGTTCCTGCGCTACTGGCTCGCCCGCTTCTTCGGCACCTTCGCGACCCAGATCGTGTCCGTCTCCGTCGGCTGGCAGATCTACGACCTGACGCGCAACCCGCTCGATCTCGGCTATGTCGGCCTCGTCCAGTTTGCCCCTGCCCTCCTGCTGGTGCTCGTCACCGGTGCGGTGTCGGACCGCTTCGGCCGGCGCAAGGTGATGGGCCTTTCGACGCTTCTCGAAGCCGCATGTGCCGCAGCCTTGCTGGCCTTGACAGTCCACGGGCTTGTCAGCCCCTTGCCGATCTTCGCGACGCTGCTCGTCTTCGGCATCGCCCGCGCCTTTTTCGGGCCCGCCGCCGCTTCGCTCGTCGCCAATCTCGTCCCGGCCGAGGATTTCGCCAATGCCGTCGCCTGGAACTCGTCTGCCTGGCAGACCGCCACCATCGTCGGCCCCGTGGCGGGCGGCCTGCTCTACGGCCTCAATGCCGAGATCGCCTATGGTACGGCGACCGTCTTGATGCTCGCCGCGGCCGTGCTCGTCTTTTCGATCCCCAAGCCCGCGCAGGCGAAGGAACAGGCCGAGCCGACCTCGCTCCAAACGCTGTTCGCCGGTTTCCGCTATATCTGGAGCGAGAAGATCGTGCTGGGCGCGATCTCGCTCGACCTCTTCGCCGTGCTTCTTTCGGGCGCGGTGGCGCTGTTGCCGGTCTATGCGCGCGATATCCTGCATCTCGGACCGTGGGGTCTGGGCCTTCTCCGCTCCGCCCCCGGCATTGGCGCCATCGTGGTCGCCGTCTGGCTTGCCGGCCATCCGATCCGTGACCATGCCGGCTATATCCTGCTCTTCTTCGTGGCTCTGTTCGGCGCGGTGACAGTGGTGTTCGGCCTGTCCACCATCACTTGGCTCTCCATCGTGGCGCTTGCGCTTTTGGGCGCGACCGACATGGTCAGCGTCTATGTGCGCGAGACCCTGATCCAGCTCTGGACGCCGGACCGGGTGCGCGGGCGCGTGAATGCGGTGAACATGGTCTTCGTGGGCGCCTCCAACGAACTCGGCGAGTTCCGCGCGGGCCTCATGGCGCACGCCTTCGGCACGGTCTCGGCCGTCGTCTTCGGCGGCGTCGGCGCCATCGCGGTCGCCGGCATCTGGGCCGTGCTGTTCCCAGCCCTGCGCAAAGTCAGGCGATTGGACGGGCGGGTCTAACCCACAGCGGCCCGACCGAAGATCAGTTCGAGAAACTCGCCCAGCCAGCGGCGCAGATGCGCGTCCCAGATCAGCCGCCCGCCGAGATGGTCACGCCCCGGCTGCGCCCCCGGCAGCACGAAGCGCTGGGCGCCATGCACCACCCACCGCTGCATCATCACGCGCGTCAGCTCGGCATGAAACTGGATGCCCCAGGCGTTCTCGCGGTAGCGAAAGGCCTGGTTGGGATAGGTGTCAGACGTCGCCAGCAATGTCGCATCCTTGGGCAGCGTGAAGCCCTCGCGGTGGAACTGGTAGACCATCTCCGGCCAGTGCAGCAGCTCCCGCCCCTCAGGCGTCGCACGGACCGGATACCACCCGATCTCGACCAACCCCTCATGATGTCCCTCGACCGTGCCGCCCAGATGGCTCGCCAGCATCTGCGCGCCGAGACAGATGCCGAGGAACGGCCGGTTCTCGATCAGTGGCACGGACAGCCAGTCGGTTTCGCGGCGGATGAACTCGTCCGCATCATTCGCACTCATCGGCCCGCCGAACACGACGGCCCCGCTATGGTCGGCAAGGGTTTCAGGCAGACGATCGCCGAGAGCGGGACGGCGGATATCGAGCGGAAAGCCCAGATCCGCGAGCACATGCCCCACCCGCCCCGCGCTCGAGCTTTCCTGGTGAAGGACGACGAGGACGGGCGGGATGGAGCGAGGCGGCTTGCTACTGGTGCGGGAGGTCATGTCATTCAGGTGACCAAGGTTATATCTTGAAAGGCACTCGATAAGGAAACCTCACCCCCGCCCTTCATCCGTTCCCAAAAGGCCGAGGGAGGACACCAGCGTCGATGCTCGACCGTCAAGCTTGGTGCCTGGCTTCGCAGATATTGCACAGCGATGAAGTCCTCCCCTCCTCCTTGTGGGGACGGATGAAGGGTGGGGTGAAGTCTCAGTCAAACTCCACAACCAAAGCCTTCAGTCCCCGCCGCGCATCTCTGCGCGACGCTGCGCCGCTTTCTGCTTCAGCAGCATCCGCTCGCGTCCATCCACGGCGAGCAGGTCGGCCACGCGCCAGAGCGTATGGTCCTCCATCTCGTGCAGCTCACCGTCGGCATAGGCCACTTCCCAGAGCAGTCCCACGAACTCCACCCGCTGCATGTCGCTCCAGTGGCGCATCAACACGCTGGTGAAAGCGTGCATGTCCACCGCGTCGGCTTCCGCCTCCTCGCCCGCCATCAGCAGGTCATTGAGTTGGTCGGCGTCGAGCCCATATGAATCGCCCAGTACCGTGCGGATGCGCTGCCGCTCGCTCTCGTCGCGCACGCCATCCGCATCCATCAGATGGAACAGGAGTGCCGCCGCTGCAACGCGCGGGTCGTCACCACGTGGACTCTTCAGGTTCGTTTCGACCGCAAGCGATTCGAAAAAAGAGCGGAGACGGTGCAGCATTGGGGTCATGGCTCAGAAGAGGCGAAAACGCTTGTCGTCTTCGGTGTGATCGACACCGGGATCGTCGGGCAGCGGCCGGTCCGTGCGCGGGGGCGGCAAGGCTTCGACAGCCTCGGCATCGACCATCTCGGCGTCAACGGTTTCGTCTTCCACCGGCTCACTTCCGTCCGTCAGCGCAGGCCGCGGCGGCAAGTCTTCCATGTCGATCACCTGCGCTACGCGCTCCACCGGCGCACGCCACTCGAATGCGTCGATACGCCCGGAAACCGGCGATGACGGCGCCCAGGTGTCGGACACGTAATTGTCGGCCACCCAGGCCGGGTCGCGCGGCGCGCGCAGGGCGCGGGCGAGATACTGGCGCATGCGTCCCTCGTCGCCGGTCGAGGCTTCCTCGATATCCGCGAGAAGCAGGTAGATGCCTTCGCGCGGCTGCATGCGAAGGGCTGCTTCCGCCGCCTCTCGCGCCTCGTCGAACTCATGCGCCGCGAGCGCCGCACGCGCCACAGTGATCGAGGATTCGGGATTGTTGGTCCGAAGGGCCGCGAGCTTGCGCGCGCGCGCCAGCCTGTCATGCGTGGAATCGCCCTGGCGCGCCTGCACATAGAGCTCGGCGACTTCCGGATGCGGCTCGAGCCTCCAAACGGCCTCCAGAACCTTCGCGCCCTTCTTCGTGTCGTTGAGCCTGAATAGTGCGCGAGCCGCCGCAAGCGAGGCCGGCACGAAAGCGGGGCGGATGCGCACCGCCTCGAGCGCCGCGTTTCGCGCGCCGCTCGGGTCGGTGTCGAGCAGCGACATCGACTTCGCCGTCAGAAGTGCGGCGCGTTCGTTGGTGACGCGAATACGCTCGTCCTCGTTCGCCGGCTTGCGCGCATCGATCAGTTTGAGTGCACCGTCCCAATTGCCGGTTTCGGTCTTTTCCTCGATCGTCGCTTCGGAGGCCCAATGCAGCTGCGGCGCGATTTCGGCGGCGCGCCCGGCATAGTGACGTGCAGCCGCCCGGTCACCCAAACGTGCCGCTTCGAGATAAAGGCCGCGAAGGCCGAGCAGCCGCGTTTCGCCGCCCTCCAGCATCGCCTCGAACTTGGCGCGCGCGCCGGCATGGTCGCCTTCGAGCAGCGAGGCCTGCGCGTCGAGAAGCTGGATCAGCGGCTCTTGGTCGGCGCGAAGCAGTTTCACCGCCTGCCCGTTCATCTTGCGCGCGAGGCTGGCGTCGCCCGCACCCGCCGCGATCATGCCGGTGGACAGGGCCTGATAGCCGCGATCCCGCTTGCGCGCCCGGAAGTAGCGCGACACCGCATGCGGCGAGCGCCAGATGCCTTTAAGCAACCACCACGCGACCATCACGGCGGCCACCACCGCAACGACCGCCACGGCCGCCACCAGCACGCTCACCTGATAGCGATAGCCGTTGAAGGTGACGATCATCTCGCCGGGGCGGTCGGCCACCCAGGCGAGACCGAGGCAGATCAGGAAAACAAGAAGGAGATAAAACAGAACGCGCAGCATCAGGACGCCTTCATCGCATTGGCGATCGTGGCATCGATCAGCTGCTCGATCTCGACGCGCGCCCGCATCTTGTCGGCGAATGCCTTGCCGGCCGCCTTCGCGGGCTCGGGCAGCGTATCATATTCGGCCAAGGCCGCCTGCAGGTTGCCGTTCTCGACGGCTACCTCCATGCGTGCCACCGTGGGCCCCGTGCCGGTGCCCTGCACATTGCCAACTGGCCGCACCGATACCAAGCCGCGCATGCTGCTCGACAGCCGGTCGAGCACACCGGCATCGGCGGGGGCTTCCTGCTGCTCGGAAGCAATCATGGCATTCGCCGCCTCGTCCCACTCGGCTTTCAGCGCCTCGCGCGTCGGCACACCGCCTTTGGCGAAGGGGTCGAGCGCCTCGGTGCCCTGAAGGTTGGGCGAAACCGCGCGCAAGGTTTGAAGCTCGGCCTCGAAAGGCGCCCCGCGATCGGCAGCCGATTTCAGCCCGGAGGCGGCAATCGCCAGCGCCACTTTGGGCTGCTGGCCGAGCGCTTCGAGCCTGCCCTGGATTTCGCTGACGCTTTGCTCGACCGTGGCGACACGATTGCCGGCCGCATTGGCCGCTTCGGTTGCCTGATTGGCGAGTGCCTGATTGGCCGCCACGCGCTGCGCGAGTTCGTTGACGCTCTCCGTCGAGGCCCCCTGTTGCGCCTGCTGCGCCGCGTCGTTCACCCGCGTCTCGAGCGCGCCTAAGCGTTCTTCGATCGCCTCTGGCACCGCATTGCCGCTCTCGCGCAGTTGCGCCAGTTCGCCACGAAGCGACTGGATTTCACCCGCCACTGCGCCGTTCTGACCCTGCGCATTGCGTAAAACAGCCACCTCGGAGCGCAATTGGGTGAGCGCGGCGTCGCCCTGCGCGCGGGGGCCTGACAGGAGACCGGCGAACTGTAAAGCGGCGCCAAGGGCAAGCGCTGCTACGCCACCAAGCAGGCCGGCGAGGAAAAGCCCTCCTTTGCCGCGCTCCGGCGCTGGCGGCGGCGGCGTGTAGGAACTCGTGCTGCGACCGCCGAAGGTGCCGCCCGTGCTCGTGCTGCTCGAAGTGCGGGAAGAACCGGCACTGCTGGAATGGGCGCTGCTCGTCGCCGTCTTCGTATCGCGTGACACAGCGTCCGAGGTGTCCGTATCCGTTTCGGAAGCTCCAATATTCGTCGTGTCCGCGCGATGGCCCAGATTTGAAATCATCGCGTCAGCCGGCACAGGCTCTCTGGCTGTCAGCGGCTCACCATCATCGAACGGCTCGAAAGACGATTTCTCCGCACCAGCCGAACCCGCCTCTTCACCCAATGCAGGCTGCGGCGCCCCCGATGTCTCTGTCGCGAACGTGCCGGTTCTCGGCTCATTCAGCCCGGTCGCCTCGCCTGCGGTCGAGACGGTCGTTGAGAGCGGCGCATCCGGCAACGGATCATCACCCTTCGGTTCACTCAACGACGGAGCTTCGGGAAAGGACTGGCTCGCCGAAGCCGAACCGGCAAAAGGTTCGCTCGTCGGTGCGGAGTCGAGAGGGCTCGAAGCTTCAGGCGTTTCAGACTGTGCCCCGCTCAGTGTGCCGGCCTCTTCCGCCGTCAGATCGATAGTCGGCGGAGCCTTGGCGCTTCCGCTCGCTCCTGTTCCGCGCGATCCTGCTCTGGGCGTCTTGGCCATTCGCCGGCTCCCTCTCGGTTTTATTCAGGGTCGCAGAGGCCCTACCATGTTTCGTGTCGGTTGAAACAGCCGCGCGGAATCAACCACGTGGGCTCGCCCGCGCCGCCAACAACGCAAGAAGCGCCTCTTCGTTCGGCTGCGTGGGCGCAAAAGCGTGCAGGCCCGCCGATTGAGCGATCCGAGGGGAAAGTGCGAAGCATCTGGCATCGCCGAGAAGGTCGGGCACGCTCTCTTTCAGGCGCAGGAAAGCCTCTGCCGAGAACGCGGAATAAAGCAGCGCTGCATCGACCGGCCAAGCGCCCAGGATGAGCCGAGCCTCTTCCGGCGAAGGCATGCACTTGCGCGTGTCATATGTTTCGACCGCCGAAACCGTCACGTTGCGCGCGCCCAAATCACGTTCGAACTCGGGCCGCCGCACCCGCCCGCAAAGATAGAGAACCGTTCGAATATGGGCCGGCAGCACATCACCGAGCCGCACCGCATCCCCCGGCCCCTCGCGCACATCGCTGAAGCCCGCCTGCCGCGCGACCTCTGCCGTTCGCGGCCCGACCGCGAAAAGCGGCATGCTGAGCAGCGGTTCGAGGAGCGCGAGCGGCGCGAAATGCAGCGCATTGGCACTCGTCACCGCCACGGCATCCGCTGTGATAGCCGGCAGCACAGCCCCTTCGATCGGCACCGTTTCGGATAGGGGCAGCACGACCGGCTCATAACCGGCTTCGGTCAAAGCCTGCGCGGTGCGCGTGGCATCGGGTTCGGGACGCGTCACGAGGACGCGGATCACGCCCAGCTTTCGAAAAAGGCCGGGCTTGCCTTGGCGCATACGGCCTCACCTGCTTGCCTGCCGATCCGCACAGCATCCGCGGCCAGGCCCTCCTCGCGGATTTCATGCGCTTCCGTGCCGTCCGGCGTCAGGATGATGCCGTGAAACTGTAGCCGCTCACCCTTGATCAGCGCATGGGCCGCGATGGGCGTGCGGCAGGAGCCGTCGAGCACGCCCAAGAAAGCACGTTCGGCGGCCAGCGCTTCACCGGTTTCCTTGTGGTGGACGGCCGCCATCAACTCATGGACCCGCTTGTCGCCGATCCTCGTCTCGATGCCGATGGCGCCCTGACCGGGTGCGGGCGGAAATGCCCCAACATCCATCACTTCCGTCGCGACGTGCTCCAGCTGCAACCGCTTGAGGCCCGCATAGGCCAGAAGCGTGCCGTCGGCTTGCCCCTGTTCCAGCTTGCGCAGCCGCGTCTGCACATTGCCGCGAAAGCTTTCAACGCGCAGGTCGGGCCGCAAGCGGCGGATCAGCGCGCCGCGCCGCAACGAGGCCGAACCCACCACGCTGCCGGGCTTGAGTTCCTTCAGCCGTGCCACGTCGCGTCCTATGAACGCATCACGCGGGTCTTCGCGCGGCAGGAAATAGGGCATTGCCAGCCCTTGTGGCAGAAGAACGGGCATGTCCTTCGACGAATGCGCGGCGACATCGATGCGCCCCTCCAGAAGCGCTTCCTCGATCTCCTTGGTGAAGAGCCCCTTGCCGCCGATCTCCGAGAGCGGTCGATCCTGGATGCGGTCGCCGCTGGTGGTGATGGGCATGATCGAGAAGGCGTCGGCAGGCAGGCCATGGGCCGCCATCAGCCGATCGCGCAATTCGGTGGCTTGCGCGATGGCGAGCGGGCTGCCGCGCGTGCCGATGGTGAGGATGGGTGTTCGCATCCGTTCTTTTCGTGCTAACGCCCCGGCCAGTGAATATGGCGGGCGTCTTTTGGTGGATGGCGCATCCCTTAAAGCCCCCGCCCCCCTGAATGCAAGGAAACGAGCAAAACCCCATGCGAGGCACTTTGACCGTGCTGGGCATCGAAACGAGCTGCGACGAGACCGCCGCAAGCGTCGTCGCGCGCGATGAAGACGGCCGGGCGCGCATTCTGTCCGACATCGTGCTCAGCCAGACCACCGAACACGCGGCCTTTGGCGGCGTGGTGCCCGAGATCGCCGCCCGCGCCCATGTGGAAGCCCTGGACGGCGTGGTGGAGGCCGCATTGAACGATGCCGGCCTGTCGCTCGATCAGGTGGATGCCGTCGCAGTCTCCGCCGGCCCCGGGCTCGCCGGCGGCCTTCTGGTCGGCCTGATGACGGCGAAGGCGCTGGCGGCGGTCGCCGCGGTGCCGCTTCTACCGCTCAACCACCTCGAAGGCCACGCGCTCACCGCGCGGCTGACCGACAATGTCGCCTTCCCCTTCCTTCTCCTGCTCGTTTCGGGCGGCCACACGCAGATCCTGGCCGTCCACGCTCTCGGCCGCTATGAGCGCTATGCCTCGACCATCGACGATGCGGCGGGCGAAGCCTTCGACAAGGTAGCGAAGCTCTTAGGGCTTCCCTATCCCGGCGGTCCTTCGGTGGAAAAGGCTGCGACGAGCGGCGACCCCGCGCGCTTCCCCTTTCCCCGCCCGCTGAAAGGCGAAAAGCGGCCCGACTTCTCCTTCTCGGGCCTCAAGACCGCCGTGCGGCAAGCCGCCGAGAAGGCGCAGCCCTTGAGCGAGCAGGACATCGCCGATCTCGGCGCCTCGTTCCAGGCAGCCGTCGCCGACGCCCTCGCCGACCGCGTGTCGCGCGCGCTCGAACGCTTCAGAAACGCCTATCCCGATCTCGGCGAGCCGGTGCTGGTGGTGGCCGGCGGCGTGGCCGCGAACGAGACCTTGCGCGGCACGCTGACGGATCTCTGTGCCACGCACCACTTCCGCTTTCTCGCGCCACCCTTGCGCCTGTGCGGCGACAATGCCGCGATGATCGCGTGGGCGGGGGCCGAACGACTCGCCGCCGGCATGCTGGTAGAGGATGCCGCAAGCTTCGCACCGCGCACCCGCTGGCCCTTGGACAGCGCGGCGACACCGCTGATCGGCGCTGGCCGGCGCGGCGCCAAGGCATGAAGGATCCTTTCGCATGACGCTCGCCGTGATCGGTGCCGGCGCCTGGGGCACCGCACTCGCGCTCGCCGCTGCCCGCGCGGAACAAAGCGTCCGCCTCTGGGCGCGCGATGGGACGCAGGTGCAAGCCATGCGCGAAACGGGCGAGAACGCGAAAGCATTGCCGGGCGTCCCACTCGGCTCCGCCATTCTGCCGACCGCCGACCTGTCCGAAGCCCTGAGCGACGCGGAAGCCGTTCTCGTCGTCGTGCCGGCCCAGACCTTGCGTCAGGTCCTGCCGCAGCTCGCGCCTCACCTCGCGCCTCTCATCCCCCTCGTGCTTTGCGCCAAGGGCATCGAGCGCGACACCGGCCTCCTTCCCTCCGACATCGCCCGGGAGACCACCGCCAACCCGCTCCTTTCGTTATCAGGCCCAAGCTTCGCCGCCGATGTCGGCCGCGGCCTGCCCACGGCCGTGGTGGTCGGCGCGCAGGACGAGGCGCTCGCCGGCGAGATCGCCAGGTTCATGTCGAGCGGCTCGTTCCGCTGCTATTCGAACGGCGACCTGCGCGGCGTGGAAGCCGGCGGCGCCTTGAAGAACGTGTTTGCACTCGCGGCAGGCGCGGCGGCAGGCGCAGGGCTGGGTGCGAGCGCGCAGGCAGCGCTCGTCACGCGCGGCTTCGTGGAACTGCGCCGCCTTGCCACTCGCCTGGGCGCCAACCCCGAGACCATCATGGGCCTGTCGGGCCTGGGCGATCTCCTTCTCACCTGCTCGTCGGCGCAGTCCCGCAACTTCGCCTATGGGTTGGCGCTGGGACGGGGCGAGAGCCGCGAAGGGCTGAAGCTCGCCGAAGGCGTGCCCACCGCGGGCATCGCGGCACACCTCGCCGTGCAACACGGCATCGAGGCGCCCATCATCAACGCGGTCACCGAAATCCTCGCTGGCCGGCTGACGATCGGGGATGCCGTGGAAGCCTTGATGACGCGTCCCTTGAAGAGCGAAGACATCTGACGCAAGAGAGCGGCAGCTATCCCTAAGGACCCCGCTCCCATGCTCGTCGCCTTCATCGCCCAGGACCGCCCCAACCATCTCGAAACCCGCATGGCGGCCCGCCCCGACCATGTGGCGTTCCTCGACAAGCTGAACGCCGAAGGCACCCTTGCCTTCGCCGGACCCTTCCTCGGCAATGACGGCAAGCCCACCGGCAGCCTTGTCGTGATCAAGGCCGACAGCGTGGAAGCCGCCCAAGCCGTGATGGCGCAAGATCCTTATGCCAAGGCCGGCCTCTTCGAGACGGTCGAAGCGAGCGCGTGGAACTGGGTCTTCAACAAGGCGGATGCCTTCTGATGGCCTATTGGCTCTTCAAGTCCGAGCCCTTCAAGTTCTCCTGGGACATGCTGAAAGCACTCGGCGAAAAAGGCCAGGAGTGGGATGGCGTGCGCAACTACGGCGCGCGCAACAACATGCGCGCCATGCAGTTGGGCGATCAGGGCTTCTTCTACCATTCCAATGAAGGACTGGCCGTGGTCGGCATCGCGGAAGTCTGCGCGCTCGCCCACCCCGACTCCACCGCCGGCGACGACCTTCGCTGGGAATGCGTCGATCTTCGTGCGCTGAAGGACATGCCGCAGCCCGTCACGCTTCAGGCCGTCAAGACGAACCCTGCCCTCGCCCAGATGGCCCTTGTCACCCAGTCGCGCCTGTCCGTGCAGCCGGTGACGGATGTTGAATGGACCGAAGTCTGCCGCATGGGCGGGCTTTGAGCCTGACGCCGCAAAGCGCGGCGGAGTTCATCCGCGCGAACACGACGGTCGCGGCGCCGCCGCACGTGCCCGAGATCGAGCTTCACCTCGCTGCGGAAGCCCACGACCTCTGGCTGAAGACCGAGGGGGAACTCGCTGAAATCGGCCTGTTTCCCCCCTTCTGGGCCTTCGCCTGGGCCGGCGGGCAAGCCCTCGCACGCTACCTGCTCGATCACCCCGAAACGGTGCGCAACAAACGCGTGGTGGATTTCGCGACGGGCTCCGGCCTCGTTGCGATTGCCGCGCATATGGCGGGCGCGAGCGATGTGCGCGGCGCCGATATCGACCTGTTCAGCGAAACCGCCTTTCGCCTCAACACGGCTCTGAACGGCGCAAACCTGCTTTTCACCACGCAAAACCTGATCGGTGACATGCTCGACACGGACGTGCTGCTCGCCGGCGATGTCTTCTTCGACCGTGAACTGGCGCAAAGCCTGCTCCCATGGTTCGGCCACCTCGCGGCAAACGGCATCGCGGTCCTCGTCGGCGATCCCGGCCGCTCCTATCTGCCGCGCGAACATCTGTCGCTTCTCGCCACCTATGAGGTGCCCGTCTCCCGCGCGCTGGAAGATGCGGAAATCAAGCGCACCAGCGTCTGGCGTTTCGCGCCTCTTTCGGAGAACACACCATGAGCTTCGGCGGCCTCAACCCTTTCGCGATCGTCATCTCGGCCCTCCTGGCCACCCTGTGGAGCCTCGGCTGGCATAGGCTGTTGGACAAGGCCACATCTCTCCGCCTCGGCCTCGTCGCCACCACGGTCGTCTCATGCTTCGCCATGGCCTGGGTGCTCGCCGGTTCCGTGGGCCATCTGGGCGTCGGTCAGATCACCCTGCGAAACGCCATCATCACCGCACTCTTCCTTTGGGCCGGTTTCATCCTGCCGACGCTCGCCGTCACCCTTCAGCGCAACGCCCAGCCCTGGTCGCGCTTCTTTCGCGATGCCGCCCACTGGCTCGGTGCGGCACTGGTCATCGGCGCGGTGATCGGCGGCGTGGGTATCTAGAACTTTCCGAAGCCCTTCAGGACCCAATCCCGCAACGCCTCGATCCGCACGTCACCCGCCGAGCTTTCGGGATAAACAAAGAAATAGCCGAACTCTTCCGGCAGCTTGATGCCGAGTTCGAAGGGCCGCACGAGGCGGCCCGCAGCGAGGTCGTCGGCCACCATCGCGAGATCGGCCAGCGCCACCACCTGTCCTGCGATCGCCGCCTGCACGGCATGCGCCGTGTCCTCGAAAACGAGCGAGCGGCTGTTGTCGAAGCCCGAAACGCCGGCCGCCGCCATCCAGCTTCTCCAGTTGGGCCATGTGATGCCCTGCCCGCTCCATTCGATATGGACCAGCATATGGTTGAGAAGGTCGCGCGGCTCGCGCAGGGGTTTCGGCCCCTTCAGCAAGGCCGGGCTGCAGACCGGCACGATGATGTTGTCGAAGAGCCGCAACGAGACCAGCCCCGGATAGTGGCCCTTGCCGAAGCGAACGGCTGCATCCACCTCGTCGCGTGAGAAATCGCGCAGGGCATGCGAGATGTCGAAGCGCAGGTCGATCTCGGGATGCTCCGCACGAAACTCGTCGACACGCGGCAGCATCCATTTGGTGGCGAAGTTGGCATCGAGCGACAGCGTCAGCTGCGAAGCCGTGCGCTGGAGCTTGCGCAGGCGCAGGGCGGCATGGTCGAGCAATGCGAGCGATTCGGCCGCCGCATCGCGGAATAGCACGCCCGCTTCCGTCAGCCGGATCGTCCGGCTGGTGCGCGCAAAGAGCACCGCGCCCAGCTGTTCTTCCATTTCCTTGATCTGATGGCTGACCGCCGCCGGCGTCAGCCCGACCTCATCCGCCGCCCGCGTGAAGTTGAGGTGGCGTGCGGCCGCATCGAACACCCGCAAGGCCCGCGTACCGGGAACAAAGCTCGCCATCGATCTTCAAATTTCCTTTGCCGATCTCCTGAAATCTATTCGTTTCTCATTCGCCCGTCACGCTCCTATCTTCGGCTTCAAGAAAAGGAAATATCCAAGGAATGGAGGCTGTTATGGCCGTCATGGAATGGAACACCACGCAACCCGGCATCGTCTCGCGCGTCAAGGATCTTCTGATTTCCCTGAACAATCGCCTTCACCGTGACCGGAAGCTCTACAAGCATCTCATGGAACTGTCCGACGAGCGGCTGCGCGATATCGGACTCGAGCGCAACGACATCGCGTCACTGGTGGATCACGAGCAATCCGCCCTGCGCGGCCGGGGCTTCAACCCTCAGCTCTAGGCGCTTCCAGACAAAGCGGCTTCACGTCGTCATCGTAAAACTGGAAAGAGAAACGGCTAGCGCAGCACCTGAACCACCGAGCCCTGCCGCAACAGCGGCAGGATCCGCCGCATGGTTGCCCGCGAAACCGCCACGCAACCTTCGGTCGGCGTGAAACCCGGCCGGGCGAGGTGCAGGAAGATGGCACTGCCCCGCCCGCGCTTGGCCGGACGGAGGTTCCAGTCGAGCACCAGCACCGTGTCGTAGAGCCGGTCGTCGCGCGCCATCTTTTCGTGGCTCGCAGGGTAAGGCAGGCGCACCGGCTGGTTGTAGTTGCGGTCGCCCGAAGCGTCGCACCAGCCCAAGTCTCGCTCGATCCCCTCCAGCGGCACCCCTGCCCGCCAGGGCATCAGGTCGAGCGAGTGCCGTGGCCTGAAATAGGCCTTCACCACGCGCATCCGCGCCAGCGGCGTCGCCCCGTCGCCTTCCCGCTTGTTCGACGATATTCCCCCTTTGCCGAGCGCACAGGGGAATGTCTGCGCGCCGATCCGCAGGATTCCCTGTTGTGGATTTCCCGGCCTCGCACGAACGGAAAGGAACCAAGAGGCACTTTCGGCCTTTGTTGCGTTGTCCGAGACCCTATATTGTTGAAATGAACGCAAGAAACGTCCCTCATAGCCTGCGCGCACCTTTTAGCCGGGCCCGGCCGTCTTGCCACGCCCCGCTGACAGGAAACCGATGACTTCACGCACCATTCTTGTGGTCGATGACGACGACGATCTCCGCGGCCTGCTGGTCGAGCAGCTCGCGCTCTATGAGGAATTCGCGGTCAAGGAAGAAAACAATGCCGCCAAGGGCATTGCCGCCGCGCGCAGCAACACGGTCGATCTCCTGATCATGGATGTCGGCCTGCCCGACATGGACGGCCGCGAGGCGGTCAAGGTTCTCCGCAAAGGCGGCTACAAGGCGCCGATCATCATGCTGACGGGCCACGACACGGATTCGGATACGATCCTCGGCCTCGAAGCCGGCGCCAACGACTATGTGACGAAGCCCTTCCGCTTCGCCGTGCTTCTCGCCCGCATCCGTGCCCAGTTGCGCCAGCACGAGCAGAGCGAGGACGCGACCTTCACCGTCGGTCCCTACACCTTCAAGCCCAGCCAGAAGCTTTTGATCGACGGCAAGGGCGGCAAGGTGCGCCTGACCGAGAAGGAAGCGGCGATCATCAAATATCTCTACCGTGCCGACCAGAAGGTCGTCACTCGCGACGTGCTCCTGGAAGAGGTGTGGGGCTACAATTCGGGCGTCACCACCCACACGCTCGAAACCCACGTCTATCGCCTGCGTCAGAAGATCGAGCGCGATCCGTCCAATGCCGAAATTCTGGTGACCGAAAGCGGCGGCTATAAGCTTATCCCATAAGAGGAAAGTTGCGCTGACGCAGCGTCTTTCAATTTGCCGGCGAGAAGAACCGCCAAGTTAATTCAACTTTGGGTGTTCTTGAGGTAATCGGAGAACGATTGAACCCTCGAGGACACGATGGCACTGGATGACGACATCCGCATCCTGTCAGGCGTGGCCCTTTTCGAGGGCTTTGCGCCCGACCAGCTGCGCCTCTTGGCCTTCGGTGCCGAACGTCTGGATTTCCGG
Source organism: Mesorhizobium liriopis (assembly GCF_024053505.1). Taxonomy (GTDB): domain Bacteria; phylum Pseudomonadota; class Alphaproteobacteria; order Rhizobiales; family Rhizobiaceae; genus Mesorhizobium_B; species Mesorhizobium_B liriopis. The sequence continues at coordinate 209,454 of NZ_JAMXQS010000007.1, read as the reverse complement.
CGCGGCGAGATCGTGTTTCGCGAGGGCGACAAGGCGGAAGCCGCTTTCATCCTCGCAGAAGGGACGATCGAACTTTTCCGCGAAAGGCAGGGCAAGCAGGTGCCCGTCGGCACCTTGGAACCCGGCGCCTTGATCGGCGAATATGCACTGATCACCACCACGCAACGCCCGGCCAGTGCGGTGGCGGCAGGCGCCGTGTCCCTGCTGAAAGTCGATCGCCGCTCCTTCCGGCGCATTCTGGAAGAATATCCGGATCTGGCCGTGCGCCTTTACCGGCGCATCGCGACGGATTTTCAGACGATGGTGGACGAGATCGACCGGCTCACACCGCGGTTCAGCTAGGGCTGTCTGGCTCTTCGACGGGTGGAGGTAACTTCGCCGCTTCACCGAGGCAAAGCCAGCCCCTGCCCTCAATCCAGATCAAACGTCGCCAGCACCGGGACGTGATCGGACGGTCGCTCCCATCCGCGCAAATCCTTGAGCATCCTGATCCCCGTCAAGTGGCTCTCCATTCCCGGCGAGCCCCAGACGTGATCCAGCCGCCGCCCCCGGTTCGAAGCCAGCCAGTCCGCCGCACGATAGCTCCACCACGTGTAGAGCTTCTCGTCGTCCGGCACGCCATGGCGCATCAGGTCGACCCATTGGCCTGCCTTGCGCATGGATTCGAGCCCTTCGGTTTCGACAGGCGTATGGCTGACCACGCCCAACATCTGCTTGTGCGACCAGACATCGTTGGGATGCGGCGCGACGTTGAGATCGCCCACCAGGATCGAACCGGAATCCGCGCTGTGCTCGGCCGGCACCTCGCGCATTTCCTCGATGAAATCGAGCTTGTGCCGGAATTTCGGGTTCACGTCCGGGTTCGGCTCGTCGCCGCCGGCGGGCACGTAGAAATTATGGACGAGCAGCGATTTCGCGCCAGCCTGCACGCGCACCGACATGTGGCGGCAATCGTCCTTGGAGCAGAAGCGCCGCCGCTCGACCACTTCGAAGGGCCGGCGCGAAACCACCGCCACGCCATGATAGCCTTTCTGCCCGCTGACGCCGACCACCTCGTAGCCGGCCGCGTGGAAGTTGTTGTGCGGAAAGAGGTCGTCCGGGCATTTGGTTTCCTGCAAACACAGCACGTCTGGCGCGTATTCGCTCAGGAAGCGCTCGACTAAGCCGATGCGCAGGCGGACGGAGTTGATGTTCCAAGTGGCGATGGTGAAGGGCATGGGAGCGGCTTTAGCCTACCCTGCCCTTGCCTGAAAAGAGGCCTTGAAAGCGCGTTCCGCCGCTCAGCGGAACTGGCTCTTCTTCTGGTTCACGACACGGTTGCGCGTGTAGTCGATGGCGAACAGGCTCTGATCGACCTTGGCGCCCTCCTGCACGTTGAAGATCATCACCGTCGTGTCCTTCCCTTGCGCGTCCGTGATCGTCCACTGGCGCAGGTCAAAGGTCTTCGGGTCGAACATCATGGTGATGCGCGAATTGCCGAACACCGACTTGTCGGCGAGCTGGATCGTGGTCAGGTCGTTGTCTTCCTTGACCGATTTCAGCTTGCCGTCGGAAAGGTCGATGCGGTCGTCGAGCAGGAGCTTCAGCGGGGTCTTGGACAGCGGATAAAGGTCGGACGTGTTCAGCTTGCGATTGTCGATGACGACATTGTTGCCGTCCGCGATCACGCGATAGGCCGAGGGCGACTCGTAGTTGAACCGGATCTTGCCCGGCCGCTGGATAAAGAACTTGCCGCCCGTCTGCTCGCCCTTGGGCCCGAACTGCACGAACTCGCCCGACATGGAACGGATCGAGGCGAAATGGTCGGCGATCTTCTGCGCGGTCGCCGCACCTTGCTGCGCGAAGACCGGCGTGGCGAAGCTCAGAGAGAGAGCGGCCGCAGCGGCCACCGCGAGACGGCGGAAAGGGGTCGAAAGGGTCATGGTGCTCATCTCCGTGTGGTGCCGTCCCATCCGGGCGGAAGTGGGGCACGGGAGGGGGTGAAGCAAGGGGGAAGCGGACAAGGTCTTGCGAGGGTTGAGTTCAGCTTCGAGGGCGCTCAGCCTTCGCGGAAACCTTGACCCCATCCCTCACATCTTGTCCTCTTCCGTCGGCACCAGGATCTCACGCTTGCCCGCATGGTTCGCGGGGCCCACGATCCCTTCCTGCTCCATGCGCTCGATGATCGAGGCCGCACGGTTGTAGCCGATCCCGAGTCGCCGCTGGATATACGAGGTCGACGCCTTGCCATCGCGCAGGACGACCGCGACGGCCTGATCGTACGGATCATCCGAATCGTCGAACGTCTCACCACCCGACGCTCCGCCGCCGCCATTCCCGCCCTTGGCCGGACGCTCATCCTCGCCGTCTTCCTCCTCGTCCTCGGTGATGGCGTCGAGATATTCCGGCACGCCCTGAAGCTTGAGGTGGCTGACCACGCGCTCGACTTCCTGGTCCGACACGAACGGCCCGTGCACGCGCTGCGTGCGGCCGCCGCCGGCCATGAACAGCATGTCGCCCTGGCCGAGCAGCTGTTCCGCGCCCTGTTCGCCCAGGATCGTGCGGCTGTCGATCTTCGACGTCACCTGGAAGGAGATACGGGTCGGGAAGTTCGCCTTGATCGTGCCGGTGATGACGTCGACCGAGGGACGCTGCGTCGCCATGATGACGTGGATGCCCGCCGCACGCGCCATCTGGCCGAGGCGCTGGACGGCCCCTTCGATGTCCTTGCCCGCCACCATCATCAGGTCGGCGACTTCGTCGATGATCACGACGATATAGGGCATCGGCTCGAGATCGAGCTCTTCCGTCTCGTAGATCGCCTCGCCCGTCTGCTTGTCGAAGCCCGTCTGCACGGTGCGCGACAACATCTCGCCCTTTTCGGCCGCCTGCGCCACACGCGCATTGAAGCCGTCCACGTTGCGCACCGAAAGCTTCGCCATCTTGCGATAACGGTCTTCCATCTCGCGCACGGTCCATTTCAGCGCGACCACGGCCTTCTTCGGGTCGGTCACGACAGGCGTCAGCAGATGCGGGATGCCGTCATAAACGGAGAGTTCCACCATCTTCGGATCGATCATGATCAGGCGGCACTGCTCGGGCGACATGCGGTAGAGCAGCGACAGGATCATGGTGTTGATCGCCACCGACTTGCCCGAACCGGTGGTGCCGGCGACGAGCACGTGGGGCATCTTGGCGATGTCGGTGATCACCGGCTCGCCATTGATGGTCTTGCCGAGCGCGAGCGCGAGCTTGGCCTGGCTGTCGGCGAAATCCTGGCTCGCCAGCATCTCGCGGAGATAGACCGTTTCGCGCCGCGTGTTCGGCAGTTCGATGCCGATCGCATTGCGCCCCGGCACCACCGCGACGCGCGCGGCGATGGCCGACATCGAACGCGCGATGTCGTCGGCCAGACCGATCACGCGGGAAGACTTGATGCCAGGCGCGGGCTCCAGTTCATAAAGCGTCACGACCGGACCCGGACGAACCTGGATGATCTCGCCCTTCACGCCGAAATCTTCCAGCACGCCTTCGAGCAGCCGCGCATTCTCCTGCAACGCCTCGGGCGAAAGGGAGGGGTCGCGCACCGCACCCTTGGGCTGGGCGAGGAAGGACAGATCCGGCATCTCGAAGCCGCCGGTTGCAAAGGAACGGACAAGCTCGCGCGATGGGGCGGGCATCCGGTGCATGGCAGCGGTCGCGACGGCAGCCGGTGCCGCGATGGCGGCCGTGGCCGTGGCCATCGCGGCCGGCGCCTGAACCACCGGCGGCAAAGGCGCGGGCCGCGACAGTGCCGGGATCTTCACGCGCGGAAGCCCCTGCTGCACGGCCTGCGGCTGGACGGCTGCGGGAATATCCACCAGCGGCTCGGCCTCCAGGGCAGCGGCGAAGTCGTCTTCCATGTCGAAGGGCGCATCCTCGTCTTCGAAGGCGGCTGCGAACTCGCTTGCATCCACCGGCAGGCTCGCGGGGCTGCGCGCACGCCGCCACTCTTCCTCACGCTGGGCGGCTTCACGCAAAGCCGACGGCGACGGCGTACGGTAGTTGCGCACCTGCGTATTGGGCCCGACCGGCGTGCGCGGGCGTGGCGCAACCGGCTCCGCATAGGCAGGTTCGCTGTAAGCGGTCGCATCATAGGCTGGTTCGGCATAGGCAGGATCAGCGTAAGCCTGCTCGAACCCATCCTGCTGCCTATAAGGATCGCCCGCCAATTCATGCGGCTCGAGCGACAGGTCGGTTTCCACGGGCGTCTCATCCCAGGCGGGCGCATCAAACCGGTCCTGCTGGCCCGCGAACGGGTCGGCAGCGGGCGAGGCCCATGGCGCTTCGTCCATTACCGGTTCGCTCACGCGGTGCGAACGGTTGTCGGCGACCATGGCTGCGAAGAATTCGGGCTCGACGCGCGCCCGGATCTGCGGGTCGCTGCGATGGCTCGCCATGCGAGGCTCGGCGCGGAACTCGGCGGCTTCTTCCATTTCCACCCGCTCGGCCGCACGGCGCCAGCCGCGCTCGGGGTTCAGGAGCGGATTGTTGGAAGATGCACGCTCCTTGCGCATGCCGGCCAGATGGCGGCGGCTCTGCGCACGCAGGAACAGCCAGTAATGCGACAGGATGCCGAAAAGCGACGCCCAGAAGCTGACGCGGTCCTCACCGTCCTCGTCGTCGCCCTCGATTTCCTCATAGACCGGCGGATCGCGCATGATCAGCCCGGCCCCGAACAGGAAAAGATAGACGGTCGGGGCCGCCAGAATGACGGCGACCGGAATGGCGCTGAAACCTTGCGGATATTCGCCGATGACGAGGCTCGGCAACCACAGCACGGCATCGCCGAAGACGCCCCCCAGGCCCATCGGCAGCGGCCAGGTCGGCGGCGGCGTGATGCAGCCGGCAATGCCGGCGGCGAGCAGCGAGCCGCCAAAGGCTGCAAGCCCGCGCCAGACGGGGCGGTAGATCGGCGTCGCACGCGCGAGCATCACGCCCCAGCTGAGGATCGGCAACAGCCCGGCAAGTGCTGCCAGCCCCCAGAACTGCGCAGCCACATCGGCGAATACGGCACCCGGATAGCCCAACGCATTGGTGATCGGCGTATCGGTCGCATTCGAGAACGAGGGATCGGCCACGTTCCAGGTGGCGAGCGCGGCGACCGCACCTGCCAGTCCCGCGATCACCCCCAATCCGGCCAGCCGCTTGAGCGAGCGGCGTGTCCACTCGCTCAAGCCCGACTGCGGCTCGTCGATCAGGATATGCGCGGATGAAGGCATGAAACAGGCTCCCGTGCGCCCGAGCGAACCCATGCCCGGACGGAATCGCGAGGAGACTAGAATCGCTTGGTAAAGGGGCCATTAACCATGGAGCGCGCGCAACCGTTTTTGGGCGCACACGGGGCAAGCCGAAAGAGTTTCAACCGCAACCACGCGACGGAGTGTTCACCGAACTCAACTTTTTTGTGATGGAAACATGAAAGGTCGCCAAACTTATCCGGCTGTCAACAGGGCGCTTCTGATCCCAAGCAGGCGTCCAACAGAGAATAGTTTGGAACGATTGGATATGATCATGAAAAAGATTCTTGCAGCAACCGCACTTGTACTCACCATGGCTTCGCCTGTTCTGGCCCAGAACGTTCAGGATCGTCTGTCCCCGAACATTTCGGACCAGCCTTCGCGTTGGATGAATAACTCGACGGGCGGCTTCAATGATCCGAGCGCCGAAACCAACGTCCCCGCCGCAAACTACGGTGTGGACTATGGCACGACCCGTTCGATCGAGCGGAACGACCGCGGCATCGGCTCGGCGAGCGCCCCCACCCCCGAGGCCAGCAGCTCGATCCTGGGCGAAGGCGTGAATGCGCCGCAGGAAGACCAGAACTTCTGATCTTTCAGCGATCGAATTGAAAAAGCCCGGCAGGAAGTCCTGCCGGGCCTTTTTCTTGCCTACCGCAATGCTCTCAGGTGGTTTTCGCTAAGCTGGCGGAATCGGTTTCCCACCCACATCACTACCCAGATGGCTTGTTCGAGCCCGCCCGATCCGGATCGTCCGATGCGGGAGCAGTGTCGGGCGAAGAATTTCCGGGTGCGGGATCACTCCCCATGGCCAACTGGCTGGCTTCGCCGCTGCCAGTGCCTTCTTGATCGAACGACCCGTGTCGCGACAGGCCAGCCCCTCCCTCGCCGACAAGTTCCTCCGCGTTTCCGCCATCGACGAGCGGTCCCGAAAAAGGGCCATCATCGGCTAGCCTCTCAACGATCCCACGCGCAATCTCGCGCTCGCCCAAGACGACGTCTGCCGCACCGAGATCGGAAAGATAGGCGACCTCGGCATCCGAATGAGCGCGCGCGACGATGTGCAGATCCGGGTTCGCCGCGCGGCCCTGCTCTACGATCTGCCCCGCTTCGAAGGCATTCGGGATCGCAACCACCAGCCGCCGGGCCGCCGGCAGGTTCGCCGCGCGCAGAATGACGGTGCTCGCCGCATTGCCGATGATCGTCTCGATGCCCTCCTTGCGCAGTTCCGCGATGCGCTTGTCGGCATCCTCGATCACGACGAGCGGCACGCCCCGTTCGCGCAGGGAGGCGGCGACCAGCGTGCCGACGCGGCCATAGCCGACGAGAACCGTGTGGCCCGTCTGCATGGTCTGTGCCGGCACGTCGTCGTCCACGGCAACCGGCGCGATCGCCTCGCCGCTTTCCGCAGCCGGTGCGGCCGTAGCCGGCACCGGAACGCGCCCGCGCCGCTCGAGCCGTGGCGCCAGCCAGTCGATCGACATGAAGACCAACGGATTCAAGAGGATCGACAGAATGGCGCCCGCCAGGATCAGGCTGCGCCCCTGCTCGGGCAACACGCCGAGCCCCACGCCGAGTTCGGCCAGAATGAACGAGAACTCGCCGATCTGCGCCAGACTGGCCGAGATCGTCAGCGCGGTCGCGGTCGGATAGCGGAACGCCTTCACGATCAGAAACGCCGCCAGCGACTTGCCGATGATGATGATGAAGACGGTGGCGAGAACCGGCCAGAAGTCGCGGATGAGGCTGGTCGGGTCGAAGAGCATGCCGACGGACACGAAGAACAGCACTGCGAAAGCGTCGCGGAACGGCAGCGACTCTTCCGCCGCGCGATGGCTGAGCTCGGATTCGGCCAGCACCATGCCGGCAAAGAATGCACCCAGCGCCAGCGACACGCCGAAGAGCTTGGCGGCTCCGAAGGCCACGCCCAGCGCAATCGCCAGCACGGACAAACGGAACAGTTCGCGCGAGCCGGTATGGGCGATGTAATGCAGCAGCCAGGGGATCACGCGCCGGCCGACGACCAGCATCAGCACGACGAATATCGCCACCTGCAGAAGCGTGATGCCGATGATCTCCCACAGGCCGAAACCATAGCCGTTCGCCTCGAACCAGTGCGCGACGACCCCGCTTGCGGTGGCATTCCCTTCCGCGCCGGTGCTGAGAAGACCTGCGATGGCCGGCAGCAGAACGAGAGCCAGGACCATGGCGAGGTCCTCGACGATCAGCCAGCCGACCGCGATCCGTCCCTTCTCGGTCTCGACCAGCCGCCGCTCGGCGAGCGCGCGCAGCAGCACCACGGTACTTGCGACCGAGAGAGCGAGACCGAAGACAAGCCCGCCCGCGAGCGGCCAGCCCATCAGCGACGCGAACCCCGCCCCGAGCGCGGTTGCCACGCCCATCTGCACCACCGCGCCCGGCAGCGCTATGGCGCGCACGGAAAGCAGGTCCTTCAGCGAAAAGTGCAGGCCGACGCCGAACATCAGCAGAATCACACCCATCTCGGCCAGCTCCGGCGCCAGTTCCTGGCTCGCCACGAAGCCCGGCGTATGGGGACCGACCGCGACACCCGCCAGGAGATAGCCCACCAAAGGCTGGATCCGAAGGCGCTGGGCGATGGCGCCGAACACGAAGGCCAAGCCCAGACCTGCAACGATGGTGGCGATCAAAGGGGTGTCATGCGGCATGGGCTGTCGCGGAACTCCAGGGCGGTCATGTGGCGGGGCGGCCCTGCTGCCAGAGCATTGGGACCGGTTCCAAGATGAGGTTTGCGGCCGGCATGCGCAACCTCACGCGCCCGTGATTCTCTCTCTTCGCGGCAATTTGCGCGTCTTCCGTATGGCTGCGCCTCCGACATGAAAAAGCCCGGCACGTTTGAGCGTGCCGGGCTTCTTGTTCTCGATCCTTGCGGATCGCCCCTCTGGAGGGCGGCCGGTCACGTGCCGGCCGCCTCGGTTGAACTCTTACGAGTGGTAGGCTGCTTCGCCGTGCGAGGTGAGGTCGAGGCCTTCGGTCTCGGCTTCCTTGGACGGGCGCAGGCCGATGATCAGATCCACAATCTTGTAGAGGATCGCGGAGCCGATGCCCGACCAGGCCACCGTCACCAGCACGCCCTTGAGCTGCGCCCAGACCTGGGTCGCGATGCCGGCATAGCCCGCGGCGAAATCGGCCGTCGAGTAATCGACGATGCCCGCGCCACCGAGTGCCGGATTGACCAGGATGCCGGTGCCGATGGCGCCGATGATGCCACCCACGCCGTGAATGCCGAACACGTCGAGGCTGTCGTCATAGTTGAACGCGTTCTTCACCACCGAGACGAAGAAGTAGCACACGGCGGATGCAACCATGCCGAGCACGATGGCGCCCATCGGACCGACGAAACCGGCGGCCGGCGTGACGGCCACCAGGCCGGCGACGGCACCCGACACGGCACCCAGCATGGAGGCCTTGCCGCGCAGCACGCCTTCCAGCGCGATCCAGATCACGGTCGCACCGGCGGTGGCGACGAAGGTGTTGATCATGGCGAGCGCCGCATAGGCATTGGCTTCGAGGTTCGAGCCGGCATTGAAGCCGAACCAGCCGACCCACAGGAGCGAGGCGCCGATCATGGTCATGGTCATCGAGTGCGGAGCCATGATGTCACGCTTGTAGCCGATGCGCTTGCCCACCATCAGCGCGCCGACGAGACCCGCGATACCCGCATTGATATGAACCACCGTGCCGCCGGCGAAGTCGATCGCGCCGAAGGAGAAGATCAGGCCGGTGTTCGGGTCGGAATAGGCCGACGGACCGCCCCAGAACCAGACCATGTGGGCGATGGGGAAGTAGACGAAGGTGACCCAGAGGATGACGAAGAGCACCAGGGCCGAGAACTTGATGCGCTCGGCGAAGGCGCCGACGATCAGAGCCGGCGTAATGCAGGCGAAGGTCATCTGGAAGCAGACGAAGACCAGTTCGGGAATGGCCACGCCCTTGGTGAAGCTTTCCGAAAGCGTCGTCGTGTCGACGCCAGCCAGGAACATCTTGCTGAAGCCGCCGACAAAGGCGTTGCCGGGGGTGAAGGCCAGGCTGTAGCCGTAGAACACCCAGATGATCATCACCACTGCGGTGATCGTGAACACCTGCATCAGGACCGAGAGCATGTTCTTGGCGCGCACGAGGCCGCCATAGAAGAGGGCAAGGCCCGGAATGGTCATCAGGAGCACCAGCACGGTGGACAACAGCATCCAGGTGGTGTCGCCCTTGTCCACGGTCATGGCGGGTGCGGCGGCTGCCGCTTCGGTGCCGGCAGCGACGCCGGCCGGCGCGGCTTCCTGTGCGAAGGCTGCCACGGTGCCCAGTGCCCCCAGCACCAGGGCTCCGGCGAGGCCCGTGCGCGCAACGCGCATCAGGCGGTCGGAAACAGTCATTGAATTCTCCATAGGAATAGTCCCCCGCCCGCTCACAGCGCGTCCTGATCGGTTTCGCCGGTGCGGATGCGCAAAGCCTGGTCGAGCCCGATCACGAAAATCTTGCCGTCGCCGATCTGGCCGGTCTTGGCAGCCGATGCGATGGCCTCCACCGTGCGGTCCACGAGGTCCGTCGGCACCGCGATCTCGATCTTGATCTTCGGCAGAAACGAAACGGCGTATTCGGCGCCGCGATAGATTTCGGTATGGCCCTTCTGACGGCCGTAGCCTTTGACCTCTGAAACGGTCAGGCCCTGGATCCCGATCGCGGTGAGCGCTTCGCGCACCTCGTCGAGCTTGAATGGCTTGATGATCGCCATCACAATCTTCATGCGGTTGCCCTTCTTTTCACGGCCGCGAAGGAGTTTGCGGCCGGTTCGCCCCATGCGTCCCCTCAGTCCGATCCGTGGGCCAAAGCCGCAGGAAAAGCCCTCTCGAAGGGAAGCGCGGCAAACGCCATTCAAGCTTCGTGCCAGTTTCGAACCGGCTGCTCGAAGGCGGAAGGAAGTGCGATCCGCGGTCCGGAAGACCCGGATACGGAATAGGCAGGATGACTAATTCGAATGCAGTTAAGAGGTAGCGGCTTAACTCTGCCTAGTTCTTAGGCGTATCAACCCCTCCTGCGCCACGGAGGCGACAAGCCTGCCGTCGCGCGTGAAGATGGAACCGCGCGTAAAGCCGCGCGCGCCGGATGCCGACGGGCTGTCCTGCGAATAAAGCAGCCAGTCGTCGAGCGGTGCTAGGCGATGGAACCACACCGCATGGTCGATGCTCGCCGCCTGCACGTCCGCGTCGAACACGCTCAAGCCGTGTGCGAAGGTCGCGGTGTCGAGCAGGGTCATGTCGCTGAGATAGGCGAGCACCGCCGCCTGCGTCAGGCGATCCTCCGGGATCGGTCCCATCGCCTTGACCCACACATCCTGGCGGGGCGCGAGCTTCTTGCGGCTCACATAATGGTCGAGCCCCACGGGCCGGAGCTCGAAAGGCCGGGGCCGCGCCCAGTAGCGGCGGATCGTATCGGGTGCATTCTCCCCCATCATCGCCATCAAGGCCTCGCGCCCCGGCAGCATTTCGGGATCAGGCACGCCTTCGGGCATCGCGATCTGATGGTCGAGCCCGTCTTCGTCGCGCTTGAATGAAGCGCTGAGAGAGAAGATCGCCTCGCCATGCTGGATGGCGAGCACCTGCCGTGTCGAAAACGAACCGCCGTCACGCGGGCGCGCGACCTCGTAGAGGATGGGCACGGAAATATCCCCCGGCCGCATGAAGTAGCCATGCAGCGAATGCACGAAACGATCCGCGGGCACCGTGCGCTGGGCCGCCACCAGCGCTTGTGCCGCGACCTGGCCGCCGAACACCCGCTGCCAGGCCGAGCGCGGGCTCAAGCCGCGATAACGATCGCGTTCGATCGTTTCGAGGTCGAGAATGGCAAGCAGGTCCGCGACCGGATCGGTGGTCGGCGTGAAAATTTCCGCGTCGGTCGCGCGCGTGGAACGCGACTGGCTTGCGGACGGGCGGTCGGTCATCGGCGAAAGGCATTCCTTTTGGTGCTGACGTGTCACCATAGATAGGCAAAATTTTCGCGCCGTCCGCCTGTTGGCGACCATTGCGGGGCAGACGGGGCGGTGACACAGCAAGTTTTTGCCGCGAAGGCAGGCGGGTTCAGGGATGAAGGATCACCGCGCCCAGCGCCAGCAGGAGAGCCGGCGGCATCACGAGAAAGCCGATCTTGAGAAAGCGCCACGCGCTGAAGGACAGACCCTCCCGACGCAGCGCCGTCAGCCACAGAATGGTCGCGAGCGATCCCGTGACGGACAGGTTCGGCCCCAGATCGATGCCGACCAGAATGGCGTCGACGACCTTTTCGGGCAGATCGGCGGCAGTCGTGAAGGCGCCGCCCAGCAGGCCGAGGGGCAGATTGTTCGTGAGGTTGGTGCCGAAGGCCATCACCACGCCCGCCAGAAACGCGCCGAGGCGCGGCGCCTCGTTCAAGGGCCCCTGCAACGCATCGACGAGCATGCTTTGAAGGCCGCTCAGTTCGAGCGCGCGGACCACCACGAACAGTCCAGCGACCAGCGCCAGCGTATCCCATGCGATTTCCCTGACGAGCGGCAAAGGGTTCGAGCGCTCTCCCACCGTCACGGCCAGCGCGGTCAGCACGCCGGCGCCGAGCGTTGGCATTCCGAGTTGCAGGCCGAGCGCCGAGGAGCCCACCAGCACGAATGCCGCCACCACCAAGCCGATGGCAGCGATGCGCCCACCGGTGGAAAGGCGCGGGATCGCAAGCTCCGTGTTCGTAGTTCCCTCTAGTTCGCGCCCTTGCGTCCAGCGCAACACGAAAAAGGTGGCAAGGACGGCAAGGAGCGAAGGAAACGCGAAGCGGGTGAGCCATTCACCCAGCGCCGGCATATCCTGTCCGAACACCACCAGATTGGCGGGATTGGAGATCGGCAGCACGAAAGAGGCGGCGTTCGCCACGAAGGCGCAGATCAGAAGATAGGGGATCGGTGAAGACACGCCTGCCGCGCGCGTCACCGCGATCACGGCCGGCGTCAGCACCACGGCCGTGGCGTCGTTCGACAGAAACACCGTGACCAGCGTTCCGATCAGATAGACCAGCGTAAAGAGCCGGCGTGGCGACCCCTTCGCCATGCGTGCCGCAAAGGCTGCGAGATAGTCGAACAGCCCTTCCCGACGGGCGGTCTCCGCCAGAAGCATCATGCCGGCGAGAAACAGATAAACATCCGTGCCCTCTTCGATCCCATGCAGGGCTTCCGCCCATGGTAGGAGGCCGGAGACCACCAGGAGAACCGCGCCGCCAACGGCAAAGACCCATTCGGGCCAGCGCATGGGCCGGAAGATGACGCCAAAGACCGTCAAGGCGCTCAGCACCCAGGTCGCGGTGTTCAGGCTGAAAAGCATGGGCTGGCAGGCACGGTTGGAAAAACACGGAAGCGATGGCGGTGCCCGCCTCCGTTTAATCGCCGGAGCAGGCGGAAGCGATCTTGGGAGAGGAAATCAACCAGAGAGCCAGGCCGCACACGGCAAAGCCCGCCAGAACGAGATAGGCGACGGAAAAGCCGTAGCGCGCCACGATCAGACCCGCAATGGCCGGGCTGAGCGAGGCGCCGACGCCCTGAACCGTCATCACCGCGCCAAGGCCCGCATTGATGTGCCCGGTGCCCCGCAGCATCCGCGCGACGAGGCCGGGCACAGCGACACCCAGCAGACCGGCCCCAACGCCGTCAAGCATCTGGATCGGGATCAGCGCATAGGGATTGGGCCACAATCCCGCGATCAGCCCGCGGATCGGCAGGGCGACAAGCGCTGCGACGAGCAAGAGGAAGTAGCCCCGGCGGTTGGCGAAGCTCGCCGCGAGCAACGCGATCGGGATCATGGTCAGCTGCGCGATGATGACGGTCGCAGCCGTGTAGGAGACCGGGTCGGCCAGGAGCGTTTCGAGCGTGGAATTCTGACGCACAGGTTCGGTGCTCGGCCGCCCGGCCGTCGCCTGCCCCGGCGCGATAGTGGTTTGCACGGAAGGGTCGGTTTGCGCAGGTGGGGTCGCGCCTTGCGTGGAGGCGCCGGGCGATGCGGTGGCTCCGCCGGAAGGAACGGCCTCGCCGCTTTCGGCCTGCGTCGCCACCTGCTGACCCAGAAGCGGCAGCATCGCGCCATTGCCGAAGTGGAACAGCATCAGGGTCCCGGCGAGTACGAGGAGCGGCGTCGATTTCCAAAGCACGCTGAAGCCCGAAGGCGCTTCCGCTTCGGCATCGCCCTTCTTTTCGAGACCGCGTGCCACGTTGTGATCGATGTCTTCGGGCTTGATCATGAGAACCGCGACGATCGAGCCGACCGCCATCAGCGTCATCAGGATGAAAACGGCGGTCAGTCCGAACTCGTAGCCGAAGAAGCCGGCACCGGCGGCGGCGAAGACATTGCCGCCATGGTTCCACGCCTCGTTGCGCCCGAGCTGCGGCGCCAAGCCCTTTTGCCCGACAAGGCCGAGCGTCAGCCCCGCAATGGCGGGGCCGATCGCAGCGCCCGCCACGCCGGTGGCGATCTGCGAAGCGGTCACGAAGGCGAAGCTCGGAATGAACAGGATGGCGAGCGAGGCGATGATCACCAGAGCCGCGCAGAAGCCGACCATGAAGCGCTTGGCCTTGGATGCATCCGCAAGCGCCCCGAGGGGCGTGGTCGCCAGCATGCCGGCAATGCCGCCGATCGTCATCACCAGACCGATCGTGGCCGTGCTCCAGCCCTGTCCGATCAGGAAGATGCCGAGAAACGGCCCGAGCCCGTCGCGAACATCGGCCAGAAAGAAGTTCACCGCGCCAAGCGCGCGAACCGAGCGTGATCGTGGCTCGGCTCGTCCAGCCGGAAGCGCTGCTGCAAGCGTGCTCATGGATGCTCTCCTGGCATCGGAAACGGGTCAACGGAGCCTGAGGCATCGATCCGGCTGCGGCCAGGAATGCGGAAGGTCGCAACTGGTTGCGCGGCGCGTCGGACAACTGCATTGGGCGTCATCCAGGCTGAATTGATTCGCGACGCCCAAATGGCTAGTCGTGTGGTCACCCGAAGCCGTCAGGCTCCATGCGGATGACACAGGGATGTTGCGGGCAGTTTGCGCTGCGCTGCCCTATATCCGCCTCGACTGAACCGATCAGAAGGTGTCAAAGCATGGCCCGACGCGCCAGGACGATCGATGCGCCCCTTGGAACCGGTGCCGGTGACGCATCAGCGGAGAACGGGGCTGCGGATGCGCTTCCGCTCAAGGCGGACATCCTCGTCGCGGGCGGCAATTATGTCGGCATGGCCACCGCGCTCGGGTTGAAGCAGGCACGGCCGAATCTGGAAGTGTTCGTGGCGGACCAGGCGCCCAAGGGTGCGTCCGCGCGCGACGGCCGGGCCTCCGCCATCGCCGCCGCTGCCTGCCGCATGTTGAAGAGCCTCGGCGTCTGGGACGAGATCGCGCCACAGGCGCAAGCCATCACCGAGATGGTCGTCACCGATTCCCGCCGCACCGATCCGATCCGCCCCGTCTTCCTCACCTTCGACGGCGCGGTCGGCCCCGGCGAGCCCTTTGCGCATATGGTGCCGAACGGGCCGATGAACGGCGCGTTGCGCGCCAAAGCCGAGGAAGCCGGCGTGCGCTTCATCGACGGCGTGGGCGTGGACAGTTTCGACACCGCGGAGAACGGGGTTTCCGTCCGCCTCGCCGATGGCCGGGCGCTCGAAACTCGCCTGCTCGTCGCGGCAGACGGCGTGAAATCGCGCCTGCGCGATCAGGCCGGCATCAAGACCGTGCGCTGGGATTACGGCCAATCGGGCATCGTCTGCACCGTCCGCCATTCGCGCCCGCATGAAGGCCGCGCCGAAGAGCATTTCCTGCCTGCCGGCCCCTTCGCGATCCTGCCGTTGAAGGCGGACGAGAAGGGCCACCGTTCCTCGATCGTCTGGACCGAGAAAAAGGAAGACGCGAACCGGCTGGTCGAGGCGGATGAATTGCTGTTCGAGGTCGAACTCGAAGAACGCTTTGGCTTGAAGCTCGGCGAGATCCGTGTGGATGGCAAAGCGAAGGCCTGGCCACTGTCGCTGACGCTCGCACGCGATTTCGTGAAGCCCCGCTTCGCACTGGTGGGCGATGCTGCGCACGGGATCCACCCGATCGCCGGCCAGGGCCTCAATCTCGGCTTCAAGGATGCGGCGGCACTCGCCGAAGTCATCGTCGAGGCCGACCGCCACGGCCGGGACATCGGCGCGCTCGACGTGCTCGAAAACTACCAACGCTGGCGCCGCTGGGACACGTTCCAGCTGGGCGCGTCGACGGACGTGCTCAATCGCCTCTTTTCGAACGATTTCGGCCCGCTTCGCACCCTCCGCGATGTGGGTCTGGGGATCGTCGACCGCCTGCCGCGCGTGAAGGGGTTCTTTATCGGCCAAGCCGCCGGTCTCTCGACCGACGCGCCACGCCTGTTGCGGGGCGAGCGCATCTAATCTCCGCGGGGTGCCGTGGCCTTCGCCGCGAGCGCCCTATATCGGGCTCGCGGCGCACGAGACCGCGCAAACAGTTTCAAAGGAGAACCAGGATGGATCGCCACGCAACTGCCGTCTGGAAGGGCGGCCTCAAGGATGGAACCGGCTCGCTCGAAAGCCAGAGCGGCGCGATCAGCAGCCTGCCCTATTCGTTCAAGGCACGCTTCGAGGATGAGAGCGGCCGTTCGGGCACCAACCCGGAAGAGCTGATCGCAGCGGCGCACGCCGGCTGCTATGCCATGCAGCTCTCGCATTTCCTGGCCGAAAACGGCACGCCTGCCGAAAAGCTCGACGCCAAGGCAGTGGTGACGCTGATCCCCGGCACGGGCATCACCAAGAGTGCCATCACCCTCAAGGGAACTGTGCCCGGCATTGACGAGGCGAAGTTCAAGGAACTGGCGGAAAAGGCCAAGACGGAATGCCCGGTCTCGAAGGCACTCGGTGCCATCGAGGTGTCGCTGGACGCCAGCCTGGCCTGATCAGGTCCCGGATCGAATAAAGGGCGCCTATTTGGCGCCCTTTTGTTTCGAAGCTGCAAGCACGCTAAAAAGGTCTCCCCCGGCACGACGCCAACCATGCATCAGTGCGCCAGAATCCCCTCATGCGCCTTGTCGCCCCAGACTTCCTCGACGCGGGCGTCCCGGCCGCAGGCATAGCGATAGTACTTATACCGCACCGGATTCTTCTTGTAGTAATCCTGGTGATAGTCTTCCGCAGCCCAGAACTGCGGTGCGGCGGCCACTTCCGTCGCCACTTTCTGTCCGAGTTCCTTTTCCGCTGCATCCTTGGACGCCTTGGCCGCAGCCAGATCGGCGTCACCCACGGCATAGATCGCGGTCGTGTAAGGATGTCCGCGATCACAGAACTGCCCGCCGCCATCGAGCGGATCCACCGAATGCCAGAATGCCGTCAGGAGCTTGTTGTAGTCGGTCTTGGCGGAATCGTACTCGATCCGCACCGCCTCGCGATGACCGGGATGGTTCTCGTAAGTCGGGCTCTGGTTCTCGCCGCCGATATAGCCCGATGTCGTGGAAAGCACGCCCGGCACGTTGTCGAAATCCGATTCCACGCACCAGAAGCACCCGCCCGCGAAGATCGCGGTCTTGGTCTCGGCCGCTGCGGGCATGGCCCAGGCCGCGAAGGTGAGGCTTAGAGCGAGAAGGATGCGCATCGAACTCTCCGGTCGTCAGAGGAGAATCAGTAGCGCCACTGCCGGCCTCAAGGGTAGAGGCCGGCTTTAAAAGCTTTCGTGAAACGTCCGAGAGCGGGCTTAGACCCGACGCTCCACCATCATCTTCTTGATCTCGGCAATCGCCTTGGCCGGGTTCAAGCCCTTGGGGCAGGTCTGGGTGCAGTTCATGATGGTGTGGCAGCGGTAGAGGCGGAACGGATCCTCAAGATTGTCGAGCCGTTCGCCCGTCGCCTCGTCACGAGAATCGATCAGCCAGCGATAGGCCTGAAGCAGCA
Source organism: Mesorhizobium liriopis (assembly GCF_024053505.1). Classification (GTDB taxonomy): domain Bacteria; phylum Pseudomonadota; class Alphaproteobacteria; order Rhizobiales; family Rhizobiaceae; genus Mesorhizobium_B; species Mesorhizobium_B liriopis. Next base: position 192,245 of record NZ_JAMXQS010000007.1, on the reverse strand, counting down.
CGGCGGGGCCGAGATAGCGCTCGCCGTTCCACCAGTAGGACGGGCACGAGGTCTGGCAGCAGAAGCACAGGATGCACTCGTAAAGCCCGTCGAGCTTCTGGCGGTCCTCATGACTCTGCTTCCATTCGGCCGCAGGCTCAGGCGACACCGTCTGCAGCCATGGCTCGATGGAGGACAACTGCGCATAAGGCACGGTGAGGTCGGGCACGAGGTCCTTCACCACCGGCATATGCGGCAGGGGATAAACGCGCACCGCACCCGAAATGTCGTCCATGCCCTTGGTGCAGGCCAGCGTGTTGCCGCCGTCGATGTTCATCGCACACGACCCGCAAATGCCTTCGCGGCACGAACGGCGCAGCGTCAGCGTCGGGTCGATCGTGTTCTTGATCCAGAGCAGGGCATCGAGCACCATCGGCCCGCAATCGTCGCGATCCACATAGTAGGTATCGACACGCGGGTTCTCGCCGTCATCGGGCGACCAGCGATAGATGCGGAATTCCGACAAGTTCGTCGCGCCTTTCGGCTTCGGCCACGTCTTACCGGTGCGGATTTTGGAGTTCTTGGGGAGTGTGAGTTCGACCATCAGGTTGACCCCGTTGAAGTGGGATGATCGAGAAAGCGCAGGAGGCCGGCATGTCGGCTCGATCTTGCCTTCTCATATAAGCGTTTATCCGCCGTCACCAAAGGAAAGCCCGTGCTGTCAGCGCAGGCGAGGTAAAGGCAGTCGTAGACGGGATGCGATAATTCCAGAGCGATCGAGAGCGCGCGATCGATCAAGCTGGCGTCGGGGATGAGGCTCGGAAACGCTCTTGCGATCAGAGCCAAACCAACCTCAGCCTGGCCTGCATCGAGCTCCCGACGCGCCACCTTCTTCCAAAGCACATTCGCACTTTCGGGAAGAACGAATTGTGGAGCAACGGGCGGTTCATCACGACCGAGAAGAGCTGTCGCAGCATCGCTACCCTCTTCACCGACAGCCCATTTGATGGCCACCGAGGCATCGATAACGAGGCTCACCGGTCGCGATCTTCTCGCAGAAGAAGCGCGGAGTCCGTCTGTTTCACCCCTTTCGGCGTCATGGCCTGAATTCGCTTGGCTTCTGCAACCAAAGCCACAGGATCCCAGGCCTTCCGCCGCAGACCCTGTCGGATCAGATCGGCCGCCTCCTGCTCGACAGATTTTCCATCCCTCTGCGCCTGCTCTTGCAGGGAAGAGAAAGTCTGCTCGTCCAGATCGGGGATCGTCAGCGTTTCCATGGCCTATGGTCCGTCGTTTCGACCCTTATCCTAATACACCCGCGCCTTCGGCGCGATCTTCGCCAGATCGATGCCGCCGTCTTCCTGCTTCAGCAGCGGCTCGACATGAACCGGGCGATAGGCCAGCGGCACCTCGCCGTCGGGCTTGACCCAGGACAGCGTGTGGACGCGCCAGTTCTGGTCGTCGCGACTCGGATAGTCCTCATGCGCATGCGCGCCGCGGCTTTCGTGGCGGGCTTCGGCCCCAACCACGGTCGCCATTGCGTTGATCATGAGATTTTCGAGCTCGAGCGTTTCGACCAGGTCCGAATTCCAGATCATCGAGCGGTCGAAGACCTTGATGTCCTTCATCTCGTCCCAGATCGCCTTCATGCGGCGCACGCCCTGCTGAAGCGATTCTTCCGTGCGGAACACGGCGGCGTCCTCCTGCATGGCACGCTGCATCTTCTCGCGCAGCACGGCCGTCGGCGTCGAGCCGTCAGCGTAGCGGATACGGTCGAAGCGCGTCATGATCTTGTCGAGCGATGCCTTGTCGGGCGTCGGCACAGCCGACTCGCGGTCGATCACGGCGCCCGCGCGGATCGCTGCCGCGCGGCCGAACACCACGAGGTCGATCAGCGAGTTCGAGCCCAGACGGTTGGCGCCGTGCACGGAAGCGCAACCTGCCTCGCCCACGGCCATCAGGCCGGGGTGGATACGGTCGGGCTCTTCCGCAGTCGGGTTCAGCACCTCACCCCAATAGTTCGTGGGGATACCGCCCATATTGTAGTGCACGGTCGGCAGAACCGGGATCGGCTCGCGCGTGACATCGACGCCCGCGAAGATGCGTGCGGATTCCGAAATGCCGGGCAGGCGCTCGGCGAGCACGGCCGGGTCGAGATGGTCGAGGTGGAGGAAGATGTGGTCCTTGTTCTTGCCCACGCCCCTGCCTTCGCGGATCTCCATCGTCATGCAGCGCGAAACCACGTCGCGTGACGCCAGATCCTTGGCGGACGGCGCATAGCGTTCCATGAAGCGCTCGCCTTCGGAATTGACGAGATAGCCGCCCTCGCCGCGTGCGCCTTCGGTGATCAAGCAGCCCGCGCCATAGATGCCGGTCGGGTGGAACTGCACGAATTCCATGTCCTGCAAAGGCAGACCCGCGCGCGAGGCCATGCCGCCGCCGTCGCCCGTGCAGGTATGCGCCGAAGTCGCCGAGAAATAGGAGCGCCCGTAGCCGCCGGTCGCCAGGACCACCATCTTCGCCGCGAAACGGTGAATGGTCCCGTCGTCGAGGTTCCAGGCGACCACGCCCGTCACCGTCCCATCGGGGTCGGTGATCAGGTCGAGCGCGAAATATTCCACGAAGAACTGCGCGTGATGCTTCACCGACTGGCCGTAAAGCGTGTGCAGGATCGCGTGGCCGGTGCGGTCGGCGGCGGCACAGGTGCGCTGCACGGGCGGTCCATCGCCGAAATTCATCATGTGGCCGCCAAAGGGCCGCTGGTAGATCTTGCCCTCCTCGGTGCGCGAGAACGGCACGCCGTAATGCTCGAGCTCGTAGACGGCGGCCGGCGCCTCGCGGGCGAGATATTCCATGGCATCCACGTCGCCGAGCCAGTCCGACCCCTTGACGGTGTCGTACATGTGCCACTGCCAGCTGTCGGGGCCCATGTTCTGGAGCGAAGCCGCGATGCCGCCTTGCGCGGCGACCGTGTGCGAGCGGGTCGGGAAGACCTTGGTGATGCAGGCAGTTTTCAGGCCCTGCTCGGCCATGCCGAGCGTCGCGCGCAAGCCTGCGCCGCCGGCACCCACCACGACCACGTCGAACTTGTGGTCAACAAAGGAATAGCCGCTGCCGGCAGCTGCGGAAGTGTCGGCCAAAGGTCAGCCTCCAAAGGCGAGCTTGAGGATGGCGAAGGCGCTGACCGCGCCGATCACCACCACATAGAAGGTGTTGAGCATCACGAGGACGGGCTTGAGCAGCGCGCTGTGCACGTAGTCCTCGATGATGACCTGCATGCCGAGCCTCATATGGGTCAGGATCGACAGCAATGCGAGCAGAAGCGGCAGCGCGACGATCGGATTGCCGATCACCGCGCGGGTGTCCGCGAAGTTGCGCCCGTCGAGCGCGATCATGAGGCCGACGAAGAACAGCACCAGAGGAATGTTGGAAACCGCCGTCAGGCGCTGCACCCAGAAATGGCCGGTGCCCTCATGTGCGGTGCCGAGCCCGCGAACGCGGCGCAGTGGCGTCTGCATCTTGGAATTCTCATGTGCCATCGTGATCAGCCCTTGGTCCAGATGACGGTGGCCCAGATCAGCGCGGTCAGCGTGATCGAGACGACAAGCGTCGCCCAGGCGATCTTGCGGGAATTGTTTTTTTCCAGCCCATGCACGGTGTCCCAGACGAGATGGCGGATGCCGCCCATCATGTGGTGCATCAGCGTCCAGGTGTAGAGCACGAGGATGAGGCGGCCGATGATCGTCTCTGACCATTCGCTGAGGAACACGAACTGGCTCTGCGAGGTGGCTGCGGCAAGCAGCCACCATGCGACGAGCAACGTGCCGAAATAGAGCGCGCCGCCGGTGATGCGGTGGATGATCGACATCGCCATGGTGATCGGCGGCTTGTAGATCGTCAGGTGGGGAGAAAGCGGCCTGGGGCGCGAGGCTGCCTGCTGGCTCATTCTGGTTCCGGTCCTTGTCGGCTTGCGGCGCGGTTTCCCACGACGCTGGCAGGAGAGGCGGCTCGCGGCGCCCGGCTCCGAACTTGTTCCGGCCGCCCGCTGCATGGCTTCGACGTCCGGGTTCAAAGCGCGAAGCGCTTCAGTGAAAGGGCTTTAACGCGCCATGTTGCGCTGCGAAAGCCCTGAAAGTTCTTCCAATCGATTAAGAGTGCCTGAGAGAACCACTGGCTGAGGGCTAGCGAGGGCTTTTTCGTTGTCGCGAGGCGCCGAGCACAGCCTATGCAGAGCATAGGTGAGCATCGGCAACGATGCGAAAGCGGAAAAGAACCGGCGGTCAGACCCTCGGGGTTCTGTCGGGCACTCTAAGGCTCTGTTCGAGCACAGGAAAGGGGCCTTCTGCCCTTTCGCGAAAAGGTCGCACGGGTGCCGTCGAGTTCGAGCACGTAAGGCGCTGCCGCATAGCGCCGGGTCTGGCCCGATGGCGACGCAGGCAGTTCCGCGCTTTCCCGATTGGGTCCGACCACCAGCGCCGAGGTCTGGAAGTTCTCGACGGTCAGCGCCCCGCCACCCTCGCAGAGGTAGGCCGCGTAACGCGGCTGCTGGGCGGGCACGGGAACCGCATCGGAGTCGGCCGGCAGCGAGGTGGGCAGCGAAGCAGGCGGCGTCATGGCGGCAAGCGTGTCACCTTGCGACGATACGCAGCCGGCAAGAACCACCAGAAGTGCCGCCGCACTGCTTCGACAAACCGCTCCGGCGCCGAAAAAGCTTCTGTTAACCATGAAATCCGTTCGGCTCGGCCATTTGTGCAACTTGCGGCGTTAAGAAAGATTAAGGAAGGCTTAAATCCAGGGAATCACCCGCGCCACTCGCGCTTAGATTGGAGATGACGATGCGACTGCAAGCCCTTCTGCTCTCCTGTGGACTCGCAATCGGTGCCTTCTTCACCGCGCCCGCGCAGGCCGACCGTCTCCACGACCAGATCGAGGCCGATTCCTATGACAATCTCGTGATCTGGAGCCGCGCCGGCTACAAGCGCATCGTGGTCGGCAAGGGCCATCTCGCGCAGGAGATGCGGGGCTATGCCCGCGCCGACGCGCCACGCGTGGTCTATGGCACGCAGCCTCGCACCGAGCAGGAAACCGGATACGCCGAGCACGACGGCGACTGCTACCGGCCGCCGGTCTTCGTGAAAGGGCGCGGCTACATGTATGGCCTCGCGGATGGCGAAATGCCCGAGCTCTCACCCTGCCAGACGCGCTAGGTCGGGGAAAAGCGTTCGCTTTCGCGTGACCACCGGCGCCACCGTGCCGTCAGCCCTCTTTTAACCACGATCTTCCCCTCCGCATCCAGTCCAAGTGTTTGAGTGAGGAAGCGTCCGTCATGAACGAACCACTGGCCGCCGCCGTTTCGGGCCGGGCCGTGCAGGCCAACCGGCTCCGGCAGCAGCTTGCCGGGCTCGAAACCATGACGCGCTTCGTGCTCGCCACGCTGGCGCTGGGATCGGGCGTTTACACCTATCTTGGCGTCCGCTCACTGCTCGACGGCTCGGCGACAGAGGTGTTCTTCGCGGCCCTGATGTATTCGGTGTCGGTGTCTGTCGCGATCTACGGCTTCTGGACCTACCTCATCCGCTTCCTGCCCGAGATGATCGACAACGGCTCGCGCATGGCCTTGATCGTGATCATGGCGGTCGGCTCGGCGATGATCGTCGCCATGGCCTCGTGGCTGAATGCAGCGGCGCTTGCAGGCTCGGCGGCCGTCGAGCAGCATCTGGCGATCACCGTCGAAGGCTATACAGCCGACCTCGATCAGGCGCACAGCAATGCGCTGGGCGCCATCTCGCTTCTGCCCGACATCCAGCGCGCAGGCGAACGCTTCGCACGCCTGGCCGATGTCGAGCGCACCTCGGGCGCATTGACCGGCACAACCGGCTCGGGCTCAGTGGTGCAGCTGCTCAGCCAGATGTCGGCCCAGATGAAGGAACTGGAGAACACGGTCGCCGCCTCGCGTGAAACGGTGGAAGCCCGCTTCACGGAAGGTCAGGCGCGGTTGTCCGCCATGCGCGCGCTGGTGTCGGCCTCCGGTCCCATCGCCGAGCGGTCCGACGGCTTTGCGACCGAATCCGTCGCGCTCGCCGGCATCATCTCCTCGCTCGAACAGACCTCGATCGCGCCCTCCGTATCGCGTGCGGCAGCAGATCTTTCGGTCGGCTTCATCGCGCCCGTGGCCGACGGCGGCACCGCCGATCTCGCCGGGCGGCAGGATCAGGTGATGGACACGATCCGCGCGTCCGTCGCGGCCCAGTCCAAGGCGCTGTCGGATGCGGCGGCCGAAATCCTCGCCCAGCCGAAGGTCCAGGAGCGCCGCTATGTGCCGCTCACCTCGGCCGAAGCCGTGTTGCGCTATGCGGGCGACTTCATCCCCTCCTGGGCCGGCGCCATCTCCATCGACCTCCTTCCCGGCGTGCTCGTCGGCATCATGGCGGTGGTGCATTCAGCGATGCGGCGCAACGAGGAAGGCATGATCGACGCCGACCGCCTGACCGCTGGCGACCTTCTCCGCTCGCTCGACCTGCACGAGGCTCTGCGCGCGCGCCAGCGTGCCACGGAAGTCGCCGATGCGGCGGCCATCTCAGAGGTGGTCGAGACCGCCCCTGCCGCGCCCCAGAACGTCACACCGATCACAGCCGCCGGCCCTGAGCGCAAGCGAGGCGAAACATGAACGCCTCGCAAGCCCCTTCCCCGGAAAGCCCCCTGCCCGGCGCGCCGGCAGATGATCACGTATCACGGACCCGGACCGACCCCGTCGAGCGCGCCAAGCAGCTCCTCGCGCGCATCGACGATGGCGCCATGGTGCGCGTCGTGTTTCGCGGCATGCTCTTGGGCACGCTTTGCGTGCTCGGCCTCGACTTCTACCATCTCCAGCAGCGCAGCGATTTCGTGAGCGCTCCGTCGGTCCCGGGCGCCCCGACCTTCATGCCGCCGGACGTCGAGACCGATGGCCCGACGGCACCCGGCAACACCGAGCCATTCGTGCCGTCCGACCCGGACCTCGCACGCAACCCGATGCAATTCACGCTCGAAAAAGGCGGCACGCTTTCGGCCAAGGGCTCGATCGATCCGGGTGCCGCGGAGCGCTTCAAGACCGAGCTCGATGCGCGCGGCGAATATGTGAAGACCGTCGCGCTCGACTCCCCCGGCGGCTCGCTGCACGACGCCATCGCCATGGCGAAGCTCATCCGCGAGCGCAAGATCGACACCCGCGTCGATGACGGCGCGCAATGCGCCTCATCCTGCCCGTTGATCTTCGTCGGCGGCACCAACCGCAGCGCCGCGCCCAAGGCCTCGCTCGGCGTCCATCAGTTCTATGCGCCCGCCAACGACCGCAGCCGCCCCTCGGCCCAAGTGATGGCGGATGCGCAAGCGACCACGGCACTCATCACGCGCCATTTGACTGAAATGGGCGTCGATCCGGCCCTTTGGCTGCATGCGCTCGAAACGCCGCCGCGTGCGCTTTACCGCTTCGCACCCGAGGAGCTGGTGCGGTACCGCCTGACGACCGGTGAGGCCCCCGTCGCCGAAGCCAGCCCGAGCGCATCTGGAACATAAGGAAGCGCGGTTCGCACGGCGTTCCGCCCCTCGGCCTTGGCGCGGTAAAGCGCTTCGTCCGCACGTCGCAGCATGCTGTCGAGCCCCTCGTCGGGATAGCCTTCGGCCACGCCGAAGCTCGCCGTGAAGCGCCGCTGGATAGGCAGACCGGCAATCGCCAGACTGCCGAAACTGCTGCGTGCGGTCTCCGCGAAGAGGCGCGCCGCGGCGAGATTGACGCCCGGCAGCACCATCGCGAATTCCTCGCCGCCGATACGCCCGGCGATCAGCCGGTGCTCGCCGGCAGAGCGGATGAAGGTCCCGAAGGCCTCGATCACCCGGTCCCCCGAGGCATGGCCGAGCGTGTCGTTCACCTGTTTGAAGTGGTCGAGATCGGCCAGCACGAGCGAAACCGGCAGTCCGTGCGCAACCGCGTCGCGCAGTGCCATCTCGACCTGTCGCGCGAAGCCACCGCGATTGAGCACGCCCGACATCGGATCGATTTCGGCGCGCTGGGTGACGTCGCGCAACACGTCGCGCGCGAACATCGCGAGCATGGTGAGCGCCAGCGCCAGGGCGCAGATGGCGCTCATCGAGAGTGAGATCACCGCATAGGTGCTTTCGAGGTAAAGCGCCGGGTCCTGCCCCAGCCCACCCGACAGCCATTTCATCACCGGCTTGAGAAGAAACTGCACGCCGGAGATGGCGAGCACCACGCCGAGCATCGTGTCGAGGCGGTCGCGCTTCCTGTCGGAGAAGATGATGCCGACACCGATCCACTGCATCAGCGCATAAGGCAGCTGATAAACGACCGAGCCCCAGAACAGGTGCCCGGTCCAGTCGGCGCTGAGCCAAGTTGTCAAAAGCGAGACGCCGAACAGCGTGCCCATCAGCGCCCAAGGCACGCGCGCGCCGATGCGTCGCGCGACACCGACATTGAAGAACAGGGTCGCCAGGAGAAAGCCGCCGAAATTGACGACCACCATCGGTCGGGAAGCACCGAAGCCGGCGATCACGAATTCCAGACTGAGCGCGGCCATGCCTGTGGCATAGGACAGCGCGATCCAGCGCGCAGCACGCCGGCCGTCATAGAAGCTGATCGCAAGAAAGGCCGATGCCAGAAGCACGGCGACAACCAGATTCGTGAAGAGTGCGACGCCAGCGCTGCTCATGACCCTCTATTCCCTCGGGCCCTTCAAGCAGTAAGCGACGAAGAAGTGTTTAAGATCGAGACCGCAATTGCTGACGCTACGGCAAATGGCAAGCATCGTCGAAGACCTCACGCGCTTGTGAAGCTCTCGGAACTCGCGACCGCGCCTGACGTTTGGCGATAACACCCGCTTCAAGCGGGAGAATTCACAGCGACAGCAGGACCAAGCCCGATGACCGACACCGTCACCTTGACCGACCACGAAGCCATTCGCGACTGGGCAGCCGCGCGCATCGGCTCACCGGCCATCGTCGACATCTCCCCCACAGCCGGCACCCAGCCGCTCCTGCGCATCGTCTTCGACCAGCGCGCCTATCAGGACCAGGACACCCCCGAACGCCCGGAAAACGCCGGCGGCATCGAACTCGTGGAGTGGGACGACTGGTTCGCCGAGTTCGACAAGCAGGAACTGGCACTCGTCGTGGCCGAGGAAAACCCGGACGTTCCCGTCAAAGACAGCTTCTACGAAATGGTCCGGCGCGAAGGTTGAGTCACCTCAAGTCTCACACGAAAAGGGCGGGAGACCTGTGCTCCCGCCCTTTTCATTTTTAAAGTCGTTTCAACTCACTGCCACTCGCGGATATCCACGAAGTGGCCCGCAATCGCCGCCGCGGCTGCCATGGCCGGCGAGACGAGGTGGGTGCGGCCCTTGAAGCCCTGGCGGCCTTCGAAGTTGCGGTTGGAGGTCGAGGCGCAGCGCTCGTGCGGCTTGAGGCGGTCGTCGTTCATGGCGAGGCACATGGAGCAGCCCGGCTCGCGCCAGTCGAAACCGGCCGCCTTGAAGATCACGTCGAGCCCTTCGGCCTCGGCCTGCTCCTTCACGAGCCCCGAACCCGGCACGATCATCGCGGAGATCGTGGAGGCGACCTTGCGGTCCTTCACGACGCTCGCGACGGCGCGCAGGTCCTCGATGCGGCCATTCGTGCACGAGCCGATGAACACGCGGTCGAGCCGGATATCGGTGATCGGCGTGCCGGGCGTCAGACCCATATAGTCGAGCGCGCGGATCTTGGAGAGGCGCTTGGTCTCGTCCGCGATCGCGGCCGGATCGGGCACCACGCCGGTCACCGCGATGACGTCCTCAGGCGAAGAGCCCCAGGACACGATGGGCGGCAGCTTCGCGGCATCGAGGCGTACGACCGCATCGAAATGCGCGCCTTCATCCGTGTGCAGCGTCTTCCAGTAGTCGAGCGCCATGTCCCATGCCGCACCCTTGGGTGCGCGCGGCTTGTCCTTCACATAGGCGAAGGTGGTCTCGTCGGGCGCGATGAGGCCGGCGCGCGCGCCACCTTCGATCGACATGTTGCAGATCGTCATGCGGCCTTCCATCGACAGCGACCGGATCGCCTCGCCCGCATATTCGATCACATAGCCCGTGCCGCCGGCCGTGCCGATCTCGCCGATGATGGCGAGGATGATGTCCTTCGCCGTGACATGCGGCGGCAGCTGGCCGTCCACCTGCACCAGCATGTTCTTGGCCTTCTTCTGGATCAGCGTCTGGGTCGCGAGCACGTGCTCGACCTCGGAGGTGCCGATGCCGTGCGCGAGCGCTCCGAAGGCGCCATGCGTCGAGGTGTGGCTGTCGCCGCACACGATGGTCATGCCCGGCAGCGTGAAGCCCTGCTCGGGGCCGACGATGTGGACGATGCCCTGACGGCGGTCGGCCGCGTCATAATATTCCACGCCGAAATCATGCGCGTTCTTGGCCAGCGCCTCGACCTGGATGCGGCTTTCCTCGTTCTTGATGCCGAAGATGCGATCGGGGCTGGTCGGCACGTTGTGATCGACGACTGCCAGCGTCTTCTCCGGATGGCGAACCTTTCGGCCGGCCATGCGCAGGCCTTCGAAAGCCTGCGGGCTCGTCACCTCGTGCACGAGGTGGCGGTCGATATAGAGAAGGCAGGTGCCGTCATCCTGACGGTCGACCACGTGGTCGTCGAAAATCTTGTCGTAAAGGGTGCGTGGGTTTCCGCTCATGGCGCGTTCCTAGGCATTGAATATGGAAGATGAAAGCTGACATCTCGGCGCGTGAGGCGCGCCAGAAAAGGTCAGCGAAGTCGGCTGGTCCGCGCGCCGACGACCCGCGCGAAGAAGCGCGCAGGCAGACGCTTGCGATCCTGCAGCGTGAAGCGGCGGTAAGCCGGATCTCCGAAGAGTTCTTCCATGGTGGCGAGCGCTTTAGCAGAACTGCGAAGCGCAAACAATCACGATGCCTTGCTCTCGTTCGAGCCGGCCATTGGGCCATCCATTGGGCCACCCATCGCGCCATCCATCCGCTCGTCGTCGGGCGAGGTCTTTTCGAGCCTGTCGGTGAGAAACCCGAGCACGCCCAGCACCACCACCGAAAGCAGCGTCGCGAAGAGCGCTATCTGCCAAAGGCCCAAGCCGCAACAAAGGCCGATCGCCCCCGCGAACCAGAGCCCGGCGCCGGTCGTCAGCCCCTTTACCTTGCCGCGTGCGAAAACGATCAGCCCGGCGGCGAGAAAGGCGATGCCGGCGGTGGTGGCTTCCACCATGCGGATCGGGTCGAAGGTCATCTCCTCGCCGCGAAACACCGGGCTGTGGGCGAGTTCGATGGTGAGGATGGCGATGGTCGCGGTGGAAAGGCAGACGAGGATATGCGTGCGCAGACCCGCCGGATGGTTGCGCCATTCCCGCTCGAAGCCGATCAGCGCGCCGAGCCCGGCGGCAAAGAGCAGCCGTGCGACGATCACGGGAAAAGCCGTGAAGGTCGGATGGGTGAATTCGTCTGCCAATTCGCTGAACATCGCCGCGGCGCCTCCCCTCGCCTCTCGCTAGCCGTTCCTTTCAAAGACGAAGCTTTGCACGAGCACTTCGGGTTCGGCCATAACAAAGGCACGAAAGGGTTCGCTTCGCTCCACTTCTCGCCAGATCTTCGCCGCTTCAAGCCTCGCGAATTCCTGTTCGAAACCGCCGCTTTGCAAGATCGAGCTGCGCACCGTCAGCACCGCCTTGCCATCCGGCGCGAGGATCCGCGCGAGTTCGGTCATGCTCGAAGCCGGCGCATGGCCTTCCGTGAAGACGCCCGTCGAGAACAGGGCGGCAAAAGCACCATCCGCGAATGGCAGCGTTTCGCCGAGCGTCGCCTGTGTGAGCCGCCGGTAAGTCCCGCGCGCCTCGGCCAGCCGCAGCATTTCGGGAGAGAAATCGAGCCCCTCGACATGGGCATAACCGAGGGCTGCCAGCACCGGGCCGGACAGACCCGTGCCGCAGCCGACATCGAGGACCGGCCCCGCCTCGCGCGGCACATGGCGCGCGACCCAGGCCGTCACCACGAAAGGCAGGCAATAGCCGAGCGCGATGGTTTCGCGGTCGTAAGTTTCTGCCCAGCGCTGGTAGGCCGCGTTCAGTTCCTCGGGCGTTTGTGCCGCATAAACCCCGTCGAGGGCGTCCGACGGCTCCGCGCTCATGCCGCCGCCTGTCCCTGCCGCAGCCGCTTCTCCAGCCCGCGCAGCGCGAGCGAGAGGCCGACCGTGAGGATGAGATAGAGATAAGCCACGATGGAATAGGTCTCGAAAAAGCGGAACGAGCCCGCCGCATAGACCTTCCCGATCTGGGTGATGTCGGCCACGCCCAGCACCGAGACGAGCGAAGAGTCCTTCACCATCGCCACGAAGTCGTTGCCGAGCGGCGGCAGGATCGTGCGAAGCGCCTGCGGCATCACGATCAGCCGGAAGCGCTGGAAGGGCGAAAGCCCGAGTGCCTTGGCTGCCTCGATCTGCCCCGCCTCGACGGATAGAATGCCTGCACGGAACACCTCGGCGATAAAGGCCGAATAGCCGATCGTCAGCGCGATCACCGCGCGCCAGAGCAGCGAGATGTCGCGCACCAGCAGCTCGTCCACGAGCCCCGCTCCGCGCAAGGGCGCGAGCGCCGCATTCCAGCCCGCCACGAAGACGGGCACGCCGGCAAAGGCGATCCAGAACAGGAGAACGAGGATCGGGATGCCGCGAACGATCTCCACATAGAAGCGCGCCGTCTGGCGCAGGACCACCGAAGACGACAGCGCCATCAGCGCGAGCAGGAGCCCGAGCGCGGACGCCAGCGCGAAGGCGATCAGCGTCACGCCGATCGTGATGCCGAGACCTTTGAGAAGGGTCGTGAAGACCTGGGTGTAGAGATCGCTCGAGGCGATGCCGACCGCGGCAACGATGGCCATTGCGGCGGCCGCGACCAGCCACCACGGGAAGTCGCGAGCAGGAACCGAAGGTCTGGCGCTCATGAGCGGGCGCAGATGGGCGGGAGGGTATTCGGTTCGAGCCTCGAACGCCTTGAGCCATGCGAAAGGCAGGTACAGGGTGCGGGTAACTTGGTCACCTGCACCACGTCGTTCCCGGCACCCATTACCCAATCAGCCGGCAACCCCACTCACTCGCCCGGCTTGTAATCCACGAACCACTTCTGCGTCAGCCTGTCCAGCGTCCCATCTGCCTTCAGCGCCGCGATCCCCGCATTGATCGGCGCCACCAGATCAGAGCCCTTCGGGAAGATGAACCCGAAATCCTCCGTGCCCAGCGGCTCGCCCACGATCTTGAGCGCGCCGTTCGAGTTCGCGGCAAGCGCCTTGCCGGCCGCACTGTCGGTCAGCACCGTGTCCACATCGCCCGCCTGCAGGGCCGCGACGGACGCCGCAAAGGTCTCGAACAACTTGATGCGCGGATTCTGCTCGTTGCCGTCGAGCACATTGTAGACCGCCGAGTAGAAGGGCGAGGTGCCGGCCTGCGCGCCGATCAGGAGCTTGTCGTTGGGCCCGAAGCTTTTCGCATCGGTGAAGCGCGTCTCGTCGGCACGCACCAGCATGAACTGCTCCGAGCGCATGTAGGGGTCGGAAAAGTCCACCTTCTCCTTGCGGTCGTCCTTGATGGTGATGCCGGTCATGCCGATGTCGAACTGCTTGTCCGACACCGACTGGATCATCGCGTCCCAGGAGGTGTTCTTGTATTCCACGGTGAAGTTGAGGCGCTTGGCCATCTCGTTCATGGCGTCATATTCCCAGCCGATCGCCTCGCCGCTCTTGGGGTCCACGAATTGCAGCGGCGGATAGGCGTTTTCCGTCACCACCGTGACGGTGCGCCCCTTCAGGTCGGGCAAGGTCTGCGCCGAGGCCGCGGCCGGCAGAAGTGCTGCGGCAACCATGCCGGCGAGGAGGGAAAGAAAACGGGACATCGGAAAGCGCTCCGGGAAAGCGGGAGAGGGAATTCGGCCGCGACCTTAGCCGGGCCGCATTCCCTTGCAAAGCAGGCACCGGGGCCTCTCCACGGCGGCCGAGCAAGAGAGCGAATTTTCTATCGCCTGGAGGCCTGAAGCGAGAACGACATCGGGATCTTGACCTGGGTCTCGGGCAAACGGAACTCGTCCACCCGTCCCGTCGCCTCCACGAACGGAAACGCCTTCCACACCACCACGTCGTGCTCATGGAGGAAGTCGAGGACGAGCCCCGCCTGGATCAGCGCATTGACCACGTCCGAGATCGGATGGATCCATTCATAGTTGCGCGTATGCGTGATCGTGCGCGCGTCGCCCGTATAGGTCTGTGCCTCATCGAAGACCAAAGGCGTGTCGAGTGGCGTCTTCCAGTCGAAGAGGAGCTCCAGCCTGTCCTCGCGTGCCTCATACTGGTTCATCTGCGGATGACCTTCGAGCAGATAGAGCCTGCCGCCCGGCTCCAGGAGCGAGGCCACCACGCGCGCCCAGGCGAAGATGTCGCCGATCCAGTTGATGGCGCCCCAGGTGACATAGACCATGTCATAGGTCCGCCCGAGCGCCTCGCGCGCCTTCATCACATCGCTTTCCACGAAGCGCATATCCGTGCCAGCGCGGGCCGCGAAATCGCGTGCGGCCGCAATCGCGCGCGGCGAGAAGTCGAGGCCCGTGACGGATGCCGCGCCCAGATGCTTCAGGCTGATCGTGTCGAGCCCGATATGGCATTGCAGGTGCACGATGTGCTTGCCCGAAATGTCGCCGATCTCCGCCCTTTCCAGCGCATGGAGAGACGAGCCGCCGCCCAGGACTTCGGCGATCCGGTAGGAGCCGGTCGTGTCGGAGGCGTGGAGTTCCGCGCGGTCTTCCCAGTTCAACCTGTTGGCACTCGAATAGTCGTCCGTCACGCGTCCCCTCCCCGGACATGAAAAAGGCGGCCACGATGGACCGCCTTTGAACTTCTGGTGTCGAACTGGCCGATCTTATTCGGCGGCTTCCTTCGGGGTCTCGGCTGCGAGCTTCTGGGCAGCGGCGACCTTTTCGGCCTCGATGCGAGCGCGCTCGGCGTCGAGGGCCGCGCGCTCGGCGTCGTTGAGCTTGCGGGCGCGCACGCCGGTGTTCTCGGTGATGCGGGCCGACTTGCCGCGACGATCACGCAGGTAATAGAGCTTGGCGCGACGCACCTTGCCGCGACGGACGACTTCGACCCCTTCGACCAGCGGCGAATAGACCGGGAACACGCGCTCCACGCCTTCGCCGTAGGAAATCTTGCGGACCGTGAAGCTTTCCTGGAAGCCCGCGCCCGAACGCGCGATCACCACGCCTTCATAGGCCTGGATACGGGTGCGCGAACCTTCGGTGACGCGCACGTTCACGCGCACCGTGTCGCCGGGCTGGAATTCGGGAAGCGTACGCTTGGCTTCGATCTTGGCGGCCTGTTCGGCCTCGAGCTCGCGAATGATGTCCATGGGACCTTTTGCCTTTTCTTGTTCCGACAGCCAGAGCGCCCGACGCTTCAATTGCAGCTCGTTGAGTGCCGCGCATTGATGCCGCAAGCGGCAGGGGCGGTTTCGCCGTTCTTGATTGACGGTTTGCCGGACGGGCTTCCCAAGGGAAATCCGTGTCGGGCCGGGCAGATACACGTTTTGTGGAACGCTGTCACCACGTTTTGTAGAGAGAAACTCTACACCTTGTAGAGATCAAGCCAGCAGATCGGGCCTCCGCTCCCGCGTCAGCTTCTCCGCCTCTTCCCGCCGCCAGCGCTCGATGGCGCCGTGATTGCCCGAAAGCAGCACGGGCGGAATCGCACGATCCTCCCAGACGGGCGGCTTGGTATAGTGCGGATGCTCGAGCAGATTGTTCTCGAAGCTCTCATGCATGCCCGACAGCGCATTGCCCATCACGCCGGGGAGCAGTCGCACCACCGCGTCGAGCAGCACCAGCGCCGCAGGCTCCCCGCCCGACAGGATGAAATCGCCGACCGACACTTCTTCGAGTTCCCGCGCGTCGATCACGCGCTGGTCCACGCCCTCGAAGCGCCCGCACAGGATCACCGCGCCCGGCCCCGCCGCCAGTTCGCGCACGCGCCCTTGAGTCAGTGGACGCCCGCGCGGGCTCATCAAGATCTTCGGACGCGGGTCGCCTTGGGGCGCCGCATGGTCGAGCGCTGCAGCCACCACATCGGCGCGCAACACCATGCCCGCCCCGCCGCCGGCCGGCGTGTCGTCCACCGTGCGGTGACGGTCATGGGCGAAATCGCGGATCTGCACCGCATCCACCGACCAATCCCCCCGCTCCAGCGCGCGGCCCGCCATGGAAGTGCCGAGATGGCCCGGAAACATTTCCGGATAAAGCGTCAGGACCGTGGCGCGAAAGCTCATGCCCCGTCGGCCTCTTCACCGTCCGGTCCCTCATCGTCTTGGCCTTCCAGCAAGCCGGCCGCTTCCGGCTCGACGGCCGCGAAGCCGCGCTTCACATCCACCACCGGCACAGCGGCCTGCGTGAAGGGGATCATCACCCGCTTGTTGCGATAATCCACTTCCAGCACATCGCCCGCGCCGAAATCGTGGATCGCGATCACGCGGCCGACCGTCTCGCCCGCCTCACGCAGCGCAAGACCGATCAGGTCGGCATGGTAGAACTCGTCCTCTTCTGCTTCCGGCAGCCTGTCGCGCGACACGAACAACCGGGTGCCGTTGAGCGCTTCCGCCGCAGTCCGGTCCGCCACCCCTTCGAAACGCACGACCAGCATATCCTTGCCCAAGGGACGCAGGTTGGTGATCGTCAGGTTCCGGCCCTTTTCCGACACGAGCGCTCCGTAGTCTCCAAGCGCCAACGGGTCGCCCGTGAAGCTTTTCACGCGCACTTCGCCTTTCAGCCCCTGGGCCGCGCCGACCACCGCCATTTCGACCAGATTGGGGTCTTTGCTCATCACTACCCGTTGCTCTCAAGCTGTCTTCACTTGCCCGTAAGGCGAGCCGCGCACAATCGGCGTTCCGATTCGAGAGGAACTCTATGCAGGAATTCCTTGTTTCCGCGAAACCCGATCTCGCCCAGGCGCGCGACGCCTGGCTTCGCACGCTCGCGCGGGAACGGCGCATGTCGCCGCTGACGGTCGATGCCTACGAGCGCGACACGCGGCAGTTTCTCCAGTTCCTCACCGGCCACCTCGCCGGCCCGCCGAGCCTTTCCGACATCAAGAATCTGCGCGCCGCCGACCTCCGCGCTTTCCTCGCCTTTCGCCGCAATGACGGCGCCGGCGCCCGCACGCTCGGTCGCGGCCTTGCGGGGCTCCGATCCTTCCTGCGCCATCTCGAACGACGCGGCTTGGTCAATGCGGCGGGTGCGACAGCCCTTCGCGCGCCGCGCCAACCGAAATCCCTGCCCAAGCCCCTCAACGCGGTCGACGCCCGCCGCATCACCGATGCGCATGAACAGCTCACCGAGGAGCCATGGATCGCCGCCCGCGACGCCGCGATCATGACGCTGCTCTACGGCTCGGGCCTCCGCATCTCCGAAGCGCTCGGCCTGCAGGCGCGTGAGCTGGCCGACAGCGCCGACCGCACGATTCGCGTCTCCGGCAAGGGCGGCAAGACGCGGCTCGTCCCGATCCTGCCCGTCACGCTCGATGCGGTTGCCGCCTATCGCCGCCTCTGCCCGTTTCCGCTCGAAGCGCAGGGCCTGCTCTTTCGCGGCGCCAAAGGCGGCCCGCTCAACCCCGGCGTCCTCCAGCGCGCCATGCGCCGCCTCCGCTCCGCACTCGACCTTCCCGAAACGGCCACGCCCCACGCGCTGCGCCATTCCTTTGCCACCCATCTGCTCGGGCGCGGCGGCGATCTGCGGACGATCCAGGAATTGCTGGGCCATGCGAGCCTGTCGACCACGCAGATCTATACGGGCGTGGATACCGAGCGATTGCTCGCGGTATATGAGAGCGCGCATCCGCGGGCTTGAGAAGCTTGAGCCGTCGAACGCGATGCAGACGGCCACGTCACCCCACCCATCCGCAAAACCCCACCAACTCCCTTAACAAAATTGCCGCCTTTCTCCCGTAAGGAGAGCGCATGACAACCGCCCGCCTCACCCCTCTTCCTCTCCGCATTGCGCTCGCGCTGCAGGTTGCCTTTCTCTCAGCCCTCCTCGCCCCCTCGGCCGCCCATGCCGAAACCATTTGCCGCGGCGAGAACCTCCTCGAAACACTTCAGGAAAACGAGCCGCAAAAGCTCGAAGCCATGCGGGCGGAAGCCGCCAAGATTCCCAACGGCGAAGGCATTCTTTGGAAGATCGAGAAGGCGGGCGTCGCGCCCTCCTATCTCTTCGGCACCATGCACGTCACGGACGACCGCGTGACCGAGCTCGACGGACCGGCGCAAGATGCCTTCGATCAGGCGAAGACGCTGGTCATCGAAACCACCGACGTGCTCGACCAGAACGCGCTGGCGGCCAAGATCATGGCCAAGCCCGAGCTCAGCATGTTTACCGACGCCACCACGCTCGACTCTCTCCTGAGCGAGGGCGACCGTGAAATCCTCCATAAAGGTCTCGAAGCGCGCGGCATTCCGCCCACCAGCGTTAGCAAGATGAAACCGTGGATGATCGCCACGCTTTTGTCGCTGCCCGAATGCGAGATGAAGCGAAAGGCGGAGGGCTTGCCGGTTCTCGACGTGCAGCTCGCGGAAGAAGCCAAGAAGGCCGGCAAGGCGGTGCTGGGGCTCGAAACGGCCGCGAGCCAGCTCGAAGCCATGGCCTCGTTGCCGATCGAGTTCCACATGAAGGGGCTCATCGAAACGCTGAAGCTCGGCAAGCGCATCGACGATGTGATGGAAACCATGACCGTTCTTTATGTGCGGGGCGAGACCGGCATGTTCTGGCCGCTCCTGCGCGCCGAGGAACCGGCGGAAGCCGCGGACGAGGCCGGCTATGCCGAGTTCGAGGAAACCATGGTGAAGACCCGCAACAAGGGCATGGTTCTGAATGCCAAGCCGATCCTTGAAAAGGGAGGCGCATTCGTTGCCGTCGGCGCCCTCCATCTGCCGGGCGAGGAAGGCCTCGTCGAGCTGTTGCGCAAGGAAGGATTCACCCTTTCCGACGTGGAATGACCATCCATCACGTTGTCGTGAAACCGAAACGCATCTGGCGCGTTGTGCTTTCCACCATAACCGATGGAGAGAACGCCCATGGCCGATCCGAACCGCCCCGATCCCGTCAGCCCGGTCCCGCCGCTCGGCGCCGATCCGCTTGCGCCCCGCAACACCGCCGCCGATCCGCGCGTCGATAACCGCACCGTGGTGCGCTCGTCGTCCGGCAACGGCTTGCTGATCGCCGCCGTGATCCTGGTTCTGGCCGTGATCGCCTATTTCGTGTTCGCGCCTGCGACCACCACCACGCCGTCCACGCCGGCCGGCACCACGACTTCGGAACCTGCGACGCCGGCGACACCGCCCGCTTCGACCGAGACGGCACCGTCTTCGACGGCTCCCGCCGCTCCGGCTGAACCGGCACCCGCTCCGGCAACCCCGGCCGAGCCCGCACCGGCACCCGCGACGCCTGCGCCTGATGCAACGGCCCCGGCAGCGCCCGCCCCGGCGGCTCCGGCTCAGTAAGCCAAAGCCTCGAACGCGGAACGGCCCGCTTCGGCGGGCCGTTTTGTTTTATGGAGATGAAAGGCGTGAGAAAACCGCGCCCTTCCCCTAGAGGCTGTTTGAGAATTCATCGGCGGAGGATCAGCGAGGGATTTTCGCTGATCCGCGAGGCGCCGAACGCAGACGATGCGTGGCTCGCATCGGCGAGGCTCGGAAACGAAGCGGTCAGCGAAAAGAACCGCTGGACCGACCCGAGGACATTTTCAGATAGGCTTTTAAATATGGATCGGCTTTGCGAAAGCCGCGAAGGCCGCCTCGCGCACGGCTTCCGACATGGTCGGGTGCGCATGGCAGGTACGGGCCAGATCCTCGGACGAACCGCCGAATTCCATCAGCACCGCCGCCTCATGGATCATGTCGCCCGCACCGAAGCCCAGGATGTGTACGCCCAGTACGCGGTCGCTCTTCTCATCGGCCAGCACCTTCACGAAACCGTCCGTGTGCAGCATGGCGCGCGCGCGGCCATTGGCCGAGAACGGGAACTTGCCGATGCGATATTTCACGCCGGCTTCCTTCAGCTGCTCCTCGGTGCGTCCGACCGAGGCCACTTCCGGGCTCGTATAAACGACGCTCGGGATCACCTCGTAATTCACATGGCCATGGGCGCCGGCGATGATCTCGGCCACCGCCACGCCCTCGTCCTCCGCCTTGTGCGCGAGCATCGGCCCTGCCACCACGTCGCCGATGGCATAGACGCCCTCAACGGCCGTGCGGAAATTCTTGTCGATGGCGATGCGGCCGCGATTGTCGAGTTCGACGCCCGCCTCCTTGAGGCCAAGCCCTTCCGTGTAAGGACGGCGGCCGGTGGCGACCAGCACGTGCGAGGCGGAAATCGTCTGCGCCTCGCCGCCCTTGACCGGCTCGAACACCACTTCCGCGCCATCCCCGGTACGCGCCACGTGCGTGACCTTGGCGCCCGTCCTGAGCTTGAGGCCCTGCTTCTCGATGATGCGCGCGAACTGCTTGGCGACCTCGCCATCCATGCCGCCCAGCACCGTGTCGAGATATTCGACCACCGTGACTTCCGCGCCCAGACGGGCCCAGACCGAGCCGAGCTCGAGCCCGATCACGCCGCCGCCGACCACCACGAGATGCTTCGGCACGGATGTGAAATCGAGCGCGCCCGTGGAGGACACGATCACCTCCTCGTCGATCGCCACTTCCACGCCCGGAATGCCGGCCACGTCCGAGCCCGTAGCAATCACGATGTTCTTGGCCTCGATCTCTTCCGTCGAGCCGTCTTCCTTGATCAAGCCGACCCGGCCCTTGCCCAGCACGCGGCCGATACCCCGAAAGGTGTCGATCTTGTTCTTCTTGAACAGGAAGGAGACGCCGCCGACATTGGCCGCCACCGTCGCGTCCTTATGCGCGAGCATCTTGGTCAAATCGAAGCCGACCTCGCCCGTGGTGATGCCGAGCGTGCCGAAGGAGTGCTTGGCCTCTTCCAGCATTTCCGACGCGTGGAGCAGCGCCTTGGACGGGATGCAGCCGATATTGAGGCAGGTGCCGCCGAAGGTCGGACGTTTCTCGACCACGGCCGTCTTCAGTCCCAGCTGGGCTGCCTTGATCGCGCAGACATAGCCGCCCGGCCCGGTTCCGATCACCACAACATCATAGGCCGCCATCGCGCCTGTTCCTTTTCTTGTTCTCTGTGATTGGTGGAGCGCCGTTCAAAACAGCAGCGCCCTAGAAAAGCAGCCCGACGAACATCAGCGCGAGGCCGACCACCGACACGACATAGGCGAGCGAACGGATCACCGGCACGCCTGCCGCATAGAGCGGCAGATAGACGATACGCGCCACGATCCAGACCACCGCACCCGTCGCCGCCCAGCCGCCGGTGCGCCCCGACACCGCCAGCGCCAGGGCCAGCGCGACGAAAGCCGGATAGGTTTCGAGGAAGTTGTTCTTGGCGCGGTTCAGCCGTCCGGTCAGCTTCGAGACCGGCCGTTCTTCGTCACGCGCGCTCGCATTGTAATCGAGCCCGTTGTCGCGCGTGGCTCCCGCCCCCTGCAGCATGATATGCACGAAGAGCAGCACCACGCTCCAGGCGAGAACGACGAGTTCGGTCGGCAGGGCTTCCATGCTGTGTCTCCCCGCGCGTTGTCAGCCACCGTTCGCGCAACGGCCCTTCGCCTCGTCGAACGAAGCGTCGGTCTTTTCCAATGTTCCCTTGACGATGCCGAGCGGCTGAAAAGGCGGCTCGAGCTGTGCCGCCGGCTGGACGAGCCGCAACTCGTAGCAGCCGCGAAACACTTGGCGGCCATCCTTCCCGACAGCCTCCACCACGGTCGGCACGGCATAGTAGATCGAGCCCGCAGCACCGTCGCTGATCGCCTCGCCCACCTTCACGCGCACATGCTCGGTGGTCTCGTAGCCCTTGGCGAAACTCTCGAAAGTCGGCCGGTCCGGCTCGTCGCGGAAATAGCTCCAGCCACGCAGATATTCCTTACGCTCGATGGCGTTGTAGAGGCTTTGCACCACGGTTTCCGCCGTCGAGCGGTCGTCCTTGTAGTCCGGCGGCGTTTCGCTTTGGGCGAAAGCCGAGCCCGCGACGAGCAGGCCGGCAAGGAAGGGCGCAGTGGCCGACAATCTGATGCTCATGGAAGAATGCTCCTTCCGCCTGAAACGTCGAGAATGGCACCCGTCGAGTAGCTGGCCTCGTCGGAGGCAAGCCAGAGAATGGCACGCGCCACTTCGTCCGCGGTTCCCGCCCGCTTCATGGGCAGTTGCGAAGCCATTTGCGCAACGCGCTCGGGCTGGCCGCCGGATGCGTGAATTTCGGTTTCGATGATGCCGGGTCGCACCGCCGTCACGCGTATTCCCTCATCCGCCACTTCGCGCGCCAGACCGACCGTGAACGTATCGATCGCCCCCTTCGAGGCGGCATAGTCCACATAAAGGGCCGGCGCGCCGAGTTTGGCGGCGGCCGACGAGACATTGACGATCGCCCCACCTTTGCCGCCCTTTCGCGTGGACATGCGCTTCACGGCCTCGCGCGAGCAGGCGACCGTGCCGATCACGTTGATCCGCATCATACGCTCCAGCCGCGCCCAGTCCATCGCATCGACGCGGGCAGCCTGATCGACGATGCCGGCATTGTTGACCAGCGCGGTCAGTTGGCCGAAGCGGTCGGCCGCCTCGAACAGCGCGAGCACTTCATCTTCGGAACCGATATCGGCCTGAACGGCATTCGCCTTGCCGCCCTCGCTCATGATGGCTTCCACCACCCGCTCCGCGGCCTCACGCTTCGTCACGTAATTGACGACCACATGATAGCCCGCCTGCCCGGCCCGGAGAGCGGTCGCCGCGCCGATGCCGCGGGCACTGCCCGTGACGATCATGACGCCCTTGCTCTCCATGCCGGTTTCGTCCCGCCTCAGAGATCGAGCACCAAGCGCTCGGGATCCTCCAGGCTTTCCTTGACGCGAACGAGGAAGGTCACCGCTTCCTTGCCGTCCACGATGCGGTGATCATAGGACAGGGCGAGATACATCATCGGGCGCACCACGATCTGGCCGCCGACCACGACCGGCCGCTCCTGGATCTTGTGCATGCCCAGAATGCCCGACTGCGGCGCGTTCAGGATCGGCGTGGACATCAGCGAACCATAGACACCGCCATTCGAGATGGTGAAGGTGCCGCCCTGCATGTCGGCCACGCCCAGCTTGCCGTCACGCGCGGCGATGCCCAGACGGCCGATCTCCTTTTCGATCTCGGCGATCGACATCTGATCCGCGTTGCGCACCACCGGCACGACAAGGCCCTTATCGGTGCCGACCGCCACGCCGATATGGGCATAGGACTTGTAGATGAGGTCCGTGCCGTCGATCTCGGCGTTGACCGCCGGGATTTCCTTCAGCGCATGCGTCACGGCCTTGGTGAAGAATCCCATGAAGCCGAGCTTCACGCCATGCTTCTTCTCGAACACGTCCTTGTACTTGGAACGCAGCTCCATCACCGCCTTCATGTCCACCTCGTTGAAGGTGGTGAGCATGGCGGCCGTGTTCTGGGCGTCCTTCAGGCGGCGCGCGATGGTCTGGCGCAGCTTGGTCATGCGCACGCGCTCCTCGCCGCCCTCTTCCGAAGACGCGCGGACAGCGGTGGGAGCCGGGGTCGATGCAGGCGCGGGGGCCGACGGCGCGGACGTGCCGCTATCCGCCGAGATGCCCTTGGCGAGCGCTTCGAGCACGTCGCCCTTGAGCACCTGACCGCGCTTGCCCGAGCCTTCGACTTGGCCTGCGGACAGGTTGTTGTCGGCCATGATCTTGGCGGCCGAGGGTGCGGGCGGCATGTCGCGGCTTTCGATCCCACCGGCGTCGCCGGCCGTGTCCGCCGTTTCCTTCGCGGCTTCCTTCATCGTCGAAGCCCCGGCCGACCCGCTTGCCTGCGCGACGGCCTCCTGCTTGGCGGACTCTGCGGCCTTAGGCGCCTCGCTCTTGGGCGCGGCACCGGCGCCGCCCGCCTCGATCATGCCGAGCAGCGCGCCGACCTCGACCGTTTCGCCATCCTTCACCACGATCTCGCCGAGCGTGCCGGCGGCGGGTGCGGGCACTTCCACCGTCACCTTGTCGGTTTCGAGTTCGACCACGGGCTCGTCGGCTGCGATCGCGTCGCCTGCCTTCTTGAACCAGCGGCCGACAGTGGCTTCGGTGACGGACTCGCCCAGTGTTGGAACGCGGATTTCGGTAGCCATTACGGTTTCCTAAACGGTGGAACTGAGATCACGCCGCCGAGCGGCTGCTGCTGGATTGCCGGGCGCTCTCGTCGCCCAGCGCGTCTTCGAGGAAGGCCGCGAGCTGCGCCTGATGCTTGGACATCAGGCCGGTCGCCGGCGAGGCTGCCGCCGGGCGGCCCGTATAGCGCACGCGCTGATGCTTGGCCTCGATGTGCTGGAGCACCCATTCGAGATAAGGGTCGATGAAGCTCCACGCGCCCATGTTCTTGGGCTCTTCCTGGCACCACACCATCTCCGCATTGCGGAAGCGCTGCAGCTCGGTGATGAGTGCCTTGGCCGGGAACGGATAAAGCTGCTCGACGCGCAACAGGTAGATGTCGTCGATGCCGCGCTTCTCGCGCTCTTCCAGCAGATCGTAATAGACCTTGCCGGTGCACAGCACCACGCGACGGATCTTGTTGTCGCGCACGAGCTTGATCGGCCCGTTGTCGTGATACTGCGCGTCATCCCACAAGAGCCGGTGGAACGAGCTCTCGCCCGACATATCGGCCAGCGAGGACACCGCACGCTTGTGGCGCAGCAGCGACTTCGGCGTCATCAGGATCAGCGGCTTGCGGAAGTCGCGCTTGAGCTGCCGGCGCAGGATATGGAAGTAGTTAGCCGGCGTCGAGGGATAGGCAACCTGCATATTGTCTTCGGCGCAAAGCTGGAGAAAACGCTCCAGGCGCGCCGAAGAATGCTCGGGGCCTTGGCCCTCATAGCCATGCGGAAGCAGGCAGACCAGGCCCGACATGCGCAGCCACTTGCGTTCGCCCGACGAGATGAACTGGTCGAACACCACCTGCGCGCCATTGGCGAAGTCGCCGAACTGTGCTTCCCACAGCGTCAGCGCCTGCGGCTGGGCAAGACTGTAGCCATATTCGAAGCCGAGCACCGCTTCTTCCGAGAGCATCGAATTGATGACCTCGTAATTGCCTTGAGCCGGCGAAAGATTGTTGAGCGGAATGTACCGCGTTTCCTCGCGCTGGTCGTAGAGAACCGAATGGCGCTGCGAGAAGGTACCGCGCTCGGAATCCTGGCCGGACAGGCGGATCGGGTTGCCGTCGAGCAGGATCGAACCGAAGGCGAGCGCCTCGCCGGTCGCCCAGTCGAGCCCTTCGCCCGACTCGATCGCATTGCGGCGATTGTCGAGGAAGCGGCCGATGGTCTTGTGGACCTCGAAACCCTCCGGCACTTCCGTGAGCTTGCGCCCGATTTCCTTGAGCGTCTTGGCCGGCACGGCGGTCTTGCCGCGGCGCAACTCGTCCTGCGAGTCGGCCGAGCGCAGGCCCGTCCACGCGCCGTCGAGCCAGTCGGCCTTGTTGGGCTTGTAGGCCTGGCCGATTTCCCACTCGGTTTCGAGCTTCTTGCGCCAGTCGGCCTTCATCGCGTCGAACTCGTCCTGCGAGAGCAGGCCTTCGGCGATCAGCTTGGCGGCGTAGAGCTGCACGGTGGTCTGCTGCGCGCGGATCTTGCGATACATGATCGGCTGGGTGAAGCCCGGCTCGTCGCCCTCGTTGTGACCGAAGCGGCGATAGCAGAACATGTCGATCACGACCGGCTTGTAAAACTTCTGCCGGAACTCGGTGGCGATCTTCGCGGCATAGACCACGGCCTCAGGGTCGTCGCCGTTCACGTGGAAGATCGGCGCCTCGATCATCTTCGCCACATCGGACGGATAGGGCGAGGAGCGCGAGAAGCGCGGATTGGTGGTGAAGCCGATCTGGTTGTTGATGATGAAGTGCAACGTGCCCGCGACGCGGTGGCCGCGCAGCCCTGACAGGCCGAGGATTTCCGCGATCACACCCTGCCCCGCGAAGGCCGCGTCGCCATGGAGCAGAAGCGGCATGACCTTGGCGCGCTCTTCGAGCGGCACGCCTTCGTCGCGGCCGCGACCGAACAGGATATCCTGCTTGGCGCGCGCCTTGCCCATCACCACCGGATCGACGATCTCGAGATGCGAGGGGTTGGCGGTCAGCGAAAGGTGAACCTTGTTGCCGTCGAACTCACGGTCCGACGAAGCGCCCAGATGGTACTTCACGTCGCCCGAGCCTTCCACGTCGTCAGGCGCATAGGAGCCGCCCTTGAACTCGTGGAAGATGGCGCGATGCGGCTTCTGCATCACCTGGGAAAGCACGTTGAGACGGCCGCGATGGGCCATGCCGAGCACGACTTCCTTGAGGCCGAGCTGTCCGCCGCGCTTGATGATCTGCTCGAGCGCGGGGATCAGCGCCTCGCCGCCATCGAGACCGAAGCGCTTCGTGCCCTTGTACTTGACGTCGATGAACTGCTCGAAGCCTTCCGCCTCGATCAGCTTGGACAGAATGGCCTTCTTGCCTTCCGCCGTGAACGCGATGCCCTTCTCGGTGCCCTCGATGCGCTCCTGGATCCACTGCTTCTCGGTCGGGTCCGAAATGTGCATGAACTCGACGCCCAGCGTCGAGCAATAGGTGCGCTTGAGCAGGTCGAGCATCTCGCGCACGGTCGCGTATTGCAGGCCGAGCACGCCGTCGAGGAAGATCTTGCGATCGAGATCGGCTTCCGTGAAGCCGTAATTCTCGGGCGACAGCTCGTGATAATCCTCGAGCGGCGCTGCGATCTTGAGTGGATCGAGATCGGCATGAAGGTGGCCGCGCATGCGGAAGGCGCGGATCATCATGATGGCGCGCACGGAATCGCGCGCCGCCGCCGCCAGCTGCTCGTCGGACAAAGGCGTGGCAACGGCAGGAGCCGCCGGCGTGGCCTCGCCGGCCTTCTTTCCGTCGACCTTGCCGTTCTTGTCGCGCAGCTTGGTTTCGATGCGCTTCTCGACCGCACCCCAATTGCCGTCGAGCGCCGACACCAGATCGCCATTGGCCGCGATCGGCCAGTTGCTCTTTTCCCAGGAGGGGCCCTCGGCATTTCGCTTCACCGATGCCGCGTCGTCCGCGATACCGGCGAAGAAGGCGCGCCATTCGTCGTTCACGCTTGCCGGGTCGGCAAGATACTGCGCGTGCAGCTTCTCCAAGTAGTCCGCATTGCCTCCATATAGAAAGGAGGTCAGTGCGAAACGGTCATTGGCCTGGTCTTGGCGTGCCATCGGGGGTTCCTTGAAAGAGCGCCATCTTGCGGTCGGATTGGGGACTGACGCTCTTTTCCTTTCCTTCTTGTTCTTAATATGGGGACTCGGAGCCTGTTTGAGAATTCATCGGCAGAGTGCCAGCGAGGCATTTTCGTACGCCCGCGAGGCGCCGAACGTAAGCGATGCCGACGGCATCGAAGAGGGCCCGAAGGGCGGGCGAGACGCGTGGCTCGCCCACGAGCAACGAAGCGGGCGGCGAAAAGGACCGATGGACCGACCCGAGGACATTCTCAAATAGGCTCCTAACGGCCGATTGCTTCCACCAGCGTCTGGCCGAGGCGGGCCGGCGATGGCGAGACCTTGATCCCGGCCGCTTCCATGGCCGCGATCTTGTCTTCGGCGCCACCCTTGCCGCCCGAGATCACCGCGCCTGCGTGGCCCATGGTGCGACCGGCGGGTGCTGTGCGGCCCGCGATGAAGCCTGCCATCGGTTTCTTGCGGCCCTTTTTCGCCTCGTCGCGAAGGAACTGCGCGGCGTCTTCCTCGGCCGAGCCGCCGATCTCGCCGATCATGATGATCGACTGGGTTTCGGCGTCGGCCAGGAACATTTCCAGCACGTCGATGAATTCCGTTCCCTTGACCGGATCGCCGCCGATACCGACAGCCGTGGTCTGGCCGAGGCCGGCATTCGTGGTCTGGAACACGGCTTCATAGGTCAGGGTTCCCGAGCGCGACACGACGCCGACCGAACCCTTGCGGAAGATGTTGCCGGGCATGATGCCGATCTTGCACTCGTCGGGCGTCAGAACGCCCGGGCAGTTCGGGCCGATCAGGCGCGAGGACGACTTTTCGAGCCGTGCCTTGACCTTGACCATGTCCGTCACCGGAATGCCCTCGGTGATGCAGACGATCAGCGGGATCTCGGCCTCGATGGCCTCGATGATGGCGGCCGCAGCACCTGCCGGCGGCACATAGATCACGGAAGCGTTGGCATCCGTCTTGTCGCGGCCTTCCGCAACCGTTGCGAAGATCGGCAGCTTTTCGCCCTTGGAGCCTTCCCAGGTCTCGCCGCCCTTCTTCGGGTTGATGCCGCCCACCATCTGCGTGCCGTGATAGGCGAGCGCCTGCTCGGTGTGGAACGTGCCCGTCTTGCCGGTCAGGCCCTGAACGAGGACCTTGGTGTTCTTGTCGATCAGAATGGACATGAAACTCAGTTCCCCTTCACCGCAGCCACGATCTTCTGCGCGGCGTCGTCCAGATCATCCGCCGGCACCACGTCGAGACCCGACTCGCGCAGGATCTTCTTGCCGAGATCGACATTCGTGCCTTCCAGGCGCACCACCAGCGGAACCTTCAGGCCCACTTCCTTGACGGCCGCGATCACGCCTTCGGCGATCACGTCGCATTTCATGATGCCGCCGAAGATGTTGACGAGGATGCCCTTCACCGCGGGATCCGCTGTGATGATCTTGAACGCCGCCGTAACCTTTTCCTTGGAAGCGCCGCCGCCGACATCGAGGAAGTTGGCAGGCTCGGCGCCATAGAGCTTGATGATGTCCATGGTCGCCATGGCAAGGCCCGCGCCATTGACCATGCAGCCGATATTGCCG
The DNA here is from genome assembly GCF_024053505.1 of Mesorhizobium liriopis. Classification (GTDB taxonomy): domain Bacteria; phylum Pseudomonadota; class Alphaproteobacteria; order Rhizobiales; family Rhizobiaceae; genus Mesorhizobium_B; species Mesorhizobium_B liriopis. The sequence continues at coordinate 163,273 of NZ_JAMXQS010000007.1, read as the reverse complement.
TCGAGCGCGACATAAGCGAGGTCGTATTTCGACGCCTCGATTTCCTTTTCGTCCTCTTCGGTCACATCGCGCAGTTCGGCGAGCTCCGGATGGCGGAACATCGCATTGTTGTCGAAGGACACCTTGGCGTCGAGAACACGCAAATGGCCGTCCGTCATGACGATCAGCGGGTTCACTTCGAGCAGGCTCATATCCTTCTCGGTGAAGGCCTTGTAGAGCGCGGGAAAGAGCGACTTGGCGTCTTCCGCCGCTGCCCCGTCGAGCTTGTAGGCTTCGATCAACTGCTTGAGTTCGGCGTCGCCCAGGCCTGTCGAGGGATCGACCGGAACGGTGACGATCTTCTCGGGCGTGTCATGCGCCACCTGCTCGATATCCATGCCGCCTTCGGTGGAGGCCACGAAGGCGATGCGGCCGACCGTGCGGTCCACGAGAATCGAGAGATAAAGCTCGCGATCGATATCCGCGCCGTCCTCGATATAAAGACGGTTGACCTGCTTGCCGGCCTCGCTCGTCTGCTTGGTGACGAGCGTGTTGCCGAGCATTTCCTTGACGTTGGAAACGACCTCCTCGACCGTTTTGGCGAGGCGCACGCCGCCCTTGGCATCGGGGCCGAGCTCCTTGAACTTGCCCTTGCCGCGGCCGCCCGCATGGATCTGGCTCTTCACCACATAAAGCGGACCGGGCAGCTGCCTGGCCGCGGCCTCGGCCTCGTCGGCGCTGGTCAGCGGCACGCCCTTGGCGACAGGCACGCCATAGCCGCGCAGGAGTTCCTTGGCTTGGTACTCGTGAATGTTCATGGAAAATCTCCGCTCAGCGCTCGGCCAAAGCCGGCACGATCTTGAGGCAGGCGTCGGTGAGGCCGGAAACAGCCTGAACCGACTTTTCGAACATCGCCTGCTCGTCCTTGTTGAAGGCGATCTCGACGATCTTCTCGACGCCGCCCGCACCGATCACCACCGGCACGCCGACATAGGTGTCGTTCAGGCCGTACTGGCCGGAAAGATGCGCGGCGCAGGGCAGCACACGCTTCTTGTCCTTGAGATAACTTTCGGCCATCGCGACGGCCGAAGCCGCCGGCGCGTAATAGGCGGAGCCGGTCTTGAGCAGGCCGACGATCTCGCCGCCGCCCTTGCGCGTGCGCTCGACGATGGCATCCAGCTTTTCCTGGGTGGTCCAGCCCATCTTCACGAGGTCGGGCAGCGGAATGCCGGCAACCGTCGAGTAGCGGATCAGCGGCACCATGTCGTCGCCGTGACCGCCGAGCGTCATCGCCGACACGTCCTCGACGGACACGCCGAACTCTTCGGCGAGGAAGAGGCGGAAGCGGGCGGAGTCGAGCACGCCGGCCATGCCGACGACCTTCTCAGGCGCAAGCCCCGAGAACTTCTGCAGCGCCCAGACCATGGCGTCGAGCGGATTGGTGATGCAGATGACGAAGGCGTTGGGCGCATATTTCTTGATGCCCGCGCCCACCTGCTCCATCACGCGCAGGTTGATGCCGAGCAGGTCGTCGCGGCTCATGCCCGGCTTGCGCGGCACGCCGGCGGTGACGATGCAGACATCCGCTCCCTCGATGCCGGCATATTCGTTGACGCCCTTGAGCTTGGCATCGAAGCCTTCCACCGGCGAGGACTGCGCGATGTCAAGCGCCTTGCCCTGCGGGGTGCCTTCGGCAATGTCGAAGAGGACGACGTCGCCCAACTCCTTGAGGCCGATCAGATGGGCGAGCGTGCCGCCGATCATGCCCGATCCGATCAGGGCGATCTTGTTGCGTGCCATGAAGCCGATTTCCCTTCGAGTGCCCCGAAAACGGACCGGGGCCGTAAAAAGTGGAACACCGCAGCGAGGCGAAAGGTCAGCAAGGGCCGCGATGTGTGCGGCAAGGCCATAGACAAAGTGACGAAAAATTTCAAACCATTATTTTGACCTGAACAATTTCAATCGGTTAACCGATAAATATCTTACGTAAAGGTCAAGTAAATCGTAAATAGAACGTTATCGGAGGGCCGCTGCCTTAGAATCCGCAAGGGCAGTCTGACGGCTTTCCCACTCTTTCGCCCATTCCGCGCTCTGCATCTCGTGCAGGCGTGAGACTATCCGGGCAAACTCGAAAGCCTCGGTTCCGTTCCGCGCGAGGTAGATCTCCTCAGGGGGAGCTTCGGCGCTGAACACGACGCGCAGATGACGGTCATAGAGCGTATCCACGAGCAGGATGAAGCGCTTGGCCTCGTTGCGCTGCGCCTCTTTCAGCACCGGCACGCCTTCGACGAACAGCGTCGAATAGCGTTCGGTGATGGCGAGAAAGTCACGTGCGCCGAGCGGTCGGGCGCAGAGTTCAGCGAAGGAGAAGCGCGCGGCATGCGCCGAGGCGAGCGGTACGGGGATGGTCCGCCCCTTCACCTCGATCGTGGCCGGCTTCACCACCTGTCCGGCGGTCACCGCGTCCCAAGCCCCGTCCATCAAGGCGCGCGTCCTGTCATCGAGCGGCGAGAGATAGGACGGCACCTCGCTCAAGCGCAGCATGCGGTAATCCACGCCGTTGTCGAGCGGCATGACCGTGCAATGCTTCTTGAGCTGACTGATAAAGGGCAGGAACAGGGCACGATTGAGCCCGTCGCGATAGAGATTGTCCGGCGCCACATTGGAGGTCGCGACCAGCACCACGCCTTCCGCCCAGAGCGCCGAGAACAGCCGCGACAGGATCATCGCATCCGCGATGTCGGTGACGGTGAATTCGTCGAAGCAGAGCACCCAGGCCTTGGCCGCGAGCGCCCGCGCCACGGGCGGGATCGGATCGTCCTCGCTCGACGCACCGCTCTTGCGCGCTTCGCGCTGCGCGCCGATGCGGTCGTGCACATCGGCCATGAAGTCGTTGAAATGGGCGCGGCGCTTCTGGGCGATGGGCAGGTTCTGGAAGAACAGGTCCATCAGCATGGTCTTGCCGCGACCGACCCCGCCATGGAAATAAAGCCCGAGGGGCGCGGCCTTCTTGTCGCGGCCGCGCGCGAAGAGCCAGCCCAGCGCACCGGATTTCGACGCGTTCTGATGCTTGACGATGGCTGTACTCAGCGCATCGAGCGCATCGGCCGCCTGCCGCTGGATCGGGTCGGGGCGCAACAGCCCCTCGCCCACCATCTGATCGAGGCGCGCGGCAACGCCTGCCGTTTCACTCATGGAAGAAAGTTGGAGCTTAGCGCGAAAGCGAGATCGGCACGCCGCTGGTGGTCTGGCCGTCGAACTTTTCCGGACCCGACGCGTAAAGGCGCGCGAGCGGATCGCCGCCGTCGCTGTAAAGCGTCAGCTGCTTGCCCGCGACGTTCCACGACTTGACGCCATCCACGGGTGCCGGGCAGCGCAGCGGGCCGGCCCGGAAGCCCTGGCCGAACTTGGTCTGCGGTGTCGCGATGCGGCAGTTCTGGCCCGAAACATTCGCGCTCCACACGCCGGCCACCGTCGAAGGTGTCAGGTCGGGCGCATTGGCGGCCGGTGCATTCGCAGGCGGCAAGGCCGCGACCTGCTGCTCCGCTGCCGGCGGCGGTGCGGGCGGCATCGGCGCAGACGGAGGCGGCAGGCTGTTGCCGGTGACCGTGCCGGATGGAACCGGCGTCAGCGGAGCCGGGCCGGTATCGACGCTTGCCATGCGGGACGAGGTGCAGCCTGCGAGTGCAAGGGCGAGCACCAATCCGATCCCGCCACGTGAAAGAGCCATTCAGTCCTCCGGCGGAGCCTCGGAACTCCGCATGGTTCACCCGAAGCCGGGCATGGATAGCACGACATCTCTGCCGAATCGGAGTTGAAGACAACAGGACAGGGTTAACAAACACGGGCGGCTTGACCGTTTTGAGGCAGGCTGTGTTGCCTGATTGCCGCAACTTGGAGTGCTGGCCGCGCGACCCTATTTGCGCAGGCGATGAAGAACCCGTTTCGCTCCCGAACGCCGAAGCCCAATCGCTATTATCAGGGGCCACCCAGCGACCATTACGACGGCAGCCGCTTCTTCAATCCGGACGGCACCCTGCCCAAGCCCTTCGTCGAGATCTTCGACCGCAAATTCTGGACCGAGCGGGCGAGGTGGCCGAAGGCGCGGCCAAGCCCGTTCCCGCAGGCCAAGCCGGCAAAATCGGTTGCCGATCTGCGCATCACCATGGTCGGCCACTCCTCGACGCTGATCCAGATGGACGGCGTGAACATCCTCTCCGACCCGGTCTGGTCGGACCGCGTCTCGCCCTTCTCGTTCGCAGGGCCCGCACGTGTCACCGCGCCTGGCATCAGCTTCGAGGATCTGCCGCCGATCCACTGCGTGCTCGTCTCGCACAATCACTACGACCACATGGACATGCCGACGCTGAAGCGGCTTCATGCAGTGCACGACCCGCTGGTGATCACGCCGCTCGGCAATGACAGCATCATCCATGCCAGCATCCCGAAGATGCGGATCGCCGCGCGCGACTGGGACGAGCGGGTGGAAGTGGCAGGCCTTTCCGTCACGCTCACGCCGGTCCATCACTGGTCGGCCCGCTGGATCGGTGATCGCCGCATGGCATTGTGGAGCGGCTTCATGATCGAAGGCCATGGTGCCCGCGTCTTCTTTGCCGGCGATACCGGCTTCGATGGCGGCCGCCCGTTCGAGCGGCTCACGGAGCGCTTCGGCCCGATCCGCCTGGCGCTCCTGCCCATCGGCGCCTATGAGCCGCGCTGGTTCATGGCGTCTCAGCATGAGGGTCCGGACGAGGCGGTCAAGGCCTTCCAGCTTTGCGGCGCAGCTTACGCGGTCGGCATCCACTGGGGCATGGTGCAATTGACCAACGAGGGCGTCGAAGCGCCGCGCGACATGCTTTTTGCGGAGCTCGATGGAGCCAATATCCCACGCACACGTTTTCGTGCGCTGGAAGCGGGCGAAAGCTGGGACATCCCTCCCCTCGAACACCCTGCAGAGCATGTCACGAGTGGAGAAGCCTGATGGGCGATTTGGTGAAATGGATCCTGATCCTCGCGGTGGTCGCGGTGGTCGCGGGCTGGCTCGGCTTCGGCGGCGTGTCGCGGATTGCCGGCGGCGGCGCCAAGATCCTGCTCGCCATTCTCGTGATCGGCATCATCCTGATCGGCCTGCTCTTCTACTTCGCCGCCGGCTCCATCACCTGATCGGAGGGAGAGCGGCGGGCTCGCGCTGGTATTCAGGAGTCGTTTCCGCCATATAGACGCCGGAAAAGAACAGGACTCCCGGCGTTACGATGTCTGCGCCCCACGAACCCACCGCCCCTTTCGCCAAGATGAACGGCCTCGGCAACGAAATCATCGTGGCCGACATGCGCGGAGGCACGGCCCGCGTTTCGTCCGGGGCCGCGATTGCGCTCGCGGGCGACCCCGCCACGCATTTCGATCAGATCATGGCGATCCATGACGCTGAGACGCCGGGCACCGATTATTTCATCCGCATCCTGAACGCCGACGGCTCCGCGGCCGGCGCCTGCGGCAATGGCATGCGCTGCGTGGTGGAAGCACTCGCTGCCGAAAACGGGCGCTCGAGCTTCACCTTCGAAACGCAAAGCGGCATTCTCACAGCAGAAGTGCGCGGTGACGGCTTGATTGCCGTCGACATGGGCGCGCCCCGCTTCGGCTGGCAGGATATTCCGCTCGCCGAAGAATTCCGCGATACCCGCGCGATCGAACTCCAGATCGGCCCCATCGACGCACCCGTGCTGCACTCGCCCTCCGTCGCCTCCATGGGCAACCCGCATGCGGTGTTCTGGGTCGATGAGGATGTCTGGTCCTATGCGCTCGACCGCTTCGGCCCGCTTCTCGAAAACCATCCCCTCTTTCCCGAGCGCGCCAACATCACGATCGCGCAGGTGCAATCGCCCGAGCGCCTCGTGATCCGCACTTGGGAACGCGGCGCCGGCCTCACGCGCGCCTGCGGTTCGGCGGCCTGTGCCGCGCTCGCTTGTGCAGCGCGCACCGGCCGCACGGAGCGCACGGCCACGGTCGTCGCCCCCGGCGGTGAGCTTCTCGTCGAATGGCGCACTGATGATCATGTGATCCTTACCGGCCCGGCCGAGTGGGAGTTTTCCGGCCGCTTCGATCCCGCCACCGGCGCTTGGGAGCGCGCGGACGCCGAGGCGGTGGCGTCGTGAGCCGGGGTCTCGACATCGTCACCTTCGGCTGCCGGCTCAACACCTACGAATCCGAAGTGATGCGCCGCGAGGCCGAGAGCGCCGGCTTGGGCGAGCTCGAAGGCGGTGCGGTCGTCTTCAACACCTGCGCGGTAACGGCGGAAGCCGTGCGCCAGGCGCGCCAGGCCATCCGCAAGGCGCGCCGCGAAAACCCGGATGCGCGCATCATCGTCACCGGCTGCGCCGCGCAGACCGAAGGCCAGAATTTCGCCGAGATGGCGGAAGTCGATCTGGTGATCGGCAACGAGGACAAGCTCAAAGCCCATTCCTATCGCGCCCTGCCCGATTTCGGCGTGAACTCCACCGAGAAGCTGCGCGTGGACGACATCATGAGCATCCGCGAAACGGCGGCGCATATGGTGGCTGCCGTGGAAGGACGCACGCGCGCCTTCGTGCAGATCCAGAACGGCTGCGACCACCGCTGCACCTTCTGCATCATCCCCTTCGGCCGCGGCCCTTCGCGCTCGGTGCCGATGGGGGCGGCGGTCGAAGAGATCCGCCGCATCACGCTCAACGGCCACGCGGAGGTGGTGCTGACGGGCGTCGATGCCACGAGCTACGGCGCAGACCTTCCCGGCGCACCGACGCTCGGCAAGCTGGTCAAGGCAGTGCTCAGGAACGTCCCCGAACTGCCGCGCCTGCGCCTGTCCTCCATCGATTCCGTCGAGGCCGACCCGGACCTGCGCGATGCCATCGCGAACGACCCGCGCCTGATGCCGCATCTGCATCTGTCGCTCCAGTCGGGCGACGATATGATCCTCAAGCGCATGAAGCGCCGCCATTCCCGCATGGATGCCATCCGCTTCTGCGAGGATATGCGGGCCGCGCGTCCCGGCATCGCCTTCGGCGCCGACCTGATCGCCGGCTTTCCGACCGAAACCGAGGAAATGTTCGAAAACTCGGTGAAGCTCGTGGAAGAATGCGGGCTCGCTTTTCTCCACGTCTTCCCCTTTTCGCCGCGCGAAGGCACGCCGGCGGCGCGCATGCCGCAGTTGCCGCGCGAACTCGTCAAGGAACGCGCCGCACACCTGCGCGAGGCGGGCGAGCGCGCCTATCGCCGCCATCTCGCGAGCATGGTCGGCACCACCCAGCGCCTTTTGCTCGAACGCGATGGCATAGGCCGCGCCGAGAACTTCACGCTTGTGGGCGTCGAAACCGGCGAGCCGGGCGCGATCCTGGACGCGCGGATCACCGCGCATGACGGCGAGAAGCTTCTCGCCATTCCTCTTCATTCCCGCGCGGCGGCCTGAGTTCCGATGGCATTCGATTTCCTCAAGAAGGTCTTTTCCTTCGGACCCAAAGCGGAAGAGCCGCAGGAGCCGCTGCCGCCTGCCGAGGTTCCCGCCGAGCCCGCGCCCGAAACCCCGCCCGCGCCCGCGCCGGAGCCCGCCCCTCAACCCGCGCCGGAAATCCCGGCGCCCGAGCAGCCTGCACCGGCACCCGAGACGCCCGCGGCACCGCCCGAAATCCCGACGCCGCAGCCCGAGGTTCCCGCAACGCCTCCTGTGGAAGTGCCTCAGACACCCGTCGAGGTGCCGCCCGCACCTGCGCCGGAAATCCCCGACACCTCGCCCGCCCAGCCAAATTATCCGCTGACCGACCTGCCGCCGGCGGAAGTGCAGCCGCCCTTGCGCCAGCCGCCGACGGTGATGAGCGACCCGATCGCGAGCGAGATCGCGCCAGAGCCCAGCTTTACTGCGCCGGCGCCCATCTCGCCTGCGCCCATCTCGCCTGCGCCCATCCCACCGGCGGAGCCGCGTTTCGCTGGCCGCGTCAGCGTCGGCCAGTCCGTGGAACGCCAAGGCGAGGTGGCGGCCCTTTCGCCGGCTGCCGCCCCCACCGGCTGGCTCCAGCGCATGCGCGCCGGCCTGCAACGCTCCTCGCGTGAACTCAGCGGCAACCTGTCCGGCGTCTTCACGAAGGGCCGCCTGACCGAAGAGATCGTCGAGGAACTGGAAGAGGTCCTGATCCGCGCCGATCTCGGCGCCGATACGGCGCTCCGCATTTCCGACGCGCTGGCATCGGGCCGCTACGGCTTCCAGACCACCGAAGCCCAGGTGCGCCAGGTCATGGCCGACGAGATGGTGCGCGTGCTCGATCCGGTCGCCAAGCCCCTCGAACTCGACATGAGCCACCGCCCGCACGTGATCCTCGTGGTCGGCGTCAACGGCACCGGCAAGACCACCACCATCGGCAAGCTCGCGGCGAAGCTGACCGCAGGCGGCCTGTCCGTGATGCTGGCCGCCGGCGACACGTTCCGCGCGGCCGCCATCGAGCAGCTGAAGATCTGGGGCGAGCGCACCGGCGCACCGGTCGTCTCGACGCGCCTCGGCGCGGATGCGGCGGGCCTCGCCTTCGAAGCCTTCGAAAAGGCCAAAGAAGCCGGCTCCGATGTGCTCATCATCGACACCGCCGGACGGCTTCAGAACAAGGCCGAGCTGATGGCCGAGCTCGAAAAGGTGGTCCGCGTGTTGAAGAAGCTCGACCCCGACGCGCCGCATACCGTGCTTCAGACGCTCGACGCGACGACGGGCCAGAACGCGCTCAATCAGGTGGAGATCTTCCGCAATGTGGCGGGCGTGAACGGATTGGTGATGACCAAGCTCGACGGCACCGCGCGCGGCGGCATCCTCGTCAACATCGCCGCGCGCCACAAGCTGCCCGTTTATTTCATCGGCGTGGGCGAAGGCGTGGACGATCTCGAACCCTTCAAGGCGCGCGACTTCGCGCGTGCGATTGCCGGGAGCCTTGCCTGATGGCCGAGCAGCCGATCATCGAGCGCGAGCCCACCGACCCGCGCAAGCGCGAGAAGGTCAGTCCCGCGCTGAAATTCGCGCTCGAAATGGGTCCAGGCCTCGTCTTCCTGTTCGTGACCCTGCGCGGCGCATGGCTGACGGAGAAGTTTCCGGCATTGGCTGCGTTCGGCGAACCGATCCTGCTCGCCACCGCTTTCTTCATGGCCGCGACCGCCATCTCGCTCAGCGTATCCTGGGTGCTGACGCGTTCGCTGCCCGTCATGCCGCTGGTATCCGCCGTGGTGGTCTTCGTGTTCGGGGCGCTGGCGCTCTACCTTCAGGACAAGGTCTTCGCCTTCATGAAGCCGACCATCATCAACGCCCTGTTCGGCGCGGTGTTGCTCGGCGGGCTGGTCTTCAAGCGCTCGCTTCTGGCCTATGTGTTCGACTCGGCCTTTTCGCTCGATGCCGAAGGCTGGCGGAAGCTGTCCTTCCGCTGGGGCCTGTTCTTCTTCTTCCTCGCCGTTCTCAACGAGGTGATCTGGCGCAATTTTTCCGAAGAGTTCTGGGCGCTCTTCAAGGTGGTCGGCGTGATGCCTATCACGCTTCTCTTCACGCTGACCCAGCTGCCGCTGATCATGCGCCACACGGTGGAAGAGAAGCCCGAGGCATGAGTGGCTTTCCAGTCCGTTAAGGTTGCACAGCGTTTAAGCGAGGCTTGCAAACTGTGCATTGCTGCGTTGCAGCATCTCACATTGCGGCGCAGCACTAATCGATTCATATTACCCAGCGACAGGGAGGAACAACTGGGCCGGCGGCAAGGGTGCCAAGGGCTCCAACATCAAGGGGTAACATGATGATCTCTCGTCTTCTCGCCGGTGCTCAGGACCGTATGGAAAAGCGCCGCCGCTACAACCGCCTCGTGAATGAAATCGTCGGCATGTCCAGCCGTGACATCTCCGACCTGCGCGCCGACCGTGGCCAGATGCTGCGCGACGCCTACCGCGAGGTCTACGGCGCCTGATATCGGCCCGTAACTTAATTTCCCAAACTAGACGGCCTCGAAGGCACATCGCCTTCGGGGCCGTTTTGTTTCTGGTGCCAGGATCAAGACTGGTTCGGTCAGCCAGCCAATACGCAACGAGGCGAAACCGTTGGGCAGGTCTACTTCCACGCGATCCAGCGGCCGTGGAAGTCGCAATCCGCCAGATGACGCGTCTTCGCGCCCGGCCATGTGGTGAGCGTCAGCGCGGCGAAAGGCTCAGTGCCGGCGGGTGCGCTGGCCGGCTCCATCCGGAGCCATGCAAGCGGCCTGTCCGCGCTGGCCCCTTCCCCCGCCTCGACCATCAGTTCCACGATCGCCTGCCGCGTTTCCTCGGGCAGATATTGCCAGACCACCGAATGCATCAGCACGGTGCCCTCACCGCTCTTGCGCTCTGAAAGCATGCGCCGCACGGCATCCGTCGCCTCGGCGCGACGCACCCGCACGCGCTCTTCCTGCGCGATGCCCACCGCCGCATCGAGCCGTTCGAGCCGCGCCGTCTGGTCGGGCCACACGAACGAGCGCAGGCGCGTGACCTGCTCGGGCACGAAGAGCGAGACCGGCGCACGGTCGCTGCCCTGCCGGCTGACGATGCGCAGGTCCCCCTCGAGCGGCACGGGCTCGGCCAGCAATTCGGGCGCGAGTTGCACGGCCGATTGCGGGTCGCCCCATGCCTGTTCGCCGTACTGGTAATGGAACCGGTCGAGACAGAGATTGAGCCCGGCACTCGAACCGATCTCGTGAAGCGCCAATGGCAGGTTCCATTCGCGCGACAGCAGAAGCAGGCCCGGCAGCAGCATCGCCGAGCGCCCCACTTCGTTGGTCTGGGGCGGGCTGTCGAGCGCGCGCGACAAGGCGCGGTCATGGTTGCGGAACGTGGCTGGCAGAAGCGCCCGCAGGATGAAGGCATTGGCCGCGCGCGGCGGAAAAGCGGCCGACAGAACCGGATCGCGCTGGTTGAGCACGAGCGCATGAAGCCCGCCGCACAGGCGCAAGGCCAACGCATCGGCATTCGGGTCGCCATCCCAGCCCAGAACGCGCCGGCCCGTCTCGGTGCTCTCGTCCAACGCAGCGATCACCGCGCGGCAGAGGCCTGCGGTGAAAGGCGAGCCGAGCCGTTCGCAGGCCTGCGCCTGCGCCTCGAAATGCTCCGCGATAGTGCCCCGATCCGCCAACTGGTCCCCGCTTTGGTCAGAAGCAGTCTAGCGGAATTTGGTTAAGGGGATTTTTTGGAAGAGGTTGTGTGGGTCAGCAATGCGAGCGGAGACGCCACCCCCACCCCTTACCCCTCCCCACAGGTGGGAGGGGAGGACGTTATTGTCGAGAAAGCTCGCGAAGCTTGGCGCCGAGCTTAGAGAGGATGATGAGAGGTTGGCGACCCCCTCCCCCTTGTGGGGAGGGGTAAGGGGTGGGGGTGACGTCGATACCAAACACGACGCCTGCTACCCCAGCGCCACAGCACGCCTACCCCGCCAGCGCCTTCTCGATTGCCAGCATCACCTCGCCCCGCAAACTCTCCTTTGTCAGCGGTCCGACATGCTTGAACAGGATCGTCCCATCCTTCCCCACCACGAAACTTTCCGGCACGCCATACACGCCCCAGTCGATCGCCGCCCGGCCCGCCGGATCGACGCCGATCTCGCGAAACGGATTGCCGAGTTCACGCAGGAAGCCCAGCGCCTTCGGGCCCTGGTCCTTGTAGTTGATGCCGGCGATGGTGACGCGCGGGTCGCGCGCGAGTTCGAGGAGCAGCGGATGCTCCTCGCGGCAGGGCGCGCACCACGAGGCCCAGACATTCACCAGCGTCACGCGCCCCTTGAAGCGCGCGGGCTCGAAACCGGGCAGGCCGGCCCCTTCGAGGGCGGGAAGCGGGTCGTTGGGCGCAGGCGCACCGATCAGCGCGGACGGAATGGTCGCGGCATCACGGCCCGACAGAAGCTGCGCCAGAAACAGCGCTGCCAGCCCGGCAAAGAGCAGGAACGGCAGAAGCAGCAGCGGGCGGATGCGCCGTGGCGACGCGTCATGCGTTTCCGTCATCGCGCGTTCGACCGGCGCCTGACACCCTGCGCGTCGAGCGCGGCAAGCTCCCTGCGGCGCAGGCGGCCGTCGATCGCGACCCAGAGGGCCAGGCCGGCAATGCCGAGAAAGGCCACCCCATAGGCCGCCAGAACGAAGAGGTCGTGCCGGTCCACGCCTACCCCCCTGCCCGGCGTGCCGCGACCCGGCGCATGGCGGCAACGCGGCGCCGCCAGATCTCGACGCGCATCGCGGCCAGATGCAGCGCGAAGAACAGCAGCGAGAAGCCGGTGGCGGAAACCAGCAGCGGCACGAGCATCGAGGGATCGACCGTCGGCCCATCCATGCGGAACACGGACGCGCCCTGGTGCAGCGTGTTCCACCACTCGACCGAGAACTTGATGATCGGGATATTGACGAAGCCGACCAGGGTCAGAACCGCCACCACGCGCGCGGCCCGGCCGGGGTCGTCGAGCGCACGGTTGAGCGCGATCAGCCCGAGATACATCAGGAAAAGCACGAAGACGGAGGTGAGCCGCGCATCCCACACCCACCACGTCCCCCACATCGGCTTGCCCCAGATCGAGCCGGTGGCCAGTGCAAGCGCGGTGAAAACGGCGCCGATCGGAGCCGCGGCCCTCAGCGCCACATCCGCAAGGGGATGGCGCCAGATCAGCGTGCCGAGCGCGGAACACGCCATCACCGTGTAGCAGAGCATGGACAACCAGGCGAAGGGCACGTGGATATACATGATCCGCACGGTGGTGCCCTGCTGGTAGTCTTCGGGCGCCAGAAAGCCGAGCACGAGCCCGGCGACGGTCACCGTGATCGCGAGTGCGATAAGCCAAGGCAGGATGCGGCCGGACAGTTGGAGAAAGCGCGTCGGGTTCGCGAGGCTGCTGATCAGCCCCGTCGGTGCGCGCTCCCCCTGCCTGCTGGCTTCGCTCATGGTTCCGGTCCGGCGTTTATGGGGAGTTTTTACGGGCTGGAAAGTGCGGAGGCAATCGACCAAAGGCCGCAGCCCCTAACTCCGCCGCAGCACCCCCTGCAGCACGTCCCTTATCCCGATCGCCCCCACGAACCGCGACGTGTCGTCCAGCAGTGCCACGGGCGCGGTCTGCGAGCGGTGCATGGCGAGCATCACGGTTTTGAGTGGCGTCCCGGGGCTGGCCCAGAACACGAAAGGCGCGTCGGCCGGCAGCGCGTCGAGGTCGTCGCACGAAACCCAGGCGGCGGGGCGGCCCTCGCGTTCGGCGGCGACCACCAACCCGTCCGGGCCGACCTTGAAGCGCGTGGTGTTGCGGCGGTCGAGCCAGAGCCAGCCATCCTCGCCGGCAGGCTCCAGATCGCGCCGGTCGCGCATCACGTTCCAGGCGGTCAGCACCGACATCGGGTTCACGTTGGAAATGAACTCGCGCACATAATCGTTGGCGGGTTTCAGGACGATCTCTTCCGGCGCACCGGTCTGCACGATGCGCCCGCCCTCCATGATGGAAATGCGGTTGCCGATCTTGAGCGCTTCCTCGAGGTCGTGGGACACGAAGATGATCGTCTTCCTCAGCGTCTTCTGCAGCTGCAGCAACTCGTCCTGAAGCTTGGTGCGGATCAGGGGATCGAGCGCGGAAAAGGGTTCGTCCATGAGCAGGATCGGCGCTTCGGTGGCGAAGGCGCGCGCCAGGCCCACGCGCTGCTGCATGCCGCCCGACAGTTCATGCGCATATTTGCCCGCCCACTGGTCGAGACCGACGAGCTGCAACTGGCGCGCCACGCGCTCCTTGCGCTCGGATGCGGAGACGCCGGCCAATTCAAGCCCGAAGCCGACATTCTCGGCCACCGTGCGCCAGGGCAAAAGCGCGAATTGCTGGAAGACCATCGCCACACGCTCCTGCCGGATGCGCCGCAGCGTTGCCTTGTCGCAAGCCGTCACATCGACGGCGCGGTCGCCGTCCTTGACCATCACCGTACCCCGCGAGGGCACGTTGAGAAGGTTGACCGCGCGCAGAAGCGTGGACTTGCCCGAACCCGACAGGCCCATCAGCACCGAAATCTCGCCCTCGGCGATCGCGAGGCTCGCGCCCGCGCAGCCGAGCACGGCACCGGTTTCGCGCAGGATCTGCTCGCGGCTCGCGCCTTGGTCGATCATCGCCAGCGCCCGGCGCTGCTCCTCGCCGAAAACGATATCGACGTCCTTGAATTCGACGGCATGGGTCACGGGAGCACTGGTCATCGGCGAACACCTCCGCCGATGCGGCTCATCCGGTCGAGGATGATGGCGAGCACGACGATGGCCAAGCCCGCTTCGAGCCCGAGCGGGATGTTGACCGAATTCAGCGCCCGCACCACCGGCTTGCCGAGCCCGTTGGCCCCGATAAGCGCCGCGATCACCACCATGGACAGCGACAGCATGATGCACTGGGTCAGCCCCGCCATGATGGTGGGAAGGGCTGCCGGCAGTTCCACCTTCCAGAGCAGTTGCCGCCTGGTAGCCCCGAACGCCTCGCCCGCTTCGAGCATGGGTTTGGGCACCGAGGTGATGCCGAGATAGGTCAAACGGATCGGCGCAGGGGCCGCGAAGATCACGGTGACGATCAGCCCGGGCGCGACACCCAGCCCGAACAGGATCAGCACGGGAATGAGATAAACGAAGGTCGGCATGGTCTGCATCAGGTCCAGCACCGGCTGGAGCAGGTGGTACACACGCGGATTGTGTGCGGCCCAGATGCCGACGGGCACGCCGATGGCCATGGAAGCGGCGGCGGCCGAAACCACCAGCACCACCGTTTCGATGGTTTCCTTCCAGAGCCCCTGATTGATGATGAAGAGCAGCCCGAGCGCGACGCCGAGCGCGAGCTTCCACGAACGCTGGAGAAACCAGGCAAGGGCCGCGATCAGGATCACCAGCACGAGCGGCGGGACCATCAGGAGATAGGCGGACGCGCCGCCCAGCACGGAAGAAAGCGCGCTGGCGATCGAGTCGAAGAACCACGCGAAATTGGCCGTCAGGAAATCGAAGAAGAGCTTGCCCCATCGCCCGACGGGGATCTTCTCGGAAAGGATTTCAGGCAGCCAATTCAATGGAGCGGGTCCTCCCATCGCAAGTCCAGCGAAACTGTGCAGCGGTTTTGCGCCCAAAATTGCGGCAGCATTGATGAATGAGAAAACGGCGCCGCTCGAAAAAATGCGCGGCGCCGTCTGAATAAGAGCGAAAGGTTAAGAGCCGAGCGCGGTCTTCACCGCCGCCGCGGCGTCACCGCCATCGAAGGTCGTCACGCCCGAAAGCCATGGCGTCACCGCATCCGGGTTGGCCTTGAGCCACTCGGTCGCGGCCGCCTTGCCCTCGGCCCCGTCGTTCAGGATCTTGCCCATGATCTCGTTTTCCATCGGCAAGGAAAAGGACAGATTCTGCAGGAACTTGCCGACATTCGGGCACTCGCTCGTATAGCCCGCGCGCACATTGGTAGCGACGATGGCACCGCCATAGTTCGGCCCGAACACCTCGTCGCCGCCTTCCAGATATTTCATCTTGATGTTGGCGTTCATCGGATGCGGCTCCCAGCCGAGGAAGACCACGTCCTGCTTCGAGCCGCCTGCCTTCTGCACCGCCGAAAGCATGCCCGCTTCCGAGCTTTCCACCAGTTCGAAGCCCTTCAGCCCAAACTTGTCGCCGTCGATCATGGTCTGGATCAGGCGGTTGCCGTCATTGCCGGCCTCGATGCCGTAGATCTTGTTGTCGAGCTTGTCCTTGAACTTCGCGATATCGGCAAAGCTCTTGAGGCCTTGGCTATAGGTGTATTCGGGCACGGCCAGCGTGTATTTCGCGCCTTCGAGATTGGTGCGCAGCGTCTCGACCGTCTTGTTTTCGAGGTATGGCTTGATGTCGGCTTCCATGGTCGGCATCCAGTTGCCGAGGAACACGTCGATGTCCTTGCTCGACAGCGAGGAATAGGTCACCGGCACCGACAGGATCTGCGTTTCGGGCGTATAGCCGAGCGCTTCGAGCACCACGGACGCGGTCGCGGTGGTGGCGGTGATGTCGGTCCAGCCGACATCCGAGAAGCGCACGGTCTTGCAGGCTTCGGGCTCGGCGGCGAGCGCCGGCACCGCGAGCGCGGACAGTGCCAGAGCGGCGAGAACGGTTTGGTGGCGCATGATCGGAAATCCCCCTGATTGGCCTTGGCGAGAGCCCAAGGCTGCGAATGGATCGGCTGAAACGATGTTCCGCCTGAATGCGTCAAGCAATCACCATTTGGCGCGCGGTTCAAGGCACGGAGCACGTCATTCCCTGCCGTGCGAAGACCAATCGCCCGCAGGAGATACCCGCAGGAGATTGTTGTGAGCCCTCCCGCACCCTATCTCCGCTGCTCACAGCCGCGTGACTGACCGAAAGCCGACGACTGCCCATGCTCGATCCGATCATCTCATTCTTCACCCGCCTGTTCTACTGGATCGGACGCGGCATCGGTTATCTGGTCGGGCTGATCCTCTGGCCTTTCCTCTGGCTCGGGCGCTGGTACGGCACGCGCGGGCTGATCCTGAAGGCGGTGCTCGGCGCATTGCTCGTGCTCGTCGTCGGGCTTTACGGCTATTTCTTCTGGACCACCCAGCGCTGGACGAATTTCGATCCTCTCTATGCGCAGGCCTATGGCGTCAACGCGGCCAATGCCGATGCCGGCCAGCCGGTGGGTCAGGCCGTGGTGCCTGAAACAGGCGCGACGGCGCCGGCCGCGGCCGATGCGGCGACCGCCGGCGAAGGGGCGGCCCGCACCTGTTTGAGTTCGCAGATCGTGCGCGTCACCGCCGATCTCACCGATTTCAACGTGAACCAGAACCCATGGGTCTCCTCCATGGTGCTCTACAAGCTCGGCTTCTTCGGCCTCGACTGGGACCGCACGCCCTTCTTCGACAACAAGGCGGCCTTCCAGCGCGGCATCAACCAGGCGGCACGGCGCACGTCCACCGAACTCGTCGAAGTCTTGGGCCGGGTGCGCGCCACCTCCTCCATCGACAACGACCTGCAAAAGGCGCGCGGCGATCTGCAATTCGACGAGGAAACTTGGTATCTCGGCGCGACCCCGCCCTGGCTTCGCACGCCGACGCCGACCTATTACCGTTCGGCCATCACCTCACTGCGCGCTTTCAACGACCGCTTGCAGAAATGCGAAGCCGTGTTCGATGCCCGCGCCGACAATCTCGCCCGCTTCATCGACCGCGTGTCCAACGATCTCGGCTCCACCGCCGCGATCCTGTCCGAGCGCTCCGAGAATTATGACGGCGGCTGGTTCGACACGCGTGCCGACGACCGCTTCTGGTTCGCCTATGGCCAACTGTACGGCTATTACGGCGTGCTGACTGCGGCCCATGCCGACTTCCGCGACGTGATCGCCCAGCGCGGCCTGACCCAGCTCTGGACCCGCCTCGAGGAACAGCTCGCGCGTGCCCTGCGCGTTCAGCCCGCGATCATCGCCAACGGCGCGGAAGACAGCATCCTGATGCCCTCCCACCTTGCCACCATCAACGCCTATGTCCTGCGCGTGAACGCGGTGCTGGAAGAAACGCGCTCGGTGCTGGAGCGCTGAGCGTTTTCCCTGATGCGAATAGCGCTTTGACGGCATCAATCGCTGCCCTTATTCCTTTCATTTGTTGAGCGGTGCACCAAAGCATCGCCTCGGAAAAACAAACGAGGGGAAGAAATGGCCGAGTTCAAGACAGACATCGAGATCGCGCGCGCAGCGCATAAGAGGCCGATCACCGAGATCGGCGCGAAACTCGGCATTCCGGCCGAGGACCTGGTTCCATACGGTCACGACAAGGCGAAGATTTCAGCGCGCTTCATCAAGGGCCTCGAGAACAAGCCCGACGGCAAGCTGATCCTCGTGACGGCCATCAACCCCACACCGGCCGGCGAAGGCAAGACCACGACCACGGTGGGCCTGAGCGACGGGCTCAACCGCATCGGCAAGCGCGCCATCACCTGCATCCGCGAAGCCTCGCTCGGCCCCAATTTCGGCGTCAAAGGGGGCGCGGCCGGCGGCGGCCATGCGCAGATCGTGCCGATGGAGGACATGAACCTCCATTTCACCGGCGATTTCCACGCGATCACGACCGCCCACAACCTGCTCTCTGCGCTGGTCGACAACCACATCTATTGGGGCAATGAGCTTGAGATCGACACGCGCCGCGTGACGTGGCGCCGCGTGATGGACATGAACGACCGCGCGCTGCGCTCGGTGGTGACCTCGCTCGGCGGCGTCGCCAACGGCTACCCGCGCGAAGCGGGCTTCGACATCACGGTGGCGTCCGAGGTGATGGCGATCCTGTGCCTGTCGCGCGATCTGGAGGACCTCGAAAAGCGGCTCGGCGACATCATCGTCGCCTATCGCCGCGACAAGAGCCCGGTCTTCGCGCGCGACCTCAAGGCTGACGGTGCCATGGCGGTTCTCTTGAAGGACGCGATGCAGCCCAACCTCGTGCAAACGCTCGAGAACAACCCGGCCTTCGTCCATGGCGGGCCATTCGCGAATATCGCCCATGGCTGCAATTCGGTGGTGGCGACGACCACCGCGCTCAAGCTCGCCGACTATGTGGTGACCGAAGCGGGCTTTGGCGCCGATCTCGGCGCGGAAAAATTCTTCGACATCAAATGCCGCAAGGCTGGTCTGAAGCCGGCCGCCGCCGTCATCGTCGCGACCGTACGCGCGATGAAGATGAATGGCGGCGTGAAGAAGGACGATCTCGGCCACGAGAACGTCGAGGCCGTGAAAAAGGGGTGCGCCAATCTCGGCCGCCACATCGAGAACGTGAAGCAGTTCGGCGTGCCGGTTGTGGTCGCGGTCAACCACTTTACCGCCGACACCGACGCCGAAATCCAGGCGATGAAGGATTTCGTGGCGTCTCTCGGCGCGGAAGCCATTCTGTGCAAGCACTGGGCGAACGGCTCGGCGGGCATCGAGGAGCTGGCGCACAAGGTGGTGCAGCTGGCCGAATCCGGCGCCGCGCAGTTCGCGCCGCTTTATCCCGACGAGATGAAGCTGTTCGACAAGATGGATACGGTCGTGAAGCGCATCTATCGCGGGCTGGAAGCCATCGCCGACAAGCCCGTGCGCGACCAGCTCCATGCCTGGGAAGCGGCGGGCTACGGCAACCTGCCCGTCTGCATGGCAAAGACGCAGTATTCCTTCTCGACCGATCCGGCCCTGCGTGGCGCGCCGGTGGATCATGTGGTGCCGATCCGCGAAGTGCGGCTTTCCGCGGGTGCCGGCTTCGTGGTGGCCATCTGCGGGGAGATCATGACCATGCCGGGCCTGCCCAGGGTGCCGTCTTCGGAGAAGATCTTTCTCAACGAACAGGGACAGATCGAGGGCTTGTTCTAAAGCTTCGCACCCGGAGGCTTGAGGAACCCCGTTTTCGCGCCATTCTTTTCGATGCGGCGCCCCTTCGGCGCAGCGAGAAGGGGAGAGGGATCATGGGCGAAGCCGTGATTGCACGGGGCGGGGGCGGGCTGATCGACGCCGCGCTCGAATGGGTGTCGCGCGGCGTCGAGGTGGCCGGCGTTTCGGTGATCGTCCTGGGCGCGGTGATCGCCGCGGTTCAGGCGCTTTTGCTGCTGCGCTCGTCCGATACGGCCCACCTCGCCTATCATGCCTTTCGCCAAAGGCTCGGGCGAACCATCCTCTTGGGGCTGGAACTCCTGGTCGCCGCCGACATCATCGGCACGGTCGCGGTCGAACCCACGCTTCAGAACGTGCTGATCCTCGCGCTGATCGTTCTGATCCGCACCTTCCTGTCCACCTCGCTCACCGTCGAGATCGAAGGCCGCTGGCCGTGGAGCCCCGAGCGCAAGGAGACCGCGTCATGACCGGCTGGGACCTGCATGCGCTGGGGTTGAACACGCTCGAACAGGATGCGCTCGACATCTTTCTGCGCCTTCTCGCCGCCGGCCTGCTCGGCGCCATGATCGGCTTCGAGCGGCGTGTGCACCACAAGGCCATCGGCATTGCCGGCATGATCCTGATCGCGGTGGGCTCCACCACCTATATGCTGCTCGCCACGCGTCTTGCCGAAACCGATCCGAGTTCGGTCAGCCGCACGCTGCAAGGCTTCCTGTCGGGCATCGGTTTCCTGGGCGGCGCCGTGATCTTCAAGAGCGGCTTCGACGTGAAGGGCATCAAGGCGGCCGCCGCCATCTGGATCACCGGCGCGCTGGGACTGGCGATCGCGACGAACTATTGGGGCCTGGGGCTCGTGGTCGGGCTTGTCACCGCCATCATCCTTTTCGTGGCCGACAGTTTCCCCGATGAAGTGAGGGAAGCCAAGCAGGAGCCCGACGCGCGGGAATGATCGTATCATGATGTTCAGCCGGTTCCGCTTCGACGGAAGACGCCCTTTCGCCAGCCTGACCGATCAGGAAATCCTCGCTTTGGCGATTTCCTCCGAGGAAGAGGACGGCCGCATCTACGCAACCTATGCCGAGCGCCTGCGGAGTACCTATCCGGCATCCGCCGCCGTGTTCGACGGCATGGCGGCGGAAGAGGACGAGCACCGCCGTCGGCTGATCGAGGCCTACCGCCGCCGCTTCGGCGAGGTGATCCTGCCGGTCCGGCGCGAGCATGTCGCCGATTTCTACCCGCGTCGCCCCGTCTGGCTGGTCGAGACGCTCGGTCTCGAGCGCACCCGCGCCGAGGCCGCGAACATGGAAAAGGAGGCGCGCGACTTCTACTTCGCCGCGGCAGGACGAACGGGGGATGCCGCGACGCGCCAGTTGCTGGGCGACCTGGCTGCGGCCGAAAGCGGCCATATGCGCTCCGCCGAAAGACTGGAACAGGAAAACCTGCCCCTCGACACCCGCTCGGAAGAGGATCTGGCCGAGCGCCGGCAGTTCATTCTCACCTGGGTTCAGCCGGGTCTCGCGGGGCTCATGGACGGCTCGGTTTCCACGCTCGCCCCGATCTTCGCGACCGCCTTTGCCACACGCGATCCGTGGACCACATTTCTGATCGGGCTTTCGGCGTCGGTCGGCGCCGGCATATCCATGGGTTTCACCGAAGCCGCCCATGACGACGGAAAGATTTCGGGCCGTGGTTCGCCGCTCAAGCGGGGGCTGGCGTCCGGCGTGATGACCGCGATCGGCGGCCTGGGCCACGCCCTGCCCTATCTGATTCCATCCTTCTGGACGGCGACCGCGCTTGCGCTCGTGGTGGTCTTCGCCGAACTGTGGGCCATCGTCTGGATCCAGAACCGCTATATGGAAACCCCGTTCTTTCGCGCGGCGGTTCAGGTTTTGCTCGGCGGCGGCCTCGTGCTCGCGGCCGGCATCCTGATCGGCAGTGGCTGAGCCGCAT
Source organism: Mesorhizobium liriopis (assembly GCF_024053505.1). Taxonomy (GTDB): domain Bacteria; phylum Pseudomonadota; class Alphaproteobacteria; order Rhizobiales; family Rhizobiaceae; genus Mesorhizobium_B; species Mesorhizobium_B liriopis. Next base: position 141,972 of record NZ_JAMXQS010000007.1, on the reverse strand, counting down.
CACGAAGCGTTAGCCAATTCAGCATGATGTGATGAACCCGGGCCCATCACCGCTTGATAGTAAGCATGCATATATTATATGTGGCTTATGGAATCGCCCGGTTATGAACGCTTAGGCCCGCTGGTCCACGATGTGGCCCGCCTGCTGCGCCGCTCTTTCGAGCGGCGGATCAGCGATGGCAGCCTGTCGGCGACGCAAGGCCGCGCGCTGATTCTGGTCGCGAAAAGCGAAGGCATGCCGCAGGCGCGGCTAGCCGACCTGCTCGAAATCGAGCCGATCAGCGTGTCCCGCCTGCTCGACCGCATGGAAGATGGCGGCTGGGTCGAGCGCCGCCCCGATCCCACCGATCGCCGCGTGCGCAGCGTTTATCCGACCGACAAGAGCCGCGCGGTGCTCCACGAGGTCCGAAGCGTGGCGGGCGATGTTTATGAGGAAGCGCTCAAAGGTCTCTCCCCCGACGAGCGCAAGGCCCTGATCCATGGGCTTCAGGTGATGTCAGAGAATCTGTCCGATGGCGCGGCACTGGCCTGCCAGGCGGACGCAAAGGTGACGGCATGAACGCGATCACGAAATTCGACAAGGCTGAGCCGGCAAAGCTCCCCGAGGCGCTCAACGACGAGCCCGCGCGCGAGGCGCTGGGCGAGGTGAACCGCGAGGCGGAAGCCAAGCGCGAGCCGACAGCCCCGGCCGCCCTTCCCGCTTCGGCACCGGTTGCCGCGCCCGCGCCCGCCATGGCGCCCGAGCCGCAGCCGGCACCGGGCAAGCCTAAGCGCCGGGACACCCGCTATTTCCTGATGGCGGCCCTGCCGCTCGCGCTGGTGGCCGGCGGCTCCTACGTCTATGTCACCGGCGGGCGCATCCAGGAAACCGAGAACGCCAATATCCGCCAGCCGCGCGTGATCGTGGCGAGCCAGGTGTCTGGTCGCATCCAGAACGTCAATTTCGCCGACAATCAGACGGTCAAGGGCGGCGACGTGCTCTTCACGGTCGATCCCGCGCCCTACCGCATCGCGCTTCAACAGGCTGAAGCTTCGCTCGCCGGCGCGCGCCTTCAGGTCGAGCAGCTGCGCTCGGCCTATGGCCAGGCGGTGGCGCAGGAACAGTCGGCGAACAATGAGGTGTCCTACCTCAAGACCGAACTCGGCCGGCAGTCGGCGCTGAACACGCGCGGCATCGCGGCCCGCTCCTCGCTCGACACCGCCCAGCGCGATCTCGACAAGGCGCGTGACGCGAGCCGTGCGGCAGCCCAGGCCGTGGCGGGTGCGAAGGCGGCGCTCGGCGGCGATCCGGATATCGAAACCGACACCCATCCAAGCGTGCTCGCGGCTCTCGCCGCCCGCGACAAGGCCGCCTACGATCTCGACCAGACCACCGTGCGTGCGCCGACCGACGGCATCATCTCGCAGGCGGCGTCCGTCAAGGCCGGCCAGTTCGTGGCGATCGGCACCGGCCTCTTCTCGCTGGTCGAGACCGGCGACACCTGGATCGATGCGAACTTCAAGGAAACGCAGCTGACCCATATGACGGTCGGCCAGGAAGCGGAAGTCGAGCTCGACACCTTCCCCGGCCAGCCGCTTCACGCCAAGGTCGACGCGATCGGCGCCGGCACGGGTGCGGAGTTCTCGCTCCTGCCCGCCCAGAACGCCACCGGCAACTGGGTGAAGGTCACCCAGCGCATCCCGGTGCGGCTCAAGCTCGAAGAGAACGACGCCAAGCTTCTGCTGCGCACCGGCATGAGCGCGGACGTGTCCGTCGATACGGGCATGGCGCGGGGCATTCCGCACTGGATCGCGGAATGGGCGCCCGGCTGGTCCACCGCCTGGGCGGCCGACCTGAACAAGGCGAACTGACCTTAAGGCTCACCCGGCTTGACCTCGGCCGGGTGGGTCTCCTTTTCTTCGAGGCCGGAAGTTTGTCGCCGCCCGCGTTGCCGATGCGCGCTTGCGGCCTGTGGCGCGGAAAGCCCGCGTCCGAGGAGCTGTTCCGCCAATGAGCGCCACCACCACCATGCAGGCACCTGCCGCCGCTGCCGGCGGGTTTCCCCATCGCGGCCTGATCACCGTTTCGATCATGCTCGGCACCATCATGCAGGTGCTCGACACCACGATCGCGAACGTGGCTTTGCCGGACATGGTGGGCGATCTCAACGCCAGCCAGGACACGATCAACTGGGTCCTGACCTCCTATATCGTCGCCGCCGCCATCATGACGCCGCTCACCGGCTGGCTGTCCGACCGCTTCGGCCGCCGCGAGCTGTTCTTGACCTCCATTGCCGGCTTCACGATCACCTCCATGATGTGCGGGCTCGCTTGGAGCCTCGAAACCATGGTGCTGTTCCGCGTGCTGCAGGGCCTGTTCGGTGCCGCCATCGTGCCGCTCAGCCAGACCTTTCTGCTCGACATCAATCCTAAGGAAAACCACGGCTCGGCCATGGCGCTCTGGGGTGCCGGCATCATGGTCGGCCCGATCATCGGCCCGACGCTCGGCGGCTGGCTGACCGAGACGCTCAACTGGCGCTATGTGTTCTTCGTCAACCTGCCGGTCGGCATCATCGCGTTTCTGGGCTCCGCTGCCTATCTCCCCCGCATTGCGACGCGCCTGCGCGGCTTCGATTTCTTCGGCTTCGCCATGCTCTCGCTGGGCGTGGGCGCGCTGCAGCTGATGCTCGACCGCGGCGGCGAGGTGGACTGGTTCTCGGCGGCCGAAATCTGGATCGAGCTCGGCCTGTCGCTCACCGGCTTCTGGGTGTTCACCATTCATCTGGCCACCGCCAAGAACCCGTTTATCGATCCGACCATCTTCCGCGACCGCAATTTCGTGACCGGTCTGATCTTCATCTTCGTGGTCGGCGTGATCCTGCTCGCGAGCTTGGCACTCTTGCCGCCGATGCTGTCGCGCCTGTTCAACCATTCCACCACGCTGACCGGCCTCGTGATGGCCCCGCGCGGCGTGGGCACCATGATCTCGATGCTTCTGGTGGGCAAACTGGTGAAGCTGATCGACGCGCGTCTGTTGGTCACCGCCGGGCTCTCGCTGACCGCGCTTTCGCTCTACTGGATGACCGGCTTCACGCCGCAGATGGACGATCACATCATCATCGTCTCGGGTGTCGTGCAGGGATTGGGCCTGGGCCTCGTCTTCGTGCCGCTTTCCACGGTCGCCTTCGCCACGCTCCCGCCGCGCTTCCGAACCGACGCGACGAGCCTGTTCAGCCTCGTGCGAAACCTCGGCTCCTCGATCGGTATCTCGGTCGTGACGGTGATCCTGACGCGCAACACGCAGATCAACCATGCCGAGCTCAGCACGGCCGTCACGCCCTTCAACCCGAATCTCTGGGCCATCTCGCCGCTCGCCGCGCGGGGCGATCCGACCGCACTGTCGCAGGTGGACAGTCTGGTGAACGCGCAGGCGCTGATGGTGTCTTACGTGGACGACTTCAAGCTGATGATGCTGGTGACGCTCGCCGCCATGCCGCTCGCCCTCTTCCTGCGCAAGCCGCAGGCTGCAGGTGGCGCGGGGGCTCCTGCGGTGCACATGGATTGAATGAGCCATTGCGTGCGGCGCGGTTCCCCGCTAACACTCCTCCCATGATCGTCAAGCACGCAAACGCGAACTGGTGGTGGCAGCCGAACTAGCGGCCGCTCCCTTGCGCATGCGTGCAAGACACTCCAAGTGGCCGCAACGGAATTCTCCGGGCGGCCTTTTTCTTTGACCGTCGCCCGAACAAAGATCAGGGAACGGGTTCAATGACAGCAGAAGTTTCGGCGGACGGGACCGAGCGCTACACGACCGAAGGCGGGATCGAGGTCGCCCGCCGCCGCCGGGCCGTGCCCTATCAGGGCGCCATCGATGGCTTCATCGACGCGCTCGACACGCGGCGCGGCGCGGTCTTTTCCTCGAACTACGAATATCCGGGCCGCTACACGCGCTGGGACACGGCCATCGTCGATCCGCCCTTGATGGTGTCCTCGCGCGACCGTTCGGTGCGCATCGAAGCGCTGAACAAGCGCGGAGAGGCGCTGATGCCGGCCTTCGCCCGCGCGGTGAAGGCGCTCAGTGAGGTGAGCGTCGAGGAGGAAACCGGCACGCTGCTCCATTTGCGCGTTGCCACGCCGCCCGCGATCCTGACCGAAGAGGAACGCTCCCGCGCGCCCTCCGTCTTCTCCGTGCTCCGCGCCATCGTCGCCTTGTTCCGCTCCTCCGAGGACCCCAATCTCGGCCTGTTCGGCGCCTTCGGCTACGATCTCGCCTTCCAGTTCGATCCCATCACCCACACGCTCGCGCGGCCCCAGACCCAGCGCGATCTCGTGCTCTACCTGCCCGACGAAATCCTCGTGGTCGATCACTACTCGGCCAAGGCCTGGATCGACGCCTATGAGTTTTCGGGCGAGGATTTCGCGACCGACGGCATCGCCCGCGAGGAAACCGAGGCGCCCTTCCAGACCACCGACCGCATTCCCGGTCGCGGCGACCATGAGCCCGGCGAATATGCGGCGCTCGTGCGCAAGGCCATGCCGAGTTTTCATCGCGGCGATCTGTTCGAGGTGGTTCCGGGCCAGACCTTCTACGAGACCTGCGCCTCGCGGCCTTCCGCCATTTCGCGGCGGCTCAAGAGCATCAACCCCTCGCCCTATTCCTTTTTCATCAATCTCGGCGAGAACGAGTTCCTGATCGGCGCCTCGCCCGAGATGTTCGTGCGCGTGCAGGGCCGCCGCGTCGAGACCTGCCCGATCTCGGGCACCATCAAGCGCGGCGAGGACGCGATCGCGGACTCCGAGCAGATCATCAAACTGCTCAACTCCAAGAAGGACGAGTCCGAGCTGACCATGTGCTCGGATGTGGACCGCAACGACAAGAGCCGCGTCTGCGAGCCGGGTTCGGTGCGCGTGATCGGCCGCCGCCAGATCGAGATGTATTCGCGGCTGATCCACACCGTGGACCATATCGAGGGCCGTTTGCGCCCCGAGATGGACGCCTTCGACGCGTTCCTTTCCCACGCCTGGGCCGTCACCGTCACCGGCGCGCCCAAGCTCTGGGCCATGCGCTTCATCGAGGAGCACGAGAAGAGCCCGCGCGCCTGGTATGGCGGGGCGGTCGGCATGGTGCATTTCAACGGCGACCTCAACACCGGCCTCACCTTGCGCACAATCCGGCTGAAGGACGGCATCGCCGAGGTCCGCGCGGGCGCGACGCTGCTCTTCGATTCGATCCCCGAGGAGGAGGAAGCTGAAACCGAACTCAAGGCATCGGCCATGCTCGCCGCCATTCGCGAAGCCCGCGCGGGCAATGCGCCCGCGCCCGAGCGCGTGCCCTCGCGCGTCGGCGAAGGCGTCAACATCCTCCTCGTCGATCACGAGGACTCATTCGTCCACACGCTCGCGAACTATTTCCGCCAGACGGGAGCCAATGTCTCCACCGTGCGCGCGCCGGTGCCCGAGGAACTCTTCGAGCGCCTCAAGCCCGACCTCGTGGTGCTTTCCCCCGGCCCCGGCCTGCCCAAGGATTTCGACTGCGCGGCAACCATCAAGAAGGCGCGCAGCCGCGATCTGCCGATTTTCGGCGTGTGCCTGGGGCTGCAAGCGCTGACCGAGGCTTACGGCGGCACCTTGCGGCAACTGCATGTGCCGGTCCACGGCAAACCCTCGCGCATCAACGTGTCGAAGCCGGGCGTGATCTTCTCGGGGTTGCCGAAGGAAGTGACGGTCGGCCGTTACCACTCGATCTTCGCCGATCCCGTGCGCCTGCCCGACGACTTCACGGTGACGGCCGAAACCGAGGACGGCGTGATCATGGCCTTCGAGCACCGCAAGGAGCCGGTCGCGGCCGTTCAGTTCCACCCGGAATCGATCATGTCGCTCGGCTCGGATGCCGGCATGCGCATGATCGAGAACGTCGTGGCGCACCTGCCCAAGCGGAAAAGGGAAAAGGCGGCCTGAGCGCCGCCGCCGCATTCTGATTTCCGCCTGAGGTAAGCCGGCTCAGGGTACTGGGGCGGCCTCCTGCTTCAGCGCCCGGGCGCGCCGGCCATCACCCGGACGCCGACCGCGCGCGGCCCCTCGATCATGCCGTCGATCACGCCCTTGCGTCGACGCGGCGGCATGCGTCGGGCATCGGCACCATCTCGACAGAGCCGGACCGCTCGGCCATAGCTGCCCCATGATCCAGGCCGACTCGCACACAGTGACCGGTGCCGCTCCCGAAACCGACGGCAAGCGCTTCGTCGCGCGCATGGCGTTCGCGTCGATCGTCGTCTCGCTCGGCGTGATGGCGCTGAAGTTCCTCGCCTGGCGCGTCACCGGCTCAGTGGCGCTGTTTTCGGACGCGCTCGAATCCATCGTCAACGTGATCGCGGCGACCGTCGCGCTTTATGCCATCACCGTTTCCCACCGCCCGGCCGATGACGAACACCCCTTCGGCCACCACAAGGCGGAATATTTCTCGGCCGTGCTCGAAGGCGTGCTGATCATCGTGGCGGCCCTTCTGATCGCGCGGGAAGCCTTTGTGGGTTTACGCGCCCCGGCCCCCATCGACGCCCCTTGGGAGGGTTTGGCGATCAACGGCGTGGCGGCCGCCGTCAATGCCGTCTGGGCGCTTCTCCTGATCCGCGGCGGCAACAAGCACCGCTCGCCGGCACTCGTCGCCGACGGCCATCACATCATGACCGATGTGGTGACCAGCATCGGCGTGATCGTCGGCCTCGTCGCGGCGGTCATGAGCGGCATCCCGATCCTCGACCCGCTTCTGGCGCTTCTGGTCGGCATCAACATCCTCTGGCAGGGCTGGAAGCTGGTGAACAGCTCAGTCCAAGGCCTGATGGATACCGGTGTGGATATGGCGGAAACCTATCGCATCCGCACGATCATCTCGACCCATGCCCAGGGCGCGCTCGAGATCCACGATCTCAAGACCCGCGTCGCGGGCCGCGCGACCTTTATCGAGTTTCATCTGGTGGTCGATCAGGCGATGAGCGTCGGCGACGCCCATGCCATCTGCGACCGTATCGAGGAGGCCCTCAAGGCCGATATCCCGAGCGTGCGTGTGGTCATCCATGTCGAGCCCGACCAGGAAGCCAAGCTGCCGCCGGGCGCAACCGCCGTGCCGTTCGCTTGAGGCGATGGTTCGGTGGGGTGGTGCGGGCGGAGACCTCACCCCCACCCCTTACCCCTCCCCACAAGGAGGAGGGGAGGACATGCCCGTCGCGCCTTTTCTTTCAAGCCAGGTATCGAGCTCCAAGTGTGAGTGAAACGATGACGTCTCCCCTCCCACCTGTTGGGAGGGGTACGGGGTGGGGGTGACGTGGCCACATCGCGAACCTCTGATCGCACGACGCCACATTCCCCACCGCCAACCATTCAGGCGGCCTCATCGCCCGAAACCGTCATCCCCCTGTCATCCCCCTGTCCTAGTCCCCACCCCGCAAGCCACCGCCCCAGGCAGCCCGCGAAGAGGACGACCATGACCGCAGAGAACCACAAACCCTTCCGCACGAGCCTGCTCGAAGAGGCCGATGGTCCCGGTCATAACCCCTCCGCCAATCCGACCATGGGCGAGATCATCTCGGCCCGTTTCTCGCGCCGCGGCTTCCTGCGCGGCGCGCTCGCCGTTTCGGCCATCACCGCGACCGTGTCCCCGCTGGCGCTCGTTGCGGCCGACGAGGCCAAGGCAGCGTACGGCTCGGCCTTCAGTTTCGACGAGGTCGAGGCCGGCGTCGATGAGCATCACCATGTCGCCAAGGGCTACGACGCCGATGTGCTGCTGCGTTGGGGCGACCCGCTCTTTCCCGACGCGCCCGACTTCGATCCGTTGAACCAGACACCGGAAGCGCAGGCCCGCCAGTTCGGCTACAACAACGATTATGTCGGCTTCATCCCGCTCGACGGCGCTCAGAACCGCGGCCTGCTCGTGGTGAACCACGAATACACCAACGAGCACCTGATGTTCCCCGGCATCGTCCAGGTGGTGCAGAAGGCCGACAAGAAAGACCCGTCCGAGACCGTCGCCGAGCTCGAGATCAAGCCGGCGGACAGACACCGCGTCGACATCGAGATGGCGGCCCATGGCGGCACGATCGTCGAGATCGTGCGTGAAAACGGCAAGTGGCGCGCGAACCGCGAAGGCAAGCTCAACCGCCGCATCACGGCCAACACGGAAATGCGGATTTCCGGCCCCGCCGCAGGCCATGACCGCCTCAAGACCCATGCCGACGCCACCGGCACGAAGGTGTTCGGCACGATCAACAACTGCGCCGGCGGCGTCACGCCCTGGGGCACCTACATCATGTCGGAAGAAAACATTCACGGCTATTTCGGCGGCGAATTGCCGGCTGACCACCCCGAGGCCGCGAACTACAAGCGCCTGGGGCTTCCCGAGGGCACCTATGCCTGGAACGAGTTCCACGACCGCTTCGACGTGTCGGTGGAGCCCAACGAGCCGAACCGCTTCGGCTGGGTCGTCGAAGTGGACGTGATGGACCCCAATTCCGTGCCGAAGAAGCGCACGGCACTCGGCCGCTTCAAGCACGAGGGCGCGGAATCGATCGTCAACAAGGATGGCCGCGTGGTCTTCTATCTCGGCGACGACGAGCGCTTCGACTATGTCTACAAATTCGTGACCGAGGGAAAATTCAACGCGCAGGACCGCGCCGCCAACATGGACCTGCTCGACCACGGCACGCTCCATGTGGCGAAGTTCGGCGAGGACGGCACGGTTGCGTGGCTGCCGCTCACGCACGGCACCGGCCCGCTCACGCCTGAAAACGGATTCAACTCCCAGGCCGATGTGGTGATCGAAGCGCGCCGCGCGGGCGACCTGCTCGGCGCCACCAAGATGGACCGCCCCGAGGACGTGCAGCCCAACGGCATGAACGGCAAGGTCTATGTCATGCTGACCAACAACACCAAGCGCAAGGACAGCCAGATCGACGCCGCCAACCCGCGCGCGGAAAACGCCTTCGGCCACATCATCGAGATCGCCGAGGACGGTGGCGACTTCGCGGCCACCACGGCCAAGTGGGAAGTGCTGCTCAAATGCGGCGACCCGAGCGTGGCCGAAGTCGGCGCGTCGTTCTCGACCGCCACCACCGCGAATGGCTGGTTCGGCATGCCCGACAACTGCGCGGTGGACGCCGCAGGCCGCCTCTGGGTTTCAACCGACGGCAACAGCCCCAAGGGCACGGGCCGCACGGACGGCCTTTGGGCGGTCGACACGGAAGGCGACGCACGCGCCACCTCCAAGCTCTTCTTCCGCGTGCCGGTGGGTGCGGAAATGTGCGGCCCACAGTTCACGCCGGATGAAGAAACGGCCTTCGTCGCCGTGCAGCATCCGGGCGATGGCGGTGAGGACTGGGAAGGCTTCGGCCGCCTGTCCTACTACGAGGACCTTTCCACCCGCTGGCCCGACTTCAAGCCCGACATGCCGGTCCGTCCGGCGGTCGTGGCCATCACCAAACAGGGCGGCGGCAGGATCGCCTGATCGTCCAACAATAGCGCGTGAGGTCACCCTCCCCTCAAGGGGGGTGAGACGCGGTCGGCCAGAGGCCGACGAAGAGCCATGGAGATGGCTCTTCGAGTGTCGAACGCCCTGAGCCATGCGAAGGGCCGGGAGCCGCACCTCCTCTTTCCCCTTGCCCCCTTCCCCTCACGGGCCTACTGACCCACGCAACGGAGTCGGGCAATGGAATTCCATCAGGGCCGCCTGATCGACCATCTGCATCTGCGCGTGGCCGATCTCGAGAAATCGAAACGCTTCTATCGCGCCGTGCTTTCTGCGATCGGCCGCGCCGATGCCATCCACGAAAGCCCGACACACTTCGCCGCCGACGAGCTCTGGATCGACGCGATGGATGCGCAGGGTCCGAGCCGCGTTCATCTGGCCTTTCAGGCACGCGACCGCGAAACGGTGGGGCGTTTCCACCAAGCGGCCCTGACTGCCGGCGGCACGGACAACGGCGCGCCCGGCGAGCGATCCTATCACCCCGGCTATTACGCCGCCTTCGTGCTCGACCCCGACGGCAACAATATCGAGGCCGTCTGGCACGGGGTCCATACGCGCTCCGCCCCTTCCGTGGTTTTGACGACGCCTTGAAGCATACCGCACCGCCCCCCGAACGCCTCGGCCAGTTGCCGCGCATCGCACAATGGGCCTTTCTGCTTGCCCTTTCGGCGCTCTTCGCCTTTCTCATCGACTGGGCCGGACTGCCGGCAGCCCTTCTGCTCGGACCGATGCTCGCGGCCATCGTGTCAGGCGTGAACGGCGCCACGGTCCGCCCCAAACGGCCGCTCTTCTGGGCGGGCCAGGCGGTGGTCGGCGTCTTGATCGCCTCTTCCATCGAATGGCGCATCGTCCAGTTCATTCTGGAAGACTGGCCGCTGATCGGCGGCGCGGTGGTGGCGACGCTTCTTGCCTCCAGCATTCTCGGCTACGGCATCAGCCGCTGGACCGCTTTGCCCGGCACCACCGGCGTCTGGGGCTCGGCACCCGGTGCCGCGAGCGCCATGGTTCTGATGGCCGACGCCTTCGGCGCGGATGCGCGGCTCGTCGCCTTCATGCAATATCTGCGCGTGATCATGGTGTCGGGCGCAGCAGCCCTTGTGGCCGGTCTCTGGGTGGACACGAGCACGGTCGCAGGCCCGCCGCCCGCACCGTGGTTTCCCCCGATCGAACCGCAGGCTTTCGCGGCGACCCTCGGCGTGGCGCTGGCCGGCGGGTTGCTGGGCCGCGCCTTGTGCCTGCCGACGCCCTTCTTTCTGGGCAGCATGATCGTCGGCATCGCCCTGCATCTGGGGCTCGATCTCTCCTTCCAGCTGCCGCGCTGGCTGCTCGGCCTGAGCTATGCGATGATCGGCTGGACGATCGGCCTCAATTTCACGCGGCCCGTCCTTTTCCACGCGGCACGCGCCCTGCCGCAGGTGGTGGGCTCGATCCTCGCACTGATGATCTTCTGCGGCGGCATCGCCTTCCTGCTCACCAAGCTTCTCGGCCTCGACCCGCTCACCGCCTATCTCGCGACGAGCCCCGGCGGCATGGATTCGGTGGCGATCATCGCGGCCGCCTCCGGCAAGGTGGACCTCTCATTCGTGATGGCGCTTCAGATGGCGCGCTTCCTCTTAGTGCTGCTCGTCGGCCCGCCTCTGGCACGGCTCGTGTCGCGAACCGTGAAGGAGTGAGCGGCGGGCTTGCGGCGCCTTATGCCCTCCTGTAGAGAGCCAGTCATGCGACCCCGCGCCCGCAACATCGAGCACCGTCCGACCGGCTTCGCCGGCGAGACGCTGCGCGCGCTTCGTTCGACGCTTCTTCTTCTCGGCCTTACCGGCGACCGTCGGGCTCGTTAAGGGGCACCCGGCGGTCGGATTGGGCCGCATGTGTTCTCGTCTGAACGCGGCTCCGCTCCTCGGATCAAACCCGCCGGCGAATGCTGGTTGAACGAGCACAAGAGACAGAGAACGGCATTCCCGTGAGGCCATGAGACCCCGGAATGCTCAGGAGCATACCATGAACATCCAGTCCAAACCGGGCATCGCTGGCAGCAGTCCGATCAAGGGCATGGCGAACGCCGCCGCGAAATATCAGGCCTACCCGCATATCGCGCTCCCCGACCGCACATGGCCCGACAGGCGCATTGAAAAGGCGCCGGTCTGGTGCTCGGTCGATCTGCGCGACGGCAATCAGGCGCTGGTCGATCCGATGGGGCACGAGCGCAAGAGCCGCATGTTCGCGCTCCTGCTCGAAATGGGCTTCCCCGAGATCGAGATCGGCTTTCCCTCCGCCTCGCAGACCGATTTCGACTTCGCCCGCTGGTGCATCGAGCAAGGCAATGTGCCCGATGCCGTCTCGCTCCAGGTGCTCGTCCAGTGCCGCCCCGAACTGATTTCGCGCACCTTCGAGGCGCTGGAAGGGGCCAGGCACCCGATCGTCCACTTCTACAACTCCACCAGCGAATTGCAGCGCCGCGTGGTGTTCCAGAAGGACGTGGCCGGCATCAAGCGGATCGCGACCGATGCGGCCAAGATGATCACCGACATGGCGGCGAAAGCGGGCGGCGACTACCGCTTCGAATATTCGCCGGAAAGCTTCACCGGCACCGAGCTCGAAGTCGCGCTCGAGATCTGCAACGCGGTGACGGAGATCGTCCGCCCGACACCTGAGAACAAGCTCATCCTCAACCTGCCCTCGACGGTCGAGATGTCCACGCCCAACATCTATGCCGACCAGATCGAGTGGATGTGCCGCAATTTGGACAACCGCGACGCCATCATCGTCTCGCTCCACCCGCACAACGACCGTGGCACCGGCATCGCCGCGACCGAACTCGGCCTTCTGGCGGGCGCGGATCGCGTGGAAGGCACCTTGTTCGGCAATGGCGAGCGCACCGGCAATGTCGATGTGGTGACGCTCGCTCTCAACATGCTGACGCAGGGTGTGGACCCGGCCTTGGATTGCTCCGACATCACGCGCCTGCGCGACGTCTATGAATATTCCAACCAGCTGCGCATCCCAGAGCGCCACCCCTATGTCGGCGAACTGGTCTATACGGCCTTTTCCGGCTCGCATCAGGACGCGATCAACAAGGGCATGAAGGCCAAGGCGCAGGCCAACTCGCCGATCTGGGAAGTGCCCTATCTGCCGATCGACCCACAGGATGTCGGCCGTTCCTACGAGGCCATCATCCGCATCAACTCGCAGTCGGGCAAAGGTGGCATCGCCTATGTGCTCCAGGCCGATTACGGCCTACACCTGCCGCGCGGGCTTCAGGTCGAGTTCAGCCAGGACATCCAGGCGATCACCGACGCCGAAGGCAAGGAAGTCTCCGCCAAGCGCATCTATGAGCGCTTCAGCGAGACTTACGTGGACCAGCCCGAGGCCCGGCTGAAGCTTGTCGAGCACACCACGCTGCCCGACCACGAAAAGCGCGGCCAGCGCATTCTCGAAGCGGTGATCCGCGACGGGGATAAGGAACTGACCATCACCGGCACCGGCAACGGCCCGGTCGACGGCTTCGTGGACGCCCTCTCGCGCCATACCGGCCTGGAGCTTTCCGTGCACGACTATTCGGAGCACTCGCTGCAGGTCGGCTCGAATGCTTCCGCCGTCTGCTACATGGCGATGGACACAGCCCTTGGCCGCGTCTGGGGCGTGGGCGTCAACACGAACATCGTCGCGGCCTCGCTCGAAGCGGTGGTGTCGGCGGCGAACCGGGTGCTGGCCAAAGGGTGAGACGCGACGGCCATCAGGCCGGCGAAAAGCCATGGAGATGACTTTTCGAGCTTCGAACGCCTTGAGCCATGCGAAAGGCAGGCAGGGGGTTGTTGGGATCGAGACGTCACCCCCGCCTCACTTGTACGGGAAGCCAGGCGCCAAGCTTGAAGGGCTGGGCGCAACGAAGACGTCCCCCTCCCACCTGTGGGGAGGGGTAAGGGGTGGGGGTGACGCCTCCGCCGCTCGGTGCTTCGCGATGAGCCCTGGCAAAGGCCGGCTTCCCCAAGAATTCACCCCACCGCCAACCTTTTGCCGTACTCGCACGTTCCCGCTAAACATGCTGTCTGGGTGTGGCAGCGGGGAGAGTGTTCGATGACCAGCGGCGACAAGCCCGTCTCGCCTTTGCGCGAGGCCGTGCGCGAGATCAGGACGCGGGCGGCGGATCGTGACGATGTGGTGGTGGAACTGCGCGAAGCCTCGCGTACCCGCCTCGAACTGCTCTTGGCCGAACTCGAACCCATCATCGCCGACATCCCGCCCGAGATGGACATCTTCGACTTCGCCGTGTCGTCAGGCCTCCAGCCACGCCTCTGGATCGACCACGTCGCCCATGTGGCGCTGGGGCGTGACCGCCGCACCTACCTCTTCCAGCGCGACACGCGCGCCGGTCGTGTGGTGCTGGCGGAATCGGCCGCCATCCCCACGATCGTCGAAACCGTCACCCGCTACATCGCCGAGCGCATCGTCGAGCGCGAGCGCGCACTGGACGGACCGGTCGTGGCCCGAGCCGAGCCGACGGTCACGGAAACGCGGCAGACCGTGGCCGAACCCTTTCAAACACAGGAGCCTGCTGCTCCCACCCCGGCAGCCCTCGCCGCCGAGCCCGTTCCGTCCTCGCCTGCCCAGAAGTTCTTTTCCGGCCTGCTTCTGATCGTCAGCGGCGCTCTGGCAGGCCTCGCGATTGCCGCCCTCGTCTTCTGGGACCGCGTGCAGGCCTATCTCGACAGCATGAATTTGGGGAATTAGAGCGGTTTCCGGCCATCTTGCATTGTCGGCACGGCGACGATTTCGGTTCGGCGCGAGGCGCGAGGAGGGCGCGATGCCGTTGCATCGTAACCGACGAGCAACACTGCGCCGGGCCGAAAGCGGGCCGACGCGCAGCGGGCGCCCGAAGGGCGATGACGCAGTGCAAGATGGTCGGAAACCGCTCTAAGCGGCAAGGCTCGCCGACAGAAGCGTCAGCCCCAGCAGCAACACCAGCGCGGCCCCGCCGATCTCGATGGCCGCATGGATGGTGTTGCCCGTGCGGCCGTTGCCCGCGAAGGCCACGGCCCAGTTCTTGGCAACCACGGCAAGCGTCGCCAGAGCCGAAACGGTGATGGCCGTCCCGAACGACATGGCGAGCACGGAAACCAGACCGCCGAGCCAGAGCCCGTGCAACAGCGCGAAGGACAACACGATCAGGGCACCCGTGCAGGGGCGCAGGCCCACGGCCAGCACCGCCGACCATGCCGTGCGCCAGTCGAACCGGTCGCCGGCCAACAGTGCCGGGTCGGGCATATGCGCGTGCCCGCAGGTGGCGCAGACGTCCGCCTCGGCAGAACTCGCCTGGAAACTGTGAACCGGCTCGGGCTTGCTCCCACGCGGCGCATAGCGCAGGCGCGAAACGGGCAGGCAGCCGCAGTCGTCGGAATGAGCATGGGAAACGGCAGCAGCCGACAGGCTGTGGGCCGGAGCACGTGCCGAGAACCGCGCGAGCCGTGGAGCGAGCTTCTGCCAAAGCAGCCACGCGCCGAACAGGGTCACCAGCACATAGCTCGACACTTCCAGGAAATAGGTCGCATCGGTCATCGAGATGGAAGACCCGCGCAGCACGAGATAGACCGCGAGCATCATGACGATGGCACTCACCGCCTGCAAAAAGGCCGACACGAAGGACAGCATGATACCGCGTCGCAGCGCCACCTCGTTGGCGAGCATATAGGACGAGATCACCGCCTTGCCGTGTCCCGGCCCCGCCGCATGGAAGATGCCGTAGAGAAAGGACAGGCCGACGAGCACCCAGGCCCCGCCCCCGCCGTCGCGCATGGTCTTCAACGCACCGGTCAGCGCCCGGTAGAAATGCTGCTGCCACTGGTTGATCGTGTTCAGCGTGCCGGCGAACAGGCCCGTCGAGGGCAGCGTGGCTTCATTCGCCCCGATGCCGAGCGAGCTCTGCGCATGCGCCTGTGCGGCAAGAGCGAGAAGCGCCAGGCCGGCGAGTGCGACGCAACGAGGTTTCATGGGCACCCCTCTTCTCGAATGGCTCAGGCCGGGCAGTTCAGTTCGAGCTTGGTGGCGAAGATCTTGCTCATATCCGTGCCGGTCGGGTCGTTGAAGAAGGCTTCGGTCAGCGTGCCCTGGTTTTGGGCGATGGCCTCATCCGGGTCGGGCCGGATCACCGACTTCGTGCAGGCGGACGGCATGTTGTCGACCACCAGCTCCTTGTCGTCGGTGAAGTCGATGGCCGTATAGAAGGTCGGGTCATAGACGCCGAAATCGACCTTGCCCTTGAGCCTGAGCGGCTGGGCCGGCTCGCTTTCGAACAGCACGATCAGCTGCTCGTCCTGATATTGCGCGATGAGCTGCGGCGGCGGTTTCATCGCGGCATCCTTGCCGTCCACCGTCACCAGCTGGAAATATTTGTATTCGCCGAGCGAGTCGAAGATCGTCTTCGAGACCTCCGCCATCTCCGTGTCGTCGAGCTTCAGATCGCCGTTCTTGTCGAACTCCATGACGACGGTGGAAGAGAACACGTCGTCGAAGCGCCAGACATGGCGCAGCGCCTTCACCGTCTGGTCCGGATTCACCACCACTTCGAGCCGCGCTTCGGCGAACACATGCGGATGCGCCTCGGCCTTTTGGAAAGGCAGGAGCCCGACAAACAGCGAGGCGGCAAGCGCGAGGGTGGAAGGGCGGCGCATAAGCAGGAAGAAGGCCTCGATTCGGGCGGTGCTGCGAGTGAGACACCAGAACAAGCGGGCGAAATTGGGACTGGGACCGATTCCTAGGCGCCCGCGCCTTCCCCGAGCTTGCACCCGTGCGCGGCCCCGTTTTCCTTGAACCATTGCGCGAGGAAATCCACCAGCGCCCGCACCTTCACCGGCAGATGGCGGCGATGCGGATAGACCGCATAGATGCCCGCCCCCGGCAAAAGCCATTCGCCCAGCACGGTTTCGAGCCGTCTCGCCGCGATCTCGGGGGCTGCCACGAAATCCGGCAGGGCAGCAAAGCCGAGCCCTTCAGCGGCGGCACATGCGGTCGCCAAGGGGCTGTTCACCTCGATCGGCCCGCTCACCGACACGCTCACCGGCTCGCCGCCTTCCGAGCGGAAGGGCCAGTTGCCGAGATGGCGCGCATTGGTGTCGACGATGCAGGGCAGCTCGGCCAGGTCCTGCGGCCTGGTCGGGCGGCCGACGCGTTCGATCAGGCCGGGTGCCGCGCAGATATGGATCGAGAAGGAAGCGAGCTTCCTGGCGATCAAGGACGAGCTTTCGAGCCGCGTGATGCGGATGGCGAGGTCGAAGCCTTCTTCCACGAGGTCCACGAACCGGTCGTCGAGCCTGATATCGAGCACGATGTTCGGGTGCGCCTTGGCGAAATCCACCAGCGAACGCCCGATGGGGGCGTCGGCAAATGATCGGGGTGCCGACAGCTTGATGCGCCCGCCGATATCGCCCGAGGTTTCGCGCACGGCATCCGCCAGACTGTCGACCTCGCGCAGGATCTCGCTTGCGCGGGTGAAATAGGTCTGGCCGGCTTCGGTCAGCGAGAACTGCCGCGTGGTGCGGTTGAGCAGCAGCGCGCCCAGCTCGTCTTCCAGCTCGCGCACATATTTCGACAAAAGCGCTTTGGAACGCCCGCGTTTGCGGGCCGCGGCCGAGAACCCTTCCGCCTCCACCACATCAATGAAAGCGCGCATCCGTGTCAGCGTATCCAGCGGCTTGAACCCCTCTTGCGACCCTTGCTGTGGCCGTCAATCCACAGCAGGGGGAACCATCACTTGCCCGATCGATTTTTTCAAGCACACGGCCTGTTTCCGATTGATCAAGCGGGTGCGAATCTCTATATCGCGCTTGCCCAAAGTCGCACGTGCCTGTGGGTGTCCGCCGCTTCCTCGAATGGTGAGGAAATCGGCAAGGTACCTGGAGCTAACCGATCCAGTCGTTCTCGCGGCCAACCGCGAAAAACGAGGACACCTTGAAGCAACGACGGTGCGGGCCTTTCTGGTGTCTGCCGGTTGTCCAAAGACCGGGGTTACTGAAGAGGCACACCTTCATTGCCGAAAGTGCGGACAGGGATTTCCCTTCCAAGCCAAGGCAGACAAAGCGGACAGGAGCCGTTCGAGGCTCGGTCCATCGCCGCGCAGGATGCGGAAGAACGTGCCCGGTGTTTCCACCTGCCGGGACGCTCGCTCCTTCTCCTTCGCACTTTGTCCTTGAACGGATGCGCGCTTTGAAAAGCGCCTCGCATCCGAACCCTGCCTGCTGCCTTCCGGGCAGCGCTTTGGAGAGTTTCGATGGCCGCCACCCGCCGCATTCTCGATTTCCTCGCACAGACCCCGAACGACGGCCCCTGCCTCGTGGTCGATCTCGACGTCGTGCGCGACAACTACGAAGCCTTCGCGCATGCCCTGCCCGACTCGCGCATCTTCTATGCGGTGAAGGCGAACCCGGCACCGGAAGTCCTGTCGCTGCTCGCCTCGCTCGGCTCGTCCTTCGACACGGCCTCGGTCGCCGAGATCGAGATGGCGCTGGCCGCCGGTGCCACGCCCGATCGCGTGTCCTTCGGCAACACCATCAAGAAGGAGCGCGACATCGCGCGCGCTCACGCGCTCGGCATTTCGCTGTTCGCCATCGACTGCGTGGAAGAGGCCGAGAAGGTCGCCCGCGCGGCTCCCGGCGCGCGCGTGTTCTGCCGCGTTCTGACCGATGGCGAAGGTGCGGAATGGCCGCTGTCGCGCAAGTTCGGCTGCACGCCCGCGCTTGCCGTCGATGTCTTGCGCGCGTCCAGAGCGCTCGGCCTCGACGCTTACGGCGTGTCCTTCCATGTCGGCTCGCAGCAGTGCGATCTCTCGGCCTGGGACCGCGCGCTGAGTGATGCGGCGAACGTGTTCCAGACGCTCGCGGCCGAAGGCATCGTGCTGCGCATGGTCAACATGGGCGGCGGCTTCCCCACCCGTTACCTGCGCGACGTGCCGCAGGCCGAGGCTTACGGCCGCGCGATCTTCTCGGCGCTGCGCAAGCATTTCGGCAACCAGATCCCGGAAACCATCATCGAGCCGGGCCGTGGCATGGTCGGCAATGCGGGCGTGATCCGTTCGGAAGTGGTGCTCGTGTCGCGCAAGTCGTCGGACGATCCGGTGCGCTGGGTCTATCTCGACATCGGCAAGTTCGGCGGCCTCGCCGAAACCATGGACGAGGCGATCCGCTACCCGATCGTGACCCCGCGCGACGGCGACGCGACCGAGCCTTGCGTGCTCGCAGGCCCCACCTGCGACTCGGCCGACGTGCTCTACGAGAAGGCCCCCTACCCGCTGCCGATCACGCTTTCGGTGGGCGACGAGGTGCTGATCGAAGGCACGGGCGCCTATACCACGACCTATTCGGCGGTCGCCTTCAACGGCTTCCCGCCGCTCCGATCCTACGCGATCTGACGGGCTTTTCCGCCCGGCAGATCCCCGAGCCGGACGTGACGATCTCGCGCCCGGTTCGGTTCGCCTGTGGAACCACCTCCGCGCGTGAAGGATTGCCCTTTCATCATGTCCGCATCGCCTTTCCCCGCCCAACCCGCCTTCACGATCGAAGCCGAGCGCACCTCGGACGTCTTCGCGCGCGAGTTTCTCCTCAACTGCGCGATGGGTCTGGGCCGCAAGCGCAAGAGCTCCGAAAAGCTGCGCCGTGGCCGCCTGCCGGCTAAGGGCCTGTCCTTCGTCGCGCGCGATGAAGAGGGCGGCGTGATCGGCACCGTCCGCCTCTGGCATGTGCGCTGCGGCGAAGGGGGCCCGGCCGCCCTTCTGCTCGGGCCGCTCGCGGTCGATCCGGCGCTGAAGGGCGCGGGCCTGGGCTCGGCACTCATGCACCATGCGCTGGCGGAAGCCAAGGCACGCGGCCACAAGGCCGTGCTGCTCGTGGGCGACGCGCCTTATTATGCCCGCTTCGGGTTTTCGGCCCAGAAGACCGGTGGCTTGGCCATGCCGGGGCCCTATGAGCGCGAGCGGTTCCTGGCCGTCGAGTTCGAAGAGGGCGTGCTCGACGGCGCCAAGGGCACGCTGCTGGCGGCAGGACGCAAGGTGAAGCTCGAGGCTCTGCGGCTGGCGGCTTGAGTGCCGGGTTTTGCTATGGTCGAGAGGCGGCTAGGCCACCCCCACCCTTTATCCCTTCCCACAAGGGGGAGGGAAGGACACAAGCGCTGCGCTTCTTTCTCAAAGCTAGGTATCAAGCTTCAAGAGTTAGCGCGGCGGTGACGTCTCCCTCCCCCTTGTGGGGAGGGATATAGGGTGGGGGTAACCTCTCCACCCACACCATGCCCCCAGAAACCGGCAAACAAAAAGGGCAGCCTCTCAGCCGCCCCCTCGATCCCCCTACAGCGCCTGACCCAGCGCCATGGCGGCGCTCATATCGCCGTCGATCTTCATCTTGCCCGTCATGAACGCCGTGGTCGGGTTCAGGTCGCCTGACACGATATCCGCGAAGTCGTCCTTCGACACCGAGATCGTGCAATCCGCATCGCCGTCACCGACGCGCGCCGAGGCGCCGTCGATCAGAACCGTGCCTTCCCCTTTGAAATCCACCTTCACCGTGCGGCTGAAGCCGGAGCCGGCCATGCGCTCGTTGATCTTCTGGGCGATGGTCTCGATGTCCATGGTGCATTCCTTGCGAAGATGACAGTTCGGGTCGCACCGATATAGGCGCGCCGCAGCCGCAGGAAAACCGATCGGCGCTCAGAAATGCGCGTCGGGCGAGGCCACCTTGTGCCCGCCCCCGCTCTCGGCATCATCCGTCTTGGGTTTGGAGGTGCGGCGGCGGATGGCGTTGTCGCGGATTTCGTCCTTGGACAGGAAGTCGATCTGCTCGATCAGCACATCGTGCAGAAGCTCCTCGCCGACGCGCTTGTTGACGCTTTCGCGCACGCCGGCCCGGAAGGCCTCGACATCGACGGGCTTGGGCGCCTTCAGATCGAAGGGCGGATGGCCATAGGCCCAGGTATAGACCTCGTCGGTCAAAAGCAGATCCGGCGGCACCTGGAGCTTGGCCGCCTTGCCGGCCTCGATCGTGAAGGCGAGGCGCGCGAGCATATAGCCCTGCACCGCCGAATTGCGCACGAGCGGCACCGAGATGATCTCGGTCTTCAACGTGTCGAGCTTCACCACCGGCTTTGCCGGCTCGCCGGTCTCGGCCACCGCGGGCTTTTCCTGCGCCGCATAGAATGCCGCGCCCAGTGCCGCGATGCAGAGCCACAAACCGGCGAGCGCGAACTTGATCATGGGAATTCTAGAAGCCACCGGCGGAATAGGTGCCGTCGGACTGCGAACGCTCGATCACATCCTGCAGCAGCGCGGCCACCTCGCCCACTGCGCTCAAATGCGCACGGATCGTCGCCTCGTTGCGGTTGAGCTTGTCGCGCAAGGCCTTCAATGCGGGACCGTGCTGGGCGAGGATGTCGGCCTCGGCCATGCCCTTGGTCGCCTTGCTCAATTCGTAGAGGCAGCGGCTCTTGCGCGCGTTGGAGGCTTTCAGATCAAAGCGCACATCGGTGCGGATGCCGACCGTTTCCTCGTCCAGCGCCTCGGCCGTGCGCTCGATGATGATGGCGAGGTTGCCGACCGAAACCGCGGGCGATGCGAAGCTGCGTGCGGGCGTGCTGGCGAAGGGCGAGTATTCCATGAAGATCGTTCCTTCGAAAAAATCAGCGACCGGAAGCAGGCTGAGGCGCGGGCGCTTGCAGCGTGCTCATCGCCTTGCGCTGCAGTTCGGAAACGAGCGAAGCGGAAAGCATGGCCTCGCCGGCCTTCGCCTGATCCGAGGTCGCGCTGCGCTCGCCCACCGGCACCGTCTTGCCGTCGGCGGTGTAGTGATCTTTCAGCAAACGATCGGCGATGCCGATGCCGCCGCGCTGGGCGAGTTCGGTGCCGAGCTTCTGGGCCAACAGGCTCTTCCACATGCCGCCCGCCATGCCGCCGCCATAGGCGCTTTCGGTGTCATCGGGCAAAAGCGTTTCCATGAAGGTGCCGAGCACCATGGCTTCGAATTTCTGGGTCGGGTCGAGCTCCTGCGCGGGCCGCGCGACAGCGTCGGCTGCGGGCTTCACATCCAGATTGGCTGCGACCGTCTCGAAGCTTTCAGCGGATGCCGGCACTGCGCTTTGCGCCAGTCGCGCACGCGCTGCCGCGACCGCCTGGGGTTCGGCGGCGTCCACCACATCCTTGACGATGTCGCTGACCGGGGAAATGGCCACTGACTTCTTGGCTCCGGGAGTTTCTCGACCGGTGCCAGTGTGCCCTTGTCAGCTTGCGGGAGCCTGACTGGTGCGGGTTTCCACCCATTCGAGAAGCGCGCGTTCCTCGCCCATGCGGGCTTCCCAGGCGCGTTCCTGGTCGAGATGGCGCTTGAGCGCCTTTTCACGCATGGCGAGACGCGCGAGCGCCCGGCCCTCCTCGTCGGCACGCTGTCGCTCTTCGGTTTCGCGGGCCTGCGCGCGGGCGATGCGTTCATGGTAGAGTTCGGGAAACAGCGCGAACATCGAGCCCGGCGCATCGAAGCGCGACTTCAGCGTTTCAGCGTCGCAGCGGGCGGCGGCGGCGGCGGCCAGGCAGGCGGTGCGGCGCGCCTCGTGCGAGGCGGAAAGCTTGCCATGGAGACTGAGCAGCTTTTCCAGTTTTTTTCGTCGGCCAAGCGGCATCAACTATTTTCCCAAACTGACCGGCACGAAGCCGTCGGCGAAGAGTGACAGCAATGTTCCTGCTCCAAGGTAAAGAAGCACCAAACCACCTGCGATCGTGAAGGGCTGTGAGATGAAATAAACAGGTATCTGCGGAACCAGCTTGTTGATGAAGCCGATGGCAAGATTCACGAGGATCGCATATGCGACAAAAGGGCTGCCTAACCGCAATGTGACCTGAAACGCCTCGCTGAGCGTGTCCGTGACATCCGTGAGCGCCGCGCGCGCGTCGAAGGCGGCCCCCACCGGCACCATGCGATAGCTCTCCACCAGCGCGCGCACCACCTCGTGGTGGAAGTCGAACACGAAGAGCAGCAGAAGGGCCGAAAACGAGATCAGGCTCGCCAGCGGCGACTGCGATTCGGGCTCTTCCACCGCCGCCCCGCCCGCTGCACCGTAGCCGACGAGATTGGCGATGGCCGTGCCCATGAATTGCAGCGCCATCACATACAGGCGCGCGAGCAGCCCGATCAGCCCGCCCACCATCAGCTCGCCCGCGATCGCCGGAACGAGCACCGTCATGTTGCGCGTCGCGACCGGCAGAAGCGAATCGGACAGGTGCGCGAAGATGGCAAAGGTCGCGGCGAGCGCCACGAAGAGGCGCACCTGCGTCGGCACGCGCACGCTGGAGGTGCCCGGCATCACCAGAAAGCAGGCGCCGATCCGGCAGAAGGCCAGAAAAACGGCGATCACCAGCCGTTCGGCCTCGCCGTTCATGCTCCGTGGTTCTCGTCAGGGCCGCACATGGCGTCAGGAGATCGTGCCGAGCACGCGGATCTCGACGCCCTTGGCGATCTCGACATGGGACAAGACCGGCAGCGTGGGGAACAGGCGCTCGACGATCATGCGCACATAAGGCCGCGCATCGGGCGCGGTGACGATGGCGAAGCGCTCGCCCCCTTCCAGATGCTGGCGGATGGCCTTGGAGGCATCCGCGCCGAATTCTTCGAGCTGGCGCGGGTCGATGTCGAACTCGCGGATCTCGCCCTTGGCGTCGCGCTTGAGGCTCTGGTGGAAGGCAAGGTCCCAGCGGTTCCCCAGGCGCAACACCTTGAGCACGCCGGCCTCGGTCAGGTCGCCGCAGATCTGCTGGCTCATGCGGATGCGCACATGCTCGACGATGCCTTCGGTGCGGCGCATATGCGGCGCGATCTCGGCGATGGCTTCGAGGATCAGGTGCAGGTTGCGGATCGAGACGCGCTCGGCGAGCAACAGCTTCAACACCGCCTGCAGGCCCGGATAGGAGATGTGGTTGGCGCAGATGTCGTCGGCGAGCTTCTTGTATTCGGGGTCGAGCCGGTCGATCAGCGCCTTCATGTCCTTGTAGGACAAGAGCTGCGGCAGGTTGTTGCGCACCACTTCGGAGAGGTGAGTGAGCAGGATCGACATGTTGTCGGCGAAGGGGAAGCCCTCGCGCTTGAGGTCTTCGGTGAAGGTTTCGGGCACCGACCATGCGCGCATGCCGAAAGCCGGCTCGCGCACTTCCTCGCCGGGGATTTCGGGCGGCTCGCGGTTTCCCAGAAGGGCGGTCACCTCGCCCAGCCGCAAGCCATGCTCGGCCACCACCGTGCCGTGGATCTTGATCTGGTAGCTCTTGGGCGGAATGCCGAACTCGTCAGTGAGCTTCACCTCCGGCACCACGAAGCCGTATTGCGTTGCGAACTTCTTGCGCATCTTGCCCATGCGGAAGGCGAGTTCCTGATGCGCGTTGAGAAGCTTGGCCGAAAGCTGCTTGCCGATCAGAAGCTCGATCTCGGCGGTCTTGAGCGAATTCTTGACCGAGTCCTTTTCGGCCTCTTCCTTATTCTGCGCTTCCGTCTGAACGGCCTGCTCCTCTTCCGCCCTGGCACGCGCGAGGTTGCGCGGGATCGCATAGGCGAAGCCGCCCATGGCGCCAGCCAGGATCAGGAACGGCATCATCGGCAGGCCGGGCATCAGCGACAGGAGAAGCAGCAGCAGCGCCGCGACCGTAAGCGCGCGGGGATAGGCGCCGAGCTGGCCGAACACCGCCTTTTCCGCCGAGCCCCGCGTGCCGCCCTTGGACACGAGCAGGCCCGCCGCGAGCGAGACGATCAGCGCGGGGATCTGCGTGACGAGACCGTCGCCCACCGACAACTTGATGAAGACGTCCGTCGCCTCGCCCACCGTCAGGCCATGGCGGAACACGCCGATGGTGATCCCGCCCACGATGTTGATGGCGGTGATGATGAGACCGGCGATCGCATCGCCGCGCACGAATTTCGAGGCACCGTCCATGGCGCCGAAGAAGGAGGATTCTTCTTCGAGCTCGCGGCGGCGCAGCTGCGCGGTCTTGTCGTCGATGATGCCGGCATTGAGGTCGGCGTCGATCGACATCTGCTTGCCGGGAATGGCGTCGAGCGTGAAGCGCGCGCCCACTTCCGCGATACGCGTCGCGCCTTTGGTGATGACGATGAAGTTCACCACCACGAGGATCATGAACACGATCAGGCCGATCACGAAATCGCCCGACATCACGAGGTTGGCGAAGCCCGCGATCACATAGCCCGCCGCATGCGTGCCTTCCGCGCCGTGCGAAAGAATGGCGCGCGTGGTCGCGATGTTGAGCGACAGGCGCAGCATGGTCGCGATCAGCAAGACGGTCGGAAACGAGGTGAAATCGAGCGGTCGCGCGATCCAGAGCGAGACCATCAGGATCAACACCGACAGCGCGATCGAGATCGCAAGGCCGAGATCGATCATGAAGGCGGGAATCGGCAGGAACAGGACGGCGAGGATGACGACGATGCCGAGCGCGAAGAAGATGTCGCGTCCGCCGCCGCTCTTCGCCGGCGCGCTTGCAGCTTTCCCCGCTACCTCGCTCAGAGCCATTCAGCCAAAAACCCCTGCCCGGCCACGCGAACGCGGGCCCGAATCCTGCCGGCCAGACTAGGCCCGAGAGCTTGCGCGAAGGTGGGAGGCGGGGCATGGGCCCAGAGGCTGCCAGGGCAAAGTGGAATCCGGTTTGCCCGCCCGGACAGCCGAAACAGCAGGATAGACCATGATCGAAGCGGTTTCACCCACCTCCGAAGGCCTCGAGCCCTTGCTTGCGCTCAATAACGCCCACGCAGCCGACTTGTCGTGGCTCACGCTGGACGAGTTCCGGCAGCTGATCGCGACCGGCTTCCGTGTGACGCGGCTGAACCAGGCCGATGCCCTGATGATCGCGCTCGACCAGACGGCCGACTATACGAGCCCGAACTTCCACTGGTTCCGCGAGCGCTATCCGCGCTTCGTCTACGTGGACCGCGTGGTGGTCGCGGAAACGGCGCGGGGGCAAGGCGCGGGGCGTGCGCTTTACGAGGACCTGTTCGATGCCGCGCGAAAAGCCAGCCACACGGTGGTGACGTGCGAGGTCAACCTCGACCCGCCGAACCTCGCTTCGGATGCGTTTCATGCTCGAATGGGTTTTGCCCGCGTCGGCGAAGCGGCGATCCACGGCGGCAAGAAGAGGGTCAGTTACTACGCCCGCGAGCTTGAGGCCCGAAGCCAAGGCGCATCGAGCGGCGCGCCGTTATCCGTTGGCTAACCATACGGATAAGCGCATCGGTTCCGCCACATTTGAATCAAACTTGCTTAACCTCGGCGCGTCTAGGGTTCCCTTCGCGAGCTGGAACCCAAATTCCCGTTGCCCGTCCAGACCCGGTTCACATCCGGATTGAAGCTTTCCCGAGCGGACAGGGCGACAGCCGGCGCATGATGCGCCAGCGGCCGGGCATTCCCATGCCCAAGGCTCGTATGGACCGGACTTCTCGGAAACCTCTTCCATGCGCGGCCTTTTCCGCCTCGTAGGGGCGGCAGCCCTTGCCCTTTCCTGTTCCGCCTGGCCCACGCTGGCCGGTGAAGAAGGCAATTACGTTTCGGCCGCAACCAATTTCGTGAAGGAACACGTCCTGCCCTGGGCGAACGATCCGGTGATCGTCGACGCCATCCTCAGGCAGAATGCCGAGACCGCCGGCTTCGATCAGGCCCGGATCGACGGGCTCGACAAGGAATGGCGCGCGGAAGTCGAGCGCCCGAACAAGCCCGAGATCCAGGCGCTTCTTTCGCATGAAGCCTCGAAGTTCCTGCGCACCAGGCGCGACGAGACCCACGGTCTCGTCACCGAGATCATCCTGATGGATGCCAGGGGCCTCAACACTGCCCAGACCGATGCCACCTCCGACTTCTGGCAGGGCGACGAGGCCAAGTTCCAGAAATCGTTCAGTGCGGGCAGCGGCGCGATCTTCGTGGACGACATCGAGGAGGACGAGTCCACCGGGATCCTCCAGACCCAGGTCTCCATCACCATCACCGACCCCGAAAGCGGCCAGCCCATCGGCGCCATGACGGTCGGCATCGACATGGACCGGCTGTGAAGCGCTCTTCCAGCCCGGTTCTCCCAATCAAGACGAAAGCGTGAGTGCCATGAAGACAACGATGGGGCGGATGATGTCCCAAACCTCGCTGACGACGCGCTTCGGTGTCAGCATCATCGCGGTGAGCGTGCTGGGCCTGGCTGCCACCGGTTTCTTCGCCGAGAAATTCATGCGCTCCTCGCTGTCGCATGTCGCCGAGCAGGGCTGGGAGCGCGTCACCGCCGATTTCGCGAAGAATGTCGCGGGCGCCGTCAAATGGAACAAGCCCGACGTGATCGACCGGCGCACGGATGCCTTGGCCGAAACGCCCGAGCAGCCGCTCAACCGCGCGCTGGTGCTGTCGCGCAACGGCGATGTTCTGTCGGATTACACCTTGCGCGGCACCGATGCGGGCGGCCTCGACCAGGCCGTGCGCGAAGCGGTGGCGAGCGACCCGGCGGGCGTCTCCACCCGCAGCCTCGACAATTCCTATCTCGTGGTGGCCCCCTCCGGCGAAGGCATCGACAAGAAGCCGCTCGGCCATGTCGCCTTTGCCTGGAGCACGGCGGCGCTCGAGCGCGACGCGACGGCCGCCGGCCTCGCCCTTCTCGGCATGCAGGCGCTCGGCGTGCTCGCCGTCGCGGGCGCCATGATCCTGGCACTCCGCGCCTGGGTCATCCGTCCCTTGAAGGGCATCACCACCCGCATCGGCGCGCTTTCCGCCGGCGATCTCGACTCGCCCGTCAGCTATCAGGAGCGCCAGGACGAAACCGGCGTGATCGCCCGCGCCGTCGAGGAGTTCCGCCAGACTTCCATCGCCAAGCTCGCCGGCGAGCGCGAGGCGGCAGCCCGTCAGGCAGCCATGGAAGAAGAACGCGCTCTGGCCGAGCGCGAGCGCGCGGCAGCCGCCGAGCAGCTCGACCATGTCGTGTCCGAACTCGGCGCCGGTCTCTCCGAGATCGCCCATGGCAACCTGATGCAGGAAGTCGGCGCGAATTTCCCGGCCGAGTACCGCAAGCTCGGCCAGGACTACAACGAGGCGACCGCGCGCCTGCGTCAGACCATGGGCGGCATCATCGTGTCCGGCGAAGGCATCCGCGCCAATTCCGAGGAAATCCGCGAAGCGGCGAACGACCTCGCCCGCCGCACCGAGCAGCAGGCGGCAAACCTCGAGGAAACGGTGGCGGCCCTCGACCAGATCACCACCTCCGTGACCCAGACCGCCCAGAGCACGGGCCGCGCCCGCAACGTGGTCGCCTCCGCCAAGACGGATGCCGAGATGAGCGGCGACGTCGCGCGCCAGACCATCGCCGCCATGGGCCAGATCGAGCAGTCCTCCTCGCAGATCAGCCAGATCATCGGCGTGATCGACGAGATCGCCTTCCAGACAAACCTCTTGGCTCTCAATGCCGGCGTCGAGGCGGCGCGTGCGGGTGAAGCCGGTCGCGGCTTCGCGGTGGTGGCGTCCGAAGTGCGCACGCTCGCCCAGCGCTCGGCGGAAGCCGCCAAGGAGATCAAGACGCTGATCTCGGCCTCTACCGCCCATGTCGAGAACGGCGTGAACATGGTTGCCGAGACCGGCAAGGTGCTCGAGCGCATCGTCGGCCATATCGGCGAGATCAACAAGGTCGTCACCGATATCGCGGCGAGCGCCGAGGAACAGGCGGCAGGCCTGCAGTCGATCAATTCGGCGATGAACCTGATGGATCAGGTGACGCAGAAGAACGCCGCCATGGTCGAGGAGGTCACCGCATCCTCCGCCTCGCTCGCCGGCGAAACCGACCGCCTCGTGCGCCTCGTCAAGCAGTTCAAGGTCGAGGAAGGTGGCCGCGCCGCTTACTCGGCCCCGGTCGAGGAAAAGATCATCGAACTGCCCCGCCGTACAGTTGCGCCCGCGCCCGTGATCCGCGCGGTCCAGCCCGAGCCCGAAATCAGCGGCGCGCTGGCTCTCCAGAGCAAGCCTTCGGCCGATGCCGATATCGACGGCTGGGAGGAATTCTGATGGCTCCGCGCAAAACGCCCGCCTCGCGCCGCAAAGCGGCCCCTGCCGCCGCCCGCACAATCGAACTGAGCGAAGTCCTCGACCTCAACAGCCTGAAGCCGCTCGCCGCTGAAATCACGGAAGCGCGCGGCCAGGATCTGGTGCTCGACGCTTCCCGCACGGTTCGCGTCAGCGCGCAGGCCTTTCAGCTGATGATTTCCGCCCGCCGCTCATGGGATGCGGACGGCCATTCCTTGAGCATTCAGGGCGCTTTCGAGCCCTTCCACGACAGCATGGCGCTGCTCGGCATCGATGAGGCCGACCTGCTCGGCCATAACAAGACAGGGGACGTGCTGTGACCAAGACCATCCTGACGGTGGACGATTCGCGCACCATGCGCGACATGCTCCGCGTGGCGCTCACCGGCGCGGGCTTCAACGTCGTGCAGGCCGAAGACGGCGTGCACGGGCTCGAAGTGCTCGCCCAGAACTCGCCCGACGTCATCATCACCGACATCAACATGCCGCGCATGGATGGCTTCGGCTTCATCGAGAACGTGCGCCGCGACCAGCGCTGCCGCGTGATCCCGATTCTGGTGCTCACCACCGAAAGCGACGCCGCCAAGAAGGCCCGCGCGCGAGAGGCCGGCGCCACCGGCTGGATCGTCAAGCCCTTCAATACGACCAAGCTCTGCGACGCCATCCGTCGCGTGGCCGGCTGAGCGTAGAGGCGCGCGATCATGGAAGGCATGGACGAAATCCGCGACACCTTCTTCCAGGAAGCCGAGGAACTGCTCGGCGAGCTGGAACGCGGCCTGATCCTCATTCAGGAAGGCGACAGGGACAGCGAAACGGTCAACGCGATCTTTCGCGCGGTGCACTCGATCAAGGGCGGCGCGGGCATGTTCGAGCTCGACCGCCTGGTGAGCTTCGCCCACGCCTTCGAGACCGTTCTCGACGACCTGCGCTCCAGAAAGATCGGCCTCGAAGCGAATGGCCTGAAGACCATGCTCCGCTCGGCCGACCTCCTGTCCGATCTGGTCCGCACCGCGCGCGCCGGCGAAGAGATGGAAGCGGGTCGCGAGGCCGTGCTGATGGCCGAGCTCGCCGCCTTGTCCGGCGGCGTGGCGGATGCCGCCCCGTCCGCCTTCGACGCGCCTGAGCTGCCCGCCGGCCCC
Source organism: Mesorhizobium liriopis (assembly GCF_024053505.1). Taxonomy (GTDB): domain Bacteria; phylum Pseudomonadota; class Alphaproteobacteria; order Rhizobiales; family Rhizobiaceae; genus Mesorhizobium_B; species Mesorhizobium_B liriopis. The sequence continues at coordinate 112,286 of NZ_JAMXQS010000007.1, read as the reverse complement.
GTTTCGCGCCTTTACGACATCCGCTTCACCCCGCTCGCCGCCCTTTACGCCAATGCCGGCGATCCGGCCCTCCTCGTTCGAGAGCTGCACCGTTTGGGCACGGCCACCGTGTCCTGTGACGCGAGCCATGTTCCCGATCTTTCCGAACTCGACCCGGAAGGCGCCTACCTGTCCTGGACGGTCGCGCTCGAAACCACGGAAAGCGAAGACACGATCCGCGAGGTCTTCGAATTCGTGGAAGGCGATTGCATTCTCGAAGTGATCGCCGGTGAGCCAATGGTCGTGGAAGAGCCTGCGGTCGTCGAAGAAGGCGACGGCTTCGACGTGGCCGCCCTTCTCGCCCGCATGCAGGCCGAATTGGGCGATGGCCCCGCGCCCGAAGCCACCCCCTCCCCCTTCGACATGCCCTTCGCGCCCGACTTCAGCGCCGACTTCAGCAATGTGGTCGATCTCGCTGACATGCGCCCGGTGGAAACGCCCGCGCCGTCGCCCGCGCCGGCTGTCGAGCCGGTGGCCGCCCCCGTCTTGGCCGCAAGCCCGGCCAAGACCGAGGAATCCAAGGCGAGCTCGGCACCCGCCCCCGCGGCGGGTGCCACGATCCGCGTCGATCTCGACCGCCTCGACCGGCTCGTGAACCTCGTCGGCGAACTCGTGATCAACCGCGCCATGGTCGCCCAGCGCGTGGTGGAAGCGGGCCTGTCCAACACGGCCGCAGTCTCGGTCGGGCTCGATGAGCTCGAACAGCTCACCCGCGAAATCCAGGACAATGTAATGGCGCTTCGCGCCCAGCCCGTGCGCTCGGTCTTCCAGCGCATGTCGCGCCTCGTGCGCGAAGTGGGCGAAGCGGTCAACAAGCAGGTGCAGCTCGTGGTCGAGGGTGAAGGCACGGAGGTCGACAAGACCATTGTCGAGCGCCTCACCGACCCGCTCACCCACATGATCCGCAACGCCATCGACCACGGCCTCGAAAGCCCCGAAAAGCGCCTCGAAGCGGGCAAGCCGCTGACCGGCACGGTGCATCTCTCGGCGCGCCACGCTTCGGGTCATATCGTCATCGAGGTGTCCGACGATGGCGGCGGCCTCAACCGGCCGCGCGTGCGCGACATCGCGGTGTCCAAGGGCCTCATTCCGGCGGATGCCCAGCTGAGCGACGAGGAAACCGACAACCTCATCTTCCTGCCCGGCTTCTCGACCGCCTCCACCATTTCCAACATCTCGGGCCGCGGTGTCGGGCTCGACGTGGTGAAGCGCTCGGTGCAGGCGCTGGGCGGCCGCATCTCGATCGCCTCGCGGCCCGGTCGCGGCTCGACCTTCACCCTCGCTTTGCCGCTCACGCTCGCCGTGCTCGACGGCATGCTGGTGACGGTGGCCGACCAGACGCTGGTTCTGCCCCTCACCTCCACCGTCGAGACGCTCAAGCTCAAGCCCGAGGAGATCCACGCGCTGGGCTCGTCGAAGCTCGTGACACTGCGTGGCGCCTTCACGCCCATGATCGATGTCGGCCGCCATTTCGGCTACCGCCATGCTCCGGCAGATCTCACGAAAAGTGTGGGCCTCGTCGTCGAAACGCAGGGCAACACGCGCACCGTGCTTCTGGTCGATGAGATCCAGGGCCAGCGCCAGGTCGTGATCAAGAGCCTCGAGACCAATTACGGCTCGGTGCCCGGCATCGCGGCGGCGACCATTCTGGGCGACGGCCGCGTGGCGCTGATCCTCGACGTGGATGCGCTCGTTTCCGAAGCCTCGGCATCCGCCTCCGACTTCTCTTTTGCCATCGCAGGATGAGTTCCATGTCCACTGAGCTTGCCAATCGCGATCCGGGCCGCGAGACCGGCGACGCCCGCGAAGCCATCATCTTCCGCGTCGGCCCGCAGGAATTCTGCATCGACATCATGACGGTGCGCGAGATCCGGGGCTGGACGCCGGCCACCATGCTTCCCCGCTCGCCCGGCTATATCCGCGGCGTCATCAACCTGCGCGGCACGGTTCTGCCGATCCTCGACCTCGCCCAGCGCCTCGACTTGCCCTCCGTCGATCCGACTTCGCGCCACGTGATCGTGGTGGTGCAGATCGGCGCGCAGGTGGTGGGCATGCTGGTCGATGCGGTGTCCGACATCATCACGCTGGCCGACAGCATGATCCAGCCCACGCCTGCGGTGGCGTCCGAAGCCTCGCGGTCCTTCGTGGGCGGGCTGGTCGCGCTCGACGGGCGGATGATCAACATCCTGCGCCTCGAAAACGTGCTCGGCGAAATCCGCGCGGAAGCCGCCTGACATGAATGCCCTGGGCCGACCGAGCGGAGGAGACGGCGGCGGGCGGGCGCCCGCGCGGGGCGAGTTCGCCTTCACGCCCGAGAACTTCCGCCAGATCGCCGAGATGGTGCATGCTTCCACCGGCATCACCATGCCGGACTACAAGTCGGCCATGGTTTATTCGCGCCTCGCCAAGCGCTTGCGTGCGCTGGGGCTCGAAAGCTTCAACAATTACTGCCGTCTGGTGGCCAGCCAGACCGGACTGGACGAGCGCCAGAAGATGATCGCCGCGCTCACCACCAACATGACGAGCTTCTTTCGCGAGCCGCACCACTTCAAGCATCTCGCGACCAAGGTCCTGCCGCCGCTGGTGGAAGAAGCCCGGCGGGGCGGGCGCCTGCGCATCTGGTCGGCCGGCTGTTCGAGCGGCGAGGAGCCCTATTCCATCGCCTTGACGCTTCTGAGCGTCATGCCCGATGCCGGCCAGTACGATGTCAGGATTCTGGCGACCGACATCAACCCCAACGTCCTCGACAAGGGCCGCGGCGGCCTCTACCCCGAAACGGTAATGGAGCCGGTTTCCACCGACCAGAAATCGCGTTGGTTCCGCAAGGCTCGCACCCCGGACGGCCTCCCCGCCTGGGAAGCGACCGGCCCCTTACGCGAGCTGATCGCCTTCCGCGAGCTGAACCTGATGGGCGACTGGCCCATGAAGGGCACGTTCCAGGCCCTCTTCTGCCGCAACGTCACCATCTATTTCGAGCCCGAAACGCGCGACCGCATCTGGTGCCGCTTCGCCTCGCTCCTGCCTGCCGGCGCCACACTTTACGTGGGCCATTCCGAACGCATGGGCGAGGAGCCCGCGAGAGTATTTGTGCAGGACGAATTCACCACTTACCGTCGCCTGGAGGGTCGGCGCCCATGACAACACCTGTTCGCGTTCTGATCGTGGACGACAGCCCCACCATGCGCGGCCTGATCTCCTCGATTCTCCTGAAAGACAAGGAGATCGAGGTGGTCGGCGAAGCGGGCGACCCTTACGAGGCGCGCGAGGCCATCAAGGCGCTGTCGCCCGATGTGGTGACGCTCGATGTCGAGATGCCGCGCATGAGCGGCCTCGACTTTCTCGACCGCATCATGCGCCTGCGCCCCACACCCGTGATCATGGTGTCGAGCCTGACCCATCGCGGCGCGGATGAAAGCATCCGGGCGCTGGAAGCGGGCGCGGTCGATTGCGTGGCGAAACCGGTGCCGGGCCGCGCCGGCGGGCTCGACCAGCTGCCCGCCAAGGTGAAGGCCGCCGCCCGCGCCAAGCTCTGGCGTCACCAGTCCCCTGTTCCGCAAGCGCCGGCTGCCATGCCGAGCACCTATCAGCCGGGCCGTCGGCTCGTGATGATCGGCTCGTCCACCGGCGGCGTCGAGGCCTTGTCGGCCGTGCTCGGCGGTTTGCCGGCCAACTGCCCGCCTGTGGTAGTCGCCCAGCACATGCCGGAATCGTTTCTCTCGAACCTCGCCCAGCGGCTCGACAACCGCTTCGCGCCCAAGATCGCCATCGCCACCCACGGCGCTCCGCTGGTGCCCGGCCATGTCTATCTGGCGCCGGGCGGCAATCAGCATCTCGAAGTGTCCGACACCCGCCCCTGGACCTGCGTGGTGCGCGAGGGCGCGCCGGTCAACGGCTACTGCCCGTCCGTCGAGCGCCTGTTCCGCTCGGGCGTCACGGCCGAGCCCAAGCGCATCGTCGCCGTGATGCTGACCGGCATGGGCCGCGACGGCGCGGATGCCATGCTGGCGTTGCGTCAGGCGGGCGCCACAACATTTGGCCAGGACGAGGCGACGAGCCTCATCTACGGCATGCCCAAGGCGGCTTTCGAAGCAGGTGCCGTCGAGCGCCAGCTGCCGCTCGGGCGCATGGCCGCGGCCATCCTGGAAACAACGAACCAAGAAAACTCAGGGAAGAACTGATGTCCTATCTCTCGCATCTCCGCGTCATGATCGTGGACGACATGACCACGAGCCGCATGCTGATCCGCGGCGCGCTCGAAGAGCTCGGCATCAACCAGATCGCCATGGCCGCCGACGGCGAACAGGCCTTGAAGGCGCTGATGGTGCAGCCGCTGCCCCTCGTGATCTCGGATTTCAACATGCCCAAGCTCGATGGTCTGGGCCTGCTCCGCGCGCTGCGCGCCTATCAGCCTACCAGCAAATGCGGCTTCATCCTGATGACCGGCAAGGGCGATCAGGCGCTCATCGACAAGGCCAAGCCCTATGGTGTCGCGGGCTATCTCGCCAAGCCCTTCACCGCGCCGATCGTCAAGGCACATATCGAGCGCATCTTCGGCCGCATGTGAGCATGAGCACCGCTTTGCGCCACCAGTCTTCGAGCCTTGCCGCCGTGCAGAGCCGGGTGGGCAAGCGGCATCACGTGCTTCAGGGCGAGTTCTTCGTCACCGACGACCCCGAGATCCTCTTGACCACGGTTCTCGGCTCCTGCGTCGCCGCCTGCATCCGCGATCCTCAGGCGGGGGTGGGCGGCATGAACCACTTCCTCTTGCCCGGCGCGATGGAGCGCGCGGCCGAGAAGGAAGCGCAGCGCGAGGGCGTCCACATGATGGAGCTTCTCCTGAACGGCCTGTTCCAGCGCGGCGCGCGGCGCCAGCATCTCGAAGCGCGGCTTTTCGGCGGGGCGAACATGTTCGCCGGCCTGTCCGAGATCGGGCGCCAGAACGCGGCCTTCGCGGAGAGTTTCCTGGGCTATGAAGGCATCCGCGTGGTGCGCGGAAGCCTGGGCGGGAACCAGGGGCGGCGCGTCGAGTTCTGGCCGGTCTCAGGGGTCACCCGCGCGCAAAGCATCAAGGCGGCGGAAGCACCGGTGCCGATGCCAGTCGCGCCCGCACCCAGGGGGAATGAAGGGAGGGGCGATGTCGAACTCTTCTGAAGTTTGGGAGCCCGAGCCCATGGCATGGAGCGATCTCGTCGGCCGGCTGGCGGGCGAAATGGGCGGTCTCGACCGCGATCTCGCCAGTGTCGAAACGGCGCTCGGTGCGCTGGCGAACGGCACAACCGACCACAACCACCTGCACAACCTTCAGGCCGTGGACCTCGTCCGCCAGAAGACAGCGGCCCTCGCCCTTTTTCTCGACGAAATCAGCCAGACGATCCCTATCGGCTGGGAGGTCGATGCCGACGAGGCAGCGAGCCGCATCACCCTGTCGGATCTCGCCGGACGCTTGCTGGGCAAGGATTTCACGGAAGAAACGCCCGAGCCCGCGGGCGAACTCGACCTCTTCTGACAACCCCTGAGAGACCTGTTTCCAACCAAGGGGCGGAGTCTGCCGGTAAGGCGCCCGCCCACAAATTCGAGTCCAAAACGTTTATTCTCTCGCAATCGTGAAAAAGTTTAAGAGTCCAGCAACTTACCGCCCGTAACGTCCTCCACAACCAAAGCGAGTCCCGATCGGGTTTTCTGGCGGGAATGCCGGGCTCGCTTTCTCAACACACAGGAAACACCGATGCCACTTGCCGGCCATCCGCATATCGTGCGGTGGAAGGGAAGCTTGTCTCTGCGCGACAGCGCGGACGCCGCCCGCCACCTTTCCGAAGCCCTGACACTTCACGCCCACACGCTCGTCGAGACCGACGAGGTGGAAAGCGTGGACGCGAGCCATCTCCAGATTCTCGTCGGCGCCCATCGCATGGCGGCGGCTCAAAACAGGCAGCTCGCCATCACGGTGCCTGAAGGCGGCGCACTCGACGCGGCCCTTGCGCGCTCGGGCATCGCGAACCCGCTCGACGCCCGCCTTCTCTGGGAAGGCCGCAACTGGATCGGCCTGGATTTCTCTTCACCGGACCTGCTTTCTTCACCGGAACTGCATTGATGACCAAGACAATCCTGACGATCGACGACTCGGCTTCCGTCCGGCAGATGGTCTCCATGACGCTGACCGCCGCCGGCTATGACGTCCTGCAGGCCGAAGACGGCGCGGATGGTCTCGCCAAGGCGACGGGCAACCGCGTCGATGCGATCCTGACCGATCTGAACATGCCCAACATGAACGGGCTCGAATTCATCCGCGCCTTCCGCGCCCATCCTTCGGGCCAGGGCGTGCCGATCGTGTTCCTCACCACCGAATCCGACGACGGCATGAAGAGCGAGGCCAAGGCCGCGGGCGCCACCGGCTGGATCGTCAAGCCCTTCAAGCAGGAACAGCTGGTCGCCGTCGTGAAGAAGGTCGCCGGCGCATGAGCCAGCCCGATCCGGTCGCGATCTTCCGGCAGGAAGCCACTGAGCTTCTCGAAACGCTGGAAGCCAACCTCCTCCAGCTCGACGAGACGCCGGACGACAAGGCCGTGGTGGACAGCGCCTTCCGCGCGCTGCACACGCTGAAGGGCTCGGGCGCGATGTTCGGCTTCACGGCAGCCGCGTCCTTCGTCCACGAATTCGAAACCGCCTTCGACCGCGTCCGCAAGGGCGAGAAGACCGCGACCCCCGCGCTGATCCGCGTCGCGTTGCAGGCCCGCGATCACATCATGATCCTGATCGAGGATCCGGATTCGGCCGGAAGCGAAGGCGAGACCCTTTTGGCGGCCCTGCGTCAGGCCGTGGAAGGCGAAGCGAAGGCCGAAGCCGCGCCAGCACTCGTGATCGAAGCACCTGTTGCCGAAGCCTGGCCGTCCGGCTGGAAGATCAGCTTCAGCCTCCCCGCCGATGCGCTGGCGATGGGCTCGAACCCGCTGCTTTTGATCGACGAGCTCGCGGAACTCGGCCCCTGCGACGTCCGCGCGAGGATCGCCGGCGTCGCGAGCCTCGACACGCTCGACCCCACAAGGTCGGCGCTCGGCTGGGAAGTCGTTCTTCGCGGCGACGTCTCGCGCGCCCAGATCGACGATGTCTTCATGTTCCTCAGCGACGACATGGAGCTGACTGTCGAAGCGCTCGGCGAACCCGCTTCCGAAGCGCCGGCCCCCGCAGCGCCCCCCATCGCCGAAGCCGCGCCATCGCTCGCAGCCGCACCGGCTGTCGCGCCCGCCCCTGCCCCCGCGCAGGCCGCGAAGCCAAAGACCAAGCCCAAGACCGAATCCCCCGCCCCCCAGAAGGCGGCTTCGTCCGACAAGAGCAATTCCTCCCTCCGCGTGCCCGCCGAGCGTCTCGACGCTCTGATGGACCGCGTCGGCGAACTCGTGATCGCCCAGGCCCGCCTCAACCAGCTGGCAGCCCAAGCCAACGATCCGAACCTCAAATCGGTCGCCGAGGACATCGAACGCCTGTCCTCGTCCTTGCGCGACACCACCATGGGCATCCGCATGGTGCCGATCGGCACGCTGTTCGGCCGCTTCCGTCGCCTCGTCCACGATCTGAGCCATGATCTCGGCAAGGAGATCGAATTCGTCACCGCGGGCGAGGACACCGAGCTCGACAAGACCGTGATCGAGCACCTGGCCGACCCGCTCGTCCACCTCATCCGCAACTCGGTCGATCACGGCCTCGAAAGTGCGGACAAGCGCCTCGCCGCCGGCAAGCCTTCGGGCGGCACCGTGCGCCTCTCCGCCACCTATGCCGGCGCCGAAGTGGCGATCTCGGTGTCAGACGACGGTGCCGGGCTCGACCCCGCACGCATCCGCCAGAAGGCCGAGGAAGCCGGGCTGATCACGTCTGAGGCCAAGCTCTCCGAGCAGGAACTCTTCCAGCTGATCTTCCAGCCGGGCTTCTCCACCGCGAAGGAAATCACCGCCCTTTCCGGCCGCGGTGTGGGCATGGACGTGGTCAAGCGCACCATCGACGGGTTGCGCGGCTCGATCGACCTCTCCTCGCAGATGGGCCTAGGCACCACCGCCACGCTGCGCCTGCCGCTCACGCTCGCCATCATCGACGGCCTGCTCGTGCGGATCGGCGACGGGCGCTATACGATCCCGCTGGCCGCCGTCGAAGAATGCGTCGAGCTGCCTCTGGATGCCGATGGCGAGGGCCGTGGCCGCGCCTTCCTCAACATTCGCGGCAGCCTCGTGCCCTTCATCCGCCTGCGCGAGGTGTTCAACCTGTCCACCCCGCCCGGCCAGTACCAGAAGGTGGTCATCATCTCATCGGGCGACATGCGTGTGGGGCTCGTGGTCGACCAGATCCTCGGCAACAACCAGACGGTCATCAAGCAGCTGTCCAAGCTCCATGCCGGCGTGCGCCATTTCTCGGGCGCGACGATCCTGGGCGACGGCACGGTGGCCCTGATCCTCGACCCCATGCAGCTCGCCACCTTCGGCCAGCATGGCGATGGCACGCATGCCGAGCAGACTTTCGGGAGGGCCGCATGAGCCTTAGGGTCCAAACCATGCCGGGCGCGATGCGTGCGCTCACCATGCGTCTCGGCGATGAGATCTTCGCGGTGGAAGCGAACTGCGTGCGCGAAATCCTCGAGATCGGCACGGTCACGAGCGTGCCCAACGCGCCCGATTTCGTCGGCGGTCTCATCAATGTGCGCGGCACGGTGGTGCCGCTCGCCGACCTGCGCGTGTCCTTCAACATGCCGCGTCCCGTTGCGGACGAGGACACCCGCATCGTCGTCATGGAGATCGAGATCGACGGCGAAAAGACCGTGGCCGGCGTGCTTGCCGACAAGGTGCATGACGTGACCGACCTCGACGCCGCGAGCATGGAGCCCGCGCCGCGCATCGGCATGCGCTGGCCGCAAGGCTTCGTGCGGGCCATCGCCAAGCGCGACAACCAGTTCATCATCGTTCCCGATGTGAACGAGATCTTCGCACGCAGCATCGCTGCCGCGCACTGAAATTGCCTGTCCGCGTCTGCGACGCGGCCAGAGCTGGCATGCCGGCGCCATGATGGTCGCCGTCTTCGGCCGATGATTGGCCAAAGCCCTCCTTTGCGGCGCCGGGGTTAGCGTCGCGCGAAAGACACCATCATGAGATTGACTATCAAGGCCAAGCTGGCCGCGGTCTTCACGACCGTCGTGGCGCTGTCTGGCGTCAGCATGTTCGTCGCCGTCCAGAATCTCGGCACGCTGAACACATCGCTGGAAAGCGTCGTTCGGGGTCCGATCAAGCGCTCTTCCGCATTGCAGGACATGCAGAAGGATATGAGCGATCTCAACGGCGTCCTTCAGAAGATGATCGCCTCGACCGACGAGCTCGAGATGCGCCAGAGCCAGGCGCAGCTTCGCGCGGGCTTCCAGAACATCAAGGCGGACGGCGAGAAGCTGGAAGGCGAGTTCCTCCTGCCGGCCAATCGTGACGACATGCGCACCTTCCTTTCTACCCTCGACCAGTATTGGGATGCATCGACCAAGGCCCAGACTGAAACCCTCAAGAACACCGATTTGCGGGCTTTCGAAGTCTCGACCACGGAGGGCTCCCAGGCGATCGGCAAGATGGAAGCATCGCTTGAAAAGCTGCGCTCGACTGTTGCGTCGCGTGTGGCCAGCGGCGATCCGACCGCCTTCAACGCTTATTCGACGCTTGCGGAAACGACCCTGAATGTCAGCGACGTGTTCCGCCAGCAGCGCAACGTGCTCCTGGCAGGCAGCATGTCGATCGCCAAGCAGGACGAATGGGTCAAGGACTACAAGGCGTCCGCCGCAAAGCTGGAAGGCAAGATGACGCGCCTGGGCCAAACCCTGGCGCCGTCCGAGGCCCCTCTGTTCAAGTCGGTGAAGGACGACTTCACGCAACTCGTAGCTGCGATGAACAAGGCTGTGGATCTTTCGGTCAAGCATAGCAGCATCAATGCGGACGCGATCCTGACGGAAAAGCTTAACCCGGTCACCGCTCAGGCGGAGACGCTTCTGGGAAACATATCCGCACGTAATGCCCAGCTGGTGGAGAAAGAGCTGGAGGAAGGCGCCGCGCTCTATTCCACGAGCCGCACTTTGCTTCTGGGCCTTCTGATCGGTTCTGTTTTGATTGCGGCGATTGCGGCGACATGGATCATTCTGTCGATCGGGCGTGGTCTTCGTTCGGCGATCGGTCTGGCGCGTTCGGTGGCGGATGGCGACTTGAACGCGTCGGCGTCGGTGAAGACCCATGACGAGGTGCGCGATCTGGTGGATGCCTTGAACGGCATGACCCAGAAGCTCCGTTCGGTGGTCGGCGAAGTGACGATGGCTGCCCGCAATGTGGCGTCCGGCTCGCAGGAGATGTCGGCCACCGCCGAGCAGATGAGCCAGGGCGCGACCGAGCAGGCCTCATCGACGGAAGAAGCGTCTGCGTCCATGGAAGAGATGGCAGCGACCATCAAGCAGTCGGCCGACAATGCGGGCCAGACGGAAGCGATTGCGCGTCAGTCGGCACTCGATGCTCAGGCGTCCGGCGAAGCGGTGGGCCGTGCGGTGTCCGCCATGCAGACCATCGCGCAGAAGATCAACGTGGTGCAGGAGATCGCGCGCCAGACGGATCTGCTTGCCCTGAATGCTGCGGTGGAAGCGGCGCGTGCGGGCGAGCATGGCCGTGGCTTTGCGGTGGTGGCGTCCGAAGTGAGAAAGCTCGCCGAGCGCTCGCAGGCGGCCGCCGCCGAGATCTCGACGCTGTCCACCGACACGGTGCAGGCGGCACAGGCTGCGGGCGAGATGCTCAAGAAGCTCGTGCCCGACATCCAGAAGACGGCGGAACTCGTTGAAGAGATCTCGGGCGCCTCGCGCGAGCAGAATGCGGGTGCCGCCCAGATCAACGCGGCGATCCAGCAGCTCGACAAGGTGACCCAGCAGAACACGTCGGCCGCCGAACAGATGTCCTCGACCTCCGAAGAGCTCGCGGCCCAGGCCGAGCAGTTGCAGGAAGCGATCAGCTTCTTCCGCGTGGACGAGACCCAGACCGCCACAACCCATGCCGACGCCCACGCCAGCAGCGAAGCCGTGCAGCCGATCCAGCTGAAGGCGCCTGCGCGTGACGATCTGCGTGACGCGGTGATGGCCTCGTCCCCGCACCTGAAGAAGCCCGCCGCCCACACCAGCCCGGTCCGCGCCACCAAGCCCAGGCTTGCAGCCAAGGCCACCAGCGGCCAATCGAATGGGCATGCCAAAGGCGGCTTCGCTCTCGACCTCGGCGATGCCCACGATGACCTCGACACCGAGTTCACACGCGGTCGCGTGGCGTAAACTCGGTCCATCCCGGAAAAGCCCCATGAACGGAACAAGGCAATACGTCACCCTGGGTGTCGGCGAGGAGCTCTTCGCCGCCCCCGTCGAACGGGTGCAGGAAATCCTCGAACTGCGCCCGATCGCCAAGCTGCCCAAGGCGCCCGCCAACCTGCTCGGCATGATCGATCTGCGCGGCCAGGGCATCCCGGTCGTCGACCTGCGCCGCACGCTCGACATGGCGGATGCGGGCGACACCGACAGCACGCGCATCGTCGTGCTGAAGGTCTGTCCCAAGGGCGGGCTCGAAACGACGCTGGCGCTCAAGACCGACCGCGTCTTCGAGGTCACCGTGCTCGACGACGAGGCGCTCGATCCGCAGCCCGAGATCGGCGCGCGCTGGCAGGTCAAAGCGATTGCCGGCATCGGCCGGCGCAACGGCGCCTTCGTTTCCGTGCTCGACCTCGATCAGCTCTTCGCAACCCCCGACCTGGTCGAGCACGCGCCATCGCGTGCCGACCGGGCAGCATGAACCCCATACCCAGCAGCACCCCTCCGCACCCGAACCGATGAGGTTCGGAAGCCGGTAAACAAACAGGCAGAATGGAAGAAAGATGAGACTGACGATCAAGGCCAAGCTGGCCACGGTCTTCACGGCGGTGATCGCCCTTTCGGGCGTCAGCATGTTCGTCGCCATGGATAATCTCGGCAAACTGAACGGTTCGATGAATTTGACATCGGATATCATGGGCCGCGCGGTTTCCATGCGCGACATACAGATCGAGCTCGGCACCATCGGTCGCGACATCCGGCAAATGGTGTTGTCCACCGACGAACTCGAAATGCGTCAGCTCCAGGCCAACATGTCTCAGACTTATCTGAGCCTCCAGAAAAGTGCGGAAGCACTTTCCGGCACGCTGACCAACCCGACCAGCGCCGAGAACATGAAGCAGTTCCTGGCCGTGCTGCCGGAATACCGCAAGCTCGCGAAGCAGGCGGAAAGCGCGACGCTGATGAACACGGACTTCGTGGCCGCGAACCTTGCCACGACCGAAGTGGCTGCGGCCAAGAAGAAGTTCGATGCCTCGATGCAGCGCGTCGTCGACGATATCCGGTCGCGCCTTCTGGCCGGTGACACGGAAAGCGCGCGCCCGTTTGCGGCCGTTATGCAGATGAGCAAGACGGTGTCCGACATCAACGGCGCATCGACCGCGGTTCTTCTCAACAGCACGGATGCTGAAAAGCAGGCAGGCTCGATCAAGCAGTACAAGGCCCTGATCGCCGATCTCACGGGCGGTTTCCTCAATATCCGCAGCTCGCTGGATCGCACGCAGGTCAAGGCGCTGGACCAGGCGCAGAGCGATTTCATGGCCATGCGCAACGCGATGAACAAGGTCGTGGATACGGCCGCGCTGCGCTCCAACACGCAGGCGGAAGCGCTGATCACCCAGATGAATCCGCTGCGCGACAAGGCCAACAGCCTGCTCGAGCAGATCGTGACGAGCAGCAACAACCGCATCGTTCAGGAGAAAGCCGCGGGCGCCGCGCTCTATTCCACGAGCCGCACTTTGCTTCTGGGCCTTCTGATCGGTTCTGTTTTGATTGCGGCGATTGCGGCGACATGGATCATTCTGTCGATCGGGCGTGGTCTTCGTTCGGCGATCGGTCTGGCGCGTTCGGTGGCGGATGGCGACTTGAACGCGTCGGCGTCGGTGAAGACCCATGACGAGGTGCGCGATCTGGTGGATGCCTTGAACGGCATGACCCAGAAGCTCCGTTCGGTGGTCGGCGAAGTGACGATGGCTGCCCGCAATGTGGCGTCCGGCTCGCAGGAGATGTCGGCCACCGCCGAGCAGATGAGCCAGGGCGCGACCGAGCAGGCCTCATCGACGGAAGAAGCGTCTGCGTCCATGGAAGAGATGGCAGCGACCATCAAGCAGTCGGCCGACAATGCGGGCCAGACGGAAGCGATTGCGCGTCAGTCGGCACTCGATGCTCAGGCGTCCGGCGAAGCGGTGGGCCGTGCGGTGTCCGCCATGCAGACCATCGCGCAGAAGATCAACGTGGTGCAGGAGATCGCGCGCCAGACGGATCTGCTTGCCCTGAATGCTGCGGTGGAAGCGGCGCGTGCGGGCGAGCATGGCCGTGGCTTTGCGGTGGTGGCGTCCGAAGTGAGAAAGCTCGCCGAGCGCTCGCAGGCGGCCGCCGCCGAGATCTCGACGCTGTCCACCGACACGGTGCAGGCGGCACAGGCTGCGGGCGAGATGCTCAAGAAGCTCGTGCCCGACATCCAGAAGACGGCGGAACTCGTTGAAGAGATCTCGGGCGCCTCGCGCGAGCAGAATGCGGGTGCCGCCCAGATCAACGCGGCGATCCAGCAGCTCGACAAGGTGACCCAGCAGAACACGTCGGCCGCCGAACAGATGTCCTCGACCTCCGAAGAGCTCGCGGCCCAGGCCGAGCAGTTGCAGGAAGCGATCAGCTTCTTCCGCGTGGACGAGACCCAGACCGCCACAACCCATGCCGACGCCCACGCCAGCAGCGAAGCCGTGCAGCCGATCCAGCTGAAGGCGCCTGCGCGTGACGATCTGCGTGACGCGGTGATGGCCTCGTCCCCGCACCTGAAGAAGCCCGCCGCCCACACCAGCCCGGTCCGCGCCACCAAGCCCAGGCTTGCAGCCAAGGCCACCAGCGGCCAATCGAATGGGCATGCCAAAGGCGGCTTCGCTCTCGACCTCGGCGATGCCCACGATGACCTCGACACCGAGTTCACACGCGGTCGCGTGGCGTAAAGGAAAACACCCTTGGCTCAGGCGGCACTTCAAACTTGGGATCGCGACACGAGCGATCTCGACACCCTGTCCCCCCGCGATTTCGACCGGCTCGCCGGCCTGATTTCGGGCAAGACGGGCATCAAGCTGCCGGCGACCAAGCGCACCATGGTCGAAGGCCGCCTGCGCAAGCGGCTCCGCGTGGTCGGCGCCGCCGACTTTGCAAGCTACTGCCGTTTCCTCTTCGACGAAGGGGGGCTGGAGACCGAACTCCCCTTCGTGATCGATGCGGTGACCACCAACAAGACCGATTTCTTCCGCGAGCCCGAGCATTACGAGCTTCTGAAACAGAAGCTCGTGCCCGCCCTTCTGGCCGAGCGCCGGCGCGAGCAGATGCCGTTGCTGAAGATCTGGAGTGCCGCCGCATCATCGGGTGCGGAGGCCTACACCGCCGCGATGGTCCTGGCCGACCTCGCGAGCGCGCGCGGCGGCTTCCGCTTCGCCATCCTCGGCACCGACATCTCGTCCTCGATCCTCGAACAGGCGGAACGCGCGGTCTATCCGGCCGACATGATGGCGCCGGTGCCCGCAGGCGTCAGGGAACGCTTTCTGATGTGGAACCGGCGCAACGCGCTGCGCCCGGAAGCGCGCATCGTGCCCGAGCTTCGCCGCCTCGTGCGCTTCGAGCACCTTAACCTGATGGACAAGTCCTATCCCTATGATCGGGACGTGGACGTGATCTTTTTGCGCAACGTACTGATCTATTTCGAGAAGGATGACCAGATCGCGGTCATCAACCGTCTCACCAACCATTTGCGGCCGAAAGGATATCTCATCCTCGGCCACTCCGAATCCATGATCGGCAACGGCCTGGCCCTGACGCAGGTCGCGCCTGCCGTGTTCCAGAAGGCATGACCGCGATGACTGCCCCCCTCATGCCCGCTCCCCTTATGCCCACTCAAGAGCGTCGCACCGCCGCGAACGGTCCCAAGCTGCGCGTCCTGATCGTGGACGACTCGTCCTCCGTGCGGCTCGTGCTCAGCGACATCGTCAATTCCGATCCCGAGCTGGAAGTGATGGCGACGGCGGCCGACCCCTATATCGCCGCCGAAAAGATCAAGGCCGAGATCCCGGACGTGATCTTTCTCGACATCGAACTGCCGCGCATGAACGGCATCACATTCCTGCGCAAGCTGATGGCGCAGCGCCCGATCCCGGTGGTGATCTGTTCGAGCCACACCGAGAAGGGCTCGGACCTCTTCCTCGAAGCGCTTGCGGCGGGTGCCGTGGATGTGGTCACCAAGCCGCGCGCCGACACGGCCCAGGCGCTTCACGATTCGCGCATGCAGATCTGCGACGCCGCCAAGGCCGCCGGCCACCAGAAGCTGAAATCCCTGCGCAAGGCCGCGCCCCCGATCCAGGTCGAGGCCAAGCTCAAGGCCGACGTGATCATGCCGCCGCTTTCGCCCACCAAGCTCGCCGCGCTGAAGACCACCCTTCCCCGCACCGAACCGGTCGTCTGCATCGGTGCTTCGACGGGCGGCACGGAAGCCCTGCGCGAGGTGCTCGAACGCCTGCCCGCCAACGCGCCGGGCATCGTGATCGTCCAGCACATGCCGGAAAAGTTCACCAACACCTTCGCCCGCCGTCTCGACAGCCTGTGCGCCATCACGGTGAAGGAAGCCGAGGATGGCGACGAGGTGCGCCCCGGTCTGGCTCTCATCGCACCCGGCAACCACCATATGCTGCTCAAGCGCACGGGCCGCGGCTACCACGTGAACGTCATCGACGGTCCGCATATCTCGCGCCACCGTCCGTCCGTGGATGTGCTGTTCCGCTCGGCCGCCCAGAATGCGGGCCCGAACGCGACCGGCATCATCCTGACCGGCATGGGCGACGACGGCGCCGCGGGCCTCCTCGAAATGCGCAGTGCGGGCGCCTACACCGTCGCGCAGGACGAGGCGACATGCGTGGTCTATGGCATGCCCAAGGAAGCGGTCGAGCGGGGAGCGGCGATGCGCGTCGTTCCGCTTTCCCGCGTGGCTCACGAAATCGAAAGCGTGGCGCTCCCCCACGCGGAAAGACGGGTCGCCCGATGAGCGCTCTTGCCCTCCGAGAGAACTGGGACACCACCCGGCCCGACGCGGCCGACGAGATCGCCGGCATGCTGGCCCAGCGCCGCGCGGCCATCGAGGGCTCGTTTCTCGATGTCGGCTCGCAGCTCGGCCGCTGCATGGAAATCCTGTCCCGGCACTCGAAGATCCTGCAGGCCATTCCGCGCGACATCGAAAGCCCCGAACTGATCGAGGCGAGCAACGGCTTGAGCGGCATCGGCGCGCAGGCGCGCGAGGTCGCGGCCTCCTTCGGCACCGAGCGCGACGCGATGGCCGAGCTCATCAAGGCGCTGCTCGCGGCCGAGGTGCCGATCGCCAACCTCGCCCGCACGGTGAAGATGATCGGCATCATGGCGGTGAACGCCCGCGTGATGGCGGCGAGCATCGGCGAGATGGAAGGCTTCGAGGACTTCACCGGCGACATCGCCACTTTGTCTTCGCAGGCCGGCGGCACGGTGCGCGAGTTCTCGGAAGCCTTCGCGCACCTGATCGACCATGTGCGGCGCACCGAAAGCCAGCGCATCCAGTTCGAGACCGGCCACCGCACGCTCCTCGTCGATCTCGCGAGCAACCTGTCCTGGCGGCTCGAGGAACTGGCCGCGAACCGCCGCACGGCGGCGGACGCGGCTTCGCGCACGAACGAGATCACCGGCCGCATCGCCGAGCGCGTGGGAACGGTCGTGTTCTCGCTGCAGGTCGGCGACAGCACGCGCCAGCGGCTCGAACATGTGGAAGCCGCGCTCGACCAGCTTCAGGCCCTCAACCCCAGCGACGCGACGGGCGGCCATGTGCGCACCCTTCAGGCCCTGCAGATGCGCGCGCTCGCGGCTGAACTCGGCCAGGATGCCGCGACGGGCGAGAAGAACCTGCGCTCGCTGGTGTCGGACGCCTCCGAGATCGTGCGCCAAAGCAAGCTGATGACGGGCGCATCCGGCAAGGGTTCGGAGTCGGCGCTCGCCCAGCTGACAGGCGCCTTGCGCGGTGCCGTCGAACTCCTGCGCTCCTGCGAGGCCGAGCGCGCCAAGCTCGATCATCTCGCCAGCGGCGCGGTGGAGGTCGTGGAAACCCTGCTCGGCCATGTCGCCTCGGTGAAGGCCATCGAAGCCAATATGCGGCTCTTAAGCCTCAACGCCACCATGCGCTGCGCGCGTCTGGGTCAGGAAGGCCGTGCGCTCAACGTGATCGCCCAGCAGCTGCGCGAACTCACGGCCGAAACCGTCTCGGCAGCCGAGGAAACGCTCGGTGGCCTGTCGCGC
Organism: Mesorhizobium liriopis; assembly: GCF_024053505.1. Lineage (GTDB taxonomy): Bacteria > Pseudomonadota > Alphaproteobacteria > Rhizobiales > Rhizobiaceae > Mesorhizobium_B > Mesorhizobium_B liriopis. The sequence continues at coordinate 94,816 of NZ_JAMXQS010000007.1, read as the reverse complement.
GTGTCGGAACTGGCAGCCCATGTGGCGAAAGCCGCGCATGCGAGCGGGGCCGGCGAAGTGGGCCGCATCGAAGAGCAGGTGCGCCTCGCACTCAACCTTCTCGATGCCGTCGAGGAACGGTTGAAGGCGGCGGGCTCGGTTTTGTCGGTCGAAAACAAGCAGGTCTCGAACCTGCTGGTGTCGGCCGCCACGGCCTTCTCGGGCCAGATCGGCATCGCGGGCGAGATCACGCGCGCGGCGGACGGGCTCGAAAGCGAGGGAAGCTTCGCGCAAGGCCAGCCGCTCGGCGCGGCGGACGAAAGCATCATGGCCACCTTGCGCATGCGCTACACGATGCAGAGCGAGCGCGTGGTCCACGACCGCTTCATCGGTTCGCTCGCCAACGCCTAGGAAGCGGGGGAAGGCGCGTCGTCTCCCCTCCCCTTCCGTTTGCCCTCCCCTGGGCTGTGCATCTCAAGCCCACGGCGCTGTTCGGCGCCGTGGATGCGGCAAGCCGGAACCGGCCTTGAGCCCTGCTCTTACAGTAAAACCGCTGCGCGCTCTCGCCGGAACTGATCCGGCACGGTGATGGACGAAATTGCGGCTGCAGGGTCGCGATCCCCCACATCCGCGCGTTTCCGCACTTTCTTCATCCACCCCCTCCGCGCCTTGCCGTAGATTTCGCTCACCGCTTCATCGGGAGCCAGATCGCGACGGCGATCCTGTGGAGCGGACGGTGCCGGACTGGTCGTGCCAACGTAGCGCGGCTGGGTGATGAGCCCCTAAGTCCGGGCCCCAAGTGAGGAGCGGTGGGTGACGCCCCGTTCTGTGGACCTAGGGCAAGAACACCGAAAGCGGCGCATGGCGCGGGTCATGCACTTCACTCAAGTCCAGAGGCCAGCGCCATGCGCCGTCTCTTGGACCCCAACCACCCCATACCCCGGCTCGAAACCCGAGCGCGGCAGCGACGACGCGTGTTCACGCGCGCGGGAAGACTCAGCCGTTATGGAAGCCGTGCTCGATATGGTCGAAGATCACATTGGAAAAGGCCGAGATCTGCCCACCCACGAAGGGTCCGGTCAGCGCGACCGCGAGCAGGATCGCAAGGATCTTGGGCACGAAGGTCAGCGTCACTTCCTGGATCTGGGTCAGTGCCTGGAAAAGCGCGATGACGATGCCGACCACCATCGCGATGGCCACCGCCGGGCCCGATGCCGTCAGCACCGTCCAGATGGCATATTGCACGAGATCGAGCGCATCCGCCTCGTTCACGACGACGCTCCCGCCGAGATCTTGATGCCCGCGCCGATCGCCACTTCCTGCCCGTTGACCAGAACGGCGGTGGCACCCGAGGAAGCGATCTTCACTTCCTTGACGGTGCCGGTGACAGCGCCATCGGAAGAGGTGATCGTCCGCCCGATCAAGGCATCGGCCTGCGAAAGCGAGGAGGATTGAAGCAGGCCGTCGAGCTTGGTGTTGAGCTGGATCGACTGCTCGACCTGAGAGAACTGCGCGAGCTGCGCCACGAACTCGGTCGAATCGTTCGGCTTGGTCGGGTCCTGGTTCTTCATCTGCGCGACGAGCAGCTTCAGAAAGGACTGATAGTCCGTCTGCGCCTTGGTGGCAGCGGTCTTGGTCGTCGTGCCGGCCGGAGGCGTTGTGGAAAGAGCGGAAACGTCCATGGCTCAGGCGCTCGCGGCGATGGGTTCGGGTTGAAGATGAGCGGGCGCAGTCTGGGCGCTCTGGGCGCTCTTCGCCGCCAGCGCGCCGGCGAGGCTCTTTTCCTCGACCGCGTAGAGGCCGCGGATCTCCTTCAGCGCCTCGAACAGGCGGTTCTCGGAAACGAGCACGTCCACATGCTTGAGAGAGGAACGGATGGTCTCGTTCTCGAAGGTGGCGAGAAGCAGCGGCAGCGAGCGGCGGAACATCACGCGCGCCTGCTCCGCCCCTTCCGGGTTCATCAGCATGATCTGCAGCACGAAATAAAGCTGGCGCAGCGGCGTCGAGGCGTTGGCCGCCTGCAGCACATGGCTTTCGAGCAGGAACTGCACATCGTTGAGCAGTTCCAGCGTGACCTTGCGGTCGACGCGGATGACGGCGCCGTTGAGATAGATCTTCTCGCCGGGCTTGAGCGAGATTTTCAGCGTGTTCTGCTTCATTTCATGCCGTCCCGGATAATGGCGGAAACCTCGATCAGCCCGTCCCAATTGTCGGACCGGCCCTGGCGCAGCTCGTCGGCCTCGCGCATGAGCCAGAGGCCGATCGAGATCAGGTTGGCGCGCAATTCCTTGGGCAGTTCGTTCTCCGAACTGCCGAGGTCTTCGAGAAGTGCCGTCCAGACGCGGTTGAGATAATGGATGGCCTCCACCGCCTCATGCGAATTGCTGCCGGCCCGGCGTGCGGCGTCGAGCAGCTCGATCGAGCGCGACAGGACCTGGTATTCCCGGTCGCGCGCCTCGGCCACGGAGTCTGTCTGGATATCGTCGTAGGCGAACTGGTACATGTCAGGGCTTCAGATGAGCGGAATGGGCGGGCAGCGCGGCCATCACGAAAGATACTTCGCGAGGCTCAGCTGCTGGATGCGCGCGGTCAGCGCGTAGGATGTCTCGATCTGCGTCATCAGCGTCGAAACGCGCGTGGACGCTTCGTAGGGGTCGGCACCCTCCAGCTTCTGGATATGCAGTTCCATCACGTCGGCCTGCATCTTGAGCCGCTCGCTGGTGGCGGTGATGCGGTTTTCCGTGACGCCGACCGAGGCCTGCAGGTTGGCGATGCCGGCGACCGCTTCGGAGACCAGCGCGCGTGCCCGCGCATTCACGGCCTCCCGCGCGCCCTCGCTCACATTGCCGCTATAGAGATCGGCGGTGAGTGCGGCTGCCATCGCGAGCTTCTTGACGGGGTCGATATTGGCGCTGACCGAGGTGCTGGCCGTCTCGTTGAGGGCGATGCGGCTCTGGATCGTGGCATCCGTCGCGTTCGACCAGTTGGCATCCCAGCCGGCGCCGAGGAAATCCGGCTCGACGGAAGCGAGAAAGCCTTCCATGTCCGTCTTCGAGATATTGGCCGCGCCGGGATCGGTCTGGGTGAAGCCGAAATAGGACTGGAACGCCGTGTCGAAGGCGGTCTTCGCATCCGAGCCGGCCTCGAAGCCCTTGAACGGCTTCACATCCGTGTTGATGCCGGAAAAAATCTGCTCGCCGTTGAACGAGGCATTGAGGATCGACCCCATCGAGCTCAGCGCCGATTTGGCCGAGGCCAGCATCACCGCGGGTGTCGCGTCGCCGCTCGAACCTGCGATCAGCGTGGACAGGAATGTCTGCGCCTGCGTGCTCAGGTCCTTGAGCGAGTTCTGCGTGGCGGAGAGCCGGGAGCCCGCCAGCGCGTTGGTGTCGATGATGTTGTTGAGCCGCTCCATCTCGCGATTGAGCGTCACGGTCTGCGAGGTCAGCGAGCCGAGCTTGAGCCCCGGATCGGCCAGCCGTCCGGTGGTCGCCTCCTTTTGCGCATTGTTCATCTCGTTCTGCGAGCGAACGAGCGCGGTGCGCAGGCTTTGCGCGAGGGTACGGGTGGAAACGCCGGAAATCGCCATGAGCCGTTACACCGCAGCCATCAGCGATTGCATCATCTCGTCCACCGCCTTGATGAGGCGCGCGGTCGCCTGGTAGCTGTTTTCGAGGTCGAGCAGCAGCGACATCTCGGTGTCCTGATTGACGCCGGTCGCGTTCGACAGCGCTTCCGAGATGCGCGACACCAGCGCCTCGTTGGTCTCGGCACCCGTGGTCGCCTGCTGGCGCGCGCCATCGAGCCAGCCGACCGAGGCGCTCGCGAATGTGTTGAGCCCGGCCGATGCCCCCAGGCCCGCCGCCGGATCGAAGGCGATCGGCGCTTCCAGCCGGTCGCCATAGCCGATGATCAGGCTCGCATAGGATGCGCTGTTCGTCGTGTTCGCCTTGTAGGCAGTGCCGTTCGCGCCGCCGTCGCGCAACAGCACCGGATTGCCGCCCTGGGCCACGTCGAAGGCGGCATTGACCGTGATCGCGGCAGCCAGCCCGCTTTGCAGGCTGGCACCGGGCAGGTCGGGTCCACCGCTCCAGGAGAAAAGTCCCGCCTTGTCGAGAGAACCGCCGCCGGTCTGGTCGGTTTCGCGGAACGCCATGATGACGCCGCGCGCCACTTCGTCGAGCTGCGCCTGCAGCTTGACCGTGGCGCCGTCGCGCAGTTCGACGAGCCCCGCGATCTTGCCCGATGCGCCGCTGCCGCCCTTGACCGGCACGCCGTCAATGGTGACCGCGTTGCCGCTCGTATTCGCGCCGAAGCCGAAGGTCTGCGTGAACTTCACCTCGCGCGGGGTGGTCTCGAAGAGCGTCGTGCCGTCATTCGTCACCAGCACCACATCGTTGGAGCCGCGCGTGATGGCCGAGACCGGCACGAGTTCGGCGATCTGCTTGAGCGTCGCGTCGCGCGCGTCGAGCGCGTCCGACGTGTCGCGCCCGAGCCGCGTGCCGCTGACCACCTCATTGTTGGCCTGCTCGAATTTCTTCAAGAGGTCGTTAAGCTGGCTGACCGAAGAGGCGATCTCCTCGTCGGCCTGCTGGCGCGTGTTCTGGATCGCGGCCGAGCCTTCGTTCAGCGCCGTCACCACGTCGCGCGCGGATTGCACGGCGACTGCGGCCAGATTGTTGTTGGAGGGTGTCGCGCTGTAGGTTTGAAGTGCCGTCGCGAGCTTGCTGAGCGCGGTCGCCGCCGCGCTCGCATTGTCCACGCCGTTGACCGAAGTGGTCAGCCGGTCGAGACCGGCCGAAAGCGTGGACTGCCCGCTATAGGCGGAGATGGCCGCGATGTTCTGGCGCAACAGCTGCTCGTCCGCCGCACGCTGGATCTGGGCCACGCGCGCGCCGGGCACGGTGGTGACCTGAACGGCGGTGCGGCGGTTGTAGTCGGCATTGTTGACGTTCGCGACATTGCGCGAAACGGTGCCCACCTGCCGCGATGTCGAGCCCAGCGCGGATTGCGCGATCGTGAGGGCGGTGGAAAGCGACATGGCGGAAAAGTGGACCTTTCAGGATAAAAAGCGCCGAGACGAACTCAGCGCTTGAGGTTGACGAGAATGTCCATCAGGTCGGAACCCGTCTGGAACACCTTGGAGTTGGCCGTGTAGGAACGCTGCGACTCGATCATGCCGGTGAGTTCCTCGGCGATGTCGACGTTGGAGTTCTCGAGCGCGCCCGAAACCACGTCGCCCAGGCCGCCCGCCCCGGGGAAGCCCATGCGGATATCGCCCGAGTCGGTGCCCTGCGAATAAACGTTGCCGTTCGCCACCTGCAGCTTGTCGGGGCTGGTCGCGGTGGCGAGCGGGATGCGGTACATCGCCTTGAGCGTGCCGTTCTGGTACTGGGCGTAGACCGTACCGTCCTTGGCGATCTGCACCTTGTCGATGGCGCTCGGCGCATTGCCGTCGATCTGCGCCTTCAGAAGCGTGTAGTCGCCGGCGAGCTCGCTCATATTCGCCATGTCGAGGTCGATCGTTCCGCCACCCGGGATGGCGAGCGAAAGCTCCTTCGTGCTTCCCGCGGTCAGCTGGCCCGTCGTCGCATCGAAGTTGAGCGTCTGGGTCGAAAGCGCGGCGGACGCGTACGGGAAACCGCCGCTCGTCGCATCCGCGCCGCGCTTGTCATAGACCGAGACCTCCCAGGTGTTGGCGCCGGTCTTGGTGAAATACATGTCGAGCGTGACCTGATTGCCGACATTGTCGTAGGCGGTCAGCGAGGTCTTCTGGTTCCAGGCGGAGGTCGCCGAGTTGTCGCCCGGCGTGTCGCCGGTCACCGCCGTCGCGCCAGCGGGAAGCTTGGCCGTGAAGCTGCCGCTCGTGGACGGCGTCGCGACGAGCTTGTCGTCGGCCAGCACGACCGGCTCGAGACCGCCGAACCCGTTGGCTGCGACCGACGGCTCGCCATTGGCCAGGCTGTAGCCCATCAGCTGATAACCCGCCGCGTTGACGAGTTGGCCTTCACCGTTCGGCACGAAAGCGCCGGCGCGTGTCAGAAAGGGCTGGCCGCTCGCACTTTGGACCACGAAGAAGCCGTTGCCGTTGACGGCGAGATCGGTGACCGAGGTCGTATAGGCCAGGGCGCCCTGGGCGGAAACGAGGCTCTGGACGGCCGAATTGACGCCGCCCGAATTATACGAGCCCGCAGTCGCGGGCAGAACCATGGTGGAAAATTCGGTGCGCGAGCGCTTGTAGCCGGTGGTGCCGGAATTGCCGATATTGTCTGCGACGGCGGACAGCCGGTTGGCCTGGGCATTCATGCCCGAGACACCTGTCCGCATCATTCCATAAAGGCTCATCCAACAAGACTCCGAACACACATGAAGGGAAGTCCAGCGTAAGGCAGAGCGCTTGCGCGGGGCTGGCTTTTGCGGGGCGAAACGGGCAGCCCCACCCCTCACATGACCAGGCGGTAACCGAGGAAGCGCTTGGAATCGATCGGGTCGAAGCCGAGGCGCTCGCGCAGCTTCTTGCGCAGCTTCGAGATGTGGCTTTCCACCACGTTCTCCTCGACCTCGTCGTCGAACAGGCCATAGATCGCGTTGAAGACCTGGGTCTTGGTGACGCGACGGCCGCAATTGGCCGCCAGATATTCGAGAATGCGGCGCTCGCGGCGCGGGAGCGGCATCGGCACGCCTTCGATCTCGGGATCGCGGCCATCGGTGAAGACGCGCATCGGGCCGATCTGGGCGAAGCGGGCTTCTTCCTGCGCGCGGCGACGGATGGCCGAGATGCGCGCCAGGATCTCGCGGATATGAACAGGCTTGCGCACCACATCGTCCACGCCCGATTCGAACAGGCGAAGCGTGTTTTCCAGGCTGTGCTGTTCGGAGAGCGCGATCACCGGCGCGCCGGTGCGGTCACGCAGCTTTGCCGGCAACACATCGTCACGGCAGTCGCCGATCAGAATGGCGCGGACCGATTTCAAATCCTCTTCCGGGGCGCTCGACACCCAGTCGCCGAATTCGGCGGAGCGGAAGCCCGTGGAGGCCACGCCTTCACGGTCGAACATGGAGTGATACCCCTCGGTCACCAGTTCCCGTTCATCCACGATTACGATCATCGTCAGCCCCCGTTCGAATCGCCGTTAACCATGTTGGCGAGAACATGGTTAAGGAGACCCTAACGCGGGACCAACCGGTCAAATCTTGGAGGCTGTTTCTAGGGAATTGGGGGAATTAGTCCTGAATATCGGTCCAAATCAGGAACACAAAAGGAACAGAGCTAGGCCGACCGAGCTATCCACCGCAAAACTGCCTGGCATTCGGGGTCCACTGGCCGAAGCCGGTGGCCACGAGGTTGGCAATTACGCGACACACATAGCGTTTCTGCGCAGGGTCGTTGTCGGGACCGGCGTGATAGCGTGCGACCGCCATCGACCATGTCATGTGCTGGGCGTGCAACTGTTGCAAAAAGCGCGCAGCGTAATCGACGTTTTTCGCCGGATCGAGCATGGCCGAGAGGCTTTCGAACTTGTTCCCGTGATAACGCCGGTTGATCTGCATGCAGCCGAGATCGACCAGCTTGACCCCATCGCGATCCGCCTGCTCCGCCAGCTGGATCGCCTCCGCCCTGCTTTTGGCGAAGACCGGCTTGCCGCCGATATTGAGGGCATTCGGCTGAAGGCTGCCCTTGTTGCCGGTCTCGGTGAGGCCGACCGCGTAAAGGATGCCGGCCGGAATCTTGTAGCGTTCGGCCGCGCGCAGGATTTCGCCCTCGCAAGGGTTGGCCGAAGCCGCTTTGGCCATCTCAGATGAAGACGCCAGACTGAGCGCGACCCACGCCGTCCGCCCGAGCACCACCCACGCGCTCGCTCTGCCCGCCCTGACCCTGCCCTTCCGCGTTGCCACCGGCCCCACGCCCGTTCCCCCTGCCCTCGCCGCTTTCGGCCGCAAAGCCTGCCTGGCGATTCGCATTGCCGTTTCCGCCCGAACCACTATCCGCGCCGGCTTGCGCGGCGCTGCCGTTGGGTGCGGATTGAACCGAAACGCTGTCGATCTGCAGGCCGAGCGCGGAGAGTGCCGCACGGATCGCCTCGCCATTGTCGGCGCCGAGCTTTTCGCGCGCCGCATCCGTTTCGACCTGAAGCTCGACTGCAAGACCACCACCCGTCACGCGCAGCTTGGCGGTGACCGAACCCAGTTCGGTCGGGTGAAGCTGCAATCTCAGCGTGCGCTGGCCTTGGCTCGCGGCGTGGTCGAGCGCATGCGCAAGCAAAGGCTGGGTACTTGGAGCCATCTGCACGCTTTCCGCCGGCTTCGCGAGAGCCGAAGCGAGCGCGGCAGGCGTGGCGGAAACGGAAGGCAGCGATGGTAACGGCTCCCCGGCATCCGCGCTTGCCCCCTGCACCGACGCGTCCTCCGCAAGCTTCGAACCCCAAAGCCCGATCGCGGCCTCCGCGTTGCGCAGGGAGGACCGTCCTCCGGACGCGCCGCCGTCCGAATCACGCTCCCAGGAGAGCTGGCTTGAGGTTCCACCTTGCGCCGCCACAACGCCGGCTCCTGCCGCCGATGGCAGGCCGAGCGCACGAACGGCCTCGGCGACCGCCGAGGAGGCGGCGGGCGATCGCGGCTTGGTGGCGTCGGAAGGCACCACCTGCAACGCGGACGCTGCCGCATCGGTCGAGGCAGCCGAAATCGTATCGAGCGGCCCGGATGCCGGCTTGGCTTGGATAGCTTCGCCCTTGAGCGCGGCACCGGCCTCGTCAGGCAGAACTGCGTCGCCGTTCGCTGCCGTGCCATCGCTGCCTGTGACTGGATCGCCTAATGGATCGCCTGTCTTCGCGCCGCGCCCGAGATCCTGCGGCATCCGCCTCTGCATCAGCATGAGAGGCGAGAAGGCGAAGTGGTTCGACGCATTCGCTTCGTCCTCTGCCTTGCTCTGGGCCTCCTCAGGATTGCCGAGGCTGTCCCTTGCGACGTCGTCGGTTTGCACCACATCGGCGAGCGTCTCGGCCGCATTCTCCTCCGTCACCGGCGTCTCATCAGCCGAGTGAAGCCCTCCCGCATGCGCAGCATTCCTGGCCGAAGCATGGGCATCCTTGGCCGAGGCATCCTTGGCAAATCCCTTGGCGCCGCCATGCACGAGCGCGCCGAACCCTTTGCCGGGCTCACTCGATGAAGAGCCAGATCCCTTGGATTGCGGGCCTTGGGAACTAGCAACAGGCGCGGGCAGGAAAGATGCGGGAATCAATTCGTGGCTTCCAGAAGTCTGTCGATATCGGCGAGCGTCTTGCGCGCCTCGTTCAGTTGAGCGCTTGCCGCAGTCTCGGCCGCTTCGTCGGGCGATGGCGCCGGAGCTGGCCTTGTGCCTGCGGCTTCGGCGGTTTCGGCCAGGGGTTCCGGCTTCTCGGCAGAGGCAGGCACTGCAAGAGGTGCTGCTTCGTCCGCATGAGCCACGGCAGGCTCAGCAACCGATGCCGGCGCGGCCAGCACAAGCGCAGTGGTTTCAGCAGGTGAGGCACCTGGCGCTGCCTCGACCATCGCCGTTGGCGGCGGCGCGGAAAGCGCGGCGGCAAGCGCCTTGGCGGTGGCGAGCAGATCACGGTCGCTCTCTGAAAGCCCCATCGGATCGATGCTTTCGAGGCTCTTCAACGCCTCTGCCCCTTTTTCCGACGTGATCGCGGGGAGCGCGGCATAAAGTTTCGCCTGCGCGTCGCCGCCTTTGGTCGCCCCGCCTTCCGCACGCGAGGTGGCGAAGTCGGCCAGCGCCTGATCGTGTTCGATGGCCGCGCGGCGCGCGATGCGCAAAAACAGCACCTGCCGCCGCTCGGTATCGAGCACGGTCGCCACGCCATCGAGCGCCGAGAGCTCGAGCCCGTCGCGCAGCGCCATCACGCCATTGACGAAGCTGTCTGCCCACTGGCTGGCATAAGGCGAAAACAGAAAGCGCCGCGCGTAATCTTCGCTCAGGTGGAGAAAGTCCGCGCGGTCGCCGAGTGCTACCGCGAGAGGTGCCGCGCGGCGCAGGGCGGCTTCCTCGATCAGGCTGCCGGGCGCCAGAAGCCGCGCGCTGTCGAGCAACCCCATCGCGGCTTTTGCGTCACCATCAGCCTCCACCGTGCCGCGCACCAGCGCCACGAAGGCGCCGAGTTCGGGCGTTTCGGCCATCGGGTCCATGGTGGCGAGCGCCGCGCGTGCATCCTGCGGCCGTCCACGCAGGTAGTTGTAGACACCGAGCAGAAGCATCCGCTCCTTCGGCGCGGCTTTCGGCTTGGGCGCGGCCTCTTCCCCGCCATGACCTTTGTTGCCGTGGCCACCCTCGCCATGGGCATCGGCTTTGGCTTCACCGTGAGTGTCAGCGCCGTGGTCCGTTTCGGCTTCGGCTTCAGTTTCGCCATGGCCGGTCTCGGCGTTGCCATGTCCGCCTTCACGCGGCGCGGCGTCGGCGTGGCTGTCCGAACCGTGGCCGCTTTCGCCATGATCCGCGGCTGCCGGCTTTGCCTCGCCATGCGCGTCACCACTGTCCGAGGCAGCGGTCGTCCCATGCGCCTCGGCTGGAGCCTCTCCATGACCGGCGTCCTCGGCGGGCTCTTCCTCTTCTTCGCCCGCTTCGATCCGCGCCTTTCGCGCTTTATCCTCACGCGCCGCCTCGAAGCCGTCGGCCGCCTTCATCAGGCGCGGCATCAGCACGTCGAAAGTGGTGGGATTGCCGCCGCTCATGGCGTAGATCAGCACGGCCTGGAAACCGTCGGGCGAAGAAAAGTCCTGGTCGGCGGCCTCGCGGAACCGTTTGTCGATCATCTCCAGAAGCTTGCGCTGCATGGGCATCGCGGCTTGGTCGCCATTGGCGATGCGGTCCTGCACGAGTTCCAGCGAGCGCAGCATGGCGGCAGGCGTGAGATCGCTCGCCTCGGCGCGAAGCGGCGATGCGCTCATGCCGGCGAGAAGGCCGGAAAGGGCCGCTCCCCACCAGCGGCGCGCAGTCATCCGTGGTCCCCGCCATGCCCGGCCTTGCGGGGCGCGGGGCTCGGCAGGACGGCTGATGGTTCGCTATCCGCAGGAGCAGCGCTCGCCGACTTGCCGGCAGGCAGTTCGATCAGGATATCGATGCGACGGTTTTCGGCCGCCATCGGATCGTTCGGCAGCTTCAGCTTGCGGTCTGCCGCGCCCGAAACGCTCGTGACACGACGCTCGTCGATGCCGCCGCGCACCAGCATGTAATAGGCGGCCTGCGCGCGCGCGGTGGAGAGCCGCCAGTTGTCATAGGAGCGTGAGCGGAAGGGCCGGCCGTCGGTGTGCCCTTCCACCGAAATCGTGCCCTCAGGCTCGTCGCGGATGGCCGCACCGATCTTGTCCATGGCAAGCACCAGTTCGCGCGCGGGCATGGCCGAACCGATCTGGAACATGCCGAAATCGAGCTTGTCGGTGACCGAAATCACGACGCCGCGATCGGTGGCCGTCACCGAGATGCCTTCGGCGGCCTTGTCGCCGGGCTGAAAGGCTTTGGCCAGTGCCTCGCGCAGTTGCGCGGCGACTTCCTCGGCCTTCTCGGACGGCTTGGGCTCATTCGCCTTCTCAGCTTCGGCTGCTTCTGCCTTCGGCGCCTCGCTCAGCGTCGCGACCGGCGTCTCGCTCGGCTGCGAACCGCCGCGTTCGCTGCTAGCCTGCGCGCCCGGCACGGCCACCTGCTGGCTCCAGAAATCGGGCGCGAAAGGATCGCGGAAGGCTTCACCGCCGGATGCCCCCGTTGCAGGCCCCGACAGTTGCGCGCCGCCGTCGCCCTTGTCGCTGACATTCTGCTTCGTGCCGGTCTCGCTCGCGATCTCGGCCAGAACCGCATAAGGGTCCGCAAAAAGCGATGCATCGGTGCTGTCGGTCTGCGGTGCCGTCGAAGAGGATGCCTTGCCGCCAGCAGTGCCACCGGAACCGGTGCCGACCGACGAATCGTCCTTGGCCGGCTTCGTGGCATTCTCGCCCTCGTAGCCCGCCTGGTTCTTGCCGTCGCCCACATCCTCCAGCCCTTTGCGCGCCGTGTTGCGATCGACCAGCTTCACCGGGTTGAAATAGCTCGCGACCGATGCCTTGGTCTGCTCGTTGGCGGCATTGATCAGCCACATCACAAGAAAGAAGCACATCAGGGCCGTCATGAAGTCGGCGAAGGCGATCTTCCACGCGCCGCCATGGTGGCCATCTTCATGGTCGGCATGGCGGCGGACGATGATGATCGGCTGCTGGCCATCCTCGGCATGGGCGCTCATGGCATTTCCTTACCCACGGCATCACTCAGTTCGCCGAACCAGCCGTCGAGCTTGGTCCGCCACAGCGTGTCGCCGAGCGAAACGGACAGATCGACGCCCGCCCCTTCTTCCCACTCGGCCTCGATGCCCGCACGCTTGAGCGCCGGCTGAAGCTGTTCCCAGAGCAGGCGCGGGCCGCGAGCGGCGACACGCGCCTCGCCGCGCTCGGCAAGCGCCTGGCGCAAGGCATCGACCAGAGCGTCAACCGCACGCGCGGTCTGCTTTTCGCCGATGAAAGGAGCGAGCAGATGGGCGACGCGTTCAGTCAGCGCCTCGGACACCTGATCGGCAAGAACCGTCAGTCCCCGATCGATCCGCTCGGCGGCGCTGTGGCCGAGTTCGGCCGCGAGCCGTTCGAGCTCGGCCCGATGCGCGACGCGCATTTCCTCGATCACGGCCTGGTGCTGCGCTTCGAGTTCGAGGCGCAATGCATCCTCGGCCTGGGCCACGGCTTCCGCCACCGCCGCCTCGACATCCACGACCGGGGCAAGCGCGATCGGTTCGGGGAAAGCCATCGGGAACGGCTCGTCGAAGGCGATCACCGGTTCCGGCATGCGGATCGGTGTCGAGCCGCTGTTGGCCGCGCCGAAATCGCGCAGCGCGCTATGGAGCAGGCTGTTGCGGCTCATCACGCGGCGGCCGCCTCATGCGCGGTCCATTTGCGCAGGATCTGCGCCGTGCGCTCCTCGTTGAGGTCCACCATGCGTGCAAGGCGATCCTGCGGCGCGGGCTTGATCTTCTGGCGCAGGTCGTCGAGCGCGGAATTGCCGGGCATCATGTCGGGGAAGCCCATCATCGGCGGGGGCATGTCGCCGGCCTGGGCATTGGCGATGAGGGCTGCCGCCATGTCGGCATTGGGCAGCGCCAAGGGCATCGGATCGAAGCCGTTCGAACCCAGCATCGGCATATCCATGCCGGGCATGCCGCCAGCCGCCGCTGCCGCCGGCGTGTCGCCGCGAATGGCGCTCATTAGCGGACGCAGGCCGAAGAAGGCGAGGAGTGCGGCGACAATGATGAACGCACCCGCATTGATCAGCGTGCCGGCCTGTGTGGACAGCGAATCCATGATGCCGGGTGCAGGCACGTCCACGCCGTCGAGCCCGTCGATGAACTCGACGGCCGAAACGGTCACCGCGTCGCCGCGCTTTTCGTCCATGCCGGCCGCCGCCATCACGAGCGTGCGGATCTCGTTGACGCGTGCCTCGATCTGCTCCGGCGTCGCCCCCTCCCCCAGGATCGCGGCGATGCGCGCGCGGTTGACGACGACGGCCACCGACATCTTGTTGACCGAGTAGCCGTTGGACGTGGTCGCGATGCGCTTGGAGTTGATCTCGTAATTGGTGACCTCCTCCTTGCGCTCGTTCTGCTCGGTGGATTGCGGGCCGGTCGAGCTCTGGCTTTCGGTTTCGGGCAGGTTCTGCTCGACCGAAGCGGGCGCGGCCGCGGTGTTCTGGCTGCTGTTCTCGTTGGTGCGCGTGGTCTGCGTCGAGCGCTCGACGCGCGACTCGGGATCGAAGATCGTTTCCTCGGTCTGGCGCGTGTCGGTGTTGACCTCGGCCTTCACTGAGGCGCGGAAGTTTTCGGGCCCGAGATAGGGCATCAAAGCGCGGCGGATGCTATCCTCGACCGCCGCTTCCAGCGTCTGCTGCACGCCGAGCGAGCGGGCCGCACTCGTGCTGGTCGGATCTTCACCGGCGGCGAGTAGCTGGCCGCTCGCGTCGAGCACGGTGACGTTTTCGGCGTCCAGACCCGGCACGGCGGCGGCCACCAGATGGCGGATGGCGTTGGCTTCGGCACGCGCATCGATGCCGGAGGTGCGGATCACGACCGAGGCCGAGGGCTTCTGTTCGTCGCGGCGGAACGAGCCACGCTCGCTCAAGACGAGATGGACACGCGCCGCCTTGATCCCCTGCAGCGACTGCAGGGTGCGCGCGATCTCGCCTTCGAGCGCGCGAACACGCGTGACCTGCTGCATGAAGGAGGTGAGGCCGAGCGAGCCGACATTGTCGAACAGCTCGTAGCCGGCATTGGCCGAGGTCGGCAGGCCCTTTTCGGCGAGCAACATGCGCGCCTTGGCCGTCTGGCCGGCGGCGACCAGCACCGAGGTGCCGTCCGACTTCACGTCGAAATCGATGCCGGCCTCGCCCAGCACCATGCCGATCTGGTTCACGTCGGAGCGTTCGAGCCCGACATAAAGCGTCTCGTAAGCGGGCCGGTTGAGAAAGACGGCGGCTGCCGCGACGAGCCCGATCACGGCCACCAGCACGCCGCCCATCATGGCGAGGCGCTGCGGTCCAAAGGCCTTCAGATTGTTGACGATGGTCTGGAGCTGCTCGGGCACGGGACGGATCAGACGCACGAAAGAGGAAGGTATTTTCCCAGGCGCAGAGCCGAGAACACCGGTCCGGGAAAGCTACGAAATGAAGCTTGTGCGAGGATGAAAACGCCAGTGCGCGAAACCCGCGCGAACCGTTGAAAACAAAAAGAAAAACGGCGCCGAAGCGGAGTGCTTCGACGCCGTTCCGAATGACGTTGCGGGAGAACCGATCAGCCCTTGAAGAGCGAAAGGATCGACTGCGCGTTGCCGTTCGCGATGGAGAGCGCCTGGATGCCCAGCTGCTGCTGCACCTGAAGAGCCTGAAGACGGGTCGACTCCTTGTTCATGTCGGCATCGACCAGCTGCGAAACGCCGCGCTCGATCGAGTCCATGAGGCTCGTGGTGAAGCTCTTCTGCAGGTCGATCTGCGTCTTGGCGGCACCCAGCACGGTCGAGGCGTCGGCCATGTCGGCGATGGTCTTGTCGGCGACGTTGATCATGTCCTTGATCTGGTCGTCGTTGAAGCTGACCACGGTCATGGTCATGATCGAGTAGCCACTCGTCGCAGTGGTGGTTCCCGCCACCGTCGCCACGGCGGTGTCGTCGCGCTTGCCGGCATCGACGCCCGTCGCCAGGCGTAGGCCTTCCACGATGCCCTTGGTCTCGTTCGTCGTAGCGGCAGCGTCGAAGAGCTTGATGTTCTGGACGTTGATGTCGATCGTCGAGAGATCGACGCTGCCATTTGCCAGCCGCGAGAAGGACGAGACAACCTGCGCGTCGGCATGCGTGCCAGCGGACGGGTTGCCGCTTGCAACGGTTGAATTGACTGCCAGCCAGTTGGTGCCTGAGAAGGTCGCCGACTCGGCGAAGCTCTTGATCTGATCCTGAAGCGTCTTGATTTCGGTCTGGATCTTGGCCTTGTTGTCGTCGCTGGTACCCACCGCCGCAATCAGCTTGAGCCGGATTTCCTTGGCTCGCTCGAAAGCGCCGTTCATAGCGGTGTAGGCGGTGTCCACTTTCGAAGCACCAAGGCCCAGACTGTCCTGCACCACCGAGAGGGCGGCCTTGTCCGAGTTCATCGTGGTCGCGATCGACCAGTAGGCGGCGTTGTCGGCGGCTTCACCCACCCGAAGGCCGGTCGAGATGCGCTTCTGCACGCTTTCGAGCGAGGCATTCGTGCTGTTCAGGGTCTGGAGCGCCCGAAGAGCGGACGCATTCGTCAAGATGCTGCTGGGCACGGAAACTCACCCCTCTAAACCGGTTATCCGGCTTTGTGTGCCGGACGCTCTGGCCTCGGAAGAGCGCTTAACCTTTCCCTGTCGGAAACGACCAAACACCCATTGAGACCATCTGTTAACCATGGATAGGCGGACAAGGTTAACGACGGATTAAACGAAAGGGGCGTTCCGCGAAAAGTGTAAGAAAAATGAAACGCCGAACGCCGCGCTTCCTTTTTCGGAAAGCGCGGCGAGCAATTTGAGTTGTGACAGAGCGCGCCCGAAGGCGCGAAAGTGATCAGCCGCGGAAGAGCGACAGGATCGACTGGGTGTTGCCGTTGGCGATGGACAGCGCCTGGATGCCCAGCTGCTGCTGGGTCTGCAGCGCCTGGAGCCGCGTCGATTCCTTGTTCATGTCGGCATCGACAAGCTGGCCCACGCCACGATCGATCGAATCCATCAGGCTCGCGGTAAAGGTCTTCTGCAGATCGACGCTGTTCTTCGCTGAGCCGAGCTTGGTCGCGGCTGTCGTCATCTCCTTGAGAACGGAGTCGACCTTGGCGACCATCGCGCCGATCACGCCATCCGTTACACCGGCTGCGGTGATATCGAGATTGTAGACCGACTTGGTGAGAGAGGATGTCGCACCCGTGACGCCGCCATCGGCAGGGGTCGTGGCTGACGTCGCCGCCGCCGTCTTTGCGGCGGTGTCCGTGTCGCCTGCCGCGCGACGCTCGGCGAACTTCTTCTCATACGCGTTCTGCGCCTGGGCCGAGTCGTAGATGGCCGTTTCGCGATCGAGGATGCCGTCGTTCTTGACGGCAGAAGCCGTACCACCATCGAAGAGCTTGATGTCTTCGGTCTTGAGATCGATCGTCGAGATCGACACAGCGCCCGCCGCCGTGCGGTTGAAGGCGGAAACGATCTTCACGTCCTGCTGGACGGCATCCGCCGTGCCTGCGGCGGCACCGGCCGAGGTCTTGTCGGACGTTACCGAAAGCAGGTTGGTGCCCGAGAAGGTCGCAGCATCGGCGTAAGCCTTGAGCTGGTCCTGCAGGCCCTTGATCTCCGTCTGGTACTTGGCCTTGTCGGCGTCCGTCGAGCCGACGGCGGCGACCAGCTTGGTCTTGAGCTGGTTGACCACCTCGATCGACTTGTTCATGCCGGTATAGGCCGTGTCGATCTTGGAGGCGCCCAGGCCGAGCGAGTCCTGAACGGTGGAAAGGGCGGCGTTATCCGACTTCATCGTGGTCGCGATCGACCAGTAAGCGGCATTGTCGGACGCTTCACCCACCCGCAGGCCAGTCGAAATGCGGCTCTGGACCTGTTCGAGGTTCTTGTTGGTGGTGTTCAGGCTCTGAAGGGCCTTCAACGCGGAAGCGTTGGTCAGAATGCTGTTGGCCATGAAACTCGACCTATCGGGGAACAGGGAATGCGACTGACATGCCGGAGCGGCCGGCATGACGGAGCGGCATCATGCCTGTGGTCACTCACGATGGAGGACCAACCCGTCATGAAATCAACCTAGCGAACCGGCATAACCAAACGCTGAAGAGGTATGGTTAACCGAAGGTAATTCGCCCCATTCGCCGCGAAGCGCAGAAAGAAAAACCGCGCTCGCCCGGATTGGGCGAACGCGGTTTCTGGGATGCTCAGGCTTTCGCCCGAATCGAGGATCGCGGTATCAGCCGCGGAAAAGCGACAGGATCGAGGATGTGTTGCCGTTGGCGATGGAAAGCGCCTGGATGCCCAACTGCTGCTGGGTCTGCAGCGCCTGGAGCCGCGTCGATTCCTTGTTCATGTCGGCATCGACAAGCTGGCCCACGCCACGATCGATCGAATCCATCAGGCTCGCGGTAAAGGTCTTCTGCAGGTCGATACTGGTCTTGGCCGAGCCGAGTTTGGTTGCAGCCGTCGTCATTTCCTTGAGCGCGTTTTCGACCCGCTGAATGTTCCCCGTGATGTCAGCATCGGTCGAGCTAGACGAGATCGCCATATCCGCGACCGAAGTGCCGGCGGTGTCGGCGGCGCCGGTCCCATCGCGCTTGAGGTCGAGAATGCCCTTCTTGGTCGGCGCAGCACCACCGTCGTAAAGCTTGATGTCCTCGACCTTGATGTCGATGGTCGAGATCGAGGCAGCACCCGCCGCCGTGCGGTTGAAGGCCGAGACGACCTTCACGTCGGCCGCCGTGCCCGAAGCGTTCGACTGCGACAGCATGTTGGTGCCCGAGAAGGTCGCGGCATCCGCATAGGCCTTCAACTGATCCTGCAGGGCCTTGATCTCGGTCTGGTACTTTTCCTTGTCCGCGCCCGTCGAGCCGACAGCGGCCGTCAGCTTCGTCTTGATCGTGTTCAGGGTCTCGATCGACTTGGTCATGCCGGTATAGGCGGTATCGACTTTGGACGCGCCGAGGCCGAGCGAATCCTGAACCGTCGAAAGTGCCTGGTTGTCGGACTTCATCGTGGTCGCGATCGACCAGTAGGCGGCATTGTCGGACGCTTCGCCGACGCGCAGACCCGTCGAGATGCGGCTCTGAACCTGCTCCAGGCTCTTGTTGGTGGTGTTCAGGCTCTGAAGAGCCTTCAACGCGGAGGCGTTGGTCAGAATACTGTTGGCCATGAGGGACCTATGCGGATTGGGAAACGCGAACTGGCATACCGGGCCGGCCGGTATGACGGAGCGGCATCATGCCCATGATCCGAGAAACTCGAGGATCAACCCGCCATGGAAAGGACCCTATCCGAGCCCCATCACCAAAGCCTGAAAAGGCATGGTTAACGGGATGTATCGGCAAGCGACGCGGTGGCCGCCATAATGAAAAGGGCCGCGCCAGCCCGAAGGACGGCGCGGCCCCGCTTTCAATGCGCCGCGCGAGCGGCGCGTGCTCTTAGCGGAAGAGCGACAGGATCGAGGACGTATTCCCGTTGGCGATGGACAGCGCCTGAATGCCCAGCTGCTGCTGGGTCTGCAGCGCCTGGAGGCGTGTCGATTCCTTGTTCATGTCGGCGTCAACGAGCTGCCCCACGCCACGATCGATCGAGTCCATCAGGCTCGACGTGAACGTCTTCTGCAGGTCGATGCTGTTCTTCGCCGAACCGAGCTTGGTGGCCGCAGTCGTCATATCCTTCAGCGCCGATTCCACGACGCCCAGCATGGCGCCGATCTGCGTGGAGCTCGCGAAAGTGCCGCTATCGGCAATCTTGAGCGTGGAAACCGTATAGGTGTCACCTGCGGCAGCAGCGATGCCGAGGGAGGCCGGAGCCGCGGCCGTCGCCAATTCGGTGCCGTCCGACTTGCGGTTGGAATCGAGGATGCCCTTGTTCACGCCCGATGCCGTGCCGGCCTCGAAGAGCTTGATGTCCTCGACCTTGATGTCGATGGTGGAGATCGAGGCAGCACCCGCCGCCGTGCGGTTGAAGGCCGAGACGACCTTCACGTCCGAAGCGGTGGTCGCGGTCGAGCCGCTATCGACCGACAGCATGTTGGTGCCCGAGAAGGTCGCGGCACTCGCATAGGCCGTCAGCTGGTCCTGAAGGGCCTTGATCTCGGTCTGGTACTTGCCCTTGTCGGAATCGGTCGCGTTCGAGGCAGCGACGAGCTTGTTCTTGATCTCGTTCACGGTGTCGATCGACTTCTGCATGCCCGTATAGGCCGTGTCGACCTTGGAAGCGCCGAGGCCGAGCGAATCCTGAACCGTCGAAAGCGCCTGATTGTCGGACTTCATCGTGGTCGCGATCGACCAATAGGCGGCGTTGTCGGAGGCTTCCGCCACGCGCAGGCCGGTCGAGATGCGCGATTGCGTGGTCTCCAGGCTCTTGTTGGTGGTGTTCAGGCTTTGAAGGGCTTTCAACGCCGAGGCGTTGGTGAGAATGCTGTTGGCCATGGTGACTCTGCTGATCCAGAACGCAAACAAACATGCCGGATCGGCCGGCATGGCGGAGCGGCATCATGCCCATGATCACTGAGGTTCTGGATCAACCCGCCATGGCAGGGAGCAGTAGCGGGGATCGCCTCACCAAAGCCTTAGAGGAAATGGTTAAAAGCCTGCTGATCGGCCAGAGAAGGCGACGCTGTCGGGAATTGGTGAATCTTCGGTGAAGAAATGCGCGTCTAAGTGAAAGATCGCACCAGGCTGCCGACCAGAAGATTCCAGCCATCGATCAGGACGAAGAACAGGATCTTGAAAGGCAGCGAGACGACGGTGGGCGGCAGCATCATCATGCCCATGGCCATGGTGATGGTGGCGACGATGAGGTCGATCACCAGAAACGGCAGCACGATCAGAAAGCCGATCTCGAAGCCGCGCCGGATTTCAGAGATCATGAAGGCGGGCACGAGCACGCGCAGATCGGGGCTCTCGGCCGACACTTCCTGTCCCCGCGAGCGGGCAAGGTCGGCGAAAAGGTCGAAATCCTTGTCGCGCACATTGCGCAGCATGAATTCGCGGAACGGATCGGCGATGCGCGGCAGCGCTTCCTGTTCGGTGATCTGGTTGTTGACGAGCGGTTGCAGGCCTTCCGACCAGGCACGGTCGAAGGTCGGCGCCATCACATAGAAGGTCATGAACAGCGACAGGCTAACCAGGATCAGGTTGGCCGGCGTCGTTTGCAAGCCGATGCCGGCGCGCAGGATTGAAAACGCAATGATGAAGCGCGTGAAGCTCGTCACCATGATGAGCAGGCCCGGCGCGACCGACAGCACCGTGACCACGCCGAAAATCTGCAGGATGGTGCCGATCGTCGAGCCATCGGCATTGAGCGCGCCGAGATTGAGACCGTTGAGGTTGAGCCCCCCGGGCGGAGGCGTGGCCGGCGTGCCTTGCGCCCAGGCGGCACCCACCCCTGCCAGAAGCAGAAGCGCAGATAAGGCGAGGCGCGACAAGACTCTCATTCGAAAAGCATGGTCCGGATGAGCACGCGCGCGACCTTGCCCGCCGAGCGCAATTTGGCGCGCTCGTCGAGATCCGCCTTGAGATGGACGATGCCGCGCGGACCTTCGATCTGGTAGAGCTTCAGCGTGCGCGTGAACGCAAGCAGGTCTTGGTGCACGGAGTCCGCCACGCCCGGCTCCGGCGTATTCGGAAACTCGAGCGCCAGTTCCAGTCGCAGCCAAACATCGCTGGGCGCCGCGAGGTTGACGTTGATGGGCGCGAGCGGCACGACCATCGGGTGACCGGGCAGAAGCGGGGCTGCGGCTTCGCCGTGCTCTCCTCCCCCGCCATGCCCGCCGCTTTTCGCCTCGCCATGGCCACCGGATGCGCCATGCGCATCGGCGGGTGCTTCGGCCTGCGGCGTGGCCCCGCCCGTCGGCGTCAGTTGCCCGCCTGTCGCCCAGCCCATGCCCGCTGCCACCAGAGTCAGCGCGAGCAGGATGCCGCCCTGGACGATGAGCGACGGCCCCTTCTTGGGCGGCGTGAGCCCTTCGATCGGCAGTTCGGGAAAGACGGGCGTCGCCATCGGTGCGCGTCAGAAGGGCAGAATCGTGTCGACCAGCTGCTGGCCGTAAGGCGGCTGCTGGACTTCCGTGAGACGCCCGCGCCCGCCATAGGAGATGCGAGCTTCGGCGATACGCTCGTAGGAGATCGTGTTTTCCGGCCCGATATCGGTCGGGCGCACGATGCCGGCGATGGTCAGCTCGCGCAGCTCGGCGTTGACGCGCACCTCCTGGCTGCCCCTGATCGCGAGATTGCCGTTGGGCAGGACGTTGGTGACGACGGCCGCGACCAGCAGCTGCAGGTCCTCCGAACGTGCGGTCGAGCCCTTGCCCTTGGTGCCCGTGCCGGATTTGGCAGTCCCATCGATGGAAGCCGCAGGCGACTTCACGCCGGCCCAGGTGAAGCCGCCTTCGAGTGCGATGTCGCGGTCCACGTCGCGCGAGCGCTCGCTTTCGTTCTTGAAGCGGGCGCGGTCGTTGATCTCGATCTTCACGGTCAGGATATCGCCGGGCGCCAGCGCGCGCGGGTCGGTGAAGAGGCGGCTCTGGCGATCGTCCCAGAGCGAAAAGCGGCGCACGGTGGAAGGCGCCCGCGTCGGGTAGGAATAAAGCGCGCCTTCGGTTGGCACGATGCCGGAACCGACAGGCGACAGCGCGGGCTCGCGCCCGATCTCAGCCAATTGCTGCTTGGTCGCGCAGCCGGCGAGCGCGAGCGTGGCGAGAAGGGCGAGACATGTGAGAGGACGGCTCATGACGGGTCCTCCTTGCGCACGGCCGCCGCCATCACGGCGGTCAGCGTCGCGGCCTTGTCGGCCTTCATCTCGTTGAGGATGGTACCCGCCTTGCGCTGGTCGAGCTTCATCAGGATCGCGGCAGCCAAGTCCGACTTGAGTTCGGCCAGCCGCTCGGCCGCCGCATCGGGTTTCATCGTGCCATAGATCTTCACGACGCCGTCGCCGGCTTGCGCAAGAAAGGCTTCGCGACGCTGAAGCCAGCCTTGGTATTCGGCACGCTTCTTTTCGAGTGCCGCCATGCGCGCGTCGATGTCGGCCTGAAGCTTCTTCAGCTCCTCCGCCTGCACCGCATAGCGGCGGTCGCGCGCAGCATCCGCGATATTGGCGCAGAAGCGGTCCACATCGCTTTGAGCGGCGGCGGGCACAGGCGAGGTCTGGGCGCTCGCACCGGCGCCGAGGGCCGCGAAAAGCAGGGCCGAAGAAAGAAGGCGCTTGAGAACGGTCATTGGAACACCAGCTCCGCCTGAAGCGCACCGGCGGATTTGACCGCCTGGAGGATCGCGATGATGCCGTCCGGCTTGACGCCCAAGCGATTGAGGCCACCCACCAGTGTCTGGAGGTCGGGCCCATCCAGCATGTTGACACGCGCATCGGGCCGCTGGGCGTCGATCACCGTATAGGGTTCTTCCGCCGTCACACCGCTCGAGAAGGGCTCGGGCTGCATGATCTTGGGCATTTCGGTGACGCGCACGGTGAGCGTGCCGTGGCTGATGGCGACGCGCGACAGGCGCACATCGGCGCCGATCACGATGGTGCCCGTGCGTTCGTCCACCACCACGCGCGCGGGCGCATCGACGAGGACGGGGATGTTCTCGATCTCGGCGAAGAAGCGCGCGGGCGAGATATTGGCGGGCTTGCGGATGGAAACCGTGCGCGCATCCTCTTCCTGCGCCACGCGCTTGCCCCAGCGATTGGCGGCATGCGTGTTGATGGCGTCCGCGATCGTGACGGCGGTCGAGAAATCCGGGTTGCGCAGGAGAAGCGTGAGCTGGTCCAGCCCCTTGAAGTCGGCCGAAACCTGTCGCTCGACAATGGCGCCATCCGACACGCGGCCGGAGGTCGGCACACCTTGGGTCAGGCTTTCCGCCTGCCCCTTGGCCGCGAAGCCGGACACCACGACCGACCCTTGCGCCACCGCATAGATCTGGCCATCCGCCGCGCGAAGCGGCGTCATGACGAGCGTGCCGCCGGTCAGCGAGGACGCGTCACCCAGCGAGGAAACGTTGACGTCGATGCGCGCGCCCGACTGCACGAAGGCCGGCAGGTTGGCGGTGACGATCACGGCCGCGACGTTCTTGGAGCGTGCGGCTCCCCCTTCGGTCGCCGTGCCCAGATTGCCGAGCATGGCGCGGATCGATTGTTCGGTGAAGGGCGAATTGCGAAGACTGTCGCCCGAACCCTGAAGGCCGATCACAAGGCCATAGCCGACGAGCTGGTTGTCGCGCGCGGCTTGAAGCGTCGCGATGTCCTTGATGCGCGAGGCGGCCTGCGCCGGTGCCAAGGCGGCCAGCGCCAGCGCGACGCCGAGAAGAAGCGCGCGCATCATTGGGCGGGGCCCACGAGCACCGTGCCGTCGCCCATCACCGTGCCGGAAAAGCTCTTGCCGCTGTCGGGGTTGCGCAAGCGGATGAGGTCTCCCGCAGAGCCCGATTGAAGCGCGACAACGGTTGCCGAGATCGACAAGACGCCGGCGTTGAAATGCGCTTCCACGGCCTTGCCCTGCTCGACCAGCCACGCTTCGCGAAGGGCGGCGATCGGGATCGGACGACCGGGCAGCAGCGTGCGCTTGGCGACCTTGCCTTCCACTTCCACGAGGCTGGTGGCGACCGCGCCGTCGAAAGCCGAGCGGCGCTTGGGGTTGCGCAAGGCGACTTCCGTCACCGCGCCCGCCTCGATGGCCTCGCCCGGATAGATCACGCGCGTCGCCGTCAGCGCCGTCTCGGCGGCGTTTGCGACGCTGAGCGGGGCAACGAGAAGAAGCGTGGCGAGGAGAAGAGGCAAGCGCACAGTGATTACCGCAGGTTCTTGGACACCACGGACGACATGTCGTCGGCGGCCTGAATCACCTTGGAATTCATCTCGTAAGCGCGCTGCGCCGAGATCAGCTCGGTGATTTCCTTGATCGGATCGACGTTGGAGTTTTCGAGATAGCCCTGGTTGACGGTGGCGAAGCCCGGATCGCCCGGCACGCCCGTCGTGGCGGCACCCGAGGCTTCGGTTTCCGCAAACAGGTTGTCGCCCATCGGCGCCAGACCCGCTTCGTTGGGGAAATTGGCGAGCTGCAACTGGCCGAGCTGCTGGAGCGCGGTCTGGCCATCGATGCGGGCAAAGACCTGGCCGGTCTTGTTGACGACCACTTCCACCGTGTCCGCCGGCACGGTGATGCCGGGCATCACGGTGGCGCCGTCGATGGTGACGAGCTGACCCGTCGCATTGGTGTTGAAGGCGCCCGAGCGGGTGTAGAGCGTCTGCCCGTCGGCGCCCTCGATCTGGAACCAGCCATTGCCGACAAGGGCCAGATCATACTTGTTGCCGGTGGTGGTCAGCGAGCCCTGGATATGGACGTTGCGCACGGCAGACGTCTTCACGCCGAGACCGATCGACACGCCTTCGGGCACCAGGCTGCCATCGCCCCTGTTGGGCACGCCCTGGAGGCGGTCGGTCTGGTAGAGAAGATCGGTGAACTCGGCACGCGCGCGCTTGAAGCCCGTGGTGTTGATGTTCGCGATGTTGTTCGCGATCACCTCGAGATTGGTCTGCTGTGCCGTCATGCCGGTTGCGGCAATCGCGAGCGCTCTCATGGATACCCTTACTCCGAACTCAAATGGCCATGCGGCTGACTTCGAGATAGGCGGTCACGATCTTGTCGCGGATGGCGACCGCCGTTTGCAGCGACTGTTCCGCGCCCATCACCGCATCCACCACCTCACGCGTATCCGCCTTGCCCTGCAGCCCCTGCATCGAGACCCGCTCGGCGTTCTGCAGCGTCGAAACGGTCTGCGTCGCGAGACCCTGCAGGGTCGCGGCGAAGGACGCCTGCACGCCGCCGATCTTCGTGGCGCTCGATGAAGACGACGCCGACGAGGACGAGCCGCCACCGAGTTGCGAGGCGAAAAGCGAAGCCGAATTGAGAGGGCCGAGTGCCGAAACCATCACGTGCCTCGCATCAGGTCGATAGTCATGGAAATGAGGTCGCGCGCCTGTTTGAAGACCTGAAGATTGGCCTCATAGGAGCGGTTGGCTTCGCGCATGTCGGCCATCTCGACCATCATGTTGACATTGGGTGTCTTGACGTAGCCATTGGCATCGGCCGCCTCGTGGCCGGGCATGAATTCGGTCGGAAACGCTGTCTGGTCGCGAGCCGTTCGGACGACCTCGACGAGCGAACCGCCCGACTCGCGATCGAGCGTGGCAGCAAACGAGATCGTCTTGCGCCGATAAGGGTCGGCACCGGGCGTCGTGCCCGTGCTCTGGGAGTTGGCGAGGTTTTCGGACACCACGCGCAGGCGGTCGGACTGGGCGCCGAGGCCCGATGCCGAAACCTTGAGAGCGGCGGAAAGCGCGTCCATCGCGATCAGACCTTCGCTGACAGCATGATCATGCGGTGAAAGGCCTTTACGATTGCCGTGTTCATTTCCATGCCGCGCCGCACTTCGCCGGCCTTCACCAATTCGTCCTCGACGACCACCGTGTTGCCCGATGGCATGACGGTGGTGGCGTCGGCTTGGTTTTCCATGCCGATCGATGGCGCCTGCGTGTGGCCGGGATTGGTGGAAGCGAGCGTGACTTGGGTGTTGTTCAGAACCTTGTCGAAGGACACCACGTCGCGTCCGACATAGCCGGTGGTGTTGGCGTTCGCGATATTGCCGGCAACCGCCGTCTGGCGCGCCGAAAGCCAGCGTGCCTGGGTGGAAGCAAGACCGAAGAGGTTGACGGACTGCATGGGAGCGGCGGAATCCAGAGCACGCAAGGGTTTGAAGCGTGTCTCATGGTTAACGTCATTGTCTTGCGCGGGCCTTGCGGAGGCTTGGGCGGAACGGCAGTCGCGCAAACGTTATGGTGCTTCGCGCGCAGGCTCGGCTCCGAGCACGCGAACGCGTCCACCGAGAGCAGGCCTGAGAAAAACCGTTGCGCTATTCGCTCGCGCGCAGCACGGCCTTGGTGGAGGTGATCACGGCTCCCTTGCCGCCTTCCTCTGCGATGCGCGCGACAAACGAGTTGTCGGGCAGCTGATCGCCGGGACCGACCACGAAGAGCCCGCTGCCATCGTCGATCATCGCGCGGCCATTGGCGACATGGACCACGCGGAAGATCACGGGCGGCAGCGGCGGAGGCGGCGCCTTGGCCTGCCCTTCGGGTTTCTTTTCCTCATCCTCGGCAGGCGCGCTGGAACCGGTCGCGAACAGATCGAGGTCACCGGGCGCGAGCGGATCCCGCGGATCGCCGAGCACGAATCCCGCGCCCGTGCTGCCCTGTCCTGCCACGCCGCCACGCGCGCCGGCCATCTCGCCCGCGCTGTCGAGTGTCACGCTCGGCGGCCCGAACTTGTCCTGATTGAAGAAGATGTACCAGGGAAACAGCGCGCAGATGAGGCCAAGGCAGATGCCGAGTGCGGCGATGGTGAGATCGTCGCGGCGCAGAGGCTGGATCAGCGCCAGAAACCGGTTCTGTTTCGGTTTCGCCGTTACGAGTTCAGCCATCGCGCGTCTCGCGGTTCCTCAAGAAGTGGGCCAGGTCGGCGAAGGCGTTGAGCGAGGGCTGGTCGCCCGGCTTCTGGTTGAGCGCCTCGAAGATCGCCGGCACCTGCCGCACCGCACCATCGAGAAACGCGTCCGCCCCCGACTGGTAGGCGCCCATGGCGCGAATGTCGCGGGTTTCCTCGAAGCGCGCGATCATGGCGCGCAAATGGCCCACCAGCGTGCGCTCTTCCTCGCTCCACGCCTTGTGTGACAGGCGCGACAGCGAACCCAGAAGGTCGATGGCCGGATAACGGTTCTCCGACGCGATCGCGCGCGAGAGCACGATGTGGCCATCCAGAATGCCGCGCACATTGTCGGCGACGGGATCGTTGTGGTCATCGCCATCGACCAGAACGGAGATGACGGCGGTAATCGACCCGCCGGTGCCTTCCGTGCCCGGCCCCGCGCGTTCGAGCAGGCGTGGCAGTTCGGTGAAGACGGAAGCCGGATAGCCCCGCGCCACCGGCGGCTCGCCGGCTGCGGAGGCCACCTCGCGCGCGGCATGCGCGAAGCGCGTCACGGAATCGAGCACGAGCAGCACCTGATCGCCCCGGTCGCGGAAATATTCGGCGACACGCATGGCCGTATCGGGGGCGCGCTTGCGCAGTTGCGCGCTCTCGTCGCCGGTCGCCACCACGGCCACCGTCTTTTGCCGCCCGGTCTCGCCGAGCGTGTCTTCGAGAAACTCGCGCACCTCGCGCCCGCGCTCGCCGACCAAGCCAACCACCACCGTGTCGAAGGCATCCGCATTGGCCAGCATGGCGAGCAGCGTGGATTTACCCACGCCTGAGCCCGCGAAAATGCCGATGCGCTGGCCGAAGCAGAGCGGGGTGAAGATATCGACGGCCTTCACGCCCGTTCGCAGCGCATTGCCGACGCGTCCGCGCGACAGGGCCGCGATGGCCTGCGCCTTTGCCGGCAAGGGCGCACCGTTGGAGAGCGGTCCCATGCCATCCACCGGCCGCCCCAGCGCGCTGACCGCGCGGCCGCGCCAGAGCGGCGAAGGTTCGGGCGAAAACGGGCCGAGATGGAATACGACATCACCGAGTCGCGCCTCCATGCCCGCATCGAAAGGCGAGACCAGCACGCCATGATTGTCGATGCGCACGATTTCGCCCAGGCTCAGACGCCCGCCTTTGCGATGCTCCACGAGGTCGCCCAGTTGCGCCCGCGCGGACAGCCCCGCCACGCGAAACGCGGTGCTCGCGATTTCCGTGATGCGCCCGCCGGTTTCCACGAGCTTGCACGGCGCGGCATAGCGATCCGCGACCGCCTGAAGCCGGCCGAGCGCGTCGGTTCGCGTTTGGGGGAAAGCCGAAAGAGCGGCCATCGGGGCTTACTTGGACGCCAGCGTCTTGACCGCGCTGTCGAAGGAATTCTCGGTTTCGCGCGTCGCCGCGGCCTGCGCCTCGAAAGCGCGCTGGACCTGGATCAGGCGCATCATTTCGGTCACCGGATTGACGTTGGCATCCTCCACGAAACCCTGGCGCACGCCAGCATCCATGCGGTCCACGATGGGTTCGGGCTCGTTCTGCGGAATAATGCCGGAATTGCCGAAGCGCTTGAAATCCGCGCCCGGCGCATGCGCGAAAAGACCGAGCGCGCCAACACGCCGTTCGCCCTGGCGCAGGGAGCCGTCCGCGCCTGCGACGGGTGGCCCGCCATTCGGATCGAGCTGGATCGGCGCGCCACCCGCGTCGAGCACCGGATAGCCTTCCAGCGTCTGCAGGCCCCCTTCCACATTGAGCTCGAACCGGCCGTCGCGCGTCAGGACCATGCCCGCGGGCGTGTCGATCGCGAACCACCCTTCGCCGCGCACCGCGAAGTCGAGCGGGTTGCCGGTCTGGCGCAGCGCGCCGCTCTGGGTCGAGAGATATTCCTCGCCCGTGGATGCAAACGAGACCTGGCTTGCGCCTGTGCCTTCGACCAGATCGGAAAAGCGCACGCCGGTGGCACGAAAGCCCACCGTGCTCATATTGGCGACATTGTCGGCGATCGTGTTCATGCGCTTTTCCAGCGCCATCTGCCCCGACAGGGTGACGTAGAGACCGTCCTGCATCGTTCAGGCCTTCAGCGCTTCATGCTCTGCATGGCGAGCAGCAGATTGGTGGACATGGTGGATGCGGTGGATTGCGAGAAGAGGCCGGCGACCTGGCTCTGCAACGTGGAGGTCGGGTTCTTGAGTTCGTAGAGCGAGGTGTAGCGCTGGAGGAACTTGTCGAGTTTCTTGGTGTCCTTGAAATCCTCGATCTTCAGCTTGGACTCGAAATACTTGACCTGCTTGTCCACATCCGTCTGCGCGAATTCGTCGGGCAGACTGAGCGCGGTGCGCACAACGCTTGCAAGCGCCTTGTCGGCCAGGACCTCATAGAAGTTCGTCAGGCCTGATGCCTTGCGCTCGAAATAAAGGGCGAGACGCACCCCCTCGTTCTCCTTGCCCGCATTCTCTTCGAGCGTCTGGCGCAGATACTTGTCGACCGTCGGCTGCTGGGCCGTCACGATCGTGGTGGCGTCCTCGCCATATTGCTCGAAGTTGAAGGCCGAGGCCAGGGCGGCATAGGCCGGGTTGTCGTTCTTGTTGGCGACGCTGTCCGCGTTGCGCACCCCGCCTTCCAGCACGCTGCGGATATAGGTCTTGCTTTCCTTGGTGTTGTCGAGACCGTAGGCCGCCAGCGCATAGGTGTAGAGGCGGCTGTTGTTCATCAGGTCGTCGACCGATTTCACTTGGCCGATATTGGCCAGGTAATAGGCGGTCTCGGTCTTCACGAAGGCGGAGTCCGGCTTCACGCCATTGATCTCGGCCTGCGTCGCGTAGTTCTTGACGGTCTGCTGCTGCGCCTTGTTGTAGCTCGTGGCATCCGCGCCGTTGGCAGCGAAGTTGAAGCTCGCCACGAACTGGCGGTAGCGCGTGTCGGTCAGCTTGTTGGCGAAAGAGGTGGTCGAGGAAACGCCTTCCTTGAGCGCCTTCTTGATGAAGGCCTTGGCGTAGATCATGTCCTCGAGGCCATAGGCCTTCATGGCATATTTGTAGAGCCGGTCGTCCTTGAGGAACTCGTCGACCGTGGTCACCTTGCCGATATTCTCGAGGTAATACTTGGTATCGCGGTTGACGAGCGGCTGGTTCTCGACCCGGTCGAGCGACTTCTCAAGGTCCTTGGTGATGAGCTTGTAGCTCAGATTGGTGTTGAGCACCCGCTGTCCCCCAAAGACCCACGTTCCGCCAATGGATCGATCCTTAAGGCGAAGACCCTTGTGCGAGGCTGTTGGGCCCATGCGATATCAGCCCCACGCAAGGCTGCATGGCTAGAGCTTTTCCGGTTTCGTGGGGAAGGTGTGGGCCTGTGGGCATTCTGATCGGTCTCGTCGTCACGCTCGGCTGCGTGCTCGGCGGTTTCATGGCCATGGGCGGGCACATCGAGGTGCTGGTTCAGCCCTGGGAAGTCGTGATCATCTGCGGCGCCGCACTCGGCACCTTTCTCGTCGCCAATCCGATGAAGGTGGTGAAGGACACGGGCAAGGCCTGCGTCCAGGCCTTCAAGGGCGCGGTCCCGAAGGAGAAGGACTATCTCGAAACGCTCGGCATCCTTCATTCGATCCTGCGCGAGATCAAGTCGAAGTCGCGCTCCGAGGTCGAGGCCCATATCGATGCGCCGGCGGAATCACCGATCTTCCAGGCCTTTCCCCTGATCCTCAAGGACAAGGAACTGACCGCCTTCATCTGCGACTATTGCCGCCTGATCATCATCGGCAATGCCCGTTCGCACGAGATCGAAGCCTTGATGGACGAGGAAATCCAGACGATCCGCGCCGACAGCCTCAAGGCCTACCATGCGGTGACGGCAGTAGGCGACGGCTTCCCCGCCATCGGCATCGTGGCCGCCGTTCTGGGCGTGGTGAAAGCCATGGGCGCGCTCGACAAGCCGCCGGAAGTCCTGGGCGGCCTCATCGGCGCGGCGCTCGTCGGCACGTTTCTCGGCATCTTCATGTCCTATTGCGTGTGCGCGCCGATCGCGACCAAGATCAAGGTCGTGCGCGAAAAGAAGAACCGGCTTTATGTGATCGTGAAGCAGACGCTGCTCGCCCACATGAACGGCTCGCTGCCGCAGGTCGCCATCGAGTTCGGCCGCAAGACGATCTCGGCCTATGAGCGGCCTTCGATCGATGCGGTCGAGCAGAGCACCATGAACACGCCGGCCAAGGCCGCCTGACCACCATGGCTTCGGTCAACCCCATATCGGGCGAGCCGCACGGGGAAGGTCCCGCCGACCTTTCCTCGCCGGCTGCGATGCGCGCCTATATTCTCGAGCGCCTGACCGGCGACACGGGGGAGCCGGATGCCGTGCTCGACGCCGCGCACGGCTTGAGCGAGGCTTTGGCGGCTGCGTTTCGCACGAGCTTCGAAAACCGCTTCGGTGTTGCCGCCGAAATCGAGCCGGGCGACTGTTTGATCGCACGCCTGGCCCATGCAAGGCCATCCGATGCGGGGGCGACGATGCTGGTGGCTTCCGTCGCGCAGTCCACCGAACATGCCGTGCTGGCGCTCGACGCCGAGGCGCTCGGCCTGCTCGTCGCACTCCTCTTCGGTGCCGATCCCACCAAGCCGGCCGTGCCCCTCACGCGCGAGCCGACGGCGATCGAACTCGATGTGGCGGGCCTCCTCTTCGAAACGCTGGCCGATGCGCTCGATGCGGCAGGCGCGGCCTTCCGGCTCGCCCGCCCGCTCGGGCTCCCACTCTGCGGCACGCCCATGGCCCGCGAGGCCCTGCGCGACGGGCCTGCGGTCCGCCTCGTCTTCCAGTTCGGTTCCGGCGGCAGCGTGGCCCTTTTCCTGCCGCAGCGCCTGGTGCTGAAGCGCCCCGATGCGCAAGGCGGTGCCGAAGCCGACTGGGGCTCGCGCATCGAGGAGGAGCTGATGCGTTCCTCGGTCACGCTCGAAGCCACCATGCCGCTCGGCCGCTTGACGCTCGGCGCGGTCGCCGAGTTCGCGCCGGGCGTGGTGGTGCCCATCGACGCTTTGGGCCCTTCCTCGGCCAAGATTTCGGCCCGGGGCAAGGCTCTGTTCTCCTGCGAGTTCGGCCGTTTGGGCGACAACTACACCTTGCGCGTCAACGAGCCGTTCAGCGACGCGCAGGACTTTCTCGAAACGCTGGTGGCGCCGCCCGCCGCCTCCCCTTTTCCTTTCGCCTGATCCTTCGGAGTTCGATTGTCCATGATGCCGCAAGCGCAAGCCCCGTTCGCAGACATGCTGGGTGGGGAATTCGGGGAAGCGGAAGACCTCGACAGTGCCATGGCAGCCCTTCAGGGCGCGATGAGCGCCGAGGATAACCAGTTCGCGCCCCCTCCGCCTCCGCCGCCGCTGGGTGCCACCGCCGCGCGATCCGGCAACGTCATCATGAACATCCCGGTCGAGGTGCAGATCGTGCTGGGCTCGACCGAGATGTCGGTGTCCGAACTGATGGCGCTCGGCAAGGGCTCCACGGTGGCGCTCGACCGCCGCATCGGCGAGCCGGTGGATGTAATGGTGAATGGCCGCCATGTGGCGCGCGGCGAGATCACCGTGCTCGACCATGACCCGTCGCGTTTCGGCATTCGCCTGACCGAGATCGTCTCGGCGCAACCCTCGGCCTGACGCTTTTCCGGACCCTTCATCCATGACGGTTACCGCCCAATCCCTGTCGCGAACCCAGAAGGCCGCCGTGATCCTGGTGGCGATGGGCAAGCCCACGGCGAGCCGTCTGTTGAAGTTCTTCAAGCAGGATGAGCTGAAGGCGCTGATCGAGGCCGCGCGCGAATTGCGCGCCGTGCCGCAAAGCGATCTCGAACGTATCGTCGGTGAATTCGAGGTGGAATTCACGGAAGGCGCGGGCCTGCTCGATTCGGCTGATGAGATGGACTCGCTGTTCAGCGAAACGCTTTCATCCGACGAGATGAACGCCCTGATGGGCTTCTCGTCGGGTGAGATGGGCCCGGTCGACCTGCCTCCCGTCTGGCCCGATATCGAGAAGCTGGCGCCCGCGCGCGTGGCCACCCTGATCGAGGCGGAGCATCCGCAGGTCGCAGCCGTGATCCTGTCGAACCTCGCGCCGGCCGCGGCATCCGCTGCCCTGCTTGCCCTGGAAAAGCCGGCGCGCGCGGAAGTCGTTCAGCGCATGATCGGCATGGGCAACATCGCGCCGGCCGGTCTCGCGCTGATCGAGAACAGCTTGCGCCGCAGGCTCGAAGCAGAAGGCGGCGCGCGCGACAGCTCGGTCGCCCAGATCAAGGTCGCGAGCGTCCTGAACGAGATGGACAAGACCGTCCTGGACGAAGTGATGCAGGACCTGGAGGAGGCCGGCACCCCCGATCTCGCCGCGATCCGCGCCCGTCTGTTCTCCTTCGAGGATATCGTCAATCTCACGCAGAAGGCACGCGTGGCGCTGTTCGACGACATTTCCGCCGAACTCGTCACGCTTGCCCTGCGCAATGCCGGCGCCGGCCTCGTGGAAGCAGTCCTGTCCGCGATGGGCGCCCGTGCGCGTCGCATGATCGAGGCCGAGCTGGCGCAAGGGGGCGACAGCATCAACCCGGCCGACATCGTTCGTGCCCGCCGCACTATCGCCTCGACGGCTATCCGCATGGCCAATGAAGGCGCGTTCGAACTGCCGTCCGCGACGCCCGCGGCCGCTTGAGACCTAGAGGCGGCTCATCGTGAGCGAGAGCGCGGACAAGGACAGCAAAACAGAAGAGCCCACGGAGAAGAAGATCCGTGACGCAGTGGAAAAGGGCAACCTGCCCCATTCCCGCGAAACCGCGATCGTCGCCTCCTTCGGCGCGGTTCTGGTCTTCACGCTGTTCTTTCTGGGCCAGTCGGTGACCGATCTGAGCCTGTTTCTTGGCCGCTTCCTCGAAAGCCCCGAGGAATGGCCGCTCGAAAGCGAGCGCGACCTCGAAACATTGCTCGGCATCATCGCCGCCGAATGCGGGCGCACGGTCGGCCTGCTCTTTTTGTTTCTGATCATTGCCGGCATCGGCGCGACGCTCGTGCAGCACAGCCCGCAAATGGTGGGCGAGCGCATCCGTCCGCAATGGTCGCGCGTGTCGCCTGCCGCCGGCTGGAAGCGGCTCTTCGGCACCCAGGGCTTCGTCGAATTCGCGAAATCGGTCGCCAAGGTCGGACTGGCCTTCGTGGTCGTCTACCTCTCGCTCGACGGCGTGGTGCCGCAGCTCCTGTCGGGCTCGATCTCACCAGCCGATGCCTTCGGCCACACGGTTCTCGGCATCGCCACACGCGTGCTGGTTTCGCTAACCCTCACCACGGGCCTGATCGCGGCCGCCGATTTCGTCTGGACGCGCTATCACTGGAAGAGTGAGCTGCGCATGACCAAGCAGGAGATCAAGGACGAGTTCAAGCAATCCGAAGGCGATCCCATCGTCAAGGGCCGCATCCGCTCCATGCAGCGCGACCGCGCGCGACGGCGCATGATCGCATCGGTGCCCAAGGCCACGCTCGTCATCGCCAACCCGACCCACTTCTCGATTGCGCTGCGCTATGTGCGCGAGGAAAACGACGCGCCTGTCGTGGTCGCCAAGGGCCAAGACCTGCTCGCACTCAAGATCCGGGAGATCGCGGCCCAGAACGGCATCCCCGTCTTCGAGGAAGTGGCGCTCGCGCGTTCCATGTACAAACAAGTTTCGGTCGATAGCGTGATCCCGCCTCAATTCTATCAGGCGGTCGCGGAACTCGTCCGCATCGTCTATGCCAAAAAGGGTTCTGGAGGCGGAGGACGCGCATGATCCGGCAATCCCACTCGGGCGCTCGCGAGAGGATCGTGGCCAAGGCTATTGCCCCGGTCGTGGCCGAACTGCGCCTCGTGGACGCGGCCGACTATGTTGCCTTCGTCCGCTTGGAACAGTTCGCCAGCCTCGCGGATCTCGTCTCGTCGGCCTCCGAGCTGTTCTTCCTGCCCGGCGCGCTGCGCTTGGGACATGCGGGGGAAGTGCATCTCGACTGGGACACACGGCCCAAGATCGTGCTCGACCTCGAACTGCATCTGCGCGGCGCGACAGTCTGGTTTGCGCTGACACTGGAAGCCGAGCGCGCCAGCGTCGAGCTCAACTACGTGACCTTCGCTAAATCCCATGCCGAGCCGGAACGCAACACGGACTTTCTGGAGCGCGCGCTGGAAGACGCGATGATCCGGCGCGAGGAGCCGGTTTCCTTTTAAGCGGATGTCCGACGCAGACAGGTTCTGAGTTTCAGGCGACCGCTCGTGCGGGTTGCTTCGGCAGGCTCATGCCGCCTCTCACAGTGGCCTCCTGCATGAGACGAGCCGTCCCGTCGAGGGGCGACAGCGGCTTATCGAAAAGGTAGCCCTGACCGAGCGCGCAACCTGTTTGCGCGAGGATCAATCGCTGCTCCTCCGTCTCGATTCCTTCACCCACCACTTCGAGGCCCAGGCGCTGGGCAAGCGCACAGATCATGCCGATGATTGCTGCCCTGTCCTCTGCCATGGCGCTGCCGTGCAGAAAGGACTTGTCGATCTTGAGCTTGTCGAAGGGGAAGCGCCGCAGATAGCTGAGCGACGCATAGCCCGTGCCGAAATCGTCGAGCGCGATGCGGCAGCCCATCGCGCGCAGCTCGTGAAGCACGCCGAGCGCCACATCGTCGTTCTCGATCAGCGTCGATTCCGTGATCTCCACCGTCATGCGGCGGTAGCCGACAGCGTTGTCTGCGAGGCAGTCGCGGAAATGGGTGGCGAGACCTGAATCCGCGAGTTGCCGCGCCGACACGTTGACCGAGACGAAGATGTCGCCGGGCCAAAGCGCGGCCTGTTTGCAGGCCTCCGCGATCACCCACCGACCGATCACCACGATCTGGTTGTCTTCCTCTGCGATCGGGATGAACTCCACCGGCGAAATCAGGCCGAATTCCGGGTGATGCCAGCGCAGAAGGGCCTCGAAGCCGCGCGTTCGTCCGCTCACGATGTTGACGATCGGCTGGAAGAGCAGAAACAGTTCGCCGCGAGCAATGGCGTCTCGCAGGTCGGCCTTGAGCTTCTGGCGGCGTTCGAAGCTCTGCTTCATATCAGGGTGGAACAGCGTGGCCCTGGCCCGCGCATCCTTCTTGCCTGCGGCGAGCGCGATATCGGCTTCCTTGAAGAGCGAGAGTGACGAGCCCGCGCCATCGAGCGCAGTTGCGCTCATGCCGAGCGTGATGTTCGCGCGTAAGGAACGGCCTTCGAGCGAGAACGGTTCGTGCATCGCAGCGAGCATTCGCGCGCTTGCGGCTTGTGCCATCTCGAGCGCGCCGGGGCCTGCATAAAGCAGGGCGAACTCGTCGCCGCCGACGCGCGCAAGCATCGCAGCATCGGCCGTAGCGTCTTTCAGGCGTTCCGAAAGCGCCAGCAGCAGCCGGTCCCCCGCTTCATGGCCCAGCGTGTCGTTGAGCGATTTGAAGTGATCGACACCGGCAATCACGATGGCCCGCTGGCCTTCGGCGACTTTGCGCAGTTTCGCGCTGAAGGCGAAGCGATTGGCGATGCCCGTCAGCGCATCGGTGCGCAACACGCGGGTCAGCCGCAGGTTCTGACGGAAAACGAAGGCGATCAGTGCGGCACCGAACAGGACCAGCGCGAGTGTCACGCCACACAAGGCCGCGAAAACCGTCCACAACCGCCGCTGGTTGTCGAGCACGTCGTCACCGGCTTGAGCGTGAGACAGCGAGACGAACTGGAGGATGGGCCGCGTGAAGGGTCGCAGCTCTTCGCCTGCTGCGTGTGCTTCAACCACGCTGGGAACGTCGTTGGCGAGCCGGCCCATTCTTCGGACGGTGCTCTGGAGGCGAGCGATCAACCCATCATGGTCGATGGCGTCGAGCGTTTCGTTCGCTGTGATGATATCGAGACGGTTGAGCAGAATCCCGTAGCGCAGCGAGACGTCACTGCCGCTGCCGCCCGCTGTGACCTGCGCCAGCGACAACTGGAAACGCAGGAGTTCCGCCGACATCTGACCGAAATCGAAGGTGTTGTTGTAGCGCGAGGCCTGAATGATGCGCTGCTGATAACCGACAGCCAGAACGGAGCAGGCGACCGCCATGATCGCAAGCGATACGGTGACCGTCATGAGCCCGATGCGCAGACGGCGAAAGCCTCTGAACGGTTCCTGATCGGCAGGCAGACTCATTCGAGAATGTCGATCTCGCTGAGCTGCCAGACCGAGCGGCTGTAATAGGTCTGGTGCTGCAATTCCTTACGGCTGTCGAACGGAAACAGCAGAAAGACCGGCCCTTTCTCGCTGACCGGCATAGGCTGCCCGTTCTGCCGTGTCGCCAGAAGAGCGCCGCCTTCCACGAGTTCATCGACCGGCGCTTCCACCGTGTAGTCGTTGAGCGCGATCAATTGCACCCGGGTGCCATGCGCACCGAGCGTCGCCAGATAATCCTTCAGGAGCACACCGGAGAATGTAACCGGTCCCTTATGCCACGGCGTGTTCGTCTCGAAGCTCGTCTGGGGCATCGCATCGAGCCCGGCCAGATCGAGCGCCTGTGCAGGCTTGGCCGCCGTCCCGCCCAGAACGAGGATCGGTGCGCCACCGCTTGCGGGAGCGGATAGCGAAGCGAGACCGAGAGCAATGGCCGAAGTAAGGGCAAGGAGGCGGAAAGGCATGCAACACTCGATATGCGATGCGTTTCACGCTAGGTTCCACGAGTTAACGAAGTGAGCAGGTGCAGCATGAACCGAGTGCCATGCTTAACGCCCGCTTGCGCTGCCGCGTTCGCGATGATCGGTGCTGTCGCCGCAGTCGAGATCAGTCGATCATGCCGCTTCGCAAGGCTTTTGCGACGGCATGGATGCGGTTGACGGCGTCGAGCTTTTCCGAGGCACTGCCGAGATACTGGTTGGTGGTATGCACGGAAAGCGCGAGCTGCACGGCGATCTCGTCGCTGGTCAGCCCTTTGGCCGTGAGCTTGAGGCATTCGAGCTCACGCTTGGAAATGTGGGGCAGTTTTTCGCTTTTCTGCCGGCCTGCCGCCACTGACAGGAAGACCGCCGAAGCCAGAGCGTGAAGCTTGGCCAGTTCGCGCCCGCTTCCCACATGAAGGCCGGTTCCCCAGAACAGGACGAGCCCACATTGCCCGCTTTCCGTGGCACAAGGCAGACCCACGCCCGGCTGCGGCAACCCGCTCCAGGCGCTGTGCAATGCCCAATGCGAGGCGATGATCTCCCGCCCGTCGAGCGAGCCGGCCGACCACCAGAAGGCGGCGCCGGACGCCTGGGCATGCCGCGCGCCCTCGCTGGCGAGGTGAGGGGGAAAGCCGGAAAGAAACTGCGCGGCCGACGGATTGCCGCTGTCGAGCCGCAGATTGAGCTGGCGCTCGGCGGTCGCGGAAACGGCGAAGGCCGCGAATCCCTCTGCATCGACGGCACGTGCCGCCTCGAACAACCGCGCTCTTGCCTCGGTGATGGTGGCCGGGTCGATCGACCGCTCGCGGGCGGGCGCTTTCTTCTTCGCCGCGCTCAAATGATGCCGCTCCGGATGGCGCTGGCGATGGCCATCGGCCGGTTCAGCGCGCCGAGCTTGCGGATGGCATGGGTGATATAGGAGCTGACCGTGTTGCCCGACACGCCGAGGATCATCGCCACATCTTCCGTGGTCTTGCCTTCGCTGACCCAGAGCAGGCATTCGCGCTCACGGTCTGACAGTGGGTCCTCGGACGCCGCGGCGAGAAGCAGGCCCGGCATGCGTGACAGCGCATAGCCGCACTCCATCTGAGCCTCGACCAGTTGCTCGCGCATGATGCGGCCCGGCACGGGATGCGAAAGGAAAAGAAAGAAGCGGCGGCGGCCGACATTGACCCTGAGCGACCACAATTCGCCATGGCCGAGCACGTCGAGAAGCCGCGCCTCTTCGCCGTTCACCACGCCTTCGCTGTCGAAGCTGCCGGCGGCAAGGATCGGCTGGGCCTCGACGCCGGGCATGGCCGACCAGTGGCTCGCGGCGATCCGCTGGATCAGCCCGTGACCGAGCAGTTCGATCACGTCGAACACCCAGTTGGACGAGAGGATACGCGCCTCGCTTGCCGCGCGTCCCTGCGGCACGGCCAGAAGCATGTAGCTTTCCGCACCGACCGAGCCCGCGAGCTCGGTCAGGAAGGCCGTGAGATCGCCGCGCGAACGCAGGCGCATGGCAAGGCCCGACACATCCTGCAATTCGATCGGGCTGGTCATCGAAGACAGGATGGGCGCGGCCGACATCAGCGCGCCGATCACCGCCGTTCCGAACTCTGCGTCGCCGGCCTGAAAAGCTTCTGTCTCGCTCCTTTGCTCGGTGGATTCCACGCGAACAACATCCGCCTTGGGTGAGGCCTTGTTCGCGGATCGAGGTTTGGAGGAAGGCAAAGGCATGTGTTTGGTCGGTGCTTCGGCTCAGGTCCTTGAGAATCCTCAACGAGACGCAACTCAAGACCCTTCGCATACCTCACGAAAGGCCGACGAAAGACGTTGCCCGCCAGCCATCGCGATGGCAGCGGTGCGGTAAACGTCCGATTGACTTCACGAGAACGCCGGACAGCCCCTCTCCGAGGTGCCGGCGCATACGCCGCAAGAAACGCCCGGCCCGTTCGGCAAAAGCGCAAGGCCTACTCCCCTGCGCCTGAACGTGACTGCAGGCTTCCATCGCGCTCTCACGCGGACGGTTCGCATGCACTCCGCCCTGCCCCCCGAATGGCCGGCTGATTCGCAGTCAGTTTATTCGCCGCGAGTCTCGCCACAAGGCCGCAAAAAGGGTGGAAAGAGGGTGCTGAAGCATCCGTGCAACACCTCCCCGAGACGAAGTCCTTGTTTTCCGGGCAAGTTGCTCTGCCCGGACCGCGGCAATAATTTTTTTACACTCTCGCAACGGGCAGGCGGCAAAGCAAAACCGGCTCGCCCGATGGATTTAGACTGCCGAAAGGGCAGCCGTTGCGTCAGCCGGAAAGCCTAGCCGGCCGCGACGAGCTTGAGCCTGGCGCGCTGGGTGCGGTCGCGGAAGGTGAGGCGCACGAAACCCTGCTCGGTCGGCTCGCTTTCCACGAGATGGTAACCGAGCTTCTCGCCAAGCCGCCTTGCCTGTTCGAGGCCGCGCGCGGAAACCACGCGCGAGAACTCCGTCTTGCCCATGCTCATCAGCGTCGCCAGCATGCCGATCTCGACGCCCTCGGAGAAGGCCGCATCACGGGCGGGAAAGCTGATGCGCAAATCGTCCTGAATATTGATCTTCCACATGGAATGTCCCCTCGGCCTTCGGGCTGAGAAGCATCCTGCCTGGGATCAGGATGCGCCCTCGGCACATCGGCCCGTCTTGTTGTTTCCTCGACCCGCCTGCCGGATATTTCCGTGCACTCGAACCGAAGCGTGTTCCCGAAGTCGGCTGCCTCTTCTTGAGGCGCGCCCATTCTTTAGGCTCCTTCGATGGTTCCACCGGATAGTTACCGAAATCTTAATACCGGCGAGCCGGCAAAAGGTCGCAAGCGAGCGCAGAGCGGCATTGGTGCATGCGTGCCACACCAAGCTGGCTCCGCCATCGCGGGACGCGGAAGAACGCGTCTTCCTCGATCGAAAAGCTCGATCCTCTTGGCGGGGTGACGCAGTGCGTCTATGGCAGGCGCGATCCCGAGGAGTTCGCCGATGTTCGAAACGCTTGAAGCCGCCAAACCCGACAAGATCCTGGCCCTGATCGGCATGCTCCGTGAGGATGCGCGGGAGAACAAAGTCGATCTGGGTGTCGGCGTCTACAAGGACGACACCGGCCAGACGCCGGTCATGCGTGCCTTGCGTCAGGCAGAAGAGCGGCTCTTGATGGAGCAGAACAGCAAGAGCTATCTCGGGCTCGCCGGCGATACCGGCTTCAACCATGCGATGACCACGCTTGCGTTCGGGGAAGGCTTCGACGTGTCGCGCATCCGCACGGTGCAGGCGCCGGGCGGCTCGGGCGCGTTGCGCATTCTGGCCGAGCTCCTGAAGCGGGCAAAGCCCGATGCCACGATCTGGATTTCCGATCCGACCTGGCCCAACCACGTTCCCATGATGCAGGCAGCACGGCTGACCATCAAAACCTATCCCTATTTCGATGCCGAGACCGGCACGGTCAGCTTCGAGGCGATGGTCGCAGCACTCGAAACTGCCGCACCCGGCGACATCGTCCTACTGCACGGCTGCTGCCACAACCCGACGGGTGCCAACCTCAATGGGGCGCAGTGGGAACGGATTGCGCAACTGCTGGCGACACGAAACCTCTTCCCCTTCATCGACATCGCTTATCAGGGTTTCGGCGATGGGCTCGAAGAAGATGCCGCCGGCCTGCGTACGGTCGCGGCCCACGTGCCTGAAATGGTCGTTGCCGCCTCGTGCTCGAAAAACTTCGCCGTTTACCGCGACCGCGTGGGTGCCGCGATGCTCATGGCGCGCAACGAGAAGGAAGCGACGATTGCAGCCGGCCAGTTGATGGGCGTGGCGCGCGGCTCCTATTCCATGCCGCCGGACCATGGTGCCGCGGCCGTGCGCATCGTTCTCGAAGACGCCGCGCTGACGGCGGACTGGAAGAGCGAACTGGAATCCATGCGCACGCGGATGCTCGACCTCCGTGTGGGCTTGGCCGATGCGCTTCGCCTCAAATCGAATTCCGACCACTTCGACTTCGTCGCGCGCCATCGCGGCATGTTCTCGCGGTTGGGTCTCACACCCGAACAGGTCGCCCGGCTGCGCACCGAACATGCGATCTACATGGTGGATGACAGCCGCATCAACGTGGCGGGACTGCCGGGAGATCGGCTGGACGAGGTGGCAGCGGCGATCGTGTCGGTGCTTTAAGGGTCAGACGCTGAATTCTGTCCATCTCGCTTGCTGGAAAAGTCGATAGGACGGCCACTTCACCCGCACCTCGTTCTTTGAGAATTTTTCCAAGCCGCCAAGGTTCGATGATGAGGTAAGGTGTGGCCCCCGTTACCCCACCCGCGTCTCCAACCACCGCCAGAGATAAGCCCCAAGCGGTGCCTCCACATGCAGCCGCGTTCGCCCCTCGAACCGGTAGAGCAGCGCGGGGACGCCGGCAAAAAGCACTGAAGCGGATGCGCTCCCGCCATCCAGATCGGCCGCCGTGCCCTCTCGCAAAACTTCGCGCACGCCCTCGCCTTCGAGATCGATCACCAGCCAGAGATCATCGGCACTGCTCACCGCGAACCCGTCGCGCCAGCCGCTCTCAGTCCCGAGTGGGTTTTCCGTCACGAAAAGCGCCCGGTCGCGGCCAATCCGCACCTGAACCGGCAAGGCACCCGTCTCATCCCAAAGCCCGACCTCGCTCGCGCCCGGTGCCAGGGCTTCCCGCGCCTTCACCAGATCACCGCTCACCAGCGTCTGGCCCAAGCCCCGTACTGCGTGCGCTGACCAATCACCACGGATGATTGCGGCCCTGAGCCAATCAGGCGTGGGCGACCACTTGCTCTGCAATTCCTTGTCGCTCGGGCGGTCAAGCATTGAGGCGCACTCCTTCCGGATCGAAGGCGCAAGGCGTGGAAATACGCGCGCGGAACGTCTGCCCGAGATGAACCAGCTCGATCTCTTCACCAACCCGGCTCAAACCCCGCTCGATCAGCCCGAGCGCGATGGGCCGCTTGAGCGTCGGGCTCTGGTAGCTCGACGTTACGAAGCCGATCGAGCGCCGCTTCTCGCTCACGCGCTCAACGCCGTGTGCACCGGTCGGCAATAAGGTCTCGGCTTCGAGCCCGACGAATTGCTGACGGTTCTCGCGCTCGGCTTCTTCAGTGAAGAGCGAGCGCTTGCCCATGAATTCGTCTTTGCGCTTGCTCCGCGGCCCCGACACGCCAAGGTCATGCGGCATGGTCGTGCCGTCCGTGTCCTTGCCGGCGATGAGATAGCCCTTTTCGGCGCGCAGCAGCAGAAGCGCTTCCGAGCCCATCAGCCCGGCATCGAGCGGACGGCCTGCTTCCAGCATGGCATCGAGCAACGCGCCGGCCGCCCTGGACGGCACCGAGATTTCATAGGATCGGTCGCCGGTGAAGCTCACCCGCGCTACGCGCGCAGGCACGGCACCGAAGCGGCCTTGCGCAAACGCCATATGCGGCAGGGCTTCATCACTCAGATCGACGCCGAGGCTCAGCGCCTCGACCAAGGCCTTGGCACGCGGGCCGCTCGCCGTCAGCGTCGCCCACTGCGGCGTGGCGTTGTGGACGAAGACGCGCCCCGGATCGAACCCGTCCTGCCGCCATTCTTCGAGCCGCGCATAAACGCCCGCGACATGGCCCGACGAGCACGACACCAGATAATGGTCGTCCGCCACTTTCAGCGACACGCCGTCATCATAGACCACGCCACTTTCGGTCAGCATGAAGCCGTAGCGGATGCGGCAAGGCTTTAGCGTCGAAAGCGTGTTGTAGGAGTTGAAATCCGCGAGCCGCCCGGCATCCGGCCCCATGACCTCGATCTTGCCGAGCGGCGAGCCGTCGAGAATGGCGACGGTTTCGCGTGCCCGCTCAGCCTCCCGGCGCACGGCCTCGTCCTTGGTGCCCTCGCCGAACCAGGCCGGACGCAGCCAGCCGCCATATTCGCGGAAGGTGGCACCCGCCGCACGATGCCGCGCTTCGAGTGGGAGGCGCCGCACAGGGTTGAAAAGCTCACCACGCCTGCGGCCTGCAATGGCGGTGAGCGGCACCGGCGTGAAGGGCGGGCGGTAGGTCGTTGTGCCCGTCGCCTCGATCCCCTGCCCCGTGATCGCAGCCATGGCGGCCAAGCCGTTCATGTTCGAGGTCTTACCCTGGTCGGTCGCCATGCCGAGCGTGGTGTAGCGCTTGAGGTGCTCGACCGAACGGAAGTTCTCGCGCGCGGCGAGTTCCACGTCCTTCAGCGTCACGTCGTTCTGAAAGTCGATCCATTGGCGGCTCTTGCCCGACGATTTCGGCCAGAGCGGTGCGATGCCGTAGGTTTCGCCCAGCGCTTCCTCGCCGGCGCCATCGCTCAAGGCGGCATCGAGCCCGAATGCGCCGTTCGCGGCACCCACCACGCGCATGCCTTCCACCGGCTCGCGCGGCACCAGTGCGCCGAGCTTCTCGTCGTAGTGCAGCTTGCCCTTGTTCTGGCAGAACAGGTGGACTGTGGGCGTGAAGCCGCCCGACACCAGAACCGCATCCGCCTCGCGGCGCCGTTTGTCCATGGAAACCGCTTCGACCCCACGCGCGCCATAAACGGCCTCGACCGATGCTCCCATGCG
Organism: Mesorhizobium liriopis; assembly: GCF_024053505.1. Taxonomy (GTDB): domain Bacteria; phylum Pseudomonadota; class Alphaproteobacteria; order Rhizobiales; family Rhizobiaceae; genus Mesorhizobium_B; species Mesorhizobium_B liriopis. Next base: position 50,814 of record NZ_JAMXQS010000007.1, on the reverse strand, counting down.
CAACTCGACGCCTTCGGGCGCGACGACACCAGCCTGACGACGGGTGTCGGCCAGGATCACGCGGGCGCCTGCCCGTGCCAGTTCACCGGCCGTGCGATAGGCGCTGTCATTGTTGGTGAAGACCGCGACGCGCTCGCCCACCAGCACATCGTGCCGTTTGAGGTAATAGAGCCCTGCTTCGGCCGACATCACGCCGGGCCGGTCATTGTCGGCGAAGACGAGCGGCCGCTCGATGGCACCGGTTGCGACCACGATCTCCTTGGCCCGCACGCGCCAGACCCGGTCGGGCAGGTTTTCGCGGCGCTCCCAGATGGCGACGAGGTTGTGGTCGTAGATGCCGTATGCGGTGGCGCGGGACAGGACCGTGTGGCCCCCCGCCTGCAGATCGTCCGTGATAGAGCGCGCCCAGTCCGGCCCCGCCCGTCCCTCGACCTCCGCTTCGCACCAAAGCAGCGAGCCGCCGGGCAGGACGCGGTCGTCCACCAGCATGACCGAGCCAAGACCCGCCGCTGCCCGCGCGGCCGTGAGCCCGGCCGGCCCCGCACCGATCACCAGCCTATCGCACTGCGCACTGACCGTCGCCACCTCGGCCGCCGGCTGATGCGCCCCGTCCAGCCGGCCCAGTCCAGCCATGTTGCGGATGCTCGGCTCGAAACGGTGCCAGTCGGGCCACAGAAAGGTCTTGTAGTAGAAGCCGGCGGGCAGGAAGCGCGCGAGCCGGTCGAGCGCGCCATAGCGATCGCTTGCGGCGGTAGGTGCCGCATTCACCGAGCGGAGGGCCATGCCATCGCGTAAGAGTTCGGTCGTTCCGCGCAGATTGGGCGTGGTCTTGCCGTTTTCCGTCACGTCGAACAGCGCATTGGGCTCTTCCGCCCCAAAACCCCATACCCCTCGCGGGCGGTGATATTTGAACGATCGCCCGACCAGGCGCACGCCATTGGCGAGAAGTGCTGAGGCGAGCGTATCGCCATCACGCCCGCGATAGGGCTTGCCGTCGAAGGAAAAGGAAAGCGGGCCGATTTCACCCAAACGCCGCGATGTCACAGGCCGGCCTCGCTGGTTCCTGTTTCGACGCCCGGCGTCAGCGTGCCGAAGCTTTCGCCCTGGTGCGGCACGGAGGCCGAGGATGCCTGCGCGCCTTCCTCGCGCAGGGAATGCGTGGCTGAAACCCGATGCGTCAGCGTATCCCGCTCCATCAGAAAGAACTCACCGCAGGTGTCGTGCCGCCATATCTCGCGCACGGCCCCGCGCGGATTGGGATGAAGATGGAGAAAGCGCGACCAGTCTTCCGGCGACACGGCATCTGCGGGTGCAGGGCGCACCTTGCCGGCCTCACCACCGAAGGTGAATTCGGTCTCGTCGCGCGAACCGCAGAACGGACAGGGAAAAATCTGCATAGTCTGTTCTCTCAAGGGCGCATGATCTTATCCGAAAAGTCTGCAACTTTTCGGGATCAGGCTTCAATGCGCGATGCCCGACCCCGCCGCCTCGTCGATCAGGCGGCCGGTGCGGAAGCGGTCGAGATCGAAGGGACGGCTGATCTCATGATGGCTGCCATTGGCGATCAGGTGCGCGAGCAGCCAGCCGCCGGCCGGGATCGACTTGAACCCGCCCGTGCCCCAGCCGCAATTGAGATAAAGGCCCGGCACGGGGGAAGGTCCGATGATCGGCGAGGAATCGGGCACCACATCCACGGCTCCTGCCCATTGCCGCAGCATCCTCAACTGACCGAAAGACGGAAACATTTCGAGCAGGCCCGAAATCACCTGCGTCTGCACCGGCGGATTGCCGCGCTGGGCATAGGACGGCGTGCGGTCGATGCCGCCGCCGACGACGATCTCGCCCTTGTCCGATTGGAAGAGGTAAGTGCCCGTGCCGAGATAAAGCACCACCGTATCGAGTACCGGCTTGATCGGCTCCGACACCATGGCCTGCAGCGAATAGGTGCGCATCGGCAGTTCGAACCCGGCGAGGTTCGCGAGCACCGAGGAACTGCCCGCCACCGTCAGCCCGACATTGTCCGCCCGGATCGTGCCCCTCGACGTTTCCACGCCCCGGCAACGTCCGTTCTCGATGAGGAAGCCCGCGACCTCGCAGTTCTGGATGATGTCGATGCCGAGATCGCTGGCCCCGCGCGCATAGCCCCACGCCACCGCATCGTGGCGTGCGACGCCCGCGCGGCCCTGCCACGAGCCGCCGAAGATCGGGAAGCGCGCTTGCGGGCTGTCGTTCAACAGCGGCGCGCGTTTGAGCACGTCGTGGCGGTCGAGCAGTTCGGCATCCGTGCCGTTGATCTGCATCGCGTTCACGGTGCGCGCTGCGATTTCCATCTCGGCTTCCGAATGCGCCACCGTCACCACGCCGCGCTGCGACAGCATGATGTTGTAGTTGAGCTCGCGCCCCAGCCCTTCATAGAGTTTCAGCGCGAAATCGTAGAGCGCCACACTTTCGGGATAGAAGTAGTTGGAGCGGATCGTGGACGTGTTGCGCCCCGTATTGCCGCCGCCGAGCCAACCCTTCTCGATCACCGCCACCCGCGTGATGTTGTGGTTCTTGGCAAGATAATAGGCGGTCGCGAGCCCATGCCCGCCGCCGCCCACGATCACGGCGTCGTAGGAGGATTTGGGGGTCGCATCGCGCCAGGCCGGCTGCCAGCCTTTGTGGTCGCGCAGGCCTTCGCGAACCAGTTCCCATGCCGAATAGCGCTTCACGCCCGACCTATCATGCTGTCTCGCCCCATTGCTCATAGGTTCGTCGCCGGACAGCCAGCGGAAGTCAATGCGGCGTGATCATCTCGCAGTCCGGGGTTCAAGTTGAACGAACGGCTTTCGTTCTTCTTAAAGTTTTTGCGGTCAGGTCGGGCGCGGAGTTTTTAGCCACAGGCAGATCTTAGTGTTCCACCGACCGCCATTCAGCGGCCTGCGATTCGAAAGAGGCCTGTTCGCGATCTGCGCGCTGCTGCTGCTCGTGACTGGCGCGCGCGCGCATGAAGCGCTCGAGCTCAAGATCGTCGGCGGCCTGGGTGCAGTCGCACAGTATCGCGAATTCGAGGAGCCGTTCTGGACCCGTGAGATCGAACACCTGTCCGACGGCAGCATCCGTGCGACCATCGCTCCATTCGACCGGAGCGGTTTGAGCAGCGAGGATCTGCTGCCGTTGTTGCGGCTGGGCGTCGTGCCTTTTGCCACCGTACTGGCGGCGGTCGCATCTGCCGATGAGCCGGAACTCGCGGCGGTCGATCTGCCCGGCCTCAATCCGGACATTGCCACGTTGCGGCGCGTGGTGGCAGCCTTTCGGCCTCGCTTGAGCGAGATCCTGTCCGACCGTTACGATGCCGAACTGCTGGCAGTTTATACCTACCCGGCGCAGGTCATGCTCTGCCGAACACCTTTCTCCTCTTTCGAGGACTTGCGCGGACGACGGATTCGAACCTCTTCGGCGTCCCAGTCCGACTTCGTATCAGGCCTGGGCGCGGTCGGCGTGGTGATTCCCTTCGCCGAACTACGCGAAGCCTTTCAGGCCGATGTAGTGGATTGCGTGATCACCAGCGCGTCGAGCGGCAGGCAGATCGGCGTGACGCAGCTCGCCTCGCATATGCATGCGATGGCGTTGAGCTGGGGCATTTCGCTTTTTGCCGCCAATCACGGTGCCTGGCGCAAGATCCAGGCCGACAGGCGCGACACCATACTGCGCGGGCTTTCGGATCTCGAAAGCCGCATCTGGGATGCGGCCGCCAGAGAAACGGCACTGCCTTTCGAATGCGCCTTGAACACCACGGCCTGCGAAGACCCCGCAGGCCTGGCGCATATGCTGATCGTTCCACGAAAAGCGGAAGATGAACGGGAGAGGGAAAGACTGTTGGCTGAAGTCCTGCTTCCGCGTTGGCTGGATCGCTGCGGATCCTCTTGCGGCACATCGTGGAACCGGTACATCGCACCGGTGGTGGGATCGAAGGTTCCAACGCGATGACGCGAAAGGAAAGCAATAGATTCGGCAACAGGACCGGTGGTCAGATGCGGCAGCGCCCGCTTCACGCCGCATTGTCTCTCCCCATTCGCTTGGCTCGTCGATTCCTGACCGGGTTCCGCGCTCGCCTCGTCACTGCCGTCGTGATTGTCACCGCAATTCTCTCAGCGGGGCTGATCGGCACCTCGGCCCTTTTGCTTCAGCGCAGCTGGCAGATGGCGCGTTCCACTGCGGAGAATTCGCTTGCCCGCACCGCGACCATCATCGAAAGCACGGTGAACCGCCAGTTGCTTCAGATCGACAGCGTGCTGGCGAGCCTGCCTGACCTCTTCGCAGCGGCGGGCTCGAACGGAGCGGCTGCAAGCTCGGAAACGGCGTCGCGGCTTTTACAGGGCTTCAACGCGCAAAGCCTTGTTTTTCGCGATCTCGTTCTTCTGTCGCCCGACGGCACGGTCTGGGCATCGGGCCGTTCGCGCCCGCTCGGCCAAGCGATCGGCATTGCTCCAGGCGCGGGTGATGGTGAACGGTTGGGCGGCCGTTCGCGTCTGATGGGACCGGTGCGCAACCCGCAAACCGGTGAATGGTCGCTTTATCTCGTGCGCCCGGTATCCCTTTCCGGCAATCAGCCGTTCTGGGCCGCCGCGGAAGTGCCGGCGGCGCGCCTGACCCGGCTTCTGCTCGAGGCGGCCGGAAGCCCGACGCTTCAAATCCGTCTCGAGCGCCCGAACAAGACGTTGCTCGCAAGCCTTCCCCATGACGAACTCGCCATGGGGAAGCAGGCAGCCGAACCATCCGACGGGTCGTCTTCCTTCAGCACGACGCGAACCACGCTTTACGACGATGTGATTGTGGAGGTCGTAGCCGATGCGTCCGTAACCATGGCGGACTGGCGTCAGGATCAGGACCGGCTCCTGATGCTCGTTTCCCTTGCCGAGCTTTTGATGCTCGCGTCGGCCGGTGGCCTGCTCGCGGCCCTGCGCCGCCGCGAGCAGCTGGAACAGGAACGCATGCGCGCCCGCCGCACGCTCGAAAACGCCATCGATGCGATGTCCGACGGTTTTGCCATGTGGGACGCCGATGACCGGCTGATCATGTCCAATGCGAAGTTTCGCGACCTCTTCTTGCAAACCGGCGAGCTTTTCGTTCCCGGCACCTCATTCGAGGACATGGTGCGGGACGCCGCGCGAGACGGCCGTTATCACCGCGAAGATGAGGCCGACCGCGACCACTGGATCGGCGATCTGCTGAACTGGCATCGCAAGGCCGAGGGCTCGCTCGAATATCGCTTGGCCGACGGACGCTGGCTCCTGGCCAAGGAGCGACGCACCGAAGCCGGCGAATGGGTCGGTATCCGCACCGACATCACACCGCTGAAACAGGCTCAGGCCGCCCTCGAAGCAGCAAGACTGGAAGCCGAGCGCGCCCATCGCGAGGCGGAAGCGCGCAACGCGGTTCTGATCGAGCAGGAGCGCCAGATCCGCTTCCTTGCCCATCACGACCCGTTGACCGGCCTGACCAACCGCGCGCTGTTTCGCACCGAGCTCGACCGCATGGCGCTCGCCTCCGAGCTCGGCGGCTCGGGCACGCTGGCACTGCTTTATCTCGATCTCGACCGCTTCAAGGAGGTCAACGACACGCTCGGCCATCCCGTGGGCGACATGCTCCTGCGCGAGGTCGCGAGGCGGCTCGAGGCCTGCGTGGGTGAAAGCGGCCTGGTCGCGCGACTCGGCGGCGACGAATTCGCGATCGCCTGCCTGTTCGCCGAGCCGGTGTTTCAGTCGCGCCGGCTGGGCGAGAAGATCGTTGCCAGCTTGTCGCGACCCTTCCGCCTGAAGGGGCGGCCCGTCACCATCGGCGCGAGCGTCGGCATCATGATCGCCAACAAGCTCGCGCACGATGCCGACACTTTGTTGCGCATGGCCGATATGGCGCTTTACGAGGCGAAAGGCGCCGGGCGCGGCACCTGCCGCTTCTTCGACCCGGCTGTGGAAACCCGCCTTCTGCATCGCCACGACCTCGCGCAGGACCTTCAGCAGTCGATTCTGCGACAGGAAATCGTGGTCGAATACCAGCCGGTCTTCGACCTCAAGACAAACGCACCGGTGGCCTTTGAAGCGCTTGCCCGCTGGGACCACCCCGAGCGTGGACGCGTCAGCCCTGCGGATTTCGTGCCGCTCGCCGAGGAAACCGGCCTGATCGAGGAGATCGGGGCTTATGTACTGGCGCAAGCCTGCCTCGAAGCGAGCCAGATGAGCGTGCCGCTCAGGATCGCGGTCAATCTTTCGCCGGTGCAGATGCGCTCGGACGGGATATTCACGACCGTGATGGATGCGCTCAAGCATTCGGGCATGCCGCCGAGCCGGCTTGAGCTTGAAATCACGGAATCAGCCCTCCTCGCCGACAGCGACCGCGTGGCGCAACTGCTGCGCCGCTTCCATGATGAAGGCATCAAGATCGCGCTGGACGATTTCGGCACCGGCTATTCGGCACTGGGCTATCTGCGTTCGTTTCCCTTCAGCAAGATCAAGATCGACCAGTCATTCGTGCGGGAGATGACCACGCATCCGAATTCGGCGGCGATCGTGTCCACCATCGTGCGGCTCGCCGACCAGCTCGGTCTCGACACCACGGCGGAAGGCGTGGAAACGGAAGACCAGCTGACACTGGTGCGCGCTGCGGGCTGCCGCGAGGCGCAAGGCTTCCTCCTGGGCCACCCACGCAGGAGACTGAGCGACTTCGTGATGCCCGGGAACGAAGAGAGCAACAAGATCGCCCCGCGCCTCCTGGGCTGAAAGCGCCATCGCATGGCGTGTTGCCGGCCCTTCTGTTGCCCGGAATCAGATTAAGAAGCAGGCTCGACCCAAGAGCCTTCATTCCGCGCGATGCAATTCACTGATGCCGAACGTTCTGCCCTGTTTCGGCTGCTGGAATGGCGGCGCGACGTCCGCCATTTCCTGCCCGATCCGGTGCCCGACGCATTGGTGGAGGATTTGCGTTGCGCCATGGACCTGGCGCCGTCCGTCGGCAACTCGCGGCCTTGGCGGGTGCTCAGCGTGGAAAGCGCAAAACACAGGCAGGCCGTTCGCGCGATCTTCGGCGAGGCGAACCACAGGGCCGCATCGGCTTACCAGGGTGCACAACTCGCGCACTACCAAAGCCTCAAGCTTGAAGGCATCGAGATCGCACCGGTCCAACTCGCGATCTTCACCGCGCAGGACCCGCAGGAGGGTGCAGGCCTCGGGCGTCGCTCGGTCCCGCAAACGCTCGAACACAGCACGGCGATGGCGGTGCAGAACCTCAACCTCGTCGCCCGCTCCTATGGCCTGGGCGTGGGCATGGTGTCGATCCTCGACCCGGAGGCGATGGCACAACTCTTCGCCGTGCCCGCAGACTGGCGGTTCAGCCTTTACCTCTGCATCGGCTGGCCGCAACATAACGACAGCCAGCCGCTCCTTCATCGCAACGGCTGGCAGCAAAACTGCCAGACAAGTTGGGAGGTCGTGTGATGGCGCTCAGGCGCCGCCGATCTTGTCTTCCGTTCTGGTTTCGAAGTCCGATGCATCGTGGCGCTCGCGCAGTTGCGAGGACGGCTCGCCCGAAGTGCGATTGACCATCCGCCCGCGCTTCACCGCGGGCCGTTCGCCAATGAGCTTCTGCCAGCGCTGCAAATGGGTGTAGCCTTCGGTCGCAAGGAAGGTGCCGGCATCGGGATAGGACTCGTTCGCGGCGAGCAGCCCATACCAGGGCCACACCGCCATGTCGGCGATCGAATATTCGCTGCCCGCCAGATATTCATGGCTCGCCAGATGGCGGTCGAGCACGTCGAGCTGTCGCTTGGCCTCCATCGCATAGCGGTTGATCGCATATTCGATCTTGACCGGCGCATAGGCGAAGAAATGACCGAACCCACCGCCGACGAAGGGAGCGGAGCCCATCTGCCAGAACAGCCAGTTCAGCGTCTCGGTACGCGTGCGCAGGTCGTTCGACAGAAAGGCGCCGAATTTCTCTGCCAGATAGACGAGGATCGAACCCGACTCGAACACCCGCACCGCCTCGCCTTCCCCCTTGGGCGCGCGGTCGAGAAGGGCCGGGATCTTGGAGTTCGGATTGACCTCGACGAAGCCCGAGCCGAACTGGTCGCCATCGCCGATCTTGATCAGCCAGGCATCGTATTCGGCGTCCGTATGTCCGGCCGCGAGCAGCTCTTCCAGCAAGATCGTCACTTTGACGCCATTGGGCGTGCCCAGCGAGTAGAGCTGCAGCGGATGCTTGCCGACCGGCAGCACCTTCTCATGCGTCGGCCCGGCGACAGGGCGATTGATGCTCGCGAACTGCCCGCCGCTCTTGGTTTCCGGCGACCAGACAGTCGGCGGCACATAGCCGGCCGGAAGGTTGTTTTCAGGCGGGAATTTGTTGTCGGTCATGAGAGTTCTCTGTGTCTGCGAAGACGGGGATCATTCGATTGATCCCCGTCAAGTCAAGGTCAAGATTGCTCTTTGCAGAACGACCTGCCCTGTTACGCGCGTGCCGACGGCTCGTGGATCGGACAGCCGTTGAAGCGTTGGCGGAAGTTCGCCGAGTGACGATACGGATCCTTGCGTGCTCGGTTGATATTGCCGAGCGGTTGATGCGCCGTGATGCCCGTCCAGATGCTGAAGCGCATCTCCTCGTCCACCTTTTGCACGCGCTGCGGGTCCCAGCTGTCCTGATGGCCGACGGTGATCGTGCCCACTGTCTGGAAGGGCGCCTCGTCTTCCTTCCACTCGACCGTCGGGTCTTCGACCGGCTGTTTTTCCAGATCCCGGCATAGCTGCACGCGGAACTCCCAGACGCCGACGATGCCCTTCATCTCCTCTTGCACGGTTTCGCGAATGGCATCGGGGCGACCGCTCGCATCGATTTCCTTGCCGGAGAGTGCCGTCAGATCGGGCGAAACGGGCTTCAGGCTGAACTTCGCGATGTAGTCGCCGAAGCGGAACGGGGTGACGCTGTAATAGGTCTCGCCGAGCGGATCGACGTTCGGCGCGCCGCCCAGCGACTGGACCACCGTGCTTTCGATGCCGACCGCCGAAAGCGCCGTGTTAACGCCACGGAGCACCGAGGACATCACCTTCTTGCCGCCTTCGGCCACATCGGTGGTTTTCGCCAGAAGCTTCAGGTTGCCGAGAAACTTGTCTGCGGTCTTGGCCTGGAAGACCGGACCGTTGACCATGATGAAGTCCTGCGTCGTGCCTTCCGCATCCGGCAGGCGCTCGCCTTCCACGTCGAGCACCTTGATCGAAACCCCGCGCGGCAGCGAGATCGCGTCTTCGAGGATGTCGCCGGCATTGGTGGAGATGCGCAGATAGACCTTGTGCTCGCCAGGCTTGGCGAAAATCCCCTGAGCGAGTTCCGGAGGCAGATTCTCGCCGATCCTCAGCGTGCCTTCCAGAATACCATGTGCCTTGGCATGAACCGAGCGCACCGCATGGCCGTAGTCCTTGGAGGTGGTTTCCAGAATTTCGTCGAAAGCCTTGTTCAGCTCTTCAATGGTTTCGCGCTCGTCGGGCATGATCTCCTCGACCGAAGGGGAAAAGCGAACAGGGGTTGAGGATGCCATGGCTGACCCTTTCGGCTGGCTGACAAGATCGGTTGACGCTGGAATTGAGATCGGTTTGGCGAACCGTGCGGGTTCGACGGTTCAGCCAGAGCAGGCCGCATGAGCCTCATCCGGACGTCGCGAGTTCGACGACCCACGATATTTTCGACACGCGACACTCCTCCATACGGGAGCTACAGAACGCCTATTCGCTGTAATGGCTCCCCTGACGGCAGATCGCTTTTCCGTCATCGGCCGGCGGCCAGGTCTCAAGCGTGGCTGGACGGCATCAGCCTTGAAAGCGAGAGCATCCGCTCAATCTGTTCCGCATTGGGATGAGGCGAAGCGACGGTCCGCTGCCCTCCCTCGCCTCGTGGGCCATGGGTGCCGCGAGACCCGTCGATCTTGGAAAGCACATCATGCCGCAAACGCGCCCGACCATCATCTGCCACATGACGTCCTCGATCGACGGCCGTCTGCATCCCAGCCGCTATACGGAGAGCCCCGACGGCGTGGTGAAGGATTGGAGCGGGATCTACGAGACCATCCACGACGGCTTCAATGCCGATGCCTGGATCGTCGGGCGCGTGACCATGGCGGAAATGGCGAAAGGCGAGCCGCATGCGCCGGCACAAGCCGGCTCGGTCGAGCGCCCGCTCCACGTTGCCGTGCCCGATGCGGAAACCTATGCGATCGCGCTCGATCCTTCGGGCAAGGTGCATTTCGCCAAGCCCGATATCGGCGGCGATCCGGTCATCGTTTTGCTCGGCGGCGAAATCGCGGACACGCATCTCGCGGAGCTTGCAGATGATGGCATCTCATACATCGTGTCACCGGAGCCCGAGATCGACCTTTCAGAAGCCCTTGCAACCTTGAAGAAAGAATTCGGGATCGAAACCCTGCTTCTCGAAGGCGGGGCCGGCATCAACGGCTCGTTTCTGGCGGCGGGCCTGGTCGATGAGTTCAGCGTGGTGATTGCGCCGGCTCTCGATGGCGGGCTCGATGTCGACGGTATCGCCGCCTTCGAGGGCGGATTGAAGGGAAAGAGCAGGCTCTCGCTTGCCGGTGTCGAAAAGCTCGATCACGGCGCCGTGCATTTGCGCTACACGGTCACGCCCGGCTGATGGGCTCAGCATTCGTGCTCTAACCAAAGCATGTAAATCGGCGATAAGCCGGTTCGCGCCTGCGCAACGCCCACCGGAATACATCGCAAAAGCACCAGCGACGGTCCGAAGACCGTCATGCCGGAAACAGAGATGGTTGGAAAATTTGGAGCGGGCGAAGGGATTCGAACCCTCGACCCCAACCTTGGCAAGGTTGTGCTCTACCCCTGAGCTACACCCGCTCGCGCGGCTCGTTCGCCGCAAGTGAGGCCTCTATGGCCGAACCGCTTCGGGATTGCAACAGGAAACTGATGGGCCTTTTCGAATGAAGCGTATGACGCATCGGCAGGCCCGTGAAGAGATGCTTGTTCGCGGCCTCGCTTCGGCGCTAAAGCCTCGGCCGACCGAGGTGCGAGAGACAGTCAGGCCATGCCGAAAACACCCGACGAGCTTTTCCGTTTTCTCCAAAGCTTAGGGATCGAGACGAAAACGACCGAGCATCCGCCGCTTTTCACGGTGGCCGATTCGCAAGCCCTGCGCGGCACGATCTCCGGCGCGCACACCAAGAACCTGTTTCTCAAGGACAAGAAGGACAACTTCTTTCTTCTCACCGTGGAAGAGGAAGCGGTGGTGGATCTGAAAAGCATCCACCACGTGATCGGTGCGGCCAGCCGCGTGTCCTTCGGCAAACCGGAAGCGCTGATGGAACTGCTCGGCGTCATTCCGGGTGCGGTGTCCGCGTTCGGCCTGATCAATGACGAGGCCCACCGCGTGCGCTTCTTCCTCGACGCGACACTGGCCGAAAGCGAGACCGTGAACTGCCATCCGCTTTCCAACGAGGCGACGACGACGATCAGGTCCGCCGATCTCCAGCGCTTCGCCGAGGCCACCGGCCACCCTGTCACGATCTTGAAACTCGACAGCTGATCGCCACATGCCGCCCCAAGCGAATCCAAGCCCGCAAGCTGAAAGCCGAGGACGAAACCGATGAGTGACAAGAGCCTGCTTTTCGGCAACCAGCCTGCAGCACAGCAGCCAAGCCCGACCGCCGGTCTTTTCGGCGAAGCTTCCACGCCAGCGGCGACACAGTCCGTCAAGGATGTGACAACGGCAGGCTTTGCGGCCGATGTCATTCAGGAATCGCGCCGTCAGCCGGTTCTGGTGGATTTCTGGGCACCTTGGTGCGGCCCTTGCAAACAGTTGGCGCCCGCGCTCGAAAAGGCGGTGGCGGAAGCAGGCGGACGCGTCCGGCTCGTCAAGATGAACATCGACGAGCACCCATCGATCGCGGGGCAGTTGGGCATCCAGTCGATTCCTGCCGTGATCGCCTTCAAGAACGGCCAGCCGGTGGACGGCTTCATGGGCGCGGTGCCTGAAAGCCAGATCAAGGAATTCATTGCGCGCGTGGCCGGCAACGGTCCTGATCCCGAGCTTGGCGACGCCATCAAGGCCGCCCAGGAGGCGCAGGCGCAGGGCGACCTGCAAACGGCCATGCAGCTGTTCGACGCCGTGCTCAGCCAGGCCCCCGACAATCTCGACGCCATCGCAGGCCTTGCCGGCATTCTCTACGATGCAGGCGACGCCGAAGCCGCACAGGAAGTGCTCGCCATGGCGCCCGAGGGCAAGGGTGACAATGCCGCACTGGCCTCGCTCAAGGCCAAGATGGCGCTGGCCGAGGAAGCTGCCAAGCTGGGTGATCCGGCAGCACTTCAGCGGCGACTGGCTGCCGATCCGAACGATCATCAGGCGCGTTTCGATTTGGCCATGATCCAGAATGCGCTCGGCAACCGCGCGGACGCAGCCGAAAGCCTGCTCAGCATCGTCAAAGCCGACCGCACCTGGAACGAGGACGGCGCACGCGCCCAGCTTCTGCGCTTCTTCGAGGCCTGGGGCCCGACTGACCCGGCAACGCTTTCCGCCCGTCGCAGGCTTTCCTCGCTCCTGTTCTCCTAGACATGTGAAGAGCGTGACGTTTCGTGACCTTGAGATTAGACGCCTGCGCGCCAAGTTAGGAACCTGATGCACCTTGGGCTCATGAAGCCCCGGGATCTTGCGCCGGCAAGGTTTTTGTCGGTGCCGCGTCTCTAGGGGAGTGGAGTTCATTGCAGGCGGGAAACGCCCATTACCGCAAGCTTTCAGACCTGCCGGAAACGGTGGCGGTCTTTCCGCTTTCGGCCGCACTCCTTCTCCCCGGCGGACGCATGCCGCTCAACATCTTCGAGCCGCGCTACCTGCAGATGGTGGACGAAGCGATGGGCAGCTCGCGGCTGATCGGCATGATCCAGCCGGCGCTCGACGGCAAGCTGCGTCGGGACGGCGAGCCCGAGCTCTGTGCGGTGGGTTGTCTCGGTCGCATCATCTCGCTGACGGAAACAGGTGATGGGCGCTACCTGATCTCGCTCGGCGGCCTGTGCCGCTTCCGCATTGCCGAGGAACTCCCGGTGAGAACGCCGTTCCGGCTCGTGAAGCCGGTGCCCTTCGCCACCGATCTCGGCGAGGATGCGCGCGCCAATGAAGTCGATCGCGCGGCTCTCTTGAAGGCGTTTCGTGCCTATCTCGAATCGAACGATCTTCAGGCCGACTGGGACAGCGTGAGCCGCGCGGAAACGGCGACCCTGGTCAATGCGCTCGCCATGATGGCGCCTTACGGGCCAGCCGAGAAACAGGCGCTTCTCGAAGCCCCTGATTTGAAGGCGCGCGCCGAAACCCTGATCGCCATCACCGAGATCGCGCTCGCCCGCGAAAACGAGGACTTTTCCACCAGCCTGCAATAGGGTGCGTCCCATGAGCCGCATCTCCGAACAGTCACGCATCGATCCAAGGCTTCTGGAACTGCTCGTCTGCCCGCTGACCAAGGGGCGGCTGGAATGGGACGGCGTACGCAGCGAACTGGTGTCGAGAAGCGCGCGACTGGCTTACCCGGTGCGTGATGGCATTCCGGTTCTGCTGCCGTCCGAAGCGCGGACGTTGGAGGACGAGGGATAGAGTTCTGCTCGCGAGCATTGCGTCATCAACGATAAGCAACCCACCCTCAATGAAAATTCCGCCCCTTCGGCATCACCCGCCGCACGGGCTCCACATGGTTCATATCCATGCTGCCCTTCTGGTGACCGATCTCGTCCGCGCGGGTCAGCGTCTTAATGGTCGGCCCTTCTTCGGCGAGCAGGCCGAGCCAGGATGACAGGTCAGTGATTCTTTCGGCCACGACATGGATCACGCCCGACTGACTTTGCAACCGTCCCTCCACCCGCACGAAGCGGGCACCGAGCACGACGGCGCGGTGAAGCTCGAAGCATTTTTTCCAGACGATGATGTTCGCCACGCCGGTCTCGTCTTCGAGCGTCATGAAGATCACGCCCTTGGCCGAGCCCGGCCGCTGGCGCACCAGCACGAGACCAGCCACCGAAACGCGCCGGTTGCTGGGAGTATCGGCCAGTCTCGCCGAGGGCATCACACGCGCCTGGACAAGGCGGGAACGTAAGAACAAGACAGGATGGGCCTTCAACGAAAGTGCCATGGCCCGATAATCGTGCACCACATGCGCCCCCAGCGGCATGGGCGGCAGCCTGGTTTCCGGCTCATGCTCGCGAAAGCCTGTCTTGGTGCTATCGAAGAGCGGCAGGCGTTCGGTGGCCGAGCCCGGATCGAGCGCTTGCGCGGCCCAAAGCGCCTCGCGCCGGTCGAGCCCCAGCGAACGGAAGGCATCGGCTTCAGCCAGACGCCGGATCACCGAAGCGGAAAGGCGCGTACGCAACCAGACGTCCCGCACGGAGTCGTAGCCCTCTCCCCGCGCGGCGGCGAGGGCCGTCATATCCTCCTCGCGCAAGCCTTTGACGAGGCGAAAACCGAGCCGCACCGCATAACGGCTGCGGATCGTGTCGCGCATCTCCGCATGGCGCTTGGCAATCTGCGTAGGATCGAAGCGATAGGCGCCCGCATCGTCCTCAAGCGTGCAATCCCAGAGGGAATGATTGACATCCACCACGCGCACCTCGACCCCATGCTCCCGCGCATCGCGCACGAGCTGGGCGGGTGCATAGAAGCCCATCGGCTGCGAGTTCAGGATCGCCGCGCAGAACACGTCCGGGTACCAGGCTTTGAACCAGCAGGAGGCATAGACAAGCAGCGCGAAGGATGCGGCGTGAGATTCGGGAAAGCCGTATTCGCCGAAGCCTCTGATCTGGGCGAAGCAGCGCTTGGCGAATTCTTCCGGATAGCCGTTCTTAACCATGCCTGCGATCATGCGCTCTTCATGATATTTGATGGTACCGGTTCGACGGAACGTCGCCATCGAGCGGCGCAGTTCATCGGCTTCGCCCGGTGTGAACTTGGCGCACTCGATGGCAATTCGCATGGCCTGCTCCTGAAAGAGCGGCACGCCGTAGGTTCGGCCCAGAATGGCTTCGAGCTGTGGCTGATGATACTCGACCGGCTCTTTGCCTTCCCGCCGCCGCAGGTAAGGATGCACCATCTCGCCCTGAATCGGACCGGGCCGCACGATGGCAACTTCGATCACCAGATCATAGAACTGTTTCGGCTTCAGCCGCGGCAGCATCGACATCTGCGCGCGGCTTTCGATTTGGAACACGCCGAGCGTGTCGGCACGCTGGATCATGGCATAGACGGCAGGTTCTTCTGTTTGGCGTTCCGTGATCGCGGCAAGCGTCAGGTCCATGCCGTAATGGGCTTTGAGCAATCCAAAGCAGCGCTGCAGGCAGCTCAACATGCCGAGCGCGAGTATATCGACCTTGAGGAGCTGGACGGCGTCGAGATCGTCCTTGTCCCACTCCACCATCTTGCGATCCTCCATCGCCGTTTTGACGATGGGCACGATCTCGTCGAGCCGGTCCTTGGTGATGACGAACCCACCGACATGCTGGGACAGGTGGCGGGGGTGCTCAATGATCGAATTGGCGAGTGCAAAAAGCCGCGTGGTTTCGGGATCACCCATCTTGAGACCTGCGCCATTCGCCTCCGTCTCGTCCAGTGCCGTGCCCTTCCAGCGCCAAGTGACGCCTGAAAGAGCCGAAAGTGCATCGTCGGTGAAGCCAAGCGCCTTGCCGACCTCGCGCAGGGCCGAGCGCGGGCGATAGGAAATCACGGCACAGGCGAGCGCCGTGTGCTTCTCCCGATACTTCCGGTAGATGTACTGGATCACCTTCTCGCGGTGCTCGTGCTCGAAATCGACATCGATATCGGGCGGCTCATCACGCTCGCGGGAGATAAAACGCTCAAAAAGGCAGGTGCCGAGATCCGGGTTCACATCGGTGATACCGAGACAATAGCAGATCACCGAGTTCGCAGCCGACCCCCGACCCTGACACAGGATACCGGCCTCGTCGCGGGCGAAGCGCATGATGTCGTGCACGGTCAGGAAGTAGCGGGCATATTCCTTTTCACGGACCAGCGCGAATTCGTGCAGGATGGTTTTGCGGTGCTTGGGCGGGATTTCTCTGGGCCAGCGCTTGGCTGCACCTTCCCAAGTCAGACGCTCCAGTTCCTCTTGGGCAGTGGCCCCGTCACGGGTCGGCTCATCAGGATAGTTGTGGTGCAATTCACTTAAACAAAAGCCGAGTTCACTTGTGAATCGGATCGTTTCCGCGATGGCCTCAGGGTATCGATAAAAAAGCCGCTTCATCTCGGAGGGAGGTTTCAGAAAACGCTCGGCATTGCCTTCCAGCGCGAAGCCAGCCCGGGCGACCGTGGTCTTGTGACGAATGGCCGTCACCACATCCTGAAGCGGACGGCGAAATGGCATATGATAGAGTGCATCGCCCACCGCCATCATCGGCAGGCCAGCCGCCTGTGCGAGAACTGAAGCCTGTGCGAAACGGAACTGATCTTCACCGCAATAAAGTGGCGCGGTCCCGACACGCACGGCTCGGCCGAAGGCTGAGCAAAACTCACGCAGAAGAGGCAGAGCGACTTCGGCCTTATCGAGATCGGGCAGAACGATCAGCGACAGGTTCCTTCCCCAGCGCAGGAGCCCTTCGCGCAAAAGCCGGGGCGCGCCCTTTTCGCCGGCGAAGTTGGCCTCGGTCAGCATCCGGCAGAGATGACCCCAGCCGGTCCGGTCGCGCGGATAGGCAAGGATGTCGGGCGTGCCATCGGCGAAAACCAGTCTGACGCCGGGATGGTAAAAGGGAGGGGTTCCGACATCCGTTGCCCCCTCCCTGCGCTCTTTGTCGGCCTTGGCGTGAAGAACCTTGATCTGGCCCCAGGCCCGTACCACGCCGGCCACCGTGTTGCGATCGGCAAGACCCACAGCGTGAAAGCCCAGTTCGCCGGATGCCTGCATCATTTCCTCAGGCTTGGACGCGCCTTCCAGAAAAGAAAAACTCGAGCGCATGCCGAACTCGGCATAGGCGATTTCCGTCTCGGCCTTTCTCTCACGCGCCTCGCTAACCGGCAGCGCGATGACGTTCTCCGTCATGCGAAAAGCCCATGCAGGAACCAGCGCGGCACGCCGTTAGGACCGGTGCCGTAGAGACCCTGCCGGAACAGCCAGTAGCGGCGGCCGTCTTCGTCCTCGATGCGGAAATAGTCGCGCATGATCGCCTTCTGGCCGGTCCAGCCGAGATCGCTTTCCTGCGTCTCCTCGGTCTTGGGATCGATCAGTGGCGGGTCCCACGGCTGTGGGTCGAGCCACCATTCGGGGGCAAGGCGTTCGGGGCCTTCGGAGCGCACCACGCGGGTCGTCACGCGGCGCCAGCGGAACTGGCGGGGCGGCCCTTCGGGCACTTCGGCCGCCGTCACCTCGATGCGCTCGGGCGGCGCGAAAAGATAGATGGGACGAACGGGGTGGCGGCGCATCGGGCGCGCAGGGATGGCGAGGTTGTCGGATGGCGTGCCGTCGAGCCGGCCGAAGGGCACGAAGCCCACCGCGCGCTCGGGCCAGTGCGTGTCGCGTAAAGTCGGCTGGCGCACCGTGCTTTCGCCGAGCCGTGCGGTGATGCGGTCGGCGAGAAGCGCGATTGCGGCCTCGTCGCCCTTGCGGCTTTCCGCAACCAAACTCGTTTGCGGCGTTTCAAAAGGCGCGCTCGCCGTCACCGACAGGCGCACGAGGTCGAAACCGTAGCCGGGTTCGAGCGCATTGCCCAAGGCGCTCAGCTTTTCGCGGCAGATGCGGCGGATCACGGCAGGCTCACGCGTCGGCCGCGACAGCGCGATGCGGACACGGCTCACCACGCCATCGACACGAAACAGCGCCAGTTCCAGTTCGAGCACGCCGAGCCCCTGGCGCTCGAGGTCGGGGCGCAGGGTGACGGCGAGATGGCCGCAAAGCTCCTCGATTCTGTCCGGCTCCTGGAGCGGATCGAACAGATGGCGTTCGGCCGATAGGGGAGCCGGTGCAAAGCGCGGCGAGATGGCCTCGTCCGAAGCGCCAAAGGCCTGATCGAGCCGCGCGATCAAGGCCGTGCCGAAACGGCGCGCGAGCGGCGCGCGGGGTGCATCCGCCACCACGCCCACCGTTTTCAGCCCAACGCTTTCGAGCCCCTGGCGCGCCTGCGCCTCGAGCCTAAGCGCACCGAGCGGCATGGCGGCAAGCGCTTGGCGCTCCTCAGCCTGCGCGATGCCTCGGCTTTGCATCGCTTCCGAGCCGTAGCGAACCAGCGCCCAAGCGGCACCGGGCGTCGAGGCAAGCCCGGCGCGGGCCTCGAAACCCTGTCGTGCGAGCCGCGCCAGGGCATCCGTTCGCATGGCCTCCTCACCGCCGAACAGATGTGCGCAGCCGGAAATATCGAGAAAAAGCCCGTCCGGCTCATCGAGCCCGACCAAAGGCGTGTAGCGGTCGCACCAGTCGGCCAATGTCAGAAGCAGATGGCGGTCGGCGTGAGTGTCTTCCGGCTCGACGACGAGCTCAGGATGGCGCGCACGCGCATCGGCGATACCGGTGCCGGGGCGCAGGCCCAGAGCTTCAGCCCGCCTGTCGCAGGACGCGATGCGCTGGGCGTTCGCCTCGCGCCGGCTCGTGACCAAGGGCGGCAGGTTCGCTTCGTGTTTGCGCCAGTTCGGCCCCATCTGGGCGCGCCTGATCCGCTCCACCGCGAGATACGGAAACCAGAGCGCCAGGAAGCGCCGTTTCCCGCTCGGTTCGCTCTCGGAAACTGTTGGCATCGAAGTTCCATTCCAGTGTGAAGTCAGACGGTGCGGCGCCGTTGGCGCTTTTGCTCAAGCTCACGCGCCAGGCCGGGTAGCCGACGGTGCCGTCGAGCGGCCCGGCCAGCGTCTCGCGTAAAGCCGAGGGTGCGGGCGCGACATGGAGGCGGGTGGGCGCGGCAGTGGGTTCGGAGACAGCGTTCTGGCGAAGCAGCAGAACCGGGCGCCCGGCTTCCCGTGCTCGCACCTGAAGGCGCCGCGTGGCGTTGAGATCGAGCGCGGACGGGCTGCCGCGCAGTTCGATCAGCACAGCACCCAAGCTCGGCAAGCCAGCCGCTTCACCCGCGATCCACAAGGCATCCGCCGCGCGGTCGCCCCGTGACAGGATGAGATGCTCGGGCCCAATGCCGTAAAGCCGGTAGAGCCCGGCGAGATAAGGCAAGCCCGCCTCGGCGACACCGTCCTTGGTGCCGATCCAGAGCAGCGGTTTCGCTGCGCCATTCACACGCGAGGAAGCCCCAAGAAGCGCGAGCGTAAAGCCCAGCACGGCGCCCGCATCGCGGCTCGCAGCCCCGTGGATTTCCGTCAAACCGGCAAAAGGCACGCCGCCATGCAGTGCCGCGTCGAACCGCTCCACGCCGGTTTGCAAGCGAAGCAGCGCATCCGCCCTGCCCTCGCGCCTGAGCACCGTGCCATGCGGAATGGCGTCCGGCTCTTCGCATGACCGATGCAAGACGCCCGACCCATCGAGCGTCTCGGCGATCCGTCCTTCGATGCGGGCGATTTCCCGACGCAAGGCAAAAACGGCGTCATGCGCCGTGGCGGGGGCCATGACGGTCGTCTCTCCGGATCACGAGTTCTTGTTATGTTCTATAAATTCCACAGCGCTTCGGAGAGTCAAGAACCGAGAGGAATTTTTTCTTGTTATCCACCTGTGTTGGATGCATGCAACACAGGCAATCAAACGGAAACCAGTTTCACGAAAATGCTTGCCCTTGCGGAACGTTTCCGACACTCCCGCTTCGCGCAAGTTGCAAGTCTTAACCCTTGGCTCCTAACCGAGTTGCCCTAAGCAGCAACGCCCACTGCCACGAGAAGGCTTGAGCATAGTGCCTTGGTCTGAAAAAAGAGACGCCGCTTTCCGGCTCGCACCCCTTTGGGCGGGCTGCTTCGGCTTGTTCATGGGCCTTGCAGGCTGCGCCTCGCCCGTGCCGATCGAGACCACCTCCGGACTGCAGACCGTTTCCAACGAGACCGCCTTTGCCATGCCCGATCCGGGCGGACCGACCATCACGTCGGTCACGCAGGAGCAACTCGCCAACACGGTTGAGCAGCGCATCTATCTCGAAACCGACGCAGCCGTGCCGGGCCAGAACTATATTCTGGTGCAGCTTTTCGGGCCGCGCGATGCGCGCTTCGGTTCCCAGAACGGTGTGGCCGAGGGCTTCCGCACCGACCTGAAATGGCGCTCGGAAGCGCGCAGCGCCATTCCCGGCGTCAAGATGAACCTGTCGCCCTTCTATGTGCAGA
Source organism: Mesorhizobium liriopis (assembly GCF_024053505.1). Classification (GTDB taxonomy): domain Bacteria; phylum Pseudomonadota; class Alphaproteobacteria; order Rhizobiales; family Rhizobiaceae; genus Mesorhizobium_B; species Mesorhizobium_B liriopis. The sequence goes on along the minus strand of NZ_JAMXQS010000007.1, from coordinate 30,537 downwards.
ACCGCTATGGCCCGTTCGGCTATGCGATGGGCCGCACGCGCGGCGGCGATCTGTGCATGTATGCCTGGCAGACCCTGTCATCGACCAATTCGACGCGTACGTTGTTTCGCGAGAAAGGCGCCATCCGCATCCGCATGCGGGTGTGCCGCGCCGGCTCGAGCGAGGCGAACCTGCTCGGCCTGATGTATAATTTCACGCTGAACGCCTTCTATCGCGACCGTCACTGGAACCCTTATGGCGCGACCCTGCCGCCAGCGGTGGGCTTGGGCCGTCCGGGCAGTGCGATCTATCCGACAGGCGAAACGGGCTTCAACAACGTAGCGCCGGCCGCACCCGCCCGCCCGAGAAGCAGTGCTCCCCGCCGCGTGTCACGAGCTGCCGTGCGGACCGAGACCACCGCGCCCGCCGTGATGGTCGAGCCGCAGCCCATTCCGCAGCCGATCGGCCCGCTGGTTCCGCCGCCCCCCGGCCAGCAACCGGTGCGCGCGGTGCCGGCCCAGCAAAGCCCGCGCCAGTCGCTTGAGTTCGTTCAGCCGGTTAGACAGGTTCCGTTGGCGCCTGCGCCCGCGCTGACAGCTCCCGCATCCGGCACAGTTGTTCCGCCGCCGCCCGCCGGTTCGCCGCCAGATCCCTCAGCCCCGTCACGAAACTGAGCCATGCTCGGCTTAACGCTTCTTTAAGTATCCGCGAAACTCCATGGTATCTGTCCCCGTATCCCGATCATTGAGCTTCATGCTTCGGCAGGGGACTTCTGCTTATACTTGGAGCCAGGTCGCGTTTGACTGGTTCCAGGCAGGTCTTGTTTGGGAACAGAGACAAGCCGGCCGGCTTGAAGTGATCGGCGCATGGGAACCACACGCCCCATGCCCGGCGGACATGAAGGCTGTCTCGGCATGAAAAAGGCTCTCATCCTCCTCGTCTGGGCCATGATCGCGGCATTCGTGATTGCCTTGATCACCCTGCCCATCAACATTCAGGGCCAGCTCATCACCGGCGTTTCGATCGTGCTTTGCATGATGCTGTTGAAGCTGTTGCGGCCCGAAGGCGTGTTCCGCCTGATCTCGCTCGCCTTCGGCACGGCCATCGTGCTGCGCTACGTCTATTGGCGCACGACCTCGACGCTGCCGCCCTTCAACCAGCCCGAGAACTTCATTCCCGGCTTCCTGCTTTATCTGGCCGAGATGTACAGCGTGCTCATGCTGGCGCTCAGCCTGTTCGTGGTGGCAGCCCCCCTGCCGCCGCGCCCCTCGCGCTCGGCCAATATCGGCCCGCGCGACCAGCTGCCCACCGTCGACGTCTTCGTGCCGACCTATAATGAGGATGCCGAACTTCTCGCCAACACGCTGGCCGCCGCCAAGGCGATGGACTATCCGGCCGACAAGTTCACCGTCTGGCTGCTCGACGATGGCGGCACGGCGCAGAAGCGCAATGCCGACAAGGTGGCCGAGGCCAACCGCGCCGAGCGCCGCCATGCCGAGCTCCAGCAGCTCGCCGCCGATCTCGACTGCCGTTACCTCACGCGCGAGCGCAACGAGCACGCCAAGGCCGGCAACATGAACAATGCGCTGGCGCAGTCCACCGGCGAGCTGATCGTGGTGTTCGACGCCGACCACGCACCCGCACGCGACTTCCTCACCGAAACGGTCGGCTACTTCAAGGACGACCCGAAGCTCTTTCTCGTTCAGACGCCGCACTTCTTCCTCAACCCCGATCCGGTCGAGCGCAACCTCCAGACCTTCGAGAAGATGCCGTCGGAGAACGAGATGTTCTACGGCGTCATCCAGCGTGGCCTCGACAAGTGGAACGCTGCCTTCTTCTGCGGCTCGGCAGCTGTGCTGCGCCGCGCGGCACTCATGGAAACCGGCGGCTTCTCAGGCATCTCGATCACCGAGGACTGCGAAACCGCGCTTGAACTGCATGGTCGCGGCTGGCACTCGCTTTACGTCGACAAGCCGCTGATCGCCGGCCTCCAGCCTGCGACCTTCGCCTCCTTCATCGGCCAGCGTTCGCGCTGGGCGCAAGGCATGCTGCAGATCCTGCGCTTCCGGTTTCCTCCGCTCAAGCGTGGGCTCCAGCTGCCGCAGCGCCTATGCTATATGTCCTCGACGCTGTTCTGGCTGTTTCCCTTTCCGCGCGCGATCTTCCTGGTCGCCCCACTTTTCTACCTGTTCTTCGATCTTGAGATCTTCACCGCCTCGGGCGGCGAGTTCATGGCCTATACGCTGAGCTACATGCTCGTGAACCTGATCATGCAGAACTACCTTTACGGGCAGTTCCGCTGGCCGTGGATCTCGGAACTCTACGAATATGTTCAGACGATCCACCTTTTGCCGGCCGTGATCTCGGTGATCCTCAACCCGCGCAAGCCCACCTTCAAGGTGACCGCCAAGGACGAGTCGATCGCCAAAAGCCGTCTCTCGGAGATCGCCGCACCCTTCTTCATCATCTTCTTCATTCTGCTCGCGGCCGTCTTCGTCACCGCATGGCGCGTTTATCACGAGCCCTACAAGGCCGATGTGACGCTGGTGGTGGGTGCCTGGAACCTGCTCAACCTCGTGATGGCGGGCTGTGCGCTGGGCGTCGTGTCCGAGCGCGGCGAACGCGCCGCGACGCGCCGCGTCAAGGTCAGCCGCCGTGCCCGCTTCCAGATCGGCGAGCAGAGCTTCCAGGCGACCATCGAGGACGTGTCCGTCCATGGCGCACGCGTCCAGGTCTTCGGCCAGCTGCCGGAACTCACCCAGGACATGATGGGCGAGCTGCAGTTCCAGACCTTCGCCGAAAAGCGCGAAGGCGGCCTGCCGATCCTGATCCGCAATTTCGAGCGCACGCCCGATGGCGGTTTCATCGGCTGCCGCTATCGGCCCTCCATTCCCGACCACCATCGCTTCGTGGCCGACCTGATCTTCGCCAATTCCAACCAGTGGACGCAGTTCCAGCTGTCGCGACGCGGTAATCCCGGCCTGCTGATGGGAACGATCCGCTTCTTCCGTATGGCTCTGTTCCAGACCTATCGCGGACTGGTCTATCTCTGGCGCGCGGCCCGCACGCGCGGCGGCAACGAGGCTGTGGAAGCCCGCATCGCGGAGAGCACGCTGTGAGATCGCTGCTTCTTTCCGCCACCGCTCTTCTCGTTCTCCTGAACGCCGCAGCCGCGCAGGATGCCGCGCAACCGGCCGCTCCCTTCGACATGGGCACCGAGCGGCCTGCCGGCACGCCTGCACCAGCGCCGCGCGCAGCACCGCAACCGACTCCTGCCCAGCCGACCCCTGCGCAGCCGGCAGCACCCCAGCCGAGCCCTGCAACGCCCGATCCGACGGCACAGGACGAAGCGCCCCCTGCGCCCACGCAAACGGGCGAGACCGAACAGCCGGCGAACGGCACAAGCGTGGACGGCACCAGCACCGGCGCGCCGCTCAATGTCGGCGACCCCACGCTCACGCGCCGCTACCTTCTTCCCTTCGACGACTTCACTCTGTCGGGTGAAAACAGCCGCCGCGCGTGGTCGATCTACCTCACGCCGGTTCAGGCCGCATCCGAAGCACGGTTGCGGCTTGCCTATCAGAACGCCGTGGTGGTCGCGCCCGAGGCGTCCCGCCTCGAAATGCACATCAACGGCCAGAAGCTTGTGGATGAGCCCATCTCATCATCCTCCAACGTCAAGGAACAGTCCTTTTCGCTGCCGTCCAACAGCCTGAAGCCCGGCTGGAACGATATCGAGTTCGTGGCAACCCAGCGCCACCGCACCGACTGCACGATCCAGTCCACCTACGAACTCTGGACCCAGATCGACCCGGCGCGCACGTTCATCGATTTCTCGTCCCCCGAGGCCATCAAGCTTTCTTCGCTCGACGACCTGCGCGCGATCGGCGTGGATGCCGACGGTCGTACGCGCTTCAATCTCGTCGTGCCGGGTCTCGCGCAGCCGGCAACGGCCGCACCCGCCCTCCGTCTTTCGGAAGCCTTGGCCCTGACCGCCGACATGCCCAACCAGTCGGTCGCGATCTCGGCGCGCACAGCGCCCAAGCCAGGCCCTGGTTCGCTCAACGTGCTGATGGGAACACCCCAAGAACTCGCTGGGCTTGTCGAACGCCTGCCTTTGGGAAGCGACATCGACGGCGTGGCGGGGCTGATCGAAGACAAGACCTTCGGCCCTTCGACCCTTGTGATCTCCGGTCCCAACTGGAACGCCATCAACGGAGCGGTGGAAAGCCTTCTCACCCCGCTCGACCGCAGTCGTGATGTTCAGCGTACCGTGATCGCCACGCGATCGTGGCGCACGCCTGAACCGCCCATGCTGTTCACGCGAAGCAATGTCCGCTTCGCCGATCTTGGCGTCGCCACCCAAGAATTCTCGGGGCGCCGCTTTCGCACCGAATTCACGGTCGGCGTGCCATCGGACTTCTACGCCCAATCCTATGGTGAAGCGCGAATTCTGCTCGATGCGGCCTACAGTCCCGACGTGCAGCCGGGCTCCCACATCGACATCTACGTGAACGGTTCGATCGCCTCGACCCTGCCGATCACCAACACCGGCGGCTCGATCCTGCGCCATCTGCCCATCAAGGTGCCGATGACGCATTTCAGGCCGGGCGTGAACACGGTCGCGTTCGAGGCGATCCTGCTGACCGAAGCCGATAATCTCTGCGCACCGGGCACCACGGCCCTGCCTGGCAGCCGTTTCGTTCTCTTCGACAGTTCCGAATGGGTGATGCCGGATTATGCCCGCATCACGCAGCGGCCGAACCTTTCAGCCACGGGGGGGACCGGTGCGCCTTACGGCCGCTCCGACCATCCGGTACCTGTTCTGTTCGACCGCGCCGACCCTGCCAGCTTTTCGGCAGCTGCGACGGTTCTCGGCCGCATGTCGGTCGCTGCCGGGCGGCCTGTCAATATCGACCTCAATGCATCGCCCGCTGCAGCGAGCGACCGCAATGCGCTTTTCGTCGGCCCCATTGCTTCGATCGCCCCGGAAATCCTTTCCCAGGTCGGCATCTCCGAGACGAGCCGCACGGGATGGAGCCAGAGCGGGGAACAGCCGCAGGCGCCCGACAACACGGATGCCACCTTCGAGCGCTGGCGCGACCAGTTGCGCGGCAGCGACTGGCGCGGCCAGGTTTCGTCATTCCAGGACTGGCTGGAGCGCAATTTCGATATCTCGCTCGACACCCTGCGGATCCGGCCTGCAGCGTCCGAGGTGTTTACGCCAGGGGGCGATGCCAGCCTGGTTGTGGCGCAGAACCCGAGCCCGAGCGGCACTGCGACCTGGACCGTGGTGACGGCACCGAGTGCAGCCATGCTCGCGGATGGCGTCAACGCGGTCGCGCGCGGCGCGAGTTGGGCCGAAATCGGCGGCCATATCACCACCTATAACCCGTCCAACAACCGGCTGTCCCAAATCCCGGTCGGTCAATTCAACCTGTCGGACCCACAGCCGGCCGCTCTTTCGAACTATCGCCTGATCGCGGCCAACTGGCTTTCCGCCAACGTCCTCGCCTATTCGGGCGCGCTTGCCGGTCTCGCGGTCATCCTCGGGCTTGCTACGAGCATTATGCTGTCGGCTCTTGGGAGAGATCGGTGAAAGCATTTCTGCGCATATTGGCCTTGGGCGCCGCGTTGATTTCCGGCATCGGTGCTGCCTATGCGCAGAACAATGCCATCTCGTCCGCGGATTGGAACGCCTACAAGGCCAAGTTCCTCGATGGCTCGGGCCGCATCGTGGATGATGCCAACGGCAATATCAGCCATAGCGAGGGTCAGGGTTACGGCCTGCTGCTCGCCTATCTCGCGGGCGCACGTGCCGATTTCGACCTGATCTGGAGTTTCACCAAGACCGAGCTTCTGCTTCGCGACGACGGGCTGGCCGTTTGGAAGTGGGAGCCCAACGCCAATCCGCATGTGACCGACCCCAACAATGCGACGGATGGCGACATGCTGATCGCCTATGCGCTGGGGCTGGCCGGCGAAAGCTGGCGTCGTCAGGACCTGCTCGACGCCGGCAAGGGCATCGCGGACGCCATCGGTCGCGCAGCCCTTCTGCGCGATGGAAAAGAGGTCCTCATCCTGCCTGCCGCGAACGGCTTCGGCGCCAAGGACCGCACGGATGGTCCGGTGATCAACATCTCCTATTGGGTGTTCGAAGCCTTCCCGGTTCTGTCCAACCTCGCGCCGAACGTCGATTGGCAGGCATTGCGCAGCGCGGGGCTGGGGCTGGCGCGCGACATCAAGCTCGGCAATGCACAGATGCCGCCCGACTGGCTTTCGCTCAACGGCGAGCCCAAACCCGCCGACGGCTTTCCTGCCGAGTTCGGCTACAACGCGATCCGCATTCCGCTCTACCTGATGCGTGCCGGCATCGACGACCGCAAGACGCTGGAACCGCTTCTGAAAGGCATGACCGACGGACAGGGCAACCCGCGCACCGTTCTTTTGACGAATGTCACCAAGGATGTCTTGAGCGATCCCGGTTATCGCATGATCCTGGCCATGGGCGCCTGCGTGCTCGACCGCACGCCGATCCCGAACGAACTCAAGACTTTCCAGCCGACCAATTATTATCCGTCCACCCTCCAGCTTCTCGCGCTGTCATTCGTGGCGCGCAGGCACGGGGAATGCTTATGAACCAGAGAATCGCCGTCCTTCTGCTCGGCACGGCCGTTCTGCTTTATTCGAGCGGCGGCCGCTTCGCGTCCATCGCCCAGGTTTCGACGCCGCCCGCCTCAACCAGCGGTTCCCAATCGAACAGCAGCACCGTGCCACAGCCGCCGGCCGCCGCCAGCCCGGCGCCCTCGAGCGTCGCCCCCCTGCCCGCGCAGGATCAGCCCCCAACGCAGGCTCAAGCGCAGCCGCAGCCGGAAGTCGACGAATCCGCGTTGCGCTATTTCGCCCAGCAGGGCGACACCAAGCGCCTCGAAGCCGAGATCGCGCGGCTGCGTGCGCTCTACCCCAATTGGACACCGCCCGCCGATCCGCTCGCCGTTCCCGTTCAGCGCGACGCCAAGCTCGACGCGATGTGGAAGCTTTATTCGGAGAACAAGATCGCCGAGGTGCGCAAGGCCATCTCCGACCGGCAGGCCGAGGAACCGGGCTGGGAGGTGCCGGCCGACCTGCTCGATCGTTTGGCGGTGGCCGAAGCGCGCGAGCGCATCATCAATGCCTCCGACCTCAAGCAATATGACACGGTGATCCGCCAGGCCTCGACCACGCCGAGCCTGCTCACCTGCGGCGATCTCGACGTTTTGTGGCGCGTGGCCGAAGCGTTCGGCAAGACAGACCGCGCGAGCCGCGCGCTCGATGCCTATCGCTACGTGCTGCAATCCTGCGGGGACGAAGGCCCGCAACGGCTGGCGACCGTACAAAAGGCGCTGGCCGTGTTGCCGCGCGATGAATTCAACCAGTTGCTGGCCCTTGAGAAGAAGTCGCCGCAAGGGGTGGGCGAGTTCGATTCCATCCGCGACGATCTTGCGCGCCAGAGTGTCGGCAAGGGTGGCGAAGACCCCAAGGCCGAGGTTGCACAGGCAGATCTGGACCGCGTACAAGAGTTGGCCCAGGACAAGAAGCAGCCATCCGATGCATTGCTGCTCGGCTGGTACAACATCGTTCGCGACAAACCGCAGGATGCCGAGCGCTGGTTCACGCAGGCTCGCCAGGCGGAAGACAGCGCGCAGGCGAGCCAGGGCCTCGCGCTGGCCCAGATCGCGCTCGGCAAGTCGCCGGATGCCGAGGACGTGCTCTACAAGTGGCGCGACGAGAACGAGGACACGCAAAAGACCTATATGGCGGCCGTGGCCAACATGCTCGCCATCGTGCCCCCGCTCGAACTGGCGCCCGATCGTTTGGCGCGCATCGCAGCGGAAGTCGGCAAGGTGCGTGATGCCGCCGCCGCCCAGCAGTTCGGCTGGTATGCCGATGCGCTCAACCAGTTCCCGACTGCGCAGCAATGGTTCGAAACGGCGCTCGGCTGGAAGCCCGGCGACGAGCCATCGGCCTATGGCCTGACCTTGATGTTCTGGAAGCTGAACAACAAGCAGGGCGTGACCCAGATGCAGCGGCTCTGGGCCGGGCGCTCGGACCGTATCGCAACCGTGGGCCAGCCCCAGCCGCAACAGGGCCAGCCCGCGCAAAGCGCGATTCCCCGCCAGTTCGGCCCGCAAGGTGCGACCCAGCAGCCGCAGCCGCAACAGCAGCGCGTGCAGCCGCAATATGCGCCCCAGCCGCAGCAATACACGCCGCAACAGCAGCAGAGCACGGGCTCAGCCGACCAGCGCACCGATGCGATCCCATCCGTGCCGCAGCGCTATGCGCAGGCCGCACCCGAGCCCGATCCGTCACGCTACGGCACGACGCTTGCCGCCTATTCCGAAATCCAACCGGCGACGCCCGCCTACAACCGCGTGCAGCAATTCGCTCAAGTGCAGACGGCACCCGAACAGGAAACCGTCCCCCAACGTGCCGAACGCGCGCCGCGCATCACGGCAGACGAAAGCGCACCGGCCCGGCCCGCGACGCGCGAAGAAGTCGTGGTCGCCCAGAACAACACATCGACCGGCTCACGCGTTTCGGCGCGCGGCTGCTCGAACACGGTCGATCCCAACCTGCTTTCGCCCCGCGCGGCCCTTCAGCGCGGCTGGTGCCTGCTCAATCTCAAGCGTCCACTGGAAGCGGGTGAGGCCTTCGAGCGGGGCTTGATGACCCGCAACGCGAAAGACAAGGAAGACGCGGCCTATGGCCAGAGCTTGGCCTATATGCAGGCGGGCCTGATCAACAAGGCGGCACTCTCGGCGTCCAAGTCGCGCCAGAGCCAGCAACGCTCGACCGAGCTTCAGATCGCACTTCTCGCTGCGCGCGCCAACGACGCCTTCCAGGCGAAGCGCTACAACGAGACCCTGATCGCCCTCGATGAGCGCTCGCGCCTGATGCCGGAAGATGTCGGCCTGATGGCGCTGCGCGGCTACGCGCTTCTGGGCCTCAATCGCTTCAACGATGCCGAACAAATCTTCGGCGCTGCAGCCGCATCCGGCTCCGAGAATGCGAGGCGTGGACTTTTACTGGTCAGAGAGCGCCGGGCCGAGCGAGGAGCAGGGCAGCTGCCGCGCTGAGCGTGAGACTCCAAGAGCGACGTCAAAGGCTTGGATGAGTGTGAACGTCACCCCCGCCCCTAACTTTTCCCCGAGGTAGGGAAAGGTCATGGGCGGGGTAAGGGCGGCGCCTTGACGATCCGGCAAATTCACGCCGTCTCGTTCAATACGGCCACGCTCCGCTTCCCCAATCCCCCCTGCGCCAGCCCGACAAGCGCGACGATCACCATCTCCCGCGGCCAGCCCGCCAGAACGGCACGGTCGATCAGTTGCTCGAAAGCCGGTTCGAGCGCATCCATGCAACTCTCCTGAACCGCGAATTCCGGTCGTTCCGGTGGATAGATCCTGCGCATCACCGCCGCCTGCAAACATCTCCCTGTCGTTTCCAATCGCGACAACAGCCAATGGTTGCATTCTCAGGTTGCATGAAAAAGAGAATGGTAAAGCGGGTCCTCAGACCGCAAGTGCTTGGCGGCGATCGAGCCCCAGTCGTTCGGACTCGCTGCGCGCCTTGAGCGTCGCCTCCCGGTTCGTCTGGTAGGGCCCATACCGGTCGCGGCTCTCGCCCTCCCGGACATGGACGAAGAATTCGCCGCTTTCGGCTGCGATCGAAACCCAGGTTTCGGGGCGCGGCATGTCGTCGTTCATGGAAATGCCTCCTTGGTTTTCCTTTGGAAAGCGATACGGCCTGCCTATAAACCAGTTTCACTCCTGCCTTTGTGACTTGGCTCCAAAATGAAGAAAGGGTTAATCCGCACCCTTTCCCGCCTGCCTGTTTTTCGAGACGCCCGCCATTTCCCGCACCATGCCCAAGCCCCATTCCGACCCGCGCACGGTGCTGACCGAAACTTTCGGTTACGCAGAATTTCGCGGGCAGCAGGAAAACATCATCACTCATGTGACGGAGGGCGGCTCCTGCTGCGTCTTGATGCCGACCGGCTCGGGCAAGTCGCTGTGCTATCAGATCCCCGCCCTTTGCCGCTCAGGGGTAGGGATCGTCGTGTCGCCGCTGATCGCGCTGATGGACGATCAGGTGGCCGCGCTGCGCCAACTCGGCGTGCGTGCCGCGGCGCTGCACTCCGCCGTGCCGCAAGACGAGCAGCGCCAGACGCGCGAGGCGTTGCGCGCCGGCGAGCTCGACCTTCTCTATGTCGCGCCCGAGCGCCTGATGCTCGGCGGCTTCCTCGACAGCCTCGAGCGCATCGAGATCGCGCTTTTCGCCATCGACGAAGCGCACTGCATCTCGCAATGGGGCCACGACTTCCGCCCCGAATATCGCGAGCTCTCGGCACTTCGCGAGCGCTTTCCCCATGTGCCCTGCATCGCAGTCACGGCGACCGCCGATGGGCCGACACGCGCCGACATCGTGGAGAAGCTTTCGCTGCCGAAGCTTTTCACCGGCAGCTTCGACCGCCCCAACATCTTTTACGGCGTCGGGCTGAAGGAAAACCCACGCACCCAGCTTCTGCGCTTCCTCGAAACCCGCAAACAGGGTGAGAGCGGCATCGTTTACTGCCTGTCGCGCCGCCGCGTCGAGGACACGGCCGAATGGCTGCGCTCCAAGGGTTTCGACGCGCTGCCCTATCATGCGGGGCTGGAGCACCATGTGCGCGCCGGCAACCAGCGCCGCTTCCTCAATGACGAGGGCGTGGTGATGGTGGCGACTGTCGCCTTCGGCATGGGCATCAACAAGCCGGACGTGCGCTTCGTCGCCCATCTCGACCTGCCCAAGAACATCGAGGCCTATTATCAGGAAACCGGACGTGCCGGCCGCGACGGCCTGCCCGCCACCGCCTGGATGGTCTATGGCATCAACGATGTCGTGCAGTTACGCGGCATGATCGACGATGGCGAGGGCCCCGAAGAGCAGAAGCGCGTCGAGCGCACCAAGCTCGAACTGCTGCTCTCCTATTGCGAAGCGCCCCGTTGCCGCCGCCAGACCCTGCTCGCCTATTTCGGCGACGCCTGCGAGCCCTGCAACAATTGCGACACCTGTCTCGAGCCGCCCGAAACCTTTGACGGCACGGTGGCAGCCCAAAAGCTTCTGTCCTGCATCTATCGCACCGGTGAGCGCTTCGGCGCGGTCTATGTGATCAATGTGCTGCTGGGCACGGACGACGAGCGCATCAAGCGCCTGGGTCACGACCAGCTGAGCACCTTCGGCATCGGCAAGGACCACAGCGACCGCGAATGGCGTGGCGTGCTTCGCCAGCTGATGGTGCACGGCTTGGTCGAAGCGGATTCCGATGCCTATGGCGCGCTTCGCCTGACGGATGCCGGCGCCACTTTCCTGCGCGAGCGCCAAAGTCTCGAATTGCGCATCGATGCGCGGCCCAAGCCGAAGCGCAAGTCAGCCGTCCGCACCGACGCCGTGCTCGACGACGAAGCCGACAACGAGCTTCTGAAACGCCTCAAGGCCGAGCGCATGGCCATCGCCCGCGAACAGAACGTGCCGCCCTACGTGATCTTCCACGATCGCACCTTGGTCGACATGGTCCGCGCGGGCGCGACGACGCTGAGGGAACTCGCGGCGCTGAATGGGGTCGGACAGACCAAGCTCGAGCGGTATGGGGAACGGTTCGTCGAGATTTTGCGGGCGGGGTGAGATGGTGTGAATCTCTCGGTGTTGGCGAAAACGGAGATGTCACCCCCACCCCTTACCCCTCCCCACAGGTGGGAGGGAGACACCGAAGCCGCATCGAATTCTCGAAGCTTGGCGTCAAGCTCCAAGGCTACAGCTCTACGCGCATGTCCCCGTCCCACCTGTGGGGAGGGGTAAGGGGTGGGGGTAGCGTCTCAACCTGCACAACCCCAACCCGAACATCCACTTCCCCTTACTGCGGCAGCGCCAGAATATTCGTGATCTCGGCATCCGCCTTCTTCAGCGCGTCCTCAGGCGACAATTGCCCGAGCCAAGCGGCCTCGATAGCCGAGCGCAGGGCTCGATCCGCTTCGGCCGTCTGCGCGACCGGCGGTTCCGACAAAGCCCGCCCGCTTTGCAGCGCGTCCACATAGGGCTTGGTGAAGCTGTCGCCGAACGCCTCGGCACTTGCGGCGATATCCGCATTATTGGCCGTCAACCCGCCCAGAGCCACCAGCATGTCGCCCACGCAGGAGCGTTTGCCTGTCGCCTGCGGCGAGTTCAGCCAGCGGATCAGCTTCCACGCCTCTTCTGGATGCGCGCTGTTGGCGTCCACCGACTGGTAGAACGAATACTGATAGGTCTTCCAGTCCGGCCCGGCCGGGATAGGCGCCACGCCGACCTTGTCGAGGAAATCCTCTCCCATGCCCTCGCGAAGCGTCTGCTTGAACCAGTTCGCCGTGATCTGCATCCCGTTGCGGCTCGAAGGAAAATCCTTGACCACATTGGAGGGGCTGGTGAGCCCTTGCTTGAAAAGTTCCACCTCGCCCGACAGGATCTCGACCGCCTTGGGATCGGCGAGATTGGTGGACATCAAATCGTCCTTCAACAGCGGCAGCCCGGCCGAGAACATCAGCGTGCGGAACGGGTGGGTGGCATTGGCCACTGAGGGTCCGAAAGCGTAGCCGGCCGTCACCACCTTGCCATCGGCATCGCGCTTGGCAATCTTCTTGGCATCCTCCAGCACCTCGGCCCAAGTGGAAGGCGGCTGCGCGATTCCCGCTTCCGCGAACAGCGCCTTGTTGTAGATCAGCATGTAAAGGCTGACTTCGGCTGGCACGCCCCAAACCTTATCGTCCAGCGTCGCAGCCTTCACGGTCGTTGGCTCGTAGTTCTGCGCGATGAAATCCGCGATGTCGCTCGGCGGCTCGGCCAAGATGCCGCTATCCGTCAGCTGCTTTCCCCAGATCGAATAGACATTGTAGATATCGGGGCTCGTCCCGCCGATGCGCGAGGTGAGGATGGTCTGCAGAAAATCTTCGATACCCGACTGCTGGTAGCGGATCGTGATGGTCGGGTTTTCCTGCTCATAGCGGCGGAAGCATGCCGTCAGCGGCGCCATCTGCGCATCCGTGTAGTGCGCACCCCAGGTAAGCGTGATCTTGTCCTGCGCCAGAACCGGCAGGCTCAATCCAAACGCCACCAGTCCGGCGCATGCTGCGACCGGCATCGTCCATCGCTTCGATGTCATGCTCATTCCTCCCGTTGGGGAGCGATATGGAACGGGGGAACGGGGCGTCCAGCGAGAACACGAAAAGGTCAGGCAGACGGATGATCGGCTTGGAATCAGGCCTGATTTAAAGCCTGCTCAGGCGTCTTCAAGCCGCCAGACACGTCCTACACGTCCCACGCAGTTCTAAAGTCGTCTTACCCGTTTTGAACCCTACATCCTTGGCCCAACCCCTCAATTGCTGGGCGACCTTTTCATCCGAAAATTCTGTTACCTGCCCGCAGGTTTCGCATATCGCGAACACCACCGGCGAATGGGAATGGTGCCCATGCGTATGGTCATGCGCGCAGGCGACGAAGGAGTTCAGGCTTTCGAGCCGGTGCACGCGTCCCTGTTCGACCAACGGCGCCAAAGCACGATAAATCTGGAGCGGCGAACGCAACCCTTCGGGGCGCAACCGGTCGAGGATGTCATAGGCGCTCAATGGCCCGTTCGCGCCTGAAAGCGCACCGAGCACCAGTGTCTGGTTTTTCGTGAGCGCCTTCGCTTCCGTCATCTCTTTACCCACCGTCTTGGTTTCGCCAACTTGTCAGATGTAATAACATGACATAGAGAGAGGCTCAAGAACGCGCCTTTCGCGCATCGGCTCTTTCGCGACGAATTGATGTCCCAACAAAGCCTCGCCTTTCGCGACCTGACGCTCGGCTATGACCGCCATCCGGCTGTTCACCACCTATCCGGAACGGTGCCGGCCGGTTCGCTTCTGGCCATTGTCGGGGCCAACGGTTCAGGCAAGTCCACGCTTTTGAAGGGCATCGTGGGTGTGCTGAAGCCGATGGACGGCGCGATCCTGCGCCCTGCATCCATGCGCCTCGCCTACCTGCCGCAACAGTCCGAACTCGACCGCTCCTTCCCCGCCCGTGTCTTCGATCTGGTTTCGCTGGGTCTCTGGCCGCGTCGCGGCCTGCTCGGACGCCACAAGGCGGAAGATCGCGACCGCCTCGAAGCAGCACTTGCCGCTGTCGGCCTCAAGGGTTTCGCCACGCGCGGCATCGATACCCTGTCGGGCGGCCAGCTGCAGCGCGCGCTTTTTGCCCGCGTGCTGTTGCAGGATGCCGACCTGATCCTGCTCGACGAACCCTTCAACGCGGTCGATCACAAGACGGTCGAGGATCTCGTCGCTCTCATCAAGCAGTGGCATGCCGAGAAGCGCACGGTGCTGGTCGTCGCGCACGATCTTGAACTCGTCCGCGCCCATTTCCCACAAACGCTGTTGCTTGCGCGCCGTCTCGTCAATTGGGGTCCAACCGCGCAGGTGCTGACCCCTGCCAATCTTGCGCTCGCCCTCCATTTCCATGAGGCCTGGGACGACAACGCCCCCTGGTGTGCGCCGGGTGATACGCACGATCATGCTCGCGATGACCACGCGCACGAGCATCACCATCATGCCCACCAGCATCGCGGAGCCGCGTGATGAATGCGCTCTACGACATCATCTTCGCGCCCTTCATCGAGTTCGGCTTCATGCAGCGCGCACTCGGCGGCGCGCTTCTCCTTTGCCTCAGCGCCTGTCCGGTCGGGGTGTTTCTGATGCTGCGCCGCATGAGCCTGGCGGGTGACGCCATGGCGCATGCGATCCTGCCGGGTGCTGCCGCCGGCTTCCTGCTCTACGGCCTCGAAATCGTGCCGATGACGGTCGGTGGCCTCGTTGCCGGCGTGGTTGTCGCACTCGGTGCTGCCGCCGTCTCACGCCTGACCGTGCTGAAGGAGGACGCCTCGATGGCGGCCTTCTACCTGATCAGCCTCGCGCTTGGCGTGTTGATCGTGTCCTTGCGCGGCTCGCCCATCGATCTCATGCATGTGCTGTTCGGCACCGTGCTGGCACTCAACGACGAGGCGCTCGGTCTGATCGGCGGCATCACCGCGGTTACGCTTGCCGGCCTCTTCGTCTTCTGGCGTGCGCTGATCGCAGAATGCCTCGATCCGCTCTTCTTGCGCTCGGTCTCGAAACTCGGGCCGCCGGTGCATTTCGTGTTCCTGGGCCTCGTCGTGCTCAACCTCGTCGGTGGCTTCCAGGCGCTCGGCACGCTTTTGTCGGTGGGGCTGATGATGCTACCGGCTGCCGCCGCCCGCTTCTGGACCGGACAGGTCATATCCATGTGCGTGGTCGCGACCCTGGTCGGCGCGGCCTCGGTGATCAGCGGCCTGCTTCTGTCCTTTCATTTGTCGCTGCCGTCCGGCCCCTCGATCATCCTGTCGGCTGGCGTGGTCTATCTTCTGTCCGTTCTCGTCGGTCCGCGCGGTTTACCCAGCCGCCGGTCGCGAAGCTTGCGCCACCGCGCGGCCTGACCCCTCTTCTCCAACCGAAACGCAGAAGGATTGCTCCTCATGCTCAAGCACATCAAGCGCGCCGCCCTTGCGAGCGTTATAACATTTACTCCACTGACAGCTTTCGCGCAGGACAAGCTCGACGTGGTTGCGAGCTTCTCGATCATTGCCGATCTCGCCAAGAATGTCGGCGGGGACCGGGTGAACATCACCACCCTCGTGGGTCCGGATGGCGATGCCCATGTCTACGAGCCCAAACCGGCCGATGCGAAAGCCATGGCGCGGGCCGATGTCATTCTCGTCAACGGCCTGCACTTCGAGGGCTTCCTGCAGCGCCTCGTCGACACGAGCGGCACGAAGGCGCCTGTGGTGGAACTCACCCAAGGTGTGGCGCCGATCGAGATGAAGGAAGAGTTCGCGGAAGGCGAAGAGGCCGAAAAAGGCCACGATCATGCTGAAGGCGAAGCCGGTCACGACCATTCTCATGAGGAAGCTGGCCACGCTCATGGGCACGATCACGGCGATACCGACCCGCACGCCTTCCAGTCGATCGCCAATGCGCGCATCTATGTGAAGAATATCGCGGACGCGTTCTGCGGGGCCGACAAGGACGGTTGCGCGACCTACCAGCAGAACGCCGCCGCCTATGATGCCAAGCTCGACGCGGCGGAAAAGGACGTGAAGGAAACGGTCGCCTCGATCCCTGAGGCCAAGCGCACCATCATCACCAGCCATGACGCGTTCGGCTATTTCGAAAACGCCTATGGTATCACCTTCCGCGCGCCCGAAGGCATCTCGACCGACGCCGACCCGTCGGCCGCCGATGTCGCCAAGCTGATCGAGGAGGTGCGCAAGGACAAGGCTGCGGCAATCTTTGTCGAGAACATCACCAATCCGCGTCTGATCGAGCAGATCGCATCGGAAACGGGCCTGAAGGTCGGCGGCGAGCTTTACTCGGACGCGCTCTCAGGCCCCGATGGCCCGGCCTCGACCTATCTCGACATGATGCATCACAACATCACGACCATCAAAGGTGCGGTCAGCGGTAGCTGATTGAGAGTGAGGCGCCGGGCAACCGGCGCCTACCGCACCGCGACGATGAAGAGGCGCGGAAACGGCAACAGCACCGTGCCGTCATCCATTTCCGGGAAATGCGGCACGAGCCTTTGCCGATAGGCCTGGAGGAAATCCTCATGCCGCTCAGGCGCCATGCGCGAAAGGTAGGGCAGCAAGCCCGTGCCCTTCAGCCATTCAACGATGCTGTCGAGTCCGGCCAGCGGGTGATAATAGGTCGTGCGCCAGATATCGATCCGCCGGCAGACAGGCTTGAGCATGGCGTAAGTGTCGTTCGCGGAAGCGATTTTTGTCCGTTCCACCTCGGCCGCGCTGACGATTTCACCGAGCCCGATATCACGCGCGGCTTCGCTCATCGTCGTGTGGCTCGGCGCATCGAGATTGTCCGGAATCTGGAACGCCAGGGTCCCACCCTCAGCCAGGAATCCGGCCAATCGCGGAAAGAGCCTTGCATGACCCGGCACCCATTGCAGCGAGGCATTGGCGAAGATCAGGTCCTGTGACGTGTCCGGGCTCCAGTCCTGAATGGCTTCCATCGCGAACCGCGCATCCGGCAGGCGCTTTTGCGCCGCCTCGATCATCGCCGCCGAAGTGTCGATGCCGAACAGGCGCGCGTGAGGAAAGCGCCTTGCCAGAAGCTCCGTCGAGTTGCCCGGGCCGCAGCCCAGATCGGTCACCGTCTCGACCCGCTCGCTCCGCACCCGGGCGAGCAGATCAGAGGCCGGGCGCGTGCGCTCGTCGGCGAATTTCAGATACTGGTTGGGTGACCACTGTGACATGAGACGCGTTCTATCCTTGAAGAAAGGCAGCGTCGATGCAAAGTGGCAGGAAATGAAAAGGCAGCGGAGACGTCTCCCTCACCGATGCCCGAGCGTCCTCACTCGCTCCATAGAAGCGCGACCTGCCGCTGGCCGAGAACGTCACGCACGGACAAGCGCTCGCTGGGAGCCATCTCCTTCCCCGTTTCGACATCCGTCCACGCACGCGCAGAGGTGACGATCGCGGTTTCGGACCAGTCCGTACCCTTCAACGTCAGGCGCGGAACCAGCAGCAGCAGTGCCTTGCCCTCATGCTCGCGCACGAAGCCTGCAAGCGTCTCAGCGCCCGGCCCTTCGATATCGAGCACTTTGTATGAAGCCTGCTCGAAGAAAACCGACTCCTTTTCGCGAAGCGCGAGCACGGCTGCCGTCAGCGCCATCTTGCCGGTCTCGCTGAGGTCCCAGGCAACAGCCTTATCCTTCACGCTCTCGAGACGCTGGGCGAGCGCATCGAAATCCGGTGCGCGGCGGTTGTCCGGATCGACAAGGCTCAAATCCCAACCTTCCGTGCCTTGATAGATATCAGGCACGCCAGGCGCCGTAAGCTTGATCAAGGTCTGTGCCAGACTGTTGCGTTTTCCTGTCTTCGCGAAGGGCGCGAGCGCCTTCGAGAAATCCTGAAGGAATGCGCCGTTCGCCGGATCGAGCAGGTGGGCGGCATAGGCCTTTACCGCATTCTCGTAAGCCTCGTCCGGATCGCTCCAGCCTGTGCGCAGCTTCGCCTCGCGCAACGCCTTCTCGACATATTGCGCAAAGCGCTCCGACAAGGCTTCGAGCGCGGCCTCGTCGGATATATCGATGTCTTCGGGCCAACTGCCGGCCAGCGCCTGATACAGCAGCCATTCGGTTTCAGGTTCGGGCGCCGCGCCCTTTTCGAGCGTCTCGACCTTGCTCTTGTTCGTCTCGCGCCAGCGCTCGACCGCTTGCGCCCACTCATCGGGTGCCTCGCTCAAGGCGTAGAGCCGCGCGCGGGCATCCTCGCCGCGCTTGGTGTCGTGCGTTGAGGAACCGAGCAAGCCGTGCGGCTGGCGCCGCGCATGCGCCAGCATCGCCTCGTGGAAGCGCTCGACCGATCCCACGCCCTGTTCCGGTTCGCCGCCCACCTCGTTCATCGCGATCAACGCATTGGCGCGGTAGAACAGCGTGTCCTCGACCGATTTCGCGGTGGCTGGCCCGGTCAATTGCTGGAAGCGGACGCGAAACTCACCGGCCTCGTCACCCTTGCCTTCGTTCAGCTGTTTCAGCACGAAACCCAGCGCATCAAGATCGGCCTTGTCGGCCTTCTGGGCGGACTCCGCCAAAAGACGCTGGTCGCTTTCGGGCATGCCATTCCTGTCGCCATAGGTGCGATAGGTGGGAAAGGCGACGATGAGCGCTGCAATGGCCTGCGCTAAGGCCTCTTCGCTCCATCTTCCATCGCTCAAACCTGCAGCCATCCGTGCGAGGCCCTTGAGCTCGGTCGCGAAATTATGCGTCACCATCAGCCGCTTGGCCTTGGCGCCCTCTGCTTCAGGATCGAAGTGACGGCCGAGAAGCGCGTCATGCGCATGCGCCAGCGCCTTAAGCCCGGCCCCCTCCACGAACAGTTCCGGCATGCGCGCGGCGAACTCGTAGCCGGTGGTGCCTTCGATCGGCCAATCGTTCGGCAGTTGCTCCTCTTCGCCAAGAATCTTTTCGACCACGAGATAGGTCTCAGGCCCGATCTTCCCGCGCAGGCGAGCGAGATAGGCGCGCGGGTCGGCGAGGCCGTCGACATGATCGATGCGCAAGCCATCGACTTGACCATTGTCCACCAGTTCAAGGGTGAGCCGGTGCACGTCGTCGAAGACCTTGTCGTCTTCCACGCGCACGCCGGCCAGACCGGTCACCTCGAAGAAGCGGCGATAGCTCAGATGCTCGCGCGCTTCCTTCCAGAAGCAGAGCTTCCAAGGCTGCGCATCGTGGATTTGTTTCAGGAAGCTCGGATCGGCGGAAATCTTCTCCAGCTCGGCCTTGAAGGCTTCGTCGGCGGTGAGCCGGCGCAACGTCTCGTGGAGGCGATCCGAATCCGGCGAAGCGGTTTTCGCGGCATCGAGGATTTCGCTTTTCAGCGGATGCTCGATTGCCGCCAAGGCCTGCTCATAGGTGCGCGGGTGCAGCGGCACCAGCGTGCTGTAATAGCCGAGCGCCAGCGCGCCGGTTTGTGCGTCGAAGGCGAGCTTGATTTCACCATCCTGCGCTGCCTCGTCGAATGTCTTGCCGAGGTTCGGCAGCGTCAGCCGCTCTTTCCAGTTGATGTCGAAATGGTGCGCATAGGGGCTGTCCGCCCCCCACTCGACCACGCTGCGCCACCACGGATTCTCGAGTGATGCCGCCATGTGGTTGGGCACGATGTCGAGCACGAGGCCAAGCCCCGCTTCCTTCAGCGCCGCGCTCAGCCGGTCGAAGCCCTTGCGCCCGCCCAAGGATGGGTCGATCTCGTTGTGGTTGGCAACGTCATAGCCGTGGGTCGAGCCTTCGGGCGCCGTATAGATCGGCGAGGCATAGAGGTGGCTGATGCCGAGCGTCTTGAGATAGGGCACCAGGCCCGCGGCCCGGTCGAATGTCATGCCTTCACGGAACTGAAGGCGATAAGTGGCGCGTGGCAGGGTCATGGCACTCGAACAGCGGTTTGGGAGAAAAGTTCAGCGACGCGGGCGTTCAGCGGCGAGTGCCACGGTGATCGCCTTGAACAGCGGCAGTGCCGGCATGTCCTCGATCGCGATGTCGAGCTTGGGCGACCAGTTTGGAAACTGGTTCGTGGTGCCCGGCACATTCGTCGGACCCGCCTCGCCCACGAGATCGGCCAGCCTTGCGCCGGCAAGCAGGCTCGGAGTGCGCGCCATGTAGCGGTGAACGGCGACAGCCAGCGCGTCCGGCAAGGGCGCTCGCCAATCCTCGATCGCAGCCTTTGCCGTTTCCTCGTCGGATTTCGACAAGAGCTTCTCCGCCGCCAGCGCCTTCACCAGCCGCTTGCGTTCTTTCGCACGCTCCTTGTGCTGGCGCTTGTTGATGCTCTCGTCGATCAACCCCGCTTTCAGCCGCTGGTCGGTATCGTCCGCCTTCCACCAGCCCCGCCATGTCGGCAGATCGTGTGTCGCGAGACAGGCGAGAGCCTTCGCAGGATACTCCTTGGGCCGTTTGAAGCCCTTTTCCGTCTGCTCGAAATAAAGGATGCGGTAGGACAAGATGTTGCTCTGGGCCATCACGTCCTGAAAGCCGGGCGGCACGATGCCGAGGTCCTCACCGATCACCACCGTCTCGTTCTCGCGCGATGATTTCGTGAGCAGTGCCAGAAGCTCCCTGATCGGATAGCGCTGATAGGCGCCGTCGGCGGGCGTCAAACCTTGCGGCACGAAGAAGAGCTGCCAGAGCGCCATGGCATGGTCGATGCGAAGCGCACCGGCCGATGCCATCAGTCCTTCCATGATGGCCTTGAATGTCGCGAAATTCTCTTCGCGCATGGCAAGCGGCGACATCGGCACCAAGCCCCAGTCCTGCCCTTGCAGCGTGAACATGTCAGGCGGCGCGCCGATGGTCATGCCGGAAACGAGAAGGTTCGGCTTGCTCCACGTCGCCGAGCCGTCGGGCGCCTCGCCCACCGCGAAATCAAGATAGATGCCGACCCGCAGGCCAGCCCCTTTGGCCGCCTCATCGGCTTCTTCGAGCTGCGTGCGCGCAAGATATTGCAGCCACACGTGAAACATCACCTCGTCGCGGCGTTCTTCCGCGAAGCGTTTCACCGCTTCGCTTTCCGGATTCTGGTATTCGGCGGGCCAGGTCTTCCAGCCGCCCTTCGTGCCGCTTTGGGCAAGATGCAGCGCCAGCGTGTCGAACAGCGCATGGCGCTCCAGCGCCTCGTCGCCCTTGTCGCGGAAAGCTTCCAGAGCGGGATCGTTGCGATCCGCCTTTTCCCAGGCGCGGCGCAAGGCGCGCAGCTTGAGCGCGGTGACCCCGGGATAATCGACCAGCGCGGTCTCGCGCAGGCGATTGAACTCGTCGCGCTCTTCTTCCAGCAACTCACCGCCGGGCAAGCGATCCACGGCGATGTAGATCGGGTTCAGGAAGAGCCGGCTCGACGGCGAGAACGGGCTGTTGCGTTCAGGCTCGGACAGAAACAGCGCATGCAGCGGGTTGACGCCCACGAAATCCGCGCCGTGCGCGCCTGCGATACGGCAGAAATCCGCGAGATCCTTGAAGTCGCCGATGCCCCAGTTGCGACCAGAGCGCAGCTCGTAGAGCTGCACCGGAATGCCCCAGGCGGGCTTGTCTTCGAGCCATTTCGGCAGATAGCAGGCGCTGTTCTTCGCCGGCTTCATGACCGGAGGCTTGGTGTCCTTGAAACGCTCGAGCGCCGCCTCGACCGCCTCCTTTGAACTCGCATCGACCTCCAGGGCGGCCAGCATGCGCCGCCGCCCGTCATCGTCGATCTCCACGCGCTGCTTCGTCATCGAGATATAGTCGGAAGCGATGCCGAGCTTTTCCGCGAGGCGGGCGAGTTTCTTGCTCATGCTGCGCCTTCGCTGACCGACACGCGGACATAGGCGTCGTCGCCGCTGCCATATTCGAAGACGGTCTTGCCATCGGCCTCCGGCAGGGCGGCATCCTTCGCGAAGCGTGCGCGCAAGCGAAGAACGGTCTTGCCGAGCGTCCAGTCCACCGCGATCGCTTCAGCACCGGAATCGAGCATCCGCCCCGCATGGCCGCCGGCCTGTTTCAGGGCAGGCACGACATGCTTTTGCCGCAACGCGAGAAGCGTCTTCGTCCATGTGCGCCATTCCTGGCCACGCGCGCTTTCCGCATGCAGCCAGTCGATCTTGGAGCGCTCGAAGGTGTCGCGGTCGTTCGGGTCGGGGATCGTCTCCTTGGCGTAGGAGCTGAACTTCGAAAACTCGTTGCGCCGCCCTTCCCGCACCGCATCCGCCAGTTGGCCGTGGAAATCGGTGAAGAAGAAGAACGGGTTGGTCTCGCCCCACTCCTCTCCCATGAAGAGCAGCGGAATATGCGGCGACAGCAGAAGGATGGCCGACAGCACGCGCAGGCGCGGCTCCGGCGACAGGGTGATCAGCCGATCGCCCATCGCGCGGTTGCCGATCTGGTCGTGGTTCTGCAGGAAATCCACGAAAGCCTGCGGTGGCTGATGTGCGCTCGGCACGCCGCGCGTTTCGCCGTCGGCATGTCGCGAGGGCTCGCCCTGATAGGCGAACCCCTCAGCGAGGATGCGCCGTACGTGACCGATAGGATCGTCGGCGAAATCCTCGTAGTAGCCGTCCGTCTCGCCGCTTGCGACCACATGCGCGGCGTTGTGAAAGTCGTCGTTCCATTCCGCCGTGTGCAGCGGCACCGAACCGTCTTCCCCTCGCTCGTGCAGGCTCGTGATGTTGCGGTTGTCCTCGGTCGCCAGATGGATCGGCCGGTCCGGAAACACCTCGCGCACGCGCAGGGCCATTTCGGTAAGGATATCGGGCTTGGACTCCACATCGCGGATGTGATCCACGGCATCGAAGCGCAAGCCATCCAGTCTGAATTCGTCCAACCAGTAAAGGACGTTCTCGATGAAGAAGCGCCGCACCGGCGTCTTCTCATAGGCGATGGCCGCCCCCCATGGCGTGTGGCGCTCGGGATGGAAGAAGTCCGGCGCGAGCCGTGGCAGATAATTCCCGTCCGGACCGAAATGGTTGTAGATCACGTCGAGGAAAACCATCAGCCCATGGCCGTGAGCGGCATCGACGAAAGCCTTGAAGTCGTCGGGCGTGCCATAGGCGCGGTGCGGCGCATAAAGCAACACGCCGTCATAGCCCCAGCCCCGCTCGCCGCCGAACTGCGCGATCGGCATGACCTCGACCGCCGTGATGCCGGCCTCCACCAGTTCCGGCAGCTTTTCGATCGCCGACCGGAACGTGCCTGCGGGCGAGAAGGTGCCGATATGGATTTCGGAGATCACCGTTTCTTCCCAGGGGCGCCCCTTCCATTCCGCGTTCTGCCACTGGTAGCTGTCAGGATCGCAGACGACTGACGGCCCGTGCACATCCCCTTCCTGAGCCCGTGAGGCCGGATCCGGCACCACGAGCCCGTCGGGCAGGACGAAGGCATAAGCGGTGCCTGCGGAGACATCAGAAGCGTCGAGCGTGAACCAGCCGTCATCCGCGCGATCCATTGCCCGGTCTTCGCCGCCGAGCCTGAGCGACAGGCCTTCCGTGCCCGGCGCCCAGATGCGGAAGCGTGCCTTGTCGCCGTCATGGAGTTCGACGCCCCATGTCGGCTCGTAGCGACGTGCAGAACTCACTTCACGGTCTCCAGCAGGATCAGCGTTCGGCCCTCGACGGTGAAAGTCGAGCCCTCGACCTTCTCGCCCCGGCGCACATGGGCAGCACCCGTCGCGGTGTCGATCAGCTTCACCCAGCCATTCTCGAAGCCTTGCGGCAGCTGGAAGTCGAGGCTTTCATGATAGGCATTGAGAAGCAGCAGCATCCGCTCGTCTGGCCCGGCCAAGGCCACGGCCATGGAGCGCGTATGCGGGTTCTGCCAGTCGCCATCTTCCATCGGCTCGCCGCTTGGGCGTAGCCACTGCACGTCGAGCGTGCCTTCCTCATCCACCGGCTGGGCGTGGAGGAACTTGCGCTGGCGCAGGAGCTCGCGATCGCGGCGGATGCGGATCACGTTCTGCACGAAAGTGCGGAAAGCCTCGTCGCGTTCGCCGATGCCTTCCCATTTCAGCCAGTTCATCTCGTTGTCCTGGGCATAGGCATTGTTGTTGCCGCCCTGGGAACGGCCGACCTCATCCCCCATCAGGAGCATCGGTGTGCCTTGCGACAGAAGCGTCGTGGCAATGAGGTTGCGCCGCATCCGGTCGCGCAGATCGAGAATGCCCTGGTCGTCGGTCAGGCCTTCCGCGCCGCAGTTCCAGCTCAGATTGTGCGAATGACCGTCCTTGTTGTCCTCGCCGTTCGCCTCATTGTGCTTGTCATTGAAGGAAACGACGTCGAGCAGCGTGAAGCCGTCATGGGCGGTGACGAAGTTGACGCTGGCCCAAGGCCGGCGACCGCGCTTGTCGAAGAGATTGGCCGAGCCGAGCAGATTGCTTGCGAGATCGGGGGCCAAGCCCTCCTCGCCCTTCCAGTAGCCGCGCACGGTGTCGCGATACTTGTCGTTCCATTCGGCCCAGCCGGGCGGGAAATTGCCGACCTGATAGCCGCCGGGGCCCGTATCCCAGGGCTCGGCGATCAGTTTCACCTTGGACATCACCGGGTCCTGGCGCACGGCGTCGAGGAAGACGGCGTGGCTGGAGAACTGGTCGCGGTCGCGCCCCAGCGTCGAGGCGAGATCGAAGCGGAAGCCATCGACGTGGCACTCCTCGACCCAGTAGCGCAGCGAATCCATGACCATCATGAGCACGCGCTCATGCGTCAGGTTCAGGTTGTTGCCGCAGCCGGTGGTCTCGAAATAATAGCGCGGGTCGTCGGCGAGCACGTAATAGCTCGCATTGTCGATGCCGCGGAAGGACAACGTCGGCCCCATCTGGTTGCCTTCGGCCGTGTGGTTGTAAACCACGTCGAGGATCACCTCGATGCCCGCCTCATGCAGGCGCCGCACCATGAGCTTGAACTCGTGAATGCCGCCGCCGGGCGAAATGAAGCGGGTGGCCGGCGCAAAGAAGCCGACCGTGTTGTAGCCCCAATAGTTCGTCAGCCCCTTTTCGATGAGGTAGCGATCGTCGAAGAAGGACTGCACGGGCATCAGTTCGACGGCCGTCACGCCAAGTTTGGCGAGATGCTCGACCACGTTCGGGTCGGCGAGGCCGGCAAAGGTGCCGCGCAGTTGCGGCGGCAGCTCCTCGCGCTGTGCCGTCATGCCCTTCACATGGGCTTCATAGGTGATCGTCTCGGCCCATGGCGTGTTGGGGCGGATATCCTGCCCCCAGGTATAGGCTGGATCGACCACCACGCATTTCGGCATGATCGGCGCGGAGTCGCGCTTGTCGAACGAAAGATCCGCCTGCTTCGAACCGATACGGTAGCCGAAGGCCGCGTCATGCCAGCGCATGTCGCCGCGCAGTTCGAGCGCGTAAGGGTCGAGCACGAGCTTGTTCGGATTGAAGCGGTGTCCAGCCTGCGGCTCGTAGGGGCCATGAACGCGGTAACCGTAGAGCTGGCCGGGGCGCACATCCGGCAGATAGCCGTGCCAGACCTCATGCGTGTATTCGGGCAGAACGATCCGCTCGATCTCGCGGCGGCCGGTCTGGTCGAACAGGCACAGTTCGACCTTGGTGGCGTTTGCCGAGAAGAGGGCAAAGTTGACGCCCGAGCCGTCCCAATGCGCGCCAAGCGGAAAGGGAGAGCCGTGCGAGACACGGTATCTGGAACTCGTCATGGGGTTGTTTCGTGGAACCTGCGAGGAGGGAGGATACACACCGAACTATGGCGCGCCGTGTGAATGGCCAGTCCCACCATCAAGTTGCATCGGTTATCCTGCGGCAGAATGCTGCGGAGCCGCATCCGGCTCCGCGCTCATGGAATGACGCCCTCCGTTCAGGAACGGCCAGCCGCTTCGATGCCGTTGGTGCCTTTTCTGGCTGAACGGGATTTCGACGTTCTGGCAGGTGCATCGTCACGCTCGACTGCACCGGCCGCATCGAGAGACGTTTCGTCGGTTTCGCTGGCAGGGGCCACATCCGAAGGCGTGGCATCCGCCGGCAGGCCATCGCCTTCGCCATCGACCTCACGCGAGGCCTCATCCCAATGGCGGTCATGATGGCCGTCCTGACGCCCTTCGCTCTCCCACTTGCCGTAGGCGCGAGAGCGGATACGATCTTCTCTTCCTTGGTCTGACATTTCTTGTCCCTTTCTCTTCCCACCCGAGGCTGCTTCGGCGCGAGCTTGATTCACGCGAAAGTGGCACGGGCACCGAGCCCGGACGCCAACCTTTGTTAAGCAAGGGTTCGAACAAGGCCGCGCGGGCCTTAAAACATTTAGAAATAGCTGGTTGCCCGTCAACGCGCGGAAGGGGCCAACTTTTCCGTGACAGATTGACCGCGTCAAGCACTGGAAACGGTCGCGCTTCAAGCGGGTTTGCCGTATGAGCGGTGCGACCACCCCCTCGAAGCGAGCGGAGTTTCGATATGCGCGCCATCTTCGTCCAGCTTCAATGCAGCCCCGGCAAGACCTATGAGGTGGCCGACGAGCTCTACGCGCGCGAGGTGGCGTCCGAGCTTTATTCCACCAGCGGCGAATACGATCTGCTTCTCAAGGTCTATGTCGAGAACGAGATCGACATCGGCAAATTCGTCAACGACAACATCGCCAACGTACCCGGCATCACCCGCTGCTTCACCACACTGACTTTCAAGGCTTTCTGAGCAAGGCCTTCTGGGCCGCCTGGAATTCAGGCACTGCGCTCGGCCTCGTCGATCGCGTCTTCCGCCTCCTCGATGCTCATATCCATGACGCGGAAGGCGACATCGCCCGAAAAGCCGTTGCGCGCGAATGCCGCCATCTCCTTGCGCCGGCTTTCAGGATCGAGCTCATTCCTTCGCCAAGGTCCCATGCGCCTGCGCCGCGCAAGTGCCGCCGCGGCTGCCAGATCGTCGGATGCCTTCAGCGCCTCATGTGAAACCTCGCGCTCCACGCCTTTGGTTGCGAGCGTCAGCGCGATGCGTCGCTGTGAATGCCCCTTGCGCACGCCCGAGCGTACTTTCATTTCGGCATAGGCCTGATCGTCCACGAAAGCGTGCTCGCGGCAGAAGTCGAGTGCTTCCTGTGCAAGCAATGCCGCCCCTTCCGGCCCCGCTTCGGGGAAACGCCGGAGGGCACGCCGCTGCATGACTTTCCGCAGGTTCTCCGAACTCGATGCGTGCTTGGATAGGTAATCCATGGCCGACCGCCGCGCCCACTGGCGCATTCGCGCCGTGATCGCCGCAGCCCCCTTCTCTTCGTCGTCCGCTTCGCCCATCCGCGCCGCCATTCTTCGCCGTTTCGAGTGTAAGGCGACGGGCAACAGTCTCAAGGGCCGGAGCCTCAACGCATGTGAAGCATGTTGCCGTCCGTTTCCTCTCATGGAAAAGCAGGCGAAGCCACGCACACCCGAAACGAACCCTGCTCGTGGAGACGAAGATGACCGGCCTCAAACTCGAAGCGATCCATCACGTCGCGATCATCGCCTCGGACTACGCGGCCGCGCGACGGTTCTATCACGAGCTTCTGGGCCTCCCCATCATTCGCGAAGTCTGGCGCGCCGAACGGCAATCCTGGAAATGCGACCTGGCACTGGGCTCGGCGCAGATCGAGCTGTTCTCGTTTCCCGACGCCCCGGCGCGTCCCTCCTATCCAGAAGCCCGAGGCCTGCGCCACTTGGCATTCGGGGTGAGGGACATCGAGGCAGCCCGAGCCGCGCTGGAAGAGGCGGGCATCACGGTAGAGCCCATCCGCATCGACGAGCACACCGGCCGTCGCTTCACCTTTTTCGCCGACCCGGACGGCCTGCCGCTGGAACTCTACGAGACGGACTGACGCCAGCGCAGTTTCGGCGGCCTGTTCGGGGAACAAATGGCGCTCTGTCGCGCTGATAGCTCGTCCGATTTTTCTGCTCCTTCAGGCCTGCCGTGAACCGCTCCCTTGTCGCTTTCAGCCTTCTCCTCTTGTCCGGCACATCGCCCGCGCTGGCCGATGACACACTGACAGCGGACAGCATCAACGAAGCCGGGTTCACGGCCATGGTCCTGACCTCCGACAAGAACGAGCCGGCAAAGGATGCGAAGGCGGAAGCGCCCAAAAGCGAGGAAGAAAAGAAGCCGAACCCGATGCTAGTCCGCCTGCAGGTTCTGCTTGATCGCGCGCACGCTTCGCCAGGCGTCATCGATGGCTACCCAGGCGACAATCTGATCAAGGCAGTGCGGACCTACGAGGAAATGAACAAGCTGCCCGTCGATGGCCAAATCGACCAGCCGCTTTGGGACGCCCTGCTCAAGGACCAACGCCCTGCGATAATCACTTACACGATCACGAAAAAGGATCTCGACCAGCGCTTCGCCAAACGCATTCCGAACGATTACGCCAAGCTCGCCGAAATGAAATATCTCGGCTTCACGAGCCCGAGCGAGATGCTGGCCGAGCGTTTTCATATGGACGAAACGCTGCTGAAGACACTCAACCCGAAAGCCGATTTCGATAAAGCAGGCACGGAGATCACGGTCGCGGACCCTTCGACCGAGCCGGCCGCCAAGGTCACGCGCGTCGAGGTGGTGAAATCCGAAGGTTTGCTGCGCGCCTATGACGGTGCGGGCAACCTCGTCACGGCCTTCCCGGCGACCATCGGATCGGAAGACAATCCATCACCCGAAGGCGAGTTGAAGGTCGGCAAGATCGTTCGCGATCCGGGCTACACCTACAATCCGAAGAAGAACTTCAAGCAGGGCAAGAACGACGAGGTGCTCGATATCCCGCCCGGTCCCAACGGACCGGTGGGGAATATCTGGATCGACCTGTCGAAACCGACCTATGGGATCCACGGCACGCCCGAACCATCCAAGATCGACAAGACGCAAAGCCATGGCTGCGTGCGCCTGACCAACTGGGATGCCGCGACGCTTGCCGATCTCCTCGAGCCCGAAATCGCGACCGTCCACTTTGCGCAGTAAAGGCACCTGTATCGCTTAGACCGAGAGGCTGGGAACGACCGAAGGCGTTCGCGCCTCGGTCTCACGATACAGCATCGGCTTGCCGTGAAATAGCACCGACATAATGCGGCCGGCCGGCAAGCCAGCCATTGACCGCTGCGATCGACCCAAGGACGGCAAACAGGACAGCGCTGCCCGCGAAGCTTCCGGTCCAACTGTGGATGAAGCCGACAAGCAGGGGACCGGACGCAGCCAGAAGATAGCCGACACATTGCGCCATGCCCGATAGATGCGATGCCACATGGGAGTCGCGCGAGCGCAGCACGATCACGGTCATGGCCGCAGCGATGAGCCCGCCCTGACCGATCCCTTGCAGCACTGCCCAGAACCAGACCGTCCAAAGTGGTGCGAAGAGAAGTCCGAGCAACGCCCCGACCGCGATCACGCAGAGGGCGACGTTGAGAGCGCTTTGATTTCGCCCCTTGATCGCGAGATGGGGAACGACGAGGCACGACGCAGCCTGAACCATGACGGACACCGACACGGCGGCTCCGGCGGTCACGCCGTCCAGACCGCGCTCGCGCAGGATCGGAACGAGCCAGCCAAAGACGCAATAGGCCAAAGCTGATTGGAAACCCATGAAGAGGGTGACGTTCCAGGCGAGCCGATCGCGCCAGAGCCCCGACACCGTGAAGCGTGTTCGAACAGTCTGGCCGCGCGTAAGAATGACCTGGGGCAACCAGATCAGGGCCACGACCGCCGCGGGAAGTGCCCAGATTGCAAGGGCAGCATTCATCGAACCGCCAAATGCGCGCTCGAGCGGCAGCGTCAACCCGGCCGCACTCGCTGCGCCTGCGCAGAGTGCCATGGTGTAGAGCCCAGTCATCAAGGCCGTTCGATGCGGGAAATCGCGCTTCACCAAGGCTGGGAGAAGGACATTACCGATGGCGATGCAGGCGCCCGCGAGCGCTGTCCCCACGAAAAGCATGAATATGGAGGAGAGCCCTCGCAGAGATGTGCCGATCGCAAGCAAGACAAGCACGACGAGCATCGTTCGCTCAGAACCGATTCGTCCCGCAAACCGCGCGGCGAATGGCGAGAACAAGCCGAGACAGACCACCGGCAATGTCGTCAAAAGGCTGGCGGCAAACGATGACAGGGCGAGCTGCGCCTGGATTTCCGGCAGCAGCGCCGATGCACTTGAGAACAAGGGGCGCAGATTGAGTGCGATCAGTACGAGACTGGCACCCAGGATAATGCGAGCAGAGGTGCTCGTCTTGGCTTCAGGTGGCGATGGAACGGCAATTTCGCTTGCAGTCATGGCGTCGTGATCACTGCCGATGGTGAGATCGAGCGGGTTACGATCACCTGTGACGCCTCCGCCTTTTCTAATCCACTAGCCCCCCGTCCTCCTCCTGCCGTTATTTCTGGAGCGGGTTTCGGATGTCTCAAACGGCAAAACCCGCCATGGGTTTGGCGGGTTTTGTTGTTCATGGTTGCGGGGGCAGGATTTGAACCTGCGG
>NZ_JAMXQS010000006.1 GCF_024053505.1 Mesorhizobium liriopis | reverse complement strand
CAATGTGACGGTGGACGTGGAACTGATCGTGCCGGTGGCGATGGAAGAGAAGCTGCGCTTCGCTATTCGTGAGGGTGGCCGCACGGTGGGTGCGGGCATCGTCGCAGCCATCGTCGAGTAAGCTTTTCCAAGCTTCAGATCAAAGGGCGGGTCTTCACGGACCCGCCCTTTTTTATTTCCCGGCGTTAAGTAAACGTGATGGTCGTGCTGTTCTGAAATTGGTGCGCGTGGAATCTAATTCCTCTACCCAAAGAGTTACCCAGAAATTTCCAGGCAGCTCATGGCGAAGTCGGCAAGCGTCGCGTCACCCTTCTCCCTCGCAGGCTCCGCCTTCTCGGAGACCGATCGCGATTGGATGCGGACATTGGAATTTCATCGCAACTGGGCCGGCGCACGAGGTCTGTTGGGTCGGCCCTGGTTTGTCCTGGGTTCCGCGCCGGGCCCCGCCATACCCGACCATCTGCCGGAAAATACCGCTTACATTTACGTCAAATATGCCGGCCACTCGGCGAAAAGGCGTGGGCTGCCCGACGCGGACCTGACGCTGCTTCTTACCAAGACCGAACCGAAGCAGATTGCGGGTTTGAAGACCCGCAGCACTCTCATGATGGGCCGTACCTTTCCCCTGAGCGCGAAACTCAAGCGTCTCAGCGGCTGGCGCTGGTCCAGTCAGGCTGAGTTGCATCGGATGGAAAGGGATCAGTTCGTGATCCGCACGCTTGGCTCGCTCTTCACCGGGATCGGTGAGGAAAAGCGTCCTTCCAACGGCATCTCGCTCCTCGCTTATGCTTTGGCACTCGGCGTGCCACAGATCATCATTGCCGGGATGTCGCTGGAAACGAACGGGCATGATTACAACGCTGTCGGCAAGAAGCGTCGGCACGTTGCAGAGGACCGTGCTGCGCTGCAACAGATTGCGGCACTCTATCCGTTCGTTTCGACAACCGAAGAAAACCTGCACCGGATCACCGGCCTGCCGCTCTATGACGGGCTGTGGTCAGGAGGCTGAGTAGAGGGGCAGACCGGTCGCTTCGTGGACGCTTGGCTCCGTCGTCGAAACGCCGGGGTAGCGCTGAGCCATGACGGAAAGGGCCGCGCGATCCTCCGCGGCGTGCCGGCGGGGTGCGGTCGAGCGCTCATATTCGTGGCCCGAGACATCGAATGACAGGCCGGCGATGACGACCTGTTCGATGCCGTGGGCGAGGGCGAAGCAGATCATGCCCACACCGTTCGATGGACGCTTCTCGCTGCCGACGCCGCTGAAGAGCGAGCCGAGCGTTTTGACGACGTAATCGTCGCGCTCGCGGCTGGTGAGTTGGCTTTCCGCTATACCGGCGCGGCCCAGCGCGCGATTGATGCGTCCACGCCAGTTCACATCGGGGCGCAGACGCAGGATCAGCTTGAGATCGAGATTGGCGGCCTGCTGAAGTTCTTTCCAGCGCGTCAGCAGCGTGATGTCGGCAGGCGGCAGGCCATGCATGCGCGCGGAGCGACCGGCGAATTTGATATAGGCATAGACGGTATTGTCGGCGAGCTTCGCTGGGATCGTCGGGTCGGGGGCCGAGCCGAGAAAGAACCAGGGCCGGCCGAGAAGCTTGTGTTCTTCCAGCCATTTGCGGTGATGGGCGAATGTCGTGTCGTAGGTCGCGGCAATACCGGAATGGCCTTCATCGGCTTGCTTGGCTGCATTTTCCGCTTTCCGTGCTTCCGCGGTCGCGGCTGCGCGCTTCACGAGATCGGGGCGGCGCTTGGCGATCTCTGCCATGATCGTTTCAGCGACGCGCTGAGATTCATGGGGCGGCTGGTACGGATAGGCATCGAGCATGCCCTCGAAGGGCCGCGTCAGCCGTAGCGTCTCGCTCATGTCGCGGTGGAACCATTCGAACTTGTCGAGACGGGGGCCCGGGTTCTTGGCGAGGTCGAAGACGTAAGTGGGACGGCCGGTGGCGAGCGCTTCGCAGGCCATGGTGATCGAGTCCTTGGTCACCAGAAATGCGTCGGCAGCCGCAAGATAGTCGCGATAAGGGTTTTCGCCTTCGCGGTCCCAAACGACGATGCGCTCGCTGCGTAGAGCCAGCAGGCGGCCGAGCAGGTCGGAGCGGGAGCGGCGGGAGGTGGAAGCCAGCACGGTCCAGCCATCGGCTGCGAACCCTTTGATGGTTTCGATCAGACGATCGACCGTGGCGTCGTCATAGAGATAAGCGCGGTTGGGGCCGCCGGCGAGAACGGTGACGACCTTGTCGCCCTTGGGCGCCCAGCGCTGGCGCGCCTGCTCACGAAAACCGTCGAGGATCTCGCGACTGATCTGGTGCGGCACACCGACCATCTCGTGCCAGTTGGCGCGGCGAGCCTTCGTCTCATTCCAGTCATGGCGCGAAATGAAAGCCATGTCGAACATCTGTTCGTAGTCCGGTTGCGGCGTCGCGAGATGAACCGTGAAAGGCTTTACCTTGCAGGCCGCGACGATTGCCTGGACGTGCGAGTTCGCCACACCGCCGCAGGAGATGATGAGATCGGGCTCGGGCACCTTCAGGCGGCGATAGGGCGAGAGCATCCCGCGCTGCCATGCCGGCAACTCGCGCTTGACGACCACCTTGCGCGGCTTGGGGTCGATCAGGCGCGCGACGCCGAGGCACTGGGTGAGAGTGCCTGCCTTGGCTTCGCTGACGGTCCAAACGCGCATGGTCAATTCCGTGATTGCTGAGCCGGGGTCATATCGAGCCGCGAGCCGGCTGTCAGCCTTTCGGCGCCCACAGCTTGATGCCGGCGTCTTCGGCCAGATCGGGCTCGGTGGTGAAGAGGTCGGCGCGCGTCTTCAGGCGCTCCAGAATGAAAGCGTCTTCGTCCACCTGCCGCCGGCGGCGGCCGAGCTCGTCATAGGAATGGCCGACCTTGGACAGCGAGATGCCGGCGAGCACGATCCGCGGCACGCCGAGAAACATCGCGTAGCAGGCAGCGGCCACGCCGTTGGTGACCTTGCCGAGGTCGCCGATGGATTGCGGTGATGCGCCCGCGATGTGGGAGACGATCAGATCACGTTCGGGGCGCTTGAGCGGCATGACGCTGCCGATATGGTCGTATGATTTGCCGATCAGCGGTAGGCGCATCATGAAACGCGGCCATGTGTGCATCCACAGCAGGCCGTTGGTATCGACATGGGCGTGCTCCTCCCACGACTTCTTGCGCGCCCGCACCGTGAGGTCGGCACGGCCGAGCCCGAGTGCCTGCGCGGTGCGGCCGACATTGTTGATATCGATGCGCGCATGGGTCCCGAAGATCGCGGGCGGCAAAGTGGGGTCGGGTGCGGAGCCGAGGATCAGCCAGGGTTTCGAGCGGATGCCCAGGCTTTCGAGCCAGGGACGGTGGCGGCGTGCGATGCGGTCGAGGGTCTTGGCGTCGCGGCTCGGATCGGATTGTTTGCTCATCGCTCGGCCCGATAAGCCAAATCGGGGAAAGCCGCATCCACTTCCTGCTTGGCCCGCTGGAATGTCCCGGACTCTTTGCGGCTCCAGCCTTTCGCGGTCCAAATCACCGCATCGGGATCGAAGTCGTGGTCCCAGAGTGTTTGGGGAACGGGCGCGATGCGCAGATCGCGATATTTCGGCTCGGTCATCAGGTAATGGATGGCGATCTGGTCGACATGGTAGCCAGGCCGCATGGCAAGGAGCGCTGCGAGCGATTGGCCCAGATCGCGCGCGAACCCGGTGCCGCGTTCCGTCTGGTTGAAGCCGACTGCGCTGGCCAGAATCTTCATCGTCGGCTTTTCTTCGTCCGGACGCTGAATGAGGGCCACGTCGGAATCATGCCGCACGGCTTCGAATGCCGGCCAGACAGGCTTTGCAGCGATGCCGTCCACATCGATGGCAAGCAATGGCGCGCCGGTCTGCTCCAGGATCAACGGAGCGATGAGGAAGCGCGAGGAGGCGTAGTACACGGTGCGATAGCGCAGGCCCTCGGCGAGCAGGCACGGATCAGCCGTCCAGCTCAGTTCGACACAAGTCAGCCGGGCTTGAAGCTTGGCGATATGGTCGAGCGTCAGCGCGTGGGGCTCGCAGAGGTGAAGATGAAGCCTCTGCTTCGCGTTCTGCCTTTCCATGGAAAGCACGAGCGTGACGGCGAAGTGCCAGTAATAATAGTCGTTGCAGGCGGCCAGGATCACGCCGTCCGAGCCGGGCGAGGGGAGGTCGCCGGACAGGCTTTCACGGAAGCGCGCGAATTCCGGCGCGCCGCTTTTCAGCACGCCCCGGATGCGCCGTCGCATGCGCCAGCGAAAGAAGGCCGAATGGCGCTTGTGCCGGATCCGCTCGGGCTTGGCATCCTCTGGCTTTGGGTCTGCTGTCATCGTTCGTTCATGCCTTTCGACGCGGTGCTATCACAATGAAGGCGCCAAGCCAGCACCGAAGGACGCTGCGAAATGTGCGACAGGCGCACGGAGCGCTTGCGTTTTGCTGCCGAGTGGCGCTATGAGGCCTCCCTGTCGCCTAGGGGTATAGCTCAGTTGGTAGAGCGGCGGTCTCCAAAACCGCAGGTCGCAGGTTCGAGCCCTGCTGCCCCTGCCATCCTCGCCAGATGAGGGGTGGACATTCGGTGCCTAGAGCGCGGCGATAATTCGGCAAGAACCTGTTCACTCCGCCCTTGCGCGAGAGGGGAATCGGTTTTATATGCGCCACAACTTACGAAAACACGACGCGTCGAACCGGGAAGCTGGGTCACCGCGTCCGATTGTCATGGATGAAGCAAGCGTGATTCGCGTTTGATTCGGCCAAGACGGCGGGGCGCGGTAAAAGCCATCGTGTGAACTGGTCTGCGGCGGCAGGCCGCGGGAACAGAGCATTCGATGGCATCCAAGACCACCAACCCCTTTACCTTCCTTCAGCAGGTGAGGGCGGAAACCGCGAAGGTCACATGGCCTTCACGGCGCGAGACCCTGATCTCGACGGTGATGGTTCTGGTGTTCGCCGCTGTTGCGATGATCTTCTTTTTCGTTGCCGATCTGCTGATGCACTACGCTGTTCAGTTTATTCTCGGCATCGGTTTCTGAACGCGGACATCGTTGGAGGCTCATTGATGGCTGCGCGCTGGTACATCGTCCACGCTTATTCGAACTTCGAAAAGAAGGTCGCCGAGGACATCGAGAACAAGGCCAAGCAGAAGGGCTTGTCGGACTTCATCGAGCAGATCGTGGTGCCGACCGAGAAGGTCGTGGAAGTGCGCCGCGGCAAGAAGGTGGATGCCGAGCGCAAGTTCTTTCCCGGCTACGTGCTCTTGAAGGCCGATCTGAACAACGAGGTCATCAGCCTCGTGAAGAACACGCCCCGCGTGACGGGCTTCCTGGGCGAGGATCGGCATACCGCCCGGCCGACGCCGATCACGGAAAAGGAAGCGCAGCAGATCCTGCATCAGGTGCAGGAGGGCGTCGAGCGTCCCAAGCCCTCGATCACCTTCGAGATCGGCGAGCAGGTGCGCGTGTCGGATGGCCCCTTCGCCTCCTTCAACGGCTTCGTCCAGGAAGTGGACGAGGAGCGCGCCCGCCTCAAGGTCGAGGTGTCGATCTTCGGCCGCGCGGTGCCGGTGGATCTGGAATTCGGCCAGGTCGATAAAGGTTGATCGACAAGGGCTGACCCAATCGGTGCGTCTTCGGGCGCACTGAAAGCGGGCCGCAAGCGGCTCGCGAACGCGGTGGGAGGATGGGTCTAGCTTTGCCGGCTTTGATCGCTCCGCACCACCGGACTGCAAACCGCCGATTTCATCGGCACAACAAAGGCAGGAAGAGAGATGGCAAAGAAGATTGCAGGCCAGCTCAAGCTCCAGGTTTCGGCAGGGTCGGCGACGCCGTCGCCCCCGATCGGCCCGGCGCTCGGTCAGCGTGGCATCAACATCATGGAGTTCTGCAAGGCGTTCAACGCGCAGACCCAGGAGATGGAGAAGGGTTCGCCCGTCCCCGTCGTGATCACCTATTACCAGGACAAGTCGTTCACCTTCGTCATGAAGACGCCCCCGGTGAGCTACTTCTTGAAGAAGGCCGCCAACCTGAAGTCGGGCTCCAAGGAGCCGGGCAAGGTGGGTGCCGGCAAGATCAGCCGCGACAAGGTGCGTGAGATCGCCGAAGCCAAGATGAAGGACCTGAACGCCAACGACGTGGACGCAGCGATGCGCATGGTCGAGGGCTCCGCCCGTTCGATGGGCCTGGAAGTGGTGGGCTAAGACGATGGCAAAGCTTTCCAAGCGCGTGGCCAAGGCCCGCGAGGGCATCGACCCAAACAAGGCTTACGCTCTCGACGAGGCCGTGAAGCTGCTCAAGGACCGCGCCTCGGCGAAGTTCGACGAAACGATCGAAGTCGCGATGAATCTCGGTGTCGATCCCCGTCACGCCGACCAGATGGTCCGTGGCGTCGTCAACCTGCCGAATGGCACGGGCCGCACGGTTCGCGTGGCTGTTTTCGCCCGTGATGCGAAGGCCGAAGAGGCCCGCGCGGCTGGTGCCGATATCGTGGGCGCGGAAGATCTCGTGCAGATCGTCCAGGGCGGCCAGATCGACTTCGACCGCTGCATCGCGACCCCGGACATGATGCCGCTCGTCGGCCGTCTGGGTAAGGTGCTCGGCCCCCGCGGCATGATGCCGAACCCGAAGGTCGGCACTGTGACGACCGACATCGCGGGTGCGGTGAAGGCTTCCAAGGGCGGTGCCGTCGAGTTCCGCGTCGAGAAGGCCGGCATCATCCACGCCGGCGTCGGCAAGGTCTCGTTCGACGAGAACGCGCTGGCCGAGAACATCCGCGCCTTCGCTGACGCGGTGAACAGAGCGAAGCCGGCCGGCGCCAAGGGCGTCTATGTGAAGAAGGTGGCTCTCACCTCGACCATGGGCCCGGGCCTCAAGCTCGACGTCACGACGCTGCAGGCGTCCTGATCAGTGAATTCTCCGGGCTGATCCTCAAGATTGGCCCGGAGCGAAATTCCAGGCCCTTGGGTCTGGATGCCGGAAGTTTTCTTCCGGTTTAGTCCTGTCCGAGACTGTGGGTGGCCATCTGGCCTTAATTGCTTGGCCCGCATGAGACGGGGTCGGCCGTCTTCCCGAGCAATCGGGATAAGCGGTTCGAACCGTGAGTGCCTTTTGTCTGCGTGAGGCGGTGCAAACCACTTCATGGCGAAAGGGGACAGGATCCTCGAGCGCCGCCAGGCTCCGAACCGGAGCAGACGCGGCAAAAGGCAACGGATGCCTCCCGCAAATGGGAGCATCAACTGGAGACAGGCAGTGGACAAAGCGGAAAAGCGCGAATTTGTCACCGACCTGAACGGCGCGTTCCAGAACGCCGGTTCAGTCGTCGTGGCCCACTATGCCGGTATCACGGTTGCGCAGATGAACGATCTTCGTACGAAGATGCGCGCAGCCGGTGGCACCGTCAAAGTCGCGAAGAACCGCCTCGCCAAGATCGCTCTTCAGGGTACGGAATCCGAGGCAATGCAGGGTCTGTTCGTCGGACAGACGCTGATTGCTTACTCGGAAGATCCAATCACGGCACCGAAGGTCGCCTCTGACTTCGCCAAGGGCAACGACAAGCTCGTTATCCTCGGCGGAACGATGGGCAAGACCTCGCTCGACGCCGAAGGAGTCAAGGCTCTCGCCACGCTCCCTTCGCTCGACGAGCTTCGTGGCCGTCTGGTCGGCATGATCCAAACGCCGGCAACCCGGATCGCTTCCGTCGTCAATGCGCCCGCAGGCCAGCTTGCGCGCGTGTTCGGCGCTTATGCCCGGAAGGACGAGGCGGCGTGAGGCCGTTCCTCTCATCAACTCACATTCGAACCCAACTAAAGGAATACGTTTATGGCTGATCTCGCCAAGATCGTTGAAGACCTCTCCGCTCTGACCGTCCTCGAGGCGGCCGAGCTCTCGAAGCTCCTCGAAGAGAAGTGGGGCGTTTCCGCCGCTGCCGTGGCCGCTGTCGCAGCTCCTGCCGCTGGTGGCGCTGCCGCTGCTCCGGCTGAAGAGAAGAACGAGTTCGACGTCATCCTCACGGATGCCGGCGCGCAGAAGATCAACGTTATCAAGGAAGTCCGTGCGATCACGGGCCTGGGCCTCAAGGAAGCCAAGGACCTCGTCGAGGGCGCTCCGAAGCCGGTCAAGGAAGCTGTTTCCAAGGCCGACGCCGACAAGATCAAGGCTCAGCTCGAAGGTGCTGGCGCCAAGGTCGACCTGAAGTAATCACCGCTTTGGCGGGGCGGGGTGGAGCGATCCACCCTGCCTTTCCAGAGACATCCCCACGAGAACCTCTTTCCAGAGGGCCGAAATGCGGCTTTCCGGAAACGGGTTTTCAACCGTTAAGGGGCTTGGAGCCGATCCCGAGCCTCAGCATGCAGGCAAAGCCTTGCCCGATCCGCGCTTTCCCGAGCGCGAGCGGCGAGGCGGACAAGGAGCGACGATGGCCCAGACGCAGACTTTCAATGGCCGCAGGCGCGTGCGCAAGTTCTTCGGAAAGATCCCCGAAGTCGCCGAGATGCCGAACCTCATCGAGGTTCAGAAGGCCTCATACGACCAGTTCCTGATGGTGGAGGAACCCGAGGGCGGGCGCCCGGACGAAGGCCTCAACGCGGTCTTCAAGTCCGTTTTCCCGATCTCGGATTTCTCCGGCGCTTCGATGCTCGAATTCGTCAAGTACGAGTTCGAACAGCCGAAGTTCGACGTTGACGAGTGCCGCCAGCGCGACCTCACTTTCGCAGCGCCCTTGAAGGTGACGCTGCGCCTGATCGTGTTCGATGTCGATCCGGACACCGGCTCCAAGTCCATCAAGGACATCAAGGAGCAGGACGTCTACATGGGCGACATGCCGCTGATGACCATGAACGGCACGTTCATCGTCAACGGCACCGAGCGCGTGATCGTTTCGCAGATGCACCGTTCGCCGGGCGTGTTCTTCGACCACGACAAAGGCAAGTCGCACTCGTCGGGCAAGCTGCTCTTTGCGGCCCGCGTGATCCCTTATCGCGGTTCGTGGCTCGACATCGAGTTCGACTCGAAGGACATCGTCCACGCGCGTATCGACCGTCGCCGCAAGATCCCCGTGACCTCGCTCCTGATGGCGCTGGGCATGGACGGCGAGGAAATCCTGTCGACCTTCTACAACAAGATTTCCTACCAGCGTGACGGCGACCACTGGCGCATTCCGTTCTCGGCCGACCGCTTCCGCGGCCTCAAGGTCGTTTCCGACATGATCGATGCCGACACCGGCGAGATCGTGGTCGAGGCTGGCAAGAAGATCACCGTTCGCCAGGCACGTCAGCTCGCCGAAAAGGGCCTGAAGGCCATCAAGGCGACCCAGGACGATCTGTATGGTTCATATCTGGCGGAAGACACCGTCAACTTCGAGACCGGCGAGATCTATCTCGAAGCCGGCGACGAGATCGACGAGAAGACGCTGAAGGTGCTTCTGGAGGCTGGTCTCGACGAGATCGAAGTGCTCGACATCGACCACATCAATGTCGGCGCCTACATCCGCAACACGCTTTCGGCCGACAAGAACGAGTCCCGCCAGGACGCGCTCTTCGACATCTATCGCGTGATGCGTCCGGGCGAGCCGCCGACGATGGACACGGCGGAAGCCATGTTCAACTCGCTGTTCTTCGACGCCGAGCGCTACGACCTTTCGGCCGTCGGCCGCGTGAAGATGAACATGCGTCTCGAACTCGACGCCGAGGACACCGTGCGCGTCCTGCGCAAGGAGGACATCCTCGCGGTGGTCAAGACGCTGGTCGAGCTGCGCGACGGCAAGGGCGAGATCGACGACATCGACAATCTCGGCAACCGCCGCGTGCGTTCGGTGGGCGAGCTGATGGAGAACCAGTATCGCGTCGGTCTGCTCCGCATGGAGCGTGCCATCCGCGAGCGCATGTCGTCCATCGAGATCGACACCGTCATGCCGCAGGACCTGATCAACGCGAAGCCGGCGGCTGCCGCCGTGCGCGAGTTCTTCGGTTCCTCGCAGCTGTCGCAGTTCATGGATCAGACCAACCCGCTCTCCGAGATCACGCACAAGCGTCGTCTCTCGGCGCTCGGGCCCGGCGGTCTGACGCGTGAGCGCGCCGGCTTCGAAGTGCGCGACGTGCACCCGACCCATTACGGCCGCATCTGCCCGATCGAAACGCCGGAAGGCCCGAATATCGGCCTCATCAACTCGCTCGCCACCTTCGCGCGCGTCAACAAATACGGCTTCATCGAAAGTCCGTACCGGCGCATCGTGAACGGCAGGCTGACCGATGACGTGGTTTACCTCTCCGCCATGGAAGAGGCGAAGCACTTCGTGGCTCAGGCGAACGCCGAGCTCGACGGCAACGGCCAGCTCGCGGACGAGTTCGTGATCTGCCGTAATGCCGGCGAAGTTCTGATGACGCCGCGCGAAAACGTCGATCTGATGGACGTGTCGCCGAAGCAGATGGTGTCGGTCGCGGCAGCTTTGATCCCGTTCCTCGAGAACGACGACGCCAACCGCGCGCTGATGGGCTCGAACATGCAGCGTCAGGCCGTGCCGCTGGTGCGCGCCGAGGCGCCGTTCGTCGGCACCGGCATGGAGCCGATCGTGGCACGCGACTCGGGCGCCGCGATCGCGGCCCGCCGCACCGGCATCGTCGATCAGGTCGATGCGACCCGTATCGTCATCCGTGCGACCGAGGACCTCGAAGCCGGCAAGTCGGGCGTGGACATCTATCGCCTGATGAAGTTCCAGCGTTCGAACCAGTCCACCTGCATCAACCAGCGTCCGTTGGTGAAGATGGGCGACCGGATCTCGAAGGGCGACATCATCGCTGACGGTCCCTCGACCGATCTCGGCGATCTGGCGCTCGGCCGGAACGTGCTCGTCGCGTTCATGCCGTGGAACGGCTACAACTACGAGGACTCGATCCTGCTTTCCGAGCGCATCGTGGCCGACGACGTGTTCACTTCGATCCATATCGAAGAGTTCGAGGTCGCAGCCCGCGATACGAAGCTCGGGCCTGAGGAAATCACGCGCGACATTCCGAATGTGTCGGAAGAAGCGCTGAAGAACCTCGACGAGGCGGGCATCGTCTATATCGGCGCGGAAGTGCAGCCGGGCGACATCCTTGTGGGCAAGATCACGCCGAAGGGCGAAAGCCCGATGACGCCGGAAGAGAAGCTTCTGCGCGCGATCTTCGGCGAAAAGGCATCGGATGTGCGTGACACCTCCATGCGCATGCCGCCCGGGACCTTCGGCACGATCGTGGAAGTGCGCGTCTTCAACCGCCACGGCGTGGAAAAGGACGAGCGCGCCATGGCGATCGAGCGCGAGGAAATCGAGCGTCTCGCCAAGGACCGTGACGACGAACAGGCGATTCTCGACCGCAACGTCTATGCGCGTCTGGTCGACATGCTGACCGGCAAGGAAGCCATTGCGGGGCCGAAGGGCTTCAAGAAGGGCACCTCGCTGACCCGTGACCTCTTGGCGGATTATCCCCGCTCGCAGTGGTGGCAGTTTGCCGTCGAGGACGAGCGCGCGCAGAGCGAGCTCGAAGCGCTTCGTGGCCAGTACGACGATAGCAAGCGTGCTCTCGAGCAGCGCTTCATGGACAAGGTCGAAAAGGTCCAGCGCGGCGACGAGATGCCTCCGGGCGTCATGAAGATGGTCAAGGTCTTCGTGGCCGTGAAGCGCAAGATGCAGCCGGGCGACAAGATGGCCGGCCGTCACGGCAACAAGGGCGTGGTCTCGCGCATCGTGCCGGTGGAAGACATGCCGTTCCTCGAAGACGGAACGCATGCCGACATCGTGCTCAATCCGCTGGGCGTGCCATCGCGCATGAACGTCGGCCAGATCCTCGAGACGCATCTGGGCTGGGCTTGTGCTGGCATGGGCCGCAAGGTCGGTGATTTGCTCGAAGCCTACCGCGCTTCGGGCGACATCAAGCCGCTGCGTTCGACGCTCGAGGACCTGATCCCCGACGACGACCGCAACGAGCCGGTTCGCGATTTCGACGACGACAGCATCGTTCGCCTCAGCGAGCAGATGAAGCGCGGCGTTTCGATTGCGACCCCGGTCTTCGACGGTGCGCATGAGGCCAACATCAACGAGATGCTGGAAGAGGCGGGTCTGCATTCGAGCGGCCAGTCGCAGCTTTATGATGGCCGCACGGGCGAACCGTTCGATCGCAAAGTGACGATGGGCTACATATATATGCTCAAGCTGCATCACTTGGTGGACGACAAGATCCACGCGCGTTCGATCGGACCCTACTCGCTCGTCACCCAGCAGCCGCTGGGCGGCAAGGCGCAGTTCGGTGGCCAGCGCTTCGGCGAGATGGAGGTCTGGGCACTCGAGGCTTACGGTGCCGCCTACACGCTGCAGGAGATGCTGACGGTGAAGTCGGACGACGTGGCCGGCCGCACCAAGGTCTACGAGGCCATCGTGCGCGGCGACGACTCGTTCGAAGCCGGCATTCCTGAGAGCTTCAACGTTCTCGTCAAGGAAATGCGCTCGCTCGGTCTCAATGTGGAGCTCGAGAATGCGCGTCTCGACGAGACGCCGGGCCACCTTCAGGACGCCGCCGAGTAAGGCGTCCTTGCTTCCCGCCGGCATCGGTCGGCGGTCACTTTTCCGGCAAAGGGCGGTTTGCGCGTGGCGCGAACCGCTCTTTCGCCCGTTTCGGATTCTAGTGTCCGGACAAATGCGGATTTCGGGGCATTCCCGCTGC
This sequence comes from Mesorhizobium liriopis, assembly GCF_024053505.1. Lineage (GTDB taxonomy): Bacteria > Pseudomonadota > Alphaproteobacteria > Rhizobiales > Rhizobiaceae > Mesorhizobium_B > Mesorhizobium_B liriopis. The sequence continues at coordinate 407,715 of NZ_JAMXQS010000006.1, read as the reverse complement.
CTCAGACCAAGGAGAACGGCATGAACCAAGAGGTCATGAATCTTTTCGGTAACACCCAGGTGCCGGCCCAGACGTTCGATTCAATCAGGATCTCGCTGGCCAGCCCGGAAAAGATCCTGTCCTGGTCGTTCGGTGAGATCAAGAAGCCGGAGACCATCAACTACCGCACGTTCAAGCCCGAGCGTGACGGTCTTTTCTGTGCGCGCATCTTCGGCCCGATCAAGGACTACGAGTGCCTGTGCGGCAAGTACAAGCGCATGAAGTACAAGGGCGTCATCTGCGAGAAGTGCGGCGTGGAAGTCACGCTGAGCCGCGTGCGCCGCGAGCGCATGGGCCATATCGAGCTCGCCGCTCCCGTCGCCCATATCTGGTTCCTGAAGTCGCTGCCCTCGCGCATCGGCACGCTGCTCGACATGACCCTCAAGGACATCGAGCGCGTTCTCTATTTCGAGAACTACATCGTGACCGAGCCGGGCCTGACCGCGCTCAAGGAAAACCAGCTCCTCACCGAGGACGAATACATGCTCGCCGTTGACGAGTATGGCGAGGACAGCTTCGAGGCCAAGATCGGCGCCGAAGCCATCCACGACCTGCTCGCCTCCATGGAGCTCGAGAAGATCGCGGGCGACCTGCGTTCGGAGCTCGCCTCGACCACCTCGGAGCTGAAGCAGAAGAAGCTGCTCAAGCGCCTGAAGGTCGTCGAGAACTTCATGGAATCGGGCAACCGTCCCGAGTGGATGATCATGAAGACCATCCCCGTGATCCCGCCGGACCTGCGCCCGCTGGTTCCGCTGGATGGCGGCCGCTTCGCGACGTCTGATCTGAACGACTTGTACAGGCGTGTTATCAATCGCAACAACCGCCTGAAGCGCCTGATCGAGCTTCGTGCGCCGGGCATCATCATCCGCAACGAGAAGCGCATGCTTCAGGAAGCGGTCGATGCGCTGTTCGACAACGGCCGTCGCGGTCGCGTCATCACGGGCGCCAACAAGCGTCCGCTGAAGTCGCTCTCCGACATGCTGAAGGGCAAGCAGGGCCGGTTCCGTCAGAACCTGCTCGGCAAGCGCGTCGACTATTCGGGCCGTTCGGTGATCGTGACGGGCCCAGAGCTCAAGCTGCACCAGTGCGGCCTGCCGAAGAAGATGGCGCTCGAACTGTTCAAGCCCTTCATCTACGCCCGCCTCGACGCCAAGGGCTATTCGTCCACCGTCAAGCAGGCGAAGAAGCTGGTCGAGAAGGAGCGTCCCGAGGTCTGGGATATCCTGGACGAGGTGATCCGTGAGCACCCCGTGCTGCTCAACCGCGCACCGACGCTGCACCGTCTGGGCATCCAGGCCTTCGAGCCGATCCTGATCGAAGGCAAGGCGATCCAGCTGCACCCGCTCGTCTGCACCGCCTTCAATGCGGACTTCGACGGCGACCAGATGGCCGTGCACGTGCCGCTCTCGATCGAGGCGCAGCTCGAAGCCCGCGTTCTGATGATGTCCACCAACAACATCCTGCATCCGGCTTCCGGCGCACCGGTCATCGTGCCGTCGCAGGACATGGTTCTGGGCCTCTACTACCTCTCCATCGTCAATCAGGGCGAGCCGGGCGAGGGCATGGTGTTCTCCGACATGGGCGAGCTCCAGCATGCGTTGGAAACCAAGGCCGTGACGCTGCACGCCAAGATCAAGGGCCGCTTCAAGACCATGAATGCGGATGGCGAGCTCGAGTCGCACATCTACGACACGACGCCCGGCCGCATGATCCTGGCCGAGCTTCTGCCCAAGAACGTCAACGTGCCGTTCGCGACCGCGAACCAGGAGATGACCAAGAAGAACATCTCCCGCATGATCGACACGGTGTATCGCCACTGCGGTCAGAAGGAGACGGTGATCTTCTGCGATCGCATCATGGCGCTCGGCTTCAAGCATGCTTGCCTCGCCGGCATCTCGTTCGGCAAGGACGACATGCTGATTCCGCAGACCAAGGCCAAGCTCGTCGCCGACACCGACGCGCTGACCAAGGAATACGAGCAGCAGTACAATGACGGCCTGATCACGCAGGGCGAGAAGTACAACAAGGTGGTCGATGCCTGGGCCAAGTGCTCGGAAAAGGTCGCCGAAGAAATGATGGGCCGTATCAAGGCCGTAGAGTTCGACGATAACGGCCGTCAGAAGCCGATGAACTCGATCTACATGATGTCGCATTCGGGTGCGCGTGGTTCGCCTACCCAGATGCGTCAGCTCGCCGGCATGCGCGGCCTGATGGCCAAGCCGTCGGGTGAAATCATCGAGACGCCGATCATCTCGAACTTCAAGGAAGGCCTCACCGTGCTCGAGTACTTCAACTCGACCCACGGTGCCCGCAAGGGTCTGGCCGACACCGCCTTGAAGACCGCGAACTCGGGCTACCTGACCCGCCGTCTGGTCGACGTGGCGCAGGATTGCATCGTCGTGTCGCCCGATTGCGGCACCGATCGCGGCCTGACCATGCAGCCGATCGTGGATGCCGGCCAGGTGGTGGCCTCCATCGGCCAGCGCGTTCTTGGCCGTACGGCACTGGAGGACATCCTCCACCCGACGACCGGCGACGTGCTCGTAAAGGGCGGCACGCTCATCGACGAGCGCGACGTGGACACGATCGAGAAGGCGGGCGTGCAGACGGTCCGTATCCGTTCGGCTCTCACCTGTGACGTGAAGGTCGGCGTGTGCGCCATCTGCTACGGTCGCGATCTGGCTCGCGGCACGCCGGTCAATATCGGCGAGGCTGTCGGCGTCATCGCGGCACAGTCGATCGGCGAGCCGGGCACGCAGCTCACCATGCGTACCTTCCACATGGGCGGCGCGGCACAGGTTGCCGACCAGTCCTTCCTGGAAGCCTCGTATGAGGGCACCGTGCAGATCCGCAACCGCAACGTGGTGCGCAACTCGGACGGCCATCTGGTCGTCATGGGCCGCAACATGGCGGCGCTGATCCTGGACGAGTCCGGCAAGGAGCGTGCGACGCACCGCGTTGCCTATGGTTCGCGCATCTACGTGGACGATGGCGACAAGGTTCGCCGTGGTCAGCGCATCGCCGAGTGGGACCCGTATACCCGCCCGATCATGACGGAAGTGGAAGGCCGCGTGTCCTTCGAGGATCTCGTGGACGGCATTTCCGTTCAGGAAACGACGGACGAGTCGACCGGCATCACCAAGCGCGAGGTCATCGACTGGCGCTCGACGCCGCGCGGCGTGGATCTCAAGCCTGCGATCGTGATCCAGGGGCCGAACGGCAAGCCCGCGAAGCTCTCCAAGGGCGGCGATGCGCGCTTCATGCTCTCGGTGGAGGCGATCCTGTCGGTGGAGCCCGGCTCCAGCGCCAAGCCCGGTGACGTGCTGGCGCGTATCCCGATGGAATCGGCCAAGACCAAGGACATCACGGGCGGTCTGCCGCGCGTGGCGGAACTGTTCGAGGCTCGTCGTCCGAAGGATCACGCCATCATCGCCGAGATCGATGGCACGGTCCGCTTCGGCCGCGACTACAAGAACAAGCGCCGCATCATCATCGAGCCGCATGAGGCGGGCGCCGAGCCGGTCGAGTACCTGATCCCGAAGGGCAAGCCGTTCCATCTTCAGGACGGCGACGCCATCGAAAAGGGTGACTACATCCTCGACGGCAACCCGGCACCGCACGACATCCTGGCGATCAAGGGCGTGGAGGCTCTGGCTTCCTACCTCGTCAACGAAATCCAGGAGGTCTACCGATTGCAGGGCGTGTTGATCAACGACAAGCACATCGAGGTGATCGTTCGCCAGATGCTGCAGAAGGTCGAGATCACGGCGCAAGGCGACTCGACCTACATTCCGGGTGATCACGTCGACCAGATCGAGCTGGACGAGGTGAACGAGCGTCTGGTGGAAGAGGGCAAGGCGCCTGCCGAAGGCACACCTGTGCTGCTCGGCATCACCAAGGCCTCGCTGCAGACGCCGTCCTTTATCTCGGCGGCTTCCTTCCAGGAGACCACCCGCGTCCTCACCGAGGCTGCGGTTGCCGGCAAGATGGACATGCTGCAGGGCCTCAAGGAAAACGTCATCGTCGGCCGTCTCATCCCGGCCGGCACCGGCGGCCAGATGAGCAATATCCGCCGCATCGCGACCACGCGCGACGACCTCATCCTCGAGGATCGCCGCAAGAACACGGGTGCGGAAGCAGCGGATGCCATGCTGACCGACATGACGACGCCTGCCGAGTAATCGGCAGCGTCACACGAAACAGGAAAGGCCGCGAAGTGAGAGCTTCGCGGCCTTTTTCATTTTTGACGGTGGAAAACCGGGCTTCGGGTGCGCTGAAATTAACCTTACCGGCGTCTTTAAATTGCCGCCCAGCATCGACCGCTCCACATTAACCCTGTGAGTTAAGCTTGCCTTCACGATTCTCATGAGGGGCAAGAGCTGAGAGGGTAAGGCGTATGCGCTGGCTGCTTGCTTTATGGGGACTGCCGCTCGCCCTCTTCTGGAGTTGGTACTTCCTCAGCTATTACGACTACAATTTCGGATACATCATGCTAAGCCGGCAGGTGCATGATCTCGTGTTCGAGCTTTATGGCAAGGCGCTTGGCATCGACCCGAAGCTCTTGCCCGGCATGATCGCCAAGGCGCTGGTCCTCGACAGCTTCATCTTGGCCGGCATCATCGCGTTCCGCCGACGCCGCGCGATCCAGGACTGGTTCCGCGCACGCCGCCGTCTCGCATCTCACATGCGGCCCTCGCTCAACGCATGAACCCGGTCGAGCACGCCTTGCAGAATGAATGAGGCGGCGGCAGAGTCGATCCGCTCGCCCCGTTTGCGGCGCGAGACATCCATCGAGATCAGCGCGCGCTCGGCGGCCACCGTCGAAAGCCGCTCGTCCCAAAGCACGAAGGGCAGGTCGGTGAGGCGTGCGGCGTTGCGGATGAAGGCCCGGCTTGCCTGAGCGCGCGGGCCTTCGCTGCCGTCCATGTTGACGGGCAGGCCCATGACGATGGCCGCGACGTTTTCCTTCGCCGCGAGCGCGATAAGCGTTTCCACATCACGCGTGAACTTGCCCCGCGCGATCACCGGGCGCGGATGGGCAAAGGCCAGGCCGGCATCCGACACCGCGACGCCGATGGTCTTTTCGCCGAGGTCGAGCCCCATCAGCCGGCGACCGCCTCCAAGCAGGTCGGGCAGGGTCTCGACGTCGATGATGTTCATGGCCGGCCCTCGTTGAACGCTTCGGCGAATCCTCTATCTGCGGGCGCACAAAGCACAGCAGAAGGACGATGCATATGAAGATCACGTGGTATGGGCAATCGGCCTTTCGCGTCGAAATCGAGGGCGCAGTGATCCTGTTCGACCCGTTCCTCTCCCACAACCCGCTCTGGGGCAAAGGCTGGGAAGGTCCTGCAGAGGGTGTCACGCATGTTCTGCTGACCCACGGCCACAACGACCACACGGCGGATGCCATCGACATCCTGAAGGCCACCGGCGCTCAACTGGTCTCGAATGCCGAGATCTGCGGCTGGGCCGGCGCGAAGGGCGTGGCGCAGGACAAACTCAACATGGGCAATCACGGCGGCACGGTCGATTGCGGCGCATTCACCACGACCTTCGTCAACGCTCTGCATTCATCCTCCTTCTCGAACGAGGACGGCACCAACACCTATCTCGGCAATCCGAACGGTTTGATCGTGCATTCGGCCAATGCGCCGACGCTCTACCATCTCGGCGACACCGACATCTTCGGGGACATGGCGCTGATCCAGGAACTGCATGAGCCGAAGATCGGACTGGTGCCAGTGGGCGACCGCTTCACCATGGGTGGTGCGGTCGCGGCGCTTGCCTGCCGCCGCTTCTTCCGCTTCGATGTCGCGATCCCCTGCCACTATGCGACCTTCGGGCTGCTCGACCAGAACGCCGACAAGTTCGTCGATGCGATGGAAGGGTCCGACACGCAGGTGATCGTGCCGAAGGTGGGGGAGCCCTTCGAGATTTGAGGCGTCGGCCGCTCGACGGTTGCGAAGGGGCGGGGGCGCCGGTATAGCGCCCTCAAGCCCTTTTCCGGAAAGCCCCGAGCGCGGGAGATCCCATGTCCGTCGATCTGCAAACCGTCAAGCGCGTCGCGCATCTCGCGCGCATTGCTGTCACCGAAGATGATGCCGCCCGCATGACGGGCGAGCTCAACGCCATTCTCGGCTTCGTCGAGCAGTTGGACGAGGTGGATGTGTCGGGCGTCGAGCCGATGACCTCGGTCACGCCGATGAAGATGCGCGAGCGGCAGGATGAGGTGACGGACGGTGAGAAGGCTGCCGACATCGTCGCCAACGCCCCGGCAACGGACGCCAACTTCTTTCTCGTGCCGAAAGTGGTCGAGTAAACTCGTCCCGCCCGCGCGCCACGCCTTTTTCCGGATCGACCCATGACCGAGCTGACCAAGAAGACAATCGCCGAAGCGCGCGCGGGCCTGCGCGGCAAGGAATTTTCGGCAACCGAACTGACGAACGCGTACCTCGACGCCATCGACCGGGCGAACCCCTCGCTTAATGCCTATGTCGCGGTCACCCATGACAAGGCTCGCGCCATGGCTTCTGCCTCGGATGCCAAGCTCGCCAGGGGTGAGGGCGGGGTACTCGAAGGCATTCCGCTCGGCATCAAGGACCTGTTCGCGACCGAAGGCGTGCACACGCAGGCTGCGAGCCACATCCTCGACAAGTTCGAGCCGCGCTACGAATCGACCGTGACGGCCAATCTCTGGGCGGATGGCGCGGTGATGCTCGGCAAGCTCAACATGGACGAGTTCGCCATGGGCTCGTCCAACGAGACCTCCTTTTACGGCCCGGTCGTGAACCCGTGGCGCCGCGCTAACGGCGACAACAAGCAGCTGGTGCCCGGCGGCTCGTCCGGTGGTTCGGCGGCAGCCGTCGCCGGCTGGCTCTGCGCGGGTGCCACCGCGACCGACACCGGCGGCTCGATCCGCCAGCCTGCGGCGTTCACCGGCACCGTCGGCATCAAGCCGACTTACGGACGTTGCTCGCGCTGGGGCACGGTCGCCTTCGCTTCCTCGCTCGACCAGGCAGGACCGATCGCGCGCGATGTGCGCGATGCGGCGATCCTGCTGAAGTCGATGGCCTCGGTCGATCCGAAGGACACCACATCCGTCGATCTGCCCGTGCCGGATTACGAAGCGGCGATCGGCCGTCCGATCAAGGGATTGAAGGTCGGCATTCCGCGCGAGTACCGCGTGGACGGGATGCCCGACGAAATCGAAAAGCTTTGGAGCCAAGGTATCGCGTGGCTGCGGGAAGCTGGTGCCGAGATCGTCGATATCTCGCTGCCGCACACGAAATACGCGCTGCCGGCCTACTATATCGTGGCGCCTGCCGAAGCTTCGTCCAACCTCGCCCGTTATGACGGCGTGCGCTATGGCTTGCGCGTGCCGGGCAAGGACATCGTCGATATGTATGAGAAGACCCGCGCCGAAGGCTTCGGCCGCGAGGTCAAGCGCCGTGTCATGATCGGCACCTATGTGCTTTCAGCCGGCTATTACGACGCCTATTACCTCAAGGCGCAGAAGGTGCGCACGCTGATCAAGCGTGACTTCGAGGAAGCCTACGCGTCTGGCATCGACGTGATCCTGACTCCCGCCACGCCCTCGGCCGCTTTCGGCATCGCCGACGAGGACATGGCCGCGGACCCGGTGAAGATGTACCTCAACGACATCTTCACGGTGACGGTGAACATGGCGGGCCTCCCCGGCATCGCCGTGCCCGCAGGCCTCGACGCCAGCGGCCTGCCGCTGGCGCTCCAGCTGATAGGACGCCCGTTCGAGGAAGAAACGCTGTTCCAGACGGCAGCGGTGATCGAACAGGCTGCGGGACGCTTCGAACCGACCAAATGGTGGTAAGAAAACGAGCCGATGTTCTTCGTCCTTTCCAAGATCGTCGGCTTCTTCATCCAGCCTTTGAACTTCGCCATCGGCGCGAGCGGTCTGGGGCTGCTTGCTGCTCTCGGCAACTGGTGGCGCAGCGGCGTGACGCTCTGGGTCGTTTCGATTGCCGTGCTGATCCTGGCCGGCTGGAGCAATCTCGGTGCCTTGATCCTGCATCCTTTGGAAGATCGCTTCCGCAAGCCTGATCCGGCGCCGGAAACTGTCGCGGGCATCGTCGTGCTGGGTGGCGGTTTCGAGGGTGCGATCAATCTCGCGCGAGGCGGCTATGAACTGAACAGCAGCGGTGACCGCTTCGTGGAAGCCGCCGTGCTGGCGCGGCGCTATCCCGACGCGCGGATCGTCATTTCCGGCGGATCGGGCTCGCTGATCACGGAAGGCGAGGCGGATGCGACGACGGCCGAGCGCTTCCTGTCCGCTCTCGGCGTCACGCGCGAGCGGCTGGTGCTTGAAGGCAAGTCGCGCAACACCGACGAGAATGCGCGCTTCACCAAGGCGCTGGTCGAGCCGAAACCGGGCGAGACATGGCTTTTGGTGACTTCCGCCTTCCACATGCCCCGCTCGGTGGGCCTGTTCCGCGCCAATGATTTTCCGGTCGTCCCGTGGCCGGTGGACTACCGCACCACAGGCGAAGAGGGCATCGGCTTCTTCGCAGATAACATTGCCGATTCGCTGCAGAACACGACGCTCGGCATCCGCGAGTGGATCGGCCTTATCTCCTACCGCTTGTCGGGGAAGACGCGGAGCCTTCTGCCCTCGCCGGAATGAGGCTCGAGTCCGTCGAGGACGGCCGCGCGCGCGGCTGAGAAGAACTGGCGGCGGGTCAGGACGGCCAGCAGCAGCAGCGTCGTCGCCATCAGCGCATAAGCGTGGATGAACCAGCCGAGATAGCCGACCGAAAAGAAGACGGCGCGTAGGCCAGCTCCGAAATGGCGGGCGGCGAGGATATTCATGCGTGCCGCTCGCCGCACCGCGCGGTCGGCCGCCTTGGGATTCTCGCGCGTTTCGGCCGCCATGGGCACGGCACCGATCAGGATAGAGCAGTAGTTGAAGAGCCGGTAGGCCCAGCCGAACTTGAAGAAGGCATAGGCCAGAATCACGACGAGCCCGATCACCTTGAGCTCGAACAGAAGCCGCGAGGGTGGGGGTGCGTAAGGCAGGTCGGCCAGAAGCGTCATCAGCGTGTCCGGCGTGCCGAGCAGGGCGAAGCAGCCGCCAACGGCGATCAGCGAACTCGACGCGAAAAACGCCGTTCCCTGCTGTAGGCCTTGCATGATGGCCGTGTCGATCATGCGCAGGTCGCGCCGCGCCATGGTCGAAATCCAGTTGATGCGCTGGAGGTTCATGGCAACCGTCAGCGAGGGCCGGCGGAAGATCACGCCTTCGGCGGCATAATTGAACAGCGCCCAGACGATCCCGAAAAAGGCCAGCGCAATCAGGTCGGATTGGGAAAGGTCGAAGAAAGTCCGCATGCCGCCTCGCACTGTGCCGCTCGCGCTTCTTATATGAGAGAAGCGCCGCGCATGTCGCGGGTCAGCCGGAAGGAGTCGGCGGGGAAGAAGAATGATTTCCCCGCTTCTGGCTTGTTTCGTTCAAACGCCCGCGCAGGCAGGTTTCATGTTTCTTTCGGTTTTCGACCTCTTCAAGATCGGTATCGGGCCGTCGAGCTCCCACACGATGGGGCCTATGACGGCAGCTGCTCGATTTCTCGATGAAATCCTGCGCGGCGATTGGCCGAGGCCCGCGGGCGCGACCGTCGAGCGCATCTCCGCCAGCCTGCACGGCTCGCTGGCCTACACCGGCATCGGGCACGGCACGGATCGCGCGGTGATTCTCGGGCTCACCGGCGAGACGCCGATCAGCGTGGACCCCGACACGTCCGATGCTACGATCGAAAGGGTGGCGCGCGAAAAGCATATCGCGCCGCCCGGTCATCCGCGCTATCGATTTGATCCGACAACCGATCTCGTGCTTGATAAGCGGGTGTCCTTGCCGGGCCACGCCAACGGCATGAGCTTTTCGGCGTTCGACGCGAGCGACCGGCTGCTGCTCAAGCGCATTTACTATTCGATCGGCGGCGGTTTCGTCGTGTCGGAGGAAGAGTTGCAGCGCATGAAGGCGGGCGGCGCGAAGCAGGCGAGCGCGAAGGTGCCTTATCCCTTCGCGAATGCCGTTCAGATGCTTGCAATGGCCGAGCGCAGCGGGTTGTCGATCGCCGAGATGAAGCGGGCCAACGAGGAAACGCTGATCAGCCGTGAAGAGCTCGACAGCGGTCTGGACGCCATCTGGGGCGCGATGCGCGGCTGCATCGACCGAGGCCTGAGCCAGGAAGGTATCATGCCGGGCGGGCTGAAGGTGCGGCGCCGCGCGCGAGCGCTGCACGACAAGCTTCAGGACGACTGGCGCTCGAACCGGCCCAACCCGCTCCTCGCCAATGACTGGCTCTCGATCTACGCCATGGCGGTGAACGAAGAGAACGCCAGCGGCGGCCGCGTGGTGACCGCGCCGACCAATGGGGCTGCGGGCGTCGTGCCTGCCGTTCTGCGCTACTGGCTGCATTTCCATGCGGAAGCGGATGCGGCCTCGATCCGCGATTTCCTGCTGACGGCGGCGGCCATCGGCGGCATCATCAAGACGAACGCTTCGATCTCGGGCGCGGAGGTCGGGTGTCAGGGCGAGGTGGGCTCGGCGTCCGCGATGGCGGCCGCGGGGCTGTGTGCCGTTCTGGGCGGCACGCCGGAGCAGGTGGAAAACGCGGCGGAGATCGCGCTGGAACACCATCTCGGCATGACCTGCGATCCGGTCGCCGGTCTGGTTCAGGTGCCCTGCATCGAGCGCAATGCGCTGGGCGCGGTGAAGGCCGTGACGGCGGCGTCACTGGCTGTGAAAGGCGACGGAAAGCACTTCGTGCCGCTCGATGCCGCGATCGAGACCATGCGGCAGACGGGCATGGATATGAGCGAGAAGTACAAGGAAACGAGCCAGGGCGGGCTTGCGGTCAATGTGGTGGAGTGTTGAGGGCTATCTCACCAACATCCCCGCAAGCCTCCCTCATCATCCTCGCGCAAGCCAGTCTCGCCATGCCTGTTGCACAATTCGGGCGTTAGCCTGTTTGAGATTCCTGCAGCAGGTTGAGCCGATGCATCGTACCAAAACCCTTTCCATTCTTCTGCTCGCTTCCGTGCTCAGTGTGGCGCCTGCGGTGGCGCAGGAGGCGGGCCCGCTGACCGATCTTCAGAAGGGCCAGACGGAAGCGCCGGCGCCCTCCAAGCGCCAGCCTTTCAGCCGGCAGCAGATCCAGCTTTCCTTCGCGCCCCTCGTCGCCCAGACCGCGCCGGCGGTGGTGAACGTTTATGCGACGCAGAAGCCGAAATCGCGGTCACCCTTCATGGACGATCCGTTCTTCCAGGAATTCTTCGGCCGTCAGATGACGCCGCGTGCCAGCAACTCCCTGGGCTCGGGCGTGCTGGTCGATCCGGCCGGCTGGATCGTCACCAACTACCACGTCGTCAAGGACGCGGACGAGATCAAGGTGGCGACCTCGGACGGACGCGAGTTCACGAGCAAGGTGATGCTGCAGGACGAATCGCTCGATCTCGCCGTGCTCAAGATCGAGGGCGACAAGCCTTTCCCGGCGATCAAGACGGGCGACTCCGAAGCGCTCGAAGTGGGTGACCTCGTTCTCGCCATCGGCAACCCGTTCGGCGTGGGTCAAACGACCACGAGCGGCATCGTTTCGGCATTGGCCCGCACGCATGTCGGCGTCGGCGATTTCGGTTTCTTCATTCAGACCGATGCGGCCATCAATCCGGGCAATTCGGGCGGCGCACTGATCAACATGGATGGTGCGCTGGTGGGCATCAACACGGCGATCTACAGCCGCTCGGGCGGTTCGATCGGCATCGGTTTCGCCATTCCTTCCAACATCGTGCGCGCCGTGGCCTCGGCTGCGATGAAGGGGCAGGACTATTTCGAGCGGCCCTTCGTGGGTGCCACGTTCGAGCCTGTCACTTCGCAGGTTGCGGAAGCGCTCGGCATGGACCGGCCTTACGGTGCGCTGGTGGTGGATATTACCGCCGATGGCCCGGCGGCCAAGGCTGGCATCCAGCCGGGCGACGTGATCCTGAAGATGAACGGCGAGCCGATCCAGCACGTCGACGCGCTGGGCTATCGTCTGGCCACGCAGAATATCGGTTCGGAAGCCAAGCTGGATGTTCTCTCGCGCAACAAGGAGCGTGAGGTCGCCGTCACGCTCGTACGCGCGCCCGATGGTGGCGGTGACCGCGAGATCGCCATTCGTGGCAAGAACCCGTTCTCGGGCACGAAAATCGCGTCGCTCTCGCCGCGTCTCGCGCAGAAACTCAACATGCCCGACAGTCTCAAGGGCGTGACGGTGACGGAAGTGGCCGAAGGCTCGCCGGCCGCCGAGATCGGCTTTCAGCCGCGCGATATCATTCGCGAGGTGAACGGCCGTGAGATCACGAGTGCCGACATGCTCAACAAGATCGCCTCGTCGGACACGAGCCGCTGGCGCTTCACCATCCAGCGCGGCAATCGCCTCCTGACCCAGACGCTGCGGTTCTGATGGCCGACCTTTTCGGCTCCGACGACGGCAAGGACGCGCCCGCCCCAGTTGGCAACCGTCCGCTCGCGGACCGCTTGCGCCCGCGCACGCTCGCCGAGGTCGTGGGGCAGGAGCATCTGACGGGGGAGGATGGCGTGCTGACGCGCTTGATCGCCTCGGGCTCGCTCGGCTCCATGATCTTCTGGGGCCCGCCCGGCACGGGTAAGACGACCGTCGCACGGCTGCTCGCCAACGAGACATCGCTCGCCTTCGAGCAGATCTCGGCGATCTTTTCCGGCGTGGCCGACCTCAAGAAAGTCTTCGAGGCCGCCCGCCTTCGCCGCGCCAAGGGGCGGCAGACGCTGTTGTTCGTGGACGAGATCCACCGCTTCAACCGTGCGCAGCAGGATAGCTTTCTCCCCGTCATGGAAGACGGCACCGTGGTGTTGGTGGGCGCGACGACGGAGAATCCGTCCTTCGAGCTCAACGCCGCTCTTTTGTCGCGCGCCCGCGTTCTCTCCTTCCGCTCGCTGGCGCCGGAAGACATTCTCAAGCTGCTTGAACGCGCGGAGGCCGAGGAGGGCAGGCTGCTACCGCTCGATGAGGAAGCACGCGCGGTTCTCGTCCGCATGAGCGACGGCGACGGCCGAGCCTCGCTGACCTTGGCCGAGGAAGCTTGGCGCGCCGCGAAGCGCGGCGAGGTGTTCGACGCGGAAGGCCTGCAGCGCGTGCTTCAGCGTCGCGCGCCGGTTTACGACAAGAGTCAGGACGGCCACTACAACTTGATCTCAGCGCTCCATAAGTCGGTGCGTGGGTCCGACCCCGATGCCGCGCTCTATTATCTCTGCCGCATGCTCGATGCGGGCGAGCACCCGCTTTATCTCGGGCGTCGGTTGGTGCGCATGGCCGTCGAGGATATCGGGCTGGCCGACCCGCAGGCGCTCGTCATCGCCAATGCCGCCAAGGATGCCTACGACTATCTCGGCTCGCCCGAGGGCGAACTGGCGCTGGCGCAGGCCTGCATCTATCTCGCGACCGCACCGAAATCGAATGCCGCTTACGTCGCCTACAAGGCCGCGACGCGTGCGGCCAAGGAGAACGGCTCTCTTCTGCCACCCAAGCATATCCTCAACGCGCCGACCAAGCTTATGAAGGAAGAAGGCTTCGGCACCGGCTACGCCTATGACCACGACCAGCCTGACGCGTTTTCGGGCCAAGACTACTTCCCCGAGAAAATGGGGCGCCAGACCTTCTACGACCCGCCCGGGCGCGGGTTCGAAAAGGAGATCAGGCGCAGGCTCGATCGCTGGGACGAGCTGCGGCGTGAGCGGCAGGAAGAGCACTGAGCGATGCAGGGCGTTCTCCTTGTCGCGCTCGGTGGCGCGCTGGGCTCCACGGCCCGGCATCTGGTGAATATGGCGTCCATGCGCCTCAATGCGATGCCGTGGCACACGATGGCGATCAACATCGTCGGCTCGTTCTTGATCGGCATCGCAACCGGCTGGCTCGCGCGTCGTGCGGGGACTTCGGACGATGTGCGGCTTTTCCTCGTCACGGGCATCCTCGGCGGCTTCACGACATTCTCCGCCTTTTCGCTCGACATTGCGCTCCTCTGGGAGCGGCAGGCGACAGTTCAGGCGGTTTCCTATGTGCTTCTGAGCGTTTTGGGCTCGATCTTGGCCGTCTTTCTCGGGCTGGCCCTCGCGCGCGCGGCCGGCTGATGCTAAGCGCGTGCTATCATGGCAGGCGTCGAACAAATCACGGTTGAAGCGGGCGAGGCGGGCATGCGCCTCGACCGCTGGTTCAAATCTCACTTTCCGGGCCTAGGCTTCGGACATCTCCAGAAGCTTCTGCGTTCAGGGCAGGTGCGCGTCGATGGCGGCCGCGCGAAAGCCGACACGCGCGTCGAGCCGGGGCAGGTCGTGCGCGTGCCGCCGCTCGAGGTGGATCGCAAGGCCGGCGAGGGTCTGAGCCCAAGCATGGTGCGCGCGGGCGACGATGCTGAAGTCCTGCAAAAGATGCTGCTGCACGAGGACCCGAAGGTCTTCGTCTTCAACAAGCCCGCAGGCCTCGCCGTTCAAGGCGGCTCCGGCGTGGCGCGCCATGTGGACGGCATGCTGGAAGCGTGGCGCAACAAGAAGGGCGAGAAGCCGCGCCTCGTGCACCGGCTCGACCGCGACACGTCCGGCGTGCTCGTCGTGGCGCGCACGCGGCTGGCGGCCATGAAGCTCGCCGAGGCCTTCCGTGGGCGCGACGCGGAAAAGACCTATTGGGCGCTGGTGAAAGGCGTGCCGAAGAAGCGCGAGGACAAGATCTCGACCTGGCTGGTGAAGGAGCCTTCACCCGAAGGCGACCGCGTGCGCGTGGCGAAACATGGCGAGACCGGTGCCGACCATGCTGTGTCGCATTACCGCGTCGTCGAGCAGGCAGCGCAGACGCTCTCATGGCTGGAGATGGAACCCTATACGGGACGCACGCACCAGCTGCGCGTGCACGCGCATTACATCGGGTGCCCGATCATCGGTGACCCGAAGTATTTCGAGGCGGACACCAACTGGGAGTTCCCCGGCGGGATCCAGAACCGGCTGCATCTCCATGCGCGGCGCATTGTGATCCCGCATCCCGATGGTGGCAAGATCGACGTCACCGCACCGCTCTCGCCGCATATGCGCCAGAGCTGGAACCTGCTCGGTTTCGACGAGAACGCGGCGGGCGAGTGAAACCCGCGCCCGGCATGCCTATATGCGGGTGAACTCCCGCAGCTTTCGGACTTTTCCCATGCGCGACATTCTTTCCGACCTCGAAAGCGACATCTACCTGTCCGATCCGGACCCCGTGAAGCGCGCACAACTGAGCATGCGCACGCCGTTGCCGAAGCGCTTCTACAGGGAAGCCAAGGTCGAGGAGAGCGAAGACGGGTTCGCCGTAACGCTCGATGGCAAACGCGCCAAGACGCCCGGCCAGCAGCCGCTGGTGCTTCCGACGCGCGCAGCGGCTCAGTTGCTGGCCGACGAGTTCGAAGCGCAGCAGACCGAGATCAATCCGGTGACCATGCCCGTTTTGCGTCTGGTCAACACGGCGCTGGACGGCGTGGCGCGCGAGCCCGAGGCGGTGGCCGAGGATATCCTGCGCTTCGCCTCTTCCGATCTGCTTTTCTATCGCGCCGATGGGCCTGAAACGCTGGTCGAGCGGCAGGCCGAGGCTTGGGATCCGGTGATCGACTGGGCGCGTAACGCGCTCCATGCCCGGTTCATGCTGGCGGAGGGCGTGATGCCTGTCGAGCAGCCGCGCGAGGCCGTCGAGGCCGTGCGCCGGCATTTGGCGCCCCGCATCGAACCTCTGCGATTGGCGAGCCTGCATCTGCTCACTTCACTGATGGGCTCCGCACTTCTGGCTCTGGCCGTGGAAAGCGGCGAGCTCTCGCCGGATCAGGCCTGGAACGCCGCCCATGTGGACGAGAACTGGAACGCCGAGCAGTGGGGGCACGATGCGGAAGCGGTCGCGCGCCACAACGCACGCCGCCGCGACATGCTCGCCGCGACCCGACTGCTGGAAGCACTCGACTGAATTGCCAGTATTGGCAAAGGTTTCCGCGTCAAACCTGTGAAATGATTGTGGGTTCGAGGTTTTCCCATCGGATAAACCATGCTTAGCTGACTCAATTCCGCGCGTGGAGGAGCATGGGCGGGGGTAAGGCATATGCCATGATCCGATGGGAGGATGAGTGATGGCGGTTTCAGCAGTCAGCGGCTCGACGAGCCGCTCGATGTCGCGCGAGGAAAGGAAGGTCATCTTCGCCTCGTCGCTCGGCACGGTCTTCGAGTGGTACGATTTCTATTTATACGGCTCGCTCGCGGCCTTTATCGGCGCGACTTTCTTCAGCCAGTATCCTGAAGCCACGCGAAACATCTTCGCGTTGCTCGCCTTTGCGGCAGGCTTTCTCGTTCGCCCGTTCGGCGCGCTGGTTTTCGGTCGCATCGGCGATCTCGTGGGCCGCAAATACACGTTCCTCGTCACCATCCTGATCATGGGCCTCTCGACCTTTCTGGTGGGCATCCTGCCGGGTTCGGCGACCTGGGGCATCGCGGCACCGATTGTCCTGATCGTCTTGCGCATGCTTCAGGGCCTGGCGCTGGGTGGCGAGTATGGCGGTGCGGCGACCTACGTGGCCGAGCACGCGCCGGATGACCGTCGCGGCTTCTATACGTCGTGGATCCAGACGACTGCCACGCTCGGCCTGTTCCTGTCCCTGCTCGTCATCCTCGCGATCCAGGCTTCGATGTCCAAGGAAGACTTCGCTGCCTGGGGCTGGCGCGTGCCGTTCCTGGTATCCGTCGTGCTGCTCGGCATCTCGGTCTGGATCCGCATGACGCTCAGCGAGTCGCCCACGTTCCAGCGCATGAAGGCTGAAGGCAAGCAATCCAAGGCGCCGCTCAAGGAGGCCTTCGGCCAGTGGAAGAATGCGCGCATCGCGCTCTTGGCATTGCTCGGTCTCACCGCCGGTCAGGCCGTGGTCTGGTATTCGGGCCAGTTCTACGCGCTCTTCTTCCTGCAGAACGTGCTCAAGGTGGACGGCGTGTCCGTCAACATCATGATCGCGATAGCGCTGGGCCTCGGCACGTTCTTCTTCGTGTTCTTCGGTTGGCTGTCCGACAAGATCGGCCGCAAGCCGATCATCATGGCGGGCCTGGCGCTGGCCATCGTCACCTATTTCCCGCTCTTCAAGGCGTTGACCTGGGCGGCCAATCCGGCGCTCGCGACGGCGCAGGAGAATGTGCGGGCGACGGTGACCGCCGCGCCGGGGGACTGCAACTTCCAGTTCAACCCGATCGGCACGCGCAAGCCGGTTACGTCCTGCGATGTCGCGACGGATTTCCTGGCCAAAAGCTCGGTGCCTTACGACATCGTGGAAGGCCCGGCCGGCACGCCGGCGAGTGTGAAAGTCGGCGACAGCACGGTTTCGTCCTATGATGCGGGCGCTGCCGGTGCCGGTGCGGCTGCAGCGGGCACGGCGTTCACTCATAATGTGAACCTCGCGCTGCAGAAGGCCGGCTATCCGCTGGTGCGCGATCCGGCCCGCGTGCCGGACAGCAAGGTCGATGCGTTCATCGCGGCGAACCCCGAACTGGCACTCGAAGGCAATGCCATCCGCGCCACGCAGCCGGCGACCGTTCCGGCCGCCCAGGCGGTCAAGGACAAGCTGCTGACGGCGGAGGAAGCAGGCGCGGGCGATGTCACCGTCTACACCGTGCCGAATGCCGGCACATTCAAGATGGTGGCGGACCCGAACGCCGTGAGCTGGCCGAAGACGATCGCGATCCTGTTCGTGCTCGTTCTCTACGTCACCATGGTCTATGGGCCGATCGCAGCGATCCTCGTCGAGATGTTCCCGACCCGTATCCGTTACACCGGCATGTCCTTGCCCTACCATATCGGCAATGGCTGGTTCGGTGGCCTGTTGCCAGCAACCGTGTTCGCGATGTCGGCGGCGGCGGGCGACATCTATTACGGGCTCTGGTACCCGATCGCCATCGCGGCGATGTCCCTGATCGTCGGCATCATCTTCGTGCGTGACACCAAGGGCACCGATCTGGATGCGGTGCAATAAATCAGACTCAATGAGAAAAGCCCGGCAGGAGCGATCCTGCCGGGCTTATTGTTTTTCCGATGAAGGGCCGATCAGGCTTCTTCGTCTTCCTCGGCGTTCGGGTCGAAGAAGTTGTCGGGGCGGGCGTTCTCGTTGATGTCCTCGCCGTAGATGGCTTCGGCCGTGGTCAGCGTCTCGCCGCGTGCCTGACGCTCGGCTTCATCGGCCGAACGGGCGATGTTGAGCGTGACGGTCACTTCCACTTCGGGGTGGAGCGCGATGGCAACATTGGTCAGGCCGATGGTCTTGATCGGCTGGTTGAGCTCGACCTGGTTGCGGTTGATCGTGAAGCCTTCGGCGACAATCAGATCGGCGATGTCGCGGGTGGACACCGAACCGTAGAGCTGGCCGGTCTCGCCCGCCGAACGAACCACGATGAAGTTCTTGCCGTCGAGTTCCTTGGCGACCGTCTCGGCTTCCGACTTGCGTTCGAGGTTACGGGCTTCGAGCTGGGCGCGCTGGCCTTCGAACTTCTTCTTGTTGGCTTCATTGGCGCGCAGCGCCTTGCCCTGCGGCAACAGGAAATTGCGCGCGAAGCCGTCCTTCACGCGGACAGTTTCGCCCATCTGGCCGAGGCGGGAAATGCGTTCGAGAAGAATGACATCCATCTCTGGTCTCCTTGATTGGTTGAACTGAAACCGGAGGAGACAAGGGAAAGCGCGGGATCCACGCCGATTTCGCTGTCCTGCCCGCCGGCAGTTAGAGGCACGGTGCCTCAACTCGGGATTTGAATTCTGCCTTGGACCGCGCCCGTCGCGGAGAAGGAAAGAGCGGGCAGCCGGAGCCGCCCGCCATTCAATGATTAACGCACGACGTAAGGGAGCAGGCCCAGGAAGCGGGCGCGCTTGATGGCCTTGGCCAGCTCGCGCTGCTTCTTCTGCGAAACGGCTGTGATGCGCGACGGCACGATCTTGCCGCGCTCGGAAATGTAACGCTGCAGCAGGCGCACGTCCTTGTAGTCGATGCGCGGTGCGTTGGCGCCCGAGAACGGGCAGGTCTTGCGGCGGCGATGGAAGGGCCGGCGCGTCGGGATCTGGTTGATGTCGACCATTATGCCTGCGCTCCTTCATTCTCGCGCGGACGGCGCGGACCACGATCGTCGCCACCGAAGGAGCGACCGCCACGGTCACCACCACGGTCGCCGCGATCACCACCACCGAAGCCACGGCCGCCACGATCGCCGAAGCCACCGCGATCCGAACGCTCGGTGCGCTCTTCGCGCTTCTGCATCATGGCCGATGCGCCTTCCTCGTGCTGCTCGACCTTGACGGTCATGAAGCGGAGGATGTCTTCCGACAGGCCCATCTGGCGTTCCATCTCGTTCAGCGCTTCCGCCGAGCAATCGAGATCGACCAGCGTGAAATAGGCCTTGCGGTTCTTCTTGATGCGGTAGGTGAGGGACTTGAGGCCCCAGTTCTCAACCCGGCCGATCTTGCCGCCGAAGCCGCCGATCACACCCCTGTAGTGTTCCACAAGGGCGTCGACCTGCTGCTGCGACAGATCCTGCCGGGCAAGAAACACGTGTTCGTACAATGCCATGTGTTTTTTGCCTTTCGAGTTTCTCGGTCGGTCCCGGCGGCTAAGCCTCTGCAACGCGATCTCTTCCCGCAAGGGAAACGAAAGGCGCTTTAGGGACGGTCGAGAGCGGGAACACGGGGGAGGCGGAAGACCGTTCCGGCTTCACGCGCGGGTTCGAGAACCCACGCTCCTCCGTTCAGCCCCCAGCCAGAGACCGACAGATTGTGGCTGCCTTTATAGGCTAAACCCAACGAGCGCAAGCCTCAGCCGAGCGGCAGAACATCCTGTCGCGGCTTCGGGAAAAAGCGGTCCGTGCCGAACTTCTTGCCGAACATCGCATCGTATTGAAGCAGGCGCAGCCTGCTCACATCCGGGGCAACCTCTTTCGCGCGCGACCAATCGGCGGTTTCCGAACCATCGGCGCCCATCAGAACATGGCGGTCCACGACTGGAAAGCGCTTGCGCATCTCGGAGAGCACGCCGGTGTAGTAAGGATGCTTGATGCCCGCCTCTCCCAGCAGGATCGAGGGCAGATAGGCGGGGCTGACCGTCCCGATATTCTGGATCGGCCCGTCGCGATTCGACCAGACAACGAGCGGCGTCTCGCGATGCTGCAGCAAATCCTTGAGCGGCTCGCGCTTGGGCGGCACCATGTCCTTGAGATAGCCGGTGTCGATATAGGGCTGGCCGAGCGGCGGCAGGTGGTCGCCGAAGAAGGCGATGATCGTGCGCCGGTCGCGCGACTTCGCCCATTCCATCAGCCGTGCGAGCCCCTTGTCGGCATCCGACACGCCCTCCGCATAGGACAAAACCGACTGCATGCTCTTTTCGGGGATGTCGGTCGAAACCGTATGCGTCGCATCCCAGTAGCGGCCGGGCTCATAGGGCCCGTGATTCTGCAGGCTGACGGCGAACATGAAGAGCGGCGCACGCGTGGCGTCCGCTTCCTTGATGATCTGCTCGGTCAGAGCCGCGTCCGAGGCCAGCGGTCCGCGCTTTTCGAGATAGGGAAGGTTCTCTTCCGAGGAGAAATGCTCGAAGCCGAAGGCCTCGTAGACCGGCTTGCGGTTCCAGAACCAGCCGGCGAACGGATGCACGGCGCGTGTCTCGTAGCCTTCCTGTTTCAGGAAGTTGGCGAGCGTCGGCATCGGCGCGCGGATATATTGCTGATAAGGGATCGAGCCGTAGGGCAGGAAGGCGTTGGAAAAGCCGGTCAGCGCCTCGAATTCGACATTCGCGGTCATGCCGCCGAATTCGGGTGAGAAGGAATAGCCAGAGGAGTTCGCACGCACCGTCGGCATCGGGTCGGGCGAGATCGACACGTTCGGCAGGCGCGTCGGGTCCCAGAAGGACTCGCTCATGACCATGATGATGTCCGGCCGCTCGCCCGGCATGGTCACCCCATGGACCGGCGACTGGATCGCCTGAATGGCCTTCTCGTCGTAGCCGACAGGCGCGGAGACCTTCGCCATCGGCACGTTCAGCGCAAAGGCGATGGCGAAGCCGTTGCTCGCATAATTCTCGCGCTGGTCCCACATCATCGGCACGATCTGCAGCCGGTCGCGCACCCAGGAGAAGGATGCGTAGTCCATGAGAGAGCCGAAGAAGAGCAGCGCGGGCAGGGCCGCCGCCAGACGCCAGAGCCGCGCTCGCGGCTTCAGTCGGGGCAGACGGCGGCGTAGAGTGCGCCAGCCCCAGACGAGAGCTGCGATGAGCACGGTGATGCCCAGCACGATCCCGGCTGCAGTCCACGGTCGGTCGCGCACAAGCAGCGGCAGGAGCTCGATGATCTGGCGCGAATAAAGGAAGTCCGTCGGATAAAGCGGGTCGCCGAGATAGAAAGCCTTCTGGTGGTTCACGACCGCCAGGAGCAACAGCAGCGGCGCCACGATCAGCACGCCGTTATGCGCGCGGCCGAATACGGCGTCGAGCAGCCAGAACAGAAGTGCGATCAGCGCGACGGTCGCCCAGCTCGGGCGGAAGGGCTGGCGGAAAAAGTCGAGCGTCGCCTGAAACGAGCCGCGCACGGTGAGTTCCACGACGAAAACGAGCGCGGCCGCGATGAAGAGCGTCAGCGCGACCGAGATGATCTTATCGCCATGGCGCGTGAAAAAGGACGGCACATGGGATGATGGTCGAACCGCTGGCACGCGGTTCGCACTCGCAGAACTCACTTTTATTTTTCGCCTCTGAAGCCGCGATCGTTGTCGCGTTTCTGTCATCCCAACGTCACAAGAAATAGAACATTCCGCGCGAAAGGGAAGCCGGCAAGGCAAGTCGCGCGGCGGTTATGGTGGAAAAAGCCTCGTCTTTAAGAAGGTGTTCTGCTTGACTTCCCCTTCACTCGACGCCACCAAGCGCGCGATTCATGAAGAGGAGCCCGCATGGCGGTGGCTTTCACCTTTCCCGGACAGGGAAGCCAGACGGTTGGCATGGGCCGCGAACTCGCGGAAGCCTTTCCCGAAAGCCGGGCGGTGTTCGATGAGGTCGATGAGGCGCTCGGCCAGAAGCTTTCGACACTGATCTGGGAAGGCTCGCAGGATGAGTTGACGCTGACCGCCAACGCGCAGCCGGCTCTGATGGCCGTTTCGCTGGCCGCGATCCGAGCCCTGGAAGCCGGCGGCCTTGATCTGGCAGAAAAGGTGAAGTTCGTCGCCGGCCATTCGCTCGGCGAATATTCGGCGCTCGCGGCTGCCCGCACCTTCTCGATTGCCGACACCGCGCGCCTCTTGCGCATTCGCGGAACTGCCATGCAGGAAGCGGTACCCGCCGGCAAGGGCGCGATGGCGGCGATCATCGGCTTGGAAGAAGACGCCGTCGATGCGGCCTGCCGCGAGGCCGCCCAGGGTGAAGTGTGCCAAGTCGCGAACGACAATGGCGGCGGCCAGCTGGTGATCTCGGGCGACAAGCCTGCGGTCGAGCGCGCGATGGAGCTTTGCAAGACGGCGGGTGCCAAGCGCGCATTGTCGCTTCCCGTTTCCGCGCCGTTCCATTCGGCGTTGATGGCGCCGGCCGCCGAGCGGATGCGCGAGGCGCTGGCTGAGGTTCGGAAGAACCGCCCGCTCGTGCCAGTCGTGGCCAACGTTGTCGTGACACCGATTTCCGACCCCGACGAGATCGCGCAGCGGCTGGTCGAGCAGGTGACGGGCCGCGTGCGCTGGCGCGAGACCGTGGATTGGTTCGCGCAAAACGGCGTGACGACGCTCTATGAGATCGGCGCGGGCAAGGTCCTGTCGGGCCTGGCCAAGCGCATCAATCGCGATGTCGAGACGGTTGCGGTCAATACGCCGGCCGATGTCGAAACGGCGCTCGCAGCGCTCGCCTGAGAGAGAAGAAAGAGGAAACGACCATGTTGGATCTGACGGGCAAGAAGGCGCTGGTTACGGGCGCCACGGGCGGGATCGGCGAGGCGGTCGCCCGCGCGCTTCACGCGCAGGGTGCCACTGTCGGCCTTCATGGCACGCGCACCGAAAAGCTCGAGGCGCTGGCCGGCGAACTTGGCGAGCGCGTGAAGATTTTTCCGGCGAATCTGTCGGACCGCGACAGTGTGAAGGCGCTCGGCCAGAAGGCGGAAGCCGAGCTGGAGGGCGTCGATATCCTCGTCAACAATGCCGGCATCACGCGTGACGGGCTTTTCGTGCGTATGTCGGACGACGACTGGGACGCGGTTCTGGAAGTGAACCTCACCGCCGTGTTCCGCCTGACCCGCGAACTGACGCATCCGATGATGCGCCGCCGTGGGGGCCGCATCATCAACATTACCTCGGTCGTCGGCGTCACCGGCAATCCGGGGCAGGCGAATTATTGCGCCTCCAAGGCCGGCCTGATCGGTTTCTCGAAGTCGCTCGCGCAGGAGATCGCGTCGCGCAACGTGACGGTCAATTGCGTGGCGCCCGGCTTCATCGAGTCGGCCATGACCGACAAGCTCAACGACAAGCAGAAGGACGCGATCATGGGTGCTATTCCCATGAAGCGCATGGGCTCGGGCGACGAGATCGCCTCGGCCGTCGTCTATCTCGCTTCGAACGAGGCCTCCTACATCACCGGCCAGACCATTCACGTGAATGGCGGCATGGCTATGATCTGAAACGATATGATTCCCGCACAGGCAAGGGGCGGGAACCCAAATCTTTCAGCTTGATTACCGTCAGTCTCGTGGGTAACGAGACGGTGAAACTTTAGAACATGAGGAAATCCCCATGAGCGACACCGCAGAGCGCGTTAAGAAGATCGTTGTCGAGCATCTCGGCGTCGAAGCCGACAAGGTCACGGAGCAGGCCTCCTTCATCGACGATCTCGGCGCGGACAGCCTCGACACGGTCGAGCTCGTGATGGCCTTCGAAGAAGAGTTCGGCGTCGAGATCCCGGACGATGCAGCCGAGACCATCCTGACCGTCGGCGACGCGGTGAAGTATATCGACAAAGCGCAGGCCTGATCCTTCAGGCCTGGCAGTATTCACGTGGCTGAACTGAGACGCGTCGTCGTAACCGGTCTCGGACTGCTCTCGCCGTTCGGCGTCGGCGTCGAGACCGGATGGCAGGGTATCCTGAGCGCGAAGAGCGCTTGCCGGAAGGTGACAACCTTCCAGACCGACGATCTTCCCTGCAAGATCGCCCATGTCATCCCGCGCAAGGGGGATGAGGTGGGCGGCGCGTCCGACGCCGCGTTCGACCCTGAGCAGTTCCTTGAGCCCAAGGAACTGCGCAAGATCGGCGATTTCATTCTTTACGGCATCGCGGCGGCCGACGAGGCCCTGCGTGATTCCGGCTGGAAGCCCGAAACCGAGGAAGACCGTTGCGCCACCGGTGTGATGATCGGTTCGGGCATCGGCGGTATCGACGGTATCGCAGACAATGCGATCCTTCTCCGCGAGAAGGGCCCGCGCCGAATTAGCCCGTTCTTTATTCCGGGCAACATCATCAACCTCGTTTCCGGCCAGGTTTCCATCCGCCATGGGCTGAAAGGTCCGAACCATGCGGTGGTGACGGCCTGCTCGACCGGCGCGCATGCCATCGGCGATGCCGCACGGCTGATTCAGTTCGGCGATGCCGACGTGATGCTCGCGGGCGGTGCGGAGGCGCCTGTCACGCGGCTTTCGCTCGCCGGCTTTGCCGCCTGCCGCGCGCTCTCCACCGAGCGAAACGACGATCCCACACACGCGTCGCGGCCCTATGACCGCGACCGCGACGGGTTCGTGATGGGCGAGGGCGCCGGCGTCGTGGTGCTCGAAGAACTCGAACATGCCAAGGCGCGTGGGGCCAAGATCTACGCCGAAGTCGTCGGCTATGGCCTGACGGGCGACGCCTACCACATCACGGCTCCCAACGAGGACGGAGACGGCGCTTTCCGCTGCATGACGGCGGCACTCAAGCGCGCCGGCCTGACGCCGAGCGACGTGGACTACATCAACGCCCACGGCACCTCGACCATGGCCGACACGATCGAACTGGGCGCTGTCGAGCGCCTGCTCGGCAATGCGGCATCCAAGGTTTCGATGTCGTCCACCAAATCCTCTATCGGACACCTGCTGGGCGCGGCGGGCGCGGCGGAAGCCATCTTCTCCGTGCTCGCCATCCGCGACAACATCGCGCCGGCGACGATCAATCTGGAGAACCCGGAGCGGGATACGCCTGTCGATCTCGTGCCGAACACACCGCGCGAGCGCCCGATCGACGTGGCTCTTTCCAACTCCTTCGGCTTCGGTGGCACCAACGCCTCGCTGGTCTTCCGCCGCTACGAAGCGTAAGCGCGGCGCGAAATCGCCATATTCCCTGCCCAAATCACGGGCGGGGCCCACGGCGGAAATCGAGCCGATTAGCATGGAAGATCAAGCATGACCGACACGCCATCCGGTGATGGGCAGTTCGGCCGGCGCGATGCCGTTCCGGTTTCGCAAGCCATGGCGGGACCGGAGCCGACCGAAGTGCGTCCGCGCGAGGACGCACCGCCGGCAGCGGCGCCCTCTCAGGAGCCCTCGGCCAATAACAGGAAGGCGGTACGCCGCTCGAAGCAGTCGCGCAACCAGATCGTCGTCTTCCTGAACTTTCTGGTTTCGACCATAGTGCTTGTCGCGATTGCAGCGGTCGCCGTGGTTTATTTCGGCAAACAAAGCTTCGAGGCAGACGGCCCCAACAAGACCGAGACGACCTTCCTCGTGCCGCCACGCACCGGCGTGACGGAGATCGCCGAGGACCTACAGCGGCGCAATCTGATCTCCGACGCGCGTATCTTCCAGATCGGGGTGCGCACCTATGGAGCTGGCAGCACGCTCAAGGCGGGCGAATATGCGGTCGCGCCGAACGCCTCCATGCGCGACATCATGGAAACGCTGACGAGCGGCAAGTCGATCATGTATTCGCTGACCGTGCCCGAAGGCCTCACCACCGAACAGGCCCTTCAGCGCGTGGCGACGCATGAGGCTCTCTCGGGTGACATGCCGACCGACCTGCCGCCTGAGGGCGGGGTGGCCGCCGACACGCTGCGCTTCACGCGCGGCACGCCGCGCTCGCAGATCGTGTCCAAGATGGCAGCCGACCAGCAGAAGCTCGTCGATGAAATCTGGGAAACGCGCGATCCGGATCTGCCGGTCGCGGACAAGAACGAGTTCGTGACGCTGGCTTCCATCGTCGAAAAGGAAACGGGCATCGCCGAGGAGCGCCCGCGTGTGGCGGCCGTCTTCGTCAATCGCCTGAAGAAGAACATGCGGCTGCAATCGGACCCGACCATTCTCTATGGGCTGTTCGGCGGCAAGGGACGTCCGGCGGATCGGCCGATCTACCAGTCGGACATCCAGAAGGAGACGCCCTACAACACCTATGTGATCCGTGGCTTGCCGCCCGGGCCCATCGCAAATCCGGGGCGCGCGGCCCTTGAAGCGGTGGCGAAGCCCTTGCAGACCGATGACCTCTATTTCGTCGCGGATGGCACCGGTGGCCACGTATTCGCCAAGACGCTCGCCGAGCACAACCGCAACGTCGCGAAATGGCGTGCGCAGCAGAAGCAAAACGCATCCGGCGATGCCTTGCCCGTTCAAACGGGCGACGGGGCTCAATGACCGCAGCCCGAACCAAGGGGAAGCGCGCATGAGCGTTCAAAGCATGACCGGCTTTACTCGCGCGAGCGGGGAAGCGCAGAGCAGCCGGTTCACCTGGGAACTGCGCTCGGTGAACGGCAAGGGGCTCGACCTGCGCCTTCGACTGCCGCCAGGGCTGGAACGGCTCGAGCCGGCCGTGCGCCAGATTCTTGGCAGGCATATTGCGCGTGGTTCGGTGCAGGTGACGCTCTCGGTGACACGGACCGGTGCCAACAGCGTCCAGCCGATCGTCAACGAGGCGCTGCTGCGCGAACTGGCAGAACTGGCCCAGCGCCTGCACCAGCAGTTCGGTGTGGCACCCGCGAGTGCGGACGGTCTGCTCGGCTTGCGCGGCGTTCTCGAAACACCCGAGATCGTGGAGACCGAGGAAGAGCGCGGGGCGGCGGACAAGGTTGCACTCGATGCACTCGAAGACGCCGCGGCTGCGCTTGCAACATCGCGTAAGGAGGAAGGATGGGCGGTGTCGCTCGTTCTTTCCCGTTTGCTCGACACGATGGAGGGACTGGTTCAGCGAGTGGAGGTCGATCCGTCGCGCGAGCCGGCGGCCATTCGCGAACGGCTGTCGAGCCAGCTCAACGTGCTGCTCGAAGGTGGCGCCGCCCTCGACCCCGACCGTCTCCTCGCTGAGGCCGCGCTGCTCGCGACCAAGGCGGATATTCGCGAGGAGCTCGATCGCCTTGCAATCCACATCGCCGCCGCGCGCAGGCATCTGCAGGAAGGTGGCGCAATCGGGCGGCGGCTCGACTTTCTCGGCCAGGAATTTAACAGAGAAGCAAACACCTTGTGCTCAAAGTCGGGCTCCGCTGCCGTGTCGGCAGCTGGGCTGGAGCTCAAGGCCGTCGTGGATCAGTTCCGCGAGCAGGTCCAGAACCTGGAGTAGTGTATGGCGTCCCAGGACCTGACGGCTTCGATCCGTCGCCGTGGTCTGATGCTCGTGCTGTCCTCACCTTCGGGGGCGGGCAAGTCCACGATCGCGCGTAATCTTCTGAAGAGCGATCCGAGCCTCGAGCTTTCGGTGAGCGTCACCACGCGCCCGCGTCGCGGCAGCGAAATCGACGGCGTGCATTACCATTTCCTGTCGCAGCGCGAGTTCGAGCGCAGCCGGGAGACCGATGGTCTGCTCGAATGGGCCGAAGTGCACGGCAATTATTACGGCACGCCCCGCGAGCCCGCTGAGGCTGCGATGGCAGCCGGACGCGACATGCTGTTCGACATCGACTGGCAGGGCGCGGTGCAACTCGATGAGAAGATGGGAACGGACATCGTCTCGATCTTCATCCTGCCGCCCTCCATGGGCGAGCTCAAGGCACGTCTGATGCGTCGCGCGGAAGACTCGCTCGAAAGCATCGAGCGCCGCCTCTACAATGCGAAGCTCGAACTCGAGCATTGGCGCGAATACGATTACGTGGTCGTCAACGACGATCTCGACCGCGCCTTTTCGGCCGTGAAAGCCATCGTTGCCGCAGAGCGCTTGCGCCGCGATCGTCGGCCGGGACTATTCGATTTCGTATCGGGATTGCTGGACGAGAAAGTCTAGAGCGCCTGTGCGAGCGCGACGAACTCTTCAATAGACAGCGTTTCTGCACGGCGGGTCGGATCGATACCGACCTTCGCCAGCAGCGCCTCGCCGCCCAAGGGTTTGAGGCTTTGGCGCAGCATCTTGCGTCGCTGCCCGAAGGCTGCCTCCGTCACGCGGCCGAGAAGGCGCGCCGAAACGGGCAGGGGTTCGGCGCGTGGTATAAGATGGACAACCGACGACGTGACTTTCGGCGGCGGCGTGAAAGCCTGCGGGGGTACGTCGAACATGATGCGCGCGTCTGTGCGCCAGCCGGCGAGAACGGCGAGACGACCATAGGCGTCGCCATCGGGAGAAGCGACGATGCGTTGCGCGACCTCGCGCTGGAACATCAGGGTGAGTGACTCGAAGAACGGCGGCCACGGTTCCACCGTCAGCCAGCGCACAAGCAGCTCCGTGCCGATATTATAGGGCAGGTTGGCGACGATCTTCGCCGGTTTCCCGCCCGCAAGAGCCGCCCAGTCTGTCTTCAGCGCATCGCCCGAAATGATTTCCAGACGGCCGGGATAATGCGCGGCGATTTCGGCGAGTGCGGGCAGGCAGCGTTCGTCGCGCTCGACGGCTACCACGCGCCGTGCGCTGTTCATCAGCAGCGCCCGGGTGAGGCCACCGGGCCCGGGCCCAACCTCGAAAACGGTCGTCTGGCTGAGATCGCCCGCACTGCGTGCAATCTTGGATGTCAGGTTGAGGTCGAGAAGAAAGTTCTGGCCGAGCGCCTTGCGCGCGTCGAGACCGTGTTGGCGGATGACCTCGCGCAGCGGCGGCAATCCATCGAGGGCCATTTGCGACCCCGCCCCAATCACTGCCTGCTGCATGCTTGTGTCAGCGCTGCGCGATTTTGGCGCGCTTGCGCAGTTCTTCCACATAGGTCTTGTTCAACGCATCGACCTGCGCATCCTGGCTCTTGCCGTTCTGCTCGTTCTGGAAAACCATCTGCGCCACGCGGTCATCCGAGACCTCGCGCGACGAGCAGATCGTGATGAACTCGACGCCGCGCTCGGTCTCGCGGGAGGGCGTGGCCGTGCCTTCACGCGCAGCCTTGATGGCATCCGACCAATCCGCCGGGAGCTGCTGGGCGAAGACCTTGCCGAGATCGCGCACGGTGACGTCGATCAGGCCCTTGGCGAACTGACGCGTGCTGTCGCAGCCCTGCACGCGCTGGCGCAGTGCATCGGCTTCGCGCTTGCGCACGCCAAGCTTTGCGGCGCGCTCGGACTGCGGAACCACGAAAATAACCTGCTGCAGCGTGTACTGCGTGGCGCTCGGCTTGTTGCCGCCATTGTCGAGCATACGGCGCACGGCTTCCTGTTCGGTCACGCGGCCAGTGCCGCCGCCATTCTTCGAGCGCATGCGCGCCCCGAGCGCCTGGTTCCAGCCCATCTGGGCCTTGATGTATTGCTTGAAGTGCTCCTTGGTGACGCCCGACTGGTTCATGACGCCATCGAGCTGCGCGACGGTCATCTTGTTGTTCTTGGCGAAGCGGCCATAGGCATCATCGACCTGCTGGTCGGTGATGTTGATACGGAGGCGCGCGACCTCGGCATTCTTGAGAACCTGCTCCACCATCTCGTCACCAGCTGCCTGGTTCAGATTGCCCTGCTTGCGCTGAAGCTTCAGGAATGCTGCGCGGCGCTGGATGTCGTAGCTGGTGACCGGTGTGCCGTTCACCACATAGCGGATCTGGCTCTCCTGCGCGGCGGCCGGCATCGCGGCGGCGAGGGGCAGGGCCATCGCGCCGGCGAGGAAAAGGGCGGAGAGGGTGTTCTTCGTCATGAGCATCCCCATAAGAGGATGCCGGCCAGTGCCGGCATCAGGACCTTCAAGCTATTCGGATGATTGGGTTTTGCGGCCCCACTGCGGCAAAACAATGTCGCTCATTTCCTGGAGCGTCTCGATCAGTTCGTATCCTGAGCAAGCGACTGGCTGGATCCGAAATCGCCGATGGTGCGGAACGAGAGATTGAAGCCGATGGTCTTCTTCACATCGTCCTCGTCGTCACGATTGACGCTTTCGGCGTAGCTCACATTGAAGGTGAAGCATTCGTCATCATAACCAAAGCCGATGCCACGATTGGTCACCACAGACTTTTCGATGTCATAGGTGCCCGATCCGAGCACGGTCCAGTTCTGCGCAAAGCGCAGCGAGCCGGTGCCGCGCACCTCCTGGCGGTCCTCGTCGAAGCCGTAGAGCGGCTGTTCCTGAATATAGGCATAGCGCGCCGTCAGCGAGAGAGGACCTTGGCTATAGCCAGCTTTCAGCTCGCCACGCCGCATGTCGAAACTTTCCTCATCGAAGCGACCACTGGCCGAAAGCGACAGGCCGACCGGCGTCATCAGGCCGGCGAGCGCCACGAAGTCGGAAGTGTCGGTTTCGAGGCCGGAGTAAGCGCCGACATTGACCAAGTCCGGCTGGTCGAACGAGTTCTCACCGCCAAGCTGGTATGACTGGCCGAAGATCGCATTCGTGCTCCAGCCGCCTCCGAACGTGCCGGTGTAGCGGAAGCCGACATTGGCGCGCGTGCCGCCCTCAATGCGGTCGTAGCCGGAGAACTTGTCACGCTCGAAGAGCGTGGTCGCGTCGAACACGAAGCTCTGCGCGTCCTCGTTCGGAATGGCCAGATCGCCCACATACTGCTCGTTCGGCCGCGCGAAGACCTGCGCGGTGGGCTCGAGGATATGCGTGGCGCTGGTCGAGGAGAACAGAACGGGCCAGCGAAGGTCGAGCCCGAGCGTCGCCATATAGCGGTTGAACTCCGAAACGACATCGGCATCAGCGGTCGGCCCCTGATACTCGGAAAGCGAGTTCAGGCGGTCTGCCATCGCGTTGACGCGGTCGATCGATTCCGATGAGGCATTGTCGTAGCCGGCATCCGCCTGGAAGGCGAGGATCGGCGTGATGACCAGACCAGAGTCGGTGATGATCGTCTTGCGCCACTCTGCTTCACCCGTGATGCGGCCGTTGTCGCCATCGAGACCGCGAACGAATGGGTCATTTCCCGAGCGAATATCCGAAAGCGCAGTGAAGCCGTCCAACTCATCGCGTTTGATGGCGCGGGCGTTGACATCCAGATTCAGTTCACCACCGAACACCGGCTCGTCTGGCGTGATCGAATAGTCGAAGCTCGGAAGCGCCAGCGGCTGTTTCGGATCGCGGGCGTCGGGGTTGGAATCGAGAACCTCTTCCTGGACCTTGAACTCCATGGCTCGCAGGTCGAAGTAGTTCCGATCATCCAGACCGACGAGGTAGGCTTGGTTGCGCTGCACAGACTTCGCGAAATTCGCGATGCCGTAGGTCTTGGAGAAATTCTTGTCGGTTTGGGCGAGATAGTCCCAACCGAACGTCCAGCGGGGGTTTATGTCGAATTGACCGCGCGTGCCGACCATGGCGCGACCTTCAGTCGGGTCTCCTTCAGGACCGGAGTCGACCGTGTTCGGATCGAACGCGCTCGGCTCTTTCTGGTTAATGCCTGCAACCTGGATCGAATACTCGCCATTATTGAAGCGTTGGCGCCACTCCGCTTGGCCGAGGAACCCCTGCTTCGTGAAATAGCTGCCGGTCACCGTCAGGTCGAAGGTTGGGGAGAGGGCGAAGTAGTAGGGGACTGTCACGCCCGTTCCCAGCTCATCGCTTTGCGTGAGGCTCGGAATCAGGAAGCCGGACTTGCGCTTGACCGTCGGGTCGGCCGTTTCGAAAACCGGAAAATAGGCGATCGGGAAGCCGAACAGCTCGAAGCGCGACTGCTCGAAGCGTACGACCTTTTCCTGGCCGTCCCAGATGATCTTTCGCGCCTTGATGCGCCAGATCGGCGCCTTGTCGGGCTTTTCCTCGCAGGGCGCGCAAGCAGTGTAGACGCCGTTGTTGAAGGTCGTCACGCGGCCGCTGCGGCGCGTCGCGCTTTCTGCCGCAAAGTAGGTCTTGTCGGCGGTTTCGATGCGAAGCGCGTTCAGGAAGCCTTCGCCGAAATCGTCGGTGATGTCGATCTTGTCGGAGGTCACGCGCGTGCCCTGCGGATCGACGATCTCGACGTCGCCTTCGGCGAGGAGACGCTTGCTGTTCTGGTCGTAGCTCACGCGCTGCGCGACGAGGCGGTTGCCGCCATAGTCGATGCGCACGCGACCGGCTGCGGTCACGATCTGGCTGTCATTGTCGTAGGTCAGCGTGTCGGCTTCGAGCAGCATCTGCGAGTCGCTCGGCACGGACGAGCCGGCGAGCGCACCCAGATCCTGCGCATAGGCTTCCGGCAGCGGTCCGGCGAGAACCGCGAAAATGAAACCCAACGCACTTGCCGTCGAGAGACGGCGCTTCAAACCTGCCAGACGGCTCCGGTCCAAATCGGCCCCCACTAGCCGTCCTCCTTGTGAAGCAGGAAGGTTACTCCAAAGAACATCGCCACGACGACAGGAACCCACGCCGCGACATATGCCGGCACGAATCCCGCATTGCCGAACGCCTTGACGAGAACCGACACGACATAAAGCAGAAAGCCGGCGACGATGCCACCCAGAATCAAGCCCGCCGACTGGCCCATGCGAGCGAAACGCATCGACACTGTTGCAGCAATGAGCGTCATCGCGACGAGCAGGAATGGCGTCGCCAGAAGCGACTGGAACTGCATGGCGAAAGCGTCGGCGCGAAGCCCGAAAGAGCGCGCAACCTGCACTTTCGAAGGCAATTCGTAGAACGGCACGGTTTCAGGACGCGCCAAGCGCTCGGCCACATATTCCGGCTTCAGCGAGGTCGGAACGCGGTCCGTCGCGCGCGGTTCGAGATACTGTCCCTGCCGATGGACGCGTACATCCGACAGCTCCCAGTAACCATCATGCAACACTGCTAGGGCCGCATCGCGCCGCTCGGTCATGTTGCCATCAGCATCGATCGACAGGAACACGGCGCCCGCGAGCTGAGTGCCGGCTCCCAGAACAGCGTCTGCGCCGATGATCGTCTCGCCTTCCTCGCTGGTTCGCTGGCGCAGCCATGGCGCGTTGTCGGCCTCACGGCGTGGGGCGCCGCCGGAGCGCAGGTCCGACTCGAGCTGCTCGGAAACGGCGAAGCCATTGGCGGCCAACGGATTGAGGATGGCGAGCGAAAGGACGCCGAACAGAAGCGCGCCGAGGCAGACCGGCGTGAGGATCTGCCATGCCGAGATACCGGAAGCGCGGGCAACGACCAACTCGTATTTGCGGTTGAGCGAGACGAGGGTCGCCATGGCCGCGAAAAGGCCGATGAAGGGCACCGTCTGCTGCATGATCATCGGCACGCGAAGCAGCGAAACGCTAGCAACAGAGGCAAGCGAAACGTCGGCCGCATCCGAGATGCGCCGGGACAGTTCGGTGAAGTCCACGAGGAACACGAGCATGAACACGCCGATGAAGAACCACAGCGTGATGACGGCGTAGCGGACCAGGAAGTAGCGGGAAAGCGTCCAGCCCATCAGGCGGTGCCTCCCGCAGCCTTGCCCCAGCGCCAGGCGTTGAAGCGATCATTCCAGCGGCGAAACTGAGCCACGACGCGCTCGACGGTCGAGGTCGGCAGCTCCATCGGCCTGTTGAACAGGATGAAAAGGCCGGAAACCACGATGGCACCGATCGGCACGAGATAAACGAGGAACGCCATCCCGGGATGCGACTGGGTCTGATCGGCGAAGAAGAAGCCCAGCCAGCGCTCGAAGAGCGCGATGACCGAAGCCGTCAGCAGGGGATGAAGCCGCTGTTCGCGAGCGGATCGCGGCGACCCGGCGACGGCCAGTGCGATCATCGCGAAGACCAGCGGATAGATCCATTCCGTCAGGCGCCGATGGATTTCCGCGGTGAACGCCTGGGGAGTGGACTGGAAATATTTGTCGTTCGGATCGGGATTGAAGAGATAACCGAGCGTGCGATCCTTGGGCAACAGGCGCACTTCGCCGCTGCCTGGTGCGAAGGCGGAAAGGTCGAAGGCGTTCGAATCGAAGCGGATGATCGACACATCGCCTTCCGCTGTTTTCCGCTGCACCTCACCATCCTGCATGACGAGGATGTTCTTGTTGTCCTGCTTCGTCACCGCGCCGTCCTTGGCGTAATAGACGAGGTTCACGCCTTCGGTGCGGGTGTCGGAAATGAAGATGCCGCCCAGGCGCCCGTCGGGCAGTCGGCGGGCGATCTGCACGTAAAGCCCGTCCTCGACCTTGCGGAACGTACCTTCCTGAATGACCAGCGAAAGCAGATCGGCGCGCGCGGCAGCTACCAATTCGCGGCTCTTCTGGCGTGCATAGGGGTCGATGCTGTTGTCGACGAAAAGCGCCAGCAGGCTTGCAAACACTGCGAGCAGGATGATGGGTCGAATGACGGTGGTGCGCGGGCTGCCGGCGGCCGCGAACACCATCAGTTCGGAGTCGGAATTCATCGCGGCCAGTGTCTGGCTCACCGCGATGAGGATGGCGAAGGCGACGACAAGCGGGATGATCGAAGGCAGGATCAGCGTTGCGACCTGAAAGAAGGCCAGCGCCGATTGACCGCTGTCGGTGACGAGATCGATGCGCGCGAGGACCTGCGTCGTCCAGACGATGGCGAGCGTCCAGAGCAGGGTGCCTGCGAAGAAAACGAAAACGCGGCGCAGGATGTAGTTTTCGGCGACGTTCATCCTGCTCGTGTTTCCAGCTTCAAAGGCTTTGCAGCCGAGCGCGCATTTAAGCGCTGATTTCGCACTGCACAACCGTTCATCCTTGGCCGGGGAGGGCCCGACCAAGTTAAGTCAAACTGTTCTCGAATGGTGAAGAAAGCGGGAAGAGTCATGGTTCACAAACGGTAAACGATTGGATCGACGGGCGCACCCCGCTTGCAAATCAAAGGAAAAAGGCGAAAGTCGCGCCGCTTCACGGCGCAATTTCGTGCGCTGCAAAAGGACATTGCATGGCCCAGCTTCCCACCATCGCCTTCGCTTCATCGCCAGCCCCGCAGAGTGGCTCCGTCATCGTATTGGCGGGAGACGGTGGTGCGCTGAGCGCGGAGGGGCGGGCCGCCGACGGCAGCGGAGCGCTGCGTCGAGCGTCTGGGGTCGCCGAATTTTCAGGCAAGTTCGGCGCGGTGCTCGAACTGATCGCGCCAGTGGAGAACGGCCCCGACCGTCTGATCGCCATCGGCACCGGCAAGGCCGATGCGCTGAACGACCATGCATGGCTGAAGCTCGGCGGGGTGGCCGGCAGCCAATTGCGCAAGGGCGCCAAGATATCGATCGTCGCGAGCGTCGAGGGCGTGGATGTGAGCGCCGAGGACGCTGCGCAGCTCGCGGCCGGCATCCTGCTGCGCGCCTACAGCTTCGACAAATACAAGACCAGGAAGGATGAGGGCGAGAAGGCGGACGGCGCGAAAAGCGGCGAAGCGGCTTCCGTGACCATTCACGTTTCCGACGCTGCAGCCGCCGAGCGGGCCTTCGCCGCGGTGAGGGCGGTTGCCGAGGGCGTGCATCTGGCGCGCGATCTCGTCAACGAGCCGGCCAACCATCTCGGCCCCCTGGAACTCTCGGGCCACGCCGAAGCGTTGCGCGAATTCGGCGTCGAGGTCGAAGTGCTGACTGAAGAAGAGATGCACGAGCTCGGCATGGGTGCATTGCTCGGCGTCTCGCGCGGCTCGACCCAGCCGGGCCGGCTGGCCGTCATGCAGTGGAAGGGCGGTGGCGACGAGAAGCCCGTCGCTTTCGTTGGCAAGGGCGTGGTGTTCGACACGGGCGGCAACTCGATGAAGCCGGCCGCCGGCATGGAAGACATGAAGGGCGACATGGGCGGTGCCGCCGCCGTGCTCGGCCTGATGCGAGCGCTTGCCGGCCGCAAGGCGAAGGCCAACGTCGTCGGCGTCATCGGCTGCGTCGAGAACATGGTCAGCGGCGACGCGCAGCGGCCCGGCGATATCGTCTCATCCATGTCGGGCCAGACCATCGAGGTGCTGAACACGGACGCCGAGGGCCGCCTCGTGCTGGCGGACGCGCTCTGGTACACCAATGACCGCTTCCAGCCGCAGCTGATGATCGATCTGGCGACGCTGACGGGTGCCATTCTCGTGGCGCTCGGCCAGCTGCATGCCGGCCTGTTTTCCAACGATGACGAATTGGCACAGCGCCTGACTGCGGCAGGCCTCGCCACCGACGAGCGCGTGTGGCGGATGCCGATGGGCCCCGACTATGACAAGCTGATCGATTCCAAGAATGCCGACATGAAGAATATCGGTGGCCGTTACGGTGGCTCGATCACGGCAGCCCAGTTCCTCAAGCGCTTCGTCAAGGACACGCCTTGGGCGCACCTCGACATCGCGGGCACGGCGATGGGCTCGCCGTCGAACGAGATCAACCAGTCCTGGGGTTCGGGCTTCGGCGTCCGGCTGCTCGACCGCTTCGTGGCGGACAATTACGAGACTGCCAAAAACACGGCATGACGGAAGTCCTCTTCTATCATCTCACCGAGTCGACGCTCGAGGATGCGCTGCCGGGCCTTCTCGAGCGCAGCCTGAAGCGCGGCTGGCGCGTTGCCGTACAGTGTGGCTCGACGGAGCGGCGTGATGCGCTGGACGCGCATCTCTGGACGTTTCGCGACGATTCCTTTCTCGCGCATGGCACGGACCGCGACCCTCATCCCGATCGTCAGCCGATCATTCTTTCGACCGAACCGGTCAATCCGAACGGCGCGCAGGTGCGCTTTCTCGTCGACAACGCGGAGCCTTCGGGTCTGGAGGCCTATGAGAGGGCAGTGTTTCTGTTCGACGGGCACGATCAGCAGCAGCTCGAAGGTGCGCGGCGGCATTGGAAGGTGATGAAGGATGCCGGGCACGACGTGACCTACTGGCAGCAGACGGCAGACCGCCGATGGGAACGCAAGGCCTGAACTTCTCGCGAGCGCCCTAGGCGGCTCGCCCTCTCACGCTATCTCCGCCGGCAATTCGGAGGAGATGGATTTGAAACGCTCACTTGCCCTCGCGCTCGGTCTTCTGGCGGTAACATCGCAACTGGCTCTCGCGCAGACTGTCGGCGATGACGACCAGCTGCCTCAGATCGAAACCTATATCTTCGAGACCAAGCCGACCGTGCCGGGCCCGGACTTCGTGAAAAGCCTGAAAGTGACTGCCGGCTACTCGGTCAGCGTCTTCGCCAAGGACCTCGGCAATGCGCGCTATGTCGAGGTGGCCGAGAATGGCGACATCTACATCAACCGCAACAGCACAGGCGACGTCATCCGCCTGCGTGACCGGGACGGTGACGGGGTGGCCGACGAAGCGCCGGAGGTGGTCGCCAAGCGACCTGCGATCTACGGTGTTACCGTCCACGAGAACAAGCTCTACGCGGCGAGCGCGCGGGAGGTTTTCGTGGCCGACATCGCCGAGGACGGCAAGGTCGGCGAATTGCAGCGGATCGTGAAGGACCTGCCCGACAGCGGACAGCACTATAATCGCAGCATGAAGGTGGGGCCTGATGGCTGGCTCTATGTGCAGGTCGGCTCGACCTGCAACACCTGCAACGAATCCAGCCAGGAGAGTGCTGCACTTCTGCGCGTGAGCCCGGATGGCAAGCAGCGCTCTATCGTGGCGACCGGCCTGCGCGATGCCATCGGCTATGGCTGGCACCCGGTCACCGGCGAGCTGTGGACCTGGGATCAGGGCATCGATTATCTCGGCAACGATCTGCAGCAGGAAGAGGTCAACAAGGTCGAGTTCGGCAAGCGCTATGGCTGGCCCTATGTGATGGAGGACGGCAAGGAGTATCCGCAGCTCGAACCGCAGGGCGGTTTGTCGAATGCCGAATGGGCCAAAGGCAGCACGAACCCGGCGCTGATGTATACGGCCCATTCGGCCGGCATGGAGTGGGCGTTCCATTCGGGCGGCGGACGCATGGGCGACGAGGTCGCCAACGACGCGTTCGTCGCTCTGCGCGGCTCTTGGAACCGCAAGCCTGCGTCGGGCTACGAGGTCGTCCGCGTGCGTTTCGATGAGAACGGGCAGGCAACCAAGGTTGAGCCGTTCATCACCGGTTTCCTGAGCGAGGACGGCACGAAGAATTACGGCCGGCTCGTCGGTATGGCGGTCGCCAAGGATGGCGCGCTGCTGTTCTCGGATGACACCAACGGCATCCTTTATCGTGTCGTGAAGGATGGCGCCTCCGCCGACTACACGCCGAAACAGGTGCCGGCCGACTGGACAACGGCGCAGACATCGCAGGGCACGAATATGGCGCTAGCGAATGCACGCCCGGAAACGGCTGCCAAGACCGATGCAAAGGTCGACGTCTCTTCCCCGGCTTTTGCGGCCGATGGCGACATTCCGTTCGCCTACACGGAATATGGTCAAGGCATTTCGATTCCTCTCAAATGGAATCGCGTGGAGGGCGCCGTATCCTACGCTATCATCATGGAAGACCCCGACGCGCCGCAGAAGCCGACCGTGCATTGGGTGGCGTGGAACATTCCTGCGTCCACGATCGAATTGCCGGAAGCACTGCCGGAGCGTGACCGCCTCGATGGGGACACGACAAAGGGCATCATGCAGGGGCGGGGCTCGGCGAACTATGTCGCCTATCGCGGCCCGCGCCCGCCGGTCGGCGATCCGGCCCACCATTATCATATTCAGGTTCTGGCATTGGATACGATGCTCGACGCCCCGCTGGGCGCCAACCGTGACGAGATATTGAATCTCGTCAAAGGCCATGTCGTGGCCAAGGGCGAACTGGTTGGCAAATATGCGCAGACGAACGAGCCGACGAACTAGGCTTTCGAGGGAGGCGGTAGCTAGACGGCGACCGCTTCTTCGTATTTCGCCGAAAGCTCCAGCCAGCGCTCCTCGTGGCCATCGATGGAGCTGGCGAGCTCGGCCCGTTCCTTGGCGAGTTTGGTCG
This sequence comes from Mesorhizobium liriopis, assembly GCF_024053505.1. Taxonomy (GTDB): domain Bacteria; phylum Pseudomonadota; class Alphaproteobacteria; order Rhizobiales; family Rhizobiaceae; genus Mesorhizobium_B; species Mesorhizobium_B liriopis. Next base: position 368,538 of record NZ_JAMXQS010000006.1, on the reverse strand, counting down.
CTTTGGCTGCGTCGCGTTCGTAGAGGGCGGGGTCGTTCAGCTCCGTCTCGATCAGGCCGACACGCTTGCGCAGGCGTTCGATCAAGGCTTCCGTCGCCTTGATTTCCTTGGCGAGCGGCTCGTTGGCGGCGCGGCGTTGCGCGGCCTCGCGTCGCTTGTCGGCTTTCGAGTTTTTGTCTGCTTCGCGCTTCTCGCGGCGGTCGGCGGAAGAGCCCGTCACCAGCTGGCGGTAATCGTCCATGTCTCCGTCATAGGGCGCGACGGTGCCGTCCTTGACGAGCCAGAGCCGGTCGGCGGTGGCTTCCAGCAGGTGACGGTCGTGGCTGACGAGGATGACCGCGCCGGGGAAATCATTGAGCGCCACGATCAGCTGTTCGCGGCTGTCGATATCGAGGTGGTTGGTCGGCTCGTCGAGGATGAAAAGGTTCGGACCGTCGAAGGCGGCGAGGCCCATCAGCAGACGCGCTTTCTCGCCGCCCGACAGTTCCTTGGCCTTGGTGTTCATCTTCTCCGTCGAAAGACCGAACTGCGCGACCTTGGCGCGCGCCTTTGACTCGGGCGAATCCGGCATCAGGCGGCGGACATGCTCATAAGCGTTTTCTTCCGGCCTCAGATCATCGAGCTGATGTTGTGCGAAGATCGAAACCTTGAGACCCGGCGCCAGCGTGATCGAGCCCGCCTCCTGCGTGAGGCGTCCGGCCAGAAGCTTGGCGAAGGTCGACTTGCCGTTGCCGTTGGCGCCGAGCAGCGCGATACGGTCGTCGGCGTCGATGCGCAGGGTCAGGTTCTTCAGGATCGGCTTGCCGGCCGTGTAGCCGACCGAGACATTGTTCATCGCGACGATGGGCGAGGCGACCACTTTCGCCGGCTCGGGAAACGAGAAGGGCCGCACGGTGTCGTGGGTCACCGAGGCGATCGGCTTCATGCGCTCCAGTGCCTTGATGCGTGACTGTGCCTGGCGCGCCTTGGATGCCTTCGCTCGGAACCGGTCCACGAAGCTTTGCAGGTGCTTGCGCTGCGCTTCCTGCTTCACGCGGCTCTTTTCCTGCAGAACCTGGCTTTCCTCCAGCTGCCGCTCGAAGCTGTCATAGTTGCCGCGCCACCATGTCAGCTTCTGCGCGTCGAGATGGACGATGGAGCTGACCGCGTTGTTGAGAAGGTCGCGGTCGTGGCTGATCAGGAGAACCGTATGCGGATATTTCGCGACGTAATTTTCGAGCCACAACGTGCCTTCGAGATCGAGGTAATTGGTCGGCTCATCGAGAAGCAGAAGATCGGGCTGGGCGAAGAGCACGGAGGCGAGTGCCACGCGCATACGCCAGCCGCCGGAGAAGGATGAGGCAGGCCGCTTCTGCGCGGCATCGTCGAAGCCCAAGCCGGCGAGGATAGTGGCCGCGCGCGATTCGGCCGAGTGTGCGTCGATATCGGCGAGCCGGATCTGGATCTCGGCGATGCGGTGAGCGTCCGTGGCGGTCTCGGCTTCGTGCATCAGCGCCAGACGTTCCTTGTCGGCTTTCAGCACGATCTCGATCAAAGACTCTTCCGTGCCCGGCGCTTCCTGTGCGACCTGGCCGATGCGCAGCCCCTTGGGCAGTTCCACCGTGCCGCTTTCCGAGGCGAGATCGCCGGTGATGGCGCGGAAAAGCGTGGTCTTGCCCGTGCCGTTGCGCCCCACCAACCCGGCCTTGGTGCCGGCTGGCAATGATAGGTTGGCATGGTCGAGCAGAAGCCGGCCGGCAATGCGCAGGGATAGGTCGTTGATCGCGAGCATGGCCGCTTTTGCACCGGCCCAGGCCGACCGCGCAAGTATGCGTGCCGACAAAGAAAAAGGCCCGCTGGGTGAGCGGGCCTCTCTGTTGATGTTGATATCAGCGCCCGGCTGCAGCGCAGAGCCCGACAAGTGCGCTATCGAAGGAGCCGGGATCGGCCATGATATCCGCGCAGCGCTTCTTCATCTTGGTGGCGTTGGTGCGGCCGTTCTCGTTGCTGAAAGCGAACGATCGCGAGCGGCTCGTGCCACGGTCGCCAACACTATTCTGACCCGTGCCGACGCCGGTACCGGAGCCAGAATTGCCACCGGCTCCACCGGTGCCGTTTCCGCCAGTTCCACCGGTTCCGCCAGTCCCACCAGTGCCAGTACCGCCGTTGCGACCGCCGATGCCCAAGAGTGCGCCGAGCGAGATGCCCCGCCCCCCGCCGACCGACGCGCCGACCCCCGCATTCACACCGCTGCTTCCGCCGACGCTGGCACCGACGCCGGCGCCGACACCGCGACCGCCGCCGACATTCGCACCAACACCGGCATTGACACCGCTGGAGCCGCCGACGGATGCACCAACACCGGCGCTCGTACCGCGTGAACCGCCGACGGAGGCGCCGACACCGGCATTGACGCCGCCGCTGCCGCCCACAGAGGCACCGACGCCGGCACCCGTTCCGTTCGAGCCGCCGACGGAAGCGCCGATGCCTGCATTGACGCCACTAGCGCCGCCTACACTAGCGCCGACACCGGCATTCAGACCTTGTCCGCCACCGATCGATGCACCGACACCGATGCCTCCGACGGATACGCCAACGCCCAAGCCGCCACGACCGTTGCCGCCGACGCCAGCGCTCACGCCGCCACCGCTACGGCCGCCGCTGGCACCAGCTTGGCTTTCTGCAAAAGATGTCAGGGGTATGCTTGCAATGAGTGTGCCACATGCAAAAGCAGTGGCAAGTTTGGACCAGGTGGCCGCCATCGACTTGTTCCTCCATGCTGCGCTGCGAGAAGTACTTCATGTAGTTCTCGATAGCTAAATACGAAATACTAGGAGGGTTAGTTTCAAAGTGACTTGATCACGAAAAAGAGAGCAATAAATACCATAGTTAAATGAATTTATGTAAGTATTTAAGAATCTCGCTATCTTTCAAGCGAAGGCCCGTCCGTCTTCTGTTCTGAGGAACGCAATGAGGTCGAGCCCGATTGAGGGGCGGCCAAGTCTCGTCAAAGCCGCGTGCGCCTGCCCGCGATGATGCGTCTGGTGATTGAAGAGATGCGCCAGCGCCGGTTCCAGCCGCTGGGAGATCGTGCGCATGTCGCTGATGGTCGTGTAGGTGAAGCGACCTGCGATCTCGGCGTCCGACAGCGCGCCGATCCATTCGATGATCCGTGCATCCTCTTTTTCCCGCGCTTGCCTGAGGCTCGCAAGGTCGGGATGGAGGATGGCGTCAAGGGCCGTGGGAGCGGCCCCTTCGCGCGTGAAGCGATGCAGCCAAATCCGGTCCGCGACAAGGATGTGGTTCAACGTTCCCATCAGCGATCCGAAGAAGACGCCCGTGTCGCGCCGCCACTCTTCTTCGGACAGAGCTTCAGCTGCAGTATAAACACGATAATTCGCCCAGCGGTTATAGGCAGCCATCATCAGAAAATGTCGTTTGGACATCAGCGCTCCACATGACAAGGATGGCGGCTCCTAACACCTGCGATAGGTAAGCTACCAGTGACGATCCTGCTCTACGATCTCGTCGGGGCCGATGCTGGCCGGCCCTACAGCCCGCATTGCTGGAAGGTCGCCATGGCGTTGGCGCATAAGGGGCTCGACTTCCAGCGTGTGCCGACGCGTTTTCTTGAGATTGCCAAGGTCGAGGGCGGGATATCAAAGACCGTTCCGGTCATTCGTGACGGCGACAGCAAGGTCATCGATAGTTTCACCATCGCCCTCTATCTCGACCAAACCTATCCCGACCGGCCCAGCCTGTTCGGCGGGCAGGGTGGGGAGGCGATGGCGCGTTTCATTGAGCGCTGGTCGCAACTGACGGTCCATCCATTCGTCACGAAAGCCGCCGTTCTCGATATTTTCGAGATGCAGGACCAGGACAACAAGGCATGGTTCAGGCCGGACCGGGAAGCCAAGCTCGGCAGATCGCTGGAGGAGGTCGTGGCAGGCCGCGATGCCGGGCTGGCTGCATTCCGAGCTTCGCTGGAGCCGCTGCGCAGCATGCTGAAATACCAGCCTTGGATTGGCGGCGAGGGCCCGCTTTTTCCGGACTATATCGTCTTCGGCGCGCTGCAGTGGGCGCGTGTCGTGACATCCTACCAGCTCTTGGAAGACGGCGATCCGATAGCGGACTGGTTCGAGCGTTGTCTCGCGCTTCACGACGGCCTCGGCGCTTCCATTCCCGCCGCAGCTTGAGCCATGCCCTTGGCAAGGGACGGGGGCTTGCCTATAGAGCCGGCCGAACGTCCCTCTTTACCGTTTCCCACGCAAAGGATGCCCCATGGCGATTGAACGCACTTTCTCGATGATCAAGCCGGACGCGACGCGCCGCAACCTGACGGGCGCCATCACGGCCATGCTCGAGGAAGCCGGCCTGCGCGTCGTCGCCAGCCGCCGCGTCTGGATGAGCCGCCGCGAGGCCGAGGGCTTCTACGCCGTTCACAAGGGCCGTCCGTTCTTCGAGGAACTGGTCGAGTCCATGTCGTCGGGTCCGACGATCGTGCAGGTTCTCGAAGGCGAGAACGCGATCCTCAAGAACCGCGAAGTGATGGGCGCCACCAACCCTGCGAATGCGGCTGAAGGCACCATCCGCAAGGTACATGCCGTTTCCATCGGCGAGAACTCGGTGCACGGTTCGGATGCGCCCGAGACCGCGCGCGAGGAAATCGCCTACTGGTTCTCGCAGACCGAAATCGTCGGCTGACGCTCAAACCGATCCCAGCCGCCCCGCGTTGAATGGCGCGGGGCGCAGATCGCGGCCATGCCGCACGAAATCCTCGAAGACCCGCGGCGTCATGGGCGGCGCGTAGAGGTAGCCTTGGAAGAAGTCGCAACCGAACGCGCGGAGGAAAGCTTCCTGCTTGGGATTCTCGACATGCTCCGCGACCGTCTTCACCTTCAGCGTGCGCGCCATGGCGAGAATGGTTTTGACGAGTGACCGGTCCCCGTCGCTCTTTTCGATATCCGCCACGAAACTGCCGTCGATCTTGATGAAGTCGATCGGCAGTTGCTTGAGCTGAAGGATCGAGGCCGAGCCGGTCCCGAAATCGTCCAGCGCGAGATTGATCCCGATTTCCTTGACCTGGTTCATCCGCTCGATGGCAGCGCTCGTCTGGCAGGCGAGAACCGTTTCCGTCAGCTCGAAGACCAGTTTGCGTGCATCGACCTCGTGATGGCGCAGCGAGCGGTGCAACGCGGCGACGAAGCCGGCATCGGCGAATGCCCGGGCGTTCATCTTCAGAGCCAGCCGAAGATTGCGCAGTTCCGGGTCGCGCTGCCATGAAGCGAGCGTGGCGATGCCCTGTTCGACCACCATCGCCGAAAGCTCCGCGCCCAGCCCGCCTTCGTCGGCCAATTGGAGAAACTGCGGCGGCAGGATCGTGCCGCGCGTCGGGTGATCCCATCGCAGCAGCGCCTCCGCACCGATGATGATGCGCTCATCGTCGAGAACCGGCTGGAAATGCAGCGAGAAAGCCTTCTGATCGATGGCAGTCCGCAGCTCAGCCGTCAGCTTGAAGCGGTCCGCCTCGCGCTCCATCGAGGCCGGATCGAACAGCGCCAGCCGATTCCGGCCCGCAGCCTTCGCCTGATACATGGCAAGATCGGCACGCTTGAGCACTTCGTCGACCCGCTTTTCCTGCCGGTCGAAGACGACCAGGCCGATGCTGGCCGATCCGACATGGCGCACGCGACCGATCGCGAATTGCTTCTGCACGGCGTCGAGCACCCGATGACCGAGCAGGATGGCATCGCGCGTCGCCAACGCGCTCTCGTTGAACTTCGAGCCGAGGACGACCACAAATTCGTCGCCGCCGAGACGCGCGATCATGTCGCTTTCGCCGACGCAGGCCGAGAGCCGTTCAGCCACCTGCACGAGATAGGCATCGCCGACATCGTGGCCTTGCGTGTCGTTGAGCGCCTTGAAGTTGTCGAGATCGATAAAGAGCAGGGCACCGAACCCGTCGCCTGCCGCGCAACCCGTTTCCGCGGCCATGCGCTCGAGGAATTTGCGGCGGTTAGGCAAGTGCGTCAGCGGGTCGTAAAAGGCAAGCCGCGCGTTTTCTGTTTCCTGCCGGCAGCGCCTCGTGACGTCGGCCATGTAGCCGCGCCACGTCAAGCCATCCCCTTGGCGCTGCGAACTGGCCGTGATGCGCAGCCAACGTTCGGTCCCGTCCTTCGCGGTCAGCCGGCATTCGACCTCCCACGGCTGCCGTTCGGCCAAGGCCGCTTCGCGCGAGCGGTCGTAGAGCTCGATATCGTCAGCGTGGATGAGGCTTCTGAATAGAAGCGGATCGGCCATGTGGGCGCGGTGCGGATGGCCGGTCAATTTCGAGATGCTCTGGCTGAGATAGCCGAAGTGGGCCGTACCGTCGTCCATCACATCGACCTGGAACAACACGCCGGGAAGTGCGCTCGTCAAACGGCGGAAGCGTTCCTCCAGGGTCAGCCGCGCCATGGTTTCGGTGATATCGCGAACCGAGCCCTCGTAGTAAAGCGGCTTGCCGGTCCGCTCGTGCACCACGAGGCGGGCAGACTCCGTTATCCAGATCTTCTGGCGGGTTTTGTGCCGATAGGTTTCGGCCACGAAATCCGAAACGCTGCCGTCTCGCATCAGGCGGGCGTAAAAGACATCGCCCTTGGCCTGATCCACGTACCACTGCTCGGAACTGTTTCGCAGGGCATCAAGCATTTGTGCTTCGCTGCGATAGCCGTTCATCGCAACCAGCGCCTTGTTGGCGCTGATGATCGTGCGATCGAGCCTCGCGCGATAAACGCCCTCTCCGAGGTGATTGACCAGCGCATCGAGCCTGTCCCGTTCGCGCCGTGCCTTCAGTGAACGCTGGGCGAAGAAAGCGGCGGCAGCCAAGCTTGCGCCCGATGCGAGCGAAAGCAGCGGCAGCGCGAGCGCTGCCCATTGCGATCCATCTTGCAGAAAAGGAGGCACTGCCTGCTGCTCGTCACACTCGTTCGATTGCTGAATGTTGATCGCAGGACTTTTCAGATTCGCTAAATCGCTTGGATGATTACAGTCTGGGCTAACGTTGCGTTACCGCTTCCAACGCAATGTGGCCGCATCGTCGCTCTGCTTGGCCTCGACCCAGGCGCCATCGGAGCCGTTCAGGTGCTCCTTCTTCCAGAAGGGCGCGCTGGTTTTCAGGAAATCCATCAGAAAGGAGGCCGCATCGAATGCTGCCTGACGATGCGCGGAGGCGGCCGCGACCAGAACGATATTCTCGCCCGGCCTGATCCTGCCGCAGCGATGAATGACGGTGAGACCGAGAAGGGGCCAGCGTTCGATGGCCTGCTTGGCAATGCGACCGATCTCTTCCTCCGCCATACCGGGGTAATGCTCCAGTTCGAGCGCGGACAAGTGGCCGCCTTCGTCGCGGCAAAGCCCGGTGAATGTCACGACGGCACCGATATCGACGCGTCCTGCGGTCAACCGCGAGGATTCCGTCGCGAGGTGGAAATCTTCCTCCGAGACCCGAATGAAAGGCGTGATGCTCATCCGCCCGTCATCGGCGGAAAGAGCGCGATCTCGCTGGCCTGTGCCAACGGCTGAGCATGGTCGGCATGGCGATGGTCGAGGGCGACCCGGATGACATCCGGTTGCTTCAAGGCTTCGGCATAGGTTTCGCCGCGCGTAGGGAGCCAGTGGAGTAGGTCGTGAACCGTCTCCACGCCCTCGTCCAATTCGATGACCTCTTCGGAAATTCCGATCCGCTCACGGACCCAGGCAAAATAGCGCAGCTTGACCGCTCTATTCGTCGACGATGTGCTTGAGGCCTGCGCGGAAATAGTCATAGCCCGTATATAGCGTGAGCAGTGCCGAGAGCCAGAGAAGCACGATCCCGGTTTGAGTAGCGTAGGACACGATCTTGTCCAAGGCCGGACCGGCAAGCAGCACCGTGATCGCGACCATCTGCGCTGTCGTCTTCCACTTGGCAAGGCGCGTCACCGGCACGCTGACCTTGAGGTCGGCGAGATATTCGCGCAGGCCCGAAACGAGCACTTCGCGGCAGAGGATGATGATGGCCGCCCAAAGCGTCCAGCCTGCGATGATCTGATCCGTGTCAGCGGCGAGCAGCAGAAGGCAAGTCGCGACCAAGAGCTTGTCGGCGATCGGGTCGAGCATGCGGCCGATATTCGAGGTCTGCTTCCAGGCGCGGGCGAGATAGCCGTCGAACCAGTCGGTGATGCTTGCCACGGCAAAGATCGTTACCGCGCACCAGCGCGCGAAGTCGCTCGACTGCAGCCTGCCTTCCACGAAGAAGCAAAGCACGATCAGAGGCACGGCAAGGATACGTGCGTAAGTGAGCAGGTTGGGCAGGTTGAAGGCTTGGCCGCCGCGGGACTGTCTGGGCAATGGCATGTCCTGGGTGGTCACTTCACTGGTTCCTGTTAGCGCCTTCTTTCACGCACGGTCCCGACATCGCGCAAGAGAGAATTCTGCCGAATTATTATGGCAGGGGAATGAAACCCTGAATCACGGCGAATGCAAGGCTGTCCGAACAGTAGCCGGCGTAAGTCCTCTAGTTCTCGTGAAAATGGTTATAAACGAGTCTCGCGGTCGAGGCGGAGATGCCCTCCACCGCCATGAGGTCCTCGATTCCGGCACGGCCCACAGCCTTCGCGCTGCCGAAATGGTGCAGCAGCGCGCGTTTGCGCGTTGGGCCGACACCTGTGATCTCGTCGAGCGGGTTCTTGACGAACTGCTTGGAGCGCCTCGCGCGGTGCGCGCCGATGGCGAAACGGTGCGCCTCGTCGCGCATGCGCTGGACGAAATAAAGCACGGGGTCGCGCACCGGCAGCGTGAAGGACTCCTTGCCCTTCACGAAGAACCGCTCGCGGCCAGCATCGCGATCGACGCCCTTGGCGACGCCGATGGCGATCACCTTATCCTCCACATCGAGTTCCTTGAGGATTTCGCGCACAGCCGACATCTGGCCCTGGCCGCCGTCGATCAGGATAACATCCGGCCAGGCGGGAAAGGTCGTCTGTTCCGCTTCATGATCGAGCGACGGGCCCTCGGCGTTTTCCTTTTTGAGCCGCGAGAAGCGCCGCGTCATGACCTCGCGCATCATGCCGAAATCGTCGCCGGGCGTCAGGTCGGTCGAGCGGATGTTGAACTTGCGATACTGGTTTTTCACGAACCCGTCCGCGCCCGCCACGATCATCGCCCCGACCGGGCTCGTGCCCATGATGTGCGAGTTATCGTAAACTTCGATGCGGCGCGGCGGGTGTTCGAGGCCGAAGGTTTCCGCGAAGCCTTTCAGCAGACGCGTCTGGGTGGACGTCTCGGCAAGCTTGCGCCCCAACGCTTCGCGCGCGTTGTGAAGCGCGTGTTCGACCAGTTCCTTCTTCTCGCCGCGTTGCGGCACGGAAAACGCGATGCGATAGCCCATACGCTCGCTCAAGGCTTCGGCAAGCAGATCGGTCTCGGGGATGGCCAGTGAAAGCAGGATCGTACGCGGGCAGGGCTTGTCGTCGTAGAACTGCGCGATGAACGAACCCAACACCTCCTCCGGCTCGACGGATGGGTCGGCCTTCGGGAAATAGGCGCGATTGCCCCAATTCTGGCCGGTGCGGAAGAAGAACACCTGAATGCAGAACTGTCCGCCTTCCTCGTGAATGGCGAAGACGTCCGCTTCCTCCACGGTCTGCGCGTTGATGCCCTGATGGCTCTGCACATGGGCGAGGGCGGAAAGGCGGTCGCGCAAAACGGCGGCGCGCTCGAAATCGAGATCGGACGCGGCGACCTGCATCGCTGCGGCGATCTCACCCTTCACCTTCTGGCTGCGTCCGGCGAGGAAATCCTTCGCCTCGCCGACAAGCGTCGCGTAGTCGTCCACTGAAATCTCGTTCGTGCAAGGGCCCGAGCAGCGCTTGATCTGGAAGAGCAGGCAAGGCCGCGTGCGACTTTCAAACACGGAGTCAGCGCAGGTGCGCAGGAGGAATGCGCGCTGCAGCGAATTGATCGCGCGGCCGACCGCGCCTGCACTGGCGAACGGTCCGAAATAGTCGCCTTTGCGCGACCGCGCGCCGCGATGCTTGAAGATGCCTGGGGCGCGGTGATCGCGGTTGAGCAGGATATAGGGGAACGACTTGTCGTCCCGCATCAACACATTGAAGCGCGGACGGAAGCGCTTGATAAGATTCGCTTCGAGCAGGAGCGCTTCGGTCTCGGTGCGGGTGACCACGAACTCCATGGTCGCCGTTTCACGCACCATGCGCGCGAGGCGGTTGTTGTGGAACCGCCCCTGCGCATAGCTCGTCACGCGCTTCTTAAGGCTCTTCGCCTTGCCGACATAAAGCGCATCGCCTGCACTGTTGAGCATGCGATAAACGCCGGGCGAGTTCGGCAGGCGCTTGACCAGCGTCTGGATGACCTCCGCCCCCATCTTGCCTTCGATATCGCCGGCATCGGGCGTCCAGTCGATTGCAGTGAAAGCCAGTTCCGGGCCCTCCGCGAGGGGTGCCGGTTCAGCGTCGGATCCCTCGTCCTCATCGGTTTCATCGCCGGGCAGGAATCCCGCCACATCGTCAGCGATGTCGTCGTCTCGAGGACGCTCCGCTTCCGAAGACAGATCTGCTTGTTCCGGTTTCATTCCGCTTCCGAGTGTCATAGCGCGAGTCGCGCGCGCAAGGGCGAGGTGGCATGGCAGCGATCACATTCGCGGGAATCGAACGCTGCGAGGAATCGTCTCGAATGGAAGAGATAGCGACGGGGTTAAGGGATTTCGACCCCGCAGGGCTGCGGCGTTTACCCTTGTAAATATCCGTTCAGGCTTGCGGCGAGAATCCGGCGAACGGGGTGATTTGGTTCAAGGGCAAAAAGGTTCCATCAGGCCAAGAAGACGAATAAATCATCCAGAACAGCGGCTTAGAAAGTGATGTTCGCCGATTGTATCATCAGTGCAACAGGGGTCGTCGGCCGCATTCGAGCCCCAGAATGAACGCATTCCGGCGGGGATGCCGCCCCATTTGCCAGCGAAATTGTTTCTCGACCGGCGAGCGATGCGAACTCCCACGCTCCCCGCCCGTTTCGAGTGATGAGTTTTGAAAGGAAATACCATGTCGCGTTTCACTTCCCCCTCGCGGATCGTTCGCCCGCTGGCCGCCGCTGGCATTCTCGCGGTTCTTGGCGCGGCCCCTGCTTTCGCAGCTGACGTGATCAGCGAAGAGCCCCCGGCACCGGCGCCGATCGAAGCCCTTCCGGTTGCTTCGTGGGCTGGTCCTTATGCCGGTCTCCAGCTCGGCTACACCAAGGGCAAGACCGACACGGATGCCGGTAACGTCGACACCGACGGCATCATCGGCGGCGCTTTCGCCGGCTACAACTGGGAAAGCAACAACGTGGTCTACGGTCTCGAAGGTGATGTCGGCTACGGCGATCGCAACGAGAGCGAAAACGGCGTCCGCTCCAAGTCCGGCATCGAGGGCTCGCTCCGCGCCCGCCTCGGCTACGCCGTCACGCCCGACGTGCTGATCTACGGCACCGCCGGTGTTGCCGGTCAGGACCTCAAGGTCACCGCAGGCGGCGAGCGCGATCGCAATACGCTGGTCGGCTATACCGTGGGCGCCGGCACCGACATCAAGCTGACCGAGAACGTGTTCGGTCGCGTCGAGTACCGTTACACCGACTACGCCGACAAGGCGTTCGACACTGGTGCCGGTTCGATCGATGTCGACCAGAAGGATCACCGCGTGCAGTTCGGCGTCGGTATGAAGTTCTGATCCGGCGACAAGCCGATCAAGGAAAAAGCCGGGCATCTGCCCGGCTTTTTTCGTTTCAGGCCGGAAGGCAATCCGTTAGGTCGGGATGGGCGCTGTCGAACGCTGTCGCCCAGTCGGTCAGTGCATCGCGGCCTGCTTCCCATTTTCCGCCGAAACGCAGTGCCAGGTAACCGAGCGCGGCGCGGAGGGCGAAGCCGCCGGCATCGGGCTTGGCGGTCGGGGGCAGGTGATCGCCCACCCAATCGAGTCCGCGCGAAACCTTGTCCCACTGCCAGTCCAGAACGGGCTGATGGACTTTCTCTTCCGGCCGGTTGCGACGCTCATAAACGTGGGCCAGTGCGGAATCGCAGATGCCATCCGCCACGGCCTCGATCAATTCGGCCGTTTCGTCGGCGAAAAGCTCGCCCTTCGCGCTGCGGTCGAGATGACGCATGATCACGCGGCTGTCGAATACCGCGCTGCCGTCGTCCAGCAACAGCGTGGGAATCTTGCCGAGCGGATTGCCGTCGATCAGCACGCTCGGGGCTTGGCCCGTGTTCACGGTTTCCAATTCGATTGCGATTCCGAGATGCTTGGCGGCAAGGCGAACCTTTGCGCTGTATGGGGAGGGAGGGGAATAAAGCAGGCGAGGCATCGTCGATCCGGATTGAAGAGTGTTCAGCGGTTTGTGCCGAGGGGCGGCATGCGCGCGCTGCCGCGTTTGCAGGCGCGCCGGTCCACCTCCGGACATGAACGGAAGGCGAGATCCTTTGTCATGCAGATTCGCACCTCGCTGATGAACTGCCCGTCGCAGGCGACTGCGATGGCGTCGGGTGTCAGGCCCGGATTGCTTTGGATGAAACGCGCCTCGACCTGTGATGGAGCGACGTTGCGCGCCTCGCGTGGGTTGCTGAACTCGTTCGGGACGCGGACCTTTTCACGCGCGCGCCGCAGAAGCGAGAAATAGTCCGTTTGCGAGAGGCCGGAGCAGCTTCCGTGCTTGCGCCATTGATAGCCGATCAGGCCCGTGGACGGCATGATGTCGAACAGCTTACGGGCCAGTTCGCGCGGCACACGCGGCTCATCCGTCGCGCAGTCGGCTGGATAACCACGTTCCCGCTGCGGCCACAGGCCATGGACCACGAAGGAGTAGGGTTTCGTCGCCCCGCATTGCTGCCGGTTGGCGTTGGCGCCTTCGCTCGCACAATAGCTCGGCGACCATGACAGGGCGAGAACGTAAAAGTCGAAGTCTTCGGCCTGTGCGACGGAGGACAGGCCTGCGAGCGCGAGGCCAACGACGTAACCCAGCAATCGCCGCATCGGCTTACTTCAGAACGCGGCAGCCGCCATTATAGACATACCAGCGGTCGAAGCCTTCCACGCAGAACTCGACGCTGTTGCCGATCGAGGCAAAGCCCATGTCGGTCTCGATCAGATAATCGATGTCGCGGCGCTGGCCGTCCGAAAGAACCACATCGGCCGTGCAATAGCGGCGCGAGATCGGGTGCCAGTCGTCGGTCGGCTCGTAGCGACGCTCGGTGATGTTGTAGAAGGATTCGATGCCGACCTGCGGCAAGTTCGGCACGTGGCGCACCTGATAATCGAAGCGGGAAACGATGCGTCCGAGGTAACGCTGCTCGGCGCAAACGCCGGGATCGACCTGAATCGAGATCGGATCGGCGCTGAAGGCAGGCTGCGGTGCAAAGATGCCGCCAAGCGCGAGGGCTGCAGCGGCGAAAGAGGCGAGTTGGCGAAGCATCGGCGAATCTCGTCGAAGGAGGTCGGTCACGGTTTTGCCCGAATTGTCGCGCGCGAAGCCCCGAGGTCAAGCCTGCTGCGACGAATTCAGCCCGGCTGTGCCTCCTTTGCAAGCCGGGTGACAGTGGCTGCGGCTCCGTCGCCCTGCGCGAGCAGGTCGCGCAGCACTGGCAGAACGACCGCCAGCTCGGCTTCCAGCGTGTAGGGCGGATTGACGACGACCATGCCACAACCGTCGAGCTTCGGCTCGGGCGACGGCGCGCGGACATCGATCGTCACATCGATGATGTCGGGGATGCCGGATCCTTTCAGAGCCTCTCGAAACCGCGCCACCGCCTTGCGATCCTTGATGGGATACCACAGCGCATAGGTTCCGCCCGGCCAGCGGCTATGGGCGGTCTTAAGTCCCTCCACGAGCCTGTCGAATTCATCCGGCTCTTCGAAGGGCGGATCGACCAGCACCACCCCGCGCTTTTCCTTGGGTGGCAACTGGCTGTTGAGCGCGAGCCAGCCATCGAGGTGAATGACGCGAACCTGGAAGTCGCCGGCAAAAAGCGACCGAAGTGCTTCGGAATCCCGCGGATGCAATTCGATGGCCGTCAGCCTGTCCTGCTTGCGCAACAGGCGGCGCGCAACGAGCGGTGAGCCGGGATAGGCCGAAAAGCCATCGGCATCTTCCTTGATGGTGGCAAGGTAGGGTGCCAACAGTTCGGCAACCGGTGCGGGCAACTCGGCATCGAGCACGCGACCGATGCCGTCGCGCCATTCGCCGGTCCGTTGGGCTTCGCTGGACGACAGCTCATAGCGTCCGCGTCCCGCATGGGTGTCGATCACGCGGAACGGCTTTTCTTTCTTCTGCAGATAGAGGACGATTCGCGACAGGACGAAGTGCTTGAGCACATCCGCAAAGTTGCCCGCATGGAAGGCGTGGCGGTAATTCATTTCGGCTGGGCCAGTCTGCGCATGAATGCCGCTCTACTCCACAGGGGCGAAACCGGCTAGAGATCGAGCCATGAACCAGCACGTTCCGATCAAGATCGGCCATTCGGCCTGTCCGCACGATTGCCCGTCCACCTGCGCGCTGGACGTCGAGGTGATCGATGGCAAGCGCATCGGCCGTGTCCATGGGGCGAAGGCCAACACCTATACTGCCGGCGTCATCTGCGCCAAGGTCGCGCGCTATGCCGAGCGCATCCATCATCCCGACCGGCTCCTGAAGCCGCTTGTGCGCGGTGGTGCGAAGGGTGAGGGTGTGTGGAAGGAAGCGAGTTGGGAAGCCGCCCTCGATCTCGTGGCGGAAAAGTTCATCCGCGCGGAAGAGAGGTACGGCTCCGAGACCGTCTGGCCAAATTATTATGCCGGCACCATGGGCCTCGTGCAGCGCGACGGCATCAACCGCCTGCGCCACGCCAAGAAATATTCCAATCTCTTCGACAGCTTCTGCACCAATCTCGCCTGGACCGGCTTCGTGATGGGTACGGGCCGGCTGATCGGCCCCGACCCGCGCGAGATGGCAAAATCGGATTGCGTGGTGATCTGGGGCACGAACGCCGTGGTCACGCAGGTCAATGTGATGACCCATGCGATCCGGGCGCGGAAGGAGCGCGGGGCGAAAATCGTCGTCATCGACGTCTACGAAAATGCCACGATGAAGCAGGCCGATCTCGGCCTCGTGCTAAAGCCCGGCACCGATGGCGCCCTTGCCTGTGCGGCGATGCATGTGATCTTCCGCGACGGGTTCGCCGACCGTGAGTTCCTCGCCAGGCACGCCGACGACCCGGCGGGGCTCGAAGCGCATCTGCAGACGCGCACGCCGGAGTGGGCATCCGCCATCACCGGTTTGAGCGTCGAGGAGATCGAGACTTTCGCGCGGCTCGTGGGTGAAACCAAGCGCACTTTCTTCCGTCTCGGCTATGGTTTTTCACGCCAGCGCAACGGCGCGGTCAACATGCATGCGGCGCTCTCGATCGCGGCCGTCACCGGCGCGTGGGCACTGGAAGGTGGCGGGGCGTTCCATTCCAATTCCAGCATCTTCAAGCTCGATACGTCCGAGATCGAAGGCGCGAAGATGGCCGACCCACGCATTCGGTATCTGGATCAATCCAAGATCGGTCGCGTGCTGACCGGCGACCGCGAGGCGCTTTACAATGGCCCGCCTGTCACGGCGATGCTGATCCAGAACACCAACCCGGCCAATGTCGCGCCCGAGCATCGCCTGGTGCGTCAGGGTTTCCAGCGCGATGACTTGTTCACCTGCGTCCACGAGCAGTTCATGACGGACACGGCCCAACTCGCCGACGTCGTGCTACCCGCGACCATGTTCCTCGAACATGACGACATCTACAAAGGCGGCGGGCAGCAGCATATCACGCTGGGCGCCAAGCTGATCGAACCGCCGGAGGGGCCACGCACCAATCATTTCGTGATCGAGGAGCTCGCCAAGCGGCTTGGCGTTGCCGACAGACCGGGCTTCGGCAAGACCGAACGGGAGTTGATCGACACCATGCTCGCCAAGCGCGGGCTGGGAGGCTTTGATTCTTTCGAAACGCAGCGCTGGGCCGACATGCAGCCGCCGTTCGAGACCGCGCATTATTCCAACGGCTTTGCGCATCCGGACGGCAAGTTTCGCTTCCGTCCCGACTGGGCGAATACGCCCGCGCCCAACCGCCCGCCGAAAAGCATGGGCTTGCAGGGCAGTCACGAAAGCCTGCCGCGCTTCCCCGACCATGTGGACCTGATCGAAGTCGCCGATTCCGAGCATCCATTCCGGCTGACGACCTCACCCGCACGACAATTCCTGAACTCGACTTTCACCGAAACGCCGACCTCGAAAGGCAAGGAAGGGCGGCCGGAGCTTCTGGTTCATCCTCAAGATGCGAGTACGCTTGGTATCGAGGATGGCACGCGTGTCGAGATCGGCAACCATCGGGGCGAAGTGATTCTGCACGCCAAGCTGTTTGGTGGCATTCGTCGTGGCGTGGTCATCGCCGAGGGCATCTGGCCCAACAGCGCGCATGAACGGGGCGAGGGGATCAACACGCTTGTCGGCGCAGACCCCGGCGCGCCCTATGGCGGCGCGGCGTTTCACGACACAAAAGTATGGCTGCGGCTCGCTTAGGAGCCGCAACATCGGTTTTAGGGCGTCAAACGCGCCAGATCCTCGAAGCTGCCGCGTGAGGAGATGGCCGGTGCGATCAGCGATGCGGAGCCGGCCTTCGGCTGGGGCTGATGCCGGAAACGGACTCGGCCGCCTGCGAACTCCGCCAGACCTTCCGCTACCATCTTGAGCGCCAAGGGATAAATCCGGTGCTCGACGCCGAGCACGCGGGCTGCGAGCGTTTTTTCCGTGTCGTCGCCCAGAACCGGCACGGCACCTTGTGACACGATCGGGCCGGCATCCAGCTCTTCGGTCACGAAATGCACGGAGCAGCCGTGGATCAAAACGCCATCATCCAGCGCGCGCTTGTGCGGGTCGAGCCCGCGATAGCTCGGCAGGAGCGAGGGGTGGATGTTGAGGATGCGTCCGCGCCAATCGCCGATGAAGCCGGCAGAAAGAACGCGCATGAAGCCTGCGAGGCAGATCAGTTCTGCCCCGGCTTTTCTCAACGCGGCGGTGATTGCAGCCTCATGCTCGGCCTTGCTGGCGTAACCTTTGCGCTCGATCGTTTCCGTTGCGATCCCCACCTGCTGCGCGACAATGAGGCCCTTGGCGTCGGCGTTGTCGGATACGACCAGCACCACCCTTGCCGGAAAATCCGTTTCGGCGGCCGCGTCGATCAGTGCCGCCATGTTCGACCCGCGACCCGAGATCAGGATCGCGACCGGCTTCTTCACGCTGCTCATAGCGAGAGCTCGCCCATGAAGGTGACTGCCGCATCACGGCGCGGGATGACGCGGCCAATGGTGCTGACCGTTTCGCCAGCCTGCTGCAACACTGCCGCGACCTGCGCCGCCTGTCCGGCTGCGGCGACCACGACCATGCCGATGCCGCAGTTGAAGGTGCGCATCATCTCGTGCTCGGCGACGCCGCCGGTCTTCGCAAGCCATTTGAAGACATCCGGCACATCGACAGCTTCGAGGTCGATTTCCGCCGCGTAGTCTTCGGGGAGCACGCGCGGGATGTTGTCGACGAAACCACCGCCCGTGATATGCGCCAGCGCTTTCAGCCCATGCGTGTTGCGGATGGCTTGGAGCAGCGGCTTCACATAGATGCGCGTCGGCTCGAGCAGCGCTTCGCCGAGCGTCTTGCCCGGTGCGAAGGGCGCGTCGGCCTGCCAGTCGAGACCGCTCTGCGCCACGATATGGCGCACGAGCGAGAAGCCGTTAGAATGAAGGCCGGATGACGCGAGGCCGAGCAGTACATCACCTTCCACGATGTCGTCGGTCGGCAGCAACTGCCCGCGCTCGGCTGCACCCACCGCGAAACCGGCGAGGTCGTAGTCGCCCTCGCGATACAGCCCCGGCATCTCAGCGGTTTCGCCGCCGATCAGCGCACAACCGGCCTGCCGGCAACCTTCGGCGATGCCCGAGACGATCTCGGCACCCTCGTCCGGGTTCAGCTTTCCGACCGCATAATAGTCGAGGAAGAACAGGGGCTCAGCGCCCTGAACGACGAGATCATTGACGCACATCGCCACGAGGTCGATGCCGATGGTGGTGCGAAGCCCGGTGTCGATCGCGATCTTGAGCTTGGTGCCGACGCCATCATTGGCAGCAACCAGAACCGGATCCTCGAAGCCTGCCGCCTTGAGATCGAACAAGCCGCCAAAGCCGCCGATTTCGCCTGCCCCGGGACGCAGGGTGGTGCGTACGATGGGCTTGATCTTTTCGACCAGGAGATTGCCGGCGTCGATGTCCACCCCGGCCTGTGCATAGGTTGCCCCATTGCGCCGTTCCGTCATCGCCCGCCTCTTGGTTGTTCCCGGTAGAATGTAACGGGCTCTTGCACGTTAAAAGGCGCATTCGCAAGGCAGCGTCGCGTTGCACCCAGCTTAAACCGCTCCGCGCCTTGCACCGCCCGCCTCGCATCGTCATTTTTGCGGCGAAGGAGCGTGCGGCGGCAAGTGACGATACCCAACATCATTTCGATCATGCGGCTCCTGCTCGTGCCCTGCGTGATCTACGCTTTGCTGGAGGGCGCCACGGGGTGGGCGTTCGCAGGTTTTATCCTCGCTGGCGTGTCGGACGGCGTGGACGGTTTCATCGCGCGTCACTTCGACCAGCGTTCCGAACTGGGCGCCTATCTCGATCCGATGGCCGACAAGCTTCTGCTCGTCTCGGTTTTCGTGGTTCTCGGTCTGATGGGCCAACTGCCGCTCTGGCTTGTGGTGCTGGCAGTGTCGCGCGATGTACTGATCGTACTCGCGGTGCTGCTCTCGACGGTCATGCACCATCCGGTCCATGTGAGACCGCTCTTCGTGTCGAAGGTGAACACGACCGTGCAGATCGTCGTCGCCGGTCTTGCGCTGGCACGGCTTTCGGTATGGCCGGCAGTCGATGCGGTCATGCCTTTTCTCATCGCCGTGTCCGGCATCTTGACCGTCGCTTCGGCGGCGGCCTATCTCGTGGCATGGCTGAAGCATATGGGCGGCGCGCGTGAAGGCGAATCCTCATCCCGTTGAGGTTGCCGTGGCCGATGCCACAGCGGCGGCGGCGTTTCGTCGTCAGCTCCGCTTCTGGCTGATCGCGGCGGCGATCCTCGTCGTTTTCTTTCTTGTCTTCTCCGACATCCTCCTGCCCTTCATCGCGGGCATGGTGTTAGCCTATTTCCTTGATCCGGTGGCCGATCGGCTGCAACGGTTCGGTCTGTCGCGTCTGATGGCGTCCACCGTCATCCTGCTGACATTTCTAGTGATCCTGATCGTCGGGTTGATGGTACTGATACCCGTGCTCAGCGCGCAGTTCCGTGACTTCGGCGCGAACATCCCGAGCTATCTCAGGCAGTTGCAGACCTTGATCACTAGCTTCGATCCGCAATGGCTGGAAGAGCGCTTTGGCGTAAATCCCGCCGACCTACGCAGCGGGCTCGATCAAATCCTGTCTTCGGGCACGTCGATCGCGACGACGATCTTCACCCGCATCTGGCAATCGGGCCTCGCCATCGTCAATGTTGCAGGTCTCTTCATCGTCACCCCGGTCGTCGCCTTCTACATGCTGCTCGACTGGGATCGCATGGTCGCTTCGGTCGATTCCTGGGTGCCGCGCGATCACGTGATGACGGTTCGTCGCCTTGCGGCAGAGATCAACCACGCCGCCGCCGGTTTCGTACGCGGGCAGGGCGCGCTTTGCTTGATTCTCGGCACCATGTATGCGGTCGGCCTGACGCTGGTCGGGCTGAATTTCGGTATTCTGATCGGCCTTTTCGCCGGTCTGATCTCCTTCATTCCTTATATCGGCTCAGCCTTCGGCCTCGTGCTGGCGCTCGGTGTCGCGCTCGTTCAGTTCTGGCCGGACTGGATCTGGGTCCTCGCCACGGCCTGTGTGTTCTTCCTGGGCCAGTTCATCGAGGGAAACATCCTGCAGCCCAAGCTTGTCGGCAAGAGCGTCGGTCTCCACCCCGTCTGGCTGATGTTCGCGCTTTTCGCTTTTGGCGCCATGTTCGGCTTCGTGGGGCTGCTGGTCGCCGTACCACTGGCGGCTGCCATCGGCGTGCTGATGCGCTTTGCACTCTCGCGCTATCTCGAATCGCCGCTCTACAAGGGCCGAGGTGCCGTGCTCGTGCATCAGCCGGGCGACAAGACGCTGGATCTTTAGCGATTGGCAAAGCCGAGGCAGATACCGCTCGATCTTGGGCACCGCCCGGCGCGCTCGCGCGATGATCTCGTCGTGTCCGAAGCGAACCGGCTTGCCGTCGAGCTCATCGAAGCATGGCCTGCATGGCCGTCCAATGTCGTCTCGCTTTCCGGTCCGCCGGGGTCTGGCAAGACGCATCTGGCGACGCGTTGGCGCGAGGTTTCCGACGCGGAGGTTCTCGACGCGTCGCAACTCTCATCCGTCGAGTCGGTCATCAACGGAGCCGTACTGCTCGATGACATCGATGATACGACCATCGACGAGACAGGTCTGTTTCACCTGTTCAACGCTATCCGCGCCGGGCAGGGCTCGTTGCTGCTGGTGTCCGAGCGACCGGCCGGATCATGGGATGTGAGGTTGCCGGACCTGCGCTCGCGACTGCGCACCGCCGCCTCCGTCGAGATCGGCGCGCCGGACGACCAGTTGCTGACGGGCGTCTTCGCGAAGCTGTTTGCCGACAGGCAAGTCGAGGTCGAGCCAGCTGTCGTTCAGTATCTGATCAAGCGGGTGGAACGGTCGCTGGCGGAAGCTGAAAGGGTCGTCGCGGAACTGGATCGGATCGCGCTAGAGACCAAGCGGCCCATCACACGCTCACTGGCCGCCAGTCTTCTCTCGGAGGGCGAGAGCTGACTGGTCCAAGGCTGTCCGAGCCTTGTCCGGCAAGCCTAATGTTTGAAGGAAGCGAGCGCCTCGATCGTCTTGAGCCGTTGGGTGTTTCCCGAAGAGTGCGTCCCTGCGGCCGTTCCGGTTACATCGACGAACTCGGCGAGCGCTTCTCGCGCTTCGCCGGCCGTGACGGCACCATCGAGAGCACCCTCGCATCCGTTCAGCGCATATTGAAATGCGTTTCCGCGATGCGAGACCGGCCAGAACATCAGCAGAGCCAACGCCTCGTCAACGGTTTCGATCTCGACTGTTTGCCCGAAACGCTGAACACTGATGGGCGCAGGGAACTCCAGATTTCTCATCGTTCTCTCGGCTTGCTGTTTTTGTTTGGTCGAAGTGCTGCCAACGCGGGTGAATCCGAAGAGGTTGCAAGCAAATGTTAATTTTCGGCAATAATTTGCTGGCTGGTTTCGAACGGTGTCGGGATTGTTGGAAATTTGCCCGCGATGAAGCTAATTCCGCGTCGCCGCGCCTTTCGACAGATGACGCAACTCACCTGCGACCTTGGCGCGTCGATGGGATGAAGCCTGGTTTGGCGATCCCGGCAGGACTGCCAAAAACAGGGAATTTCCCATTGAAATTAACACTCCATAGCAGAGGTGCGACCAGACTGCGCCCCATTTGATTTAGTTACGCTTTTCGGCGCCATAGCCGCACCTATCCGGTCCGATGCAGCGCGGGCAAGACGAGCTCTGTCAGCCTCTCGCGTGTAAATCTCCGCAGTGGCCATTTTGGTCCATCCGAACATCGCCATCAGCTCGTGTGCGCTAGCACCGCTCTCTGCGGCCAAGGTGGCCCCGGCCTTTCTTAGACCATGCGCGGAGCAGTGCTTGAGACCAGCTGCATCACATTGCTCGCGAAACCAGTTGCCAAAGCTCGCAGCGCTCTTGAAGGGCCGCCCGAGGCTCGTAGCGAGAAAGGCCAGGTCGCTTGTCTTGGTTGCATCGATGGAAGCCGCCAGTTCTTCGCAGACAGGCAGATAGAGCATCGGGCCGGGCTTCGTCGGGCGAAGTGACAGAACGCCGTCCTTGAGGTGCTGGCGGCCGACCAAGCACACGTCGCTTCGGCGCAATCCGGTGAAGAGCAGTAGGTCGAGCGCCAAGCGCGGCATAGTCCCGACAGCATGCTTCTTGCGGTAGGCTTGGACCTCGGCCACGGTCCAAGTGTGGTGGCCCTCGCTCTCCACCTTGATGCGGTCAGCGCCGTCGCATGGGTTCACTTTCACATGCCCGTTGCGCTTTGCCCATGTGAAGAGCTGGTTCATGGCCTTGCGGAAGTTGTTGGCCGCATTCGGCGTTGCCGCGCGATCCATCACAGCGGCGTCGATGTCCTCCTTGCAGATGGCGGCGAACGGAGCCGCACCAGACTTCTCCACGGCGCGCTTGAGAATGTTGCCCCGCATCCGCTGCGTAGACGGGCGCAGGGAGGCCCACGCAGCGCTTTCCTGATATCGGTCCACCAGCCAGCGCAGAGAGCCGCCTTTCGCCTGAGCGGGCTTCTCTGGCAGCTTTCCGTTGATGGCGCCCTGGTAGGCCTCCCAGAACTCATCTGACCCGTATGGGTCGGGCATTCGCACCCGCTTGCCATGTCGCTTCACGTACCAGACGACGCGCTTGTGTCTCGTGGTTTCACGGCAGAGGTAAAGCGGGCGAGGGCGGGGCATGGCATCCATCAGAGCTTGATCCTCTCGCGAGGTTTGGGCTCTGGGCTTGCGCCAGCCTTGCCATCGTCTGGGCGGAGGCGAATGACCATGCCGTGGATCTCGACTTCAGCCACACAGCCGGCCGCCTTTGCAGCTTGTGCGATGCGCTTAACGTCTGCCTGTCTGATAAGGGCTGGCCTACTCATTAGAGCCCACCATCAGATTGAGGCGCGGCGGCAAGTTCGAGCAGCACGTCAGCGTGACAAGCAGAACCGGGGCGGCACCAACAAGCAAGATTTTTGCCTCGCAGGCTGGTCAAGTTCTCAGCTATGAACGCCTTCCGCCTGTCACTTTCTGGGCCTTGCCACCAATCTCTCCCCGACTGTGTCGGCCTAAGCCAATCGCGGAAGCACTCGACCACGAATGAGTTCGCTGTTTCGGCTGTGGCGTAGCCCGACTCGATTGCGGCCTGTACCGTAAAAGGGTTGCCCCATTTGCCGGGCCTAGCAACGCTGACCGTATTCTCAGGCATCCGCCAACCTTTGCGCCGGCTGAGTTGAACGCGGGTTGGCTTATGCATCGCCGCCTCCCAATTTCGAGGCGGCGGGCACATGAACCGGACAGCCGACCGTGTACCAGAAGCGATCCGGGTTCCCCATCGCGCCCTTGCCATGGGCATTGTCGAGAACGGGGCAAGTGCAGCCCCGCACCAGCGCCGCATCGCTCCCTGGGTTCGGCACAGCGTTTGTGTTTGGCTTCTCACGCATCGCCGCCTCCGTTCTGGATTGCGCTCAGGATGCGAGAGCGGTAGTCGGCTTGGGCCGCGGCCTTCGCTTCATCCAAGGTGGCGAAGCTTTTTCTGCCATCGGGATGCCGAAGCACCTCGTTCCTGACGTTGACTGACCAGCCACCGTCCCAAGCTTCGACAATGCGGTAGACACCCACCACGGTTTCGGCCTCTGGCCTGCCATAGCTCGTCTCGCCCCAAACGATGTCCTTCACCTTCACATCGCTTGAGGCGCGCTGCTCGGCTGCGTCGAAGGCGTCTGCGGCGGCACGCATGCGCTCAACAACCTTGGCAAGCACTTTATCCTCGTATTGAATGAGGGCAATCCCTGCATCGCAGCATGTGACGGCAACGCGCTGGTAGCCGACGCCGATATCAACATACTCGTACGGATCGCGGAGGCAGAACGGGCAAGTGTCGTTGTCCGCGCGCAAGCTTTCCACGAGCGCCACCATCTCATCGGTTGCTGGCTTAGTCATGGCTCTTGTCCTGATGGAGGGCGGCGCGGAGACGCTTAAGCGCGTAAGGCTTGTTCATCGTCCAATCGTCAGCACGGTAGGTTGTCTCCCGCCCGTTCACATGCGTGTAGATAACCTTGGTGCCGGCATTGTTCGGGCGGCATGACTTGGTCACGTCATCAGGCTCAAACAGAGCAACTTCAATTTCGACATCAAGTGCATTGTCCAAGCGCGCGCACTTTTCGACTCGCTCAATAAGACTTGCTAAATCAACCACGGTCCTGCTCCTCCTCTTTGCTTCGCTCGGTGGGAGAAAGGGCGGCGCGATCAAGCCGTTCGATTTCAGCGAGAATGAGTGCGCCAGCTTTCACGAGGTCGCGGCGGCGATCGGTTGGCTTCCACCAATCCAAAGACCAAGGCCACAAATGGAGTGGCGGGGGATTGCGATCAGTCAGGCGAGCGGCGTTAAGTGCATAGACGCCGGCGGCACTCGCCATCTGACCATTGCCATGCTCGTCATCGTGTTCGGGCGTCCAGCCCTCGCTTTCGACTTGGCGCTTGCGTTCGGTGAGCACGTCTCGCGCAGCCGCCTCAAGCTCGGCCAGTCTGTTCGGCTGTCCTGATGGGGAGGGAATGAGGGCGGCTTCGAGTGCTTGAGCGTCACGCTCCGACTTGAAGCCGCTCGCCATAACGAACCAATCCGCAAGTGCTGTACGGTAGCCAACCCCGACTGCGACGCCATGCGGTAGAGGCATCGCAGAAGCCCGCTTGGCGGCTGCGAAGGCCTCTGCGACATCTTCTTTCTCGTTCCGCTCCATGATTGCTGCGAAGGTTCCGGGCACGTAGCCTTCTGGGCCAATGAGCATTCTGTCATCGAGCCATTGGCGGACCTCTTTGCCAAGCGCTTCTTCCCCCACCGCCTCCCCAGCCTTTAGCTCCCCTTGTGCGAGGGGGGTGGAAAGGGCGGCGATACGGGTTTCGATTTCCTCTGCGATCATGTGGGCGGCCATGCCTTGGCTCTCCCACTCTCCGCCGACATAGCTTTCGACCAGCTTGAGAGCTTCGATCCAGACAGCGCGAGTTGCATCTACCCCCGCTACTTCTGCTGGTGGGATGAGATAAACGGGGATCGAGTATGCGCCTTCTTTCTCGCGAAACACGAGGAAGCTCTCGTCGGCCAATCCGTCTGCACACGCATAGCCGAAAGGCTCCACCCCCGTTCCCTCTCCTGCTGGTGGGATGAGGGCGGCGCGGGCGGCTACAGCACGGGCATAAGCCTCCTGCTGGTCCATTCGGTTCGCCCAATGCATCCCTTGCGGATAGGCAAAATGACAGAGCTTATTCGACAGAGCGTCGATCTCATCCATCGCCCATACGAGTGCTGCATGAACGTCAGGCGGGGCTTCTGCCTCCCCTTTCGAGGAGGAGAGGAGGGCGGCTTGCCAAGCTGCCTGCCAGATGTCCCAGTTGTCGGCCATCAGCAGGTCGTCGTAGCTATTGCCACGGCGCATCCGTATGAACAGACCGCGCTCCTTCATCCACGCCTCGAACTGGCTGCGCATGGTTGGGGCGATAGGCACGGCTATATCGGTGAGGGGGTTCATGGGCGCTCTCCTGAGTGCTTGCGGCGAAGGTCGCTTGTTCGGTGATCGATGCGAGCGATGGTGAGGAGTGCGGGCTTCAAATCATCCGGCGCGGTGTCGTAGGCCATGACGCGAGTGGCTCTGCCACCATTCAGGCGGGGCAGAACGCCACGAGGGACCGCAACCCAGTTCGACGGGTCGGTGTTCAGGCGGTCGCCGTCGAGGCACTTAAGAGCGTGGCCTTCGGGGACTGGGCCGTGGGCCTGCGTCCAGAGATGAACGTGCTTATGCACGTATCGCCGTTCATAGCCGGTGTGTGGGTTCGTCTCGGCGACGCTGATCTCGATATATCCGTCCTTGTTAAGGCGCTCGTGCCCGAGGAACTGCGTATTGTGGGGCAGATTGCCTTTCCGAAACTGCGTCTTGCGCGCGTTCGGGTGCCGACCGCCAGTGCCGGGGGCGCAAGGCTTGCCGAGATTATGCGGCACCATTCCCTTTTCGAAACAACCGGTGCGCCCGGTCTTCCAGCCCTTGCGCTTCCGCAGAGCGTGAAGGTTTGCCGCCGCAACGTCACGACCAAAGCGTTCGCAGAATGCGGCATGATACTCGCTGATGACCATGGAACGGTTGGCATCGAGCCAAGCCATCTCGTCCGCGCTGTATTCGATCCGATGCCCCTTCATGTGCCAGCCGCCTTGATGAGAGGCCGGTTCGAACGAACCTGACCGCCTTCCTCGGCAGGAGCCGGGGCGGTCATCATCGGAAGCGCCTGTGCAAAGCGGTCGCCGTGTGTTGCCACCAGCGAAACAGCCTTGAGAGACAGGTCAGCATTGCGGATGATCTGCTCGCTCACCGCTACGATGGCATCCGAGCGCTTCACTTCCTGCTCGATCTGCTCGGCAGTCATGGCTTCGTCAGTCAAGCGCTCAAGCTGGCTGAACAGGTGATTGTTAAGGTCAACTAGCCGGTTCTTCATGGCCGTTCTGCTCCTTCACGCAGGGCTGCGCGGGTGGAAGTGAAAGGGCGGGAGGGGATGGTGGGGTTCGACTGAATCTTCCCGGACGCCCACTTCGTCTTGCGCTTGGGTCGGCGCTTCAGGTTCGCAGGATCGGCGCCAACCATCACCAGCCCGGCTTCGATCCAGATCGTCAGCGTGCGCTGGCAGCCGCGCAGCCAGATACGAAGCTCATCCTCGCGATCGAGCCGGTGTTCGTCCAAGGCGGCGTGACAGGCGCAGCAGCCGATGGCGGCGTTGAAGTCGTGCCCTTTGGAGCCCATGCCCTTAACCTCGCTCGGCGCGTGACAGAGGACGGAGGTTTCCGGGTTGCGGTTGCAGACGCCGGGAATCTCGAAGGTGCAGTCTCGGCCGCGGGCGCTGTCGCGCAGCTTCTGAACAATCATGCCCATCAGCGCACCGCCTTTCGCTCGGCTGCGATCTGCCTGCGAATCCACCGCGATCCCATCCAAGCAACCCAGCCAGCAATGGCTCTGTTCATGCATTCGACGGAAGGCATCAAATTGATCCCTTCAGTATCTTGCGGTTGATCTCGATGTGCTCGCCCCGCGCGATGCCATCAGCGGCTTTCCAGCACTGCCGCACGAAGTCGCGATGCTTCGGCAATTCTTCGTCCCACGCCTCTTTGGTCGAGGCGAGAACGGCCGCCAGCTTCTCCAAATCGAGCTTGTCGGGATTGCCGGCCAGCTGCAGAAACTTGTCGCGGCACTCGACTTTCAGGTTCTTGGTCGAGGTGTCATCGGCAGTCGTCTTTTCTGTGCCATCACCATCGAACAAGCCGGCGTCTGCATCATCAGCCCGGCCTTCAGGCTCATCGCTCTCTGCGGGCGGTGCTTCGTCTGACAGCGGGTCGGCGACCTTGGAATGATCGGAGACGCCCTTCACGGTGCCGACGAACATTTCCTCGACCGTCGCCTCGCCGTTCTTCAGCGCCGAGTGCATGCCGCGCAGCGTGGCGATGTGGTCGATCTTGATGTCTTCGACACCCTCGACGCCGAGCGCTTGGAATAGTTGGTCGGGCTTCACGCCGAAGGTGGCGAAGGCCTTGAATGCCTTCTCGCGGTTCTCAGTAAGGGTCGAGATATCGCCCGTGATCGTCGCCTGAACGGAATCGTATGCCTTCCGCCAGAGCGGCTTCGGCACGCCGGCCAAGATGGCATTGCGCATCGCGATCGAGCACGCGGCATTGCCGGTGACGATGATCATATCCTCGTTGAAGACCTTGCCTCGCTTATCGCTGATGCGACGGCGCACGCGAGCCGTGGACTTCGAATTGGTCTCGAGGTCAATAAAGATGCCTTCCGCCTCAACATACATCTCGTCGCGATCGACATGGATCACGCGAGCGGCCGACTGGCAGTTGCCATAGGACTGCTTCAGGATCTCCGCGAAGCGGATCGAGGGGCCGCGGATCGGCTTTCCGCCACGGGGAAGGGCGTAGATGCACTCCTCCGCTGGTTCCTCGTCCAGTGTCGCCATCGACATAATCGAGGACTGGACGCGCTTCAGAGAGCGGGGGAAGGCGCGGGCGGTCGTCACCAGCTGATCGATCTCAGCTTTCTGCAACTGGATTGCCATGCTCGCCATCGGTGCCAGCGCGGTGCCGGTCTCGATGATCTCGCCGTCCTGGGTGATGATGTCTTCCATCGCTTACTTCCCCGTCGTCTGCTTGACCTGCCACCAGATCGGCATGTCGGTTTCATCGAGCTCTTCGAGAGGTGTGGAAGGCACCCAAGCGGTGTCGGTGCCGAAGTCGGCCATGAAGGTCCGGTAGTTGTGGACGGCCTTGCCGATGGCGATCTCGGCCGACGCCAGCAGCGGATTGCCGGGCGAAATCTTGAAGCCGTGGGAGATCGGAGCGCCTTCGGCCTGCCAGAACACGAAGACGAAGGCGAACTCCCGGATGCCGGCGGCTTGGATCAGCCAAGAGCGAGAGTTCGGATCATCAGGTGCGCCGTAGATGGCGCCCGCCTTCACGAGCCGCGCCATCTGTGAGCGAGCCGCCATGTAGTGGGCAGCCGATACGATGTAGTCGAGCCCGGCGATGCGCTCTCGGCAGGCCTGCACGAACGACTTGTTCAGCGGGTTGCGGATCGACTTCAGGTCGGCGATGGCGCGCATCTTTAGGTAGTCGAACCGCGCCTTGAACCGGACGCCATCCTGCGTCCAGAAGACGGACACTTCAGGATAGCCGCCCTCGAAGGCCGCACGCAGATGACTATTCGCCTTGATGAAAGCCGACGCCGCCAGGATGCGGTTGAAGTCGTCGCGCTTGAGGGCGATCTTGCCCTCGGCTTCCAGAGCGACGCGCTCGGCGATGCCTGCCTTAACATTGCCGTGATGCTCGCACGGGCCGTAGTGCTGCTCGAAGAGCGAGCGCCCTTCCAAGACGCATTTGTGAACCGCGCGCCCGAAGATCCTTGCAGGCGTTTCCTTTTCCAGCTCGCGCGCCGGGTTCATCCAGCTCGACCACCAGAAGTCAGGAGCGTTGTCGATCAGGTCTTTCAGGCCGGTTGAGCCGAGAGCTGGGTCCGCGTGATAGGCGGTGTCCTCAAGCCCGAAATGGATGCCGTCGGGGATCAAGGCGGCGATCGGCTCTGGCAGGTTCGAGACGTCGGTGTGCGCGTTCATTGAAGCGTCTCCCAGAAGAAGCGCGCACTCGCCTCGAAGTCAGAGGCTTGCAGCGCGTCCATCTCGTTCATGATCGTGAGCGTCTGTTCCCAGTCGTCGCCCGTGGCGTTGGGGAAGTTCGCTTCAACCCATGCGAGGAAGTCGTCTTCGCTGACATCGCCGGGGACTTCCTCGGTGACGCGCCGGGCCATGATGGCGGGGAGGCTGCTGAACATCACGGCGCCACCTTCTCGATCAAGCCGACGAAGACGATGCAGACAGCAATCAGAGTGTAGATGCGGAGATCGAGGGTCATGCTGCCCTCCGCACGGTCGCAACGCGATCACCGAGCGCGATGACGGCTTCAGCGATATGCTTCTGCTCATCAGGCGGCGTCAGATGGTGGAGCGCGACATAGGTCAGGCCGATATCGTGCAGCGCCGTATCAATGCGCTTGCCGTCCTTGTCCGTGCGGGCGGCATCACACTCGACAACCAGTTGCGCAAGGCGCGTCTGCAAAGCCAGGATGGTCTCACGCATCGGTCGGATTCCTTCAGGCTGCAATTGTGTTGGCCGCCTCGAGCGCAGCGAGACGCTGGCGGAGGCTGTTCAGGCGGATGGCGTCGAGCGTGGCTTCGTAGCGGTGGCGCTCGATGTCTTCGAAGCAGAGGCACATGCCGGCGAGGCGGGCATGCAGGGCGATGAAGCCCTCGGTTTGGGCGATGTCTGCTTGGAGGCTGGAAACGGTCTCAGGACGGGTCACGGCCGCGCTCCTCAGTAGCCCGAGGGCCGCGCATAGTCCGCGCAATGGCGTCCCCATGCCCGCGCCTCGACGGCTTGTTCTTGTTCGATTTCCTCGGCGTCCGTATCGACCGCGATCAGATCCAGTTCGGCGGGTGATGCGCCTTCGCGGAGAAGTTTGAGATCGATCTTGTCGACCTCGTAGAGAGCGCCGCTGACCAGAACCCGGCCCGACCAGGTGCCGCGCGAGAAGCGCTGGCTGCAGATCGTGATGGCGTTCGGGGCGAGGGACACTTCGACTTCTCCATCGGGGCGCGGGATGCGCTTGGGATGGGTTGAACGTAGGTGATACTTACCTACCTGTCAAACGGAAAATGTAGGTGTGACTTACTTTTTTGATTGACTGCGAGTTTGCAGTGGCGCGATAAGACGCGCCTCACCTCACATCGAGATGGGCAAATTTGAGCGGCGACCGGGTGCAATTCCCGTGCAGGTGAAGCCGCAGGCGCGGGAAGCGAAAGTCCTACTGTGCTGCCTGAAAACGAGGATGGATTGCTGAAAGGCGTCCTGGCGTGCGTCCCATCCCGGCTCCGGCCTTCAGGACATAGCCATGGCTCCCCCGCCTCAAGGATTCGCTCCATGGGGTAGGGGGAAGCTTTGGCTGGAACCCTCCCTCACCATCCTTCAGAAACGAAGATCAGAGGATAGGAACTGAGGTTTCAGGACTGTCACCGTCAGTCACAGAATTCACACCACTGTGGATGAGTGTGGATAAATGTGGACGAATCCAACGGGGTTGACTATCTAACAGTCAAATGGATTGGGGTTCGTTCCTGGTCGGCGTTGGGCCTCGGCATTGCCGGGGCCTTTCGCTTTCAGGGGAAGACCTTCCACCCTTTCAGCTTCCTAGCAATGACTTGGAACGACCGGTTCATCTGGTAGGGGTTTAGGGTGCGCAGCGCGATCGGGCGCGCGATTAGGTCGGCAATCTGCAATCCGGTGGAGTTGGCCAGCTTCGAGGCGAAGACCATCTCAAAGCATGGCATTGGGTCGCCGCCGGTCATCTGTTGCAGGTAATGGTCCCCAGCCATGATGCGCCTGAACTCAAGTTCGAGCGCCGCATCTTCTTTGCCCGTGCCGGCCGCCTTTGGACTGCGGGACTCGACAACGATGTGACATGCTTTGTCCTCGGCGCCGGCCTTTCGCAGCACCTCGTGGGCTCGCTCCATGCAGAAAAGCAGCGCAAGCTGGTAGGGGTTCTCCGGGTTGGCATAGCGCTTCTTCAGCTTTTCCTTGTGGATCGTCGCGGCGCAGACGTGCATGGGCATTGCGTCCATCACCTCCGAGAGATCCTGCAGGAAGCGTTCGCGCTTGTCGTCGTACTGAAGGAAGTGGAAAGCTTTCCGCTTCTTGGTGATGTCGGACTCGTGCATCACCACTGTATCGTGGCCGAACCAGCGGAACTTGAACGCCTGCATCAGCGGCACGGCGCGATCGATGTAATCCTGCTTTTTGAAGATGCAAAACGCTAGGCAAAAGACCGGGAAGTTCGGGTCGATGGACGTAAGGCTGTGGTCGCCGCTCTCATCGACGTAGATGATGTATTCGCCAAATTCCATGCGTGGCCGACTGGCGTCCTCCAAAACAAATCACCAGTTCAGGAAGTACAGGCGAGATGGTTGCTCACTCCAACGGTTACCCCGTTATCCACATTTGTCCACAGGTCACGCCTCCGCGATGTTCTTGATCCGTTCTCGTTTCCGAGTCAGCCTAAGATGACTCAGCGGAATGATGGAGCGGATCGAGGATGGCCTATCCCGGCAAGGAAGCCGTGCTTGGGCAAGTGTATGCCCTCCTCGTGGAGTGCCGGGACTGCGGTAACACGCACCGATTCGACATCAAGGAGCTGAAGCAAGTAGGCGGGAGTTCCTCGACGAAGATCTCTGACGTGTCGGGACGCCTCTATTGCTCGGACTGCAGCTCGGAAGGGATGGCGGGCAAGCGGGTATCTGTCACCGCGATCTTCATCAGCGAGCGGGATCGACTGAAGGCGGAAGCCTATCTGATCAACTCCCGTGAAGCTCACGCACGGGAACAACGCGCCAAACGTGTTTCACCGCGTAGCGGTCGAACGTGAGTTCCGAAGGCGGATTGAACTGCTCCACGATCAGCTGCGCCTTGGTCCGGCGGACAAGCCGTTTCACATAGGATTTGCCGTTCTTCTCGCCTTCCTCTGCGAAGGTTTCAATCACGATGTCATCGCCAGGCTGCGGCTCGGTGCGGTCGCAGTAGATCGGATCGCCTTTGCGGTAGGCGGGATACATGCTGTCGCTGATCACCTCGAGCGAAAACACGCCGGCACGGCCGATCAAGCCGCGCGGGCGGGCGACATGCTCGATCACTTCGCCATTAAAGTGGAAGTCACCATCATCGCCGCCGGCGACGACGCCTAGCTTTTCGACATCATGGGCGCCCTGGTAGCGCTTCTGCTCGCCTGAGGTGAAAACCGCATCGGCAGGAATGTCCTCAAGATCAACGGTGGGCTTAGCGGTTGAGCGACCCAAGCCGGGGGCATTCTGGTTGCCGCGACCATCAAGCAACCATTCGGCGGTGGTCTGCAGGAATTCCG
Organism: Mesorhizobium liriopis; assembly: GCF_024053505.1. GTDB lineage: Bacteria > Pseudomonadota > Alphaproteobacteria > Rhizobiales > Rhizobiaceae > Mesorhizobium_B > Mesorhizobium_B liriopis. The sequence goes on along the minus strand of NZ_JAMXQS010000006.1, from coordinate 336,161 downwards.
CAAGCTTCATAAGCCGGGACGGATCGGGACGGGTCGTGTCCTTTTCCCACTGGGTAACCGACACACGATTGATGCCGAAATAGCTCGCGATGTCTTGCTGGGTCAGGCCCGCAGCTTTCCGCGCAGCCTTGATCCGCTCGCCCAGTGTCGTCTCGTCGTCAGTCATGAGATCGACGGTAGGTCGGCCCTACGTAATTTGCACCTACGTAGGGGCTTGACGATGTAGGTAAGTATGACCTACATCTGCTTACCATGATCGACATCGTGACCAAAGCAGCGGCGGGAGCAGGGGGCATCGTAGCCCTCGCGCGCCATCTGAAGATCAGCCACAACGCGATGTACTCGTGGAAGCGGGTGCCTGCAGAGCGCGTGATCGAGATCGAGCGCGTCTCTGGCATCTCACGCCACGAGCTCCGCCCCGATCTGTTCGGTCCTGCCGCCAGCGAGCAGGAAACTGCAGCATGAACGCGTACGCTGAAGCACGCGGCGTCTCTGACTTCCAGCGCGAGCACACACCCAACGTCGGCGTCCGCTGGCATCCCGCAGCCGATATCTTCCCGTGGATCGAAGGCAAAGCCTTTGACGATCTGGTCGAGGATATCCGCAAGAACGGAGTGCTCGAGCCGATCGTCTTCCTGAACGGCTCCATTCTCGACGGCCGCAACCGTTACATGGCGGCCCGCCAACTGGGCATCGAATATCCCCGCATTGAGTTCGATGGCGACGACCCGCTTGCCTTCGTTATCGCCCGGAACCTGCACCGCCGACACCTGACCGAAAGCCAGCGCTCGATGGTCGGGGCAAAGCTTGCGAAGATGCCGGCGCAAAGGCCATCCGAAGATAACTCCGCAAATTTGCGGACTTCCGATGCGGCGGCGATGCTCAACGTGTCCGAGCGGTCCATCGAGACGGCACGGCAGGTCGAAAAGTCTGGAACACCCGAACTCGTTGCTGCTGTGGAGGCTGGCAAGGTCAGCGTGTCGGCCGCAGCCATCGTCGCCGCCCAGCCGCCCGAGGTTCAGCGCGAAGTCGTCGCCCAGCCAAACGTCAAGAAGGCGGTGTCCGATCTCCGCACTCAGGTGATGGAAGCTGCCAAGCAGGGCAGCAAGCCGGCGCCATCCTCCAACAAGAACCCCCGTTACGTGGCACCGAGCCGCGCCGCGGAAGCCTGGACGCATCTCTACGGCACATGCCGCGCGCTGACCGAGTGGGCGTCTGACGACAACGTGGCACTGGCCGCCGTTGGCTTGAGCGAGCGCGCCGACGATCAGGCTTTGAACCTTGCTGCGGTCAAGGACTGTCACGCCGCACTCACCCGTTTCTTGGAGAGCCAACATGCTGAATGACAAGCTGTCGCTGTTCTATCAGAAGGTGAACGAAGCAGCCTCGACGCACGGCCTGAATGCGAAGGCTGTAGCTGATGTCGTTTTGCTCGAAGCCTTCCCGGAGACCTCGACTGCCGCCAATCAGGAGGGCGCCGACGCGATGCTCCGCAACGGCGTCATCCAGTTCCTGACGGCGTATTTCAAGCGAGCACCGAAGCTCGATCCAGACCAACTTGCATTCGACATTCCGGAGCAGTTTGCGCCGATCGTGTCGAAGCTGAAATCGGGCGCGCATTACGTGAAGGAGCTCGGCCAGCTGGTGCCGGTCGAGATGCTCATCGCCCAACCGGCGTGGCTGGATGATGCCCGCAAGTACAAGCGCCGCAAGGGCGAGGAGACCATCGCCGAGGCTGTCGTCCTGGACGAGCTTTATACCGCCGTGACGAAGGCCTGACCGATGCTGAAGCGTCGCAAGGCGGCTGTCCGCCACAACCCCCGCAAGATCGATGTGAACCTGGTCGTCCAGCTTCGCTGCAATGGTGCCTCGTTCACGCAGATCGCCACCAAGATCGGCTGCACCCGTGAAGGCGCCCGAAAAGTCTACGGGCGCTGGGAGCGAGAGCAGAACGTGGCGAAGGCCTATGAAGCTCTGAAGCCGATCGTGCTGGACGATCCCCGTCCTCGGCTCTGCGACGAGCTTGGTATTCGTGTCTGCGAGGTCCGCACATGGTCTGTCACCGAGCGCGGCTTCCGTGAGCATCTGATCTCGCTGCCCTTCGTCTCGATCCTCGACGGGGTGCCGGCATGACCCAAGCAATCTGCATTCTCGCATTGGTGCTGATCGTCGGCGGCGTCGCGTCAACCGCGGCCGCAGCGGCGCTCAAGGTCCGCAAGCGTCAGCCCCGCAATGGCTTTGCCGGTCGCGATCTGGAATCGCGCGGGCACTGCTTTCAGACGGGCGACTGCGTCGAGGCGGAGCGCCTTTGATGGAAGTTGGGCGAACGGCGAATCGTCATTCAGGGCGCGCGGGCGAGACAGTTGGCGCTGTCTCCCCGATTGCGACGCGAATTCAAACACGAGCTGTACGGGCATTCGATCTTGGCGGGTCCGGTGTCCGTACATCTTCTTCGGCCTTCTCTCCGGCTTTTGACGCTTGGGATGCCGTCAACAAGCACATCGCTGAATGCATCCGCCACGGTTGGAAACCTAGCCGTGGAACGAATGCAGCATGTGCAGAGAATTTAAGCAGAAGGTGCACGCAACGATGAGTAGCGCCGCAACAGAGTCGGCCGACTACGTTCGCCGAATGGTCAAGGCCGAGAGCGGTGGCTGGGGCGACGAGGCCGAAGCGCTCAAGCGCATAGCGACCAAGATCAAGCTCTCCTTCTGGACCCTGAACAACCTTCGCACGGGGCGCGCGAAGACTGTGAATGGCGATGTGCAGGACCGCATCAGGTCATTCTTCATCGAACACTGCCGGAGCCATGCGGAACGGCTCCTCCATGACGCGGACATGGCCGCGAAACGAGGACACGACAATGACGCTCTACGAGGCATTGAGGACGAAATTCGCGCTCTGGAGGCTCGGATCAAAGCTTCATCGCGAGATGCGGCGCGAGGGCATCGAGCCCGAACGAACGCATAGCTGGCTGTGGCCGGTAGCTATGGCCTGCACCGCTATCGCTCTGGTTTGGGCTGCAATCTCCTACGCCCAGCCTGCTTTGAACCCGACCAACCCCGCCATCATGCGGGCACGCAGCTTCTGATCAACACGAACGGATGGAGACGAGCATGGCACAGGCAGCAGCAGCCGTTGGGCACAACAGCGGCGACATGAGCGAGACGGACCGCAAAGCGCTCTTCTTTCTGAACCGGGACGACTATTGGAAGGCGATGGCGGCGAAGAAGGCTGCCGATGCCCGCGTGAAGCTCGTCGGCAAGCAGATCAAGGCCGACCTCGGCGAACATGGTCTTCTCCAGATCAAAGCCTACGAGCAGTCGCAGACAGCCGAGGGCAAAGCCGAACTGCAGGCGAAGCAGGAAGCCGAGCGTCAGGCGATGGCTTGGGCCGGCGTCCCGATCAACACGCAGCTTGATCTTCTGACCGATCTGGCACCGCTTGATGAGCGCGCCTTCAACGACGGCCAAGATGCCGGCATGCGCGGCGAAACGCTCGACAATCCGCACGATCCGAACACCGACGCCGGCCGCGCTTACGAGAAGGGCTGGAAGAGCGGGCAGGAGGCGATCTTCGCCATCCGCAAGAAGCGCGCGGACGAAGCCAGCACGGACGAACTGATCAAGGGCGAGCGCCCCGCCACCGACGAAGAGGATGAAGGCGAGGGCGAGTTCCGCGATCCATTTTTGAGCAGCGAAGAGTGGGATGCTGCGGCTCCTACCGCGCAGGCGGCGGAGTAAGCGGCCAGATGGAGGAGGCAGCACCTTCCGCACGCGGTCTCTTCCGCGCCACCGGCAAGAAGTCAAAGCCGGTCCCACAGCGTCAGCTCGACGGCACCTACACGAAGGTCGAGCACCTGACGCGCGAGAAAGATGAATTCTATCCGACGCCGCCTGAGCCGACACGCGCCTTCTTGCATGCCGAGATCGACCGACTGCGCGACTTCGGCACGGTGTGGGAGCCGGCGGCAGGCGACGGCGCGATGATGCGCGAGATGAAGGCGCTCGGTCTGCGCGTCGTTTCATCCGATCTGATCGACCGTGGCTGCGGCGCCGAGGTGCGCAGCTTCTACGATTGGAGTTTTCCGGCAGCCGGCGCGATCGTCACGAACCCGCCTTTCGCGGAGTGTGGCTGGGGGAACGGCAAGGCGCGCTGGCTTAAACATGCCCTCGACGTGCTCGATGTCGAATACATGGCGCTGCTGCTCAACTGGACTTGGCCCGGCGCCGGCGGACTCGCCCCGTTCTGGGCAGAGCATCCAGCCGCTCGCGTCTACCTCATGCGCTGGAAGATCGACTTCACCGGGCAGGGCGCGCCGCCCATGCTCAATGGCTGGTTTGTCTGGGACAAGAAGCACGTCGGCGAGACCGTCTTGCGCATGCTCGACCGCAAGGACGCACGCCAGGCTGAATTGTTTGCGGAGGTGGCGTGATGCTCATCCTTGCCTTCGATCAATCCATCGCGCGCACCGGCTGGTGCCTCTACGAGCCGCCAGCGACCAAATCCATGATCATCGGCTCGTTCACCTCACGACCGGAGAAGGGCATGTCGACGGAGGAGAAGACCGGCATCTTCTGCGACGAGATCGAGAAGCTGTTCCGCGAGCACAAGCCGCAGTTCGTGATCTGGGAAGCGGCAACCGAGGTCATTCGCTCCTTCGCGCCGAAGACAGGGAAGGGCGATCTGGCTGGGGTGAAGACGCCGCCGCCTCTGACCGTCAATGCGGACCAACTCATCCTCCGCGACATCCAAGGCCATATCCGTCACGCCGCCCGCGCGCGCCGGCTGCCGTATGAGGCTGTGAACCCGCGCACTTGGCGCGCTTCGATCCTGAAGAACGGCAACCTCGACCGGGAGACCGCAAAGAAGAAGGCGCGCGAGATGTGCCAGATGCTTCGCATCCCTGCGAAGAACGAGGACCAGGCCGAGGCGGTCTGCATCGCGCTCTACGGCGCCACCACCCAAACCTATCGCATGAAGGCGGCAGCATGACCTTGCACGCGCAACATTTCAACACACCGCTGCCCAACGCGCTCGAATGCGAGCAGTCCTTGTTGGGTGCCATCCTGCACGACAACACGCAGTATTGGCGCGTCGCTGGCTTCCTCAAGCCCGATCATTTCGAGGGCGGCGTGAAGGGTGTCAACGGGGCGATCTATGAGGTGCTTGGCACGCTCATCGCTGAGGGAAGACCGGCCACCATCCAGACCGTGAAGTCGTACATCAACGCAGATCAGGTCATCGATCCGAACGGTGGTGACGAGGGCGGCCCACTGACGCTCTTCCGCTATGTCGTCCGGCTCTTCTCCGAACTGCCGACCTTGGCGAACTGCTACGAGGATGGGAGGGGCGTTCTGCTGGCCCACGGCCGCCGGCGCATCATCCGCGAGCTCGAGGATGGGATTGCCCGAGCCCGCAACCTGCACATCAGCGACACCATCGCCAAAATTATCGGCGACACCGCAAACGCGCTGACGAACATCTCGCAGGAAGCCGACGAGCGCGCGGCATCGCTGAAGTACGGTGTGATCCTGCCGAAGGCGATCGAGCAGGTGCAAAAGGCCAGCACGGACACCGCCAGCCGCATTCCATGGTTCCTGCCCGAGGCCAGCGCAGTCATGGGTGACATGCGCCGCGGCAACCTTATCGGCTTCATGTCGGATTCCGGTGGTGGCAAGACATCGTTCGCCCTCAGCCAGTGCAGGCATGCTGCGATGTGCGGGTTCAAGTCCGCATTCTTTTCGATCGAGATCACGGAAGAGGAAGCGGCCCTGCAAGCTGCCGCCCAGGCGGCTCGCGTGAAGCTTGATCGGCTCGACGCCTTCAACCTGAACACCAACGAGCAGCGCCACGTCGAAGACGAGATGATGAAGGCGATGGATCTGCCCTTCGAGATCGTCTCGTTCTCCGACTGCTCCCTGTCCGACATCGCGGTGAAGCTCGAGGCGATGGTGAAATCCAAGGGCCTTGACTTCATCGCCATCGACCACGCGAAGATGATCCAGCTGCCAGGGAAGGGCACCGAGCTGTTCGCTGAGCGCGTGAACGCCCTCTATCGCGGCCTCAAGGCCATCGCGAAGCGCTTGAACGTGGCGATCATGATCCTGATCCAGCGCAACGGCGACTGGAAAGAGCGGTGGAAGCGCGGCGGTTCCCTGCGCCCCATGATGGGTGACGCCTACGGCGGCGACGGCGTGAAGCAGAACCTGGATGTCTGGTTCTCGCTCTATCGACCGGAGCCGCTCTACAAAGACCTGATCCCGCAGGAGCGCCGGGACGACAAGCGCGCTGATCTGCAGGTGAAGTACGAGGACAGCCGCGGCAAGGCCTGGCTCATCAACCACAAGCGCCGCCGTGGTGAGCCGCAGGGCAATCAGGAAATCAGGTTCGAGGCGGAATACACGCTGTTCACGTCGCCGCCCACGGACATGCCGGATGCATTCGAGGGCATGTTCCAATGAACCAAACCACGGCATTCACCGATACCTGTGTCGGCGGTCATCGCGCCTTCATCCGCTTTCCGAAAGACGGCAAGGCCAACCCGCTTCTCGCGAAGGGCGGGACACCGAAGATATTTCCGACTGAGAAGGAAGCCTGGAAGGCGTTGGCGAAGGCGCTGTGTGCCCATGCGAACGGCCATCTTGTGCGCAGTGGGGAGCGGGCGGGGAAGCTCAAGGCAGAAGCCGATAAGCTCTTTCGTGGCGGCGGCAAGATCGTTCGCGTCGAGAAGCGGGGGAGGAAGCGGGCATGACCTGGAAGCTCCCCGTCAACGGCCACATCGAGCGCAACGCCGAAAACGTCGTAGGCTTCATCCGGCGGAATCCATCGTGCTCCATCGCTCGCATCATGGGCGAGTTCGATATCACCGCACACGGTATTCACAGCGCCATCGCCTTCGCCCGCCGTGTGCAGGGCATCCCCATCGCAACCGTGCGCTTCGGCGCCAAAGGTCATGAGACTTACTACGAGATCCGGGACGCTTGGCCCGAAGGAGAGCGCCTGTCATGAGCCGCAAGAAGCAGACCACTCCGCGCCCGATGTTCTTCGGCTACGAGCGCGATTTCGCCATGCGGTGGTGCCCGGTCGTTTGCCACGGCGATCAGCCGATCATCCACAAGGGCGAGGCGCACCGATACTCCACGTTCCGGCCGGTGCCACCGGAGTGCATCGATCCTTCAGGCGAACCGCTGTTCGGCAAGCTGCAGGCGATCTTCCCGGCACCTGCGAAGGAGGCGGCATGAGCGACGCGCGTGTGTCTGCCCTCTGCGCCGAGTTCGGCATCAAGATCATCGACGGGAAGCGCTATCCCGAGATTGGGGAGACACGCGCGCCTGAAACCATCGCCCGCATCCTGCGCCGGTATGGCGAAGAGCACACCCGCCTAATGCTCTCCACGCTTGCCGAGAGCGCCAACAACAAGATGGCATTCGATGAGGTTGGGTTCTGGGCTGCATCCGACATGATCCGCGCCTGGGGCGATGTGATCGATGACGATCTGTCGGTGTGGTTCGCGGTCTGGGACGCCATGCCGGTGGGCGAATTGCAGGCGGCAAATCTACAGCTGCGCGGCCTCGTTCCTCAGCGCTTCGCCTTAGGCGGCCAGATCCATGAGCGCCTATATAGACGCTACAACGAAAAGCGCCGGCAGGGCGAGCTTTTCGATGATCGTCGGAGGACAGCATGAACATCGGTGAGATTGCAGAGCGCCTGATCCAAGCGGCCGAAATCGAGCGCAACATCGCGGTGCCAATTGGGCCCGCACCGGCGCGCTCGCTACAACTGCCTTATGCCCACGACTTCGCCGACATGAACGGCTGGGGCAAGGAACGGCTCGAGGAGGAGCAGCGCGAGTTCGTCGCTAGCGTGTCCAAGCGCCCGACGCACAAGCAGGTAAGCGAGGCGGAGGAGGCGGGTAGCTGGTATAGCTTGGTCACGAACCAGGCGAACCGCTATGCACTCTCGATCTGGGTTGAGGCCATGGCAGGCGGTCGCATCTTCAAGGACGCTTGCTTCAAAGCAGGTATCCATCCGGTGACCGGCAGACGTCGGAAAGACCGTGCTCTTTGCGAAATTGCGCAAGCCCACGGTCGCAAGGCATTGCAGAATAACGAAAACGCATCTTTTGGGGTGTTGCCTGACGACCCTGAAATCGAGGATATTGAGGCTATCCTGAACACTACCGCGCCCAAGCAAAACGCCATCGTCGGATGGGCAGCGGACGACGCATTCACCCCCTTCCATAGCGATGCCGAACCGGACTTCAGCTGGTCGGCCAAACGCAACGAGCAGCGCCGGAAGCGCGCGGAGAGAAAGAAGGCCGAAGAGGCGAAGCGGGCTGCGTAAGCCTACCGTATAATGCCTGGAACATCGGAATGCGTGGACGGAGCATCAAAGGCCACCCTAGAAAACTGGTGGTAAGCTACCCAGCCGGCTGCCACGCAAATTCCAACCTTCACCAACACCGCGACGGTAAGGAAAGGGCGCCGGTTAATTTCGACGTCCGTCGGATCGTTGTCCCACTTATCGGGTCGAGGCAGGAGAGGCATCAGTTGCCCTCCGGTGCTGAAGTCTCGGCACCAACGCCGTTGGCTGTCGAGCCCACGCGATCAAATCCCCAAAAGGAAACGAGCGCGATGCTGACAACGACGAACGTAAGAAAAGACAAGATGATGATGCGGCTGTGGTTCATTGACCAGTATACCGCTCCCAGCGTGTCTTATGTGTGTCCCCGCGGATAACGGTAGTCCCAGCCGGTTCACCCCTATGAGCTGGGAACCGCGCCTGCCGGATGCAGGATGTAGCTGACGGCCAGCGAAGATAGCCGCGGTCGGATCGAAGTGTCTGAAAGCCCCCGTGAGAGACTAGCCCGCAAGGGACCGACTAGGGCAACGTTCGCAGATCAATCGAAGCGTTCGAGCAAGGCATTGAGAGCCTGAAGACGGTCCTCTGATCGCTGAGACCAGTTGCTCGTATCGTCATCCCAAGATGGCGCTTCACCTTGGCTGCGCATTACTCGAAGCCGCCCGCGCCTCATGTCATCGATGTCCTTCTGGGTTCGGACGATCTCGCGCTTCAGGATGTCGCGCTGGTAGGCCCACACATCAGTCACGCCGAAGTCCTCCCTTATCATTTGACAAGAGATGAGCACCGAAGCGCGGCAATAGCAAACGAGCGAGGCTTCGCATGTTTCGATCCACCATCATGGCGGGTTTCGACTGCGCGCGCCTCGAATGGCAGAATGACCTCTGCCTTCTGACGGCAACCGACCATGTGCCCGAGCGCCGGATGCGCGAGCACTACGAGCTGATGAAGGCGCATGGCGTTCATACCGTCCGCGACGGGCTGCCTTGGTGGCATCCGATCGAGCCGCGCCTCCAGGTCGCTAAGGACGCCGGCATGGAGGTGATCTGGGATCTCGATCACTACTGGCGCCATCCTGCACCGACCGACTACGCCAAGCGCGTCGCCATGGCCGTGCAGCGTGTCTGTCCGGGTCAGACATTCTGGGTTTGCTTCAACGAGAACCGTCTCGCCGGCCTTCTGACGCCAGGCCAAGACCAAGCTGAGGTCGTCGCGAAGGCGAAAGAGATCATGCGCGTGCTGCGCGCCAACATCTACGACGTCCGGCTGGTGACGGCCGAGCCCGCGCACATCCCTGACGAGATCGAGGCGCACGCCGGCCTAGCCGATCAGGCCGATGTGCTCGGCATTAACATCTATCCGTACCATGCGGACTGGAGCATCGGTGAGGCGCTCCGCGCGATGGCGGCGCGCTACCCGGACCGTCCGCTGATGATCACCGAGACGGGCCTGCATCCCGGTCTAGATCGCAAGTGGGAAGGCATCGACTGCAAGGCGGAATGGCTGCGGCATGTCCGTGGCGAGGTCCGCGGCGCGCAGCACTGGAATCGCATCAATGTGGTCGGCATCTGCCTCTACCCGATCGTCAACACGCCGAGCTGGAACGACCCGCGCGAGCGCTGGGACCATGGCCTGATCCGCGAGGATGGCAGCGTCGATGAAGCGCTATCGGCCGCGATGATGGAGGCAGCGTGATTAGACTAGGCCGTCGAGATCCTTATCAAGTGCGCGTTCAATGCCGCGCCGAACGCCCATGAGAAACGGTGTCATGTTGCCACGAGTGCCAGGCTGACCGGGTATTCCGGGCAGTGCCGCATGCACCCCGCGGATGCTTCGAAAGCCGATCTCAAACCCGTCACGAAACGAGCCACTGCTGATAGTGTCGTTCATGGAACCTCCCGTCTAAATTAGACCGAAAGTAGATCAAATTAGATGGCAGCGGGCAAGAAGACTGGCGGACGCCAGAGAGGCACCCCGAACAGGGCCACAGCGCGACGTGAGCGCGATATCGCCAAGATGGGCCAGACCCCACTCGAATACATGTTGAGGGTCATGCGCGACAGCCGAGCCAGTGGCGACAGGCGAGACAAGATGGCGGTGGCCGCTGCCCCGTACGTCCATCCCAAGCTCGCCAACATGCAGCACACCGGTCGCAACGGCGGCCCCATCCAGACAGTGGACCTGACGAAACTATCCGGTGATGAGCTCGATCAGCTTGAAAGCATCTTCGGCCCGCTTGCCGGACCCGGCGACGATGATGCGCCTGATCAGGCAGGAGAGGGCGAGACGGGCGGCTGAGGCCGAACGGGATCGGGTTACGCGCGATGCGGAACGGATCAGAGCGCGGTGCCAGACGCTTGCAGGGTTCGTGCGCGAGGCTTGGCATGTGGTCGAGCCGTCGAGCGAATACACCCACGGCTGGCATATCGATGCGATCTGCGCCCATCTCGAGGCGGTGACCGATGGGCGGATCAATCGCCTTCTGATCAACGTCCCGCCTGGCACGATGAAGTCGCTGCTGACTTCGGTGCTCTGGCCGGCATGGGAATGGGGCCCGATAGGTCGGCCCTCGCTGCGGTACCTGACCAGCAGCTATACGGAGAAGTACGTCAAGCGCGACAGCCGACGCATGCGCGACCTGGTGACCAGCGAATGGTATCAGTCGCTCTGGCCGGAAGTGTCGCTGGTAAGAGCGGGTGAGGCATCCTTCGCCAACACGCGCACCGGCAACCGTGAGGGTGTCCCCTTCGCCTCGCTGACTGGCGGGCGCGGCGACCGCGTAATCATCGATGATCCTCACTCGACGGAGACGGCGGAATCGGAGGCCGAACGTCTCAACACGATCCGCATCTTCCGCGAGAGCGTGCCGACCCGCCTGAACGACCCGAAGACGTCGGCGATCATCGTGATCATGCAGCGCCTCCACGAAGGAGATGTCAGCGGCGAGATCATGAAACTCGGGCTCGGCTACGAGCACCTGATGCTGCCGATGGAGTTCGAGCCGGACAGGGCCTGCCATACCGCGATCGGGTTCACTGACCCGAGGCACGAGGATGGAGAGCTTCTGTTCCCGGAGCGCTTCCCCCGTGAGGTGGTCGAGCGCGACAAGATCCCGATGGGATCATATGCGGTTGCAGGACAGTTCCAGCAGCGGCCAGCGCCTCGTTCTGGCGGTATGTTCCAGCGGGGCGACTTCGAGATTGTGGATGCGGTGCCGTCCAATGTCCGGCGCTGCCGCGCTTGGGACTTCGCTGCGACGGCAGAGAAGCCCGGCAAGCAACCGGACTGGACGGTAGGCCTCAGGATGGCTTGGGCCAACGGCACCTTCTACGTGGAGGATGTCAGGCGCGATCGGTGGTCGCCCGGTGACGTCGAACGGAACCTGAAGAACACGGCATCGCAAGATGGCCTGCAGGTGACCATCCGCATACCGGAAGACCCAGGCGCAGCCGGTAAGGCTGATGCCGCCACGAAGGTAAAGCTGCTGGCCGGCCACAACATCAAGGTCGTGCGTCCGACAGGTGACAAGGCCACCCGCGCCAAGCCAGCGTCAGCACAGGCTGAAGCGGGGAATGTGAAGCTCGTACGAGGCAAATGGAACGACACGTTCTTGGACGAGGTGTGCTCGTTTCCGAATGCCCAGCATGACGATCAGGTCGACGCCTTCGCCGATGCTCTGAATGAGCTCGCGCTGGGCTCGTCCTTCACGCTCGACAACATCTGAGGAAGCCGTGGGAAACATTCTGCAGTTCGCCCGCGACAGCCTGACGAATCTCGTCTCGCGGATGGGCACCGACCGGGACAAGGCATCGGCGAGCTTCTATGCCGACCCGCTCTTGACCGATGACCAGCTTGCGAACGCCTATCGCGGCGCATGGCTACCGCGGAAGATCGTGGACATCCCGGCACTCGACAGCGTGCGGGCATGGCGCGACTGGCAGGCCAAGGGTGGACAGATCGAGCAGATCGAAGGCGAAGAGAACCGCCTGAACGTGAAGGGCAAGGTGCTCGAAGCCCGCATCAAGGCGCGGCTCTGGGGCGGCTCCGCCATCATGATCGGCACCGGTGATCTTGAACTAGCGCAGGAGCTTCGCGCCGACCGCGTTGAAAAGGGTGGGGTGCGCTATCTGACCGTGCTCTCGCGCCGTCAGCTGACCGCAGGCGAGATTATCCGCGACCCGCAGTCGGAGTGGTACGGCAAGCCCGGCAGCTACACGCTGGCAGCAGGCGACAAGCAGCAGGTGACAATCCACCCATCGCGGCTCGTGCTCTTCCACGGGGCCTCTCAGCCCGAAGAGGAGGTGTTCACAGCATACCCCGGGTGGGGCGATAGTGTCTTGCTCGCGGTGATGCAGGCGATCAAGCAGGCCGATGGGACGGCAGCGAACATCGCCTCGCTTGTCTTTGAGGCCAAGGTCAACATCATCCGCATCCCGCAGTTCATGGCGAGCTTGGGTGACGAGGGCTACAAGGCGAAGCTGCTTGAGCGCTACACGCTCGCGGCGACGTCCAAGGGTATCAACGGCGATCTGCTTCTCGACAAGGAAGAGGAATACGAGCAGCGCCAGGTGAGCTTTGCCACGCTGCCCGAAGTGCTGATGTCCTTCATGCAGATCGTGTCGGGTGCGGCCGATATCCCTGCCACGCGTCTTCTTGGGCAGTCACCGGCGGGCATGAACTCGACGGGCGAAAGCGATCTGCGCAACTACTACGACCGGCTACAGGCCATGCAGGCGATCGAGATGACGCCGGCGTTGGCAAGGCTGGACGAATGCTTGATCCGTTCGGCCACCGGCAAGCGCGATCCCGACATCTACTACGAATGGGCGCCGCTTTGGGGACTGTCCGAGAAGGAACGGGCCGACATCTTCAAGACGAAGAGCGATGCAGCACGCGCTATCGCCGGCGGGTCGGGCCAACAGCCGCTTATGCCTGTCGAGGCACTGTCCGATGCGCTGGTGAACGCCTTTGTCGAGGATGGATCACTGCCTGGGCTCGAAGCTGCGATCGATCAATACGGCAAGCTCGCTGACCAGGAAGAGGACGAGGACGAGGTTGATGCCGCGCTAGGCGGCGAAGGCAACGTGTCCCGCCTCCGCGTGGCTGCGAATGATGCCGAACCCCGCACGCTGTATGTGCGCCGGGATGTGCTGAACGCTGCCGAGATCATCGCATGGGCGAAAGCGCAGGGGTTTGAATCCACCCTGCCGGCATCCGACCTGCATGTGACCATCGCCTACAGCCGAGAAAAGCTGGATTGGATGAAGGTCGAGCAGGACTATCGAGACTTCAGCGGCAACGGCACTGGCAAGCTTACGGTCTCTGCCGGCGGCCCGCGCCTGATGGAGCAGTTCGGCAAGGCGACCGTGCTGCTGTTCTCGTCATCCGATCTGCAATGGCGGCATATGGCGATCCGCGAGGCCGGCGCTTCATGGGACCACGAGGAATATCAGCCCCACATCACGATCTCATACGAGTTCGACGGTTCGCTGGGTTCGATCGAGCCCTACCGCGGCAAAATCGAGCTTGGGCCTGAGATTTTCGAGGAGGTCGATGAGGATTGGTCCTCGAAGCTGACGGAGGCTTGAGCGTGGACGAGCGATGCTCCGAAAGTCGCCGCCGCCAAGAGCTTCCATATCCTCGCTCATGCGCGGTCTGCGGCCTGCGCAAATGCCAGTTCTATTTCCCGGAGGGCAAGTCAGTGGCCGAAGTCGACAGCACGTCCGACCAGCGCACCGTGAACAATACGATGCGCCACGCCTATCGCGTCCTCAGCGACGAGGAAAAGGCAGCGATGCAGGAGATCAAGGATATGGGGCTGGCCTTCCACGACCGTATCGCGGCGCTGGGCTCAGACCGTGAGATCTCTTTGGCGAAGACGAAGGTGGAAGAGGCCGTGATGTGGGCAGTAAAACACATCACGGCATAGCGTCAGACTTGCTGAGCGATCACTAGCAGCTTCCATCTGATCGAGCCTTGGGCAGGGCTATGCTGGCGATGATTCTGCGACGGCAACTGAACGCCCTTGTTCGACGCAATCTCATCACCACAACCAGCGCAGCGATAGATGCCCGCATAGTCCGGGGTCTGCCCCGGCTTCCACTCTTTCTTAAATGCCTCGTGGGGCTTTGCTTCCTTCACGAGGTTGCCGTCCATGTATAGCGCCACGTCTTCCTCCAAGTTGCTTGCGCTCATCTAAGCTGCACTAAGGCAGGGCCACATGCAATTCACAGACGCCGTAACGTTGTCTGGCACACGCCGGACGGGCGAAGGCTACCTCATTGCCGACGCCAAAGCGGTTCGCACGGGCATCCAGCATTACCTGGGCCCGGAAGTCGGTCGCCCCGACATGCAGACCGTGCGTGTCTATCGCAGCGAGGAAGAGGTTCGCTCGACTGACAGCCTGCGGAGCTTCAGCCACGCCCCGGTCACCGTCGATCACCCTGCCGAACCTGTCACGGATGAGAACTGGAAGCAGCTGGCCGTGGGCGAGGTCAGCACCTCGGCGACATGGGACGGCAACCGCATCGCGCTGCCTCTCATCCTCAAGGACCGTGCCGCGATCGACGCCGTGCATGCGGGCAAGCGTGAGCTTTCCGCCGGCTACACCTGCGAGCTCGTCTGGGACGCCGGCACCACACCATCAGGCGAGGCTTACGACGCCCGCCAGACCAACATCCGCGCCAACCACGTCGCCATTGTCGATCGAGGACGCGCGGGAGCGGAATGCAGGATCGGCGATGCCGACCGGCATGCATGGGGCGCGGCCCCGATATCAACCACTGACAAGGAGACGCGCGCTATGAGCGACGCACTTCGTACTGTGGTCGTGGACGGGCTGTCGGTGAGCACCACCGATCAGGGCGCCCAGGCCATCAACAAGCTGCAGGGCGACCTGCGGGACTCGGCTGCAAAGGTCACGCAGCTGCAGACCGACCACGAGAAGGCGCTTGCCGCAAAGGATGCGGAGATTGCCAAGGCTCATGCCGAGCGTGACGCCGCCAATGGAAAGGTGCTGTCCGATGCCGATCTCGACAAGCGTGTGCAGCAGCGCGCCGACCTGATCTCCACGGCCAAGGCCATCGCGGCCGACGTGAAGACCGACGGTCTGTCCGATGCGGCAATCCGCAAGGCTGCTGTCACTGCCAAGCTCGGCGACGCCGCCCTCACCGGTAAGTCGGACGCCTACATCGATGCGCGCTTCGACATTCTCGCCGAGGACGCAGCGAAGAACCCGCCCGATCCATTCCGTGACACGATGAAGAACGGCCTGCGCCAGACCAACGACGCAACGTCTTCCAATGACGCCTACAACCAGATGCTCATGCGCGACCGCAACGCATGGCAGGGCACGAAGGAGACCGCGTGATGGCTATCCCTCCCGTCTCGTACAGCCGCGATACGCCGAAGGGCTATCCCGGCATGATTGCCACCACCGAGCCGCACCACATCATTTCGATGATCGTGGCCCAGGCATCGGGTGATGTACCCTTCGGCCGTGGCGTCCTGTTCGGCGCGCTCGAAGACACGGTGGCGCTGCCGGCTGCGATCGGCAAGTTCGCTGGTGTCGCCGTGGTGGACCGCACGCTGCCTGCGGCCAATGGCGAGGTCTACAAGCCGTATGACCAGATCAGCGTCATGAAGGGCGGCACGATCTGGGTCACCGCGCTCGTCGCCGTTGCTCAGGGCGATCCGGTCTACATGACCCCGACCGGCACCTTCACCAACGTGTCCAACTCCAGCGCCAACCAGCTGATCGAGAACGCCGAATGGGCGTCGGTCACCTCCGGCACCAATCAACTCGCGAAGCTCCGCCTCGGCGTGGCAAAGTAAGGGGGGAACCAAGATGTTCACCACTGACGCGCCCGCTCTGGCGCTCAACTTCCTGCGCACCGCGCAGAACTACATCGAGCCGGGCATCTACGCCCGCGCTTACCCCGACTTCCAGTACCGCGAGTTGGTGCCGGTCGATAACTCGGCGCCCGAATGGACCACGAACATCGACTTCTTCTCGATGGGCGATGATGTCGGCGAAGCCCGCGAGTTCGCGCCGGACGGCGACGACATCAACTTCGTGGACTTCAAGCTCGATAAGGGCTCGAGCCGCGTGTTCATGGTCGGCATCGGCTATCGCTACAATCTGCAGGAGCTTGCCCACGCCCAGGCGTATGGCATTCGCCTGACCGATGAGCGCGCCGACGCGGCCCGCCGCAAGTACGAGCTGTTTGTCGACAACCTCGCATTCGTCGGCCGCGCGAAGCTCGGCATGCCGGGCCTGATCAACTCGATCAGCGTCACGGCTTTGACGGCGGCCAATGGTGCCGCGGGTACGGCCACGTGGGAGACGAAGACGGTCGATGAGATCGTGGCGGACGTGAACAACGTCCTCAGCGACATCTTCCTGACCACGAACGGAATCGAGCAGGCGGACACCCTGCTGCTGAGCCAGCAGAAGTACGCCTACCTCGCAACCAAGCGCCTGTCGGACATGCAGTCGATCACGCTTCTGGAGCACATCCAGCGTGTGAATATCTACACGATCCGCACGGGCCGCCCGCTGACCATCCGCGCCGTCTTCGGACTGGAAACGGCTGGTGCCGGCGGCACTCAGCGCATGGCGGCGTACCGTCGCGATCCAGGCGTGGTGAAGATGCACATTCCGATGCCGCTGCGCTGGCTTCAGGCCGAACATCGTCTGCTCAAGTACGAGGTGCCCGGCATCTTCCGTACCGGTGGCGTCGAGTTCCGCCGGCCGGGTGCCGCTCGCTATCTGGATGGGATCTGAGGAGAACGTCATGACCAAGACTGTCACTCTTGAGAACACCCGCTTGGGGGGCTTCGGCCTCCCGACCGGTCAAGTCGTTCCCGGCAACGGCTCCATCACGGTGGAGCCTGAAATTTGGGGCGCATCGAAGGACCACCCCGTGGTCAAAGGTGCTGTCGAGGCGGGCTTCCTGATTGTCGATGGCAAGGGCAGGAAGAAGCCGGCGGGCGATGACCGCGACGAGAACGGCGACACTACCGAGATGGCCGCGATGCGTCAGCAATTCAACGCATCGTTTGCGACTGTCACCACCGAACTCGAAGCCCAGCGCGGCCGTGTCGGCGAACTCGAACAGGTGATTGCCGATCGTGATGCCGAGATTGCAAAGCTGAAGGAGGGCGGTGTTCCTGCCGCCATCAAGGCCGAGCATCATGGCGGCGGCAAGTTCAACGTCACCCAGGGTGAGACCGTAATCCTGTCGGGTCTGTCCAAGGCGGACGCCGACAAGTTCAACGGCCTGAGTGACGAGGAGAAAGCCTCCTTTATCGAGAAGGCTAAATCCTGATCGGTAGTAGGGCGCAGTTCGTCAGCGCTGCGCCCTAACCGTACATGGTTTCGTACTCACTATCGTACCCCTGCTCATACGGGTCGTGCCAATCCGATTGGGTTGGATACGGGTTGTCGCGTGGTCGATTATCACGCGCGTCATCCTGCCCTTTGCGGAAAGCGGTTTGGGTCATCTGCTCGTGCTTCGTCATCATGATCACTCCTTGTGCTTGCTATTGCCGTTATAGCGGCGATGCGACGGAGCTTCACAAAGGAAGTAAGAAAAATGGCCGGCTACGGTTCTGACGAGCAGTTCGCTGCCTGGGCGGCCGCAGCCGGCTACACCATCCCCGAGGGAAGCGTGACGGCCGCGCGCCAGCGGGGCAGTGACTATGTGGACGGGGCTTACGGTGCCCGCTTCCCCGGTACACCCACCGGCGGGATCGAACAGGAACGCGCGTGGCCTCGCACAGGAGCGTCAGCGGCGGGCTCGGCGATCGGGAGCGATGTCATTCCCGCCCGTGTCGTCAACGCCTCCTACCAGGCTGCTCTTCTTGAACTTAATGCGCCTGGGAGTCTGTCGGTGGTTGCCGATCCGTCGAAGCGGGTCCGAAGGCAGAAAGTCGAGGGAATCGAGCGTGAGTTTTTCGAGCCTGGGACGGATGGGCCCGTCACCGGTCCCGTCTCGACCGCCATCGAAGGTCTGCTCGCGCCATTGCTCATCCCTGCCAACGCGCCTGCCATCATGGTGGTGTGATGGGCTTCTACGATGAGATGGCCGACATGGCCGCCGACCTGCTCGCCCCAGAAGATGAAGGCGGGCTGGGGCAAGGTGAGGTGCTGCTCCGCCGAGTGGTCACCACCCCCGGCGCCAATCCATGGGACGAGCCCACCGAGCAGATCACCGACACCAAGCTTTCAGCCACGGTGAAGCGGGTCGATCAGAGATACGAGAACGGCGCCCTGATCATCGCGACAGGCGACATCGTGACGTTCGCTCCGGTCGAGCCTGAGCCTGCCAATGCCAATGTGCTCGTTATCGACGGGCGGGAGAGGGCGATCACCAATCTGAAGCGGATACCGGGCGCGGGGGTGTGCGTGGCCTGGCAGTGCTTCTGCGCAGCATGAGGAGATAGTCATGGATCGACGTGCATTCCTTCGCGGCTCCGCCGTTGCAGTGGCCGCCGTGCCGGCCGTCTCCTCAGTTCCAGCAATGGCATCCGGCTCGCGCGTAATCTCGTGCCGCCCAGAGTTTCCCGGCTACCGCGAATGGTGCATCCTGAACGGAGACCACAAGCGCGCCACGGTCTATCTGGATGGCGTCGAGCAGAAGAGCGCGGTGGCCGCTGACGAAGGCGCCGGTACCGTCACGCGAGCTGTGAGAACTCCGTTCGGCAATCTGGCCGTCGATATCCATAAGGGCGATGTCCTTGAGGAGACGGTTCACGGTCGGGTTGAGATCCGTATCGACTGATGCCCCGCTCCACCCGCGAGATGATCGAAGAGCTTCTGGCGACCTACGATGACCGCCTCGCCAATGCTTTTCTCGCCGCGATCGATGACATTCGAAACAGCATCACGCTTCGGGTGATTGTCGAGCGGCTTGAGAAGGGCGATGTGCAGGGCGCGATCGAGGCTATGCAGATCGACGCTGAAGCATTCGCCCGGCTCGAAGTCGCGATAGCCGAAGCCTACAACTCGGGCGGACAGGCGACGGTTGGCAATCTGCCCCGTCTCACCGATCCCGCCGGCAACCGCATCCAGTTCCGCTTCGGCGTCCGCAACCCGGAAGGCGAGGCATGGTTGCGCGATCACAGCGCGACGCTTGTCACCCGCATCGTGGACGATCAGCGGACGGCAATCCGTCAGGCGCTTACCGATGGGCTGGCACGAGGCGAGAACCCACGCCGCACCGCACTGGATGTGGTCGGGCGCATCAGTCGCGCCACGAACCGTCGGGAAGGGGGCGTTATCGGGCTCACGGCTGCTCAGGAACGCTACGTCGCCTCGGCGCGGGCCGAACTGGCTTCTGGCGATGCCGCCGCTCTACGGGCCTATCTGGGTCGCGAGAGGCGCGACAAGCGCTTTGACCGAACCATCGAAAAAGCCATTCGCGACGGCAAGCCGCTGCCGGCCGATCTGATTACGCGCATCACGGGGCGCTATTCCGACCGGCTGCTCTTGCTCCGCGGCGAGATGCTGGCGCGAACCGAGACGATGGTGGCTCTGTCGAAGAGCCGTGACGACGCCATGCGCCAGCAGATCACCGCCGGCAAGTTCATGGCCGAGGACGTGACGAAGAAGTGGCGTTCAGCCGGTGACAGCCGAGTGCGGCACACCCACCGCGCGCTGAACGGCAAGGCGGTCCCGATGGATGGTGTTTTCCATAGTCCATCCGGTGCAGTGCTGAGACATCCCGGCGATCCGCAGGCCCCGGTCTCCGAGATCAGCGGATGTCGCTGCTGGCTCGAATACAAGGTCGACCATCTCGCAGGCGTGGTGCGAAGGAACAGGGCTGCCTAATGGCGAACCTCTCATTCGCGGCTCAGGTTGTTGACTGGGTGCGGAAGGTCGAGGGCGCCACCGAGGCGGTGTTCAAGGAATCGGCTCAGGAACTTGTCTCCCAGATGCAGGCGCTGGTCCCGGTAGACACGGGCTTTCTCCGGGCCTCGCTCGTGGCGTCAACTTCGGCCATGCCTGCGCTGACGCTCAACAACCCCGGTGGCACCTTCAACGCTGACGTCGGGCAGATCGAGTTGGTCATCGCGGGCTCCGAACTCGGTGACACGATCTACCTCGGCTACACAGCCAAGTATGGCGTCTATGTCCACTACGGGGCGAACGGCCGATCACCGCGACCGTGGGTCGATATGGTTGCGCAGCGCTGGGGCACCATCGTCAACGAAAAAGCCGCCGAGCTTAAGTCTCGTCTTGGCCTCTAACACCAACAAGCCTGTCGGACTCCTGCTCGCCGGCTAGCAACAGCGCGAGCCCGAGGCCTGACAGCACCTTTCGGGCCGCTTCAAGGGCGGTCTCACCACGCACGGTTTCAGCCTTCTCGTTGCCCAGCAGATCGCGGGCAGCGGTCAGGCGCTCGTGGATATCGATATCGCTCAGAGGCTTCACGCCGCGAGGAGTAGCGCAGAATGCCGTCCATCGAAACAAAGATCTGGATGGCGCTGAAAACACGAGCTGAGACCATGGTGGCAAGCCTAGGTCTACCTGCCTCATGGCCCAACCAAGACTTCACGCCGCCATCAGGCAACTATCTGCGCATCTCGCATATCCCGAACATCAACACCCGACCGTTCCTCGCCTCTGACGAACCGCACCGCCGGATGAGCATCCTGCAGATCGACGTGTTCGCGAAGAAGAACCAGGACATCGCAGTCTCGACCGAACTGGCCGGCAAGGTCGCCGCCTTCTTCCCACCCGATCTGCCTATGCGCTTCGATGGAGTGACCGTGAAGGTCAGCAAAGCCCCCGATGTCGCCCAAGCCCTCCCGACCGATACCCACATGCAGGTGCCGGTCTCCATCCGTGTCGAAGCCATCTGCTGAAGGAGCAAGACTGATGACCGAAGAGATCATCTACGCGACCCAGCCCGTTGCCCACAAAGGCGGACGGCGCGCGGTCAACCCACAGTTCTTCACCGTACCCGAGGAGGGCGTGAAGAAGGTCTATCTGGACGGCGACTGGCCGGCCCTGAAAACGGCATACGAAGAGGCTGGCGCGAAGGTCTATCCGCTCTCTGACATGCCGGAAGAGAAAGAGGCGGCCAAGGCTGCCGCTGCCACCGCCAAGAAGGAGGGCTGACCTATGGCGAACACCAACAAGGGCCGTAAGGTCTACATCGCCTGCACCGTGGCCGGTGGCGCGATCCCGGCACCTCAAGCCGCCGACCTGACCGAAGTGGCCTACAAGGCGCTGCTTTGGACGGAGGTGAAAAACGTTGGCATGGTCGGCGACCGCGGCACCGATACCAACGTCGTTTCTTACGACGAGCTCGCCACCGAGGTCACCCAGAAGCAAAAGGGCATCTCGAATGCCGGCGATCCCGAAGTGGAATGCGCCCGCAACCCAACCGATCCCGGCCAGCAGGCGATGCGCGCGGCGGCGCAGACCAAGTTCTACTACGCCTTCAAGGTCGAAGACGCCGATGCGCCGGACGCGACCAAGACCAACACGCTGTACTTCAACCGTGGCCTGGTGACCGGTCCTCGTCGTCCCGGCGGCCGCAACGAAGACTTCATCCTCGAGGTGTTTACGCTGGGCTTGGTCCAGAAGGAAATCACCGTCGACCCGACCACCATCTGAGGCGCTCCGTGGACATTCTCAGCATCCAGCCATCGACCATCACGGTCGATATTAAGCACCCCGCCACTGGCGCACCGATCGGCCTCACGGTCGAGTGCGTCAGCTTGGAGGATGACAAGGTGAAAGCCGTCGAGCGCGCCATCAAGAACAAAGCGCTGCGCGGCGGCCGCAACACCGTCACCGCCGAGAAGATCGAGGACAACACCGTCGCGATCCTGACCGCCGCGATCACCTCGTGGAAGTGGGCCAAAGACCTGACGCTTGGCGACCTCAAGGATCCGCCGCTGAACCGCGAGAACGCCGGCAAGCTGCTGGCCGTTGGCTGGATTGCGAAGCAGATCGATACCGCGCTCGGTGACGACACCGCTTTTTTTACGGAGTCGGGCAAAGCCTGAGCGAGGTCATCAGGCTCCACGTCCGGTATTCAACACCAGACGATAAGGGCGAGACCCGCCGGCAGCGCAACGAGCGGTTCGGAGTTGAGGAGGAAACGCCCGAGCCGGATATCGATCCCGATACAGCCTATCTCCTCGACTGGTTCTGGAACTTGCACTCGGCTCGCGCCGAGAGCTTCGATGGGCCTCAACCTCTCTCCTTCACGGACATCGCGAACTGGTCGGCTCTGACCGGGACGATCCTCCTGCGCGAAGAGCTTGGCATCCTCCGGCAGATGGACGCCGCGTTCCTGTCAGCACATGCCATCGAGCGTGAGGAGGCGCGGGAGAGGCGGAAAGGAAACACCTAGGCCTAGCACTGGGAGGCATTGGAGATGGCGGCTCGCTGAGCTACATTCCGAATGAAACGGAGATCAGCATGGGCCTAGCCCTTCGCGCAGAAGACTTCGATGGTGTCCTTGCCCTCCCGCCCGCACCTAACTGGGCGAAAGATCTGGAGGCTGCCGATACTCTCGATGAGTTCAGAAACGTCGTAGACCAGGCTGAGAGAAGCATGGCTGCGTGGCGTACGCATATGCGCAAAACGCTCGCAAGCGGCATAGAGATGATCTTGGCGAAAGCTGAGGGCGAAGAGCCCCATATTGTGGAGCTTGCAATTGTGCCGATGATCGATGAGGCGCTTCTGTCTGCAGAGGAGCTCCGCGTTTCATATGGCGTCCCGTTCGACAATCTGATCGGCATGTTTTCGGATGAGCGCTTTGCGCGGCTTCAACCAGGCGCCCGAAGGCTAATGCGGAAGCAGGCGGGTCGCGTTCAAGTTCTCCAATCGCAACAAATCGCGTGTATCGAAGAATTGCAGCGGGGCCTGCAGGACTTCCGGCAGCAGCTTATTGATGAGACAGAATTCAGCCAGCATGTGCACGAAAGCATAGCTGACCATCCTGTGATCAACGCTTACCTCGCTCGCTGACGTGAGGTGGGTCACAGCTAGACAGTTGGTGCAAACCAACAAGGCGATTGTTGCGGCTACGGGCGAGCCCCACCGAGTGAGGGATCAAGGCCTCCTCGATAGTGCAGCATTCGCACCTCGAAACATGCATTTGTATGGCAATGAGCATGATGTCGTGAGACTCGCCGTTCGCCTAATGCGGTCAGTGGGGAAGAACCATCCATTTGAGCAAGGGAATAAGCGGACGGCATTCAATGCCTCGGTGGCGTTTATGCGGATGAACGGTCTTCGAGTAATTCTGCCGGACACTGAATCATTGGCCCGGCAGATTGAGGCGTTTATCGCCGGTGATGGCGATGAGGCTGAGATGGTGTTGGCTTTAGCGGCATGCGTTTCCGCCAGCGCTATATGAAGCTACTTAAGCGGATCAATCTCAGGCTGCGCGTCCAGAATATCGCGCAGGTCGAGCGTCACTCGCTGCGTCCCTACCTTGACGGCCACGTATGGCGAGCACCGCTGGATTGCTAGCGAGGAAGACCGGATGAGCTTTTCGACGGTTGGGTCGGAGGGCTTCTCACCGATAAAGGTTACATCCTGAACAGCGCCGCTGCCGTCCAATTTCACATCGAATGATAGTGGTGGTGGGCCCTGCTCAAACCCCGCAGGCACCGACCAGCAGCTGTAGATCTGCTCCTTCAGATCAGCGGCGCTTGCGGCCGACGCCGACAAACTGAGACCTATCGCAACGAGTGCTCGCATCCATTCCTCCTTACAGGAGGCGCGGACGCTAGCGCGCGGCATGAAGCGGAGCAACCATGGCAGATGTCGCTACGCTCGGCTTGGCTGTTGATAGCAGCCAGGTCGAGAGGGGTACTGGCGCCCTTCAGGACCTTGCGAACGCATCGAAGCGTGCCGAGGCCGCGACCAACGGCGTCAGTGCAGCGGCGCGGAATGCGAGCGCGATAGCTGCGTCTGCCGCCAAGGCGAAGTATGCGGAAGCTTCTGCTCATCTCGCATCGGTGAAGGCAGCCGAGAACGCATCGCGTGCAGACATCCAGGCTGCGACGGCTGCGAAGCGCTTAGCCGGAGCGGCGTACGAAGCAGCGAACGCGGAGAAGGCACGGCAGAGCGCGCTATTCGCTGCGGCCACGGCTGCGGAAAAGGACACGCAGGCTGCCCTTCGACACGCTGCGGCGCTGGAAAAGGAAGCCGCCGCTGCTCAGGCCTCCGCCGCCAAGATGGCCGCAGCGAACACCAATCATCCGGGCGCGGGTGGCGTAAGTGGCAGCAAAGCCAACACGGCGAATATTGCCGCGCAGTTCCAAGATGTGGCGGTCACCGCCGCCATGGGCATGAACGCAATGCAGATCGGTCTGCAGCAAGGTACCCAGCTTGCCGGCGTCCTGATGACTATGGAACGGCCCATCCAAGGGCTCGGCGAGGCGTTCCTTGCCCTCCTGTCGCCGGTGAGCATCGCCACAATCGCATTCACTGCGCTGCTGGCTCTCGGCTTACAGATGGTCGAGTGGCCGAAGGCGGCATCCGCTGCGGTCAACTTCCTCGCCGATTCGCTGGAAGCCATTGCGCCGTATGCTGCGGTGGCTGCTGCTGGTCTGGCTCTCATCTACGCCCCAACCATCCTAGCTGGGTTGGCAAGTGTCACAACCGGACTGATCGGAATCACGCTCCAAGCCACGCGCATGGCCGTGACGTTCGCCGCCTCCTGGGTAGCTGCGCTCGGCCCGATTGGCTTAGTGGTGGCCGCGGTGACTGCCGCTGGCATCGCGATCGTCGCATTCGGAGACGAGATCAGCGAGATCCTTGGCTTCGATGTGGTGGAGGCTGCCCGAACTGGCGCCAACGCTGTCATCGGTACCTTTGTAGGCGCCTACCGTGCGGCTGAACTCATCTGGGGCAAGTTCCCAGACTACATGGCGGATATCGGCGCGCTGGCCGCCTACAACATGGGAGCCGCTCTGCGCGAGATGCTTCGCCAAGTGCTGATCGACGTCAACAACGCGATGACGCAGATCAGCCGTGCCATGGGATTCGAGCAGTCGCCGCAAATCCCCGTGAACAAGGTCATTCCAGAGCATCGGAAAGACGCCAACGGGAAGCTCGTCCAACTCTACCCAAAACCGCAGGTGTCGGCAGGCGGCCAAGGTGCCTACGATCAGGTCGCCAAGGTCTTCCGCGATGCTCAGTCAGAAGACTGGGTGGGAAAGGTCGGAGAGGGCGCGGAGTGGGCGTCGGGCAAGCTCAAGGATCTGGCCGGATGGCTGTCGGAGACCGACGAGAAGAAGAAAAAGAAGGGCCGCACCCGTCACGGAAAGACCGACGCCGAGAAGTATTCTGACATCGTAGAAGGTGCGGAGCGGACCATCGCCTCGTTGAAAGCGGAACAGGCTGCGGTTGGCCTGACGGCAGAAGCAGCCGCGAAGCTGCGCTACGAAACCGATCTGCTCAACCAGGCGCAGCAGAAGGGCATCACGCTCACGGCCGCCCAGAAGGCGGAACTGTCTGGCCTTGCCGGCGAGATGGCGTCAATTGAGGCGGCGACGAAGAAGGCGCAAGACGCTCTCGACTTCGCGCGCGATGTTACCGGAGGATTCTTCAGCGACTTCAAGCAGGGCATCGAGGACGGCAAGGGCATATGGCAATCCTTCGCCGATGCCGCTCTGAACGCGCTCGACAAAATCGTGGACAAGCTCCTGAACGATGTCATGGACGCCATGTTTCAGACGGCGACGCCAGGCGGGCAGTCGGTCGGGGGTGGCTTGCTCAGCTGGATCACGGGTGCTTTTGGCGGTCGCGGTACCAATGCCGGCTCAACGGCTCTGGGCGGCATTCCCTGGGCCCAAGACACGTTCCGCGCGAATGGCGGGCCGGTTTCGGCCGGCAGGGCGTACATCGTGGGTGAGAAGCGCCCTGAGGTGTTTGTGCCTAACCGCAGCGGCACGATCCTACCGCGCGTACCGTCTGCCAACAACAATCAGCCGGCGGCGGGCAATCAGAATGGGCCGAGCTTTACGTTCAACATCGATGCCAAAGGCTCCACCCTGTCACGTGGCGAGTTCGAGGACATCGCTCGGCAGCAGGCAGTGGCAGCGGTGCAGGCGAACAATGAGTATCAGGAAAACCGCTACCAGAACGGCGCAGCGCGCTGATGGCTGACCCGATCTCTCTCCCTGCTGTCGGATGGACTGACAGATCCTTCGATCCAATGCGCCCATTCGCGGCTGATCGGATGGAAGGTCGCCGTACCGAGACGCAGTATGTCGGCACGCCTTGGTGGACAATGAGCCTTACCAGCGAGCCGCTGTATGAGCGTGGCCGTGGGATCATGGATGCGTTTTCGATGTCGGCCGGCGACGGCGGCGAATGCTTCCTTGCTCACGATGTCTGGCGTCCGCGTCCGATCCGCATGGATCAGGGCGTCCCGCTCTCCGGTACCAAGGCCGGGGGCGGGGCGTTCGATGGTACCGCAACGCTGCAGTCCATCACCAACACCCGCACAATCGTCGTGTCAGGCCTGCCGGCGGGCTTCCTGCTTTCGGCGGGCGATTATGTCGAGCTGCGCATGTCGGCGCTCAAGCGGTCGCTGCATCGCATCCTTGCCGATGCCACGGCGAGCGGTTCGGGCGTGGTGACGCTTTCGATCCGGTACGGGCTCGATACACAGCACTTCACGACTGCGGCTGTCGTCAATTTCGAGAAGGCGTCATGCGTGATGCAGATGGATCAGGGCAGCTACAAAGCTCCGAGCAACAAGAGCAACCGGCAGGCTTCGTTCTCGGCGTCTGAGGTGTTCTATGCCGCTTGATAGCGCCACCAAAGCTCAGATCGAGACCGGCAAGATTGCCCGTCTCGATCTGATCCGCTTCGATTTGCCGGGCAAGTCGGTCGGCTATCACCGTGGCGGGAGGCCCTATACCTACAACGGGCTGGTCTATCTCCCGAACCGGTGGCTCTCAGCTGGCAACATGGCCTCGGCTCTCGGTGTGGCAGTCACCACCCGCACGATCACCTTCTCGAACATCCCGGTGTCGAACCCGGATGACGCCATCGCGGCGATCGAGCTCTACAACTACGTCAACGCGCCGGTGATCATCACGCATCTGGCCGGCGACCCTGAGACCGATCAGGTGCTCGGCGTGCTGGCGTCGAGCCTATACGAGATCGATCAGGTGCGGTACGAGAAAGGTGCCATGGCAGCGAATGGCGAACGCTCGCTCAACATGCGCATCGATCTAGAGCCTCCCGGCCGCTCGGCGCGTGGATCGACGCTGGTGAAGTGCAGCCAGGAAGAGCAGCAGTTCGACAACAGCGCGGCCGATACTTGCCTCGAATATGCGTCCACCAATGCATCAATCCCAGAAGAGTGGGGGCAGCGCAGTGGCTGATCGGTTCGAGACTGTTCGAGACACGCTCGCTGCCGAACTTGCGAAGCCGTACACCTACGGCGAAAGCGACTGCTTCTTCCTCGGTTGCCGGATGGCCGATGCGCTCGATCCGAAGCTATCCTTGGTCGAGAAGTACAAGGGCTCTTATTCAAGCCTGCGCGGGGCGCAGACGGCGTTGCGGCGCAGGAAGTGCAAATCCCTCGCCGAACTCTTCGCGCGCGATCTGGAGGCCTTTGGGCCGGCGGAAGCGAGGCTGGGCGATCTGGTCATCCTTCGACTAGAAGATGGTGCCGAGCATGTCGGCATCTGCCTCGGTGCGCGCTTCGTGACCAAGACGGAGCATGGCCGCTCCGACCATACCTTGTTCGATTGCATCGCCGCCTTCCGCTGCGGCTGACATCAGGCTTCATCCATGGCGATTTTCACTGCGATCGGCACTGCCATCGCGGGCGCGCTCTTTGCTGGCTCCACGCTTGCCGCCACGCTGATTGGTGGTGCGCTTGCGTTCGGCACCAAGCTAGCGCTCAGCTATCTGAACCGCCCGAAGAAGCGCAGCTATTCGGCGGTCCAGGGTGAGACGCAGTACGGCGGCGATGTGCCGGCCAGCACGATCTACGGTGTCGGCAAAACACAGGGCCACCGCCTGTTCTATGCGAAGTACGGCAAGGGCAACCGGTGGAATGCCGAGGTCTTTCGTCTGGCGCATGGGTGGTGCGATGGGCTCGAGCCGTACATCTACTTCTATGGCGAGAAGCACGATCTTATCGCGCAACCCGTCACCGGCAACGAGGCGGCGAGCTATCGCGTCGATGGCTTCTCGGGCGACATCCGCATCCGTTTCTATGATGGCCGACCGGGGCAGGGCGTCGATACCATCCTCGTCAACAACACGGCTGGCCTTTCCCAGAAGTGGAAGACCACGTCTGTCTGCGCCGGGCTCTGCTATGTCGTCGTAGAGCGCTCCTGGAGCGAGGACCGCTTCTCCAAGGGCAAGCCGACCTTTGACTTCGTGTTGCGCGGGCTGCGCGAGTACGACCCCCGCAAGGACAGCACGGTTGCCGGCGGCTCGGGCCCGCAGCGGCGCAATGATTCTGCCACCTACGTCTTCACCAAGAACCCCGGCGTTCACCGCTTCAACTATCAGCTTGGTCTCCGCGGACTGATCTCAAACCGCGTCATCATCGGTGAAGGCAAGTCGATCGGTCAGCTTGATCTGCCCACCTATGTTGCCGCGATGAATGTCTGCGACCTCGTGAAGAACGGGCATGCCACCTACGAGTGCGGCATCATCGTTTCCTCAGATGACGACCACACCGAGATCCTGAAAGAGTTCGATGATGCGATGGCGGGCTATGCGCTGAACCGGCGCGGGCTGTCTGGTGTCATCCCCGGCGCCCCGCAAATCCCCGTGCTTGAGATCACAAGGGATGATCTGGACGCAGGCCGCTCGCAGACCGTGCAGAAGCGCAAGAGCGCATTCGATCTCTACAACTACCTTTCTGGCCAGTTCACCTCGATCGAAAGCCAGTGGCAGCCCGAGAGCCTGAAGCCGATCTATGTGAACGCGGACGTTGCCGCAGATGGCCGTGCCCGCCAGACCTCGAACGACTTCCTCCAGGTCACCAATCCCGACATTGCGCAGTACCTGCTGAACATCCGGTATCGTCAGAACCGCAAGGGGGGCTCGGCCACGCTGCCCGTCAGCAGGCGTGTGGGCCTCGCTGTGCAGGAAGGCGAGTGGGTCACCTTCGACGGCAAGGAATGGCTCGTTACCAACTGGCAGTGCGATGAGGAATTCCGCTTCACGCTGACGCTCGCAGAGACCAGCGCCGACATCTATTCCGAAGCAGGCATCGTGCCGGGCCCCGTCATCGTGCCCGTGCTGCCCGGTGTCTCGGAGTACCAGAGCGAGCTTGAAAACTATCAGCTGAGCCAAGCGGTCATCCAGAGTGAGACGGGTTCGCGTCGGCCAGCTCTGCGCGCGATATGGAACGTCATCTCCGACCCGACCATCATTTCGGTCGAGTTCGAGCACCGCCCGAAGGATCAGGCCGCATCCGTTCAGGTCGAGAGCATTGCCGCAGATCAGACGGCGATCACGCTCACGAAGGGCATGGTCTCGGTAACCGATTGGGAGGTTCGCTACCGGCTGCGAGCGCGTCCCGACCGTGCCATTCCATGGACGGCGTGGCAGCAGATAAAGACGCCTTCTGCAAAACTCGGCCCCGATGACGTGCTGATGGATGCTCTGGCTATCCCGCCCGAGATCTACGCCGTCGCGAAGGCAAATTGGCAGGCGGTGCAGGATGCCTGGGATGAGATCGAGCGGCTGAACTCGCTTGTATCAGGCCAAGACGCCTACAACTTCCGCGACAAGCAGCAGATGCGCTTCGAGATAAAGGTGCAGAGCGACCAGCTCTCGGCCTCCTTCCTCGATGTGATCACGGTCGCGATCGGCGGCGTGGACATTCCCGCACTCGCCAACCGCACCACGGCGCTGGAAGCTAAGGTCGGCAACACGAACATCGCCTCGGCACTGTCCGCGCTCGACACGAGGGTGACGAGCGCCGAGCAGGGGCTGACCTCGCAGGCCAGTTCGCTGACGGCTGTCGAGGCCAAAGCCGATCAGGCGTCGGGCAGCGGCCTGATGCGCCTCGTTGCAAGCGCTGGGGTGGGCGGAGTCACCACAAGCCTTTCGTTTCAAGCTCGCGCCACGACCGCTGCCGGGTGGGCTGAGGCTGGGTTCTTCCTCCAAGCGATGTCGGATGGCACGAGCCGTGCAGTCATCCAAGCGGCGAAGACCTACTTCATCGACAATTCCGGTAATGTCGCCGCGCTCTTCGCCAATGGCGGGGCCTACTTCAACACCGCCTACATCCAGAACCTGACCGCTGCCTCGATCACGCTGAACGGCATCACTTACGACCGTCTTGCGCCAGGCGCGATCACATCGAAAGATGGCATCACCGGTTCGGGCTCAGGTGTCACTTCGGGCAACACCTGGGTCAATATGGCCACGGTGACGATCTTCAACCCGGATACCCAGCCGGTGCTGATCGACTGGACGCTGACGACCGTACTGCAGAAGTCTGGTGGTCAGGGCGATGCCACCTCGGGCACACGTCTGCTTTGCGTGACGACAGGCGAAGTCCTGGCGCTCAACACTTACACCGCGCCGAGCAACACAACTGGGACGGTCAACGATACGAAGACGGGCTTTATCCTCCATTCCGCCGCCCCGCAGGGCAATGTGCAGTATGCCATCCAGCGAGTGGGAAGCGGCAACGCCAACACGTTGAGCGGTTCCGGCGTGGTCCGACTTGCATGGTGGAAGCGATGAGCCCTGATCCGCGCGACATCCGGGTCTGTTTCGTCGTCTACGATATCAAGACCCGCGACATTCTCTTCCCCGGCAAGTGCCCGCCCGATCTGCTCGACGCTCAGGCTGACGGCATCGAGGGCGCAGCGGTGATGGAGGTCGCCGAGCTGCCCGAGAACGTTGCCGACTGGCGGCCGCATCTTGGCTGGAGAAAGCTCGTGCCGCGCAGGCTGCTCAAGCGCGAGGCGGTTGATCGCCTGTCGCTTGCCGTGCTCGATGCCGAGACGCGCATCGACCAGTGGTTCGCCGGGCGCATCGCCATGCTGATCGGCCCGATGGCGCCACTTCACGCGCTGAAACGTGCCCAGGCCGAGACAGGCGGTGGCGCACTCGTCGCGGACGACGCAGATCGTCAGGCCATCCTCGCGCGCGCGGCCGAGCAGGACGCCCAGCTCGCCGCCCTCGATGCGCAACGGCGCGAGTTGAAGGCTCAGGTTCGCGCTGCAGCCAACCCCGAACAGATTGCAGTGCCGCTCGCGCTGCTGACCACGGAGTCTTGATCCATGCCCGCTCGCTCAGACTGGCAGACCGGCACCATCTCGCTTGCCGCAGGCGGCACGGTGGTGACGGGTGCCGGTACGTCCTGGCTGACCGCCGACATTCAGGCCGGCGATCTTCTGATGAAGAACAATCGTTCGGCCATCATTGCCTCGGTGGACAGCGCCACACAGATCACGCTTGCGGAAGCATGGGACGGCGGCGCGCTGAATAATGCGCCATATCGCATCCGATACCAGCCGGACGGCTCGCGCCTGACAGCGGCCACGCGCGATCTCGTAGCGAAGCTCGCTTCGGGCAACGTCGATGCACTCGCTGGGCTCGCATCGGCCGCCGACAAGTTGCCCTTCTTTACGGGCAACGGGCAGGCGGCGCTTGCTGACCTGACTGCTGCCGCACGCACGCTTCTGGATGATCCGACGACAGCGGCGATGTTGGTGACGCTTGGTGCTCAGGCTGCTCTGGGCTTCACGCCAGTTCAGCAGGGCGGCGGCACAAACCAGAACACAAATAAGCTCCGCCTAGGCTGGGATGGTGCGGGCGTCCGCATTCAAGTCGATGCGCTGGATCTAGGCCTGCTCTGGACGAACTTTAACCAGGCGAACATCGCCGGCGAAAGCGGCTACGTGAAGTTCCCGAACGGCATCATCTTCCAATGGGTGCGCGACGCGACGGGTATCGCCGATCCGAACATTGGCTGGCCGCTGACCTATCCGAATGCCTGCCTCGGGGGCGTCGCCACTTCCAACTTCGCCGTCTCAGGCACGGCGGCAGTTGTCATCCACTGCGTCACGCCCACCCGCACGCTGATGTCCATCCGCAAGCGCGCCATCTTCAGCGGCGGCTCGGTCGCGGCGGAAACCTCCGGTTCCTACCTATTTTCATGGGGTTACTGATGCAAAAATTCGTTCTGATCGATGAGGCGGGGTTCTTCGCGGGTGGCTTCTCGACAGAAGTCCATGGCGAAAAGATGCGCCCCATCTATGGCCCGGTTCCTGAGCCGACCGAGGAGGAGCCAAGCCCCGTCGCGCCCATCATCGGCGAGGAGCCAAATCCCGACTGCAAGATACCCGCACAAGCGATCCCGGTAACGTTCGAGCAGTGGTACGAGCTGGTGAACAACCAAGGCCGGCGCCGGTGGGAAGATGGCAAGATCACCGCCTACGAGCCGCCCGAGCCCGAGCCGCCAGTGCCTGCGTCGATCTCCGACCGCCAGTTCTCCCAAGCGCTCGCCATGCAGGGGCTGATCACGCAAGACGAAGCGCTCGCAGCGG
The DNA here is from genome assembly GCF_024053505.1 of Mesorhizobium liriopis. Lineage (GTDB taxonomy): Bacteria > Pseudomonadota > Alphaproteobacteria > Rhizobiales > Rhizobiaceae > Mesorhizobium_B > Mesorhizobium_B liriopis. The sequence continues at coordinate 303,272 of NZ_JAMXQS010000006.1, read as the reverse complement.
TGAAGACGGGTGACGTTCCCGCCGATATGCAGGCATACGTGGATCAGCTACCAGCTGCCGAACGGTTCGCGGCAACCATGCTGCTATCGGGAGCGACCAGCTTCAACCGCGACCATCCGCTGGTCGACGGCTTCGGTGCGGCCAAGGGCATGACGCCTGAGCAGATCGATGATCTCTGGCGGTTCGGCGCCACGCTTTAGGTCAAATCTTTCCGGTCACCATCAGCGCCACGAGCAATGCGAACCACATCAAGGATAGCGTCGTGATTCCCGCTGCCTTCGCGACAGTTTTTGCCCCGTTCGACATTCCCAGCCCCTCCCAAGGTTGAATCCTCGATACCTCACGCTGCGGCAGTCGCAAGTGGAGTTTTGCTAACTTCGTGGTGAAATGGATGCGGCCTAGCAACGGGCAGGAGGAGCCGTACTCTCGAACCTAAGTGAATTTAGCTGAAGCAGTGTTCCGGAAGGAACTCGCGGCTCCCGCAGTATGGGCTCAGATGCTTTGCTGTAGTTGCAGCGATTTTATCTTGGCGCGACCATCCACAGCGGTGACGCGGCGCTTCAGTGACAGAAACGGACGTTCCAGCAGCATATAGCTCACTGCGGCCATGAGGATCGTGAGCGAGAGGGATAACGCACCAATCTCCACATATTCCATCACGGTGTCCGCCGTTCTCTTCCCGACATACCAGAAGGCGAGGTCCATCGCGAAGATATGGAAAACGTAGAGACCGAAGGTGATTGACCCAAGCTTGATCAGCACCGGGTGGCTCGCCACGCGACCCAGGCTCGGGGACCTCACCACGGCGTCTACAAGTGCGGCGCACATCAGGGCAGCGATCGGGTATTGGACGAGGTTGGCGTAGGACGATTGCCAAGGGGAAAGGTTTGAAAAGAAGAAAGCTCCCGCCAAAACGGCGACAGACAATGACCAACCCCAGTGCCAGCGGGGCCGGATCACTGACAAGAGTATGCCAAGCATAACCGATTCCGGGCGGAAGAAGGGCGTTGTCCAGATGATTGGATGCGGCGCTCCCATCCCGAAATATACGACCCGTAGTGCTGTGCAGATGACGAGCGCGAGGCCCATCACCGCAAAGAATGTCGGCCTCGGTGCTTTCACGTAAAGAGCGAAAAGCACGGGGATCACCAGATAAATCTGGAACTCGAACGACAGCGACCACAGGTGGGCAACGTTGGGGATCGAGGTGTTGTAGCCGCGAATCCAGGTAAGAAGATTATCGGACGCCAGAGCCAATCCAGCCAAACGTAATATCCCGAATTGGTCGGTGGAGCCATACAGGACCAGCATCAGAAGCGGAAAAGCGATCATCAGCGGATAGATCCGCAGCATCCGGCGTATGTAGAACCCGGAGTAAGACACTCTGCCGGTTTTCGAGCGCTCAGCTTCGAAGAGGTAGAAGAACAGAAACGCTGATATTACGAAGAACAGCTCCACACCGACCCAGCCGTGGATGCTTGCCGGCTCTAGCCAACCAATCGGCTGGGGTGCTGGCATGTGGTGTACGAAAACTAGCAGAAACGCTAGGCAGCGAAGGCCGTCGAGTGAAGGCAAGTAGAGAGATTTATCTGACTTCTCGATAGACTCGGCCGCCATATGGAATCACTGTCCCCACGCTGCGGAAGACGTTGTGACGAGTCTTGGAGTTAGTTTCAACACTCAAGATTATTAAGCGACTTAGCGTATCGCGTCGTTCGGACCGAATATGAGCCCGCCGGCCATCTGAACGGGTCGCAAGTTTCGGGCCTCAGCCCACCCTTCCTGACAATTTGGAGAACTGCCATGACCTTCGAAACGAAGGCACCCAAGATCATGTCCGCCCTTCTGTCGGACTTTCCGATCGGATTGGAGGATGCGGCAGCAATTGTCGGCAACCTCGGTCACGAGAGCGGCGGTTTCGCAGACTTGCAGGAGATCAACCCGACCGTGGCAGGTTCTCGCGGCGGCTATGGCTGGGCGCAATGGACCGGGCCTCGGCGACGCGCCTATGAAGCCTATTGCCAGCGCAACAGGCTCAACCCGGCATCGGATCGGGCGAACTATGCCTACCTGTTTGTCGAGCTGAAGGGCTCCGAACGCAAAGCCATCCCTGCGGTCGTCGCTGCAAGCGGCCTCGAGGCGAAGGTCAAGGCGTTCGAAATGGGTTTCGAGCGCGCGGGCGTGAAGCACTACCCGTCACGCATCCAGTGGGCGAAGAAGGCGTTGGCGGCTTGGAACGAAGCCACCGCAAGTGAGCGGGTGCCAGACTTCCTCCCTGCGCCTGTCACCGTGCCGGAAGCAGCCGACCTTCACCCTGAGCCGATCATCGTCATGCCCGAGACTGCAGTCCCGGCTCCCGCACCCATCGGCCACAACGGCGGGCCTGCACTCGATCCCGAGCCGCGCCCGGCCAATCCGTCCCCCACACCAGTCGAGCAATCCAGCAAAGCTGTCGGTGCCGGCAAGTGGGCTGCCATCCTTGGGGCTCTGTGGACGGTGGTGGTGGCTTCGGACGTTCTCCCGACACAATTTACCACCCCAGCCTTCACCGCTGCTGTGACGGCGCTGCTGGCCGCTGCTGGTGGTGTAGTCGGCGCTTACATCGCGCCGGCCAATGCGGTGCCGGGAAAGACGCAATGACCGAACCCACCCTCCTTGTTCGCGTCTATCGCGGCATCGCGGATCACTTCCCGATCCGGTGGACCGAATGGGCGATGCTCTGGCCGACCTTCGGGCTCTACATCGGCTTGCAGTTTCAGCCGAACATGTTCAGCACATCGCCATCCTTTGCCGATCTTGCTTCTTGGGGATCGGAAGCGTGGTGGTCGTTTGCCATGGGCGTCGCGATGATCCTTCGGTTCGCCGCGCTCTTCGTCAACGGCACTTTCCGCAACTTCGAGTTCTCTCCGCACATCCGAGCCGGCGCCAGCCTCTTCGGCGTCCTGATGTGGTCTCAGTTCAGCTTGGGCTTTCTCACCGCCTTCGTGTTCAGCGGGGGCGCTTTTTCGGGCTTCGTTGGCTGGTCCACGATGGTCGTGCTCGAGCTGATGAACACGTGGCGCTCATGGCTTGACGTGGGCAAGCAGTTCCCAAAGGCGTAGCAGAGCATGAACTGGGCAGCATTGGACTTCACGGCCCTGGCGAATGCCGTGCTCGCACTTCTCACCGCCACCATCGTTCTGCTCGCAACCCAGATCGGGCGAAAAGCCAAGAGCGGTCAGACGCCAGCGCAACTGACGCCCGGTGTCGAGATGCAGGGCGCCGCGATCATCTCGAACGAGCCCATGAAAATGCTCATCAGCGCAATCGAGGCGGGCAACATGGAGGGCATTCAGCTTCGGACTGCCGTCACCAAGCTGACCGAGGCAATCGTGGACCAGACCGACGAAATGAAGGAGATGCGGAATGAAATGGCCCGCCGCCGCTGATCCTCACAATCTGGCCGAAGGTGAACAAGGGGCTGGGATTGCCAGCGAAGGTGGAGGCGGAGCCGGTATCCTATGACGGGTGATTGATCGGGGGACAGTTCTAGAGAGGCCTGCTCACTTAGCCTTGTAGGGCCAGTCAGACCTAAGGCCGTATTGTCGGCCACCACCGTCAGGCGCATCTTGAATCTGTGGTTGAGCCGAAGCGAGCACGCCACAGGGGGCTTCGAAGTGGAGGGGTTACCGCATCGGAGCCCTTTCATTGCGGGGCCCGGCGCCCGCCTTGGGGGTTGTTAAGGAAGGCGCCGGGTTATCCGCCGGCCACAGCTTGCAGGGAGTAGCCGGCTTTGGGATCGGAACAGACTATCTGCTTCCTGCCAATCCTAACAAATGATGGAGCCGGTCTGGAGTGTGTGATCAGTGCGTCAGGCCTATGTTGAACGCACTCAACTGGGCATCGGAGGATAAAGGCGGTTCACTTCTGCCAGAGCGGCTCTAAGCATGGCCACTGCCATTTCCCTACGTTCCCAACCTGCGTCGATTGCTCGTTCCAGAGCGCCGCTGACCAAATGCTCGGCTGCTACCCGACACTCACTCTCTCTGGCGTCTACGTCCCACGGTTTAGGCGTCGGAGCACATGGTTGCGGCATAACTGGTATCCTCAGCATATCGACATCAACACGCCTAGCAGGACGACAAAGTTCCCTTAGGTCACTTTAATGCGACGACTATTCGATCCGAGGTCGGATGCTGATGCAGCGCTGCCGTGATCTCGTCACACCAGCGGTCCAGCTTCACAGAGCGAGGACGCCTCCCAAGCGACCGCAATAGCCCCAGGCTCGGCTTCAGTCGGGTCTGGGCTAATTAGTTTTTGAGGGAAGGGAATGATCGTGCACTGAAGTGAGTGGTTTCGCCAGCGAAGTTGATCCGGAACCAACTCAATTCATTGCCGTTGCGTAAACCTCGGGAGCTGTGCTCCCTGCAAGAATATCGTTTCCGAGCTCCAAGCCCACCTGATCCGCTTCAGGTGGGCTTTCTGCTTTAGAGCGAGGAACGCGAACTCACGTCAATTCAGATCGTGTCGGGTCGCTTTGGCTCGCTTCGTCCTCGATCGCTGCCAAGTCGATCGCATGTCTGGCAGATCCCCCGAGTTGAGAAATGCGCCAACTGAGAATCCTAAGCTGACCGCGCAGACCAACCAATGTCACACGAGAAGGCGAGCCAGAATGCTCAATGGTATCGCTCGTCACCTCTCGCTCATGCTGCAAAATCGTCGCTTTGATACGCTCCACCTGCTTATTGAGATCTGAAGACATGGGCGGGTCCATTCTGCGATTTCAGAGGTGATAGCTTTAAGTGCCATGCGTGTTGGCAGAGAAGGTGAGTGAGAAAACGGTATTGCTGTTTTCGTCGGCGACCGTCATCTGCCAGGGCTGCCCAAGGAGCAGGCCTGTCTCAAGGTCGGCAAGAACCGTGCTGGCGAGCTTGATTGCATGCAGGCGAACCGCCCACAAGTCGGGCAACTCTATGCCGATCGCATCGACGACAGCGCGACCGTCCATGACATGGAAAAAGTATCGTTGCATGCCAATCTCCCACGGGGTGGCGGGAGCGCAAAGCATCTCTCAGTCTCGGCAAGCCATACTATGATGCGCCGGAGATGCCTCAGCATAATCGACTTCCCGTCAGAACGGAAACCCTTACTTGTGGGGCTTGTTCAGCCAAACGGCTGCAGTTTAATCCTTGCGCTTTGTCATCGGCGACCGGATAGTCCCAGAGGTTGAAACGCGTTCGATGCCCTATCGTCAGCTTTCGTCGATGGCGCTGTTTCTTGCTTGTTCGGCCATGTGGTGAAGCCGGATCATCTCAGCGGCATGCAGAAGCGAATTGCGGACTTCGTCGTTGTGGATGACCTTGGGTAGGAGTGATGCATCCACGATATCCTTCACCCGACTGCTGTTGCCCAGTTCGCCGAACTCGCCTTCGAACTGACGAATGGTAATAGCGGCGCGCCGGAGTAGGGCACCGCGTTCCTGAATGCTGACGCGTTCGATCTCGTTCGCCGCGCGGGTCAGTTCCCCAATGAAGGCCGGGATGCTGTCGGTCAACTCGCATACCCGTCGCTGACCGTTCCGCCCTCGGGATGCACGTACATCTTCTTCATCTGATCAAGATAGATGCCCCATTCAGCCCAGCTGGTGCCGGTGGCAATCAGAATGGTGGCGATCGTCTCACTGCTCGGCCAGCGCGGGAGACCATTCACGCTGACGCGTTTCGACGGGTTGAAGGTGGTCGGGTCCAGCCCGCAGTGCTGCGCCAAGCTCCATCGCGACATGCCGACCTGTCCCGCGATCTCATCGATAGCGGTCCAGACGGCGTAGTGATGGGCGAGCAGCTCGCGATCCATCCCGGCAGGATGGCGTCAGCCGATTTAGAAATGTTAAAAACCTTGAGCTGCGACTTGGAGATGTACAAAATAGTGCTGGTAAGGTAGCCGTTAGACTCCTCTGGTGAGAGGCGCTCCAATCCCACCAGTTGAGATCGCCGTCATGCTACGATCAAGCAGCGAGAGGATCGCCAGCTGCAGTCTCGACTGCACTCTCGCCGTTCTCAGTCGCATGGTCGGCGTTTACGCGCTCGCGCAATTCGTCGCCGACCTCAATGTATGCCATCTCGAGAAGGTAGGCGATCATTGTGAAACGCTCTGCCTTAGCCATCTCGCCGAGTTCGCGGATGTGCGACTGCATAAAGCGTAGTGCTCCAACCTTGTCACAATCGGAGCTGTAGTTGCGGCGTTCAGGCATGTGCATCCCCTTGGTAGATCGTTGACATTAGAGCATTACGCTCCCGTCTGCATCGCCAAGATGGTAAATGATATTTAACGAGTGGTTAATATCAAGTTGCCCGAAAGTCACAGGCTCGGTACGGAGCAGTTAACCGCCGCGCATTCTGCAGTGGTCGCGCGATAATCAGCGCAAGCACAAGTACATCAGATCAAACTGCAACCGGTCAGCTATGATTGGTTGTCTTACCAAGCATCCGTGCACTTTCACGAGCCTGCCGCTCAAGTTCGACTGTCACTAAGCGAGGAAACGTACCGTCTGCGAGGTTGTCACTGATCCGACGAGCCATGTCCAAGGCCTGATCGCCGTAGAGGTCATGTAAAACGGACGCGACAGCTTCAACTTCTCGTCGCATCTTGAGCGGGTCCGTCTCATCGATCGGAGCGCTGACAACGCCCTCGATACGATCCAACAGTTCCCGCATGCGGGGCGAAAGGTCCGGGTGATCTCCTAAAGCGTTCAGCTTCGCTGCGATATCTGATGAGCTCATGGCGATCCGTCCCGTAGCATGGTCGCCGGCTGATGGCGGAGCCGGAAGCTAACCGTGGTCAACGAATGCGTCAAACATATGGGCGCTACGGCGCTCTCTTCTTTCGCAGGAGTGGTGGCTGCTCTTCGGGTGGCTCACCACCAATCTGCCGTTGCGCTTCAACCCGCGCCGCCTCAAGCAAGTAGGTGACTGTTGGCAAGTCTAGCCGCTCGGAAGTCTTTTTGAGGTCAGACAGAATGCGGTCGAGGTCGCGCACGAAGGCATTCTTCTCATGATCGGAATGACCATCATGGTTGTGCGGCACTCGATCCCCCACCGATCAGCGTTCAACATCGCGCTGCAGCTTAAACCCCATTACAGAGCCGAGCGCTCATCTCTCATCGCCAGAAATGATAGACTGATCACACAAGTCAAACGCTCATTCGATCTACTTCAAAATAATGGCTGGCGGCGAGGCTATGCAACCGCCTGCGTTGTTGAGTTGCAGGAAGCGATAATGAAATGCTTCCCAAGCGCCCGATATACCAATGCGTAGAGTCGTGCGTTTGGGCTCTGACAAGATGAGGCAGGTCGGGACCATGCAGTTGAGTGAGGAGCAAACCCTTACGATTGCAGCAATTATCTACGGAGAGACGTCCGTATGGATAACTTCAGAAAATCGGACCACGCCGGGCTCTTCCTATGAGCTGCTAAAAGGCTGGTGTGATCGCGGCTGGTTTGTCCAGGTATCAGTCGAGATGAAACGCGCAGGTGCGTTCAGGGTGACATCGAAAGGACTGCACGCGCTTCCCGGCATCCTTGATAAGCAAGGTGCACTCATGGACCGCAGTTATCCGGCCCTGCCGAAGTTGACGACGCTCCAAGAGCAAATCCTCGCGGCCTACTTTCACTGCGAGACAAAACACTGATCGCGCGCTGATCCTAGCCAGGTGCGGCCACGATTAGGAGCTGATCGTCGGGCAGGGGGCGCTGAAGTTCGGATGCCTCGTTCCATGGTGCGCGGAGCCACGTGTTGATTTCATCCGACTCGGTAAGGATCACCGGCATCGCCTTCGGATGGATCGGCTTCACCACCTCGTTGGGCTCCGTCGTCAGGAAACCGAACAGTTCGAAGTCCTGCTCGCCATCCTTGACCTTCTTCACGCCGGTCCATGGCGTCCAGATGGCCGCAAATGCAAACAGCGGCGTGTCGTCATCGGTGGCGAACCAGACAACTGGCCCTTCACCATCCTCTCCTTTCTTTGGGTTGGGCTCTGAGAAGCTAGTGGCCAGCGCAATGCATCGGTGCTCGGGAGCCAGCCAGCGGCGCCAGTGAGGCGACGAGGAGTTCCGCACGTTCGTCACGCCGGGGTCGGCCTTCTTATCCTTCATGGCAAAGGCAGGCGAGGGCATTCCCCAGGTCAGGGCCACTAGCTCGCGCTTGCCGTCCTCGCCGACACGGACAGCGGGTGCTTTGTACCCTGGATAGACACTCAACGAGGGCTGGAGGTTGCCGAACAGGTCACGTTTCGCTTGCGTCCACTGTAGGATTTCGGACTGCGTGGTACGGGTATTGTAAAGGTTGCACATGGGCAGGACCGTGCCTCAGTGCAGCGAAGCCGACAAGAGGCTTGCGCGACTCAGAGGAAATTGTTCCTCATTCGTTCTTATGAAGATACCGATGATATCCGACTATCCCGAGCCGAAGATAAAGGTCTCGTGCGAAAAGTGCGGGCGCCGCGCGCAGTATGACCGGGACGCTATGATCAAGGCCGGTGGTGACCGGCGCTTGCTCGATCTGCTCGATGCCATCCAAGAGCGGTTGAAGTGCGAGACGCTTGAGCGCGACCCCGACATCTACAACAAGTGCCGGCTGAAGTACGAGAACATCAGACCGGCCACGCCAAACGCCTATGAGCAGGCAAGGGATGGCTAGTGCAGCACCGCCCAGATCGTCACGCAGCCCATGAGCACTGGCGAAACCATCACGGTGCCAAGTCGAAGCCAGAACCACACAGCATATCTGTCCATGATCTACTCTCCGCTGAGACCGATATACTCGGTGATCTAAGCGAAGCGAGCTATTCCCAAGATTTCTTCGCGAGGAACGCGGAGGGCGAGAGCATCGCATCAGGCTAGGATGCAGGCGGTGGCGCTGGCAACTCCATCCAGTGGGTAGGCCTGTCGAAGAGTATTTCGGGCTCGAATGCATCAACCCAATGGTCTGGGCCACAGTCAGGAGAAAACCAACGCCCTAGCCCTATACACAGCATTTGATGCCGGCCCACGCCCGGCGACAGATGAGGGAAGCTGCCATCATCTGGCTCGAAGAGTAGAATTGCCGTCCCATCCTTCGGCGCACTCTCAATCGGCTTCCACATTGTCTCGCTCATCTCAAATCTCCTGCGCCAGAGGGCGGTGAGGGAAGGGCTAGGCGGCCGACAGTATCTCGATCAGTTTGTCACGGTGCTTCGGCTTGAGACCTTTTCCATCAGGCACGCGCACGAAGTTGTGCCGCTGCTCCGGAAGCATGTCGCAGTCGTCATCCACGATGGCATAGGCTTCGATCTCAGGATGGCGGCTTAGCCACTCCTCGATCTGGTGCCCGCGACTGTCATGGCTTCGGATTGTCGAGCCGTCTTCATGCCGGCAGTTGATGCGGTCCTTACCCAGATCAACGAACACCTCCCACATGAAGTCGGCCGCCAACTTGCGCTCAAGGTCAGGCATCCCGCGCCACGCAGACGACAGGACGATCTTGCAACCGGTCGCTTTGACAACCTCGTGGACGAGCGCAATGCGTGTGTGGTCAAGCGGGAGCGGCCCGAAGCGCCAGTCGCCGAAGACGCCATCATGGTTCAGGACGCCATCGACATCGAGGAATAGAACGCGCTCCCCCATCACGCCTCTCCCGTGACCGTGGAGGGGTGGGGGAGAGAACGCTCGCAGAACAACGAGAAGTCGCACCTTTTATCCGGTGCGACCGTCAGGCCGATTTTCTCAATGAAATCAGATGCCGAAAAGTCCGTTGGCGATCCCGGCAGGATTCGAACCTGCGACCATCGGCTTAGAAGGCCGGTGCTCTATCCGGCTGAGCTACGGGACCGTTTGCCCTTGGACTCAATGCGTCCAGGGAATTTTCCGGTCATAGCGGAAGTTGTCCGAATAGGAAATCTGCCGCCGCTTGCTTTCCTGCGGCTCCTCGACCCGATACTCGATGCCATGCTTTTCGGCATAGGCCGTCGCGTCTTCCCGCGTTTCGAAGGTCAGGCGCACCTGCGAGGTCATGTCTGTGGAGGACGTGTAGCCCATCAGCGGGTCGATGCGGCGCGGCGCGGCAGGATCGAATTCGAGCACCCAGTGTCCGGTCTTCGCCTTGCCGGACTGCATGGCCGTCTTCGCCGGGCTGTAGATGCGCGCCGCCATCGGGGCTCCGTCTGTTGCTTGGCCGTCTGTTGTTCAATCAAATGGTCGGAGTGGCAGGATTCGAACCTGCGACCCCCTGATCCCAAATCAGGTGCGCTACCAGGCTGCGCTACACTCCGACGACCCATCGGGCTTGGGCGCTTCCTAGCCTTGTGATCGCAAGGAATGCAAGCGCCAAATCACTGTGCCGGCGCGTTCTGCCCTGCGGCATTCGGTGCCGCCGGGTCGCTCGGATTGCCGTTCGTGCCGGCAGGCGCGATCGTCTCATTGGGCGCATTGCTGTTCACATTGTTCTGCACGCCTGTCTTGACGTCGGGAGCGGTCGAAACCTGCGTGTCGATCAGTGAGTGCACCGTCCACGCAACCGCGATGATCGCCACCACGATGATCAGAACCAGAACTTCCTTGCGTGGACGCATGCTTGTCCTCCCTTTGCTGCTGTCTGCGGAGAACTAGCGGGGGAGGGCCGAGTTTCTAGGCGGCAGCCGCCGCTGCAAGACCGGTTGCGAGATCGGCCTGCAAATCCTCGAAATCTTCGAGACCGATCTGCAGCCGCAGAACGGGCCCTTCCTGGGGCGCAACAGCCACCGTTCGGTCGCCCAAGAAGACTGGCACTGCGAGGCTCTCAAATCCGCCCCAGGAGTAGCCGAGGCCGAATATCGCCAGTGCGTCGAGGAAGGCATGCGCCTGCGTTTTGCCACCGCCGGCAAGGACGATGGAGAAGATGCCGCTCGCCCCTTTGAAGTCGCGCTTCCAGAGGGCGTGATCCGGATGGCTCGGAAGGGCAGGATGCAGCACGCGCGCGACGCCCGGCTGGGTTTCCAGCCATTCGGCGAGCCGCAGGGCCGTTGCACCGTGGCGCTCGAGGCGAACCCCCATGGTGCGAAGCCCGCGATGCACCTGATAAACATCGTCGGGCCCTGCGCAGATGCCCACCGACAAGAACGTCTCGTGAAGCTGCGGCCAGCATTTCGGGTTGGCCGAAACGGTGCCGAGCAGGACGTCGGAATGACCGGCGGGATATTTGGTGGCCGCGTGGATGACGACATCGACGCCGAAATCGAGCGGTTTGAAGAGAAGCGCGGTCGCCCAGGTGTTATCGATCATCACCACGGCATCGATCTCGCGAGCCGCTTCAACGATTGCCGGGATGTCTTGGACTTCAAACGTGTTCGACCCCGGCGATTCGGTGAAGATCACGCGGGTATTGGGGCGAAAGAGCCGTGAAATGCCGGCGCCGATCCGTGGGTCGTAATATTCGACCTCCACGCCGAGGCGCGTCAGCATCGTGTTCGCGAAATGCCTGGTCGGGCCGTAAACGGAATCGACGATCAGCAGGTGGTCGCCGGCCGACAGGAACGCGATCAGTGGAAGTGTCACCGCCGCGAGACCCGAGGGAACGGCAACCGTGCCGGCCGAGCCCTCCAGTGCGTCGAAGGCGCTGCAAAGCGCATCGGAGGTCGGCGTGCCGCGGGTTCCGTAGGTGTAGCGTTGGGCGCGTGCGGCCATGGTCGCTGCGTCGGGAAACAGCACGGTGGAGGCGTGAACGACCGGCGGATTGACGAAGCCGTGGAACTCGCGCGGGTCGTTGCCGATATGCGCCAGCCGCGTGTTGATGCCGAGCTTCGTTTGAGGATCGTTCGCCATGCTTCATTCCAAAAGTTCGAATCTTGCGGCCATAAGTCCAGAAACCCGATGGGCGCAAGCATCGGAAACATGTTCCGGTGGGGAATGAGAGTGCTGGCGCATAGTGCTTGACCTGCGTGGAATAATCGCTTTCGATGCACTGCACACATTGAGAGCAGCCGCAGCCGGCAACGGTTGAAGAATGTTGCTGGCGGGGAACCTTGCAGGGTGGCTGAAAGACGGGACGTCTTCGGCAGACAACGGGAAAAGGATTGCAACGGGAATGAAGACCATCATCAAAGCTGCGCTGGGCACGGCTCTGCTTGCGCTCGGCGCTTCGGCAGCATCCGCCGACACGCTCAGCGATGTGAAGGCCAAGGGCTTTCTCCAGTGCGGCGTCAATACCGGTTTGGCCGGCTTCTCCGCGCCGGACGACAAGGGCGAGTGGACCGGCATCGACGCCGATTTCTGCCGTGCCGTGGCGGCCGCAGTTTTCGGTGACGCGACCAAGGTCCGCTTCTCGCCGCTGAGCGCCAAGGAGCGTTTCACCGCGCTTCAGTCGGGCGAGGTGGACATCCTGTCGCGTAATACGACCTGGACCGTGAACCGCGACACCGCGCTCGGCCTGAATTTCGTGGGCGTCACCTATTATGACGGCCAGGGCTTCATGCTGAACTCGAAGAAGATCCCCGGCGTGAACTCCGCGCTTCAGCTTTCCGGCGCTTCCGTCTGCGTGCAGTCGGGTACGACCACCGAGCTGAACCTCGCCGACTACTTCAAGGCGAACAAGATGGAGTATAACCCCGTCGTGTTCGAGAAGGTCGAGGAAGCCAACGCGGCCTATGATGCGGGCCGCTGCGACGTCTACACGACCGACCAGTCGGGCCTCTACGGCACGCGTCTGACGCTTTCCAACCCGGACGACCACATCGTTCTGCCCGAAATCATCTCGAAGGAGCCGCTCGGACCAGCCGTGCGTCAGGGCGACGACAAGTGGTACCATATCGTCAAGTGGGTTTACTTCGCTCAGCTGACCGCTGAGGAACTGGGCATCACGCAGGCCAATGTCGAGGAGATGAAGAACTCCGAGAACCCCGAGATCCGCCGCGTGCTCGGCACCGAGGCCGACACCAAGATCGGCACTGACCTGGGCCTTACCAACGATTGGGTCGTGAACATCGTCAAGGGCGTGGGCAATTACGGCGAAATGTTCGAGCGCAATGTCGGTTCGGGCAGCGCGCTCAAGATCGCACGTGGCCTGAACGGTCTTTGGACCAAGGGCGGCCTGCAATACGCACCGCCGATCCGCTGATCGTCTCTGGAAAACGGGGGCGGCTTTCCGAGCCGCTCCCATTCTGCCTCGTTTCCGGAGCGCCGTGATGGCAACGCAAGACCTCCGTATGGGTGCTGCCGCGCCGCGCGTGGCCCTGCTCTACAATCCGCGGTTCCGCTCGATCATCACGCAGGTCGTGGTGGCGCTGGCCCTGATCGCGTTGATCGCCTGGTTCGTGGACAACACGATCACCAACCTGCGCCGCGCCAACATCGCTTCGGGCTTCGGGTTTCTTTACAGCCGCGCCGGCTTCGACATTTCCTTCTCGCTTATCCCCTACACCAACGATTCGACCTATCTGCGCGCGATCGCGGTCGGCACGCTGAACACCATTCTGGTTGCCGTGATGGGTATCGTCACCGCGACGATCATCGGCTTCATCGTGGGCGTCGGGCGCCTGTCGCGCAACTGGCTGATCCGTGCGATCTCGACCGTCTATGTCGAGACCTTCCGCAACATTCCGCCGCTGCTCGTCATCTTCTTCTGGTATTTCGGCGTCATTTCCGCGCTGCCGACCGTGCGCGACTCGATCGCGCTGCCTTTCGGCTCGTTCCTGAACAGTCGCGGCTTCTTCTTTCCGAAGGTGATCTGGGGCGAGGGTGCGTGGCTCATCCCGGTCGCGTTCATCGTTGCCATCGCGCTGGTGCTCTTCGTCCGCAGCCGGGCAAAAGCGCGACAGGAAGCGACGGGTCAGCGCTTTCCGGTCGTATGGACCTCGATCGCCCTGCTGATCGGCCTGCCGCTCCTGGCATTTTTCGTCAGCGGAATGCCGGCGACTCTCGACTTTCCGAAGAAGTCCGTCTTCAACCTGACCGGCGGCATGACGCTCGCGCCTGAGCTTCTTTCGCTCTATCTGGCGCTCTCCTTCTACACGGCCTCCTTTATCGCCGAGATCGTGCGGGCGGGCATCCGTGGCGTGAGCAAAGGGCAGACCGAAGCAGCCTATGCGCTGGGCTTGCGACCGCGAAGCGCGCTTAATCTCGTCGTCGTGCCGCAGGCCATGCGCATCGCCATTCCGCCGCTCGCCAGCCAATATCTGAACCTTACCAAGAACTCGTCGCTAGCGATCGCCATCGGTTTTCCCGACCTCGTCGCCATCGGCGGTACGACGCTCAACCAGACAGGGCAGTCTGTCGAGGTCGTTGTGCTTTGGCTCGTGATCTATCTTGCCATCAGCCTCGTGACATCCGCCTTCATGAACTGGTTCAACGCGCGCGTCGCGCTGGTGGAGAGGTAAGATGCAGGAGCACGACCTTTCCTATGTCCGTGTGGAGATGGTGAACGCACAGGCTGCGCCGGCGAGCGAGCGGGGTGCCGGTCACTGGCTGCGTACCAATCTGTTCGCCACGCCGCTCGATTCGGTGCTCACCCTGATCGCTCTGCTGATCGTGAGCTACTACCTGCCTTCGGTCATCAACTGGATGCTGATCAACGCACAATGGACCGGCACGGATCGCACCTTCTGCGCGACGACGGCGCAGGGCGGCGGCATTCAGCCCGAGGGTTGGTCCGGCGCATGCTGGGCCTTTGTCGGCGCGAAATTCCAGCAATTCATGTTCGGCCGCTATCCGGTGGACGAGCGGTGGCGGGTCTATCTCGTGGCCGTGCTGTTCGTGGCTCTTCTCACGCCGCTGCTGATCCCGCGCGTACCGAAGAAGACGCTCAATGCCATCCTTTTCTTCGTGGCCTTCCCGATCGTCGCCTATTTCCTGCTGCTCGGCGGCCATTTCGGGCTTCGCTACGTCGAAACGGCGCTCTGGGGCGGTCTGATGGTGACGCTGGTGCTGAGCTTCGTGGGCATGGTCGTGTCGCTGCCGCTCGGCGTGATCCTGGCGCTCGGACGCCGCTCGAAGATGCCGGTCGTCAAGCTGTTGAGCGTCATTTTCATCGAGACGATTCGTGGCGTGCCGCTCATCACCGTGCTGTTCATGGCGAGCGTGATGCTGCCGCTTTTCCTGCCGCCGGGTACGAGCTTCGACAAGTTCCTGCGGGCCTTGGTCGGCTTCTCGCTGTTCGCTTCGGCCTATATGGCCGAAGTCATCCGCGGCGGCTTGCAGGCGATCCCGAAGGGGCAGGGCGAGGGTGCCGACTCTCTGGGCCTGAGCTACTGGCAGAAGATGGGCCTCATCGTCATGCCGCAGGCGCTCAAGCTGGTGATCCCGGGCATCGTCAACACCTTCATTGGGCTCTTCAAGGATACGAGTCTCGTCTACATCATCGGCATGTTCGATCTGCTCGGCATCGTTCGTCAGAACTTCTCCGACGCGTCCTGGGCATCGCCGCAGACACCCATGACGGGGCTGATCTTTGCAGGCCTCGTCTTTTGGGTATTCTGCTTCGGCATGTCGCGTTATTCCATGTTCATGGAGCGTCGGCTCGACACGGGCTACAGGCGCTAAGGGGTTAGGGGTTAGGATCATGGCAACCGAGAACGCCGTTGCAGCCGAGGACCTTTCGGTTGATCGCGCCAAGATGCAGGTGTCGAAGACCGAGGTCGCAGTTGAGATCGATGCGATGCACAAGTGGTATGGCGACTTTCATGTGCTGCGCGACATCAATCTGAAGGTCATGCGTGGCGAGCGCATCGTCATCTGCGGGCCTTCGGGCTCCGGCAAGTCGACCATGATCCGCTGCATCAACCGCCTGGAAGAGCACCAGAAGGGCCGCATCGTCGTCGATGGCAAGGAACTGACCAACGATCTGAAGAAGATCGACGAGGTGCGCCGCGAAGTCGGCATGGTGTTCCAGCACTTCAACCTGTTTCCGCATCTGACCATTCTCGAGAACTGCACGCTGGCACCGATCTGGGTGCGCAAGATGCCCAAACGCCAAGCCGAGGAGGTGGCGATGCACTTTCTCAAGCGCGTGAAGATCCCCGAGCAGGCCAACAAATATCCCGGCCAGCTCTCGGGCGGCCAGCAGCAGCGCGTGGCAATTGCCCGATCGCTCTGCATGAACCCGCGCATCATGCTTTTCGACGAGCCGACCTCGGCCCTCGATCCCGAAATGATCAAGGAAGTGCTTGAAACCATGGTCGGCCTGGCCGAGGAGGGCATGACCATGCTGTGCGTGACCCATGAAATGGGCTTCGCGCGCAAGGTGGCGAACCGTGTGATCTTCATGGATCAGGGCCAGATCGTCGAGCAGAACACGCCCGTCGAGTTCTTCGATCACCCCCAGCACGAGCGCACCAAGCTGTTTCTCAGCCAGATCCTGCATTGAGACGATCACGGCGGCTGACAGCGCTCCGTCTACTTGGAGCGCTGGTCGGCACGCTGATCGTCGCCTTCGTGTTGGGCGCGCTGATCCCGCGCCCGCTTTGGTCGAAGGAAAAGAGCGCTGTGCCGATGCGGCGCATTCTCGTTCTGGCGAATCCGATCCACACCGACATCGCCTTCGCGCCCGACCCGGACATTCTCTCGACCTTCGGTTTTCTCGCCGAGGACGGCCTACCGCTCACGCATCCGGACGTCGGATGGATTGCATTCGGATGGGGCGGGCGTGCCTTCTACACCCAGACGCCAGAATGGTCGCAGTTGAAGGCCGGTCCGCTTTTTCGGGGCCTGACCTACGATGCCTCCGTCATGCATGTGACGCTGATCGGCCAATTCGATCCGGAGAGCGAAGGCGTCCTTGCGCTCGAGTTGCCGGAAGCTGAATTTCAGCACATCATCACCTCAATTCGCCAGAGCTTTCGCGCAGAGGCGTCCGGGCGACCTGACCTCATCGAGGGGTCCCGCTACGGGCCAGCGGACTTGTTCTACGAAGCGAATGGCGGCTTCACGGCACTGATGGGCTGCAACACCTGGAGCAGCGCAATGCTGCGTCAGGGCGGTTTGCAAACCGGGTGGTGGAATCCACTGCCCCAAAGCCCGATGCTGTCGCTTCGGCTCCACAATGGTTTGGAAAGAGGTTCGAAGGGCGCCTGAAGGCTGCTCCAATCAAATCAGCTGTCGCCGATGCGCCAGCCGTAAAGCCAGTCGAGGTCGGCCGCGAGCGCCTCTGGTGTGCGCCGAGCAAGCACCCTGTCGCGGACCCAGGCCACGGGCCCCGCAGCATGCCATGCCAACCGGTTGAGCCTGCCGCGCTTGATAACCGCATTGACGCGCGCAGTGCGGACGCGACGCCACTCATCGAGAGCGCGAAGACGCGGACTGTGCGAGGCGAGCGCCATTGCAAGCGTGGCCGCATCCTCGATGGCCATCGCCGCACCTTGGGCCGCGAATGGCGTCGTCGCATGGGCAGCGTCCCCGATGAGCGCAAGGGACGCACCGGCTCCCCAATCGATGGGACGCACCAGCTTCACGTCCCATGCGGACCAGCGGGCGCGCTGCGCAGCCAGCTGGGCGAGCGCGGGCAGGGCGCCCGCAAAACTATCGGCGAACGCCCGAAAATCCCTTTCGCCGCCGCACTCGCCTCGCGTGGACGAGAAGCCCGCGAGATTGAATTGTTGTCCGCCGCGAACGGGATAAGCGATGCAGTGGACGCGTGGATGGACGAATGCCGTGACATGGTCGTCCGATGCGGGCAGCCCGGAGAGTTGGTCGGGCGAGAATGTGGCGCGCCATGCCGTAAAACCCGATGGTTGGGCCTCTCGGCCTCCACCCAAACGGCGCAATCGTGAACGCACACCATCGGCGCCGATGAGGAAAGATGCGCCCACTGGCTGGCCATCAGTCACAACGGAGAGACCGGCGGAATCACGGATGACGGATTCGATCCGGGTGCCGAGTGTCAGCGCAATGCGCGGCTCGCTGGCGACCGCTTCCAGCAACACACGTTGAAGGTCGGCACGGTGAAGCACGTAATAAGGTGCGCCCCAACGCGCTTCCGCCCATTGACCTAGGCGCACAGTCGCAAGCTCTCGGCTCGACCGCGCGTCAATCAGCGCAACGCGCTCGGGCTGGCTTGCAACCGCCTTCAAGGCCTCGCCGAGCCCGAGCTCGATCAGGATACGCGTCGCGTTGGGCGAGAGTTGCAGGCCTGCGCCGGCTTCCTCCAGCCGTTCGGCCTGCTCGAAGATGCGCACGCTTATGCCGCGCTTGGCGAGCGCGAGCGCTGCGGTCAGCCCGGCTATCCCCGCGCCGACGATCAGCACGGGTTCGGTCATTGAGATATCAGGCTGCGCGCCCGAGATAGAGCGCGCCGGCTGGAACCGTCTCTCCGGCCTTCAGCGCGGGGTCGTAGCGGAACAGCGTCGAGCAATAGGGGCAGACCTTCTCATTGTCGCCGCCCATGTCGAGAAACTCGTGCGGATGATCGAAGGGCGGTGTCGCGCCCACGCACATGAATTCCTTGACGCCGATGGTGATGAAGGCGTGCCCTGCATCGTTCTGGAAGTGGGGGATCGTTCCGCCAGCCATGATTCTTCCGCCCGCTCGCAATTCCTGTCATGAAGAAGTCAGCGTTTGGAGCATATCCGATTTCTTTGCAAGAAGTCGCATGGAGGCGAAGTTGGCGTTGAAGGCAAAGAGACCGATCCGCAGCGAGAGCGAGTTCCGACCCGCACAGGAAGCGTTCTCGCCCGCCGAGCCCGGCGGCGTGACCGGCAATCCGGATCGCTTCGTCAATCGGGAGTTCTCGTGGCTGCAGTTCAACCGCCGCGTTCTCGAACAGTCGCTCAATGATCGCCACCCGCTTCTCGAGCGTGTGCGGTTTCTGTCCATCTCGGCCGCCAACCTCGACGAGTTCTTCATGGTCCGCGTGGCGGGCCTCGCCGGGCAGGTGCGGCAGGGCATCGCGCTCAAGAGCCCGGACGGCCGCACGCCCGAACAGCAGCTCGAACAGCTTCTGATCGAGGTCGAGCATCTTCAGGAGGATCAGCATGCGAGCCTTGCCGGTCTTCTGACCCTCCTGGCGAAGGAAGGCATCGAACTGGTCACGAGTGACCAGCTGGCGAAGGAAGACCGGTCGTGGCTGGAAGAGCATTTCCTCGATGCGATCTTTCCGGTGATGACGCCGCTTTCGATCGACCCGGCCCACCCGTTCCCGTTCATCCCGAATCTCGGCTTCACCATCGCGCTTCAGCTTCGCAACAAGCGCAACAAGACGGAAATGACCGCGCTTTTGCGCCTGCCCACCGCGTTGCGCCGCTATGTCCGGTTACCGGAACGCAAGGGCGTGTCGCGCTTCATTCCACTAGAAGAGGTCGTGAACCTCTTCGTCGGCAGGCTCTTCCCGGGCTACGAGGTGCACGGTTCGGGCACGTTCCGCATCATTCGCGACAGCGATATCGAAGTGGAAGAAGAAGCTGAGGATCTCGTTCGGCTGTTCGAGAGCGCGCTGAAGCGCCGCAGGCGCGGGCAGGTGATCCGCATCGAGTTCGACTCCGGCACGCCCGACTCGCTACGCGAATTCGTGTCCGAAGCACTGGGCGTGTCCGGCAACCGTGTCAGCGTGTTGCATGGCCCGCTCGCCATCGGCCAAATCTCCGAGATCATCAGCGTTTCACGCGACGACCTGAAGTTCGAACCCTACAATCCGCGCTTCCCCGAGCGCATCCGCGAGCACGGCGGCGATTGTTTCGCGGCCATCCGCGAGAAGGACATCGTCGTCCACCACCCTTACGAGAGCTTCGACGTGGTGGTGCAGTTCCTGCGGCAGGCTGCGGCCGATCCGGATGTGGTCGCCATCAAGCAGACGCTCTACCGAACCTCGAACGACAGCCCGATCGTCCGCGCGCTGGTGGATGCCGCCGAAGCCGGCAAGTCGGTGACGGCATTGGTCGAGCTGAAGGCACGGTTCGACGAAGAGGCGAATATCCGCTGGGCGCGTGATCTGGAGCGCGCCGGCGTGCAGGTCGTGTTCGGCTTCCTGGAGCTGAAGACCCACGCCAAAATGTCGCTCGTGGTGCGCCGCGAGGATACGAAGCTGCGCAATTATGTGCACTTGGGCACCGGCAACTACCACCCGCAGACTGCACGCATCTACACCGATCTTTCCTTCTTCACGACCGACCCGACCATTGCGCGCGACGTGGCGCAGATCTTCAACTTCATCACCGGCTATGCCGAGCCCGCGCATGACATGCGCATCGCGCTCTCGCCCTACACGCTGCGCAACCGTATTCTCGGCCACATCGCCGAGGAGATCGTGCATGCGCGGGAAGGGCGGCCGGCGCGCATCTGGATGAAGATGAATTCGCTGGTCGATCCGATCACCATCGATGCGCTTTACGAGGCGAGCGCGGCAGGCGTCGAGGTGGAACTCGTCGTGCGCGGCATCTGCTGCCTGCGTCCGCAGGTGCCGGGCTTGTCGGAGAATATCCGCGTCAAGTCGATCGTCGGCCGCTTCCTCGAGCACAGCCGCATCTACTGCTTCGGCAACGGTCAGGGCCTGCCATCGGATGGCGCCATTCTCTACATCAGCTCAGCCGACCTGATGCCGCGCAATCTCGACCGCCGCGTCGAGTGCATGGTGCCGATCACCAATCCGACTGTGCATGAACAGGTGCTCGGCCAGATCATGCTGGGCAACCTGATAGACAACCAGCAAAGCTTCGAAGTATTGCCCGATGGCACGTCGCGCCGGATCGAACCGGAGGAAGGCGAGGAGCCATTCAATGCGCAGGAATATTTCATGACCAACCCGAGCCTGTCGGGCCGTGGCGGCGCGCTGAAGTCGCATGCGCCGAAGACGATCGCGCAGGTGAAGCGCCGCAAGAAGCTGCCTTCGCATCCTGCCCCTTCGGCAGCGGCGGCCGAATGAATTTCGACTCGCAGGGACGGCTACCCGGGCGCAAGCCGGTAGCCATCGTCGATATCGGATCGAACTCGGTCCGACTGGTGATCTACGAGGGCATCGCGCGTGCGCCGACTGTTCTCTTCAATGAGAAGATGCTGGCAGGCCTCGGTCGTGGGCTGGTCTCGACCGGGCGGCTCGACCCGGAAGCGGTTACGCGCTCCATGAGTGAGTTCGCACGTTTTCGCGCTTTGGCCGAGCAGTCCGGTGCCGAAGAGCTGTACGTGATCGCGACCGCGGCTGCGCGAGAGGCGGAGAACGGCGCGGATTTCGTGGAACGTGCGGAAAAGGTATTCGGCGCGCCGATCCGCATCCTGAGCGGCAAGGAAGAAGCCTATTATTCGGCGCTCGGGATCATTGCCGGGTTCCACGATGCCGATGGCATCGCTGGCGATCTCGGGGGGGGTAGCCTCGAGCTGGTCGATGTGAAAAACGACACGGTCGGCGAGGGTATCACGCTGCCGCTCGGCGGCCTGCGTCTGCAGGATATGGCCAAGGGATCGCTTGCAACCGCAGCGAGGCTCGCGCGCGAGCACCTGTCTGGTGCCGCGCCGCTCAAGCTCGGCAAAGGCCGACCGTTCTATGCCGTCGGCGGCACATGGCGGAATCTCGCGCGGCTGCACATGAACGCCACGGATTATCCGCTGACGGTCATGCACAATTACGAGATGCTGACCGACGCTTCGGTCGATTTCCTGCGCCAGGTCGGAAAGGGCGAGTTCGACAAGATCAAGGGTATCGAGAAGATTTCGAAGAGCCGCCGCGCTCTGCTCCCCTACGGCGCCCTCGTGCTCTCGGAAGTCATCGAGCAGATGAAACCGTCCAAGGTCGTCGTGTCGGCGCTTGGCGTGCGGGAAGGATTTCTGCACTCACTATTGCCGCAGGACGAGCACGGGCATGATCCGCTGATCGAGGCTGCCGCCGAGTTCGCGCTCCTGCGCTCGCGTTCCTACGCCCATGCGCGGGAGTTGCTCGACTGGACCGATCAAAGCTTCGAAGCCTTCGGCATCGAGGAGACCGACACCGAGAAGCGCTTGCGTCATGCTGCCTGTCTCTTGTCCGATATCGGCTGGCGCGCTCATCCGGAATATCGCGGCGCGCAGTCGCTCAACATCATCGCGCATGCGTCCTTCGTGGGCGTGGATCACCCCGGCCGCATCTACCTGGCCTTGGCACCGCTCTTCCGGCACGAGGGCATCTTCAACGAGGACATTGCGCCGGAATTGCGTGTTCTCGCGCCGCAGCGCTACATCGAGCGCGCTCGATTGCTCGGCGCGATGTTCCGCGTGGTGTACCTGCTGACGGCCTCGATGCCCGGCATCATGCCGAGAATGCGCTGGGAGAAGCGTGGTGATGGCGGGTTAGCTCTTGTCTTGCCTGCGGACTGTGCACCGCTGAACGGCGAGCGACCGGAAGGGCGTGTGGCGCAGTTGGCGAAAGTGGCCGGGCGGAAACTGGACCTGGGAGTGGTGGGGTAAGAAACCCGCTACGTCTCCCTCGCTGCGAGCAGCGATTTGCTTGTCGGCACTGTGGCGGAGGCTAGACCACCCCCACCACTAAAAGGATCGCCCACCTAGGCTGAATGCCTGAGCCGCTGCTCAAACCTCGAATGTCACGATCTTCCTCCCGGAAAATCGCATCGCCAGTTCACCACGGACCAGCCGGAGCGCTTTTTCCCCGAACACTTCGCGCCGCCATCCATGCAACGCGGCGACCTCGGCCTTCTCGCCATCCGTCGCCAGCCGGTCGATGTCATCGCTCGATGCGAGAACCTTGGCCGCGACGCCCTGCTGGTCGGCGACCTGTCGCAGCAGCACCTTAAGGAGTTCCGAAGCGGCGTTCGAGCCTTCCGCCCCTTGCGCCGGTTTCGGCACCTTCGGCAGTTCTTCCTTGGGGATCGCCAAGGCCGTCTGCACGGCAGCGATCAGGCCATTGGCTGTCGATGACCGTTCCCAACCCTTGGGAATTGTCCGCAGCCGCCCGAGCGCCGTTGCATCCTTCGGCTGCTGCTGCGCGACCTCGAACAAGGCGTCATCCTTGACCACGCGCTGGCGCGGAACATTGCGCTCGCGTGCCTCGCGCTCGCGCCATGCTGCGATCGATTGCAGAACGGCCAGCTCGATCGGCTTGCGCACGCGCATCTTGAGCCGCTTCCATGCATCCTCAGGATGCGGATCGTAGGTGTCGCGATTGGTGAGGATATCCATCTCCTCGTTCACCCAGCTCGACCGGCCTTCTTTTTCCAGTCGCGCGGCGAGAAATTCGTAGACCTCGATCAGATGCGTTACGTCGGCCAGCGCATATTCGAGCTGCCGGTCTGAAAGCGGGCGCTGGCGCCAGTCGGTGAAGCGCGAGGATTTATCGATATGGGCGCCGGTCACGCGGCTCACGAGCTGGTCGTAGGATACGCTTTCGCCGAAGCCCGCGACCATCGCGGCAACCTGCGTGTCGAACACCGGATGCGGGATCAGCCCGCCGAGGTGAAAAATGATCTCGATATCCTGACGTGCCGCATGGAAGACCTTGAGCACGCTCTCATCGCCCATCAGGTCGAAGAACGGCTTCAGGTCGAGACCCGGCGCGAGCGGGTCGACCAGCGCGGTGGCACCGGGCGCGGCCATCTGGATCAGGCAGAGCTCGGGCCAGAAAGTCGTTTCGCGGATGAACTCGGTGTCGACCGTGACAAAGGCTGAGCGCCTCAGAATTTCGATCGCAGCTTCGAGCTCGGACTGTGTCGTGATCGTATGCATAGGCATTTCCGGCTAAGCAGGCTTGCTTTCGTCATTCACCCCACGGCGCGCTGCGTCAAGCCGCGCACGATCAGCCCTGTGGAGGACCATCGGCCTTGCGTGCCAGACGGCCGAAAAGGAGCGAGGTGCGCAGCATCATGACGAAGCGCCGTCGCCGCTCGGCCGGAACGGCGGGCGTCGAGCCCATACGCAGCACCGTCACGCCGATGAAGAGGATGTAGATGAGCGCCGTGAAGCCGAACAGCGCGTGAGGCCCATAGATGCGCATGACGACGGATGCCGCATAAGGCCCCATGATGGCGCCCACCGAGTAGAAGAACATCAGTGCGGCCGAAACAAGCACGAACTCGTCCTTGCCCGCGCGATCGTTGGCGTGGGCCGCCGAAAGCGAGAAGAGCGGCATCGCGCAGGCACCGAAAACGAACACGAGCGCGAAGTTGAGAAAGCGATCCTCGCCGGGCAGGAACAGGAAGGCCACGGAACAGATCATGGCGCCGATCGTGGTGAGCAGGAGGACCATGCGCCGGTCCCAGCGATCCGACAGATAGCCGAGCGGGTACTGCACCAGCGCGCTTCCGATGATGCCGAGGCTCATGAAGGTGACGACGTCGGTGACGCTCAACCCGATCTCTTCCGCATAAACCGGCCCGACCGTGCGAAACGCGCCGTTCGTCACGCCGACTGAGATGCAGCCGATGCTCGCCAGCGGCGAGATCGCCCATGCGCGCCGGAGGTCGAGCTTTACCTCGTCCGGTACCTTCGGGTTGGACCGGTCTGCGATCGAAACCGGAACGAGCGACATGGTGATCATCATCGACATGACCGCGAAGATCGTGAAACCGCCGGGGCCGAAAAGTGGGATCAGGAATTGCGATCCGGTCACGGCGGACACGTCGATGATGCGGTAGAGCGCGAGCACCCGTGCGCGGTCCGAGTTCGATGAGCCGGAATTGAGCCAGCTCTCCATGACGGTGAAAAGCCCGGCGAAGCAGAAGCCGGTCATGAACCGGATCAGGGCCCATGCGACCGGGTCAACGACGAGAACGAGCATCAGCGTGCAGGAGGCGGCCGTCGCAGCGAGCGTCGCGAAAGAGCGGATGTGCCCTACGGACCGCATCAGGCGTACGACGAAAATGCATCCGAGCAGGAAGCCTGCGAAATAGGCCGTTCCCACGAAGCCGATCACGGTCGGTCCGAAGCCTTCCGACGCGCCGCGAAGCGCGATCAGCGTCGCCTGCAAGCCGTTGCCGCCAAGAAGGATGGCAGCCGCGACGAGCAGCGGGATGAGGGGGCGGAGGGAAGACATACCGAACCTAGCTAAAGGTTCGGGGGTAGGGTGTCAGCAAGGAACAGGCATTGGACCAGAGAGTCGGCCGCGCTGACACCCGCATCAAGCGGTTGCGGTTTCCAACGCGCGGGAAGCACGTTCGGCCGCGTGGCGCCCTGTACGGTCGATCCATTCCAGCAGCTTCTCGCGCTTGCGGACGAGCTTGCGCGTATTCCAGGTCTTCGAAAGTCGGTGGACGGGGATCAGCATCTTCTCGCCAAGGCCATCGATGCAGACGAAGCGGCCATCCTCTTCCGTGCCGAGCCAGAGGAAGTTCGAGGCGTGCACATCGTTCAGCACCACATGGCAGTCGACGCATTCCTGGAAGAAAGCGTCGAGCTTCTGGCGATGGAGCAGCGTGAAGCGGCGTTCCTTCACCAGCGCCATCAATGTCGGCGCGGGGCTGCCGTCAGGTGCCGCGACCTTGCCGACGAGCAGTCCCGGTCCATGCGAGGTCGCAACGATACCGATGGCTGGCGCGAAGGGGAGGTCACGCTGACCGTAGCGGAAGGCGTTTCGGGCGAAGCGCAGGGTTTCGCTCAGCTCACGGTGAAACGAGATATAGCAGCCATAGGCGCGGTTCGGCTTCCACTTGCGGCGAAGCTGCGTCAGCTCTCCACGGCCGTCGATGCGGTCGGCGCGGATGACTTTGACCAGCACATCGTCGAACTCGGGATGCAGGTAGACATCGCGCACGCCCCCCGTGGCGATGGGCGATGAGCCGGTCAAATCAACCTTCTGCAACAGATTCCGAGACATGATCCGCTGTTAAGCCGGCTTCATCGCGGCGGCAATGAACAAAAGATTGCCGACCTTGACAATTCTTGAGCCCCATGCGCTTAACCCCGCGCAAACTTGGCCTCCCTTTGCGTGGCCTCCCGTCGATCATTTCGCGCCGGAACACTTCATGCACCGCTATCGCAGCCACACCTGCGCCCAGCTCCGCAAAGCGGATGTGGGCACGACCACCCGCCTTTCCGGCTGGGTCCATCGCGTTCGCGACCATGGCGGCCTGCTCTTCATCGATCTACGCGACCATTACGGCCTGACCCAAATCGTCGCCGATCCGGACTCGCCATGCTTCAAGACGGCCGAAACCGTGCGCGGCGAGTGGGTCATCCGCGTGGACGGCGAGGTGAAGGCGCGCACGCCCGAGACGGTGAACCCGAACCTGCCGACCGGCGAGATCGAGATCTTCGCGCTAGAGATGGAAGTGCTGTCAGCGTCCAAGGAACTGCCGCTGCCGGTGTTCGGTGAGCCGGACTACCCGGAAGACGTGCGCCTGAAGTATCGCTTCCTCGACCTGCGCCGCGACACGCTGCACAAGAACATCGTCAAGCGCACGCAGATCATCGCGGCGATGCGCCGCCGCATGACGGATGTCGGTTTCACCGAATATTCGACGCCGATCCTCACCGCATCGTCGCCCGAAGGCGCGCGTGACTTCCTCGTGCCGAGCCGCATCCATCCCGGCAACTTCTATGCGCTTCCGCAGGCGCCGCAGCAGTACAAGCAGCTTCTGATGGTGGCGGGCTTCGACCGCTACTTCCAGATCGCGCCCTGCTTCCGCGACGAGGACCCGCGCGCAGACCGCCTGCCGGGTGAGTTCTACCAGCTCGACCTCGAAATGAGCTTCGTCGAGCAGGAAGACATCTGGACCACGATGGAGCCGATCATGCGCGGCATCTTCGAAGAGTTCGCCGAGGGCAAGCCGGTGACGCAAAAATTCCCGCGCATTCCCTACGACGAGGCCATCCGGAAATACGGTTCCGACAAGCCGGACCTGCGCAACCCGATCGAGATGCAGGCGGTGACCGAGCACTTCGCAGGCTCGGGCTTCAAGGTCTTCGCCAACATGATCGCTGCGAACCCGAAGGTCGAAGTGTGGGCCATTCCCGCCAAGACCGGTGGTAGCCGTGCCTTCTGCGACCGCATGAACGCCTGGGCGCAACAGCAGGGCCAGCCCGGCCTTGGCTATATCTTCTGGCGCAAGGAAGGCGAGAAGCTTGAAGGTGCCGGACCGCTTGCCAAGAATATCGGCGAAGAGCGCACCGAGGCTGTCCGGACGCAGCTTGGTCTCGCGGATGGCGACGCCTGCTTTTTCGTGGCCGGCGAGCCGTCCAAGTTCTACAAGTTCGCGGGCGAGGCGCGCACTCGCGCCGGTGAGGAACTGAACCTCGTCGATCGCGACCGTTTCGAGCTATGCTGGATCGTCGATTTCCCCTTCTTCGAGTGGAGCGAAGAGGAAAAGAAGATCGACTTCGCGCACAATCCCTTCTCGATGCCGCAAGGCGGGCTCGAGGCGCTGAACGGCGCCGATCCGCTGTCGATCAAGGCCTATCAGTACGACATGGTCTGCAACGGCTTCGAGATCGCATCAGGCTCGATCCGCAACCAGTCCCCCGAGCTGATGGTCGCGGCCTTCGAGAAGGTGGGGCTGAGCAAGGCGGATGTGGAGGAGCGCTTCGGCGGCCTTTATCGCGCGTTCCAGTATGGCGCGCCGCCCCACGGCGGCATGGCGGCCGGCATCGACCGCGTCGTGATGCTCTTGGTGGGCGCGAAGAACCTGCGCGAGATCTCGCTGTTCCCGATGAACCAGCAGGCGGAAGACCTTCTGATGGGTGCACCGTCCCCTGCGACCCCGACGCAGCTGCGCGAACTCGCACTGCGGCCGCTGCCGCCCAAGGCTTGAGCGGTGCTATGGGGGAGCGAGGGCGCCCGCGTGTCCTCGTTACGGGCTTCGGCTCGTTTCCCGGCGTGCCGGCCAATCCTACGGAAGAGCTGATTGCGGCTCTCCGTACGAACCACGCCAAGGACGCGGCCTTTCGCTACGAGATTCTGGCCGTCGAGTATCAGAGCGTGCCGCAGCGTCTCGAAGCCTTGGGCCACGACTTCGCACCTGACATCGCGATCCATTTCGGCGTGAGCCGCAACTCGCGGGCCTTCGATGTCGAGACGACCGCGCGGAACGTGGTCTGTACGGTCAAGCCGGACAATGCCGGTCATGTGCCGGCCGAAGCGTTCGTTCGCGCGGGTGAGGGGCCTTTGCTTTCGACCCTGCCCATCGATGCGATCAAGCGAGCTTTGGAAATGGCGCAGCTTCCGGTCGCGTTGTCGGACGATGCCGGCGACTATCTCTGTAACTTCATCTTCTACCTCTCGCGCGGCATGCATGTGCCGCCCTTCGCGCCGAAGGTAGCAGGCTTCATCCATGTGCCGCCGTTCGACACCGAGCTCTCGAACGGCGAACGCTTCTCGCTCGACATGCTGAAGCGTGGCGCGGAGATCATCATCGAAACCTCTATCGCCCGCTGGCAGGATGCTTGAATCAAAAAGGCCGCGCCCGAAGACGCGGCCTTTCGATGAGGGTCTTGGTGTCGCCTATTTCGCCTGATTGGCGGAAACCGACAAGCCGAGCTGCTTGAGCACATCAAGAGGGTTGCCTGCAGCCGAGCCGGCAAGCTGCGCGACCGGAACCGGCGCGGACGGGCGCGACACGATCTCGAGGCTCTTCGGGTCGTCGAGATACGCGTTTACCGCGTCCGAAGCCTGCTTGGCCAGGTCGGGCATCTGAAGCTGGGCGAGACCGAAGGGCACGATCGCCTTGGCCTGGTTGGTGATGTCGGAGGGCTGCACGCCCTGCTGCTTGGCGATGTAGTCGATGACCTTCTCCGTCAGCGAGTCGTCATCGAAGCGGATCGACATGCCGCCATATTTCAGCTGCTGCATCAGACCGAGCATAGCGAGGCCTTGCGCCGAATTATCGGAGCCGGCAGGCTGCGCGGCCATCTTCTGCTGCAGATCCTGCACCGATTTGATGAAGGCCGGCGTGTAGCCGTCGATATCGAAGGTGAAGCCGAGCTTACCGACATCGTTCACGGTCAGATCATACTGCGAGATCTTCAGCGCGCCGCTGCCAACCTGCCAGGAGCCGGCCATTTCGAGAAAGCCATCGATGTTCTGATAGCCGAGCGCCTCGACGACCTGCTTGGTCTTCGGGTCGGGAATCGCGCCCAGATTGGCTGCGAACTTCTCGGCCTTGCCGGTGAAGCCGAAGGCGCCTTCCGTGCCGCGGTCGAGTTTCACGTTGAGGTTGTCGAGCGTGAACATCTCGGTGCCGTTCGAGGTGAAGGCCACCTTGCCGACATCGGCCGCATCATAAAGCATCAGGCTCTTCAGCGGATCCGTCTCGCCGGCCGCCGGGATTTCGAGGCCGCTCAATGAGACACCGCTCAAGTCGAAGGTGATGCCTTGATCGGTGGTCGAGTAGGTGGGGAAAGACACCTTTTCGACCTTGTAACCGCCGGCCTGTTCCGTCACGCCATCGAGCGTCACGTCGCCGATCGGCTTGGTCTGGCTGGTTGCTGCCGCGGCGCCCTTGGGCAGCCCGAAGCTGACGCCCTTGAGCACGAGTTGTGAACCGTTCTGCTCGATATTTGTCCACTCGGCAGACAAGCCCTGCTTTGTCAGCGCGGCTTTCAGGTCCTCGCCGAACTTGGTTGCGTCCTGAGCGGACGCGAACTGGCTCGGCAGCACGACGAGAGCAGTTGTGATGGAAAGAAGTCGAAGCGATTGGTTCAGCGTCATGCAGTTTCCTCTGGGGTCGTATCTCGTGTCTTTTAAGTAACGGTCGATTCATTGCTGAGAGAATGAGACCGGAAAATGAAAGCAGCTGTGCTTTCAACGAAATAGGCGGAAAACGCAAACTGGAAGCTGCTGCTTGTTCGAGATGTCCGATTACGGTATTCGAACGGGGAGATAAAAGGAATAAAATCTTATGGGTAAGGTGACCCCTCCGCCCGCCGGCGGCGAATCGATCGAGCCGGTCGATCTCAAGGCCGCGTTGGAAGAGCGCTATCTGGCCTACGCGCTGTCCACCATCATGCATCGTGCGCTGCCGGATGTGCGCGATGGTCTGAAGCCGGTGCATCGCCGCATCATGCATGCCATGCGCCTGCTGCGCCTTCAGCCGAACCAGGGCTTCGCGAAATGCGCGCGCATCGTCGGCGAGGTGATGGGCAAGTTTCACCCGCATGGCGATCAGTCGATCTACGACGCGCTGGTGCGCCTCGCGCAGGACTTTTCCGTTCGCTATCCGCTGGTCGACGGTCAGGGGAACTTCGGCAATATCGACGGCGATAACGCGGCTGCCATGCGCTACACCGAAGCGCGCATGACGGAGGTCGCGACGGCGCTTCTGGAGGGTATCACCGAGGATGCCGTCGATTTCCGCCTGACTTATAACGAGGAAGACGAGGAGCCGGTCGTGCTGCCCGGTGCGTTCCCGAACCTGCTTGCCAATGGCTCGTCGGGCATCGCGGTGGGGATGGCGACGTCGATCCCGCCGCACAACGCGTTCGAACTGTGCAACGCGGCGGTCAAGCTGATCGACAATCCGGAAACGCCGATTGAAGAGTTGATGAGCCAGGCGGAAGGCGATGGGCTCGTGCGTGGGCCCGATTTTCCGACCGGCGGCATCGTGGTCGATACGCCCCAAGCGATGCTCGAATCCTATCGCACCGGGCGCGGCGGCTTCCGCCTGCGCGCGACTTGGACGCAGGAGGATCAGGGGCGCGGCACCTGGGTCGTGGTGGTCACCGAGATCCCCTATGGCGTGCAGAAGGCGCGGCTCATCGAGAAGATCGCCGAGCTTCTGATCGCGCGCAAGCTGCCGCTGCTCGAAGACATCCGCGACGAGAGTGCGGAGGATGTGCGCGTGGTGCTCGTGCCGCGTTCGCGCACGGTCGATCCCGGCATCCTGATGGAATCGCTTTTTAAGCTGACCGAGTTGGAAGTTCGCGTGCCGCTCAACATGAACGTGCTGTCGCGCGGCCGTGTGCCGAACGTCTTGTCGCTGAAATCCGTGCTGCAGGAATGGCTGGAGCATCGCAAGGACGTACTGATCCGACGCTCGCGCCACCGGTTGGCTGAGATCGAGCGGCGATTGGAAATCCTCGGCGGCTACCTCATCGCTTATCTCAATATTGACGAGGTCATCCGGATCATCCGCGAGGAGGACGATCCGAAGGCCAAGCTGATGAGCGCCTTCGAACTGACCGACAATCAGGCCGAAGCGATCCTCAACATGCGCCTGCGCAATTTGCGCAAGCTCGAGGAGTTCGAAATCCGCAAGGAATTCGATGCGCTGACCAAGGAAAAGCAGAAGCTCGAAACGCTGCTCGGATCGGACGCCAAGCAGTGGAAAACGATCCGTGGTGAAATCGAGGAAACGGCGAAGACCTTCGGGCCCGAAACACTTCTCGGTCGCCGCCGCACCGATTTCGCGCAGGCACCCGAGCACGATTTGACCGACATCCACCACGCGATGATCGAGAAGGAACCGATCACGGTTGTCATCTCCGAAAAGGGCTGGCTGCGCGCGCTCAAAGGCCACATCTCGGATTTCGCCAGCCTGACCTTCAAGGAAGGCGACAGCCTCAAGCTCGCTTTCCCGGCGCAGACCACGGACAAGATCCTCGTCTTCACCACGGGCGGCAAGTTCTACACGATCGGCGCGGACCGGTTGCCGGGCGGCCGCGGCCATGGCGAGCCGATCCGCATCATGGTGGACATGGAAAACGATCAAGCCATTGTCACCGCCTTCGTACATCGTCCGGGGCAGAAACTGTTGCTTGTGTCGCGTGAAGGTTACGGCTTTACAGTGCCCGAAAGCGAGACGGTGGCGAACACCCGCAAGGGGCGGCAGGTGATGAATGTGAAAGCGCCGAATGAAGCGGTTCGCTGCCTGCCCATGGATGGCGATCACGTGGCGATCGTCGGTGAGAACCGGAAGATGCTGGTTTTCGCCGCAGCCGAGGTGCCGGAAATGGGACGCGGCAAGGGCGTTCGCCTGCAACGCTTCCGCGACGGCGGTGTGGTCGATGCCAAGGCGTTCATGATGGAGACCGGCCTTTCCTGGAAAGACTCGGCCGACCGCATGCATGTGCGGACGCGCGCCGAACTGACAGACTGGATGGGACCACGTGGCTCGGCGGGCCGCATGGTGCCCAAAGGCTTCCCGCGCAGCGGCAAGTTCGGCTGACACATATTTTGTGCGATGCGGCATCTTGACTGCGAACGTTCATTCGCATAATTTGAGAATGAACGTTCGCTCTTTGAGATCGCCGTATACATGCTCCTCGACACTGAAACGCACGCCAACGGGTCAAGCGAAGAAAGCCTGAGCCGCGCGGAGCGTCGTGACATTCAGATCAAGCGTATTCTGGAGGCTGCGAAGACCTGCTTCGTCCGCAGCGGTTTTCAAGGTGCCTCTATGCACCAGATCTGCGCCGAGGTCGGGATGAGCCCTGGTGCGCTTTATCGCTACTTTCCTTCCAAGGAAGCAATCATTGCCGCAATCGCCGAGGCGGATCGCAAGCATGACGCGGAGATGTTCGCGCTGATTGAGCAGGCTCCGTCGATTTTCGAGGGCATCATTGCCTGCGCCATGGCGCATATCCGCCACACGCATCTCGACGGCAATGCCGCGATGTTCACGGAAATCCGCGCGGAATCCATGCGCAACGAACTCGTCCGCGACACTTGCCTGCAATGCATGATGGATGTCGAGAACGATTTCCGGGTGCATCTCGAGCGCGCCATAGAGGCGGGCGAAATCGATCCGGTTGTTCCGCTGGAAAGCCTGCTCGGCATCCTGATGTCTATCGGCGAAGGCATCGCGATCAACGATCTGCCTTCTCGGAACATCACCTTCGACGAGATCGAGACCGCGCTCCGTGTCTCACTCGGCGCGCTTTTGCGCCCGCGTGACAACGCAATCGCAACCCGGACCTGATCCTGTGATCCACAATCCCGACTTGCCGGATGAGCGAGCCATGCGACAGACCAAAATTCTTCTTCTCGCATCGCTGCTGCTCGGCACCGCGACGCTTTCCATGCCGCAGCACGCGCTTTCAGCCGAAGCGCAGCCCGCTGCCGCCCAGCGCCAAACGCCGCCGTCGATCAATGTGGTCGCTGCCAG
Organism: Mesorhizobium liriopis; assembly: GCF_024053505.1. GTDB lineage: Bacteria > Pseudomonadota > Alphaproteobacteria > Rhizobiales > Rhizobiaceae > Mesorhizobium_B > Mesorhizobium_B liriopis. Next base: position 270,352 of record NZ_JAMXQS010000006.1, on the reverse strand, counting down.
GCGGCAGGAACTGCGTGAAACCATCACGGTCACCGGCACGATCGTAGCGCGCGACACGGCGGCGCTCGGCACGGATGTCACTGGTCTGCAGGTGGTCGAACTGAACGCAGACGAAGGCGATGTCGTGAAAAAGGGCGATGTGCTCGCCGTTCTCGACCGGCGCTCGCTCGACACGCAGTTGAAGGAACTGGAAGCCAACCGCGCACAGGCCGAGGCCGCCGCAGCGCAGGTCGGCGCGCAGATCACCGACGCCGAAGTGGCGGTGCGCCAGGCGGGCGAGGCCCTGCGCCGTGCGCGGGAATTGAAGAACAAGGGTGTTTCTGCGCAGTCCCAGCTCGATGACGCCCTTAACGCCTCGGATAGTGCCAAGGCACGTCTGATCGTGGCGCAACGGGCGCTTTCAGCTTCCCAGGCGCAGCTGGCCGTGATCGACGCTCAACGCGGCAACATTCAGCTTCAGATCGACAAGACTCAGGTTCGCGCGCCGGCCGACGGCCTGATCCTGCAGCGCGATGCCACTCTGGGCGGTGTCGTGTCCGTCAGTGCGGGGCCGCTCTTCCGCATCGCCATCAATTCGGAGTTCGAGCTGGCCGCCGACGTATCCGAAGCTTCGCTCGCGCGGTTGACCAGGGGCTTGCCTGTCGCAGTGAGACTCGCCGGGCTCGATCAACCCATCAAAGGCAAGATCCGGCGCGTTTCGCCCGAAGTGAACCAGCAGTCGCGCCTGGGCTCGATCCGTGTCACCCTGGACGAGCATGAGAAGGCGCGTGTCGGCAATTTCGCGCGCGGCGAGATCGAGGTGGACCGCCATGAGGGAATCGCCGTGCCGGTGTCGGCTGTCATCTATCAGGGGCGCGATGCGTTTCTGCAGGTCGTGGCCGATGGCAAAGTGCGTACGACGCCCGTCGAGCTCGGGATTCGCGGCGCAACCAAGATCGAGGTGGCGTCGGGCATCGAGGAAGGCGCCGAAGTGGTGGCTCGTGCCGGGACCTTCGTGGCCGACGGCGATGCGATCACGCCCGTGCGTGAGGCTGAAGCGCAGGCAGGAGCGACCGTCCAATGAACTGGAACTTCTCCGCCTGGTCGATCCGGAACCCTATTCCGCCGATCCTGCTTTTTCTCGTGCTGATGGCCCTCGGCGTCATGTCCTTCATGACGCTGCCCGTCACGCGCTTTCCGAACATCGACGTGCCGCTGGTTGCCGTCACTGTCGTGGACCCCGGCGTGGCGCCGAGCGAATTGGAAACGCAGGTTTCCAAAAAGGTCGAGGACGCCGTTGCAAACCTGACCGGCGTCAAGAACGTCACGACCAACATCACTGAGGGCCAATCTCAGACACTGATCGAGTTCCGGTTGGAAGTCGATACGCAGACTGCTGTCAACGATGTGAAGGACGCCGTCGAGCGCATTCGCACGGACCTCCCCGCGACCTCGGAAACGCCGATCGTCAATCGTATCGATGTCGAGGGGCAGGCGATCGTCACCTATGCCGTTGCCTCGCCGGGCAAGACGATCGAGGAGCTGTCGTGGTTCGTGGACGACACCGTGATCCGCAAACTGCAGGGCCAGAAGGGCGTCGCGCGCGTGGACCGCTACGGCGGGGTGACGCGCGAGATCAAGGTCGAGCTCGACCCGGATCGGTTGAGCGCTCTCAACGTCACCGCCAGCGACGTCAACCGAGCGCTCCTCGCTTCCAATGTCGACCTCACCGGCGGCAATGCGAAGTTCGCGGATCGCGAACAGACCATCCGCACGCTGGGTGGTGCCAAGACGATCGGTGATCTGCGCGCGCTCGATATCCCGCTGACGGGCGGCCGCACGGTGCGCTTGTCCGAGATCGCGACGGTGACCGACTCTTGGAGCGACCCCGTTTCCTTCGCCCGCATCGGCGATCAGACGGTGGTGTCGTTCGGCGTGTTCCGCGGCAAGGGCGAAAGCGACGTCGATGTGAGCAATCGCGTCGAGGCGGCGATCGCCGATCTTCAGGCCGCGCATCCCGAGGTGAAGATCTCCAAGGTCGACGACTCCGTGTCCTACACGGTCGGCAACTTCGACTCGGCCATGGAAACGCTGCTGGAAGGCGCGATCCTGTCGGTGGTCGTGGTGTTCCTGTTCCTGCGCGATGTCCGGGCGACGCTTGTTTCAGCTGTGGCACTGCCGCTGTCGATTATCCCTGCCTTCTGGGCGCTCGACATGCTGGGCTTCTCGCTCAACCTCGTCAGCCTGCTCGGTATCACACTGGTCGTCGGAATTCTCGTGGACGATGCGATCGTGGAGATCGAGAACATCGTTCGACATGTGAAGATGGGCAAATCTGCCTATCGCGCCTCGCTGGAAGCGGCCGACGAGATCGGCCTCGCGGTGATCGCCATTTCCGCCACGATCATGGCGGTCTTCGCGCCTGTTTCCTTCATGGGCGGCATCGCCGGGCAGTATTTCAAGCAGTTCGGCCTGACCGTCGCGATCGCGGTGTTCTTCTCGCTGTTGGTCGCGCGCCTCATCACGCCGATGCTCGCCGCCTATTTCCTGCGTGAGCACGGCCACGAGGAGCCGAAGCCAGGCTTCGTGTTGCGCGGCTATCTCTCGCTGCTACGCGGCACGCTGCGCTTTCGCTGGCTGACGCTTTTCGCAGGCATCGGCTTCTTCGCGGTGTCGATGTACGCGATGCAGTTTCTGCCCTCGGGCTTCATTCCGCGCGAAGACGCCAGCCGCATCGTCTTTTCGCTCGAACTCCCGCCGGGTAGCCGGCTGGAGGACACCCGCCGCGTGACGGATGAAGCGAGCAAGGCCGTGCGGGATACCGACGGCGTGGAAGGCGTCTACGTGGTCGGCGGCGCGAGCCCTACCGGCACACTCGAAACCCGACGCGCGACGCTGGTCGCCGATCTCGTGCACAAGTCCGAGCGTGACGTGACGCAGGCGCAGATCGAGGAAACTCTGCTCGCCAAGCTCGCACAGATTCCCGACCTGCGCGCTTATTTCGTGAACGACCGCGGCGAACGCACGCTGTCCGTCGGCATCATGGGCACGGACGGGCAGGCCTTGGACGAGGCGGCACGCAAGGTTCAGAGCGAGATGGCTCAGACCGGCCAGTTCCGTGCGATCAGCTCGAACGCAGCGCTCGACCGTCCGGAAGTCGTGGTCGTGCCTGACCTTGATCGCCTGGCACAGCTCGGTATCTCGACTCAAACCCTGTCGCAGACGCTGCGCGTCGCGACCATCGGCGACATCGACGAGAACCTCGCCAAGTTCACGGTCGGCGACCGCCAGATTCCGATCCGTGTCCAGCTGACGGAGCAGGCGCGTGATGATCTTTCGGTGGTCAGTGCGCTGCCGGTGCCGACGCCGTCAGGCGTGGCTGTGCCGCTGTCGTCCGTCGCCGAAATCCGCTTCGGCCAGGGGCCTTCGGCAATCGCACGCTACAACCGTGAGCGGCGCGTGCTGATCGGTGCCGACCTGCCGCCCGGCATCGAAGTAGGCCAAGGTCTCGCGACCGTCATGGCGCTGCCTGAGGTCAAGAACCTGCCGGCTGGCATTCGGGTACAGGAGGCGGGCGACGCCGAGGTGATGGGCGAAGTGTTCTCGGGCTTCGCGACGGCCATGATGACAGGCCTGATGCTGGTGCTCGTGGTGCTGATCCTGCTGTTCGGCTCGGTGTTCCACTCCTTCACGATCCTCGGCTCGCTGCCATTGGCGGTCGGCGGCGTGGCTGCCGCGCTGTTGCTGACGCACTCGGCTGTGTCCATGCCGGTCGTGATCGGTATCCTGATGCTGATGGGCATCGTCACCAAGAACGCGATCATGCTCGTCGATTTCGCGGTGGAAGAGGTGAAGCAGGGCATCCCACGCCATGAGGCCATCGTGGACGCGGGGCGCAAGCGCGCTCGGCCGATCGTGATGACCACCATCGCCATGTCCGCCGGCATGATCCCGGCTGCGATGGCGCTGGGCGATGGCGGCGAGTTCCGCGCGCCGATGGCGGTCGCGGTGATCGGCGGCCTCTTGGTCTCGACCTTCCTGTCGCTGGTGTTCGTGCCGTCCTTCTACACGATCATGGACGATGCGGCGATCCAGACGGCACGGCTCTTCCGCTGGGCGGTTCGCCCGAACCGCCGCGACGAGCCGGATGAGGATCTCGGTGAGCCGAGCAATGTCCACGCCCTGCGGCGCGGCGATCACGGCATGCCGATCGCGGCGGAGTAAACTGCACGACTGCGGCGTCTGGCGGCGGAGAGCTGCCAGACGGAATGCGCTGTCAGAGCACCGATGAGGATCGAGCCGCCGATCAGCGTGTTCCGACTGGGCACCTCGGTAAAGATGATCCAGACCCAGATCGGTGCCAGCACGGTTTCGAGCAGGTAGAACATTGCCACTTCCGGCCCCGATATGTAACGCGGGCCAGTGGACAGGCAGAACAGCGCGATCGGCGTCACCACCGCGCCGTTGAAGACGATCCAGAACGGCACTTCGATCTCAAATCCACCCCGGGCGCCCACCATCGCGAGCGCGACAATGCAGGGCAGGACCGTACCGGTGATCGCGGCCATACCCATTGGCCGGCCGCTCGACCGCGCGACCGTGATGCCGCAAGCGAGCAGGAAAGTGGACAGTGCCGCCATCAGGTCGCCGAAGATGCGGCCGTTCCCCAACCCGTCGCCAACGATGATGGCGATGCCGACAAGCGTTGCGCCCATGGCAACCAAGGTGCCGAGGCGCGGACGCTCGTTAAGAAAGGCCCAGGACAGCAGAGCCGCGAACATCGAGTTCAGGGCGAGGATGAAGACGACATTCGCGGTGGCCGTGTTGAACACCGAAAGCACGAAAGTGAGAGAGCTTGCGCCGTAGAACAGCGCAACGAGCAGACCCTTGCCGCCCGGTATCAGCGGCGGCGCGTTGCGGTCGAAGCGGCGCCAGATCAGCCAACCGATCAGTCCGACGACAAGCGTCAGCGCGGTTCGCGTTGCAAGGATGCTCCACGCATCGCCTTGCGCCGCACGGATAAGCGGAATGTCGAATGTCAGGATGAAGCCGCCAAAGGCGGTGAGAGCCAGCCCCTTCGCATAGGATGACAGGCGAGGGCGAGGGACGTCCGCGGTCACGGGCTGCTTTCGGCTGGCGAAGACCTCAGTCCTCGATGGGGAAACGCTCCCAGCCGCGCGCAGTAAGGTGCTCCTGGGGTTGGAAGCGCACCTTATAGTTCATCTTGGGCGAGCCATTGACCCAGTAACCGAGATAGACATAGGGCAGGCCCATCGCCTTGGCCCGCGCGACGTGGTCGAGGATCATGAAGGTGCCGAGCGAGCGGTCCTCCATTTCCGGATCGAAATAGGAATAGACCATGGAAAGCCCGTCGCCCATCTTGTCGGTAAGGGCGACCGCGATCAGCTCGCCTTCGCCTCGACCCGTGATGAAGCTGTCGGGACCGCGACGGCGGTACTCGATGACCTTTGTATCCACATGCGTGTCCTCGACCATCATCGCATAGTCGAGCACGCTCATATCCGACATGCCGCCGCGCCGATGACGGGCGTCGAGATAGGTGCGGAAAAGGGAATATTGTTCGGTGGAGGGCTGCGCATCGAACATCGTGCCGATCAGGTCACTGTTGCGATGCTGCACGCGGCGCATGTTCCGAGTTTCGGCGAACTCGTCGGTGACGATACGAACGGACACGCAGGCCCGGCAGGACTCGCAGGCCGGCCGGTAGGCGATGTTCTGCGAGCGGCGGAAGCCGCCTTGCGTCAAGAGATCGTTCATCCCAGGCGCGCGGTCGCCTACGAGGTGCGTGAACACCTTCCGCTCGAACTGCCCCTGAATGTAAGGGCAGGGCGATGGCGCAGTCAGGAAGAACTGCGGAGTTTGTGTGACTACGTGCTGCGTCATCGAGCGGTGATTACGAGAAACAATTCCACCATTGGCCGCCATGCGGCGCGATTCGTCAATTCAGTCTTTCTGACAGTTATAGCGGCGGGCGGTCCCGCACGACCACCGTGCCGAGCAAAAGGTCGTGAATCGTACGCTTGCCATTGGTGAAGAGCGTCGCGAGCAGGATCAGTGGCGTGAGCACCGCATTGCCGAGCCAGAACAGCGCCATGTGGATTGCGGCGGTTGGCCCGTCGATGCGTGAGCCGTCTAGCCGCATGATGTGCACGCCCATCATGCGCATGCCAGTGGTCGCCTGGTTCGGGCCACCGAGCGTCTTCCACATATAGATGAGCGCGACGAGCGGGATCAGTATCGCAAACAGCATCCAGCCGAGGCCGAGCGTCACGATGCCGCCGATGAACACGACGATGGCGGCAGGGATCGTCCACAACGCGATCAGGAGATAGTCGATACAGAACGCAAAGACGCGGCGCGACAGCACGCCGTCATAGAGCGCAGGCTCGTCGAGGGGCACCGAAGCGAGATCGTCACGATAATCGCGGGCGGTCATCTTCATTCTCCATGACGCGGCGTTGTTACCGGTCTGCAACCGAAAGGTGGGAATAGTCTATGCGAATGCAAGGATCGTGCTGAAGAGCCGTATTCTGCGTTGAGTTCGCAACGTGGGTGCGCAACGTTCGCCAAAGCGTGCGGCGGAAGGATTTGTGATGGCGGAATATGACATGCTGGTCATCGGCAGCGGCCCATCCGGACGCCGCGCTGCCATCCAGTCGGCAAAGCTTGGCAAGTCGGTTCTTGTCGTGGATCGCGGGCGGAGGCTGGGTGGCGTGTCCGTTCATACCGGGACTATTCCCTCCAAGACCATTCGCGAAACGGTGCTGAACCTTTCGGGCTTGCGCGAGCGCGGCTTCTACGGGCGCGGTTATCGCGTGAAACAGGACATCGGTGCGGCCGACCTCATTGCGCGCCTGCAAAAGACGCTCGACCACGAAGTCGAGGTGCTGCAGCACCAGTTCATGCGCAACGGCGTACGCTCGCTGCGGGCCGTGGCGAAGTTTGCGGACGCGAACAATGTCGATGTGGAGACCGAAGCCGGCGAAAAGAGCCGCATCGGTTTCCGCCACGCCCTGATCTCGGTGGGCACCAAGCCCTTTCGGCCGGCCAATGTGCCCTTCGACGGCAAGCATGTCTTCGACAGCGAAGACATCCTTGAGCTGCCACGCCTCCCGCGCAGCCTGGCGGTGATCGGCGGCGGTGTGATCGGCGTGGAATATGCCACGATCTTCTCCGCGCTCGACGTGCCGGTGACGCTGATCGAGCCGCGCCAGACCATTCTCGACTTCATCGACCGCGAACTGGTGGACGAGTTCATCCACGAGATGCGCGATCGCGGCATGACGATCAGGCTCGGTACGGCTGTGAAGGAGATCGTTTCGAATGAGAAGGGCGCCGAGGTTCACATGGCGGACGGCCGGGTGGTGCGCGTCGATGTCGTGCTTTACGCGGCTGGCCGCAGCGGCAATATCGGCAGCCTGAACCTCGATGCGGTGGGCATACAGTCCGACGAGCGCGGGCGCATCAAAGTCGATCCGCACACATTTCAGACCTCCGTGCCGAACATCTACGCAGCAGGTGACGTGATAGGCTTCCCCAGCCTTGCCTCGACCTCGCTGGAACAGGGACGCGTCGCCGCCTGCCACGCCTTCGGCATCGCGCTGCCGCCCGCGCCCGAGACATTTCCCTATGGCATCTATGCCGTGCCGGAGATTTCGACCGTGGGCCTGTCCGAAGCGCAGGTGCGCGAGAAGGGTATTGCTTATGAGGCCGGCGTGGCGCGCTTTAGCGAAACGTCGCGCGGCCACATCATGGGCGTCGGTTCGGGCTTCCTGAAATTGATCTTCTCTCTGGAAAACCGCCGCCTGCTCGGCGCGCACATTCTCGGAGAAGGCGCCACCGAACTGGTCCATATCGGACAGGCGGTCATCAACCTTCAGGGGACGGTCGACTTCTTCGTCGAAAACACCTTCAACTATCCCACGCTCGCCGAGGCCTACAAGATCGCGGGCCTCGACGCATGGAACCGCATGGGTGGGGCGAGAGCCGAAGCCGCCGCTCTCGATCAGCCGGCAGCCTGACCGAGATACTCTGCGTCCGAGACATGCTCGAGCCAGTCGACGGATCGACCGTCGAGCTGTTCATGGATAGCGATATGCGTCATGGCCGTGGTGGCAGTCGCGCCATGCCAGTGCTTTTCATCGGGTTCGAACCAGATGACGTCGCCGGGCCTGATCTCCTCGATCGGCCCGCCTTCACGTTGCGCCCACCCGAAGCCAGACGTGACGACCAGCGTCTGGCCAAGCGGATGCGTGTGCCATGCGGTTCGCGCACCAGGCTCGAACGTCACCTGGGCGCCTGCCACACGTGCCGGTTCGGGCGCCGTGAAAAGCGGGTCTCTGCGGACCCGACCGGTGAACCAGTCCGCGGCGCCCGTTTGCGAGGCCTGTGACCCTGCGCGTTTGATATCCATCAGAGACCACCCTTCGCCAGCAATTCCGCAGCCTCGGGCGCGAAATAGGTCAGGATGCCGTCGCAGCCCGCACGCTTGAACGCCAGAAGCGTTTCCATCATCACCCGCTCACCGTCGATCCAGCCATTGGCAGCGGCCGCGCGGATCATCGAATATTCGCCCGACACCTGATAGGCGAAGGTCGGCATGGCGAACTCGTCCTTCAGGCGGCGGATGATGTCGAGATAGGGCAGGCCGGGCTTGACCATGATCATGTCGGCGCCTTCGGCCAGATCCTGCTCGGTCTCGCGCACGGCCTCGTCGGAATTGGCCGGGTCGATATAGTAGGTCTTCTTGTCGCCTTTCAGCAGCCCGGCCGTGCCGATGGCCTCGCGGTAGGGGCCGTAATAGGCGGAGGCGAACTTGGTCGCATAGGACATGATCGGCACGTCCGAGAAGCCGTTCGCGTCGAGCGCATCGCGGATCGCGCCGATACGGCCATCCATCATGTCGGATGGCGCGATGATGTCGGCGCCCGCTTCGGCTTGAAGCACGGCACCATGCGCGATCTGGGCCACGGTCTCGTCGTTGAGAATGATGCCGTCGCGCAAGATCCCGTCATGGCCGTGCGTGGTGAAGGGGTCCAGCGCCACATCCGTGATGATACCGATTTCGGGCACCGCCGCCTTGATGGCGCGTGTGCCGCGGTTGATCAGGTTCTCGCGTTCGCGAATTTGGGAGCCCGCTTCGTCCTTCAAGTCGAAAGCGACGTTCGGAAAGGTCGCGAGTGCCGGAATGCCGAGCTTCGCCGCGCGCTCCGCCTCCTTGGCTGCGAGATCGGGCGAGACGCGGAATAGGCCGGGCATGGCTGCGATGGGCTCGCGCACATTCGTGCCTTCGGTCAGAAAGATTGGCCAGATCAGGTCGTTCACCGTGAGCTGCGTTTCCTGCACCAGCCGGCGCGACCATGGCGCCTTGCGCATCCGTCGCAGGCGGCGCGATCCGGTGATCTCGTCCACACTGCGGGGCGAGGGCTGTGAGAAGGATGAGTGCTTGTTCATGGATGCGCCTTTTCGGTCGCTTACCGGGCGTGAGCAGGGTCACCGCCCAAAAGCGTTTTGTCAAAGCATGGGGCCGCTGCTATCCCGAAACCCGCAACGGGACAACCTCATGGATCAAGTGAAGGATCGCGAGATCAGGTTCGAGCGGCAGGGCCGTGCGGGTCTTATCACGCTGTGCCGTCCGGAATCGCTGAACGCGCTGTCGCACCGGATGATCCTGGCCCTGACGCGCGCGCTGCTGACATGGGCGGAGGATCCGGCCATCGAGATCGTGGTTGTTCAGGCCGAGGGCAGGGCATTCTGTGCCGGGGGCGACCTGATGGAAGTCTACCAGCGCCGCAAGAAAGGCGGTCCACCGCTCGATTTCTTTGCCGACGAGTATCGCCTGAACGCGTTGATCGCGCGCTATCCGAAGCCCTACGTCTCGCTGGTCGATGGTATCGCCATGGGCGGCGGCGTTGGTCTGGCCTTCCATGGGCCGACGCGCATCATGACCGAGCGCGCCGAGTTCGCCATGCCGGAAGTCGGCATCGGTTTTTTCCCTGATGTCGGCGGCACTTGCATTCTTTCCGGCGTCAAGGGCTCCTACGGCATGTATATGGCGCTGACAGGCAACCGCATGCACTGGGGCGATGCGCTCTGGACGGAGCTTGCGACCTATGCCGTCCCCTCCGACAAGCTTTCGGCCTTTCGCGACGATCTCTGCGAGACCGCCGATGCGGACACGAGCGTCAGGTCCTATGCGGTCGTCCCACCGCGTGAGACCGATGATGCCACGCTTTACGCCATCGCCACCCACTTCTCCCGCGATACGCTCCGGCATGTGCTCGCGAGCCTCAAGCAGGCCGCATGGCGGCGCGACGAGTTCGCGCGGCAAACCCTGATGACGATCAAAAGCCGCTCGCCGATGAGCGTCGCCGTCACTTTCGCGCAGATCGCCGCCGGCGCGATGCTGACGGTCGAGGAAGCGTTGCGCATGGAATTTCGCATCCTGACCCGCATGCTGCGCGGCCATGACTTTTACGAGGGTATCCGCGCGACGCTGATCGAAAAGGACGGCAAGCCGCTTTGGCGCCCGTCGCGCCTGTCCGATGTCGATCCGGCAGCCGTGGATGCGCATTTCGCGCCGCTTGGCGAAGACGAACTCGTTTTGTGGAACGATGGCAGATGACGGACGAGCAACTTTCCCGCCTGTCCACGCGACCTTCGACCACCGAGCTTTTGTTCGAATGGTTTCAGCGCATCGTCGCTCTGTACTGCCTGATCTTCGGCGTTTTCTACTGGGTCAGGCTCCTCGGTTTCTATGAAGGACCGCTCTGGCGCTTCGACCTGATGCCCACCTATTGGCAGGTCGCGGCTGTCCTGCTCGCCGTGTTCTTTCCGTTCGCCGCCATTGGGCTCTGGATGCTGGCGTCTTGGGGGCCGATCATCTGGTTCATCTGCGCGGTAGTGGAAACGGTGATGTATGCAGCACTGCCTGATCTATTCGGCACTAATTATTCGGTGCTCGCAGTCCACGCTATGGTTGCGATTGTGTATATCGCCTTCGTTGTTGTCATTTCGAGACGAAGGCGAGGGAGGGAAGTAAGCCACTATTAAGCGTGAGATTGCGTTTTCCTGTGCAAGGCTCTGTTAAGCGTGAGGTTTAAGTCAAGTTTTATAGGCTGCCGCGTAGGGTCGCGATCAAGGTGAGGCGATAGACCTTGCCACTGGCGACAACAGGAAGAGGCAACCCATGACGAACGCACGCGCTGCGGGCAGGACCGCTCACACCCAGTCGAACACCAACACCGCTCCGCAGGACGAACGCCGTGATGCGCTTCGCACCCTCTACATGGAGTCGCTTCAGCTGGTCGAGCGTCTGCACCGCCGCCTGCTCGACGTGATCAAGGATGAGTTCGAGCGTTCGGGCCGCTCCGACATCAACGCCATCCAGGCCTTGCTTCTGTTCAACATCGGCAATTCCGAGCTGACCGCCGGCGAGCTTCGCACCCGCGGCTACTATCTCGGCTCGAACGTGTCCTACAATCTCAAGAAGCTGGTCGAGCTCGACTTTATCAACCACCAGCGCTCGCGCATCGACCGCCGCTCGGTCCGCATCAGCCTGACGCCCAAGGGCACTGAAGTCGCGGATGTGGTCGCCAAGCTCTACGAGCGCCACATCGGTTCCATCGAGCAGGTCGGCGGCATCAACCCGGAAGAGTTCCAGCAGATGAACAAGGCGCTGCAGCGTCTGGACCGCTTCTGGAACGATACCATCGCTTACCGCATGTAAGCCTCTTCTCCCTTCTTTTTGCTCTCCAGGCAAAGAGGTGTGGCCGGCGGGGAACACCACCCCGTCGGCCACGTCGTTTTCGCGAACAGCGTCGGGCTACCGGCCACGCTGCCGCCATATTCGAATGGCTTTCGAGAAACCCAGCTAAGGAAGCGAGATCGTTGACCTTTCCGTGATCGGCTGGGCAGGGTGCCTTGGCCTTTTGTTAAGGATAGGCAGGCACCAAGGACGCTTCCGAAACCTTGAGCTTCGTGAGCCGCGTGGGAAGCGCGGGATTTGGCGAAGCAAAGCGATGGGATAATCGATGCAAGCCAGCCGCCGCCAGTTTCTCGCCGGGATCGCCGGCCTCGCCACCGCAGCCGTGCCGGGCACGAGCTTCGCGCAGGACGTGTTGAGCGACATCTTCCAAGCATCTGGTCGCGGCGATTGGGATATGCAGTTCGATGCGCGCGCTTCGCAGGGCGGCAAGGTCGCTTCCACCCTGCCGATCTTTTCCCCGCAGACGCTCGGCTACATCGAGCAGGCCATCGGCGAGTATTCGAACATCGCGGCACAGGGCAGTTGGAACACGGTGCCGGACACCAAGAAGCTTCAACTCGGCGTGTCCGACCCGGACGTCGAGGCGCTGCGCCGCCGCCTGATCATCACCGGCGACCTTTCGCAGTCGGCCGGCCTCTCCACTGAGTTCGACTCATATGTCGATTCCGCCGTGAAGCGCTTCCAGGCGCGTCACGGCCTGCCGGCAGACGGTGTGCTCGGCAAGTACTCCTACGCCGCCATGAACATCTCTGCCCAGGTTCGTCTCGGCCAGCTCCAGACCAATCTCGAGCGCCTGCGCCCCTACACGCAGAACACACCGAGCCGCTATGTGATGGTCAACATTCCGGCAGCCCAGATCGAGGCAGTCGAGAACGGTCGCGTGGTGCAGCGGCACACGGCGATCGTCGGCAAGATCGACCGCCAGACGCCGATCCTGAACTCGGCCATCAACGAGGTCATCGTCAATCCGTACTGGAATGCACCGGAATCGATCGTCCGCAAGGACATCATTCCGCTCATGCGCAAGGATCCGACCTATCTGACCAAGAACAACATCCGCATTCTCGGACCCAGCGGCGAGATCGACCCGACCACCATCGACTGGTCGACCGAAGATGCAGCGAAGTTCCGCTTCCGTCAGGATCCGGGTGCGAACAACGCCATGGCGTCGGTGAAGATCAACTTCCCGAACACCCACGCCACATACATGCACGATACGCCGCAGCAGAGCCTGTTCAACAAGCTCATGCGCTTCGACTCTTCGGGCTGCGTGCGCGTGCAGAACGTCCGCGACCTCGTGACCTGGCTGATCCGCGACACGCCTGGCTGGAACCGCCAGCGTTTCGAACAGACCATCAAGTCGGGCGAGAGCACGCCGGTGCAGATCGCGCAGCCGGTGCCGGTCTATTTCTCCTACATCTCGGCATGGTCCACGGGCGATCACGTCACGCATTTCCGCGACGATATCTACGCGCTGGACGGGGCGCAGGAATTGAAGATTTCTTCGCTCTAAAAATCGTCATCTGAGAGAAAGCCGCCTTCGGGCGGCTTTTTCCGTTTCAGCGTGGCGCAAAGCAGCAAAATACGTCGCGCGAATGCATGGTGAGGCGCTGATCTCCGTGCTAGGTCGCGCGCACGTTTAGACACGAATGGGGCAGTCATGGCAGCCAACGGCTTCTTCACCACCACGCTCGCGGATGCGGATCCGGAGATCTTCGATGCCATCGGCAAGGAACTCGGTCGTCAGCGCCACGAGATCGAACTGATCGCCTCGGAGAACATCGTCAGCCGTGCGGTGCTCGAGGCGCAGGGCTCGATCATGACCAACAAATATGCCGAGGGCTATCCCGGCAAGCGCTACTATGGTGGCTGCCAGTTCGTGGATATCGCCGAGCAGCTTGCCATCGACCGCGCCAAGAAGCTGTTCAGCTGCAACTTCGCGAACGTCCAGCCGAACTCCGGCAGCCAGATGAACCAGGCGGTGTTCCTGGCGCTCCTGCAGCCGGGCGACACCTTCATGGGCCTCGACCTGAATTCGGGTGGCCACCTCACGCATGGCTCGCCGGTGAACATGTCCGGCAAGTGGTTCAAGGTGGCGTCCTACGGCGTGCGTCGCGACGATCATCTCATCGATATGGATGAGGTCGAGCGCATCGCGCAGCAGGAGAAGCCCAAGCTCATCATCGCCGGCGGCACTGCCTATTCGCGCATCTGGGATTTCAAGCGCTTCCGTGAGATCGCCGACAGCGTCGGCGCCTATCTGATGGTCGATATGGCCCATATCGCGGGCCTCGTGGCCGGTGGCGCGCATCCGTCGCCGTTCCCGCACGCGCATGTGGTGACCACTACCACGCATAAGTCGCTACGCGGCCCCCGTGGCGGCATGATCCTCTCGAACGACGAGGAGATCGCGAAGAAGATGAACTCGGCCGTTTTCCCCGGATTGCAGGGCGGTCCGCTGATGCATGTCATCGCGGCGAAGGCCGTGGCTTTCGGCGAGGCATTGCAGCCCGAGTTCAAGACTTACGCCGAGAACATCGTGAAGAACGCCAAGGCGCTTGCCACGAGCCTGCAGGATACGGGTCTCGACATCGTGTCGGGCGGCACGGACAATCACTCCATGCTGGTGGACCTCCGCCCCAAGAACGCCACGGGGAAGCGCGCGGAAGCCGCGCTCGGCCGCGCGGCGATCACCTGCAACAAGAACGGCATCCCGTTCGACCCGGAAAAGCCGTTCGTCACCTCTGGCATCCGCCTGGGCACGCCGGCCGGCACCACGCGTGGTTTCGGCGAAGCCGAGTTCACCGAGATCGGCGCGCTGATCTCTGAAGTGCTCGACGGCCTGAAGGCGGCCAATTCGGACGAAGGTAACGGCACGGTCGAGGCAGCGGTGCACGACAAGGTGCGCAAGCTGACTGACCGCTTCCCCATGTACCCCTACATGAACTAAAGGCAGCGCATCACCATATCGGTTCAAGATGCGTTGCCCTTATTGCCAGTCTGAAGACACCCAAGTGAAGGATTCGCGACCCGCCGAAGACGGCGTCGCGATCCGGCGCCGTCGCGTCTGTCCCGTTTGCGGCGGGCGCTTTACCACCTTCGAGCGCGTGCAACTGCGCGACCTGATCGTTGGGAAACGCTCCGGCCGCAAGGTGCCTTTCGACCGAGACAAGCTACGTCGTTCGATCGACGTCGCCTTGCGCAAGCGCAATGTCGATCCGGATCGCGTGGACCGGGCTGTCACCGGCATCGTTCGCCAGCTGGAAAGCGGCGGCGAGGCGGAAGTGACATCCGACGAGATTGGCCGTCTCGTGATGGACGCCCTGAAGTCGCTGGACGACGTGGCCTATGTCCGCTTTGCCTCGGTTTATCGCAATTTCCGCGAGGCCAAGGACTTCCACGACGTTCTTGGCGAGCTGCGCAGCGACGAGGATGTTGACTGATCCGGCGCAAGACCGTTGCTTCATGGCGGCGGCTATCCGATTTTCGTTGCGCAATCTCGGGCGCACCGCGACCAACCCATCTGTCGGAACCTTGATCGTTGACGACCATGGCATCATTGTCGGCCGGGGCGTCACGGCTGTCGGTGGCCGCCCGCATGCCGAACCCCAAGCCCTCGCCGAGGCCGGCGAGCGGGCGAAGGGTGCGACCGCCTATGTCACGCTCGAACCCTGCGCCCATCACGGCCGGACCCCGCCTTGCGCGAATGCCTTGGTCGCGGCCGGCATACGCCGTGTTGTCGGCGCTGCGGCCGATCCGGATCCGCGTGTCGCCGGGCGCGGTTACGCCATCCTGCGCGACGCTGGGATTGACGTGACCGAAGGTGTTTTGGCTACCGAAGCATCCGACGCCATGGCGGGCTATCTCATGCGCTCGCTGAACAAGCGGCCTTATGTGACTCTCAAGCTTGCGCTTTCCGCTGATGATATGATCGGGCGAGAAGGCAAAGGGCAGTTGCCGATCACGGGTGCCACCGCCCGCGCCCAGGTGCAGATGATGCGCGCTGCGAGCGATGCGATCATGGTGGGCATCAATACGGCGCTGGCTGATGATCCGCTTTTGACGGTTCGCTTGAGCGGGCTAGAAGGGCGCTCGCCGATCCGCATCGTGCTCGACAAGAACAGCCGCCTGCCGCTTCAATCGAATCTAGTTCGAACCGCTCGGGATGTCCCGGTTCGCATTGCCGCATCCGTTGATAACGACCGCCGCGCGAAACTCGAAGCAGCCGGTGTCGGCATTCTGGCCGTCGAAGAGTTCGACGGTCGTATTGCGATGCCGGAACTTCTCGAAGATCTGGCGTCACAGGGCATTGCAAATCTGTTCATCGAGGGGGGTGCTGCGACCGCAAGAGCCTTGCTCACGGATGGCCTCGTGGATCGGCTCGTGCTGTTCAAGGGCGCGATGAAGATCGGCCGAGGCGGCATAGCGTCGCCAATCGCATGGGATACGCCGCTACAGGGTTTTCACCTCACGCGCGAAAGCCGCTTCGGTGATGATCTCTGCCGGGAATGGAGAAGAGACTGATGTTCACAGGTATCGTGTCCGACATCGGCAACATTTCAGCTGTTTCCTCGCTGCCCGAGGGAAAGCGTTTTCGGATTGAAACGGCCTATGATCCGTCCACGATCGACATCGGCGCTTCCATCGCCTGCTCCGGCGTGTGCCTGACTGTCGTGACGCTGCCCGAGGCAGGCTCGAATGCGCGTTGGTTCGAGGTCGAAGCTTGGGAGGAAGCGCTGCGCCTCACCACTGCCGCCAATTGGAACAGTGCCACGCGCATCAATCTCGAGCGCGCGCTGAAGGTCGGCGACGAACTCGGCGGCCATATCGTGTCCGGCCATGTCGATGGGCAGGCCGAGATCGTTTCTGTCGAGGAGGAGGGGGAGGCGACCCGCTTCACGCTGGAAGCGCCACGCGAGCTCGCGCGGTTCATCGCGCCGAAAGGCTCGGTCGCACTCGATGGCACGTCGCTCACCGTCAATCGCGTCGCAGGTACTCGCTTCGACGTGCTTCTGATCCGTCACTCGCTCGAAGTCACCACATGGGGGGAGCGCAAGGCGGGCGATCGTGTCAACATCGAGATCGACACAATGGCCCGCTATGCGGCACGGCTAGTGGAAGCGCAGAAGGATGGGCTTTGAGCCTGATATAGAATGAGCGTACAAAGCTGTTGGCCAACGCTCTCGACCGCACGACATTTGTGGGCAAGACGCGTGCTGAAAGGATCGATCTCGTGAGCGATGCGAACCTGTTCTGGCTGCTTTGGGGTTTCGGCTTGCCTGCGCTGATTGCTGCGGGTGCCTACACCGCTGTGCGTCTGCATGAGCGTTCCTTAAAGCGCTAACGCAAAAGGGAATGGCTGCTCTTCACCTCTAGCCTTGCGATAAAGTCGGCATCGGCCTAAGTCACCGGCGCTTCCGGAGACTTTCATGGCCACCACCCACACTCACACGGGCGCGTTTCTCGCGCCGGCGCGGAAAACGCACCTGCTGATCATCGAGGCGCGCTTCTATGACGGCTATGCCGATGCGCTGCTCGAAGGCGCGAAGGCCGCACTCGACGAGGCGAACGCGACCTACGACGTCGTCACCGTTCCCGGCGCGCTCGAAATCCCGGCCGTGATCGCGTTTGCGCTCGACGCAGCCGACGATGGCGGCAAGCAGTATGACGGCTTCGTCGCGCTTGGAACCATTATTCGCGGCGAGACCTACCACTTCGATGTGGTCGCCAACGAATCCTCGCGCGCTCTTATGGACCTTTCTGTGAACGGCTCGCTCGCCATCGGCAACGGCATTCTCACCACTGAGAATGAAGAGCAGACCTGGGTTCGCGCCAAGCGCGAAGAGGGCGACAAAGGCGGCTTCGCGGCACGCGCGGCTCTGACCATGATCGCCATCCGCGATCGCCTGGGAGCCTGATCATGGCCGAGCCGATTGCGAATGAAGAAACAGCACCTCGCCAGGCAAACAAGCGCGGGGCCGCTCGCCTCGCTGCGGTGCAGGCGCTCTACCAGATGGATGTCGCGGGCGCGGGTGTCCTCGAGATCGCGGCCGAATATGAGAGCTTCCGTCTCGGCAAGGAAGTGGATGGCGCGCAATATCGCGAGGCCGATGCGCAGTGGTTCCGCACCATCATCTCGGGCGTCGTCGCGGAGCAGCGCACCATCGACCCGGTGATCCGTCAGGCCCTGACAGATGACTGGCCGCTCTCGCGCCTCGATTCGACCCTTCGCGCCATCCTTCGTGCAGGTGTGTGGGAGTTGATGAAGCGCAACGACGTGCCGGTTCCGGTGATCGTGTCCGAATATATCGATATCGCCAAGGCATTCTATACCGAGGACGAGCCCAAGCTCGTCAACGCCGTGCTGGACCGCGTTGCGAAGCGCGTTCGCACCGAGAGCAAGGGCAGCGCATAGGGCCCTTACCTGCGCTCGACCTATCAAATGAGGGTTCCGCGTCGAATTGCGCGGACTGGTGCCAGTTCCTCAACCGATTAACGCTTGAACCATGACGGCGTCAGCTTGACGCCGGTCGAACCGTCCCGTTTTATCCCTGCCGTTACGGCCTATGGGCATTCCGCCCTTGATTTGGGCGTGATTCCATCGGGCCCGGTCATTCCGCCCGGGTCCCCTTCGAATTTTTGGGAGGGAATTCGGACATGACAATGCTTTATGTCGTCATCGCCTGCGGGCTGCTTTCGATCGCCTATGCGATCTGGGCAACCCAGTCGGTGCTGGCGTCCGACCAGGGTAATGCGCGGATGCAGGAAATTTCTGCTGCTATCCGCGAGGGTGCCCAAGCCTATCTGACCCGCCAATACACCACCATCGCCATCGTCGGCGTCGTGGTCTTCCTGCTCGCCTGGTGGCTTCTGTCCGGCATCGCTGCCATCGGCTTCCTGATCGGTGCCGTGCTCTCTGGCGTCGCAGGCTTTATCGGCATGCATGTCTCGGTGCGCGCCAATGTGCGAACGGCTCAAGCCGCGTCGAACAGCCTTGCCGCTGGCCTCGACATCGCCTTCAAGTCGGGCGCGATTACAGGCCTTCTGGTGGCCGGCCTCGCGCTGTTGGGCGTCTCGGTCTACTACCTCATTCTGATTGGTCCGATGGCCCATGCACCGAACGACCGCGCCGTCATCGACGCGCTCGTCGCGCTCGGCTTCGGTGCTTCGCTCATCTCGATCTTCGCGCGTCTCGGCGGCGGCATCTTCACCAAAGGCGCGGATGTCGGCGGCGATCTGGTGGGCAAGGTCGAAGCGGGTATCCCGGAGGACGATCCGCGCAACCCGGCGACCATCGCGGACAATGTCGGCGACAATGTCGGCGACTGCGCGGGCATGGCGGCCGACCTGTTCGAGACCTATGCGGTGACCGTTGTCGCCACCATGGTGCTCGGATCGATCTTCTTCGGCACGACAGCCGCCCTTGGCAATGTCATGCTCTACCCGCTCGCCATCTGCGGCGCGTGCATCCTCACTTCGATCGTCGGCACATTCTTCGTGAAGCTCGGCTCAAACGGCTCGATCATGGGCGCGCTTTACAAGGGCTTGATCGTCACCGGCCTGCTTTCCATCGTCGGCCTCGGCGTCGCGACCTGGGCGACTGTCGGCTTTGGTGAGATCGGCACCGCCAACGGCATGGCGATCACCGGGTCCAACCTCTTCATCTGCGGGCTCATCGGCCTTCTCGTGACGGGACTGATCGTGGTGATCACCGAATACTATACCGGCACCAACAAGCGTCCGGTGAACTCGATCGCGCAGGCTTCCGTGACCGGCCACGGCACGAATGTCATCCAAGGTCTGGCTGTCTCGCTCGAATCGACGGCGCTGCCCGCCATCGTGATCGTTGGCGGCATCATCGCGACCTTCCAGCTTGCAGGCCTGTTCGGCACGGCAATCGCGGTAACGACCATGCTGGGCCTTGCCGGTATGATCGTGGCACTCGATGCGTTCGGTCCCGTTACCGACAATGCCGGTGGTATCGCCGAAATGTCGGGCCTGCCCAAGGAAGTGCGCCAATCCACCGACGCGCTCGATGCGGTGGGCAACACGACCAAGGCCGTGACCAAAGGCTATGCCATCGGCTCGGCAGGCTTGGGCGCATTGGTGCTGTTCGCGGCCTACTCCTACGACCTGCAATACTTCGCTGCAAACGCCGCGCAGTATCCGTACTTCGCCGATCTCGGGACTGTGTCCTTCGATCTCTCGAACCCTTATGTGGTGGCGGGCCTGATCTTTGGCGGCCTGATCCCCTACCTCTTCGGCGGCATCGCCATGACGGCGGTCGGTCGCGCAGCGGGTTCGATCGTCGAGGAGGTCCGGCGTCAGTTCCGGGAGGATGCTGGCATCATGCAGGGTACGTCCAAGCCGAATTATGCGCGCGCCGTGGACCTGCTGACCAAGGCCGCGATCAAGGAGATGATCATCCCCTCGTTGCTGCCTGTCCTGGCGCCGCTCGTCGTTTATTTCGGCGTGCTGCTCATTTCTGGCTCGAAAGCCTCAGCGTTCGCGGCACTCGGCGCGTCGTTGCTCGGCGTTATCGTCAACGGCCTTTTCGTGGCGATCTCGATGACCTCCGGTGGCGGTGCTTGGGACAATGCGAAGAAGAGCTTCGAGGACGGCTTCATCGATAAGGACGGCGTCCGCCACGTGAAGGGCTCCGAGGCGCACAAGGCATCGGTCACCGGCGACACGGTGGGCGACCCCTACAAGGACACCGCCGGCCCGGCCGTGAACCCCGCTATCAAGATCACGAACATCGTGGCCTTGCTGCTGCTGGCGGTTCTGGCCCACTCGGCCTGACCATAAACGAAAGGCCCGCGGATCGCTCCGCGGGCCTTTCTGATTCTGCGCCTGCTCCTAGAAGGAGCTGGTCGGATTTGCCCCCGGCAGACTCGGCTTGGCGCCGGCTCCCGAAAGGATGCGGCCGAGGAAGTTCTGGTCTTTGCCGCCCGTTGGCGTGGTGCGCGAGATGAAGTCGAACACCTTGCCGTCCTTCATGCCGTAATTCGCGATATTGGTCACGCGGCCATCCGCGCCGAAGTAAACGGCCAAAATGCGCTGGTCGACGAGGCGCGCATTCATGAAGGCCACGCTGCGGCGACGCGTCTGAGAGATGTAGTAGAAGACTTCATTGTCGAAGGTCGCCGTGGTCGAAGGCGTGCCGAGCGCGAGCAGAACCTGTTCGCGGCTCGAACCAACCGGTACCGAGTCGATCTGCGCCTGGTCGATGATATAGCCCTGCGTGATCGTCTCGCCGGGCGTCAGGCCGAGATTGCCCGTGCCATTGCAGCCGGCCAGCAATAGGCCTGCGGCAAGAAGTGGCGCAGCTTGCCCCCAGGCTGCAGCCCTCTTGAAATTCGTTCCCCTCAAGCGCAACTCCCCATCCAGTCGATCCAGTGCCACCCTTCGGCCCCTGTCCGCCCTTGATCCGGGCGATTGAAGCGGTAAACCAGCTTCCCTACCGTTGCAACAGCGCCATCATTTGCGAGAGCGCGCGGAAATTCAGTGATGCTCGAACGATTATTCAGCAGAAAGCGCCGAGCCAATCGTGCGATCATCGATGCGCTCTATGAGCAGATCGTGGCAGCCGCGCGGCAGCCGACCTTTTATGCGCGGTGGAACGTGCCCGACACGCCGCTCGGCCGATTCGAGATGATCGGTCTTCATGTCTTTCTCGTTCTGCGCCGCGTGCAGGATCAGACGGTCGCCGCGCGCGACGTGGCGCAGGAACTGACGGACATGTTCTTTGCCGACGTGGACAGTTCGCTGCGCGATCTCGGCATCGGCGACATGGGCATTCCGAAGCGCATGAAGAAGCTCGCGCGGATGTTTTACGGCCGCACCGGTGCCTATGGTGAGGCACTCGACCGCGACGACCGCGCGGCACTCGCCGACGCCCTGCTTCGCAATATACGGCCGGGCGAAGCGCGCGATGCACAGGCCGATGCCTTCGCATCTTACGTTTCACATGCTGCGACCACGCTCGCGGCACAGCCGCTCGAAGAGATCGTGGCCGGAACGCTGCGATTCCCTGACGCGGCCGAGGAGTTTGGACGATGAGCCACCCCAACCACGAAACCCGCAGTCCCATCGCGCATCCCGTCAATGTCGCACGTCTGCCCGACCGCGGAACACCGGTGCTAATCGAGCCCGATGCAGAAACGCGCGCGGAACTTGCCGACGAGCACGGTCTGCTCGGCGTCGAGAGCTTCAAGGCAGATTTGACCGTCGAGAAATGGAAGCGCAACGGTGTTCGCGTGCGCGGCCGGGTCGAGGCACTGATCGATCAGGAATGCGTGGTCACGCTCGAGCCACTCCGGAATCGCATCGATGAAGAGATCGATGCCGTCTTCCTGCCCGAGGACTCGAAGCTCGGTCGCGAAGGCTTCGATGTTGGCGGCGAAATCCATCTCGACATGGATGGGCCGGACAGCCCTGAAACATTCTCAGGCGACTTCATCGATGTCGGCGCGCTGGCCGAGCAGTTCTTCGGCCTTGCCATCGATCCCTATCCTCGCAAGGCGAACGCCAAGGTCGAGGCGGAGCCGGAAGCCGGCGAAGAAGCGCCGATGAGCGACTGGCAGGCCAAGCTCGCGGGGCTCGCGCGCAAGCCTTGAAACGAGACTGTTGCGCGAAAGCCGTTGTGCCGCGAGGCAAAATCTCTATTTTCCCGCGCACCGCGTCCGGCAGGGTAGCCTGCTTCGGCGCGCGCCAATCGGGATGACCGACACTTGATCACACTTTCCATCGACGCCATGGGCGGCGATCACGGCCCGAAAGTCGTGCTGCCCGCGCTGTTGACCGTGCTCTCGCGCCGCAGCGACGTCCGCTTTTTGATCTATGGCCGAGAAGAGGTGGTACGCCCCATCCTCGACGCGCATCCGCGGCTGGCCGCAGCGAGCCGCTTCACCCATTGCGAGGTGGAAGTGCGCATGGATGACAAACCGAGCCAGGCACTTCGCCAGGGTCGCGGCAAATCTTCCATGTGGCGCGCCATCGAAGCGGTGAAGCTGGGGGAGGCGGAGGCCTGCATCTCGGCCGGCAACACCGGCGCGCTGATGGCCATGTCGAAGTTCTGTTTGCGCACCATGGCAAACATCGAACGCCCGGCCATCGCCGCCATCTGGCCAACGGTGCGTTCGGAGAGCATCGTGCTCGATGTCGGCGCGACCATCGGCGCCGATGCTCACCAGCTCGTGGATTTCTCGATTCTCGGTGCGGCGATGGCGCGCGCGCTATTCGAGATCGATCGCCCCACCGTCGGCCTGCTCAATGTCGGCATTGAGGACGTAAAGGGACAGGAGGACGTCAAGGACGCCGCCCGCCTCCTGCGTGAGGCCGACCTTTCGTCGATGAAATATCATGGCTTCGTGGAAGGCAACGACATCGGGGCGGGCACCGTCGATGTCGTGGTGACGGAGGGCTTCACCGGCAACATCGCGCTGAAAACCGCCGAAGGCACCGCGCGCCAGATCGGCACCTATCTGCGTGAGGCCATGCAGCGCACGGTGATGGCCAAGATCGGCTATCTCTTCGCCAAGGGCGCCTTCGAGCGGCTGCGCATGAAGCTCAATGTCGGCAAGAGCAATGGCGGCGTCTTCCTGGGCCTTAACGGCATTGTCGTGAAGAGCCATGGCGGCGCGGATGCGGAAGGCTTCGCCGCTGCCGTCGATCTCGCCTACGACATGGTACGCAACCGCCTGCTCGACCGCATCGAGGCCGATCTCGACCTTTTCCACGCTCGTCATCTCCGCTCCGGCGCGCTGCGGGCGGAAGATGAATCCGAACCTGAAACCGAGGAATAAGAACAGAATGATTCGGTCAGTCGTTCGCGGCATCGGCACGGCACTGCCGGCGCGCGTGATGAAGAACACGGATTTCGAGGGCATCGTCGAAACCTCGGACGAGTGGATCACCCAACGCACGGGCATCCGCCAGCGCTACATTGCCAATGAAAGCGAGACGACCGTTTCGCTGGGCGAGGCGGCCGCGCGTAAGGCACTCGACAATGCCGGCCTGACGCCTGCCGATATCGACCTGATCGTGCTAGCCACCTCGACGCCGAACAACACCTTTCCGGCAAGCGCCGTCGAGATTCAGCAGCGTCTCGGCATGCTCCATGGCTTCGCCTTCGACATGCAGGCCGTATGCTCAGGCTTCGTTTATGCGGTGGTGACAGCTGACCTTTACCTGCGCGGCGGGCAGGCCAAGCGCGCTCTAGTGATCGGCGCCGAGACGTTCTCGCGCATTGTGGACTGGACGGATCGCACCACCAGCGTGCTTTTCGGCGACGGTGCCGGCGCCATCATCCTCGAAGCGGCTGAAGGCGAGGGCACCCGGGACGATCGCGGCATCATCGCTTCCAGCCTGCGCTCCGACGGCTCGCACCGCGAAAAGCTCTATGTCGATGGCGGTCCCTCCACCACCGGCACGGTCGGCAAGCTGCGCATGGAAGGTCGCGAGGTGTTCAAACATGCGGTCGGCATGATCACCGATGTGGTCGAGGACGTTTTCGTCAAATCCGGTCTCGGTCCCGACGACCTCGATTGGTTCGTGCCGCATCAGGCCAACAAGCGCATCATCGACGCCTCCGCCAAGAAACTCGGCATCGATGAGAACAAGGTGGTCATCACCGTGAACCTGCATGGCAACACCTCGGCCGCGTCCGTACCGTTGGCGCTGGGCGAGGCGGTCGGTGATGGACGCATCAAGAAAGGTGACGTGGTGATGCTCGAAGCCATGGGCGGCGGCTTCACCTGGGGTGCGGTTCTGCTGCGCTGGTAGGCGCGAATTTGTTGACCGCGTGCGCGAAAATCCCTAACATTCTCGCGCACTTGGCAAGATTTTGACTGGGACGGCTGGTTCATCGGATGAGCGGTAAAACTCTGACTCGTGCTGACCTTGCGGAAGCTGTTTATCGCAAGGTCGGACTTTCCCGGACGGAGTCGGCGGAACTGGTCGAAAGCGTGTTGAGCGAGATCTGCGACGCCATCGTGCGCGGTGAGACGGTGAAGCTCTCCTCCTTCGCCACCTTCCAGGTCCGCGACAAGAACGAGCGCATCGGCCGCAACCCGAAGACCGGCGAGGAAGTGCCGATCCTGCCGCGTCGCGTGATGACCTTCAAGGCGTCCAACGTGCTGAAAAGCCGTATCCTGCGCGGCATGTCGAGCGACAAGAAGAAGTCGAGCACCGAGCGCAGTTGAGCTTCGGCGCGTAACGCGCTGCAATGTCATTCGAATCACAACCGCAAAGGTCTGCCGCGATGGATAAGAGTCCCGACGCATTCCGGACCATCAGCGAGGTTGCCGAGGATCTCGACCTGCCGCAGCATGTGCTGCGCTTTTGGGAAACGCGCTTCACGCAGATCAAGCCGATGAAGCGCGGCGGCGGCCGCCGCTATTACCGCCCGCAGGATGTCGAACTCATCAAGGGCATCCGGCACATGCTCTATGACCAGGGCTACACGATTAAAGGCGTGCAGCGCATGCTGCGCGACAACGGCAATCAGTTCGTCGTTTCCGTCGGCACTGGCGACGTGCCGGCGATCGAGGCTGTGGCGCGCCGACGGGCGGCCGAAGAAGAGGCCATGGCGGTGCCGCCCGCGCCCGTGATCGAGCGCGACGAGGACGGCGAGATGCTGGTCGGCGAAGCCAAGGCCAAGCCCAGCCGCCGTTTCTTCGGGATCGGAAAAGGCGAGGAGGAAGGGCCGGTAGCAGGCTCAGGAAAGCTCAGCCGCGACAACCGCGCGCTTCTGCAGGAAGCATTATTCGACCTGCTCGAATGCAAACGCCTGCTGGATCAGGTCCGCTGAGGGCGAGAACCGGCGGCTGCCTTTGCGGCGCCGTTCGCTATGAGGTCTCCGGCGAGCCAACCCAAGTGGGCATCTGTCACTGTGGCGACTGCCGCAAGGAAAGCGGCTCAGCCTTCGCGCTCATCGCAGCGTGGCCCCGCGACTCTTTTAAGATGACTGGCGAGACGGCAAGCTATCGAGGACGCCACTTCTGTTCCACCTGTGGCGGACGGCTCTTTTTCCTGCGCGAAACCGAAGCGCGCATCCGCGTCGGCTCCCTTGACGCGGCACCAAGCGGACTGACGCCGACTGAAGAGGTCTGGACCATACGACGCGAGGAATGGCTGAACCCTGTAGCCGGATGCGAGCAGCATGAGACAGATGGCTGACGCCACCTGAACGGTAGAATTTAAGTTTGAAAGCTGAGGGAAGGAATGGTCGGAGCGGCGGGATTCGAACCCACGACCCCTTGACCCCCAGTCAAGTGCGCTACCGGGCTGCGCTACGCTCCGAACCGAGCGAAGCCTTAGAGAATACGGGTTTGCGGCGCAAGCGCTAAAATCACTTCTTCAAACGAAAGCCCGCCAATCTGGATGATTTGCGGTATGCCCAGACGCAAAGTCCCACGAGGGTCCGGGCACGACTTCGGCCTATGCCCACAGCGCTTGACCCCATGCTTCAGGCTGCCAAAGACGTGCTCAAAGTCTATCGGCCATCATGACCGCGAGCAGCAGCGCGCCCGAAATCGCGGTGAATGTTGCCAAGCCGACGGTCTGCCACGCAGCCTTCGTGTTTCTAGACATAACACACCCCTCCCAAGGTTTCTGAAGCGTGATGCCGTTCAAGACGAACTGCAAGGTTTAACGCCGCACATCCTTTGGATAAGTGGGAGATGAGCGGTCTTTCGAGCTGTGCCGAATGAATGATGCCGGTCCGCTGCCTGATCTGTGGCGACCGCCGCGGCTCAGTCTTCTGCGTAGTTCAGGATTTGCTGTCGCCCTGCCTCCAAATGGCGTCGTGCAGTCATGCCGCGACGATATTCCAGCGCGATCGCGCCCCAAACGAGCCCGAGCAGCAGATAAAAGTGACGCCAGTGGTCGATGTCGATCACCGAGCCGAGCGCGAGATGGCCGAGGAAGGCGATATAGGCGCAGAGCAGAAAGGGCTGCCAAGGCCTGTCGCGGAACAGGATGCGGAAGCCGGCGGCAATGGTCCAAAGCATCAATGTCAGCCAGGAAACGAAGCCTAGCCAGCCATAATCCATCAGCGCCTTGAGCCAGATATTGTGCGTGTCCTCGCTGTAAAGCTGGCCGAAGACAAGCGGGCCGATGCCGAGCGGCTTTTCGAGCGCAAGCGAGAAGCCGATGGCGTAACGCGCGAATCGGCCCAGCCGCGCGCCGTCATAGTCCTGCACGAGCTGCGCGCGGGTTGTGAAGAGTTCTGCCACGCCGGGAAGCTGCAAGATGATGATCAGCAGAATGGCCATCATGAGGAGCCCGAGCAAGCTCATGACGACGATGCGCAGCCTCACGCGTCCGCTTTGGGTCTGTATAAATAGCGCGGCTGTGAGCACGATGGCGGTTGCCGCGAACAGGCCCCAAGCACCGCGCGAAAATGACAGAAACAAGCCGCCGAGGATAACGAGCAAGGGCAAGGCGACGAACGGCAATCGCGAGATGCGGCCGGTGAGCGTGGCATGCAGCAGGAACAGGGCAGGCGGTACGAGATAAGGACCGAACACGTTCGGATCCTGAAATGCCCCGGATGCGCGGCCGTAAAGCGTGAAAAGCGAGGCGCCCGGCACGAGATTGAAGTAGCCCAGAATTCCGAGCGCCGATGTGACGGTGGCAGCCAGGGTCCAGATCACGAAAATCAGCTTGAACAGGCTCGGGTCTCGCTCCAGCACGGCCGCGTAGAAAACCGAGGTCAGCCCGAGAAACAATGAGACCATGAGGTAGAGCGGGGTGCCGGAAATATCGGCCATCTGCGTCATGGCGAGCGCGCCGCCGATGTTGAAGGTCACCAGCAGGATCAGCAGCGGAACGACACCGCGCGAGATGCGAAGACCCAAGAGCGCCCAGACTGCGATGAGCGCTGCCATGTAAAGCTCGTACGGCGCAGGCTCGCGGATCACGAAGCCCGACAGCGCGACGCCCAGCGCGACCGCGCCCGAGGCGATCAGCGCGACGGTCTTGGCATTCACGGCCTCGGCCGTCACGCCCGGCTGCAAGGTCGCACTCAATAGGCGTTCTCGGTGTTGAAGAGGCGGATCGGAGTCAGGAAAAGGATTTTCAGGTCGAACCAGATCGACCAGTTCTCGATATATTGCAGGTCGAATTCAGTGCGCATGCGGATCTTGTCGTCATTGTCGATCTCACCGCGCCAGCCATTGATTTGCGCCCAGCCCGTCACGCCGGGCTTCACGCGATGCCGCGCGAAGTAGCCGTCCACCACTTCGGAGAAAAGCCGGCTGCGGCTGTGACCGCTCACAGCATGTGGACGCGGACCCACAAGCGAAAGGCTGCCTGCCAGCGCGTTGAAGAACTGAGGAAGTTCGTCGATGGAAGTCTTGCGGATGAAACGCCCGACACGCGTCACGCGCGGGTCGCCTCGCGTGACGGCTTGTGCGGCCATCTGGTCGGCTTGGTCGTGAAACATCGAGCGGAACTTCCAGACTTCGATCACCTCGTTGTTGAAGCCATGGCGCTTCTGACGGAAGAAGACCGGTCCCTTGCTGTCGAGCTTGATGGCAATCGCGGTCGCGATCATCACGGGCGAAAAGGCGAGGAGGCCGAGCAGGCTGAACAGGATGTCGAAGACACGCTTCGCCACAGAATCCCAATCATTGATAGGCTTGTCGAAGATATCCAGCATCGGCACGGAGCCGATGAAGGAGTAGGCGCGCGGGCGGAATCTCAGCTGGTTGGAATGCGCGGACAGACGAATGTCGACCGGCAGAACCCAAAGCTTCTTCAACAGCTGCAGCACGCGCGTCTCGGCCGTCAGCGGCAGACAGACGATCATCATGTCGATCTGCGCGATGCGGGCGAACTCGATCAATTCGTCCACCGTGCCGAGCTTGGGATAGCCCGCCACGAGCGGCGGCGAGCGCGTGTCGTCGCGATCGTCGAACAGGCCGCAGATGCGGATGTCGTTATAGGGTTGTTGCTCAAGCGATCGAATCAGGACTTCCGCCGGCTTTCCGCCGCCGATAATCACTGCGCGGCGCTCCATCCGCCCGTCGCGAGCCCATTTGCGCAACACCCGTGACATGACGAACCTGAACACGAGCAGCAAAGCGAGACCGGTCAGATACCAGGATCCGAGCCAGAAGCGTGAAAGCTCCTCCGTCACTTTCAGAAAGAAGCCGGCCAGCGCGACCAAGGCGAAGACGCCCGACCAGATGAAGGTCACTGCACGCACCACGGTCGAGGGGCGAAGCAGCGTGCCGATCTGGTAGGCGCCGGCTCCCTCGAAGAGGATCACCGCGCCGAGCGACGCCGTGCCGATGGAAGCGAGATAATAGAGCCAGATCGGCGAGGGGTGTCCGACATAGAAGGCGTAGATGACGAGGCCCGACGCGAGCAGCAGGGAAAGCTCACAAAGCAGCATCACGCCGCGCATCAGATCGGGCGAGATGGAATCCTTACGGTATTGCGACGCGATCTCTTGCGCGAGCCGGTTCAGGCGCACGGAATTACTGCTGCCGGTTTCATCCTCCGGCCGCCGCAGAATTTGGTCGATCGAAGTAGGGCGGGCTGGATTGGGATCGTTCATCGCAGGCGGGTCCGTCTGCGGCTTTTCATAGCAAAGCGCAGCTAAGGAAGCTTTGACACGAATTCGATCGATGACGCCACGTCAGGAATGACGCCTCAGTGCTTCGCGATACGTTCGTTCGATAGCTGTTGCCATTACGCCAGCGCTGAAGCGGGCCCGGAGCGATTCGGCAGGGGGCATGAGCCCGGCGAACTGTATCGGATCATCCAGCGCTTCCCGCATCTTCTGTGCGATCTGTTCGACAGTGGGCCGAACAAGCCCATGACGCCATTCATCGAAGATTTCAGGAATGCCGCCCACCATGCTCGCGATCATGGGCTTCGTCGCCGCCAAGGCTTCGAGGACGATGTAGGGCATGGCCTCGGCACGCGACGGCACGACGACATGGCGGGCGAGCCGGAAGGCGTCGCGAGCCGGCATCGGGTCGAAGAAGCGCACGTGGTCGGACAGGCCAAGAAGCCGCACCTGCTCGCGATAGCGCGGTAGGTCGTCGCCTGCGCCGACCATAGCGGCCGAAACCGGTAGCCTGGTGGTTCGACTGGTGTCGGCCAAGGCATCGATGAAGAGATCAGGCCCCTTCAGGTCACGCATCATGCCGATATACAGGAAATCGGCGGCATCCTGCATGGCTTCGACCGGCACGAATTCCTCGTCGCGCAAACCGTTATAGACGAGCGTGGTGCGGCCCCTCGGCTCTCCGATCTTGTTGATGAATGTCCGGCGTTCGTGGTCCGATACGAAGAGCACCCCATCACCGAAGCGCTCCATCATGCGTTCGAGCGCAAAGAACATGCGGCCCGTCATGGTTCTCGGGTCGTAGTGCAGGCTGCCGCCATGGGGCGAGTAAAGGCGCGCGACGCGCCTGCCGCCGAGCCGCATCGAAGTGCCGAACAGGCGAGCATAGACGCCGCCCTTGGCACCGTGGCCGTGCAGCACATCGGCCTTCATGCGGTGCAGGATACCGAGCGTGCGTCGGGCGGCCGCAAGATCGCCGAAGCCGATATGGCGCTGCATCGGCGTGCGCGTGACACCCAACGCCAGAAATGGCGCGATGGCCTCGAACAGCCTATCCTCATGCACCCCACCGGTGCTGGAATCGCAGACGATGCCGACAAGGTGCCCGGCGCTCGTCTGTGCCTCGGCAAGGTCGCGCACGTGGCGGAAAATGCCTCCGACGGGCGAGCGGAAACAGTGGACGATGCGGAGAGGTTCGTCCGACACTTGCCGGGTAATCAGAAAAGGCGTTCGCGCACGTAGACCGTGTCGCCGGGCAGAAGCGGATCCGAGGTCACGACGCGGCCCGTCATGACCTTGCCGTTGATATCGCGCGTGATGTCCACATCTGTTTGCTGAGCGCGGGGCGTGAAGCCGCCGGCGGTCGCGATGGCTTTCTGGGCGGTGAGGCCGGGCAGGTAGGAATATTGGCCCGCAGCCCCCACTTCGCCCATGACGAAGATCGGGCGATAACGATCGACCTCGACCGCGACATCTGGGTCGCGGATATAGCCGCCGCGCAACTTGTTGGCGATGTCCTTTTCCAGCTGTTGGGCGGTGCGGCCACGTGCCGGCACCTGTCCGACGAGCGGCACGGAAATGTAGCCGGCCTGATCGACGCTGTATGTGTTGGTCAGCCCATCCTGTTCGAACACGGTGACGCGAACGCGATCACCGGCGCCGAGCATGTAGGGTTGCGAAAGCGCCTTATGGAAAGCCGGTGGGGCAGGGCGATAGCTGGTGCAGCCCGCGGCAAGTGCGGAGGCAAGGATGGCCGTCACTGCGAAGAGGTTGCGTTTCATGATCCGTGCCCGGTGGTCGGGACGACGCCGCCCCCAATTCATGCGGTGTTATTGAATGGTTAGGGTTAACGCGGCGTAAAACACCTTGGGCCCTGCGGCTCGCCCCTATCTTAAGTATTGAGTTACCATAACTATTTACCTTGCTGATGCGTCAGAAGCAGGCAGACGGTCATGTCACGCGTTCAGTCCAACACCGCCGACCTCGATGTCGATCTCCGCACGCTGTTCGGCAGCCTCCTGCGCCGCTGGAAGCGCGTGCTTGGGGTATCGGTCGTGGTGGCCGCCGGGACCTACGGCTTGGCGTCGCTCGCCACCCCGCAATTTCGAAGCGAGACACGGCTCACGATCGAAGGGCGCGAGTCGGCATTCACGCGTCCGAACACTGCCACGCAGGCCGAGCCGCAGCCGATGGATGCGGAAGGGATTACAACGCAGGTCGAGCTGATCGGCTCGTCCAGTATCCTGCGCAAGGTCGCCGACGATTTGAACCTGCAAACGCGCGATGAGTTCGATGAGGCACGCAATCCATCGGCGGTTTCCAAATTTCTGATCGAGACCGGTCTGCGTACCGACCCGGCCAGCATGCCGGTCGAGGAGCGCGTCCTGCAGAAAATGCGCGACAAGCTCAGCGTTTTCCGCGTGGAAGGCTCTCGCGTCATCGTCGTGCAGTTTTCGTCGGAAGATCCCGAGGTGGCACGCAATGTCTCCTCGGCCATCGCCAATGCCTATCTCGACGTGCAGCGTGACACGAAGCTTTCGTCCAACACCGATGCCACCACTTGGCTCGAGCCCGAGATCGCCAAGCTGACGGGCGAGGTGAAGGAGGCCGAGGCCAAGGTCGCCCAGTATCGGGCACAGTCCGACCTCTTGATCGGCCAAAATAATTCCGTGCTCGCGACGCAGCAGCTCTCCGAACTTTCGACCGAACTCTCCCGCGTTCGCGCCGCGCGCTCTTCAGCCGAGGCGTCGGCTGCCAGCGTGCGCACCGCACTTCAGCAAGGGCGTTCGCTCGACTCGATCCCTGAAGTGCTTCAATCCCCGCTGATCCAGCGGCTGCGCGAGCGACAGGTTCAGCTCAAGACCGATATTGCCGACCTCTCCACCACGCTGCTCGAAAACCATCCGCGCGTCCGCTCGCTGCGGTCGCAACTGGGTGATCTGGACGGTCAGATCCGGGCGGAGGCGCAGAACGTATTGCGCAGTCTGGCGAACGAAGCCGACACCGCGAAACTGCGCGAGAACGAACTCGTCGCCCAACTCAATGCCCAGAAAGATGCCGCTGCAAAGGCAGGCGAGCAGGAGGTCGAGCTGCGGGCGCTGGAGCGCGAGGCGAACGCCAAGCGCGACCTCCTCGAATCTTATCTCGGCCGTTTCCGCGAAGCGTCTTCGCGCCGCGATGGCAACTACCTTCCGGCCGATGCGCGAGTCTTTTCACCGGCGACGACGCCGATCGAGCCTTACTTCCCGAAGAAGGTTCCGATCACGGTCGCGGCCTTCGTCGCGTCGCTTCTGTTGATGTCCGTGCTGACGTTGCTGAGCGAACTCTTCTCCGGCCGTGCGATGCGCCCTGCAAGGAGCGCTTATAGCGAGCCCGTCGATGACGTGATCGCCGCGGCGCCGCCCGTTGCGACCGCCGAGCCCGTCGCACCGCTTGCACTGCCCGCACCAAGACCGCAGGAAGCCACACCAGTCGCGACCACCCAAGTGCCGGAGCCCAAGTCCGGCGAGATCGGCATCGTGCGTGCCGCGCAGCGCCTCGTCACGGGCGGCACCAGCCGCGCGGTGGTGATTTCGCCGGAGGGTGACGAAGCGGCTGCCGTTTCGGTTCTCGTTGCCCGAGAAGTCGCCGATACGGGTTTGCGCGTGCTGCTTCTCGATCTGTCCTCATCGGGTGCTGCTTCCAGGCCGATGCTGGATGGCGTCGGTTTTCCCGGCATCACCAACCTGCTTGCCGCCGAAGCGCAGTTCACCGATGTCATCCGTGCCGAGCACTATTCCGACTGTCACGTCATCCCGATCGGCACGGCCGATGCCGCGAAGGCGATGCGCGCCGCCGACCGCCTGCCGATCATCATGAGCTCTTTGACCACCGCCTATGATCTAGTGGTGGTCGAATGCGGTCCGATCGATGCGGAGGGCATCGAGCGTCTGGTCGGCGAGGAAACGTCGGTTCTGGTCAGCGTGCTGAGCAGCGAAGACGAGAGCGTGACAAAAACCGTTCTTGACCTGAAAGAGCGCGGCTACGAGCCGCTCCTCGTCACGCCCGCCGGTTATCGCGCGCCGCTGCCGCCAAAGACCGATCGCGACGCGGCCTAATAGGCATCAAGCTTAGGGAGCCTGCGTGGCGCTGCCAGCAAGACGGCGGCGCACATCCTTGAAGACCTGCCAAAGGCGCTGATTGCGCTTGAGCATGAGCTTGAGCTTTGCCGAAGTCGCGAGCGCAGCGACGGAAGCCCGACCCTTGAGTGTCAGCGGCATGAAGACATCCCACAGTTCGGTCTCCACGTCGCACCACTGGCGCTTGTAGGGCTCGTCGCCGACGCCGAAATCGTAGAAGGTGCAGCCTTTGTCGGCAGCTTCCTTGATGTTGAGATAGAACAGGAGCTCACCGGGGCTGAGCTTGGCGAGCTCGTCACTGGCAATCGCACCGAACTCGCAGGTGATGCGGTCCGAACCGTAGCTGCTGCCGGTGACGGCGCGGGGCTTGTTCTCCACTTCCAGCGCCTGCAGCCGGAATGGCGGTTCGGGTTCCGACAATGCGTCCGCGAAAAGGGCATGGAAGGCGGCGCGCACCGGCGCGGGCTCGAACGGATCGGGTATGCCGGCCTGCTTGAACCGCTCGGCCTTGAGCGCGAAGAAGGTGTCGAGCAGTTGTGCGGTTTCCACCGGTGTCGCAGCCTCCTTTCGCACGAAGCCCCCTACGGCCTCATATTTGCGCAGTTGCGAACGGTGCTTCTTCGCCTTGCCGCGATACTCCTTGGTCTTCACCAGAACGTCGAACGGAGCGCCGAGCTTCGTTGCGAGCGCGAGGTTTGGGCTCGCGCGGGCACCATCCAGAACGAGAGGATTTGACTGTCCCTCGCGATCCGGGCTCATGCGCTCCAAGGCCAGCACATCAACGGTAAGGTCCGCCGAGGTCAAAGCTGTTCGCAGCGCCGTGCCAAGTTCGAGACGTCCAACCTCACCATCGATAAAGGCGGGGAAATTCGAGTTTGCATGTCGTCCGCCCATGAAGCGGGCCATCTGCACGCCGTGCAAGGTTACGACTTCGAGCGGAAGCATGAGGACTGTTGCGCCGTCTCTCTGGACCTCGACGAGTATCGGCTTCGCATTCGGTTGCCGGCTCCAAGCTTTCGCCCAGACCGGATGCTGTGCAGGACCGACGATGCGGCTCCCCGCGAAGCTGCGGTAATCTTGCAGCGCGCCTTCATCCAGCACGCGCAGGGTAGCCGACAGGCTGTTCAAGCCTGTTGCGTCAGCGCGTGCCATGCCATCAACCATGCCGCAATCCTTCAGCTCTACCCTTGGCCGCAGTAGATGGAAGCTCGCAAGGAAAGGTGAAGGAATGCGTTCAGGCGCCGACGCGCTTCGCCGCATGGTCATGGATGCCGGACGGATCACCGGGATCGATCGGCTGTTGCAACCATGGTTCGGCGGCACGGGAGCGATCCTGATGCTCCATCGCGTCACGGATAAGCTGCGCTTCCCGGATGGCCCGAACCGCCACCTTTCCGTATCGCCGCGTTTTCTTGACGCGGTTCTCACCATGCTTCGCGATGACGGTTTCGTCTTTGTATCCATGGATGAGGCCGTCGAGCGTCTGCGGGCAGGAGATGCCGGCGGCTCGCGCTTCGTCGCGCTTACAGCGGATGACGGCTATCGCGACAACATGCTCGAAGCTCTGCCGGTTCTCGAGCGGCATTCCACGCCGATTACCGTCTATGTCGCACCAGGGCTCATCGATGGCACGGCCGACCTCTGGTGGGACGTTCTCGAAGAAGCGGTCAATGCCGGGTGTCCGATCCAGCTCGGGGGCGAGCAGCTGAACTGCGATAGTTCGAGCGCGCGCCAATCGGCTTTCAGTCGCTTGCTTACTGCGGTCAGCAAGGATGTCCCGGAAAGCGAGCGGACCGGGTTCGTTCGCCGCGTCGCGCGCGAGGCTGGCGTCGATCACAGCGCACCGGGCCGCGCCACGCTGATGACATGGGACGAACTTCGGCACTTCGCTCGCCATCCGCTCGTGACGATCGGAGCGCACACCGTCGATCACCACAATCTCAAGCGTCTCGGCGAGACGGAGGTGCTGTTCGAACTCGAAGAAGGACGGCGGCGCATCACGGAACAGCTCGGCCGCGAGCCGCGCCATTTCGCTTACCCGTACGGTTTTGGCGAGGCGGTCGGTCCGCGCGAAGTCGCTCTTGTGCGACAGACCGGTTATCTCTCAGCGGTTACCACGCGCCATGGCGTGCTGCGCGAAGACCATATCGACCACCTCCATGCGCTGCCGCGCTTGTCGCTGAACGGGCGGTTCCAAAACCTCGCCCATCTGCGCACCATGCTGCGCGGGCTGACCACGCCGCTCGCGAACGGCGGGCGGCGGCTCGTCACCGTTTAGGCCTGATCTTCCGGCTTTCCGATCATCCATTTGATGATGAACATGGCCGGCACGATCCATAACAGGCCGGTGAGGAAGAAATAGAGCAGGTGCACGATCGGGCTCGACTCCGACAGCTGCGCAACCGCGATCAGCGTGGCGAGCACGGCATAGACGATCACGAGAATGATCAGAAGGACGGTGCCGATAAGCTTCTTGATGCGGACCGGCACAGGAGCCTTGCCTCGATTGGTATTGCCTCCTCGTAAGCGCATGGGGAGCCGCACGCAATCCTCGCGCGACGGCATGTCGCGTGGATGGCGGTTGCCGCGCGGGCGCGGAGCGTTCAACTACGCGACGAACCGGAGAGCCTGCCATGTCGGCCACTGTCGAGGCGCGAGCTGTTTATGGAAGACGCGACGAAGTCGCGCGCAACCGAGCCATGGTGCGTGCGTGGCTCTGGGTCATCGTTGCGATGCTGGTGGCGATCGTGATCGTCGGCGGCGCAACGCGCCTCACCGAATCCGGCCTGTCGATCACTGAATGGAAGCCGATCCACGGCATCATCCCGCCTTTGAACGATGTCGAGTGGCAGGAAGAATTCGCAAAATACCAGCAGATTCCCCAATACAGCCAGCTCAATGCCGACATGACGCTGAGCGGCTTCAAGACGATCTTCTGGTGGGAATACGCCCACCGCGCGCTCGCGCGCACCATCGGCGTCGTCTTCGCGCTGCCGCTCCTGTTCTTTTGGGTGACAGGCCGCATCGAGCGAAAGATCAAGCCGAAGCTTCTCGGCATTCTCGCGCTCGGCGCGCTTCAGGGAGGCGTGGGCTGGTGGATGGTGGCGTCGGGCCTCGTCAACCGTGTCGAAGTCAGCCAATACCGGCTGGCAACGCATCTCACCATCGCAGCCCTGATCTTCGTCGCGACCGGCATCGTCGCGCGCGGCCTCACGCCGCACACGGCGCGTCCTGCCGATCGCGGCACGCAGACCTTTGCCGGCTGGCTCGTCGTGGCGTCGCTCTTTCAGCTCTATCTCGGCGGGCTGGTGGCAGGCCTCGATGGCGGCATGAGCTACAACACATGGCCGCTGATGGATGGCTCGGTCGTTCCATCCGGCCTTTTCGCGATCGACAGCGTCTGGCGAAACTTCTTCGAAAACCCGAAGACCGTCCAGTTCGTCCACCGCATCGGCGCCTACACGCTGCTAGCGCTGACGCTCTGGCACATGATCGCCGTGCGCCGGCGCCAGCCGAACACGACCCATGCGCGCCGGGCTCTGGTGCTGTTTCACCTCGTGATCCTGCAGGCCATCATCGGCATCACGACACTGGTGCTCGTCGTGCCGATCGGCTGGGCACTGCTGCACCAGGCCGGCGCGCTGCTTGTCCTCGGCTTCGCCGCCGCCCACTGGCGTGGCACGAAGGGCGCCTATCCGCTCGAGACGGATGTTGTGATCAGGCCGGGAGCGTAAACTTGCGCAGCGCTCACGCCACCTGTCGCGTGAGCATCAGATCCATGTTCTGCACGGCTGCGCCCGATGCGCCCTTGCCGAGATTGTCGAGCGATGCGACGAGGTTGACTTGGCCCCCGCCCTCCGTGCCGAGCACGAAGAGCTTGAGCTTGTCGGTGCCGGCCAATTCGGTTGGGTCAAGCCGCGCGAGACCTGCACTCTCATCGAGCGAGACAACTTCCACATTTGGCTGACCCTCGTAATGGTCGGCAAGCGTGGCATGGATTTCACCGAGCGAAGAGGTGCCGTTCAGGTCGCTCAGATAGAGCGGCACGTTCACCAGCATGCCTTGCGGAAAACGTCCGACATTGGGCGTGAAGATCGGCTTGCGGGAAAGCCGGCCGTGTTTCTGCATTTCGGGCACGTGCTTGTGCTTGAGCGGCAACGCGTAGAGGAAGAAGGGTGCCGCGATGTGGTCCGGGTTTGCCGGGTCTTCCATCTGCGCGATCATCTGCTTGCCCCCGCCGGTGTAGCCCGACACGGCATTGACCGTGACGGGATAATCGTCCGGTAGAATGCCCGCCGCGACGAGCGGACGGATCAGTGCAATCGCTCCTGTCGGATAGCATCCGGGATTCGCCACGCGGTCGCTCCGTGCGATGCGCTCGGCCTGGTCCGCATCGAGTTCGGGAAAACCATAGGCCCAGGCGTCGTCTACGCGATGCGCAGTCGAGGTGTCGATGATACGTGTCTTTGCGCCATCGACCATCGAGACCGCTTCGCGCGCGGCATCGTCAGGCAGGCAGAGAATGGCGATGGTGGCTTCGCGCAACATCTCGGCGCGCGCCCCGGCATCGCGGCGGCGCTCGACGGGGATGGAGAGTAGTTCGAGGTCGTCGCGGCCGCCCAGGCGCTGACGAATCTGCAGACCAGTCGTACCATGTTCGCCGTCGATGAAGATCTTTGCCATGTTACTTCCCAATCACTTGCGGCGGTTTGCGGAATCAGCCCGTGAACACCGCGCCGGCCTTCTTCTCGGCGAGCAGAGCCAGATAGAACATCGCGACCGTTGCGCCTGCGATCGCCGTGATGTCGGCATGATCATAGGCCGGCGCAACCTCGACGATATCGGCGCCCACAATATTCAGCGTACCGAGACGCCGTAGCACAGACAGGATTTTTGCCGAGGATGGGCCGCCGGCCACCGGCGTCCCCGTACCCGGCGCGAAAGCCGGGTCCAGGCAATCGATGTCGAAG
Organism: Mesorhizobium liriopis; assembly: GCF_024053505.1. Classification (GTDB taxonomy): domain Bacteria; phylum Pseudomonadota; class Alphaproteobacteria; order Rhizobiales; family Rhizobiaceae; genus Mesorhizobium_B; species Mesorhizobium_B liriopis. The sequence goes on along the minus strand of NZ_JAMXQS010000006.1, from coordinate 231,913 downwards.
GTGAGATAGGTCGGGCGGTCGCCTACGCGCTCACGGATCGCGCTGACGATATCGGCGATGCGCATCTCCTCGATCTCGTCGCCGTAGAGGATTTCGAGCCCGTAATCGTCCGGCGCATGGGTGCGGATGCCGATCTGGATCGAATGCTCGGGGTCGATCACCCCGTCTTCCACCGCGCGCGCCACGAACGAGCCGTGGTCGATGCGGCGGCCGTCGTCGAGCCAGGTGTCCTGGTGCGCGTCGAACTGCACCAGCGCTAGTTTGCCATGCTTCTTGGCATGTGCGCGGAGGAGGGGCCAGGTGATGTAGTGGTCTCCCCCCAGCGTCACTAAAAAAGCATCCTTGTCGAGGATGGCGCTCGCCTGCCGTTCGATCGAGGCCGGCGTTTCGGCGTGGTTGCCATAATCGAGCAGGCAATCGCCATAGTCCGCCACCGCGAGCTTTTCGAACAGGTCGCGCGAGAACGGGTATTGCGGGTCGTTGTCGAAGATGGCCGAGGCGCGGCGCATGGCTTGGGGCCCGAAGCGCGCGCCAGGACGGTTCGACACCGCCGCGTCGAAGGGAATGCCCCAGACGACCGCATCCGCGCCGTCGATGTTCTTGGTGAAGCGGCGGCGCATGAAGGAGAGAGCACCGGCATAGGTCGGATCCCAGGCGCGGCCCAGCAGGCTCTCGGTGGTGAAGGCGTGGTCGATGCTGGTCGAAGCCATGACGCAGATCCCTGTTCTCTGCCGCTTTATTGGCGAAAGCCGAGGCGAAAGCCAGCCCTTCCGAGGCTTTCATGAAACTGTCGCGGCGCAGTAGTCCCAGCGTCATGCGCGACGGCTACGGCCCATCCTCGAAAAGGCATTCGAGGGACTTGCGCCATGCTCCGTTTCGCCCTGTTCGCTTTACTGACATCCGCTTCGGTGATCGCCACACCATTGCGCTCCGAACCGGGGCGCGCCGCTGAGATCGCACAACGCTTCAGTGATCGCAGGGTCGCGCCGCACCACGTCATGGTGCTCGCTCATCGCGGCGGCTGGCTCGAAAACGGTAAGCCGGTGCGCGCCGAGAATTCCCGTGCTGCGATCGAGAATGCCATCGCGATGGGCGTGGAAATGGTCGAAATCGATGTCCGCAAATCGGCGGATGGCGAACTCGTCGTCATGCATGACAGCTGGCTCGACCGGACCACGACATGCAAGGGCGAGGTGGAGCGACAGAGCCTGAGGCAGATTCAGCAGTGCAGGCTGGTCGTCGAGGGAAGCCGCCCGACCATGGAAACCGTGCCCACCTTGCGCGATCTGCTGCTCGTCGCGCGCGGCCGCATCATGGTCAATATCGACAACAAGCTCGGCCTCGACGCCGTCGCGGAATATGCCGCGCTCGCCCGAGAGTTGGGCATGGAGCGCGACGTGGTAGTGAAGGAAAATATCTGGAACGAAAGCAGGCTCGCAGCGGTCAAGTCGGCGCTCAAGCCCGGCGTCCGGTTCATGCCGGTGTTGGCAGATGATGCGGTGCGCAGTCCGGGGTTCGCAACCGAAGTGGCCGAGAGCTTCGATTCGACCGCGCTCGAGATTGTCGTTTGGCGTCAGCCAGATGCGCCGACACTCGATGGTGGGCCGCTCTTCACGCCGGCGATGCAAGCTGCTTACGCGAACTCCAACCAGCACGTCGTTGTGGACACGCTTTCCATCGTCAACACGCCCGGCGGTCTACTCGCTGGTGGGCGCGGCGACAGGCTCGGCGTGGGCGCAGACCTTCCGGGCGAGGCCTACGGCTTCTGGCTCGACCGCGGCGCCACCATGATCCACACCGATGAGCCCAAGGCGGTCATCGGCTGGCTCGAAGCCGAGGGGCGCCGCATACCCTATGGTCTCACCAACTGATCCATCCAAAAGAAAAGGCCGCCCGGAGGCGGCCTTCTTGTTGGCTGTATCGGGAAGCGATCAGCGCTTCGAGAACTGGAAGGACCGGCGGGCCTTGGCCTTGCCGTACTTCTTACGCTCGACGGTACGGCTGTCGCGCGTGAGGAAGCCGCCCTTCTTGAGTACCGAACGCAGGCCCGGCTCGTAATAGGTCAGCGCCTTGGAGATGCCGTGACGAACCGCACCGGCCTGGCCGGAGAGACCACCGCCGGCCACCGTCACGACGATGTCGAACTGGCCTTCGCGGTTGGACGCGACGATCGGCTGCTTGAGCACCATCTGCAGCACCGGGCGCGCGAAGTATTCGCCGAATTCCTTGGTGTTGACGGTGATCTTGCCGGAGCCGGGCTTCACCCAGACGCGTGCGATTGCGTCCTTGCGCTTGCCGGTAGCATAGGCGCGGCCCTGCTTGTCGAGCTTCTGGACGTGAACGGGAGCCGCAGCCTGGTTGGACTGCACGCCCGTGGCTGCACCGAGATCGGCGAGCGAGTTGAGTTCAGCCATGATCAGGCCCTCTTGTTCTTGCCGTTGAGCGCCGCGACGTCGAGCGACTCGGGCTGCTGGGCGGTGTGCGGATGCTCTGCGCCGGCATAGACGCGGAGATTCTTCATCTGGCGACGGCCGAGCGGGCCACGCGGGATCATGCGCTCAACAGCCTTTTCGACTACGCGCTCGGGGAAGCGACCTTCGAGCAGCTGACGCGCGGTGCGCTCCTTGATGCCGCCCGGATGGCCGGTGTGCCAGTAGTAAACCTTGTCGGAATGCTTCTTGCCCGTGAACACCACCTTGTCGGCGTTGATGACGACCACATTGTCACCGTCATCGACGTGGGGGGTGAAGGAGGGCTTGTGCTTGCCGCGGAGACGATTGGCGACGACTGAGGCGAGACGACCGACGACGAGACCTTCGGCGTCGATCAGCACCCACTTCTTCACCACGTCCGCAGGCTTCTGCGAGAACGTCTTCATGAGTTGGTTCCTTGAGTGACCTTGGCATCGGGTGTGAGCCCTTTAGCCGAGGCGTTTCTTGTTGCTTTTGTTCGAATGAGTCGAACGGATGGATCGGGGGACCGAACCATACGGCGTCTATAAGCGAGAGCGGTCGCAGCGTCAACGCGTTGACCTAACGCTGCTGGCAAATTGTGCCATTGAGAACAATAACTTAGATATGTGGTATTATTTTACCGTATGCTGACTTTGGCCTGAGAGGTCTTTGGAGGAGCGTTATCGTGATTGACGTTATGCGTCCGTCGAGAGCAAAACGATCGGAGCAAGGAGAGTATCATGGCGGAGATCGTAGCCATCAAGCGCGTCGCGGACACCCCGCTTCGTGTGGAAGCGGACGGGCCGCTCCTGCGTGTGATCCTCGCCAGCCCGCCTGCCAATGCGTTGTCGCGCGAGATGCTGAAGCGGCTCCATGAAGCCATCGACCGTGCCTCCACCGACGGAGCCGTGCGCGTCGTCGTCATCGGCGCCGAAGGGAAGGTGTTTTCGGCCGGACACGATCTCAAGGAGATGAACGGCCGTCGCGGGGATGCGGACCGCGGCCGCGCCTTCTTCGAGGAGACCATGCTTGCTTGCGCTTCGCTGATGCAGGCGATCGTCCGCTGCCCGAAACCCGTGATCGCAGCGGTCGACGGACTGGCGACCGCTGCTGGCCTCCAGCTGTTTGCGAGCTGCGATCTCGCTGTGGCCACCGACACCGCCACCTTCTGCACGCCGGGCGTCAATATCGGCCTGTTCTGCTCGACGCCGATGGTTGCGCTGTCGCGCAATGTGGGCCGCAAGCAGGCGATGGAGATGCTGCTGACGGGTGAGACCATCGATGCGGCGACCGCGCGAGAATGGGGCCTGATCAACCGCGTCGTGCCGCGCGAATACCTGAACCCCGTGGTGACCAAATACGCCCAAACCATTGCATCGAAACCGGCTTCGACGTTGAGGATCGGCAAGGAGGCGTTCTACCGGCAGGCCGAAATGCCGTTAGCGGAAGCCTATGACCATTCGGTGCGCGTGATGGTCGAAAACATGCTCGCTCGCGACGCGGAAGAGGGCATCGGTGCGTTTCTCGAAAAGCGCGAAGCGCGTTGGGAGGACTAGATGGAGCCGCGCATTTCGCTCATCACGCTGGGCGTCGAGGACCTCGAACGTGCCGTCGCCTTCTACGAGAAGATGGGTTTGATCCGGCACAAGCGTTTCACCGAAGGGGTTGCTTTCTTTCAGCTCGGCGGACTAATCCTTTCGCTCTGGCCGAGAGAGGCCTTGGCTGAGGATGCCGGGCTCGATCAGGGCTTCGCGGCCTATCAAAGTGCCTCGTCCAACGCGCCTTTCTCCGGCGTTGCACTCGCCTACAACACCCGGGACGTCGCAGAGGTCGCCGATGTGCTGAACCGGGCCGATGGCGCGGGCGGCCGTGTGGTCAGGCCGACGAGGCGAGCCGAGTGGGGCGGCACTCAGGGCTATTTCTTCGACACCGAGAACAATCTCTGGGAAGTCGCCTATAATCCGGACTTCTCGATCGACGCCGAGGGCCGCATCACGCTGCCCGATTGAACACATCCCAATCTGTTGTCAGGCGACTGCGACAATCCCCACTATCCGCAACGTTGCGCATGGGAATATGAAATGCGGTTGCATTCGCGGACCGGGGCGGCATCAATGGCGCCGCGTTCGGACTAGGAGCCTTTCATGCCGCGTGAACCGGGATTCAGCACACTCGCCATCCACGCGGGAGCCCAACCCGACCTCACCACAGGCGCACGTGCGACGCCGATCTACCAGACGACGTCATATGTCTTCGAAAACAGCGAGCACGCGGCCTCGCTGTTCGGGCTGAAGGCGTTCGGCAATATCTATACGCGCATCATGAACCCGACCCAGGCCGTGCTAGAAGAGCGGCTGGCAGCACTGGAGCAGGGCACGGCGGCCGTGGCGGTCGCCTCGGGTCATGCTGCGCAGTTGCTCGTCTTTCACGCACTGATGCGGCCCGGAGACAATTTCGTTGCGGCCCGCCGGCTCTATGGCGGCTCGATCAACCAGTTCTCACATTCGTTCAGGAATTTCGGCTGGGAGGTCCGCTGGGGCAATACCGACGAGCCGGAAAGCTTCGATGCGCTGATCGACGAGCGCACGCGCGCGATCTTCATCGAAAGCCTCGCAAACCCCGGCGGCAATTTCGTGGATATCGAAGCGGTGTCGAACGTGGCGCAACGGCACGGCATTCCGCTGATCGTCGATAACACGCTGGCCACGCCATACCTCGTTCGTCCCATCGAGCACGGCGCGGATATCGTGATTCATTCGCTTACCAAGTTCATCGGCGGTCACGGCAATTCGATGGGTGGCGTCGTCGTGGATGGGGGGACGTTCGACTGGTCGAAAAGCGGGAACTATCCGATGCTGTCGGAGGCGCGGCCAGAATATGGCGGCATGGTCCTACATGAGACATTCGGAAATTTCGCGCTGGCGATCGCCGTGCGGGTACTCGGCCTGCGAGACCTTGGCCCTTCGATTTCACCGTTCAACGCCTTCATGATCCTGACAGGTCTGGAAACGCTGCCGCTGCGGATGCAGCGCCACTGCGATAACGCGATGAAGGTGGCGCACTGGCTTGCCGCGCATCCGAAGGTCGCCTGGGTATCCTATCCCGGCTTGCCGAGCGACGCGAACCACTCGCTCTATCGCCGCCACTCGCCCAAGGGTGCGGGCGCCGTCTTCACTTTCGGCCTGAAAGACGGTTACGAGGCAGGTATCCGGCTCGTCGAAGGGCTGGCGCTGTTCTCGCACCTCGCCAATATCGGCGACACACGCTCGCTCGTCATCCATCCGGCCTCGGCCACACACCGCCAGCTGACGGACGAGCAGAAGCGCGCGGCGGGGGCAGGATCCGAGGTGATCCGTATCTCGGTTGGCATCGAAGATGTTGCAGACATCATCGCCGACCTCGAACAGGCATTGAACAAGGCATGACACTCTTTCTCAAGATCAACACGACGAGCATCGAGCCCGAGGAAGGCGCGCCGGATGTCGGCCGCATCATCGAAGGCGAACCGCGTTTCAAGACGTGGAACGCTGAAGAAGCTGATGGCGGGCTCTATGCGGGCGTCTGGGAGGCGACGCCCGGCAAGTGGCGGATCGTCTATGACGAATGGGAATTCTGCCACATCCTCGCAGGTGTCTCGGTCATCGAAGAATACGGCGGGGCGGCGCGCACCGTGCGCGCCGGCGACAGCTTCGTCTTGCGGCCAGGCTTCAAGGGAAGCTGGCAAGTGCTTGAGACGACGCGGAAAGAGTATGTAATTAAACTTCCGTGATTTAGTCCCAAGCGCAGCGCAGCGTTTCCAGACCGTGGAAATGGTAGCTGTCGCGAAAGCGGGGCTCCTCCACGAGCCGGAGCTTCGGCAGGCGTTCGAACAGCACACGCAACGCGATCTGCAATTCGAGACGTGCCAACGGCGCGCCGATGCAGAAGTGGATGCCCGCGCCGAACGAGACGTTCTTCTGGTCCGCGCGTGACGGAATGAAGTTGTGCGGCTCGGCAAAGGAGGCCGGATCGCGATTGGCCGCACCGAGCAGAAGCGCGATCTTATCACCCGGTTCGACGGACACTCCCTCCGCAATCTCCGCCGGTTCCTTGGCCCAGCGTGTGAACATGTGCAGCGGCGCGTCGAAGCGCAGGCACTCCTCGACAGTCGCTTCGCCGGCCTGCGGTGTGGCGAAGAAGCGGCTCGCGTCGCCACCCTGCATCAGGATGGCGCGGATGGCGTTGCCAGCCTGATGCACTGTTGCTTCATGGCCGGCGTTGAGCAGGAGAATGGCCGAAGCCACGAGTTCGTCTTCGCTGAGCCTGTCGCCATCCGCCTGCGCGGCAAGGAGGAGCGAGAGAAGATCGTCGCCTTCCGCGCTACGGCGCCTGCGAGCGTGGTCGCGGATGAAATCGGAAAACTCGGCTGAGGCGCGGTTGGCATCGGCTTCGACTTGGCGGGAAGGCCGGTGCATGTACATCGCGACCATGCGGTGCGACCAGTCGAGCATCTGCCCGCCCATCTCCACCGGCACGCCAAGCATCTCGGCGATGATCGTGATCGGCAGCGGCGTGGCAAAAGCGGGCAGCAGGTCGGCTTTGCCCTCCTTCTCGATAGCGTCGATCAGGGAATGTGACAGCGCTTCGATGCGCGGACGCAGGCGCTCGACCTGCCGCGAAACGAAGGCGCGGTTGACGAGCCCACGCAGCCGCGTGTGGACGGGCGGCTCGAGTTCCAGAAGCGAGGCGGCTTCGAGGCGGTCGAAAGCCTCAAGATGGTCGCGGGTGCCGACATGAGCGAGATAGCCACCCGGTTTCTCGCGGCCGAAACGCTTGTCGCGGAAAAGCCTGTTCACGTCGGCATAGGCGCTCACGCACCAGAAACCGTATTCTTCCCAAAAGAAAGTCGGCGCGACCGCGTGCAGATAGGCATAAGCCTCGTAAGGGTTCTGAACAAAGCGCGGCTCGTGCGGGTCGAGGCTGACACGGCGTTTGGCCGGGTCGAAGGAAAGGTAATCGGGGCGCGAGGGAAACGTCTGGAGCATCCGATTTCCAGTAGCCGAAGCTTGCGCGCTGGCAAAGCGCTTGGCATCCCCGGCCCGAACCAGAGGAGCTTTCCATGAAGGTCATCGTCGTCGGCGCCGGCATCGCCGGGCTTTCCACGAGCTGGGCGCTCACCAAGCGTGGCCACCAGGTGACGCTGCTCGAACAAGGTCCGATCCCGAATCCGATGGCAGCCTCGGGCGACCATCATCGCATTATCCGCCGCGCTTATGGCAAGGCGTCGGGTTATGGCCGGATGATCACGGAAGCCTACGAGGCCTGGGACGAACTATGGGCCGATCTCGGCATCAGCCATCTCGACCCGCGCGGCTTTATCTGCATTTCGCGCGAGGAAGGCGACGAGGCTGAAATCATGCGCCAAGGGCTGGAGGCCGGCGGTTATCCGTTGGAAGTCGTGCAGCCGGACGAGGCTGTCGCGCGCTGGCCGTTTCTCGAAGCCGGCACCCTCCGCTATGCATTCTTCTCGCCCGAAGGCGGTGCGCTTCATTGCCGCTTCATCGCCCGCGACCTCGCTGCATGGCTCCGCAAGAATGGCGCGGATCTCCACGAGCATTCGCAGGTGACGGCAGTCGATACAGTGAATGCCTGCGTGACGCTCGCTTCCGGCGAGGTGCTGGAGGCGGACCAGATCGTGGTCACCGCCGGCGCCTGGGTGCTCAAGCTGTTCCCACATCTGGCGCATACGCTCACTGCCTGGCGCACGGCGTTGTCCTACTGCGACGTTCCGGCAGACCTGCAGGAGGCATGGGAGCGCGCGCCGGTGATCCTTGATGTGGGCGGCGACACCGACGGCTACATTATCCCGCCCACGCCGGTGGGTGGCATGAAGTTCGGCACGGGCCTGCACAAGAACGTGACGGAAGACGCCAATGCCGACCGCACGCCGCGTCCCGGCGAGGGCGAGGAAATCCGCAACCGCTTCGCGCCGCCCATCGCACGCATCGGGGAATACAAGGTCCGCGAGGTCGTGACCTGCGCCTACACATTTACATCCGACGAGCGCTTCGCCTCGTTCGAAGAGGGCCGCTGCCTTGTCGTTTCGGCCTGCTCGGGCCACGGCTACAAATTCGGCGCGGCTGTGGGGCGTCGCGTGGCCGCAGGCGTCGACGAGAAGGATGCACCGGGCCTGCTCCGCTGGCTTCAGGCTGAGCTCGCATAACCATAACAAAGAGGTAGAGGCACCCGGCCTTGCGCAAGGTGGAAGGGCCATCCTATCTACCGGACAAGAACTCTCAGCCTGATTCCGCGCTGTTTCCCGCTAGCAGCGCAGTTTGCAATTCCAAGAAGGCACGTCCTGAAATGAAAGATCCAGTCCAGACCTACATGAATCTCGTGCCGATGGTGGTCGAACAGACCAATCGCGGCGAGCGGGCATACGACATTTTCTCGCGCCTGCTGAAAGAGCGCATCATCTTCATCACGGGTCCCGTCGAGGACGGCATGGCGACGCTCGTCTGCGCGCAGTTGCTGTTCCTCGAAGCGGAAAACCCGAAGAAGGAAATCAACCTCTACATCAATTCGCCCGGCGGCGTGGTGACCTCGGGCATGGCGATCTATGACACCATGCAGTTCATCAAGCCGGCCGTTTCGACGCTCTGCACCGGGCAGGCGGCCTCAATGGGGTCACTTCTGCTCTGTGCTGGTCACCCCGATATGCGCTTCGCCACCCCAAACGCCCGCATCATGGTCCACCAGCCTTCGGGCGGGTTCTCCGGCCAGGCCTCGGATATCGAGCGCCACGCGCAGGACATCATCAAGCTGAAGCGTCGTTTGAACGAGGTCTACGTCAAGCACACCGGTAAGAGCTATGACGAGATCGAAAAGACGCTCGACCGCGATCACTTCATGACGGCGGACGAAGCCAGGGATTTCGGTCTCGTCGACAAGGTGATCACGTCGCGCGAAGCCATGGAGGCTGCGGTCGCCGCCAGCTGAACGGCAGCGCCCGCATGACAAGGATTTGACGACGGTTGCGGCAATTCGGTCACAATCGGCTGTTTCCTCGAAAGGGAACGCAGCCTACGTTAAGTCTCTATTGAGCGACGCAAAGCTAGCGTTGCGTGAAGTGGTTGGATTCGGAGCGGTTTTGCGGAGTACGCGGAACCTGAACCGGCGAAGACTTCTTCCTTAGCCCCTACCAGGCGCGGCATGGGGGCCGCGCCGAGGCCGGGCGAGCTGAACAAGGAATCCGGGAATGAGCAAGGTCAACAACGGCGGCGGCGACTCCAAGAACACGCTCTACTGCTCGTTCTGCGGCAAGAGCCAGCACGAGGTCCGCAAACTCATCGCCGGACCCACTGTGTTCATCTGCGACGAGTGCGTCGAGCTGTGCATGGACATCATCCGCGAGGAGAACAAGACCTCGATGGTGAAGTCGCGGGAGGGCGTGCCCACCCCGCAGGAAATTTTGAAGGTTCTGGACGATTACGTGATCGGCCAGCCCTATGCCAAGCGCGTGCTCTCGGTAGCCGTGCACAATCACTACAAGCGCCTCGCACATGCGGGCAAGAACAACGATGTCGAGCTGGCCAAGTCCAACATCCTGCTGATCGGCCCGACCGGTTGCGGCAAGACGCTGCTCGCGCAGACGCTCGCTCGCATCATCGACGTGCCTTTTACGATGGCTGACGCCACGACGCTGACCGAGGCAGGTTATGTCGGTGAGGATGTCGAGAACATCATCCTGAAGCTGCTGCAGGCTGCCGACTACAATGTCGAGCGTGCCCAGCGTGGCATCGTCTACATCGACGAGATCGACAAGATCAGCCGCAAGTCGGACAATCCCTCGATCACGCGCGACGTGTCGGGCGAGGGCGTCCAGCAGGCGCTGCTGAAGATCATGGAAGGCACGGTCGCATCCGTTCCGCCGCAAGGCGGGCGCAAGCATCCGCAGCAGGAATTCCTGCAGGTGGACACGGCCAACATCCTGTTCATCTGCGGTGGTGCGTTTGCCGGTCTCGACCGTATCATCTCGGATCGCGGTCGCAAGACCTCGATCGGCTTCGGTGCCAGCGTGGCGTCCCCCGAGGACCGCCGCTCGGGCGAGCTGTTCCGCCAGGTCGAGCCCGAGGATCTTCTGAAGTTCGGCCTCATTCCTGAGTTCGTCGGTCGTCTGCCGGTTTTGGCAACGCTCGAAGACCTGGATGAGCCCGCGCTGATCCAGATCCTGACCGAGCCGAAGAATGCGCTGGTGAAGCAGTATCAGCGTCTTTTCGAGATGGAGAATGTGGAGCTGACCTTCCACGAAAACGCGCTGTCCGCGATTGCCCGTCGCGCCATCGAGCGCAAGACCGGTGCGCGTGGCCTGCGTTCCATCATGGAAGCGATCCTGCTCGACACGATGTTCGAACTTCCCGCGCTAGAAGGCGTGCAGGAAGTGGTGATCTCCGAAGAGGTCGTCGGCGGCAAGGCTCGCCCTCTCTACATTTATGCCGAACGCGAAGAGAAGGGCAGCGCGAGCGCTTGAGCGCGCTCCCTCCTTCCCTTGAATATGCCGCCGGGCGCGACCACTTAAAGACTGTGGGGATGCCGGCTAATTCCGCGCTTGCGAAGGCCCTTCTTTTGAGGTGGGCTAAGGCGGAAAGACGCGCCCCATTATTTCAGTGAGCCGCAGCCGGCTCTTGAAGCGGCGGCGGCAGAAAGGTTGTTCCATGACCGAACAAACGAGGTCTTCCCCGGACGGCGCGTTCGCCGTTCTCCCCTTGCGCGACATCGTTGTGTTTCCGCACATGATCGTGCCGCTTTTCGTGGGGCGCGAGAAATCGATCAAGGCGTTGGAAGACGTGATGGGAGCCGAGAAGCAGATCCTTCTCGCCACGCAGATGAATGCGGCTGACGATGATCCTCAGCCCGACGCGATCTATGACATCGGCACCGTGGCCAACGTGCTTCAGCTTCTGAAGCTGCCGGACGGCACCGTAAAGGTGCTGGTCGAAGGTACGGCACGTGCTAAGATCGACAGCTTCACCGCCCGTGAGGAATTTCACGAGGCTTTCGCCGACGTGCTCGATGAGCCCGAGGAAGAAGAAGTCGAGATCGAGGCGCTCGCGCGCTCGGTGGTCTCCGACTTCGAGAACTACGTGAAGCTCAACAAGAAGATTTCGCCTGAAGTGGTCGGCGCTGCCAGCCAGATCGACGACTATTCGAAGCTTGCCGATACCATCGCCTCGCATCTCGCGATCAAGATCCCCGAGAAGCAGGAAATGCTTGCGACGCTTTCCGTCAAGGAGCGCCTCGAGAAGGCCATGGGCTTCATGGAGTCGGAGATTTCCGTGCTCCAGGTGGAAAAGCGCATCCGCTCGCGCGTCAAGCGCCAGATGGAGAAGACACAGCGCGAGTACTACCTCAACGAGCAGATGAAGGCGATCCAGAAGGAGCTGGGCGAGGGCGAGGACGGCCGCGACGAGGCTGCCGAAATCGAAGCCCGCATCAAGAAGACCAAGCTTTCCAAGGAAGCCAAGGAAAAGGCCGACGCTGAGCTGAAGAAGCTCAAGACCATGTCGCCGATGTCCGCCGAGGCAACCGTCGTGCGCAACTACCTCGACTGGCTGCTGTCGCTCCCTTGGGGCAAGGCGTCCAAGGTGCGCACCGATCTCGACTTCGCGCAGGAAGTGCTCGACACGGATCACTACGGCCTCGACAAGGTCAAGGACCGCATCGTGGAGTATCTCGCGGTGCAGAGCCGTCAGCGCAAGCTGAAGGGTCCGATCCTATGCCTCGTCGGCCCTCCCGGCGTCGGCAAGACCTCGCTCGCCAAGTCCATCGCCAAGGCCACGGGACGTGAATATGTTCGCATGGCACTCGGCGGCGTTCGTGACGAGGCGGAAATCCGCGGTCACCGCCGCACTTATATCGGCTCCATGCCCGGCAAGGTCGTGCAGTCGATGAAGAAGGCGAAGAAGTCCAACCCGCTCTTCCTGCTCGACGAGATCGACAAGATGGGCATGGATTTCCGCGGCGACCCGTCATCGGCCCTGCTGGAGGTCCTGGACCCCGAGCAGAATGCGACGTTCATGGATCACTACCTCGAGGTCGAATATGACCTTTCGAGCGTGATGTTCGTGACGACCGCGAACACGATGAACATCCCCGGTCCGCTTTTGGACCGCATGGAGATCATCCGTATCGCGGGTTACACCGAGGACGAGAAGGTCGAGATCGCCAAGCGCCATCTGATGCCGAAGGTCGTCCGCGACCACGCGCTTCAGCCACAGGAGTTCTCGGTTACCGAGGATGCCATCCGTGAGGTGATCCGCACCTATACGCGGGAAGCCGGCGTGCGCAGCCTCGAGCGCGAGCTTATGAAGCTCGGGCGCAAGGCGGTGACCGAGATCATCAAGACCAAGGTTCCGACCGTCGCGGTGACAAAGGAGAACCTGGCCGACTATCTCGGTGTTGAGCGCTACCGCTTCGGCATCATCGATGCGGAAGATCAGGTGGGCGTCGTCACGGGCCTCGCCTGGACCGAGGTCGGTGGTGAGCTCCTCACGGTTGAAGGCGTCATGATGCCCGGCAAGGGCAAGATGACGGTGACCGGCAACCTGAAGGACGTGATGAAGGAATCGATCTCTGCGGCGGCATCCTATGTCCGCTCGCGCGCCGTCGATTTCGGCATCGAGCCGCCGGTTTTCGACAAGCGCGACATCCACGTGCACGTGCCGGAAGGTGCGACGCCGAAGGACGGTCCGTCGGCGGGCACTGCGATGGCAACGGCGATGGTTTCTCTTCTGACCGGCATTCCGATCCGCAAGGATGTGGCGATGACGGGCGAGATCACCCTGCGCGGCCGCGTGCTGCCGATCGGTGGCCTCAAGGAGAAGCTGCTTGCAGCGCTTCGTGGGGGCATCAAGAAGGTTCTGATTCCCGAGGACAACGCCAAGGACCTGGCGGACATCCCCGAGAACGTGAAGAACGCGCTGGATATCGTGCCCGTCAGCCGCGTCGGTGAGGTTCTGGAACATGCGCTTGTGCGCATGCCCGAGCCCATCGAATGGGTCGAGCCTGCCATCTCTGCACCGGTGACGACGCCGGAACTGACGGAGGATGGGTCATCGAAGTCGCTGGCTCACTGAACCGAGTAGACCGAACGATGGAGAAGCCGGGCGAAAGCCCGGCTTTTTCGTAGGAAAAGGGGTCACGAAAGCCCGGAATTCCTTGACCTTTGCGTGATTTGAGGGTTGGTAATCCACCGGCTTGCATGCAAGGAAAGCCGTCAGTTGCGCGGCATGAGGCCGACAACTGGCATCCATGACTTGGCCGCACGTAGCCGGTCGACCCAAAGGGGAGTGCAAATGAACAAGAATGAATTCGTCGCGGCTGTTGCCGAAGCGTCGAACCTCTCGAAGGCTGATGCCGCCAACGCTGTCGAGGCGATGGTCAGCGTCATCACCTCGGAACTGAAGAACGGCGGCGACATCCGCATCGTCGGCTTTGGCAACTTCAGCGTCTCGAAGCGTGCCGCCACGACCGGCCGCAACCCGCAGACCGGCGCCGAAGTTAAGATCCCGGCCCGCTCCGTGCCGAAATTCACGGCCGGCAAGGGCCTGAAGGATTCGGTCAACTGAGTTCCAGGCATCAAAGCCGAAGCATCGAAGCCGGGTTTAAAGCCCGGCTTTTTCTTTGCCTGCAGGCGCTGCGTGAACCATCTTCGTTCGATTGATGCGCCCGGCCGCCGTCAGGTGGACACCAGGACACGCGTTGCAAGGCGGAGCGCGTTAGCTCGGCCGAGCGAGTGGCTAACGAATGATAGGGGAAACGTGGTGGGCGATGACGGACTCGAACCGCCGACATCCTCGGTGTAAACGAGGCGCTCTACCAACTGAGCTAATCGCCCCCAATCGGTGAGTGTGCTCTAGGCGTTTCGCGCCCGAACCGCAAGTCCGTCGAGCTTCCGTTGCGGAGCCCAAAATGATTGCAAGAAGCATGTGACACGCGCTTGACAGGGGGCAGGGGACCCCTTAATCAGCCGCTCACACGCCGAGACGGAAACGCTTCTCGGCGGGGAGCGCGGGTGTAGCTCAGTCGGTTAGAGTGCCGGCCTGTCACGCCGGAGGTCGCGGGTTCGAGCCCCGTCACTCGCGCCATTTTTCGAAGACTTACTTCCTGATGTCAGTCTTGAGTTGGAACCGGACAAAGTCGGTTCCAAGTTTTTGACCGTCCTTTATTCCGAAGACTGAACCGGTTGCAGTGAGAAGCCTCGGGGCCAGATCGCCGCGCGGGGCTACCTCGATCGAATTGAGTTTGAGCCAGTTCGCCATGAGCCGCAGTTCCGCCGCGAGTTCTTCGGCCGTGTCATCGGGTGCGCCGGGCTCGGCATAGGCCGCCAGCACACGGAGCACTTTGCCGGCGCGGTCCGCCTTGAGATCGACGCGCGCGGCGATTCGATCGCGCAGCAGGAATGGCAGCACGTAGTAACCGTGGATGCGCTTTTCGGCCGGCACGTAGATTTCGATGCGATAGCGGAAATCAAAGAGATTCTCGGACCGGTTGCGCTCCCAGACAAGCGGGTCGAACGGCGACAGCAGCGCCCGGCCTTCGACGCGACGCGGCAGCTTGGCGTCGCGGTGCATGTAAGCGGGCCGATCCCAGTCTTTGATCGCAACCGGAATCAGTGTCCCTTCCTCGACCAGTTCTTCGAGCCTGTTCTTTACGTCGGACGGCGACAGCCTGAAGTAGTCTCGCAGGCAGTGGGCGGTTGCGATTCCATGGGCACGCGCGGACAGGGCGAGGAGCTGGCGATGGGCGTCCGCGACGTCCGGAACCGGTCGTCCGAGAACTTCAGCAGGCAGTGTCCGCTCGGGCAGGTCATAGACGCGCTCGAAACTTGTGCGGCGGTGCGAGGCTGTCAGCAGGCCGGCCCAGAACAGCCACTCGAATGCCCGTTTGGTGTCGCTCCAGCCCCACCAGCCGCCCGCGCCGCGTTCGCCATCGATCTCCGAAGCCGACAAAGGGCCGCGCTTTGTCACTTCGCCGAGAATCGACTGAATCATGTCGGGCCGTTCGCGACCGAAATTGGCGAGCCCGCCATAGATGCCTTCGCCGTTGCGCGCGCGCGCCATGCGCCACTGCATCAGGGGCCAGGCTGAAAGAGGAAGAAACGACGCCTCATGCGCCCAATATTCGAAAAGCCCGCGCCGCTTGCCCTTTGCCGCACCTTCGAGAAGTGCCGGCGCGTAAGGGCCAAGACGTGAGAAGAGCGGCATGTAATGGGCGCGCACCAGCACGCTCACGGAATCGATCTGAAAAAGGTTCAACCGGTCAGCGAGCTTGAGTACGTCTCGGCGCGTGGGAATGGCGTCTCGACGTGGGCGGCTCAGGCCTTGCGCGTAGAGTGCTATTCTGCGCGCCTGCGCCTGCGAGATCGTCTGCACCATTCGTCAACTCTGCCATGCAAAACGTGATGGCGGTAGGTGCCGCTTTGCGTGGCGACAAAGGCCGCGCACGCCTATATGGGAATGGCGGGAGGGCGCGCGTTTTGCCGCAAATCCGCGACTTTTAGTTTCTTGCTTCGCTTGAGGGGCTGCGCTAACGCAAGCCTCAATTGCAGCGGGTGTTGCAGGCTTGGAATGCCAAGCTATCTTGCAACCCTCAATCGTTTTAGGCTTGCCGATGGGCGAGCTGGCTTTTGGACAAAGTGGGGCGATGGACGCGCTACTCTATTCTTACATGCCCGTGGTGATCTTCATGGGCGTTGCGCTGCTGATCGGCGTCGCACTTATCGTGACCCCGTTCATCGTCGCTTATCGCAATCCGGATCCAGAGAAACTGTCGGCTTACGAATGCGGCTTTAATGCATTCGACGACGCCCGCATGAAGTTCGACGTCCGGTTCTACCTCGTGTCGATCCTCTTCATTATCTTCGATCTCGAAGTCGCCTTCCTCTTCCCGTGGGCCGTGTCGTTCGGCGCCATCGGCTGGGTTGGGTTCTGGTCGATGATGGCCTTCCTTGGCGTTCTGACGATCGGCTTTATCTACGAATGGAAGAAGGGAGCGCTCGAATGGGATTGAATGATGCGTCCGCGACGCTCATCGCGCCCCGCCCCAAGGGCCTGATCGACCCGAACACTGGCAATCCGATCGGTGCCGATGATCCGGTGTTCCGCGAGATCAACGAAGAACTGAACGCGAAGGGCTATCTGGTCACATCCTCTGAGGCGCTGATCAACTGGGCTCGCTCGGGCTCGCTGATGTTCATGACCTTCGGTCTGGCCTGCTGTGCCGTGGAAATGATCCATACGTCCATGCCGCGCTATGACAGCGAGCGCTTCGGCATCGCGCCTCGTGCGTCACCGCGCCAGTCGGACGTGATGATCGTGGCCGGTACGCTGACGAACAAGATGGCGCCCGCCTTGCGCAAGGTCTATGACCAGATGCCCGAGCCGCGTTACGTCATATCGATGGGATCCTGCGCCAACGGCGGCGGCTACTACCACTATTCGTATTCGGTGGTTCGCGGCTGCGATCGCGTGGTGCCGGTCGATATTTATGTGCCGGGTTGCCCGCCCACCGCCGAGGCTCTGCTCTACGGCCTGCTTCTTCTCCAGAAGAAGATTCGTCGCACGGGAACGATCGAACGATGAGCGCCAGGGAAAAGGTCGACGCTCTGGCCGAGCAGCTGCGCGCCACGTTCGAGCCGCGGGGCGCGAAGGTCATCGCTGCGTTTGACGAGGCTACGCTCGTGGTCGAGGCGGATGCGCTTCTTGAAACCATGCAGACCCTGCGTGACGACCCGCAGTATCGCTTCATCTCGATCCTCGATGTGTGCGGCGTGGACTATCCGGGCCGTGCACGCCGTTTCGAGTCGGTTTATCACCTGCTGTCGCCGTCCAAGAACGTCCGTGTTCGCGTGAAGGTCTCGACCGACGAGGATACGCCGATCCCGAGCGTGACCGGCATCTATCCCGGCGCGGACTGGTTCGAGCGCGAAGCGTACGATCTTTACGGCATTCTTTATTCGGGGCACCCGGACCTTCGCCGCATCCTCACCGACTACGGCTTCGAGGGGCATCCGCTGCGCAAGGACTTCCCGCTGACGGGCTTCGTGGAAGTTCGTTACGACGACGAAGCCAAGCGCGTGGTCTACGAGCCCGTGGACCTGCGTCAGGAATTCCGCAACTTCGACTTTCTCTCGCCATGGGAGGGCACGGACTACGTGCTGCCGGGCGACGAGAAGGCGAAGCATTGATCGGGCAACACTACGATGGCTGAAACCAACGTTCGCAACTTCAATATCAATTTCGGCCCGCAGCATCCGGCCGCGCACGGCGTGTTGCGCCTCGTGCTGGAGCTGGATGGCGAGGTGGTCGATCGCGTCGATCCGCATATCGGTTTGCTGCATCGCGGCACCGAGAAGCTGATCGAAGCCAAGACCTACCTGCAGGCAGTGCCTTACTTCGATCGGCTCGACTATTGCGCGCCGATGAACCAGGAGCACGCGTTCGCTTTGGCGGTGGAGCGTCTGCTCGGGGTCGATGTGCCGATTCGCGGACAGCTGATCCGCGTGCTTTATTCCGAGATCAGCCGCATCATGTCGCACATCCTGAATGTGACGACGCAGGCCATGGATGTCGGTGCGCTGACGCCGCCGCTTTGGGGCTTCGTGGAGCGTGAAAAGCTCGCGGTGTTCTATGAGCGCGCCTCGGGCTCACGCATGCACGCGGCATACTTCCGCCCGGGTGGCGTCCATCAGGACTTGCCGGAGAAGCTTCTCGAAGACATCGCGCGCTGGATCGATCCGTTCCTGAAGACCCTCGACGACCTCGACAATCTTCTGACCGGCAACCGCATCTTCAAGCAGCGCAATGTCGATATCGGCATCGTGGAGCTGGAAGACGCCTGGGCGCGTGGCTTCTCGGGCGTGATGGTGCGCGGTTCGGGCTCGCCTTGGGACCTGCGCAAGAGCCAGCCCTATGAGTGCTATGCCGACATGGAATTCGACGTTCCGGTGGGCAAGAACGGCGACTGTTTCGACCGTTACCTCATCCGCATGGAAGAGATGCGCCAATCGGCCCACATCATGCGCCAGTGCCTCGAGCGGCTGCTGGGCAAGGAAAAAGTCGGACCCGTCTCGAACCTCGACGGCAAGGTCGTTCCGCCCAAGCGTGGTGCGATGAAGCGTTCGATGGAAGCGCTGATCCATCACTTCAAGCTCTATACCGAAGGCTACCGCGTGCCGGCCGGTGAGGTTTATGCTGCGGTGGAAGCGCCCAAGGGCGAGTTCGGCGTGTATCTCGTGTCGGACGGCACCAACAAGCCGTATCGCTGCAAGATCCGTTCGCCCGGCTTCGCGCACCTTCAAGCCATGGACTTCATGTGCCGCGGTCACCTCCTGGCCGACGTGAGTGCTGTGCTCGGCTCGCTCGACATCGTGTTCGGCGAGGTCGATCGCTGATGCAGTCATCCGCCCGCGATATCGTGATCGACGCCGGCACGGGTTCCGTGTCGGGCGCGAACACGCGCGAGCGGACGGCGATCGGCCTGTTGCGCTCGGCCATGGCCGTGCTGCAGCCGATGAACGATCTGGGTTTTTCCTATGTCGCGCGCGGCGTCCGCAAGGCGCTGCCGAGCAGCAAGCGGATGATCTATGTGCTGGGCAATGACAGCCGCATGCGCACGGATTTCTGCGACGCTTACTGGTCTGTACTCACCAAGCCGAACTACCCCTACGAGACCGCGATCCGTCGGCTGATCGTCCTGTCGCGTGACGTGCCGTATGGCTTCATCGATGGCGGCGCGAACCACGGGTTCTGGTCGATTATCGTGTCCGGGCCTGAAGGCGGTCGCAAACCTGTGGTGGCCGTTGAGGCTGCATCGGATACGTTCGAGCATCTGGAAGACAATCGCCGGCTGAATGGTGGGCGCTTCACGGCGCTCAATCGGGCGGTCGGTGCCAAGAGTGGCGAGCATGTCCGCATTTTCGGCGTCAAGCATGAGGCGCGCTCGACCGTGCAGCCATCGGCTGGCGCGAAACCGATTTTGGATTGCGAGACGATCACGCTCGACGATGTCGCAGCGATGCCGGAATTCGCCTGGCTGACCAAGTTCATCGTCAAGCTCGATGTCGAAGGCGTCGAAGTTGCCGCATTCTCCGGCGCCGAACGCCTCTTGGCGGGCGACACTGTCTTCGTTTACGAGGAGCACGGTTCGGACTCGAACCACGGAAACACACGCCACGTGCTCGACACGCTCAAGCTCCGGGTTTTCTGGCTGGGCGAGGGCGGGGCGCGGGAAATCACGGATGTCGCGCAAGTGACGCCCATCAAGAAGTCGCGGCGCTTCGGGTATGACCTGATCGCCACGCGTAGCCAATTCTGGATCGACCGGTTCGAGCGTTTGCTCGGCAACCAACCGACGACCGCCTGAAACGGCATCCGGGAAAGCAAGAGAATGAGTGTCCGCAGACTAGCCGCCGCCGAAGTCCAGCCGACCGGGTTCGCGTTCAGCAATGACAACGCGGCCTGGGCGCAGGATTTTATCACCCACTATCCCGACGGCCGTCAGCAGTCGGCCGTCATCCCGCTTCTGATGCGTGCGCAGGAGCAGGAAGGCTGGGTGACGAAGGCGGCGATCGAGACCATCGCGGATATGCTGGGCATGCCCTATATCCGCGCCCTCGAAGTCGCGACCTTCTACACGCAGTTCCAACTCAAGCCCGTTGGCACAAAGGCCCATGTGCAGGTCTGCGGCACCACCCCCTGCATGCTGCGCGGCGCGGGCGATCTGATCGAAGTCTGCAAGAGCAAGATCCACCACGACCAGTTCCATCTCAACGACGATGGCACGCTGTCCTGGGAAGAGGTCGAGTGCCTGGGCGCATGCGTGAATGCGCCGATGGTCATGATCTTCAAGGACACCTATGAGGACCTGACCCCGGAACGTCTGGCTGAAATCATCGACGTGTTCGAAGCGGGGCAGGGCGCGCAGGTGCCGGTGGGGCCGCAAAATGGTCGTTGGGGCTCGATCGCCAAGGACAAGCAGACCGCGCTGCTCGATGAGCAGGCGGTGGTCGACGCGAACAACGACCGCAAGGCCAAGGCAGCCGCTGCCGCAGTTGCGCCGACCGAAGCCGATACGCCGCCGTCGCAGGCCGCGAAGCCGGACACGTCTGCCATCGAAACGAACGCTGCCGTGAAATCGCCTTCCCCTGAGAAGGTCGCGCCCGGACAGGAAACCGGATCGAAGGACGTCGCGCCGGCCTACGACAAGAAGGCCGCCGATAAGGCCGACCCGCGGGTTGAAGGCGGCGACAAGGATCGCGAGCGCCCGACGGCGCAGCCGGGCGATGCCGACGTGAAGTCGCCGGAACTGCACAAGGGTGCTACGGTTTCCGCGAACGAAAAGAAGCCGCTGGACGAGAACAAGCGCCCTGAATCGGCGCCGTCGCCCGAGGGCAAGACCGTGGGCAACACCGGTCCAGAGGCCGGCGCACCCGAGACCGAGGGAGAAGAGTGATGCTCGCCGATCGCGACCGTATCTTCACCAA
The DNA here is from genome assembly GCF_024053505.1 of Mesorhizobium liriopis. Lineage (GTDB taxonomy): Bacteria > Pseudomonadota > Alphaproteobacteria > Rhizobiales > Rhizobiaceae > Mesorhizobium_B > Mesorhizobium_B liriopis. The sequence goes on along the minus strand of NZ_JAMXQS010000006.1, from coordinate 210,937 downwards.
TATCTATGGCCAGTTCGATAAATCGCTGAAAGGCGTGATGCGTCGTGGCGGATGGGACGGCACGGGCGATATCCTCGCCAAGGGCCGTGATTGGATCATCAACGAGATGAAGGCTTCGGGCCTTCGCGGTCGAGGCGGTGCAGGCTTCCCGACCGGTCTCAAATGGTCGTTCATGCCGAAGGTTTCGGACGGGCGTCCGTCTTATCTTGTGGTGAACGCGGACGAGTCCGAGCCCGGCACCTGCAAGGATCGAGAGATTCTGCGCAACGATCCGCACACGTTGGTCGAAGGATGCCTGATCGCCGGCTTCGCGATGGGGGCGATTGCAGCCTACATTTACGTGCGCGGCGAGTTCATCCGCGAGCGCGAGGCTCTGCAGCGTGCGGTGGACGAGGCCTATGAGGCCGGGCTGATCGGCAAGAACAACAAGAACGGCTACGACTTCGAGATCTACGTTCACCACGGCGCGGGTGCTTACATCTGCGGCGAGGAGACGGCGCTGCTCGAAAGCCTCGAAGGCAAGAAGGGCCAGCCGCGCCTGAAGCCCCCGTTCCCGGCCAATGTCGGCCTCTACGGTTGCCCGACAACGGTCAACAACGTGGAATCGATCGCCGTTGCGCCGACCATCCTGCGTCGTGGCGCATCTTGGTTCGCCGGCATCGGCCGTCCGAACAATGTCGGCACCAAGCTGTTCGCCGTGTCGGGGCACGTCAATAATCCCTGCACCGTGGAAGAAGCGCTCGGCATCACATTCCGTGAGCTGATCGACGAGCATTGCGGCGGCATTCGCGGTGGCTGGGATAACCTGCTCGCCGTGATCCCCGGCGGCTCGTCGGTGCCGCTGGTGCCGGCCGAGCAGATCATCGACACTCCGATGGATTTCGATGCGCTGCGGGACCTGAAGTCGGGCCTCGGCACGGCGGCCGTGATCGTCATGGACAAGTCCACGGACGTCGTGAAGGCGATCGCGCGCCTGTCCTACTTCTACAAACATGAATCCTGCGGCCAGTGCACGCCGTGCCGCGAGGGCACCGGCTGGATGTGGCGCGTGATGGAACGCTTGGTGCGCGGCGAAGCACAGAAGCGCGAAATCGACATGCTGCTCGACGTGACCAAGCAGGTCGAGGGCCACACGATCTGCGCGCTGGGCGACGCCGCCGCATGGCCGATCCAGGGCCTGATGCGCCACTTCCGCCCTGAGGTGGAACGGCGTATCGACGAATTCTCCCGCAACGCGCATCGGGCCGAACCGGTGCTGATCGCAGCGGAATGAGCAAGTTGGTCGTCGGGTTCACGCCTGCGACCGATCTGAAAGCGGCCGAGGCCGCCGGGAAGATGATGAATGGCTAAGATCAAGGTCGACGGTCGCGAACTCGAAGTGCCGGACCACTATACGCTGCTACAGGCGGCAGAAGACGCAGGCGCCGAAGTGCCTCGTTTCTGCTTCCATGAGCGTCTGTCGATTGCCGGCAACTGCCGCATGTGCCTTGTTGAGGTGAAAGGCGGACCGCCCAAGCCGCAGGCGTCCTGCGCCATGGGTGTGAAGGACTTGCGTCCCGGCCCGAACGGCGAGGCGCCGGAAATCTTCACCAACACGCCGATGGTCAAAAAGGCGCGCGAAGGGGTGATGGAGTTCCTGCTCATCAATCACCCGCTCGATTGCCCGATCTGCGACCAGGGCGGCGAGTGTGATCTCCAAGACCAGGCCATGGCCTTCGGTGTGGACGCCTCGCGCTATGGCGAGAACAAGCGCGCCGTCGAGGACAAATATATCGGCCCGCTCGTGAAGACGATCATGAACCGCTGCATCCACTGCACGCGTTGTGTTCGCTTCACGACTGAAGTGGCAGGCATTTCCGAGTTGGGCCTGATCGGTCGCGGTGAGGATGCCGAGATCACCACCTATCTCGAAAACGCGATGACGTCCGAGCTTCAAGGCAATGTCATCGACCTCTGCCCGGTCGGCGCACTGACCTCGCGGCCATACGCGTTCCAGGCGCGTCCGTGGGAATTGCGCAAGACCGAGTCGGTCGATGTCATGGACGCCGTGGGCTCCGCTATCCGCGTGGATAGCCGTGGCCGCGAGGTCATGCGCATTCTGCCGCGCGTGAACGAGCAGGTGAACGAGGAGTGGATCTCCGACAAGACGCGCTTCGTTTGGGACGGCCTGAAGACGCAGCGCCTCGACCGGCCTTACGTGCGTGTCGATGGTCGTTTGCGTCCTGCATCCTGGGGTGAGGCCTTCGAGGCGATCCGCCGTGCTGTCTCCGCGACGAGCGCTGAGAAGATCGGTGCGGTTGCGGGCGATCTCGCGACCGTCGAGGAAATGTATGCGCTGAAAAGCCTGCTCGCCTCGCTCGGTTCGCAGAACGTGGATTGCCGTCAGGACGGTGCCGCGCTCGACCCGAGCCACGGCCGCTCGTCCTACGTCTTCAATCCGACCATCGAAGGCATCGAGCAGGCGGATGCGCTGCTTATCGTCGGTGCCAATCCGCGCTGGGAAGCTTCCGTGCTCAACGCGCGCATTCGTAAGCGCTGGCGTACGGGTGCGTTGCAGGTTGGCGTGATCGGTAACGCCGGCGACCTCCGTTATGAATATACGAGCCTCGGTGCAGGCACGGATTCGCTCAACGAGCTCGTTGCCGGGCGCGGCAGCTTCGTGGATGTGCTGAAGAACGCCAAGCGCCCGATGGTCATCGTCGGTCAGGCGGCCTTGCGCGGCGAAAGCGGTGCAGCGGTTCTCTCCGCTGCTGCCAAGCTCGCGAATGATGTCGGCGCACTGGGCGATGAGTGGAACGGCTTTGCCGTACTGCAGAACGCCGCCTCGCGCGTGGGCGGTCTCGATGTCGGATTTGTGCCCGGCGAGAGCGGTCTGAATGCCGACGGCATCGTCGCGAACTCGGACGTGCTCTTCCTGCTCGGCGCAGACGAGATCGACCTGACGCCTGCGAAGGGCTTCGTGGTGTATGTCGGGACCCACGGCGATCGTGGTGCGCACCGCGCGGATGTCATCCTGCCGGGCTCTGCGTACACGGAGAAGGCTGGCATCTATGTGAACACCGAAGGCCGGGTGCAGCAGACCAATCGCGCCGGCTTCGCGCCGGGCGACGCCAAGGACGAATGGGCGATCATTCGCGCGCTGTCGGATGTGCTCGGAAAGCGTTTGCCTTTCGATTCGCTCCAGCAGCTTCGCGCCAAGCTGTTTGCCGAGTTCCCGCATTTCGCCCGCTTTGGCGAGATCGAGCCCGGCACGCATGCGTCTTTGTCTTGGCTCGGCACCAAAGGTGGCGATCTCGGCAAGACAGTGTTCCGTCCCGCCTTCGAAGATTTCTACCTGACCAATCCGATCGCGCGCGCATCGGCCGTGATGGCCGAATGCTCCGCGCTCGCACGCGGCGGCTTCCAGCAGCAGGCCGCGGAGTAATTTCATGGAAGCCTTTCTTACCACCTACGTCGTGCCGGCCGTTCTGGTTCTTCTCCAGTCCGTGCTGCTGCTCGTCGTCCTGCTCGTTCTGATCGCCTACCTCCTTTACGCCGATCGCAAGGTCTGGGCGGCAGTGCAGCTGCGCCGAGGCCCGAATGTCGTCGGCCCATGGGGTCTGCTGCAGTCCTTCGCCGATCTTCTGAAGTTCGTGGTCAAAGAGCCTGTCATTCCGGCGGGTGCCAACAAAGGAATTTTTCTCTTGGCACCGCTGGTCGCAGCCGTTCTGGCGCTCTCTGCTTGGGCAGTTATACCGGTGAGCGACGGTTGGGCAGTTGCCAATATCAATGTCGGCATCCTTTACGTCTTCGCCATCGCCTCGCTCGAGGTCTATGGCGTGATCATGGCCGGCTGGGCGTCGAACTCGAAATACCCATTCCTCGGCGCGCTGCGCTCGGCGGCGCAGATGGTGTCCTATGAGGTCTCGATCGGCTTCGTGATCATCACCGTGCTGCTCTGCGTCGGATCGCTGAACCTCACTGACATCGTACTCGCGCAGGAGAACGGTATTGGCACGCGCTTGGGCCTGCCGAACACGCTCCTCGACTGGCACTGGCTGCCGCTCTTTCCTATGTTCGTGGTGTTCTTCATCTCCGCGCTGGCAGAGACGAACCGCCCGCCCTTCGACTTGGTCGAGGCCGAGTCGGAACTCGTCGCCGGTCACATGATCGAGTATTCCTCGACGCCGTTCCTGCTCTTCTTCCTCGGCGAATACGTCGCCATCGTTTTGATGTGCGCACTGACCACCATTCTGTTCCTTGGTGGATGGCTGCCGCCCTTCAACTTCGCGCCGTTCACTTGGGTGCCGGGTGTGATCTGGTTCGTGCTGAAGGTCTGCCTCGTCTTCTTCATGATCGCGATGGTGAAGGCGTTCGTGCCGCGCTACCGCTATGACCAGCTTATGCGCCTGGGCTGGAAAGTGTTCCTGCCGCTCTCGCTGGTGATGGTGGTCGTGACGGCCTTCTTCCTGAAGCTGACCGGCATGGTCGGCTGATGAACGCGGCGATGGTCGGCGCCGGCGCGGGGCTGATCCTCGCGCTCGCCGAGTTCGCGTTCTTTCAAATGCTCGCCAAGCGCGTCGATTTGCCCGAAACGCGCAAGGCATTACGTGTTACGGCGATCCTACAGATCGTCTTGTTCCCAGTGGTGGGCTGGTTCGTCGGCCCACTCTTGTTCGGAGATTGACCGACCATGTCGGCATTAGCTCAGGCAGCAAAGGGACTGCTCCTCAAGGAGTTTGTCGGCGCATTCTTTCTTTCGATGCGCCAGTTCTTTGCACCCAAAGAAACCATCAACTATCCGCACGAGAAGGGGCCTTTGAGCCCTCGCTTTCGTGGCGAGCACGCGTTGCGCCGTTATCCCAACGGCGAGGAACGCTGCATCGCCTGCAAGCTGTGCGAGGCCATCTGCCCGGCACAGGCCATCACCATTGAGGCAGGCCCGCGCCGCAACGATGGCACGCGCCGCACCGTGCGCTATGACATCGACATGGTGAAGTGCATCTATTGCGGCTTCTGTCAGGAAGCCTGCCCGGTGGATGCCATCGTGGAAGGTCCGAACTTCGAGTTCTCGACGGAAACGCGCGAGGAGCTCTATTACGACAAGGAAAAGCTGCTCGCGAACGGCGACCGGTGGGAGCGCGAAATCGCGCGCAACATCGCGATGGATTCGCCCTACCGGTAAGGGGTAGGTGAAGCGGCAGGTGATGGACGGGGCGGCATGCCTCGTCTAATGGAACACGCGGATTCGCAATGGCTCGACGCAGGCAGCACCCATGCTGCCGACGAAGGGCGGCGAAGCGCATTCGGGGACAGTGATGCTTAACGGGCTCCCAGCGGTCTTTTTCTACCTCTTCGCCTTCGTGGCGATTGCGTCGGCCTTTATGGTGATTGCCGCGCGCAATCCCGTGCACTCGGTTCTGTTCCTGATCCTCACCTTCTTCAACGCGGCGGGTCTGTTCCTTCTGACCGGCGCCGAGTTCCTGGCGATGATCCTGCTGGTCGTTTATGTCGGCGCAGTGGCGGTTTTGTTCCTTTTCGTCGTCATGATGCTCGACGTGGACTTCGCAGAACTTAAGAGCGGCGCGCTGCAATATGCCCCTATCGGTGCACTGGTCGGCATCATCCTGGTGGGTGAATTGATCGTAGTGCTGGGCGGCTACGCCTTCTCGCCGCGACTCGCTGCCACGACAGGCCAGCCGACGCCGCCGCTTGCCGAGCGCGCCAACACGGCGGCGCTGGGTGATGTGCTCTACACGCATTACCTTTTCGCCTTCCAGCTCGCGGGCATGGTGCTTCTCGTCGCCATGATCGGGGCCATCGTGCTGACGCTGCGCCACAAGGCCAATGTGCGCCGCCAGGACATCAACCAGCAGGTCGCGCGCGTGCCGGAAACGGCCATCGAAATTCGCAAGGTTCGTACCGGGGAGGGCGTCTGATGGTCGTCGGCATCGCGCATTACCTGACGGTTTCCGCCGTCCTCTTCACGCTGGGCGTGTTCGGCATCTTCCTGAACCGCAAGAACGTCATCGTCATCCTGATGTCGGTCGAACTGATCCTGCTCGCGGTCAACCTGAATTTTGTGGCCTTCTCGGCCGTGCTCAACGATCTCGCCGGACAGGTCTTCGCTTTGTTCGTGCTCACCGTCGCCGCCGCCGAGGCTGCGATCGGTCTCGCTATTCTCGTCGTCTTCTTCCGTAACCGTGGCTCGATCGCGGTGGAAGACGTGAACATGATGAAGGGCTGACGCGCCGATGTATCAGGCAATCGTCTTCCTGCCGCTGCTCGGCTTCCTGATCGTCGGGCTTTTCGGCAATCGCCTCGGTGCGCGGCCATCCGAGCTGATCACGTCCGGCTTCATGGTCGTGGCAGCGGTCCTTTCATGGGTCGCCTTCTTCACCGTGGCGCTCGGCGAGCACGAGACCGTCACGGTCCACGTCCTGCGTTTCCTCGACCTCGGCGCGCTTCAGGCCGACTGGACGCTTCGCATCGACACGCTGACCGCCGTGATGCTGATCGTCGTGAACACGGTCTCGACCTTGGTGCACATCTACTCGATCGGCTACATGCACCACGACCCGCATCGGCCACGCTTCTTCGCCTATCTCTCGCTCTTCACCTTCGCCATGCTGATGCTGGTGACATCGGACAACTTGGTCCAGATGTTCTTCGGATGGGAAGGCGTGGGCCTCGCATCGTACCTGCTGATCGGCTTCTGGTATCATAAGCCGTCCGCCAACGCCGCTGCGATGAAAGCCTTCATCGTCAACCGCGTGGGTGATTTCGGTTTCCTGCTCGGCATCTTCGGCGTGTTCGTGCTGTTCGGTACGGTGGACTTCAACACGATCTTCGCCAATGCGCCGACCTACATCCCGGCTGAAGGTGCGGGCGAGGCTGGTGGCGCCGTGCTCAACTTTCTCGGCTACCAGCTCGACAAGCAGTCGGCGCTGACCGTCACTTGCCTGCTGCTTTTCATGGGAGCGATGGGTAAGTCGGCGCAGGTGCCGCTTCACACTTGGCTGCCGGACGCCATGGAAGGTCCGACGCCGGTGTCGGCGCTGATCCATGCCGCGACCATGGTCACCGCCGGCGTGTTCATGCTGGCGCGCCTGTCGCCGCTCTTCGAGCACAGCCATACGGCGTTGACCTTCGTCACCTTCATCGGCGCGCTGACAGCGATCTTCGCGGCGACGGTCGGCCTCGTGCAGAACGATATCAAGCGTGTGATCGCCTATTCGACCTGCTCGCAGCTTGGCTACATGTTCGTGGCGCTGGGCTTGGGCTTCTACAGCGCGGCCATATTCCACCTCTTCACCCACGCCTTCTTCAAGGCGCTCCTTTTCCTGGGCTCAGGCTCGGTGATCCACGCCGTCTCCGACGAGCAGGACATGCGCAAGATGGGCGGACTCCGGAAGCTGATCCCGACCACCTACTGGATGATGGTGATCGGCACGATCGCGCTGACCGGCGTCGGCATTCCTGCGACGATCATCGGCACCGCCGGTTTCTTCTCGAAGGACGCCATCATCGAAGGCGCGTTCGTCGGCCATAATGCCTTCGCGGCCCTCGCCTTCACGCTGCTGGTGATCGCCGCCGTATTCACCTCGTTCTACTCGTGGCGTTTGATCTTCATGACCTTCCACGGCAAGCCGCGGGCGAGCCATGAGGTGATGCACCATGTGCACGAGTCGCCTCCGGTGATGCTGGTGCCGCTTTACATTCTGGCGGTCGGCGCGCTCTTTGCGGGCGTCGTGTTCCATGACTTCTTCATCGGCGAGGTCTACAACGAGTTCTGGAAGGGTGCGCTCTACACGCTGCCCGAGAACGAGATCCTCGAGCACTTCCACCATGTGCCGTTGCTGGTGAAGCTCGCGCCTTTCCTGGCGATGCTGATCGGGTTCTTCACGGCCTACCATTTCTACATCCGTTCGCCGGAAACGCCGCGTCGCCTCGCGGAGTCGCAGCCGGGGCTCTACCAGTTCCTGCTCAACAAGTGGTACTTCGACGAGCTCTACGACTTCCTGTTCGTGCGTCCCGCCAAGCGCATTGGCCACTTCCTCTGGAAGACGGGCGATGGCCGGATCATCGACGGGCTCGGACCCGACGGTCTCTCGGCCCGCGTGCAGGACATCACGCGCTCGGTCGTTCGCCTGCAGACCGGCTACCTCTACCACTACGCCTTCGTGATGCTCATCGGCGTCGCGGCTCTCGTGACCTGGATGATGGTCGGGAATAACTTCTAATGACCGGTTGGCCGATCCTTTCCCTGCTGACCTACCTGCCTCTGGTCGGCGCGCTGCTCATCCTCTTTGTTCGCGACGAAGGGGAGGCCGGGCGACGCAACATCCGCGCCATCGCGCTCATCACGACCGTGTTCGTCTTCCTGCTGTCGATCCCGCTCTGGGCGGGCTTCGACAACAGCAATCCGGGCTTCCAGTTCGTCGAAAAGCTAGACTGGCTCGACGCCGGCATTTCCTACCACATGGGCGTGGATGGCATCTCGATGCTGTTCGTGGTGCTGACCGCGTTCCTGATGCCGCTCTGTATCCTCGCCTCCTGGCAGTCCGTCGAGAAGCGTGTGAAGGAATACATGATCGCCTTCCTCGTGCTCGAAACGCTGATGATCGGCGTGTTCTGCGCACTGGATGTGGTGCTCTTCTACGTGTTCTTCGAAGCCGGTCTCATCCCGATGTTCATCATCATCGGCGTTTGGGGCGGCAAGCGCCGCGTCTATGCCAGCTTCAAGTTCTTCCTCTACACGCTGCTCGGCTCGGTGCTGATGCTGCTCGCCATCATGGCGATGTACTGGCAGGCTGGCACGACCGACATCCCGACGCTGCTGGCGCATGACTTCCCGAGCAACATGCAGACATGGCTCTGGTTGGCCTTCTTCGCATCCTTCGCGGTGAAGATGCCGATGTGGCCGGTGCATACATGGTTGCCCGACGCGCACGTTGAGGCGCCGACGGCCGGGTCGGTGATCCTAGCCGGTATTCTCCTGAAGATGGGCGGATATGGCTTCCTGCGCTTCTCGCTGCCGATGTTCCCGGAAGCCTCCGCCTACTTCGCGCCTTTCGTGTTCACGCTCTCGGTGGTCGCCATCATCTACACCTCGTTGGTGGCGCTGATGCAGGAGGATATCAAGAAGCTGATCGCTTATTCGTCCGTGGCTCACATGGGCTTCGTGACCATGGGCATCTTCGCGCTGAACGCCGAGGGCATTCAGGGTGCAATCTTCCTGATGCTCAGCCACGGCCTCGTGTCCGGCGCGCTGTTCCTGTGCGTCGGCGTCATCTATGACCGCATGCACACCCGCGAGATCGCGGCCTATGGCGGCCTCGTGAACAACATGCCGAAATATGCCGTGGCGTTCCTGATCTTCACCATGGCCAATGTCGGCCTGCCGGGCACCAGCGGTTTCGTCGGCGAGTTCCTGAGCCTGATGGGAGCATTCAAGGCGAACACCTGGGTTGCGCTGTTCGCCTGCACCGGCGTGATCCTGTCGGCCGGCTACGCGCTCTGGCTCTACCGCAAGGTGATCTTCGGTGCGCTGACCAAGGAAAACCTGAAGAGCCTGCTGGATCTGAGCCCACGTGAGAAGGTCGTGCTCTACCCGCTGGTCGCACTCGTGATCCTGTTCGGCGTCTATCCGGCTCCGGTCTTCGACGTGACCACGGCGTCCGTGAATGCGCTTATCGACAATGTGACTGCCTCGATCGGCGCGGCGCAAACCGCGTCCGCCAACTGAGGCTTGGGTTCCGCTATGCTTCCTGACCTCCGCTCCAGCATCGCACTCGCATCGCCAGAGCTTTTCCTCGCCATTGCCGCGATGGTCCTGCTGATGATCGGCGTGTCCGTAGGCCGCAAGGCGACACTGCTCGTTACCAGCCTCGCCATCGTCGCGTTGGCGGTGGCCGCGGTCTGGGTCGCCGGTTTCTCGCATGATGGCGCGGCCTTCGGCGGTATGTTCGTGATGGACAGCTTCGCCCGCTTTGCGAAGGTGCTGGCGCTGGCTGGCTCCGCCGCGACGCTTCTGATGGGCTACAACTTCATTCGCGCCGCCCGCTTCGACACCATCGAGTTCCCCGTGCTGATCGTGCTCTGCACGCTCGGTATGATGGTGATGATCTCTGCGGGCGACATGCTCGCGCTCTATATGGGCCTCGAATTGCAGTCGCTGGCAATCTACGTGCTGGCCGCCAGCAACCGCGATAGCCTCCGTTCGACGGAAGCCGGCCTGAAGTATTTCGTGCTCGGCGCGCTGTCTTCGGGCATGCTGCTCTACGGCATCAGCCTCGTCTACGGCTACACGGGCAACACTTCCTTCGCAGCTATCGCCCAGGCGCTCGCTGCCGACCAGCGCCAGCTCGGCCTCGTCTTCGGTCTGGTCTTCGTACTCGCCGGTCTTGCCTTCAAGATTTCCGCCGTGCCGTTCCATATGTGGACGCCGGACGTCTATGAAGGGGCTCCGACACCCGTTACGGCCTTCATGGCTGCCGCCCCCAAGATGGCTGCGATCGCACTCACCGTCCGTGTCACCATGGATGCCTTCGAGCCCATCGCTGCCGACTGGCGCCAGATCGTGATCTTCATCTCGATCGCATCCATGGCACTCGGCTCATTTGCAGCCATCGGGCAGCGCAACATCAAGCGCCTGATGGCTTATTCCTCGATCGGCCATATGGGCTTCGTGCTGGTCGGGCTTGCCGCCAACAGCCAGGAAGGCGTGCGGGGCGTCGCGCTCTACATGCTGATCTATCTGGTGATGACGCTGGGGACCTTCGCCTTCATCATGTCGATGCGCCGCACGACGGGCCATGTCGAAAACACCGATGAGCTGTCGGGCCTCGCCTCGACCAATCCCGTCATGGCGACCGTGATGACGCTGCTGATGTTCTCGCTGGCCGGCATACCGCCGCTCGCTGGCTTCTGGGCAAAGTGGTACGTGTTCCTGGCGGCGATCAACGCGCAGCTCTATACGCTCGCCGTGATCGGCGTGCTGACCTCGGTCGTGGGTGCGTATTACTATCTTCGGGTCATCAAGATCATGTGGTTCGACGAGCCGGTCGGCGGCTTCCTGCCGATGTCGGGCGAGCTTCGCGCTGTGCTCGGCTTCTCGGGCGCTTTCATCCTGCTCTACATCGTCTTCGGTGGCCCGATCGGCCGCGTGGCGAGTGCCGCGGCCGCGAGCTTCTTCTGAGGCAATGACCTTCAGGCTGTCTCCCGGAGCGCAAAGGAACGGCTACAGGCTCGAAGGACACGTCCGCGTCGGTTCGACCAACGCGATGGCGCTCGAACGGGCAAAGGCTGGCGATCCGGGCAGGCTCTGGATTGCAGCGGTGAAGCAGGAAACAGGACGCGGCCGTCGTGGCCGTATCTGGGAAACGCCGGAAGGCAATCTCGCCGCAACGCTTATGCTGGTTCTGCGAGGCATCCAACAGCCGGCGGCACTCGGCTTCGTGGCCGGTCTCTCGCTGTCTGATGCGCTGAATCGCGTCGCACCCAACCTTTATCTCTCCGTCGGCGTGGACGGTGGCGCGACCGCGCAAGGCGGCCGCTTCACGCTGAAATGGCCGAACGATGTTTTGGCCGATGGCGCGAAGCTCGCCGGCATCCTCCTTGAATCGGCATTCCTGCCCGATGGCGCGATGGCTATCGCGGTAGGCATTGGCGTCAATGTCCTGGCCCATCCGGATGACTTGCCATACCCCGCCACTTCCCTTCATTGGCTCGGCTTCCCCGTCGATGCGGAGGGCCTGTTCGAAGTGCTTTCGGCGGCGTGGGCTGAAAACAGTGCGATTTGGGACGAAGGGCGTGGGCTCGACGCAATCCGGCGCAAATGGTTGACGCGGGCGGCGGGCTTGGGCTCGGAAGTCGCCGTGAAGATCGACCATGACGTGGTGCGCGGTACCTTCGAAACAATCGATAGTGAATGCCGCTTCGTTTTGCGCGAAGCGAATGGAAGAACACGTTTGATCTCCGCAGGCGACGTCCATTTTGGTGCGGTCGCCAGCGCAGGCGCCGCATGACGGCAAAGGGAAATCGGCATGGCTGAACAGGATCAAGCCGAACTCGTTTTCGTGCCGTTGGGCGGCGTCGGCGAGATCGGCATGAACATCGCGCTCTATGGCTATGGGCCCGCAAATGATCGCGAATGGCTCGTGGTGGACTGCGGCGTGACCTTCGCGGATGCGACGCTTCCGGGCATCGATCTCGTTTTCGCGGATATTTCCTTCATCGAAAAGAATCGCGACCGCATCACGGGCATGATCATTACGCATGCGCACGAGGATCACTACGGCGCGCTGGTCGATCTCTGGCCCCGCATCGGCGTTTCTGTTTGGATGACGCCATTTACCGCTGGCCTGCTCGAAGCCAAGCGGATGAACGAACCCGGCGCCCCGCGCAGCATCCCCATCTCGATTTTCCGCGGTGGCGAAAGCTTCCAGATCGGGCCATTTGCGATTGAAGCGATCCCGGTCGCACATTCGATCCCGGAGCCGATGGCCCTCGCCATTACCACGCCTCTGGGTACGGTGATTCATACCGGTGATTGGCGCATCGATCAGGCGCCGGAACTCGGTCCCAAGACCGATGAGACGCGCTTCCGTGCTCTCGGCGAGAAAGGTGTTGCGGCACTCATCTGCGATTCGACCAATGCCATGCGCGAGGGCCAGTCGCCGAGCGAGCAGCAGGTGGGCGAGGGCATCCGCGAGGTCATCAGCAAGGCAAAGGGCCGCGTGGCGATTTCGACGTTTTCGTCCAATGTCGGCCGTGTGCGCTCCATCGCCAAGGCTGCGGCGGATAGCGGCCGTCAGCTTCTGGTCATGGGCCGCTCGCTCAAGCGCGTGATCGAGGTCGCGACCGAGCTCGGCTACATGGAAGGCTTGCCAGCGCCCGTGTCGGAAGAGGATTACGGCTATATCCCGCGCGAGAATCTCGTCCTTCTCTGCACCGGCAGCCAAGGCGAGCCGCGTGCCGCTCTAGCCAAGCTTGCGCGTGATGAGTTCAAGTCCGTTGCACTCACGGCCGGCGACACCGTGGTGTTCTCATCCCGCGTCATTCCCGGCAACGAGAAGGCGATTCTCGAGATCAAGAACGGCCTGATCGACCGCGGCATCCGCGTGATCGAGGACGGCGACGCGCTGGTGCACGTTTCGGGTCATCCCCGCCGCGACGAACTGCGCCAGATGTATGATTGGGTGAAGCCGAAGACGGCTGTGCCCGTACATGGTGAGGCGGCCCATCTCGTCGCCCACGCACAGCTCGCGCGCTCATGCGGCGTGCCGGATGTCGCCAGCATCCGAGACGGTGATGTCCTGCGCCTTTTGCCCGGCCCGTCAGCCAAGCTCGGTACAGTGCCGGTCGGACGCGTGTTCAAGGATGGCCTTGTTGTCGGCGGTGAGAAGGAAACCGGCGTCGCCGAGCGCCGCAAGCTTTCCTTCGCCGGCCATGTGGCGATCAATGTTGTTCTGGACGACCGTTACGAACTGGCTGGCGATCCGGATATCGTGCCGGTGGGCGTGCCTGAGACGAATCGTTCCGGTGAGTCGATTGAGGATCTGATGCTGGACGCAGCGGTCGGCGCGTTCGACAGCATTCCGAAGCCGCGGCGCAAGGATCTCGATCTGGTGTCCGACGCCGTGCGCCGAGCGGTGCGCGCGGCTGCGAACGAGGCGTGGGGCAAGAAGCCCATGGTCACGGTTTTCGTGACGCGCTGAACAGAGAGGGCGGAGAAGGACCGCGATGAACTGCATTTCGTTCTCAGCGCTGACTTTTATCGTCTGGTGGCTCACGCTTTTCGCCGTGCTGCCCTTCAGCCTGCGCACGCAAGATGACGAAAACGAAGTCATCCTCGGCACCACATCCAGCGCGCCGAACGGCAGTCACATGCGCCGCGCCATGCTGCGCACGACAATAGTCACCGTGATCCTGATGGGGTCGGCCTACTTGCTGGTCAATCGACTGGGCTTGGGTATCGACAGCATTCCGAGTTTCGTGCCGGACTTCGATCACCACTGAATAATGCCAACCACTATCAGTGGTTGAGGCAAACAACAGGCCAAAAAAAAGCAAGGCCCGAAGGCCTTGCAATCAAACGCGTCCGATCTGTTTCCAGTTTAGTGGCGGCAGCGAGTAACCGCGCCTAGATCGCATCCTCCCAAGACTTTGACCGCGTAAAAGAGCGAATTTGCCTTCGCACTTTGTTTATGGCGGCGACCTTACTCAAGGTCCGTATGCTTGTCACGAGGAATTTTGCACGGAAACAAGCAGAAGAAGAGGATTTTGCCTAAGCCTTTCGCAGGGCTTGCCCAAGGCGCGGGCATCGGGATTGGAGGTTGAATGCGCGCTTTGATTTGGCCGGCGAACTGGTTAAGAAGCCGTTGCGCTTTATCCCTCGCGCGGCCTCTCTAGCTACTCGGACTCCCATGCGCCTTTCGCGATATTTCCTTCCCATTCTCAAGGAGACACCGCGCGAGGCGGAGATCGTGTCGCATCGCCTGATGCTGCGTGCCGGCATGATCCGCCAGCAGGGTGCCGGTAGCTTCTCCTGGTTGCCGCTCGGCAAGCGCGTGCTTGACAAAGTGTGCAAGATCGTTCGCGAGGAGCAGGACCGCGCCGGTGCACTCGAAATTCTCATGCCGACGATCCAGTCTGCCGATCTCTGGCGCGAAAGCGGACGATACGAGGCCTATGGCAAGGAGATGCTGCGCATCAAGGATCGGCACGAGCGCGACATGCTCTATGGTCCGACCAACGAGGAAATGGTCACGGAAATCTTCCGCTCTTACGTGAAGTCCTACCGCGACCTGCCGCTGAACCTCTATCATATCCAGTGGAAGTTCCGCGACGAGGTGCGCCCGCGTTTCGGCGTCATGCGCTCGCGTGAGTTCCTGATGAAGGATGCCTATTCCTTCGACCTCGACTACGACGGCGCGAAGGCGGCCTACTACCGCATGTTCGTCTCTTACCTGCGCACCTTCACGCGCATGGGCCTGACGGCCATTCCAATGCGGGCCGATACGGGCCCCATCGGCGGCGACCTGAGCCACGAGTTCATCATCTTGGCCGAGACAGGCGAGAGCCAGGTCTATTGCGATCGCGCCTATCTCGAAATGCCGGTGCCGGGCGCCGACACCGACTTTTCGAACGATGCCGAAATTGCGGGCGTCGTGGAACAGTGGACGACGCCTTATGCGGCGACCGACGAGATGCACGACGAGGAAGCTTGGGCAAAGGTTGGCGAAGGTGACCAGCTTGCCGCGCGCGGCATCGAGGTCGGCCATATTTTCCACTTTGGCGAGAAGTATTCCAAGCCCATGGGCGCCAGCGTCACGGGCCCGGATGGCAAGGAGCATTTCGTGTCGATGGGTTCATATGGCATCGGGCCGAGCCGCCTGATCGCGGCGATCATCGAAGCCAGTCACGATGAGAACGGCATCATCTGGCCGGATTCGATCGCACCCTTCGATGCGGTGATCATCAACATGAAGACCGGCGATGCCGAATGCGACCGCGTAAGCGAAGAACTCTACGCCGCCTATCAGGCTGCCGGCCTTGACGTGCTTTATGACGACACCGATCAGCGCGCGGGCGGCAAGTTCGCTACCGCCGATCTGATTGGCGTGCCGCAGCAGATCATTGTCGGTCCGCGCGGCGTGGCGAATGCGGAAGTCGAGGTGAAGCAGCGCAAGAGCGGCGAGCGCGCGGTGAAGCCGATTGCCGAGCTCCTCGCATCTCTGGAAAAGGCTGCATGAGCGCCACCGCCGCCGCTGTCGAAAAACCTGCGAAGCGCGCGCCAGCGCCGAAGGGCGCAGGTCCATTCTCTGCGTTCGAGCGCATGGTGGCGTGGCGCTATCTGCGTACCAAGCGCAAGGAAACGGTGGTCTCCGTCATCGCCATCATCTCCTTCATCGGCATCATGCTCGGCGTCGCCACGCTGATCACGGTGATGGCGGTGATGAACGGCTTCCGCGCGGAACTGCTCACACGCATTCTCGGCATCAACGGACATCTGATCGTCCAGCCGCTCGACAGCCCGCTCGAGGACTACGAGGCGATTGCCGGCCGCATCAATGGCGTGACCGGCGTGAAATATGCGATCCCCTTGGTGGACGGACAGGTCCTGGCATCCGGCAATGCCGGCCCCGGCACCGGCGCGCTGGTGCGTGGCATCCGGGGCGGGGACCTCGGCAAGGTCACGCTCGTCGCCAACAACATCAAGCAGGGCAACATCGTCGGCTTCGACACCAGCGAAGGTGTCGCTATCGGCACGCGCATGGCGCAGAATCTCGGGCTTCAGCTCGGCGATATGCTGACGCTGGTTTCGCCCGATGGCGATGTGACACCACTCGGCACTACGCCTCGCGTCAAAGCCTATCCGGTGACGGCGATCTTCGAAGTCGGCATGTCCGAATATGATGCCTCCGTCATATATATGCCGCTGGCGGAAGCGCAGCTCTATTTCAACATGGAGGGCAGGGCGCAGACCATCGAGGTCTTTGTCGACAACCCGGACGCGGTGGATATGCTCTTCAAGCCTATCGAGGACGCGGCCCAACGGCCGATCATGCTGACCGACTGGCGCCAGCGCAATCAAACCTTCTTCTCGGCCCTTCAGGTCGAGCGGAACGTGATGTTCATGATCTTAACGATGATCGTGCTGGTTGCCGCGCTCAACATCATTTCCGGGCTGATCATGCTGGTGAAGGACAAAGGCCGCGACATCGCCGTATTGCGGACGATCGGCGCCTCGCGCGGTGCGGTGATGCGTATCTTCATGATGACAGGTGCGGCCATCGGCGTCACCGGCACACTGGCAGGCGTGGCGCTAGGTGTCGCCATCTGCCTCAATGTCGAACGCATCCGCGAGTTCTTCTCGTGGCTGACGAGCACGACGCTGTTCAACCCCGAGCTCTATTTCCTCAGCCAGTTGCCGGCGCGCATGGACGTGCGTGAGACGGTTTCAGTCGTGCTGATGGCCTTGGGTCTTTCGTTCCTCGCGACTCTCTTTCCGGCATGGCGCGCGGCCAAGCTCGATCCGGTCGAAGCACTGAGGTACGAGTGATGAGCAAGCCTCCCGCGCCGGCGCGGCCCGTGCTGGTGCTCAACAAGGTTGAGCGGCACTATGTCCAAGGCGAGCGCAAGCTGACGATCCTGAACGGGGCCGATTTCACCATTAACCGCGGCGAGATGGTCGCGCTGGTGGCGCCCTCCGGTGCGGGTAAATCGACGCTTCTGCATACGGCAGGGCTTCTGGAGAAGCCCGATGCGGGCGAGGTGACGCTGAACGGCCGCGTTTGTGGCAACCTTCCGGACGACGAGCGCACTTCGATCCGCCGCAACGAGATCGGCTTTGTCTACCAGTTCCACCACCTTTTGCCCGAGTTCTCCGCGCTCGAAAACATCATGCTGCCGCAACTGGTGCAGGGGCTTGCGAAGAAGGAAGCGGCGAACCGAGCCAGGCAGCTGCTCGACTACATGCATATCGGCAAGCGCGCAGGCCATCGTCCCGCCGAGCTGTCCGGCGGCGAGCAGCAGCGGGTGGCAATCGCGCGTGCCGTTGCCAACGCCCCCCGCTTGTTGCTCGCCGATGAGCCGACCGGCAATCTCGATCCGCAGACGGCCGGCTACGTATTCGATGCGCTCGCAGCCTTGGTGAAACAGTCTGGCCTGGCCGCGCTGATCGCCACACACAATCACGAACTGGCTGCACGCATGGACCGCAAGGTCACGCTTGACCAGGGCCATATCGTTCCAGCCTGATTTTCTTCAGCTTTTCGTAAAGATTGAGCATTCGCAACGTGCTTGCGAATCGCTCATCTTTTTCGCTTGCAAAGAGAACAAAGATAGAACAATAATAAAACACAACAGAAACGGAGCAGGGCGATGAGTGATCTGGTTCAGGACGTGCTTTCCATGGCCTGCATGGGGACCTTTCTGGTAGCTGCCGCCATGTGGATCGGTGCCCTCTAACGAAACTTTTCGAGGCCGGATTTTCCGGCCTTTTTTATGCGCTTCTGGCTGCGGCAGTCGGACCGAATATGTCTTCGAAGGCGGCACGGAGCGCGAAGTCGAGATCGGTCATCGTGATGGGTTGGCCGAGGTCGACGAGGCTCGTGACACCATGCTGAGAAACTCCGCACGGCACGATCCCGCCGAAATGGCTGAGATCGGGTTCGAGGTTGATCGCGATGCCGTGGAAGCTCACCCATCGGCGCAGTCGGATGCCGATGGCGGCGATCTTGTCTTCGGCGGGCGACCCGTCGGGCTGAGAAGGTCGGTCAGGTCGAACGACCCAGACACCAACACGATCCTCGCGGCGCTCGCCTTTCACATTGAATCGCGCAAGCGTCTGGATGATCCACTCTTCCAAGGCAGAGACGAAAGCCCGCACATCCTGTCGGCGGCGCTTCAAGTCGAGCATCACATAGGCCACGCGCTGGCCCGGCCCGTGATAGGTATATTCGCCACCGCGCCCCGTCTGATGCACAGGGAAACGGTCCGGCGTCAGAAGGTCTGCTGCATCGGCGCTGGTGCCGGCTGTGTAGAGCGGAGGATGCTCGACCAGCCAGACGGTTTCGGGCGCCCTGCCTGTATGAATATCGGCCGCCAGCCGCTCCATTTCCACCACCGCGTCCTCATAGGGTGTCAACCCTGATCCGAGGCGCCAGGAAACAGGCGCAGCGGGCTGAACCGGCAGAAATTTGTGCGGAAGAGCTTCGCGTGGCAGGGGCGTGGATGTCATGCTGCGAGATATGGCCTTTCCGGTGTCCCGACGCCAGCCTCGCATAGCCGCCTTGAAGCCGCTGCGTCACCGTACAAAGACTGAGAAAAGTTCACCGGATGCCTTGTGTCTGGCTAAACCCTTTGCTAGATGCCGCGTGCCGGTTCCGACCGGGTTTTCGTGGCGAGCGGTCGTGGCGGAATTGGTAGACGCGCAGCGTTGAGGTCGCTGTGGGGCAACCCGTGGAAGTTCGAGTCTTCTCGACCGCACCATCGCCCGAAGTTCCCCGCTTCGGATCATCGGCAGCTCTCTTCAAATTCAGCGTGTGACGCTGTTCCTTTCTCGCTTCTGAGCGATGCTGGAACGAGTATCCCGCACCATGGTCTAGCGGGGAAACGCCCATGGAGAGCCTTCACGACGCTCGCGAAGCGGCTGCCGCGTCCCGCCCCCATGCAGATATCTATGACGAAGACGGCGCGATCCGCGCCGGCTACGTTTCGCATATCGGCGCGGCGATTGCCGACCGCGACACGGTAACGCTTCGCGGCGAGGTTCCCGAGCTCCACCAGTCCGAGATCGGTGATCTCCTCGAAGCCTTGATGCCCGAGCAGCGCCAGCAGCTCGTGGAGCTCCTCGGCAGCGATTTCGACTTCACCGCGCTCACCGAAGTGGATGACGCGGTTCGCCATGAGATCGTGGAGAACCTGCCCAACGAGACCATCGCGCAGGCTGTCCAGGAACTCGATTCGGACGATGCGGTCTACATTCTGGAGGATCTGGACGAGGCGGATCAGGAAGAAATCCTGGCCCAGCTTCCCTTTACCGAACGCATCCGTCTGCGCCGCTCGCTCGATTACCCGGAGGAGAGTGCCGGGCGCCGCATGCAGACCGAATTCGTCGCCGTGCCACCCTTCTGGACGGTTGGCCAGACGATCGACTACATGCGCGACGATCGCAATCTGCCCGAGCGTTTCAGCCAGATTTTCGTGATCGACCCGAGCTTCAAGCTCAAGGGCGCAGTGGACCTCGATAAGATCTTGCGCTCCCAGCGCTCGATCAAAGTGGAGGACGTGATGCACGAAACGCGTCACGCCATCCCCGCCACGATGGATCAGGAAGAGGCTGCGCAGGAGTTCGAGCAGTACGATCTGCTGTCCGCCGCCGTGGTGGACGAGAACGACCGTCTTGTCGGTGTGCTGACCATCGACGATGTCGTGGACGTAATCCAGCAGGAGGCCGAGGAAGACCTTTTGCACATGGGCGGCGTTGGCGACGAGGAACTATCAGACACGGTTCTCACGACCAGCCGCGGTCGCGTGCCGTGGCTTGGGGTGAACCTGCTCACAGCGTTCCTGTCCGCCAGCGTGATCGGATTGTTCGACGCGACAATCGAGCAGATGGTGGCTCTCGCGATCCTTATGCCCATCGTCGCTTCCATGGGCGGCAACGCTGCGACCCAGACCATGACGGTCACCGTGCGGGCGCTCGCGACGCGCGATCTCGACATCTACAATGCCTGGCGCGTGATCCGGCGCGAACTGCTTGTCGGCGCCATCAATGGAATAACCTTCGCGATTCTCGTCGGTACGACGGCAGCGATCTTTTTCTCGAACCCAAGTCTGGGCGGGGTCATAGCGGCCGCAATGATCATCAACATGTTCGCAGCCGCTGCGGGAGGCATCCTCATTCCGCTTCTGCTCGATCGCTTCGGCGCCGACCCTGCCATCGCGTCCGCCGTCTTCGTGACGACCGTCACCGATGTGGTGGGCTTTTTCTCGTTTCTTGGCCTCGCCACATGGTGGTTCGGGCTCGGCGGGTGAGGGCCACGCAATTGACTTTTACGTAACTCAGGCAGAGTTCATGGCTGAGCGCAGGAGAAGTGGCTTGGCCGTTCGCGAATTCTACTCGATCACCGAACTGACCCGGGAGTTCGACGTCTCGACGCGCACGTTGCGCTTTTATGAAGACGAAGGGCTGATCCATCCCGTGCGGCGCGGACGCACGCGGCTCTACCGCCCTGCCGATCGCCAATTGCTTCGCCAGATCCTGCGCGGCAAGCGCCTCGGCTTCTCGATCGCGGAGATCCGCGAGATCATTCAGATGTATCGCGAACCGCCTGGCGAGGTCGGGCAACTCAAGCTGATGATCCGCCGTATCGATGAAAAGCGCGAGGCGCTGCGCCAGAAGCGTCGTGATCTGGAGGACGCTTTGGGCGAACTCGACCTGGCGGAGGACAACTGCCTCGAACGCTTGGCGGAACTCGGCGTCTCGACCTAGTCGTTTTCGGGGAAGGGCTGGGGAGCCGGCTCGGCGAGGTCGACCCGCGCGGTGCACATGCGGGCGAGGTTTTGCACGCGCGTTTGCACGTCGCTCTCGCCGCCGCGCCTGAAGACATCGTTCATCATTTGCGCCTGCTCGACCTGCTCTTCCATGCACGCGCAGTAGCGAGTGCAGAATTCGGTGTCCCGAATCTCTTCGCAACTGGTCTGGCAGGAGCGGAGGAACCGCACGGATTCGGTCTCCACCTGCGGCGGTAGAACCTGTGCCGCACACCATACGAGGCCGATCAAGACTGGCTGGTGCAGCAGATAGAACAGGAGACTGTGGCGGCCGAGAAAGGCGAGCGGTTTCAACCTGCCCACGCCTCGCCCGGCGAGCCGATTGAAGAGCCCGGCCTCCCAGGCCCAATTTGCCGCCGCGATGCCGAGTAACACGACGCCGAACCACGGGAACAGCGGCACATAATCGTTCGAGCGCGGACGTACTTCTGAAAGGCCCAGCCACCAGAACCACGGCGGATCAAGCAAGGAACTCTGGAAACCGAACGGCAGTGCGATGATCGCGGCGCCAAGCCCCGCCGTAACAAGCGCTGGCAGGCGGAGGAACAGCAGGCCTGCCACGCTGGCGAACGCGATCTGGTGCAGGATGCCGAAGAAGATGAACTCGTCGCGGACGGCGAAGAACGTCGCAACAGTGATCAGCGCGGCCGCACCGGCGACCATGGCGAACCGTTTCCAGAATCCCTTCCAGCGAATGCCATTGCCATGCGCCAGAACGAGGCTGACGCCGACGAGAAACAGAAAGCTCGTGGCGATGCAGCGTGCGAAAATTTTCAGCGGCCCCTGCGCCGTGATGCCCGCTGGCAGGTAGCCGAAGAACTCGAGATCCCAGCTGAAATGATAGACCGCCATCGCAAGCAGCGCGCCACCGCGCGCCGCGTCGATCCATGGCAGGCGAGGCGGCTTGTGTCGCGAAGGCAATGGCTGAGCGGTCATGGGCGAGAGCTTTGGCAAAGCTCCCGCGCCAAGTCCATGGGGTCAGGCTGCCGCAGGCTGGGCGCGGACGACGGGTCGCTCCTGGATGGGAAGATGAACGAGCGCCGCCAACAGTCCCAGTGCTACGCCCAGCCACCAGACGGGATCGTATGAACCCATCAGGTCATACAGCTCCCCGCCGAGCCAAACGCCCAGGAACGATCCGATCTGGTGCGACAGAAACACCATGCCGCCGAGCATGCCGAGGTGACGAGTGCCGAACATGGTCGCGACCAG
Source organism: Mesorhizobium liriopis (assembly GCF_024053505.1). GTDB lineage: Bacteria > Pseudomonadota > Alphaproteobacteria > Rhizobiales > Rhizobiaceae > Mesorhizobium_B > Mesorhizobium_B liriopis. The sequence continues at coordinate 188,680 of NZ_JAMXQS010000006.1, read as the reverse complement.
GCCGTTGGTCGGCGGCACGGTTGAAAGCCATAGCAGACCCATGACAACTGAGAAAACGATCACGCTCGTCGGCGTTTGCGGCAGGAGCAGAAACAGTGTCACCACGACCGAGCGGCCGAAATAGATGAAGGCCAGAACATAGGGCTTGGGCTGGCGCTGGCCGATGAAGCCGGCTGCGAGTGAGCCGATGATGTTGAAGAAACCGATCAGGGCGAGCGCGATCACCGCATAACGCGGCGCGATTCCGAGGTCGCCGATATAGGCCGGAAAGTGCGCGGTGATGAAGGCGACCTGAAAGCCGCACACGAAGAAGCCGGACACGAGCAGCAGGTAGGAGCGGTGCCCGGCGGCCTCGCGCAACGCCTGTGCTGCCGTCTGCTGCATCTCTGCCTGCGCCGATTGTCCGGTAGACGAGTTGCCGGCAAGCGGGATGGCGAGAAGCGGTACGATCAGCAGGAGTATCGAGAAGATGCTCAGCGTATCGGACCAGCCATAGGTGCCGATCATCGCTTGACTGATGGGCGCGAACAGGAACATGCCCGCCGAACCGGCCGCCGTGCCGAGGCCGAAAACAAGACTGCGTCGCTCCGGCGAAACCTTCCGCGCAAAGGCCGCGAGGACGATGCTGAAGGAACCGGCCGCGATCCCGAGGCCGATCAGCACGCCGCCGCCGATATGCAGCATCGCGACATTGTTGGCATGCGCCATCATCAGCAGGCCCACTGCATAGAGCACCCCGCCAAGCGTGAGCACGCGCCATGTTCCGAACTTGTCGGCCATTGCGCCGAAGAGCGGTTGGCCGAGGCCCCAGAAGAGGTTCTGGATCGCCATGGCGAGGCCGAACGTCGCGCGGTCCCAGCCCCTGTCGGTGATCATGGGCAGCTGGAAAAAGCCCATTGCGGAGCGCGGTCCGAAGGTCAGCGCCGCGACGAGGCAGCCGCAGCCGATCACCAGCCAGGGAAGCGACGCGCTGGACTGACGCGGAGGATTTGCGACGGTCATGGGATGAACTCCGGAAGGATCAGGATTTCTAGCGCGACGGGGCGCGCAAGTTAATTCAATTCGCCGGATGAATGCGTCAGAAACTCTGATGCGCCGATCAGGCGAACGCGTCACACTGTAGCCGTATTGCACGGGCGTTTGCGCGCGGCACCTTGCGTGTGCCTGAGGGTGGGATCGGGGCTTTCATGAGCACGCAGACTGAGGCAGTGCCAGTAGTGAGGTACGATGGGGGCTCGCTGAACATTCGTCATGCGACCTTATCGGATCTGAACGCGATCGTCGCCTTGGAGAACGAAGCCTTCAGCCAGGATCGTATCTCCCGCCGATCATTCGCGCGCCTTGTCGGAGCACCCAGCGCGGCAGTGCTCGTCGCCGTTGAGGGCACCCTGATCGCCGGATGCGCAGTCGTGCTGTTCCGGTCTTACTCCAGGCGCTGCAGACTCTATTCACTGGCTGTCGCGCAAGCCGCCCGGGGTAAAGGCGTTGGGAGAGCATTGCTTGCTGAGATGGAGCGTGCGGCGAGGGAGCGGGGATGCGAGGCCGTCAGCCTCGAGGTTCGCGCGGACAATGAACCTGCGGTAAGCCTGTACCGGCGCGACGGCTACGAATTGTTGGGCGAAACGAAGAACTACTATTCTGACGGCGCGACTGCCTTGCACTTCATCAAGTCGTTGGGACAGGCGGTTCTCCGATGAGCTGGGTGATCGTCACCAGCCGTCCGGGGGACCTCGATCAGGTCGCCACGCCGCACAAGATCATCACGGCGAAAGATTATCTCGTCCATCCAACGCTGTTCAACGGACAGCGGCCAAAGGTCATCAATCTCGCTGGCAGCACGGGCTATCAAAGTCGCGGCTACTACGCGTCGCTGCTTGCCAGCTCACGCGGACACAAGGTGATCCCGACCGTCGAGACGATGATCGATCTCTCCGAGCGCAAGCTCTACGAGACCGCGCTGCCGGAACTCGAAGTTTCGCTCAACAAATGCCGAAAGGAACTTGGCGGAGACTTTCCGGCCAGGATCGTGATCTTTTTCGGTATCGCGCCATCCAAACCCTGGGAACGCTTCGCCAAGCTGCTCTTCGACTGGTTCCGCGCGCCGGCGCTGGAGGTTTCGATCAAGGACGCTGACGGATGGGCGTCGATCCGCAAGATCGCCTTCAAGCCGCTCGGCCGCATCGATGGTGAGGAGCGTACGCGGTTTCTCGCATGCCTCGACGCCTACACGAGCCGCGAGTGGCGCGATGGGAAGACGCGAACCCCCGCGCGCTTTACGTTCGCCACGCTCGTCAATCCGCAGGAGGACATGCCGCCCTCTACGGTCGCGTCGCTGCGCTACTGGGCGCGCATCGCGGAGAAGATGGGAGTGGAGGTCGAGCCGATCACGCGGAAGGATTTGGCCAAACTCGCCAATTACGATGCGCTGTTCATCCGCGAGACGACGGCGATCTCCAATCATACCTACCGCTTTGCGCGTCGCGCGGAGCAGGAGGGCATGCCGGTCATCGATGACTCGCTGTCGATGATCCGCTGCACCAATAAGGTCTATCTCAACGAACTGATGAGCGCCAACAAGGTGCCTGTTCCCGCAACGATGATGATCGCGGGCCCGCAGGAGTTCGAGCAAGCCGCCGATACGCTTGGCTTTCCGTTGGTCCTGAAAATTCCGGACGGTTCTTTCTCGCGCGGGGTGAAGAAAGCGAATAATCCGAATGAGCTAGCTCAGATTGCCGGCAAGTGGCTCGAGGACTCCGATCTGCTGATTGCGCAGGAATATGTGCCGACCGCCTATGACTGGCGCGTCGGCGTGCTCGGCGGCAGACCGCTTTTCGCCGTGCAGTACATGATGGCCAAGAAGCACTGGCAGATCGTCAATCACGAGCGGAACGGTAAGCCGGATCAGGGCGGCGTGCGCACCTTCACGCTCAGGGACGCACCTGCTCATGTGGTCGATACGGCCGTGCGCGCGGCGAGTTGTATCGGCAATGGACTTTATGGCGTCGATCTGAAGGAGACGAAAGACGGCGTGACGGTGATCGAGGTCAACGACAACCCGAACCTCGACCATGGCTATGAAGATTCGGGAGAGAAGGACGAGGTTTGGGTGCGCCTCACCCAATGGTTCCTCGACCGGCTGGAACGAACCGCGCGTTAGTGCCTCGCAGCTTCGAGCGCTGAAAATCTTTCGAGGAAAGCGTTCTGCACCTGCTCGACCGGCTGCGGCGTCACATCGAAACGCTCGACCACGATTTCACTCGGCTTTCCGAAAAAAGCTGCTGCCTCGGTGTTTGAAAAGCCCGCAAGCACGGTGGCTTCGAGATAGGCGGCCACCTGATCCGCTCGCTTGATCCGCGCCTCGAGCTTCTTGGAAAGGTCGGGCTTGAGCCCAAACCGCAAATGGATGGCATGGCGCAGGCGATGTTCGACCTCCCGATAGCCACCGCCGACGACTGCCTTGAAGGGTGAGATCATGTCGCCGATCACATACTCGGCGGCGTCGTGCAGCAGTGCCGCGATCCGCTCCTTCGGGCTTGGCTCCTCGCCTATCAGGCCGAAGATATCCTCGACCAGAAGCGAATGCTGCGCCACCGAAAAGGCATGCGCGCCGAGCGTCTGGCCGTTCCAGCGCGCAACGCGGGCAAGTCCATGGGCGATGTCGCTGAGTTCGATATCGAGCGGCGAGGGATCGAGAAGGTCGAGCCGCCGACCGGACAACATCCGCTGCCACGCACGCGGGCTGGCATCTTTGCGCGGCGGCATTAGTCTTGGGCCGACGTGGTGTCGGCGGGAAAGCTGTAGCTCACATCCGGCGGAAGCGATGCTGTGACCGGGACGCTGCCCGCCAGAATCGCCAATGCGCCGTTGAGCGCATCAGCCACACGGTCGATGCGCAGGATCGCGAGCGCCTTGTTTCCGTCAACCGTCCCGAGCGACCCGAGCGGCCGTCCGTTCGCCGTGACATCCGTGCCCGTCACGGGCAAGGCGTCGCTGCCTTCGAGAATCAGCACCCGCCGTCGTGCCGTCCCGCGGTGCTTCATGCGCGAAACCACTTCCTGTCCGACGAAACACCCTTTGCCGAAGCCGACCCCACTATTCTGGTCGAATGAGATGTCATGGGGAAACGCATCGCCGAGCGCGTAGTCAGATCCGCTTTCGACCACGCCAGATGCAATACGGAGGCGGTTCCACTCATCTTCGTTCGATGATTGTCCAGCATCCAAATAAACACGCCACACGACCAGCCCCTTGAACCGTGTGTCACGCTTGCTGCCGGACATCACCGACGCTGAATCATCGTCCCAGAAAACTTTGGCAACAACCTGCTCCGGCTGAGAAATCACAACCTTCGCGCGCAGCTTGTATAGCGTCAGTCGCTTGGCCAGATCGGCTGCGATATCGGCGCGAGTTTCGAGAAGAAGCTCCTCGCCGTCGCGCGAGACGAGAAAGTCGAACATGACCTTTCCCTGCGGCGAGAGCAGCGCTGATGCGCGGATTTCGTCGTTACCGATCAAATCGATGTCCGTGGTGACGAGGTTCTGGAGGAACGACGCCGCATCCTCGCCTGAAAGACGAAGGAGAGCGCGGTTGGAAAGAATTGCGGATGGCATGGGTTCGTTTGGCGCTGAAGCTTGCGGAAGGGGCAGGGCGTAATTATGCCCGAGCCTGAGCGCGAGCAAGGGACGAACCTGCATGGCCGATACCTTCGACCTCCTTCTTCTGAACGGAACCGTCGTCAATCAGGATGGAGTGGGGACGCGAAACATCGGCATCCGCTCGGGACGCATCGCGGCAATCGGCGCGCTTGCTGGCGTGAGTGCCGGTGAGACCATCGACTGCGCCGGCCTGCACGTTCTGCCGGGCGTGATCGACACGCAGGTGCATTTTCGTGAGCCCGGGTTGGATCACAAGGAAGACCTCGAAAGCGGCTCACGTGCGGCGGTCCTGGGCGGCGTCACCGGTGTTTTCGAAATGCCGAACACCAATCCGCTTACGACGAGCGAAGCGACACTTGCGGACAAAGTGCGGCGCGCGACGCGTCGGATGCATTGCGACTTCGCCTTCTGGGTCGGCGGCACGCGCGAGAACGCGCATGAGGTGGCCGAACTGGAACGCCTGCCGGCGGCGGCCGGCATCAAGGTATTCATGGGCTCCTCGACCGGCAGCCTGCTGGTGGAGGACGACGAGGGCGTGCGGGCCATCTTGCGCAACACGCGCCGCCGCGCGGCATTTCACTCCGAGGACGAATTCCGCCTGCGCGCGCGTCTCGACGAGCGGCGCCCGGGCGATCCCACGTCGCACCATGTCTGGCGCGATGTCGAAGCTGCCGTCAGTTCGACGAGTCGCCTTCTGCGGATCGCGAAGGAGACCGGCGCGCGCATCCATGTGCTGCACATCTCGACGCGTGACGAACTCCCGCTGCTCGCAGCCGCCAAAGATTATGCGAGTGCCGAGGTGACGCCGCACCACTTGACGCTTTCATCTGACGATTATGCCCGCCTCGGCACGCTACTGCAGATGAACCCGCCGGTGCGAGAGACCTTCCATCGCGACGGGCTATGGGAGGGCCTGGCAAGCGGCATCCTCGACATTCTCGGCTCGGACCATGCGCCGCACACTTTGGAGGAAAAGGCCAAGTCCTATCCGCAATCGCCCTCGGGCATGACCGGTGTGCAGACGCTCGTTCCGGTAATGCTCGATCATGTTGCGAACGGCCGCCTGTCGCTCGAACGGTTCGTCGACATGACGAGCGCCGGTCCTGCGCGTTTGTTCGGCATCGCCGGCAAAGGGCGTATCGCGGTCGGGTACGATGCCGACTTCACCGTCGTCGATCTCAAGCGGCGTGAGACGATTAAGAACGAACAAGCCGGTTCGAAGGCGGGCTGGACGCCGCATCATGAGCGCAAGGTCACCGGCTGGCCGGTCGGCACCATCGTGCGCGGCAATATGCGGATGTGGGAAGGCGAGTTGGCGGCCGCAGGTGGCGGCCAGCCGATCAGGTTTAGTGAGACCCTGGGAGCGAGCGCTTAGTCGCCTGCGAGGAAGAAGGCGAAGCGGCCCTGTGGCGTGATGCCAGCGCGATAGAAAATATAATTGCCGACCGATTTCATCTCTTCGAAATCGCCAGCCGTGATCAGCTTGAACAGCTCGACCTGCTGGCGACCGTCGAGCGTGTCGAGCGGCACGGCGAAGAAATAGGGCCAGACATAAAGCTCTTCCGGTTCGCCCGCATCGAGGTGGACAAAACCGGCCGACAGGATTTCCTGCAGGATGGCGAGGATCTCATAGCCCTGACCATCGCCGGAAGCGGATTTCAGGAATTCGATCGGATCGCTCGAGACTTCGCCGACGGAAAGCTGGGTGGCCTCATCGCCTGTGCCGAGCAGAGGGCGCAGTTTCTCGATCTCGCCACTCTTGGCGATCTCGATCAGCTGATCATGCGTGCGCTTCACTGCTTCTGGCAGTTTCGGAAGGTCGTATTCGATGGGCGGCGGAGGTGTCTCGTCTTCCTCTGCGGTCGGCGCCTGAGCTTTGTCACCACCTTCAGGCGCAGGTGTCTCAGCTCCTTCGCCCGCTTCGGGCTGAGCGGGCGTCGTCGCGTCCGGCGCGCTTTGCGTCGGCTGTTCACCGGCAGGCGCCGGAATTTCTTCGCGCTGGATTTCGCTCAAGGCCCACGCCGATGAGGAGACGAAGGAACTGACACCAAGCGTAAGGGCGAGCAGAAGAGCACGGGAAGCAGTGAGACGGTTGGGGGTAATCGTCATCGAGGAAATTCCAGAGTTGCGAAGCGGTCGGCTCAGTGCTTCAGCTTCGACGGCTCGAACTCGCCCGCTTCCACCATCGAACGCATGCGGTCGAGCAAGGCAAGGGCGGCATTTTCGCCGCTCGAGCGGCAAAGCTCGCCGAATGCGGTGGTCAACGCCGCTTCCGCGATGATATCGGGCTCGATGCCGGCCGACAGGCCCTCGGCCCAGGCTTCGTTGTGGCAATCCACGGCGGTCAGACGCTTTTCCTCGCGCACCAGCGCGTCGATTTCGTTCATGCCCTGAGCCATATGCTCGCCCCCGCTTCGGTTCTCACGACCGGGAATGCCCCAGCCAATTTGAATCGATGAATTAATGTCTCGTTAAGAGTTCTACCATGCCTGATTTCGCGCGAAACCGCCGACGCGAATTAAAGGTTAACAGTTGCCTAATTGCCGAAACGGCCGGTTACTTCCCGTGTGAGCTTCTCGCCCTCTTTTGCATAAAGCGCGATGGCTGCCCTCGCCGAGGGCGTGCAGGTCGTATAATTTGCCGCGTAAGCACGATAGCCGCTGTTGAAGCCGGCGATGAAGCGTGCGCGGCGCTCCGCGCTCGGCTTCTCGGCGTCAAGAAGGGTCTCCATCTCCATGCGCCAGTCGCGCGATTCGCCACCGCACAATGTCTGCAGGAAGTGAAGCGAGCCGAGAATCTCGGCCAATCGGAGCAAGCTCGGTTCGAACGGGGCTTCGGCCGCGCGCAACGGCGTCGCGCACAACAACAGACCAGCAGAGACGCACGCAACCAAACGCATGGGCACCAACAAGCACGCCCATTTTGACGGCGATAAGGCGCGTTTAGCTCAAAATCGAACGAGCGGCATCAAAAGTCGAGGCGGTGATGGGGAGGGATGCCATTTCAGCCAGCGTGAAGAATCCAGCTTCGGCCGCATCGTCGCCTGCCTGCAGATCGCCCGACGGGTTCTCGCCGAGAAAGACCGTCAGCGAGTAATGCGGCGTGCCATTGTCGCCTTCGGCGGGCAGCAGAATGGTGCGGAGATGTTCGAGATGCGCGGCACGAAGCGCGGTTTCCTCGAAAAGTTCGCGGCGCGCGGCCTCGATCAGCGTCTCGCCCGGTTCGACCCGGCCACCCGGGAACGCGTATAAGCCAAGCGATGGTGCGCGACCGCGCTTGACCAGAAGCAGGGCATCGCCCTGCCTGAGCGCGACCGAAACCGCTTCGATCAGCGCCAGTGGTTGCGGACTGCCGCTCAAGCGGCTTTCTTTTTGCCCTCGTCAGCCTTCTTGCCCTTCTTGGCGGCGCAAAGCAGGGCTGCGACGAGCGCGGCAGGGCCGATCTCACGATACTGGGTGGCAAGCGCCTGGTTGTCGATTTGCGCTCGTTCGGCTTCCGGCTTCTTGGCGGACATTGTTCTCTCCCGATCTCGTGTCCCTATGGACCGAAGAAGTGTTGGCGGATTCGGTCGAATTCGTGACGCCACGTTCAACCTTCGTATCAAGATGTTTCAGCGAAGCGCTCTCATGCTTAACGAAGTGTTTCGAACCGATGCCGCCCGGGGCGTTCGATTGTGTCGGGACTTGATTTTCTTTGCCGTGTGGAAGAAGAGACACGCATGAACGCGTCCACGGCCATTTCCGGCATCTGCATTATCGGCTAGCCCTTTGGCTGGTCCGGACGTTTTCGCCCTCTCACTGAGACTGCACGAGAACCCACCCGACCAGCCGGCGGGCGGTTGAGCTTTTCGCGTTCTCTGACGGGCGGACTTGATGACTGACGGCACACCGAAGCTGAGGCTTTACAACACGCTGGCGCGAGAAAAGCAGGCCTTCCTGCCGATCGATGCGAAGAACGTGCGCATGTATGTCTGCGGGCCCACCGTCTACGACTATGCCCATATCGGCAATGCGCGCCCGGCCATCGTCTTCGACGTGCTGTTCCGTCTGCTGCGCCACCTCTACGGTGACGATCACGTCACCTATGCCCGCAACATCACGGACGTGGACGACAAGATCAACGCGCGCGCCTTGCGCGACCATCCCGGCCTGCCGCTCAACGACGCGATCCGCAAGGTGACGGAAACGACGGCGGCGCAGTATCAGAAGGACGTCCAGGCGCTCGGCTGCTTGAACCCGACCGTGCAGCCGCGCGCTACCGAGTTCGTGCTGCCGCGCGCGGATGGCAAGGCCGATATGGTGAGCATCATTCAGGATCTCATCAAACGCGGTCATGCTTATGAGGCGGAAGGTGAAATCCTGTTCGACACCCGCTCGATGGCCGATTACGGCGCGCTTTCGAAACGTCCTCTCGACGAGCAGCAGGCCGGCGCGCGCGTGGCGGTGGATGCGCACAAGCGAAACCCCGCCGACTTCGTGCTCTGGAAATCCTCCAGCGCGGACGAGCCCGGCTGGGATGCATCCTTCGAGGTCGATGGGCAGAAAATCCCCATCCGTGGCCGCCCCGGCTGGCACATCGAGTGTTCCGCCATGTCGGCTGCCTATCTCGGCAAAGTCTTCGACATCCATGGCGGTGGGCTCGACTTGATCTTCCCCCACCATGAGAACGAGATCGCCCAGTCGCGCTGTGCGCATGGCACGGAAGTGATGGCCAATTACTGGCTTCACAACGGATTCGTGCAGGTCGAAGGGCGCAAGATGTCCAAGAGCGAGGGCAATTTCGTCACCATCGCCGAGCTATTGGAAACCGACAAGTTCGGGGGGCGGGCATGGCCGGGCGAGGTGCTGCGTCTGGCGATGCTGATGACGCACTACCGCGAGCCGATCGATTTCAGCGTCCGCAAGCTTCAGGAGGCGGAGAACCTCGTGGCACGGGCGCGCTCCTTTATCGGCAACACGCCGGCGTCGAATGTCCCATCGGAATTTCTCGAGACCATCGGGGACGATCTCAACACTGCCGCTGCGCTGAACTGGCTCTTCAGCCAGCGTGGCGAGGGTATTGCCGCGGGTGAGTTTCGGGCCGCTGCGGAACTTCTCGGATTGGATTTCACTGCCAAGCAACTCGATGCAGACGAAGCCGAGAAGCTTACCGCGCGGATCGAGCAGCGCTTGCAGTTGATCCGCGCGAAGGATTGGGGCGAAGCTGACAGGATTCGCGACGAGCTTCTTGCCGAAGGTGTCCAGCTCAAGGACGGCAAAGACCCGGCGACGGGAGAGCGCATCACGACTTGGGAGGTCAACCGATGAGCCTCGACAACAGGCCCACTTTCTCGGGCGGCTGCCAGTGTGGTGCCGTCCGCTTCCACGTGGAAGGCGCCATCGAGTCGCCTTCCGTCTGTCACTGCCGCATGTGCCAGAAGGCGGCCGGCAATCTGTATCTGACGCTCGTCGGCACGGGCGATGCGACGCTGGAATGGACGCGCGGCGAGCCGAAGCGATTTCAGTCGTCCAATCACGTCAAGCGCGGTTTCTGCGCTGAGTGCGGCACGCCGCTGACCTTCGAGACGCCGGAAGGCATCGCACTGACGGTCGGCGCATTCGATGACCCCTCGTCACTGGCGCCAACCGTCCAGTGGGGCCGCGAGGCGGCTTTGCCGTACGTCGATAGCGTGCCGTCGCTTCCGGGCCATGACACGTTCGACGACACCGATGCATCCAGCTATTTGCTGGACATCGTGTCCTATCAGCATCCCGATCACGATACCGATCAGTGGCCCTTGGAGAAGCACGCATGAGCGAGACGATCCGAACCGGCGGTTGCCAATGTGGCGCCGTGCGCTTTCGCATACGCGGCGAACTCGGCCGCGCTTCCATCTGCCATTGCCGCATGTGCCAAAAAGCCTTCGGCGGCTTTTTCGGCCCGTTGGTGACCGTGCCGCGCGAGAGGCTGGAATGGACCCGCGAGGAGCCGAGCTATTTCCAGTCCTCGGTCAACATCGCGCGGGGCTTCTGCAAGCAGTGTGGAACGCCGCTGACCTATCGCTATCCGCAAGGCATCGACATCGCCATCGGCGCCTTCGATGACCGCGACAATCTGATGCCGCGCATTCAGGTCAATTACTCCGCGCGCCTGCCGTGGGTCGAGGAAATCTTCGACCAGCCGCATCGGAACGACGCGGAGGATGCGATGCGGCAGGAAAGCATCATCTCCTTCCAGCATCCCGACCACGATACCGAGAATTGGCCGCGTCAGGGACTGAAGCTGTGAGCGGGACGTTGCGGACACTTTATCCCGAGATCGAGCCCTTCGACAGCGGCATGCTCGATGTCGGCGACGGCCATCAAATCTATTGGGAGCGCGTCGGCACACGTGGTGCGAAGCCGGCAATGTTCCTCCACGGTGGTCCGGGCGGTGCGTTCAGCCCGAAGCACCGGCGTCTCTTCGATCCGGCGCGCTACGATCTGATCCTGTTCGATCAGCGCGGCTGCGGTAAATCAGTGCCCAACGCCTCGCTCGAAGCCAACACGACATGGCATCTCGTGGCCGATATCGAACGGCTCCGCGAAATGATCGGTGTGGAGAAGTGGCTCGTCTTCGGTGGCTCTTGGGGCTCTACGCTGGCGCTGGCTTACGCCGAAGCCCATCCCGAGCGGGTCAGCGAACTCGTCGTGCGCGGCGTCTATACTCTGACGCGAGCCGAGCTCGCCTGGTACTACCAGTTCGGTGTCTCCGAGATGTTTCCCGACAAATGGGAACGCTTCGTGGCCCCGATACCGCCGGAAGAGCGTGGCGACATGATGGGCGCCTACCGCAAGCGGCTGGTCGGGGATGATCGCAAGGCGCAGATCGAGGCGGCGCGCGCGTGGAGTATCTGGGAAGGCGAAACCATCACGCTCCTGCCCGAGCCTGAAACCAGCGGCAAATTCGGCGAAGACGAGTTTGCGCTGGCTTTCGCACGCATCGAGAACCACTATTTCGTCCATGCCGGCTGGCTGGAGGAGGGGCAGCTGATCCGCGGTGCTCATAAGCTCCGCAGCATCCCCGGCACCATCGTCCACGGTCGCTACGACATGCCATGCCCCGCGCGCTTCGCCTGGGAGCTGCACAAGGCATGGCCGGAAGCCGAATTTCATCTGATCGAGGGGGCCGGGCACGCTTATTCCGAACCCGGCATCCTCGACCGCCTGATCCGCGCCACAGATCACTACGCGAGCTAGGCTTATGTCGCGGGAACGCATCTATCTTTTCGACACGACCCTGCGTGACGGCCAACAGACACCCGGCATCGATTTCTCGCTCGAGGAGAAAATCTCGATTGCGCGCATGCTCGATGAACTCGGCGTCGATTACGTCGAAGGCGGCTATCCCGGTGCAAACCCGCTGGACACGGCCTTCTTCACGCGCAAACGCACCGCGAAGGCGAAGTTCGTCGCCTTCGGCATGACCAAGCGCGTCGGCGTCTCGGCCTCGAACGACCCCGGTCTCGCGACGCTCCTACGCGCGGAAGCCGATGCCGTGTGTTTCGTGGCCAAGAGTTGGGACTACCACGTACGCGTGGCGCTGGGCTGCACAAAGGACGAAAACCTCGACGCCATCCGTGCCTCGGTCGAGGCGGCCTCGGCTGCGGGCCGGGCGGTAATGGTCGATTGCGAGCATTTCTTCGACGGCTTCAAGGCGAACCCGACCTACGCCCTTGCCTGCGCGCGAACAGCCTATGAAGCCGGTGCGCGATGGGTCGTGCTGTGCGACACCAATGGCGGCACCCAACCGAGCGAAGTGCGGGCAATCGTCGAGCAGGTCGTGAGGGGCGGCATCCCCGGCGCACAACTCGGAATCCATCCGCACAACGATACGGGTCAGGCCGTCGCGAATGCGCTGGCCGCCGTCGAGGCCGGCGCGCGCCAGATCCAAGGCACCTTGAACGGCATCGGCGAGCGTTGCGGCAATGCGAATCTCGTCTCCTTGATCCCGACCTTGCTGCTCAAGCCTGCTTATGCCGAGCGCTTCGAGACCGGCATCTCCCCAGACGCGCTGGCAGGAATCACGCATCTCTCGCGCGGGTTCGACGAGCTGTTGAACCGCGCGCCGGATGCACAGTCGCCTTATGTGGGCCAGTCGGCGTTTGCGACCAAAGCCGGAATTCACGCTTCGGCTTTGCTCAAGGAACCGGCCACTTACGAGCATGTGCCACCCGAAAGCGTCGGCAATCGCCGGCGCGTCATGGTTTCCGACCAGGGCGGCAAGGCCAATTTCGTGGCCGAACTCAAGCGTCGCGGCATCGACGTGCCGAAAGGCGAGGGACGCCTCGATGCCCTCGTGGCGCTGGTCAAGGAGCGTGAGGCCGAGGGCTACGCCTATGAAGGGGCGGATGCGAGCTTCGAGCTCCTCGCCCGCCGCATGCTCGACACGGTGCCGGACTTCTTTCACGTCACGAGCTTCCGCTGCACCGTCGAGCGCCGCTACGACGCGAACGGAACGCTGCGCACCTTCTCGGAAGCGGTCGTGAAAGTGCTGATCGACGGTGAAGAGAAGATGTCTGTCGCCGAAGGTCATGGCCCGGTTAACGCGCTCGACATCGCGCTGCGGAAGGACCTCGGCAAATACCAGCGCGAGATCGCCGACCTTGAACTCGTGGACTTCAAAGTCCGCATCCTCAATGGCGGCACCGCAGCCACGACGCGTGTCCTGATCGAATCGCATGATGGCGCAGGCGCGCGTTGGACTACCGTTGGTGTCTCGGACAACATCATCGACGCGTCCTTCCAGGCCCTGATGGATTCCATCGTCTTCAAGCTCATGAAGAACCGCGATCTCGCGGGGCGGGCAGCCGCGGAGTAGAGCCGTTAATGGTTGGATCAACGAATTGAACTGGTAAGCGGGGCTGAACAGGCGCAGAGGCGGGGTCAAAAGCCGTCTGGAGAAACGCCCGATGTCGACACTCGCCGCCGCGCCGGTCGATGCGCCCGCCGATGAGAGCCGCAAGGGTTTCGCCTTCGCTTTCTCGGCCTACCTGCTCTGGGGCTTCCTGCCATTCTACCTGAAGGCGGTCGGGCACATCCCGATCTTCGAAGTGGTCGCGCACCGGATTCTCTGGTCGCTGCCGATTGCGGGCTTGGTCGTAATCCTGACCGGCCGGACCAAAGAGTTGCGCGAAGCCCTGATCTCGCCGCGCATGATCGGCATGGGGATGCTGATGGCCGGCTTCCTGACGGTCAACTGGAGCATCTATGTCTGGGCGATCGGCTCGGGCCACGCCGTGGAAGGCGCGCTCGGCTATTACATCAATCCGCTCATCAGCGTTCTGCTAGCAGCCGCCGTTCTCGGCGAGAAGCTTAATGGACTGCAGATGGTTGCGGTGGGAATCGCGGCTGCGGCCGTCGCACTCCTGACATGGGAAACCGGCGGCCTGCCTTGGGTTTCGCTTGGCCTTGCCGGCTCTTGGGGCGTCTATGCGCTGCTCAAGAAAGCTCTGCCGATCGGCGCAAATCAGGGTTTCTTTCTGGAAGTCCTTCTGCTCTCGCCGCTGGCGCTGATCTGCCTTTTCTGGGTCGGCCAGAGCGGCACGGCACATTTCGGCGTGACGGGCTGGCAGGACACGGTTCTGCTGATGGCATCGGGCCTGGTCACAGCGATCCCGCTGATCCTCTACGCCAACGGCGCCAAGCGCCTGCGCCTGTCGACCATCGCCATCATGCAATACATCGCACCGACGCTGGTGTTCCTGATCGCGGTATTCGTCTTCCGCGAACCCTTCAGCACCGTTCGCGGCATCGCTTTCATCCTGATCTGGCTGTCGCTCGTCGTCTACACCTGGTCGATCTTCAGAAAGCGGTGAGCGCCCCTACATTTTCTGAATAATCGGCGCATCGCCGCTGTTCCCGGAACTGCCTGCCGCGAGCAGGGCGGGCACGATCTTTTCGGCCGTATCCACCACAAGCGGCTGAACCAGGTGACCGGTATGGACGAAACCCTCCGTGCGCATGTGATCGAGAAGTGTGAGCATCGGGTCCCAGAAGCCGTTGATGTTGGCAAACAGGATCGGTTTGTGGTGACGGCCGAGCTGTCCCCAGGTCATGATCTCGACGATCTCCTCCAGCGTGCCGATGCCGCCGGGCATTGCAACGAAGGCATCGGAGCGCTCGAACATCGCGTGCTTGCGCTCATGCATGTTCTCGGTGATGGTGACTTCGGTCAGATGCGCCAGCGCATCGCGCGACGCCTCCTTGTCGAGCAGAAAGCTCGGAATGATGCCGGTGACCGTGCCGCCCGCGGCCATCGCCCCTTCGGCGACCGCGCCCATGATGCCGCGCGTGCCACCGCCATAAACAAGTCTCAGCCCGGCCTCGCCGATGCTTCGGCCCAGCGCGACGCCCGCCGCTCGATAAAGCCCACCGTTCCCGTTGGAGGAACCGCAATACACGCAGACGGATCGAATCATGGTCATGGGAAACTGATTGGGGATGGCGCTCGTAACTCGTCAAGAGCGCAGCACGCGTTTCTTGTGAGCGCCGGCAAAAGCCGCTAAATCCATGGGGGTGGTGGGAGCTGGAAGAATGGCTAACAAGCCGTTGAAGATATTTTTGTTTGTGCTGGGCGGTGTGCTGGCTGTGACTGGCGCGGCATATGTCGCCGGCCGCTGGCAGCCGAGCGCTTCGCCGTCGCAACAAGCCGCGCAGAATGGTGCTGTCAATTCGCCGGTGGCTGGAACGACGAGCAAGGAAGGTCGCACCACGGACGTCGCCGCGAGCGCGCCGAAGGGTGATCGGACGTCTGTCGGCACTGAACAGGCCACAACGCCGCCAGCTGACATGGCGCAGCCCGAACAAGGGACGGCGCCATCATCGGCGAATGCGAACCCTGCCGCAGCAATTGTCGCGACGCCGTCCTTCGACGTCGTTCGGGTCGAGGGTGATGGTTCGGCAGTCGTGGCGGGGCAGGCGGCGCCGAACGCCAAGGTCGAACTTCGGCTCGGCGGCAAGGTCCTAGGCAGTGCGCAGGCGGGACCGGGGGGCGATTTCGCTATCGTTCTCGACCAGCCGCTCGAGCCCGGCAACCACCAGATCGAGCTCCAGGCGACAGGTCCCGATGGCAAGCCGGTCGTCTCCCCGCAAACGGCCACCGTTTCCGTGCCCATGCAGCCGAACGGCCAAGTGCTGGCGATGGTCGATCAGCCGGGTGAGGCGAGCCGAATCCTGACGGCACCGCAGCCCGACAGCAACGCCGCTGTGCAACCCGCACAGCCGATGCCGGATGTGGCGACACAAAGTCAGGCGTCGGGCGGTTCTCAGACGCCAACAGCACAGAGTGCGCCGTCGAAAACGTCTGCTCCCAGCGGTGCCGAGGTTGCAGTAACCGAGACGCAGCCCCGCGTCACGGTACCTGCTGGAGCGCCCGGCTCGCAGAATGCGGTAGCAGTCAAGGCCGTCGAAATCGAAGGCCGCAAGGTCTTCGTCGCAGGCAGTGCCGCGCCGGGCGCAACCGTCCGTGTTTATGCGGGCGAGACGCTGCTGGGCGATGCCAAGGCGTCGCCCGATGGCCAGTTCCTGGTCGAAGCGCAGCGCGACCTTGCGGTCGGAAATTACGTCGTCCGCGCGGATGTGCTCGGCGCGGACGGAAAAGTGACGGCTCGCGCCGCAGTGCCGTTCCAGCGTGAGCCTGGAGAGACGCTCGCCGCCGTGGCACCGAGCACTCCCGCAAAGGCGACCGCTGCTCCCACATCCGATGCGACGACATCCCAGACGTCGCCTGCTGCTCCCGGCACGCCGGCTGGTGCAGTTGGTGCGCAAAGCGCTGCTGACGGTCCAATCGGCGAACAGGCGGCTGCACAGACCAACGGCGCTGGGTCGTCTGAGCCCGGCGCATCGACAGCGCAATCCGCCGCTGGCTCAGGGCAGGGCGACGCCCATAGTGCCGATACCGCCGTCGCCTCGGCGCACACAGCGGCGCAGACCGATGAGAACTTGTCGCCAGCACTTCAGAACGTCGATGGCGCCGTGATCATCCGGCGCGGCGACAATCTCTGGCGCATTTCGCGCCGGGTCTACGGCTTCGGCACGCGCTACTCGACCATTTACCTCGCCAACCAGCAGCAGATCACCAACCCGAACCGCATCTGGCCGGGTCAGGTTTTCACGGTGCCCAATAAATCTGCAGAGGGTGAAGCAGCGAATATGGGCGCGATGGGCGAGCAGTCCGTCTCGAACCCGCCTGCGGCGAACTGACCATTCTCCAATTCGCATGTTGAAGAGCCAATATTCATCGTCTATCGGCGATAGACGATGAATAATTCCTCCGTATCAGCGGGCATGGGCGATGTTGCCAAGGGCTTCGCGGCCCTTGGTCACCCGCGCCGCCTTGAAATTCTGCAGCATCTTCTCCTGGAACGGAGCTGTTGCTGCGGGCAGGTCGTGGCTCGGCTCGATCTCGCGCAATCGACCGTATCCCAGCATCTCAGGGTGCTGGTGGATGCCGGCTTGGTGAAACAAGCGGCACAGGGTCAAAAGTCGCTGTTCACTGTCGAACTTGCCGCGTTCGAGCAGCTTCAGGCCGAACTCGCGAGACTGTCCGCTTGCTGCGTTGAAAAGGCCTGACGCCATGGCGCAGAAAACAGTTTCGGCCGAAACCGGCTCGACTTTCCGCACGCTCGCCAATCTCTGGGAATATATGTGGCCGAAAGATCGGCCCGATCTCAGATGGCGTGTGATCTGGGCGACGTTCTTTCTCGTCATCGCCAAGGTCGTCCTGATCGGCGTCCCATATTTCTTCAAATGGGCGACCGATGCGCTGGCCGACGAGCCTCAGGGCCTGCCGGACCTGCCGCCGATCCTGCTGGCGCCGGTCGCGCTAGTCATCGGCTACAACGTCGTCCGCCTCGTGCAATGGGGTTTCAACCAGCTGCGCGATGCGCTTTTCGCAAGCGTCGGCCAGTATGCGGTGCGCCAGCTCGCCTATCGCACTTTCGTGCACATGCACCAGCTGTCGCTGCGCTTTCATCTCGAACGGCGCACGGGCGGCCTGTCGCGTATCATCGAGCGCGGCACGAAGGGCATCGAGACGATTGTCCGCTTCACGATCCTCAACTCCCTGCCCACCGTTCTCGAGTTCGCCCTGACCGCAGGCGTCTTCGCCTTCGCCTATGGCTGGTCCTATGTGGCGGTGATCGCCATCACCGTCGCGGTCTATGTGTGGTTCACGATCCGCGCCAGCGACTGGCGCATCGGCATCCGGCGCGAGCAGAATGAGTCCGATACCGACGCCAACACCAAGGCCATCGACTCGCTGCTTAATTTCGAGACGGTGAAGTATTTCAACAATGAGCGCATGGAGGCCGAGCGCTTCGACCGCTCCATGGCGCGTTACGAGGTGGCCGCAACCAAAGGCTGGACCTCGCTCGGCTGGCTGAATTTCGGTCAGGGCATGATCTTCGGCATCGGCATGACGGTTGCCATGGTCATGTCCGCCCGCGAAGTGATGGCCGGCACACAGACCGTGGGCGATTTCGTCTTCATCAACACGATGCTGATGCAGCTTTCCGTGCCGCTCAACTTCATCGGCTTCATCTACCGCGAAGTACGCCAGGGGCTTACCGACATCGAACAGATGTTCGACCTGCTGGATGTACCGCAGGAAGTGCAGGATGCGCCGAATGCGAAGCCGCTGGTGGTGGGTAAAGGCACTATCGAGTTTCGCAATGTGAGCTTTGCCTACGATCCGGCACGACCGATCCTCAAGAACGTCTCTTTCGAAGTGCCGGCCGGGCGCACTGTCGCAATCGTCGGTCCATCGGGTGCGGGCAAGTCGACGATCTCGCGCCTGTTGTTCCGCTTCTACGACATCCAAGGCGGCGAGATCCTGGTGGACGGGCAGAACATTGCCTCGGTCGAGCAGGAAAGCCTCCGTCGTGAGATAGGCATGGTCCCCCAGGATACCGTGCTCTTCAACGACACCATCGCCTACAACATCCGCTATGGCCGAACCGATGCGAGCGAAGAGGATGTGCGTCGTGCGGCCGAATTGGCACAGATCGGTCCGTTCATCGAACGCCTGCCCGATGGCTACCGAACCATGGTCGGCGAGCGCGGCCTGAAGCTTTCAGGCGGCGAGAAACAGCGTGTCGCCATCGCGCGCACGATTCTCAAAGCGCCGCCGATCCTCATGCTCGACGAGGCGACTTCTGCGCTCGACACGCAGACCGAGCAAGAGATACAGGCCGCGCTCGATCTGGTCAGTCGAGGTCGTACCACGCTGGTCATCGCGCACCGCCTCTCCACCGTGATTTCGGCCGATGAGATCATCGTGCTCAAGGATGGCGAGATCGCCGAACGCGGCACCCATGGCGAGCTTCTGGCAAGCAACGGCCTCTACGCCTCCATGTGGCAACGCCAGCGCGAGGCGACCGAGGCCGAAGAGAAGCTGCGCATCGCGCGTGAAGCGGATGAAGAGGGCTTCGTCGTGCGTCGGCGCCCTGTCGGCGTCCCTTGAAGCCATGCCGCATTGCGGCTGGCTAAGCCTTTGTTTACTGACAGGCTTGCCGCAACAGGGAATTCCCGACACGCGATGAGCCTCTCCGATACCATTCGCAAGACCTTCGTGCCCATTCACCGCGAGGGCTATCCGTTTATCGCGGCTTTCGCGGTCGTGACCATCCTGCTCGGGCTCTGGTCCACCTCGCTGTTCTGGATAGGTGCGATCCTCACAGCATGGTGCGCCTATTTCTACCGAGATCCGGTTCGCGTTACGCCAACCGACGACCGGCTTGTGATCAGCCCGGCGGATGGCATCGTGTCCGCCGTCGGCCCCGCCATTCCGCCGCGCGAACTGGGGTTGGGCGACATTGAGCTGACACGCGTCTCGGTGTTCATGAATGTCTTCTCCTGCCACATCAATCGTTCCCCGGTGCGTGGCCGCATCGCCCGCATCGAGTATCGTCCGGGCAAGTTCCTGAATGCCGATCTCGACAAGGCGAGTGCCGAGAACGAGCGCAACAGCCTGTTGATCGAAGGACCACACGGCCAAATCGCCGTGACCCAGGTTGCCGGCTTGGTGGCCCGTCGCATCCTGTGCTGGTCGCGTGGCGGTGACGCCATCGGCATGGGCGAGCGCTTCGGTCTGATCCGCTTCGGCTCGCGTCTCGATGTTTATCTGCCCGCCGGCTTCACCACCCGTGTGGCGGTCGGCCAAACTGCGGTTGGCGGCGAAACTGTCATCGCCGAGTTCGGCGCTTCCGTGCCGTCGTCTCTCGTTCGGGTGAGCTGAACCATGGTCGGCCCATTCCAGCCCTTCGAACCCCATGGCAGCGGCGGCCCGCGCATCCGTGAAATTCCGATGCGCCTCTTGGTGCCGAACCTTATTACGGTGCTCGCGATCTGCGCCGGCCTGTCTGGCGTCCGCCTGGCCTTCGAGGGTCGCTTCGAGCCGGCAGTGGTGATGGTTCTGATCGCTGCCTTTCTCGACGGCATCGATGGCCGCATAGCGCGGATGATGAAGGCCACCTCACGCTTCGGCGCTCAGATGGATTCGCTGGCCGATATCGTCAATTTCGGTGTGGCGCCGGCCCTCGTGCTCTACGCCTACCTGCTCGACCTCACGCGCTCGCCGGGCTGGATCGCGGCGCTTCTCTTCACCATCGCATGCGGTCTGCGCCTTGCGCGATTCAACGTCCTCGATGAATTGGACGAGGAGCATGCACGGCCTGCCTGGCAGATCGAGTACTTTGTTGGCGTGCCCGCGCCTGCCGGCGCGGTGCTCGTGCTCTTGCCGATCTATGTTTCCTTCCTTGATTTCGTCACGCCGGACCGAACCTTTGCCTACATTTCGGCGGCCTATACGGTGCTGATCGCGTTCCTTCTCGTCAGCCGCCTGCCGGTCTGGTCGGCGAAGAGCTTTCGATTGAGGCGCGAATATGCGCTGCCGGCCATTCTCGCCGCAGCCTTCTATGTCGTATTGCTGGTCGTTTATCCGTGGGGAACGCTGAGCCTGTCGACGCTCGCCTATCTCATCTTCTTGCCGTTGAGCGCACGAGCCTATTCACGGCGCGCCGATATCGAAGAGGCGAAAGCCGGACCTGATCACTCAGGCATCTGATACGAGGTCCAGCGATCGGGCTTGGCCTCATAGATCATGCGCGTGCGCGTTTCGCTCGGTGAAGCGAGCGGCATGATGCGAGCGGCGATCTCGGACGGATGGGGCAGGGTGCTCGGGTCTTCGCCCGGCACGGCTTGAGCGCGCATCGCCGTGCGCGTGGCACCAGGGTTAACCGAGTTCACGCGCAGCGGCGAGTTCTTGGTTTCGTCCGCCCACGACCGCGCCAGCGCTTCGACTGCTGCCTTGGACGCCGCATACGGCCCCCAGAACGCCTTGGCGCTATGCGCCGCACCCGACGACATGATGATGGCGCGGCCGGCATCGGACAGGCGAAGCAGCGGATCGACCGAGCGGATCAGCCGCCAAGTCGCAGTCACGTTTACTTCCATGACTTTCTCGAACACCTTCGCCTCGACATGGCCGATGGGGGAGATGGTGCCTAGAATGCCGGCATTGGCGAAGAGCACGTCGAGTTTGCCCCAACGCTCATGGATGGCGCCGCCTAAGCGGTCGATGCCCTTCATGTCGGCCAAATCGAGCGGAACCAGAGTTGCCTCGCCGCCCGCCGCCTTGATCTCGTCGTCCAGCTCCTCGAGCCCGCCGACCGTGCGCGCGACCGCGATCACATGCGCGCCGGCTTCGGCAGATTGCTTGGCAAGATGATAACCGATGCCGCGCGAGGCACCGGTGACGAGGACGATGCGTCCCGCAAGATCGACAGTCACCTTATGCGCCTGCTGCGAGCAGTGTCAGCGGCCGCACATTGTCCACGCCTTCATGATCCACCAAGCGCGTCGGATACTCGGCGGTGAAACAGGCATCGCAGAACTGTGGCGTCTCGTTGTTGCGGTTCGTTTCACCGACAGCGCGGTAAAGCCCGTCGATCGAAAGGAATCCGAGCGAGTCCACGCGGATGAAATCCGCCATTTCTTCGACCGACATGCGCGAGGCGAGAAGCTTGGCAGTCTCGGGCGTATCGACGCCATAGAAGCATGAGGAGCGCGTCGGCGGAGAAGCGATGCGCATATGCACCTCCTTCGCGCCCGCATCGCGGACCATCTGCACGATCTTTTGGCTAGTGGTGCCACGCACGATGGAGTCGTCCACCAGCACCACGCGCTTGCCCTCGATCATCCGGCGGTTCGCGTTGTGCTTGAGCTTCACGCCCATATGCCGGATCGAGTCCCCCGGCTGGATGAAGGTGCGGCCGACATAGTGATTGCGAATGATGCCGAGTTCGAAGGGAATATTCGCAGCCTGCGCGAAGCCGATCGCTGCCGGCACGCCGGAATCCGGCACGGGCACGACTACGTCAGCCTCGACCGGGCTTTCCAACGCAAGTTCCACCCCGATCTGCTTGCGGGCTTCATAGACGTTGCGGCCCTCGATCATCGAATCCGGCCGCGCGAAATAGACATACTCGAACACGCAGAAGCGCGACTTGACCGGCTCGAACGGAAACCGGCTCTCGATCCCCTTATTAGTGATGATCACCATCTCGCCCGGCTTCACATCGCGCACGAAACGCGCACCGATGATGTCGAGCGCGCAGGTTTCGGAGGCAAGGATATAGGCACCGTCGAGATCGCCTAGCACCAGCGGGCGAATGCCGAGCGGATCGCGGCAACCGATCATCTTCTTGGTCGTCAGCGCGACGAGCGAGAATGCGCCTTCGATCTGGCGCACGGCATCGATGAAGCGCGCATTGGTGTCACGCTCCTTGCTGGTGGCGACGAGGTGCAGGATCGTCTCGGTGTCCGAGGTCGAGGAGAAGATCGATCCCTGCTTCTGCAACACGCGCTGAACGGCACGGGCATTGGTGAGATTGCCGTTATGCGCAACCGCGAAGCCACCATCCGCGAGTTCTGCGAAGAACGGCTGGATATTGCGCATGCCACCGCCGCCGGAGGTGGCGTAACGGGTATGCCCGATAGCACGGCTTCCCTTGAGCCGCTCGATCACGTCCGGCCTCGTGAAGGCATCGCTGATCAGACCGGCGTGACGTTCCACGTGGAACTGCTGCCCGTCATAAGAAACGATACCGGCCGCTTCCTGGCCGCGATGCTGCAGGGCATGAAGGCCGAGCGTCACGATGGCGCCGGCATCCTGGCGTCCGAAGATACCGAAGACGCCACACTCGTCGTGGAAGTAGTCGTCTGCCTCGGCCATCAGCTCGGTTTGCTGGGACATGGGTTCAGTCTCCGCGAGAGCCACGCATATAGGAAAGGGCGGGCACTGTCGCTACTCAATCAATTGTCAGCCGGCGGCGCATCCACAGGTGCGTTGTCAGTGGGCGGTGAGGCCTCGTCGGACGGCGCTACCTCTGCGGGCGGTGTCGTCGAAGGCTGCTCGGTGGTCTCACCCGGACGCAGACGGCGCAGCAGCGAATCTTCGGGGTCGGCCGGCAGCTTCGCTTCGATCCACTGGCCGATGGATTCGAGCCAGGGGCGTGACTTGGCGTTGGCTATCCAGGCAGGCGGATTGGTGCCGACGAGCCAGTTGAAGAACATCAGCGCAACGGCAACCACGATCACGCCGCGTGCGACACCATAGAGGAAACCGAGCGTGCGATCCAACGCGCCCACGCGGCTGTCGATAATGAAGTCGGCGATCTTCATCGTGATCAAGGTGATGACGATCAGGGCGATCACGAACACCGCCCCGGCTGCCGCGGCAAGCGCCAGCTGCGCGCTGCTCACGTAAGGCTGCACATAGGGCAGGGCATAGGGGTAGAGGAAATAGGCGGCGATCGCGGCGCCGGCCCATGAAGCGATCGACAGAATCTCGCGCGAAAAGCCACGCACCATGGCGAGAACGGCGGAAACGAGCGTGAAGCCGACGAGGATTCCGTCGAGCAGCGTAATCGGCATCGCGAGAATGGACCCCCTCGTCCAAGTAAGGCAGTTCCGGAAACGGTAAGCCCCGCTCTGTCCCCGAAAATGCGGCCAAAACAAGCCTTGAACGGCGCGGTGGACCCGCGCTGCCCCAGAATTCTCGATTGCCGGCTGTTCGAGCAGGCAAAGCGAATGCCACTTTGCCCTCTCGGCCTTTAATCGTCGTCCGCCTCCCGCCTCAGCCGGGCGCCAGCGATCCGCGAAACCAGATCGATCAGCATGCGCGGCTGGAAGCCTTTGCTGCCGATCCCGCTCAGCGTCTCTTCGCTGGAAGCCGGCATCACGGCCTGTCCGAAGCCGAGCTTTTCGGCCTCCTTGAGCCGGGCCTGCGCATGCGCAACCGGCCTGATGGCACCCGACAGGCTGATCTCGCCGAAATAAACGCAATCCGCGGGCAGGGCAAGGCTGGTCATGGAGGAGACCAGGGCTGCCGCCACGGCCAGATCCGCTGCCGGCTCGCTGATGCGATAGCCGCCCGCGACATTGAGATAAACGTCATGCTGACCGAAGCGGACACCGCAATGCGCTTCGAGCACCGCGAGTACCATGGACAGCCGCGCGCCGTCCCACCCGACCACCGCGCGGCGTGGTGTGCCAAGGGAAGTGGGGGCAACCAGCGCCTGAATCTCGACCAGCACCGGCCGCGTGCCTTCCATGCCGGCGAAGACCGCAGCACCCGGCGCCTTCTCCTGCCGCTCGCCGAGGAAGAGTTCGGAAGGGTTCGAGACCTCACGCAGACCCTTATCGCCCATCTCGAACACGCCGATTTCGTCGGTCGGCCCGAAACGGTTCTTCACAGTGCGCAGGATGCGATAGTGATGCCCGCCTTCGCCCTCGAAATAGAGCACGCCGTCGACCATGTGCTCGACCACACGAGGACCCGCGATCTGGCCCTCCTTGGTGACGTGGCCGACAAGCACGATGGCCGAGCCCGACGCCTTGGCGAAGCGGATCATGCTCTGGGCGGAGCTGCGGACCTGCGTGACGGTGCCGGGTGCGGATTCCACAAGGTCGGTCCAAAGCGTCTGGATCGAATCGAGAATCACGAGATCGGGGTGCTTGCCATCGGCGAGGGTGGCGAGGATGTCCTCGACATTCGTTTCGGCTGCCAGCTCGACCGGGGCAGATGCCACGCCCAAACGCTGTGCCCGCAGGCGCACCTGCGCGACCGCTTCCTCGCCCGAGACATAGACGATGCGATAGCCTTTACTCGCGAGTGCCGCCGCCGCCTGCATCAACAGCGTCGATTTGCCGATGCCGGGGTCACCACCGACCAGCAGTGCCGAGCCGGGCACGAACCCACCACCTGTGGCGCGGTCGAGTTCCGCGATGCCAGTGACGATGCGCGGCGCATCCTCGATCTCGCCTTGCAGCGAGGTCAGCGCAACCGGACGGCCCTTGCGAGCCGAACGCATCGCGGCCGGTCCGCCGCCGATGCCGCCGGACGTCCCTTCTTCGACGATCGTGTTCCAGGCCCCGCAGGCGTCGCACTTGCCCGCCCACCGGCTGTAAACCGTCCCGCAGTTCTGACAGATGAATTGAGCGCGCGGCTTAGCCATCAGCCGCGCGCTCCCGATGCTGGGTGCTTCAAGGGATTACTCGTATTGAACAGGCAGGCGGTCTTCCTCGGCGAGGTCGAAGAAGCGCGTGAATTCGGACTGGAAGCCGAGAGGCACCGAGCCCGTGGGACCGTGACGCTGCTTGGCGATGATCACTTCGGATTTGCCGCGCATCTCATTCATGTTGTTTTCCCACTGCACGTATTCCTCCGTGCCGGGCTTGGGCTCCTTGTTCTTGAGGTAGTACTCCTCGCGATACACGAAGAGCACAACGTCGGCGTCCTGCTCGATCGAGCCCGATTCGCGAAGGTCGGAAAGCTGCGGACGCTTGTCGTCGCGGTTCTCGACCTGACGCGAAAGCTGGGACAGCGCGATGATCGGCACCGCGAGCTCCTTGCCGAGCGCCTTCAGGCCGGTGGTGATCTCGGTCACCTCCTGCACGCGGTTCTGGCTGTTCTTCGAAGAGCCCTGCATCAGCTGGATATAGTCGATCACCAGAAGATCCAGCCCCCGTTGACGCTTGAGACGGCGGGCACGCGCGGCGAGCTGCGCGATGGAAATGCCGCCCGTCGCATCGATATAGAGGGGAACCCTCTCCATCTGAATCGCACAGGCCGTGAGCTTTTCGAAATCAACCTCGGTAATCTCACCGCGACGGATCTTGGAGGAGGCGATTTCCGTCTGCTCGGAAATGATACGGGTCGCAAGCTGCTCGGACGACATTTCGAGCGAGAAGAAGCCGACGACGCCGCCGTTCTTGGCTTTGAACGAGCCGTCGGCCTGCTGGATCGGCTCATATACCGACGCGATATTATAGGCGATGTTGGTCGCAAGCGAGGTCTTGCCCATGCCGGGACGCCCGGCGAGCACGATCAAGTCGGAGGGCTGCAGGCCACCCATGCGCTTGTCGAGATCGCGCAGACCAGTTGAGATGCCCGACAGGCCTCCATCCCGCATGTAGGCGGCGTTGGCCATGTCGATCGCGGTCTTCACCGCGTCGTTGAACGATTCGAAGCCGCCATCGTAGCGACCGCTTTCGGCCAGGCTGAAAAGCTTTCGCTCGGCATCCTCGATCTGACTTTGCGGCGAGCTGTCGACCGGCGAATCGTAGGCGACGTTTACCATGTCCTCGCCGACCGAAATCAGCGAACGGCGGGTGGCTAGATCGTAGATGGCACGGCCATAGTCCGAGGCGTTGATGATGGTCACGGCTTCGGCTGCGAGGCGCGCGAGATAGAAGGCAACGGTCATGTCGCCGACTTTCTCGTCAGCGGGCAGGAAGGTCTTGATCGTCACCGGGCTGACCGTCTTGCCCATGCGGATCATGTCGCCCGCGACCTCGTAGATCTTACGGTGCAGCGGCTCGAAGAAGTGCTCGGGCTTGAGAAAGTCCGTGACACGATAAAGCGCGTCATTGTTGACGAGGATGGCGCCCAGCAGGGCCTGCTCGGCCTCGATGTTGCTGGGAGCCTCGCGATAAAGCGGGGTTTCGACAAGACCGATCTTACGGGCAGGTTCAGCCATGACAGTCGATTGCTCCAACGAAAAGAAAGCAGGTTAGCGGGGTGAGGCGATTCGGGCGAACCCGACTTGCCTCATTCAGACCCGGTGCCCGCGATTCACACTCGTCCACAAGCATTTCGCGACCATGCGCAAAGGAGGTTGACGAAACTCTTCCAACCTAGCTCGGTTAAATGAACAAAACAAGAACATCGCAGAATGTGATCAAACGAAAGCGGCGGCCCGATTGCTCGGGCCGCCGCGAAAACTGGCTTGGAGGTTACGCGAGGCGCTTTTTAGGCGGCTGCGGAAACATTGCCTTCCTCGGCCGAAACCGAGGCGATGGTCTTCAGAACCTGGGAAGCGATCTGGTACGGGTCGCCCTGCGAGTTCGGACGGCGATCCTCGAGATAGCCCTTGTAGCCGTTGTTGACGAAGGAGTGCGGCACGCGGATCGAAGCACCCCGGTCGGCAACGCCGTAGGAGAACTTGTTCCACGGAGCGGTCTCATGCTTGCCGGTGAGGCGCATGTGATTGTCCGGACCGTAAACGTCGATGTGCTCCTGCAGGTTCTTTTCGAACGCACCCATGAGCGCTTCGAAATAGGCCTTGCCGCCGACTTCGCGCATATAGGCGGTCGAAAAGTTGCAATGCATGCCCGAACCGTTCCAGTCGGTATCGCCGAGCGGCTTGCAGTGGAATTCGATGTCGATCTGATACTTCTCGGTCAAGCGGAGGAGCAGGTAACGCGCGATCCACATCTGGTCGGCAGCACGCTTCGAGCCCTTGCCGAAAATCTGGAATTCCCACTGACCCTTGGCCACCTCGGCATTGATGCCCTCATGGTTGATGCCGGCCGCGAGGCAGAGGTCGAGATGCTCTTCGACGATCTGGCGCGCGATGTCGCCGACATTCTTGTAGCCGACGCCGGTGTAGTAAGGGCCCTGCGGCGCCGGGTAACCGCTCTCGGGGAAGCCGAGGGGACGGCCGTTCTTGTAGAAGAAGTATTCCTGCTCGAATCCGAACCAAGCGCCTTCATCATCGAGGATGGTTGCGCGGCTGTTGGACACGTGTGGGGTGACGCCGTCGGGCATCATCACTTCGCACATGACAAGCGCGCCATTCGTGCGGGCCGGATCGGGATAAATGGCGACGGGCTTGAGAACGCAATCCGAAGAGCGGCCTTCCGCCTGCTCGGTGGACGAACCATCGAAGCCCCAGAGCGGCAGCTGCTCCAGCGTCGGAAACTCAGCGAATTCCTTGATCTGCGTTTTGCCGCGCAGGCCCGCCACAGGCTTGCAGCCATCCAGCCAGATATATTCGAGTTTGTATTTCGTCATGATGACCTTCTTTTTTCGCCTCTCTCCATGCCCCGGGCGCGGCAGCCGACGCGTTTCCCTTTGGCGCGCTCGACGCGAGGGATACTGCAAGCCTCGTGCCAACCGCGAAATTTCGTCCGCGGCACTGGAACATCGGCACCGAGGGCGGCTTTCGCCGGGCCCTAGCGGCTGCTCATCTCTTGGGGCCGACCGCTCATGCTCGCTCAAATGCACATATATTAGGCAATAAGCATTATTATTGGGCAGATCGCTTGCTTATCTTGAGGAACGTACTAAGTTCGATCCCAACGACAAATTTGAGGGAATGAACATGTCTGGCAGGATGCAGGAAGCATCCGCGACGGTTCTGCAATTCCCGCTTCACGCCATCCGCCAAAGGCGGGGACATGCGGCAGGAGATGTGGCCGGCACGCGGAATGTGGAATTGATCCGTCCGATCATCGACACGGACGGTTGGTATCATGAGCAAGCGATGCGCGACGAATTGAATGCGAGGAAATTCTGAGCTGCCGACGGCGGTGAGTTTCCGTGATCGTAAGATAAATAAAAAGGGGCGCGGCTGTTTCAGCCGCGCCCCTTTTTCTTTCGAATAAATCGACATTCGATCAGATCGAATAATACATGTCGAACTCGACCGGATGCGGGGTCATTTCGAAGCGCATGACCTCGGCCATCTTCAGTTCGATGAAGGCGTCGATCTGATCGTCGTCGAACACGCCGCCAGCCTTCAGGAAGCCGCGATCCTTGTCGAGGTTCTGCAGCGCCTCGCGCAGTGAGCCGGACACGGTCGGAATACGCTTCAATTCGCGCGGTGGCAGGTCATAGAGATCCTTGTCCATCGGCTGGCCGGGGTGGATCTTGTTCTTGATGCCGTCGAGACCGGCCATCAGCAGTGCAGCGAAGCCGAGATAGGGGTTCGCGCCCGGATCGGGGAAGCGAACTTCGACGCGCTTCGACTTCGGCGACGAGCCGAACGGAATGCGGCAGGATGCCGAGCGGTTGCGCGCGGAATAGGCGAGCAGAACCGGCGCCTCGTAGCCCGGGACCAGGCGCTTGTACGAGTTCGTCAGCGGATTGGTGAAGGCATTCACCGCCTTGGCATGCTTGATCACGCCGCCGATGAAGAAGAGGCAGCTCTCCGAAAGGCCGGCATATTCATTGCCCGCGAAGGTCGGCTTGCCGTCTTTCCAGATCGACATATGCACGTGCATGCCTGAGCCGTTGTCGCCGAACACTGGCTTGGGCATGAAGGTCGCGGTCTTGCCATAGGCGTTCGCGACCTGATGCACGACATATTTGTAGATCTGCATCTTGTCGGCGTTGCGCACGAGGCTGTCGAACTTCAGGCCGAGCTCATGCTGGGCCGCCGCCACCTCGTGGTGGTGCTTCTCGACGGTCACGCCCATTTCAGACAGAACCGTCAGCATCTCGGAGCGCATGTCCTGCGCGCTGTCGATCGGCGGAACGGGGAAGTAGCCGCCCTTCACGCGCGGACGGTGGCCGAGATTGCCCGTCTCATAGTCTGTGTCGTCGTTGGACGGCAGTTCCGAAGAGTCGAGCTTGAAGCCGGTATTGTAAGGATCGGCCTTGTACTTCACGTCATCGAAGATGAAGAATTCTGCTTCCGGGCCGACAAAGATCTGGTCGCCGATGCCTTCCGATTTCACATAGGCCTCGGCCTTCTTCGCCGTGCCGCGCGGATCGCGATTGTAGGCTTCGCCGGTGACCGGATCGAGG
Source organism: Mesorhizobium liriopis (assembly GCF_024053505.1). Lineage (GTDB taxonomy): Bacteria > Pseudomonadota > Alphaproteobacteria > Rhizobiales > Rhizobiaceae > Mesorhizobium_B > Mesorhizobium_B liriopis. The sequence goes on along the minus strand of NZ_JAMXQS010000006.1, from coordinate 158,912 downwards.
ATGTCGCAAACCACGACCATGGTCGACTGCGCGAAGAACGTGTCCATGTGGACGGTGTCCGTGTCGGGCATCAGCACCATGTCGGACTCGTTGATGGCCTTCCAGCCCGCAATCGAGGAGCCGTCGAACATCACGCCATCGGCGAACATTTCCTCGTCCACCACGCCCACATCCATGGTGACGTGCTGCAGCTTTCCCTTGGGGTCGGTGAAGCGCAGGTCAACGAACTTCACGTCGTTGTCCTTGATCTGCTTCATGATGTCTGAGGCAGTCGTCATGTATCGGTCTTTCCCTGTTTTCGTTTGTGGTCTTTTTAATCGGCTCGAACGCTCAGATGGCGTCGATGCCGGTTTCGCCCGTTCGGATTCGCACGACTTCCTCAACCGTGGAGACGAAGATCTTGCCGTCGCCGATGCGGCCGGTGTGAGCGGCGCGACGGATGGCCTCGACGGCTGCTTCCACTGCATCGTCGCCCAGCACCAGCTCGATCTTCACCTTGGGCAGAAAATCCACGACATATTCCGCGCCCCGATAGAGCTCGGTGTGACCCTTCTGTCGGCCGAAGCCTTTCGCCTCGGTAACGGTGATGCCCTGAAGTCCGGCTTCCTGAAGCGCTTCCTTCACCTCATCGAGCTTGAACGGCTTGATGATCGCTTCGATCTTTTTCATGAGTTTGAACGCTTCCTCGCTGCAAGGCAGGGCAAGAGCCCAGCCGCCGTTATGAATGCAGGATGCATGCCAAGGCAACAGCAATCTGGATCGCGTAGGACTGCCGCGCGTCTCGTAATGCTGCGCCCGGCCATGACTATCTGACAGCCTGACAAGACGAATTCATGCTTAATTCGGATGCAATTCGCCTAATCCGTGAGCACGATTGGCGTAGGAACGTTGCTCATCCATTGTCGTTCTAGAGGCCGGACATAGAGGAGGCGCGCGTGACTGAATTCAAGAAAGGCGACAAAGTCGCCTGGAATACCTCGCAGGGAGAGACAGAGGGCAAAGTCGTCAAAAAGCAGACGAGTGACACGAAGATCAAAGGTCACAAAGTATCCGCGTCCAAGGACGATCCACAGATCATCGTCGAAAGCGCGAAGAGCGGCGCGAAGGCCGCGCACAAGCCGGACAGCCTGCACAAGAAGTGACCAGCCGCGCGGCAACTCACCTTAGCGGCAGCCTAGTCGAAAACCGGCCGGAACTCTGGCTCGACCATTTTCCATGGCCGGGCGGTGATACCCACAAATACGCACGCGGCCATCTCGCGGTTTTCTCAGGCCCCGCCTCGATGACTGGCGCCGCACGACTTTCGGCCAGAGGCGGGGCGCGGATCGGGGCAGGGGCGGTGACGGTTTTGTCGCCACCGAATGCGCTGCTGGTGAATGCCATTCACCTGACCGCGATCATGGTGCGCTCGCTGGCTGACGCTAATGCTCTGGACGCATTTCAGGAAAAAGCGCGCTGCCGCGCCTATGTCCTTGGGCCCGGCTTTGGAAATCTCGAGAAGGCGAACGCGTTCGCGATCACTGTGCTCGCGTTTAAGCAAGCGTCGTCACTCGTTCTCGACGCCGATGGCATCACCGCGTTCCGAGACAAGCCTGAAATCCTGTTCGAAGCCATCAAGAGCAGCGCCTCCCACGTGGTGACGACCCCACACGAAGGCGAGTTCAGCCGCTTATTCCCCGATCTCGGGGAAGACGAGGGACTCACCCGCGTGGATAGGGCGAGAGAGGCCGCAAGACGATCAGGCGCCGTGGTCATCCTGAAAGGCGAGGAAACAATCATCGCCGATCCCGATGGCCGCGCAGCCATCAACCGCAACGCGACGCCTTTTCTGGCCACCGCGGGTTCGGGCGATGTGCTGGCCGGATTTTGCGGCGGCCTGCTTGCGCAAGGCATGCCGCCATTTGAGGCGGCATCCGCGGCCGTCTGGCTCCATGCGGAAACGGCATCCCGGTTCGGACCGGGGCTGATCGCCGAGGATCTGCCGGACGCGCTGCCGGCAGTGCTCACAGAACTCGGACCGAAAGCGCTGAAGCCCAAGCGGCGCTGAATTCGCTTCTACTCCGCAGCCTGCGGCAGGCTTGGCCGACGCTCCATTACTTCCTTGAGGAAGCGGCCAGTATAGGACCGCTTTTGCTTGATGATGTCTGACGGTCGCCCTTCGGCGACGAGCTCACCGCCGCCATCGCCCCCTTCCGGCCCAAGATCAAGGATCCAGTCCGCCGTCTTGATGACTTCGAGATTGTGCTCGATCACGATCACGGTGTTGCCCTGTTCGACAAGCTCATGCAGCAGTTCGAGGAGCTTCGCGACGTCGTGGAAGTGCAGGCCGGTGGTCGGCTCGTCCAGGATATAAAGCGTCTTGCCGGTGCTCTTGCGCGACAGTTCCTTGGCGAGCTTGATGCGCTGAGCCTCACCGCCGGACAGCGTGTTGGCCTGCTGGCCGATGCGGATATAGCCGAGGCCGACCTTGTTGAGCGTCAGCAGCTTGTCGCGGACGGCCGGCACGGCCGAGAAGAAGTCGCAGCCTTCCTCCACGGTCATATCGAGCACATCGGCGATCGACTTGCTCTTGAACGTGACATCCAGCGTTTCGCGGTTGTAGCGCTTGCCGTGGCAGACATCGCAGGTGACATAGACATCGGGCAGGAAGTGCATCTCGATCTTGATGACGCCATCGCCCTGGCATGCCTCGCAACGGCCGCCCTTTACGTTGAACGAGAAGCGGCCCGGCTGGTAACCGCGCGCCTTGGCTTCCGGCAGGCCGGCGAACCAGTCTCGGATCGGCGTGAAGGCGCCCGTATAGGTGGCGGGGTTCGAACGCGGCGTGCGTCCGATGGGCGACTGGTCGATGTCGATCACCTTGTCGAGGAATTCGAGGCCTTCGATGCTGTCATGCTCGGCCGGGTGCTCGCGCGATCCCATGATCTTGCGCGACGCGGCCTTGAACAGCGTCTCGATGAGGAATGTAGACTTGCCGCCGCCTGAAACGCCCGTCACCGCCGTAAAAGTGCCGAGCGGAATTTCAGCCGTGACGTTCTTGAGGTTGTTGCCCCGCGCGCCGACGACCTTCAGCATCTTCCCCTTCTTGCCGACGCGAGGATGATCCGGCACCGGCACACCTATCGAGCCAGACAGATATTGGCCGGTCAGCGACTTTGGGCTCGCAAGAATGTCGGATGGCGTGCCCTGCGCGATGATCTCTCCACCGTGGATGCCCGCAGCAGGACCGATATCGACCACGTGATCCGCCTGCAGGATGGCATCCTCGTCATGCTCGACAACAATAACCGTGTTGCCGAGATCGCGCAGGTGCTTGAGCGTTTCGAGCAGCCGCGCATTGTCGCGCTGATGCAGGCCGATAGACGGCTCATCCAGCACATAAAGCACGCCGGTCAGCCCCGAGCCGATCTGTGATGCCAGGCGAATGCGCTGGCTCTCGCCGCCCGACAGCGTGCCGGAATTGCGCGAAAGCGTCAGATAGTCGAGGCCGACATCGTTGAGGAAGCGCAGGCGTTCGCGGATCTCCTTGAGAATGCGGACCGCAATCTCATTGTCCTTTTCGCTCAACTGCCCGGGCAGAGTATCGAACCAGGCATCCGCTGCCTTGATCGAGAGCTGAGTGGCCTCGCCGATATGCCGCCCGGCAACCTTCACCGCCAAAGCTTCCGGCTTCAGGCGATAGCCTTTGCACGCCGGGCAGGGCGTGGCGGACATGAAGCGCTCGATCTCTTCGCGCATCCAGGCAGACTCGGTCTCTTTCCACCGACGCTCGAGATTCGGGATCACGCCCTCGAAGGTCTTGTTGGTTTTGTAGGAACGCAGCCCGTCATTGTACTGGAATGCGACCTGCTTCGAGCCGGTGCCATAAAGGATCGCCTTCTTCGCCTCGGCGGACAGGTCGCGATACCGGTCGGAAAGCTTGAAATCATAGATCGCGCCGAGACCCTCCAGCGTCTGATTGTAGTAGGGCGAGGTCGAGCGCGCCCACGGTGCGATAGCGCCGTTGCGCAACGTCAGACCTTCATCGGGCACGATCATCGTCGGATCGATGGCCTGCTGGCTGCCGAGGCCATCGCAAGTCGGGCAGGCGCCGAACGGGTTGTTGAACGAGAACAGGCGCGGCTCGATCTCGGAGATCGTGAAGCCGGAAACCGGGCAGGCGAACTTCTCCGAGAACAGCATCCGCTCATGCGTCTCGTTTTTCGACTTGTTCGCGGAATCCTTGGCCGTGGCGCCCTCGGGCAGCGGCTTGTCGGCGAACTCCGCAATGGCCAAGCCTTCAGCGAGCTTCAGCGACGTTTCCAGGCTGTCAGCTAGGCGCGAGCTCATATCGGCGCGCACCACGACGCGGTCCACGACCACGTCGATATCGTGCTTGTACTTCTTGTCGAGTGTCGGTGCTTCGCCGATTTCGTAGAATTCGCCGTCGATCTTGACGCGCTGGAAGCCCTTCTTCTGAAGCTCGGCCAGCTCCTTCTTGTATTCGCCCTTACGGCCCCGCGCGATGGGCGCCATGATGAAAAGGCGCGTGCCTTCGTCGAGCGCGAGCACGCGGTCCACCATCTGGCTCACCGTCTGGCTCTCGATAGGCAGGCCGGTGGCCGGCGAATAGGGGATGCCGACGCGCGCCCAGAGCAAGCGCATATAATCGTAGATCTCCGTGACGGTGCCGACCGTTGAACGGGGGTTCTTCGAAGTCGTCTTCTGCTCGATGGAGATCGCGGGTGACAGGCCGTCGATCTGATCGACATCCGGCTTCTGCATCATTTCGAGGAACTGGCGCGCATAGGCCGACAAGCTCTCGACGTAACGGCGCTGGCCTTCCGCATAGATCGTGTCGAAGGCGAGCGATGACTTACCGGAGCCCGACAGGCCGGTCATCACGATCAGCGAATCCCGGGGCAGATCGAGGTCGATATTCTTGAGATTGTGCTCGCGCGCGCCGCGGATCGAAATGGTTCGGTGGTCGGCCATGATATCTCGGGAGTGTGGGTGGCGCGGTCGAACGGCTAACGGGCGCGGCGCCTAGATCGTTGCAGTGATTAACATCGGCTTAAGTGAGAACGCAACGGAAACAAATCCAGCGGCAATTTGGTGCTGTCGCGTCCTGACATTCACGAATCCGCGAGCATGATTCCGTTTTCGTTGACAGGCTGCGTGATCGGGCGCACGTTTCATCCTGTTCCAGCCTTCTTGCACCCGCGTCGATCAGCGACCGCCTGCGAGGCGCCGCAGGCACCGGGAAGGTGGCTGAACATTGTGAGCAACGAACCGGAGGGAGGCCATGACTCCACCGCAGCGTTCAAAAGGCTCCACCTGACGATTGGAGCCACGGCCGATACGAGCTGGCTCATCCCGGCGCGCGAAGCCGAAACCCAACCCACCGAAGAGACTATAGTCGGACCGCGCGGTTTCGCGTTGCGTCACGAACAAAGGCCGGCATCCTGAACTGCCAATGGCGTTGCCATGCAAGCCCTCCGCTGCTTCCGAGCTCGGAGGGCTTTCTCTTGTGGAGACCGACCACATTGCTTAGAACAAACAAGGAACATATCCTGTGGAGAACGGGGAATGTTCGATGATGATGCAAGCAAATGGCGCGAGCGCGGGCTAGGGTAGCGCCGCCTTCGGGCCGGTTTAGGATAATGCGTGGAGAAGCGTGATGGCGGGAAGCGTCAACAAAGTCATATTGGTCGGCAATCTCGGAGCGGACCCTGAGGTCCGGCGCCTGGGTTCCGGCGACCCTGTCGTCAACCTGCGAATTGCGACCTCGGAAACCTGGCGCGACAAGAACTCGGGCGAGCGCAAGGAAAAGACCGAGTGGCACAGCGTCGTGATCTTCAACGACAACCTCGCCAAGGTCGCCGAGCAGTACCTGAAGAAGGGCATGAAGGTGTACCTCGAAGGCGCGCTTCAGACCCGCAAGTGGCAGGACAAGGACGGTCAGGACCGGTATTCGACCGAGGTCGTGCTGCAGAAGTTCCGCGGCGAACTCCAGATGCTCGACGCGCGCGGCCAGGGCGGTGGCGATGTCGGCGACTACGGCGGCGGTGGTGGCAGCTTCGGCGGAGGCGGAGGTCGCAGCGGCGGCGGTCGTGGCGACTTCGGCAGTTCTGGCCCGAGCGATGACTGGGGCGGCAGCGGTGGTGGCCGTGGTGGGCGCGGCGGTGGTGGCGGCTCGCGCGATCTCGACGACGACATTCCGTTCTGATCTGACTTTACGCGCAAAAGTAAAAGGCACGGCTCACGCCGTGCCTTTTTCATTCACGCTGCAGCGCAGATAGAGAAGGCTTGCTCATCCCGCTCTTATGAGCGCGCGAACCCCATCCGCCACGAACTGCACCGCAAGCGCCGCGAGGATCACGCCGAGCAAGCGCGTGAGGATCGAGCGGCCCGTTTGGCCAAGGAAACGGTCCACGCGCTCGGCGAGGATCAGCACTGCATATGTGATCAGGATAGAGAGCGCGATGATTATCGTCAGCGCAATGCTGCCGCCGGCACCCGGCATCGAGCCGGACAACAGGACGATGGCGGAAATCGCGCCGGGACCGGCGATCAACGGAATGGCGAGCGGGAAGGCGGCGACGTGGTGGATCATGTCGCGCGTAATCGCGACATCCGCGCTCTTTTCCTTTCGGTCCTGCCGGCGCTCGAAGATCATTTCGAAGGCGATGAAGAACAGCAGCAATCCGCCCGCGACACGGAAAGCGGGCAGGGTAATGCCGAACACTTTCAGGATCGCAGCCCCGGCGATGGCGAAAAGCGCCAGCACGCCGAACGCGATCAGGCTCGCCCGCAACGAAACCTGCGCGCGCTGCGACCGCGACATACCGGGCGTCAGCGCCAAAAACAGTGGCGCGAGGCCCGGCGGGTCGATGGTCACCAGCACTGTGACGAAAGCGTTGAACAAGGCTTCGAACTCAGGCAATCGCTGTCCCCTCGGCTTGCGCGCCAATTCGGGTGGAAACGTCGGACGGCATGGCAGCCCGCTTACGCGGCGTTGGTATTTAGCCCTGTCATTTCCTATATGTAACAGGTCCGATTCTTTTTCGATTGCGTGACTGTTTTGAGCGATCCGACCCCGCCATTGGGCCCGACCGATATCGAGCCCATTTCCATTATCGACGAGATGCAGCGTTCCTATCTCGATTACGCCATGAGCGTGATCGTGAGCCGCGCGCTGCCCGATGTGCGCGATGGCCTGAAGCCCGTGCATCGGCGCATCCTCTATGCGGCGCATGAGAGCGGGTATCACTGGAACCGCAAATATGTGAAGTCGGCCCGTCCTGTCGCCGACGTGATGGGTAAGTATCACCCGCATGGCGACGCCTCGATTTATGACGCCTTGGTGCGCATGGCGCAGGACTGGTCTTTGCGTGTGCCGCTGATCGACGGCCAGGGCAATTTCGGCTCGATCGACGGCGATCCGCCGGCGGCCATGCGCTATACCGAGTCGCGCCTGACCAAGGTCGCGCATGAGCTTCTGGAAGACATCGACAAGGAAACGGTCGAGTTTCAGGACACCTACGACGCGTCGGGCAGCGAGCCGCGCGTTCTGCCGGCCCGTTTTCCGAACCTGCTCGTCAACGGCTCCGGCGGCATCGCCGTGGGCATGGCAACGAACATTCCGCCGCATAATCTGAGCGAGGTCGTCAACGGCTGCGTCGCGCTGATCGACAATCCGGCCATCGACCTGTCCGAACTGATGGAAATCATTCCGGGCCCGGACTTCCCGACCGGTGCCTTGGTGCTGGGCCGTTCCGGCATCGTCAGTGCGTATTCGACGGGCCGCGGTTCGATCATCATGCGCGGCCGCACCTCGATCGAGCAGCTGCGCGGCGACCGCGAAGCCATCATCATCACTGAAGTGCCGTTCCAGGTGAACAAGGCCACGATGATCGAGAAGATGGCCGATCTGGTGCGCGAAAAGCGCATCGAGGGCATCTCGGACATTCGCGACGAATCCGACCGCCAGGGCTACCGCGTGGTGATCGAGCTGAAGCGCGACGCCAATGCGGACGTGATCCTCAACCAGCTCTACCGCTATACGCCTTTGCAAACCTCGTTCGGCGCGAACATGGTGGCTCTGAACGGCGGTCGTCCGGAGGTCCTGAACCTCCACGACATGCTGAAGGCTTTCGTCACGTTCCGTGAGGACGTCGTCAGCCTGCGCACCAAATACCTGCTGCGCAAGGCGCGTGAGCGCGCGCATGTGTTGGTCGGTCTGGCGATTGCGGTCGCCAACATCGACGAGGTCATCAAGGCTATTCGCGAAGCGCCCGATCCGCAGACGGCGCGTGATCGCCTGATGACGCGTCGTTGGCCGGCGGAGGATGTCGAGTCTCTCATCCGCCTCATCGACGATCCGCGTCATCGCATCAACGATGACGGCACCTACAACCTCTCCGAAGAGCAGGCGCGCGCCATTCTTGAACTGCGCCTCCAGCGCCTTACCGCGCTCGGCCGTGATGAGATCGGCGATGAGCTCGAAAAGATCGGCGCGGAGATTCGAGACTATCTCGACATCCTGTCATCGCGCGCTCGCATCCAGCAGATCGTCAAGGATGAGCTGATCGCAGTTCGCGACGAATTTGGCACGCCGCGCCGCACTGAACTCGCGGAAGGCGGGCCCGATGTCGAGGATGAAGACCTGATCCAGCGCGAGGACATGGTCGTCACAGTCACGCACGAGGGTTACATCAAGCGCGTGCCGCTCTCGATCTACCGCGCGCAGCATCGTGGCGGCAAAGGCCGCTCGGGCATGTCGACCAAGGACGAGGATTTCGTGACGCGGCTCTTCGTGGCCAGCACGCACGCGCCGATCCTATTCTTCACCTCGTCGGGCAAGGTCTACAAGGAAAAGGTCTGGCGCCTGCCGCTCGGCACGCCGCAATCCAAGGGCAAGTTCCTGCGCAATCTTCTGCCCTTCGAGCAGAACGAGCGGATCACCACGATCATGCCGCTGCCGGAAAACGAGGATAGCTGGGCGGAGCTTGATGTGCTTTTCGCCACCACGCGGGGCACGGTTCGTCGCAACAAGCTTTCGGATTTCACGCAGATCAACCGTAACGGCAAGATTGCGATGAAGCTGGAGGAAGAGGGCGACGAAATTCTCGGCGTCGAGACCTGCACAGAGGCGCATGATGTGCTGCTGACCGCAGCCTCGGGCCAGTGCATTCGCTTCTCCGTGTCAGACGTCCGTGTCTTCGCAGGCCGCAATTCGATCGGTGTACGCGGTATCGCACTGGCTAAAAATGACCGTGCGATCTCAATGACCATTCTCACGCATGTCGATGCGAGTCCGGCAGAGCGCGCGGCCTATCTGAAACAGGCAGCTGCCGAACGTAAGGCCGCGGAGCCAAGCGAGTCGGAGGATGCAGAGGATGCTGTCACGCTGACAAACGAAGATGTGGCGGAAGAAACCGACCTCTCGCCGGCCCGCTACGAGGAACTTAAGGCACGCGAGCAGTTCGTGCTGACCGTGACCGAGTACGGTTACGGCAAGCGCTCGTCATCCTATGACTTCCGCCTCACAGGACGTGGCGGCAAGGGTATCCGTGCGACCGACGTGTCGAAGACGGACGAAATCGGCTGTCTCGTCGCGGCATTTCCAGTGGAACCGGGCGATCAACTGATGATGGTGTCGAATGGGGGGCAGGTGATCCGGGTGCCTGTCACTGGCATACGCTTTGCGAGCCGTGCGACGAAGGGCGTCACCGTGTTCCGCACAGCGGGTGGCGAAAAAGTCGTTTCGGTCGAGCGTATTCCGGAGACCGAGGAAGAAGCCGACGACTAAACCTCAAATCGGAGCCCGCGTCGTAGAGGGCGCGGGCGGTTTGGGCTCAGTAACGGCGACCGAACGGATTGACGCGGTTGCGACGTGCTTCGATCCGCACCTTCTGCGCTTCCTGATGAAGGCCGAAAGCAGTGGCGATAAGCATGGCGATCGTCATGGCGGCGGCGAGCAGGTAGATCAACATGGGTCCAGTTTCCGCGTCTCGTCTTGTGAGCTAGCAACGAATGCTTCATTCATTTGGTTGCATCGGCTCACGATCGCCAGTCGATCACAACTATGTTGATCATCGCTGAATCATCCGTGATCCGACACACGTTGCATCGAAAATTTCTGCGGTTTGCGTTTCAGCCGGCCACTCGCTAGAAGCCCGTCCCAATGACCTCCCGCACGGCTCTCTACTCCGGCTCGTTCGATCCGATCACCAACGGCCATCTCGACGTGCTGGAAGGCGCCTTGGGATTGTCCGACCGTGTGCTCGTGGCGATCGGCACGCATCCGGGAAAGCAGCCGGTTTTCAGTTTTGACGAGCGCGTCGCGCTGATCCGCAAAGTCGCGCAGGCGCATTTTTCGGAAGCCGCTGGACGGGTGGATGTCATCGCGTTCGGCGGTCTCGTGATCGATGCCGCTCGTGAGCACGGCGCCTCGATCATCCTTCGCGGCGTGCGCGATGGTACGGATCTCGACTACGAGATGCAGATGGCCGGCATGAACACCGCCATGGCTCCAGGCATCCAGACCGTTTTTCTTCCGGCAAAGCCCGCCTCGCGCCCCATCACTGCCACGCTCGTACGCCAGATCGCATCCATGGGCGGAAATGTCCGCCCCTTCGTCCCGCCCCTTGTCGCTTCCGCTCTGGAAGCCAAGTTCGCTCACGGCAAAGAGGATAAAGCCTGATGCTCTTCAAGAAGCTGGTCACCGCGTTCGCGCTGACATGCGCTGTCGCTTTCGGTGCCACGGCGGCCTTGGCGGCCGACCCGGAAAACACCATGATCATCACGCTGAAGGACGGTGATGTGGTCGTCGGCTTGCGGCCCGACCTCGCGCCCAAGCACGTCGCGCAGATCAAGGAACTGGTGCGTGAGGGCGCCTATAACGGCGTCGCGTTCCATCGCGTGATCGACGGCTTCATGGCGCAGACCGGCGATGTGCAGTTCGGGAACATGGATAAGAATTTCTCGGCATCGGATGTCGGCACCGGCGGCTCGGACAAGCCGAACATTCCGGCGGAGTTCTCGCAGACGCCGTTCAAGCGCGGCACGGTCGGCATGGCGCGGGCGCAGGACCCGAACTCGGCGAACTCGCAGTTCTTCATCATGTTCACGCCGGCACCTTCGCTGGACGGCCAGTATACTGTGGTCGGCGAAGTCGAGAAGGGCATCGAGCATATCGACGCGATCAAGAAGGGCGACGAGAGCGCCAACGGCACGGTGAGCGAGCCGGATCGCATGGTCAAGGTCCGCATCGCGGCCGACAAGTAAGTTCATAACAGGAAAGGTTCAGCCTCATGGCCGAGATCAAGGATCCCGAAAACGCATTGATCATGGAAACGACCAAGGGTCGCGTCGTGATCGAGCTCTATCCCGACCTGGCCCCCGGCCACGTCGCTCGCATCAAGGAACTGGCCCGCGAGGGTGCTTATGACGGCGTGGTTTTCCATCGCGTCATCGAGGGCTTCATGGCTCAGACCGGCGACGTGAAGTTCGGCAAGACGGGCTCGGGCTTCTTCAACCCGAACCGCGCCGGCATGGGCGGCTCGGACAAGCCGGACCTCAAGGCGGAATTCTCCAACGCCAATCACGGCCGCGGCACCTGCTCCATGGCGCGCGCACAGAGCCCGAACTCGGCCAACTCGCAATTCTTCATCTGCTTCGATGACGCCGCTTTCCTGAACCGTCAGTACACGGTCTGGGGCCAGGTCATTGAGGGCATGGAGAACGTCGATCAGATCAAGCGCGGCGAGCCCGTGCGTGATCCCGACACCATCGTGTCGCTCAAGGTCGCAGCGGACGCTCAGGCCTGACCGTTATGCCGGTGGCGAATTTCCTCTGGGCAGTGCTCGGCGTCCTCGCGGGCGCCGCCATTGCCGTCCAGGCGCCGATCAATACGGCGCTCGGGCGCGGTCTCGGCCTGCCTTCGGCCGCTGCCGGCTTTTCCTTCTTTTCCGGCGCGGTTCTTCTCGCGCTGGTCTCGCTCGGCTTCATCTGGTGGCAGGGTGAGAGCATCGACCTGCGCGCACCCGCTGGATGGACGTTCTTCGCGGGCGGCGTTCTCGGCGCATTCTACGTGACGGTCGCCATTCTTCTTGTGCCTAAAGTGGGTGCCGCCGCCGTGATGGCTTTCGCCGTCACCGGCCAGCTTCTGGCGGGACTGCTGATCGACCGCATCGGCTTCATGGGCGTGGCCGTGCGCGAGATCTCCCTCGGCCGCATCACCGGCGCCGTTCTGCTTCTCTGCGGCGCGCTTCTCATCCGTTTGACCTGATGCGCGTCGACGCGTTCGATTTCGAGTTGCCGGACGAGCGCATCGCACTCCGGCCCGCTGAGCCCCGCGAAGCTGCACGACTGCTCGTCGTGAAGCCGGGCGATGGGCTTGCGGATCGCCATGTCGGCGATCTGCCTGACCTGCTCGAGCCCGGCGATCTGCTTGTCTTCAACGACACCAAGGTCATTCCCGCCCAGCTTGAAGGTCTGCGCCATCGCGGCGAAGCCAGCGCGCGCGTCGAGGCGACGCTGCACATGCGCGTGTCGGATGACTGCTGGAAAGCCTTCCTGCGCCCGGCCAAGCGAGTGGCCGAAGGCGACACCATTACTTTCGGTGATGGTGACACGCTCACCGCGACAGTCGCTGCCAAAGGTGATGCAGGCGAGGCGACGCTCCGCTTCTCGGTGTCCGGACCCGCGCTCGACCGGGCTATCGCCGAAGTCGGCCATGTGCCACTCCCGCCCTATATCGCGAGCAGGCGTCCGGACGACGCGCAGGACCGGCACGACTACCAGACCGTTTATGCGCGCGAGGAAGGTGCGGTCGCCGCTCCGACCGCCGGCCTGCACTTCACACCTCAGCTCTTCGAAAAGCTGTCCCAGCGCGGCGTCGAGCATTGCTTCCTCACGCTCCACGTGGGCGCGGGGACCTTCTTGCCCGTCAAGGCCGACGATACCGATGACCACCACATGCATGCAGAGCGTGGCCATATCTCAGCCGAGGTCGCCGCCCGCATCATGAGGGCGAAGCGCGAAGGCAGAAGGGTCGTCGCAATCGGCACCACCTCGCTTCGCCTGCTGGAAAGTGCGGCTCAGCCTGACGGCACGATCGAGGCCTGGGAAGGTGCAACAGAGATTTTCATCACGCCCGGTTACCGCTTCCGCGTGCCGGACATGCTGATGACCAACTTCCATCTGCCGCGCTCGACGCTGTTCATGCTCGCCTCCGCCTTCTCCGGGCTGGAAACGATGCGCGCGGCTTACGCGCACGCGATCGAAACCGGCTACCGCTTCTACTCCTACGGCGACGCCAGTCTTCTTTTCCGGCAAGACAGCCAATGACCGACCAGTTCACTTTCAAGCTGCTCGCGACCGACGGCGGCGCGCGGCGCGGCAAGATTTCCATGCCGCGCGGCAATGTCCGCACCCCCGCCTTCATGCCGGTGGGCACTGGCGGCACGGTAAAAGCCATGTATCTCGATCAGGTCCGAGACCTCGGCTCGGACATCATTCTCGGCAACACTTACCACCTGATGCTGCGCCCCGGCGCCGAGCGGGTCGCCCGGCTCGGCGGGCTGCACGACTTCGCGCGATGGCCGCACCCGATCCTGACCGACTCCGGCGGATTTCAGGTCATGTCACTCTCGGGGCTGCGCAAGCTGGACGAGCGCGGCGTCGTCTTCCGCTCCCATATCGACGGCGCCAAGCACGAGATGAGCCCGGAGCGTTCCATCGAAATTCAGGGCCTGCTCGACTCCGATATCCAGATGCAGCTCGACGAATGCATCGCGCTGCCGGCCGAGCCTGCCGAGGTTCAGCGCGCGATGGAGCTGTCGCTGCGTTGGGCCGAGCGCTGCAAGACTGCATTTGGCGACCAGCCCGGCAAGGCGATGTTCGGCATCGTCCAAGGCGGCGACGTGCCCGAACTGCGGGTGAAGTCGGCTCAGGCGCTGAACAGCATGGACCTGAAAGGCTATGCCGTTGGCGGCCTCGCCGTCGGCGAGCCGCAGGCGGTGATGCTCGATATGCTGTCGATCACCTGTCCCGAACTGCCGGAGAACAAGCCGCGCTATCTCATGGGCGTCGGCACCCCGGACGACATCCTGAAAAGTGTCGCGCGCGGCATCGACATGTTCGACTGCGTGATGCCGACCCGCGCCGGCCGCCACGGCCTCGCCTATACGCGGTTTGGCAAGATCAACCTCAAGAACGCGCGCCACGCGGATGATCCGCGCCCGCTGGACGAGGAAAGCACTTGCCCTGCCGCGCGTGACTACTCACGCGCCTACCTCCACCATCTGGTCCGCTCGAACGAAGCGCTCGGCGCGATGCTGCTGACCTGGAACAACCTTGCCTACTACCAGAGCCTGATGGCCGAAATCCGCGACGGCATCGCGTCGGGCAAATTCGTGGATATGGCGGCTCGGATCAGTGAAGGTTGGGCGCGGGGCGATATCCCGCCACGCTGATCGGATGACACGTCACGCCCCGATGGTGTTCGCGGCCTTCAGGCTGACGCCGATGATGCGGAACATGCCGTCGGGCTGGCGCTGAAGCTGGTAGAGCGCCTCATATTCCTTGCCGTCGGGCCCGGTCACCATCACACGCTGGGCAATCGTGCCGTTCGCCGCTTCTTCCACCGCGCCGAAAGAGTATTGTTGCGGATTGCGGATCGGCGGATAGCCGTTCGTCACCATGCTCATGAAAAGGTCGGGCGTGCGGAAGATATTCTGGATGGTCGGCGCGGCGTAGCTGTATGCACGCACCCCGTCGCCGGCACGGAAGGCGTCCATCTGCATTTCGATCGTATTCTGCGCGGCCTTCACCTCGGCATCGCCCGCCTGAGCGAGTGCTGTGGAAGCAAGTGAAAAGCCGATCGCCGCAAGAAGGCTGCGCATCGCATTCTCCTCTATGTCACCCTGGCGCCGTTTCTACGTGAAGCGTCCGAAAGGGATACGTGCATCCCGCTCGTTGAGTTTCAATTGGCCGATTGAGCCGGCGCAGCAAAAACTCACGCGGGGAAGCTCGCGAGGCGCTTAAACATGCTTGCTTTTTTCGCATTTGCGAAATGGAATAAGCGCCAATGGGAGACATGGCTTGACGGCATTCGATGAGATGCTTCCGCAGGTAGACGGCTTGCGGAAGCCCTATACCGGTTACGATCGTTGGCTGCAGACTCAGCAGGCCCAGCGCCTTCAGGACAAGATGCGTGACGCTGAGCGCGTCTTCCGTAAGACCGGCATCACATTCGCCGTTTATGGCGAGGAGGACGCCGCAGAACGACTGATCCCCTTCGACATCGTACCGCGCATCATATCAGGCGCCGAATGGCGGCGGCTGACGCTCGGCATCGAGCAGCGCGTGCAGGCGATCAACGCCTTTCTGGACGACATCTATCACCGGCAGGAAATCCTGCGGGCAGGGCGCATTCCGAAGGATCTGATCGCGCGCAACGCGGCGTTTTTGCCGGAAATGATCGGCGTTCGCCCGCCGGCCGGTGTCTATACCCACATCATCGGCATCGACGTCGTGCGCACGAGCGAAGACGAGTTCTTCGTGCTCGAGGACAACGCCCGCACGCCCTCTGGCGTGTCCTATATGCTCGAGAATCGCGAAACCATGATGCAGCTCTTTCCCGAGCTGTTTCAGAAGGTGAAGGTGCGACCAGTCGAGAACTACCCGCAGCTCCTGCGCCAGTCTCTTTCCGCGACCCGTCCGGAAGGCTCGTCGTCCCAGCCGACGATCGCCGTGCTGACCCCCGGCTCCTACAACTCGGCCTATTTCGAGCACGCGTTTCTCGCCGACCAGATGGGCGTGCAATTGGTCGAGGGGCAGGATCTGCGGGTGGTGGACGGCCATGTCGCGATGCGCACGACCGAGGGATACAAGCAGATCGACATTCTTTATCGCCGGGTCGACGACGCCTATCTCGACCCGCTGACCTTCAAACCCGACTCGGCCCTCGGTGTCGCCGGCATCATGGATGTCTATCGCGCGGGCAACGTCACCATTGCCAATGCACCGGGAACCGGTATCGCTGACGACAAAGCGATCTATTCATACATGCCCGAGATCGTGGAGTTCTACACCGGGCGAAAGGCGCTGTTGAAGAATGTGCCGACCTGGCGCTGTTCGGAAGCGGACAGCCTGAAATACGTTCTCGAACATCTGGGCGAACTGGTGGTCAAGGAAGTGCACGGCTCGGGCGGCTACGGCATGCTGGTAGGGCCGACTTCCACGAAAGTGGAGCAGGACGCCTTCGCTGCGAAACTCAAATCGAACCCATCGAACTACATCGCTCAGCCGACACTCTCGCTCTCGACATGCCCGATCTACACGGATGCGGGTCTCGCGCCACGCCATGTCGATTTACGGCCTTTCGTTCTCGTTTCCGACCGTATCCAGATCGTGCCCGGCGGACTGACACGCGTGGCGCTGAAGGAAGGGTCCCTGGTGGTCAATTCCAGTCAGGGCGGCGGCACGAAGGATACGTGGGTGCTGGATGACTGAACGCATGCGTCACGCCTGCCAAAGCCGCAATCGCCTCTCATTTCGCAAGGCCGCCTGATTCATGCTCCTTGGTCGCACCGCCAACGGCCTTTACTGGATGAACCGCTACATTGAGCGCGCCGAGAACATGGCGCGTCTGGTCGATGCCGGCTTGCGCATGGCGCTGACACGCTCGCAGTCATCGGCGGAGGAGTGGGCTTCGGTCATCGTCAGCGCCGGCGCGGAAAACGCCTATCGCGAGAAATACGACCAGTTCGAGGTCGGACCGGTGACCGACTTTCTGCTGCGCGACCCGGCCAATCCCTCGAGCGTGCTGTCCTCAATCGAAAACGCCCGCCAGAACGGCCGGGCTGTGCGCACCGCCCTTACGCGCGAAACATGGGAAAGCATCAACGAAGCCTGGATGTCGCTCAAGCGCATGCTTGCCGACCCCATTGACGAGCGTGACCTGCCAAGCGTCCTCGATGCCATCAAGCGCGAGACGGCGCTGATCCGCGGCTCCTTCCACGGCACCATGCTGCGCAACGAGATTTTCGACTTCTGCCAGCTCGGCACATTCGTGGAGCGCGCCGACAACACGGCGCGCATCCTCGATGTGAAGTACTATGTTCTGCTGCCTTCGATCTCGTGGGTCGGTTCGACGCTCGACACCTCACAGTGGGAATCGATCCTCCGCTCGGTTGCGGCGCATCGTTCCTATCGCTGGCTCTACGAGGGCGACTACAAGCCGCGACAGATCGCGGACTATCTGATTCTCAATGGGCGGATGCCGCGCTCCCTGGCCTTCTGCTACCGCTACCTCACTGAGAGCCTACGCTTTCTCAGCCAGGATTACGGCGTCCGCCATGCGTGCCACGCGACTGCCGAGACGACCTACGCGAAGCTTTCGAACAGCACGATCAAGGATATTTTCGACGCGGGGCTGCATGAGTTCTTGTCGGACTTCATCCGCGACAACAATCAGCTGAGCGACCAGCTCGCCAGCGATTTCCAGTTTTATTGAGGAGATCCGGCTTGCGGCTCAAGATCACGCACCGGACAGAGTATCGCTATGACGCGCCTGTTGCTTACGCGCTTCAGCGCCTGCGCCTCATGCCGCCAAACGGCTCGACGCAAAAGGTCGGACCCTGGACACTCGCTATCACCGGAGGGCGGGAGCAACTGCGCTTCGGCGACCAGTTCGGCAACGACACCCGTCTCATCAGCGTCGAAGGCGAGCCGCAACTGATCGCCATTGAAGCGAGCGGCACTGTCGAAACGACGGATACCGCCGGTGTCAGTGGTCCCCATCGCGGATTTGCGCCGCTCTGGTTGTTCCAGTCGGACACGCAACTGACGGAGGCCGGTGAGGGGGTGAGTTCGATCGCTGCATCGGTCGTATCCAAGGGTGACGACATTTCGCGATTGCATCACCTGATGGGGTCCATACGCGAGCGTGTCGCGTACAATGCCGGCGTGACGGACGCGGAAACGAAAGCCGAGGAGGCCATCGAGCGGGGCGAGGGCGTGTGTCAGGACCACACTCACATCTTCATCGCCGCCGCCCGGCGGCTCGGATTTCCGGCGCGCTACGTCAGCGGCTACCTGAAGATGGCTGACACGGAGCAGGCGGCCTCCCATGCATGGGCCGAGGCCCATGTCGCGCAACTCGGTTGGGTCGCATTCGATGTCGCCAACGGCATCTCGCCGGACGAAGCCTATGTGCGCGTCGCGATCGGACGCGATTACCGCGATGCGATGCCGGTTTCGGGCATCAGGGTCGGAAGTGGTGAGGAACAGCTTGCAGTGCGGATCACGGTGGAGCAGTAATCCCGCGCGACGAAGGCGCGGAGCGAATGACCTACTGCATCGGATTGAAGATCAATAACGGCTTGGTGTTCATGTCGGACACCCGCACCAATGCCGGCATCGACAATATTTCGACCTTTCGCAAGATGCATGTCTGGGAGAAGCCCGGCGAGCGCGTGATCGTCATCATGTCGGCCGGCAATCTCGCAACGACGCAGGCGGTCGTGAGTCTGCTGGACGAGCGCGTGAAGGCAGCGAAGGACCGCGTGCAAACGCTTCTCGAAACGCCGTCGATGTATCAAACAGCACTTCTGGTCGGAAACACGCTGCGCGAGGTCATCGCCCGGTCAGCGCGCGGGGGGCACAAAGCCGAGGCGTTTCAGGCTTCGCTGATCGTCGGTGGCCAGATCGAAGGCTCCGAGCCGCGTCTTTTCATGATCTATCCCGAAGGCAATTTCATCGAGAGCACGGAAGACACGCCATTCTTCCAGATCGGCGAGACGAAATACGGCAAGCCGATCATCATCCGGGCATATGACCCCGATATGAGCTTCGCCGAAACAGCAAAGCTCCTGATGGTGTCGTTCGACTCCACGCTGAAATCGAACCTATCCGTCGGGCTCCCGCTCGACATGACCTTCTACGAACGCGACAGCTTAAAGGTCGGTCTGCGAAAGCGGATCGGCGCTGACGATCCTTATTATCGCAAAATTTCGGATGGATGGTCCAACGCGCTCAAGGTCGCGTTCAAGAGCCTTCCTGATTTCGGATATGAGTCCGAGGCAAAGAAAAACCCGCAGCGGTGAAGCTGCGGGTTTGACGGGAAGTTTGATCGCTCAGTAGGGCGACACGCACTGGCGACGCGGACCGCTGTTCGGCTGGAACGTGTTGTCCGATGCGCGATAGGAACGGTAGCGGTTGTAGCACCACTCGACATGCGAGTTGCCGGCGCTGGCCCGGTTACGGTTGGCGTCCACGATGGCGCCGGTTGCCAATGCGCCCGCGAGGAACGCGGCTGCCGGGAACCAGTAGCCATTGTGGTAACGGTAGCCGGCACGGCGATCGCGATAGCCCCTGTATCCGCGGTAATAGCCGTCGCGGCGACGCTCATAACGGTCCGCCCTGCGGTCGAAACGCCGTTCGGCGCGGCGCATCTCACGATAGCGACGGGCATCGCGGCGGTCCCACTGCACCTCCTGAACCAGACCTGCGTCACCAGCGACAACCGTTGGCGTCGGTGTGCTCGCGCGCGGCGCAGCCTGCGACGGCATCACTCCGGTCAAAGCGGTGGCAAATGCGAGCCCCACGGCGAAGAGGCTCGATGAAAGCTTTCTCATGACGTTTCCTTCGATAGCGTTTTGGACGTCCCTTGTGTTTGCGCAACGAAAGATTCAGTGGTTTGTTCCAGCGTGCTAGCTCGCTTGAGCTAATTTGCAGAACCAGCTGAAATGCGACGCTTCTGCCGTTGACCCTTTGGGTTCGACTCAATATGGTCCGCCGCAATTCGGACGGCGGTTCACCGGCTGTCGCGAGCGCGTAGCTCAGCTGGTAGAGCAACGGACTTTTAATCTGTAGGTCCTGGGTTCGAGTCCCAGCGCGCTCACCAAGCCTTCGCCCTGTCAGCATCATGTTTTCGAGGGCGCTTTTCGTTCATGGCCATTGATGTCGGTCTTGCCAGCGCAGTGGTTGCCGGCGCCTTTTCGTTTCTGTCGCCCTGCGTCCTGCCGCTGGTGCCGCCTTACCTCTGCTATATGGCGGGCGTCTCCATCGACGACTTCCGCACGGGCGAGAAGTCCCATGCGCAACGCGCTTTGCTCAGTGTGGCCTTCGCTTTCGTCCTCGGCTTCTCGACGGTTTTCGTCGCGCTCGGCGCAGGCGCCTCGACCATCGGCCGTCTTCTTCGCGTCTGGCAGGAACCTTTGGCGATCGGCGCGGGCATCGTCATCATTCTGATGGGGCTGAATTTTCTCGGCGTCCTGCGCATTCCGCTCCTTTCTCGTGAAGCGCGATTTCAGTCGCCGGGCAAGCCCGCGAGCGTTGCGGGCGCCTATCTCATGGGACTGGCCTTTGCCTTCGGCTGGACGCCCTGCATCGGCCCGGTGCTCGGTCCGATTCTGACACTGGCGGGCGGTCGAGAGACGGTCAGCGAAGGCGCGCTCCTGCTCGCCGCCTATTCGCTTGGTCTCGGAATCCCGTTCCTTATCGCGGCCTTCTTTTCAGAAGCTTTCATGCGCTTTCTCGGACACTTCCGGATGCATCTCGGTCAAGTGGAGAAGGCCATCGGCGCGCTTCTGGTTCTCGCCGGCATCTTCTTCATGACGGGCGGCGTCGCCACCGCTTCCTACTGGCTACTCGAAACCTTCCCGGCGCTCGGGCGCCTCGGCTAGGCGCGTGCGCGCGCCGATGCTATGAGCCGGCACCGATGTCGGAGATAGTGATGACGGATACGACGCTCGCAGTGATTCTCGCAGCGGGAGAGGGAACGCGCATGAAAAGCGCGCTGCCCAAGGTTCTGCACCCGATCGCCGGTCTCCCGATGCTCGGCCATGTGGCAAAAGCTGTAGAGGCCGCGGGCGCATCCGATATTGCGCTAGTCGTCGGTCACGGTGTCGAGAAAGTTCGCGATGCTGCAAGTAAGTTTCTTGGCACGCACAAGACCTTCGTGCAAGCTGAGCGCAAGGGCACGGCTCACGCTGCTCTCGCCGCGCGTGACGCGCTAAGCAGTGCGCCGTCCGTCGTGCTGGTGACATTTGGGGACACGCCTCTCATCACGGCGGACGTGCTCGGCCGCGCGCGCGATGCCGTTCTCGGTGGTGCAGCCGTAGCGGTGCTGGGTTTTCGTACAATGAACCCACAGGGCTATGGCCGCCTGATCGAGCGTGACGGTGACCTCCTCGCGATCCGCGAAGACAAGGACTGTTCGCCTGATGAAAAGCTGATCCAGCTTTGCAATGGCGGGGCTATGGCCATCAGCGGCCGGCTGGTCCTGGAACTGCTGGACAAGATCGGCAACCAGAACGCCAAAGGCGAATACTACCTCACCGACATCGTGGAGCTCGCGAACGAGGCAGGCCATCGTGCAGCGGTCGTCGAATGTGCCTATGAGGACGTGCTCGGCATCAACAATCGCGCCGAACTTGCCGAAGCGGAGCAGATCTGGCAGCAGCGCAAGCGGCGCGCGATGATGCTCGACGGTGTCACACTTATCGCGCCGGAAACCGTATTCTTCTCCTACGACACGGTCATCGGGCAAGACACGGTGGTGGAACCGAATGTCTGGTTCGGGCCCGGCGTCTCGGTCGCCCGCCATGCCGTGATCCACGCATTCTCACATCTTGAAGGCGCGACCGTCGATGAAGCCTGCGAGGTCGGCCCTTATGCGCGCCTGCGCCCCGGCGCTGAACTCAGGCGCAAGGCCAAGGTCGGAAATTTCTGCGAGGTCAAGAAGGCAGTGGTCGAGGCGGGCGCCAAGGTCAACCATCTGACCTATATCGGCGATGCGCGCGTGGGCGCCGGCTCGAATATCGGCGCCGGCACGATCACCTGCAATTACGATGGCTATTCCAAGTTTTTCACCGATATCGGAGAGAACGTCTTCATCGGTTCGAACTCCGCACTGGTGGCACCGATCAAGATCGGCGACGGCGCCTATGTCGCTTCGGGCAGTGTCGTCACGGATGAGGTTCCGGCAGATGCACTGGCCTTCGGTCGGGCACGTCAGGTGACGAAAGCGGGACGCGGCAGAGAGCTTCGCGAGCAACGTGCGGCCGCGAAAGCGAAGAAGGTCTAAGCCTTATTGTTGCTGTCATACGCCGCAATGAAATTTGACTTCCCGCCGCGCCGCGCGCTCCACTAAAAGCCGCCTGACGGACTGATCTTTATGCCGCTTGGGGGCGGCCTTCGGGGGATATTCTCTATGTGCGGCATTGTCGCCATCGTCAGCCATGCGCCGGTCGCGCCTCTCATCGTGGATGCGCTGAAACGTTTGGAATATCGCGGCTATGATTCCGCTGGTGTCGCTACTGTCGATCAAGGCGCGCTAGGCCGTCGGCGTGCCGAGGGCAAGCTGATCAATCTGGAACGCCGCCTGGCTGCGGAACCGCTGGATGGTTCGATCGGCATCGGTCACACGCGCTGGGCGACGCATGGCGTGCCCAACGAAACCAACGCCCATCCGCATTTCTCGAATGGCGTGGCCATCGTTCATAACGGAATCATCGAGAATTTCGCCGCTCTGCGCGATGAATTGCGGCGCGACGGCTACGCCTTCTCCTCGCAGACCGACACCGAAGTGGTCGCGCATCTCGTTGCGCGCGAACTTGCGAAGGGCATTGAACCGGTCGCGGCCGCGCACAACGCGTTGCGCAGGCTCGAAGGAGCTTTCGCCCTGGCGATCATGTTCGAAGGCGACGACAACCTGATCGTCGGCGCGCGTAACGGCCCGCCGCTCGCCATCGGTCACGGCAACAATGAGATGTTCCTGGGCTCCGACGCTATCGCGCTTGCACCCTTCACCGATTCGATCACCTATCTCGAGGATGGCGACTGGGTGGTGGTTCGCCGCGACGAAGCAAGGATTTTCGACATCGACGGCCAGCCCGTCGAGCGCACGCGCCAGCAGTCCATCGGCACCAGCTTCCTGGTGGACAAGGGCAACCACCGCCATTTCATGGAAAAGGAAATCCACCAGCAGCCCGAGGTCATCTCGCACACGCTGGCGAACTATCTCGACTTTACCACCAACCGCGCCAAACCTCTCAATCTGCCATTCGACTTCGCTAAGGTCGATCGTCTTGCCATCGCAGCCTGCGGCACGGCGTTTCTGGCGGGCTCGGTCGGCAAATACTGGTTCGAGCGCATCGCCAAGCTGCCGGTCGATATCGATATCGCGTCCGAGTTCCGGTATCGCGAGATGCCGCTCTCGATGCGCAGTGCGGCGCTCTTCGTTTCGCAGTCCGGGGAAACGGCCGATACGCTCGCTTCGCTGCGCTACTGCCGCAAGGCCGGCTTGCCGATCGGTGCCATCGTCAATGTGCGCGAATCGACGATCGCGCGTGAATCCAACGTCGTTCTGCCGACACTTGCCGGTCCGGAAATCGGCGTCGCGTCGACCAAGGCCTTCACCTGCCAGCTTTCCGTTCTTGCTTCGCTCGTCGTGAATGCAGCCAAGGCGCGGGGCATGGTGGATGATGCCGGCGAAGAACAACTCGTGCGCGAGTTGGCCGAAGCACCGCGTCTGGCGAGCCAGGTGCTCAAGCTCGCGCCGCAGCTGGAAGCGCTCGGGCGCGAACTCGCGCATTACAAGCACGTGCTTTATCTCGGCCGTGACACGAGCTACCCGCTTGCGGTCGAGGGCGCGCTGAAGCTCAAGGAGATTTCCTACATTCACGCCGAGGGCTATGCCGCCGGCGAACTCAAGCACGGGCCGATCGCACTCATCGACGAGAGCATGCCGGTGATCGTGATCGCCCCGCACGACCGTGTGTTCGAGAAAACGGTTTCGAACATGCAGGAAGTTGCAGCGCGCGGCGGCAAGATCATCCTGATCACCGACAAGAGGGGCGCCGAACACGCGACCGTCGAGACGCTGCAGACCATCGTCTTGCCGGATATGCCGGAGATCGTCGCACCGATCATCTACGCACTGCCGATCCAGATGCTGGCCTATTATACCGCTGTCTTCATGGGCACTGATGTGGACCAGCCACGCAATCTCGCGAAGTCGGTCACCGTCGAGTAATCAGCCGGCATCGAGCAGGCGCACGGCTTCCTCGCGACCGAAAAGATGAAGCAGGAGCCGCACGGATTGGCCGCGCGGCGATTGCAGTTCGGGATCGCGTGAGAGCAGCAGTCGTGCGTCGTCGCGCGCGATTGCCAGAACGTCCTGATGAACGTCTAGCCGCGCGATCTGGAAGCCCGGCGTGCCCGACTGCCGTGTGCCCAGTACCTCGCCTTCGCCGCGCAGTTTGAGGTCTTCTTCGGCAATCAGGAAACCGTCCTCGGTCTCGCGCATGATAGTGAGCCGCCGTTTGGCCGTCTCCCCGAGCGGCCCCTTGAACACGAGCACGCAGGAAGACGGTTTCGATCCGCGCCCGACGCGGCCGCGCAGCTGATGCAACTGCGCCAAGCCGAAACGCTCGGCATGTTCGATCACGATGATCGTCGCATCCGGCACATCGACGCCGACTTCGATGACCGTGGTCGCTACCAGCAGCCGCGTTTCACCTTCCTTGAAGCGCCGCATCGCCTCGTCCTTGTCGCGGCCGTGCATCTTGCCGTGAACGAGGCCGACCGCGTCGCCGAATACCTTCTGCAGGGATTCGAACCGCTTCTGTGCTGCCGTCAGGTCGAGCTCTTCCGACTCTTCGACCAGCGGGCAGATCCAGTACGCTTTCTGCCCATCCGCCATCGCGTCCCCGATGCGCCCGACGAGTTCGCCGATACGGTCGTCCGGCATGGACACTGTTCGGATCGGCTGGCGCCCGGCAGGCTTCTCCGTCAGACGCGACACTTCCATGTCGCCGAACGCCGTCAGCACCAGAGTGCGCGGAATCGGCGTGGCCGTCATCACCAGCATATCCGGCTGCTCGCCTTTGGCGTTCATGGCGAGCCGCTGATGCACGCCGAAGCGGTGCTGCTCATCGACGATCGCGAGGCCGAGGTCGTGGAACTCCACTTGTTCCTGAAAGAGAGCATGGGTGCCGACGATCAACTGGATTTCGCCGGAAGCCAATCCAGCCAGCGTCTCGGCGCGATCCCGGCCCTTTTCCCGTCCCGTCAGGATTGCCGTACGCAAGCCGGCCTTCTGGGCCAGCGGCCCGATCGTCGCGAAATGCTGGCGCGCAAGGATTTCCGTTGGCGCCATCAACGCTGACTGCCGCCCGGCCTCCGCCGCGCCCGCCATCGCCATCAGCGCCACGGCCGTCTTACCTGAGCCGACATCGCCTTGAAGCAGGCGCAGCATCCGGTTGTCAGAGCGCAGATCCGAATCGATCTCGGCCACGGCCTGCTCCTGCGAACGGGTGAGCTGAAAAGGCAGTGCCGTGCGAATGCGAGCCGCGATCTCGCCCGTCAGTGCCATGCGTCGTCCGCTGTCCCGCCTTGTGCTCCCGCGCACCAGAGCGAGCGCGATCTGTCCCGCGAACAGCTCATCATAGGCCAGCCGCTTCCATGCGTTGCTTTCGGGAGCCGCTTCCGACGGTTCGTCGGGATGATGGAGCGCGCTGAGAGCGGCGCTGAAGGCAGGCAGCGCATGCGTGCGCAACGCGTCGCCATCCAGCCACTCGGGCAGGGCGGGTATCCGGCCCAGGGCTTGGTCGATGGCGCGCTTCAGGACCTTTGAGGACAGTCCAGCCGTGCCGGGATAGACCGGCTCGATGAGCGGCAGCGAAGCGGCATCCTCGGCCTTGGCGATATGGTCCGGATGGACCATGTTCGGCCGCCCGTTGAACCATTCCATCCGCCCGCTGACGACCATCTGCTCGCCCACCGGCATCTGCCGCTCGAGCCACTGCCCCTGTGCGCGAAAGAAAGTCAGCGAGATTTCACCGGTGTCGTCATGCGCGAAGACACGGTAGGGCACCGAATGATTGCCGCGGGGCGGCGGCTGGTGACGGTCGATGCGCAGGTCGAGCGTTACGATCGCGCCTTCCGGCGAAAGTGCGATGCCGGGCCGCAAGCGACGGTCGATCACCGAATGCGGCAAGGTGAACAGCAGATCGGCGACCCGCGCATGGCGTCCGCCCAGATCGGCTGGCACCACGCGCTCGATCAGGCCGGCAACCTTCTCACCCACGCCGGAAAGCGAGGTGATCGGTGCGAACAGGGGATCGAGGATTGTCGGGCGCATGCGGCGCTCAGTTAGCGACAAGTGGCCATGCTTGCAAAGCTGGCGCGCGGGGACGACCTCGGATAGTGCGTGCGGCATGGATGTTCATCAGCTCGACCCGCGCCGCAAGCGCGCCCGCTTCCGTTCGTGGCATCGCGGCATGCGCGAGATGGACTTGATCCTGGGCCCATTCGCCGACCGCGAACTCGGTGCCTTGACCCTGCCGGAACTCGAACAATATGAGAACCTTCTCGACATTCCTGATGCCGAGCTGCTCGGATGGGTGACGGGCGCGCGAGCCGCGCCGCCGGCCTGGGCCGAGAGCCTGCTCGACCGCATCAAGGCTTCCATTCGGTCCTAAAAGTTCGCCTGCTTTATGACGCTGCTTCCCGATATCGGCCTTGCCAAAGCCAAGCCCGGCCTGTCCATCCTCGACGGCGTGGCCGATGGCTTCGCGGGCTTCGCACTTGCCGCTGCCTCCGCTGAGCTTGCGCCGGATGGCCCGCTGCTCTTCGTCGCTCGCGACGGTCAGCGCCTGCCCAATCTGCGCGATGTGCTGGCCTTCGCAGCCCCCGACATCCCTGTGCTGGAACTGCCCGGCTGGGATAGCCTGCCATACGATCGCGTCTCACCGAGCGCCGACGCCGCCGCGCGTCGTCTCGAAGCGCTGGCCGGTCTCGCGGCGCTGCGCCGGAAACCGCATCGTGCCATCGTTCTGACGACCGCCAACGCACTGCTTCAGCGTATTCCACCAGCCGATCTGATCGAGGCGCAGAGCTTCAATGCGAAGCCGGGCAATCAGGTAGAGATGGCGACGCTCATCGCGCGGCTCGAATCGGCCGCCTTCGAACGCGTCGGCACGGTTCGTGAAGTCGGCGAATATGCCGTGCGCGGCGGTATCCTCGACCTGTTCGCGCCGGGAGCCGACGAACCGCTTCGTCTCGACTTCTTTGGCGACACGCTCGAAACTATCCGCGCCTTCGATCCGGCCACCCAGCGCACCACGGGCCAGCGCACATCGGTCTCTTTGCAGGCGATGACCGAAGTCACGCTGTCGCCCGACACCATCGCACGGTTCCGCCGTAACTATATCGAGGCCTTCGGGGCGCCGTCGCGTGACGATGCGCTCTATGCCGCGATCTCGGAAGGGCGTCGCTTCGCCGGCATGGAGCACTGGCTCCCGTTCTTCTACGAGCGGCTCGATACGCTATTCGACTACCTGCCCGATGCGCCGGTCGTGTTCGATCACTTGTCGCGCGAAGCGATGGGCGAGCGTCACACGCTTATTCTCGACCACTTCGATGCGCGCCAGAAGCAAAGCACCTTGGGTGGTGCGGACTCTGTGCCTTACAAACCGGTCCCGCCCGCGCTGATGTTCCTTGATCCGGACGAAGCACAGGCAGTTGCGCAACGCCGTGTCTTGCTCGAATTCTCGCCCTTCGACACGCCGGAAAGCAGTGCGCGCAAGGTTTACCACGCCAGCTCGCATGAGGGCCGCAGCTTCGAGCGTGAGCGCGCGGATACCGAAGCCAATGTCTTCGAGGCGGCTGTCGATCACGTCGCGGATATTCGCGCAAAGGGCCGCAAGGTTCTGCTCGCCGGCTGGACCGCAGGCTCGCTTGATCGCCTCAGCCAGATCATGGGCGAGCACGGCTTAAGCAGGCTAAAATCGGTCGAGAATCTCGCAGGGCTCGACAAGCTCGCGAAGAACGAGGCCGGGCTCGGCATCCTGCCCATCGAGGCGGGTTTCGAGACCGACAGCTTCGTTGTCGTAGCCGAGCAGGATATTCTAGGCGACCGCCTCGTGCGCCGCTCGAAGCGGCGCAAGAAGGGCTCGGACTTCATCGCCGAGGTCTCCTCGCTTAATGCGGGCGACATCGTGGTTCACGCCGATCACGGCATCGGCCGCTTCATCGGCCTCAAGACTATCGAAGCACTGGGCGCGCCGCACGACTGCGTGGAGATCCACTATGCCGGCGACGACCGGCTTTTCCTGCCGGTCGAGAATATCGAGCTTCTGTCGCGATATGGCTCGGATTCTGCCGAAGCACATCTCGACAAGCTCGGCGGCGGCGCTTGGCAGGCGAGGAAGGCTCGCCTCAAGCGGCGCCTGCTTGATATGGCGGGCGGTCTGATCAAGCTCGCAGCCGAACGCCAGACCCGCAAGGCACCGGTCATGAACCCGCCCGAAGGCCTTTATGGCGAGTTCTCGGCGCGCTTCCCTTATGAGGAAACAGACGACCAGCAGAACGCGATCGACGCGGTTTTCGAGGACCTGACGGCGGGCAAGCCGATGGATCGCCTGATCTGCGGCGATGTCGGCTTCGGCAAGACGGAGGTGGCCTTGCGTGCGGCCTTCCTTGCGGCACTGGAAGGCTTCCAAGTCGCGGTGGTCGTGCCGACCACGCTTCTCGCACGCCAGCACTTCAAAACATTCTCGCAGCGTTTTGCCGGCCTGCCGGTCAAGGTGCGGCAAGCGTCGCGTCTCGTCGGAACGAAAGAGCTGGCCGAGACCAAGAAGGGCATCACGGATGGCACGATCGATATCGTCGTCGGCACCCATGCGCTGCTCGGCAGTGGCGTCAGCTTCAAGAATCTGGGCCTGCTGATCATCGACGAGGAGCAGCATTTCGGCGTGAAGCACAAGGAGCGGCTGAAAGAGCTGAAATCCGACGTGCACGTGCTCACGCTGTCCGCCACGCCGATCCCACGCACGCTGCAGCTGGCGCTCACGGGTGTTCGCGAACTCTCGCTGATCGCCACGCCGCCTGTGGATCGCATGGCGGTGCGCACCTTCATTTCGCCCTTCGATCCACTCGTGATCCGTGAGACGCTTCTGCGCGAGCGCTATCGCGGCGGGCAGAGCTTCTATGTCGTGCCGCGCATTTCCGACCTGAAGGAAATTCAGGATTTTCTCGCGGAACAGGTGCCGGAACTGAAGGTCGCCACCGCCAATGGCCAGATGCCGGCCGGCGAGCTCGACGACATCATGAACGCCTTCTATGACGGGCAGTACGACGTGTTGCTCTCCACGACCATCGTGGAATCTGGCCTTGATGTGCCGACTGCGAACACCATGATTGTGCACCGTGCCGACATGTTCGGCCTCTCGCAGCTCTATCAGTTGCGCGGCCGCGTCGGCCGCTCGAAGGTCCGCGCCTATGCGCTCTTCACGTTGCCAGCCAACCGTACCTTGACGCAGACGGCTGAGCGTCGCTTGAAAGTCCTGCAATCGCTCGACACGCTCGGCGCAGGCTTTCAGCTTGCGAGCCACGATCTCGACATTCGTGGTGCCGGCAACCTGTTGGGCGAGGAACAGTCCGGCCACATCAAGGAAGTCGGCTTCGAGCTTTACCAGCAGATGCTGGAGGAGGCCGTCGCCGAATTGCGCGGACAGGAAGACGCGGCCGACAGTGGCTGGTCACCGCAGATCGCCGTGGGCACATCGGTGATGATCCCCGAGTCCTACGTGCCCGACCTCCAGCTTCGCCTCAATCTCTATCGCCGCCTGGGTGAGCTCGACTCGCCCGAAGACATCGACGCGTTCGGCGCGGAACTGGTGGATCGCTTCGGCGCGATGCCCGAAGAGGTTCAGCACCTGCTGAAGATCGTCTTCATCAAGGCGCTGTGCCGCAAGGCCAATGTCGAAAAGCTCGATGCGGGACCCAAAGGCGTCGTGGTCCACTTCCGCCAGCGCGAATTCTCGAACCCTGCCGGCCTCGTCCGCTTTATCGGCGAACAGGGCTCGATGGCGAAAATCAGACCCGATCAGAGCGTGGTCTTCATCCGCGATTGGGCGACGCCCGAGAAGCGGTTGGCGGGCTCAGCGGTAGTCATGACGCAACTGGCGAGGTTGGTGGAGAAGAAGGACGCGGCCTAAGCCTCCTTCGGCATCGCAGCGATCTGGGCGATGGCATCGGCCAGAACTGCCGTCTCCTGTGCACCAGAAACAGCGTAGCGCCCGGCGAGGATAAAGAAGGGCACGCCCGAAACGCCCTTGCTTTGCGCCTCGGCGATTTCGGCCTGTACGGCACCACGATCCTCAGCGCTTGTGAGACGCTCGCCAAGGTTGGCCGTTGCCATGCCGGACCTCTCGGCAACGTCCGTCAGGACGTCATGATCGCCGATATCTTGCCCTTGTTCGAAATAGCGCGAGAACAGTTCGGCCACGACATCGCGCTGGATGGCTTCGCCCTCGGCGCCGGCCCAGCGGATCAGCCGATGCGCGTCGAGCGTGTTGGGTGAGCGGGTGATCGCATCGAACCGGAAGCTGATGCCTTCGGCAGCACCGAGCTGTTCCAGCGTCGCATGAATCTGCTGCAGCCTGTCGCTCGAACCGAACTTCGCCTGCATATATTGCTGCCGATCGAGGCCGTTCGGCGGGATGCTCGGATCGAGTTGAAACGGTCTCCAAGTGACGACCGCGTTCGCTTCCGGCACCTGCACGAGCGCGCGATCGAGGCGCTTCATGCCGAGAAAGCACCACGGGCAGACGACATCCGACACGACATCGATGCGCAGCGTCATTGTTTTCTCCACCAGGTCGGGAGTTGATAGCCATAGATCGGCGTCGCCTGCGGCCGCTCGATCCGCGACCAATGTCCAAGCCATTGCTCTGGCAGGTAATAAAGGGGCACCACATAAGCGTTGCTCAAGAGTACCCGGTCGAAGGCGCGCGTCGCATCTCGGAAGCTCTCGCGATCCTTTGCCGCGAGCATCGCATTGATCATGGCATCCAGCGCCGGATCGTTGGCGCCGGCATAGTTGTAGGTGCCTTTCACGTCGCGTGAGGCCGAGCCCCAGCGTGACATCTGTTCGACACCCGGCGACAGCGATGAGGTATAGTTGAACATGATCATGTCGTAGTCATAGGCGTTCAGCCGGAGCTGATACTGCGAGGCATCAACCGAGCGGATAGTCACGGTGATGCCGAGCCGGGCAAGCGACGCCGCCCAAGCGCTCGCCAACTGCTCGCCGTCACGGCCCTTCAGCATCAGTTCGAAGGAAAGCGCGCGACCATTCTTTCCCGTCAGCTGGCCGTTCTGCATCGCAAAACCGGCGGCCTTGAGCCTGTCGAAGCCCGCGCGCAAGAAGTTGCGGTCGCGTCCCGTACCATCCGAAACAGGCGCGTCCCAGCCGTGATCCATGATGTCCGCCGAGACCGCATCGGGAAACGGTGCCAGAAGTTTGCGTTCGCCATCGCTTGCCTTCACGCCATGCGAGGAAAGGTCGGAATTGTCCCAATAGCTCTGCGTTCGCGTGTAGGCGTTCGAAAGCAGGTTGCGGTTCGCCCATTCGAAATCGAACAGGCTCGCTAGCGCGCGGCGTACCTCGCGATCGTCGAACGGCGCGCGGCGCGTATTCATGACAAAGCCGAGCATGCCCGACGCGAGCTTGGTGTCGAATGTCTCCTGAACCACGTCACCGCGCAACTTGGCGGGAAAGTTGTACTGTCTCTTCCAGCGTCCGCTGCTGCCCTCGATAAAGGCATCGAGCAGACCGCCCTTGAACGCTTCGAACATCGCGTTCTCGTCCCGGTAATAGGTCAGGCGGATCTCATCATAATTGTCGAAGCCGCGCTTGGACGGCAAATCCTTTGCCCAATAATCCGGGTTGCGGCGCAGCGTGATGCTGTCGCCCGGGCGAACATTCTCCAAGACATAGGGCCCGCTGCCGACCAACGGCTTCAGCGTCGAACGCCCGAATGTCGCCGGATCGTTCGCATGCCTGGGCAGCACCGGCATCAGCCCGAGGATCAGCGGCAGCTCACGGTCGGGCTCGTTGAACGTGAAGCGCACACTGCGCTCGCCGACCTTTTCCATCTTCGCGATCTTGCGAGCGGTCACGCCATAGCGCGGCAGGCCTTTGTCGCGCAGCAGTTCGACGGTGAAGATCACGTCCTCGGGCGTGATCGGCTGTCCGTCAGAAAACTTCGCGCGCTCGTCCAGGGTGAATTCGACGAAGCTGCGCGCCTCATCCGTTTCGACCGTCTTAGCCACCAGCGGGTAGAGCGTGAACGGCTCGTCGGCCGAACGCATCATCAGCGTGTCGAAGACGTTATTGCCGTAGATCAGATCGAGGCTGCCGCGCGCCGCGCTTCCCTGCACGATGAAGGGGTTCACGCTGTCGAACGTGCCCGGCCAGCCATAGGCCACGCGCCCACCCTTCGGCGCATCCGGGTTCACATAGGGGAAATGCTGAAAGGTCGCAGGCAGGGTCGGTTCGCCATGCATCGCGATCCCGTGGCGCGGCTCTGCCTGCACGCCTAACGTGGCAAGCGCCAGGAAAGCCAAGGTGGGCAGAATGGGTTTCAGGAAACGGTTCAAGGCGTCAGCTTTTTTGATTCGTGCCTGCTTAGCATGGCCGGCATAGCTTGCTTCAACCCGTCGAAGAGTGGCATGGGGCGGCAGGAGCGGCGAGACGGCCAGTCATCCTGTTGCCTCATTCATGCGAGAGGGAGCGGGCAATAGGGCGGCAGCGCCGACTTTCCAGAGTTTGGAGGCAACTAAAGGGGATGACGAGCGTGTTCATCAACATTTCGCGTGCGGCGCTATCGGTGGCCGCGCTTGTGGGTCTCGCTTCGGTCGCCAATGTGCAGCCTGCGGCAGCCCAGCAGCAGCGTATTCCTGAGGGCTGGTTCAAGGCCTGCACGAAGCAGAACGATGTGGACATCTGCAATGTGCAGCAGATCGTGACCGCGAGCACAGGCCAGCTCGTGACCGGCGTTTCGCTGATCGACCTCAAGGGCAAGGTCACGCGCCGCGTGTTCCAGGTCACCGTGCCGAGCGGCCGTCTCGTGCCTCCCGGCATCAACCTGCAGATTGACGGCGGCAAGGCGCAGAAGCTCGACTATGTGATCTGCTTTCCGGACCGCTGCGTGGCCGAGATCGCGCTGACCGACGGTCTTGTCGGCACGTTCAAGAAGGGCACCGAGCTGACGCTGACGTCGGTCAATTTCCAGAACCAGCCGAACCCGATCAAGGTTTCGCTCAAGGGCTTCACCGGCGCCTATGACGGCGCGCCGCTCAAGCAGTCCGATATCGCGGACCGCCAGAAGAAGCTTCAGGACTTCGTGAGCAAGAACAACCAGGACTTCGCCAAGAAGCTCAAGGACGAGCAAGAAAAGGCGAAGGCGAGCCAGTAAGTCGGCAAGCTGGGATCCAACATGACAAAGGGCCGCGCGATGCGGCCCTTTCGTTTTGCGCTTCAGTGCTTGGCTTGATCCCGCGGCCTCAACTGCCCGTCCGGCATCTGCTCGAAATACTCTCCGATCTGCGGATGCCGCACCGGCTCATCGGATCGGTCCGGCAGAAGATTCTGCTCGGACACATAGGCAATGTATTCCGTGTCCTCGTTTTCGGCCAGCAAATGGTAAAAGGGCTGGTCCTTGCGCGGTCGCACATCGGCAGGGATGGCTTCATACCATTCCTCCGTGTTGTTGAAGACCGGATCAACGTCGAAGATCACGCCGCGAAACGGAAATATCCGGTGCCGCACGATCTGCCCGATCTGAAATTTCGCTGTCCGCATCGACGTTTGAACCAAGTGCCTTCGGCTATTTTGACGACAGGCACACCTAAACGCAACGCGTAGGCGCTTGATCCCCCAAGAATTGGGACCGCGGACCGGGGCACGAGGCCATCAATCCGGTACTAAGCCGATTTCCGCCCCGCCCCGCCAAGCCCCATGCGCATTGCGAAGCCGCGCAGCGGCGCCCAACGGTCGAGCGCCGAAAGCGCCACATGCCTTCCGATCTGCATCGGCAGCATGCCCGACAAAAGAGAGCGGTTCAGCAGGCCGACACCGGCACTGCGGCTGACCACGTCGAGCCGGCGTTTTCGATCATAAGCGGACAACGCCCCATCGCTTCCCGGATCATCGCGATTGCTCTCTACAACGGAAACGATATCGCGAATGTCCCTGATGCCCAGATTCAAGCCCTGCGCTCCGATTGGCGGAAACACATGCGCAGCCTCGCCCGCGAGCATCACGCGGCGCGCGGCATAGGCCCGGGGCAGGGCTGAACTCAGTGGATAGACCTGCCGCCCATCCTCGACCTTCACCTCACCCAGCATGGACTGCATCTTGCTCTCGACAGCGCGCGACAGCTCGTCGGCACCCATCTTTTCGAGCGAAGCGGCACGTTCGGGATTTTCTACCCAAACCAGGCTCGAGCGCCGTCCGGGCAGCGGAACCTGCGTGAACGGACCCGTTTCCGTATGGAACTCCGTCGAGACGTAGCCGTGATCCCGACTATGCGCGAAGTTCAGCACCAGCGCGCTTTGCGGCAAGCTTTCCTTCGATAGGCCGATACCTGCTGCTTGACGTGCCGGCGACATGCGGCCGTCGGCGGCTACGACCAGTTTGGCCTTTGCCAGCGTTCCGTCCGACAATGTGGCGGCAACCTCGCCGCCTTCCATCAGCCAGTGTGTCGTTGAGAGGGTAAGCCGCTCAATGCCCGCTTCCTGCGCCACTGCATCGGCCAGATCGCGGTTCAGGATGGCATTCGGGACGTTGAGGCCGAACCCATCCTCACCGATCTCGCTCGCGCGGAACGTCACCGGCGGGCTGCGGACCAGCCGTGTGGTTGCATCGACGATGCGCATCACGCGCAGCGGCGCGCCTTCGACCTGCAGTTTCGTGGCGAGCCCGAGTTCGTCCAGCCACTGCAGCGCGGGCGTCATGATGGCCGTGGTCCGCCGGTCTGTTGCAGCTTCCGGCCCGATCAGTCCGACCGCGAAACCGTGCCTTGCGAGCGCCACCGCAGCCAGCGAGCCGACAGGGCCTGCGCCTACAACCATGATGTCGAAACTGCGATCGGTCATGTCATGATCCCGGTGAAGCATCGCAGTTAAAGCGCTGGGGGTAAGGGTTCAATCCCGCTGAGGCAGAAGGCCGCCGCACTTGTGTTCGCGCGCCGCTCGTGGCTAGGGTCCAACCACCGCAGGGAAGGGAATTGCCACGTGACACAGCTGCTCGACGGCCGCGCCATGCGCCGTCCTTCTGCTCACCCGATGCGCTGCGGAGTTTTCCTATGGAACCATTGATCCGCCGGAAGAAGGTCACCGCACCGCAAGCCAAGGCGTTTTCGGTCCATCTGCTGACCGCGTCCGGCTCTTTTCTGGCCTTTCTCAGCTTGGTCGCCGCAAGCGAAGGGCGATGGACGGCGATGTTCTTCTGGCTCGGCCTGGCGCTCCTGGTGGATGGTATCGATGGCCCGATCGCCCGCAAGCTCGAGGTCAAGGAAGTTCTGCCGACTTGGTCGGGTGAGCTCCTCGACAACGTCATCGACTACGTGACCTACGTCCTCATCCCAGCCTTCGCGCTCTATCAACGTGGCTTCATGGGCGAGGGGCTGTCTTTCCTGTCGGCTGCGATCATCGTCGTCTCGAGCGCGATCTACTATGCCGACACGGGCATGAAGACGAAGGAGAACTTCTTCAAGGGCTTCCCTGTCGTCTGGAACATGGTGGTCTTCACGCTTTTCATCATCGAGCCGGGCGAGTGGGTTTCATTCGCGGTGGTGCTCGTCGCTGGCATCCTGACCTTCCTGCCGATCAATTTCCTGCATCCGGTGCGCGTGGTTCGGTTGCGCCCCCTCAATCTCGGCATGACGCTCCTGTGGTGCGCCTTCGGCGGCTTGGCGCTGGCAGAGGCCGCGCTCGCGCATTTCTACTATCAGATTGGCGTGGAGCAGGCGGATGTGAACATCTTCACAAAGATCGGGATCGCAATAACGGGAATCTATCTTTTCTGCATCGGCGGGGTCATGCAATTGTTCCCTAACCTCGGCCGGAAAGCGTCAGCGAATGGTTCGGTCGATATCACAGGTAAGGGATAAAGGGCTGCGCTGAAAAACACGCACTTGCCTTTTCGCATGACGAGTGCTGATGCTCTTTCGAGCATGTTCCAGGGATGCCACAAAAATCGGCAAACTGGTTTAGGCGAACAGCAGGGGCTCCAGGGGTTGGACGCGCGCGTGAGTTCACAGGGTGACCGGCTCTTGCAGGTCGAGGGGCTGACCAAGCTCTTCGGCACGTTACGCGCCTGCGACGGCGTCAATCTCGATATCGCCAGGGGCGAAATTCACGCGCTTCTCGGCGAGAATGGTGCGGGCAAGTCAACCCTCGTGAAAATGCTGTTTGGTTCGCTCGAACCCAATGTCGGGACGATCCTCTGGAATAACCAGAATGTCCGTCTGACGAACCCAGCCGAGGCCCGCAAGCTCGGCATCGGCATGGTGTTTCAGCATTTCTCGCTGTTCGAGGCGCTTACCGCTGCCGAGAACATCGCATTGTCTCTCGATGCGACCACGCCGCTCCGTGCCACCGCCGATCGCGCGCGCGAACTTTCAAGCGCATATGGCCTGCCGCTCGACCCGAATGCGCTGGTCGGCGACCTTTCCGTCGGTGAGCGCCAACGGATCGAGATCATCCGCTGCCTGCTTCAGCAACCCGAGCTGATCATTCTCGACGAGCCGACTTCCGTGCTCACGCCGCAGGAAGCCGACAAGCTGTTCGAGACGCTCGAACGCCTGCGCGCGGAAGGCAAATCGATCCTCTACATTTCCCACCGCCTTGAGGAGGTGAAGCGCATCTGCGACCGCGCCACGGTGATGCGTCACGGCAAGGTCGTCGCCCATTGCGATCCACGGCAAGAGACGGCCGCGAGCCTGGCCCGCATGATGGTCGGAGCCGATGTGAAGATTGCCAGCCGAGGCGAGGGCACGACGGCCGGCGAGCCGCGACTGGTGGTTCGCAATCTCAGCCGCAAGCCGGCCAACCCCTTCGCCACGGCGCTGAAGAATGTCTCCTTGAGCGTTCGCGGCGGCGAGCTGATCGGCATCGCTGGCGTGGCAGGAAATGGCCAGAGTGAGCTCTTCGAGGCGATCTCGGGCGAGGTGCTGCAGGATCAGGCCGAGACCGTCAGCATCCGCAGCAGACCGGCCGGCCGGATCGGTATCTCGGAGCGCCGTCGGCTGGGCGCCGCATTCGTTCCCGAGGAGCGTCTCGGCCACGCTGCCGCGCCACGGATGACGCTATCCGAGAACCTTCTGCTCGCTCGCCATCACACCGATCGCACCTTTGCCGGTAAAAGCGGCTTGCTGCATTTCGGAGCCGTGAAGCGCGCGGCGCAGCGCATCTCGCAGGCCATGGACGTGCGTAAATCCGGTGACGATCCGGAAGCATCGGCGCTATCGGGCGGCAATCTGCAGAAATTCATCATCGGCCGCGAACTTGATCGCCAGCCAGCCGTGATGGTGGTCAACCAGCCGACCTGGGGCGTCGATGCGGGCGCGGCCGCTCGCATCCGCCAGGCACTGGTCGAGCTCGCGCGTGCAGGGTCCGCCGTACTCGTCATCAGCCAGGATCTCGACGAACTCTTTGAGATTTCGGACGCCATCGCCGTCATGCACCACGGCGAACTTTCGGCACCGATCCCGATCGCCGAGGCCAGCTTCGAGCGCATCGGCCTTCTGATGGGCGGCGCGGACGCATCCGGCCATGCGACGGCAGCCGCCTGATGCGCTTCGAACTCGTCCGGCGTCCCGAGCGCTCAGCTCTCTTTTCCGCTCTTTCGCCATTCCTCGCATTCGGCCTGACCTTGATCGCGGGCGCGATCCTCTTCGCCCTTATCGGCCAGAACCCGGTCAATGCGCTTTATTCCTATTTCGTCGAGCCGCTGACCGAAATCTGGTCGCTGCACGAGCTTGCCATCAAGGCAGCGCCGCTGATCCTGATCGCGGTCGGCCTCACGATCTGCTACCGGTCCAACAACTGGAATATCGGGGCGGAAGGGCAGTTCATCATCGGCGGCATCGTCGGCTCGATCCTGCCGGTGCTTTATCCGGAGTTTCAGAGCCCGCTCGTTCTGCCCCTGATGCTGCTGATGGGTATGGTCGGCGGGGCGGTCTATGCGGCGGTTCCCGCATTCCTCAAAGCGCGCTTCAACACCAATGAAATCTTGACCAGCCTCATGCTGGTCTATGTCGCGCAACTGCTGCTCGACTGGCTCGTGCGTGGGCCGTGGCGCAATCCCGGCGGCATGAACTTTCCGGAAACCCGTCAGTTCGACGCGCAGGCCGTCCTGCCCGAACTGTTTCCGTCTTCAGGTCGCGCCAATTGGGGCATCGTCTTCGCGCTGGTGGCTGCGGTCCTCGCTTGGCTGATGCTGAGCCGCACGCTGAAAGGCTTCGAGATCCGAGTGATGGGCGCGAGCCCGCGCGCGGCGCGTTTCGCAGGCTTCAGCGCGAAGCGCATGGTCTTCTTCGTTTTCCTCCTGTCTGGTGCATTGGCGGGTCTTGCCGGCATCTCCGAGGTGTCTGGCGCCATCGGCCAACTTCGGCCGACGATCTCGCCGGGCTACGGCTTCACGGCGATCATCGTCGCGTTCCTCGGCCGGCTCAATCCGCTCGGCGCGGTCGCTGCCGGCCTACTCTTGGCGCTGACCTATCTCGGCGGCGAGGCAGCGCAGATTTCGCTTGGGGTGTCCGAGAAGGTTGCTCGCGTGTTTCAAGGCATGCTGCTCTTCTTCGTCCTCGGCTGCGACACGCTGATCCACTACCGCATCCGCCGCGTCGCGCAGGCGATTGCCCCGTCGTCGATCACCGACACACCCGCCGCTTCGTCATCCGAGGCCGCCGCATTGGAAGCAGGAGGCACCGGTGGGGCTCGCTGAAAGTATCCTGCTCACCATCGCGACGGCCGCGACGCCTCTGCTGATCGCAGCGCTCGGCGAACTCGTCGTCGAACGCTCCGGCGTTCTCAATCTCGGTGTCGAGGGCATGATGGTGATCGGCGCGGTCTGCGGCTTCGCGGGCGCTGCGCTGAGCGGCTCGCCGTGGATTGGCGTCTTGTGCGGCGTGCTCGCCGGTGCGCTGTTCTCGCTGCTCTTTGGCGTGCTGACGATCACGGTTGCCACCAATCAGGTTGCCACCGGTCTGTCGCTCACCTTGCTCGGGCTCGGCCTGTCCGGCTTGATCGGCGAAAGTTTCGTCGGCTCACCCGGCCTGCGCCTGCCGAACCTATACGTACCCGGCCTCACCGATATCCCGCTCGTCGGCCGCCTGCTGTTCGGCCAGGATCCGATCTTCTACATCTCGATTCTGCTCCTGATCGGCGTCTCATGGTTCCTGTTTCGCACGCGAACAGGGCTGACGCTGCGCGCCATCGGCGACAGTCATGCCTCGGCCCACGCGCTCGGCATCGAGGTCGTCGCCTATCGTTATGCCGCCGTTCTCTTCGGCGGGGCATGCGCCGGTCTGGCAGGGGCGCATCTGTCGCTCGTTTACACGCCTCAGTGGGTAGAGAACATGACGGCCGGACGAGGGTGGATCGCGCTAGCGCTGGTGGTCTTCGCCTCGTGGCGCCCGATGCGGATCCTGTTCGGCGCCTATCTCTTTGGCGCGGTCAGCATCGGCCAGCTCCACGCTCAAGCGCTGGGCGTCGGCATTCCCTCGCAATTCCTGTCGGCACTTCCCTATCTCGCGACGGTCGTCGTGCTCGTCATCATCTCACGTAACCGTCGCTTGACCATGATGAACACGCCGGCTTCACTCGGGCAACCTTTCGTGCCGGAACGCTGAGCCGGTTCACGAAAAATGCAAACATGCCGCGCGACAAGACGCGGCCAACTCCAGAGAGGGTAATTCGGAGAATGAAAAAGATACTGATCGGTCTCGCAGCCGCCATGGCCGTGTCGGCATCCGTGCCGGCCATGGCGCAGGACAAGACCAAGGCCTGCTTCATCTATGTCGGCTCGAAGACCGATGGCGGCTGGAGCCAGGCTCATGACATCGCGCGTCAGAAGGTTCAGGCGGATCTGGGCGACAAGGTCGAGACGAGCTTCGTGGAAAGCGTGCCGGAAGGTCCCGACGCACAGCGCACACTGGAGCGTCTGGCGCGCTCGGGCTGCAAGATCATCTTCGCGACGTCGTTCGGTTTCATGGACCAGACGGTCGCCGTCGCGCAGAAGTTTCCGGATGTGAAGTTCGAGCACGCCACCGGCTACAAGAGCGCGCCGAACCTCGCGACCTACAATTCGCGCTTCTATGAGGGCCGTTACATCCAGGGCGTGATCGCGGCCAAGATGTCGAAGAAGGGCGAGGCGGGCTACATCGCCTCCTTCCCGATTCCTGAAGTCGTGATGGGCATCAACAGCTTCCTCCTTGGTGCGCAGTCCGTGAACCCGGACTTCAAGCTGAAGGTCGTGTGGGCCAACACCTGGTTCGATGCTGCCAAGGAAGCCGACGCCGCCAAGGTGCTGATCGATCAGGGCGTGGACATCATCACCCAGCACACCGACTCGACGGGTCCGATGCAGGTCGCAGCCGAGCGCGGCATTCTCGCATTCGGTCAGGCCTCGGACATGATCAAGGCCGGCCCGAAGACCCAGCTGACCGCGATCGTCGACACTTGGGCGCCATACTACGAGAAGCGCATCGGCGCCGTTGCCGATGGGTCGTGGAAGTCGGAATCGATCTGGGACGGGCTGAAGGACGGCATCCTGACCATGGCGCCCTATACCAACATGCCGGACGACGTGAAGAAGCTGGCCGAGGAGACCGAAGCCAAGATCAAGTCTGGTGAGCTGAAGCCATTCACCGGCCCGATCAAGAAGCAGGACGGTTCGGAATGGCTCAAGGCCGGCGAGTCGTCCGACGATGCCACGCTGCTCGGCATGAACTTCTATGTCGCGGGTGTGGACGACAAGCTGCCGCAGTAAGCGAAAGGCAGATATAAGAAGGGCGCCCCTCAGGCGCCCTTTTTCGTTTCAGACGACCGTCGCGTAGAGGTCGTAAGCATCCGAGCTGTCGACCTTGGCGGTGACGATATCACCCACCCGCAAGGGGCGGCGTGACTGCAGGTGCACCGAGCCATCGATTTCGGGCGCGTCGTATTTGGTGCGGCCCTTGCCGTGCAGGCCGTTGGCCTCGTCGATGATGACCTGAAGCCGCTTGCCGACCTTCTTCTTCTGGATGGCCGCCGAAACCTTCTGCTGCTTCGCCATGAAGCGATGCCAGCGTGATTCCATCACCTCGGCGGGCACGGGTGGTAGCCCGAGATCGTTCGCCTGCGCGCCCCGCACCGGTTCGAACTTGAAGCAGCCCGCGCGGTCGATCTTCGCTTCCTCGATCCAGTCGAGCAGCATCTCGAAATCCTCATCCGTCTCGCCGGGGAAACCGACGATAAAGGTCGAGCGGATGGCAAGGTCAGGGCAGATCTCGCGCCAGCGGCGGATGCGATCGAGTGTTTTGTCGCCGTGCGCCGGGCGCCGCATATTGCGCAGGACCGTCGGCGAAGCGTGCTGGAAAGGAATGTCGAGATAGGGCAGCACCTTGCCCTCGGCCATCAGCGGGATCACCTCGTCAACATGCGGGTAGGGGTAGACGTAGTGGAGGCGCACCCAGATGCCGAGATCGCCCAGTTCGCGCGTCAGGTCGTAGAACTTAGCCCGAACCTCGCGGTCCTGCCACTTGCTGGCCTCGTAGCGGATATCGACACCGTAGGCGCTGGTATCCTGAGACACGACCAGCAATTCCTTGACGCCCGCCTTGGCAAGACGCTCGGCCTCGCGCAACACATCGGCGGCCGGACGCGAGACGAGATCGCCGCGCAGTGCCGGGATGATGCAGAAGGTGCAGCGGTGATTGCAGCCTTCTGAAATCTTCAGATAGGCATAGTGGCGTGGCGTGAGCTTGATGCCCTGCGGCGGCAGCAGATCGATGAACGGATCATGCGCGGGCGGTGCGGCTTCATGCACGGCAGCCATCACGCTTTCATAGGCCTGCGGCCCGGTGATCGCGAGCACGCCTGGATGCTTCTCACGGATGGCCTCGGGTTCGGCTCCCAGGCAACCCGTGACGATCACCTTGCCGTTCTCCGACATCGCCGCGCCGATCGCCTGCAGCGACTCGTCACGCGCGGAATCGAGAAACCCGCATGTGTTGACCACCACGAGATCAGCACCGTCATGCTTGCGGGCGATTTCATAGCCTTCGGCACGAAGGCGGGTGATGATGCGCTCGGAATCGACCAGCGCCTTCGGACAGCCGAGGCTCACGAAGCTTACGCGTGGGGCAGGGGTTGCCATCGAAACTCCAAAGCAAAAGCTCCGCAAGCGGCCGGGCCGCTGCGAAGCGCAATCATCAATCGGACGGTGCCGGAAGGGCGGCAGCGCCTGCCCTTCGCTCGGTGCTCATATGATCGAGAAAAACGGCGGCATCAAGACGCCGCCATTTTTGAGCTCAGTGACCGCCGCCGTGGCCGAACCATGGGCTCAGGAAGCCGAACTGGTCCGGCCATTCCTGAACAGCGCCATCGAGCAGCATCTTGATCGCGACATAAAGGATGATCAGCAAGCCGATATAGGCGATCCAGCGATACTTGCTGAGCAGGCGAGCCACGAATGTCGCTGCAAATCCCATCAGCGCGATGGACAAACCGAGGCCGATGATAAGCACCGTCGGGTGCTCCATCGCAGCGCCCGCAACCGCCAGCACATTGTCGAGTGACATCGAAACGTCCGCGATGACAATCTGCCAGGCCGCCTGCGCGAATGTCTTGCGCGGCATGCCGCCTTGCCCCGTGGCGCCGCCATGCTCGGCAGCTTCGATCGCGGCAGCCGCCTCTTCTTCCTTGTCGTGGCCACCGGCAAGTTCGCGCCACATCTTCCAGGAAACGTAGAGAAGCAGCAGACCGCCGGCGATCAGCAGGACCGGTCCGATCTGAAGCAGCCATGTCGTGGCCAGCGCGAAGCCGATACGCAGCACGGTGGCGGCGATGATGCCGACCAGAATGGCTTTCTTGCGCTGATCCGCCGGCAGGCCGGCAGCCGCCAGACCGATGACGATAGCGTTGTCGCCGGCAAGGACCAAGTCGATTGCGATGACTTGTAGGAGCGCGGTGAAACCCGCGCTGGTGAAAATTTCCATGAAGACGCCCTTCAGTGATAACCGGCCCGTAGCTTGCGGTTCGAGACCGCGTCAAGCACGAAGGCTAAGTCTTCAGCGCAAAGAAAAAGCCGGCCATGAAGGCCGGCTTGAATTAAGACGGATCCGAGGGGGGTGGGGGACGATCCGTCTGGCTCCAAAAATTGTCGGGCCGACAATTGGTTCCGCCACTTTCGAAAAAAATCGATCGACGGTATCAGCCTTTGACTTCGGTCTCAGGCCGGTCATCACCCTCCGACGACTCTTCGTGCCATTCACCATCGGCATCTTCATATTCGATGTCGTGGGTCTCGTCCGAAAGCTGCTGCTCAGAAGCCGCTCGCCGTGCGGCCTCAGCCGCTTGGTCGTGCGTAT
Source organism: Mesorhizobium liriopis (assembly GCF_024053505.1). GTDB lineage: Bacteria > Pseudomonadota > Alphaproteobacteria > Rhizobiales > Rhizobiaceae > Mesorhizobium_B > Mesorhizobium_B liriopis. Next base: position 115,488 of record NZ_JAMXQS010000006.1, on the reverse strand, counting down.
CGAAGGTCTCTGAAAAAGTGTCTCCCACTTTGTAAGCCCAACCGTCATTATGCTCGACAATTTCATAAGTCAGCTTCATCGCAACACGCTCCTTAAGCAGCTTCCCGCAGCACCTTGTCTATGGTGATCGGTAATTCGCGAATACGCTTGCCGGTTGCGTGGAAGATCGCATTGGCGATTGCCGCGGGCGTCGCGACGATCCCGATCTCGCCCAGACCCTTCACGCCGATCGGGCTGACCTTGTCGTCCTCCTCGGGCACGAAGATCACATCGATGTCGTAGATGTCGGCATTTGCCGGCACGTGATACTCGGCCAGATTGTGGTTCATGAAGCGGCCGAGATTGTGATCGGTCAGCGACTCCTCGTGCAGAGCCATTCCGATGCCCCATACCGTGCCGCCGGTCACCTGACTGCGCGCGGTCTTCGGATTGATGATGCGGCCCGCCGCGACGGCATTGACGATGCGTGGAATGCGGACAAGCCCGAGTTGCTCGTCCACCCGCACCTCGACGAAAACCGCGCTGTGCGTATAGGCCGCATATTGAGCTTGCACCTTGGAATCCGGCTGCGCCGTCGCCTGTTCCTCGATCTCGCTTTGACCCGAATGCCGCACGACGTCCGACAAGTCGAGTGATCTGCCCGCATCGTCGGCCATCGCGATACGTCCGTTGGCAAACACCACGTCCTCGTATTTCGCATCCGCAAGTGGCGAGCCTTCGATTTTCTGCGCCTCTTGCAGCAATGTCTTCTTCAGCGCCTCGCAGGCCATCTGAACCGCCGTTCCAGCCGAGGCCGCCGTCCACGACCCGCCCTCGACGGGCGATTTGGGCAGCGTCGTATCCGCGAGCTTGGCCGTCACCTGTTCCATGTCGAGACCAAGCGCGTCCGCGCCGATCTGGGTCAGGATCGTATAGGTGCCGGTCCCGATATCCGCTGTCGCCGTGCCCACTTCGAGCCGGCCATCGCTCGTCAGCACCGCCTTGGCGCTGGTTTTGCTGAACTGCGCTTCCCAACAGCCCGATGCCATGCCCCAACCGATCAGTTCGCGGCCTTCGCGCATGGAACGCGGCGCGGGCGAGCGCCGGGACCAGCCGAACTTCTCGGCACCCAGCTGGAAGCAGGCCCGCAGCTCCTTGGAGGTGAACTCCTTGTTCGTCGTCTCGTCGCGCGTGCTGTAATTGCGCAGCCGCAGCTCCAACGGATCGATGTTTCCGGCATAGGCCAGTTCGTCCATCGCGCTCTCGATGGCGAACGTGCCAAGCGGCGCGCCGGGCGCGCGCATGTCCCCGGGCGTATAGGTATCGACCTTTGCGATGCGGTAATCGAACTGCTTGTTCTCGGCATCGTAAAGGATGCCCGACCAGTTCACGACCACCTCCTGATAGTCTTCGAACCGCGAGGTCACAGCCACGGCTTGGTGCCGCAGTGCGCTCAACCGCCCTGTCTTATCCGCGCCGAGCAGCACCGTGTTGATCGTTTCCGGCCGATGCGTGAAGGTGAACATCTGATCGCGGGTCATCTCGACACGCACGGACCGCTTCAAATCCAACGCAGCCATCACGGCCAGAAAGAGCTGATACTGCGGTCGCAGGCCCGAGCCAAAGCCGCCGCCGACGAACGGTGACACCACATGGATGTCGCTCGCCGGCAGGCCGAACACGCCCGATACATAGGACTGGGTGTTCATCACACCCTGAATCTTGTCGTGGATCGTCAGCTTGCCGCCGGCCTCGAAAATCACCGTCGAAGCATGCGGCTCCATTGGGTTGTGATGCTCGTTGGCGATCGAGTAGTCGTTCGCGATACGCAAGGGCGCTTTCGCGTAAGCCGCCATGGCGTCGCCCTTGCTGGCCGGCGGCTTCATGCCCTGCCGCTTCTTCGGCGGCACATAGGCCGCAGCGCGCGCCAGCTTCAAATCCGTTTCGTGCGCCCCGGCCTCGTAGGTCGCTTCGACCAGCGACGCGGCATAGCGGGCAACGTCGAAACTCTCGGCCACCACCAGCGCGATCGGCTGCCCGCTGTAATAGATCTGTTCGTCATAGAGAGGCCGGAAGGGCGTCCCGGGAGGGGCGACCTCGTCCTGGTAGCTCGAGCTGAACCAGGCCGTCGCCGGTCGATTGTCATGCGTGAACACTTTGAGCACGCCCGGCACGTCGAGCGCTTTCTGTGTGTCGATGGACGTGATCCGGCCTTTGGCGATGGTGCTCGACACCACATAGCCGTGCAACAAGTCCGGTGCATTGAACTCGGCCGCATATTGCGCTGCGCCAGTGACCTTGGCGCGACCATCCACGCGGTCGCGGGGTGAACCGAAATTCCGTTCGTTTCTCAGCATGGTGCTCGCCTCAAACGATGTGCTTGTCGATATTGGACTGCGGCGTGCCGGCCGAAGCCTGCTCCAGCGCACGGATGATAGCCTCGCGGGCCATGCGGATCTTGAAGGCGTTGTGTTCATAGCCCCGCGCGCCGTCGATCAGTGCATCGGCGACCCTTGCGAACAGGCCTGAGTCTGCTGCCTTGCCCTCAAATAGTGCTTCCGCTTCTGCTCTTCGCCACGGCTTATGGGCAACACCGCCAAGCGCGATCCGCGCGCGCTTTACCGTGTCTCCCTCCTTCTCAAGCGCAACCGCGACTGAGACGAGGGCGAAGGCATAAGACAAGCGATCACGCAGTTTCAGGTAAGTATAGTTGGCGCTGAACTGCGTCGACGAAGCGGGCAGGGTGATCCCTGTCACCACTTCGCCATCCAGCAGGGTGTTATCCTTCTGAGGCGTATCGCCAGGCAAGCGGTGATAGTCCGCAAACGGAATATCGCGTTCGCCATCAGGCCCCGTCACATGCACCACAGCTTCAAGCGCAGCCATGGCGACACACATGTCAGACGGATGTGTCGCGATGCACGCTTCGCTCTGTCCGAGGATCGCGTGGATGCGGTTAAGACCTGTTTTCGCGGGGCAACCAGTGCCGGGCTCGCGCTTGTTGCAAGGCGTGCCCGCGTCATAGAAGTAGTAGCATCGGGTCCGCTGGTTGATGTTGCCGCCCACGGTCGCAGCGTTTCGCAGCTGCGGTGTGGCACCCGCCAGCAACGCGCTCGACAGGAGCGGAAAACGCTCGGTCACACGCGCGTCGTAGGCCAGGGCACTATTCGAAACGAGTGCGCCGATCCTGAGCGAGCCATTTTCGCCTTCGATGATCTCCTGAAGCGCCTCGACATGCGTGATGTCGATCAGCCGCTCAGGCCTTTCGACATTGTACTTCATCAGATCGACGAGGTTTGTCCCTCCAGCGATGATCTTGGCCGCTGGTGCGTCCTTCAACGCCGAAACCACTTCGCCGACATCAGATGCACGTAGATAGGAGAACCGGTTCATTCCGCAGCCTCCAGATGACGCGAACCCGACTGCTGCTCGGCAAGCACCTCCTCGATGGCATCGACGATGTTGGGATAGGCGCCGCATCGGCAGATATTGCCGCTCATCATTTCGCGGATGTCGTCGCGACTTTTCGCGCGACCTTCGTTCACCAGTGCCACCGCTGAACAAATCTGGCCGGGCGTGCAGTACCCGCACTGAAAGGCATCATGGCTGATGAACGCCGCCTGCATCGGATGAAGATCTTCGCCTTCGCCGGCCAAACCCTCGACCGTCGTAATCGCTTTGCCGTCCTGCATGATGGCCAGCTGCAGGCATGAATTCATGCGCTCACCATCAATCAAGACGGTGCAAGCGCCGCACTGCCCGTGATCGCATCCTTTTTTGGTGCCGGTCAGCCTAAGGTCATGGCGCAACAGATCGAGAAGGGTCGTCCACGGTTCGACCTGAAGGGTTTTGTTCTCCCCATTCAGCGTAAGCGAAACAGTCTGCGCATGGAAAGGCGCGGAGGTGGCTTTGGCGGGAGGCGCCATGGCTGGATCTCCAAAATTGGTCGCGAAATGGATCGACCAATACGCCGACCCCAGGCCCACCACGAACGGTGGCCTGCGCTGTTCGTTCCAGGTGATAACGCTGAACAAGATCGCAGATGCGGCGATGCCGCAGTGGCGGAGGGAGTGGGATTCGAACCCACGGTGGAGTCGCCCCCACGCCGGTTTTCAAGACCGGTGCCTTAAACCGCTCGGCCATCCCTCCATCGTGATTTTTCAACCACTTGGCAGTGCTACAGCCCCACTGATCTGGTCAGTTGGCACCGAATTGGCACCGGAGCGGTCCGAGGACTGTTGCGGGCCCTCCTGTAGAGCGCGAGACAGCGCCGCGTCAACTATCGCGGCCGCAGCTTCCTGCTGTCCAGGCAGTACGTGCGCGTAAATCGTCAGGGTGACCGACGGATTAGCGTGGCCGGCGCGCGTTGCAACCACGTGAACCGGCACGCCGCTGCGCAGCAGGTGCGTGATGTGGGTATGTCGCAGACCATGGAAGGTGACGTGCGGAACGCCTGCGGCCTTCGCCTCGCGAGCGAACTCTTTTGAGAACGGGCGAGGGGCACGCATGCCGCCGTCAATCGTCGGGAAGACGAGATCATGGTTTGCCTTGCCCATGCCGAGCTTCAAGCGCAGTTCGGCTATCTCTTTCTTGTGCCGCTTCAACTCTGCGACCAAGCGCGCTGGCAGCGAGATCGTTCTCCTGCCTCTATCGGTTTTCGGCTCTTTGACGCGAACGCCTTCCTTCGTCTCTTCCACGACCTGGCGCACTTGCAGGGTCAATGCGTCGAAGTCGACATCGCGCCAGCGCAGAGCCAGCACCTCGCCGCGGCGCATTCCCGTCGAGGCCGCCACCATCACAGGCATGTAGATCGATCGGCCCTTTAGGTGCTGCAGCAGCTTCGCCAACTCGCCATCGTCAAGAACCTGGATCTCTTCCTTGCGCACCTTCGGCACTGCCTGCACCTCAGCCATAGGCGAAGCGCGGAGCTTGCGCGCCTTCACGGCCGACGCAAGAATCTGGCTCAGCAGCCGGTGAACGTGCATCACGGTTTGCGAGGCCAGCCCGCCTTTGCCGTCTCGCCGCCCCTTGGTCCGCAAGTGCTGGTAGAACTCATCGATCTTCGTGCCGTCGAGCTTCTGCAGTTCGACCTTGCCTAGCCGGGCGGCAATGTGATGCGCGGCGATCTCGCGGTAACGCTCAAGGGTTTTTGGCGATGCCTTTGCGGGCGCGATCGAAGTGAGCCAATGGTCGGCATACTCGCCGACCGTGCTGCCCGACTTCGCAACGAAGCTGCCCTCATCAACTTGGTTGAGCTGTCGGATCAGCTCAGCTTGCGCCTCTTTCTTCGTGCCTTTCACAGTGACGTAGACTGTGCGCCGCTTGCCCGTTTCGGGATCGGTGCCGCGGTCAAACTTCAGACGCCAGGACCGCTCGCCTCGCTTCGTGATACTGCCGGTCATTTCGTGCGTTGCGCGTCAATTTTGGCGCGCTCCTCTGCGGCATCTTGAAGAGCTTGCTCGAACTCCTCGACGCTCTCCATGGCATTGGCTGTGGAGTCTGTCGCGGCCATGTCCTGAAAGAGTGCGACCAGCGCCCGGCCACCTGCGATGAGCGGGCCCATGGCAGCATGAACCGCATAAGCAGTTTCGCCTTCAGATGCTCGGAGAAGCGCCGACAGCTGATTAAGCCCAGCAAGCGATTCCTGTATCGCCTTCCTTGCATGGTCGCGCGATGCCCGCGTCTCAACATCGTAAACCAACCCGATCTGAACAAGCCTTCGGACCGCCTCAGACTTAGACCTGATACGGTTTTGGAAACTCCATTCATCAATCGCCGCCAGTTCGGACGGCGAGATGAACATGTTGAAGCGTTCGCTCTTCTGCTGCGGCTCGTCGGCCATTCGATAAATTCGCATTTTTCTCGATATACGTAACTTGCGCATAAAATATGTTGCACGCAAGTCAAGCTGTGCTAGATTTTCCTACATAGGTTCATATCCTACATAGGAGATAGCAGTGACTCTTGACGACGCCCTGAGCAGCCCAACTATCAGCGTGCCGGACGCTGGCCGCATCTTCTTCGGCATGTGCCGTTCGAAGGCGTATGAGGCCGCGAGGAACGGTCAAATCCCCACCATCGAGATCAACAAGTCGTTGCTCGTGCCCGTTGCGATCGTGGCGAAGCAGCTGGGGCTCAAGACGAAATTTGAGAGCGCAGTCTGATGAGCCCGCAACCCGCCAATGCCAACGCCAACAGGCGGACAAACGGCGGACAAACGGCGGAAAAATGCGGGACAAACGGCGCCGGGCCTGCCCGATCGGTTCCCCGCATCGAGGACGTCGTCGTACGTCTGACCGACGTGGAGTGGCCAGAGGCGAGCGCTGATGAAGCGTCACCCGTCGATGCTTTCGTCACCGTCGCCGCCTTCCTCAGGGGACGCCATCCGGATCTTACGGACAGAGAGCTTTTTGAGATCGTTCGGCGGTTCGCAGGCCGGATGAGGAGGGCGTGCAAATGAGCGGCGGCCGGGACTGGGACCGCAACCGATCGCGCCAGCTCGTCCGCGACCGCGGCGCTGATGATGTGACCGATCAAGGCATCCCGCTGAGCGCTCTGGTAGGGCCTCTCAAGAAGCGAAAGTCGAAGGCCGAACTGCGCGAAGAAGCGGATGCGGCGATCGCAGAGTGGCAGCGCCGGAAAGGCCAATCGACATGAGCGCCGTCGCGCGGAATGTTCGAGCACCGGGGGCCATCGGAAGCCTAGCGAGCGATGTTGAGAGCAAAGCGGACGGTCGCGGCGCCGGGTCGCTGGACGCAGCCCGAGCGCCAGCACCCTGGTTTCGACTCCACGCGGCGCGTTTCCTTTCGCAGACCAGCCGTCTGTCGCCTGTCGAGTTCACCATCTACGTTCGCTTGCTTGCCCACATGCATGAGGATCAAGGTCCGCTGAAGGAGGATCATCGCCGCCTCGCAACTGCCTGCCACATATTCAAAACCAGCTCGTTCAAAACCGCTCTCGACAGCCTCGTCGAGCAGGGACTGGTCACAAGATCGTCCGGTGGCCTTTGGGCTGATGCTGCTCAAATGGAGGAGGAATTCAGGCGCAATAGGAGCGAGTTGGGGCGACAAAAAGCAGCCAAACGTTGGGAAAAAAACAAAGAAAAACAAAGACCCGACGATGCTGAGGCATACAGAGAAAGAGAGAAGAGTAAGAGAGAGATGACAGAGTCAGAACGAGACGTTCTTAATGAACGTCATCGTTCTTCTGATAACTCCAGCTCTATGAGTACCGGATCCAGCTCTACGTTGGACCGTAGTAGGGACGCTCGACCTTCGGCCGCGTCCCCTACCACCAAGCAGAAATTCTTTCGTGAGGATGACGAGGTGCCAATCCCCAGCATTGGCGTCTGCGTCGTCCTCGAAGAGCTTGGGGGCAACCGCTACACCGTCCGGCACATGGATACAGGGGAAAGCTACCAAATTCTGTCTGCCGCCGACGGCTCGATCCAGTTTGTCGACGAGGACAGCGAGGAAGACTACGATGACGTCCCGTTCTGATCCCTGTGCGCAACTCGATCTGTTCGATTGGCTCGCCACCCAGCCAGCACGGAAGTCGGGCGAACTCGTCGCCTTCCCGGCGTTTGCGATGAGGCGAGCGATGCGGGATATCGCTGCCGAAACTCTCGCACTGCCGCTTGATCGTCAGCAGAAGTACCTCAACAAGGAAGTCGCATTGATGCGTCTGCGCATGCAGCGTCAGCGTTTTCCAGCCGCCGAGATCGAGCGCCAGACCAGCATCTTTCGAGAAGGCATCGTCTGTGCCATGCGCCGTCAGATTATTCTCGGTATCCTTGGCGAGCAGCATGGGGACGCGGCGTGATGTCGACGCGGCCGCCCATCCTCAGCCTGCCGGACGAGATCACCAACCTCGACCGGGCGGCACATCAGATCGGCAGGTCGAAGGATACGGTCCGCCGCTGGTGCCACCTATACGGAATTGCGCACCAACCAACCCCGGGCAGTCCATTGGAAATCAATCGACTCGCTTTGGAAATGGCCCGATATGGAGATGTTAGAGCGATTGAGCTTCTTCGCGAAGGACGCCGGGATGCACCTGAGGTCAAGCGTTATGCTGAGCACATCGGCCTACCGACATGAGGGTCATGCGGGCCACGCTCAAAGCAATTCGCTGCACTGGATTCAGGCCACAGGATCTTCCGCAGCCGTAGCGAGTTCAGGGTGGCACTCAAATATCATGCGATTCTTGGAGCTCTCAAGAGACTCCAATGCTGCTTTTTTTTGAGGGTCGTGCGGCAAGTGATCAATGTGGCCCGAGAAACGCCCGGTGTGTGGCGTAAACACTATCACAGAGCACTTTCGGCCGTGCTGGTCGATGGAAATTCGAGGGGTTAGACGGGTCGCTTGGCGGGCGAGATCGGGTTGATGGCCTCGTCCGGCTGAGCCTTTCACTGAAGAACGCTTTCGATCGAATGTGGCGAGATAGTCCAAGCATCGGGTGTACCGTCAGGCAAAAGATACGATGCGGCCCCACTTGAGTGAGGCCGCAGTCATTCAGTTCAGAAGAGATTACTTGCCTTCTTTGTCAGGGCCGACGAAGTTTGGATCATCGACCGACCCGGCAGACCTAGGCCAGCTGTCGCTGCTGGCGCCCAAAGCATTGCCCGTTGAGGCGCTACCGCTTGTGGCGTCGCCGCCGGTGACTGCTCCTCCGTTCGGCGTGGTATCCGAGTTGCCTCCGATGCTGCCTGAGCCTGCGTCACCATTTGTGCCGCCGCCGACTGTCCCACCAGTGCTGCTGCCGGTCCCGCCAGTCGCACCACCATCCCCTGGGTTATGGCCCTCAGAGGTGCCACCATTGCCAGATCCACTGCCGCCGGTGCCAGCGTTACCACCAGACGTGCCGCCGCCTGACGAATTGGCATCCCCACCTGTAGCGGAGCCAGAACCGGCCGATCCGCTCGATCCATTGCCGCCGGTCGCGCTGCCGCCGCCTGAGGACGTTCCATTCCCGCCGGTAGCCGACCCGGAGGAGGCGTCACCGGACGTTCCGCTGCCGCCGGTTGACGAGCCACCACCCGAGTTTGAAGCGTTTCCGCCGCCGGCCGAGCCCGACGAAGCATCGCCAGAGGTGCCAGAGCCACCACTGGCTGAACCACCGCCTGAGCTGGAGGCGTTGCCACCCCCGGCCGATCCGGAGGACGCTGAACCAGACGAGCCGTTACCGCCTGAGGCCGAGCCGCCCCCTGAGCCCGATGAGGATGCGTTCCCCCCACTGGCGTTGCCTGATGAAGCTGAGCCGCTGGTGCCGCTACCGCCGGTGCTGTCAGCGAAGCTGACCGCTGTCCAGCCGACAAGCATCGTGCCGACTGCGAGCGTGGTCAGTGTTTTCTTGATAAACATTGTCATTTCCTCGAAAACTTGTCTTTCCAAAAGCGGAAAGGTCAAGATTAAGTCTGACCCCTCGTCGAAGTTCATCTAAATATTACGGTATCCAATCACGTTAATATTTGTACCTCCAAAGCTGTAGTGAGATAACTTACGTTATAAGTACCTCTTGTAATCAAGATATGAATGCTCTTGCAGGATGAAGACATTCCATCATTGATCACTCTTCGATCGTCGAGGCTTCCCGGCTGGATCTGCGCAAAAGTCAGGGCTGACTGACGGGCCAGCGGGAGTGTTGACGTTCACTCAATCCGTGCCCACACATGCATAACCCTGCCTAGTCCTCAGGCCTGACGTTCTCGTCCATTCTCTTCCCGATCAATCGAGAGGAGCGGCCTTCGTGTCCCAGACACCTCTTCCCATTTCCGAAAGCCCTGATGCCACCGTCGCGCTGATGCTCAATGGTGGCCGCGTCACATCTGCCTTCCGCGCGTCCCTGTTCGATGCTGCAGCGCGTGAGGGCATGAGCGTGAACGAGTTTGTGCTGCGCGCCACAGCCCAGCGCCTGCGCGCTCGGGGCGCATCCTTCGGCGGCGTGTTCCGCGCCGGCGACATCTCCGACCAGGCGGCCTGACCGTGGCCAAGACAGGATCCATCACCATGAAGATTTCGAAGCTCTTGGGCAAAGACCCGGTGAGCACCATCGAGGCTGCCATCGCCAACCTCGCCGCGCGTCGCGAGACGCTGAACGGCCGGCTGGCGGATGCCACTGCCAAGTTCGAAGCGGCCCGCTCGGCGCGCAAGAGTGCGCTGGCATCCGACCCCACCGCTGACCTCTCAGCTCTCACCCAGGCGGTGCGCGATAACGAAGACGAGATCGAGACCATCCAGGGTGTGCTTCACGATCTCGATGAACAGCACGCCGAGCAGGAAGAGCTTTTGGCGAAGGCGAAGGACGAGGATGTCCGTGCCGCCTCGGCCAAGGAACTCGAACGCGTTGCGGGTGCGGTCGACAAGGCCGCAGTCGAACTGAATGATGCGATCGCAGCGCTCGCTAAGGCCGCCTCGAAGATGGTCGGCGCCATTCCGCCCAGCCTGCATGTGATCGACTTCTCCGAGCAGCTGGGCGACGGCGAGAGCGACAAGGAGCGCCTCGTCGCGGCCGTCATCGCCGAGGGCATCGCTCATGCTATCCCATCTGCCTTCCCGACCGAATACTTCGCCAAGTACGACGGACACGCCTCGGCGCTGCGTCGGCTGCTCGATACGGACGGCCGGGCCCGGTACTACGCCACTGGCGAGCTTCCGATCCCGACCGATGCGCGGACCTTCGCGGCGAACTTTATCAGCGAGCGGCTGCGCGACCGGGCGAAAGACATCGTGGCAGGCGAGCTGTCCCCCGATCTCGATGACACCGACCTCGTGCCGGTCCGCTTCAGGCCCAAGATCGTGCCGACTTTCCCGCTCGTGCAGATCTACTCGCTTGTCCACTTCGCCTACCGGACAGCCGAAGGCGAGGCCTACACCATCATCACTTCGCGCTGGTCGCACAATGTACCGGAAGACGTCGCAGACGCTGCGGTCGAAGCTGGCGTGGCGCTACGCATTGACACTCCGGAAGGCGAAAAAGCCTTCAGGGATCAGCAGGAGGCCCGCCGTCAGTCGCCGACCGCTTTCTTCGCACCTTCGGTCAGCCTGGCGGACTGCGTGAACCTCGGCAACGTTCGGGCACTGGCGGTTGCCGAAGTCGAAGAGGAGGCCGCCTGATGGCTTCCCGATCCAGCAAGAAGCGTGCTCGCGCGACAAGGGTGAGCGGCGAGTGGGACAAGTACAAGCACCTGCGCGCCATGCTATCCCGTCCTGCGGGCAAGGATGAGCTGGGTCGGTATCGAGAATCCTTGCCGATCTTTGCGCGGCAGGGTGTGCCCCTGGGGGCGCGGGCATGACCGAGTTCGTTCAGTTCCGCATTGCCTTCGAGCACAGGCACGAATGCGGCCAGCACGTGATCTATCCGGCCTTCTGGTCGGGCAACGTCAAGCCAGAGGTCGCAGAGGCCGCGCGTGCGGCTGGTGTCCTTGCCCCCGTCAAGGAATCGAAGACGAAAGGTCCGAGGCGGAAGGGCAACCGCATTGGCCGACAGCGGAACCCGCGCGCGCCGCTGACACTGGGCATGGGGTTCGGCAGCATCGTCCGCCGCTCGTCGGAATTCGCCTCGAGCTATCTGGGCGGATCAGCACGGCCAGCAACACCGTCCGCAGCGAGTGCACCTCACACCGAACCGTACGAGTGCCGCGGCCCTGTCCGCGCTCTGGAGAGCGAGAGCCGGGTGTATGGCCGCCCCAGCCCGCATGCGTCCCTCCGCGCTGCCCAGGACCGCTTTGCGCGCGCCGAAGCAGTCTTCGCCAAGCACGGCGTGGAGATGCCGGAATCCTTCCCGGATGAGACCAACACCTTCACGGAAGCCAGCCGGTTCAGGAGAGACCTATGACCATCCCCACCGCAACCCCGCTCGATCGTCGCGCGATGGTCGACAACCTGTCACGCCAGATCCGGGATCACGCCCGCTCCGCCAGCCGTACGGCAGCCTATCGCCCCGGCATCGCCTTTAGCGGTGTGAGGTCCGTTCCGCCTATTGCCGCTGTGGCGCAGACCCCGCCTGCGCCTGCGCCTGCACCTGCCCAGCAGCAACCGCTGCGCGTCGATATCGTCGCCCAAGCCAAGCAGCGGCAAACGGAGGCTACCGAGCGTGCCAAGGCGAACATGCGACGGGTGATCGGCCAGCAGGACGGAAACCCGTTCCTCGGCATTCCGAACCCGAATGCAGCGGACGGAAGCCTCGCAGCCAACATGCGCCGTCTCTGCGGCCTGCCTGAGCCGGAGCGAGGCCAGTGATGACCGAGGATCATGAACCCCTGGAGGTAGTGGACCAGGGTGAGGAGTCCGCATCGTTTCGGTCCGGTGCGGACTCCGCTCCTTCCAACGTGACCGATCTGCCCCTGCGGCGGACATACCTCGACGCATGCCGCGATCAGGGTGTGTTCCAGAAGGACGAGGAGACGCGAGCTGAACTGTTCGAGACGCGGGGCGAGATCGCAGCCAAACGCACCGAGATGCACATCGAGAGTGGAAGGCTCAACGGCAAGGCGAAGTTCAGCCTCGTCCCAAGTGCTGAGCCGAAGGCGCCCACCCTCACACACGCTGAGGAGCTTGAAGCTCGCGAGCAGGAAGTGATGAAGCGCGTCGCCGGCATCATGCAGCTCTATGCCAATGCCGGGATGGGTGACTGCCACTTCCCGCTTCTCATGCACCTCGTCTGCAAAGCCCCCATAAAGCTCGCTGAGTGCGAGGGCCTGTTCGAAGCTGTTCTGTCGGACGTGGGCAGAGGATCGCGCCAGCAGCCCGCCCTAACCGACAGGGAGGCACATGAACGCCGACGCCTCGGCCTCGACCACGAGGAGGCCTGACCCGATGTCCCTCGACCCCGCCCAGACCGCCCCAGACACCCCCCTGGGTTCAGGTACCTTTCGAGCCGTCCCCCTCCTACTGCGGGTCGGGGCGACCCCGAAATCCCGTCAGAGACAGACCTCGAAAAAAGGCATGTTATGTTGGAAACGCTGACAGTCTCCACGCTTGAGATGGGCCGCATCTGCGGGCTCTCCGAGGTGCATTTGGGCCGCCTGTCGAAGGCCGGCACGATCCCCGAACCTGTTTCCCGCGGAAAGTGGTCCGTCGAGCGCACGGTGCAGGCCTATGTCGCTTACCTGAAGGCCGGCGGTGAGAACGCAGAGCAGAAGCGTGAAGAGCTGCGTCTGACGACTGCCAAGCGCGAGAAGACCGAGGCCGCGCTCGACGAGCAGCGCATGCGCACCGCGCGGCTCCGGAACCAGCTGCTGCCACGCGACGAGGTGCTGGCAGGTATCACGGCCGCCTTCGCGAGGGTGCGGGCAAAGCTCCTCGCCATTCCAACCAAACTGGCACCGCGGGTGCTTGGGCTGACCAGCGCGGCCGAGATCGAGGCGACGATCCGCGCGGCCGTCCACGAGTGCCTCGACGAACTGGCTTCAACGATCGTGGTCGGTATCGGACCAGACGAGATTAAGCGCGCATCTGAAGCCGAAGAGGAGAACTGATCATGGCAAACCGAGAGGTCACAGCCACCCTCAAGATTCAGTCCAAACTCGGCTCCATGGCCGCGTTCGAGCAGGCGCGGAAGAAGATCAGGGAAGTCGAGCGGCAGACTGGCGCCTTCAATCGCACACAGGCTGCGCTATCGAAGACCATGGCATCGTCCGAAAGCGCGCTGCTCGCCTACGGCAAGACCGCTGGTGCGCTCGCGATCGGCGCCGGGTTCGTCGGGGTGGCGAAGTCGGCGGCCGACTACGAGTCCCGCCTTGCTGGCATCCAGAAGAAGCTCGGTGGCACCGCCGAGGAAGCGGCCAAGCTCGGCGACGAGGCGCGCAAGCTCGCCACCAGCGGCGAGTTGGCCATGCCACTTGAGGAAATCCTCAGTGCCTATGAGCGCGGCGCCGCAGCTGGGTTGCCGCTTGATGATCTGCGCGAGTTCGCAAGGCTTTCCGCGACAGCGGCTGACGGCTTCGAGATGAGTGCGGAAGACGTCGGAAATGCCGCCGCAGGCTTCAAGGTCTCGATGGGCGTTCCGATTGCCGAGATGGAGCGATACTTCGACCTTATCAACGGACTGGCGGACAGCGGCATCGCCGACGAGCGTGACATTGTGAAGTTCCTCGACAATGCCGCTGCACCATTGCGGAACCTCGGCCTCGCGAAAGAGGATGTGGCGGCCCTCGGTTCAACGCTCCTGAACCTAAAGCTGCCCGCTGACGTGGCAGCCCGAGCGATGGGCACGCTCAGCACTAAACTTCTGACGCCGGAAGCTACGAAGCCGTCCCGCGCTGCTTTCAAAGAGCTCTATGGCAGCGCCGACAAGTTCACCGATCTGCTCAAAAAGGACGCGCGTGGCGCGCTGATCGACTTCTTGAAGCGCGTTCGCGAACTGGACAAGTTCAAGCAGGCCGACATCCTGAGCAAAATCCTCGGTCAAGGTTTCTCCGACGAGGTGCAGCGTCTCGCCGGTGGCATGGACGAGCTGATCAAGAACTTCGACTACGTGGACAGCAAGGACTGGTTCGGCTCGTTGAGCAATGCCTACCAGATCAAGCTGAAGACCATGGAATCGCAGTGGCAGCTGTTCAAGAACCAGGTCGGCGAGCTTGCGATCGATGTCGGCATGCGCGGTATGCCTGCAATGAAGGCGGGTCTGGAAGGCGCCAAGAAGCTCGTCGAGGAGATTGACCACGGCTTGGAGAACTTCCACACGCAGATCGACATGAACGAGTTTGATGCGGCCTCGGCGGCTGTCGGTGACCTTGCCACCAAGATCGGCGAGCTGCTGAACCTCAACACGTCAGGCTCAAGCATCGGCGACTTCTTCCGCGACACGGCGAAGATCGTGAATGACATCTCGACCGGCATCAACAGCGTGGCGCGTGGCATCGAGATCATCCGCGAAGGCATCTCGAATCCTTCCTCTCTGCTCGAACCCGCCGATGTGCCCTATGCGAGCATCCCCGATGCGATGAAGGAAGAGAACGGCGGCTTTGTCGCCACGCCATGGGATGCAGCGCAGCGACGCTCCGCTCGGCGTGCGGCGGAGAACCGACGCAACGCGCAGGTGCTGTCCGACCGCGACCTCTCCGAGCGCGACTTCCTCCGCGGCGATGGTCTTGTATCCGAGCCCAAGATCATCGTTGAGGAGGATCGGGACACCCGATTCAATGCAGCATCCGTCCCGCCACCGGGTCGAGGCGGCCGGCATGGAGCCGCGCCGGCTGCCGAGTGGCCGGACATTACGCGTCACTGGCCGACGACATCGGTGCTGCCCACGCCATCGCGCAACCCCCGCTCGCTGCCCGATACGATGGATCTGTCTGGCACCATCTCCAACGACGTGGATGCGCTGCGCAACGCGATGTCCGACGGCGGCAGGGATGCTGGCCGATCGGTCGCAGACGCCGCTGACCGGCTGCAGCAAGCGGGCGATCAGGCCGCCAGGGCCATCGAGGATGCTGGCACCAGAGTTGCGCGCGAGCTGAGCAGTCTGACGATCAATGCGAGGATCACGAACCCAGGCAGCGGCGGGGCACCGGCTCGCAATCTTGGGCCCTCCATGCCCAATGCAGGCAGCCCGAGCTATGGCGGGCCGCGCTGATGCTGGAAAGCGTTGTTCTCACCGTGGGCGGACGGCAGCTGCCGCACACCCGCTGCTCGCTTCGCTCGTCCGCGCGCGAGGCAGTCCGCGAAGCTTCGTTCTCGATAGCCTGGAACGAGCCGGGCTTGCCATGCATCTACGACGAGCCCGCCACCATCGATGTCTCCGGCGAGCGCTGGGGCACGGGCTATGTCGGCTCGATCCAGCCCAGCATGAACCCAGAAGACCGCTCCTATGAGGTGTCTTTTGTCAGCCGGACGATCGACGCCACCGAATGCTCGATCGACCATCCGACAGGCCTCGCCGTGAACGTCGACATCATGGGAGTGGCGAAGGCGTTCGACACGCTTGGCATCGGCATCGAGGGTGACGTCGAAAGCGAAACCAAACCACGCCACAAGATCAATCTGGGCGAAACGCTATTCGACACGATCGAGGATGTGGCGCGCGGCGAAGGCATCCTCATCTACGACACGCCGAAGGGAAAGCTTCGCCTAGCCAGCAAGCCGGACGGCCGTCACGTCGGTGCGCTCACACAAGGCCACAACATCATCGAGGCGTCCGCGCAGTTGTCCGGGGCGACCAGGCATTCCAGCGTCAAAGTGCGCGGACAGTCTTCGATTGGTGTGACCGGCTCTGCGCTCCGCCCCGAGGCGGAAGCGATTGACCCAGGCGTCAGACGCAAGCGCCCGCTGATCATCATCTACGAAGGAGAGGCCAACTCGATCAACCTGAAGAGGCGCGCTGCCTGGGAGGCGCGCAGGGGCGCTGGCAGAGGCACAAGCGCGACAATCACTGTGCCCGGTTGGCGTGACGCTGGCGGCACCCTCTGGACCCGCAACTTCATTGTCCCCGTCGAAAGCGACTGGCTCGGGATCGCTCAGGACATGATCGTCAGCGACGTGGCGCTCGTTCAGGATGCGGACAACGGCACGACTACCACATTGAACCTGCAGGATCCCCGCGCGCTGGGTGGCGAGAACCCGCGGGGCAAATCAAGCACCGGCTGGGACACCCCGGCTGCCCTCGAACCCACATACAGGATCGATAGCGATGACTGACGAACCGCACTTCGTCGACGCTGACCGCTTCGACGAGGCCTTGAGCGAGGCACATGAGGGTGTCGTCGCACTGATGCTCCACACCTTGGCACTGCCCGAAGAAGCCGACCGCGTGCCCCATATCGTCAAGCAGATCGACCTTTACAGCGCGCTTTCGAAGGCGCTCAACGAGATCGCCGAGACCGTGACAGGCGTAGACCTCAGCGAGTGCCAAGCGATCTTCGACAAGCAGGCGCAAGGCATGAAGGCGCAGGCGCTGCTTTCGATGGGCGAGCCGTCCACCGTGGCGCACTAGGAGGAAACACCATGGCTTTCATGATCCAGGCTGATGACTTCGCGCGCGTGGAGCGGATGCTTAACCAGATGCCAGCAGACCTGAAAGCCAAGGTGGCACAGCGGGCGCTTGGCCGAGTCCGTGGCATGATGAAGACACAGATCGCCCGCCACGCTTCCCAGCGAACCAAAGCCGCGCAGCACCTGTTCAAGGGTCAGATGACGGTGGGCTTCGCGAACGATGCAGAGGAGCTACAGGTCAGGACGAGATGGCTGACGCGCTATAAGCAAACGGCGGGCAAGGCTGGCCGATTGCAGGCGATGATGAAGCGCGCCGGCCGCCATCACGGGGCATTCGTGCAGACGATGAAGAGCGGCCATGTGGGCGTCTTCATGCGCACCAGCGACAAACGCCTGCCGATCCGCGAGCTCTATGGTGTGAACATTGCCGAGCACATCAACCGCAACCTTGATGAGTACGCCGAGCTGGTGATCGAGATCGCCGACAAGTACGTGGTGCCGCGCCTGCTGCATGAGATGGAGCGGGCGATCAGTATCAAGTAGCGGGATGCCCTCTGACCTTAATACCGTCTGCCGGAAGGTGGACGAGGGACTGGGACTGCCGGCGAAGGTCGAGACGGAACTGGCGAGTTATGCCGGATAAGCGCGCCCGTTGCCTACCAAATGTTAAGAGCACATACTACGGGCGCGGTGTCGTCTGATCCCGGCGCCGTCAGAAGAGCTCCGGATAGGTAGAGGGGTGGTCCGTTCTGGAGCTCTTCATGTCTCAGAACTGGGGGCCCGGCGCCTGCCTTGGGGGTTGGTAGGGAAGGCGCCGGGTTATCCGCCGGCCACAGCTTGCAGGGAGTAGCCAGCGCTGAGAATGAATCAGACGCTGGCTGCTTTGCCAATCCTAACTATTGTTTAGATCGGGAATGCTTTCGCTGATTGGGCCATCACTTTGTGCGGAAGATCACATTCCCTAAGGATAGCCATGCTACGAAGCCCGCGTTGCTCCCTGCAAACGAGCAGCCTAAAGCCTCAGGCTCGGCTTCGGTCGGGTCTGGGGTTTTTTGCATAAAACCTCGCGCGCTCCGTTAATTTTCAGGAAACCCTGACGGCAGGTCGTAGCTGACACCCTTGGCACGCTGGCTATCGTAGTTTCGACTCGTCAGGGGTGCTGCTAGCTATGGCGCCAGCTCATCGAACAAGCCCGTTCTTCTTTCACGTCCGCCATGGTCGGTTTGAGCCCGACAACGAGGGCAGGCAGATATGCTCGCGCAAGGAAGCACGGCGTGAAGCGCTGAAGCAGGTGGGAGAGATGCTCGCCAAGACAGGCACTGATCGGTGGGACGGCAATGAGTGGCAGATGTTCGTCACCGATGAGAACGATCGGGTGACGTGCGTCATCTCGGTCAGCGTTGAAGACCGATAGGCCCTTGTGTCCCCATCATCGACGTAGGAGGGTCGCGAGAAACCGCAACCAGGCATTTCCATGAGCGTCGATTTCCTTGATGAGACCGCCGACATCGTCTGTGCTTACATCGGCAACAACCATGTTGCGCTAGACCAGCTGCCTAAGTTTAT
The DNA here is from genome assembly GCF_024053505.1 of Mesorhizobium liriopis. Taxonomy (GTDB): domain Bacteria; phylum Pseudomonadota; class Alphaproteobacteria; order Rhizobiales; family Rhizobiaceae; genus Mesorhizobium_B; species Mesorhizobium_B liriopis. The sequence goes on along the minus strand of NZ_JAMXQS010000006.1, from coordinate 97,012 downwards.
CGCCGACGTGCATCGTGGGATCGCTGCTGCAGCAACCGTGCAGCCGTTGCGCGTTCCCTCGCAACAGGTTGCGGCGGGCCAGAAGCCGGCAGTAAACCCGAAGCGCTCGGTCTTCCCTGATCACATCATCAGCCTCGAAAACGGCAAGGCTTACAAGATGCTGAAACCGCACTTGGGACGCCTTGGACTTACACCAGACGCATACCGGAGAAAGTGGGGACTTCCCGCAAGCTACCCGATGACCGCGCCCGACTATGCGGAAGCCCGCTCTGAGAATGCGAAACGTATTGGGCTAGGCAACGCCCGGAGGGCAGATCGGACGAAAGCAGCGAAGAAGCGCTCCAAGGCGTAGGGATGCGCACCCCATATCCTGGGTCTCCCAGTATGGGCGAAACTATCCTAGCCGCCGGCCCGTAGTTTCATGTCTCGGGAGCAATGCTCCCGGCAAGGATAGAGTTTCCGAGCTCTAAGCCCGTCTGGTGATAGCCAGGCGGGTTTTCTGTTGCCTGCACTGCTTTATGTCAAAGCAGATCGTGGTTTGAGATCGTACGGGAGCGTGATGCCTCTTTATTTCTTCGACACCTTTGAGAACGGCACGCACATCGTGGACGATCACGGACACGACTGCGTCTCCCATGAGGAGGTCCGGCTCGAAGCGATGAGGGTGCTGCCTTCGATCGCTCGAGAAGAGATCCCGAAGGATGGTGACCGACAAGCGTTCACGGTGCTGGTGAAGGATGAGGCGGGGGCACCGGTCTATTCTGCGACGCTTACATTCGCCGGGCTGTGGTTGGGTGGCAATGGAACTGAGTGAACGCCTCACGCTTGCAGTCATGCCTCCCACACTCTCTTGCGAGGCTAATCCCGACCTTACCCGTCCGGTGTCACCACGCTGGGCGGGTTTTTTATCAATCCGTAAGAAGCAGTCAGCTATCGGGGCCGCGCCTCTCGGCTTCTGCACCCCGGAAGTTGAGATGCCGACAAGGGCCCGTCCGGTGGCCAAACACTGGACGGGCTTTGCTTCCGCTCTGACGTTGTGACTGATGAGCACCAACGATCCGCTGTCAGACGATATGAGCCACGACGATGCGCGTGCGCTCGGCCGGGCAGCCGGCACCAATCCTGCCAAGTATGCGGTAGACTGCCCACCCTTCCCATTCCGGCATCTTCGGATGGCGTGGATGGATGGCTTTAGCGAAGGACGTATCGAACTGCGGCGCAGAGAGTCAGCGCACCGCTAATCCTCGACGGCATGCTGCTTGGGCAGCAGATAGATGTGATCGACCTTCATCGACTTCGCGAACGAGTGCGCAGCTTCCAGAGCGCGTGTCATGGTCGTGTAACTCTGCCCAGTCACTTCGAACTCGTCGGGTTCGCCGTGGAGCTTAGCTGATAGCTTGAAGTGGCCGTTCTCGGACTGACGTACGATCAGATGTTCAATGTCATCAGGCGTGGGTTCCTGATGATGCCAGGGAACGATCTTCGACACAGCTGGCCCTCCGTTTCACCGGGCGGTGAGATAGAAGCAGACAGCGGATATCAACCCGTACTCGGATCACACTTTTCGTTGTCATCCTTCACGGGCGTTCGATCATTCCACCAGACGCAACGGCCTGAACTTGATCTTTTTGATGCGAAGTTCGACAACCATCAGCCGGTTGCGGAACGCCATGAGGCTGCCGTCAGAACGAACCTTGCTTGTTGCCCTGGCTTCGGTTCTTGTTGCCGCCTCGCAATTCGCGATGATCGCTCGCAAATGCTTGGCCTCGTCTTCAAGTCCAGCTACCTCGTCAGTCATTTCTGCAATCATTTCGATATGTGCAGGCACTGGGCAGTGGAGACTATCGCGATGCCCGTCAGCGGCTTTATCTGGCCCCGGCCGTTATGCGTTGAGGGCTCCAAGGTATGTGTGACCATTGATCCAAACCCTGCGAACTGCGTCCTAAAATGTTTACTCAGATCGAGGCTACAGCTCGCTCATATGCATCGATGAGCGATGCCGATTGCCCGGGCTTCTCGCTCAAAAGGTAATCCGGGTTGAACCCAGCGAAGTGCGTCAGTCTATCCAGGTCAGTGATCTGCACTTGCTGCCGCGTGAACTCGATAAGTCCGCGTGCACGCAGTTCCTGCAAAGTCCGATTGATATGAATCGCGGACAAACCAGTCGCTTCTCCCAGTTGACCCTGCGTTAGCGGCCACGGGAAGGACAGCGCATTCTCAATACGATCAGCCTGACCGACATGCTCCAAACGCGTGGCCATCTCACAGAAGAGATGGGCGATGCGCTGGGCGGCGGGCCGACTGCCGAGGTTGACTTCCCACTCGCGTGCGATGGCCCCATCGATCAATGTCTCTTTCCAGAAAGCTAGAGCAAGGGACGGAAACTCGGTCATCAGGTGCCTGAGCGCAGAGTGGGGAATGAAGCCGGCCTCCACTGAGGTGACCGTGGTGATGTTGTGATCCATCTGAGGCAGCATGAGACTTTGCAGATCCGGGATCGTGCTTGGAATATGCAAGGCCGTGATCTGCCTGACGCCGCCTTCGAGTACCTTGTTGCGACTGACCCAGCCGCGAAGGACAACACAGCACTGCGACGGCCGGTCTCCTTGGCGCACGATGTCCTGATGCGCGGGGAAGGTCCGCACATTGCCGACGAGGCGTCCCAAGGCGTAGCTGATAGGGCTCGATAGGTTTGAAACGGCATTCAGCCGAAACGTAAACACGCCAACAGGCCCGCTTGAGTGCGAAGACATGGCTTCATTCCTGCAAGGGCAGGCGGAAGCGTGATTGTCTCTCCCAGCCAGCGACGCCTGGTTCAGACATGTCGCCGATGGGAGCACCTTATATTACAAGGTAGGACAATAAGTTAACCTAAGTTGATTTAAGCGCATTATGATTTGCTTTCGCTGTCGAGCAATTACCATTTCACCGCATTTTTATTCTGTGTCTGAAGCCCTGTCGCTGGACTCGGCTGATGGCAAGTGCGCCCTTACTTAGAGTCGATCACCCAAGTCCGAATACGGCGTCACAACACTCGTCGAAACACGGGTATGACAAACCTTGTCCTGCCCGCTCGATCATCTTGATCACTGAGGAGAAATGGCGGGATCGTATCAAACACGTCTAAGGTAAGATCTTCATCCGCCAGGTCAGCCAGATACTCGATCGCTGTGTCGCGAGAGCCGGCAGTCACCCCGAACAGTTTCCCGTCGGCAGATCGCTTGAGCGTGTAAAAGCGCATGGTGGCATCCTCTGAGATCATACATAGGGCGCAGAGGGTCTGTTCAGTAGGAGGCAACGACGCATCCCCGCATGCGAGCACAGCTGGAACTTGTCTGTCCGTTCCATTATCTTGAACGACATCGCGTCGGCAGGGTGCGTTTTCATGAACAATCAAATGGCGGCGAACAGCTTGGCGCCGAAGTCGGTGAACGGCCGGCAGCGGCCGATGCCCGGCCAGGCGTATCCCTGCGATGTGTTCGCTGTGGCGGCCCGCGTGGGTGTCCGCTTGCCACCGATGACGGAAGCGCGCGCCGACCGCGCGCCCGGCCAGTGCTTTGCCCGAAAGACGCTGAAGTGGATCGGGCAGACACACGGCGAACCGCACCTTGAGCTGGTCCTCCGGCTGATCGTCGAGAGCAAGGGCAACGCGACCGCACTCGAGGCCGACATCATCACGGCCGTGTCGCGCGTCGTGCTGTCGGGGCTTGTCACGGTCGACGGTGCGCTCTTCGATGCGTTCGATCAGCTCGATCTTGGCGAGATCCGCGCTTGGGCGACGGTGGCCGCCCGCGATTGCCCGAAGTCGGCGGCGATCGCCAGCGTCATCCTGTGGCAGCTGGCAAATCCTCGGCAATTGTTGAGAGAGGCGGCCTGAGCCGCCTCGTCTCGCGAGACCTTACGAGAAGAGGTCCACCTTGTTTGCCAGGCGGGCGTAGATGTCGGTGATCTGCTGCAGCGTGGCGTAGCAGGCCCGGTTCTTGCCCATCGTCTGCGGATTGTGATCCGCGATGTTCATGTAGGCCTGCTTCGCAGCGCTGATCATCTCAGCATCGTTGAACATCTTAGGCGTACGGACGATCCAGCGACCCTCGTCATTCTGCGTCACGAATGCAGACATCGCTGCAATGATCGGAAAGATCACGCCGTCCGGCACCTCGATGATCTCGCCGTTATCCCGCTCAATCGAGCGAATGCGGGTGCCGCGGAAACCCTGGTGCGCCTTCCAGCCCTGATAGAGCTCCCACGCGATCGGAGCGAGATCTAGGAAACACTGATAGACCTCACGCGGTCCGTCCTCCACCAGCTTCTGGTAGAGGCGCAGGCAGCGGGTCTTCTGAGCATAAGTGAAAACCTTGTTGCTCGGATCCGCCTGCGCATCCATCTTCCGCAGCATAGGCTCGGGCAGCAGGGCAAAGATGACCTGGATAAGCTTTTCCGTATCCAGAAACTCGCCGTCAGCCGTCAGATCCGTTTCCGACTTGCGCAGCTTGATGCTAGTGTCGACGCGCTGGATAGACGCCTCGAGGTCATCGAGCTGACCGCGCCTGCCGGCAATCGAGATCGCGCGCACATCGTTCTGGAAGTTCCGCGCGATCGAGATTTCCGCGATGAGGTCATCATCATCACAGACGATCAGCTCGTACCGGATGCTCGGCACCATGCCGCCCTGCACCTCTGCAAAGTAGCGCTTCAGTTCACCCTGCGTCTGCGAGCCGTTGATGATGCTGGCATCGGTCAGACGGATGACCTTCTCCTTGTCATCGACGACAGCGCTGCGCGCGACAAGCACGATTCCGCCATTCAGGATGCTAAACTGGTCGGGCTGATCGCGCAGGGTCTTGCGGATGGCTTGATGGACGAGGGTAGGAGTGCGCTTCTGCTTCCCGCGGGCATCCACGAGATACTCGCGAACGTTCTCGTTGTCGTCGAGATCCAGGACAGAGGTGGCGGGGGCATGCCCGGAGTAGACCTTCCGACCTGCGGCGTCATCCTCGGGGGCACTGATGTTGCGACAGCTGTTGTAAGACAGCACAAAGGTGTCGTTCTGCTGTGAAGCAGTCATGGCAGTTCTCCTTGTTACCACCGACCGCCGGTCACGAGCGCGCCCACCAGGGCGACCCAAAGCGAGTCGATGCGGAGAAGCTGGGGCAGGACCTAAAGGAAGTCAAGCATCGGTCGTCCGCTATTCTTGCTCGGCAGCACGTAGTGCTTCAAAAAGCTGACGGCTCTCGGCGTTCAACTCAATGAGTTTCTCAGACGTCAGTTCGCCCGTTTCTATCAGTTGAAGGATCTTCGTCATCCGGATCAGATGGAGGTCGAGCGAACCAGCTGCTCCACCCATATCTTTTATCGCCTCGTGCGCATGCTTCCACTCCGCGAGGGCGAACTGCGCAGCAAGTTCACGGCGGTGACGTCGCTCTTCTCGCGCTCCCTGCATCGCCGTCGTGGCGATCGTTCCGGTGATACCGATCACACCACCGAGTGCAACGGAAGCGAGCGAAACGAGAGTTGGGTCCATACCGTCAAGTTCGCCGTCAACCGCGCAAAGCGCAAGGCTGCCCTTGCTATCAATCCCACCGCAGCGGCTTCCTCATCAGTCAGAGGTAGCCGTGCTTTCGTTGGTAGTCAGCGAATTCGCGCTCGACCTCCTGATCTGCGAGCTGGTCAGCGCTCAGCGGCGACACGACGGCCGTGCCGTCGGTCTTGAGCGTGATCGAAACGCCATGGCTCTTCGCGATCCGAGCGGCTGCTTCAAGCTGTGTGGCGGTTACGCGACGTTCCTTCATGGTGGCACCGTGAATGGAGTCGCCGTCTGCCGCAAGGCATGCCCGTTGGCGGAGGCGCGTCGAGATGGCAACATAGTTGGATGACCGGCGCCCCCATCCCCCACTTCAACGTGTCTGGCTGCCTAGAGGCGATCGAGCTTCCCGGCATCGGCCTCTGCCAGAAGCTCAACAGTCAGCAGTGCAGGCAGGTGAGGGGAACGGCAAGGCACTTCAGGCTCGAACGGCAGTGCGCTCTATCGGTCGGCCTGACGACGCCGCAGTGGAAGAAGCTGCAGCCAGAGCAGTGCGACCTCGTGCGGCGGGCGAGGGCGATGATCACGGATCCTCGCGCAATGGTACCGGGCTGGCCTCCGATAAGTTAGAGGTTATTGGAGGCCAGGACTTTCGCGCAAAACTGCGCGAAAGGCTGACGGTGCCGACACTCTTTCCCCCAAAACTGGGGAGAAGACCAATGCCCCCAAATCTGGGGCGATCGAGGTGCGTCCAAATCTGGACAGACCGAGGTGCGCGCAAATCTGCGCGGTCCTAACCGTGTCAGCTGTTTTGCTTTCGCGGACCAAATAGCCGCGGTCGCTAAATGGTCATCCAATCCAGATTTGGATCGGTCGGCTCAGAAGTGAGCGCACCTATCATCCGGCCATGGTGGCCATATGATCCAGTTCTGAATGATCCGTGCAGATTTGCGCGGATGGACCATACGGCCACCGTGGCCGAATGGTCGACATCACGCCGAACCGTCCGACGGCTGCCCGCTCGCGATCAGTTTGGCAGCTTCTGCAGGATCTGCATGGCGTGTTTGTGAAGAGACGAGCTCAGCCACATTCCCGCGACAAATATTGAAAGGCCCGCAATCAGCCAAACGGGATGCAGCTTGCTGCCAAGAGCGATCATCGGAGCGAATCCCCCGGCACCAGCTGCTACCAAGGCGAGGCCGTTCGCATAGTTAGCCTGAAGCTTGATTGTCTCGCGTTCACGTTCGGTCATGCCGGAACATCACCCATCACGTTCACGCGCGCAAGCTCGCTCCCCCCGAGGGGAGTGCTTGCAATGTTAACGATGTGAGGGCAGGGTGTCCGTGGGCCTAGAAACCCGGACCGAGATAGACCGCAACATCCTTTGGCGAGGATCGCCCTGACGCTTGGCGGCGTTGGGCTGCGGTGACTGAAATTCCAACCAAGTTGGGATTTTGACGGACGCGCTTGGCGGCGCGGCTCCGAACCCGACCTTTATGGCCGGGGGGCGCCGTTCTGTCCAGTGGGGCAACCCATAAAAGCGTCGCGCCAGTCTCTCGGCTGGTTTCTAGCCCCCGGCTGCAGGTCCGCCATCTGCGAGGAAGTGAAGAGGAGGGCCGTCCCACCCTTTCACTTCGCCAGCCCTAGAAAGCTGGTTCGAACCGAGAGAACTGAGATGACCAAACTCTCCCGCCGTGCCGCGCTCGCGGCGATACCCGTTCTTTCCGCCACAGCTGCCTCAGGTCGTGCGCTAGGCGCTTCCGCCACTCTGCCACCATCCGGCGTATCGAAGGCGCTGGCGACGCTTCTGCGCCTCGAAGTTGAGGCCTTCGCTCGATATGAACGGGCAGGGGCTGCTGTCGACCGGCTCGAGCAATCTTCACTCGACCCCAAGCCGATTTCGCTTCTGGGCGTGCCTGTCCCTCGCGTCGACTATGAGAAGTATGCCGCAGCGGGCGGCGAGGCGCTCGACAAGCTGAAGGAAGATGCTTTCGCGGCGATTCTCGAGGCTGAGGCGGCCGTCTACTCGGCGCCGATCATCACGCTTGCCGACGCGCAGGCTAAAGCCCAGCTCGCCATGCAGCGGGAGGATCTGAAGGGCTGCGACAAGTGGGTGGGCGATCTCATCCGCACGCTCGTCGAGGCCGCAGCATGATTCGAATGCTCATCGCGTTCGCGATCACCATCCCGGCGCGGTGGCTGATGGAGGCCATCACCCCGCTGCACCAGGTCAACGGCGAATGGGTATTGTTCCGACCGGGAACAATACTTGCCGGGCGGCGCGCGACCGTCTGCATCGTCCTGTTCAGGATATGCGTCCGCTTGCTGAAGTGGGCCGATCCGGGGTAGGGTGCTGGCAGCAGATCGGTCCCTAGCAAAGACCTCCAGAAGAGCGCGCGCTTGGCATCCAGGCGCGCGCTTTTATTTGCGCGGTCAGCACTCTCTGGGTATGTTCAAGGTCCTTGCGAAGGGCCTGCTCTATCCGGAGTAGCAATCGGATGACGGGGTGTCGGAGACGGCACCCCGTTCTCGTTTTTGGCACCGGAGTTGGCACCGGACGGAAAATTCCCGACTGATCAGGCCTGAACTTTTCTATCACGAGCGATGAAGGCGAACCGCGTAAATGCGCGCTTTTTGATCAGGGCTGGTCAGAAAGGATACGGCCATCGCCAATTTTCAAGACCGGTGCCTTAAACCGCTCGGCCATCCCTCCGGCGTTTTTCGCCTGCTTGGCGGCGGTTCTGGGGAGGGCTTTAGCGCTCGGCGGAGCCTGTCGTCAATGTGGTTGGATTAGGGCAAGCGGAATGTTTCATTTTGACTTGGGCCGAGTTTCTCGAGCGGCCACCCGTCCCACAACACTTATCCACATGCCGGCGACGAGAACGGGATCGGGTGCCCGGACATAAAATTCGCGAGGACTCCGGGCTCGCGCAAGGCGGGTGTCGCAGACTTGTCCCCAGCCAGTGTTTCCGTGGCCATCGCGCGCTCAAACCGCGCGTGACTCCGGTTAAGCTATCGATAAAGATTTAGCGATAGGGACAAAGATTGGAAGCAGGCTCGACAGGCTGCCGGTGTGGCTTAAGGCAGTGAGAGGGGAAGTTCAGCTGATGCGGCAGCGAACAGGTGTCTCAGCGCGCAGCGTTGGAAAAGTGGCAGTATTCGCGGTTTCCGCCGGGCTTCTGGCCTCGTGCAGCGCGACCGCACCCAAGGTCGCCGAGACCAAGAAGAAGCGTTCCAAGGAATATTTCGCCGAAAGCATCTATGGCGTGAAGGCGAGCCCGCGGGTTTCGACCCTGCGCACGAACCTGCCGCGCGGCGGCGGTCGCGACCAGACCGGCCAGCCCTATCAGGTCAAGGGCAAGTGGTATTTTCCGAAGGAAGACAAGGACTACAGGAAAGTCGGCCAGGCCTCCTGGTATGGCGACGCGTTTCACGGCCGCCTGACGGCGAACGGCGAAGTCTATGACATGACGCACCTGACGGCCGCGCATCCGACCATGCCGCTGCCGAGCTACGCCCGTGTCACCAACCTCGCCAACGGCAATTCGGTCATCGTGCGTGTGAACGATCGCGGACCTTACGAGCAGGGGCGGGTCATCGACCTTTCGCACAAGGCGGCCGATCTTCTCGGCTATACGCAGGCCGGCTCGGCCAAGGTCGAGGTCGAATATGTCGGACGTGCTCGCATGGACGGGCAGGACGATCAGTATCTGATGGCTTCCTACCGCCCCGGCGGCCGGGTGCCCGATCCTTCGATGGATGGCTTGCCGAGCGGCGTGATGATCGCCATGAACGGCTCGCAACCGAGCGCACCAAAGGTTCGCCGCGCGCCGATGCCGAAGCCGATGGTACCCACCGATGTCCAGCCGGTCGCGGCATCCATGCCGACGCCGGTCGCTCTTCCAGAGGTCGTCCCCGCCTTCAACAAACCAGAGGCCCCGGTCGCTGCGCCCAAGCGCAAGCCACATCGCGAGCCTGAGGTGAAGCCAGGTTTCGCGCCGCCCGACCAGATCCCGTTTGCGGTGATGTCCTATGCGCCGGCAGGCCAAGCCGATGGCGGCTTGAACGCCTTCGCGAGCTTCGACCGCCCGGCACAGCACGACTACGTCGCAGCCGGCACCTTCCGCTCGAAGCGCGAAGCCGACACTTTGGCCGAACGTCTTGCGGAATTCGGTGAAGCGCGGGTCGAGGTGGCCGGCGGCGCATTCAGCGTCGTCCTTCGGTCGGACGGCCGCTTGGCGGGCAACGATCTTCTTCAGGCGGCATGGGCGAACGGCGCACCGAACGCGATGACAATTCGCTGAAACGACACCGGTCGACATTGCGGGCGGCAATTGCCCGCGCTAAGCCTATCCTTGAAGGGACTACGAGAAGCAGGGGCAGTTCGTGGTCAATCGGCGCGATCTTCTGAAATCCACACTGGCGGCATCGGCCTTGACGGTGCTTGGCACCGGCGTCGCCTCGGCGCAGACGTTCGAGACCCGTGCTGGCCAAGCCTTCATGGTCGATGCGGAGACCGGCACGATCCTGTTTTCCAAGGATGCCGACAAGCTCGTGCCTCCGGCGTCGCTCGCCAAACTGATGACGATGGAAGTCGTCTTCCACAACCTGAAGACCGGCCAGAACGCGCTCGACGACATGTTCCATGTCAGTGAGAATGCATGGCGCACCGGCGGTACGAATTCCGGCGGCTCCACCATGTTCGCCAAGCTGAATTCGCAGATCAGGCTCGAAGACCTGATCCAGGGCGTGGTGATCCAGTCGGCCAATGATGGCTGCATCGTCATCGCGGAAGGCATGGCGGGTTCGGAAGAGAACTTCGCGGCGCTAATGAACGAGCGCGCCCGCGCGATCGGGCTCGAAAAGTCGGTTTTCAAGAACTCCACCGGTCTGCCGGCCGAGGGCCAGCTCGTCACCATGCGTGAGCTGGCACAGCTCGCGATGCATATCTGGCGCGAATATCCGGACCGCTACGGCTACTATTCGCAGCGCGACTTCACATGGAACAAGATCAAGCAGCGCAACCGCAATCCGCTGCTTGCCATGGATATCGGCGCGGACGGCATGAAGACCGGCTTCACCGAGGAATCCGGCTACGCGATTGTCGGCTCGGTCAATCGCGACGGCAAGCGCCTGTTCGTGGCGATGAGCGGCATGGCGAGCGACAAGGAGCGCGCGGTCGAATCGCGCAAGCTCCTCGAATGGGGCCTTCGGGCCTTCCGCAAGCTTCCGGTTTTCGCTGAAGGGGAGATGGTCGGCGAGGCTTCGGTCTATGGCGGCACCAAGTCAACCGTCGCGCTCAAGGCTGGCGGTCCCGTCTCGCTTTTCGTGCCGGTCGCCAACCGCGACAAGCTCGTTGCGCGCATCGAGTATCAGGGGCCCGTCCGGGCGCCGGTCGAGACCGGCGCGCCGATCGGCAAGCTGAGGGTCTGGCTCGGCGACACGTTGAGCCAGGAAACCCCGCTCTTCGCAGCCGAAAGCATCGGCACAGGTACCTTGCAGCAGCGGGCCATGGACGCGGCCGGCGAATTGATGCTCGGTTGGGTTCCCTAAAGTCTGGTGGAGCCTTTCGATTCATCGCATATAGCGCGCATGACGGGCGGGCTCTTCATCACATTCGAAGGCGGCGAGGGGGCGGGTAAATCGACCCAGATCGCCTGGCTTGCCGAGAAGCTGCGGGACAAGCGCTACGGCGTTCTAGTCACGCGTGAGCCGGGCGGCTCAGCTGGAGCGGAAGCGGTGCGACACGTTCTGCTGTCGGGTGCTGCGGAACCCCTGGGAGCAAAGGCCGAAACGCTGCTTTTCGCAGCGGCGCGCATCGATCATCTCGATTCGACGATCCGGCCCGCTCTGCAACGCGGCGAGATCGTGCTTTGTGACCGCTTTGCGGATTCGACCCGCGTCTATCAGGGCACGACCGGCGGCATCGATCTGCGCTTCATCAAGAGTGTCGAGAAACTGGCACTCGACGGCACGCGGCCGGATCTCACGCTCCTGCTCGACATCGACCCGGAAGAAGGCTTGCGTCGCGCCGCGGCTCGTCGAGGCGAGGACGAAGTGGACCGCTTCGAAAAGGAGGCGCTCGACGTCCACCGCAGACGTCGCGAAGCCTTCCTCGCCATCGCTGCCGCGGAACCGGATCGCTGCCGCCTCATCGACGCCTCGCGAAGCCCGGAGGAGGTCGAGAATGCCGTGACGGAGGCGGTCTTTGCGGCACTTGCGGCACGAGCATCGGACTGATGGTTGAGCGACTGGCCCCCGAGCAGCACGACACGCTCGACAATATTCCCGAACCCGCTGAAAATCCGAACCTGTTCGGCCACCACGAAACGATCACGCGGCTGTTGTCGATGCAGACCAGCGGGAGGCTGCCGCATGGCCTGATCCTTTCCGGCCCGACCGGCATCGGCAAGGCGACGCTCGCCTTCCACTTCGCGCGGCATCTTCTCAGCCGGCAGAGTGGAAGCGACCTCGCTACGGTGCCGATCGATGGCGCGATCTTCCGTCAGGTTGCTTCGGGTGCGCACCCGGCCGTGCTGCACCTCACGCGTCCTCTCAGCGAGACGGGCAAGGGCTTCAAGACCGTGCTCTCGGTCAAAGAGATCCGCCGCATCGGCCGCTTCCTGTCGCACACCTCCCACGATGGCGGCTATCGCATGGTGATCGTGGACTCCGTGGACGACATGAACACCGAGGCCGCCAATGCGCTTCTCAAGAACCTCGAAGAACCGCCGAGCCGGACCGTCTTCATCCTGATCGCCCACGCGCGCCGCCCGATCCTGCCGACGCTGCGCTCCCGCTGCCAGGTTTTGAAACTCGACACGCTCGAGGCGGACGATCTCTCCGCAGCACTGCAATCTGCAGGCGCGCCGCTGCCCGACGACCCATCGCCGCGCCAGGCCATCATCGAAGGCGCCAATGGCAGCGTGCGCCAGGCGATCCTGCTGATGCGACATGGCGGCGTCGAAATTGCCGGCGCGCTCGATGCCGCAATCAGAAATGCGCGTCTCGACACGCTTGCCGCCAACCGGCTTGCCGATCAGGTTGCCGCGAAAGGCAAGGAAACGGCCTTCACGCTTCTTCATGATCGCGCCCTCGAAATGCTGACCGAAGGCGCAAGCGAAGCCGCACTGCGAGGCGAACTCGGCAGAGCCGAACGCCTTTCTTCCTCGAGCGAATCCCTTCGTGATGCCTCGCGCGAGGCCATGGCCTATAATCTCGACCGCAAGCAGCAGGCCCTGGACCTCATCAACGCCGTTCACCGCGCTGTGCATGGCGGCTAAGCGCCATCCAAGGTAGTCAGAGGAGGGGTGATAGGCTAAGGCAACGGCACTTCAGTTCCGTTTTGCCAGTAAGCCCAAGCAAGCCTATGTCCGCCGACAAGTTTTTCATCACCACCGCGATTTCCTATCCGAACGGCCGCCCGCATATCGGTCACGCCTATGAGCTGATCGCGACCGATGCGCTGGCGCGCTTCCAGCGGCTCGATGGCAAGGATGTCTTCTTCCTGACCGGCACCGACGAGCACGGCATCAAGATGCTGCAAACGGCACGCAAGGAAGGCATTGAGCCCAAGGAACTCGCGGACCGGAACGCGGCCGAGTTCCTGCGCATGGCGGAGGTGCTGAACGCATCGAACGACGATTTCATTCGCACCACCGAAGCGCGCCACAAGCTTGCCTGCCAGGCCATATGGAAGGCGATGGAAGCCAGTGGGGACATCTACAAAGGCGGTTATGCCGGCTGGTACTCGGTGCGCGACGAGGCCTATTACGGCGAGGACGAAACGGAAGTCCGCGAGGGCGTCCGCTATGGTCCGCAGGGCACGCCGGTCGAATGGGTCGAAGAGGAGAGCTACTTTTTCCGCCTCTCCGCCTATGGCGACCGCCTGCTTGCCTTCTATGGCGAGAACCCGGACTTCATCGGTCCGATCGAGCGCCGCAACGAGATCACGAGCTTCGTGCGTTCGGGCCTCAAGGACCTGTCGGTATCCCGCACCACCTTCGACTGGGGCATTCCGGTGCCGGGTGACGAGAAGCATGTGATGTATGTCTGGGTCGATGCCCTGACCAACTACCTGACCGCGACCGGCTATCCAGACCCGAATGCGCCGCGCGCCGGGTTCTGGCCAGCGAACCTCCATGTAATCGGCAAGGATATTACGCGCTTTCACGCCATCTACTGGCCGGCTTTCCTGATGTCCGCGAACCTTCCACTGCCCGGCCGCGTGTTCGGCCACGGCTTCGTGTTCAATCGCGGAGAGAAGATGTCGAAGTCGGTCGGGAACGTCATCGATCCGTTCTCGCTCGTCGCCCATTACGGTCTCGATCAGGTGCGCTACTTCCTCTTGCGCGAAGTGCCGTTCGGACAGGATGGCTCCTACAGCCACGAAGCGATCGTCAACCGCACCAATGCAGATCTCGCCAACGATCTCGGCAATCTCGCCCAGCGTTCCCTGTCGATGATCGCCAAGAATTGCGGCGGGGTCGTGCCCCAGCACGGCGCGGCTGCGCCGCAGGATGAGGCAATCCTGTTGGCGGCCGTCGAAGCACTCGGTTCCGCGCGCAAGGCCATGGGCGAACAGGCGACGCATCACGCGCTGGCCTCCATCTTCGCGGTCGTCTCCGAGGCCAACCGTTACTTCGCGGGCGAGGAGCCTTGGGCGCTGCGCAAGACCGATCCGGCTCGCATGGAAACCGTGCTCTGGACGACCATCGAGGTCGTACGTCGCGTCGGGATCCTCTGCCAGCCCTTCATGCCGGAGTCATCGGCTAAGCTGCTCGACCTGCTCGCGGTTGATACCGACGCGCGCACTTTCGCTCATGTCGCGGAAGAGCATGCCCTGAAACCCGGAACGCCACTGCCGGCACCGCAAGGCGTGTTCCCGCGCTACGTCGAGGCCGCGCCTGAGGCGTCGCAGTGATCATCGACACCCACTGCCATCTCGACTTCCCCGATTTCGAAGCCGAGCGCGTTGAAGTCGTCGCACGCGCTCGAGCCAGAGGCATCGGGCGCATGATTACGATCTCCACCCGCTTGCGCCGCTTCGACACCATCCGCGCCATCGCCGAAGAGTTCGATGACGTGTTCTGTTCGGTCGGCACGCATCCCAACAACGCGCATGAGGAAACCGACATCACGGCTGAGGATCTCGTCGCACTGAGCGAGCATCCGAAGGTCGTCGCCATCGGCGAGGCCGGGCTCGACTACCATTACGACCGCGCCCCGCACGCCGATCAGCGCGCAAGTCTGCTCGTCCACATCGAAGCGGCGCGCCGCACGCAGCTGCCGCTCGTCATCCACGCCAGGCGGGCGGACGACGACATGGCGAGCATCCTGCGCGACGAAACCGCGAAGGGCGCGTTTCCCTTCGTGCTCCACTGCTTCTCATCGGGCCGCGCTTTGGCCGAGACCGGTGTGGAACTTGGCGGCTACGTCTCGTTTTCCGGGATCCTCACCTTCCGCAACTCGCCCGAGATTAGAGAAATCGCAGCGGCGGTCCCGGAAGATCGTCTGCTGGTCGAAACCGACGCGCCCTATCTCGCGCCCGTCCCGCATCGGGGCCAGACCAACGAGCCGTCTTATGTGGCCGACACACTCGCCGTGCTCGCCTCCACGCGGGGCACTTCGACCGAGCAGATGGCTGCCATCACCACCGAGAATGCGTTCCGGCTCTTCTCGAAGATGAGCCGTCCCTGATGGGTGACAGGCTTCGGCTGACGATCCTCGGCTGCGGCTCGTCGCCCGGCGTGCCTCGCATCACCGGCGACTGGGGCGCCTGTGATCCGGCAGAACCGCGCAACCGCCGCACCCGTGCGGCGGCACTCGTGGAGCGCATCTCGGCCAGCGGGACCACCCGCATCGTGATCGACACCGGTCCTGACTTCCGTCAGCAGATGCTATCCGTTCCGCCGGGCCGGTTGGATGGCGTTGTCTACACGCACGCGCATGCCGACCACATTCACGGCATCGACGACCTGCGTTCCTATGTGCTGGACCAGAAGCACCTCGTGAATGTCTATGCCGACCGGGCGACCCAACTGCGCCTCAACGAAGCGTTCGGCTACTGCTTCCAGACGCCACCGGGCAGCAATTACCCGCCGATCCTGCGCGCTAACCTCATCAAGCATGGCGAACCCTTCGCTATCGAGGGTGAGGGCGGTCCGATCACTTTCGAACCCCTCCCGCAGCACCACGGCGATGCCATCACGCTCGGCATGAGGATTGGCTCGTTCGCCTATTGCCCGGATGTCAGCGGCTTCCCGGATGCGACAGTCGAGCAGTTGCGTGATCTCGATCTGCTCGTCATCGACGCCCTGCAATACCGCACGCATCCGAGTCACTTCTCGCTGGGCCAAGCCCTCGAATGGATCGAGCGCTTGGCGCCGACACGCGCGGTCCTTACGCATATGCACGTGCCACTCGACTACCGAACGGTGCTCGCCGAGACGCCCGCTCACGTGGAGCCGGCCTATGACGGTCTGGTGATCGAGACCGAGATCGCCTGACGACGCCTCAGCGCCGGATCACCAGGATTTCACACGGATCGCCCGCCTTTGCGGCAGGCGCATGCGGCACCCGGATCAGCAAGCAGTCGGCATCCACGAAGAATTTCAGCATGGATGAATCCTGCGTGCCGAACGGCGTCACCAAAAGCGTCTCGCCGTCGCGGCGCAGGCTTGCCCGCACATAGTCCTGGCGCTGGTCATTCCCGCCGATATCGGCAGCGAGCCGCGCCTGCAGGATCAGCGGCTCATGCGTTCGCCCGCCGAGCCGGGCCACCAGCGGCGCCACGAACACATGCGAGCAGATGAGGCTTGCCACCGGATTACCCGGCAAGCCGATGCAACGCGTCTGGCCCACCGTGCCGAACATCAGCGGCTTGCCCGGCCGCATCGCGATCTTCCAGAAGTCCAGCGACAGCCCGGCCTCGGTGAGCGCCTCGTTGACCAGATCATGGTCGCCGACCGAGGCACCACCAACCGTGACGATCAGATCAACGCCCCTGTCTAGCGCTTCCCGAAGGTTCTTCACGATGACAGCCTTGTCGTCCGGCAGGATACCAAGATCGACCACATCCGCACCGGCGTCCTTCAGAATCGCGACGATCCCGAACGTGTTCGACGCCACGATCTGATCCGGCCCCGGCTCCACCCCCGGCGGCACGAGTTCGTCTCCGGTCGCCAGCACGGCAACCAGAGGTCGCCGATAAACGGGCACTTCCGGATGATTACCCGATGCTGCCAAGGCGAGAGCGGCTGCATCGAGCACGCGCCCTTGCGCCAGCAACTCGTCGCCCTTCGTGAAATCGAGCCCCGCGCGGCGGATATGCTTGCCCGCCGCAGCGCTTTCGATCACCTCGATACGGTCACCGTCGAGCCTGCGGACATTCTCCTGAATGGCGATCGTCTCCGCACCTTCGGGCAGCGGCGCGCCGGTGAAGATTCGCACTGCCTCACCGGCACCAAGCTTGCCATGGTATCGCTGCCCTGCCGCAGCCTCGCCGACCAGCGTGAGGAGCGCCGGCACTTCCGCGATATCGCTTGCCCGCACGGCATAACCATCCATCGCTGAAGCATCGAAAGGCGGCTGGGTGCGGCCGGCCTGAAGCGGCTGGCTCAAAACCCGTCCCCGTGCTTCTGCGAGCGGCACCCATTCCTCGTCACGCGGGCCTGCGCGATCGAGAATCCGGCGCATCGCCTCGGCGACGGGGAGCAGCGCCATCAGATCTTACCCGCGCGGAAATCGCCTGACTTTCCGCCGCTCTTCTCGAGCAGCCGTATGTTCTCGACGACCATCCCGCGATCCATCGCCTTTGCCATGTCGTAGATGGTCAGGCATGCAACCGACACCGCTGTCAGCGCCTCCATCTCGACACCCGTCTTGCCCGAGACCCGCGCGAGCGCCGTCACCACGAGCCCCGGTAAAGTGTCATCCGGCTCGATCTCGACCGAAACCTTATCCAGCAGAAGCGGATGGCAGAGCGGGATCAACTCATGCGTCTTCTTCGCGCCCATGATGCCGGCGATACGCGCGATACCGATCACATCGCCCTTCTTGGCGTTGTTGTCGCGAATCGCTCGCAGCGTTTCTCCCGCCATGCGCACGCGGCCCTCGGCCACCGCCGTGCGTCGCGTTGCTCCCTTTTCGCCGACATCGACCATATCGGCCCGGCCATCGGCCGCGACATGGGTGAGTGACTTGCCGACCAATTCAGGCCGCCTCGAAAAGAAGCGCGCGTGTAGCGGCGGTCACATCCGCATGCCGCATCAGGCTCTCGCCGACGAGAAACGAGCGCACGTTCGAACGCGCAAGCCGCTCGCAGTCCGCATGCGTGAAAATTCCGCTTTCACCGACGATGATCCGCTCAGCGCCGACCATCGGCGCCAGCCGCTCGGTCGTCGCCAGATCGACCTCGAAGGTCCGCAGATTGCGGTTGTTGACGCCGATCAGCGGTGAGCGCAGCTTGAGCCCGCGTTCGAGTTCGCTCTCGTCGTGAACCTCGATCAGGCTGTCCATACCGAGCTCCTCGGCCGCGTCCTCCAGCTCAGCGGCGAGAGCGTCATCGACGCTCGCCATGATGATCAGGATCGCATCCGCACCCCAAAGCCGCGCTTCCCACACCTGATAGGGATCGAGCATGAAATCCTTGCGCAAAGCGGGCAGGGCGCATGCAACGCGTGCCTGCGCGAGGAACTCCGGCGCGCCTTGAAAGGACGGCGTGTCGGTCAGCACGGAGAGGCAAGCCGCGCCGCCGGCCTCATAAGCCTTCGCCAAACTCGCCGGATCGAAGTCCTCGCGGATCAGACCTTTGGACGGGCTCGCCTTCTTCACCTCGGCGATCAGTCCGAACGCCCCGGCGGCGTGCTTGGCGCGCAGCGCCTGCGCGAAGCCGCGCGTCGGCGCGCAGTCACGAACCTTCGCCTTCAGCTCGTGAAGCGGGAGCCGCGCCTTCGCCGCTTTGATTTCGTCGCGTTTGTAGGCTTCGATGCGCCGCAGAACATCGGCCATGATCAACCTCGAGAGACTTCGACCAGCCGGTCGAGCACGCGCCGCGCCGAACCGGAGTCGATTGAATGCCTGGCCGCGGCGATGCCATCCGCCAGTCCTACGGCTTTGCCAGCGACGACCAGTGCCGCACCAGCATTCATCAGCGCCGTGTCGCGATAGGCGCCCGCCTCGCCATCCAGCAACCGCGAAAGCGCCGACGCATTGAAGGCGGCATCTCCGCCGCGCAGGTCCCGGCTCACATGCCGCGGAAGGCCGAATTCTTCCGGCGTGATCGAGAACTTGCGCACCTGACCACTCTTCAGTTCTGCCACTTCGGTCGCGCCGGTCGTCGTGATCTCGTCATAGCCATCACCATGGACGACCCAGGCATGCTCCGTCCCAAGCGAAAGCAGTGTCTGCGCCACAGGCTCGACCCATTCCGGCGCGAACACCCCGACCAGCTGGCGCTTGACGCCTGCGGGGTTCGACAGTGGTCCGAGCAGGTTGAAGATCGTCCGCGTCCCGAGCTCCGAACGCGTCGGCCCGACATGGCGCATCGCCGGATGATGGGAGGGAGCGAACATGAAGCCCACGCCCGCCTCGCGGATACAACGCCCGATCTGTTCCGGCGTCAGCTCGATGTTCACGCCGAGCGCCATTAGCACATCGGCCGCACCCGTCAGCGAGGACAATCCGCGATTGCCGTGCTTCGCCACAGGCACGCCGGCGCCTGCAATGATCAAAGCCGAAGCCGTCGAGATGTTCACGCTGTGCGAGCCATCGCCGCCGGTGCCGACGATGTCGATGGCCTCGGCCGGTGCTTCGACGGTCAGCATGCGCTCGCGCATTGACGCGACTGCGCCTGCGATCTCGTCCACCTTCTCCCCGCGCACGCGCAGTGCCATCAGAAAGCCGCCGATCTGGCCCGGCGTGGCGTCACCCGACATGATGATGCCGAACGCCTCGCGCGCTTCCTCGAACGAAAGCGGCTTGCCGGCGGCGACCGTCGCGAGATGCGCCTTCAGTCCCGTCATCGCTGCGTTTCGCCCAGCGCCTGTTCGGCCGCCTCACGGTTGATCTGAACGGTATACTTGGTCTCGAGCTGCGAGATCATCTGGTCGAGCAGGTCGTTGCGCAAACCTTGGGCATAGCTGGTACGCTGCTGTTCGCCCAAGGCTTCCGGCCCAGCGCCCGCCGGCTCGATGCTTTCCACCACGTGGAACAGGATCCGGCCCGCATTGTTCGGCGCTTCGAAGCTTCCGGTCTTGTTTTCGGCGACTGCGTAAATGGCCTGAACCCCGGCGCGTCCGAAATCCCCGTCATCCGCTTCGCGCTTCACGCCGCGCTTGGTCTGCTTCTCGATCGACGTTTCGCCCGCGATCGCCTCCAGCGTCGCGCTGCCGTCGGCCAGTCTCTTGGCAAGATCGTCCGCACGCGCTTTCAGCCGTGCCGTGCGCTCGGCGGTCTTCCAGTCGGCCGCCACGCGGTCGCGAACCTCGTCCAAGGTGCGATCGCGTGCCGGCGTGATGCCCTCGACTTCGTAGAATACCGAACCGCCCGAAACGGTCGGCAGGCCCTCGTTTTCCACGCCCTGATCGGCGTCGAAAACGGCCGCCACGAGCTGTTGTGACACCGGCAGGTCATTGACCACCGACCCGTCGGGGCGCTGCGCCTGACGATCCATCGCGTCCACGGTCACGACCTTCAAGCCGGTCTTGCTCGCCGCCTCCTGCATGCTCGCGCCACCCGCACGCGCATCCTGATAGGTGTCGTGCGCTTGGGCGAGGGCCGTGCCCGCATCTTTGGTCGCAAGCGTCCGCTTGATTTCGGCGGAGACCTCCTCGAACGGCTTGACCTGTGCAGGCGTGACCGTCGACACGCGCAGCAGCACGGCGCCGAACTGGCCGTCTACCACGTCGCTCACCGCGCCCTGCTGAAGTGCGAAGGCCGCTTCTGCGACCTTCGGGTCGCTGACCTCTTCCTTCGTGAATGTGCCGAGCGCGACGTCGCTCGCTGTCTTGCCTTGTTCGGCGACGACCGCGTCGAACGTCTTACCGCCGCGAATGGCATCGAGCGCAGCCTGCGCTGCCTCGCGTGACGGAAACACTAGCTGCTCGATTACTCGCGATTCCGGCGTCGTGTAAGTCGCGATGTTCTGATCGTAATTCTCGCGCGCCTGCTGGTCCGTGATGCTCGCGACATCGGCGATGTCTTCTGCTTCGAGCTTCACATAGGAAAATTTACGATATTCGGGTGCTGCGTAAGTCGCCTTGTTTTCCTCGAAGAACTTGTTCAGCGCATCCGCTGCCGGCTCCTCGATCGGCTCGACCAGAGAGGGCGGAAGCAGGAGATAGTCCACCGTCCGGTCCTCACCCGCGTAGAGCGAAGCCGCTCGCAGGAACGTATCGGGCGCGACCATGCCGTCCGACACGGCCTCGGTGATCTGCTGGCGCACCGCGACCTGTTCCTGATTGCGGAAATAGTCGCGCTCGGTCATGCCGACCTGGCTCAGCACATAATTGAAGCGGTTGCGGTCGAAACCCGAACCACCAGCCCGGAAGATCGGGTTCTCGACCGTCTGTTGTGCCAGGCGGTCCTCGGTTACGCCGAGCCGCATCTCGCGTGCCTGCTCATCCAGAACGGCTCCGGCCGCGACCTGCGAAAGCACCTGATCGTCGATGCCGAAGGAGCGCGCCTGATCGCGCGTCAGCTGCTGGCCGAACTGCTGGCTGATGGCACCCACCTGGCTGTTCCAGGCAAGGCGATATTCAGCGGGCGTAACCACCGTATCTCCGGCGGTCACGATCTGGTTGCCGCCCAAGCCATGCATCATGCGGCTGGAAAGGCCCCAGATCGCGAACGAGCCGACCAGAAGCACCAGAAGAGATTTGGCAACCCAACCCTGCGCCGCCCTGCGCAATGCATCCAGCATCAGTCGTCCTTGATTCCATTGGCGGAGTTATCCGCAATCATTCCCGGCAATAGCGGGCTCGAAACCGAGTGTCGATTGCTTTGTGTCGCGAGTTTGATACTCCATCGCCACGTTTGTTCGAGGAATAGAGGAGTTTCGCATGACCCCAGGCATCCGACCGCTGGTCGCAGGCAACTGGAAGATGAATGGCACGGAAGCCTCGCTCGGCGAGATTCATGGAATCCGAAACGGCTTCATGTCCGGCCTAGACGCCGAGGTAGACGCGCTGCTCTGCCTGCCGGCCACCCTCATCACCCGCGCCGCCTCGATTTTCAGTGGCTCACCGGTCGCCGTCGGTGGGCAAGACTGCCATGCCAAGGCAAGCGGCGCGCACACCGGCGATATCGCGGCGGAAATGCTGCACGACGCGGGTGCGCGCTATGTCATCGTCGGCCATTCCGAGCGCCGTACGGATCATGGCGAAAAGGACAGCGATGTGCACGGCAAGGCCGAAGCAGCTTGGCGCGGCGGGCTGACGGCGATCATCTGCGTCGGCGAAACGGATGCCGAACGTCGAGCCAACGCGACACCGGATGTGCTGACACGCCAGATCGGCGGTTCGCTGCCACGCGCTGCGGTCGCATCCACCACGGTGATCGCCTATGAACCTGTCTGGGCCATCGGCACCGGTCTCACGCCCACCGCGGAAGATGTGAAGCGCGCCCACGCGCATTTGCGCGCCGAACTCGTCCGCCTGATCGGCGAAGAAGGAAACAAGGTGCGCATCCTTTACGGCGGGTCGGTCAAGCCATCGAACGCCGTCGAATTGCTCGGCGTGGAGAATGTCGATGGTGCGCTCGTCGGCGGCGCCAGCCTGAAGGCTTCCGATTTCCTCGGCATCGCCGAAGCCTACCGAAAGCTTTGACCGTCCATTTGCAAACAGGGCGGTGCTTTCCCACCTGAGCCTTGATCATCCATTGCGCGGCCGGGCTTGGAAACTTGCGCCGGTCATTGTAATGAGCCGCAAATTTCGCGCCCCAGGGGCGCATTTCGCGTTTCGGCGCGCGCAGGGAACTTGTTCATGGAAACCGTCATCATCGTCATCCACCTGATGGTCGTGCTCGCGCTTGTCGGCGTCGTGCTCGTCCAGCGCTCGGAAGGCGGGGGCCTCGGCATCGGCGGCGGTTCGGGCTTCATGACTGCGCGCGGTGCTGCGAATGCCTTGACACGCGCGACGGCCATCCTTGCCGCTGCCTTCTTCATCACCTCGCTCGGCCTCTCGATCCTTGCGCGCTACGGCGGCCAGCCGGGCGACATCCTCGATCGCGTTCAGACCCAGCAGGGCGGCAGCGGGCAGGGCGGCGTTCTCGACCAGCTCGGCGGCGCTTCGACGGCGCCTGCGCCGGCGACCCCGGCGACGCCGACCGCCCCGTCCAGCGAGCAGGCACCTGCCCAGCCCGCCCCGGCTGAAACCAACCCGACCCCGCCGAACACTGACGGTGCACCGGTGGCACCTGCTGCCGACCCGACCGCGCCAGCCGAAAGCTCGCCGCTCTCCACGACCCCGGCGCCGGCTGCGAGCGAGCCCACCACCACGCCGGCACCTTCCGAACCGGCCCCTTCGACGGCTCCTTCAACGCCGTCTCAGCCAGCCGCACCGCAAGTTCCGAGCGGTCAGTAAATTAGATGCCGGTGCGAACTATGTGTTGCGCCGGGCACACCTTTGAAAAATCGCGGCGGCAGGGTGCTGTCGCCGCTTGAGAGAATTTTTCCAAGCTCCTAGGTACGAAGAGTTTTCGGCGCGAAGTGGATGACCCGCGCGCCGCGTCGCTCGTGCATCTCGGATCGCTCCCATGTCTCGCACTCGCCTTGCGCTGCTTGCTCTTTCCACCGCCCTCGCTTTCTCAAGCGTTCCCAGCGTCTCACAGGCGCAGACGCTGAGCGAGATTTTCGCCGCCCGCCGTGCCGCCCGCGCGGAGGCAAACACCGCCGACACGAAGACCAAGAAGGCCGACGCTTCGACCAGGAAGAAGGTCGCTGACAAGAAGGCGAAGGCCGACAAGAAGGTCGCGGCCAAGACGAAGGTGACGGCGCCCGTCACCAAGGTCGGCACCACGCCGCCCGGCGTGTTTTCCAGCATCGAAATGGCCGGCGCGCCGACGGCCGACGAAGTCCTTCAGAGCGGCAACAACGGCGAGCTGCGTTCCAACGCGGAGCGAAAGAAGATCGGCGTATTCGCGGCCATGCTTGGCGTCGAAGAGCGCGAGCCCGACTATCTGCCTCAGACCCGTGCGCTCGATGCCCGCCTGGCTGACAAGGACGCTAAGCGCCCGTTCAGGGTGAAGCCTGAGTTCATGCCACAGGAAGTCACCTATACCGGCTACAAGCCCGGCACGATCGTGATCGATACGGAAGCCAAGTTCCTCTACCTCATGGAAACCGACTCGACCGCCCGCCGCTACGCCATTGCCGTCGGCCGCCAGGGTCTTCAGTACAAGGGCGCCGTGACCGTCGGTGACAAGCAGGAATGGCCGCGCTGGATTCCGACCAAGGAGATGCAGGAACGCGATCCGAAGAAGTACGGCCAGTACAAGGACGGCATGCCCGGCGGCGTCTCGAACCCGCTCGGCGCGCGCGCGATCTACCTCTATGACGGCAAGAAGGACACGCATCTGCGTATCCACGGCACCACCGAGCCGCAGAGCATCGGCACCAGTGCCTCGAACGGCTGCTTCCGCATGATCAACGAGCATGTGCAGGAACTCTACAGCCGCGTGAAGGTCGGCACCAACGTCGTCGTCCTCTGAAACTTTCGCCGGCTGCCCAATGAGGGCGGCCTTCATCAGATTGTGAAACAAGCTCGCGCCGCGATCTTTTCGCTGGCGCGAGTTTCTTTGTGAAGTTATGCCCTGACCCCCATGGCGCGATACGTATTCATCACGGGCGGCGTGGTTTCCTCGCTTGGCAAAGGTATTGCAGCGGCTGCGATTGCGGCCCTGCTGCAGGCACGCGGCTACCGCGTGCGAATCCGCAAGCTGGACCCCTACCTCAATGTCGATCCGGGCACGATGTCGCCCTACCAGCACGGCGAGGTCTTCGTGACCGACGACGGTGCCGATACCGATCTCGATCTCGGCCACTACGAGCGCTTCACCGGCCGCTCGGCCAATGCGCACGACAACATCACCACCGGGCGCATCTATAAGAACATCATCGAGAAGGAACGCCGCGGCGACTATCTCGGCGCGACCGTCCAGGTCATCCCGCACGTCACAGACGAGATCAAACAGTTCGTCTTGAGCGGCAACGAGGATTACGACTTCGTGCTCTGCGAGATCGGTGGCACGGTCGGCGACATCGAGGCGATGCCATTCCTCGAAGCGATTCGCCAGCTGGGCAACGATCTGCCGCGTGGCCAGTCGGTCTATGTCCACCTGACCCTGATGCCTTTCATTCCCGCTGCCGGCGAATTGAAGACCAAGCCGACCCAGCATTCGGTGAAGGAGTTGCAGGCCATCGGCATCGCGCCCGATATCCTCCTCGTGCGCGCCGATCGCCCGATCCCGCGCGAAGAGCGCCGCAAGCTTTCACTGTTCTGCAATGTCCGCGAATCGGCCGTCATCCAGGCGCTCGATGTGGCGAACATCTACGATGTGCCCGTGGCCTATCACAATGAAGGCCTCGATTCGGAAGTGCTCGCAGCCTTCGGCATCGAGCCCGCGCCGCTGCCGCGCATGGAGCGCTGGGAAGATATCGCCAGCCGCATTCACAACCCGGAAGGCGAGGTGACCATCGCCGTCGTCGGCAAATATACCGGTCTCAAGGACGCGTATAAGTCGCTGATCGAGGCGCTCGCGCATGGCGGCATGGCGAACCGCGTCAAGGTGAAGCTCGACTGGATCGAGTCGGAGGTCTTCGAAAAGGAAGACCCCGCGCCGTTCCTCGAAAAGGTCCACGGCATTCTCGTGCCCGGCGGCTTCGGCGAGCGCGGGTCGGAAGGCAAGATCCTCGCCGCGAAGTTCGCACGCGAACGCAAGGTGCCTTACTTCGGCATCTGCTTCGGCATGCAGATGGCCTGCATCGAGGCCGCTCGCTCGCTCGCCGGCATCGAAGGCGCATCCTCGACCGAGTTCGGCCCGGCCAAGGAGCCGGTTGTCGGTCTCATGACCGAATGGCTGCGCGGCAACATGCTGGAGCGGCGGCTGGAGGCCGGTGACCTGGGCGGCACGATGCGGCTCGGCTCGTACAAAGCCTCGCTGAAACCCGACACCAAGATCGCCGAGATCTACGGCGACACGGATATCGCCGAGCGCCACCGCCACCGCTACGAAGTCAACATCGACTACAAGCAGAAGCTCGAGGATGCCGGTCTGGTCTTCTCCGGTATGTCGCCCGATGGCGTGCTGCCCGAGACGGTCGAATATGCCGACCATCCGTGGTTCATCGGCGTGCAGTATCACCCCGAGCTGAAAAGCCGTCCCTTCGAGCCGCATCCGCTCTTCGCCAGCTTCATCGAAGCGGCGATGGAGCAGTCTCGGCTCGTTTAAGACCGGAAGAAACGGAGAAGCGCCTGCGCGAGAGCGTCGGGCGCTTCCTCGGCCATGTGGTGGCCGCTGTCGATGCCGAACCCAGTTAGCTCCGCCGTCCACGGCCGCCAGACAGCAAGCGGATCGCCATAAAGCGTTGCGAGATCATCGCGCAGCGACCAAAGCAGCAGCATGGGACAGGCGATCCTGCGGCCAGCCTCCCGGTCCGCCTTGTCATGCAGATGATCGACCGACAGTCCGGCGCGATAATCCTCGATCATGCCATGCACGACCTTCGGATCATGAATGGCCGCGCGGAAATCCTCATAGTTCTCCCGCCCCATCGCCTCCGGTACGGCTCCATACCAAGCGTCCGGATCGGCCATGATCGCACGCTCGGGCTTATCCGGCTGCGCGAAGAAGAACCAATGCCACCAAGCCCGCGCGAACTTTTCGTTTGTCCGCTCCAGCGCCTCCAGAATCGGCACGCCATCGAGGATCGCCAATCGCTCAACGCGCTGCGGATGATCCATCGCCAGCCGGAACGCCGAGTAGGAGCCCCGGTCATGGCCGGCGAGCCTGAACCGATCAAAACCGAGCGTCTGCATCAACTCGACCAGCGCCTTTGCCTTCGCACGCTTCGAGGAATTACGATGGTCCGGCGCGTCGATGGGCTGAAACGATTGCCCGAAGCCCGGCAGGTCCGGGCAGACGACAGTGAAATGCTCCGAAAGGATCGGTGCCACCCGATGCCAGGTCGTATGTGTGCGTGGATGCCCGTGCAACAGCAGCAATGGCGGCCCCAAGCCGCCATGCCTGACGCGGACTTCTCCGCCTGGAAGTTGGATCCGGTCGAGCGCGAAGCCCTCGAACATCAGCTGTCTTCGGTCGGGTCGGGCGCCCAGACGGGGTCCGTCGCCTTGGGCGAAACGGGCGCGACCGGCGGCAGATAGGTGTCGATCAGCGATGCCGCATAGTCGTCGCGCGCCTTCGCGCTGGCACCGCCCATCACCACGCAGATCAGCTTCTTGCCGTCGCGGTTGACGGACGTGACGATGTTGAAACCCGAAGCGCGCGTGTAGCCGGTCTTGATGCCATCCGCGCCATTCACTCGGGCGA
Organism: Mesorhizobium liriopis; assembly: GCF_024053505.1. Taxonomy (GTDB): domain Bacteria; phylum Pseudomonadota; class Alphaproteobacteria; order Rhizobiales; family Rhizobiaceae; genus Mesorhizobium_B; species Mesorhizobium_B liriopis. The sequence goes on along the minus strand of NZ_JAMXQS010000006.1, from coordinate 69,945 downwards.
GCAGTCTATTGTGCCCTCGCACCGGTTTGGTGCCACCGAGCATGAAGCTCTGGGTCGAGAAATAATGGAAATATTGCGGGAAGCGCTTGCGCAGGGTGATGCCGAGCAGCGCCATGTCCCGCGCCGTCGTCTGCTGTTCCGGGTTGGGCAGGCCCGAGGCGTTGCGAAAGCGGGTGTTGCGCATGCCGATCTGTCGCGCCTTGGCCGTCATCTGCTCGGCGAACTTCTCTTCGCTGCCACCCAGGAACTCGCCTACGGCCACCGCCACGTCATTGGCCGACTTGGTGACGAGCGCGAGAATCGCATCCTCCACCGTGATCGTGTCGCCGGGACGGAAGCCGATCTTGGTCGGCGGCTGCGAGGCGGCGTTGGCCGAGACCGGAATGCGCGTCGAAGGCGAAATGCGGTTCGCTTGCATGGCCTCGAACAGCATGTAGGCGGTCATCATCTTGGTGAGGGACGCCGGGTAGCGCGGCTCGGTCGAGTCCGACTCGTAGAGCGTCTTGCCCGTGTCGCCATCGATCACGATCGCCGCCTGCTTGCCGTTCACCGGCGCGTAGGAGGAAACCGGCAGCGGGCTGACGCTGTCGAGCGTCTGCGACGTCGAGCAGCCGGCAACACTGAGCGTAAGAGCGAGGGCTACGGCCCGCGCGGGCGAAAGGATGACAAACAGGGGTTTCACGGTGTCTCGGCGGGAATGATGGGCTGGCGAGGCTGAAAGACCCATTATGGTCAAGGACCACTTAACGCAGCCTGAATCTTGAAGGAAGAGCGAGCGCTTGATGCGCGGCGGCGATTGAGGCAAACCGCCGCGCAAACAGGAAATCGAAAATGTCCGCAAAGCCCAACAGCGAAGTCAAAGCCGGCGCGGTGCGCTTCGGCAACAACCTGCCGCTCACCCTTATCGCAGGCCCCTGCCAGATGGAAAGCCGCGAGCATGCCTTCGCCATGGCCGGCGCATTGAAGGAACTCACCGACGAACTCGGCATCGGCTTCGTCTACAAGTCGTCTTTCGACAAGGCGAACCGCACCTCGCTCGGTGGCAAGCGGGGCATCGGCCTCGAAGGCGCGCTGCCCGTCTTCGCCGACCTCAAGAAGGAATTCGGCTTTCCGGTCCTCACCGACATTCACAATGAGGAACAGTGCGCTATCGTCGCCGAAACTGTGGACATCCTTCAGATCCCCGCCTTCCTTTCGCGCCAGACCGATCTTCTGATCGCCGCCGCCAAGACCGGCCGCATCGTCAACGTCAAGAAGGGCCAGTTCCTCGCACCGTGGGACATGAAGAACGTGGTCGCCAAACTGACCGAGTCCGGCAATCCGGATGTGCTCCTCACCGAGCGCGGCGCATCCTTCGGCTACAATACCCTCGTTTCCGACATGCGCTCGCTGCCGATCATGGCCGAGATCGGCGCACCGGTCGTCTTCGACGCGACCCATTCGGTGCAGCAGCCAGGCGGGCAGGGCGGCTCGTCGGGCGGCGACCGCCGCTTCGTGGAAACGCTGGCCCGGGCGGCTGTGGCAGTGGGTGTGGCGGCTGTCTTCATCGAAACGCATGAGGACCCCGACAACGCTCCATCGGATGGCCCCAACATGGTCCCCCTCGACAAGATGCGCGGCCTTCTCGAGCGTCTGATGGCGTTCGACCGCATCGCCAAGGGCGCCTGAGCCGGAACCAACCGGCCGTCCAGCCTGTTCTCGCCGCGAGTTTCTTGAAGCGAAAGGAGAACAGCATGAGCACACCGGCAGGCCACACCTCGGCCATCGCGGCATCGCGCGTCATCGGTACCGCCGTCTACAACACCGCCGGCGACAATGTGGGCACGATCCACGATGTGATGCTCGACAAGCTGTCGAACAACATTATGTTCGCGGTCGTCTCGTTCGGCGGATTTTTGGGGATCGGCGAAAAGTATCACGCCATCCCCTGGGGCTCGCTCGACTACGAGAAGAGCCGTGGCGGCTATATCGTGCCTTACTCCAAGGACCAGCTCGAAGCTGCGCCCGCCTATTCGGTGGAGGAACTGACGCGGGAAGACGGCCGCACCGCGCGTGACGCGTCATACGACTATTACAAAGTCGACCCATACTGGTCCTGAACCGATTTAAATTCTTGGCCTGCCCCCACCGCCGCGAATTGAGTTTCGCGGCGGTTGGTTTATGAGGGGCCCGGATTGTCCAAAGGGAGAGACCCCATGACCGCCATCGTCGATATCATCGGCCGCGAAATTCTCGACAGCCGTGGCAACCCGACCGTGGAGGTCGATGTGGTTCTGGAAGACGGCTCGCAGGGCCGCGCGGCCGTCCCTTCCGGCGCCTCCACTGGCGCACACGAAGCCGTTGAGTTGCGCGACGGCGGCAGCCGCTATCTCGGCAAGGGCGTGCAGAAGGCGGTCGATGCCGTCAATGGCGAGCTGTTCGAAGCGATCGGTGGGCTCGAGGCCGAAGACCAGACCAAGATCGACGAGACGATGATCGAACTCGACGGCACGCCCAACAAGAGCCGCCTCGGCGCCAACGCCATCCTCGGCGTGTCGCTTGCCGTCGCCAAGGCAGCGGCCGATGCTTCGGGCCTGCCGCTTTACCGCTATGTCGGCGGTGCCAATGCGCGCATCCTTCCGGTGCCGATGATGAACATCATCAATGGCGGCGTGCATGCCGACAACCCGATCGACTTCCAGGAATTCATGATCATGCCGGTCGGTGCATCGAGCCTCAAGGAGGCCGTGCAGTGGGGAGCGGAAATCTTCCACACCCTGAAGAAGGGCCTCAAGGACGCCGGCCACAACACCAATGTCGGCGACGAAGGCGGCTTCGCGCCCAACCTGAAGAGCCCCGAGGAAGCGCTCGATTTCATCCTGAAGTCCGTCGAGAAGGCCGGCTACAAGCCCGGCGAGCAGGTCGGCATCGCGCTCGACTGCGCAGCGACCGAGTTCTTCAAGAACGGCGCCTACGTCTATGAAGGCGAGGGCACCACGCGCTCGAGCGAGGAACAAGCCAAATATCTCGCCAAGCTCGCCTCCGATTACCCGATCATCTCCATCGAAGACGGCATGGCCGAGGACGATTGGGACGGCTGGAAGGCTCTGACCGATCTCGCAGGTGCGAAGACGCAGCTTGTCGGCGACGACCTGTTCGTCACCAACTCCGCCCGCCTGCGCGACGGCATCCGCATCGGCGTCGCCAATTCGATGCTCGTGAAGGTCAACCAGATCGGCTCGCTCACCGAAACGCTGGAAGCCGTCGAGATCGCGCACAAGGCCGGCTATACCGCAGTCATGTCTCACCGCTCGGGCGAGACCGAGGATTCGACCATCGCCGATCTCGCGGTTGCCACGAACTGCGGACAGATCAAGACCGGCTCGCTTGCCCGTTCCGACCGGCTCGCCAAGTACAACCAGCTCATCCGCATCGAGGAAGAACTGGGCAAGCAGGCACGCTTCGCCGGGCGCTCGATTCTGCGCGCTTAAACCGGGCGTTAAGCCTGTTTGTGGAAAGTGGCGCGGCCAGAGGAGAGCCGCGCCGATGTGGACCAAACAGCACAAGCAACGAGGACTGGGACTGTTGATCGTCCCCGTCATTTCGGTCTGCTTCCTCTCCTATTTCGGCTTCCATGCCTATCACGGCGACTACGGCATCTATGCCACCTATCGCTATGAAGCCCGTGAAGCCGAACTCACCGCGCAGCTCGATGAGGTGCGCGGCCGACGCGAGGCGATCGAGCGTCGCGTCCGCATGATCCACGACGGCACCATCGACAAGGACATGCTCGACGAGCAGGCGCGTAAGGCGCTCAGCCTGAGCCATGCCGACGAGATCACGATCATGCGCTGATGTTGCAGTGCAACATGAAATGCTGCGGATAAGTGCAGTGATTTGAACAGCTTAGCCGCATATGAGCCATGCATTTTCCGCATGGCCGCGACCCATCCAAGATGCTAGCTATGGACGCATGATAGGCGGCGCTCATTCGCGCGGCCGAACACTCAATCATGCTGTCCAGGGAGTGATGCATGGCGAATGCGGCGCGAAAAACGCAGGACGAGTTCGACGCCGAGGCTGCGCTGACCGAAGCCTCGCCCCAGACACCGCCTCCGGCCGAATTCAGCAAGGAAGACGAACTCAAGGCCTATCGCGACATGCTCCTGATCCGCCGCTTCGAAGAGCGCGCGGGCCAGCTCTACGGCATGGGCTTCATCGGCGGTTTCTGCCACCTTTATATCGGCCAGGAAGCCGTCGTCACCGGCATGCAGATGGCGCTGGTCGAGGGCGATCAGGTCATCACGGCCTATCGCGACCACGGCCACATGCTCGCCTGCGGCATGAGCCCGCGTGGCGTGATGGCCGAGCTGACGGGACGTCGGGGCGGCTATTCCAAGGGCAAAGGCGGCTCCATGCATATGTTCTCGAAAGAGAAGCATTTCTACGGTGGCCACGGCATCGTCGGCGCACAGGTCTCGCTCGGCACGGGTCTCGCCTTTGCCAACAAATATCGCGGCAACGAGAATCTGTCCGTCACCTATTTCGGCGACGGCGCGGCCAATCAGGGCCAGGTCTATGAAAGCTTCAACATGGCTTCGCTGTGGAAGCTACCGGTCATCTACGTGATCGAGAACAACCGATACGCCATGGGCACGGCCGTTTCGCGCTCGTCGGCCGAAACCAACTTCTCCCATCGCGGCGCGTCCTTCCGCATCCCCGGCATGCAGGTGGACGGCATGGACGTGCGCGCGGTGAAGGCTGCGGGTGATTTCGCCGCCGAATGGTGCCGCTCCGGCAAGGGCCCGATCATCCTCGAGATGCAGACCTACCGCTATCGTGGCCACTCGATGTCCGACCCGGCCAAGTACCGCACCAAGGAAGAGGTGCAGAAGATCCGCACCGAGCAGGATCCGATCGAGCTCGTCAAGGCGCGCCTGACCAAGGCCGGCTGGGCCAGCGAGGAGGATCTCAAGGCCGTCGACAAGGAAGTCCGCGACGTCGTCGCCGATTCCGCCGAATTCGCCCAAACCGACCCTGAGCCGGATGTGTCCGAGCTCTGGACCGACATCGTACGCTGAGGATTTCACCACCAATGCCGATTGAAATCCTGATGCCCGCGCTTTCCCCGACCATGGAGGAGGGCACGCTATCCAAATGGCTGAAGAACGAGGGCGATGCGGTCACCGCCGGTGACGTGATCGCCGAGATCGAAACCGACAAGGCGACCATGGAAGTGGAAGCCGTCGATGAAGGCACGCTGGGCAAGATCCTGATTGAGGCTGGCACCGAAGGGGTGAAGGTCAACACGCCGATCGCCACGCTTCTGCAGGACGGCGAAAGCGCGGACTCGGCAGCAGCAGTTCCCGCGCCCAAGCCAGCCGAGGCGACCAATGCCGATACGCCCAAGGCCGCCGAGGGCGATGCCGGCGGCAAGGCGCGCGAAGCAAAGGATGAGCCGACGGCGGACAAGGACGCTGCCAAGGTTCCTGCCGCACCCGTTGCCAATGTGCAGGCCGACCCGGATATTCCGGCGGGCACCGAGATGGTTTCGACCACCGTGCGCGAAGCGCTGCGCGATGCCATGGCCGAGGAAATGCGCCGCGACGAAAACGTCTTCGTCATGGGCGAGGAGGTCGCCGAGTACCAGGGCGCCTACAAGATCACGCAGGGCCTGCTACAGGAGTTCGGCTCCAAGCGCGTGGTCGATACCCCGATCACCGAGCACGGCTTTGCCGGCGTCGGCGTCGGCGCCGCCATGGCGGGCCTGCGTCCCATCGTGGAATTCATGACCTTCAACTTCGCGATGCAGGCAATCGACCAGATCGTGAATTCGGCCGCGAAGACGCTTTATATGTCCGGCGGCCAGATGGGTGCGCCGATCGTGTTCCGTGGCCCCAACGGTGCCGCCGCGCGTGTGGGTGCCCAGCACAGCCAGGACTATGCCGCCTGGTACAGCAGCATTCCCGGCCTCAAGGTCGTGATGCCTTATTCCGCTGCCGACGCGAAGGGCCTGCTCAAGGCCTCGATTCGCGACGAGAATCCGGTTGTCTTCCTCGAGAACGAGATCCTCTACGGCCAGAGCTTCGACGTGCCGAAGCTCGACGATTTCGTGCTCCCCATCGGCAAGGCGCGCATCCACAAGTCCGGCAAGGACGCCACGATCGTCTCCTTCGGCATCGGCATGACCTATGTCGTGAAGGCGGAAGCGGAACTGCGCGGTCTCGGCCTCGATGTCGAGATCATCGACCTGCGCACCATCCGCCCCCTCGACTTCGATACCATCATCGAATCGGTGAAGAAGACCAACCGTCTGGTTGTTGTCGAAGAAGGCTTCCCGCAAAGCTCGGTAGGCGACCACATCGCCAGCCAGGTCATGCAGCGCGCCTTCGACTATCTCGACGCGCCGGTCATCACGGTCGCCGGCAAGGACGTGCCGATGCCATATGCGGCCAACCTCGAGAAGCTCGCGCTTCCGAACGTGGCCGAAGTCGTCGAGGCCGTCAAAGCAGTGACCTACCGCGCATAAGGGGCGAGCGATGCCGATCAACATCACCATGCCCGCGCTCTCTCCTACGATGGAAGAGGGCAATCTGGCCAAATGGCTGGTCAAGGAAGGCGACAAGGTTTCGGCCGGCGATGTGATCGCCGAGATCGAGACCGACAAGGCGACCATGGAAGTGGAAGCCGTCGATGAAGGTACGGTCGCCAGGATCGTAGTGCCTGCCGGCACTGAAGGCGTGAAGGTCAACGCGCTGATTGCCGTTCTGGCCGAAGACGGTGAGGACGCGAGCGCAGCCGCTTCGGGTTCTGCGGAGGCACCGAAAGCCGAGGCACCCAAGGCCGAAGCCACGGCTTCCGAGCCGCAGGCTGAAGCGCCGAAGAGCGACAGCAGGGCTGCTGCCAAGGATGGCTACGGCGGCAGCACAGCGCCGCAGGCACCGTCAACGGGTGACGCCGCCAATGGCGGTGCGCGCACCTTCGCGTCGCCGCTCGCGCGCCGTGTCGCCAAGGAGAAGGGCATCGACCTTTCCGCGTTGAAAGGCAGCGGCCCGCATGGCCGCATCGTTCTGGCGGACGTCGATAACGCGAAGCCCGGCGCGGCTCCTGCCGCCAAGCCGGGTGAAGCACCGGCTCCAGCCGCAGCTCCTGCGGCTGCACCGAAGCCGATGAGCGATGATGCCGTGCTCAAGCTCTTCGAGGAAGGCTCATACGAGCTGATCCCGCACGACAACATGCGCAAGACGATTGCCCGCCGCTTGACCGAGGCGAAGAGCACCGTTCCGCATTTCTACGTCACCGTCGATTGCGAACTGGACGCGCTCCTCTCCCTGCGCAAGCAGATCAACGAGGCATCGCCCATGCGCAAGACCGAGAAGGGCGAGGTTCCGGCCTACAAGCTCTCCGTCAACGACATGGTCATCAAGGCCCTGGCGCTCGCATTGCGCGACGTGCCGAACGCGAATGTGTCATGGACCGAATCCGCGATGCTCAAGCATTCGCATTCGGATGTCGGCGTTGCAGTCTCGATTCCGGGCGGCCTGATCACCCCGATCATCCGACGTGCCGAAGAGAAGACGCTTTCCGCCATCTCCAACGAGATGAAGGACCTCGCCTCCCGCGCACGCAACCGCAAGCTCAAGCCGGAAGAGTATCAGGGCGGCACCACGGCCGTTTCGAACCTCGGCATGTTCGGCGTCAAGGATTTCTCCGCCGTCATCAACCCGCCGCACGCCACGATCCTCGCGGTCGGCGCGGGCGAGGAGCGGGCGGTGGTGAAGAAGGGTGAGATCAAGATCGCCACGATCATGTCCGTGACGCTCTCGACCGACCACCGCGCGGTGGACGGCGCATTGGGTGCCGAACTGCTCCAGGCCTTCAAGCGCCACATCGAAAACCCGATGGGCATGCTCGTCTGAGCCGCCCACGATGAAGACGATCCTCGCTTACGGCGACTCGTTGACCTGGGGCTACAGCGCCTCGGGTCCCACACGGCATGCGTATGCGGATCGCTGGCCGAGCGTCCTGCAGGCCGAACTCGGCGAAGACTTCCACGTCATCGCCGAAGGTCTGAACGGTCGCACGACCATCTATGACGACCACGGGGCCGATTGCGACCGGAACGGGATGCGGCTTCTCCCGACGGTCCTCGAAACGCACAAGCCGCTCGACCTCGTGATCCTGTTTCTGGGCTCGAACGACATGAAGCCGTGGATCGCGGGCAGGGCGCTCGCGGCCCGCCAGGGCATGGAGCGGCTCATCGAACTCATTCGCGGCCACGCCTACGGCTTCGAATACGCGGTGCCGAAAATCCTGCTCGTCTCCCCGCCCGCTCTGTGCCGGACCGAGGACGAGGATTTCGCCGAGATGTTCGAAGCGATCGAAGAATCGCAAAAACTCGCGGGCGCCTATGCGAAGCTCGCGAAGCAACTGGGCATTTCGCATTTCGATGCGGGCAGCGTGGCGCAGACCACGCCGCTCGATGGCGTCCATATGGATGCCGAAAATACGCGCGCGGTCGGTCGCGCGCTCGCGCCCCTCGTGCGCGATATCCTGAACTCCTGACGACAAGGAGCCGGCTCATGGCCGAGAATTACGACGTCATCATCATCGGCTCCGGTCCCGGCGGCTATGTCGCAGCGGTGCGCGCCGCACAGCTCGGGCTCAAGACGGCCATCGTCGAGCGCGAGCATCTGGGCGGCATCTGCCTCAACTGGGGCTGTATCCCCACCAAGGCGCTGCTGCGCTCGGCCGAAGTCATGCACTATGCCGAGCACGCCAAGGATTACGGCCTGAAGATCGACGGCACCGTGTCGGCGGATGTCGGCGCGGTCGTCCAGCGCTCGCGCGGCGTCTCGCAGCGCCTCAATGGCGGCGTCGGCTTCTTGATGAAGAAGAACAAGGTGGACGTGATCTGGGGCGAAGCCAGGATCACCAAGCCGGGCGAGATCGTGGTCGGCAAATCTTCCAAGCCCGCCATGCAGCCCCAGCCACCCGCGCCGAAGGGCACCAAAGGCGAGGGGACGTACACCGCCAAGCATATCGTCGTCGCCACTGGCGCACGCCCGCGCGCGCTGCCCGGGATCGAGCCGGATGGCGACCGCATCTGGACCTACTTCGAGGCCATGGTTCCGAAGGCCATGCCGAAGTCGCTGCTCGTGATGGGCTCCGGCGCCATCGGCATCGAGTTCGCCTCCTTCTATCGCACCATGGGCGCGGAAGTGACGGTGATCGAACTCCTGCCCAACATCCTGCCCGTGGAAGACGCCGAGGTCTCGGCCTTCGCCCGCAAGCAGTTCGAGAAGCAGGGCATCAGGATTCTGACCGATGCCAAGGTGTCCAAGGTCGAAAAGTCCGGCACCGGCGTCACCGCGCATGTCGAGACCAAGGACGGCAAGACCCAGGCACTGTCGGCCGAAAAGCTCATCTCGGCTGTCGGCGTGCAGGGCAATGTCGAAAATCTCGGGCTCGAAGCGGTCGGCGTGAAGATCGAGCGCGGCACGGTCGTCACCGATGGCTACGGCGCGACGAATGTGCCCGGCATCTACGCCATCGGCGATGTCGCCGGTGCTCCGATGCTGGCTCACAAGGCCGAGCATGAGGGCGTCACCTGCATCGAGAAGATCGCGGGCCTGCACGTTCACAAACTCGACCGGATGAAGATTCCAGGCTGCACCTACTGCCAGCCACAGGTCGCCTCGGTCGGCCTCACCGAAGCCAAAGCGAAGGAAGCGGGTCACGACATCCGAGTCGGTCGCTTCTCTTTTGCTGCCAACGGCAAGGCCATCGCGCTCGGCGAGGACCAGGGCTTCATCAAGACGATCTTCGACAAGAAGACCGGTCAGCTTCTCGGCGCTCACATGATCGGCGCGGAAGTGACCGAACTCATTCAGGGCTTCGTCGTGGCGATGAATCTCGAAACCACCGAGGAAGAACTGATGCACACCATCTTCCCGCACCCGACATTGTCGGAGATGATGAAGGAAAGCGTGCTCGACGCTTACGGTCGCGCGCTCAACGCCTGAGCGTGCCTGTGGATAACGTTTGATTCACGGAACCGTTATCCGTTTCAAAAGTTCTATCGCCGCTGGGCGGCAGTGGAATCCTTTTCGCTTCCCGTGACTGCCTGAGCACTGTTTGGGCAACCTCAGCGGAGAGGGACGAAATGGATACCAACGGAGTAGGCTGGATCGCAGCCATCCTCATCGGCGGCATTGCCGGCTGGCTCGCCGAAACGTTCATGCGCAGCAATATGGGCGTGCTCATGAACATCATCCTCGGCATCATCGGTGCCGTGGTTCTCAACGCCATCCTGGCCGCGCTGAATATCTCGCTCGGCACCGGATGGATCGCTTACCTGATCGCGGGCTTCATCGGCGCCTGCATCCTGATTGCGATTGCGCGCCTGTTCAGGCGATAGACGCAAAAACGCATTGCAGATGGGCCGCTCGCGCAACGCGGGCGGCCTTTTTATTTGCGGCCATCATGGTTAGATCAGTGGTTCCCGAACTGGGTGAAGGGTATCCATTCGACGATGGTCACAGTTCTCGACCGCACGATCGCGCCCCGGCCGCGCCATCCTGAAAAGGCTCATCGGCCCGATCAGGAAGTGCTCCGCAAGCCGGACTGGATCCGTGTACGCGCGCCCGTCTCCAAGGGCTATGCGGAAACGCGCGAGATCGTCCGCTCGAACAAGCTGGTCACCGTCTGCGAAGAGGCCGGTTGCCCCAATATCGGCGAGTGCTGGGACAAGAAGCACGCCACCTTCATGATCATGGGCGAGATCTGCACCCGCGCCTGCGCCTTCTGCAACGTCCGCACCGGCATCCCCGGCGCGCTCGATGCGAACGAGCCGCAAAGCGTGGCCGATGCGGTTGCGCAGATGGGCTTGACGCATGTGGTCATCACGTCCGTCGATCGCGACGATCTGGCCGATGGTGGTGCGGAGCATTTCGCCGCCGTCATCCGTGCCATCCGCAAGACTTCGCCCGCCACGACCATCGAAATCCTGACGCCGGATTTCCTGCGCAAGGACGGCGCGCTCGAAGTGGTCGTCGAGGCCAAGCCCGACGTCTTCAACCACAATCTCGAAACGGTCCCGTCGCTTTATCTCACGGTCCGTCCCGGTGCCCGCTACTTCCACTCGCTCCGCCTGCTTCAGCGCGTGAAGGAACTCGACCCGTCGATCTTCACCAAGTCGGGCATCATGGTGGGTTTGGGCGAGGAGCGGAACGAAGTGCTGCAGTTGATGGATGACCTGCGCAGCGCCAATGTCGACTTCATGACCATCGGCCAGTATCTGGCGCCCACCCGCAAGCACCATCCGGTCAAGCGCTTCGTGACGCCCGATGAGTTCGAAAGCTTCAAGACGGTCGGCCGCACCAAGGGCTTCCTGCTTGTCGCGTCGAGCCCGCTGACGCGCTCATCGCACCATGCCGGCGACGACTTCGCCAAGCTGCGTGCCGCACGCGAGGCGGCCCTGGCGCGGAAAGCCTGACCTTTCCATGCCGCAGTTTCAGACTGAACGCCATGTGCGCTACACACCCGACCAGATGTTCGCGCTCGTGGCCGACATCGAGCGCTATCCGGAATTCCTGCCGCTCTGCGAAGGCCTTGCGATTCGCTCGCGCCGCGAGCGCGACGGTCAGGCGGTGCTCGCGGCAGAAATGACCGTCGGCTATATGGCGATCCGCGAGTCTTTCACCACACAGGTGCATCTCAAGCCCGCCGAACACACGATCGACGCGAAATATCTCGACGGTCCGTTCCGCTACCTCAACAGCCAATGGCGCTTCGAACCCGCTCCGAACGGCGGCTGCACCATTCATTTCTCGATCGACTACGAGTTCAGGAGCCGCATGCTGGGCGCGCTGATGGGCGCGATGTTCGACCGCGCCTTCCGCAAGTTCGCTGAAGCCTTCGAAAAGCGCGCCGACACGATCTACGGCGCGACCGCATCAGCCTCGGTGTAGCCGCTCCACCGCTTCGAGCAACATTTCGAGCGCCGTATGCCGTGCTGCCTCGCGTACCTTTGCGCGGCCGATATCGCCCCACTGCGCCTGACGCGTGACCACCGTCCCATCGCGCGACGCGGTGGCGAACCAGACCAGCCCGACAGGCTTCTCCACGCTGCCGCCGCCCGGTCCGGCTATGCCCGTGATCGCAACGGCCGCACCAGCGTTCGAATGGGCGAGTGCTCCCCGCGCCATTTCGGCCGCCGTCTCTTCGGATACCGCCCCGTGATTGGCGAGCGTCTTCGCCTCGACACCCAGCATCGCCATCTTGGCCTCGTTGGAATAGGTCACGAAGCCCCGATCCAGTGCAGCCGATGAGCCTGCAATGTCCGTGATCGCGGCGGCGACCATGCCGCCGGTGCAGGACTCGGCCGTCGCCACCAGAATGTCGCGCGCGATGCACGAGGCGAGCAGACGTTTCGCCAGTGTTTCCTCGCTCATCACACAAGTTCTCCCGGGTAAACCACGCTGACCGTTGCGAGAGCTGCGATGCCTTCCTCGCGCCCGACGAAACCCATGCGCTCATTGGTGGTCGCCTTGATCGAGATGCGGTTCGGCGTGATGCCCAGAACCTCGCTCAAAAGTGCCGTCATCGCCTCCCGATGCGGCCCCACCTTCGGCGCCTCCGCGATGATCGTGATATCGGCATTCGCGATACGGCCACCCGCATCGCGGACGATCTTCACCGCATGCTCGACGAAACGGCGCGATGCCACGCCCTTCCACTGCGGATCGGAGGGCGGGAAATGCACGCCGATATCGCCCGCGCCGCATGTCGCGAGCAACGCATCGGTCAGCGCGTGCAGCGGGGCATCGGCATCCGAATGGCCGGACAGCTTTTTGGTGAACGGAATGGCGACCCCACAAAGCCATACCGCATCGCCTGGTTCGAACGAATGCACGTCATAGCCCGTCCCGGCGCGCACATCGGGAAAGCGCGGCTGGGCGGCGATCATCCTGCGTGCCCGCTCGATATCGCGCGCCCATGTGAGCTTGGTGTTGTCGGCACTGCCTTCAACCAGCCGAACCGGCATCCCCACCCATTCCGCGATCGCCGCGTCGTCCGTGAAGTCATGGCGTCCTTCCGCATGTGCCTTGCGATGAGCTTCGAGAATAGGGTCGAATGGAAATCCCTGCGGCGTCTGCGCGGCCCACAGGCCTTGGCGCGGCAATGTTTCCAGCACTGTACCATCCGCTGCCTCACGCTTGAGCGTATCGGGCATCGGCAGGGCGGCAAGCGCTCCCGTTTGGCCGTCAGTGGATTCGATCACACGCGTGATGATGTCCGCATCGACGAAAGGCCGAACAGCATCGTGGATCAGCACCCTCGAGAACGACCGACCCTCGAGCGCCTCCAACCCCCGCAGAACGGACTCCTGTCGCGTCCCGCCGCCGATCACGACCTGTGCATCGGCGAGATCGCAAGCACGCGAAAGCAGCTCGCCGTCATCCGCATGGACCACGACGACGATGGCCTCGACCGCGAAATGCTCACGAAAATGGCTGATCGACTGGGCGATCACCGTGCTGTCGCCCAAGCGGCGATACTGCTTCGGCCCCTCGGCCACGCCTGCGCGCTCGCCCCGGCCGGCGGCGACGATGATCGCGGCAACCCGCTCTTTGTCTTGCAATGTCATGGCGCGAGGCTTAGCGGAGGTGGGCCACCTTCGCAAAGGGCCAAACGGCATCCACAGCACAGCGGCAAATCACGCCGTTGCGCCGCCTCGCAGACTGTGTTTAGAGAATAAGCAGTCTGTCGCCATGCTCCGTTTTTAGGCAACCAATTTCTTGCTGCTCCATCAGCCTCTCCAGCTGGGTCGAGTCTCGATTCCCAACCGCGTCTTCCTTGCGCCGATGTCCGGCGTCACGGACGAGCCTTTTCGCGTCCGTGCGCATCAGGCGGGCGCGGGCCTCGTCGTGACCGAGATGATCGCGAGTGGCGAGCTCGTCAAAATGCGCGGCGACACCGCGCAACGCATGCGGCGTCCGGATATCCCCGTCCACATGGTCCAGCTCGCCGGCCGCGATGCCTCCGCACTGGCGGAAGCTGCGCGGATCGCCGAAGGTGAGGGCGCCGACATTATCGATATCAATATGGGCTGCCCGGCCAAGAAGGTCACTGGCGGCTATTGCGGCTCGGCCCTCATGCGCGAGCCCGATCATGCCATCAGGCTCATCGCCTCCGTCGTCGAGGCCGTGAAGTTGCCTGTCACGGTGAAAATGCGCCTTGGCTGGGACGAGACCTCGTTGAACGCGCCGCACATCGCCAGCCGCGCGGAACAGGCCGGCGTGCGGATGGTGACCGTCCACGGCCGCACGCGCTGCCAGTTCTATGAAGGCCGCGCCGATTGGCGGGCGATCCGCCGGGTGAGGGAGGCCGTCACCGTGCCGCTCGTTGCGAACGGCGATGTCGCGAGCCCTGCGGATGCGCAGGCGATCCTCGACCAGTCCGGCGCCGACGCCGTCATGGTCGGCCGCGCCACCTACGGTGCCCCTTGGCTGCCGGGCGAAGTGGCATGCGGCGGCTGCCAGAAACCAGCGGACATGGCGTCCTACGTCGTCGAGCACTACCAGGACATGCTTCGCTTCCACGGCGAGCAGAAGGGCTTGCGTCAGGCGCGCAAGCATCTCGGCTGGTATCTCGACAACCACGCGCCACACACGGCGCCGGAGCTGCGCTCCCAGATCATGACTTCGCTCGATCCCTTTGATGTCGCGACGTCACTTCGTGCCGCATTCGCTCCTTTGCCGGAGAAGAAGGCCGCATGAATGCCCCTTCGAAGCCCAAGATCAGCGAGCAGGAAGCGGCGCAGATCGTGCTCAACACGATCCGCCGCCCGGTCTTGATGCTGAATGCCGAGGGGGCCATCAGCTATGCCAATGCCGACGCGGAAGATTTCTTCCGCTCCAGCGCCACCATGCTGGCCCGCACCACGCTCGCGAAACTCGTGCCCTTCGGCAGCCCGATCCTCACGCTGGTCGATCAGGTCCGTGAACGTTACGCGCCGGTCAACGAATACCGCGTCGATGTCTCCTCGCCGCGTCTGGGCATCGAGAAGGTCGTCGACGCCTATGCCGCGCCGGTGCCCGAACTCCCCGGTTCGGTCGTCATCATGCTGCAGGAGCGGTCGATGGCGGAAAAGATCGACCGTCAGATGACCCATCGCAGCGCCGCGCGCTCGGTCACCGGCCTTGCCGCCATGCTCGCGCACGAGATCAAGAATCCGCTTTCCGGAATTCGCGGCGCAGCCCAGCTGCTCGAAAGCACCGTGTCCGACGAGGATCGCACGCTCACCCAGCTGATCCGCGATGAGACCGACCGCATCGTCTCGCTGGTGGACCGCATGGAAGTCTTCTCCGACGAGCGCCCCATCGAGCGCTTCCCGGTGAACATCCATGTCGTGCTCGACCATGTGAAGACGCTCGCGAAAAGCGGCTTTGCCCGCAACATCCGCTTCGAGGAGCATTACGACCCGTCGCTCCCGCCGGTTCACGCCAACCGCGACCAGTTGATCCAGGTCTTCCTCAATCTCGTGAAGAACGCGGCAGAAGCCATTGGCCACAGGGAGGATGGCGAGATCGTTCTTTCCACCGCCTTCCGCCCCGGCATGCGGGTGTCCGTTCCCGGCACGCAGGTGCGTGTCTCGCTGCCTCTGGAATTCTGCGTCGAGGACAATGGCGGCGGCGTGCCTGACGATATCCTGCCGATCCTGTTCGATCCCTTCATCACCACCAAGCCCAACGGCTCCGGTCTGGGCTTGGCACTGGTCGCCAAGATCGTCGGCGATCACGGCGGCATCATCGAGTGCGATTCCACCGGGCGCGGCACGGTCTTCCGTGTGCTGATGCCGGCCTGGAAAGACAGCGCCGAGCCTGACGCTTCATCCGAGGACAATGCATGACGACGCGCGGCCAGATCCTCATCGCGGATGACGATGCCGCGATCCGCACGGTGCTGAATCAGGCGCTGTCGCGCGTCGGCCATGAGGTGCGCACCACGCCCAACGCATCCACGCTCTGGCGCTGGGTCGCGGCAGGCGAGGGCGATCTGGTCATCACCGATGTGGTGATGCCCGATGAGAACGCCTTCGATATGCTGCCACGCATCAAGAAGGCGCGGCCCGATTTGCCGGTCGTCGTCATGAGCGCGCAGAACACCTTCATGACCGCCATCCGCGCCTCGGAAACGGGGGCTTACGAATATCTCCCCAAACCCTTCGACCTCACCGAACTGATCGCCATCGTCAATCGCGCGCTGTCGGAGCCCCGCGCGAAGGCAAACGAGCCCCGCTCGGAAGAGCAGGACGGAATGCCGCTGATCGGCCGATCGGCCGCGATGCAGGACATCTACCGCATGCTCGCCCGCATGATGCAGACGGATCTCACCGTCATGATCAATGGCGAGTCCGGAACCGGCAAGGAGCTCGTTGCCCGCGCGTTGCACGAATATGGTCGTCGTCGTTCGGGCCCCTTCATCGCCATCAACATGGCGGCCATTCCGCGCGATCTGATCGAATCCGAGCTGTTCGGCCATGAGAAGGGCGCCTTCACCGGCGCGCAGCACCGCTCGACGGGCCGCTTCGAGCAGGCGGAAGGCGGCACGCTCTTCTTGGACGAGATCGGCGACATGCCGATGGAGGCGCAGACGCGCCTTCTGCGTGTGCTCCAGCAGGGCGAGTACACCACGGTCGGCGGCCGCACGCCCATCAAGACGGACGTCCGCATCGTCGCTGCCACCAACAAGGACCTGCGCACCCTGATCAATCAGGGGCTGTTCCGCGAAGACCTGTTCTACCGCATCAATGTCGTGCCCTTGCGCCTGCCGCCGCTGCGCGAGCGCAGCGAGGACATCATCGATCTCGTCCGCCACTTCTTCAAGCAGGGTCAGGCCGAAGGCCTGCAGGCCAAGCGCATCTCGCCGCAGGGCTTGGAACTCATGAAGCGCTACCCTTGGCCGGGCAATGTGCGCGAGCTCGAAAATCTCGTGCGCCGGCTGGCGGCCCTTTACCCACAGGACGAAATTTCGGCCGAGATCATCCAGGCCGAACTGCGCGCCGAAGCGCCGTCCACGACCTCGCCGACCGAAAGCGAACTGCCCGACGATCTTTCCGTCGGCCAGGCGGTGGAGCATTACCTCCAACGCTATTTCGCGAGCTTCGGCCCCGAGCTGCCGCCGGCCGGTCTCTATCAGCGCATGCTCGCCGAAGTGGAATATCCGCTCGTGCTCGCTGCCATGACCGCCACGCGCGGGAACCAGATCAAGGCCGCCGATCTGCTCGGTGTGAACCGCAACACCCTTCGCAAGAAGATCCGCGAACTGGGGGTCTCGATTTACCGCTCTTCGCGGCCCTAAATTATACTCGAATGGTAAACTTGTTGCATAATCGCCACAATGCGTTGCATAGGGGTGATTGGCAAAAGGGAACCGTCCGGCCAGATGGCGTCATTCGCCCAGCCACTGCTGCAACGTAAGCTTCCGCGCACCCGCGCGGGCAGCGATGGACGCCGCCTGCTCGCGCTGCCCGGCGTGATCGCGGTCGTCGGCGCACTACTGACCGCCGCCGTTTCCTTCGCGATCCTGATGGGTGCCACGCCCATCACGCCCGACCAGACCACGACCCTGACCCTGATCGGCATCAATGCCGGCTTCGTCGCGTTTCTCCTTGCCCTCATCGGCCGCGAGATACACCGCATCCTGATGGCACGCCGCACGCGCAAGGCCGCGTCGCGCCTTCATGTGCGCATCATCGCCATGTTCTCGCTGGTTGCCGCGCTCCCAGCCGTGCTCGTGGCCGTGGTTGCGTCGATCACGCTCGATGTCGGTCTCGACCGCTGGTTCGAGATCCGCACCAAGACGATCATCAATTCCTCGCTCTCGATTGCCGAAGCCTATGTGCAGGAGAACGCGCGCAACCTTCAGGGCACTACCTTGTCGATGGCCTATGACCTCGACAACGCGCGCACGCTCTACGGCCTGGATCGCACGGGTTTCCGCGAGTTCATGAGCGAGCAGGCGCAAGGGCGCTCCCTGGCTCACGCAGCGCTCCTGCGTGGCGACGGCTCCTTCGAGATGACGGCTGAAACGCGCGCCGATTTCGCCATGCCAGAGCCACCTGTCGATGCGGTGAAGACCGCAGCCGACGGTAAGCCGGTGCTGATCGAGCCGCGCACGCGCAACATCGTCGGCGCCATCGTCAAGCTCAAGCAATACGACAACTCCTATCTCTACACGATCCGCACGGTGGACCCGGAAGTGATCCGCGCGCGTCAGATCGTGACGGCGAATTCGAATGAATATCGCGGACTCGAAAACAACCGCCGCACCACGCAGATCGCCTTTGCCGTGCTTTATCTCGGCGTCACGCTCATCATCGTCCTTTCCGCCATCTGGACCGGCATCGCGGTCGCCGACCGGCTTGTTCGCCCCATCCGCCAGCTCATCGGTGCGGCCGACGAAGTGGCCGGCGGCAATCTCGACGTGAAGGTCCCCGTCCGCCCCTCGGACGGCGATGTCGGTGCGCTGGCCGATACGTTCAACAACATGATCGGCGAGCTGAAATCCCAGCGCAACGAATTGCTGGAAGCCAACTACCAGATCGACGAACGCCGCCGCTTCTCCGAAGCCGTGCTGTCGGGCGTGACGTCGGGCGTCATCGGCGTCGATCCCGATGGCATGGTGACGATCCTCAACCCGTCCGCCGAAGCCATGCTCGGCATCGCCATGCAGGACGCGGAGGGGCAGACGCTTTCCAGCCTCCTGCCGCATGTCGGGCAGGTGTTCGAAGTCGCGCGCTCCAGCCACAAGCCCGTCTACCGCGAACAGGTCACGTTTTTCCGAGGCGGTGCCGAGCGCACCTTCAATGTGCAGGTCACCGAAGAAAGCGGCGAGGGGGGCGATGAGGAATCGTCCTTCGTCGTCACGGTCGATGACATCACCGATCTCGTGCAGGCTCAGCGCAGCTCGGCCTGGGCCGATGTCGCCCGTCGCATCGCGCACGAGATCAAGAACCCGCTGACGCCCATCCAGCTCTCCGCCGAACGCATCCGCCGCCGCTACGGCAAGGTCATCACCGAAGACCGCGAAGTTTTCGACCAGTGCACGGACACGATCATCCGGCAGGTCGAGGATATCGGCCGCATGGTCGATGAGTTCTCGGCCTTCGCGCGCATGCCCAAGCCCGAGATGAAGCAGATGGATCTGCGCGAGCCGCTCCGCGAGGCCTCGTTCCTGGTGGAAGTCAGCCAGCCCAACATCAAGTTCTCGCGCGATCTGGGAGATGAGAAACTGGCTGGCACCTTCGACAGCCGCCTGCTCACGCAGGCTTTCGGCAACATCATCAAGAACGCGGCGGAAGCCATCGAAAGCGCGTCCTATGGTGAGAACGAAAGCGGCCACATCCATGTCCGCTCGCGCCGCGAAGGCCCGCAGCTGCGCGTCGATGTGATCGACAACGGCAAAGGTCTGCCGCGTGAGAATAGGCAGCGGCTTCTCGAGCCCTATATGACGACGCGCGCGAAGGGGACGGGGCTCGGCCTCGCAATCGTCAAGAAGATCATCGAGGACCACGGCGGCTCGATCGAGTTGAACGATGCGCCCGTGCGCTTCCACGGCGGTCGCGGCGCGATGGTGACATTGCGCCTGCCGCCCACCGGCGAAACCGAATTGAAAGCGAAAGAGAGGGTCGAACATGGCGTCTGACATCCTCGTCGTCGATGACGAGGCCGATATCCGTGAGCTGGTGGCCGGCATCCTCAGCGACGAAGGCCACGACACGCGCACCGCGCATGACAGCGACTCCGCCCTTCAGGCCATCGCAGACCGCGTACCCCGTCTTGTTTTTCTCGACATCTGGATTCAGGGCTCGCGCCTCGACGGCCTCGAGCTTCTCGACAAGATCAAGGCCATGCATCCCAATCTGCCGGTGGTGATGATCTCCGGCCATGGCACGATCGAGACCGCCGTCTCGGCTCTCCGCCGTGGTGCTTATGACTTCATCGAAAAGCCCTTCAAGGCCGACCGGCTGGTGCTGATTGCCGAACGCGCGCTTGAAACATCGAAGCTCAAGCGTGAGGTGTCCGACCTCAAGCTGCGCAGCGGTGAGACCTTCGATCTCATCGGCATGTCATCCGGCATGGTGCAGCTTCGCCAGGCCATCGAACGCGTGGCACCGACCAACAGCCGCGTCATGATCATCGGCCCATCCGGCTCCGGAAAAGAGCTGGTCGCGCGCGCGATCCACGGCAACTCGTCGCGCGCCGCCGGTCCCTTCGTCTCGCTCAACGCGGCAGCCATTACGCCCGAGCGCATGGAGATCGAGCTCTTTGGCACCGAGTCGAACAACGGCGGCGAGCGCAAGGTCGGTGCGCTGGAAGAGGCCCACAAGGGCATCCTCTACCTCGACGAGGTCGCCGACATGCCGCGCGAAACGCAGGGCAAGATCCTGCGCGTCTTGGTCGATCAGCAGTTCGAGCGGGTAGGGGGCACGAAGCGCGTCAAGGTCGATGTGCGCATCATCTCGTCCACCGCGCACAATCTCGAAGCCATGATCGCCGATGGACGCTTCCGCGAGGACCTTTATCACCGCCTCGCCGTCGTGCCCGTCATGGTGCCGCCTCTCGCCGAGCGCCGCGAGGACATTCCCTATCTCGTCGATCACTTCATGAAGCAGATCGCGCGTCAGGCCGGCATCAAGCCGCGCCGTATCGGCGACGATGCGATGGCGGTCATCCAGGCCCACAACTGGCCGGGCAATGTCCGCCAGCTGCGCAACAATATCGAGCGCCTGATGATCCTGGTACGCGGCGGCGATGTCGATTCTCCCATCACCGCCGACCTGCTGCCCTCGGAGATCGGCGACGTCATGCCGAAGACGCCGTCGCAATCGGACGTGCACATCATGGCGCTGCCACTGCGCGAGGCGCGTGAGATGTTCGAGAAGGAATATCTGATCGCGCAGATCAACCGCTTCGGCGGCAATATCTCCCGCACCGCCGAATTCATCGGCATGGAGCGCTCGGCACTCCACCGCAAACTCAAGTCCCTCGGAGTCTGACGTGCCGCGCATCGCCTATGTCAACGGCCGCTATCTGCCGCACAACCAGGCCTCGGTTCACATCGAGGATCGCGGCTACCAGTTCGCCGATGGCGTCTACGAAGTCTGCGAGGTCGCGCGCGGCTTCATCGTGGACCGCAAGCGCCACCTCGACCGGCTCGACCGCTCGCTGGGCGAACTCTCCATCGCATGGCCGATCCGCCGCCCCGTGCTCGAGATGGTGATGGGGGAAGTGGTGCGCCGCAACCACGTCACCAACGGCCTCGTCTATCTCCAGGTAACGCGTGGGGTCGCCCCGCGTGACCACGTCTTCCCGAAGCCCGGCACGCCGTCTTCGCTGGTCATCACCTCCAAGCGCACCGATCCGAAGGCGGGCAACGACCGCGCCGAAAAAGGCATCAGCGTCATCACCGTACCGGAGAACCGCTGGGATCGCGTGGACATCAAATCCGTCGGTCTCCTTCCCAACGTGCTCGCGCGTCAGGCCGCGAAAGAAAAGGGCGCCTATGAGGCCTGGTTCGTCGATTCGGACGGCACCGTGAAGGAAGGGGCTGCGACCAATGCGTGGATTGTCACCAAGGACGGCACGCTCGTCACGCGCCCGGCCGAACACGGCATCCTGCGCGGGGTAACCCGCACGACGCTTTTCGATCTCGCTCGCCAGGAAGGGCTGCGAATCGAAGAGCGCGG
The DNA here is from genome assembly GCF_024053505.1 of Mesorhizobium liriopis. Classification (GTDB taxonomy): domain Bacteria; phylum Pseudomonadota; class Alphaproteobacteria; order Rhizobiales; family Rhizobiaceae; genus Mesorhizobium_B; species Mesorhizobium_B liriopis. The sequence goes on along the minus strand of NZ_JAMXQS010000006.1, from coordinate 48,209 downwards.
CTTCACTGTGGACGAGGCATTGGCCGCGCGCGAGGCCTTCATCACCGCCGCCACCACGCTCGTGATGCCTGTCGTGGAGATCGATGGGCGCACCGTTGCCAACGGTCACCCCAGCTCCATCGCGCTATCCTTGCGAAAGGCATTTTTTGACATTGCGGAAAAGATACCCGCCTGATACCGCCAATGATTGCAGTCTCGAATGGCGACTGGAAGCGCCGCGACTGCAATCAAGTGGGACTTCGCGAATCTGCCTTTCCCTCACCGGGTTCGCGAACTGAGGCAAAGAAAAGAATAAAGCATGGCTGACAAGTCTCAGAACCTTCAGGACTTGTTCCTGAACTCCGTTCGCAAGAGCAAGAATCCTCTCACCATTTTCCTGATCAACGGCGTGAAACTCACCGGCGTGGTCACTTCTTTCGACAACTTCTGCGTTCTGCTTCGCCGCGACGGTCACTCGCAGCTCGTTTATAAGCATGCCATCTCCACGATCATGCCGAGCCAGCCCGTGAACATGTTCGAAGGCGAAGACGCAAGCTAAGGAACTTCATTGGTTTCTCGCGAAGGCCCGAGCGGCCGCAAATCGGGCGAGGGTGGTGAGCCCACCCGCGCCTTGGTGATCGTGCCTTGGCTGACCCGCATCCAGCGCGGAGAGGACGATGCGAGCCCCAACCGTCCGCGCCTGTCCCGCGCGCCTGAAGCGCGCCGCGAGGAAGCCGCCGGTCTCGCCCGCGCCATCGATCTCGATGTGGTCGATGCGCAGGTCGTCACGCTGAACGATCCACGCCCCGCGACGCTGCTGGGCAGCGGCAAGGTCGAGGATTTCGCCGAACAGATCGACCGCGAGAAGATCGAGCTGGTGGTGGTCGATCACGCGCTGACGCCCGTTCAGCAGCGCAATCTCGAAAAGGAATGGAAAGCCAAGGTACTCGACCGCACCGGGCTGATCCTCGAGATCTTCGGTGAACGCGCGCGGACCAAGGAAGGCGTGCTGCAGGTCGATCTCGCTCATCTCGAATACCAGAAGGGCCGCCTCGTTCGCTCGTGGACTCACCTTGAACGCCAGCGCGGTGGCGCGGGCTTTCTGGGCGGCCCGGGCGAAACCCAGATCGAATCCGACCGCCGCCTGATTCAGGAAAAAATCATCAAGCTCAAGCGCGAGCTCGAAACCGTGCGCCGGACGCGCGAGCTTCACCGCGCCAAGCGCAGGAAAGTGCCGTTTCCGGTGGTCGCCATCGTCGGCTACACCAATGCCGGCAAATCAACGCTCTTCAACCGGCTGACCGGCGCCGAGGTGCTGGCCGAGAACATGCTCTTCGCCACGCTCGACCCGACGCTGCGCCGCCTTCGCCTGCCGCACGGCACGCCCGTCATCCTGTCCGACACCGTGGGCTTCATCTCGAACCTGCCGACGCACCTGATCGCTGCCTTCCGCGCGACACTGGAAGAAGTCGTCGAGGCCGACCTGATCCTGCATGTCCGCGACATCTCCGATCCCGACACGGCGGCCCAGGCCGAGGATGTCGAAGGCATCCTGCGCGATCTCGGTATCGAACCGGCCAACGCCAAGCTGATCGAAGTCTGGAACAAGATCGACGCACTGCCGGAAGACGACCGCGAGCGGCTCATCGCGGAAAGCCAGGGCGAGGGCGCTGAACGCCCTGTCGCCATTTCCGCCATCACCGGCGAAGGTCTCTCCGCCCTCACCGAGCGCATCGAGCGCGAACTTGCCGGCGAATTGGTTGATTTCACGATCCGTCTGTCGCCCGACCGCCTTTCGCGCCTACAAACCGTCTACGAGACCGCCGATGTCGTCTCGCGCCAGGACGAAGAAGACGGCTCCGTGACGCTCAATCTGCGCGGCACTCGCTCCGCGCGCGACGATCTGGAAAAGCTCTCGGCCGCTTGAGCGGCCGCGATCCGGAGCGACGGGAATTCACAATCCTCCGCCCGGCGTTCGGAACAAAAGCGACCTCGGTCCGAAACAAGCGCCGGGTCAGCAACGGGGCCAACACGTCGCGGCCTGAGCCCAATATTGACGCACCGACATCTCCAGCCTTCAGAGGCGCAGAAATTGGGGCAAAGGCGAGCGAATACCGCCAACCGATCCCTCGGCCCGCCAACCAGCTCACGAGGTGCCGAGTTCGCATCCGAACTCATGCAACCGAAGAGGTATTCAGGCCTCTTTGCTTTGAGAGCGAGACCGAATTAGCCGAGAAGCACGAAGCCTTCAGCCATGAAGATGGGAGGCTGGCGCGGCTTGCAATCAGGTTAGGTCGTCGGAACGTCGACGATTTCGATTCAGCACGATGCGCAAAAAAGGTGTGACGCGCTGGTATGGCAACCGCCGACCGATACGCAACGGTTCGAAAGCGAACGCCGCCGTCTGTGGTCGGCCAGAGCGCGGTGGCACAATATGGTCAGAAGCCACTTTGGCCTGCGGTTTCCTGCTCGGATTTCTTGGCATCCACCCAAAGCACTTCCATCTCGTCCAGCGATGCCGATGCGAGATCGCGGCCCTGACTGACAAGCGCATCCTCGACCGAGGTGAATCGCCGCCTGAACTTCGCATTCGTGCCCCGCAGCGCCGTATCGGGATCGACGTCCAGATGCCGCGCGAGATTGACGACCGCGAACAGCAGGTCGCCGACCTCATCCTGGATGCGTGAAGCATCTTCCTTTTGAACGATGACCGAGCGGATTTCCTCCAGCTCCTCGTCGATCTTTCCAAGCACCTGCGACGCCTTTGGCCAATCGAACCCGACTGTCGCCGCTTTCCGCTGAAGCTTGAGCGCCGCCATCGTTGCCGGAAGCGCGTTCGGGATGTCGCCGAGAAATCCAGCGCTTTTGTTCGGCCGACCGGCCCGCTCGGCCTGCTTGGACGCCTCCCACGAGAGCTTGGCCGCCTTGGCACTCTGTGCGCGTTCTTCACCGAACACATGCGGATGCCGCCGGATCATCTTCCGCGTGATCGCCATCACCACATCGCCGAACGCGAACCCGCCGCTCTCGGATGCCAGCTGCGAGTGATAAACGACCTGCAGCAAAAGATCGCCCAGCTCGTCGCAGAGATCGTCCATGTCGCCACGCTCGATCGCATCGGCAACCTCGTAAGCCTCCTCGATCGTGTAAGGAGCGATGGTCGCGAAGCTCTGCTCGATATCCCACGGACATCCGTCCACCGGGTCGCGCAACGCCCGCATAATCCCAATCAGCATCGCGATATCGGAGGAAGGCTCGACGTCCATCGGAATCACCAGTTCGAGGGGAGGCAATGTTCCAATCTCAATACCGGGCTCCAATGCCATTCGCCACAGCCCACCTTGCCACCGGCACCCATACCTGCCAGTCGCATAAGATATATTATGGAACTGATATTGATCTCAGGTCGCACGCGGATTTGCCCATCGGTCCTGCGTTCAGCAGTCACGCTCAACGCGCCTGCCGTCGCTCATCCGATCCTACGGATCATCGTGACGCTTCAGCATTTTCGCCAGGCTCAGCCACATCCCTTCGCCGCTTCGCCGGAGGAGTATCGCCCCAGTCAGGGCAACGTGAAGAATTTATGCCTGTCACCATCTCCGACCAAGCTCTCATGACCTGCTGGACATCGGACATGCACGGGCGTCAATCGAGAGCCTGCCGACGAACATCGCTCAAACGAAAAAGCGGCGCCGTGTGTCCGACGCCGCTCACTCATCAAACAACCACTCGCTAGCTCGGCGCTTTAATAGCGCCGGATCAACCCGACCAGCTTGCCCTGAACCTTCACCCGGTCGGGTCCGAAGATCCGCGTCTCATAGGCCGGGTTGGCAGCCTCGAGCGCGATCGAGGCACCTTTGCGACGGAAGCGCTTCAGCGTGGCTTCCTGGTCGTCCACCAGGGCCACGACGATATCGCCGCCATTGGCCGTGCTCGCATTGCGGATGATCACCGTATCACCGTCAAGGATACCGGCGTCCACCATCGAGTCGCCGCGCACTTCCAGCGCGTAGTGCTCGCCGCCGGCCAGCATCTCGGGCGGCACCACGATGGAATGGGTCTGGCTCTGAATCGCGTCGATCGGAACACCGGCTGCGATACGGCCCATCACCGGCAGAGAAACGAATGCCTCGCGTGTCTCGACAGCAGCGGGCTTCCTGATCTCAACCGGCTTTTTACCAAGGCTACCCTCGATCACACTCGGCGAGAACTTGCGAGGCGCAGCAAGGCTCGGCGTCGACGATTCGGGCAGCTTCAGAACTTCCAGCGCTCGCGCGCGGTTCGGCAGACGACGGATGAAGCCCCGCTCCTCCAACGCCATGATCAAGCGATGAATGCCGGATTTCGAAGCCAGATCAAGGGCTTCCTTCATTTCGTCGAATGAGGGCGGAATGCCGCTTTCCTTCATCCGTTCATGGATGAAAAGCAAAAGCTCATGCTGTTTGCGGGTAAGCATCGCGCGCCTCGGGAATCAATCAAAAACAAAACCAGAACAAACAGTAGTCTTTCGTTCTCATCCGCGCAAGTCCGCGATTTCCCGAAGCTTTCCGGAGCTCAACGCGGTGGTTCAGCCGTCTTCACCTTCGGTGCGTCTTTGCGAGGCCTGACATATTCCGCGAGGCCTCGCGCCGCACGCGAGAAGCGGCGATGGCTGTGCCAAGGACGGTATTCCTCACGCAGTGCGAACCGCACCAACGGCGCCTCGTTTGGCTCGGACGGCCACCATATCTCCGCTGCACCCCGGCGGGCCAGATCACGAGCCGATAGAATGAGCGACGGCCCTGCAGGCGACGGGCATGGTTCGACTGAAGCCTCGGACACGACGAGGACGCTCGCCTTGCCGCAAAGCGCTTTCCCAGCCTTTCCGTTCGAGGCAAAAGCCACGCTCCGATCACCCTCACCCGCTTGGCAGGTCTCGCCGGCACATTGGAAACCGGCTTTTCCGAGCTTGTTGACAGTCTCGACATCGAACGCGTTCTGCCAATTCTGGGCAATGAATGCCGATGGTCGGTCCATGTTGAACGCCACCGAACCGTCGGCCGTCGCATGCCGACGAGCTTGGCGTCCTCGGAAATGTAGAGGTCCGGCGTGCTCCGAATTGTCATTCCAAGGCCGGCCACCAGCAGCAATGGCACAGAAAGGTGCCTCAGGCGTGTCGTGGCGCTCGCGAACACGATCAGCGCCACCGTGCCCACTGCCAGTGTGACGGTGGGAACAAGTCCGATGGCATCGCGCGGCGTATAGGACGCGCACCATGCTGCCACCACCAGCATCGCTTTCAAACCGAACCCGACCACAGCCCAGGCGAGCCAGTCGAGGCCGAAGGGCATGAGGATCATGCCGAGCAGGCAGAACGGCATCACGAGGATCGACACCAACGGCATGACGGCAAGGTTTGCCACGACACCGAAGGGCGATGCGCGCTGAAAATGGTAGGCGCTGAACAGCAGCGTCGCGCTGCCCGCCACGAGCGAAGTCGCGGCACCGCCGGCGACAACCACGCCGAGCCAATGAACGGCGCTCGAAATGACGCCTCGATCCCCCGGCGGCGAGTGCGACCGCATCCGTTGGCGATCCACCCACCATCCATAGGCGGCGATCAGCGCGGCGGTTGCCGCGAACGACATCTGAAAGCTCGGCCCCATCACCTCGTGCGGCGCGAAAAGAATGGTGATGCCGGCCGCAATCGCGAGGTTGCGCATGGTCAGCGCCGCGCGGTCGAACATCACGGCCAGAAGGATTACGGCCAGCATCACATAAGACCGCTGCGCCGCCACATCGCCGCCCGAAAAGAAGAAGTATCCCGTCAAAAGCGCCAGCGCTCCTGCCGACGCGACTTTCCTCACCGCATGACGCGAGGCATGAGCTGGAAACAACGCGAGAACGAAGCGCAAACTGCCCAGCGCAATGCCCGCCACCAGCGCCATATGCAGCCCCGAGATAGAGAGAATGTGCGCCAGACCTGTCTTGCGCAGAACCTCGTTCACATCCTCCGGAATGCCCGCGCGAATGCCGACCACGAGCGCTGCCGCGATCTGCCCCTCGGTGCCGCCGATCGTTCCGGCAATGCGATCCGCGATGCGCGCCCTGGCATTCTCCAGCGCGCCCTGCCAACCGGCAGGATGCCTCGGATCATCCGGCAGCAATTCAGGGTCGCGGAGAAAGAACCCGCTCGCCCCGATGCCGTCGAAATAGCTTTCGAACGAAAAGTCGTAGCCACCCGGACGAACCGGCCCCGAAGGCGGCATCAGCCGGACGATGCCCGAAACGAGACTTCCCGCCCTAACTCCGTCCGGCACTTTCCGCGCGGAAACCCGGACCCGTTCCGGCGCGTAGCGCAGCTTGGGTCGTTCGGTCGAAACCACGTCGAGCGTCAGCCGCGTCCGCCCGTTCGCCATCCGCTCGATCTGCACCACCTGCGCGGTCAGCTTGGTGCTGATCTCCGAACCGATGACACGCGTCGAGTGGCGCAGCGTCTCGAGCTTCCCGGCCAGGGCGCCGACGGAGATCAACAGGAGTGTCACCACCGCGAGCGTCGAGGCGCGGCCAAGCGCCAGCCTCCACAAGACTGACATGGCGGCGACCACTGCCAGAACAGGCAGCCAGAGCGGCGGCTCGAACGGTGCAAGGAAGTAGAGAACGGCGCCGAACCCCAGCGCCACCGTGCCAAGCAGAAAGAGGATCCCGCGATCTTCCTCGATTGCCAAGTCCCGCCGCAACGCGCCGATTGAAACGCGCGGCAAGGCAAGCGCGAGCGGCCGGAGCATCGCCCGGCTGCCGCTTGCCAGCACCCTCCCCGGCGCGTCGCTCATCCCCAGCCCGCCCTTGCGCGGTGTCTCGCCTATGCTACATCACCCGCACCGCAAACCGACGCGGGCGGTTCTTCTGTCGCCCGAGCGAGACTTTTCATGACAGACCGCATCGTAACGCGCTTCGCGCCGTCGCCCACAGGCTATCTGCATATCGGCGGCGCGCGCACGGCACTTTTCAACTGGCTTTATTCGAAGCACACCAACGGCACGATGCTGCTTCGCATCGAGGACACCGATCGCGAGCGTTCGACGGATGCCGCCACCGCCGCGATTCTCGATGGCTTGAGCTGGCTCGGCCTCGAATGGGACGGCGAGCCGATATCGCAATTCGAACGCGCCCCGCGCCATCGCGAGGTCGCCGAAGAGCTGGTCGCCAAGGGCGAAGCCTACTACTGCTACACCACGCCCGCCGAGCTCGACGCGATGCGTGAGAAGGCGAAGGCCGAGGGCCGGCCGCCCCGCTATGATGGCCGCTGGCGCGACCGTGATCCGGCCGAAGCGCCCGAAGGCGTCAGGCCCGTTATCCGCATCAAGGCGCCACAGGAGGGCGAAACCGTCGTGTACGACCGCGTGCAGGGCGAAGTGCGCTTTCCGAACAAGGATCTGGACGATTTCATCATCCTGCGCTCCGACGGCACGCCGACCTACATGCATGCCGTGGTTGTCGATGACCACGACATGGGCGTCACCCACATCATTCGCGGCGACGACCATCTCACCAACGCCGCCCGCCAAACGGTGATCTACAAGGCGATGGGCTGGGATGTGCCGGTCATGGCCCATATCCCGCTGATCCACGGCCAGGACGGCGCCAAGCTTTCCAAGCGTCACGGCGCGCTGGGGGTCGAGGCCTATCGCGAACTGGGATACCTGCCCGCGGCGCTGCAGAACTACCTCGCCCGCCTCGGCTGGAGCCATGGCGACGACGAGGTCATGTCGCTTGAGAACATGATCGCCTGGTTCGACATCGACGACGTCAACAAAGGCGCGGCGCGCTTCGATTTCGACAAGCTGACCGCGCTCAACGGCATTCACATGCGCGCCATGGGCGATGAGGCCCTCGCCGATGCGCTGATTGCTACCCAGCCCTTTCTGCCGAACGGCACACTCATTGAAGCCGCGAAGACCGATCACGGCCGCGCCCTCCTAGTCCAGGCTATGGCGGGTCTCAAGGACCGCGCCAAGACGCTGGTGGAACTCGCCGAAGGTGCCGCCTTCCTTTTCGCCCAGCGTCCGCTCGCGCTGGATGAGAAAGCGAGAAGCCTCGTTTCGGGACCCGGTTTCGAAATGCTCCGGAAGGGTGCCGAAGCGCTGCGGGGGGTGAATGCGAATTGGTCAGCCGCGTCCACCGAGGCCGCGATTCGCACCGTCGCCGCTGAAACCGGGGCAAAGCTTGGCGCCCTCGCCCAGCCATTGCGCGCAGCCCTCACCGGCCGCAGCACCTCGCCGGGCGTCTTCGACGTGCTTGCCGTGCTTGGCCGGGACGAAAGCCTCGCGCGGATTGACGATTGCTTGGCAGAGGCGCAGTAAGGGCTATTGCTGCATTGCAATATTTCAAGCAGGCAACCTCCCCCACCGCCTGCTGTTAAGTGATTGAACGAGGAAACGCTCTTTCGCGCATATCTGCCGCAGCCCGGAACCGGAAATCCCGGCGCGGCCCCCAAGGAGTTAGCGATGGTGGAATCGACGGCGAAGCTGGAATTCGGCGGCAAGGAAAACGAATACAAGGTACGAAAAGGCACCGTCGGTCCGGACGTGATCGACATCGCGGCACTTTACAAGAACACCGGTGCCTTCACTTACGACCCCGGCTTCACCTCGACCGCAAGCTGCGAGTCGAAGATCACCTTCATCGACGGTGACGAAGGTATGCTGCTGCATCGTGGCTACCCGATCGACCAGCTGGCCGAGCACGGCGACTTCCTCGAAATCTGCTACCTGCTTCTCTATGGCGACCTGCCGACCAAGAGCCAGAAGGACGACTTCGACCACCGCGTGACGCACCACACCATGGTGCATGAACAGATGTCGCGCTTCTTCACCGGCTTCCGCCGCGACGCCCATCCGATGGCGGTCATGTGCGGCGTGGTCGGCGCTCTCTCGGCGTTTTACCACGACTCCACGGATATCTCTGATCCGCACCAGCGCATGGTGGCCTCCATCCGCCTGATCGCGAAGATGCCGACGATTGCTGCTATGGCCTACAAGTATCACATCGGCCAGCCCTTCGTTTATCCGCGCAACGAACTCTCCTTCGCGGCGAACTTCCTCCATATGTGCTTCGCAGTCCCTTGCGAGGAATACAAGGTGAACCCGGTTCTGGCCCGCGCCATGGACCGCATCTTCATCCTCCATGCCGATCACGAGCAGAACGCCTCGACCTCGACCGTGCGTCTCGCCGGCTCCTCGGGCGCCAATCCGTTCGCCTGTATCGCTGCCGGCATCGCCTGTCTCTGGGGCCCGGCGCATGGCGGCGCCAACGAAGCCGCGCTCAACATGCTGTCCGAGATCGGCACCGTCGATCGCATCCCGGAATATGTCGCGCGCGCCAAGGACAAGAACGACCCGTTCCGCCTGATGGGCTTCGGCCACCGCGTCTACAAGAACTACGATCCGCGCGCCAAGATCATGCAGCGCACCACGCATGAAGTGCTCGGCGAACTCGGCATCAAGGACGATCCGACGCTCGATGTCGCCATCGAGCTCGAGCGCATCGCGCTGACCGACGAGTACTTCATCGAAAAGAAGCTCTACCCGAACATCGACTTCTATTCGGGCATCACGCTCAAGGCGCTGGGCTTCCCCACCACCATGTTCACGGTGCTCTTTGCGCTGGCCCGTACGGTCGGCTGGATCGCGCAGTGGAAGGAAATGGTCGAGGATCCGCAGCAGAAGATCGGCCGCCCCCGCCAGCTCTACACCGGCTCGCCGGAACGCGACTACGTGCCGATCGCCAAGCGCTGATCAGCGCTTCAGAAGATCGAGAACAACGCCCGCGCCGATCTCGGCTGCGGGCGTTTCCGTTTCGAGCCGCCGGCGCACCTCGGCAAATCCGTCGAGTTGCCAGGCGCGCAGTGGGGTCTTGTCCCACAGCGCCTCCACCTGCCGCGCCAGATTTGCCGGCCGGATCATCTCGTCGAAGAACTCGCTGATGATCGGCCGATCCGAAATCAGGTTCGGCAGGTTCGCCGACCACGATTGGATCAGAAAGCGGAACGGCCGCGAGATCGCATCCAGCCGGTAGGACGACACATGCGGGATGCCGGCGACCGCGAGTTCCAGCGAAATCGTGCCGGAAGCGATCAGCGCCGCATCCCCACGCGCCAGCGCGGCGAGCTTGTCCGCAGGCTCCAAGAGAACTGTCGGCCGATGCTTCCACCGTGCGGTGGCTTCCTCGACGAGCGGTGCCACATGGGGAACGGTCGGCAGCAGAAGCTCGGGCACGCCGCCTCGACCGGCGAGAATGTCCACCACCTTCTCGAAATCGGGCAGCAGACGCCTCACCTCGCTCCGCCGCGACCCCGGCAGCAGAAGAAGCGTCTTGCCCGCCTCCCTTGCCGCCACCGTTTCCCGCTTGCCTCTCACCTCGGCCAGCCCGGCATCGTGCGTCAGCCGGTGGCCGACATAGGTGCCGGGCGGTCCGGCTAGGCGCTTCAATTCCGCCGGCTCGAACGGCAGATGGCACAGCACATGATTCACGAACCCGGCCATCGTCTTTGCCCGCCCCGGCCGCCATGCCCACACGCTCGGACAGACGTAATGGACCACAGGCACGGTGGGCTGCGTGGCATGGAACCGCTTGGCGACGCGCAACGAAAAATCCGGCACGTCGACTGTGAGCAGAACATCGAGTTCGGAGCGCGCGAGAGATTTTGCGGTAAAATCGATACGACGCAGAATTCGCGGCAACCCGGCAACGACAGCCCCGATGCCGACCAGCGCGATCTCATGCGGATCGAAAAGCGACTGCAGGCCCAGCCGCTGAAGATGCCGCCCGCCGACGCCGACGAGTTCCACAGTCCGCCCGCTTCGCCGCGCGATCGCCTCGATCAGTTCCGCCGCGAGGATGTCGCCGGACTCTTCTCCCGAAACGACAGCGATGCGAAGGGGCCGCGTCTCACTGCTCATCGCAAACCAACCACGAACAGACCCAGCCTTTCAGCCTCCGCCTGAAGTTCCGGCAGATCGAGCACCAGCGAGCGCTCGGCCTCGACGCCGATCCCCGCTAAGCCTGCCTGATGGGCGCGGAACACGGTATCAGGGCCGACCGTCGGCAAATCGGCTCGCAACTCCTGCTCGGGCTTGGCACATTTGACGAGCACCCCACGCTGGGCGTTAGCCAGCCTGCCATGACCGCGCAGCCCCGCCACCCGTTCCAGCAATCCGTCCGTGCCTTCGATCCCCTCAAGAGCGATCACCCTGCCCCCGATCGCGACCGCGGCCTGCCCGATATCGAGCGCACCGATCGCTTTTGCCGCCTTCAGCGCAGCTTCAAGGTCGCGCGCATCGCCTTTGGTCGGCTTGATCGCTGTCATCGCACCAAGCGGCGCAAGCAGCTGCGGCGCGATCTCATGCGCGCCGACCACTGTCAGGCCCTGCGATTCCAGATGGCGCACCAGAATGCGCAGCAAACCGTCATCGCCCTGAACCAAGGCCTTGGCGATAGTCGGCACCAGCCCCAACAGGCGCATGCTCGGCCGGAAGCTTCGCCAGTTCGGCCGGCGCGTGATCGCTCCCGACAACACCACCGTCGAAACGCGGTTCTTTTTGAGAAGCGAAACGAGTTCGGCGATCCGCTCGGGCGGAAGCTCCGCGTGGTCGAAGTCGCGCAATCGCGGCGCAGTCTGCGCGTCGTTTCCTGCGAGCACGATGAAGGGCGGCGTGCCGTTTGCAGCGAGTTGGTCGGCCACGTCGAGGGGCAAACGCCCCTCGCCCGCGATCACGCCGAAGCGTGTGCCCGGCTTCAGGTCGATCCGGCGATCACTCGCCCGAATCGTCATCGAGCAGCGCGCCCGCCAGCGGCGGCACCGTATATTGCCGCTTGCCGCGATGGGTCAGGAAATCGAATATCTTCCTGGCGTTCGCCGAGAATGTCTCGCTCTGCGCGCCCACGCGTCCGATGTTTTCAGACAACGGGTGCTCATGCGAGAAAATGTCGAGATAAAGCTGGCGCAGCTGGTGAATTTCGGCGCGCGACATGCCCGAGCGGCGCAGACCCACGATATTCAGCCCGCGCAGCTTCGCCCGGTTGCCCGCGGCGATACCGAACGGGATGACATCCCCCACCACCGCCGAGCAACCGCCCACGAACGCGCCATCGCCGATGCGCACGAACTGATGAACTGCGGTGAGCCCACCGATATTCACGCTGTCGCCGATCTCACAATGCCCGCCAAGCGTCGCGCCATTGGCGAATGTGCAGTTGCGGCCGACGATGCAGTCATGGGCAATATGGGAATAAGCGAGGAAGTTGCCGTTCTCGCCGATGATCGTTTCGCCCCGGCTCGTATCGGTGCCGAGATGCATGGTCACCGCTTCGCGGATGATCGTGTTCGCGCCGACCATCAGCGTGGTGCGACCGCCTTTGTGCTTGGCGTTCTGCGGTGGCGCGCCGAGCACGGCCTGCGGAAACACCTTGCAGCCGGCCCCAAGCGTGGTCGCACCCATCACGGCCACATGGCTCGCCAGCGAAACATTGTCGCCGAGCACCGCATCGGCGCTCACATGGCAGAAGGGACCGACGGACACGCCAGAGCCCAGTTGCGCCCCCGCCTCGACGACGGCGGAAGGATGAATCGAGACTTCATGCGGCATCGGTCGCAGCTCCCCCAGTCGAGGTCGGCTGGCGCGACGAACCCATCATCGCTGAGATCTCGGCCTCGGCCACCTTGCCGCCATCGACCACTGCCTCGCAGGCGAAGCGCCAGATATTGCCGCGCTTCTTGAGCTTGCGCACATGAATCTCCAGCCGGTCGCCCGGCACCACGGGCTTGCGGAACTTCGCATTGTCGATGGTCATGAAGTAAACGATAGCCGTGTCCGACGCGCCGCTCGCGCGGATGCAGATCGCACCTGCTGTCTGCGCCATTGCCTCGATGATCAACACACCCGGCATCACCGGGAAGGACGGGAAATGGCCTTGGAAATGCGGCTCGTTGATCGTCACGTTCTTGATGCCGATCGCCGAATTGTCGGCGTCGATCTCGATGATCTTGTCGACCAGAAGAAACGGATAGCGATGCGGCAGGAGCCGCATCAGCTCGTTGATTTCGACCGCGCCGAGCTCGGCCTTCTCGCCTTCAGCCATCCGACTGCTTTCCCTTTCCGCTATCCGCCAGCCGCCGCACTGCTGCGACGCCGCGGAAGAATTCCCGCAACGGCTGAGCCGGCGTTCCCGCCCACTTCTCGCCTGCCGGAATATCGTTCATCACACCGCTGGATGCTGCAAGCTGCGCGCCTGAGCCGATATTGAGATGATCCGCCAGTCCAACCCGGCCGCCCAGCATCACGCCGTCGCCGAGTACGGTCGAGCCTGAAATCCCGCTATGGCTGGCAATCAGGCAGCTGCGCCCGATCCGCACATTGTGTGCGATCTGCACGAGATTATCGATCTTGGTGTTCTCGCCGATCACCGTGTCTTCGAGCGCGCCGCGGTCGATCGTCGTATTCGCGCCGATCTCGACATTGTCCTGAATGATCACCCGGCCGATCTGCGGGATCTTTTCCGGCCCCTTGGCGCCGCCCACATAGCCGAACCCGTCCTGCCCGATCCGCGCCCCCCCATGGATCACGACACCGTTGCCGATATGGGCGCACTGAACGCTGGCATTCGGGCCGAGATAGCAGAAACGTCCAATCTTGCATGCCCTGCCGATCACGGCATTGGGCGCGATCACCGTGCCCGCGCCGATCTCGACGTCCGGCCCGACCACCGCTCCGGCTTCCACCACCACGCCATCCTCGAGGCGAGCGCTCGGGTCGATATGAGCGTTCGGTGAAACGCCGCGCTGAGTTGTCAGCGCATGGGGGAAAGCCGCTTCGGGGTAAAGCTTGCGCCCGATCTCGGCGAATGCGCGCTGCGGCTTTTGAATGAGGAGAGCCGCCACACCCTGCGGCACGCTCGCTTCGAGTTCCGGCGAGCACAGAACCGCACCGGCTCGGATACCTTCGAGCATCGGCGCATTGCGCTTGCCTTCAACAAAAGCGAGATCGGTTGACGTCGCAGAGGCGGCCGACGCAATCCCGCTGATTTCCCGTTCCGCATGCGTCTCGTCGCGCAACGTCGCACCCAAAAGCGATGCGATCTCGCCGACCGTCAGCGGTCCCGAGATAGGAAAAAACGAGGAATCACTCATGCGGGAGGGATTAAGAGATGCCGCCGCGCGATGCAATCGCCGACGGCATCTCCAAAAGCTTAGAAGCGCGTGGACATGCCGAACGAGAAGTTCTCTTCCTCGTCGCTGTCTTCCTTCTTGATCGCCTTCACGTAATCGACGCGCAGCGGACCGAACGGCGAGGACCAGATCAGGCCGGCGCCGACCGAAGCGCGCAGCTGCGAGTCGACCGACACGAACTCGTCGCCCGAACGCACATCGTTGCCGTAAAGCGTCGCCGCGTCGGCGAAGATCGCACCCTTCAGGCCGAAGCTCTCGGGGATATAGGGCAGCGGGAACTGGGCTTCAGCCGAAGCGCTGAAGTAGGTCGTGCCGCCCACATGATCGAAGTCGCCGTCCTCGGTCACCGCCGCCGGACCGAACTCGCCACCCTTGAAGCCACGGATGATGCGGTCATTGCCACGGAACTGGTCGAACACGCGAAGGTCCTTGTCGCCATAGCTGGCGACGTAACCTGCACCACCCGTCAGCAAACCGACAACGTCGAACTCTTCCGAGAGCGTGTGGTAAAGCGTACCGCGTGTCGTGAACTTCACCCACTGCGCGTCGCCACCGAGACCGGCGGCTTCGACGGTGCCGGTGATGTAGAGGCCCGAGTGCGGGTTCTTCAAATCGTCGATCGTATTGTAGAGCAAGCTCGCCGAAACCGACGACTTCGTCCACGGGCTGTCTTCGACCGCGTTGAAGATGGCGCGCGACACGTCACCATCGCAGAAATCGGTGGGATCGTTATCGTCGTCGTCGCAATCGTCCAGATCGTACTCTTCGCGCACGATGTTGTAGGCGAGCTGCGTCGAGAGCGCCTGCGTGATCGGCAGACCGAAGCGGATGGTGGCACCCGTGGACTCTGAATCGTAGCGGCGATACTCGCGGGTCGAGTGGTACACGTCGAAGCCCGCCGAAATGCGGCGACCGAGGAAGTAGGGCTCGGTGAACGACACGCGATAATCACGCGAGTCCTTGCCGCCACCTGCCGCGAAGCGGATGAACTGGCCACGACCGAGGAAGTTGCGCTCGGCGATCGAGCCTTCCACCGTCGGACCCGACGAGTCGCCGCCCGTGGTGTAACCCGCGCCGATATTGAACTCGCCGGTCGACTTCTCGACCACGTCCACCACCAGCACGACCTGATCGGCTTCCGAACCCGGCGCGGTCGAAACTTCGACCGACTCGAAGAAGTTCAGCGCCTCGAGGCGCTTCTTCGCACGCTGGATCAGGACCTGATTGAACGCATCGCCTTCCGAAACATCGAACTCGCGACGGATCACATAGTCACGCGTACGGCTGTTGCCACGGATTTCGATGCGCTCGACATAGGTGCGCGGACCCTGGTCGATGGCATAGACGACGTTGATCGTATGGTTCTCGAAATTGCGGTCGCCACGCGGGGTCACCTGCGCGAAGGCGTAGCCGAGACCGGCCACGCGCTCGGTCAGAGCGACGATCGAGTTTTCGATCTTCTCGGCCGAATAGACATTGCCTTCGCTCGTCTGCAGCGCGCTGCGCAGCGAGTCGCCATTGACTTCGGGGATCGAGCTTTCAACCGAGATATTGCCGAACGTATAGCGCTGGCCTTCTTCGACTGTGATGTTGATCGTGTACTCGTTGGTCGCCTCGTTGAGGTCGGCCGAAGACGACACCACCTGGAAATCGGCATAGCCGCGATTGAAGTAGAAGCGGCGCAGGGCCTCTTCATCGGCGCGCAGACGCTGCTCGTCATACACGTCGTCGCGGAACAGGAAGGACAGGAAGTTCGAGCGCTTGATCGTGATCACTTCCGAAAGGCGACGGTCGCTGAACGCCTCGTTGCCGATGAAGTTGATCGACGCGATCTTGGTGCGGTCGCCTTCGTTGATCTCATAGACCACGTTCACACGATTCTCGCCGAGGTCGATGGTGCGGCCGGTGATGGTCGCATCGTCACGACCGACGCGGCGATAGGCTTCGCGCAGGGTCTCGACGTCGGCGTCGAGCTGCGACTGCGAGAAGGTGCCGCGCGGCTTCAGCTGAACGCCCTGGCTCAGCTGCGCGTCCTTGATCTTCTTGTTGCCCTGGAACAGGACCTGGTTGACGACCTTGTATTCCGACACCTCGACCACCAGTGTCGAGCCGCGCTGGTTCACGCTCACATCGGAGAACAGGCCGGTCGCGAACAGGCGCTTGGTCGCCTCGTCAACGTCGCCGGAAGAGAAGTTCTGACCGGGGCGGATGCCGACATAGTCACGGATCGTGGAGGCCTCGACGCGCTGGTTGCCCCGCACGTCGATATTGCTCACCACGGCCGCATGGGCAGCGGTCACGCTCGCCAGCCCAACAGCACCAACGCCGGCCACGGTCACACCGGCCGACAACGCCACCGCCGAAACGGCGCTCAACAAACTCGAAGATGCCTTCATAGGCCCATGTAACCTTTTCTCGAAGTCCCCACGGCGAGAAATCCGGACGTCTCGGCCCAAACTAGGCCTCACGTCTTACTGAAGTTTTCCCTACACGCAAGGTTTCTGGTTAACTTGCGCTTACCAGCACCCCTGACCGTGGCATTCTCGACACGCCCACGCACCATCATGGTGAACAGACGGCTAATGCCGCCGTGGACGTCCCTCCCTCACTCAACACCCGAACAGATCATTCCAGAACACGAAACCCATGAAGCCCAGAACGAGCATGAATCCGACTCGGTAGACCGCCTCCATAGCACGTTCGGAGACCGGTCGTCCCTTTACGGCTTCCACCGCATAGAAAGCCAGATGCCCCCCGTCGAGTGGTGGGATCGGCAACAGGTTCAGGATGCCGATACCCACAGAAAGCAGCGCAACGAGTTGCACCAACCACTCGAATCCAAGCGCGGCCGCCTTGCCCGCCATGTCGGCGATTCGCACCGGGCCGCCCAGTTGGCAGCGATCCTCGCGCCCCACCACGAAGCGGCTTAGGAACTGTCCGGTCCGCTCGACCACATGCCACGTCTCGCGCACGGCTTCGGTCACGGCAGACGCGGGCGAATACTCTATCAGGCGCGGCTGGCCGACTTCCTGGCTGTTCACGACGCCGATCACGGCGATCTTCACATCGTTGCCCAGCGCATCCTTTTGCGCACTGAGTTCCGGCGTCGCCGTCAGCGTCACCTCCCGGTCGCCGCGCGCCACCAAGAACGGAATGGCGTCGCCCGCCCGCCCGCTGACGATCCGCTGCACATCGCCGAAATTGGTGATCTTCGCGCCATCGACCCGCAGGAAGCGGTCGCCCGGCTGAAAACCCGCAACCGCCGCCGGGCTGTTCGGGCGCACCTCGGCCACCACCGGCTCCAGCACGTAACGGCCATAAAGACCGAACATCACCGCGAACACGGCAATCGTCAGGATGAAATTGAAGGCCGGTCCCGCAAACACCGTCAGCGCCCGCTTCCACACGGGCTGCGTATGGAACGCCACGCGGCGTTCTTCCTCGCTGAGGCTCGCGACTTGCGAGGGATCGGGCGCGCTCGTCGCGTTCATGTCACCGACGAACTTCACATAGCCACCGAGCGGCACGGCGCACAGTTTCCAACGCGTCCCGCGCCGGTCGTTGAAGCCGATCAGCTCGGGCCCGAAGCCAATGGAGAAAGCCTGTACGCCGATCCCGCACCAGCGCCCGACAAGGTAGTGGCCCATCTCGTGCACGAACACGACCACCGTCAGCACGAAAAGAAACGGCACAAGGGTGCCGAGCAGGATGCCCTCTAGGCCGAACACGGATGAAAACACGTCGCTCAAAAGCTGAAATCCGAAAACATGATGCGAAACGCGCCTTTAGCAGAGGCAGCGTGAACAAGGCGGAAGCGTGGCTGAGTGCCAGCGCACGCCACTAAACCGGAAAAAGCCAGCGAGCAGGCGCGTCGAACTCACCCACGAGCCCACCAATCAGCCAGAACGCCAGCGCGGCCACGATCAAGCCATCCACCCGATCCATCACGCCGCCATGGCCAGGGATGAGATGGCTGGAATCCTTCACCCCGCGCCGCCGCTTGACCCAGGATTCGAAGAGATCGCCCATCTGAGAGATGACGGAGACGATGAGAAGAACAAGGACCAGTCGCACGTCGATGGCGACCCCGCAGAGATAGCCGACGAAAAGCGCGGCAAGCGTGCCGCCGACCGCTCCGCCGACCGAGCCGCTCCACGTCTTTCCCGGCGAGATGGCCGGCGCCAGCTTCGGCCCGCCCAGGCTGCGTCCGACGAAATAGGCGAACGTGTCGGTGCCCCAAACCAGCGCGTAAAGCACCAGCACGGCCGCGAGCCCAGCGAACTCATGGCCACGCAAAAGCGCCAGCGGCAGGGCTGCAACCAGCGCGTAGATCCCACCAGCCACGATCCAGGCCTCGCGGTCGAAAAGCGTCGCGACGAGCATGACTGCCACCGCACCGGCGACGATGAAGGAGAGATACGGCGTCTCGATCACCAGTGCGAGCAGCGCCACGGCCAGCGCTATCGCCGCCAGCACCTGCGCCCGCCGATCGCAGATGGCACGCGTCATGGCCGCCCACTCATAGAAGACGAGCGCGCCGATCAGCGCACAGAACAGCTGGAACCAGAACCCGCCCGCCCAGGTCGCGGCAATCGCCAGCGCGCCCAGAACGATGGCGGAGATGACGCGAAGCTGCAGATTGCTGCGGACACGCGGTGAAGAGGGTGTGTCTCTTGGCCCCGCCGTCACGACGCGGCCGCATCCTGGGCGACGAGCCCGCCGAAGCGCCGCTCGCGCCGGCCATAAATCTCGATCGCCTCGCGCAGGTCGCGCTCGGAAAAGTCGGGCCAATAGCAGGGCAGAAACGCGAATTCGCTATAGGCCGCCTGCCAAAGCAGGAAGTTCGACAGCCGCATTTCGCCGCTCGTGCGGATCACCAGATCAGGGTCGGGGATTTCCGCCGTATCCATGAACGCGGCGAACCTTTCATGCGTCAGCGTGTCAGCCGTCATCAGTCCCTGCGCGGAAGCCTGCGCGACCTTCTTCACCGCACGGATGATCTCGTCGCGCCCGCCATAATTGAACGCGATCACGAGCTTGAGCAGGCGGTTGTTCGCCGTCAGCGCTTCCGCTTCTTCGAGCAGATGCCGGATGTCGCTCGGCACGCCTTCCCGGTCGCCGATCACCCGGATCCGCACGCCCTGCGCATGAAGGTCGGCCAGATCGCGTCGGATGAAGAGCTTGAGCAGCCCCATCAGCCCGCTCACCTCGGGCTCCGGCCGCGACCAGTTCTCGGAGGAAAACGCGTAGACCGTCAGCCACTCGATGCCGAGGTCGCCGGCAGCGCGAACGGTCCGGCGCAGCGCTTCCACGCCCGCGCGATGGCCCGCCAGGCGCGGTAGGCCTCGCGCCTTCGCCCAGCGTCCGTTTCCGTCCATGATAATGGCGACATGCGATGGGCTGGTCATTTCCCGCTTCCCGGCCCGCTCGGTGGAGCGGTTTAAACCTGCATGATCTCCGCTTCCTTGCCGCTCAGCGCGCTTTCGATCGACGAGATGGTCTCATCCGTCATCTTCTGCACGCGCTCGGAATGGATGCGCGAATCGTCCTGGCTCAATGAGCCATCCTTTTCGGCTTTTTTCAGTTGCTCCATCCCGTCACGCCGAACATGGCGTGCCGCGACGCGAGCTTGCTCCGCATATTGATGCGCAATCTTCACCAATTCCTTGCGGCGCTGCTCGTTGAGTTCGGGCAGCGGAATGCGCAGCGTGGTGCCGTCTACGATCGGGTTGAAGCCGAGATTGGATTCGCGGATCGCACGGTCCACCGCGCCCACCATCTGCTTGTCCCAGACGGACACCGAGATCATGCGCGGCTCGGGCACGGAAACAGTCGCCACCGCGTTCAGCGGCATGGTGCTGCCATAGGCGGCGACCTGCACCGGGTCGAGCAGGTTGCTCGAGGCACGGCCGGTGCGAAGCGAAGCCAGATCGTTCTTGAACGAGGTCAAGGCGCCGTCCATGCGACGCTGAACATCCTTGAAGTCGATACCGTCCGTGCTCATCGAGAAATCTCCTGTCTGCTCGTCGCGCGGTCAGGCGTCGGAAACGACCGTGCGTTTCCCTCCGCCACGCAGGATCTCGCCCAGCCCACCCGCTTCCTGGATGGAATAGACGATGATCGGAATTCGGTTTTCGCGCGCAAGCGCGATCGCAGCGGTATCCATGATAGCGAGGCCCTGCGCAAGCACCTCGTCATGGGTAATGCGGTCGTAACGCACGGCATTCGCATCCTTTTTCGGATCGGCCGAATAAACGCCGTCCACCTGCGTCGCCTTGAACAGCGCGCCGGCGCCGATCTCGGCCGCGCGAAGGGCTGCCGCCGTGTCGGTCGTGAAGAAGGGATTGCCCGTGCCGCCGGCAAACAGAACCACGCGGCCCGCATCGAGATAGGCCGTCGCCTTGCGCTGCGAGAAGCTCTCGCAAAGAGCGGGCATCGCGATGGCCGACAGCACCACCGCATCCACGTCGATCTTGTGAAGCGAGGTGCGCAGCGCCAGCGAATTGATGACGGTGGCGAGCATGCCCATGTGGTCGCCCGTCACGCGGTCGCCGCCCTTGGAAGCCACAGCCACGCCGCGAAAGATGTTGCCGCCACCCACCACGACGCCGACATCCACGCCCATCGCGCGTGCTTCGGCGATGTCGGACGCGATGCGGTCGGCGACGGACACGTCGATACCGAACCCCTGGCCGCCCATCAGGGCTTCGCCCGAGGCCTTCAACAGGACACGGCGGTAAACTGGCTTCTCCGACATCGGGGCTCCATCGCTAAGACGCAAAACTAAGGGCTGAGCCGGCGCGAGTTCTCGCGCAGCGAAACGGCGGATACACGAAGGGCGCCGCGATGTCACGCGGCGCCCTCCTCGTTGAAGCGAAGTGCTTGCGCTTACTTCTTCACGGCTGCCGCGACTTCCGCAGCGAAATCAGACTCTTCCTTCTCGATGCCCTCGCCCAGCGCGAAGCGCACGAAACCGGAAATCTTCGCCGGCGCACCGATTTCCTTCTCGGCTTCCTTGAGCGCCTTTTCGACGGTCAGGTCGGGGTTGAGCACGAAAGCCTGCTTCACCAGCACGACTTCCTCGTAGAACTTGCGCAAACGGCCTTCCACCATCTTCTCGATGATGTTCTCCGGCTTGCCCGACTGGCGCGCCTGATCGGAGAAGATCGCCTTCTCGCGCTCGACGGCCGCCGGATCGAGATCGGTCTCGTTCAGCGAAAGCGGGTTGGTCGCGGCCACATGCATCGCAACCTGACGCGCGAAGTTACGCGCGGCTTCCGCGTCGCCAGCGGTCTCGATCGCCACCAGCACGCCCAGCTTGCCGAGGTTCTCGCCGACGCTGTTGTGCACATAGGTCGCCACCGCGCCCTGGCTGACTTCGAGCAGCTTCGAACGGCGGAAGCTCAGATTCTCGCCGATCGTGCCGACCGCATCCTTGATGGTCTCGGTCACCGACTTCGTTCCACCCGGATAGCGGCCCTCGGCCACAGCATCCGTCGAGCCGTCCGTCTCGAGCGCCACCTGCGCCACATTGCGCACGATCTGCTGGAACGCGTCGTTGCGGGCCACGAAATCCGTCTCGGAATTGACCTCGACGACGACCGCCTTGTTGCCTTCCGACGCGACGCCGATCAGGCCTTCGGCCGCCGTGCGGCCGGCCTTCTTGTCGGCCTTGGCGATGCCCTTCTTGCGCAGCCAGTCGATGGCGGCTTCCATGTCGCCATTGGTTTCGCCGAGCGCGGCCTTGCAATCCATCATGCCCGCGCCGGTGGCTTCGCGGAGTTCTTTTACCTGTGCAGCCGAGATGCTCATCTCATCCTCTTGTCAGTATCTTGAAACAGGTCGGGCGCACCGTTTGATGAACGATGCGCCCGACACGAATGTGACCGGTCAGGCCGAAACCGCCCGACCGGATATGAAAAACGCGATCAGGCCGACTGCTGAACTTCGGTGTTGGCCTCGGCAGCGTCAGCCGCCGGAGCCTCAGCGGCAGGAGCCTCCTCGAGCGCCGGCTCGATCGGAGCCTCTTCGGCCGCGCCGATGTCGTAGCCCGACGAACCCTGCTGGCGGGCGATGCCGTCAACGGCGGCGCGCGCGATCAGGTCGCAATAGAGCTGGATGGCGCGCGCGGCGTCGTCGTTGCCCGGGATCGGATAGTCGATGCCGTCCGGATCGCAGTTCGAATCGATGATCGCGACGACCGGAATGCCGAGACGCTTGGCTTCCTGGATGGCGATCGCTTCCTTGTTGGTGTCAATCACGAACATCAGGTCAGGCGTCGAGCCCATGTCCTTGATGCCGCCGAGAGCCTTGTTCAGCTTCTCGCGCTCGCGGTCGAGATTCAGGCGTTCCTTCTTGGTGAAGCCCGAGCCTTCCTCGCCCAGCGTCTGGTCAAGCTTGCGGAGACGTGCGATCGAGTTCGAGATCGTCTTCCAGTTGGTCAGCATGCCGCCGAGCCAACGCGAATTCACGTAATACTGCGCCGAGCGCTGCGCAGCGTCGGCGATGATGTCCGAAGCCTGGCGCTTGGTGCCGACGAAGAGCACACGACCGCCACGGGCCACGGTGTCGGACACCACCTTGAGCGCCTGATGCAGGAGCGGCACGCTCTGGCTGAGGTCGATGACGTGGATGTTGTTGCGCGCGCCGTAGATGTAGGGCGCCATCTTCGGGTTCCAGCGGTGGGTCTGGTGGCCGAAATGCGCACCGGCTTCCAAAAGCTGGCGCATGGTGAAATCTGGCAGAGCCATTAGTCAGTTTCCTTTCCGGTTGAGCCTCCACGGACCATCGGCACCGAGAGGAATTCCCGGATGCCACCGGAGGTCTCGGCCGGATGTCTCCCGGAAACCGAAACCAAAGCCCGTGTGTGGAATAGCCGCGCATATAAGCGGCAAAGCGCCGTCACGCAAGCCTTTGCGCGCAGGCGGAGCTATCGAAGGTGAACGACCTTACTTCGGCTTGTCGCAGGCAGCCGTCGAAGGCTTAAGCAGCGAGAAGTTCACGAGCTTCCCTTTCATCGAGAAGTCGCCGTAATCCATCACGAGATCGCGCGTCACGCCGTTCTCGTGCAGCTTGAAGCTGGTGCGATATTCCGGCAGCCCCTCGCCATCGTTCTTGCCGGTGTCGAAATAGGCGATCTCGACGGGCCAATACTGGTCCTTGGCGAGCCCGGGCGCCGCCGGCAGCTCTGGGTCGTCGCTCGGCGCGGCCGTCTTCTTGCCCACCACGACGGTCGTCGTCATCACCTTGTCGGCGTCGTCCGAGCCGTCGAACAGGCTCGTTTCGTAGAAGGTCTCGCCCTTCTCGGCCTTGTCGATCATCTCCATCAGATGCCGCGTCGGGAACTGAGACTTCGCCAGCGAAAGGCTCTGCGCGGATGGCTGCTGGATTTCAACGTCGAGCTTGTCCGGCTCCACCTTGGCCTCGCCGCGGATCTCCTTGTCGAGCGCCTGATCCACGAACGACTTCGTGACGAATCGGAACGAGTTGCCGTCGCCGCCCTCGAAGGTCGTGGTCTGCTGGTCGGTCACGCGCGAGCTGTCATTCGTGGCGATCTGCGTCACGAACCGAAAGGTCACCGTGTAGCCTTCGCACTCGTTGCCGTTGAACTCATAGACCATGCGGCCTTGAAGCCCGGTGATCCCCGAACGGTCGGTTGCCTGATCGAGCACGAGGTCGTAAACCGCGCGATGCGGCACGAGCAGCGGCGCGGCGAAGGCTGAACCCAGCCCGGCCACCGAGGCCAACAAGGTTGTCACGAGCCGCAACTTGAACATCGATCAACTCCATGGCGGCCAACGCTGATCGCCGCTTCGGGTGATCGAACATACCGGAAGCGGTGGCGGAAGCGAGGCGAAAAACGCAGCTCCGATGCCGCACATCAGAGCAGGACGGCACCGATGGCAGGACAGGCAGAACAGAAGCTTCAGGCACAAGGCATCACACTGCCCGCAGTGGCAGCACCCGCCGCCAACTATGTGCCCTACACGCGCACCGGCAACCTCATCTTCACCTCGGGCCAGCTGCCTTTCGTCAACGACAAGCTCGAAACCACCGGCATTGTCGGCCGTGACGTTTCGCCGGAAGACGCCAAGGCCGCCGCGCGCCTTTGTGCCATCAACATCCTGGCCATCGCCAAGGCCGAGCTCGGCGATCTCGACAAGATCAAGCGCATCGTGAAGATCACCGCCTTCATCGCCTCCGATCCAAGCTTCACCAGCCAGTCGGTCGTCGCCAACGGTGCATCGGATTTCCTGGTCGAAGTGCTCGGCGAAGAAAAGGGGAAGCACGCCCGCTCCGCCATCGGCATGGCCGCGCTTCCCCTGAACGCGCCGGTCGAGGTCGAAGCGGTCATCGAGGTAGCCGAGTAAGAGACTGTTCGGGAATTCATCGATGGAGGGCCAGCGCAGCGAAAGAACCGCTGGCCCGACCCGAGAACATTTTCAGAGAGTCCCTGAGGCAGATATCCATGGCCGATATTTCCTGGCTGACCCATCGCCCCATCGCCCATCGCGGGCTGCATGACGGCAACCAGCAATGCTGGGAAAACACGCTTTCCGCCTTCGAGCGCGCAGCACATCGCGGTTACGCCATCGAATGCGACGTCCATCTCTCGCTCGATGGCATCCCCGTCGTCTTCCATGATGACGGTTTGACCCGCCTCACCGGCGAGGACGGCTATGTCTGGCAGCGAACCGCCGCCGAGCTTCAGGCGCTGAAGGTCGGCGGCACGCATGACCACGTGCCGACGCTCGCCGAGATGCTGAGGCTGGTAGCCGGCCGCGTGCCGCTCGTGATCGAGATCAAGGGCATTCCCGGTCACGACGACGGCCTCGTCGCCCGCGTCGCCGAACAGCTCGCTCTCTATGAGGGCCAGGTCGCGATCATGTCCTTCGACCACTGGATCATCCGCCGCTTCCCGCTCGACGCCGCCGGCATCCCTGCTGGGCTCACCGCTTATGGCAGTAGCGAAGGGTTGATCGAAGCCCACTTCTCCATGCTCGCCCATGGCATATCTTTCGTGTCCTACGAGGTGGCGGCCCTGCCCAACCGCTTCGTCTCATTCGTGCGCGAAAGGCTGCAGATGCCGGTGATCACGTGGACGGTCCGCGACGAGGCTGCGGTGAGCCAAACCCAGGCCCATGCGGACCAGATGACCTTCGAAGGCTTCGAGCCGGAGTTCGCCGCTCTTGCCTGAGACGCCTGACGCGCTCGTGCGCGTCGTTTCGAGCATCACGGACTTTTCGCCGGCGGAGTGGAGCAGCCTCGCCGGCACCACGCGCGGCGAGCCCGGCTACAACCCTTTCCTGTCGCGCGAATTCCTGCTCAGCCTCGAAGATTCCGGCTGCGCCACCGCCCGCACCGGCTGGCAGGGCAATCACCTCCGGCTGGAATCGTCCGACGGCAAGCTTCTCGGCGCCGTGCCCGGCTACCTCAAATCCCACAGCCAAGGCGAATATGTCTTCGACCATGGCTGGGCCGACGCGCTGGAGCGCGCGGGCGGTGACTATTACCCCAAGCTCCAGGTCTCCGTCCCCTTCACCCCCGCCACCGGTCCCCGTCTGCTGGCCCCCGCCGATGCACCCGAGCGCAAACCCGTCCTCGCCGCCGCCCTCCGTGCCGTCGCCGAAAAGCTCAACATTTCCTCCGCTCACGTCACCTTTGCCACCGACGAAGACATGGCCGCTCTTGAAAGCGCGGATTTTCTCCGCCGCATCGACCAGCAGTTCCACTTCTTCAACGACGGCTACGCATCCTACGACGACTTCCTCGCCACCCTCTCCTCGCGCAAGCGCAAGGGGCTGAAGAAGGAGCGCCGCGAAGCCCTTTCGTCCGGGATCACGGTCGAATGGCTGACGGGCAAGAATCTCACGGAATCCGCGTGGGATGCCTTCTTCGCCTTCTACATGGACACCGGCTCCCGCAAATGGGGCCGCCCCTATCTCAACCGCCGCTTCTTCTCGCTGATCGGCGAGCGCATGGCCGACGACATCCTGCTCGTCATGGCCAGGCGCGAGGGTCGTTACATCGCAGGCGCCATCAACTTCATCGGCGCGGACACGTTGTTCGGCCGCAACTGGGGCTGCGTCGAGGACCACCCCTTCCTGCATTTCGAGGTCTGCTACCATCAGGCCATCGATTTCGCGATCGAGCGCAAGCTGCGCGTGGTTGAAGCCGGCGCGCAGGGCGAGCACAAGCTGGCGCGCGGCTACCAGCCGGTGGAAACGCAGTCAGCGCATTATTTCACCCATCCCGGCCTGCGCCGCGCCGTGGCAGACTATCTGCGGCAGGAATCGCGACAGGTCGAAATGGCCGGCGCCTATTACGCCGAACATGCCCCGTTCAGGAAAGACGCGAAGGACAGCGACGATGGCGGACTATGACAAGAGCAACGTGTTCGCCAAGATCCTGCGCGGCGAGCTTCCCGCCCAAAAGCTCTACGAAGACGAGCACACCTTCGCCTTCATGGACATCATGCCCCGCGGCAGAGGCCACTGCCTCGTCATCCCCAAGGCGCCAGCGCGCAACATCCTCGACGTGGCGCCCGACAGCCTCGCGCATGTTGCGGTCACCACGCAGAAACTCGCCCGTGCCGTCGTAAAGGCCTTCGATGCCGATGGCGTCACCGTTCAGCAATTCAATGAGTCCGCGGGCGGGCAGGTGGTGTTCCACCTCCACGTCCACATCATACCGCGCTTCGAAGGCGTGCCCCTTTCGCCGCCCACGACCGAGATGGAGAAGCCCGACGTGCTCGCACGGAACGCCGAACTCATCATCGGCGCACTCGGCTTCTAATTCAGCAGAATTCCTATGAGCAGGACCGCCTCGGCAATGACGATGCCGACCAGCACGCGCTTGCCGAGAACGAGGTAGGCCGCAAACCCCGCCGCCGCCGCGCCGATTCGCAAAAGCAGCGGCACATCCGCCAGCGCGCCGCTCGGAAACACGATCTGGTTGCCGATCACACCGGCCACCAGCGCGGTCGCCAGCGTCCGCACCATCACCAGCGCCTCCGAATCCGGGTCGATCCGGCTGCCGAAATGGACGCCGAGAAAGCGCCAGATATCCGTCGCGAAACTTCCGGCGACGAGGATGAACAGATACGGCCAGAGCGGATGGCTGAACGCGTCGAACGTCATGCGCCTCTGCGGCCCTGCTGCCAACGCTGCAATCCGTAAGCCAGCGCGCCACCGACAAGCCCCGACACCAGGAGGTCGGCCTGCGGCACCAGCACGTGGCAGATGGGCCCGAGCACCAGCCCAAGCAGCATCGCATAGGCGCCCGCGATCTCCCGCGCCGAGCCCCAGAGCGAAGTCAGGAAATACATCGGCGTCAGAAACAGCAGCAGCGCGGAGAGTGTGGGCGGCAGCTCCTTCGCCAGCGGATGCACCACTGCGACCACCGCGAGGTTCATCACCATCAGCATCGCCGCCAGGCCAGCATAGAAGCTCGTGCGCTGCTCGCGCGGGATGTCCGGAAACCTCTGAAACGACATCACCCAGGAGGTGACGGCGATGAAGTGCGACAGGAAGTAGAGCGTCACGCGGCGCGTTTTCGCGTCCCGCATCTCCGGCACCAGCGCCACCACCATCGGCATCAGCCGCACTGCGGAAAGCGCCACCGCCAGAGCGGTCGCAGGCAGTGACAGCCCGTTCTGCACCGAGCCCACCAGCACCACCATCGAGGGCAGCGCCCAGATCGTCAGCACCGTGAAAAGCGTCTGCGCGAGCGTGAAGCCCGCCGCGTTAGCCAGCCCTGCGAAACCGACAAAGGCGGCAAGCAGGATGAAGCCGGGCACAGAAAGCGCCGCGCGGCAGCCCGCGCGGAACCAGGATAGATGTGATTCTGGGGAAAGCGGCATGGGCCTCGTCCTTAGCGGACCAGAGCCCGAAAAGAAAAGGAGCGGCCCGAAGGCCGCCCCCCTGTTTCGTCAGTTCTTGCGCGGAAGCTGCGGAACGAGGCTGCGCTTGCCCCCTTCTTTGCCGCCCTCGCCACCACCGGCATCGTCCTCGCCATCATCTCGCTTGGACGACTTGCGGGTCGGGCTCTTGCGCGCCTGCGGCTCGCCTTCCGGCTCTTCCTTCTTCGGCTTCACCGGCACTTCGCCGGCGATCGATTCCAGATGCAGCCCGGTTTCGCCGGACTCCTTCTTTTCCACCGTCACCTTCACGGTGCCGCCGTTCTTGAGCCGTCCGAACAGCACCTCTTCCGCCAACGGCTTCTTGATGTGCTCCTGGATGACCCGGCCCAGCGGACGCGCGCCCATGCGCTCGTCATAGCCCTTGTCGGCCAGCCACGCGATGGCCTCGGGTGCAAGGTCGAAGGTCACGCCACGCTCGGAAAGCTGGGCTTCGAGCTGGAGCACGAACTTCTGCACCACCTGATGGATCACCGGAACCGGCAGCGGACCGAACGGAATGATCGCATCCAGACGGTTGCGGAATTCCGGCGTGAACAGGCGGTTGATCGCCTCCTCGTCGTCGCCCGTGCGCCTGGACGAGCCGAAGCCGATCGCGGCACGCTGCATCTCGGAGGCACCCGCATTCGTGGTCATGATCAGGATCACGTTGCGGAAGTCGATCTGCTTGCCGTTGTGGTCGGTCAGCTTGCCGTGGTCCATCACCTGCAACAGGATGTTGAACAGGTCCGGATGCGCCTTCTCGACCTCGTCGAGCAAGAGCACGCAGTGCGGATGCTGGTCCACGCCATCCGTCAGCAGGCCGCCCTGGTCGAAGCCGACATAGCCGGGAGGCGCGCCGATCAGGCGGCTCACGGTATGGCGCTCCATATACTCCGACATGTCGAAGCGCAGGAGTTCCACCCCGAGCGAGGCCGCCAGCTGCTTCGCCACCTCCGTCTTGCCGACGCCGGTCGGGCCGGAGAACAGGTAGGAGCCGATCGGCTTGTCCGGCTCGCGCAGCCCGGCGCGGGCCAGCTTGATCGCCGAGGTCAGTGCAGTGATGGCCGTGTCCTGGCCATAGACCACGCGCTTCAGCTCGCTTTCGAGATTGGCCAGCACCTGCTCGTCGTCGGCCGAAACGGTCTTCGGCGGAATGCGCGCCATCGTGGCGATCGTCGCTTCGATCTCCTTCACGCTGATCGTCTTCTTCCGCTTGTTCTCGGGCAGAAGCATCTGCGAGGCGCCGGTCTCGTCGATCACGTCGATGGCCTTGTCCGGCAGCTTGCGGTCGTTGATGTAACGCGCCGAAAGCTCCACGGCGGCCTTGATGGCATCCGAGCTGTACTTCACCTTGTGGAACTCTTCGAAGTACGGCTTGAGCCCCTTCATGATCTCGATGGCGTCATCGACCGAAGGCTCGTTCACGTCGATCTTCTGGAAGCGCCGCACCAGCGCGCGGTCCTTCTCGAAGAACTGGCGATACTCCTTGTAGGTCGTCGAACCGATGCAACGGATCGCACCCGAAGACAGGGCTGGCTTCAGGAGGTTCGAAGCATCCATCGCGCCGCCCGACGTCGCACCCGCACCGATCACGGTGTGGATCTCGTCGATGAACAGCACCGCGCCTGGATACTCCTCGAGCTCCTTCACGACCTGCTTGAGCCGCTCCTCGAAGTCGCCGCGATAGCGCGTGCCGGCAAGCAGTGTGCCCATGTCGAGCGAGAAGATCGTCGCGTCCTGCAGAACCTCGGGCACGTCCTTCTCGACGATGCGCTTAGCGAGGCCTTCGGCGATGGCCGTCTTGCCCACGCCGGGATCGCCCACGTAAAGCGGGTTGTTCTTGGAGCGGCGGCACAGCACCTGGATCGTACGGTTGACCTCGTTCATGCGCCCGATCAGCGGATCGATGCGGCCCGACTTGGCCTTCTGGTTGAGGTTGACGCAGTAGGCCGAAAGCGCGTCCTGCGGCTTCTTCTTGTTGTCCTCGCCGTCCTGCGCACCGTTCTGCAGCGGCTCGTCGTCGGACCCACGCGGGCTCCGCGCCTCGCTCGCGCCGGCCCGCTTGGCGATGCCGTGGCTGATATAGTTGACCGCGTCATAGCGGGTCATCTGCTGCTCTTGCAGGAAGTAGGCGGCATGGCTTTCGCGCTCCGCGAAGATCGCGACGAGCACATTGGCGCCGGACACTTCCTCGCGGCCGGATGACTGCACATGGATCACCGCGCGCTGGATCACGCGCTGGAAACCGGCGGTCGGCTTCGAGTCCTCGTCATAGCCGGTAACGAGATTGTCGAGCTCGGTGTCGATATAGGTCAGCACCGTGCGCTTGAGTTCACTGAGATCGACATTGCAGGCGCGCATCACCGCGGCCGCGTCGGTGTCGTCGATCAGCGCCAGGAGCAGGTGCTCCAGCGTGGCATATTCGTGATGGCGCTCATTGGCCAATGTGAGCGCCTGGTGGAGGGCCTTCTCAAGGCCTGGAGAGAATGCGGGCATTCAGGACCTCACTTCTTTTCCATCACGCATTGAAGCGGATGTTGGTTTTCGCGGGCAAAATCCATCACCTGCGAGACCTTGGTTTCCGCGATCTCGTAGGTGTAGACGCCGCATTCTCCGACGCCATGATGATGGACGTGGAGCATGATCCGGGTCGCTGCTTCCTTGTCTTTCTGGAAGAACCGTTCGAGCACGTGAACGACGAAGTCCATGGGAGTGTAGTCGTCGTTCAGAATGAGCACGCGATAGAGACTTGGCTTCTTGGTGCGAGTTTGGGTTCGCGTGATCACGGCGGTGCCGCGACCCGTGCCATTGTTCTTCTCGCCCTCGCCCGCCATCCGCGCATCTCGCGCGTGGAGGGCCGTCCTGCTCTTCAAGTTCCGTGTCCTTCCGTTGGCCAAACCTTCAGCCTCAACCCAGCGAGGATGTAGGTGTTCGCACGCCGATTGTAAGCCCTTCGCGGCGGCGCACAATACGGCTCTAAGCCCCTTCCGCTGTGATTTCCGCTTTTCGTGAACGAGAGCGGCGAGAGCGTGAGCCGGTCGAATCCGAGCGGAAAAATGAACAATCGAGAAACCATAAACCGAATGGTAACGCGCCACCCATAGCGTGATGCCAAGGAAGCACACCGCGCGGTGCTGCTCGCCATCAGAAGAATAAAAAGGAAGACGCTGTGCGACAGGTGTTGGCTGGTCTTTTCGGTAAGACCGTCCGTACGATCTCCACGACCGTTCCCGCAGTTCTCGTTGCAGTGTCGGTGATGAGCGCCGGTGCCGCCGACGCTGCCCCCAGGAAGAAGGCCCCTGCCAACAATCCGCGCTATGCCGCGATCGTGGTGGACGCCAACACAGGCAAGACGCTCTTCGCCGAAAATGCCGATGGTCAGCGCTTCCCGGCATCGCTGACGAAGATGATGACGCTCTACCTCACTTTCGAGGCGATGAAGGCCGGCAAGCTCTCGAAGGATTCGCGCGTCGTCTTCTCGGCCCACGCCGCCGGCATGTCTCCGACCAAGATCGGCGTGCCCGCCGGCAAGTCGGTTTCCGTCGAGACCGCGATTCTTTCGCTCGTCACCAAATCCGCCAACGATGCCGCAGCCGCTCTCGGCGAAACGCTCGGCGGCTCCGAAGACCGCTTCGCCGTCATGATGACGCAGAAGGCTCGCCGTCTCGGCATGAGCTCGACCGTGTTCCGCAACGCGTCCGGCCTGCCCAACATGGAGCAGCACACCACGGCACGCGACATGGCGACCCTCGGTCTGGCCCTGCGTGCTCATTTCCCCGAATATTACGATTACTTCTCCACGCCGTCCTTCACGCTCGGCCGCCAGCGCATGCCCAACCACAACAAGCTCCTGGGCCGCATCAAGGGCGTGGACGGCATCAAGACCGGTTACACCAACGCGTCCGGCTTCAACCTCGTCTCGTCTGTCGTGGATGGAAACCGCAAGATCGTCGCCGTCGTGATGGGCGGTGCGACGGGGCGTTCGCGCGACGACCAGATGGCGCGCCTGATCACGAAATATCTGCCCGAAGCCTCGACCAAGGGCGGCACGCTCGTCGCCTCGGCCAGCGCCACGCCGCTCAAGGCCTTCGCCGACGCCGTCCTGCCCCACACCGATATCCCGATGCCGCAACCGCGCCACGAGATCGAGGTCGCCTCCGCCGACATGGACGCCGACGACATCGTGGCCGCCGCAGCCGTGGAAGAGGAAGTGGATACCCAGGTTCTGACCACGCCGAAATCCGGCCGCGTCCTCCGCAGCGCTCCCGCCGCGAAAACCCTTGCCATGCCCAAGCAGGCGCCGGCCCCCCTCGCCTTTGCGCGCCAGAAGCCGTCATCGGCCGTTGAGCATGTGGATCAGATCGCCACCGCTTCCGTGACACAGTCCGGCTGGGTGATTCAGGTCGCATCGTCCGCCAGCGAGCGCGAAGCGCGGGCGCTGCTCGATGCCACCACCGCCAAGGCACCGAACGTCCTATCAGCGGCCTCGCCCTTCACCGTTGCCTTCAACAAGGGCGGCAGCACTTTTTATCGCGCGCGCTACAGCGGCTTCGACACCAAGACCGCCGCATGGGACGCCTGCGCGGCACTCAAGAAGCAGCGCGTGTCCTGCTACGCCATCGAGCAGTAAGCACTCTGCTCGCCACCACTCCCGGTTTTGTTCTGTTGCGTCGAAGGGGTTGAGAGATGATTCAGGAGAAAGACGTTCTGGGCTATATCGACCCGCGCCGTAAGCTGGCGCGCGCGAACGATACGCGGTCCCAGATGCTGCATCAGGCAGCCATGGGCCTCGCGGATTTCCGCCAGAACACCCCGCGCTTCAAGACCAGGGATCTGGTCAACCTGCTGCTCGCCCACGGCGCGCGCTCCTGGCGCTCGTCGATGCCCGCCACGGTCGTCCGCCTTCGCGTCTATGCGCCGGACGGCAGGGCCGCCATCATGCTGAACATGGAATAAGCGTCAGAGAAGTCCGAGTTCAGTCAGTTCCCGCCGCAGGTGATGCGGCATTTCCAGAAGCGCCGCGCGGTCTCCCCCGATATCCGCCGGCGCTTCATGCGTTATCAGATATCGCCATCCCTGAAATGGCCGCTTCGGCACGAGGTCGGTCCGGATCACCTCAGGGTGCAGGACCAGATGGCAGCGCCCGATGCCTTCGCCGTCCGTGAACGGCCGTACATCCACCAGCCGCTGCCGGCACTGCACCATTCCCTTGATCACCCAGTAAAGCGAGCCGCCATCCAGAAGCTCGTCCTTGCGCACCGGCACCATGCGGGTCGTATGGAACTGCTCCACCGGCTCGCCCGCCGCACGGCGCGCGTCGAGCCGTGACTGGATCCAGCCTTCCAGATCCTCGACGGATTCGCAGCCGACGCAAAGCTTGATCATGTTGAGCATGGGCCGACCTCTACTCCGCTCATTGCACCGGTCAAGCGCCCCATCCCACAACTGCGCTTGAACGACCGGGCAAAAGAAAAGGGGCCTTTCGGCCCCTTCTCACACATTCGGTGCTGAAACGGCTTATGCCGCTTCGGCCTCTTCCGCGGTCTCTGCTTCGACGCGCGCGCGGTCGGCCGCACCCTTGGCCGAGGTGTCGCGATCGACGAACTCGATCACCGCGATCGGCGCATTGTCGCCATGGCGGAAGCCCGCCTTCATGATGCGCAGGTAACCGCCGTTGCGGCTCGCATAGCGGGGCGCGATCGTGTCGAACAGACGGCCGACCAGAGCCTCGTTGCGGATCTGCGAGATCGCCTGACGGCGGGCATGCAGGTCGCCGCGCTTGCCGAGCGTGACCAGCTTCTCGACGATCGGACGCAGGTCCTTCGCCTTCGGCAGGGTCGTGACGATCTGCTCATGCTCGATCAGCGAAGCCGCGAGGTTCGCGAAGAGCGACTTACGATGGCTGACGGAGCGGCTGAGCCGACGGCCCCTCTTTCCGTGACGCATTGTTTTTCTCCTTCAAGTCCCGCCGGCTAGAACCGCGCGAGTTTGGTTCTGCCGGGCGGGGCCGGCTCAATATTGATCTTCGTAACGCTTGGCGAGGTCGTCGATGTTCTCCGGCGGCCAGTCCGGCACTTCCATGCCGAGATGCAGACCCATGGAGGCCAGGACTTCCTTGATCTCGTTGAGCGACTTGCGGCCGAAATTCGGCGTGCGCAGCATTTCGCCTTCGCTCTTCTGGATCAGGTCGCCGATATAGACGATGTTGTCGTTCTTCAGGCAGTTGGCCGAACGGACCGAAAGCTCCAGCTCGTCCACCTTCTTGAGCAGCGCCGGGTTGAAGGCGAGCTCCGCGACCTGCTCCGACGGCTGCTCCTTGGTCGGCTCGTCGAAGTTGACGAACAGGCCGAGCTGATCCTGCAGGATGCGCGCGGCATAGGCCACGGCGTCCTCGCCGGTGATCGAACCGTTGGTCTCGATGGTCATGGTCAGCTTGTCGTAGTCGAGAACCTGGCCCTCACGGGTGTTCTCGACCTTGTACGAAACCTTCTTGACCGGCGAGTAGAGCGAGTCGACCGGAATCAGCCCGATCGGCGCGTCTTCGGCGCGGTTGCGGTCGGCGGGCACATAGCCCTTGCCGTTGTCCACGGTGAACTCCATGCGGATCTCCGCGCCCTCGTCGAGCGTGCAGATCACGTGGTCGGGGTTCAGGATCTCGACATCGCCCACGGTCTGGATGTCACCGGCGGTGACGGTGCCCGGACCCTGCTTGCGCACGACCATGCGCTTCGGACCGTCGCCTTCCATACGGATGGCGATTTCCTTGATGTTGAGAACGATGTCCGTCACGTCCTCGCGGACGCCAGCAATCGATGAGAACTCATGCAGCACGCCGTCGATCTGCACGGCGGTCACCGCCGCGCCGCGAAGCGACGAGAGCAGCACGCGGCGCAGGGCGTTGCCGAGCGTCAGGCCGAAGCCACGCTCGAGCGGCTCGGCGACGAGCGTCGTCAGCGTCTTGTTCTTGGAGGAGAAATCGATCTTGTTGGGCTTGATCAATTCCTGCCAGTTTTTCTGGATCATGTATTTTCCTTCCATTCGCCGCCACTATCCAATCGTGACGGCCGATCGGTGGAAGCTGCGAGAAGACCGCGAGTGAGCGTTCGGGCAGCTTTTCGTGAAAACGTCAGACGCGGCGCTTCTTGCGCGGGCGGCAACCATTGTGCGGAATGGGGGTGACGTCACGAATTGAGGTAATGGTGAAGCCTGCCGCCTGCAAGGCGCGCAGCGCGGACTCGCGGCCCGAGCCGGGACCCGACACTTCCACCTCGAGCTGGCGCATGCCGTGCTCCTGAGCCTTGCGCGCCACGTCCTCGGCCGCAACCTGAGCTGCGAACGGCGTGGACTTGCGCGAGCCCTTGAAGCCCTGCGCACCAGCCGACGACCAGGCAATCGCATTGCCCTGCGCGTCGGTGATGGTGATCATCGTGTTGTTGAAGGTCGAGTTCACGTGGGCGGTGCCCGACGAGATGTTCTTGCGCTCGCGGCGGCGAACGCGTGTGGCTTCCTTGGCCATGGTCTTGTCCTTTGATCTCTACGCCGCCGTATTTCCAGCGGCTACACCTTGCGGAAGAGCGCCACGCGAACGCGATGCCCTGCCCCACAGATTACTTCTTCTTGCCGGCAATCGCCTTCGCCGGACCCTTGCGGGTGCGAGCGTTGGTGTGCGTGCGCTGGCCGCGAACCGGCAGCGAACGACGGTGACGGAGGCCACGGTAGGAACCGAGATCCATCAGGCGCTTGATGTTCATCGAAACGTTGCGGCGCAGATCGCCTTCGACCTGATAGTCGCGGTCGATGGTTTCGCGGATCGCAAGCACTTCGGCGTCGGTCAGCTGGTTGACGCGACGATCCGCCGGGATACCGACCTTGTCGATGATCTCCTGCGCGAACTTCTTGCCGATGCCGTGAATATACTGAAGCGCGATAACGGTGCGCTTGTTGGTCGGGATGTTGACACCCGCAATACGAGCCATGCTCATTCTCCATGTGAGCCGGACCATGTCCGGCGTTCGTTGCAAAACCCCGCGTCCGGTGGAGGCCGGCCCCTGCGGGTATCCTCATAACCAAAAAGCCGGCGACACCCCGAAACAGGGCGGCCAGCCGAGTCAGCGATCAGAAGATGCGCCGCCTTTAGGCGACGCACCCACATAAGTCAATGCTGACTGACACTTTACGCGACAGCGCGCGTGTCCTCGAGGATCTTCTCGATCGAGGACGTCACCGCATCCATCGAAGCCATGCCGTCCACATGGGTCAACATGTTCTTCGCATAATAGTAGCCGATCAGCGGTGCGGTCTTCTTATAGTACTCGCGCAAGCGCTCTTCGAACACTTCCGGCGTATCGTCCTTGCGAACCGGCTTGCCCGCCGCGAGCGTTTCTTCCGCCCGCTTGACGATACGGCCGACGAGCGCCTCGTCGTCCACGACAAGTTCGATCACCGCATCGAGCCGCCGACCGCTCTTGTCGAGCATCTCCTGAACCGCATCGGCCTGCGCGAGGGTGCGCGGGTAACCGTCGAGGATGAAACCCTTCTTGCAATCGCTTTCCTGGATGCGCTCGGCGACGATGGCGTTGACGATCTCGTCGGACACGAGCTCGCCCGCATCCATCACCGCCTTCGCGCGCTTGCCGACATCCGTGCCGGCCGCGACAGCCGCCCGCAGCATGTCGCCGGTGGAAAGCTGCGGGATGCCGTATTTCTGCACGAGGCGCTGGGCTTGCGTTCCCTTGCCGGCGCCGGGCGGTCCAAGCAGAATCAGTCTCATCGTGTCCTTTTCCCCCCGCGAAGCTTGGACTTCTTGATGAGCCCCTCATACTGGTGCGCGATCAGATGGCCCTGGATCTGCGCAACCGTGTCGAGCGTGACGCTGACAACGATCAGGAGCGACGTGCCGCCAAGATAGAACGGAACGCCGGTCGCGGAAATCAGGAATTCCGGCATGAGACAGATGACCACAAGATATGCCGCGCCGATCACCGTGATGCGCGTCAGCACGTAGTCGATATACTCCGCCGTGCGCTCGCCTGGACGATAGCCCGGAATGAAGCCCGAATGCTTCTTGAGTTGGTCCGCCGTATCCTTCGGATTGAACACAATCGCCGTATAGAAGAACGCGAAGAACACGATCATCGAGGCGTAGAGCAGCATATAGAGCGGCTGGCCGTGACCGAGCGATGCGAGAACCGTGTTCACCCATCCCGGCAGGTTCGTGCTCGACGAGAAGCCTGCGATCGTCGCGGGCAACACGAGCAGCGAGGATGCGAAGATCGGCGGAATGACGCCGGCCGTGTTCAGCTTCAGCGGCAGGTGCGACGTGTCGCCCTGGAACATGCGGTTGCCGACCTGGCGCTTCGGATACTGGATCAGCAGGCGACGCTGGGCGCGCTCGAAGAACACGATCGCCGCGATCACGACGATCGCCAGAACGATGATCGCCAGGATCAGCGTGGTCGAAAGCGCACCGGTGCGGCCGAGTTCGAGCGTGCCGGCCAGCGCGGTCGGCAGGCCCGCCACGATGCCTGCGAAGATGATCAGTGAAATACCGTTGCCGATGCCGCGCGCGGTGATCTGCTCACCGAGCCACATCAAGAACATCGTGCCGCCGACCAGCGTCAGCACGGTGGACGCACGGAAGAACAGGCCCGGATCGGTGACGATCCCGTTGCCACTCTCCAGCCCGACCGCGATGCCATAGGCCTGCACCAGCGCCAGAAGCACCGTGCCGTAGCGCGTGTACTGGTTGATGACCTTGCGCCCCTGCTCGCCTTCCTTCTTCAGCGCCTCGAGCGAGGGGATGACCGAGGTCATCAGCTGCATAATGATGGAAGCCGAGATATAAGGCATGATGCCGAGCGCGAAGATCGCCATGCGGGCAACGGCACCGCCGGCGAACATGTTGAACACGCCGAGCATGCCGCCGCTCTGCTGGCTGAACGCCTGCGCGAAAGCGGCCGGATTGATTCCGGGAAGCGGGATGTAAGTACCGAGACGATACACAAGCAGCGCACCGATCGTGAACCAGATGCGCTTCTTGAGATCCTCAGCCTTGGCAAAGGCCGCAAAATTTAGGTTGGATGCGAGCTGTTCTGCAGCCGATGCCATCAAGCACTCTCCGCTGGGCCGCACCGCCAGGGGAGTCGGGCGAGCGGCTGGACCGGAGCCGAGATAAGCTCCGGTCGGTCACCTTGCAAGCGACGCGTAGGAGACGCGTCGCGCCGCCATTATTCAGCCGAGGCGGCAGCCTCGGCCACGCGGATCGAACCGCCGGCCTTTTCGATCTTCTCGACGGCCGACTTCGAAGCGCCCGCCACGTCGAGCGAGAGCTTCGCGGTCAGTTCGCCCGTGCCGAGCACGCGCACGCCATCCTTGGCGCGGCGGATCACGCCGGCCTTGATGAGCGCCGCCGCATCGACGGTCGAACCGGCTTCGAGCTTGCCGGCGTCCACTGCCGCCTGGAGGCGGGCCAGCGACACGGCGTTGTAGCTCTTCGCCGAGATGTTGGTGAAGCCGCGCTTGGGCAGGCGACGATAGAGCGGCATCTGGCCGCCCTCGAAGCCGTTGATCGCGACGCCCGAACGAGCCTTCTGGCCCTTCACGCCGCGACCGGCGGTCTTGCCCGAGCCCGAACCGATACCGCGACCGAGCCGCTTGCGCGAGTGGGTCGCGCCTTCGTTGTCACGCAGATCGTTGAGTTTCATCTTGGTTCTCCTCGCTTCGCGCTCACGCCTCGCCGACGACGCGGACGAGGTGGTTCACCGAAGCGATCATGCCGCGCACCGAAGGGGTGTCCTCCAGCGTGCGCTCGCGGTGCAACTTATTCAGCCCCAGGCCCACGAGCGTGGCGCGCTGGTTCTTCTCACGGCGGATCGGCGAACCGATCTGCTTCACGACGAGTGTCTTCTTCTCAGCCATCGAATATCTCCTCGCGGCCGCTCTTACTCTTCAGCAGCCACGGCGGTGCCGCGACGTGCCTGAAGGGTCGAATACTTGATGCCACGCGCCGCGGCCACATCCTTCGGATGCAGCTGGTGCTTCAGCGCGTCGAAAGTGGCGCGAACCATGTTGTAGGGGTTCGACGAGCCCATCGACTTGGCGACGACGTCGTGCATGCCGAGCGTCTCGAAAACGGCGCGCATCGGGCCGCCTGCGATGATGCCCGTACCGGCCTTGGCCGAGCGCAGCAGAACGCGGCCCGCGCCATGGCGGCCTTCCACGTCGTGATGCAGGGTGCGGCCCGAACGGAGCGGCACGAAGATGAGGTCGCGCTTGGCAGACTCGGTCGCCTTGCGGATTGCCTCAGGCACTTCGCGCGCCTTCCCGTGGCCGAAGCCGACGCGGCCCTTCTGGTCGCCGACGACGACGAGAGCAGCGAAGCCGAAGCGACGGCCACCCTTCACCACCTTGGCGACGCGGTTGATATGAACGAGCTTATCGACGAAGCCGTCGTCGCGCTCTTCGCGGTCACGACCGCGATCGCGGCCGCCGTCCCTGCGTTCTTGTGCCATGATCCTAATCCTTGTTCTTTTCCGGATAGCACGGGTTGGGAATGATGCCGGCCGATCATGCGATCAGCCGGCGGTGAAAACCTCAGAAGGTCAAACCGCCTTCACGGGCTGCCTCGGCCAGCGCCTTGACGCGGCCGTGATAGATGTAGGCGCCGCGGTCGAACACGACCTCGTTGACGCCCGCTTCCTTGGCGCGCTCGGCGATCAGCTTGCCGATGGCCGACGCTGCGCCGGTGTCGGCGCCCGTCTTGCCTTCCTTGCGGAAGCCGGCTTCCAGGGTCGAAGCGGCAGCGAGGGTCCGGCCCTGCTTGTCGTAGATGACCTGGACATAGATGTTCTTCGAGGTGCGGTGAACCGAAAGACGGGGACGCTCGCCCGCGACCTTCTTCAACTGGCGGCGGACGCGCTGTGCGCGGCGCTGCGTGCTTGCCTTGGTGCTCATGGTCTTTTCCTAGACTGACAGCGCCACCACGGGAAAGTCTCGCCCGTGATCGCGCGCTGAAAACAGAAGGAAGGGCCGGCGAAAACCGGCCCTGCCGCGATTACTTCTTCTTGCCTTCCTTGCGCACGATGCGCTCGCCGGCATAGCGGACACCCTTGCCCTTGTAGGGCTCGGGACCGCGATATTCGCGGATTTCGGCGGCAACCTGACCGACCTGCTGCTTGTCGATGCCCGTGACCACGATTTCGGTCGGGCGCGGCACAGCGATCGTGACGCCTTCCGGCGTCTGGTAGACCACGTCATGGCTGAAGCCAAGAGCCAGCTGCAGGTTCTTGCCCTGCATGGCGGCGCGGTAACCCACGCCCGTGATCTCGAGACGACGCTCGAAGCCGTCCTTCACACCCTGCAGGATGTTCACGATCTGGGTGCGGGACATGCCCCACTTCGAACGCGCATCCTTGGTTTCGTCACGCGGGGTGACGGAGATGCTGCCTTCCTCGAGCTTCACCAGTACTTCGTCGTTGACGACGAAGCGCAGCTCTCCCTTGGGGCCTTTCGCGGAAACGGTCTGACCGTTCACCGATGCGGTCACGCCCTGAGGGACGGCGACCGGCTTTTTTCCGATACGAGACATGAAAGCCTTCCTTGATCCAAGAGCCTGCCGGGTCAGAAGACCTGGCAGAGCACCTCGCCGCCCACGTTCTGCTCGCGCGCCTCGTGATCCGCCATCACGCCCTTGGGCGTGGACAGGATCGAGATGCCGAGGCCGTTGGCGACCTGCGGGATGGACTTGACCGACACATAAACGCGGCGGCCGGGCTTCGACACGCGGGAGATCTCGCGGATCACCGGCGCGCCATCATAATATTTCAGCTCGATTTCGATCTCGGACTTGCCGTTCTCGAACTCGGTCTGGCTGTAGTCGCGGATGTAGCCTTCCGACTTCAGAACGTCGAGCACCCGAGCGCGCAGACGTGAAGCGGGAGTGGACACCGTGCTCTTCCGCCGCCCATAGGCATTGCGGATCCGGGTCAGCATATCGCCAAGAGGATCGCTCAAAGACATCGTCGTCCCTCCCTTACCAGCTCGACTTGACCAGACCCGGGATCATCCCGAGCGAACCGAGCTCACGCAGCGCCACGCGGCTCATTCCGAGCTTGCGGTAATAGGCGCGCGGACGACCGGTCACTTCGCAACGATTGCGGATGCGGTTCTTCGCGGAATTGCGGGGCAGCGCGGCAAGCTTGACCTGGGCGCGGAAGCGCTCGTCGATCGGCTTGTCCTGATCCATCACGATCGCCTTGAGGTCGGCGCGCTTCTTTGCGAACTGCTTCACCATCTTGCGACGGCGGTTGTTCTTCTCGACTGAGCTGGTCTTTGCCATCTCGTGTTTCCTTTCTCGCTGCCGTTACTGGCGGAAGGGGAAGTTGAAAGCCTTGAGCAGAGCCCGGGCTTCCTCATCCGTCTTCGCAGTCGTACAAACGATGACGTCCATACCCCAGATCTGATCGACCTTGTCGTAGTTGATCTCCGGGAAAACGATGTGCTCCTTGATACCCATGGCGTAGTTGCCACGGCCGTCGAAGCTCTTGGGGTTGAGCCCGCGGAAGTCGCGAACGCGCGGCAGCGCGATGTTCACGAGACGATCGAGGAACTCGTACATCCGCTCCTTGCGAAGAGTGACCTTCGCGCCGATCGGCATGTTCTCGCGCACCTTGAAGCCGGCGATCGAGTTGCGGGCACGGGTCACCACGGCCTTCTGGCCGGCGATGAGGCCGAGATCTTCCGCGGCGATGCTGGGCTTCTTCGAGTCGGCGGTAGCTTCGCCAACGCCCATGTTCAGCACGATCTTGTCGATGCGGGGAACCTGCATCTCGTTGTCGTACTTGAACTGCTCGAGGAGCGACTTGCGGATGGTCTCGTCATAGACCTTCCGAAGGCGCGGCTGATACTGTGTGTTAGCCATTGATCACTTCCCCCGTGGTCTTCGCCACGCGAACCTTCTTGCCATCACGAACCTCAAAGCCGACGCGGGTGGCCTTGCCGTTCTTGTCGGTCAGAGCGAGGTTGGACAGATGAATCGGTGCATCCTTGGTGATGATGCCGCCTTCCTGGGACTGCGACTGGCGCTGATGGCGGCGAACCTGGTTGATGCCGCGAACGACGGCCTTGTCGTCCTTCGGCATCACCTGAAGCACTTCACCGGTGCGGCCCTTGTCCTTGCCGGCGAGCACGACGACTTTGTCGCCCTTGCGAATCTTGTTCATGAGTTGGGTCCTTGATCGGTTCGACGCGTCAGAGCACTTCAGGCGCGAGCGAGACGATCTTCATGTGGTTCTTGGCGCGCAGCTCGCGCGGCACGGGCCCGAAGATACGGGTACCGACCGGCTCGCGCTTGTTATCGACGAGCACAGCCGCATTCTTGTCGAAGCGGATGACGCTGCCGTCGGCGCGGCGGATATCCTTGGCCGTGCGCACCACGACCGCCTTCATGACATCGCCTTTCTTCACACGGCCGCGCGGAATCGCTTCCTTCACGGAGACGACGATGATGTCGCCCACCGAAGCGTATTTGCGCTTCGAACCGCCGAGAACCTTGATGCACATGACCCGACGAGCGCCTGAATTATCGGCCACGTCGAGGTTAGTCTGCATCTGGATCATGACTGACCACCTTCTTGTTATTCACGGCCTGCCCCATAAGCCGGCAAGCCTTAAAAATCCAGAGCAATTCCAACAAAACTGCACCGCAGTCTAATTGGAATTGCCCCGGAAACCCGAAAAACTGAAACGACTGAAGCGAAGCCGCCTCACCCGTCATTCTGAGAAATCAGGCTTCTGCCTGCTCCTCGGTCACCACGATCCAGCGCTTGTCGCGCGAGATCGGCTTGGACTCCTGGATGAAGACCTGGTCGCCGACCTTGTGGCTGTTATTCTCGTCATGCGCCTTGTAGCGCTTGGTCATGCGCACGGTCTTCTTCATGACCGGGTGCGTGAAGCGACGCTCGACATTGACGACCACCGTCTTGTCGTTCTTGTCGCTGACGACGGTGCCTTGCAGGACACGCTTGGGCATGGTTGTTGTCCTTATGCCTTCTTGGCGGCCGACTGCTCGGCGGCGATGGTCTTGATTCGCGCGATGGTGCGGCGAACTTCCTTCACCCGCGCGGTCTTCTCGAGCTGGCCCGTCGCCTTCTGGAAGCGCAGGTTGAACTGCTCCTTCTTCAGCGAGGCAAGCTCGTCGTTCAGCTGGTCAGTGGACTTGCCACGAATATCGGAAACCTTCATCACCCCGGTCCTTTACTCAGCGATGCGCTGCATGAAGCGCGTCTTGACCGAAAGCTTGGCAGCACCAAGGCGGAGCGCGGCGCGAGCCGTTTCTTCCGACACGCCGTCGATCTCGAACATGATGCGGCCCGGCTTGACGCGGGCTGCCCAGTAATCGACAGCGCCCTTGCCCTTGCCCATGCGGACTTCGGTCGGCTTGGAGGTGACAGGAACGTCCGGGAACACGCGGATCCAGACGCGGCCTTCACGCTTCATCTCGCGGGTGATCGCGCGGCGGGCCGCCTCGATCTCGCGCGCGGTGACGCGGTTGGGCTCAAGCGCCTTCAGACCGAACGCGCCGAAGTCGAGGTTTGTCCCGCCCTTCGCGGCGCCGTGGATGCGGCCCTTGAACTGCTTGCGGAACTTCGTGC
Source organism: Mesorhizobium liriopis (assembly GCF_024053505.1). Taxonomy (GTDB): domain Bacteria; phylum Pseudomonadota; class Alphaproteobacteria; order Rhizobiales; family Rhizobiaceae; genus Mesorhizobium_B; species Mesorhizobium_B liriopis. The sequence continues at coordinate 4,474 of NZ_JAMXQS010000006.1, read as the reverse complement.
GCTTAGGTTGCAGCATCTCGTTCTACTCCAAAAATCAGGCGTTCTCGCGCTCGCGACGGCGCGGCGCGTTCTGCTCGCCTTCCGTTGCGCGACGCTCCGACGCCATCGGGTCATGCTCGAGGATCTCGCCCTTGAACACCCAGACCTTGACGCCGCAGGTGCCGTAAGCGGTGTGCGCTTCGGCCGTGCCGTAATCGACGTCGGCGCGCAGGGTGTGAAGCGGCACGCGACCTTCACGATACCATTCCAGACGCGCGATCTCAGCGCCGCCGAGACGGCCCGAGCAGTTGATGCGGATGCCCTCGGCGCCCAGACGCATGGCCGACTGAACGGCACGCTTCATGGCGCGGCGGAAGGCGATGCGGCGCTCGAGCTGCTGCGCGATGGACTGCGCGACCAGCGTGGCGTCGATCTCCGGCTTGCGCACTTCCACGATGTTGAGGTGCGTTTCCGACTTGGTCATCTCGGTCAGCTTCTTGCGAAGCTTCTCGATGTCCGCGCCCTTCTTGCCGATGATCAGGCCGGGACGGCCGGCATGGATCGTGACGCGGCACTTCTTGTGCGGACGCTCGATCACCACCTTCGACACGGCGGCCTGCTTCAGTTCCTTGAGCAGGTATTCGCGGATCTTGAGGTCTTCGTGGAGCAGCTTGCCGTACTCGCCGGTGTTCGCGTACCAGCGCGAATCCCAGGTGCGGTTGATGCCCAGACGCAGACCGATCGGATTGACTTTCTGGCCCATCAGGCGGCCTCCACTTTCTCTTCCACTTCGCGGACGACGATGGTCAGATGCGAGAAGGGCTTCTCGATCCGGCTCGCCCGGCCGCGACCGCGAGCATGGAAACGCTTCATGACGATCGACTTGCCAACATAGGCCTCGGACACCACCAGCGCGTCCACGTCGAGGTCATGGTTGTTCTCGGCGTTCGCGACTGCCGATTCGAGCGTCTTCTTGACGGTCGATGCGATACGCTTGCGCGAGAATTCCAGATCATTGAGCGCGCTCGCCACCTTCTTGCCGCGGATCAGCGCGGCAACGAGGTTCAGCTTCTGAGGGCTGATGCGGATCGTGCGGAGCACGGCGCGAGCCTCATTGTCGGCGAGCCTGCGCGGAGCCTTGGCCTTGCCCATGTTACTTCCTCTTTGCCTTCTTGTCCGCGCCGTGACCGTAATAGGTGCGGGTGGGCGCGAACTCGCCGAACTTGTGACCGACCATCTCTTCGTTCACCGCGACGGGAACGTGCTTCTGGCCGTTATAGACGCCGAACGTGAGACCCACGAACTGCGGCAGAATGGTGGAGCGGCGGCTCCACGACTTGATGACTTCGGAACGACCGCCTTCACGAACCTTCTCTGCCTTCTTCAGCAGATATCCGTCGACGAACGGGCCCTTCCAGACTGAGCGGGACATGCGCCTCTACCTCTTACTTAGCTCTTGCGCGCATGGCGCGAGCGCATGATGAACTTGTCGGTCGCCTTGTTTGACCGGGTCTTCTTGCCCTTGGTGGGCTTGCCCCAGGGCGTGACCGGATGACGGCCACCCGAGGTGCGGCCTTCACCACCACCATGCGGGTGATCGACCGGGTTCATCGTGACGCCGCGATTGTGCGGGCGACGGCCCAGCCAGCGCGAACGACCGGCCTTGCCGAGGTTGATGTTGCCATGGTCGGGGTTGGACACCGCACCCACGGTCGCGAAGCACGAGCCGTGAACGAGGCGCTGCTCGCCCGAGTTCAGGCGAAGGATCGCCATGCCCTGATCGCGGCCGACGAGCTGTGCGTAGGAACCCGCCGAACGCGCGATCTGACCGCCCTTGCCCGGCTTGAGCTCCACATTGTGCACGATCGTGCCGACCGGCATCGACTGCAGCGGCATCGCATTGCCCGGCTTCACGTCGGCCGACTGGCCGGCGATCACCTTGTCGCCCGGCGACAGGCGCTGCGGGGCGATGATGTAGCTCAGCTCGCCGTCGTCATAGCGCAAGAGCGCGATGAAGGCCGTGCGGTTGGGGTCGTATTCCAGACGCTCGACGGTCGCCGAGACGTCGAACTTGCGACGCTTGAAATCGATCACGCGATAGGTGCGCTTGTGACCGCCGCCGATGAAGCGAGCCGTCACGCGACCATAGTTGTTGCGGCCGCCCGAAGACGAAAGGCCTTCGGTCAGACCCTTCACGGGCTTGCCCTTCCACAGGGAAGAGCGGTCGACGATCACCAGCTGGCGCTGGCTCGGGGTCGTCGGCTTATAGCTCTTGAGTGCCATGTTCTTGTCCTTGCCGATCCGTCTTAGAGGCCGGTGCTGACGTCGATCGAGTCGCCGTCACGCAAGGTGACGATGGCCTTCTTGACGTCCTGCTGGCGGCCGATCGTGCCACGGAAGCGCTTCACCTTGCCCTTGCGGACCAGCGTGTTCACTCCCGTCACCTTGACGCCGAACAGCGCCTCGACAGCGGCCTTGATCTCGGTCTTCGAAGCCGTCTTGGCAACGTTGAAGACCACTTGGTTCTGCTCCGACGCCATCGTCGACTTCTCGGTGATGGCGGGGCTGACGATCACGTCGTAATGGCGAAGATCGGTCACTTGAAGCGCTCCTCGAGAGCCTCGATCGCAGCCTTGGAAAGCACCAGCGTGCCGCGACGGAGGATGTCGTAGACGTTGATGCCCTGGATCGGCAGCACGTCGATGTTCGGAATGTTGTTCACTGCCTTGGCGAAGTTCTGGTCGAGTTCGGCGCCGCCGATCACCAGAGCGTTCGAAAGGCCGAGCGAAGCGAAGTTCGCCACCAGCGTCTTGGTTTTGGCTTCGGAAAGAGCCAACTCATCGACGACGATGATGCTGTCCGCACGGGCCTTGGCCGAAAGCGCATGCTTCAGGCCGAGCGCGCGGACCTTCTTGGGCAGGTCGTGCTCGTGGGAGCGGGCAACCGGGCCGTGGGCCTTGCCGCCGCCGCGGAACTGCGGAGCGCGGGCCGAGGAGTGACGGGCGCGGCCCGTTCCCTTCTGCTTGTACATCTTGGCGCCGGTGCGCGCGATATCCGCGCGGCCCTTGGCCTGATGCGTGCCCTGCTGACGCTTGGCCAGCTGCCAGCGTACCACGCGGGCGAGAATGTCCTCGCGCGGCTCGAGGCCGAAGATCTCGTCCGACAGGGTCACCGTGCCGGCGCCCTGACCTGCGAGCGTGGAAACGTTCACGTCCATTTATGCCCCCTCGCCCGGCTGGGCCGAGTCGTTCTGGGCTGCACGGATCGCTGCCGGCTTCGGCGCGTTTTCCGGCAGCGTAGCCTTGACGGCGTCGCGCACCAGGATCCAAGCACCCTTGGAACCGGGAACCGCGCCGCGGATCAGGATCAGGCCGCGGTCGAGATCGGTGGAAACCACCTCGACGTTCTGGGTCGTCACGCGGGTCTGGCCCATGTGACCGGCCATCTTCTTGCCCTTGAAAACCTTGCCCGGGTCCTGGCGCTGACCGGTCGAGCCGTGCACGCGGTGCGACAGCGAGTTACCGTGCGTCGCGCGGCCACCACCGAAGTTGTGGCGCTTGATGACACCCTGGAAACCCTTACCCGTCGAAGTGCCCGTCACATCGACCTTTTGGCCAGCGACGAAGTGCTCGACGGTGATCTCGGAGCCGACATCGAGAAGGTTGTCGGCGGAGACGCGGAACTCTGCGACCTTCGCCTTGGGCTCGACCGAGGCCGTCGCGAAATGACCGCGCAGCGCCTTGGGCGTGTTCTTGACCTTGGCGAGGCCGACGCCGAGCTGAACAGCGGTGTAGCCGTTCTTTTCTTCGGTGCGCTGAGCCACGACCTGGCAGTTTTCCATGCGCAGAACGGTCACGGGCACGTGCTCGCCCGCATCATTGTAGATGCGGGTCATGCCGACCTTCTGTGCGATAACACCTGAACGCATCGTTCCGGTTTCCTTCCGAACTTCAATGCCAGCAGCTTCAGGAATGAAGCGCCGACGGTTTCGCTCTTAAAGCTTGATCTCGACGTCCACGCCTGCGGCCAGGTCGAGCTTCATCAGCGCGTCCACGGTCTGCGGCGTGGGGTCAACGATGTCGAGCAGGCGCTTATGCGTACGCATCTCGAACTGCTCGCGGCTCTTCTTGTCGATGTGCGGCGAGCGGTTGACAGTGAACTTTTCGATCCGCGTCGGAAGCGGGATCGGACCGCGCACATTGGCGCCGGTGCGCTTGGCGGTCGAGACGATCTCACGCGTGGAAGCATCGAGCACGCGGTGATCGAAAGCTTTCAAGCGGATGCGGATATTTTGTCCGTTCATACCGAAATTCCTTGTTCTGCCGAGGGGCGGGAGGTTTTTCTCACCGCCCCGCGCCAGATCCACTTTTCTGCTTACTCGACGATGGCTGCGACGATGCCCGCACCCACCGTGCGGCCACCCTCACGAATAGCGAAGCGCAGCTTCTCTTCCATCGCCACCGGCACGATCAGTTCCACGTCCACCGTCACATTG
>NZ_JAMXQS010000005.1 GCF_024053505.1 Mesorhizobium liriopis | reverse complement strand
GCTCGCCAACGACACCGAGTTCGGTCTGGCGGCCTACTTCTACACGAGCGATCTCGGCCGCGCTTTCCGCGTATCGGAGGGTCTCAAATACGGCATGGTCGGCATCAATGAAGGGCTGATCACCACCGTCGAGGCGCCGTTCGGCGGCGTCAAGGAATCGGGTCTCGGCCGCGAGGGCGGGCACCAGGGCATCGAGGACTACCTCGACACGAAATATGTGTGCATCGGTGGGTTGGGGCTCTGACGTGACACCAAGAGTTAGGTACTTGACAAAAATCTCGCTTTGGCACCCTCAAGCTAGCCCTCGTCGTTGGTGCTGCAAACATCAACCCATACCTAGCTGATTCAACGCCTCTGCGAGTTCCGGATGCATGGTTAAGCGGTATCGATAGTTGTCAGAGCTGCGATCGAGGTCAGGTGCATCATAACCCAGCGCATAGATGGCAATGGTCGAGCCGTCTTCGCGCTTGGGAAGCTGCAGCGACAGATAGTCGGCAACCTGCTTTCCGAGTCTCCCATACCACAAATTCGCTGCTTCATAGGGCTCGTCGCCTTTCCAGCTTGCGGCGATGCCGAGTTCACCAAAGGTAGTTGACTTGCTCGGTGATCGCACATGGGCCTTGAGCATGGAAAGTTGGAAGTCTGGAAAGCTTTGCCTTGCGAGAAACTCCGCATACTCCTCAGTAGTGCCGATATTGAATGACTGAGGTTGGTGTGGGATCAGACGGCGGGCAGCAAGGCGGCTGGACTGACGGTTGTCGATGAAGCGTTTTGCCTCACTGATAACCTCATCTTGGCTGAGACCTGTAACAAGGCATAGTCGAGCGCTACCCATGAAAACCGCACCATCGGCGCCGTCCACACTAGGGCGAGCTTTTATTAGGTAGTTCCCGTAACGGACTTCGAAGGTCTTTCGAGCGGATGTTGCAGGCGTCTTGACACTCATGATCTTGGCCTCTGCAGTAATGATTTTGCCTTGCGCAAGGGAGAGCCTACGAAGCAAGTCTTCTCGTGTCGCGTTGGTAGTCGAAGTATATGATGGCTGACGAGAACGTGCTTGGTTCGCCGTCCTAAGCCGACGAACCCACCGACATTATTGCCTGTTAGAGTGACACGAGCGCTGGCGCTGCCGGCGGGCCTTCCATTGCTCATCGGCGGGGCTGGCCTGGATAGCGTCTGCCTGTGATTGAGCGTGGCCGGGGCGGTGGTTTTCCAGTGAGTTTGCGCACGGTGAGGTTGTCTGCTCTTTGGCTGCTCATCCAGAGCAGGAACTGCGACAGGGAATCGACTTGGTCGTCATAGGTGCCACGTGGAAAGGCAAGCAGTTCCTGTTTGAGAGCGGGCATCCACGACGCATGGCTGGGAAAGAGCGCTTCGCCTTCCTCGATCCTGACGGTTTGCGCATCGAGCCGCTCTTCCTTGCTGGACGTGGGCTTGATGGGCACGAATGTGCCTCTTTGCTCTGCAACCGGACCGCTGCGACCCATGCGCTCAATCTCCTGCAGGATCGTCAAGCCTGAGGATGCGCATTCGATCAGCACCTTGTCGGCCCGCCACCGTTTCTGGTTGCTGATCACACGGGTCTTAAGTGTGGGGTAGTCGAGCCGATCACGCTCGACCTCAAGCAGGAGCCATTGCGGTTTGATGGCAGGGTCCCAAGCTCCCTCCCTTGCATTCCAGCCATATTTGGGCAGACCCCAGGTGGTGCAGACCGAGAACGCCGAATGGGGCTCCGTGGTCGTGGCCGTATCCCAGCTTTGCACGATAAGGGGCAGGTCGGAGCGCTCAGGGGTCTGGGCAGCATCGTAAGTCTTGACCCATTCCCAGCGAAAGCGATTGCCTTCAGGTGCCACAGGGTTCTGCTGGTACTGCGCGGCAAACGCCACCCCACCCATTGAGCGGCGGATGACTTCGAGCGTTTCCCGTGGTTCGCGCTCAGGAAAGAGGGCCTCGTTCTTTGCGCGGTAATGGGTTCGTCCATGCCGCAGAGCAATCACCTCATCTTCCTCAGCGATGGCCGGCAGGTTGAGGTGTTTGAAGCCCTTCTCGATCAGATAGGCGGCAAGATCGTCTTCGTGCAGGCGCTGCTGGATCGCCACGATCGCCCCACGCCGCTTGTCGTTGAGGCGCGAAACGAGCGTGTTGTCATAGTAGTCCCTGACGCGTTGCCGCTCAGTGGGTGAGGCGGCGTCTGCTGCCTTCATCATGTCGTCAATGAGAATGATGTCGGCGCCAAAGCCTGTGGCCGCACCCCCCAGCGATACGGCCTTGCGCATGCCGTTCTGCGTGGTCTGGAGGTCGGTTGCAACGCGACGGGACAGCGTGGTGCGTGGGAAGAGGCGCTGATACCAAGGCGTGTCCATCACCAGACGGCAGTCTGAGCCATGCTTGGAAGCAAGCTCGTCACCATAGCTGGCAACGATGATCCTGTGCGCAGGGTCGCGGCCCAGAAGCCATGCCGTGAAGGCGACCGAGACAGTGATCGACTTCAGATGACGCGGGGGGACGGTGATCAGAAGACGGCTTTGGCGCCCTGCAACCACCTCCATCATCTCGTGGCACATGGCTTCGATATGCCAGGCAGGCACAAAGCGATCCGTGGGATGAAGGGCGTCAAAGACGCGTGCTGTGAAGACATAGAGTTCTTCACGCGCAGCCTTGTCCAGCACAAGCGACAGGTGAGGGGTCATGACACAGCCTCCGCGCTGGTCTGCTCCGGATCTCCTTCTTCTCCGTCTGTCTTGGCTACCGTGACGTCATGCGACAGGAGAAGCCAGCGCATCATGGCAAGATCGGTGTCGTTCAGCGACGCATCGTCGCCAGTCTGGCCTTCTGTACCAGGCTGCGGGGCAGCCTGTCCAAGGATGGCGCCGAAGATCGCTGGCTCGAGCTTGATGAGCTCCTTGAGTGCGCTCGACCGACCTTCCATGCCCTGCTTCACAAGCTGCTTTGCAATGATCTCGAGTTGCGTCAGCCTTTGTTCTTTGCCGTCGATGCGCACGGTTCGCCTGCGCAGGAGTTCCTCCAGAACTGCACCACGCAGTGTCGCATCCTTCTTGGGCCGCCCCCTGCTGTTGCCCGACTGGCCGGGCTTGAAGCGCGTATGCTCTGGCGGCCGGCCGTAGCCGACCGCGTAATCCTTGATTGCTGTCTTACGCATGACCGACCCCCTCAAGGCGAAGGGTGGCCATCTCGGCGAAGCTTTTCCCCGTCGAGACAAGCGTCGCTGACTTGCCGGTCAGCCTCTCCCAGCGGCGAATGGCGGTGTCGACATAGACCGGATCTAGCTCGATCGCTGCTGCACGACGGCCTGAGCGCTCGGCTGCAATGATCGTGGTGCCGCTGCCACTGAAGGCATCAAGCACAAGCTCGCCGCGGCGCGTGCAGTCGCGGATGGCATCGGCAACAAGGCCGACGGGCTTGACGGTGGGATGCATGGCAAGCTCCTCCATGCGGCCAGCTTTGGTGGTGTTGACGCCAGGATAGGACCACACATTGGTGCGATAGCGCCCATGCCGGCCGAGCTCGACGAAGTTCTGGTGCGGCGCCATCCCCTTTTTGTAGACAAAGACGAGTTCATGCTGGGAGCGATAGAGCGATCCCATGCCGCCATTGTCCTTGGCCCAGACGCAAAGGTTGATAAGCGCAAGTCTGGCGGCATCAGCTGCTGCCTGCAATTGGCTGATGTGGCGCCAGTCCATGCAACAATACAGGAGCCCGCCATCGACCACGTGTGCTGCCATGTTGGCGACCACGGTGGACAGAAAGCTTGTGAACTGATCCACCGTCATCTCGCCAGATGCCATGGCGAACTCTCGATGCTGGACCTTGCCCAGTCCGCAGACATGGCCCGACACCGCAACGTTATAGGGCGGGTCGGTGAAGACGGTGCGCACGGGCTCGCCCTCAAGCAGGGCGTCAAACACGGCGGGCTCAAGGGACGAGCCGCAGATCAGACGATGATCGCCCAACTGCCAGAGGTCGCCCAGCCGTGACACGGCGAGCGCCTCGGGTTCCATCACCTCATCAGCAGGGTCTGCGGCCTGAGGCGTTGGTTTGCCATCGAGCAGGACATCAATCTCGCCTGTCGAAAAGCCTGTGACATCGAGTGAGAAGTCGAGCTCGATGGTGCTGAGCTCGCCCAGCTCCAGTCGCAGGAGATCATCGTCCCAGCCTGCCAGTTCAGCGAGCCGGTTGTCAGCAATCCTGAGAGCCCTGACCATGGCATCGCTCAAGTGCGTGACATGGACTGCGGGAACAGAAGAAAGATTCAGCTCCTGAGCGGCCTGAAGGCGGCCATGGCCAGCGATGATCGTGTTGCTCTGATCAAGAACAATAGGCGATACAAAGCCAAAGGTGCGAATGCTGGCGGCAAGCTGGGTGATCTGGCGCTGGGAATGGGTGCGGGCGTTGCGCTCATAGACCTTGATGCGCGAGAGCGGCACCTGTTCGATGGCAAGGCCAAGATCGGCAAGGGCTGGCTCGATGGCAGAGAGTGCCGCTGGTTTGGGGCGAGGGCGCTTGCGGGAAGAGGCGGGCGGTTCTGAGGTAGAGTTGTGCTCAGAGGAGAGAGACAGATACATCGTTCAAGTCTTTCCTTGGAAAGACCATGGCTGGCGACCTAACGAGCAAACATGACTCCTCAGGCCCCAACCATGGATCATAGTTGAGGTGATTGAAGAGGCTGCTGCTCGGAGGGCTTGCGCCGCGAAATGCTGCCTTCAGAAACAGGCCGGGACCTGTTCCTGCCTTCTGTATCAGAGCATGCGGCTTGTCAAGCGCTTTGCAGACCCGATGATGAATAAAAATACATGCCCGCAGTTATCGTACGGAAAGATCAAGGCGGCGACGCCTTTTCCGATGCAAAATTTTGCACCTCATGCGTTAGAGGGAGGTACAGGTGACAAAGTGTTGGTCACTGTTCTTAGCTCGGCCACAAACCAGTCCATCACCTCAAGAAACAAGCTTGTGCTGTCAGCTGTAAGGTCTGCTAATGCGATGCCCTTGCGCTTCGATACAGCCTCAGGCGGCAAACGGATGCCCGGCACGGTGTTAAGACGCGCGAGAAGCTCCTGTCGCTTGGCAAGGCTGTCAAACACCGGCCTCGCCATCATGTACTGGAAGTAGACCGTCACGGTAGCATCGGTGTGCAGGCGAAGAGCCGTCAGCTCGGTGCCTGCCACGGCAAACACTGCACCCATCGAGCCCCATTGCAGGTTGTCGTTGAAGGCCACACGATCAGCACGCGATCTGATCCAGTCTGCTATCCGCTTTGCAGCTGGCAGGATTGTGGGATCATCGCGTTGAGCCAAGGCTGCCATGATCGCTTCCTCGTCCCATCCTCGTCTCTGTCTTGGTCCGGTCGACCCTGTCTTTCTGCGGCTTGCTTCCTCGCTCTGGCCAAGCACGATCGGCACCAGTGTCTTGAGACCCTGACCCTCATACTGGCGCAACTCGATCGCAAGCACTTCCGCAGGCTGCATCTGCTTGTTCAGAAACTCGACCACACGACGCAGCTCTGGCGGAATGCGATCGGCAACAAACAGAAGCCTTATGCGGCCCGCTTCAAGGTTGTCGCGCACCCTGTCCCAGAAGTTCTCGCTCTCGCTGTCGGAGCCAAGGAGGTCTTCGAGCACCAGCCTTGGATCCTGACCTTCCTGCTCGCAGCGCGACAGAAAGCGGGTGCGCAACTCTTCCACCGGCCAGTGCAGAACCGAGTTGGCTGCATAGTCGAGCATCTGGCCCACCACCTCGCGGCGGATGCGGGTGTCGGTGCCGCGTTTGACCTCCACCAGCGTGGGAATGCCGTCCTGATCGAGAAACAAGTGATCAAGCGACCAGCGGGTGCCACCGCCTTCCTCAAAGGCAACAGGCTGCTCGCGCGAGATCAGGGTAAAGCGCCGCGGAACGTCAGCATCGATCTGGTCACCCGCCAGAAGCTCGGGGAAGGACGCCAGAAGATGCTGGAAGTCTGCTTCGGTGGCAAAGCTTGCCGTCTTCATCGCGACCAGCGTGCGCTCGTCTTTGAGCACGAAAACTCCAGTTCCTGTCTGCATTCTGCATCTGCCCTTGTCTCTGATGAGTGACGGGTGTCAGACGCGGGATCAGGCGGGTGAAGTCAAGTTCAATGTCACTCATCGTCTGTAGATCGATGAGTGACAGTCGGGCGACCAGAGCCATGTGGACATTCGCGAGCGCCTTGGCACCAATCTGCGCCGCCTGCGCGAAGAGCGACAGCTCTCGCAGGAAGCCTTCGCGTTCGAGGCCAGAATCCACCGCACCTATATCAGCGACCTCGAGCGCGGTGCCCGCAACCCCACCATCACCGTCATCGACAAGATCGCCAAGGCGCTCGGTGTGACTGTGGGCGAGCTGTTGGATTGAAAAGGTGAGGGGGAGGCCACGGCCGAAGCAAGGCGGAAGGCCAGAGGCTCGTAGCCACTGTCTGCCTTCGGGACAGCTTCAGAATAACCGGAATCATTGGAACGAAGCGTTAAGCGGAGCGGCGGGACTTGGCCCGGAAGCGGAATGTCCGGTTTTGGGCAAAATCGATGGAAAGCGGACACAAGAATTTGGGGAGCATCAGCATTTCGAGGGTTCAAAAACGCCTTAGGTCCTGACTCCACTCTCGAGACGGAAGCGATCCAGAGCAACGGCTCCGATGATGATCAAGCCTTTCACGATATACTGCCAGACGTCAGGCACGCCGGTGAGGATCAGACCGTTGGTCAGAACCGCGATGATCAGTGCGCCGACCAGCGTACCCCAGACGGATCCGATGCCGCCCACGAAGCTCGTGCCACCGAGGATGACGGCCGCAATGGCGTCGAGCTCGTAAGCCTGTCCGAGTTGGAGGCCATTGGCAGCATAAAGGCGCGCCGAAGCCATCGCGCCGCCGAGGCCGGCCAAGAGACCCGAAACTGCGTAAACGAAAACAAGGACGCGCCCGACCCTGATGCCGGTCAGGCGCGCCGCGTCCGGGTTTCCGCCGATCGCATAGATGTGCACGCCCAGAACCGTGCGGCGCAGCAGCACCCAGGACAAAACGACGACAGCGAGCGCTATGATCACGAGCCAGGGCACGCCGAGCAGGCTGCCATTGCCGATCACGGCATAAGGCAGATCGGTGTTGAAGACGGTCGTATCCTTGCCCATGAGCCGGGCGACACCGCGAATGGCCGTCAATGCACCGAGCGTGACGATAAAGGGCGGCAGGCGGATGGCCGAGATCAGCAAGCCGTTCACCAGCCCGAATCCCAGTCCGACCAGAAGTGCTGAAGGAATCGCGAGCATCGAGAATGTGGGATCGAGCGACACGATAAGCGCGGCCATCGCGGCTGCGGCCAGGATGGAGCCGATGGAAAGGTCGATGCCGGCGGTGAGGATCACGAAGGTCATTCCGCAGGCCAGCACGAGATTGATTGAGGCCTGCTGCATCACGATGACGAGGTTGTTGACGGCAAGGAAGCGGTCGCTCAGCAACGAGAAGGCGATGCACAGCACCACCAGAACAGGCAGCATCCCGAGCGCCCGCACAAGTGAGCGGGTGTGTTTGACTGGCGACGACGATTGGTTCTGCGTCGCAGTTTGGCGGACCATACCGTTCTGGGTCATCATTGCGCTTCCTGGCCCTGACTGTCGCCGGTGGCGATCTCAATGATCGCTTCTTGAGAAATCTGTTCGCCTTTGAGGGATCCGACGATATTGCCGTCGCGCATGACGAGCACGCGGTCAGCAAGACCGACCACCTCCGGCAACTCGCTTGAGATCATCAGCACGGCTGCGCCATCCGCGGCCAAGCGGTCGATCAGCTTGTAGATGTCGGATTTGGCGCCGATATCGACGCCGCGCGTCGGCTCATCGAGGATCAAAACTTTGGGCGCGACCTCCAGAAGGCGCGCGAGCAGGACCTTCTGCTGGTTGCCGCCCGAAAGGCCTCCAACCGCGAGCTTGGGCGAATAGGCCCGGATACGCAGCGAGCCGATGGCGCGCGTCACCCTTTCGCGTGCCTTGGAGAAACGGCGCATTCCCAGTGGGCCTGAATCACGTCCCATCACTGAGATGTTGACGTTGTCATCGATGCTCATGTCGAGAAAGAGGCCCTGCGCCTTGCGGTCTTCCGTCAGGTAGACGAGGCCGGCGCGGATCGCCTCGGCAGGCTCGCGAATTGCAATGCGGTCGCCATTCAGCGTGATCGAACCGGATGCAGACCTGTCGGCTCCATAGATCAGTCGGGCAAGCTCGGTGCGGCCTGCCCCGACCAGTCCCGCGAGCCCGACAACCTCACCGGGATAAAGAGCGAACGAGCATGGACCGATACCTTTCCCGTCCGTCAAACGCTCGACGTCTAGCACCGGCCGGATGGCTTCCGAGTGCTCCTGATGCTCCTTCTTGTAGAAATCCGACAGATCGCGCCCGACCATCATCTTCACGAGCGTCCGCGACGAAATATCCGCCTTGGCAAGGGTTCCGATATAGGATCCGTCGCGCAGGACGGAGCAGCGGTCGGCCAGCTCGTAGACCTCGCTCATGCGGTGCGAGATGTAGATGATCGCAAGTCCTTCGGACTGCAGCTGGCGCACAAGTGCGAAGAGCTTGTCTGTTTCGCGCGAGGAAAGTGCGGTGGTCGGCTCGTCCATGACGAGAATACGCGCATCCAGCGAGAGCGCGCGGGCGATCTCGACGAGTTGGCGCTGCGCGATGGAAAGTTCTGCGACGATGGCATCGGGCCCGAACGGTGCGCCCAGGCGCTTCAGGATGCTTGCGCAGTCGGCGCGCATAGTTTTGCGGTCGATGAACCCGCCACTTCGCGCCTCGCGACCGAGACCGACATTTTCGGCGACCGTCAGGTTGGGTGCCAGCGACAGTTCCTGATAGATGACCGCGACGCCCAATCTCCGCGCATCGGCCGGACTGGTGATCGAGACCTCCTTGCCGTTCATCGTCAGGCGACCCCCGGGATCGGCCTTTTGCGCGCCCGACAGAATTTTCATGAGCGTCGACTTGCCGGCGCCGTTCTCGCCCATCAACGCATGAACCTCGCCCGGCCACACCGTCAACTTGACGTCGCGTAGCGCACGGATCGGACCGAAGGTCTTCGAGATGTTCCGCATTTCTAGAATGGGAGGCGGCAACGTGCTCATGTCCGAAGTGCTTCGCCTTCAAGATGCGCGATGACAGCGGGGCGGACCGTGCGATAAGCTTCTGCGAGGCCGGGGTCGAACCGCACGCTCTGCCATTCGATGTCGGGCAGGCTCGCGGCGTCATCGCCATCGCGGAACAGGCCAACGGCCACGCCCGCCACCAATCCCGCACCCAACCCCGCCGCTTCCGTCACATCCGGCAAGACGAAGTCGCGTTCGATCATGGCGCCTTTGATGGCATTCATCAGCGGGTTTCGGGTGGCGCCCCCACCAGTCAGAATGAGATCCGCAGCTTTTGCACCGGTGATGCTTTCGAACTGCGCCAGGTTGATTGCGAGCCAGCCTCCCAGGGCTTCGACGCCGGCGCGCAGCACATCGCCGGGTACGGTTTGTGCGTCGATGCCGGCAATGTCCGCACGTCGAGCGCGGTCATTCCAGGGTGCGCCCGTGCCCGACAGAAACGGAGCGATCCGGACACCAACGCTGCCGGGCACCGCAGCTTCGGCCGCCTGCCACAGCAGCGCAGCAGTTTCCGCGCTTGGGGCCGGTCCGGAAAGCTGGCGCAACAGCCAGTCGATCATTCCGCCGGAGGATGGAATATGGCCGGACAGCAAAAAGCGGTCGGAAACCACGTGCGGATAGCAATCATAACGCCCGCCCCCGACGTCCCCATAGCTGAACGGCCGCGCGGCGACGGTCTTGAGTGCTTCCGAGGTTCCCACCGAATCCATCATCCGCCCAGGTTGCACCAAGCCGCAGCCGAAGCCGGCGCAAGGGTGGTCATGACCTGCATTGACGACTGGCGTGCCAACGCGAAGTCCCGTTTGTCGTGCGATTTCCGTGGTCAGCGTCCCCGCTATGCTCGCCGAGGGGACAAGGTCGGGCAGAGCTCCAACCTCGATATCTGCAAGCTCCAAGATCGCAGCGGACCATTTGCCGTCGTTGCGGTCGGCCATGCCGCTGCGCGCTGCGAGAGAAGGGCTGGCGGCAAAGGCGCCGGACAGCCGGAACACGGCGTAATCGGCCACCATCAGCCATTTGCGGACGCGTTCGAACCGCCCAGCATCCTGCGCGCGCCACCAGGCGAGGCGATGAACGGTGTAGATGTCGTCATCCACCATGCCGGTGATGTCGAACCAGTCGGAGGCATTCATGCCCCAACTGCTTCGCGTGTTCGTCGTGCGGCGGTCGTACCAGGTCGGGCACGGCGTGATGCGCCGCCCCTCCTCGTCGACGCCGACAAAGCTTTCGCCGATGCTGGCGACCCCGATGCCGGCGACCGCGGCCGGCTCGATGCCTTTTGCACCGATAACGTCCACCATCTCCCGAAGTGCCGAAACGAGATCGTGGTCGAGCGCGTCGAGATCGAACTCCGACGCGCCCGGGATGGGGTGGCTGACCGACATGGTCCGCCGCACCACCGCTTCGACACGCCCACCGGGCCGGGCGGCCACGACCTTGAGATTGGTCGTGCCGATGTCGATGCCGACGAGGATCGGTTCAGCCATCACCAGTTGTTTCAGTGCGCCAGGGTTCGCGCCCATTCGCTGAAGGCGGATGCTTGGCCGGCAGAGCCGAGATCGTCCATCTTTTCCTCGATTACGGCTTGGGCGGCATGCTGAGCCGGAACCAGCGCATCGATGATGGCAATGCCGATGCGATTGCTATCGAGCACACGCTTCAACTCGGTGTTGTAGGCGGTGATGATGTCCGAGAAAAGGATCACGAGTGCGACGCCGGCCTGCGTTGCGGCGCGCATCTGTGCGCGCGGCGTGCCCGAGCCGCCATGCATGCAGATCGGCACACCGGTCGCCTCGCGCAGCTCTCGGATCCGCTCAATGGCGAGGTTGGACGTAGCCTTGGTCTCACCATGCGCTGAACCATGGACATTGCCTATGGCTGGCGCAAGGATGGTGGCGCCGCTTTCGCGCACCAGCTTCACCGCCTCTTCGACATTGGCGAGGTCATCGTCGCCCTGTACTGCACCGTGCTCCATGTGCCCGACAGCGGCCTCCACCAAAATGCCGAGCGGCTTGGCGACTTCCACCACTTGACGAACGCGGCGGATGTTTTCCTCAAGCGGCTCCTCTGCGGCATCGAGCATGACGCTGGTACAGCCAGCCCGAATGGCGTCGACCGTGTCAGCGAGGGTGTTGCCGTGGTCGAGGCTCAGTCCCACTGGTACCGAGGACCGCGACGCCAGTTGCTTCGCGACAGCAGTCAACGTGTCGAAACTGGTGATCTGACGCGAGTCGGGATGGATGCGGATCACAACCGGAGAGTTCTTCTTTTCCGCCGCCCTGATCGCTGCTTGGATGATCTCGATATTCATCGAAACGAAGGCACCGACTGCATATTTGTTGTCGGATGCGTGCTGAAGAAGTCGGTCAAGCGATACGATCGGCATAGGGAAGCCTTGATGTTTTGGGGCAACTTTGCCCCAGTTGCGAAATAAAATTGGATGAGACGTGCCGAGAGGAACTCCCGGCACGCCAACATGCGGCTTGGGAGGATGTGGCTGAGACGAACCTCAGCTGCCGCTGTTCCAACCTTTGTAGGTGCCGACATTCTCTCGCGTGATGAGTTCCGGGGCGACGAGGATCGAAGGCTCAGAAAGCGTCTCACCATTCATCAGCGACACACCGGCTTTGACCGCGGCTTCGGCCAACGCGGATGGCAACTGCGCCGAGGATGCTTCGATCTGCGTGTTTCCCTTGAGCGACGCTTCGATATCGGGCGAACCATCCACGGTGGTGATCACGATGCCAGTGCGCCCAACCTGCTTGGCCGCCAGATCCGCACCGATCGCGGACGGATCGTTGATCGTGAAGATAGCATTCACGTCGTCATTTGCAGTCAATAGCGCAGTGGTGACATTGAGGCCGCCCTCGCGCGTGCCGACACCATTCTGATTATCCGACAGGATTTTGATATTTGGGCTCGCTCCCAGTACATCCTTACAGCCCTTCACGCGGTCGATAACACCTGACACCGGCGGACCGTTGACGATCAGGACATTGCCTTTGCCACCGAGTTTGGTCGCGATGTACTCGCATGCCTGCTTGCCCGCGGTCACATTGTCTGTCGTGATCGTAGCCTGTGCGCCATCGGCGGTGTTGTCGACGGCAACCACAGGAATGCCGGCGGCTTCGGCCCGCTTGATGGCAGCGCCGATGGCCTTCGAATCCACGGCCGAGACAATGATCATGTCGACGCCGGCTTGAACGAAGTTGTCGAACTGATTGGACTGCTTGCCCAGATCATAGTCTCCGGACACGACCAGCGTCTTCGCATCAGGTGCCACGGCTTTGACCTGAGCCTCGATGCTCTTGGCAATGGCGCCAAAGAATGGATTGCCCAGATCGACGACGGTGACTCCAACCTGCTTGAGGTCCTTCGCCTGCGCTGCGGACGACAGTCCGAGGGCAGCGCAGATAAGGGACGCGCAAACTACTCTTGACGCAAAACGTCTCATGGTGATCCTCCTCTAAGAGCTACTCTCTTCCCGAAGCAGCGTGTTACGCTCAAATTGGGTCAGCACAGACACCCTAGTATGACACGAAACGTCCCGCAATAGTGAAATCTTGGATTTTGATGGAACATTTTGTTCCGCGAGCCTTCCGCAGGAGCCCAATGCAATTTTCCAGTGAAACCCTGACTTTCGAGGAGCGCACCGTCGCGGTCAGTCTATTTCCAGCCGAAAAGCGGGTCGTCGAGCATCTGCTTGCCATCTCGCCCTTCGAGCTAGGTGTGATGACCTCGTCGGATTTGTCAGAGAGGTCGGGTGCCAGCCGATCCAGCATCGACCGACTGTCTCGCAAGCTCGGCTATCCGGGCCTCAAGGAAATGCGCAAAGCGCTGCTCATGGAAGCGGGCCGCGGGCACGACGGCGGGAAATCAACCGAAGGCGGCGAAGAAAAGCCGGGAGATATAGCAGATCGCATCATGCAGGCCATTGCAGCGCGAGCCCAAGCCATGGGTCGTATTCTAGCTGAGCGGGATGAGATTGCGACGCTCACCAGTTGGCTGGCCGATACGCGCAACATCTGCCTTTTCGGGGCGGGAGAGTCCGCCGCTGTTTGTAACGCTATTTATATGCGTCTTGTACGGTTGGGCCTTCCGATCAGCTTTGCTGAAGAGCATCACACCCAAGTCACGCTCTCTTCGCTGATGAAGCCGGACGATGTGGCAGTGGCTGTCTCCTACTCGGGAGAGACAAAATCAACCTTGTGGGCCGCTCAAACCGCAAGAGATAACGGAGCACGGTTAGTTTCAGTCACAGGGTCGCCGAGCTCCGCGCTAGCAAAGCGTGCCGACTTAGCTATCCTTCTTCCAACAGGGTCAAGCCTGCCGGGCAGCGCAGAAGTTCTGGACCGAGTAGTTGCGATGGGCCTTTCAGAAGTCCTGTTCCAATGCCTCGTCTCGAAGCAACCAGAATTAATGGCATACTCCATGAAGATTGACGATGCATTCGGCGAAGCTCGGACTTGAGGTCAAACTCAATCGGGTACCGCGCAACGCGAAATCTGCCCATGTGTAGCAGTACACATTGCACAGAATTTCAGCTTCGGGGCCGCAAGCAGAATTTCCGGTATCGACTCTAGAAGTGCGAATGCAGACCTTCAACTTTCGACACCTCATGTACTATTCTTTGAACGATCCGGCTTTATCCACCTGCTGACATCCTACAATGGTATCATCAGTCCAGAGAGACGCACTGAGCAGTGCTTCCAGCGTCCAGGATGCATTCCGCCAACTATAAATTTGCCGTGACGTAGGAAGCCCGCGCGTATTTGGACAGGCGGGCGTCGCCCGCCTCATTAGGCGGGCAGCAGCTTTCCGGGATTCATTATGTTTCTTGGATCGAACACCGCCTTTATACCCTGCATCAGCTCGATCTCGGCAGGTGCCTTGGTTCGGGCAAGACGCGACCGGTAGCTCAGGCCAATGCCGTGTTCCGCGGTGATGCTGCCGTCCAGTTCAACCACGACGTCGTCTATGATCGTGTCGAGCTCGCTTGAGACCGCCGAATAAGCTGCACGGTCAATGAAACGGTCCGGCGAGAACATGACCACGAGATGCATGTTGCCATCGCCAAGGTGCCCTACGTAGAGCGGTGTCGCTTCCGGAAAGCGTTCCAGAATGCGTTCGCGCGTTCGCAAGACGTAGTCACCCTGTCGTTCGAGCGGCACCGAGCTATCATGCGACATGTTCGGCCCGGCATGACGAATTGCTTCGGAAACTCCATGGCGGAGGTACCAGAAGGATTCGGCTTGGGCTTCGTTTTGTGCAATGAGGACGTCGCTCGCGATCCCGTCCTCGAGCGCAGACGCCAGGGTTTCCTCCAACGGCTCCTTCAGCTCGGCTCCGTCTCGGCTGTCCGAAACCTCCAGCAAGAGCGACCACGTTGGCGTCTCGGGGAACGCAGGGCGCGCGGCCTTCAATTGCTTGAGCACAAGGTCCATGTAGGCGCGCTCCGTAATCTCCGCCGAGGTCACGCGCTCGCCGAAGGCGGCGTGCATGCGGCGCAGAACCTCGAGCGCGGCCGGAATACTGTCGAGGGCGACCATGGCCGTCGCGGTTGCTTTGGGCGCGGGCATGACGCGCATGACAGCGGCCGTGATGATTCCGAGCGTTCCCTCGGAACCGATGAAGAGCTGTTTCAGGTCGTATCCGGCATTGTCCTTGCGCAACCGCTTCAATCCATGGATGACCTTGCCTGAGGGAAGGACGACTTCCAGACCGAGCACCAGTTGGCGCGTGACGCCATAGCGGACTGCGGCCGTTCCTCCCGCATTCGTGGCAATGTTGCCACCGATCTGGCAACTCCCCTCAGCGCTGAGACTCAGTGGGAAATACAGGTCGGCTTCCGCCGCTGCCTCCTGGATCTTTTGGAGGACGCAGCCTGCTTCGACGGTGATGGTGCCGTCGAGCGCTGAGATCTCCCGGATGCGGTCAAGCCGGCGGAGTGAAAGTCCGATTCCTGGCCGCTCGTTTCCATCCGCGACCTTCTTGCTCCGCACGGCTCCTCCGCCGACAAGTCCCGTATTGCCTCCGATCGGCGTGATTGCCACATCGTGGTCTGAGCAAAGGGCGACGACCGCGCTGACCTCCAACGTGTCTGCTGGTTCGACGATGCACAACGCCTGGCCTTCGTAGGCCTTGCGGACATCGATCAGGTAGCCAGCGATACGGTCGGATGCAGTCAGCACGTGACGTTCGCCTACGATCGTGGCTAATTGCGAAAGGAAGTCGAAGGAAGCGTTCATCTGCTCTGGCTCCAGGCCCTGCTTGTTCCAGACCAGCCAGCGAACATCGCGGCTGCTCTCATTTCTTGATCCAAAATTGAAAACATCCTCTCGGCGCCGGCTTGGCCACCGGCAGCCAGGGCATAGAGCATGGCCCGGCCAAGCATCACGGCATCGGCGCCTGCACGAAGCAGCTTCATTACGTCACTGCCCCTTTGGACGCCGCTGTCAGCCAGGATCGTCAACCCGTCTCCAACCGCATCGCGAACAAGTGGCAGCTGATCGATGGGCGCAACCGTCGCATCGAAGTTGCGCATTCCATGGCTCGAGACCACAATACCCTCTGCCCCATGGTCCTTTGCCATCCGGGCATCCTCAGGCGACAGGATTCCCTTGAGCAGGAGCTTGCCTTTCCAGCGGCTTCGGACTTGCCGCACATGCTCCCATGAGAGACCTGGCTGGTGACGGACGGTCTGCTGGTGGCGGCCAAGTATCGATGAGCGCCCGGACGCCGGGTAGTTCGCAAATTGCGGCAGCTCCCCTGTTCGTAGCGAACGACCGAGAACGTCGGCAGCCCAAACAGGTCGGCTCATCACATCCATGACGTTTCTCGGGCCAAATCGCATGGGCAGGCCGAAACCGTTTCGGACGTTGAAGACCTTCTTGGGAAAGACGGGCGTGTCGACGGTCAACACGAGGACATCAATGCCCAACGCCTCCGCGCGGTCGAGCAAGTCTTCCCAATCCTCGCGACGCTCCCACAGATAGAGTTGAAACCAGGTATTCCCCGAAGCCTCACGGACAATGTCTTCAAGGGAAACCACGCTTTCGGTGGCCGCGCAGAAGATGGAGCCAGCCGCGGCAGCAGCCTTGGCAAGCGCCACATCTCCACGATATCGGACAAGCCCCGCAAACGCGGTTGGTGCGACAAGGATGGGCGTATGGACTTCCCTTCCGAACAGGCGAACCGAAAAGTCTCTTTTGCACTCGCCCTGCAACACGCGTGGCACGACCCTTGCCGAATCCAGCGCGCGGCGGTTCTCCGCGATTGCCGTTTCCGCCTCCGTTCCACGGTCGATGTACTCGAAGACGCCTCTTGGCAGTCGCCGTCTGGCGCGCTGACGTGCTTCTTCGAAATCGAGAAAATCCATCGCCGCCTAACAGCCTCGTTGGCGTTTCCAGGGGGAAGATCGCTTGCGCGGTTCAAGCCGCGCAAGCAGGTGACGATGCTGCCGCTGGATACTACGCAGGCGCGTCAGCCCCCCTCAGCAACAGCAAGTCAGGAGATCATCCATTCGGCGTAACGGCGCTGCACCTCGGTGAGGTTGTCGCCCCACCACGCCGGATCGATGATGGCGTTCTTGCCATTCTCAAGGTCGGGCAGGAACGAGCCCTCGGGGCTTTGGCGCAGGGCATTCAGCGTTTCAGCATGGTTCGGCATGTAGAAGCCAGCCAAGGCCCATGCCTTCTGTTGCTCCGGCCGCAGGCAGAACTCGATGAACTTCATCGCCGCTTCCTTGTTCTTCGAACCCCTGGGAATGGCGAAGAAGTCGAGCGCGTTGTTGGTCTGCTCGAAGGAGAACTGGAGAGGCGTGCCGCTGTCCTGCAGCGCCTTCACCCGGTTGTAGTAGCTGTAGGAGAAGTCGGCCTCATTCTGGGCGACCGAGCTCGACTGCTCGGGCGTCGAGGACGCGAACTTCGAGACATGCGGCTTCAGTTGGTCGAGCTTGGCGAAGGCACGTTCAACGTCCAGCGGGTACAGGTCCTTCGGTGCGACGCCGTCGGCAATGAGCGCCATTTCAAGCGTCTCCTGCGCCAACGAACGCATGCAGCGTCGCCCCGGGAACTTCTCCACGTCGAAGAAGCCCGCGAAGTCCGCGGGATGCTCGCCGTCCGGGTTGCGCTCGGCATGCCACAGCACGCCACCGCTGTAGAGGTAGATCGGCATGTAGTGGGAATTCGGCTCTTGCAGCAGTCCGTTCATGCCGGACAGCGAAGGATCCAGTTCTTCCCAAAGGTTTTCTTTGGAGCCCGATGTTGCGAAGCCCGCGGGCGCGTCGATGACGTCCCACTGCACCGAGTTGCTCAGGACCTGCGCCTTCACCTTGGCCATGTCGCCATTGTCGACAAGCTGCACGGCGATGTTGGTCTCGGCGGTGAAGGGTTCCACGAAGATTTTCTGGACCATCTGGTGGTAGCTTCCGCCCCACGACGTGACCGTGATGGTGGTATCGGCAGCCTGCGCCCGCCCGGTAACGACCGCAGGCATTGAAAGTGCGGCGACGCCTGCGCCCAGGCTCAGCGTGAAGTTGCGTCGGTTCATGCGAAACTGATCGTTCATGCGAGTCTCCCTTTGTGTTCCGTTAGAGGTTTTGAAAATCGGGGTCGGTCCGCAGGAGCCGGGCATCTTGGGGACCCCATGCGACACGGACGGTCGAGCCGCGCTCGGGGCGCGAAAGTGATGCGCCGCTCGGCTCCTGCACGATCACGCGCTTGCCGCCAGGCAATTCCAGGAAATGGCGCACGAAGCTCCCGAGCACGATGCTGTCGCGGACTGTGGCTTGCAGACCTGACCAGGTTTCTGGAGCGGTTTCGCTGAAGAGCCGGACGGATTCCGGACGGATCATGAGAACTCCGTCGCCGGACTTAGGCTCGCCCGGGCGCGTCGCTGGTAGCGGAAGGTTTCCGTATGCGGTCTGCAGGGTCCGTGCCGAGACGTCGATCGTGCCCATGAGCAGGTTGGAACTGCCGAGGAAGTCAGCCGTGAAAAGGGTGTCGGGTCGGAAATAAAGCTCTTCCGGCCTTCCCTGCTGCTCGATGCGGCCCTTGCGCATCAGGACGATGCGATCGGACATGGCGAGCGCCTCCTCCTGATCGTGGGTCACGTAGATCATGGTGATGCCGAGTTCGGCATGCAGGCGCTTGATCTCGAGCTGCATGTCCTCGCGCAGCTTCTTGTCGAGCGCCCCGAGCGGCTCGTCCATCAAGATGATCGATGGGCGGTAGACGATGCATCGTGCGAGCGAGATGCGCTGCTGCTGACCGCCGGAGAGCTGCTTTGGCTTACGATCTGCAACATGTTCGAGCTGGATGAGCCGAAGAACGTCGCGGACACGCGTCTCGATCTCGCTCTTCGGAACCTTGCGGACTTGAAGCGGGAAGGCAACGTTCTCGAAGACCGTCATATGCGGCATCAGGGCATAGTTCTGAAAGACCATGCCGAGCCCTCGCTGGTTCGTCGGCTGGTTGGTGGCGTCACGTCCATCGATCTCGATCTTGCCGGATGTCGGCTCGATCATGCCGGAAATCAGGTTGAGCAAGGTGGACTTGCCCGACCCGGAGGGCCCAAGGAGCGTGACGAACTCTCCCTGGGCGACGGATAGATCGACGGCGTCCAGCGCGTTGAATGAACCGTAGGTCCGGGTCAGCGCGGTAACGCGGATCATGTCTCTGGCTATTGGCTGCATGCGGATGACTTCTTCGTTCTGGACATGCGCGGCGATGGAGGCCGCGCTTAATCGTGGCGATCCTTGCGCTCGAGCCACATCAGGCCGATCGCGAACGCCAAGGATACGACGGTCAGGATCGTCGACACGGCCGCGATCACCGGGGAAACCTCCCAGCGGAGCGCGCTGTACATCTTCACCGGAAGCGTCTGAGTCGCGGTGCCCGTGATGAAGTAGGCGACGATCACCTCGTCGAGGGAGATGAGAAAGGCGAAGAGCGCGCCGGCCGCGATTCCCGAACGGAGCTGCGGCAGCACTACCTTGAAGAAGATGCGCGTCTTTCCGGCACCCATTATCAGGGCGACCTGCTCGTAGGACGGGTCGAGATGCCGGAGCGCCGCTCCGACCGACACCATCACGAAAGGCAGTGCCAGCATCGAATGGGCGAGCACCACGGTCCAGGTCTTGTCGGCCAACCCGATCGGACCGAGCTGGAGATAAAGCCCCAAGGCCAAAACGACGACGGGCACCAAGAGCGGCCCCATTGCCAACCCGCCCAATACCTTGCCGCCGGGCAAGTTCGTGCGCTGGAGGGCATAGGCTGCGGGCACGCCAAGAACGGTGGTAACCAGCGTGACAAAGACGGCGATCCGCAGGCTCTGGATCAGCGATCCCCACCAGGCGGCGTCAGCAAAGAATTGGCGATACAGATCGAGCGTCCAGACCTGCGGGGGGAACGTCATCTCACCGGAGCCACCGAAGGAGATCGGAATGACTATCAGCGATGGCACGAGCAGGAAGAGATAGGTGATCCAGGCGGCGGCCGGCACCACGAGGTTCGATCGTCTTGGAAAGCTCATCGCGCCATCTCCTTCATGCCACCGGCACCACGGACTTGGCCCAACATAGCGACAAGGACTCCCGACACGAGCAGCAGCACGACGGCGATCGCCGAGGCAAGCGGCCAGTCGAGCGTCTGGCGCGTGTAGAAGTCGATGAGGTTCGCCATCATCATGTCCTGACGACCGCCGAGCAGCGCGGGAGTGATGTACATCCCGATCGACA
Source organism: Mesorhizobium liriopis (assembly GCF_024053505.1). Lineage (GTDB taxonomy): Bacteria > Pseudomonadota > Alphaproteobacteria > Rhizobiales > Rhizobiaceae > Mesorhizobium_B > Mesorhizobium_B liriopis. The sequence continues at coordinate 415,752 of NZ_JAMXQS010000005.1, read as the reverse complement.
GGGTGAAGCTGATCAGGACGCCTGCGAGCACGCCAGGCATGCTCAGAGGGAGCGTGATGCGACGGAAGATGGTAAAGCGCGACGCGCCCATGACCTCGGCTGCGCGCCCCAGGTTTACGTCCTGTGTCAGGAGGCTGCTCAGGATCGACAAGATCATGAAGGGCAACAGGTAGTTGACCATGCCCAGGATCGCGCCGACACGATTGAACACCATCGGAATGTGGATCGGCGAGCCGAAGACGAAGCTGAGCGCGTTGTTGACGATGCCGTCGTAGCCGAGCAGCACGATCAACGCGAAACTCTTGACCAGGATGCTGGTCCAGAATGGAAGCATGACCATGACGAGGTAGGGCATGCGCCGCTGAGGGGGCAGGCGTGACAGGTGAAGGGCGACCGGGTAGCCCGCGAGTAGGGCTACGATCGTCGCCGTAAAGCTGATTGCGAAGGTAGTCTTGAGAACCTTCCAAAAAAGGGTGCTGCTCAGCAGCGTCTCATAGGCCCGAAGGGTGAATCCGTACTCGTAGAAGCTCTGCCATACCGTCCTAGCCAGCGGATAGACGAAGAATATCGCAAGCAAGGCTGCCATCGGCAGCAACAGGGCAAGACCGGCCCAACGGTCGAGGTAAGGCTTTGTTTCTGACATTCGGTGCGATCTGTTCCCACCGGCCCCTGTCGCGCCGGATTTTCTCGAACACTCGCATCAAACAGACAGTGTGACAAGCAGAATTCTGAAAAATGAAAATTCAGATGGTCAATTTTAGATATCTGCGTTTACCCAGAACACGACGCATTGGGTTGTCCCAACGTTGAGGAAGCTGTGGGGCAACCCGCTCGGAAACGAGAAGCAGTCCCCTTCCCTGAGGACACGGCTTCGACCCTCAATCACGAGCTCGAGAACGCCTGACATGACTAGCCCGATCTCCTCACCCTTATGGACGTAGGGTGCTGGCCCCGACCCGGTTCCCGCCTCGATGACAAGGTAGAAGCCCTTGAGCTTCCTGCTCGCCAAAGGCGATATCAGGTCCTTGCGAAGGCCTTCCGAACGGAGAAAGGCTTGGCGCTTGTCAGCGGAGACCACATAGGGATCCGAACGCCCTTCTTCTCCAGAAGGGTCGATCAGCCAGGCGGCTGACACGCCCAACGCATCGCCGAGAGTGAACAGAGTGCGGACCGTTGGGGAAACGAGATCGCGCTCGACCTGTGACAGCGTGCCGATCGAAATCCCGGAAGCTGCGGCCAAGTCCGCGAGCGTCATCTTGCGCGCCTGCCGCAGCTCACGGATCCTGACCCCAAGATGGGGGAGCTCTGCGATATCCTCTACAGCCCGTCGTCTGGACTTGTAGGTCACTTCTTCCATCGAGATGGCCTTGCGTTTGCGAGCGCAATGATCGCGCGATCCTGCTTCGGAGCACAAGTAGTCGGACAGCGGCCTCCACGCAATACAGTTTTCAGAATTCCAAAATTCGTGTTGCTTGTTTTGCATGCGATCCGTAAACCGGGCGATCTCAAAATTCGTTCGAGGATCCGCCGATGAGCAGCCACCCCGACCTTGCGACCTGGCAGCGGAAGGCAGCCGATGTGAAACTGGAGGGTCGTGCCTTCATTGATGGCGCTTATGTGGAGGCATCGAGCGGCGAGCGTTTCGAGCGCATCAATCCCACCACGGGAAATCTTCTCGGAACGGTTGCAGCCGGCGATTCAACCGACGTCGATCGCGCAGTCCGCGCAGCTCGCCGGGCATTCGAAAGCGGAGTTTGGTCGAAGATGAGCCCGAGTGACCGTGGTCGTCGCCTGATCAAGTTCGCGGAACTCGTTGAACGCCACGCCGAGGAACTCGCCCTTCTCGAGACGCTCGACATGGGCAAGCCGATCAGCGACAGCCTGTCGGTCGACCTCCCGCTGTCCATCACATGCCTGCGCTGGTTCGGGGAAGCCGTCGACAAGATCTATGACGAGATCGCCCCAACCCCAGGCACCGCTGTCGCCATGATGCGGCGTGCTCCGCTTGGCGTCGTTGCAGCCGTCGTTCCATGGAATTTTCCGTTGATGATGGCATGCTGGAAGATCGCGCCCGTCCTCGCTGCCGGAAACAGCGTGGTCCTCAAGCCTGCCGAGCAGTCCTCTTATTCCGCGATCCGGATCGCGGCCCTGGCAGTGGAAGCAGGCATCCCTGAAGGGGTTTTCAACGTCCTGCCAGGCAAAGGCGAGACCGCCGGCAAGGCGCTTGGCTTGCACATGGACGTCGACTGTATCGCTTTCACGGGCTCGACCGAGGTTGGAAAACTGTTCATGCAGTATTCCGGTCAGTCGAACCTGAAGCGCGTTGGCCTCGAGTGTGGCGGGAAATCCCCCAACATCATTTTCGCCGACGCGCCGGACCTCAAGGCAGCGGCGGTTTCCGCAGCATGGGGCATCTTTTACAACCAGGGCGAGGTGTGCAACGCGGGTTCTCGCGTTCTTGTCGAAGAGAGCGTTCGAGAGGAAGTCGTCGACCTCATCGTCGAGACCGGAAAATCCATGCGGGTTGGAAATCCGCTGGATCCGGCCACGCAGATCGGCGCCATGGTAGACGAGCGCCAGACGGCGCGCGTCATGGAATATATCGCCAGCGGCAAGGCTGAAGGCGCTCGGCTCGTGTCCGGGGGCAGCAAGCCTTCTGGCCTTTCCGGCTGCTTCGTCGAACCGACGGTGTTCGATGGCGTGAAACCTGAGATGCAAATCGCCCGGGAAGAAATCTTCGGCCCGGTGCTTTCGATCCTCTCCTTCACGGATGAGAACCAGGCGGTCAGCATCGCAAACGACACGATCTACGGGCTGGCGGCCGGCATGTGGACGCGCGACGTCAACCGCACCTTCCGAGTCTCCGACAGGCTGAATGCCGGGGTAGTCTGGGTCAACTGCTTCGACCACGGCCACATTTCGTCGCCGTTCGGTGGGTTCAAGCAGTCCGGCTTCGGTCGCGACAAGTCGCTTCACGCGCTGGACAAGTACACTGACATCAAGACCACATGGATCAATCTGGGCTGAGGACGCGGACCATGCCTACCAGGAAGCTGACCGGGCTCATGCCCGCACCGCCCACCGCACTCGATGCGGAGGGCCTCGCCGACCGCAAGGCCATGCAAGCATTGGTGCGCCACATGCTCGACAACGGCGCCACGGGACTGGTTCCGCTCGGCGGCACCGGCGAGTACACGGCTCTTTCACCAAAAGTCCGGGTAGCTACCGTGGAAGCCTGTGTCGAGGCCGCATGCGGAGCGCCCGTCTACGCTGGTGTCCTCGCCCCAGGGCTCGGCGACGCCATTCCGGCTGCGCTGGACTTCAAGGCTGCGGGCGCCGACGGCATCATGCTGATCGTCCCCTACTATGCAGGGATCACACAGTCTCTCCTGATCGACTACGTCCGGGCTGTCCGTGACGCGGTCGACCTTCCGATCCTGTTCTATGACAACCCAGCTCGGAGCCGCTTCGTCGTCAAGGCGGAGACGATCGCTCGGCTTGCCGAGGACCGCACGATCATCGGCATGAAGGCGTCCAGCACCGACCTTTATCATTTCGACAACGTGCTCCGCAGTGTCGGACCCGAATTTGCCGCCTTGAGCGGCTGGGATACGCTATTCGCCCAACAGATCGCCATGGGCGCATGCGGCGGCGTACTGACTACCGGTGTACTCGTCCCTGGCATCTGGCCAGAGATACAGAAGCTTGCCGAGGGTGGCCGCTTCAGAGAGGCGCTGGCACTTCAGCGGCTGATGAATCCATTGATGGACGCACTTTTTGCCGAAGAGAATCCAGGCCCGATCCGCGCGGCACTTCGTCTGATCGGTATTGAGACCGGCCAATCGCCGCTTCCGGTGCCACCTGCCTCCGATCCTTTGGTTACCCGGCTGACGGATATTTTAAACGGCTTGCGTTCGGCCGGGACCGTCCCATTGCGGGCCGCCTGACAAGGATCGCGATCATGGACGAAACCGCCCACACTTCAGTATATGTCTTGGATCGGCCTCCAGCAGTTACCTACCCGGCTCTGACTGAAGCTGCCGTATCCGATATTGCCATTGTAGGCGGCGGTCTCACCGGGTTGTCAGCGGCGCTTCACGCCGTTGAAGCCGGAAAAAGCGTCACTGTGCTTGAAGCCTATGAGCCGGGCTGGGGCGCCTCTGGTCGCAATGGAGGTCAATTAAATCCTGGCCTCAAGTACGATCCTAGCTGGTTTCTCCAAAAGCTAGGCCAACAGCGTGGTCAGGCACTTGTGGACTTTGCATGGTCATCTGTTGATAAGTTGGCGGAGATCATAGCACGGGCAGACATTGCCTGTGATATGCGGCGCAATGGAACAATAAGAGCGGCCGTTAAAAGCAGTGATATTGCTGCTGTGCAGGCTAGCCAGCAAGACATGCAAGAACATGGCATGCCTGTCGATTGGCTTGACCGCCCGGCTTTGGCAAAACTTGTGGGCCACGACCATTATCAAGGCGGCTTCCTTGATCGGCGCGGCGGTGATCTTGACCCGCTACGCCTCACCCTAGGGTTGGCGAGCGCTGCATCGAGCGCCGGTGCGGCGATCCACGGAAGCAGCCGTGTCGTTTCCCTGCGCCGTGACGGCAGCGCTTGGCGGCTAACAACCGACGCCGGCGCAACCGTGATGGCACAGCGTGTTCTAGTTTGCTGCAATGGTTATGCTGACGGCCTCATTCCTAGCCTTCGCCAATCGCTGGTCCCGGTCTTTAGTTCGATTCTCGCGTCAAACCCGCTTCCCGGCAATTTGGCAGACCGCATCATGCCGGGACGTCAGTCCCTATACGAATCTGGTCTGGTAGTGGTCTATTGTCGCGTCGACGACAAGAACCGCTTGATCATCGGTGGACGAGGCCCGATGCGGCCAGTCACGTCGCCTTCAGCGTTGAGGCACATCTCATTGCACGCTCAGAAGCTATGGCCAGAGCTGAACAAAATCGGCTGGCAAACGGCATGGAATGGGCGTGTCGCAGTGACGAACGATTACTTGCCCCACTTTCACGAACTTGGTGACGGCCTTTACGCACTTTACGGCTATAACGGCCGCGGGGTCGCGCTAGCCGTGGCACTAGGCCAACCACTGGCGGGCCTATTGGCAGGTGAGTCCAAGCCCAACGATATACCCATTCCCCCAACGAGCATGAAGCGGATCCCGATGCACTCCTTTTGGCCTTTGGGAGTTAAGGGAACAATTGCGATGTCGCGCTTGAAGGAGCGCTTTCGCGGCTAGTCCATCGTGCAAAATATGTCTGCATTCAGTATTGCTTCCTTTGAAGCCTCCATTCCTTTTATCTCACTCCGGTATTGTCGTCCTGACCCTGCGTCAGCTTTCGGTACACTGTCAGGGTTCTCCGAACGGCTGCAATGAGGCGCAAAGCGGAATGACCGATTATGGGCCGGAAGCCGACAGTCCGGTTTTGGGTAAAATCAGCACGATGCTGACGGTCGACTCTCGACCCCATCCTTGCTGCTCAGCTGTCCCAGCTCTGGCCCTAGCGACGGTCCTTCGTTCATGTGACCTAAGGTGGCTGCAGGAACGAATTTCGCTGTCCAGTAGCGCTCCGCTGCATCGGTGCAGAGAACTGATTTAGGCGCATTACTCGTTGGCGTTGTCTCGATTTCCGACCATGTGTTAGGCCTGCAAGCTCAACTGGATAACGGTCGGCGGCAAGCTGCATGATGGTCGAGAATGCGACGTCTGGTAAGACGCCACGCCTAATCGGTGGTGGCGCTACCGGGGAATTGATCAGGAGCAAGGACTGGAGTGCCACAACCCTCGGGCCAATCGAGGCATGGCCTGCCGAGCTGCGAGCCACCGTGCAGATGGTTTTGTTCTCACCTGTTCCGATGACGGTGCTTTGGGGACCAGACGCGATCCTGATCTACAACGACGGCTATGCCGAGGTTTGCGGACCGCGACATCCCGAAGCACTCGGCGGCAAGCTTTTGGAGATCTGGCCTGAGGCGAGCGAGTTTAACGCGCGCGTGATCGCCGCTGGGCTGACAGGGCAGTCACTTAGCTTCCACGCACAAGAGCTAGAGCTGTGGCGCAAGGGTCACCCGGAGCAGGTTTGGATGGACCTAGAGTACACGCCGCTGCATGACGCCAACGGCCGCCCGGCGGGCATGCTCGCCATGGTCTTCGATATCACCCCTCGGGTTCTCGCAGAGGGCAAGCTTGCGCGTAGCGAAGAACTTTACCGCTTTCTGGACGAACTCGGTCAAGCGGTAGCAAACCTGCACAATGCTGATGAAGTTCTTGCCGTGACGACTCGGATGGTCGCGACCCATCTTAGTCTTTCGAACTGCGCCTATGCTGACATGGACGAAGATGAGGACGGCTTCACCATTCGCGGGAACTGGCATGCGCCTGGCTCGCCTTCGATCGTCGGACATTACAGGCTCGCCGATTTCGGCGCACTTGCAGTCCGAGAGCTCAGCGCTGGACGTCCCCTCGTCATAAACGACAATCTCGTTGAGATTGCACCTCATGAGGCGAAGACGTTTCAGGACATCGGCATCGCAGCAACCATCTGCATGCCACTGGTTAAGAACGGGCGCCTTCTCGCGCTGATGGCGATCCACGATAACGTGCCACATCATTGGACCCTTGACGAGCTTGCGCTCATCCGTGAAGTCACCGAACGTTCGTGGGTTCACGTACAGCGGGTCGGTACCGAAGCGAGCCTACGCGCGAGCGAGGAGCAACTTCGTTTGGCGGTGGAGGCCGCCGAGATCGGGCTCTGGGATGTGGACGAGGTCGGTAAAACCTTGTTTTGGCCGGCGCGGGTTAAGGCGATGTTCGGCATCTCCCCGGACGTACCAGTCTCCATGGCTGATTACTATGCGGGGCTACACCCAGACGATTATGAAGCCACCGCCGCTGCTTATGCTTCTGCGACCGATCCGGAGCGCCGGGCACTTTACGACGTGGAATACCGTACGATTGGCAAGGAAGATGGTGTCGTCCGCTGGGTAGCCGCAAAGGGGCGTGGGGTATTCGAGGGCGACACGTGTGTCCGTGTGTTGGGCACCGCCATCGACATCACGGCACGCAAGCAGACCGAACAAGCGCTCCGCGATCTTAACGAAACACTCGAGCACCGGATTGCCGCGGGTCTCGCCGAGCGCAAACTGCTGGCAGACGTGGTCGAGAATACGACCGCCATTATCTTCGTCGCCGACCAGAACTTCCGCTGGCTTGCCATCAACAAGGCAGCCGCCGTCGCATTTGAAGCCGTCTACGGAATACGCCCCGTGATTGGTGCGTCGATGCTAGACTTACTCGATCATCTACCGGCGCACCGCGATCAAGTGCATCGCGTGTGGTCCCGTGCGCTCGCCGGCGAAGAGTTCGCGCTAACTGAGGAATTCGGCGATCCCATGCACGGTCGGCGGACGTTCGAGCTGAACTTCAATGCGCTTCGCGATGCAACTGGTCGCCAAATTGGGGCCTATCAGATCGCTCATGACGTGACGGAAAGGGTTGCCGAGCAGCGACGCTTGGCAGAAGCCGAAGAGCAACTCCGCCAAGCGCAGAAGGTCGAAGCATTGGGCCAGCTTACCGGCGGTGTCGCGCACGACTTCAACAATCTCTTGACCCCAATCATCGGCTCATTGGATCTGCTCGTCCGCAAACAGATCGGTAGCGATCGCGAACGCCGGCTGATCTCGGGGGCACTACAATCAGCTGACCGTGCGCGAACGCTGGTTCACCGACTGCTCGCTTTTGCCCGGCGCCAGCCGCTGCAGCCCACCGCCATCGACCTGCGCGAGCTTATAACTGGCATGGCCGATTTGATCTCCAGCACGACTGGACCGCAGGTTAAGGTCGTAGTTGACGCCCCGGCTGACCTTCCGCCCGCACAGGCGGATCATAACCAGGTCGAGATGGCGCTACTCAATCTTGCAGTAAACGCCAGGGACGCCATGGCGGATGGTGGCACTCTTCGCATCAGCGCAGCGAAGAAGTCTGCAGAAGATGGTAGCTCCGACGTAAAGCCGGGCGTCTATTTGGTCGTTTCGGTGGCTGATACTGGAGTTGGTATGGATGCCGACACAGTCGCGCGCGCCATTGAGCCATTCTTTTCGACCAAGGGCATAGGGCAAGGCACTGGCCTTGGTCTTTCGATGGTGCACGGCCTCGCCCAGCAGCTCGGTGGAGGCATCCGGATCTTCAGTCGTCCAGGCGTCGGCACGAACGTGGAGCTGTGGCTTCCTATGGCAAGCAACACTATTCGACCGGCTCAGCATACGGCCGCGGCATCTCCCCTCACTCATGCACGTGGCCACGCGCTGCTGGTGGACGATGACGCCACCGTCCGGGCAAGTACCGCGCACATGCTTGAGGAGATAGGCTTCGACGTTATTGAGGCTGGATCTGCTGAACACGCGCTCGAGCTTCTGCGATCGAGCCAGGATTTGGCACTCCTGATAAGCGACCACCTTATGCCGGGCATGGACGGCACACAGTTGATCCGGACAGTACGTTCTATACGACCGAACCTGCCTTGCCTCCTCGCTTCCGGCTACGCCGAGGTCGACGGGATTGCGCCCGACGTGCCGCGGCTTACCAAGCCATTCCGCTCAGAGGAACTCGCAGCCGCGCTAAGCCATATCGGTTGTTGAAGGCTAGGGGCCGAAGGCGATCCTTTGGCGATCAGCACCGCTGAGCCTTGCTAACCATTTCTCTCTGTCATTCATACGAGCCGAGCCAGAAGCGGAGGATCTGGTTTTAGGCACAGTGGGTGTGAACCTAACACTCAGCATTTGACTGCTCTGAAGCGCAAAGCGGAATGCCGGAACTTGGGCCGACAGCAGACCGTCCGGTTTCACGCAGGAATATTGAAAAGCTGCCTTCGGCTCTCGACGCCATTTCTGCTGCTGAACAGACCACTCAGTTCACCAAGCTGCGTGCTAGCGTGCTTGTCAGACCACTGGTGTTGCGTCTTCGCTACTTACCCCAACGGCAACCGGTGCTAGCTCTTCGTGCGGGGATCGTGTCGCTTGGGGGAAGTTGTGCCGCGCATATCCGATGATCTTCGGTTCTGGGCTGCGTTCTGGGTTCTGATGGTGACGCCAGTGATTGCCGCTTCCGGCTGTGTCTGGTGCGTGATCGTGCCGTGACAGACGATCTCGGACAAGCCTTGGTCAGCTTGCTGGCGTCATCGATTGCAGACTTCATCGACCGGCCAAGCGCTGATGCCGAACCCAACTCTCTGAGTTATGTCGAACGGGGGTAGCTGAAGGAGCACACTACTAATCTCTCACCCTTTCTCCAGTTTCAGGTTTCAGCGTTTCTCTTCAAATTCGAAACAAGCCCTGCAAATGATAATGAGCGCTCTTATCAATTGTTGTATTATGCAGGGACCAGTTGAGGCTGGGGTAGTCAATCTTGGCGGGAATGACGGTCACGCTTCCAGCCCGGAATAGAGGGATGACGTGTGGCACCCCACTTCAACGGCCCGGCTGGAACATTCCTCCAGCGTTTGAACGTCCTCGCAGACCTGCCAGCGGATCTCAGCACCGCGCTTCATGACCTTGTCGCCAACTCCCGGTGTCTAGGGGCCAACCACGACATCGTGCTTCAGGGCGACCAGCCATCCCAATGCTGCGTCATCCTCGAAGGCTGGGTCTCGCGCAACAAGGTGGGCGCAGCGGGGAAACGGCAGATCACTTCACTCCACTTTTCCGGTGCCACTCCGGACATCCAAAGTTTACTCCATCCCGTGATGGACCATAACATTACGACCTTAACCAAGACCAAGGTTGGCTTCATTCCGCACTCTCACATGCGCTCTCTGATGGAACGTTTTCCTGTTCTTAAGGAGGCCTTCTGGAAGGATACCTCACTCGAACTCGCCATTGCTCGAGAGTGGGAGGTCAACCTTGGCGCTCGCTCGGCCGTCGAACGCACTGCACACCTTTTTTGTGAGATAGCAACCCGTCTTGAATGGTTCGGGAGGGCCACCCGCAGCGGGAGCGCCTTGAGTTTTGAAATGCCTCTGACGCAGATCCAGCTCGGCGAAGCGACGGGTCTGTCTTCGGTGCATATCAATCGCTCGATGCGCACCTTACGCGCCAGCGGAATGATCGAGCAGACACGACATTGGTTCACGATCAGTGATTTGCCAAAGCTGGCTGCGTTTGCCGACTTCAACCCTGATTATCTAATTCCCGAGCGGCCTCAAGACTGAGCCGGGAAAACCGATAGCGCCAACGAACCAAGTCTCTCGACAAACGTATCCATCTTGCACCTGACGAAAAAGCGGGAGCAGACGATGGCACGATACGAGTTTCAAGCCGTTCGGTTGAGTACAGGGTCTATGGATAACGATGGCAGGCTTGTCTTCATTGATGGCGAGCTCGCGGCCGTTCTAGTTCTGCTTGCTGACGACGTCCATGGCAGCAGCCGGGGCCTGTGGAGCGTCGAAGTAGACTTCCGCTGTGCTTTGGCCAGTTCGCCTTTCTTCAGCTCACTGTACGACGCAGCCGCGTGGCTGCAGGAACGTAACAGTGAGTATGTTCTCAAGTGACTCAATGTCACAGCGTTCGCTCGAATAGCGGGGTGACTGAAGCTAGAGCAAAATCAAGGTATTCCACAAATACTGGCTCGATGGCTTCCGCTACTTCTAAGCCAGCGAGGGCCTGCAGGAAGTGCGAGACCAAATCTACAAGATGCAGGCACGGCTTGATCGATTGAAGCGATAGCACACGAGCTCAAGCACGAAGCGTCAGCGCATAAAGCTCTCGATCGTTCTCATCGACCACGTTCATCCGCAGCTCGCTACCGATCGCCATCAGGGCGCCTTGGTCGGTCAGGAACTCGCCGCAGGCGACAAGCGCATGCGCCCAGACATCGCACTCACTCGCGCATTCCATCCCAATTTGATCGGGCTTCGATACGCCGTCGTGAATGTGGAAGAAGTACCGCATGGCTGCGGGCTCGCATTGCTGATAGGAGGACAGCGCCGCGGATGCCCATGCGTTCCGGCCCGCATCCAAATCGTGATCGCTTCACTCAACGTAAATCGAGGCCTGCCATCCTGCCGGCATGGATTGCGAGCTGCTCGCCCATCACTATGCTGTTTGGACCCCTATCGATGAGATCGCGGGACAGGTCGGCATGTCGCGATGGAGCTTGGCCCAACACTGCGGGCTTGACCCGACCACCTTCAACCCGTCGAAGCGCGTCAGCGTGAATGGTCTCCCGCGCTGGCCGAGCAGCGAGACGATCGCCACCATTCTGATCACCACCGGCACCAGCTGGGCCGAGTGGGGCATCTATCTCGACCAGATGAAGAAGCTCTACGTGCATCCTGAAAGCGAGAAGCCGGTGTGAAACGCTGTTTCAGCTCGGGCTCTGTTTGGACATCCGAACTCCGCAGCCAACGCTGCCTAGAAAATTTGGCCTAGGTGCTCATGCAGTTTTCGCCGTCTCGCCCGGGCGCACCAGGTACCAAGTCACCGCTCCCATAACGATGCTGCCCCCGATAAGCGCGGGCATCCCTACCTGCTCGTCGAAAGCAAGCCAGACCCAGAGGGGACCGAGCACCACATCGAGGAGCAACAGGAATGCCGCCTCCCCGGAGCGGATCAAACGCCCGCCCACGAGGCTGAGAACATTGGCCACGCCTGTTGTCAGTGTCCCCAGCAGGGCGCAAGCAAGCAATTGGTAGGGCTCGGGAGCGCTGTTCTTCATTAATGGTAACGCGATGATGCCGGTAGCGACCGTGGAGAGGACCGTCACGAGCGTCATGTCGAGGTGTGGATACCGCTTGGCCTGAACGAGCGCCGCAGCGAAGCTGACGGTCATTACAAGCGCGGTGACGATGCCGACGATGTCGTTGAATGACAGCGCCGACCCTGACATGATCAGGATGCCAAAGGATGCGATAAGGCCGCAGACGACGAAGCGGGTCGTCACACGTTCGCCGAGCGCGAAGAAGGCGATCGCCGAAGCGATAAAGGGCAGCGCGGCGTAGACCGTCATGACATTGGCTACCGATGTCATCTGCAGTGCCACGATGTAGCTAATCCCCCCGACAATACCGATGAGGATGGCCAGCATGCCTGGGCCGCGCAGGGTGGCCTGCAGCGTCGCGGCCCGGTTGCCCGTCGCTACGACCCAGAAGACGCCCAGTGCGAGAATGGAAAAGAGGGAGCGCCAGGCCACAACGGACCACGTGTCAAGATCGGCCATCTGCACGAACAGGCCGGCCGTGCTCCACAGCACCGTCGAAATGAGCACGACAATGAAGCCTGCTAGGCGGGAGCGCAGCATAAAGGAGATCCAGGATTGCGGGATCGGTAGAAGTCCGAGGGCGAGTGATCGAGCTACGCCTGCTTTTCAGACATGACAAGCGAACGTTGACCAAACCTGCCTGCCTAACAGGCGCTTGTGGCGGAAGGACCGCACTATAATGATGACAGATGGAGTGCATGCAGCTCGTCAGAAGCGCCCCACCGCCGGCCGAAGCTGACCATGGGGCGTGGCTTATCAGTTAACTATTACGGCGCGAATGGTTGCAACCACAAGCTGCCGCCTATGTCATATGACAATGACATGGAGCAGGCCGAATGCCGGATATCATACCTTGGTCTGCCAGCGAGCCATTGCCGAGCGATGTCGAGTATCTAGCGGTGCGGGAACTCGCGGAAGGCCGCTACCGCCTCTTCGCTAAACTTCACGGTGAGGGCGAAGAGTTCGAAGTTACCAGGCAGGTGTACTCGACAGAGGCTCGAGCATTTGAAGCGGCGCACTCATTTGCGCGATCCATGCGCGTCGATCACATCTGTCTGCTGCCCAAGCGGCACACAGACGAAGTTTAGCGGTGCGCTGACTCTCTGCGGCGCAGTTCAACGCGGCCTTCGCTGAAGCCGTCCATCCAAGCCATCCGAAGATGACGGGATGCGAAGGGTGGGCAGTCTACTGCATACTTGGCAGGATCCCTGCCTGCAGCCCGGCCGAGCGCTCGCGCATCCTCGCGGCTCATATCATCTGGATGCGGTTCGTTCGTGCTCATCGATTACAACGTTAGAGCGGAGGCAAAACCCGTCCAGTGTTTGGCCACCGGACGGGCCCTTGTCAACATATCGGCTGCCGGAGTGTAGAAGCCGAGATGCGCGGCCCCGATAGCTGACTGCTTCTTACGGATTGATAAAAAACCCGTCCAGCGTGGTGACACCGGACGGGTAAGGTCGGGATTAGCCTCGCAAGAGAGTGTGGGAGGCATGACTGCAAGCGTGAGGCGGTCACCCGGTTCCACACTCAGCCGATGGCAGCCAATCGGTTCGCCTCGCCGACCATTTTGTCCGCCTGCTGGCGCAGCATGATCGCGGCGGAGAACTGTCCCGTGGCATTGGCGAGACTGGCCTTACGGTAAAGCTCGTGGGCCTCAGCGGACATACGCTGTGCACGCAGCGCGCGCATCCAGCGGATCAACGTGGCGCACCTTCCGTGCCGCTCTCGTTCCCGTCGAGCCATTGGCCGGCAAAAGTCAGCGTAGCCGAGTAAACTCCACGGCCTCCTTTATCCCGCACCTGGATCGTAAATGCCTGCCAATCATCCTTACTAGGAATTCGATCTCTGGCGATCGATGGAAGAGCTTTCATCGCTTCCAGCCGTGCATCCGCATCTGATGAACACGGCAAGCCGACATCGCCCTGCACGTGCCTGCCGTTCTCTAATGTGTCGAAGAAATATTGGGGCATCGCTAGGGTCTTTCATCTGAGCCGCAAGCACTAACATGAAGCCATTTGTGCCGCAGAAAGCCCGCCTAGGGCAGGCCAGACGGGCTTGGAGCTCGGAAACTCTATCCTTGCAGGGAGCATTGCTCCCGAGACATGAAACTACGGGCCGGCGGCTAGGATAGTTTCGCCCCTACTGAGAGACCCAGGATATGGCGTGCAAATCCCTACGCCTTGGTGCGCTTCTTCGCTGCTTTATTTCGGGTCTGCCTTCTTGCGTCACCCAGGCCAGTACGCTTGGCTTCCTCCGAGCGCATGCGGGAGTAGTTGGGTGCCGTCATCGGGTAATCGTATGGTAGGCCCCACTTTATCCGGTACGCCTCCGGTGTAAGGCCAAGGCGCCCAAGATGAGACTTCAGCATCTTGTAAGGCTTGCCGTCCTCGAGGCTGATGATGTGATCGGGAAAGACAGAGCGCTTGGGGTTTACTGCGGGCTTCTGGCCCCCACAACCTGTTGGGAGGCAGCGCGCAACGGCTGCCCGGCTGCTGCAGCAGCAATCCCACGATGCACGTCGGCGATGAACTTAGGCAACTGGTCTAGCGCCACGTGATTGTTGCCAACGTAGGCGCACACGATGTCGGCGGTCTCATCAAGGAAATCGACGCTCATGGGAATGCCTGGTTGTGGTTCCGTGCGACCCTCCTACGCGGGTTGCAAGGACACAAGAGCCTATCGGTCTTCAACGCTGATTGAGATGGTGCACGTCACACGGTCGTTCTCATCGGTGACGAACATCTGCCACTCGTTGCCGTCCCACCGATCAGTGCCTGCTTCGGCCAGCATGTCTCCCACCTGCTTCAGCGCTTCGCGCCGAGCTTCTTCGCGCGATGGTACCTGTCTGCCTTCTTCGTCAGGCTCGAAGCGACCATGTCGAACATGAAAGAAGTAGGCATTGGTTCGGTGAGCTGGCGCCATAGCTTGCAGCACCCCTGACGAGTCGAAAGCACGATAACTACCATGGGTAGGTTGTCAGTCCTGGGATCCAATCCTCGTTACGCAGCGGTAAACGAAACTAGTTCAATTTGATCTGAAAACGCCTCACCACCGCCAAGAAGCTGTTGACAGAGCGGTCTTGCATCAAGTCTCGCCCCTAAGCCCTTGCTGCGGGCAACAGCGGAAGGACGATGGTGGTTCAGCCGTAGTATCGACACTTGGGGCCGCTTCTCGCATCAATTCACAAGAAGCGGACTGACTGTTCCCCCCTTCCAACCCTGACGTTTGATCACCTCACAGCCATGACCGCTTTCGAGACAACATCTTGATAACCTGAATGACCGCAATGAGGCGCAAAGCGGCCAACTAGCATCATTTCCCAGCCCCCCAATCCACCGCACAATTCTCTCGACTTCCCCTGCACGGCAAGCATTGCTCCATCTCGAAGGGCACGATGTGACGCAATTGAGCTGAAGGTGGAGCATGGCCAAGGGCAGCAAGAGAGAGCGGAGGGGCAGTCCAGTTTAATGGCCGCCACTACTGCTTCCCCTTCAGATTGCCGCCACCTGTCTGCCATGGAGCCTGAACTGCGCCGCTTGCATGGGCTGATGCTGACTGCCCGTATCATGGGTGAAGCACACGACCACATCGAACCAGACGCGATTGGTGCACTGGCCGGCTGCTCGGTTGAGATCATCGAGCGCCTGAGTGCGAACTGGGAGTTGGCTTTTTCAAGCGAGGCTAGGGCAATGGGTGGGGAGGAGGGCACTCACTCATGAGTTCTCCGCGTCGCTAGGCCGACCTCTCCTTTCCTCCATCTGCCCGGCTCATGTCCGGGCTTGCGTCAGTACAGCCGCTCCGAATGGTCGGACAGGCTGAATAAGATGGAGAGAATGCATGACAACGCAGATGGAACCCGCTTCAGCTGCAAAGCCTAGGAAGGCTGGTGCTGCGAAGGCGGTGCCCGCACCCACCAAAGCTGACCTTGTTCTCAAGCAGCTTCGTTCGGCTAGGGGCGCGACCTTGGCGCAGTTGCAGGATCTGACTGGCTGGCAGGCCCACTCGGTGCGTGGTTTCTTATCAGGCACCGTACGCAAGAAACTCGGCCTGACGCTCACAAGCGAAACCGCCAAGGACGGCACTCGGCGGTACCACGTCGCAATAGACCCAAGCCAGAAGGAGGTTACCATCAGGACAGAGCCAACGGCCGACAGGATGCAGGTTGATGCGGAGGCGACTGCAGCCAGCGTAGCTAATGGAGCTGATAGCGGAGAGGAGGCATGAGCGGCGCTACTTTGCCGGTGCCCCGCCGGACGGCTTCAACTGTTTCGGATCAACTTGCCAAGCTGGACGCTCTCTCGCGTGACGCACTGGCCGAGCGCTGGGCAGCCCAGTTTGGCTGTCCGCCCCCGCCGGGCGTGCGCCGCGAACTGCTTTTGCACGCGGCAGCCTTCGACGTGCAGACAAAGCACGGAAGCGGACTGGCTCCTGACGCCAGGCGGATGCTCAAGCGTGCGGTGGCAGGCGTGGCGCAGAAGACGGGGCGTAAGGAGGTGAGGGTGGGGCTCGATGCCGCCGAAGGGGCTGTCTTATCTGCCTCCTCAGCCGCAACCACGCTACGCATGCCCGAGCGCCGCACGCTTTCGTCCGGTGCGCGCCTGCTGCGTGACTGGAACGGGGTCACGCATGTGGTCGACGTGGTGGACAACGGCTTCGTTTTCCAAGGCACCCGGCACCGCTCACTCTCTGCCATCGCCAAGCTGATCACCGGCGCCCACTGGTCAGGCCCGCGCTTCTTTGGGTTGTGACAATGGGAAAGAGAAGCAGAGGTAAGCCGGGCCATTCTTCAGGGGCGGGGATCGCCAGTTCATCCACTGGGCCCAACCTGCGGTGTGCGGTCTACACCCGCAAGAGCTCGGAGGAGGGCCTTGGTCAAGCGTTCAACAGCCTTGATGCCCAGCGCGAAGCCTGCTCAGCCTATGTGCTCTCGCAAGCAGGACTTGGCTGGACGCTTGTCCATGACCACTATGACGATGGCGGGCTCTCAGGCGGAACCCTCGAGCGCCCCGCACTCCAACGGCTGTTGCAAGATATCCGTGACAGACGGATCGATGTGGTGGTGGTCTATAAGATTGATCGCCTGACCCGCTCGCTGATGGACTTCGCTCGCATTGTGGATGTATTTGACCAGCACAATGTGTCGTTTGTCTCGGTCACCCAAGCCTTCAACACCACAACGAGCATGGGCCGGCTGACACTCAATGTCTTGTTGTCCTTTGCCCAGTTCGAAAGAGAGGTTACAGCCGAGCGCATCCGCGACAAGATTGCGGCGTCGAAGAAGAAAGGCATGTGGATGGGAGGGCGCGTGCCGCTGGGATACAGGGTCGAAGACAGAAAGCTGATCGTTGAACCGAGCGCTGCCGATCGTGTGCGTAATATCTTCGAGCGCTATTGTGAGCTGCGATCAGTTTCGCTTCTCGCGGACAAACTGCGAGAGGATTCGGGAGAAGGCACCCGACCGCTCAGCCGTGGTCAGCTCTACCATCTGCTTGCCAACCCGATCTACGTCGGCAAGCTTCGTCACAAGGGCGCAGTCCATGAAGGCGAGCACCAAGGCATCATCGAAGAAGCCGTCTTCGCGCGAGCCCAGTTGCTACTCGCTGAACGTGCTCCAGCCCGCCGTGCCAGGAAGAATGCACCTGACCTGCATCTGCTGACTGGCATTGTGTTCGATGAAGCCGGGGAGCGGCTCAGCCCCGCGCATGCGGCAAACCATGGCAAGCGCTACCGCTACTATATCTCGGCCAAACTGAAGGGCAGGCGGACGAATAAAGAGGAGGCTGCATCCAAAGTTCAGTTACCAACGAGCGAAGGCTGGCGCCTGCCTGCAGCGGAACTGGAAGGGGTGGTGGTCGATCACATGCTCGCATTGCTCGATGACCGAGCCCAACTGGCCAGCTGGATCAGGCAGCACGCTGAGCCGCATCGCATCGAGGCCGGGCTTGCAGCAGCTCTGAACATCAAACAACGAATCACTGACACGTGCGCACCGTCTATGCGGCGCCAAACGCTGCAGGCGATCTTCCCGAGGGTCGAGCTTGCGCCCGGCTCCATCACCCTTGCCATCGACCACGCAGCGCTTGTTGCGATCTTGCTGGGTGAGGATGCTGCAAGCCAAACCGCCACGGCTGAGAACTGCACGCGCGTTACGCTTCCGATCGCGCTCGCCCGTCGTGGCCAAGAAGCACGGATTGTCGTGGAGGGCACAGCTCAGTCACGGCCAACGCGTGACCAAGCTCTCGTCGACCAGATTGCCAAGGCCCATCACTACCTCGCTCAGCTGACAGATGGGAAAGGCCGTACCATCGGCGAGGTTGCCGGCATCAGTGGTGTGCATCGTGCTGACATCAGCCGCATCTTGCCCTTGGCTTTCCTGGGCCCTGCTATCACGGCCGCAATCATGACCGGTAGGCATCCTGCTGATCTGACGGCGCGCAAACTTGCCCGGCTGATTGACCTGCCGCTGAACTGGCAAGAGCAGGCACGGATGCTGGGTTGCCGAATCGGACCCTCAGGCTGCCACGCCTAAAGCAATCTCCATCTACCCCAACAATCCGAAGTAGCTTCGATCCCACTTCTCGTGCAGCGCATTCCAGCGCTGGACAACTGGTATTGCAGCTCGGCTGTGGTGCTCACCAACCCAGCACAGAATCACAGTGATGATCACACGTGCATCAGGCCTGCATCGCCTCGATGCACAACCATCGCTTTGGCAAACAAGTGGTCACGCTCAAGAGCGGGCTGAGACTGAGCCTGAAATCATGCTCGAAACGAGCCGTCTCGCAGAGACAACGGACCACGCAATCGGCAAGGCAGGGCGCTAAGTGGCGGAAAAGTCGACACTATTCGCAGAACGCGGGAATAGTACCCAGCACAGGAGACTGTTTGGTGGAGCCAATCGGAATCGAACCGACGACCTCTTGAATGCCATTCAAGCGCTCTCCCAACTGAGCTATGGCCCCACTGGCCCGGCAGGCGGGCGGGCGGAGGTTTGGGTGCCTCTGCCGTGTTCGAGGCGGCTTCTATCGTTGCCGGCTGCCAAGATCAAGCGGCTTGGCGAGCCTTTTTGGGCTTGAGGGAAATTTCCTTGATGACGCTGTGAGAGGTGGTGGCGACCCAGCCCGCGAAAATCGAAAAGGCCGCGCTTGGCGCGGCCTCGAAGGCAAGGGCGATGAGGTGCCCGGGTCGATCCGTCCAAGCCCGCGCCGGTTGCACCCGGCCGCGAGCCTGCGTTTCGCCGGATCAGCTTTCGTCGTCTTCCTCGCGGTTGACGATGTCGCTCATGTCGTCGTCGCCTTCTTCCTCGTCTTCGAGGAAGGTGTCGTCGTCATCGTCGCCCAGATCGACGTCGTCTTCCTCGTCGTCGCCGAGATCGACATCGTCGCTGCCGCCCTTGGCCTCGTCGTCGGCCTCTTCGAGCGAAACGGTGTCGGCGCTTTCTTCCTTCTCGTCGTCGCGCTCTTCCACTTCCTCATCCTGATCACGCACGCTGCTCGCGGGCGAGCTCGTTTCGAAATAGGTGCGCGGATAAGCGGTGCCCGTATAGGGCGACACGATCGGATCCTTGTTCAGATCATAGAATTTGCGGCCCGTTTCCGGGTCGATGCGTTTTGTTCCGAGCTTGGGATCGGCCACGGCTGAAAACCTCGCTTGAGAGCCTTTTTCGTCCCTTAGACACAGATGCGCCGAGCCGTCAAACGCAAATGGCGGCTCTTGGGCCATGCCGTGCGAAAAGCGTTCACGGATGCCTTGTGATGCGCTAGGGCACTGACGCAATCACTGAAAACGACCCGAGCACGCGTCCGCCTATGTCCCACGACCAGCCGCCCCGCCCCGCCACCGCCCATCGCGCGCATAGCCTGAAAGGCCATGTGCGCCTGCCGGGCGACAAGTCGATCTCGCATCGTTCGATGATGTTTGGGGGCTTGGCGTCTGGACAGACGCGGGTGACCGGCCTGCTCGAGGGCGAGGACGTGTTGCGCACGGCGGACGCCATGCGCGCCTTCGGTGCCCGCATCGAACGGACGGTCGGAGACGATGGTGGCGCGGAATGGGTGATCGACGGCGTCGGCAACGGCGCCCTTCTCGAGCCGAAGGAACCGCTGGATTTCGGCAATGCCGGCACCGGGGCGCGCCTCGTCATGGGCTTGGCCGGCACCTATGACATGGAAACGACCTTCACGGGCGACGCGTCGCTTTCCAAGCGCCCGATGGGCCGCGTGCTCGACCCGCTGCGCCTGATGGGCGTGCAGGTGCTGCAGGCTTCGCCCGGCGATCGCATGCCGATCACCCTTCGCGGACCGCGCTTTGCAGCCCCCATCACCTATCGCGTGCCGATGGCCTCCGCGCAGGTGAAGTCGGCCGTGCTGCTCGCTGGCCTCAACACGGCCGGCGTCACCACCGTGATCGAGCCTGTCATGACGCGTGATCACACCGAAAAGATGTTGGTCGGTTTCGGCGCCAGGCTCGATGTCGAAACGGATGCGACGGGCGTGCGTACGATCCGAATCGAGGGGCAGGGCAATCTTTCGGGCCAGCGCATCGCCGTGCCGGGTGATCCGTCCTCCGCCGGCTTCCCGCTGGTCGCGGCCCTTCTCGTTCCGGGCTCCGAGGTGGTGATCGAGAACGTGCTGATGAACCCGACCCGCACCGGCCTGATCCTGACATTGCAGGAAATGGGCGGCGACATCGAAGTGCTCAACCCGCGTCAGGCGGGCGGCGAGGATGTGGCCGATTTGCGCGTGCGGGGCTCGCACCTGCGCGGCGTCGTGGTGCCGCCAGAGCGCGCGCCTTCCATGATCGACGAATATCCGGTGCTCGCCGTCGCCGCCTCCTTCGCGGAAGGCGAAACGGTGATGGATGGGCTCGATGAGTTGCGCGTCAAGGAATCGGACCGCTTGGCGGCCGTCGCGCGCGGGCTCGAAGCCAACGGCGTCGATTGCACGGAAGGCGAGGCCTCGTTGACCGTGCGCGGCCGTCCTGGCGGCAAGGGCTTGGGCGGCGGCACGGTCGCGACCCATCTCGACCACCGCATCGCCATGAGCTTTCTCGTGATGGGTCTGGCAGCGGAAAAGGCCGTGAGCGTGGACGACACGCTGATGATCGCGACCAGCTTCCCCGAATTCATGGGGCTGATGGCCGATCTGGGTGCGGAAATTTCCGACGTGGAAACCGCACGCTGAACCATGGGCGCGCAGGCTGAATTTTTCGCTTCCGCGCTTACCACGCTTCTGCTTTACGCGATGCTCGGCATTCCTTTCGCGGTCTGGTCAGGCAAGATAGCGTTCGCGAGCGCCTCGGTTGAGGTGGATGGCAGGTCGCGCGGAAGACCGGGCAGGGCGGCGACAGTTTTCCTTCTCATTCTGCCGCTCGTCCTGATCGCCTTCTACGTCGTCAGCGGCATCGGGCGCGTGGAGGTGGACCCGCTTGGTGTCGGGGTGGCGGTGGCTCCGGTAGAAAAGCCGGTGAGTGAATGGGGTGCGTATGCTTTTCTCGCTCTCTCGCCCGCCTTCGGCTCGATCCTGGGCTATATGATCGGCACCATCCTCGCCGGAAAAAGCCTCGCCGGAAAAAGAAAGACGAACGCATGAAAACCAATCTGGTGATCGCCATCGACGGTCCAGCCGCGTCCGGCAAGGGCACGCTGGCAAGGCTTCTAGCGGAGCGCTATCGGCTGCCCTTCCTGGATACGGGTCTGAGCTATCGCGCGGTCGCGCAGATGCTGTTGTCCAAAAACCTGCCGCTCGATCGCGAGGAACTGGCGGCGGAGGAGGCGGGACGCGTCGATCTCGGACGCATGGACAAGGCCATGCTGTCGCTTCACGCGGTAGGCGAGGCGGCGTCGCGGATCGCGGTGTTTCCGATGGTGCGAAGGGTGCTCGTCGAAAAGCAGCGTGCCTTCGCGCAGAATCCCAAGGGGGCGGTGCTCGACGGGCGCGACATCGGCACGGTGGTCTGTCCCGATGCCGATGTGAAGATCTATCTCACGGCCTCGCCGCAGGTCCGTGCCGAGCGTCGCTTGGCCGAGATCGAGGCGCGAGGTGGCACGGGCGATCTGGAAACGATCCGCAAGGACATAGAGGCCCGCGATGCGCGTGACAGCGGCCGCGCGGATTCGCCCCTCAAGCCTGCAGCCGACGCGCACTTGCTCGACACAAGCGAACTCGATATAGACGCCGCATTCACTGCGGCCTGCGCCATCATCGACAAGGCGTTGGACGCAGGAAGCTGAGCCGGCCCATGGGGCGCCAGTGTTTCGCATCGTTGCGGAAGGCGGCGCAAATCCCCATATCGGCACCATAACCCGTTCTGCCGGATTCCATTCGCGCCGGACGCCATCCTGACCGGATGGCTCGTTCAGGTCTCGTACCTGTTCCGGAATCCTCCGCAGAGCAAACGCAACACGAACCCATACCCGGCGCTGCCTCTTCATGAAGAGGCGTTTCCAGGAGATCAAATGTCACAAACCGTTGCCCAATCGGCAAACCCCAGCCGCGACGATTTCGCGGCGCTGTTGGAAGAAAGCTTTTCCGATGGCCATTCCGGTGAAGGCCAGGTCGTTCGCGGCCGCGTCGTCGCCGTTGAAAAGGACATGGCCATCATCGATGTCGGCCTGAAGGTCGAAGGCCGCGTTCCGCTCAAGGAATTCGGCGCCAAGGCCAAGGACGGCCAGCTGAATGTCGGCGACACCGTCGAAGTCTATGTCGAGCGCATCGAAAACGCGCTGGGCGAAGCCATGCTCAGCCGCGACAAGGCACGCCGCGAAGAGTCGTGGGTCCGCCTCGAAGAGAAGTTCTCGCGCTCCGAGCGCGTCGAGGGCATCATCTTCAATCAGGTCAAGGGCGGCTTCACGGTCGATCTCGACGGTGCGGTGGCGTTCCTGCCCCGCTCCCAGGTCGATATCCGTCCGATCCGCGACGTCACGCCCCTCATGCACACCCCGCAGCCCTTCGAGATCCTCAAGATGGATCGCCGTCGCGGCAACATCGTGGTGTCGCGCCGCACTGTGCTCGAAGAGAGCCGTGCCGAGCAGCGCTCGGAGATCGTGCAGAACCTCGAAGAAGGCCAGGTGGTCGAGGGTGTCGTCAAGAACATCACCGATTATGGCGCGTTCGTGGATCTGGGCGGCATCGACGGCCTGCTGCACGTCACCGACATGGCATGGCGCCGCGTCAACCATCCGACCGAGATCCTGCAGATCGGCCAGACGGTTCGCGTGCAGATCATCCGCATCAACCAGGAAACCCACCGCATCTCGCTCGGCATGAAGCAGCTCGAGAGCGATCCATGGGGCGACATCGGCACCAAGTATCCGATCGGCAAGAAGATCCACGGCACGGTCACGAACATCACCGACTACGGTGCGTTCGTGGAACTCGAGCCGGGCATCGAGGGCCTTATCCACGTGTCCGAGATGTCGTGGACCAAGAAGAACGTCCATCCGGGCAAGATCCTGTCCACCTCGCAGCAGGCGGATGTGGTGGTGCTCGAGGTCGATCCAAGCAAGCGTCGCATTTCGTTGGGCCTCAAGCAGACGCTCGAGAACCCATGGGAAGCCTTCGCCCGCAATCACCCCGTCGGCACTCAGGTCGAGGGCGAGGTCAAGAACAAGACCGAGTTCGGTCTGTTCATCGGCCTCGAAGGCGATGTGGACGGCATGGTGCACCTTTCCGACCTCGACTGGCAGCGTCCGGGCGAGCAGGTCATCGAGGAGTATCAGCGCGGCCAGATGGTGCAGGCTCAGGTTCTCGACGTCGATGTCGAGAAGGAGCGCATCTCGCTCGGCATCAAGCAGCTCGGCCAGAGCGGCGGCGGTGCTTCGAACGAGGTCTCGACGGGCGGCGAGCTGCGCAAGAACGCCGTCGTCACCTGCGAAGTGATCGCGATCAAGGATGGCGGCATCGAGGTGAAGCTGGTCGATTTCGGCTTCGACACCTTCATCAAGCGCAACGATCTGTCGCGTGACCGCGACGAGCAGCGCCCCGAGCGCTTCACGGTCGGCCAGAAGGTCGATGCCCGTGTGATCGCCTGGGACAAGAAGACCAAGAAGCTGCAGGTCTCGATCAAGGCGCTCGAGATCGCCGAAGAAAAGGAAGCGGTTGCCCAGTACGGATCGACCGATTCCGGCGCTTCGCTCGGCGACATTCTCGGCGCTGCCCTCAAGGGCCGCGGCGACGAGTAAGCTTTTCAGAAGCTTCAAAACAAACCCAAGCCCCGCGGGAGCGATCCCGCGGGGCTTTTTCTTGGGTTCCGACCATGGTCGTGGTCGAAGCCAGACCCTTGGCTCCAAGGTCCGCGCAGAAGTCTCGGCCGGATCGACCGCTACCATCCGGGCGGCCATTCTCCACCTTGTTCGAAACACGAGACCGAACTCGGCATAGACGGTTCGGCGGGATCACTGGAGAAACCCCCATGAAACTTTCCCTTTCCACGGCAAGCCTAGGCTTGGCCCTCGCGCTCGGCTTCTCGGCCGCCCCTGTTGCCGTCCAGATTTCCAAGGAAGGCATTCGCGTGAGCGAAGCTCAGGCGCTTGCCCGTCGCGGTGCCGACGATCCGGCAGGCCATGTCCGCCAGGGACGCGGTGCCGATGACCCGGTCGGCCATGTGCGCGGCGGCGATGACCGTGCTGGCGATGACCACGGCGGCAATCGCGGTGGCAATCGCAATGGCGGGGATGATCATGGCGGAAATCGTGGCGGCAGTGGCAATCACGGTGGCGGTGACGACCATGGTGGCAACCGTGGCGGTGGTGGCCATGAGGGTGGCAACCATGGCGGCGGGCACGGCTCGGACGACTGATCCAACCGGCGGGCGGCGGTTGCCATCGCTGCCCGCAAGCCCTTTTCGCCCAGCCGTCCTTTCGCAGGGCATGACGTCCGACCATGGTCCGGCGACACGCCCTTTTCGCTGGCGCATAATCAAACCGTTGTCATTGATCTCCTGAGGGGACGGATGACGGCTTCAAGCAACGCAGCGGTTCCATGGCAGATCCTCGAACGGCCCCGACCCGAAAACTTTCGCCCGTGCGGTTGCCGCAGAACGTCTGCCGAGCGTTTTTTTGCGCGTCCTTCTTGTTCACTGCAACTGCCGGCATGACCCTGACCCTTATGCCTCAACCAGCTTTCGCCAAGGATGGTGGCAGCGGCGGAGGCCATGGCGGATCGGGTGGCAGCGGAAGTGGAAGCGGAAGCAGTGGCGGCAGTGGCCATGATGGCGGTTCCAGCGGAAGTGGCTCGGGCAGCGGTGGCGGATCGAGCAGTGGCGGTTCCGGCAATAGCGGTCATGGCGGCAGCGGCGGCGATGATGGCAACGGCCATAGCGGCGGATCGGCAAACAGCGGCCACGGCAACAAAGACGATCGGGGAGAACGTTCCGGCGGCCGGCGCGACGGCAGTGAAGCCCGAAAGGGGGATGATCGCCGCAGCGACGTGATCTGGTCCGATCACACGGGCAATGCCGTCGAGTTGCGCTATGGAGATGGCTGGAGCGAGGCCGTTCGCGACAGTCGCTACACGTTGCGCGATTCGAGCCGTCGCGTGGTCATTGATCGTCCCGCGCGCCGATCGGACCGTGCGCGGCTCGAAGCCGGGCTGCCCTGAGCGCTCGGCTCTCTAGTCCTTGCGCCAGCTTTCGCGTGCGAGCACGGCGGCTTCCGTGCGGTTGCGCACATGCAGCTTCTGAAGCACGTTGGTCATGTAGTGCTTGACCGTTTTCTCCTGCAAGGTGAGCTTGCGGCCCACTTCCTTGTTGCTCAACCCGTCTGCGACGAGGCGCAGGATTTCGGTCTCCCGCTCGGTGAGTGAATCGAGCGGCGAAGCCTTTTGAGCTTCTGGCCGGCCGCCGCTCTTCATGCTGCGCAACAAGCGCGCGGCAAGGCGAGGCGAGACATAGGAGTCCCCCTCGGCCACCGTCGCCACCACATCGAGCAGCTCTCCGGCATCCACACCCTTGAGCACATAGCCTTTCGCGCCGGCCTCAATGGCCCCCATGATATCGGCATCCGCTTCCGATACGGTCAGCATCGCCACATGCGTGTCAGGCGCGGCTTCGCGAATGCGACGCGCGGCCTCCACGCCATTGCCGGGCATGGAAATGTCGAGCAGCGCCAGCGTGGGCCTGTGGCGTGCGACGAGGGCCACCGCATCGTCCGCGCTCGCACCTTCGCCCACCACGTCGAAGCGCCCGTCATCGAGCAGCGTGCGCACCACGCCCGCGCGATAAAGCGGGTGGTCGTCCACGACGACCAGCGTCGCTTTCGTGTCAGTTTCGGTCATCATTGCCTCCCGTTTCCAGTCCGATGCGCATCGTGGTTCGGGCGAGCTGGCCCTTTTCCGAGTGAAAGCTGAAATGCCCCCCGAGACTTTCCACCCGCTCGCGCAGCCCCGACAGGCCGAGCCCGCCCTGTCGGCCTTCCCGCTCCGCATCGTTTGCCGGCGCATTCTCCGTCACGAGCAACAATTCATCGCCTTCCCGATGCGCTATGATCCTCTGGCCGTCGCCGCCAGCATGGCGGTAGGCGTTGTTGAGGCTTTCCTGCACGAAGCGGAAGACACAAATCTTGAGTGCCTCGCTCGCATCGTCAGGCAAATCCGGCGATAGCGTCAGCGCAACATGCGTGCCTGTGCGCCGCTCATGCGCTGCGACGGCCTGTTCGATCACCGCAACCAGCGAAGCCGCGCCGATTTCGGGGAGCGACAGCCCGGAACAGATATCGCGGATGTCGCCGATGGCTTCGCCCAGCGCGCCCTTGACCAGACGCAGGTCTTCGAGCCGGGTTTTTTCATCACGCCCTTTGGCGAGACCGTCGAGGCGCAATGCGGCCAGCCCGATCAGCTGCGCGGGTCCATCGTGGAGATCGGCGCTGATACGGCGCAGGTAGCGCTCGTTGAGCTCCGTGCCGCGCGCCGAGGCGCGTTCGACGCGCAGACGCAGGAGACGGTTCTGTTCGGCGAAACGCTCGGCTTCCGCGATCCGGTCCTTGAGAGCCGCGCGCTGCTGCTCGATCGTGCCGCTGGCCTGCCTCACGATACCGAACAAAGCAAGCCCGATCAGGGCAGCCGCACCGCCGACGATGCCGCCCGTCTGCCACCGTGCACGCGTCAAGGCCTGCTTGAGATCGGTTCCGTTCTCGTAAAACTCGACCACCGCGATCACTTCGCCCGTCCAGGCCTTTCGGATCGGGGAGTAGATTTCCAGGAGCGGCAGGTTCTTCGTGCGCTCGGCCGCGCTCTCCTCATTGTCGAGCTTGTCGAATTCGTAGACGACGCGCCCGCTGAGCGCGCCTTCCAGTTCTTCGAAAAGAGGAAAGCGGCGGCCAATCAGCGTTTTGTCCTCGGCATAGGCGATCAGACCGTCGGGTTTCCAGATCTTCACCGACACCACGCGCGCACCGAGCGCACTGCCTTCGAGCGATTCCTCGATGGCGCGCACCGGGCCGATCGAAAGCGTGTCGGACGCTTCCAGTTCCTGTGTGAGCGGCGTGATGAAGCTGTCCATGTAAAGCGCGGTCGCACTCGCCGTGCTCGACACCACATTGCGCTCGATGATGCCTGTCACCCACACACCGATGAGGATGGCGGCGAGAAGCATGACGATGCTGCCCGTCAAGGCAAAGCGCGCCGAAAGGCTCATCTCCTTGAAGGAGACGGGAAGCTCGCGAAACGACGAACGGGCGAGGGCCATTCCTCGCTGCTAGAGCGGTTGAAGGGCGAGCGCAACCGACGGGCGGCGAGGGTGTGTTCGGACCAAGGTCCTAAAGCGCGGCCAGTTGGCGGAGAAGTCCAAGAGGTGGAGATGACGTGGCCGCCTGCACCTCAAACATCCAGTGCCTCACGCACCTTGGACGCCAACTGTTCCAGGCTGAACGGCTTGGGCAGCAAGCCGCGCGTGTCGAAGGCACGGTCTCCCATCACCTGCGAACCCGTATAGCCGCTGGTGAAAAGCACCCTGAGATAGGGCCGTGCCCGCAGCGCGAGTTCCGACAGCTGGCGGCCGCTCATGTCGGGCATCATGATGTCGGTGAAAAGGAGGTCGATCTTCTCGCCGCTTTCGATGAGCCGAAGCGCTTCCGTGGCATTCGCGGTTTCGACCACTTTGTAGCCGAGCTCGCGCAGAGCATCGACGGAAAAGGCCCGCACGCGCTCTTCGTCCTCCACCACCATCACGATCTCGCCCGAGCGCGCGCCTTCCGTGGAAAGCGTCTGGCGCGCGCGTGGCAAGCTGTCCGCCTCGCCCTGGAAGCGGGGCAGGTAGATCGAGACCGTGGTGCCCGAGCCCAGCTCCGAATGAATGCGAACCTGCCCGTCCGACTGGCGGATGAAGCCGAAGACCTGGCTCAGGCCAAGGCCCGTGCCCTTGCCGACGCCCTTGGTGGTGAAGAACGGATCGAAGGCCTTGGCGATCACGTCTTCCGACATGCCGCTGCCCGTGTCGGTCACCGCGATGCGCACATAAGGGCCGGGTTCGATCCCTTGGGCTGCATCGCCTTCCAGCGAAACATTAGCGGTCTGCAGCGTCAGCTGGCCGCCATCCGCCATCGCATCGCGGGCATTCACGCAAAGGTTCAGAATGGCGTTCTCGAGCTGGCTCGGATCGGCCCGCGTGCGCCAGATGTCGCGTTCGAGCACGGTTTCGATGCGGATATTGTCGCCGAGCGTGCGCGACAGGAGCTCGATCATGCCTTCCAGCATCGCGTTCGGATCGACGGCTTCAGGCGTCAGCGGCTGCTGGCGCGAAAAGGCGAGCAGGCGCTGGGTCAGCGAGGCGGCACGCTCCGCCCCGTCCATGGCGCCGTCGATGAAGCGGCCGACATCCGTGTCGCCGCGCGCCAGCCGGCGCTGCAAGAGGTTCAAGCCGCCGATCACGACCGCCATCATGTTGTTGAAGTCGTGCGCGATGCCGCCGGTGAGCTGGCCCACCGCCTCCATCTTCTGCATCTGCCGGACCTGGTCTTCGGCCTTGGCGAGCCGCGCCTGGGCAGCCAGACGCTCGGACACGTCGTAAGCGAACTGGTAAGCCGCGATCAGCTGGCCGTCCTTGTCGCGTAGTGCATTGAACTTCAGCTCATAGAAGCGGCGCGCATGGGCCGAATGGCCGAACTCGCTGATGAGTGTGAATTCCTCGCCATTGATAGCGCGTTGCCATGGGCCGCGTATGGCTGCCTGATGGTCGGGATATGGGGCGAGCGCTTCGAGAATGGACTGTCCCACTTCCGGCCGGACGCCATAAATCTGCTCGAACTCGTTCGCCGCCGCCTTGTTGATGGCAAGCCAGCGGAAATTCGGATCGACCACCTGCACGAATGCGTCGGTGGTTTCGAGCACGGTGGCGAGCAGGTTGCGCTCGGCGGTGCGCTCGGCGACCCGCTCCTCGAGCAGGGCATTGAGTGCCTTGATCTCGCCTTCCACGCGACGCCTCTCGACGGCCGCACGCGTTCGCTCCGCGACTTCGCGCATGAAGGAAAGGTCGTCTTCCGTGTAAAGGCGCGGCTCGGCATGATTGAGATAGAGCAGCGCCACGAACTCGTTGTTCTCGGTCAGCGGCATGTTGACGAAAGAGCGCGCGCTGATGGCTTCCAGAACATCCGAGGTATCCGCCGTGCGCGGGTCGGTCCGGGAATCGGTGACCAGAGCGGTGTCGCCACGCTTGAGATCGTCGATATAGGAGCCGTGATCCCGGAAATGCAGCGTGCCGGCGATCGTCTTGATGCCCGGCGCGTTCCAATCGCGCTCCACGGTGATCGTTTCCGCGACCGGATCGATCGTGCCGTAGCCCGCGCGTGAGACGCCCAGCGTGGTGCCGAGCGTTTCCGCGCCCGCATAGGCGATGTCGACCGGATCGGTGAGGTCGCGCAGGCGGTCGCTGAGCTCCAGAAGGGCGGCGCGACGGCGCATGACCGCTTCCGCCCGGCTGCGCTCCACCGCATCCCAGGCAAGTTGCGCGACTTCCTCGACAAGCAGGCGCTCGCGCTCCGACCAGCGGCGCGGAACGGCATGGCTTGCATAAAGGCCCGCTTCCCAGCGCTTTCCGCGAATCAGGGGAATGTTCATGCCCGCCTGGGTGCCCAGTGAGCGCACACGCGCCATGCCTTTGGAAAGCACGGGCTCTTCGCCCTCGAAGATGAAGGGGCGGCCGCCGCGCAGGGTCCGCTGATAGTCTTCGCCGAAGGAGGCGAGCGTCACGGAGCCCTCCGGAACGGGCAGCGTCCCATCGCTCCATCCGGTCTGGTAGTGGACATGACGATTGTCACTCACACTGTAGAATCCGACGCGCGTGATGCCGAGATAGCGCCCCAACCGCTCGGCGGTCAGGGCCATGACCTTTTCCGGCGAACCCGAATTGCGCTGCTCGTTGGCGAGCGCATAAATGAAGTCGCGGTCTTCCTTGGCGGTGCGCGTGGCGTTTTCCGCGACACGACGATCGGTGATATCGAAGGCGACGCCGGGAAAATGCAGCGGCGTGCCGTCATTTCCCCGCGCGCATCGGCCCTGTGCGATAATCCAGAGCGGTTCACCGTTTTCGCGAAGCACGCGATACTCGCTGGCGAAGTCTTCGCCAGTGCGAAGCGCCTGCTGGATTTCTCCTTGCACGCGCGGCAGGTCTTCGGGGTGGATGCGGGCGAAGAATTCCTTGATCGGTGCGCCTTCGGCCGCCAACTTCGGATCGACACCGAAAAGGTTTGCGAAACGCTCATCCGCCGTGACGCGGTCGGCCTGCACATCCCAGTCCCACGTGCCGAGGCCGGAACCGGCGGAAAGGGCGAGGCGCAGGCGTTCGTTCGCGTCGGACAGGGCCCGCGTGGCGGAAACGCGGTCGGAAACATCCGTCGCTTCCACGAAGATGCCGGTGATCGTGTCGGAGTCGTCGCGGATCGGCTGATAAACGAAATCGAGCAGGCGCTCTTCACTTGGGCCGTCGGGCTGCCTTTGCAGCTTCACCGGCATAGCATGGCCGATGAACGGCTCGCCCGTCTGGAAAACGCGATCGAGAAGATCGACGAAGCCTTGGTCTTCGACCTCCGGCAGCGCGAGCCTGATCGGCCGTCCTTCGACTTCGCGATGGCCGATCAGGGCGCGATAGGCCTTGTTGACGATCTCGAAGACATGATCCGGCCCGCGTAACAGTGCCATCGCGCCTGGAGCCTGGCGGAACATCTCGCGCAAGCGGTCGGCATCCTTGCGGCGTTCGCGTCCGGCTATCACCTCCTGCGTATTTTCGAGACATGTGCAGAACATGCCCAGCACATCGCCCGACAAATCGTCGTGCACCGGCGTGTAGCCGAACGAGAAGTGTGTTTCTTCCGGATACCCATTGCGGGTCATGGTGAAGGCGATGTCGTCCATCGAAGTGGAAACACCCGCATAGGCTGCTTCCATGATCGGTCCGACCGTGTCGATGATGTCGGCCCAGACCGCATTGAACGGCTTGCCGAGCGCCCAAGGGTGCCGCGCACCGCATAGCGGCGCATAGGCATCGTTGTAGAGCATCGTGCGGCTCGGACCCCAGGCGATGAACATGGGCTGGCGCGCGGCCAGCATCACCCGAACCAGTGTGCGCAGTTCGGCCGGCCAGGAAACGGGCGCGCCGAGCGGCGTCTTTCGCCAGTCGAGCCGACGGATCAGTTCTCCCATCTCGCCGCCCTCGGCGAGAAAGGACGGAGACTTCGCTGGCATGGTCTCGCTCAACGGCATGAGTCCCACATCAGACCTCTCGACAGAGAGATGAGCGAGCAGAAGGCACCGGGCCGGAACCGGGCAAATGAGAAGCGGCAAGGATGGTGGCGCTGTGAAGTCAAAGGCGGCTCAGTGCTGAAGGAAACGGGCCGCATGGCCACAGAGTGCGGGCAAGACTTAATGGGGCGCGACCCTCTGTCAAGAACGGGAAAGGTAAGCTTCGCGTGGGCTGCGGCGCCACAGGAAGGCTTGACGGACGCAGCGGACGCTGGCACCGCTCTGATCACCATGAACGATATCGCGCGCGAAACCAATCTTTCCCCTTCAGCCCACATGGCGTTGCGCACCCGCACGGCTGCTGCGCATGAGGCTATTGACGGCGCTTTCGCCCGCTTCGACTTGGCCGATCGCGACAGCTACCGCGCCTTTCTTCAAGCGCATGCGCGCGTTCTCTTTGCGCTCGAAGCCATGCTCGAATCCGAGTCCGGCCTGCCTGTCTGGCGCTCGCGAAAGGAGGCGCTCGACGCCGATCTCGCATCGCTTGGTGACACGCGTCCCGAGCCGCTTGCGATCGAACCGATCACGGGCGAGGCGGCCCTGCACGGCCTTCTTTACGTTTTGGAGGGCTCGCGGCTGGGCGGCAAGCTCTTGTCGCGTCAGGTCGGCGAAGGCCTGCCCTCGGCATTCCTTGCCGCCACCCACGAAAAAGGCGAATGGCGCGCGTTTCTCTCGCATCTCGACCAGCGCGCGCAGGCGAACGGTCCCGAATGGCTGGATCAAGCGGTGGACGGCGCTTCGCGCGCTTTCACGCTTTACGGCCATGCCGCCAAGGCGGCCTGACTACCGGTTCAAACCTCGTTATCCGCAGCGCTCAGTCCGTCGGCGCTTTCGGTCGGCGCCATGACGACGACGCGCATGCCTGGATCATTGCTGCCGTAATCGATCGTCCCCGACAGGCGGTCGACCATGGCACGGATCATCTGCGTGCCGAAGCCGCGGCCCGCGCTTCGGCTTTCATCCAGTTCCATCTTTTCGAGTCGTGTCGAGCCCTTGCCCTGATCGGCCACCACCAAGCGGAACTGGTTGCGGTACTGGTCGAGTGAGATCGCGATCGGCCCGGCCGCACCGTCATAGGCATATTTCGAGGCATTGATCACGAGTTCCGTCAGGATCAGGCCCACCGTCACCGCGCGGTCCGCCGAAACCAGCACGGGCGAGATGTCGAGCCGCATCTGAGCGGCCCACTCCTCGCCCATGGTGCTTTTCATGTCCTCCACGAGTTCTTCAAGATAGCGGCTCAAATCCACCGCGCCGACGCTGTCGTTGCGGTAAAGGCGGCGGTGAACGAGCGCCACGGCGGACAAGCGCCGCTGAGCCTCCTTGAGATGGTTCGACACCACCGGATCGTTGGCCTGGCGGCCTTGCAAGCCGAGAAAGGCCGAAACCAGCTGCAGGCTGTTTTGAACGCGGTGGTTCACTTCCTTGATGAGGTAGTCCTTCTCGCCCAGCAGCGCTTCCTTTTCGGCGACGAGCGTCGTCAAACGGCGGTTGAGCACGCGCAGCTGGCGGTTCTGACGCAGGTCGAGAAGCGCGCGGCGCAGCCGGTTCGCCGCTTCGATCTCGACCAGCGTCCAGGGACGCGACTGACCACGGACGGTTTCGCTCCAGTTTTCGAAGGAGGTGCGCGGAGTCAGGATCGCGTTGCGGTCATGCGCCACCGCCTTGTGCGGATTGCCGGCCCAGTTGATCACGGCGATCTTTTCCGCGCGGAACCAGAGATAGAACTCCGGCTCATCGCCTGAAATGCGCAGGGCAAGCAGGCCGCTCGCGCGGTCGGCGAATGTCTCGGCCAGCGCGAAATCGGTCGGCAGGCGATAGGTGGAAAAAGTCTCCGCCATGCCGCGGTCCGTCAGCCAGCGGACGATGCGGCGGATATCGGTGGCAGACGGTGTCCGCTCTGTCTGGCGGATATCAGGGCCGCGTACCAGCGCGAAGCCGTCTGCCCCGAACAGGCGGCGCATGTCCTCGCCGGTGGAGTGAAACAGCGCGTCGAAGGTCGTATCGGCGTCGAGTTCGGACAGGATCTGGTCCTGGCCGGTGCGCAGGCGCAGGCGCTCACGATAGATCTCCGCATCCTCACGCGCCTTGATCTGGCGCGACAGGCTGGCCGCCAGCGCCTGGGCCGCCGCGCGCGTTTCGAAGGGAATGAAGCGGGACTGGTCGTGGTGGCAGGCGACGAGCCCCCAGAGCACGCCGTCCTTGACGATGGAAACGGATGCCGAGGCGTTCACTTCCATGTTCTTGAGATACTGCACATGGATCGGCGAAACCGAACGCAAGCCCACATCGCTCAGATCGATCGTGGCGAAGCCTTCGCCGGGCCGGATCGGTTGAGGCAGGTAGGAAACGTCCGGGATCACGCGGATGCGGTTGCGCACATAAAGCGCGCGGGCCTGTCGCGGAATATCGGATGCCGGAAAATGGTGATTGAGAAAGGCGGACTGGCCCTCGGCTCGGTCTTCGGCGACGACCTCGCCTGCGCCATCATCGAGAAAGCGATAGATCATGACGCGCGCGAAGCCAGTCAGGTCGCGGAACGCGGTGGCTGCGCGCTCGCACAAGTTCTGCAGATCGGTGGAGCGCTCGAAGAAGCCGTTCCACACGTCGAGGCGTGCCAGCATGGCGGCGGCCGAGATGGGTTTCTCCGTTGCGGGCTCAAGTTCTGCCACGAGATAGGTGCCCGAGCGATGCAGCGTCACGTCAAGCCGTTCGGAAAGCCCGTTTGTAGCACCGAGCGACAGCCCGCCGCCGGGCCCGAGATCGGTAGCCGCGAGCGCCGCCGTCACATCCGCGCCGACCAGATCGGGCAGCGAACGGCCGAGCCAGTCGGGGGTCAGTCGCGTCTCGATGTCACCGGCGCCCGCCACGACTTCCAACGAAGACGCATCCGCGACGAGCAACAGGCCATGCGGCTGGATCGATCCGGGAACGTGGATCGGCTCGCGATCGCAGGCATTGAGCGCCACCTGCATGTCAGGCGTGGCCTCGGTCGCGTCCGAAATCTGAGCGGTCAAGAACTGTCCTCTCGGGGAAAGGATGGGCGGGCACCACGCCTGGCATCAGCCGTTGACGCAACTGCGGAAGAATTTCAGCTGACTCATGACGGCTGCAATCCCACATGACAAGTCAGGTGCAGCGACAGATGGGGAACATGATCAATGAAAACAATGAAAATTGATTGCTCGGTCCGCTCCAGCCGACCCTCAGGCGTACAGACTTGGTTTGCGGAAGACCGAAACATGAAGGGAGCATGTTTTCACGAACGCGACGACATCATCGGACTAATGCTGTCCGGCTGCATGGACGCGAGCTAGTCATGTCGCGCGCCCAGCTCTGCCACGCCATCCGCCAGCGTTTCCTGGTGCAACTGCGCTATGGCGACGATCGTCTCGCCCGCGTCTTCGCCCCTCACGTGGTTTACCGCTCGTCTGCCGACAACCTTCTTGTCGGCGGCTCGCAGCTCTTCAATGCGGCAAAGCCCGAAGACGACGAAGCGCCGCGCTTCCTGGCTTTGACCAAGATCCATGATCTTCGCGTGACCGCCGAGCGTTTCGAGCCACGCTCGTGGTTCGACCCCGCGGATGAGCGCTTTCGCGAAGGCACCGTCTGCCACATCTTCCAACAGGATTGATGCCACGGGCATGCTCCAGCCTACCATTCCGCACGATGCGGCGGAGTGGAAGCGGTCAATCACCAATTTTGCCTGCCACAATCCAAAGGTTAACGGCTGGGCGATCGACAATGTCATGACGGTTGTCACCAAGCAGTTCGCCGACATGACCAGCCCCGAAGTGATGGTCTATTTCAACAAGCGTGGGTGAAGCAACGACTCGGTCGGCAAGCTTGTGGCCTGGGAATCCGACAATCAGGCAACCGGCGAGGAGGGCGCCAAGCACTTTGTTCAAGAGAGCAAGGACATTTGAACCAAGGGGTTCCAGAGGATGTCGCTGAAAAGATCGAGGCCACACTGTAACATACGGCCTCTCCAAGCCGGCTGAAGGCGTGTAGCGCGTCAGCGCCACACTGCTCGACTGACGCACGAGATGGACGTCCAAACGAATGGGGCTGCCGGAGTGGCAGCACTCTGTCGGCGGTACGGCAAGCCTTGTGCATATCGGCACGCGCGCGTGTAAACTCCTCGGCAGAACGCATGGCTCAATCCCCGCGACTCGCTGCATGCAGTTCCGCAACGAATCTATTGTTTTCCTTCTGCGAGAATACCGTTCGCTGGAAGCTTTCGAGCGCTGCTTAACGCTCCATACTGCCCGCTTCCGGCAAGCAATGCCGCGTCGCATGCGGTTGCGTTCGTATGGCCAGCCAAGTTCGCCCTGCCGCGTTCCGCGGACAGGACCGTTGACCAGACCCGAGCGGGTGGGCGAGCGAGGTCATCGTCTGCGATATGCTGCCGGCCTATGTGGAGTATCGGCCCTTTGAATGCTGGACCTTCGGATTAGAATGCGATGGCACCACTGTCCTGAACGCCAAGACAGCGCTGGACTTGGCTTGCTGGGACGTATTCGGCAAGTCGGTCGGCATGCCAGTCTGCGATCTTCTAGGCGGACGCTGCGGCATGTTGCTTCGCCGGCCGCGCGATAATTGCATACATGAATCTTACGGTGGCCGGTCACCTTACCAGATCCGGCCTTCGCCGCTGCCCCAGTTTTCCTTGACGGTTTCCATAGCCACGTTAGTGGAGGTGCTAGCGACGTAGGGAAGCTCGGAAATTCGCTCGCCCAGCACCTCGCGATACCGGCGGATGTCGCGCGTTCGGATTTTCAGGAGGTAGTCGAAACGCCCCGCGATCATGTGGCATTCCTCGACTTCCTTGATCTTCTTGACGGCTAGATTGAAGGCATGCAGTGCCTCCTGCTGGGTGTTTGACAGCTTCACCTCGGCGAAAGCGATGTGTTCGAGCCCCAGTCTCGAGGGATTTATGACGGCCTTGAACCCGTCAATATAGCCGTCCGCGATCAGTCGCTTCATCCGCAGTTGGCATGGCGTCTTGGACAGGCCCACCTTTTCCGCCAGATTCGTTACTGAAAGCCGTCCGTCCTCGGATAGCGCTTCGAGGATTTTCCGATCAAACTGGTCGATTTCACTCTTAAGGCTAGTATCTGTGGTCATTCTCTCTGCTACGACAGTCAATTTTGATCAAAGACGCCTAGGAGTTAGCCTAATCAGGTCTGAAATCACATCGGAAAGTTGGTAGGGTCTCACCATATGATCCTCGCGGATCGAAAACGACCGTCCCGTCTCGGGCCATGCCGCAGCCCGGAAGGAACGGTTCCATGAGTGCCATCTGGAAACACACGACCCATGTCCGCTGCATCTGCTTCCCTGAGGTTGGTTGAAACGGAACCCGCACGGCCGTTCGCGGATTTCGCGCCACCAATCCGCGCGCAGTCGCCGCTTCGCCAAGCGATCACCGCCGCCTATCGCCTTCCCGAAACCGAATGCCTGCCTCTGCTTGTCGAGGCGGCAAGGCTGCCCGAGAGTTTGAGGGCTGAAGTGGCTGGAACGGCGCGAACCCTGATCGAAGCCCTGCGGGCCAAGCACAAGGGTAGCGGCGTTGAGGGCTTGGTGCAGGAGTATTCCTTGTCGAGCCAGGAAGGGGTAGCACTGATGTGCCTTGCCGAAGCGCTGTTGCGCATTCCTGACAACGAAACCCGCGACGCCCTTATCCGCGACAAGGTCGCCGAAGGCGATTGGAAATCGCATCTCGGCGGTACCAAGTCCATGTTCGTCAATGCCGCGACATGGGGCCTCGTGGTGACTGGAAAGCTTACCTCCACCGTGAACGACCGGAACCTCGCGGCGGCCCTCACTCGGCTGATCGCGCGTGCCGGAGAGCCGGTCATTCGCCGCGGCGTCGACATGGCGATACGGATGATGGGCGAGCAGTTCGTCACGGGCGAAACGATTGCCGAGGCGCTCAAGCGTTCCCGGCCGCTCGAAGCGCGGGGCTTTCGCTATTCCTATGACATGCTGGGCGAGGCCGCGACCACGGCGGCCGACGCAGCGCGCTATTTCCACGATTACGAGAACGCCATCCACGCCATCGGCAAGGCTTCGGACGGGCGCGGCGTCTCTGAAGGGCCCGGCATTTCCATCAAGCTTTCCGCCTTGCATCCACGTTACAGCCGGGCTCAGTCCGGCCGCGTGATCGGCGAGCTTCTCCCGCGTGTGAAGCAGCTCGCTTTGCTCGCCATGAAATATGACATTGGACTCAACATCGACGCCGAGGAGGCCGATAGGCTCGAACTGTCGCTCGACCTCCTTGAAAGCCTAAGCTTCGACAAGGAGCTGGCTGGCTGGAACGGCCTTGGTTTCGTCGTGCAGGCCTATAGCAAGCGCTGCCCCTTCGTGCTCGACTTCATTATCGACCTTGCCCGCCGCTCCGACCGCCGTATCATGGTCCGCCTCGTCAAGGGCGCTTATTGGGACGCCGAGATCAAACGTGCCCAAGTCGAAGGCTTGGAAGGCTTTCCGGTCTATACACGGAAGGTCCACACCGACGTGGCCTACATTGCATGCGCCCGCAAGCTCCTAGGAGCGCGCGATGCCGTGTTCCCGCAATTTGCTACCCACAACGCCCAGACGCTCGCCGCCATCTATCATTTGGCCGGACCGGATTTTCGGGTGGGCGAATACGAATTCCAGTGCCTTCACGGCATGGGCGAGCCTCTTTACGACGAGGTGGTTGGCAAGGAAAAACTTGGCCGCCCCTGCCGCATCTACGCGCCGGTCGGCACGCATGAGACGCTTCTGGCCTACCTCGTGCGGCGCCTTCTCGAGAACGGCGCCAACTCGTCCTTCGTGAACCGTATCTCGGACCCTAGGGTTTCCGTCGACGATCTCGTCGCCGATCCCACCGATGTGGTCGAAGCGATGCCTGTGATCGGGCTGCCTCACGATCAGATCGCGTCACCAGCAAAGCTCTATGGTCGTGAGCGTCGCAATTCGACGGGGCTCGACCTTTCCAACGAGAACACACTGGCCGCGCTCTCCCGCATCCTCGAGGCCAATGCCGCTGCTCGCCTGCACGCGAAGCCGCTCCTGGCCGACGGCTCGGAGGAAGGCGTGACGCGGCCCGTGATTAATCCGGCAGACCATTCAGACGTCGTGGGATCCGTCACCGAGGTCGAGGTGGAGGATGCATCGTGGATCGCGCGCCTGGCCGCAAAGGGCGCCGTACAATGGTCCGCCGTTCCGCCTGCCGAGCGTGCCGCATGCCTGGAAAAGGCCGCCGACCTGATGCAGGATCGCCTCGAGTTCCTGATGGCGATCGCCATGCGCGAGGCCGGAAAGTCTGCGGCGAACGCAATCGGCGAGGTGCGCGAGGCAATTGATTTCCTGCGCTATTACGCGGTACAGGCGCGCAAGACCCTTGGGCCGTCTCACGCACCGCTGGGAGCGGTTCTCTGCATCAGCCCCTGGAACTTCCCGCTGGCTATCTTCACGGGACAGGTCGCGGCAGCCCTCGTTGCCGGCAATGCGGTGATGGCGAAGCCTGCAGGCGTCACCCCGCTCATTGCATTCGAAAGCGTGAGAATCCTGCACGAGGCCGGCGTGCCGCGTGGCGCGCTGCAATTCGTGCCAGGCAGCGGCCGTCTCGGAGCGGCGCTTGTCGCCGCGCCTGAAACGGCAGGCGTCATGTTCACGGGTTCGACTGAAGTCGCGCGGCAAATCCAGACGCAACTGAGCGAGCGCCTCTCGACTACGGGCAAGCCCATTCCGCTGATCGCCGAGACCGGTGGCCAAAACGGCATGATCGTCGATTCATCCGCGCTTGCCGAACAGGTCGTCGCCGACGTCATCGCGTCCGCCTTCGACAGCGCCGGCCAGCGCTGCTCCGCGCTTCGCGTGCTCTGCCTTCAGGAAGAGGTCGCCGACCGTACGCTTGCCATGCTGAAGGGCGCGCTTGCGGAATTGACCATCGGCCGCACCGATCGCCTCCGCATCGATATTGGCCCGGTCATCAACGAGCCGGCCAAAACGGAGATCGACAGCCACATCGAGAGGATGCGCGCGCTCGGCTGCAAGGTGGAGCAGCTGCCGCTGCCGGCGGGCACAGAGCAGGGCACCTTCGTGGCTCCCACGATCATCGAGCTGACGAAGATGTCGGATCTCACGCGCGAGGTCTTCGGCCCGGTCCTGCACGTGATCCGTTATCGCCGCGAGGACCTCGATCGTCTGATCGATGACGTGAACAACTCTGGCTACGGTCTGACCTTCGGCCTGCATACGCGACTGGACGAGACAATCGAGCATGTCACGGGCCGCGTGAAGGCGGGCAATCTCTACATCAATCGCAACATCATCGGCGCCGTGGTCGGCGTGCAGCCATTTGGCGGGCGCGGGCTGTCTGGAACGGGGCCGAAGGCGGGCGGTCCGCTGTATATCGGCCGTCTTGTCCAGCATGCGCCCGTCCCGCCGCAGCACAGCTCGATCCACACGGATCCGGCGTTGCGCGATTTCGCGTCGTGGCTGGGCCGCAGGGGACACAATGCGGAAGCGGACGCGGCACGTGAATTCGCCGGCATGTCCGCCTTGGGCCTGCAATACGAATTGGCGGGGCCGGTTGGCGAACGCAACCTGTACGCACTCCATCCGCGTGGCCGGATCCTTTTGGTTCCCACGACGGCTGGCGGGATGTATCGCCACGTGGCAGCGGCGCTCGCGACCGGAAACACCGTCGCCATCGACCGTGCATCCAATCTCGAATCAGCCCTTACAGGGCTTCCCGCTTCGGTTGCCGCAAGGGTTTCCTGGACCTCGGACTGGAACAAGGACGGACCGTTCTCGGGCGCGCTGATAGAGGGCGACGCCACACGCGTAAGCGTCGTCAACAAGCAGGTCGCGGTGCTCGATGGACCGCTCGTTCTCGTCCAGTCCGCGACCACCGAAGAGCTGACCGAGGATCGCGAGGCCTACTGTCTCAACTGGCTGCTCGAAGAGGTTTCGACCTCCATCAACACTGCGGCAGCAGGCGGCAACGCCAGTCTCATGACGATCGGCTGACGATGGCGATCATGACCTCGACAACGCGACCGGAGGCCACGCCGATGAATTCCACCGACGAGCCAAAGGAACAAAGGGCCGACGGGCTTCTCCAGAGATATCGGCCCCTTGGCATCCGGGCCGTGCTGACGGCTTCCACGGTGAAACCATCCGTTGAGCAGCCCAAGCCTTCGGTTCAGGAGCCGCATGGACGCCTGCCGGCGGGCTTTCACATGCCACATGACTTGGACGACTGACGAACGGCAGAGCGCAAAGTCGAAGCCAAGTTGAGCAATGCCCTCATCTGCGTCCGACTCGATGCAAGCGGGAAACGTGATTTTGAACGCAGACTTGGGATCGCCGTTGATGCGCCCTTCGCGAAAGGATGCAGTCTGAAACGAAGCGTTCGAGAACAACTGGCTAAGTCGCCGACAACGGAGTTCATGAAAGGATGCCTTTGATGAACCGGTCGCTTCAACCCTGATTGCGGCAGTTCATTGATCAAGGCCAGCGCGATCGGCTGATCATCAACCTATGCTTGGTTGATGCCCGGACCATTGATGGTTCGCTGCCAAGCCGACTGCCAGTTGCACAAGCTCGTTCTGATAAGCTCTCCCGATGGCCTGTCCCGCGAAAACGATGCGGTAGATTACTGTCGCCACGAGGAGGTCCATGAGATGATCTGGGGCAGGTGCCGGCTCACCGCGTTCAGCAGCTCGCCAGACGAGCGTTTCGAGGTTGGCGAACGCTTAGTCTGCCGCAATCCGTGCCAGCGAGACGTTTTCAACACGCTCGCGGATCATCGCGCGACAAACCCCTGTTGAGATGTCTTCCATGAACTGGCCGAGCCGAACGAGGAGATCGCCTTCCAGTGTTTCAGTGCTGACGGGTTGGTGCGGCTAGTCGGCACCTCGCGACCAGACATCATCGGCCGCAATGGCGCACTGCTGGCAAACGACCTGCGCGTTGCGTCCTTGTATGCCGAACTCCGGCGCATCCCGGATGTCGACGAAGTGGTCGAAGATCTGTCAACGGCGCTGCCCGAATTTCATCACGAGGGCACCTATCACAAGCTCAAGGGAAAGGCGGGTTTGTCTGGCTTAAACCACAACTGACGCCACGCCAGCAGCATGATATCCTCGCGCTCGGGCTGCCGGGCGTTGGGCCCCGCCTCGGGATCAAGCGCTTCTATCCCGACGAGAGTCAGATGGCCCATGTTCTGGGCCTCACCAACATTGACAATCAGGGCCTGTCGGGCACGGAAAAGTGGATCGCCCAGCAATGCTTGGTCGGTCTGCGCATGAGCTGGCTTGGAGTAAAGGGGGCATTCGAACCTGTTCAGCTCTCGCTCGATGCGCGTGTCCAGCACATCGTGCATGATGAACTGACCAAGGCGATGGCGTTGTACAAGGCGACGACGGCCGGTGGCATCATCCGCGATAACAAGCCGATGAACGATGCGAGCCTCCGCCGCTGCCTTCAGGACGGTCTCATGCCGGAAGACTGGTACCGTATCCTCAACGCCCGCGTGTTCTTCTGGCTGTCCAAAAAGCGTCTGCTCAAGCTTCTCGCGGCGCGCTCCTATGCGCAGACCGAGCATGAGGTGATCACAATCGACGCGCGGCCCCTAGTCGAGGCCCATCGCTGCCAGATCACGCTTTCGCTCATAAACAGCGGGGCCACCGGCAGGTTTCCCGTGAAACGCGGCCTTTCCACCTTCCTGTCCCTCGATGCCTATCCTTATGCCAAATGGCGCAGGAAGCGAACGAAGGACGAGCGCGCCGTGGAGCTGGCCGTGCTTGGCGGCGTCCCCGACATCGCCCGCTTCACCCGACGCGTGGTGCGGATGAAGGGGGACCGGGAGGTCGCGGTGCTGTTCGAGGCGTCTCAGTCGCCGTAGCCGATGACGCCTTTGGTTTCCACGAAGTCGTGGATGGCCCAATCGGCATATTCGCGGCCATTGCCGGACTGTTTGTAGCCGCCGAAGGGCGCGAAGGTGTCCCATTCCGGATAGTTGATCGAGACCTGGCCCGCGCGCAGCCGGGCCGCCACCTTGCGTGCATTCTCGATCGAGCCCGACTGCACATAGGCTGCAAGCCCGTAGACGGTGTCATTGGCGATGCGCACCGCATCGTCTTCGTCCTGGTAGGAGATGACCGAAAGCACGGGGCCGAAGATTTCCTCGCGCTCGATTGTCATGCCGGGCTTCACATGACCGAACACGGTGGGCCGCACATAGTAGCCGCGATTGAGATGCTCGGGGCGCCCCGGGCCGCCGGCCACGAGCGTCGCCCCTTCCGAAATTCCCTTTTCGATGAGGCCCTGGATCTTGTCGTACTGGATCTGGCTGACGACCGGGCCGAGCTTGGTATTCTCGGCTTGCGGGGCGCCCACCACATGGGCGTCGGCGGCCTTCTTGGCATAGCTCAGCGCTTCGTCGTGGCGGTCGGCCGGCACAAGCATACGGGTCGGCGCATCGCAGGACTGGCCGGAATTGCCGAAGCAGCCTTCGACGCCTTTGGTCACCGCTTCTTCCAGGTCGGCATCGGGCAGGATGATGTTGGCAGACTTGCCGCCGAGCTCCTGCGCCACGCGCTTGACGGTGTCGGCTGCCGTCTTTGCCACGATGATGCCCGCCCGCGTCGAGCCGGTGAAGGACACCATGTCCACATCCGGGTGCCCGGCCATCACCTGGCCGACCGCAGGGCCCGTGCCCTGCACCATGTTGTAGACGCCCTTGGGTATGCCGGCCGCTTCCATGGCTTCGGAAAAGATCACGCCGCTGATCGGCGCGATCTCGGAGGGCTTGAGAACCACCGTGCAGCCTGCCGCAAGCGCGGGAGCCACCTTGCAGACGATCTGGTTGAGCGGCCAGTTCCAGGGCGTGATCAGCGCGCAAACGCCGATCGGCTCCTTGACCACCATGGTCGAGCCACGCCTTTCCCGCCACTCGAATTCTTCTAGCCCCTTGATCGTCGCCTCGAAATGGGCGCGTCCCGCCCAGGCCTGCGCGTCGCGCGCCCACCCGATCGGCGCGCCCATTTCCTGGCTGACGGCCTGCGCGATATCCTCGAAGCGAT
Source organism: Mesorhizobium liriopis (assembly GCF_024053505.1). Taxonomy (GTDB): domain Bacteria; phylum Pseudomonadota; class Alphaproteobacteria; order Rhizobiales; family Rhizobiaceae; genus Mesorhizobium_B; species Mesorhizobium_B liriopis. The sequence continues at coordinate 372,181 of NZ_JAMXQS010000005.1, read as the reverse complement.
TGTTGTATTCTTCCAGCATACGCTTGAGCAGGGCCAAACGTTCTTCCGGCGTGGTCTGAGAGAAGGTCTCGAAGGCCCGCTTGGCGGCCGCCACCGCCTTGTTCACATCCGCCTCCGAGCCCACGGAAATCTGGGTGTAGGCTTCTTCCGTGGAGGGATCGATCACATCGAGCACGGCAGGCACAACAGGATCGACCCATTCGCCGTCGATGAAGAACTGGAGATGGTGGGACATGGGATCGCGCTCCGAATTGGCTCGCGCGATCCTAGCGTGGAGTTGCGAGCGTGGGGAAGGGCAGGCGACGCTTCCTGTTGGGGCAGCGACGGGACGGCTGGGGTGTCGATGCAGGCGGCCAAGCCACCCCGCCCCTTACTGCTTGAGATAAGCTTCGAACGCGTCCTTCCAGTCCGGATGCCACCGTGACAGCGGCGGGCGGTTCTCGACGATGTCGCCGGCGGCCCATGCGATCCGCTTTTCATCCAGCGCGCGGGACACGTCATTGTCCGGGCAAAGAATGTAGAAATCCCCGCGCTCCAAGCTCTTGAGCATGAAGTCCGCCGTTTGCTCGGCCGTCCAGGCGCCGGCCGGCTTTTCAGTCCGCTCGCCCTTGGTCAGTTCCGTCCAGACGAAGCCCGGAACAAGGAGATGCGCCGAAAGCCCGCTCGCCCCTTCCGTGTTGCGCAACTCATGTGCAAGCGCTTCCGTGAACACCTTCACACCTGCCTTCGCCGTGTTGTAGGCCGGGTCGCCGGGTGGCGTGGTGATGCCCTGCTTGGAGCCCGTATTGATCACGAGACCCGGGCGACCGCGCCGGATCATGTTGGGCACGAAGGCGCGGGTGCCGTGGATGACACCCCACAGATTGACGGCGAACACCTTCTCCCAGTTACTCAACGGTCCAAACAGGGCGCTGCCGGGTTGGATGCCGGCATTGTTGACGACCACATCCGTGCCGCCCCAGCGGTCAGCGATGGTTCTCTCGAGCGTGGCCAGGGCTTCGGGGCTCGAAACATCGACCTCGTCGGCAAGCACTTGGGTGCCGTCCTTCGCATCCGCCCGCACGGCCTTAAGTGCAGCATCGAGCCGTTCGCGGCCGAGATCGGCGATGGCGACGTGGAGGCCCAGCCCGGCGAAGCGCTTGGCGATCGCTAGCCCGATGCCCGAGGCGCCCCCGGTGACGACGGCGACCGAGCCGGGCTGAAGAGCAGGGTGGGTCATGGGACGTGCCTTTCGGGTTCTTGCTGAGCGCCGCATAACTGGCGCAGAGCGCCACGCAAGGCGAGCCCCGAACTGGACTTTGGCCCGTCGCCCATGCTTAAGCGCAAAGGATCAAAGGGAGGAATCTTACAGTGCTCAAGGGAATCGATCCGCTTCTCAATGCCCGCGTGCTCGGCGCGCTGCGTGCCATGGGCCATGGTGACGACCTCATCATCGCGGACGCGAATTTCCCGGCCGAATCGATCTCCAAGCAGACCGTGCTCGGCTACCCGCTTCACATCGACGCCTCCGCCACGGATGTCGCCCGCGCGGTGCTTTCGCTCTATCCGCTCGACAGCTTCGTGGACGATGCGGCCGCGCGCATGGAAGTGGTCGGCCGCCCCGACGAGATCACCGATGTGCAGCGCGAGGTGCAGAGCGAAATCGACAATGCCGAAGGCAAAAGCTGGCCGCTTGTCGGCATCGAGCGCTACGCCTTCTATGAGCGCGCCAAAAAGGCCTTCTGCGTGATCCAGACATCCGAGCGCCGCTTCTATGGCTGCTTTGCCTTCCGCAAAGGCGTGATCGCACCCGAAGCCTGAGAGAAATCGCATGAGCAAGCCCCTCGTCATTCTCGGCGTGTTCGTGGCGGATGCCGCCTATCGCGCTCCCCGCCAGCCTCGCATCGGTGAAACCATTCTGGGGCTCGACTTCAAGCTCGGTCCCGGCGGCAAGGGCTCGAACCAGTCGGTGGCAGCCGGGCGTTTGGGCGCGGATGTGTCCTTCATCACGCGCCTGGGAACCGACGACTTCGCCCGCATGGCGAATGAGATATGGGCGGAAGCGGGCGTGAAGCCGGCCATCATCGAGACGCCCGAAAGCTACACCGGCTCGGCCTTCATCTTTCTCGAGGAAGCCACCGGCAACAACGCCATCATCATCGCGCCGGGCGCTGCGGCACTTCTCTCGCCCGCCGATATCGAGAAGAACCGCGCGCTGATCGAAGGGGCTGGCGTCTTCATCACCCAGCTCGAACAGCCAGTCGATGCCGCCCGGCATGCCTTGGAGATCGCGCGTGCCGCGGGCGTCACGACCATCCTCAACCCCGCCCCCGCAGCAAGCCTGCCGGATGAGATCTTCACCCTGTGCGACTATCTCACGCCCAACGAGTCGGAGGCCGAGGAGCTGACGGGCATCGAGGTGCGCACCGTCGATGATGCCCGCCGCGCTGCCGACGCGCTGCTCGCCAAGGGCGTAGGCACGGTCATCGTCACGCTCGGCGAAAAAGGCGCGCTGCTTCATTCCCGCGACGGGTCGGAGCACCTGCCGGTCGTGTCCGCCGGTCCCGTCAAGGAGACCACCGGTGCGGGCGATGCCTTCAATGCCGGTTTCGCCACAGCCCTTGCACGGGGCGACACGCCCTCGAATGCGGTGCGGTTCGCGACAGCCGTGGCCGGCATCTCGGTGACGCGCGCAGGCGCGGCACTCTCCATGCCGACGCTGCAAGAAGTCGAGGCACTGCTCGCCAGGAACTGAATACGCAAATAACTTGACTTAATCAGTCATCTTTGTTCGATGGGATATCTCAACAGGCATCATCATCGAGCATGAGTTTCCATCCCCGCATGGACAGCCGGATCGAGGGCTTTACGCCTCTCGAACCTCTGCGCTGGCGCGGCTGGGCGGGGGCGGTGGCCGATATCTGGACGGTGGCCTGCGCGGAGAATGCCGGCGGGCAGTATGTGTCGCCGAATTCGCGGCTTTTCGTGATGCTGGAAGGTGCGGCGAGCGGTGCGATCTGGCTGGCCGCCGAGGGCGATGATGCGACGGTCAAGGTCACTTGCGAGAACCCCATTGCTTTCGTGCCGGCCGGCTGCGTGGTCTATAGCCGCGTCGAGGGGATCGCGCGCCTGTCTCACCTCGACATCCATTTCGATCTTGGGGCCTTGCGGCGCAAAGCGGGCATGACGCTCGACGAGGACCGACTCGTTCTCCCGCGCCTCGGCTTCGCCGATCCGCGTATTCTGGCTTTGGCGGGTCTTGTCGCCGACGAGGTGCGCTCGGAAAATCCCTTGGGCGATCCTTACGGCGAGGGAATGATCACCTCGCTCTTTCTGGCCCTATGTGGCGCCCCCCAGCATCGCCCGCGCCTGCCCGGACCCCGGCTGGGGCCGACCCAGCTCGCACGTGTCACCGGCTTTCTGAACGCGAATGCGTTGCGCAATGTGCGGCTGGAAGAACTGGCGAGCCTCGCCGGCCTGTCGCAATCCTATTTCGCCAATGCCTTCAAAGCCTCGGCCGGCGTGACCGCCCAGCAATATCACGCGGAAGCCCGGCTCGGGCGCGTCAAGGCGCTCTTGTCCGAAACCGATACGCCGCTCAACGCGCTGGCCTTGATGACGGGCTTTGCCGATCAGGCGCATCTGACCCGTGTCTTTCGCCGTCTCACTGGCACCACGCCCGCCGCATGGCGGCGCGAGCATGTTGCAAAAAAGCCATAGGGTCTGGAATCGCGGCGCCGATTCGCAGGATCAGTCAAACCGCCGCAAGAGCGTTCAAGCCTTCGCTTTAAAACCTGATGTAACGACTCCGCTTATCAAAGCTCCGTCTGGACTGGCTTCGTGGGGAAGCGGGACGGTGCGGTTCGGGTTCGGGGAATGGGTAAGATGATGCGTCAAGGGCGGACGGCACTTCTGGGCAGCGCGGCCATGCTATTGGTCATGATCGGCGGTCAGGCCCACGCGCAGGAAAACGGCAACACCGCGCAGCTCGAAGAGGTCGTGGTGGAAGGCCAGGGTGGGGGGCAGGGTGCCGCGACCGGCCCCGTTGACGGCTATGTCGCCAAGGCGACCGCCACCGGCTCCAAGACCGCGACGCCGATCCAGGAGATTCCGCAGGCTGTGTCCGTCGTCGGCCGCGACGAGATCGACGACCGCGGCGCGCAGAAGGTGGATGAGGCGCTGCGCTACACGGCGGGTGTCTTCTCCCAGCCCTTTGGCAACGATGCCGACACCAACTGGATCTATGTGCGCGGCTTCGATGCCACCCAGACGGGTGTCTATCAGGATGGGCTTCAGCTCTACGGCTACGCCTTCGGCTCCTTCTTCGTCGACTCGTATCTGCTGGAACGCATCGAAGTGCTGAAGGGGCCGGCCTCGGTTCTTTACGGTGGCGCCAATCCCGGTGGTGTCGTCAATTACGTCTCCAAGCGCCCGACGCCTGACGCGTTCAACCGCTTCGAAGCGGGCATCGACTCTTTCGGTGTCGGTTATTTCGGATTCGACATCGATGGCCCCGGCACGGTCTCGGGCGGGTCCGATGGCTCGCAGGGCGGGGTCGACTATCGCGTGGTCGGGCGTCTTTATGGCGGCGAAGGCTTCTACGATAATGAGGAGCAGTTCCGCGGCGTGATCTCACCGAGCATCACATGGAGCCCGGACGAAGCGACCAAGCTGACGGTGCTTGCCAATTACACGTACATGGACAACCTCCACGGCGTCGGCTCCTTCCTGCCTTATGTCGGCACGGTGGAGCGCGCGCCCTTCGGCCGCATCGATCGCGACTTCAATCCGACCGAGCCGGACATCGACAATTACAGGCGCAACCAGGCCTCGATCGGCTACGAATTCGAGCATACCTTCGACAATAACGTAACGTTCCGCCAGAACGCACGCTACAGCCACGCCAAGCTCGAGGAGGCCTATCTCTACGGCAACGGGCTGACCGCCAGCGGTTTGCTTCTCGACCGTGTGAACTTCTCCCACGACACCGAGGTCGGCTCGTTTCTCATCGACAACCAGGTGGAGGGCAGGGTCAACACAGGTCCCGTCGAGCACACGCTGCTTGCCGGCATCGACTACAAATACTTCAATATCGATCAGGTGCAGAGCTCGGCGCTGTTCGGCACGACCACGCCGATCAACCCCGAAGATCCGGTCTATGGCGTGCCGCAGACGGAGCCTGTCTCCTACATCAACCAAGACCTGACCCAGCAGCAGCTCGGCGTCTATCTCCAGGATCAGCTTCGTTTCGGCGGCGGTTGGCTGGTGACGCTGAACGGTCGCTATGACCGGGTGTGGACGGATACCGAGGACGGCCCGACCTTCTACGCGCCGACGCAAGACAATCAACGCGATGGCACGGACGGCCGGCTTTCGGGCCGTGCGGGCATCGCCTACGAGTTTGCGAACGGCGTAACGCCCTATGCGAGCGTCGCCACCTTCTTCAATCCGGTCATCGGCGTGGACTTCTTCGGTGACAACTTCACGCCTGAAACCGGCGAGCAATATGAAGTGGGCGTAAAATATGCCCCGACCTGGTTCGATGGCATCGTCACGGCTTCGCTCTTCGATCTGACCCGTCAAAACGTCGTCACCACTTTGGAAAACAATGCCTTCGCCAATGTGCAGGTCGGCGAAGTGCGTTCGCGTGGCTTCGAGTTCGAAGCCAAGGCCAATCTGGACGCCAACTGGCGCATGACTGCTGCACTCACCGCCTTCGATCTCGAAATCACCGAGGACGATGATGCCAGCCTGATCGGCAACCAGCCCTTCCTTGTGCCCGATACGCAGGCTTCGCTGTCGCTCGACTACACCTTCCATGAGGGTGCGCTCGACGGTTTCACGGTGGGCGGCGGCGTGCGTTACATCGGTTCGTCCTGGGCGGATCGCGCCAATACGCTGGAAGTGCCATCGGCAACTCTCGCGGATGCCAAGATCGGCTATAAGAAGGACAATTGGGGCGCCGACCTCGTGGTGACCAACCTTTTCGACAAGGACTACGTCGCCGGGTGCCAGGGCGCGAATGTCTGCTCCTACGGCGAAGCCCGCAAGGCGTTGCTCAAGGTGAATGTCGAGTGGTGACGGTTGAGAACCTTTCCGCTAGAACCGCGCCCGGCTGCAGCCGGGCGTGAGCTTTTTGGCGCCATGAAGCCCTTCTTCGCCCAAGGCAGCCGCATGCCGGTTACCCACGCTCTGATCGCACCCGTGCCGCCGTTTGGCGGTGTTCCCTCCTAACCGGGAGTTTCGTTTGCCATGAGCATCAGCCTGCCGCCCAGCGCGCTTCGTGCTGCCGCTCGCATCGCGCTTCCCGATCCGAGCGACACCATGCATTGCCTGTGCGACCGCTTCCGCGAATGGGGCGATGTGCGGATCGATGGAGCGAACGCCTCGATCACCACCTCTTTCGGCTGCGCCTTTCTGTGCGCGGAAAAGACCATGCTGCGGCTCGAAGCCGGCGGCGACGATCCGACCAAGTTCGCCTATGTGAAGCTTTCGATGGCCGAGCATCTGCTGCAGCTCGCCAGTGAGGCCCGCATCGTTTGGATAGGCGATGGCGCGGCCGGCACGCCGCTTCCTTATTTCCGCGAGATGCAGGTGGTGGGCGCGCGGCAACTGACGCCGCATATGCGCCGCGTGACACTGAAGGGCAACGATCTCGCGAGCTTTGCCGGCCCCAGCATGCATATCCGCCTGCTTTTTCCGCCTGAAGGTGTTTCCCCACCCCAATGGCCGGTGAATGGCGAGGACGGCCGCCCGCTTTGGCCGACCGGCGCCGAGCGGCCGGTTGCGCGCATCTACACGCTGCGCCGCATCGATGTGGGGCGCGGCGAAGTCGAGATCGACATGGTGCTCCATGAGGGTGCGACTTCGCCCGGCAGCAGCTTTGCCGCAAGCGCCGAGCCCGGTGATATCGTCGGCATGACCGGTCCTGGTGGCGGAACCGTAGGCGAGGCGGACCACTATCTTCTGGCCGGCGACGAGACCGCGCTTCCCGCCATTGCCCGCATCCTTGAAAATCTGCCCGAGAGCAAGACGGCCACCGTCTTCATCGAGGTGGCCGATGCCCGCGAGGAGCAGACGATCGAGACCAAGGCCCGGGTCGATCTCCACTGGCTGCACCGCAACGGTGCCGAGCCCGGCTCGACCACGCTGCTTTCCGATGCTATTGCGGCCGCACGCTTGCCGGAGGACCGCTCCAATTTCGTCTGGAGCGGCAGCGAATGCGCGGCCTTCCGCCTGATCCGCAAAAACCTGCGGAGCGAGCGCGGCCTGCCCCGCGAACAGCACCTGGCCGCCACCTATTGGCGGCGGGGCCATGCTGGCGAGGATGCAAGGAAAGACGGCTGACAGTGCTTGCTCAGGCTCCGAAACCCGAAAAGGCCGGCGCGCTTCTGCGCCGCTTCTTCGGCTATTACCGTCCGCACCGGAAGCTGTTTCTGCTCGATTTCGGCTGCGCGGTTTTGTCGGGCCTGCTCGAACTCGCCTTTCCGCTCGCCGTCACCGCCTTCGTGGACCGCCTCCTGCCAACCGGCCAGTGGGGCCTGATCCTGGCTGCGGCCGCAGGCCTTCTCGCCCTTTATATCGGCAACACGGCGTTGCAGGCCATCGTGGTCTATTGGGGCCATATGCTCGGCATCAACATCGAAACCGAGATGCGCCGCAAGAGCTTCGACCATCTCCAGAAGCTGTCCTTCCGCTTCTTCGACAACCACAAGACCGGCACGCTGGTCGCACGCCTGACCAAGGATCTCGAAGAGATCGGCGAGGTCGCGCACCATGGTCCGGAAGACCTGTTCATCGCGGTGATGACCTTCATCGGCGCCTTTGCGCTGATGCTGTTCGTCAATGTCGAGCTAGCGCTGATCACCGCGGCCATCGTGCCGGTGGTCGCCTGGGTGACGAGCCGCTACGGCGCGCGCATGACGCGCAACTGGCAAGCGCTTTATGGCCGCGTCGCCAATTTCAACGTGCGCATCGAAGAAAATGTCGGCGGCATGCGCGTGGTGCAGGCTTTCGCCAACGAGAACCATGAGCGCGGGCTGTTCGCGAAGGACAACGCCGCCTATCGCCAGACCAAGCTCGATGCCTACCGCATCATGGCCGTCTCGACCTCGCTTTCCTATCTCAGCCTGCGCCTCGTGCAGCTGGTGGTGCTGGTCTGCGGCTCGTGGTTCGTGCTCAAGGGCGAACTGACGAATGGCGGTTTCGTCGGCTTCCTTCTGCTCGTCAATGTCTTCTTCCGCCCCATCGACAAGATCAATTCGGTGATCGAAACCTATCCGAAGGGCATTGCCGGCTTCCGCCGTTACCTTTCGCTCCTGAACACCGATCCCGACATCGCCGACACGCGGGGCGCGGTCGATGCCCCTAAGCTCTCGGGTGCCATCAGCTTTCGCGATGTGGGTTTCGGCTATGAGCATGGCCGTTCGATCCTGTCGCACATCAATCTCGAGGTGCGACCCGGTGAAACAGTGGCCTTTGTCGGGCCTTCGGGTGCCGGCAAGACCACGCTTCTCTCGCTCCTGCCGCGTTTCTATGAAGTCGGAGCGGGTTCGATCGAGGTGGACGGCATCGACATCCGCAACCTGACGCTCGCCTCCTTGCGCTCCCAGATCGGCATCGTGCAGCAGGACGTGTTCCTGTTCGGCGGCACGGTTCGCGAGAACATCGCCTATGGCAGGCTCGACGCATCAGACGCCGATATCCGCGAGGCCGCACGTCGGGCGCGGCTCGACGAAGCCGTGGCTGCCATGCCCGACGGGCTCGATACGATTATCGGGGAGCGCGGGGTGAAGCTGTCGGGTGGGCAGAAACAGCGACTGGCGATCGCCCGCATGTTCCTCAAGAACCCGCCGATCCTGATCCTGGACGAGGCGACATCTGCGCTCGACACCCAAACCGAGCGCGAGATCCAGCGCTCGCTGGCCGAACTGTCGGAGGGACGCACCACGCTTGTGATCGCCCACCGTCTGGCGACAGTCCGCGATGCGGATCGCATCGTGGTGGTGGACCGCTCGGGGATTGCCGAAGAAGGCTCGCACCAAGCGCTCCTCGAACTGGGCGGACTCTACAGCCGCTTGGCCCAAGCGCAGCATCACTGAGCCGGGTGCGAGCGCTCGGCGAGGGAAATCCGCCGACGTGTTTTGCTTTTTGACACGATAGGGCTTGCGTTTCGGGGAACCTTCCAAGAAAAGCTGACATTAATTCTCCACAAATCGGTGCTTCCAGCGCTGGCTCATTGTGACGGGTTCGATGTCGAATTTTTCTCTGATGCGCGGTCTGCTGATAGCGGGCCTTTTGGTTTCTGCGAGCGGTGCCGTTTTGGCGCAGGAGGCGTTGCCGCCGGCACAAGCGCCCGCGCAAACCGCGCCAGCAGAGGCCACACCGACCCAAGCCGCTCCTGCACCGGCGGCCCCCGCTGCTAGCGAGCCAGCGGCACCTGCGCAGACTGTCCCTGCTCAGCCTGCGCCGGATGCGTCAGCATCCCAGCCAGCGACGCCCACGGCGTCGAGCCCTGGCACGCCGGCACCGGCTGCATCATCGAATAGGGCAACGCCCGCTGCCGAGCCGGTTGCGGAAGGCCGCTCCGTCAATCTCAGCCTGCCACACGATTTGTCGCCATGGGGCATGTTCATGGCCGCCGACTGGGTGGTGAAGGGCGTGATGATCGGCCTAGCCTTCGCCTCGCTCGTCACCTGGACGGTGTGGCTCGCCAAGACGCTGGAACTCGGCGCGGCGCGTGTCGCTGTGGGCCGCGCGCTGAACGTTATCACCGCGTCCGCGTCGCTGCGCGAGGCCTCCGATAAGCTCGGCAGGAACAAGAGTGCTGCCGCGCGCTTCGTGCATGCCGCCGCCGAGGAGGGCCGTCTGTCCAATGCGGCCCTCGACCATTCGGGCGGGGAGGGCCTCAAGGATCGCGTCGCCTCGCGCCTGTCGCGTATTGAGGCAGGTGCCGCGCGCAAGATGAGCCGAGGCACGGGCGTGCTCGCCACCATCGGCTCGACCGCGCCCTTCGTCGGCCTGTTCGGCACGGTCTGGGGCATCATGAACTCGTTCATCGGCATCAGCCAGGCGCAGACCACGAACCTCGCCATCGTGGCACCCGGCATCGCGGAAGCGCTTCTCGCGACAGCCATCGGCCTCGTCGCCGCTATTCCAGCGGTGGTGATCTATAACGTGTTCGCGCGTGCCATCACCGGCTACCGCCAACTCCTTGCCGATGCCTCCGCCGGCGTCGAGCGTCTGGTCAGCCGCGATCTCGATTTCCGCAATCTGCCCGCGAGCCGGGCCGCCAAGCTCGCGGCGGAGTAAAGGGCGATGGCTTCCCGAATCCGCGAAGGCGGCGGCGACGATCTCGAGGAGAACCACGAGATCAACGTCACGCCCTTCATCGACGTGATGCTGGTGCTCCTGATCATCTTCATGGTGGCGGCCCCGCTTGCGACGGTGGACGTGAATGTCGACCTGCCTGGCTCCACAGCTTCGCCCACACCGCGCCCCGACGAGCCGGTCTTTCTGACGGTGAAGGACGATCTGAGCCTCAACCTCGGCAATGAGATCGTCGCACGCGACCGTTTCGGCGCGACCCTCGATGCCCAGACCGGCGGCGACAAGAACGCCCGCATCTTTCTGCGTGCCGACAAGGCGGTACCTTACGGCGACATGATGGAAGTGATGAACCTCCTGCGCGGCGCGGGCTACTTCAAGGTGGCGCTGGTCGGGCTCGAAACGCTTTCGGGCGCGAGCGCAGCGCCTGCGGCCAATCCGTGAGCCGCCCGCGATGAGCGCTTCCGGCTTCGCCGCTCCGGAATCTGCCATGCCGCAACTGCCTTCCTTGCGCGAGGCGGGGCTGTGGGGCGGTGCGGCGGCATTCGTGCTCGCGGCGCACTTGGGAGCTGCCTACTACCTTCGCGACATCGAGCCGGCTCCCGTGGAGAATGCGGCGCTCGAGCAGTCGATGGAAATCGAACTCGCACCCCTCGTCATCGACACGCCCGAAAGCGTGCAGAGCGAAACACTGGCCGAAGCGCCCCCGGTCGAGGAGGTTCTTCAGCCCGAAGAACTGACGCCGTCGGTCGAGGAAACCGTGCCCGAAGAGGTGACGGAAGCACCACCCGAAACGGTGACCGCGGAGACGCCCGCACCCGTGACGCCGGAAGAGGTCGTGCCCGAGCCGGTCGAAACCGCCGAAGCCCCGCCGGTCGAGGAAATCACGCCTGAAACGCCGGTCGAAGAGGTCGCGCCCGAAGCGCCCGAACCGGTGATCGAGGAACAGATCTTCGCCGCGACCCCCGAGGTCGAGGTGCCGTTGCCCTTGGCACGGCCCGAGATCGTCCGACCCGAGCGGCAAGTCGCGCAGGAACGTCCACGCCAGCGGCCGCGTCCCCGGCAAGAGCGCCCGGTCGAGCGCCGCGAACAGCCGGTACGCGAGCGCCCCGCCCCACGCCAGCAGGCGCGCTCCGAAGCCTCGCAGGCGCAACGCGCCCCGCGTGCGCCGCAGGTCAGCCCTGCACGCTGGCAGGGTCAGGTCGTGGCGCGCATCCGTCAGTTCACGCGGCGTCCCGCCGGCCTTCAGGGCGAGGGCACGGCATCGGTGTCCTTCACGATCAACGATTCGGGCGCCATCACCTCGGCGCGGGTCGCGCGCTCGTCCGGCGATCCGGAAATCGATGCGGTGGCGGTCGCCATCGTCCAGCGCGCATCGCCGGTTCCAGCGCCACCCGAAGGGATCGCCACGCGCCGCCTGTCGGTGCCGGTTCGCGTCAAGCGGTAAGGCGAAGCCGCCTGGCGGGCCGGCGCTGAACGATCGGCCCGGTTCTCACGCTATCGCCCGCCGCGCCACCCAGCGCGGATAGAGCACGCCGAGCGCCAAGCCCCCGATCACCAGCCCTGCTGCCCCAAGCTTCCAGGCCGGCAGCGGTTCGCCGAGCCAGAAGGCCGAGGCGCTCATGCCGAAGATCGGCACCAGAAGCGCCATCGGCGTGATGCTCGCGGCCGGGTGCCGCGCAAGCAGCCAGCCCCAGACAGAATAGCCGAGCAGCGAATTTGCCGCCGACTGCCAGAGGACTGCGATCCAGGTCGGCAAGTCGGCGGCGAGGAGGCCCGCGCGGATTGCCGGCCAGCCTTCGAGCAGGAGGGACAGCACGAAAAGCGGGGGAAACGAGAATAGGCTCCCCCACACGACGATGGGCAGGATGTTCTGCGCGCCACTGCGCTTGGCTGCCATGTTGCCACCGGCCCATGACAGCGAGGCGAGCAGGGCGAGACCCAGACCCAAAGGCGTGGTCGAAGCGTCGGTGTTGAGTCCGATCACCAGAATGCCGGATGCCGCGAGCAGCACGGCGACCAGCTGAAACGCGCGCACGCGCTCGCCCATCAGCCAGACCGAGAGCCCGATCGTGAAGAAGACCTGGCATTGCAAGACCAGCGAGGCGAGTCCGGGTGAGATGTGCCCGCGCATGGCGACGAAGAGCAGGCCGAACTGCCCTGCGCCGATCATCAGCCCGTAGCCTGCGAGTGTCTTCCACGGCACGGGCGGTCGGCGAATGAACAGGGTGGCGGGAAACACCACGAGCAGAAAGCGCAGGCTGGCGAAAAGCAGCGGCGGCAGATGGTCGAGCCCGATCCGGATCACCACGAAGTTCGTTCCCCAGATCGCGACTGTCAGAAGCGCGAGGAGCAGGTGGGAGAGAGGAAGGGCAGCCATGGCGTGGCGCTTGTTCCAGATTGCGGCGACACTGCCAAGGGCAGGACATTGTGCCAGCACGTGCGCGCACTCGCAAAACTTGACAATCGTAGTTTAGAATAATTCTAAGTTCTTGATCCTGCGACGTTTTTGCCGTTCCCGTTTGCTTGACTCTTTCGCAACCTCCGTCCTAATGCGGGTCCATGGGAGGTTGACGGCATCGTTGGCGTCCCGGCCGGCAGGCTTTACAGTCTGCCGTGCTCAACAAATCATGACATCGCATGTTTCCGCGGCCCACCTATTGGCAGGCGCGGTTTTCGCAGGAGACTCGCTCATGTTCCCCACGCTTTCGACACCGCGACAGGTGCGCCTGTGCTGGGCCTTTGCTGCCGCGACCGCATTGACCGCCGCTGTCTTCGTCCTGCCCGCCCGCGCGGCGGAGACCGATCCGAAGGCTGTCATCAAGACCTATGCCGACATCGCGCAGGCCGGCTATGAGGATTCGTTGAACACGGCGAAGGCTCTCGACGAGGCCGTCAAGACGCTGATCGCCGAGCCGAACGATGCGACGCTCGAAGCTGCACGCACTGCCTGGAAGGCCGCGCGCGTGCCCTACCAGCAGACCGAAGCCTTCCGCTTTGGCAATGCCGCCGTGGACGAGTGGGAAGGCAAGGTGAATGCCTGGCCGCTGGATGAGGGCCTGATCGACTATGTCGATCCTTCCTATGGCACCGAGTCCGACGAGAACGCGCTTTATACGGCCAATGTGATCGCCAACACGGAGATCGAGATCGACGGCGAAAAGGTCGATGTCTCGGTGATCACGCCTGAACTCCTGTCGGGCAAGCTGCAGGAGGCCGGTGGCATCGAAGCCAATGTGGCGACCGGTTATCACGCTATCGAGTTTCTGCTCTGGGGGCAGGATCTGAACGGCACGAAGCCCGGTGCAGGCAAGCGGCCCGCCACCGATTACAACACGGCAAGCTGCACCAACGGCCATTGCGACCGCCGCGCGCAATATCTCAAGGCCGCGACCGACCTGCTCGTCTCCGATCTCGCCGATATGGCCGCGAAATGGGGACCAGACGGTGAGATCCGCAAAGGCCTCGAAGTGGAAGCTGCGAACACCAGTCTTTCCACGATCCTCACCGGCATGGGCTCGCTTTCCTATGGTGAACTGGCCGGCGAGCGCATGAAGCTTGGCCTGCTGCTGCACGATCCGGAAGAGGAGCATGACTGCTTCTCCGACAACACCGACAAGTCGCACCTTTACGACGCGATCGGCATCCGCAACGTCTATCAGGGCCGCTACAAGCGCGTGGACGGCTCGGTGGTCGAGGGCCCGTCGCTGCAGGCGCTGGTGGAGGCCGCCGATCCGGCGATCGATGTCGAGCTGTCCGGCAAGCTCGACGCGAGCGTTGCCGCCATGGAAGCCATGACCAAGCGCGCCGAGGGTGGCGAGGCCTATGACCAGCAGATCGCGGAAGGCAATGCCGAGGGCAACAAGACCGTACAGGCGGCCATTGACGCATTGGTGGACCAGACCAAGTCGATCCAGCGCGCGGTTTCGGTGCTCAAGCTCGATGCCATCGCCTTCGAAGGCTCGGACAGCCTCGACGCGCCCGACAAGGTGTTCCAGTAATGCGAAGGGCCGGAGCGCACGAACACGGCGCTCCCGACAAAATGTGATGCCGCTTCGAACGCCTGCCGCCTGTGCGCGACTTGACGCGAACGGCGTTCGAAGACAAAGCGCAGAGCGGTTCCGACTGCGCCGTTATCGCGCCGGACCCTCTGGGCCGAGCGATCCATGAACCGACCATTTTTCAAGCGGCATACGCTTCTGGCACTGCTTCCTGTGATGGGAGCAGTCGGCCTTGGCTTGGCCGTGGGTTTCGCGCCCGCACCCCATGCGCAAGCCGAAGCACCGGCCCTGCCCGCCACGCGCAACGACCTTGATCAACAAACGCTGAGCCGCGTGGTCCGCGTCACCACGCCGACGCTCGACTTCTCCAAGCCAGAAGATTTCGAGAACATGCCCGGCGGGGCCGCGACCACCAGGAAACGCGTCAACAGCAACATCTTCTCGCAGTCTTCGGCGAACATCACATTCGAGCAGGAAGGCACGTTCAAACTCGGCAATGCGCTGTTTCGGAAAGTCTGGGTTTCCGCCCCTTCCTCGACGCAGGCCTCGGACGGTCTCGGACCGCTCTTCAACGCGCGCGCCTGCCAGAACTGCCACATCAAGGACGGCCGCGGTCATCCGCCCGAAGGCGGAGCGGATTCCACCTCCATGCTGTTCCGCTTGGCGCATGCACCGACGACGGATGACGAAAAGACCAAGCTTGCGGACAAGCGCCAGCTGGTGATTCCCGATCCGGTCTATGGCGCGCAGCTCCAGGAACTCGCGGTGCCCGGCCTGAAAGGCGAGGGGCGGATCGACATTTCCTACGAGGAAATTCCGGTCACGCTCGCAGGCGGCGAAACCGTTTCGCTGCGCAAACCGAGCTACCAGGCGAAGACGCTGAGTTATGGCCCGCTCCATCCGCTGACGACACTGTCTCCGCGCGTCGCGCCGCCGATGATCGGGCTGGGGCTGGTGGAGCAGATCCACCCGGCTGACATCCTGGCCCATGCCGACCCGGACGACCGCGATGGCGATGGTATCTCCGGCCGTGTCTCAATGGTGCGCGAACCCAGGACCGGCAAACCCGCGCTCGGCCGCTTCGGCTGGAAGGCGTCGGTGCCCACTATCCGCCAGCAATCGGCCGAGGCCTTTGCCATCGACATGGGCCTTTCGACCCCCGATGTGCCGCTTCATACGGGCGACTGCACCCAGAACGAGCCGGACTGCCTCAGCCTGCCCAACGGCGTGCAGAAGCGGCTCGGAGACACCGAAGCCCCTTCGCCCGTGCTCGACCTCGTGACGTTCTATTCGCAGAACCTCGCCGTTCCCGCCCGCCGCGATGCGGGCGATGCGGACGTGCTCAAGGGGAAGCAGGCCTTTTACGGTGCGGGCTGCGCCTCGTGCCACATGCCCAAATATGTGACGCGCAAGGATGCGCCCTACCCGGCCCTCGGCTTTCAGCTGATCTGGCCCTATTCCGATTTCCTGCTTCACGACATGGGCGAGGGGCTTGCGGACGGCCAGACGGTGGGCGATGCAGGGCCCACGGAGTGGCGCACCGCGCCGCTTTGGGGTATCGGCCTTACCAAGACCGTAAACGGGCATACATTCTTTCTCCATGATGGCCGAGCCAGAAATCTGTCCGAAGCAATCCTTTGGCATGGCGGGGAAGCGAAACCTGCGCGAGACCGCTTTGCCGCGTTGCCAAAGCCGGAGCGCGATGCGTTGATCCGCTTCCTGGAATCGCTCTGATGGCAAAGCTTCTCGCAATGCTCTTGATGGCCGCGCTAGCCCTTCCCCTGAATGGTGGCAGCGTGAGCGCGCAGGACAATGAAGCGCCGGCCGCGCCCATTGCCGCAGCCCCGCCGCCTCCCGCCTTTCAGGATGCCACGCCCTTCCTGCAAGGCGCCGTGGATGGCTTCGTGCGCCCTGCCTATCGTGCCTTCCGCGATCGCGCTCAAGGCATGGCCGATTCCATGCGCAACCTTTGCGAGAAGCCGTCGAGCGAAGCTTTGGAGGCTGCGCGCGACACCTTCCGCAAGACCGTGCGTGCCTGGGGCCAGGCCGAGATCATCCGCTTCGGGCCGATCACCGAAAGCAACCGCCTCGATCGCATCCTGTTCTTTCCCGACCGCAAGGGCACGGGCCTGCGCCAGATCCAGCAGGCGCTCGCCCAGAAGGACGAGTCGGTTGCGACCGCGGAAACGCTTGCGCAGAAAAGCGTGGCGATGCAGGGCTTGGGCGCGCTCGAATATCTGGTTTGGGGCGATGGCTCGGACGAGCTGGCCGGCACCGATGGTGCGTTTCGCTGCCGCTTCGGTCGTGCGGCAGCCGAAAACGTGGCAGGCATGGCCCGCGCGGTGGATGCCGCATGGACCGACCCCAAGGGCTTCACCGCACAGTTCACCAACCCCTCACCCCCGAACCCGCTTTATCGCACGGGCTCGGAAGCCCTGGGCGAACTGCTCGGCGTCTTCATCGAGGGTCTCGAGCGCACCCGCGACGTGCGCATCAAGGGTTTTCTGGGCGACAATCCTGAATCCGACAAGCCCAAGCAGGCGCTGTTCTGGCGTTCCGGCATGACGCTCGCCGTAATCGGCTCGAACCTCGCGGCATTCTCGAGCCTGTGGGAAGCCTCGGGCCTGCTCGCGGCCCTCCCGCGCGACCAGCGCTGGGTGGGCGATTCCGTGCGCTTCGAATTTGCCAACGCCAACAAGGCCGCGGCCGACCTCGACCGTCCGGTGGGCGACACGCTCGCCGAGCCGCGTCTGCGCTCGCGGCTCTCCTACCTCTCGCTCGTCACCTCCAGCCTGTCAGAAATCCTGGGTGTCAGGCTTTCCGGTGTGCTCGGCCTGTCCGCCGGCTTTTCCTCCCTCGACGGGGATTGACCGCATGCTTCTCGGCCGGCGTGACTTTCTGAAAGGCGCCGGGGCGCTTTATCTCGCCAGCCTCGGCACCCATGCCCGCGCGGGCGTGGAGGACGCCGACGCGCTTTTTGCCGCTGCCTTCCAGCGCAAGAGTGGCGGGCACGGTGTGGCCATCATGGGCGAGAACGGCCTGCCGATCCATCTGGTCGATCTGCCCGATCGCGGCCACGACATCGTTTTCGACCGCGTCTCGCGCCGCTCGGTCGTGTTCGCCCGCCAGCCCGGAGCCTTCGCGCTGGTGTTCAGCCATGAGGCGAAGACCGAACCGCTTCTGATCGCGAGCCGGCCCGACCGCCACTTCTTCGGCCACGGTGCGTTTTCGCCGGACGGCCGCATCCTTTGGGCGACCGAGAACGACTTCGACGCCGCGCAGGGGATGATCGGAGTCTATGACGTTCAGGCCGGTTTCAAACGCGTCGGCGAATTTCCGACCGGCGGCATCGGCCCCCACGAGTGCCTGTTGATGCCCGATGGCATGACGCTCGCGGTCGCCAATGGCGGCATCGAGACCCATCCCGATTATGGGCGCGAGGAACTCAACCTTTCCACCATGCAGCCATCGCTCGTCTTCATCGACACGGCGCGGGGACAGATCCTCGAAAAGCACATCCTGAAGCCCGATCTGCATCAGCTCTCGATCCGCCACATGGATCTCGATGCCGACGGCACGCTCTGGTTCGGTTGCCAGCATCGCGGGCCCCTGAGCGAACGCCCCGCCCTTGTCGGCCGTGCGGTGCGCGGCAAGGACCTCGATCTGATCGACCTGCCCGAAGACGCGCTTCTGAATTTACGCAACTATGTCGGATCGGTCGCCGTGAACAGAAAGACCGGCACGGTCGCCGTTTCCTCACCGCAGGGCAATTCCTGGCTGGAGATCGATGCTGCGACAGGCAGGCTCAAAGCCCAGCGCACTGTCACCGAAGTCTGCGGCCTGGCGCCTGACCGGGATGGATTTCTGGCGACGACCGGCATGGGCGCGGTGCTGAAGCCGGATGGAGGGGAGGCGGACCTGCCGGATTACGCGTGGGACAACCACATTTTGCGGATCGGGTGAGGTCGCCCTCACGCCACGCGCCGCCCCTCGCGCCAGACGCCACGCACCACCGGCAATCCGCCCTGCACGCCAACGCGAACGAAATCCGCCCGCAAGCCGCCAGCCAGCGCGCCTCGATCTTCCAAGCCCACGGCGCGCGCCGGATTGCTTGTCGCCATCCTCACGCTTTCCGCCAGGCTCACTCCCACGACCACTTCCGGCAGCAGAAACACCGATTGCAGGATCGAGTAAGGCACGTAGTCAGAGGACAGGATGTCGAGCTCATTCACGCCCGCGAGTTCGCGCGCGGAGACATTGCCGGAATGCGACGAGCCGCGCACGAGGTTGGGTGCTCCCATCAAAACCGCCATGCCTGCCTCGCGCGACAGGTGTGCCGCCTCGCGCGTGGTCGGGAACTCAGCCACCCGCACGCCTTGGCCCTCGGCTTCCCGCACATGGGCGGCCGTCGCATCGTCATGGCTGGCGAGCACGATCCCCTTGGCCACGGCGCGCTCCGCAATGGCCACGCGGTTCTTCGCCGAATTGCGTTCGGATTCCGCGACACGCCGCTCGCAATAAAGGCGGAACACCTCTTCGCTCATGCGCAGCTTTTCGACATAATAGGCGCGGTAGCTTTCGATCTTGGCGAACTGCCGCTGTCCCGGCGCGTGGTCCATCAGCGAGGCCATGCGGATCAGCGGATGGTGCGCGAGCGCGTCGAAGCCTTCGAGGCAGTCGTCGGCCGAAACCTCGCAGCGCAGATGAATGAAGTGGTCGGCGCGCAAGCGCCCTGCGCGGGCACCCGCCTCGACCGCTTGCGCCAGAACTTCCATATCGTCGCGCCCGAGATGCGCGTCGTAGTCCATCCCGACGCGCAAGGCGTCGAACACGGTCGTCACGCCCGATCCCGCCATCTGCGCGTCATGTGCCATCACGGCCGCATCCGCATTCCAGCGCAGATTGGCGCGCGGGTTGTAGTGCGTTTCGAGATGGTCGGTGTGCAGTTCGATCAGGCCAGGCAGGAGGAAATCGCCCTCGAAATCCTCGCCCACCGTGGAGGCGCCACCGTCCACGCTTGCGATCACGCCATCGCTGAAAGCGAGCGAGCCCGACACCACCTGATCGGGGAGAACAAGGTGCGCATTGCGAACGGCTTCCATCACGCGCGCCCTTCGAGTCTGAGAAGTTTTTGTACGGTGAAAGGTGCGCCGGGCTCGGGCTCGACGAACAGCGCCAGATGATCCACCGCCAGCGGCTTGCCGATGAAGGACGCGAATTCCCGCTCCAACTCTGCGCGCATCGCGTCGCTTTCTTCGGGCGCGATCTTGTCGGTCAAAGTCATGTGGAATTGAAACGCGTCCATCACATAGGGGTAGCCCCAGCGCAGGAGGTTGTCGCGCTCGGGCCTGGGCAGCGTTTCAGGGCTACGCTTGGCGATCTCGGCCGCCGAGAGCGGCGCACGGAAAGGTTCGAATGCTTCCACGACGCGGGCGGCGAACGCGGTCAGCTCAGCGGGTTGCTCGTCCGGCACAAGCGCGAAGAAACGGCCGAGTTGCTTGAGCGCCAGAACGGGGATCGTGACCGGCGCGGTCTCACGCGCGAAGCGGTCGAGCGCCGCTTCCAGCGCTTCGACGCTTTCGCCCTCGTGCAGGCGGAAAGGCGCTTTCAGCGTAGCATGAAACCCATAGCGCCGTGCGGATTCCGTGACGTTTGCGCGAGCCTCGGGAATGGCCCTCGTCTCGCCGCCGAACGCATCGCGGCCGAGCCAGCTGGCAGCGCGGCCCACGAGCGGATGATCGGCGGGCGGCGTAAAATAAAGCGCGAAACGAATAGGACACCTCGAAAAATGGCGTTGCTGCCTAGCAAGCTCGGGAACGCAAGTCATCTAGGCCCGATGCATGACGACAAATTGTCGGATGTCGGTCCGAGCCTAGATTGACCACTGACCGAGCCCGATGCTCAATCGCGCGGGCTCTCGGCCGCTCTCACGGAGACACCATGCGCAGGCTTCTCGCCGCTTTCGGACTTTCCCTCGCCCTGCTCATACCCGCCTATGCGGCCGACCCCGCCGATTGGAACGCGGTGCTCGCCGAGGCCAAAGGCGAGACGGTCTATTTCAACGCCTGGGGCGGCTCGGAAAACATCAATGCCTATCTCGAATGGGCGGCCGGCGAACTCAAAAGCCGCTACGATGTCACGCTCGTCCAGGTGAAGCTCGACGACACGGCCAATGCAGTCGCCAAGGTCGTCGCCGAAAAGGCTGCGGGGCAGGCGCAAGGCGGGTCGGTCGATCTGATCTGGATCAACGGCGAGAATTTCGCTGCGATGAAGGCGCAAGGCCTGCTGCTCGGCAACAACTGGGCCGAGAAATTGCCCAGCCGACGCTTTGTCGATGCCAACGAGAAGCCGACGATCCTGTCCGACTTCACCGTGCCGGTGGAGGGCCAGGAAAGCCCCTGGGGCATGGCGAAGCTCGTTTTCTTCCATGACAGTGCGAAAACCAAGCCGGAGGACATGCCGAAATCGGCGGCCGACCTGCTCGCATGGGCAAAAGAGCATCCGGGTCGTTTCACCTATCCGCAGCCGCCGGACTTTTCCGGCTCGTCCTTCCTGAAACAGGTGCTGGTCGAACTCGCACCCGATAAGGCGGCACTCGCCAAGCCGGTGGACGATGCGAGCTTCACAGCAGTTTCCGCGCCGCTCTTTGCCTATCTGGATCAACTCAATCCGCTGCTGTGGCGAGGGGGCAGGGCGTTTCCGCAAAACTATCCGGCGATGAAGCAACTGCTCGCCGACAACGAGGTGGACGTCATCTTCGCCTTCAACCCGTCGGAAGCGTCGAGCGCGATCGCGAGCGGCGAACTGCCCGGCACAGTCCGCTCCTTCACCTTCACGAAGGGCACCCTCGCCAACACGCATTTCGTCGGCATTCCCTTCAACGCCAAGGCGGAAGCCGGCGCACTGGTGGTCGCCGATTTCCTGTTGTCGCCCGAAGCGCAGGCGCGCAAGCAGGACCCGAAAGTCTGGGGCGACCCCACCGTGCTTTCGCTCGCCAAGCTCGACAGCGCGGACCGTGCCCGCTTCGAGAGGATCGATCTTGGGCCCGCCACGCTGAAGCCCGACCATCTCGGCCCGGCCCTCGACGAGCCTCACCCGAGCTGGATGGAGCGTCTCGAAACCGAATGGACCAAGCGCTACGGCGCGAAGTGAACGCCGACAGTCGTCTTGCCTTCACCCAAGCGGCATGACGCCCGCTGCGCTTTCGCGCCTTGGCCCGCCGCTGCTGGTGATCCTGCTCGGCGGGCCGATCGGTCTCGGCCTCCTCTTCACCGTGCTTCCGGCCTTCGGTTATCTGCCAGCCCTCGGCGGCAACGTGTTTTCGCTCGAACCCTTCCAGCGGCTGCTCGCCGAGCCCGGCCTGTGGAAGTCCGCAGGCTTGAGCCTCTGGACGGGCCTTGCAGCTGCTTTGCTCTCTGTTGCCCTCACCACCGCATTCCTCGCCGCCTGGAGCGGCACCCGACCCTTTCGCGCTGTCGAACGCCTGCTCGGCCCCTTGCTGGCGCTGCCCCATGCCGCGGCCGCCTTCGGCTTGGCTTTCCTGATCGCCCCTTCCGGCCTGTTTTTCCGCGCTCTCTCCCCCGGCCTGACAGGCTCGGCCACGCCGCCCGATCTTCTGATCGTCAACGACCCGCTCGGCCTGGCACTGATTGCGGGCCTCGTCGCCAAGGAAGTGCCGTTCCTGCTTCTGGTGGCCCTCGCCGCCATGCCGCAGGCGGATGGGGAACGGCGGATGCTCGTCTCCGCCTCGCTCGGCTATGGCCGCATGGCAGGGTTCCTGTTCACGGTCTGGCCGACGCTCTACCGTCAGATGCGGCTTGCGGTGTTTGCGGTCGTGGCGTTCTCCTCATCGGTGGTCGATGTCGCCGCGATCCTCGGCCCCACCACGCCGCCCACTTTGAGCCTGCGTCTCGTGCGCTGGAGCGCCGATCCGGACCTTTCCCTGCGCTTTCTCGCCAGTGCCGGGGCACTGCTGCAACTGGCATTGAGCGCTCTGGCGATCCTCGTCTGGATCGGCTTTGAGCGCATCGGCCGTCATGGCCGCGAAAACCTTGCCGCGAATGGCCAACGCTTCCCCGGAGACCGAGCCGTTCGCTGGCTCGCGCTCGTGCTTCAAGCCCTCACCGTCTTCGCTCTTCTAGCCGGCATCCTCGCCCTCATGCTCTGGTCCGTTGCCGGTCTCTGGCCCTTTCCTGACTTTTTGCCTTTGACCGTTTCCATCCAAGGCTGGAGCAATCTACTGCCGCGCTTGGCCGAACCGCTCGGCAATGCCGCACTGATCGGCGTCCTTTCCGCACTCTTCGCGCTGCTGCTGGCCCTGTTTTGCCTCATCCGCGAAGACGCCACCGGCTTGGCCCCCCGCTGGCGCAGCCCTTTGCTCTACCTGCCGCTGATCGTGCCGCAGGCCGCGTTCCTGTTCGGCCTGCAACTGATGGCGCTGTGGGGCGGGCTGGTGCCCAGCATCCTCTCACTCACCCTCGTCCACCTCGTCTTCGTCGCGCCCTATCTCTTTCTGGCGCTTGCGCCCGCGTGGAGCGCCTATGACCGCCGCTATGAGCAGGTCGCCGCCAGCCTCGGGGGAAGCGCCTGGACAGTCCTCTGGCGCATCAAGCTGCCGATGCTCAGCCGCGCGGTGCTTGCGAGCCTTGCCATCGGCTTCGCCGTGTCGGTCGGCCTTTATCTCCCCACGCTGCTGATCGGCGCGGGCCGCATCACCACGATCACGACCGAGGCCGTGGCGCTGGCCAGCGGCGGCAACCGGCGCGTGATCGGCGCTTATGCGCTGGCGCAAATGCTTCTGCCCGCGCTCGGCTTTCTCCTTGCTGACCTTTCCGCACGGCTGATATGGCGGCGGCCGTGACCGGCCTTCAGCTCAGCCAGATCGAAATCCGTTCGAACGCCGCGAAGCTTTTGGGCATCGACGCCCATGTCGCGCCCGGCACCGTGTTGACCGTGATGGGCCCGTCCGGCTCCGGCAAATCCACGCTTCTGGGCTTTCTCGGCGGCTTCTTGGCCCAAGCCTTCACAGCGTCCGGCCGTGTCCGGATCGACGGCGAGGACATCACCGCGCTTGCACCCCAGAGCCGTGGCGCAGGCCTCCTGTTTCAGGACGCGCTGCTGTTTCCGCATATGAGCGTGCTCGGCAATCTCCTTTTCGCGCTTCCGCCCACGGTGAAAACCCGCGCCGCCCGAGAAGCCGCCGCCGAACAGGCGCTGACCGAGATGGATCTCAAGGGCTTCGGCCCCCGCCATCCCGACACGCTGTCCGGCGGCCAGCGGGCGCGGGTGGCCCTGGCGCGCACGCTTTTGTCGCAACCGCGCTTCCTGCTTCTCGACGAGCCCTTCTCACGCCTCGACGCGCCGCTTCGCGCCCAAGCCCGCAGGCTCGTCTTTTCCGAAGCGCAGAAACGCACGCTTCCCGTGGTGCTCGTCACCCACGACATGGCCGACGCCGAGGCTGCCGACGGCCCCGTGATCCGGATCGGCACCCCCGCATGACCCTGCCCGATCTTCCCGTCCGCGCCATCCTGCCGGACCTCCTCCAAACGCTGGAAGCGCGTCCCAACGCCGTGCTCGTCGCCCCGCCGGGTGCCGGCAAGACGACGCTCGTGCCGCTCGCCCTTCTCGATGCACCATGGGCGGCCGGCAAACGCATCCTCTTGCTCGAGCCCCGCCGCCTCGCAGCCCGCGCGGCCGCCACCCGCATGGCCGAGTTGCTCGGCGAGGAGCCGGGAGGCCGCGTCGGCTATGCCATGCGCATGGAAAGCCGCGTGTCGGACAGGACGCGCATCCTCGTCGTCACCGAAGGCGTCCTCGCGCGCGCCATTCTTGACGATCCCGAACTGACGGGCATCGCCGCCGTGCTTTTCGACGAGTTCCACGAGCGCTCGCTCGACGGCGATTTCGGTTTGGCCTTGGCACTCGACGTGCAGGACGCCTTGCGCCCCGATCTGCGCCTGCTTGCGATGTCGGCGACGCTCGACGGCGCGCGCGTCTCACAACTGATGGGCGGCGCACCCGTACTTGAAAGCCAGGGCCGGTCCTTTCCCGTTGAAATCCGTTACCGCGAGCGTGGGCCCGACGAGCGGGTCGAGGACGCAATGGCCACGGCCATCCGCGCGATGATGGCCGATGAACCCGGCAGCCTTCTCGCCTTCCTGCCCGGCCAGCGCGAGATCGAACGCACGGCCGAGCGGCTCGAAGGACGGCTGGCGCCGAACATCGAAATCATGCCGCTTTACGGCGCGCTCGAGCCCCAAGCCCAGCGCCGCGCGGTGGCGCCGGCAAAGGATGGCGCGCGCAAAGTGGTGCTCGCCACCAGCATCGCCGAAACCTCGCTCACCATCGACGGTGTGCGCGTGGTGGTCGATTCCGGCCTCTCGCGCGTGCCGCGCTATGAACCCAATACCGGCCTCACCCGTCTGGAAACCGTGCGTGCGAGCCGTGCTTCCGCCGACCAACGGGCAGGGCGCGCCGGCCGCACGGCACCGGGTGTCGCGCTTCGTCTCTGGCGCGCCGAGCAGACGGCGGCGCTTCCCGCCTTTTCCCGGCCCGAAATCCTCGAAGCCGATCTGTCCGGTCTCGTGCTCGATTGTGCCGCTTTCGGCGTGGCCGATCCCAGCACTCTGCGCTTCCTCGACCCGCCCCCGCGCCCCGCGCTCAACGAGGCACAGAGCCTTCTCCGCGATCTCGGCGCGCTTGATGCCGACAACCGCCTTTCCCCTTATGGTGACGCCATGCGTCGCGTGGCGCTGCCTGCGCGCCTTGCCGCCATGGTGGTGGAAGCGCCGACCGCCGAACGCCTCGCTGCCGCGCGGCTCGCCGTGCTCCTGTCCGAACGCGGCTTGGGCGGCAACGAAACGGATCTCGACGCCCGCCTCTCGCGCTTTGCCAACGAGCGCGGCCCCCGCGCGGATGCTGCCCGCAAACTCGCCGCGCGCATCGCCAGGCAAGCCGGCGGTGGCGGCGATGAGAGCGCCCGAGCCGGCCCGCTGCTGCTTCACGCCTGGCCTGACCGCGTCGCCAAGGCGCGGGGAGGGCGCGGCCGTTTCGTGCTTGCCAACGGTCGCGGTGCAGCCATCGATGAAGCGCATGCGCTCGCCGGCGCGCCCTTTCTCGTCGTGGCCGATCTGCAAGGCGAAGCGCGCGAGGCCCGTATCGCGGCGGCGGCCGCTCTGTCCGAAGACGACATCCGCGCTGTGATGGGCGACCGCATCGAGCGCAGCACCGTTTCCGCCTTCGACCTTTCCACCCGTTCGCTCCGCATCAGCGAACGCGTGCGGCTGGGCGCGATCACGCTTGCCGATCGTCCCTTGCCGCGTCCCAAGGGCGAGGAGGCAGATCGCGCGGTGCTCGATGCGTTGCGCGAACACGGCCTCGACCTGCTCCGCCCCGCTCCCGCCGCGCAGAGCTTGCGCGAACGTCTCGGCTGGCTTCACCGCGAATTCGGCGCGCCATGGCCCGATGTGAGCGACACGGCATTGCATGACGGTCTCGACCTCTGGCTTGCACCTTTCCTCTCAGGCGAGGCATCGCTTTCCGCCATCGAGGGCGAGCCCCTCTATCAGGCCCTGCTCGGCCTCGTCCCCCATGAATTCGCCCGCCGGTTGAACGACTGGGCGCCCACCCACTGGGATGCACCCTCGGGCAGCCGCGTGGCCGTTCTCTACGATGGTGAACATCCGCGCATCGCGTTGCGCGTGCAGGAATTGTTCGGCCTCGACCGCCATCCGTCCATTGCTGGGGGCCAGGTGCCCCTGACCCTCGAACTCCTGTCGCCCGCCCATCGCCCGATCCAGACCACGCGCGATCTTCCCCGCTTCTGGCGCGGCTCATGGGCGGATGTGCGCGCCGACCTGCGTGGGCGCTACCCCAAGCATCCCTGGCCCGAAGATCCGCTTTCCGCTCCGCCCACCGCGCGTGCCAAGCCGCGCGGGACTTGAGGACGGGGGGCTTCTCGCCGCATAAGGGCCGATGGCCCATTTGCACGACCCGCAAAGCCACCGGCTTCGCCTCAACACACTGATCCGCCTGCGCTGGTTGGCCGTCGCAGGCCAAAGCCTCGCTGTGCTTTTCGTGGCCTACTGGCTCGAATTCCCGCTGCCCGTCTCCACCTGTTTCGCGCTGATCGCCACCGCCGCCTGGCTCAACCTTTTTCTGACTTTCCGCTATTCCTCGACCCACCGGCTCAAGCCCTTCGCGGCCTTCGTCGCGCTGGTGTTCGACGCGGCCCAGCTGTCGGGACTGCTCTATATGACGGGCGGGCTTACAAACCCCTTCGCACTTCTGCTGATCGTGCCGGTGGTCGTGTCCGCAACCTCGTTGCCCTTGCGCTACACGGCCCTTCTTGGCGGCTTCGTCGGCCTCGCTGCCACGCTTCTCGTCTTCTTCCGCCTGCCGCTGCCCTGGCACGACGAGCAGGCTTTGTTCATGCCCTACATTTATGTGGCGGGAATCTGGGTGTCGGTGGTGTCCACCATCGTCTTCACCGCCGTCTATGTCTGGCGCGTGGCCGATGAGGCGCGGCAACTGTCCAATGCGCTGGCCGCGACCGAACTCGTGCTCCAGCGCGAGCAGCATCTCTCGGCACTCGACGGCTTGGCGGCCGCTGCCGCCCACGAGCTTGGCACGCCGCTCGCCACGATCACGGTGGTCGCCCGCGAAATGGAAAAGACGCTCGGCACCGATCCGCGCTTCGCCGAGGACGTGACGCTTCTGCGCAGCCAGAGCGAGCGCTGCCGCGAAATCCTCAAGCGCCTCACCAGCCTATCGAGCGAAAGCGAGGAGCATCTGGCGCGCTTGCCGCTCACTTCGCTGATTGAGGAGGTGACCGCCCCGCACCGCGATTTCGGCATCAGGATCAAGCTCGAGCCCACCACGCTGACCGGCCCCGAACCCGTCGCGCGGCGCAATGCGGGCGTGATCTATGGCCTGGGCAATCTGGTCGAGAACGCCACCGATTTCGCGCGCGAAGCCGTCACCGTGCGCTGGCGCTGGGACGAGCATCGCGTGGCGATCACGATTCTCGATGACGGCCCCGGCTTTCCGCCCGAAGTGATGGACCGCATCGGCGAACCCTATATCTCCACCCGTGCCGGCAACGAGCCTGGCGGCGGGCTGGGCTTGGGGCTCTTCATCGCCAAGACGCTTCTCGAACGCTCGGGCGCGAGCCTGAACTTCAACAACTCGAATCAGCCCACGGTGGGCGCTGCCGTAGAAGTGACCTGGACGCGCGAAGCCTTTTCCCGAACGGGCGCGCTGCCCGGCCTCGACGTCGAAGCCGCGTGAAATTTGACCAAAACCTTGGAAAGAAAAGGCTCTCTGATTGGAAAAGCGACACATCGTCGCTTATATTCTGAGCAGAAGATTCAAGGTTGAGTATGATGACCGAGCATGTTTCGGGCGCCACGGGGGAAGCCGTGGCCCAAGCCTTTGCCCAAGGCGACGCCACGCTGCTGATCGTGGATGACGACAAGCCATTCCTGCAACGCCTCGCCCGCGCCATGGAAACGCGTGGTTTCGCGGTCGATACCGCCGAAAGCGTGGAAGAGGCCGTGGTCAAGGCCCGCGCCAAGCCGCCGGCCTTTGCGGTCGTCGACATGCGCCTGGGCGACGGCAACGGTCTCGACGTGATCTCCGCTATCCGCGATCGTCGTTCGGACACCAGGGCGGTGATTCTGACCGGCTATGGCAACATCGCGACTGCGGTCACTGCCGTGAAGCTCGGCGCGGTCGACTACCTGTCCAAGCCTGCCGATGCCGACGACATCTTCGCGGCTCTCACCAACACCGTTGGCGAACGCGCTGCGCCACCTGAAAATCCGATGTCCGCCGATCGCGTGCGCTGGGAGCACATTCAGCGGGTTTACGAGATGTGCGAGCGGAACGTGTCGGAAACGGCGCGGCGCTTGAACATGCATCGCCGGACGCTGCAGCGGATCTTGGCCAAGCGCGCCCCGCGGTGAGTTGTCGGACGCTGGAGATGGTTCGCCAAGAACTGTCTGCTGGATGACCGGGTGACGTTCCCGCCAGGCTGGGCGTCCCTGCAACCAACCACCTACTCGCTCTCGCCGTCCAAAGCTGGCACTGGTACCCCTGCAAGCTCCGCCGCCAGCAACCGAGCCGCGCCCGCCCGTGCCAGCCTCAACATTAGCGCTTTGCGCAAATGCGGCGCGAGCCTGTGTTCCGGTGCATCCCGCATCATCTCGGCGCCATAGCCGTCCGACAGGATGAACCCTGCTTCTTCCGGGAAAATCTCCGCCGGCACGTCCGGATGGGTCGCAAAGAAGAAGCGGTCGCAGTGGAGGCGGTATTCCGGCCATTTGCGGTCCACCCGAAAGTCCTCGATGGAGGATTTGATTTCGACGATCCAGATGTCGCCCTTGCGCGTCAGCGCAACCAGATCGGCGCGGCGTCCGCCGGCGAGCGAAATTTCGGGCAGCACATGCGCGCCCATCGTGGCGAGCAGGCGCTGGACGCCACGGCGCACGATCATGGCACGCTCGGACTGGCGCCCGTCGATCAGCGGGTTGGAACGGAGAGAATTGACGATTGGCATGTGCCGGACCATGCCACTGAATTTTTTCATTTTGAAGCGCCCGACCCCTTAACGACCGATTAACGATTTCGTGAGGCTTAAGCATTCGTGTTGCGAAACGGCAACGCGGAATCATCGGTGTGCCGCGACGTCGCCTCCAGCAGTTGGCAAGTTGGACTTCGCCCTCCATGAACAGCACTGACTGACATTGCCGGGATGCCCGAATCGGGCCTGCGGCGCATTTCCTGTGGGGCAGACTGGCATGCGGTTGAAGGGGATTCTGACGGGCGCGGCACTCGCGCTGACGCTTGCAGCGGCAGGCTGCTCGACCTTCGGCTCGACGCAGATCTTCACGTCCGACTACACCGCGCGCCGCGACCTCGGCTATCAGGTGCCATCGATCCCGATCTACAAGGTCGAGCGCAAGTATCACCGCCAAATCGTTTCCTATGACACGGCCGAAGCGCCGGGCACGATCGTGGTCGATACGTCGAACAAATTCCTTTATTTCGTGCTGCCCGAAGGTCGCGCGGTACGTTACGGCATCGGCGTCGGCCGACAGGGCTTCGAGTGGAAGGGCACCGCGCGCATCGCGCGCAAGGCGGAATGGCCCGTCTGGACCCCACCTGCCGAAATGATCGGCCGCCAGCCGGAACTCGTCAAATGGCGCGGCGGCATGCCTGGCGGTCCGCAGAACGCGCTCGGCGCGCGTGCGCTCTATCTCTACAACAAGGGTGGCGACACCGGTTACCGCCTCCATGGTACGCCGGAATGGTTCTCCATCGGCAAGGCCATGTCGTCCGGCTGCATCCGTTTAATGAACCAGGATATCATTGACCTCTACAGCCGCGCGGAAGTCGGCGCGAAAGTCATCGTAATGTGAGGTGAACGAGCCTCTGAATACGAAAACAGGCCCGCTTGCGGGCCTGTTTTCGTTTGGGGAGCTGACTGGTCGAGAGGCTGCCTCAGGCCACCTGTTCCACTTGCTGAACCTCGGGCACGAAGTGCCGAAGCAGGTTCTGGATGCCGTGCTTGAGGGTTGCCGTCGAAGACGGGCAGCCGGCACAGGCGCCCTTCATGTGCAGGAATACGGTGCCGTCCTGATAGCCGCGGAAGGTGATGTCGCCGCCGTCCTGGGCGACCGCCGGGCGCACGCGCGTGTCGAGCAGTTCCTTGATGGTCACGACGATCTCCTCGTCGGCCTTGTCGAAGAACTCCTCGCCGTCTTCCTCCCCAGCACCCTCGGCCTGCTCAACCAGAACCGGGCGGCCGGACATGAAGTGCTCCATGATGGAACCGAGGATCGCGGGCTTGAGATGCGCCCAGTCGAGGTTCGCCGCCTCATCCTTGGTAATCGTCACGAAATCGTAGCCGAAGAACACGCCCGAGACGCCGGGAATTTCGAAGAGCCGTGCTGCGAGCGGCGAGGACAGGGCGGCCGTGTCGCGGTCGCGGAAGTCGGCGGTGCCGCCATCGGCCATCACTTCGCGGCCGGGCAGGAACTTCAACGTAGCCGGGTTCGGCGTGGATTCGGTCTGGATGAACATAGGAAGGCTCGCTTCTCAGCCCCGATGGGCCGTCATCGAAGGGCTGGCACCACGGCTCGCCCTTCCTCGAATTGGAATAATTCTAAAATAAGCTCATCGAAGCGCGCCTGCAAGCATGGTGTCAGGCAAGACTTTCGATATCCGCGTCGGACAGGCTTTGCGGTACGACCGTGACCGGAATGGGGAAGGCTGCGGCCTTTCCCGCGATCGACGCCACCAGCGGCCCCGGTCCCTCCTTGGAGGCCCCCGCCGCCAGCACCAGGATGGCGATGTCCTGGTCTTCCTCGATCAGCTTATGGATTTCTTCCGAAGCCTTGCCTTCCCGCACCACGAGTTCCGGCTCGATGCCGAGCCCCGTGCGCACCTTGGTGGCCATGGCGTCGAGTGCTGCGCCCGCATTCGCCGCCGCCTCGTCGCGCATGATCTGCTCGACGCCCAGCCAGCCTGCGAAATCGCCCGGCTCGATTACGAAAAGGAGTACCAACCCGCCATTCGTCGCCAGCGCACGGCGCGAGGCATAAGCGACCGCGCGCTCGCATTCGGGCGTCTCGTCCACGACGGCGAGGAATTTTCTGCGGTGGCCGGCTTCCCGGCTGAGACGTTTCGAGACCATCGGGATTCCGGGACTGGTGGAAGGGAAATGTGGCACCGGGCAGGGGGCGGGGCAAGGGGTGAGAAGCGACGGCCAGAAGGCCGGCGAAAAGCCATGAAGATGGCTTTTCGAGCTTCAAACGCCCTGAGCCGTGCGAAGGGCAGGCAGGGGGTGGCGACGAAAGGTTTTTGATGCCAGCCCGTCAAACTCGACGCATCAAACCCAGAATCAGATCATCCCTGGCTTAACCCGATGATCCCACGCACATCCTTCATCGTCGCTTCGGCCAGCTTTCCGGCTCGCTCGCCACCGTCGCGCAGCACAGCATCGACATAGGCGCGATCATCGAGAATCCGGCGCATCTCAGCAGCGATCGGCGCGAGCTTCTCGACCGCGAGATCGGCGAGCGCCGGCTTGAACACCGAGAACTGCTGTCCGCCATACTCGGCCAGCACCGCCTCCCTAGTGGTATCCGCAAGCCCCGCATAGATGCCGACGAGATTGTCGGCTTCCGGCCGGCCTTCCAGCCCTTCCACCGCACTCGGCAGCGCCTCGGGGTCGGTCTTGGCCTTCCTGATCTTCTTCGAGATCGTGTCGGCATCGTCTGTCAGGTTGATGCGCGACAGGTCCGACGGGTCCGACTTGGACATCTTCTTCGAACCATCGCGAAGCGACATGATGCGCGTCGCGGGACCGCCGATCAGAGGTTCGGCCATGGGGAAATAACCCTGCACCTTTTCCTCGCCCACCTGCATCGTCACGCCCAGATTGCGCGCGGCGATGCGGTCGGAGAAGTCGTTGTTGAATTTCTGGGCGATGTCGCGCGTCAGTTCCAGATGCTGCTTCTGGTCGTCCCCCACCGGCACATGGGTGGCGCGGTAGAGCAGAATGTCGGCGGCCATCAGGCTGGGATAGGCGAGCAGTCCCAGCGAAGCGTTCTCGCGGTCCTTGCCGGCCTTGTCCTTGAACTGCGTCATCCGGCTCATCCAGCCGATGCGCGCCACGCAGTTGAAGATCCAGGCGAGTTCCGCATGCCCCGGAACGCGGCTCTGGTTGAAGACGATGTGCTTGGCCGGATCGATGCCGGCCGCGAGATAGGCGGCCGTGATCTGGCGCGTCTGGTCTTCCAGATCGTCATGGACGAGTTGGGCGGTCAGCGAATGGAGATCGACCACGCAATAGATGCAGTCGTGGGTCTCCTGCAGCGCCACGAACTTGCGGATCGCGCCGAGATAGTTGCCTAAGTGCAGATTGCCCGTCGGCTGGACGCCGGAAAAGACGAGCGGCTTGAAGGCGGACATGGGCGGAAAGCTCGGAGAGAGAAAAGTTGCGCGCTTATGGCGGGAAGCGCGGAGAGGATCAAGTTCAGAGCTGGGATTCGACCGGGAGAAGCCCGATGAAGCCCGACATCATGCGCCGCCAGAGATGCGCGCCCGGTTCCTGCGAGCGGGTGCGTGGGCCGGTTTCGCTCTCGTCCTGCCAGAGAAGACGGGAACCATCGAGCTTCAGCGCATAGGAGCTGTCAGGCGCGGTTTCCTCGGCAAAGATCGTGTCGATCTCTCTGGCCAGCGCCTCGTCACGGAAGAGCACGCCCATCTCGGTGTTGAGCGAGATCGAGCGCGGATCGAAATTGAACGAACCGACGAACCCGCCCGCACCGTCCACGGTGAATGCCTTGGTGTGCAGGCTCGCCCCGCTCGAGCCGAACAGCGACATCCGGTGCTGGCGAAACTCGGGCTGCAGTTCGAAGAGCCGCACGCCCGCGCGCAGAACCGGCTTGCGGTAGCCCGAATAGGCGCCGTGCACCGCTACGACATCGGTCGCGGCCAGCGAGTTGGTGAGAACCGCGCAATCCACCCCGCGCTTCACCAAGTCTTCCAGCATCGCGACGCCTCGTGCGCCCGGGATGAAATAGGGCGAGATGATCGCGATGCTCTTTTGGGCCGTTTCCAGCGCCGGCAGGATGGCGCGGCTGATCCAGTCGCCCTCATGCTTGTCGAGGATTTTCTCCGGCGGGTCGGAAATGACCCGCGCCTCGGTAGTCCAATGGAACGCCGCCTGGCCGTTCACCACTGCGGCGACATCCGCTTCCCGATGCAGGCGGTCGAGATAAGGCTTGGCCGCCTCGCCCTTTGCCACCTTTTCGAGCTTGGCGCGCAGGCGATCGAGCTGCCGTGCGCGGCGAGCGGGCCGTGTGAGGTGAAAGGCGCTGATGGGCAGAACCGTGTCGCTGTTCCAGAAGCGGTCGAAGATGGCTTCCGTCTCGCCCACGGCCGGGCCGACCATGCAGAGATCCATGTCGCGGAAATTGGCGCTCTGGTGCGCATCGAAATAGGCGTCGCCGATATTGCGTCCGCCGACCACTGCGATCCGCCCATCGGCGATCCAAGCCTTGTTGTGCATGCGCCGGTTGACGCTGAACGCGCGGAGAACAAGCTCAATCCCTCTTTTGAGCGGGCTCGTGCGCGAACGGCTCGGATTGAACAGCCGCACCTCAATGTGGGGGTGGCTGTCGAGGATGGCATAGGTCCTGTCGCCCGTGCGCGTGTTGATGTCGTCGATCAAAAGACGCACGCGCACGCCGCGATCGGCCGCTGCCAGCACCTCGCGGCCGAGCAGGCGACCGGTGAGGTCGTCCCTCCAATAATAATATTGCAGGTCGAGGCTCCGCCCCGCCTGGCGCGCGGTGAGTGCGCGCAAGGCGAAGGCCTGGGTGTTGGAGGACACCAGCATCAGCCCGCTATGGTCCGGGTTTTGCTCAAGCCGTGGCCGGATCGTGCGGTCGAGCGGGGTTGCGTCATCGGCAACGGGCAATGCGGTCGCAGGCGCGCCCTTGGCGCTGCGCGCGAAGCGGCCATAGGAATAGACTGTCGCAAAGGATGCGGCTGCAAACAGCGCGACCCACGACAGAACCATCCACACAACTGGCATTCACGACTCCTTGACCGACATCTCTAACGAAATTGCGGCATTTCGGTTCGCCGAAACCCATTCCTTCGTTCCGCATTAACCAAGCCATGCCAGCCTTTCGCCATGCGAGTTCCGTATCCTCCCGCCTTGCGGCTTTTCGCGCGGCCTCTACAACATGACGGCAAGACGAACCGGGAAGCCGCCTGCATGACGTCGCCGAAGAGCCGAAAGGACAAGAACCGCTCCCGCGAGGCTCTTGCCAGCGCCTGCGAGGGTGCGGGCATCGGACGGTTCGGCCCATTGCTCGCTTCCGCCATCCGACAGGACCGGAAGATGTATACGGCGGTGGAGGGCGGCTCGGGCGATATTCTGGTCGCCTCCTACAACATCCACAAATGCGTCGGCCTCGACCGGCGCTTCGACCCGCACCGTATCGCGACCGTGATCAAGGAGATCGACCCGGACGTGATCGCGCTCCAGGAAGCCGACCAGCGCTTCGGCGAGCGCGTCGGTCTGCTCGATCTCAAGATGCTCAAGCGCGAATGCGGTCTCGTCGCGGTTCCCATGTCGATCCCTCAGCCGGGTCATGGCTGGCATGGCAATGTGGTCCTGTTCCGCGACGGGATCGTGTCGAACGCGACGCAAATCGTCTTGCCTGGCGTTGAGCCGCGCGGTGCGCTGGTGGTCGATCTCGAGCTTGGCGCGGGCCCGATCCGCATCATCGCAGCCCATCTGGGGCTGTTGCGCCGCTCGCGCGCCCAGCAGGTCGAGACGCTTCTGGCCTCCGCCCAGCCGGAGGACGGTCGCCCCACCGTGCTGATGGGCGATCTCAACGAATGGCGCCTGGGCGAGCGCTCGGCACTTCAGAAGCTCGCGCCCTCATTCGGCCCGCTCCATGCGGCGATCCCGAGCTTTCCCTCGCGGTTCCCTGTGCTGGCACTCGACCGCATCCTCAGCCTACCGGCCGGCGCCATTGCGGGCGTGCGCCTGCATGACACGCCGCTTGCGCGCATCGCCTCCGACCACCTGCCGCTGAAAGCCGCGGTCACCCTGCCTCGCGCGGCGGCCGCCAAGACCAGCGCCGCCGCCTGAGCCAACCCGGTCTCCCGGTCTCTCAATGCCCGAAGGCGCGCTCCAGCACCTTCGGATCGTTGTGAACCGCAAGCTTGTCCATGATCGTGGCGCTCGCCTGGTTCATGCCGACCACCTCTGCTTCCACGCCGAGCTTGCGAAATTTCAGCACGGCCTGATCGACTGCGTTCACCCCCGTCAGATCCCAGATATGCGCCGCTGAGACATCGATCACGACATGCTTGATCGGCTCGCGGAAATCGAAGCTTTCGAGGAAAGACTCGGCTGAAGCAAAGAACAGCTGGCCTTCCACGCGGTAGGTCCGTGTTGCGCCTTCGAGCACGGACGAGACGCGGAAAATCTGCGCGACCTTCCAGGCAAAGAAGATGCCGGACAAGAGCACGCCGACGCCCACGCCCAATGCAAGGTTGTGCGTGCCGACGACCGTCAGCACGGTTGCCACCATCACGACGCTCGACCGGCGCGGATGCTTGCGCAGGTCGTTGAGCGAACCCCAGTTGAAAGTGCCGACTGAGACCATGATCATGATGGCGACGAGCGCCGGCATCGGAATGATGCGCACCCAGTCGGCAAGCAGCAGCAGAAGCACGATCAGGAAGGCGCCGGCCACGAAGGTCGAAAGCCGTCCGCGCCCGCCGGAGCGCACATTGATCACCGATTGCCCGATCATCGCGCAGCCCGCCATGGCACCGAAGCAGCCCGAGACGAAATTGGCGATGCCCTGGCCCACCGCCTCGCGGTTCTTGTCGCTCGGCGTGTCGGTCATCTGGTCGACGATGGATGCGGTCAGCAGGCTTTCGAGCAGGCCGACAGCTGCCACGCTGATCGAGTAGGGCAGGATGATCCAGAGCGTCTCGAGGGTCATCGGCACCTGCGGCCAGAGCAGTGTCGGCAAGGTCGAAGGCAGTTCGCCCAGGTCGCCCACCGTGCGCACCTCGACCGGCACGAAGAGCGTGAAGGCGGTAAGCAGCACGATCGCCACGAGCGGTGAAGGCACGGCGCGGGTCAGCCTCGGAAACAGGTAGATGATGGCGAGTGCTGCCGCGATCATCACATAGGTCGCGGGCGTCACGTTCGTCAGTTCAGGCAGTTGCGCCATGAAGATCAGGATGGCGAGAGCATTGACGAAGCCCGTCATCACCGAGCGCGACACGAAGCGCATCAGGACGCCGACCTTTGCCAAGCCCATGACCACCTGAAGCAGGCCGGCCAGAACCGTTGCCGCCAGGAGATATTCCAGCCCATACTCGCGCACGAGCGTGCCCATCAGCACGGCTGTGGCAGCCGTTGCCGCCGATATCATGCCCGGCCGCCCGCCCGTGAACGCAATCACGATGGCGATGATGAAGGAGGCATAGAGCCCGATCTTGGGATCGACGCCCGCGATGATCGAGAAGCCGATGGCCTCCGGGATCAAGGCCAGCGCCACGACGATGCCGGCGAGCACGTCGCCGCGAATATTGCCGAGCCAGTCCCGGCGAATGGTTTGAAGGGAAGTCATGGTGGTCCGAAGAAGTCACAGCAAGGCCGGCCGCATGGGAATGGCGACGGAAGACGATAATGGCTTGCTGGGATTGTCCGGCGGATCGGCGGCCGGAAGAGCCACCCGGAATTTCACCGGGTCCAGGATGGATGGGGAGTGATTAGCTTGGAGGAGGGGTGGGTGGCAAGGCCATAGTTCGGCGGGCTCACCCTGCCATCAAGCCCCGCGCCTCAGCCTCCCGCCGCAAATCCTGCTTCGGGCGAGGCCCGATCTGCTGGATCACGAGCCCTGCTGCCAGCGACCCCAGCCTCCCGCAATCGCGCAGGGAGCGGCCCGTCGTATAGCCGAACAGAAAGCCCGCCGCGTAGAGATCGCCCGCGCCGGTCGTATCCACCAGCCGCTCGATCTTTATCGCCTCGACCACTTCCGTCTCGTCCCCGCGCACCACCACCGAGCCGTGTTCTGAGCGCGTGACCGCCGCCAGCTTGCACTCTTTTCGCACGCGTTCCAGCGCGTCCTCGAAGGACTGCGTCTCGTAAAGCGATTTCAGTTCGCTCTCATTGGCGAACACGATGTCCACCGTGCCTGAGCGCATGAGGTCCAAGAACTCGTCGCGATAGCGGTCCACGCAGAACGGGTCCGACAGCGTCATCGCGACCTCACGGCCGCCCTCATGGGCGAAATGCGCGGTCTGGCGGATCATCGTCTTTGCGAGCGGCGGGTCCCACAGATAGCCTTCGAAATAGGTGACGGAAGAGTTGCGCGCCTTGTCTTCCTCGACATCGTCGGGCCCGAGTTCGAGGCACGCACCGAGATAGGTGTTCATGGAACGCTCGCCGTCGGGCGTCACGAAGATCATCGAGGTCGCGGTCGGCGGGCCGTCAGAAAGCGGTTCGGTGTCGAAAGAGACGCCCTGCGCGCGGATGTCGTGGCGGTAGAGCTCGCCCAGCTGGTCGTTGCGCACCTTGCCCGAAAACGCCGCGCGTCCGCCAAAGCCCGCGACGCCCGCGGCCGTGTTGCCCGCACTGCCGCCCGACGCTTCCACATGCTCGCCCATGCGGCTGAGCAGCAGCCCCGAGCGCGTCGCGTCGATCAGGTTCATCGCACCCTTCACCACGCCGTTTGTGACAAGGAAATCCTCGTCGCAAGGGGCGAGAATATCGACAATCGCATTGCCGATGCAGAAGACGTCGAACTGGCTCATGCGGGAAGGGGGCTCCGGCGGGTTTCTCCGGGAAGGGCTTGTCACACAGCGTCGGGCATCCGTCCAGCTTGCCGCCGTTTCACGGCCTGATAAGCTCGCGCTGCCTGAGGAGACCAAACCCGATGCTTCTCGATTGGACGCTCGCATCCCTGCACCATCTTCTGGTCTTCCCGCTTTTCGCGGTGTTCGTGGCGGAAGCGGCCCTCCTGCGGGCTGGGCTGTCGGGGCCATCGCTCGGACGGCTGGCGCGGCTCGACATGTTTTACGGTATCCTGTCGGTGCTGGTGATCGCGGTCGGCGTGTTGCGCGTGATCTACGGGCTGAAGGGCTGGGAATATTACGCGGCCAACCATGCCTTCTGGGGCAAGATGGCGGCCTTCGCGCTTGTCGGCATTCTCTCGATCTGGCCGTCCAAGGCCATCGTGCGCTGGCGCAAGAACCAAAGTGCTGATCCCGCCTACTCGGTCTCTGCCGAGGAGATCAGGCATGTGCGCCGCTTCGTGCATTTCCAGGCGCTCTTCTTCGCGATGATCGTGATCTTCGCGGCGGCCATGGCGCGCAATATAGGCGGCTAGTCGAGCTGAACGATCGGCGCGGGCACGCTGTTGGTCTTCACCTCCGCCTTGCAAAGATCGGCGATGATGCAGCGCTCGCATTCAGGACGGCGTGCCTTGCACACATAGCGGCCGTGCAGGATCAGCCAGTGATGGGCGTGAAGCAGGTATTCCTGCGGAATGACAGCCAACAGCCCGCGCTCCACCTCGTCGGGCGTCGCACCCGGTGCCAGATGGATGCGGTTGCCCAGGCGAAAGATATGCGTGTCGACGCCCATGGTCGGATGCCCGAACGCGTTGTTGCGCACAACATTCGCCGTCTTGCGCCCCACGCCCGGCAGCCTGATCAGCTCTTCCTCGGTCTGGGGCACTTCACCCCCATGGTCACGGATCAAGGCTTCGGAAAGAAGCTGCACGTTCTTGGCCTTTGCCCGCCACAGACCGATGGTGCGCACATAGCGGCCGATCTCTTCTTCGCCGAGCGCTGCCATCGTCTCGGGCGTATCGGCCACCTCGAAAAGCGGCGCGGTCGCGATGTTCACGCTCGCATCCGTGGCCTGGGCTGAAAGCACCACGGCGACGAGCAGCGTGAACGCGTTGATATAAGTGAGATCGCTTCGGGGGTTCGGCCTCTGCAGCTGGAAGCGGCGGAACATCTCGTGAAGTTCGGCCTCAGAATAGAGGCACCCTTCGCCGGGCTTGAGTTTCCCGGCTTTGACCGGCTTCGCCGCCGGCGCGGTCTTCACTTTTGCAACAGCTTTGGTTGCCCGGGCTTTCGGCTTGAGCATCGGCACCCTATAAATAGGCTGGTTTCACACGGAAGATTGTCCGATGGCTGAACCCGCGCCATCCTCATATGCAGGTGACGAGCCCTTCTTCAAGGCGTTGCTCACCCCGCACCGCTCGCTCGGGCGCACCGGCTTTCTCGTGCTGATGGGCACGATGCTTCTCGCCTGGGCCTTCACGGCGGCGATCTTCCTGTTCAATGGCGCATGGCCGATCGTCGGCTTCTTCGGGCTCGACGTCATCGGCCTCTGGCTCGCTTTCCGCCTGTCCTACCGTTCTGGCCGCATGCGTGAGGAAGTCTCCGTCTCGCGCGAGCACTGCGACATCCGCAAGATCGCGCCTTCGGGCAGGTCGGTTCTCCACCGCCTCAACCCCTTCTGGTGCCGCTTCACGGTGCGCCGCCACTCCGAAATCGGCATCACCGGCATGATGGTGGAAACCCGCGACCAGCGCGTGCCGATCGGGGCTTTCCTGAACCCGGACGATCGCGAGAGCTTCGCAAAGGCCTTCGGGCAGGCGCTGGCGACGGCCAAGGCGCGGTGAGGCGTCAGTGCCAGTCTTCGCGACCGAGGTCGCGTCCAGCATAGAGAACGCGCACGATATCGACGCTTGCCGATGAGACTTGATAGAAGATCGTCAGTCTTCGCTCGAATGCGAGCGACCGAATGCCAGAGCTGAGATCGTCACGCCGTCTGCCTCGATCCGAAAAGCTTTCAAGGGCGAGAACCGCTTGTTCGACACGCGCGATGAAGCGGGCCGCAGTGGTCTCGCCAGCCGCGTCTGCAATGAAATCATAGATGGAAAGAAGATCGTTTTCGGCTTCGCGCCCAAAACGCACATCAGGCATCGGGCAGTCGGCCCCAGCGCTGCTGATGACGCTCGCGAAGTTTTGCGATCATCTCCCGGGCCGAAATGCCAGGCTGCTGGTTCTCCAATCCCTCTGCGACAAGCGTCTTCACTCGCTCGCTGGCGCCTGGAGTCTCTCCGCCTTGAATCGGCGTCGGATCGGTGGCCTGCGGCTGGTTCGATGCTGGGCGCGGCATGGCACCTTTCCTGTTCGTTCTCAGCTTGGCATGAAGCCATCTCCAAGTCGAGGAGAGCCCTATCCTGCCCCGCCCCAGCAACAAGCACGGCATCGCTTCGCCTTCCGGCCCTTGTGCGCTTTCCGCGACCGAGCTCGTCCGGGCTATCCGCAAAGGCCGGTTTTCCGTGGTCGAGGTCACGAACAGCTTCCTCGACCGCATCGAGGCGGCAAACCCGCATTTGAATGCGGTGGTCTCCTCACGCCCGCGCGAAGAGGTGCTGGGCGAGGCCGAAGCCGCCGACCGCACGCTCGCACAAGGCGCCGTGCCTGGCGCGCTGTTCGGCCTGCCCGTCGCCATCAAGGATCTTGCCCTCACCAAGGGTATCCGCACCACCTTCGGCTCGCCGATCTTCGCCGACCATCTGCCGGACGAGGACGAGATTTTCGTTTCGCGCATGAAAGCCGCAGGCGCGATCGTGGTCGGCAAGACCAACACACCCGAATGGGGTCTGGGTTCGCACACCTTCAACCCGGTCTTCGGCACGACGCTGAACGCCTTCGACCCCACGCTTACCGCTGGTGGATCGAGCGGCGGCGCGGCTGTCGCGGTCGCGCTGAACATGGTGCCGCTGGCCGACGGAAGCGACTTCGGCGGCTCCCTGCGCAACCCTGCCGCCTTCAACAATATCTATGGCATGCGCCCGAGCCAGGGCGTGGTGCCAGGCGGGCCATCAAGCGAGCTCTTCATCACGCAGATGGGCGTCGAGGGCCCGATGGCGCGCACCGTGGCCGATCTGGCACTGCTGCTTGAGGTGCAGGCCGGATACGACCCTCGCGCGCCGCTCTCTTTCGATCTTGATGATCTCAGCCTCGACGGTGCGGCCAAGCCATGGCGCATCGGCTGGCTGGGTGATCTCGGCGGGCACTTGCCTTTCGAGGCCGGTGTGCTGAGCCTCTGCGAAGACACGCTGAGACTGATGGAGACTGGCCCGTTCACGGTCGAGCCCTGCTTGCCGCAATTCGACTTCGAACGCCTCTGGCAGAGCTTCGTCACGTTGCGCCAGGCGACGTCCGGCGCGGCGCTCAAACCGTATCGGGACGACCCCGCCAAGGCCGCCCTTCTCAAGCCCGAAGCCGTGTGGGAAGCGGAGGGTGCGGCGCGTCTGTCCGCCCTCGATGTTTACGAGGCCTCCACCACCCGCTCGGCCTGGTATCTCCACATGCTCGAACTTTTCGAGCGCTTCGACTTGATAGTGCTGCCCACCGCCCAGGTCTTCGCCTTCGACGCGAATTTACGCTACCCCACCGAAATCGCCGGCCGCACCATGACGAGCTATCACCGATGGATGGAGGTCGTGTCCTATGCGACATTGGCGGGATGTCCCGCAGTCTCCGTGCCGGCCGGTTTCGCGCCGGATGGCCGCGCCATGGGCCTGCAATTCATCGGCCGTCCACGCGGCGACCGCGACGTGTTGCGCGCCGCAGCCGCATGGGAAGCCATGTGTCCGTGGAGAACGGGCGCTGCCTGAGCGTTAAAGCCTAGAGCCGTCCCACCCGCTCGGTGAGCAGGGCGAAGAAGCCATCCGCATCGATGTCGCGCATCACGGTGGCGTTTTTCGGCCTGTCGGTGACGCCCCACCAGTCGATCACCGTCATGCCCAGCGTCAGCTCCGAAACGAGTTCGACCGCGACATTGCAGGAGCGGCCACCGAACAGTTCGGGCCTGAGGAGATAGGCCACGGTGCAGGGGTCATGCAGCGGCCCGCCATCCGTGCCGTATTTCTCCTCGTCGAAGCGTTCGAAGAAGTCGAGCAGCGCCACGGCGGCATCGCCTGCCTTCGTGCCGAGCGCGCGGAACGCATCGATGCGGCTTTGCGTGGTCAGCGCCTTGTGGGTCACGTCGAGCGGCATCACCACGATCGGTGCGCCGCAGCGGAACACGATGTCGGCCGCATGCGGATCGACATAGATATTGAACTCGGCCGCCGGCGTGATGTTGCCGCCTTCGAAGAACCCGCCGCCCATCAGGACGATTTCCTCGATGCGCTGGGCGATCTCCGGCGCGCGGATCAGCGCCTGGGCGATGTTGGTGAGCGGCCCCAGCACCACCAGCGATACCGTGTTGGGTGCCTCTTCCTTCAAGCTGCGGATGATGAAATCGACTGCCGGCTCGTCCTGCAAAGGCATCGTCGGCTCGGACAGGTCGGGGCCGTCGAGGCCGGTCTTGCCATGCACGTGCTCGGCGGTGACGAGCGGGCGCATCAGCGGGCGGTCCGCACCCTTG
Organism: Mesorhizobium liriopis; assembly: GCF_024053505.1. GTDB lineage: Bacteria > Pseudomonadota > Alphaproteobacteria > Rhizobiales > Rhizobiaceae > Mesorhizobium_B > Mesorhizobium_B liriopis. Next base: position 329,863 of record NZ_JAMXQS010000005.1, on the reverse strand, counting down.
AACACCTTGACCTCCGGACGGCCCGACAACTCGCAGATCTTGCGCGCGTTCTTTTCCGTCAGGTGAAGCGGGACGTTGCCGGCGACTGCGGTCACGCCCAGAACGTTTAGTTCGTCGGGACTGCCGAGCGCCAGCATGATCGCGAGCGCGTCGTCCTGGCCCGGATCGGTGTCGATGATGATCTTACGCATGAATGTCCTGAAGAGGGGTAGGCGAATCTTGCAACCGGCAAGCGGCGCGACCATATCAGGGGCGTGGTCGCGAATGCCATCCGGGTTCGCTGGCTTAGAGGTTCTCTGCAACCTCGATATGTCGCTCAATTCGAGGACACGTGTGAGAGTATGACGCGCATGACGCCCTTTTCGAGCCCGCTTTTGCTCGGGTTCGATACGATGGAAAAGACACTCGAACGGCTCGCCAAGAGTGGTGATGCCTATCCGCCCTACAATATCGAGCGCCTCCGCAGCGAGGACGGCAAGAACACGCGGCTCCGCATCACCCTGGCGGTGGCGGGCTTCGCGGAGCCGGACCTCGAAGTCTCCACCGAAGAGAACCAGCTCGTGGTGCGTGGCCGACAGTCCGACGAGTCCGAGGAAACGCGCGAATTCCTTCACCGCGGCATTGCCGCCCGCCAGTTCCAGCGCTCCTTCGTGCTGGCCGACGGGATGCGGGTCGTAGGTGCCGGGCTTCGCAACGGACTTTTGTCGATCGATCTCGACCGGCCCGAGCCCGAGCGGCTTGTACGAAAGATAAACATATCGGTGAAAGACTGATTGTCCCAGGAACAAACATCGCCCACGGCGAATTGCTCCAACAGGGATGTTCCTCGATCAGGAGGTGCTACGATGACTGAGATCCATGAAACTGTTCTGACCCCTTCGGAACTCGCCCATCTGGGCGAGGGCGTCGTGGCCTACCTGCGCGAGATGCAGAGCGACGAGCTAAAGAGCAAATTCCCCGGCCTGCCTGAGATTGCCTCCGGCACCCGCCTTTGGGCGCTCTTTGCAGCGAATGGTCAGCCCATTCTTTTGTCGGACGAAAAGGACCGCGCGATCGCCGGCGCCTTCGAGAACGACCTGACGCCCGTCGCCATCCACTAAGCGAAGCGTCTGTTCCTTATCAGAGCCGTTCGCAGCCCTCCCGCTGCGGGCGGCTTTGTTTTGTCAGAACAGGGAAGGCTGGGTCTGCTTCTTCTCATGGGCAAGCAGCCAGATCTTGGTCGGCAGTCCGCCGCCGAAGCCTGTCAGGGCGCCGCTCGTGCCGATCACCCGATGGCAAGGCAGCACGATCGGCAGCGGGTTGGCCCCGTTCGCCGCGCCCACAGCCCGGCTGGCGAGAGGTCGCCCGATACGTCGCGCGAGTTCGCCATAGGAGATCGTTTCGCCCGACGGAATGCTTTTCAACGCGTCCCAGACCGAAAGCTGGAACGGCGTGCCGCGTGGGGCGAGCGCGAGATCGAACCCCTCGAGTCGGCCCGCGAAATACGCCCCGAGCTGCTGCCGCGCTTGCACAAAAGCCTCGTCATCGCGCTTCCAGTCTTCTTCCGGCGCGACCTTGCCCTTGCCGCTCGGAAAGCCGATCCGCGACAGCCGCTCGCCATCGCCGGCCAGCAGAAGCGGGCCGATGGGGCTATCCAGAAAGGTGTAGAGCGTCGCGGACATCGGACCAGTCTGCCTCATCGCGCCTCGCAAGTCGCGCCTCACGCACGTTTTGTTCAAGCTTTCTTTGCCGCCATTCCGCTATAGGAACCTCCCATGCGCGGCACCATCAGAAAAGCACGTGAAACACAGCAGGACGAGCAGTCCGGCGTTCCCATCCTCGACGGGCTCGACCGTGCCGAGCAGAGCCGCCTTTTGAAGGATTATCTCGCCGCCGGCCGTGCGGAAGCCGAGCGCATTCTGCACCGCAACGGCAGCGGTCGCGCCTGCGCCGAGCACATTTCCCTTCTGATGGACGGCATCATCGAAACGCTCTTCGCGGGCGGCGAGAAAGCGGCCGATCCGGCCTCCGAACGCATGGCGCTCGCCGCCGTCGGCGGCTACGGACGCGGCACGCTGGCGCCCGGCTCCGACATCGACCTGCTCTTCATCCTGCCTGCCAAGAAGACGGATGCCGACACGCGCACGGTGGAAGCCGTCCTCTACATGCTCTGGGATCTGGGCCTCAAGGTCGGCCATGCCACGCGCACAGTCGAGGAATGCGTACGGCTGTCGCTGTCGGACATGACGATCCGCACCGCGATCCTCGAAGCGCGCTATCTCGCGGGCTCGCGCACGCTCTTCGACGAACTCGCCAAGCGCTTCGACCGCGATGTGGTGGCCGGCACGGGCGCCGACTATGCGCAGGCCAAGCTCGCGGAGCGCGACGCCCGCCACGAGCGCGTCGGCGAAAGCCGCTATCTCGTCGAGCCCAACGTCAAGGAGGGCAAGGGAGGCTTGCGCGACCTCCACACATTGTTCTGGATCGGCAAATATTTTTATCGCGTCGCGTCGGGCGCGGACCTCGTCGCGGCCAATGTCTTCACCGGCGAGGAATATGACCGCTTCCTGAAAGCCGAGGATTTCCTCTGGGCCGTGCGCTGCCACATGCACTTCCTCACCAACCGTCCCGAGGAGCGTCTGCATTTCGACATCCAGCGTGAGGTCGCGGAACGCATGGGCTATCATGCCCATACCGTGCCCGGCGTCGAGGGCGAGCCCGGCACGCCGGCGGCCGTCGAGCGCTTCATGAAGGAATACTTCCTCACCGCCAAGGAAGTGGGCGATCTCACCCGTATCTTCTGCTCGGCCCTCGAAGAGGAGCAGGCGGGCCATGTGTCCGGCTTCTCGCGGCTGTTCCTGTCGTTTTCGCGCAAGCGCCGCAAGCTCGCCGGCACCTCGGATTTCACCGTCGACAATGGCCGCATCGACGTCGCCGACCCCGACGTGTTCCGGCGCGATCCCGTCAACATGCTGCGGCTGTTCTGGTTCGCCGACCGGCACGGGTTGGAATTCCACCCCGATGCGCTCAAGCTCCTGTCGCGCTCGCTGCATCTGGTGACCAAGGCCCTTCGCCGCGACAGGCAAGCGAACCGGCTCTTTCTCGATCTCCTCACCTCCGACCGCAATCCGGAACTCAACCTGCGCCGCATGAACGAAGCGGGCCTGCTTGGCCTGCTGATCCCGGATTTCGGCGCGGTGGTCGCCATGATGCAGTTCTCGATGTACCACCATTACACGGTGGACGAGCATCTGATCCGCTGCGTCGGCGTGCTCTCCGAACTGGAGCATGGCGGGGGCGAGAAAATCCACCCGCTCTCGCATTCCCTGATGCCGACGCTGAAAGGCAGCCGCACCGCGCTTTATGTGGCGGTTCTGCTCCACGATATCGCCAAGGGACGTCCCGAGGACCATTCGGAAGCCGGTGCTGCGCTCGCGCGCCGGATCTGCCCTGCGATGGGGCTCTCCGCCATCGAGACCGAGACCGTCGCCTGGCTGATCGAGCACCACCTCTTGATGTCGATGACGGCGCAGACGCGCGATCTCAACGACCGCAAGACGATCGGCGATTTTGCGGCCATCGTGCAGTCGGTCGAGCGCCTGAAACTGCTGCTCATCCTCACCGTCTGCGACATTCGCGGTGTGGGCCCCAATGTCTTCAATGGCTGGAAAGGCCAGCTTCTGCGCACGCTCTATTACGAGACCGAGCTGCTTCTGACCGGCGGATTCTCGGATATGTCGCGCGCCGAGCGCACACGAGGCGCGCGCGAGGCCTTGAGCGAGGCGCTCGCCCACCAGCCCGAGCCGTGGAGCGACGAGGACCGCACGGCCTATGCCGCCATGCATTATGAGAACTACCTGCTTTCGGTCGATCTCAAGGACCAGATCCGCCACGCCAATTTCGTGCGCACTGCGCGTGCTGCCGGAAAACCGCTTGCGACCGCAGTCGAGATCCACAAATTCGAGGCCGTCACCGAAATCACCGTTCTCGCCCCCGATCATCCGCGCCTACTCTCGATCATTGCGGGCGCTTGTGCTGCGGCCGGCGGCAACATCGTCGATGCCCACATCTTCACCACCAGCGACGGCCGCGCACTCGACACGATCCTGCTTGCCCGCGAGTTCGAGCAGGACACCGACGAGCAGCGGCGCGGCGAGCGCGTCGGCAAGCTGATCGAGGACGTGCTGTCGGGCCGCGACTATCTCCCCCAGATGCTCGCACGCCGCACCAAGCCCAAGCGCGGCACCAAGGCCTTTCGCATCACGCCCCGCGCCGAGCTTCGCAATTCGCTCTCCAACCGCTTCTCGGTCGTCGAAGTCACCGGCCTCGACCGCCCCGGCCTGCTGTCCGAAATCACCGGCGCGCTCTCCGACCTCTCGCTCGACATCGCATCCGCGCACATCACGACCTTCGGCGAAAAGGTCGTCGACACCTTCTACGTGAACGACCTCACGGGCGGGAAGATCGATAGCCCCGCACGCGTGGAGGCGATCCGGACGCGGCTGGTGGGGGTTCTGGCTGGCGAGGATGGATCTGCACTCTGAATTCCGTTTCTCGATCTTCGGGCAGCTGGCTGTCCGGGCGGGTGAACCGCTTGCCGCTTCGCCCTGACACTTTCGGGGGTTCATGGCCCGAGCGGGGCCATCTTCATGGATGCGCGTCGTCGCTGCCGCGCTCGATCTTCGAGCCGGGCTATGGGGTGGTTCGGGTTCAGGAGACGGCGCATGGCGCTGGCCTCTGGACTTGAGTGAAGTGCATGACCCGCGCCATGCGCCGCTTTCGGTGTTCTTGCCCTAGGTCCACAGAGCAGGGCGCTACCCACCGCTCCTCACTTGGGGCCCGGACTTAGGGGCTCATCACCCAGCCGCACTACGTTGGCACGACCAGTCCGGCACCGTCCGCTTCACAGATGCGCCGTCGCGACCTGGCTCCCGATGAAGCGGTAAGCGAAATCTACGCGAAGGCGCGGAGGGGGTGGATGAAGAAAAGCCCTGAGCCCGGAAGCCCAAGGGCTTGCGCGGCGGTTGGCCAGGATTTTGTCCATCACCGTGGCAGCTTCCGTCCGCGCCTTTCGGAAGCGGACGGACACTCGATTTCTTCTGTATGCCGGCTTTCCGGACGGTCAAACCGGTTGGACCATCGGCGGGAGATGGCGCACTTATTTCTGTCTTTCATCGACTCGCATGCTAAAGCCCCGCGAAAGCACCCCGCCTTAGGCATCTTCCATGAGCCTCGCCCGAAAATTCGCGACCGTCGCCTCCGGCACGCTCGTTTCCCGTCTTCTCGGCTTCACGCGCGAGATGCTGATGGCGGCTGCCGTGGGTACGGGGCCGGTGGCGGATGCGTTCTACGCGGCGTTTCAGTTCCCCAACACCTTTCGCCGGCTGTTCGCAGAGGGTGCCTTCAACGCGGCCTTCGTGCCGCTTTTCGCCAAGGAGATCGAGGCCAACGGCGTGGAAGGCGCCAAGCGCTTTTCCGAGGAAGTGTTCGGCGTGCTCTTCACGACGCTGATCGTCTTGACGATCGTCATGGAGCTGTCGATGCCCTTCATCGTCTCCTCGCTGATCGCGCCGGGCTTCGCCGACGATCCGTTCAAGCTGGGCGTGACGACCACGTTGGCGACGATCATGTTCCCTTACCTGATCTGCATGTCGCTGGCGGCGATGATGGCGGGCATGCTGAATTCCCTGCGCCGCTATTTCGCGGCGGCGGTCGCGCCGGTCTTCCTCAACGTGATCCTGATCGGTGTTCTCGGCTACGCCTGGTGGAAGGGGCTCGACGGTCGCGCGGTGGGGTTGGGCCTCGCCTGGGGCGTGCTCGCGGCAGGTGTGGTGCAGTTGGCCATCGTCTGGGTCGCGGTGCGCCATGCCGGCGTGCGCATCGGCTTCACCCGTCCGCGCATGACGCCCAACGTCAGGCGCCTGCTCTGGCTGGCCCTGCCCGCGGCCGTCACCGGCGGCATCACGCAGATCAACACGCTGGTCGGCACGGCGATTGCCACAGGCCAGAACTCGGCGGTGGCCTCGCTCAATCTCGCCGACCGCGTCTACCAGCTGCCGCTCGGCGTGGTCGGCATCGCGGTCGGCATCGTGCTCCTGCCCGAGCTCGCCCGCGCGCTCAAGGCAGGCAACGAGGCGGAAGCCGCGAGCCTGCAGAACCGCTCCGTCGAGTTCACGCTGCTGCTGACGTTACCGGCCGCCGCAGCGCTTCTGGTGATGTCCGAACCCATCGTGCGCGTGCTCTACGAGCGCGGCGCCTTCACGTCGGAAGATACGCTGGTGGTGGCGCAGACGCTGGCCGTGTTCGGCTTGGGCCTTCCGGCCTTCGTGCTGATCAAGGCCTTCACGCCCGGCTATTTCGCGCGCGAGGACACCAAGACGCCGATGGTCTTCGCGGGCATTTCGGTCGCCGTGAATATTTCCACGGCGCTCTGGCTCTTCCCCACGCTCGGGGCGCCCGGCATTGCGACGGCCTCGGCCATTGCCGGCTGGGTCAATGCGGCGATGCTCTATGGCGTTCTGCAATGGCGCGGGCATTGGCATCTCGACCAAGGCCTGATCCGCCGCGCGCCCTCGCTGCTGCTCGCCTCCGCGGTGATGGCCGCAGGTCTCTGGTTCGCGCTGCCATACTTCGGCACCATGCTGACGCCCGCCGCCTCGTTCCTGCATCAGGCGACGGCGCTGGGGATTCTGGTGGGGGCGTCGTCGGTGACCTATTTCGCGATGGTGGTTCTGTTCGGCGGCGCGGACAAGGCCATGGTGCGGCGGGCGTTGAAGCGGGGCAAGGCTGCGCCGGGGTAGCTTCTGCGGGATTGGTGTGACGTGGCCGCCCGCGCTAACGCTTCAGACCATCCCGACCCGACCCCCTAAACCACCACCTCATGCTCCACCCGGGCCTCGTCCCCGAACACCCGCAAATACCGCTCGATCTCGCTCAGATCCCCCGTCGCCTTGGCCGGATTGTCCGAGAGCTTCACCGCCGGGCGCCCGTTCACGCGCGTCACCTTGCACACCAGCGAGATGGCCTTCAGCCCCGGCGCGGGCATCGGCGCGCAGCCGTCGAAATCGTTGGTGAGGTTGGTGCCCCAACCGAAGGACATGCGCACCTTGCCGTTGAAGTGGCGCCACGTTTCCTCGATGGTCTCGGTGTCGAGCCCGTCCGAGAAGATCAGCAGTTTCTTGCGCGGATCCACGCCCTTTTCGCGCCACCAGTTCATGACCTTCTCGCCCGCCTCGATCGGCGGCGCGCTGTCGGGGCGGAAGCCCGTCCAGCCGGCGACCCAATCGGGCGCATCGCGCAGGAATGAGGCGGTGCCGAAGGCGTCGGGCAGGACGATCAAGAGATTGCCGCCATAGTAGCGCTGCCAGTCCTTCAGCACCTGATAGGGCGAGGCACGCAATTCGTCGTCGGAATTGGCAAGGGCTGCCAGCACCATCGGCAACTCATGCGCGTTGGTGCCGAGCGCTTCCACATCCGTGTCCATGGCGAGCAGCACATTCGAGGTACCGGTGAAGGCATCGCCGATACCTTCCTTCAGAGCCTCCACGCACCAGCGCTGCCACAGGAACGAGTGCCGCCGCCGCGTGCCGAAATCCGAGACCAAGAGGCCCGGCAGTTGCTTGAGCCGCTCGGTCTTCGCCCAGAGCTTGGCCTTGGCGCGGGCATAAAGCACGTCGAGCGCGAAGGGCCCGAAGGATTTGAGCGCCGCGCGCGAGCGCAACTCGTTGATGATCGAGAGTGCCGGGATTTCCCAGAGCGTCGTGTAGGACCACGGCCCGTGGAATTCTAGCTCGTACTGCCCGTCGCGTTTGGAAAGTTCGTATTCCGGCAGGCGGAAATTCGAAAGCCAGTCGAGGAAGTCGGGCTCGAAGATCTGCTTGCGGCCATAGAAGGTGTTGCCCGCCAGCCAGATCATCTCCTTTTTGGAAAAGCGCAGCGTGCGGGCATGGTCGAGCTGGGCGCGCAATTCGCCTTCGTCGATCTCGTCCGCCAGCCGCACCTTGGTGGTGCGGTTGATGAGCGAGAAAGTGACGTTCACGTCTGGATACATGCCACGGATCATCTGCAGCATCAGGAGCTTGTAGAAATCCGTGTCGAGCAGGGAGCGCACGATCGGATCGAGCTTCCAGGTGTGGTTGTAGACCCGCCGGGCGATGTCGATCTTTGCCATACTCTGCCCTTCTCATGCGCGAGGCCGCGCGGTGATAGTTGCGCGCGCGGCCATGAGTTAAAGCATTAATCCGTCAAGGCAAATCCTTTGCCGGGCCTGGCTCAATCGAAGCCCGGCTCAGTGAAGCGCCAGTATCGACGGCTGGCCATCGCCCACCACCGGCGCGCCATGGGCGAAACGGTCGCGGCGCAGCCAGCGCGACACCAGAAGGATCGCCACCACGAAGAGCCCCACGCAAAGCCCCAGCCAGATGCCGTTGCCGCGCATGCCTAACGGGAATGCGAGAAAGAGCCCGAGCGGCATGCCGATCACCCAATAGCCGAAACCGGCATAGATCATCGGCAGCTTGGTGTCGTGCAGCCCGCGCAGCATGCCGGCCCCCACTGCCTGAGCGCCATCCACGATCTGGAAAAGGGCCGCGAAGGCCAGAAACGAGACGGCGATCGGAATGACCGCGGCATTGGCCGGATTGGCGCTGTCGAGGAAGATGCCGATCAGATGGTGCGGAATGAGAAGCATGGTCAGTGCCGCCAGGCTCATGAAGCCGATGCCGAGGCTGAGCGCCGTCCAGCCCGCACGGCGCACGCCTTCGCGGTCACCCGCGCCATAGGCCAGCCCGACGCGCACCGTCGCAGCCTGGCCCAACCCCAGCGGCACCATGAAGGTGGCGGCCGCGATCTGGATCGTGATGGCGTGCGCGGCCAGTGACGGCGTGTCGATCAGGCCCATCACGAGGGCTGCGCCGTTGAACAGGCCGACCTCGAAGGCGAGCAGTCCGCCGATCGGCAGGCCGAGCACGACCAGCATGCGGAAGCGCGGCCAGTCCGCACGCCAGAAGCGGCCGAACAGGTGATAGCGCCGGAACTTCCTGTGGTTCGAAACGACCAGCGCGAGGCCCACGAACATAATCGTGTTGGCGAGCGCCGTCGCCAGACCCGATCCTTCGAGCCCGAGCGCGGGAAAACCCCAATGGCCGAACACCAGCGCCCAGTTGGCAAGGGCGTTGAAGATCACGGCGACCACCATCACGGCCAGCGCCCAGCCGGGCCGCTCGAGCGCGGACACGAAGGAGCGCAGGACGACGAAGCCGAAAAAGGGCAGGATGCCCCATTGCAGCGTGCTCATATATTGCCCAGCCATGGCGGCGAGGCGCGGGTCCTGACCCATGGCATTCATGATGGCTTCGGTCTGCCAGAGCAGGATCCACATCGGCAGGGCGACGAGGATCGCGAGCCACAGCCCTTGACGCACGGTGCGGCGCGGGTCGCGCACGGAAGTGGACCTGCGCCCGAGCTCGGTCGCGATCATCGGTTGGGTGGCCAGCATCAGCCCCATGCCGGCAACGAGCGGCAGGTAATAAAGGTTCGAGCCCAGCGCGCCCGCGGCCAGCGAGTCCGGTCCCAGCCGCCCGAGGACGATCACGTCCGTCGCCGTCATCGCCGTCTGGGCGAGATTGGTGAGGATCATCGGCCATGCCAGCTTGAGCGTGGCCTGGATTTCGCCGCGCCACGAATGGGACGCGGCCGGGAAGGTGCCGGCAGTGATCGCAGACATGGTGTGCCTGCCTTTTCCAGAAATGTTCTTGCGGGTGAAAGACGGCGAGAACTGCAAAAAATTCGCTGAAAACGCGGCCGGCAGCGCAAAAGCATGCCCCAATAGCGTTCGCAAACCCGATTTCGACCGCCTGGAGGCTGCTTTTCGCCGAAACCGTTGCGGAAGGCAAGACGGGGAAAAGAGCAGTAATTTTGATGGAGGCATCAAAAAGGCGGCCCGGAGGCCGCCTTCAGGAAAGAAAGTCACGTGACCGAATGGCCTCGTAATCCCTCCGGACCGGACCCTTAGAGCCGCTGGTTGCGCGCCAGCAAGACGGACGAAACCGCCGCCAAAGACAAGCCGATGGCAAGACCGGCAATGCCCAGAAGGCGAGCCGTTTCTCGCTGTTCCTCACGCCGGATCAGGCGCTGACGCTCGGCATTGCGCTGCGCCGTTTCCCGCTGACGTTCGGCGCGCTGCCGCGCCAGCACTTCGTCGGTTCCTTCCAGCTTCTTGGCCTTGCCCGAGATCGTGGTGGAAACCACCGAAACCGGGTCGCTGGCCGGAAACGTGTCTTCGAGACCCGTGTCCAGCTGTTCATCCAGAGTAAACGGGTCTTCCGAGCGCCCGGGGGTGCGGCGGAGCGACAGGTTTTCCGGACGTTCGGACTTGCGTTGTGCTTCAGCCATGAACAAAGCCTCCTCGCGTGATGCGAGCAAAGCAACGTCTTCAATGAAGGCCGGTTCCCCGATGTGATGCGTGTCGGATGGAAGAATAGGCTGACGCTGCGGCCATATGGCTGCCGTCTTTGTGTTCCACACGCGCGCTCTCGCGACACCGGGCGCCATTGACAGACGCGCGAGCCGCGAGCACCAAGCATTCTTTCGCGAAGACGCCGTTCTGCGCAGGCGGAGGGCAGTCTGGCGAACGAAAACTTTCCGGATATTGCCGGAAGGCTGAAAGCCCCAAGCAGGAAGCACGACCATGCCAGCCTATCGTTCACGCACCACCACTCACGGCCGCAACATGGCGGGCGCTCGTGGCCTTTGGCGCGCGACGGGCATGAAGGACAGCGATTTCGGCAAGCCGATTATTGCGGTGGTCAACTCGTTCACCCAGTTCGTACCCGGCCATGTCCATCTCAAGGACCTCGGCCAGCTCGTGGCGCGCGAGATCGAAGCGGCGGGCGGCGTGGCCAAGGAGTTCAACACGATCGCGGTCGATGACGGCATCGCGATGGGGCATGACGGCATGCTTTACTCGCTGCCCTCGCGCGAACTGATCGCGGACTCGGTGGAATACATGGTCAACGCGCATTGCGCGGATGCCATGGTCTGCATTTCCAACTGCGACAAGATCACCCCCGGCATGCTGATGGCCGCGATGCGCCTCAACATTCCCGCGGTTTTCGTGTCCGGCGGCCCCATGGAAGCCGGCAAGGTGCTCCTGAAAGGCCGTCAGGTCGCGCTCGACCTCGTGGATGCCATGGTGGCCGCCGCCGACGACAAGGTGTCGGACGAGGACGTGAAGATCATCGAGCGCTCGGCCTGCCCGACCTGCGGCTCGTGCTCCGGCATGTTCACGGCAAACAGCATGAACTGTCTCACCGAGGCGCTCGGCCTGTCGCTGCCCGGCAACGGCTCGACGCTCGCGACCCATGCCGACCGCCGCCGCCTGTTCGTGGAAGCCGGGCATCTGATCGTCGATCTCGCCCAGCGCTATTACGAGCGCGACGACGAAACCGTCCTGCCGCGCAAGATCGCGTCCAAGCCCGCCTTCGAGAACGCGATGGCGCTCGATATCGCGATGGGCGGCTCGACCAATACGGTGCTGCATATCCTCGCGGCCGCGCATGAGGGCGGAATCGATTTCAGCATGGACGATATCGACGCGCTGTCGCGAAAAGTGCCCGTGCTGTGCAAGGTCGCGCCCGCCAAGCAGGACGTCCACATGGAAGACGTCCACCGTGCCGGCGGCATCATGGCGATCCTGGGCCAGCTCGACAAAGCAGGCCTTATCAACCGCGACCAGCCGACGGTGCATGCCGAGACGCTCGGCCACGCCATCGAGCACTGGGACATTTCGCAGACCAACAGCTCCAAGGTCCGCGAGTTCTTCTCGGCGGCACCCGGCGGCGTGCCGACGCAGACCGCCTTCAGCCAGAGCAGCCGCTGGGACGATCTCGACCTCGACCGTGAAGCGGGCGTGATCCGCTCGGCCGAAACGCCGTTCTCCAAGGATGGCGGCCTCGCCGTTCTCAAGGGCAATCTCGCGCTCGACGGTTGCGTGGTGAAGACGGCGGGCGTGGACGAGTCGATCCTGAAGTTCACCGGCCCCGCCATCGTCTTCGAAAGCCAGGAAGCGGCTGTGAAGGGTATCCTCGGCAATGAGGTGAAGCCGGGCGAGGTCGTGGTGATCCGCTTCGAAGGCCCACGCGGCGGCCCCGGCATGCAGGAAATGCTCTATCCCACGAGCTACCTGAAATCGAAAGGCCTGGGCAAAGCCTGCGCGCTCGTGACCGATGGCCGCTTCTCGGGTGGCAGCTCGGGTCTTTCCATCGGCCACGTCTCGCCGGAAGCGGAAGAGGGCGGGCTGATCGGGCTGGTCGAGACCGGTGACACGATCGCCATCGACATCCCCAACCGTACGATCGAGCTCAAGGTGGACGAGGCCGAACTGGTGCGCCGCCGCGAGGCGATGAACACGCAGTTCGGCAGGAACTGGTGCCCCAAGCTTCAGCGCCCGCGCAAGGTCACCACCGCTCTCCGCGCCTATGCCATGATGGCGACGAGCGCGGCCAAGGGCGCGGTTCGGCAGATCCCGGAATAAATCAGAGGGCCTCTTCGGAGGCCCTCATCATATCGTCCAGGACCCGACGCTGCCGGTGCATCTCCAGAAAGATGCGGTAGTCGCGCTCAAGCCGCTTCTGCGCCGCAGGGTCTGGTTCGCGCACCGCGCCCGGCTGCCGCATGGCCGCACAGGCCTCGCGCAAGGTCGGATAAAGCCCCGCCGCACTCGCTGCCGCCATCGCCGAGCCGCGCAGCACGGCTTCGTCGTTGCGCTGTTCCTCGACGCGGCAGCCCGTGGCATCCGCGTAAAGCTCCATCAGAAGCGAATTGCGCGTGTGCCCGCCCGTCACATGCAGGACATCCACGCGCGGACCCCGCTCGCCCATCGCGTCGAGCACATGGCGCAGGCCAAGCGCCAAGGCCACGGCCGTGCGCCAGTAGAGCCGGCAGAGCGCGTCGAAGGAACTGTCGAGGCTCAAGCCACTCACCACGCCGAGCGCGTTCGGATCGGCATAGGGGGAACGGTTCCCGTGAAAATCCGGCAGCACATGGAGTTCGGAGGCGAGATCGGGCCCTTCCGCCCCGCGCATGGCCTCGACCCGCGCGATGATGCGCCGATGCGTTTCGCCCGTTGGCGGGAGCCCGCCGCCGGTCAGCTGGATCACATGGTCGAGCAAGGCGCCTGTGGCCGACTGCCCGCCTTCGCTCAGCCAGAGATCGGGCAGGGCAGCACCCCAATAGGGACCCCAGGCGCCCGCGAAGCGGCGTGGCGCGGTGGTCATCGCCATCACGCAGCTCGACGTGCCGGCGATCAGCGCCGCATGGCGGTTGAGAGTCTTCGGTGGCAGGCCGCCCAGAAGCCCCAGCGCGCCCGCATGGGCGTCGATCAAGCCGCAGCCGACACGCGTTTCGGGAAGGAGACCGAGCGCGCGCGCCGCATCCGGCGTCAGCGATCCGAGATCGGCACCGACCGGCGTCGCATGATCGGGAAGCGCCCCACGCTCGCGCATGTCCGCAAGGCCGACCTCGCCCAAGAGATCATCCTGCCAGCCGGCATCGCCGTCGGCGAGATAGGCCCATTTCGTGCCGAGCGTGCATTGCGAGCGCGCGAGGCTGCCTGTTGCCTTCCATGACAGAAAATCGGCGAGATCGAAGAAGAAGCCGGCCTGCTCCCAAGTGGCGGGCAGCTCTTCCTTCAGCCACATCAGCTTCGGCGTCTGCATTTCCGGGCTCATGCGGCCCACCCGCGCGATCAGCGGATGTCCTGTCGCCGTGCAGCGCTCGGCTTGGGAAAGCGAGCGATGGTCGAGCCAGACCAGCGTGTCCCACCGGCTTTCACCGGACCGCGAAACCGACACCGGCCGGCCGTCCCGGTCGCGCACCACGAGCGAGCAGGTGGCATCGAAGGCAATGCCTTTGACAGCGCGCGCCTCCACCCCAGCACTTTTCCGCGCTGCCCGCACAGCACCGCAGACGGCGTTCCAGATATCCTCGGAATCGTGCTCGGCATGGGCCGGCTCGGGCTGGTTGATGAGGATCGGGTGCTCGGCGCGGCCGAGCAGGCGGCCGTTGAAATCGAAAATGCCGGCACGCGCGCTGCCCGTGCCGACATCGACCCCGCAAACGAGACCTTGGCCCAAGCTCAAGCGTGAGCTCGCGCCCGGCGTGGGGCTTTGTCCTCGATAAGGGCGGGAAGGTCGGCCATGTGCGAGAAGATCAGATCGGGCGCTGCCTGGTGGAGTGTCGCTTCGAGCCGGGCGGGGGCCGCATGGCTGCCGCCGGTGAAGCCGAACACGCGCATGCCCGCCGCCTTGGCAGCTTGGACGCCCGCCGGGCTGTCCTCGACCACGAGGCAGCGCGCGGGTTCAACCCCCATCGCCTGGGCTGCGTGGAGGAAGAGATCGGGCGCGGGCTTGCCGTTTTTCACCATCTGCGCACTGTATAGATGAGGTGCGAGAAAAGGCAAAAGCCCCGCGATCTCCAGCGACAAGGTGATCCGTTCGAGCGAGGACGAGGACGCGACACAGGCCGAACAGGGCAGCTGCTTGAGCGCCTGTTCGATCCCCTCGACCGACTTCAACTCGGCATGAAAACGCTCGTAAAGCCGCGCCCGCAACGCTTCGCTGTGGCGTTCCGTGAAGGCGAAACCGTATTTCTCGTCGAGAATGGCGATGGCGGAGGCCATGGAGCGGCCGAGCATCTGGGAGAAGATCTGCTCCTCGCTGATCGTGCCGCCCGCTTCCGTCACCACCTCGCGCAGCACCGCGACAGAGATCGGCTCGCTGTCGACCAGAACGCCGTCGCAGTCGAAGATCACAAGCTCCGGTGCGTGTCCGCTCAAGGGATCAGCCCTGCTGGCCGAGATAACGCTGGAGCACCGCCACCGTGCCGTCCGCCCAGAGCGCCCGGAGCGCGCCCGAGAATTCGCGGGCGAATTCCGGCGAGCGGCCGACCGCGCCATAGATGTCTTCCATGGCAAGCCATGCGGACGGATCGCTCTTTGCCTGCTTGGCCGTCGCCTGCATGCGGTCCCAGTTCGGATCGTTGGGCTCGATCAGGGTGCCCGCATCGCTTTCGCCATAGCAATAGCGGCACCAGAGCGCGGATTCGAGCGCGAGACCTTCGACCGACTGATTGGCCTTCAAGCGGTCGGCGACCGTCGGGATGATGAATTTCGGCTGGCGGTTCGAGCCGTCGAGGCAGAGCCGGCGCACGGTGTCGCCGATCTTGGGGTTCGAGAAGCGGCTCTCGATGAGCTGGTAATAGTCTTCCAGAACCACGCCCGGCACAGGGGGAACCGTCGGGATGATCTCGGTGCGCTCGAGCTTGGCCAGAAAGGCGCGGATCAGCGGATGCTCCATCGCCTCATGGACGAAATGGATGTCGAGCAGACCGCCCGGATAGGCGATGGTCGCATGCCCCCCGTTCAGGATGCGGATCTTCATCAGCTCGAAAGGCGACACATCCTCGACGAACTGCACGCCGACCTTTTCGAGGGCCGGCCGCCCGAGCGGAAAGTGGTCTTCGAGCACCCACTGCTTGAAGGGCTCGCAGAAGACCGGCCAGCCGTCGTCCACGCCGAACTGGTCGCGTGCGATGGTGCGCTCGCGGTCGGTGGTAGCCGGTGTGATGCGGTCCACCATGCCGTTTGGAAAGGCGACATGGGCCTCGACCCACTCGGCCAGTTCGGGATCAAGGAGGTTGGCGAGCCCGCACACCGCATCGCGCGTGACATGGCCGTTATGAGGGATGTTGTCGCAGCACATCACGGTGAAAGGCGGCGTGCCCGCACCCCGCCGCGCCTTCAGCCCCGCGAGGATAAGGCCGAACACGGTCTTCGGGTCTGTGGGGTTCGCCGCATCGCGCGCGATGTCGGGATGCTTGGGGTCGAAACGGCCGGTGGACGCGTCGATGAAATAGCCGCCCTCGGTGATGGTCAGCGACACGATGCGGATGGCCGGATCGGCGAGCTTGGCGATGATGGCCGCGCCATCGCCGGGCACGAGGAAATCGATCATGGAGCCCGTGACCCGCGCATCCATCACGCCCTGGTCCTGCTCCACCACGGTGGTCAGCCAGTCTTGTGCTTGGAGCACATCCCGCCCGCGCTTCTCGCCCTCGAAGACGCCTGCGCCGACGATCGCCCAGTCATGGTCCTCGTTTTGGTTGAACAGGGCATCGAGATAGACGGCCTGATGGGCGCGATGGAAATTGCCCAGTCCGAAATGGACGATGCCGGGCGAGAGCGCCTCGCGCGCATAGGACGGCTTCGCAACGGATGGGGGCAGCGCGGAAAGGGTTTCGAGGGAGAGCTTGGTTGCCATGGGTGTTCTTCCTTCGAAGTCTTGTGAAGGGATGTCGGAGGTGGTTGGGGTGACGAGGCGTTCCCCTCAACTCATCCAGTTCCCGCCATCCACATTGTAGGTCTGCGCCACCACGTAATCGCTGTCGCGCGAGGCCAGGAAGACTGCCATCCCGACCAGATCCTCGGCCGTGCCCATGCGCCCGTAGGGCACCGCTTCGCCGACCAGCCGCTTCTTCTCGCCGATCGGCCGGTTCTCGTATTTCGCGAAGAGCGCATCGACGCCCTGCCAGTGCTCGCCGTCCACCACGCCCGGTGCGATCGCGTTGACGTTGATCTTGTGCTTGATGAGGTCGAGCCCGGCCGATTGCGTGAGCGAGATCACCGCGGCCTTGGTGGCGCAATAGACGGCGACGAGTGCTTCACCGCGACGGCCCGCCTGGCTCGCCATGTTGATGATCTTGCCGCCCTGGCCCCGCGCGATCATGCTTTTCGCTGCGGCCTGCAGCGTGAACAGCGTGCCCGCGACATTGATCGCAAACAATCTGTCGAAGCTCGACCGCGGGATTTCCACGATCGGCCCCATGTCGAAGAGGGCCGCATTGTTGACGAGAACATCGATCCCGCCGGCCTTCTCCTCGACCGTGCGGATCGCTTGTTCGATGGACGCCTGATCCGTCACGTCCATGCGCACGGCATAGGCCTTGTCGCCGATTGCGCGCGCGGACTGTTCGGCCCGTTCGAGATCGATGTCGGCGATGGCCACGGTCGCGCCCTCGCGCACATAGGCTTCCGCAAAGGCGCGGCCGATGCCGCGCGCGGCACCGGTGATGAGGGCGGATTTATTTTCGAGTCGCATACTTATTCTCTCTGCTTGGCGCAGTTTTCCTTCAGCGAAGCGCCAGACCGCCCGCGTCGAAGCGGTGGACCTTGGACGGGACGGGTGTCAGGAACACCGTCTCCCCGTGCTCCAGGCCCACCTCGCCATCGGCGCGCACCGTGATCGGCCCGGCCTGGTCGGTCTGGACATGGAGGAAGGTGTCGGAGCCGAGATGCTCGGCCACGCCCACCGTGCCGCGCCATGTGCCGCTGTCGCGGCTGATCTGGATATGCTCGGGCCGCACGCCGACGGTGGCGGCCCCACCCATGCCGTCCGCCGCCTGACCGGACACGAGGTTCATGCGGGGTGAACCGATGAAGCCCGCCACGAAGAGATTTTTCGGGGAACGATAGAGTTCGAGCGGCGAGCCGACCTGCTCGATATTGCCGGCGTTCAGCACCACGATCTTGTCGGCCATGGTCATGGCTTCCACCTGATCGTGGGTCACATAGATCATGGTGGTCTTGAGCTGCTGGTGCAGTTCCGAGATTTCGAGGCGCATGGTGCCGCGCAGGG
Source organism: Mesorhizobium liriopis (assembly GCF_024053505.1). Lineage (GTDB taxonomy): Bacteria > Pseudomonadota > Alphaproteobacteria > Rhizobiales > Rhizobiaceae > Mesorhizobium_B > Mesorhizobium_B liriopis. Next base: position 312,194 of record NZ_JAMXQS010000005.1, on the reverse strand, counting down.
CCGCGTCGAGGTTCGAAAGCGGCTCGTCGAACAAGAAGGCCGAAGGCTGGCGCACGATGGCGCGTCCGATGGCGACGCGCTGACGCTGGCCGCCCGAGAGCTGGCCGGGACGGCGGTCGAGATAGTTGGTCAGGTTAAGAACGCGGGCGGCGTCCGTCACCTTCTTGTCGATGACCGCCTTGTCCTCGCCCGCCATCTTGAGCGGAAAGGCGATGTTGTTGCGCACGGTCATGTGTGGGTAGAGCGCATAGGACTGGAACACCATCGCAAGCCCGCGCTTGGCCGGTGCCTCCTGGGTCACATCGCGCCCATCGATCATGATCTTGCCGCCCGACACGTCCTCGAGCCCTGCGATCAGGCGCAGAAGCGTGGACTTGCCGCAGCCGGACGGGCCGACGAACACCACGAACTCGCCATCCTCGATGGTGAGGTCGATGTTGGGAATGATGCTCGTCGCGCCGAAGCTCTTCGAAACGTTCTGAAGGGTGATGTTGCCCATGATGTCTCCCCTTAATCTTTTGATCGGGTCATGATCCCTGTCCGAAAAGTCTGCGACTTTCCGGGGACATGCCTACTTGACGGCGCCGAAGGTCAGGCCGCGCACCAGCTGGCGCTGCGAGAACCAGCCCATGATGAGGATGGGTGCGATGGCAAGCGTCGAGGCCGCCGACAGCTTGGCCCAGAACAGGCCCTGTGGGCTCGAGAACGACGAGATGAAGACCGTCAGCGGCGCGGCATTCGTGGTGGTCAGCTGGATCGTCCAGAACGCCTCGTTCCAGGCCAGGATGATGTTGAGCAGCATGGTGGAGGCGATGCCGGGCACCGCCATCGGCGTCAGCACATAGACGATCTCGTTCCAGAGCGAGGCACCATCCATGCGTGACGCCTCGAGGATTTCGCCGGGAATCTCACGAAAGTAAGTGTAGAGCATCCACACCACGATTGGCAGGTTGATCAGCGTCAGCATGACCGTGATGGCGACGCGGTTGTCGAGGAGGCCGAGCCGCGCGAAGATGAGGTAGAGCGGCACGAGCACGGCGACCGCCGGCATCATCTTGGTGGACAGCATCCACATCAGCACGTCCTTGGTCCGGCGCGTCGGCGAGAATGCCATGGACCAGGCCGCCGGTACCGCGACCACGAGCGCCAGCAGGGTCGAGCCGACGGAGATGATTACCGAGTTGAGGAAGAAGCGGAAATAGCCGCGCTGCGCCTCGACCTCGGCATAGCTTTCCAGCGTTCCCGAGGGGATCAGGTTGAAGCCCTGGATCGCCTCAGTTTCCGACTTGAAGCTCGTGATGATCGTGTAAAGGATCGGGAAGAAGATGAGCAGGGCAATGATCCACACGACGACTGTGGTGACTGCCTTCTGACGGTTGGTGACGGTGCGCGCCATGTCTGACCTCCTTCTCGCTCAACGATCCAGATTCTTGCCCACCGCGCGCATCAGAAAGACGGCGACGATGTTGGCGAAGATCACCGCGAGGATGCCGCCCGCCGATGCCAAGCCGTAGCGCACATCGGCCACGCTCTTGGCGATCTGAAAGGGCAGGTTGACGGATGCATAGCCCGGTCCGCCGCCGGTGGTGACGAAGATCTCGGCATAGATCGAGAGCAGGAAGATGGTCTGGATGAGCACCACCACCGTGATCGCACGCGCGAGGTGGGGCAGCACCAGATACCAGAAGCGGCTGAAGAAGCCCGCGCCGTCCATTTCGGCGGCTTCCTTCTGCTCGCCGTCGAGCGACTGAAGCGCGGTCAGGAGGATCAGCGTCGCGAAGGGCAGCCATTGCCAGGCGACGATGATGATGATCGAGAACAATGGGTAGGATGTCAGCCACGCAATCGGCGTGAAGCCCAGTGATCGCGCGATGCTCGCGAACACGCCGTAGTCGGGCGACATGATCATGTTCTTCCAGATCAGCGCCGCGACGGGCGGCATGACGAAGAAGGGCGAGATGATGAGGATGCGGACGATGCCTTGTCCCCAGACCGGTTGGTCGAGCAGCATCGCGAGCATGATGCCGCCGATCACGGTGATCAGGAGAACGCTCACCACGAGGATCAGCGTGTTGATGATCGACTGCGAGAAGGCCGGATCGTTGAAGGCGAGGAGGTAGTTGGAAAAGCCGACGAACCCGTTTCTGGCAGGGTTGGCCGGATTATAGCGCTGAAACGAAAGCCAGAGCGTCGCCACCAGCGGCACGATCATCCAGATGAACAGCATGATGACAGACGGTGCCATCATGATGCGTGCGAGGGATCGGGTTTGTTGAGTGGCCATTTGCGGAATACCCCTCCTCAGGTCGATGCCGCAGTTGCGCTCTGTGCGGGCGCGTTCGATCGCGCCGCAGCAACTTCTGAAGCCCGCCGGATCGTGCCCCTCGGAAAGACTGAAAACAGTCTCCGCCGCCTGTCATGCGGAGAAGAGGCTTGGGCGAGCACGGCCGCGAGGCCGGAATACGGATCAAGTTGAATGTCGCGTGGCTTGGCCGTCAACCCTGCAGCGCGGCTCTCCACCGCTCATGCATCAGTGAAGGATCGGCATCAGGTGAAGGATCGGCCGCCCGGAAACGGGCCGGGCGGCCTGAAACATCGGGAGGATGTTTACTGGATGTAACCGCCTTCGGTCATGGTGCTGGTGGCAGCCGTCTGAGCCTGAGCGAGTGCGTCGTCGACGCTCATCTGGCCGGCAAGTGCCGCCGAGAAGAGCTGACCGACCGTCGTGCCGAGGCCCTGGAATTCAGGAATGGCCACGAACTGGACGCCCGTATAGGGCACCGGCTTCACGGTGGGCTTGGTCGGGTCCGCCGCGTTGATGGAGTCGATGGTCATCTTCGCGAAGGGCGCTGCCTTCTGGTAGTCGGCATTGGCATAGAGCGACTGGCGGGTGCCCGGAGGCACGTTCGCCCAGCCTTCCTTGGACGCGACGAGTTCGCCATAGGCCTTGGAGGTCGCCCAGGAGATGAACTTCTCCGCCGATTCGACCTTCTGCGAGCCCGCGGGGATCGCCAGCGACCAGGCCCAGAGCCAGTTGCCGCGCTTGCCGAGGCCCGTATCGGGTGCCAACGCGAAGCCGACCTTGTCGGCAACGGTCGAGTCGGCGGGGTTGGTCACGAAGGATGCCGCCACCGTGGCGTCGATCCACATGCCGCATTTGCCCTGCTGGAAGAGCGCGAGGTTCTCGTTGAAGCCGTTGGAGGAAGCGCCCTCGGGGCCGGCTTCCTTCATCAGGTCGACATAGGACTGAAGCGTCTTCTTCCATTCCGGCTGGTCGAACTGGGGCTTCCAGTTCTCGTCGAACCAGCGCGCGCCGAAGGCGTTCGCCGTGGCCGTCAGGAAGGCCATGTTCTCGCCCCAGCCGGCCTTGCCGCGAAGGCAGATGCCGTTGATGCCGTTGGCGCGGTCGGTCATCTTGCGCGCGGCGTCCGCGACCTGATCCCAGGTCGGTGCCTCGGGCAGGGTGACGCCGGCCTTCTCGGCCAGATCCTTGCGATACATGATGAAGGACGACTCGCCGTAGAACGGCGCGGCGTAGAGCTTGCCGTCGGAGGAAAGGCCATTGCGGATGGCCGGGATCAGATCGTCGACGTCGTAGTCGGCGCCGAGATTGTCGAGCGGCACGAGCCAGTCGTTCTTCGCCCAGATCGGAACCTCATAGGTGCCGATGGTCAGAACGTCGAACTGGCCGCCTTTGTTGGCGATGTCGGTGGTGACGCGCTGGCGCAGCACGTTTTCTTCGAGCGTGACCCAGTTGAGCTGAATGTCGGGGTTGGCCTTGGTGAACTCGCCGGCCAGCTTCTGCATGCGGATCATGTCGCCATTGTTGACGGTGGCGATGGTCAGCGTCTCGGCATGCGCTGCGACCGCGAGCAGGCTCGCGGTGCAGAGTCCGAGCGTGAATGCGAATGGTCTCATCAAACTTCCTCCCTTGCGCAAGGCCTGCCGGAGACATGAGCAATTGCCTTGGATGTGGGCAATTACCCACGGCGAAGAAGCGCTGTCAACTTCCATTCGATGCTGCAGCGCAGCAAGAGAGCGGATGAACCGTTTGAACTCCTCGGTCTTCCTTCGCGAACTCGCCGAGGATCCATTCCCGAAAAGTCCTGATCTTGCGCACGTTGCGGCGTGCTTCGGGATAGGCAAGCCAGTAACCGCCGTTCCGCCCGTCGTCTGACAGTTCCGCATAGGGCTGCACCAGACGACCCTCCGCCAGATCGCGCTCGAAGAAGCGTCGGGTGAGGATGGCGACACCCTGGCCGGCCATGGCGGCGTTGGCCGCATAGATCTGGGTGCCGAGGCTGTTGAGCGGCCGCTTTCCGAGCTCGCCCGCATCGACGCCCATCTTGGCGAACCACAGCTGCCACCAGTGGTCGTCGGGGTCGAGGATCGGCAGCTTGAGGAGATCGGCAGGCGTCTTGATGTCCGCTTCGGCGGCAAGCGCGGGACTCAGCATCGGGGCGAAATCGTATGGAATGAGCCGGTGCGCCGCGAGGCCGGGCCACTGGCCGACCCCGCCGCGGATCGCCATGTCGGCCTCGCCGCGCAAAAGGTCGAGATTCCGGTCGAGCGCATCGAGACGCACCGCGATCGTGGGATTGGCGAACTGGAAGCGCCCGAGATTCTGCGCCAGCCAGATGCCTGCAAAGGTCGCAACGGTGGTGAGCGTCAGCGTCACGCCCTCCGCACCTCGTGCCTTGGCATAACCCTCCGTCAAGCGGTCGAAGGCGTCACGCGCGGCCTCGGCCAGCGTCTGGCCCGCTTCCGTCAATTCGACGCTGCGCGCGCGGCGCACGAAAAGCGGACTGCCGACCCGGTCCTCCAGCACCTTGATCTGATAGCTGACCGCCGCCTGCGTCATGCCGAGTTCTTCGCCGGCGCGCGTGAAGCTTAGCAGGCGGGCGGCGGCCTCGAAGGCGCGCAGCGCGGGAAGGGGTGGCAGGTGCCGGAACTCAGCCATCAAACCAGTCTATGGGTCTAGTGCGACATTCGATTGGAATTCCGCCGCCATTCGTCTCAGATTATGGGCAGAACAGACACCCACGGCAACATGCAAACGAGGCGTTCCCATGAACTCGCCCGCCGAACTCCTGTTGACCAAACACGCACGGTCACGAATATCGGGACAGCAATGGCTTTTATGGCTTGCCGCGTTCCGCTCAAGTCTCTCGCGCCTACGCCGCAAGCCCGATCCGCGCCTGCTCTCGGACTATCTGCAACGCGACATCGGCTTGATCGACGCGGCCGACCCGTTCAGCCCGCGCCGCTGCGACTGATCATGGTTGCAAAAGGCCCTCTGCCGTCGCCTCGTCGGTGATCAACCCGTTGACGAGGCGGCGCGCGGCGGCCGCCTTCAAGCCCGGCAGCTTGCGCTCGCCCTTGCCCAGCACGATCACCAGTCCGGTCTCGCGCGAGGGAAGAGGGGCGGAGGCCACGCGGTCGTTGGTGACGCCTTCGATCAGCTCGCCTTCGCGGTCGAACGCCCAGCCGACAAGTTCGCCGACGGCGCCCGCCTTCTGCAATGCCTTCAACTCATTTTCCGTGATGAATCCGTCTTCGAACAAGGGCGCATTGGGGCCGAGATCGCCGATGCCCAGGAATGTTACCTCGGCCTTGGCTGCGAGTTCGAGCGTCGAGCGGATCATCGGTTGAGAATGCAGCATCTCGCGCTCCTCGCTGGACGAGGCGATGACGGGGAGCGGCATCGGGAAGGAGCGGCACTTCACACGGTCGGAAAGGGTGAAGACGACATTGTAGAAGGCCGCCGAGCCGTCCGGCGCGATATTGCCGGTGAGCGACACCACCTTGTGCTGCGGGCAGGCCATGGGTGGCAGTTGTTCGATGGCCGCCTTCAGCGTGCGCCCCGTGCCCATCGCCATGGTGGAGGGTTCAGAGCTGCGCAACCGGCGCTCGAACTCGGCGGCACCCGCTTCCGCGATGCCGATCGTGGTGGAGGCCGAGCCTGGATCGGTGGGAACCACTTCAACGAAGTCGAGCCCGTAGCGGCTCTTGAGCTCGGTGCCGAGTTCCAGGCAGCGTGCAATCGGGTGGTCGAGGCGCACGCGCACGAGGCCCTCGGAAACGGCTAGGGAGACCAGCCGCTGCGCGGTCTGACGCGACACGCCGAGCTTGCCTGCGATCTGGTCCTGCGTATTGCCCGCGACATAGTAAAGCCAGCCCGCGCGGGCCGCATCGTCCAGCCGGTTCCGATCCGGGTCGTTTCGCGCAATCGTATTCATACCTGCGCTTCTTTCTCCACCCACGCATGCTCCCCGGTTGCGCATTGCCAAGCATTGCAGGCTTGATGCGTGGTAGCAATTGCCAAACGCTTGGGCAAATGCCGAGGGTCTTCAGCCAACGGAGGCTTGCCCGCCTCTGGCATCTGCCCAAGTTTGCCTCTATGCCCGGGCTCAAAGGCCTGCAAGTGCAAGGAAAGCTCCCGATGTCAATCAACCCCAAGGCCGTGTTCTGGGACATGGACGGCACGCTGGTGGACAGCGAGCTGCTGCATGATGCTGCACTCGAACATGCGATCCGCAGCCTGGGCCTCACGCCGCCAGAAGACCTGCATGAGCGCGTCCTCGGCCAGGCCGCATGGCCCGTTTACCAGATGATGCGCGCGGAACTGGGCGTTTCCATCCCCTTCGAAGACTGGATCGCGCGGAAATACGATTATTATTTCGAGCATGCGCCGAAGTTGAAGCCGCGCGAAGGCGCGGTCGAAATCTTTCGCGCCTTGGAAGACGCCGGCGTCAAGCAGGCGATCGTTTCGAACTCCGATCGCCTCGTCGTGGATGCAAACCTGCGCGCGGTCGGCCTGTCGCGCAACGGTTTCATCTCGGTCAGCCGCAATGATGTGCGTCTGGGCAAGCCCGATCCCGAGCCGTTCCTACGCGCCGCCTATCTGCACGGCGTCGAGCCGCAGGAGTGCGCGGTGATGGAGGATTCGCAGACGGGCGCCTCGGCTGGTGTCGCCGCCGGCATGACCACGATCTTCTGGCCGCAGATGGATTTGGAACCACCGGCGGGGGCTCTTTATTTCCGAACGGCGGAAGAGGTGCGCGCGGCCCTCTTGGGCGATTAGTGCCACCAGCATAGCCGCGCCGGGAGGAACGGTCGGGCATGGGCGCGATAACTGAAAATCTCTGGCTGATCGTGGTCGCGGGCGGCCCGATCCTGATCGCGGTGCTGATCGTCTTCGCGCTGACCCAGCGCCGCAAGCGCACGGCGGCCGAAAAGCAGGCCACCGAGCGCGCCACCGCGGAACTCTACTCGCCACGTGATCGTGGCGCCCCGCCGCACAACAACTAGCGAGCAGGGCTCCACCGGCCTCAGAATCCGGTTTTCGAGCCGATCTCCTCTTGGGATCCGCTACAATTTCCGGCCTATCGTGAAGGAGGGCGGCGGATGGTCATCCACCCGCCGCCGAAGATCACTGCTGCCGGGCGGGAATACGCCAGAGCTGGGTCGGCAGTGCAATCGGCGCGTCAGGCTTGAAGAAAGACATGTCCTGAATGCGCGATGTGGTCACATAGATCGCGCCGTCCGACGCTTCGCTGAGCGTATCGGGCCAGCGCAGGCGATCATCGGCGATCCATTCGACGGGTTCCTTGTCGAGCGTCTCGCGCACGAACAGGGCATTGCCCTCGGGTGCGGTGACGATCATGCGTCCGTCGTCAGTGATGAGCAGGCCGTCCGCCACGCCATTGACGCCTTGTGCCTGAACCTTCTGCCCCAGCTCTTCCGACGACAGGCTTTCGTTGCGGAGCGAAGCGGTGTCGACGCGATAAAGCGTTCGGCCCTTGATGGCCTGCCAATAAAGCCAGTCGCCATCCTTGGAGAGCGCGATGCCGTCGGCCGAGAACTCGACGCCCCGCCCGTCAGGCTGACGCAAGACCTTACCATCGGCCTTCACCTGCACGTTCGGCTCCACCTGCGTGGACGGGTGTCCGGCCAGCAGGCGGCGGGCCTTGCCGCTTTCAAGATCGACCACGACGATGGCGCCGACCAGGCCTGAATCGGTGATGTAGGCGGTTTTGCCATCGGGGCTCAGGCGCACATCGTTGAGATAGGAGCCCTGCGGCGCGATCGTCTGGTCGAAGGACCATCTCTTCACGACGCCATTGGTCTTGAGGTCGATCTGCACGAGCTTCGGCCCACCGAGGACGATCTTGGCCTGCGCGGGGGCGGCGGGGTCGAGCACGAAGAGGCTGCCGCGCTTGTCGGCCACCACGCTTTGCACGCAGATGAAGTGGCTTTCAGGCGCGAACTCCGCCTTGCGGGCGTTGCGCCACATATTCCAGGTCTCGTTCGGATAGGGCCTGATCTCGCCATCGACCACTTCGGCCACGGAGACGGGAGAGTCTTCCGTCCAGCGCGGGAAGTTGACGAAGATCCGGTTGTCTTCCGAAACGGTGACGCCGGTCACCTGATGAGGAAACTCGGCGACCTGCTCGAGCTGCGGTTTGCCCGTCTGGGCCTGGTCGGTCAGGGCCTGGTCGGTCCGCGCCTGACCTGTCTGGGTTTGCGCGACCGCCGGTGCGGCGGCAAAGCAGGCCCAGGCGGCCGTGGACAAAAGAAGGGTTCGAAGCGACATCGGACGAATCTCCAGCAAACGGGAGTCCGCTTAAGGCCGGCTTGGAGGGCTGGTTCCCTAGTTTTGGAGGGCCTCAGTGCCGCGTCTGCGACAGGCCGGCGCCCATGCGATCGCGGTCGAAAGCGACGCCAAGACCACGCTCGATGGCCGCAATGGTGACGATCTGCGCCAGCTCGTCGTCTTCCAGCTCGCATTTCGGCAGATCGACGCGGATCGCCTGCACGGCATCCGTGACGGACACCGGCCAGCCGGCCTTACGCTTCTTTTCGAGATAGGTCTTGAGGACCTGGTGAACTGTTTTAGGCGACATTTATCTCACGCGAACAAGAACAAGCCCGTTCCAACCAACACCAACCGACCGGGCCGGCAAGAAATGCTCAGTCCGGCATTCGGCTCCATCGGGAGATACGATTTCCACGCGCCAATGCAATCCCCACAAAACGAGGTGGGAGAAATGGTTGGGCTCGGCTCTGAATTGATCCGGTGCTGTCGTGCCGGTCGAGAGACCGTCCGCCCTGCCGCTCTCTTGAAGCGACCGGCCTGAAGCCTACCGGCCCCGCAAGCCGATATGCTCGTAGAAATGCAGATAAGACGGGTTGAAGCCGGCAATCGCCTGCAATCGTTCGGGGTCGTGGATCGTCAGATAGCCGTTGGCGAGCGTGAAGATGCCTTCGGTGCGCAATCGCTGGAGGGTGCGGTTGATGTGCACGATGCTCATGCCCAGCGTATCGGCGAGTTCCTGCTGGGTAAGCGGCAGGCGAAAGGCGCGGTCGGCGGCGTGGCCGACGACCGACATGCGCAGAAACAGTTCCCAGATCAGGTGGGCGGCCCGTTCATAGGCCGTGCGGCGGCCGACATTGACGATCCACTGGCGCAGCACGGCTTCATCGACCAGGGTGGACCACCAAAGCGCACGGGTCAGCGCCGGGCGGCGGTCGGTGATATCCATCACCACCTGGCGCGGGACCTTGGCGACGCGGCTGAGTGTCAGCGCGCCGATGGAGTGATCCATCTCCTTCAACAGAAACCCGTGCAGGTCGCACATGTCGCCGGGCACGAGGAAGGCGGTGATCTGGCGGCGGCCGTTTTCGAGCACCGTGTAGCGGCACAGCATGCCTTCCACGACCACGTTCACCCAATCGACGCGCTGGCCTTCGCTGACGACATCGGTATCGGACTCATAGGTTTCGGTCTCGGCCACCAGCCGGTCGAGGATCTCGACATCGTCGTCGGCAAGGTCAGTGAATTGGCGAAGCTTGGCGGCCCAAGGGTTTCTGGGCAGCTTCATCGCGCGACCGCTTCAAACAGAGGGACGGATGCGGTGCCATCGGGCAAGGCAATGGCGTGAGAGCAGGAGGGGAGCGGGCAATGACGCTCGGCAGAAACGGGGCCAAGCACTCTCATTGCGAGCGGTCCTGGCACGGATCGATGGCTGGCATTCGGCTGGTCGTCTCGAACTCTCTGGTGGTTCAGGCGATCAACCAGGATTGTCCGCCCCCATGCTCTGGCTAGCGTCATGTTCGCGATGGCGAAATATCATAGGATATTCTTCCGGCCTCCCCGATCAAATTACTCATTCGACGCGAAGAGAAAGGAACCACTTTTGCCGTCTTGCGGTTTGCGGGTCACTTCCGCCGTCAAGCCTATCAAATGTTTGAAAAATGCAGCGAGACAGTGATTTGGATGTGAGTGTCCAGGGCATGGGTGCCTTGATCGAGTCTCATGCCTGGGCAGAGACATCCCTTGGGCCCGTCGCGACATGGAGCGAGGATTTTCGCCATTCCCTCGACATCTGCCTGTCCGCGCCTTTTCCGATGGCGATATGGTGGGGGTCCGATCTCGTTCAGCTTTACAACGATCCATTTCGCCATGCCATCGGAGCGGAGCTTCACGCGACCAACTTCGGCAAGCCACTTTCACACGGCTGGCGCACGTTCTGGCCGCTCGTCGCTCCTGCCGTCGAGGCCTTGGTTTCGGGTCGGGAAAAGAGTGCGCTTGTGGAAACGCTGCCGTTCCTCGAGACCAGTCAGAGTGGCGCCAGCGGGTCGATCTTCGCCATGTCGCTGACGCCCTTGCGTGGCCGGCAGGACGGCGTCGCCGGTATCATGGCGACCTGTCGGGAGGTGGTGCCTGGCAGCATCGTCGATCAACGCCGGGGCACACTGGTTGCCCTCGACGATCTTCTGTCCCCCCTCGACCTTCCGGAAGCGGTCGCAGCGCGCAGTTGTGAACTGCTCGGCCTGCAACTCGGCTTGTCGAGCCTGTTTCTGGTCGAGGTGGATGAAGAGGCGCGCTTCGAGACATGGCCAGGCTGGCCTGCTTCCGCCCTGAAGCCAGATTTCGGGCGGCTGTCGGATGCCGCGCTGGACGCCCTGCATGGCGGCAGGCCCTGCCTTCTGGGATCAGACGGCGACACGGTTCTCTTCATGCCGGTGCTTGTGGACAACCGTCTGGCCGCCATGCTGGTGGTAGAAGGCGGCGAGGCGAAACGCGAAACGATCGGTCTCCTGAGCGAAGCGCTCAAGCGGATCGACATTTGCCTGAAGCGAGCGCGCGCCCACCAAAACGAGCAGGCGACAGCACGTTCGCTCAAGGCCGCGATTGCCAACGCGCCGCCTTTGCTGTGGCGCTCCAAGCCCCGGGGACACTGGTTCTGGTCGAGCACGCGCTGGGAAAGCGTGACGGGGCAGACGGCCGAAGAAAGCCACGGGCAGGGCTGGCTCGCCGCCTTTCACCCGGATGATCATGTGGCGTTGCGCGCCGCCTGGACCAAGGCCGAGGAAGGCACAAGCCTGCATGCCACCGCACGGCTGAGGGTTGCAAAGGACGCCGAGTATCGCTGGTTTCAGGTAGACGCCGCATCGGTGGGGCGTGGCGATCAGGAGCAATGGTTCGGGTCCTGCACGGAAGTCGATCATCTCTGGAAGGACCGCGAGGCGCATAAATCCGCGCTCGACGAGATGCATCATCTCGAGCGCTCCTCGCTCGCCCTGGTCCGTGCCATCGCCAGGCGTAGCGCGGAGGAAACCGGGGATGCGAGCGATCTCGCCATGCGTCTCGATGGCCGGCTCGAAGCGCTGGCGCGCATACAGGGCGTTCTTTCACGCGAACCGCAGGGCGAGGTCGGGCTGGATTTCCTGATCGCGGAGGAACTCGCAGCACATGGCGCGTATGAGGACGGCGTGATCCGCCTCGAAGGCCCGCCGGTTTCAATCCGACAATCGGCAGCCCAGGCGGTGGGCCTCGCCATCCATGAACTGGTTTCGCATGCCGTTCAGAAAGGCGCGCTCTTGCACGACGACGGATCGATCCGCGTCGGCTGGCGGATCGAGCACGATAGTGGCATGGGCGAGCTTGCGTTCTCATGGGATGAAACAAGCGAGGCCGATGAGGACAGCAGTCTTACGAAGACGGACTTCACTTTGCTCCAGAAGCTTCTGACCACGGAAATCGGCGCACGTTTTGCCATCGAAGCGCAGCCACGCGGTTTTCTTGCCAGTATCTCCGTGCCGCTTTCTCCCGATTTCCTCCACAGGATACCGGCTTGACGCTGACGCCCGCCTTCTTCGCGCGCGACCCGCTCGGCGTCGCGCATGACCTGATCGGGGCGGAAATTCTTGTCGATGGTGTGGGCGGCACGATCGCCGAGACGGAGGCCTACCGCACCGATGATCCGGCCTCGCACAGCTTTCGCGGACCCACGCTTCGCAACCGCGCGATGTTCGGCGAGCCGGGCCACGCCTATGTCTACCTGTCCTATGGCATGCACTGGTGCCTGAACTTCGTTTGCCTGCCCGGCAGTGCGGTTCTGATCCGTGCGCTCGTACCCGAACATGGTTTGGAGCGGATGGTGGAGCGGCGAGGGCTGGAAGACAGGCGCAGGCTCTGTGCAGGCCCGGGCCGGCTCGCCCAGGCGCTTGGGCTCGACAAGAGCCATGACGGCCTGTCGCTCTTCGCGCCACCTTTCGAGCTGAAGGAAGCGGGCACCGTTCCGATGGTCGCCGCGGGGCCGCGCATCGGTATCACCAAGGCAGCTGATTGGCCCTGGCGGTTCGGCCTGAAGGACTCGCCCTATCTGAGCAAGCCATTTCCGAGGCCATGAAAAAGGCCTCCGAACGCAGGGTTCGGAGGCCTCAGGGCAACTGGAGGGTTGCGAGAGACGGTTAGCGGCGCGACCAGCCGGCGACAACGGTGCCCTGGTCACGATGACGGCCGCCCAGCGTTGCGCCGAAGTAAGCGCCGACAGCCGCGATCAGAAGCGAGGCGGCGGTGGCAAAGGCTGCGATCAGCGTCGCCTTGCGAGCCTTTTCCGCTGCATCGCGTGCGGCCTGCTCGGCCTGCTGAGCTGCGGTCACGAGATCGTTGACGCGCGCTTCCGCAGTCGGCTGGTCGATGCCGGTGCGTGCGGCCAGCGACTGGGCGAGATAGGTGCGGTCGTCGGCCGAGATCTCGCCATCCGCCAGCGTGTTGAGGATGCGACCGACTTCTTCACGCGAACCCTGCGGGGCTGCGCTTTCAGCCGTGCCGTTGCCACGCAGGTAACGATCGATCAGCGTGTCGAAGTTCGGGCCGTCCGCCTGGGCACCGAAAGCCGCTGCGGCAGTGGTGGCCGTGCTGGCAGCGCCGCCGGCGGCAGAGCCGACTGCGGTCGCAGCCGTCGAAACCGCACCGGTCACGCTCGACACCAGAATTGTCGCGCCGATGAGAACGCCGAGCCCCCAGACCACGAGGCCGTGCGAGCCGTCGCGCACATCGGACTCGTCTTCCGTCGCATCGAACTTGCGGCGACGCAGGCGGCCCGTGAGATAGCCGCCGGCAAGGCAGGCCGAGACCTGAACCCAGAGCAGCCACAGACCGGCGATGACGGCGAACCAGAAGGCAGACACGCCTTCACCGCGATAAGGCGACGCGAAGCTCAGGCCCAACGCCGAGCCGAAGGTGAGAAGCAGAAATGAAATGGCGAGCGAAATGACGGTGCCGGCCAGGATCGCGGGCCAATCGACATATGATGTCTCGTCACGCTCGGTGCCGGTTTCGACGACGACCGCGCCGGGGGTAGGGGATAGAGCCATGGTGGAACTCCGAAGTGATGTCGCGCGGCGTGCCGGATCGAAACGAAAGCGATGCGGCTGGCAGCGAGAGCGTTACGGCTTCTTCAGCCTGGATCTCAGCGCAGGCCGAGCAGCGACAGGACCGCGAGAACGATGACCACGAGGCCGACGAGGTAGATGATGCCGTTCATGACGAAACTCCGTGAAGACGGCCCCCGGCATGGATCACCAGGGGCGGACTGAAGCAGAGAACCATCGAGCGTGAACAATGTTCCGTGAGCGAGGCGTGAAAAGAGCAGTCTTCGCGTTAGGCGACGGCGCGGTTGATGCGTCAGGGCTGACGACTATCTGAACTGCCTGCGCCGTATGGTTTCCGGAAGCTTAACAGAGGACTATTCGCGATGGCCGATCTTTCCGCTTTTCCGATCACGAAACGGTGGCCAGCCTCCCACCCCGACCGCATCCAGCTCTACTCGTTCGGGACGCCCAACGGCGTGAAGGCCTCGATCGCACTGGAGGAGCTCGGCCTGCCCTATGAGACGCATCTCGTGTCGATCATGAAGGACGAGCAGAAGACGCCTGAATTCCTGTCGCTCAATCCGAACAACAAGATTCCGGCGATCCTCGACCCCAACGGTCCGGGTGGCCACCCGCTGGCGCTTTGGGAATCGGGTGCGATTCTGATTTATCTTGCCGAGAAGACAGGCCAGCTCCTCCCCGCCGACCCTGCGAAGCGGCTCGAGACCCTGCAATGGCTGTTCTTCCAGGTCGGCGGCGTCGGGCCGATGTTCGGCCAGTTCGGCTTCTTTTACAAATTCGCGGGGCGCGAGATCGAGGACAAGCGGCCTTTGGAGCGTTATCGCGACGAGAGCAAGCGCCTGCTCGGCGTGCTCGACAAGCAACTGGACGGCCGGGAATGGCTGGCGGGCGACGCTTACTCCATCGCCGACATTGCGACATTCCCCTGGGTGCGCGCGCTGAAGACCGGCTACGGCGCCGAGGATGTCCTGGGCCTCAGTGCATTCGGCCACGTCACGGCCTGGCTCGACCGGGCGCTCGCGCGGCCTGCCGTTCAGAAGGGGCTTGAAGTGCTCAACGCGAAATAGTGCTGCAACCTGTTCCGCTCGGTCGCCGTTCTGCAGGCACCCGAACAGGAGAGTTTCCCATGAGCGACCAGAGCGTGAACTTCGACGAGAACCGCCTGCCGGCCGAGGATTTGGCCGCCGAGGATCGTGCGGCCCTCGACATGGAACAAAGCGGTTTGCCGACCGACCGCGACGATCTCTCGATCGACGATTGGGACGGCATCAGCCCCGGATCGGAAGAAGTCTCGCTGGAAGAGTTGGAAGCCGGCGAAGCAGCAAGCGACGGCGATTGGGAAGACGATGACGACAACCCGATGAACGACAGCGACGAAGCGCTGCCGGAAGACAGCGAGGAAGCCGCGATCCGTCAGGATTTGATGGATACGACCGAGCCGAACAGGTTCGACGACGGGCAGTAAGATTTGGGCTGGCTATGGCGTTAATGAAGCCAGTTCGTTGAGGTTACCTCACCCTCTATCCTCCTCGCGGGAATATAGAGGGTGAGATCTCCATAGTTGCGGCATTCCAGTTTTAATTCGAGCACTGTCTTCTGCCGCTTAGTCCCCTGCCGCTCAAACCACCCAATTAGCCGGCCGCCTCTTCGCCCGCACCCGATCGATGTTCGGCATGTCGTTGGTCTCGATCCAGTGCCGCGCTGCCGCTTCTTCCCGCCCATGGAAGCGCCAGCGCTCGACCATGCGCCGTTCGAGCTCGTCACGCTCCACATCCAGAAACACCGTCAGGTCGAAGAGTGAACCGAGATCCCGCCAGGGTGCTTCGTCCAGAAGCAGGTAATTGCCTTCCACCACCACGATCGGCGTTTCAGGTGTCACGAGGGCCGCGCCCGCCCGCGCGAGCTCCATGGACCGGTCGAAGACCGGCACGGCGATCTCGGGCTCGTTCGCCCTGATGCGCTTGAGCAAGGAAGCAAAGCCGGCAAAGTCAAAGGTCTCGGGCGCGCCCTTGCAATGCGACAGGCCTTTGGCCTTCAAGACCACATCGTCGAAGTGATAGCCGTCCATCGGCACCAGTGCCGCGCGGGCGCCGAGCCGATCGACCAGTGCCGCAGCTAGCGTCGACTTGCCGGAAGCCGGCGGGCCGGCAATGCCGACCACGAAGCGGGGCGCATTCTCGGCTTTTTCCGAAACGAGTGTTGCCAGCCGTGCCAGAGTTTCCTCGGAAACGGGGGAGGGGTCCGATGCCAAAGCGCTCTCCATCACCATCAAGAGTGCCAGCCTCTAGCAGGCACCTTCGGCCGAGAAAAGCAGCAAGGCTACTCGCCCAGCGCCACCCCTTCGCGTCGCGCATCCGCGCCGCCGATCAGGCCGTCCGGCGTCACCACGATGGCCTGAATGCCGGAATTCATGTCCATCAGCTTGACTTCATGGCCTTTGGCTTCGAGCGCAGCCTGCCACGTCTCGGCATTGGTGTGCGCTTCCAGCTCGGTCGGCCCGTTGCGGCTGCCGAAATTCGGCAGATCGGCCGCCTGTTGCGGGTCGAGCTTCCAGTCGAGCAACCCGACCAGCGTCTTGCCGACATAATTGATGATCTGGCTTCCACCCGGTGAGCCGAGCACGGCGTAGAGTTTGTTGTTCCCGTCAAGCACGATGGTTGGCGCCATCGAGGAGCGCGGCCGCTTGCCGCCTTCCACGCGGTTTGCGACCGGCTTGCCCTCCTCTTCCGGCGCAAAAGAGAAGTCCGTCAGCTCGTTGTTGAGCAGAAACCCGCTTTTGGTCATCAGTCGCGAGCCGAACCCGTCTTCGATGGTGGTCGTCATCGACGCGGCATGGCCCTCGCGGTCCACCACCGAAATATGACTCGTGCCGAACTCGATGCCGTTGGATGGCGCGAAGCGGAACTCGGTTTTCTGGAAGGGCGGATCGCCTGCCTTGGCTTCGCCGATCGACCGCGTGGGGTTGAGGAGCGCGGCGCGGGTCTTGATGTAGCCCGGATCGATCAGCCCTTTGACCGGTACGTTCACGAAAGCCGGGTCGCCCAGATAAAGCGCACGGTCGGCGAAGGCGAGCCGCCCGGCTTCCGATATCCAGTGAGCGGCTTCCGCACCGGGTCCCATTTGGGCAAGGTTCTGCTCTTCCAGCACACCGAGCATCTGTTGCACGGCAATCGCACCCGAACTCGGCGGGCCCATGCCGCAAATTCTGTAGCTGCGATAGGTGCCGCAAACCGGTTCGCGCTCTTCGACGCGATAGGCGGCAAGGTCTTGAAGTGTGATGTCGCCCGGATTGGTGGGGTGCTGCGTGACGGTCGTCACGATGTCCTCGGCGACGGCTCCCCCATAGAAGGCATCGGCTCCCTTGTCGGCAAGTGCACGCAGGGTCTTGGCGAAAGCCGGGTTCTTGAGCACCGTGCCGGTCGCTTTGGGCGAGCCGTCGGCTTCAAAGAAATAGGCCTTTGCAATCGGATCGCCGGCCAGATATTTTTCCTGCGCGAGCAAACCGTTCAGGCGTGGCGAAATGGGAAAGCCCTCTTCCGCGATGCGGATCGCGGGTTCCGTCAACCGCTTCCATGGCAGCTTGCCCCAGCGCTTGTGCGCTTCTTCGAGAAGCATCGGCGTGCCGGGCACACCGACCGAGCGTCCGCCCACCACAGCGTCATAGAATTTCAGCGTCTTGCCGTCGGGCCCGACGAAACGATCGGGCTTGGCGGCTTTCGGCGCGGTTTCCCGCCCGTCCAGCGTCTTGACGGTCTGGCCGTCCCACACCACCAGAAACGCGCCGCCGCCGATCCCCGAGCTTTGCGGCTCTGTCAGGTTCAGCACGAGCTGCACGGCAATCGCGGCATCCACCGCGCTGCCGCCTTCGGAGAGCACCGCGCGCCCCGCTTCCGCCGCCAGCGGATTGGCGGCCGCGACCATCTCCCGTTTCGTCGTGACCGCCTGTTTGGCCGTCACTCCCGTCGCCGCTTCCGGCAAGGGCCGCGCTTCCTGCGCAAGCGTGGGAAAGCCTGCGAGGAGCAGACCTGCCACGAGAAGATTCCGCAACATCTGTTGCATGCTGTTCCTCCCGAACGCGTCCACCAGCTGGCGCAGTGCAACACAATTGTTCGTCTCGCGCCACCCGTGGCGCACGAAGCGCGACGGCCTTCGAGCATTCTCCTTGAGGTGCCCAAGACCTCTTGGGCTCGTCCTGTTGCGATCCTGCCTGCACTCATCCATGCCATGCGGATTCAAGAGCCAGCCCGTCCGGGCGAGCGTGCCGCGTTCTCGTGCTGTGCCTGCCCCTCATATCCGTTCATCGAGATTCGCCCGTTGCCGCCGCTCCACCTCTGCGCTAAGGATGCAGCCGTCCGCACCCGTAGCTCAGCTGGATAGAGCGCTGCCCTCCGAAGGCAGAGGTCACAGGTTCGAATCCTGTCGGGTGCGCCAGCAAGATCGACGGTTTATGGCAATCCGTGTTTGTGAGGTTTTGGGATTACTCACCAAACACTCACCAATGTGCGCGGCGCGAGTGGAAGCCACACATGCGGGAAAGCCGAATCGATCCGCGTGGAAGATGCGGTGGACAAGTTGTCCGTTTGAATGGGAGTCGGGCGGGTTGAAAAGCCGCGCAATCGCGTTGACTTTGGACTGGCATATCCGACAGGCGTGACGGGTTTTTGGCGCAGCGGGATCGTAGCCGTCACGACATTGCTCTCTAGGTCGGCTACCTTTGCTTCATGTAGCAGCGCAATCATCGCCTTTCGGAGTTCCCGCGGATACTCTGTCGGCCCTAAGATTAGCCGGTTTAAAAGCGTTGATGGACTTGCCTGAAAAAGCGGGCCGCCTTCTGGTGAACGGGTTCGGTACGGGCGTCGAGGTCAGTCATGCCATGGTCCATGGCGGGCCATTCCCGGCAACCTCCGACAGCCGCTCGACCTCGGTCGGCAAGTGTTGCCACTGCCAGCTTCCTGCGCCCGGTTTCCTACCAGGACATGCCCGAGGATATGCTCCTCGCAGCGCTCAAGAACGATAATCCAGTGACGGTGCCAGTTTGCCGTGACGCACGCATGACCGAGCGGGCTGGGAGAGGATGTTAACGCTGGTTCCGGTCAGCGCAGTGCCTGAACAAGGTCCGTCCGAGGCAAGAAACGGATGCCTCGCCGCGTGGATCATTCCAGGCGCGGCGAGGGGCGCGCAACGAGCCGTCTCAAAGCGCCTGATGTGCGAAAGGCCTGCCGATCAGGCTGCTATCCCGCGATAGTCAGCCGCTTCGTCATTCTTCAACCAGTTCGAATACCAATTGTCGAACAAGGCCATCTGGGCCTCGACGTAGCCGCGCTGGCTGTCTGTCAGCGCATCGCTCTCGTTGAAGTGCAGGGCATATTCCTGATCGCCTTTCAGCACCATCATATGTTTGTAATACAACACCAAATCCGGGCCCTCGTCGAAGGAGGAGAGAACGGCAAGCGCCTGCTCGAGCTCGAGCACCTTCCTGCGGGCCACGGCATCACCGTTGGCCGCGGCCTGCGAGAGCTCGCACAGGTGGATGACCTCTCGGGGCAGGACGTTTCCGATGCCCGTGATCGCGCCGGTCGCTCCGCAGTTGATGAATCCGTGCACTACTGCCGTGTCGACGCCAACCATCAGCGAGACGTCGTCCGAGGCGCTGGTGATGAACTCCGCTGCGTAGCGCATGTCGTCGGGTCCGCCAAACTCCTTGAAGCCCACGAGGTTGGGATGCTCTGCGCGCAAGGCGAAAAATAAGTCGGCGCGGGTCACAAAGCCATAATAGGGGCTGTTGTAGATGATGGCCGGAACATCGGGGGCCGCGGAAAGGATGGCCTTGAAATGCGCTTTCTGGGCGACGGCCGACGAACCGCGCGAAAGCACGCGTGGAATCACCATCAATCCCTGGGCTCCTGCCTTCTGAGCGTGCGCGGCATGCGCCGTCGCCGACGCCGTATTGACCGCCCCGGTACCGACGATCACCGGAATTCCGGCGTCTACCAGCTTGGATACGCCTTCCATTCGTTGTTCGTCCGTCAAAAGCGGCCAATCACCCATCGAGCCGCAATAGACGACTGCCGACATCCCCTTGGCGATGAGTTCCTCGGCCTTTCGGACCAAGGCATCGAAATCCGGTGAGCGGTCCTTTGTGCAGGGCGTCATCAGCGCCGGAATGACTCCGGAAAAGATCGGTTGTTTCATCTCAGGCTCTAAATGCGTCAGTGGATGTGGATTCGGGGGATGTGGGCTCGGAGACTGGCATCAGGCAATGGCTCACCCAAACGCTGATTTGGGAGTAAGCCACCACCTTCTACTCAAAGCAGCATAGTAGTTCTGCTCGTGGCTATCGGTTTCTGATTACCTATGTCGCGGAGTGAGGCTTGATGCAAGATTGGCTGGGCCAAATCGGCGTTGGGCTTTTTGCTTGCCTTGCCCGGTGTGAAGCCAAAACCAACGGGCTTTTCTCTGTGGGATGCGGCTAAGACCATCGCCAACCAAGCGTTACCTAGCCACGAATCCGAGAGGGAGCATGCTAAACGCTGCCGTCATGTTGTCGTCGGAGCAGGAATTCGACTCGCCGAAAGCATCGATGCTGGCCAGGGACTGAAGTTTCAACAGCATCATATGAGGGCATCCACGCCAGCGATCAGCGTGTCCGATCTTGATGGCTGGATATCCGCCTGACCATGCGGCTCAAGCGCACCGATCCTTCCTCACATGCTGAGCATGCGCCCCGACGTGTTCAGTTGTCAGGCGACCGACGCGGCCAAGTTTATCAGGTCGATGCCTCAGCGTGGCCACTGGGCGATTTCAGCGTGGAAATCTGCAAGTGGTACATTGCGCGATATGAAGCGTTACCGAGCGGGCAAGTCTTCTTCCCTGTCTCGCAAGGTCGCGCGGTCGAGTTGCTCGAGCAGGCGGCTGAAGCGGTCGGGAAGGTCGAAGTCCACCTGGAACAGCGAAACGTGTTCCATCGCTTCGCGCACGCGTCCCCTGACGGCTTTGCTGCCCAATGTTCCGGTCTCACCCTTCATGCGCCTTCGCCCACATGCCTCTCAGCCTTTTCAGACTTAAGTCGTGCTTAAGACGAGATAGAGCAGGAAGTTCCATCACTTCTGCTGCTCGCTGGCTCACGGTGCTCCTGTATTCTTTCGCAGCCTCGACCGGCTCAGCGAGCGGTCCAGGTCAGCTCTGACAGCGGTTTCAACGCGAAGCGCGCTTGGTCGCAGTGTGGTTATTCGCCGGCCTGTCGATCAGCTATCGCTGCCGAGAACAACCGCCGATGCAGGTGCCGTGAGTGTCCAGATGAGCTTGCCGGACGTGCGGCTGCGTATGGCTGTTCCGCTCAGCGCAAGCGGCGCCACTCGTTCGAGGACTGTGGTGCCAAAGCCCATGCGCGATGTCGGTTGGGTGTCGTCCTCGATCGACTTCGCTTCTTCGCTCCACGTGAACCGGAAACACGGTTCTGAAGCGCTTTGCAGTTCCCATGAAGCATTCACGCGCCCGGCCGGCGTAGAAAGCGCGCCATATTTGGCCGAGTTCGTGCCGAGTTCATGCAGAGCCATGCCGAGATACTGGACGGCGTTGGTCTGAAGGTGAACCAGGGGGCCTGACAGCGTGATCTGGTCTGGCCTGCCAAACGGTGAGAGTTGCTGGCTGACAAGCTCATGGAGACTGGCTCCGGCCCATTGCGAGGAAATCAACAGATCCTGCGAGCGAGCAAGGCCCATCACTCTGTCGCGCATGCCTGCTTCGAACTCGGCAACCGTTCGCGAGGTTCGTCCAACTTCCTTGAGAATGGAAAGGATCACGGTGAACTGGTTCTTGGTCCGGTGATTGACCTCTTGCAGCAAGACAGCGATCCGGCGCTCGCTTTCCTTGGTGGCGGTGATGTCGCGCGCAAACTTGGATGCCCCCACGATCTCGCCGTTTGCGTCGCGGATCGGAGAAACGGTGATGGAGATCGAAACGAGCGAGCCGTCTTTGCGGCGCCGTGTCGTCTCATAGCTTTCGATCCGCTCACCGCGCTTGATGCGCGTGATGATATCGGTCTCTTCGCTCAAGAGGTCTTCGGGGATCAGCATGGTGATGGAACGGCCAATCGCCTCATCGGCTCTGTAGCCGAAAAGGCGTTCAGCCGCGCTGTTCCACGACAGGATGATGCTGTTCAGGTCCTTGCCGATGATCGCATCATGCGATGACTCGACGATCGCTGCCAATCGGGCTGCAGCCAGAGGGTCGTGGGGCGCCAAGGCTTCGGAACAGTCGGTCATGAGTTCACTGGATGGATGTGACAGGCAGCGATGACAACCTCAAATGACACCGGGAGCCTCTGATCAAGCCTGATATGAAATGCACTGCGCCGATAGGCTCCGCAACATCTGCAACATGGAAATCGGACGCCGGGAAGCCGGAAGGCGCCATATCTGTCTTTTTGAAGAGCCACGGTAGAGGCGCCCGTCTCAACTGAGGCAATCGACTGCGTCGGAGCGGGTGATCGCCTGGAAACCGGCGGACGCTGTGCGCAGTGGTCGTGTCCACGCGTCCAGCACAAAGCTCATGTCCCGCATGTTTGGGACTTACGTATGCCGTTCCTCGACCCGCAGCGACATGATCCGATCGCCTTGGTCGTTGTCGATTATCAACTCATGTGCGCCTGCAAGAGCTTCAACGAGCGTTCCGGCAGCCAGCATGTCGCTCACCAGTTCGCGTCCGTAAGCGCGAGCCGCTTCAACATCGGCAAACTCGGCGCCGATCGCGTCGGGGCGCCATTCACCGTCGAAGACGTGGAAGAAATATCGGGCCATACTCGGCGCTATGCGGCAGGCCAACGGAGAATGATAGGCAAAATGATAGGGGACGCGCCTGGTCACCGCTTCAGCTGGTGATGGGGCGTTGGCGTCAGACAAGTGTTCCGGCGAGGGCCTTGACGATATTGTCGGGATCGACCGGCTTCTCGCATCGCTTGATCTCGGCGAGACGCTCAGGAATATCGCGCTCGCTGTAGCCTGTCGTGATCACAAGCGGCACGCCACGGGCGACAAGCGCGTCAGCCACGGAAAATGCAAGCTCGCCGCCAAGGTTGAGGTCGAGCACGGCTGCATCGATTTCAGTCTCAATGGCTATTTTCCTTAATGCGTCCCCGACATTGCCAACGGGGCCGACAACGGTGCTGCCTTGCTCCTCGAAAGCCCGTCTCAAGTCGTCGGCAAGCATGTACTCGTCTTCAATGACGAGGATGCGCCTGCCTCTCAGTCCGGTGCTAGGCATCTGCTGTTTCCGCCCTTGTTCGTTCCGACACAGGCAAGCTGATCGTACAGTGCACGCCGTTGGGCTCCATGACATAGGTTGTCCTGGCACCGAGTTGGTGGGGAAGGGCCCGTTCGATCAGCTCTCGCCCCAATCCGCCGCCTTGGGCGGGCGCGCCTTCGGGGGGCATGGCGACACCGCATTCTCGCCAGTCGACATGAAGCCAGGGCACACCACCTTCGCCCGAGATTTCAAGCTGCCAACTGATCAAGAGCCGTCCCGCTTCCTGTTTAAGCGCACCGTATTTCAAGGCATTGGTGGCAAGCTCATGCAGCGCCATGGAGAATGTCTGCACGGTGGACGAGCGCAGCATGACGTTTGCCGGCCCGTCGAGCACGACACGCTCGCTTTCCGCATCGAGCGCCATGAGCTCGGTGCGGATGAGCTCATCGAAGGTGATGCGCTCCCACGTGTTCATGCGCGAAAGGAGGCCTTGCACGCGGGCCAGCGCCAGCAACCTGTCCTTGAAGGCTGGCGTGAAATCATCCAGGCTCGTGCTGCGCCGCAAGGTCCGGTCGGCCATGGAGCGCACCACGCCCATCAGATTGCGCGTGCGGTGCTGAAGCTCGGCGACAAGCACCTGAAGTCTTTCTTCGCTTGCGCGCAGTTTCTGGTCGGCAAGCTTCTGTTCGGTGACATCGAAGCTGACGCCGTTGATGATCCAGGGTGTGGCCAGTTCGGCACGGCCGCGCAGCTCCACCCATCGACTGGATGTCGGACCTCTGGCCACTTGCACCTGGGTGTGGAACTCCTCACCAGGCGCGATATTCTTGAGAGCCACATCGGCCAACCACATTGCGCCCTCGGGGTGCATGAGGTCGGCGTACAGCGACACGGCGTGGGGCTGTTCGTCGGTCGAGACGCCTCAAAGCTTCTGGACGACCGTGTCGGCTCGCACCGTGTTGGTCCTGGTGTCCCACGTCCAAGCGCCCATCCCGCCGCTGTCCAGCGCAACGCGGCGTAGCGCCTCGCTTTCGCGAAGCGCCTCATCTTTTCGTCTTTGCTCCGTTACGTCGAAAGTCACACCGTGGAGCATGAAGGGGTTGTTTGCCTGAGCACGTCCGCGCCAGCGGATCCAGCGCCCCGCCGTCGGCCCTTCGACAATCGCGAGCTGGCCGTCGAACTCCTCACCAGCCTCGATAGCTTTCGTGACAATGATCTCCATCTCGGCTGCGCCTTCTGGCGACATACGGTCCGTGAAGCGGGAAAGCGCGTGGAGGTCATCGGATGGTGGCAAGCCCCATAGTGCCAGGAACTTGGCGTCGCCCCAGATCAGGCGCTTGTCGAGGTCCCATCGCCATGCACCCATGCCGCCGCCTTTCAGCGCGATGCGGCGCAAGGCTTGGCTCTCGCGCAACGCCTCCGCTGCCCGCGCGCGGTCGACGGCAGCCCATATGCGCTCAGCCGCCTCCTCGATTAACTTCAGTTCGTGTTCCATCCAGTCGCGCGGGGCTGCGGTCTGGACGACGAGGACGGCGACTAGCTCCCCACGCTTTATCAGCGGCACGCCGACGGAGCCGATGACGTTCAACGCCTCGTTGATCACGCGCTGGGCCGGCTCGTACCGGTCGTCGGCGCGTACGTCGCGAACGACCAGCCGCCGCCCCGCACGGAACTCATCGATGATCCAGCGGCCCAGCGACTCTGCCGGGTGCGTGCCGGCAAGCGGCTGCGCGACGTCGTGCTCGAAAAGGGTCACAACGTTCACGGCCTCCCACTTGCTGTCCTCATCCTCGACGTAGAAGGCGCGGTTGACCCGCAATTGCTCACCCAACACGCGGCCCGCAGCGGCCTGAATTTCGGCAGGTCCGGCCAGTGGCCGCAGCGCGTCGCTGAGCTTGAGCAGGAACGCTTGCCGCTCCTCGCTGTCGCGCAGGGCAGCTTCTGCCCGCGTACGCTCGGTGACGTCATCGAAGACAATGGCGATGCGGTCATGTCCACGAACGGGCGAAGCCTGGACGTTGTACCATCGGGAGGTTGGCGCATTGTACATCTCGGCGCGCTCCGCGATGCCGAAAGTTGGATACCCGATGGAAGAGTTCCAGCCAGTACGGTTCGACATTGGGCATGAACTCGCTGCCGAGTTTGCCGACGGTTTCGGGTGGCAACCCCGTTGTGCGTTGGTGAGCTGGGTTGGCTTCAAGCAAACGATAATCGACGACCTGACCCCACTCGTTCCGTACCATCTCATGGATCAGAAACCCTTCGTCGATCGACTCGAATACAGTGCGGTACTTTTCTTCGCTCTCGCGCAACGCTGCTTCAGTGCGCGCGCGCTCCATAGCCGCCCACGCGCGCTCCGCTACGTCCTCGACAAGTGCGATTTCTGCAGAACTCCAGTGTCTTGGACGAGACGAGACCGCAACCATCGAACAGAGTGGGTTGCCCGCGCCTTTACGTATCGTCGAGGCAAGCATCGCTCGCATCCCCAGAGCTTCGCTATTGGTGCGCTCTGCTTCCGACAGGCCATGCCTTTCGAGGTTGTCATTAATTACGAACGTCTTTTCGAGGACCTGTTCGTAAGCCTCGGGAAAATCGGATAGTCTGACACTGGACGGGAGAGGTGGAACCGTGTCGTTGCCGATTTGGTACGGAAAGTCCGCCTTATCATCTTCGGGCCTGTAGAAGGTGATGTAGGATCGATCGAGCGCCATATGATCGGACAGCAACCGAATGGCACGGTTCGCAACGGCATCGACGGTGGGCTCTGCACGAAGCGCATCACTTAAGGCGAGGATAAACGCTTGCCTTTCCTCGCTCTCGCGTAGCGTCGCCTCAGCACGCTTGCGTTCGGTCACGTCTGCAAACACGCTGGCGACCAGGCGGCTGCCCCGCTCTCCAATGATGGAAGCGTAAACGGAGTACCACCGGCCACTGTCGGGATGATATTGCTCGAACCGAACCGGATCGCCTGAGCGAACGACCGCATCATAGGTTGCGAGCCACGTCGGAGCGGAAGCCGGCACATAATCGCTACCGAGCTTGCCGGTGGGATCGTCTTGTCCGGTCTGCTTGAGAAAGGCCGGATTGACCTGGACGTAGCGGCAATCTCGCGGCTAGCCTCCCTTATCGTACAGAACTTCCAAGACGCAGAACCCTTCGTCGATGCTCTCAAACAAGGTGCGGTACTTGTCCTCGCTCTCGCGCAATGCCGCCTCGGCGCGCTTGCGGGCATCGATGTCGATGTTCATCCCGGCCCACTTTTCGATCCGTCCTTTGGTATCGAGCACGGGAGCCGCGCGCACATTGGTCCATCGCCACCCGCCATCTGGAGCACGCAGACGGAACTCGGCATCGACAGGAGTGCGCTCTGTGATCGCCTCGCGCCATTGCTGCTCGGTATGGTCGCGATCATCGGGATGGATGGCGTTGAGCCACCCGTAGCGGAGCCACTCTTCAAGGGTTTGCCCGGTATAGGCACGCCAGCTGGGACTGTCGGAAACAACGACGCCGTCGGCATCGGTTTCCCAAACCGCCTGGGGCCAGTTCTCGATCAGAAGGCGGTGCCTTGCCTCGCTGAGCCGCAGAGCATTTTGCATCAACACGTGCTGCGTTATCTCTTTAAGTGTCCAAAGAACGCCGGCAACCTGTCCCGTTTCATCGTGGACGGGGGCATAATCCACATCGAACCATGCATCCTGCAGCCGGCCCTCCCGAAAAACCGGATAGCGTTGCGCGAGAAGTCGCGCGGATCTGCCGGCCATGCCGGCAGCCACGTCGTCGGCAAAGACATCGCGCGAGCGGGCAAAGGTCTCGAACGCCGATCGTCCCAGCGCGAGCGTGCGGTGCTCGTGGAGGAGATCGGCGAAGCGGTCATTGTAGAGATGGATCGCGTTTGGACCCCAGACGAGGCTCATCATGCTGGGCGAGCCGAGCATCAGCTCGACGATGGTCTTCAGGCTCTGCGGCCAGCGGGTGACGGGGCCGAGCGGTGTTGCTGCCCAATCCTGCTTGCGGATGAGACGCGCCATCTCGCCGTCGCCTGGAGGCCAAAATTGATCCATTCAGCCCTGCTCCGCTTCAGCCCAGCTGCGCATAGGATCGCCAAGCCGACCGCAACAAATGACAGCTTTGGAGACACGCAGTTCCCGCTGGCAGTTTGGATTTGAAACGTAAGGCATCGCTCCATCAAGCCTATCACACCGCGAAAGCTTTGGGCCCTCCTTCAACCATGGGCAGCAAGCAGATCGGCAGCATATCTGCGCTTGGGCCGATGAAGGCAGCGCCGACATATTGTGCCGCCAGTTCGGGTGCTGTGCCGGCGAATGCAAAGGTGAGCGTGAGTGAGGCGAAGCGCGTCCCGACTTCCGGATCGCGGATGAAGTCAGCCGTGAGAACGACATCCGGTTTCGGCCCGGACCGATCCCGCGCCGTCTCATGAACGATACCCAGGCCAATCGCTTGCGCGGGCTATCCGAAGCGTGCGGGAGGGCTATTGGAAAGGCGTCGAAAGGGACTGGCCGACAATCCCCTATCGGCCGACCTCAGAGGCTCGGCACGCCGCCTGGGACCTTTGATCTCAGGTCGTTGAGGTCCGGGGCATCGATCCGGCGGAATGCTGCGACAACCAACTGGAAGGCACCAAAGGCAAAGAGACCCAATGCTGTGAACGCGAACAACAGCCATCCATAGGGTTGATCTGCGAGAGCCCTCAAGGCCCCCGTCAGCCCGGTCGCCTCCGCAGGATTGGCATGAAGGGCCGCCAGCATCAGGAAGCCTCCGATAATGAGGAACACAAGACCGCGGGCGACATAGCCTGCTTTTCCCATAAGCCCGGCCCACCGGCGCTGCCGCGCACCCAGCTCAAGATGTTTCAGCACATCGCCCTTCACGGCTTTCCAGCCCAGAGCAAATCCCGTACCCACAATCGCAAGCCCTACGGCAGCGACGAGCCAGCGCCCGAAGGGAGCCGCCATCAGTGTTGCGGTCCAGTCCTGTGCAGAACTTTCTCCGTTCCCCGAAGTCGCATTGCCCAGAACAATTCCGGCCGCTGAAACGGCGAGAGCGCCGTTCATGATCGCGCTGACACCGCAGCTTATCCGCCGCAACACGGCCTTGCCGTCAGTGCCGAGCCGGTCGGCATCGAAGAGGGACTGAGCCACACGCCAAAGGGCAAAGCAGAGGAGACCGAAGGCCACGATGGCGAGAAGGAACTCCCCGAACGGTTGTGAAATGATCTCCTGAAAAACACCCTGCGTGTCGGTGACGGCTCCGCCCGAGCCGAGAGCTGCGACGGACGCCAGTCCTCCAAGCACCAGATAGACAACCCCTCGGGCCGCATAGCCGACGCGAGCCAAATGTGTGGCTGTTCCACGCTGCAACAGTTCGTCTCCCTCGCTTCAAGCCGAAGCCGGCAAATGGCATTGGTAAACACGCGAACTGCCCAAATGATCCGCTGCGCTCGCAGGCGCGAGCACATCGGAGACAGCAAGCGGGAAGCGCAGAAGTGAGAAATGCAGGTCGAGGTGGAGCCTGAAAACGGGACCGCAACCTTCGGTCAATCTCGACTTGAACCCGACACGCGTTGCCGGCTCAATCCCAGACC
Organism: Mesorhizobium liriopis; assembly: GCF_024053505.1. Taxonomy (GTDB): domain Bacteria; phylum Pseudomonadota; class Alphaproteobacteria; order Rhizobiales; family Rhizobiaceae; genus Mesorhizobium_B; species Mesorhizobium_B liriopis. Next base: position 283,663 of record NZ_JAMXQS010000005.1, on the reverse strand, counting down.
CTGTTCGTAAGTTCGACGGTTCCGATCCTCGGAATACTTGGTGGCGAACGCGGTCCGCCTGTCGCCCTCAGACGCGTCCTGTAATCATTGCCGCGTAAAGCAGGACCCCGCCAAGCGTCAGAAGACCGAGAGCTGCGGCCTGAAGCGCATGTTTAGATTCGTTTGACATGGCAATTCCTCCCAGATGCTGTCTCGTTTCGAGACAACGAAAAGAGAGGGTGCAACTCTTGTGCCGGGACCTTCGAGCGGAGGGTCCGTGCCGACAGGCTGAAAGTTAGAAGTCTGCGAGGATAACGAGGGCGGTCAGCCCAGCGAGACCCATCAAGGTAAAGACACCCAAACCGACCAGAGTCAGGTTTTCACGTGTCCGCTTCGTCATCTGCCTGCACCTCTCCGAGCAATGTCTCGTTTCGAGACACGCTTCGGACCGGCTGCAAGTTTCATACAAAGCGTGAAGAGGGGCTTGTTGCAGCAAGGCTGGGGAAGGGGACGTTGACTACCGGCCATCTCACGTCGAGGCTGCCAAATTCGTCGCGAAGTGAAAACTCGTTTCGCCGCGAACCAAGCTGATGCGTCCTTGATCTATGTTGTGGCGCGATCACCGGGCCATGCGACCTTGCGGCTGAGAGTGGGAAGGAGGGAACCCATGGCAAGCAGACAGATTCCCGCTCACCTGGAAGACGCACAGGATCAGGTGCCTGAATATCTGCGTCGATCGATCGGTGTCTCACCATTCCAACAGCGAAGCCGCAAGGATGAGATCCTGCGCCTATCCGGCATGGGGCGTGGTCTGACGGAGATAGCCGCTCTGCTGAAGTGCACCTATGCCGAAATCACCGATGTTCTCGACGCACCCTAAGTGCATAGGTCGAAAGGACGTAGGATATTCGCAAGAGATCGAGCCTTTCCACGCGCCTCATATTGCGGAATGAAACGTTACGCCTTCCACACCCGAGACCGATCCTCGCGATGCGGCTTGCTAACGGAGCCGCGTCGGCCGGCGAGCCGAAAGCAGGTTGTCTTGTCGAGGTGAGCAATGGCCTGCACGGCAGGTCGCGTTCCTTATCGAGACCCCTTGACGCCGAAATCACATGCCATCCGGAAGCCAATTCCAGGGCCTGCGCCGCCATCATGGAATGATCCGACCCTGGGCTCTTGCCTGTCGCTTTCTTCCTTACGGCGAATAACGGCACAGTCTTGCGGCCAGCGCCCTCTTGAGCCGATTAGATGGGATCGAAATTCGATCCTTGAGTTCGGTCACCCTATTGCGGCCGACAAGGTTGTTCCGACCCTCGTCACGAGCGTGGGGTGCCCTTGCATGACGCCCCTTCCGGTCTGGAAACCTGTCGCGGTTTCAGGACGCGGCAGTGCGGGACGCCGAACATCCCCGTCAAGATGACGCGTTTATGAGAGATCCCAGAAGAAGATCAGCGATCCTGGTCATCAACTCCGAACTTGCGGTGGGCTCGTCATCCAGCGACACTGAGCAAGACGGATCGTCGCCGGCGTCGTTCGGAGACGGCTCTACACCGTGCGATCTTGGTGTCGGTGTCTTGATGAATGTTGGTGCGGCGACACCGTGATCGTGCTCTCCGCCAAAGGCGGAGCCGTCCGCATCTGGCTGAATTGGACGGTCGAGCGCTGTCGATGATTCCAGAATCCGCTTCTGATGGGAAGGGTGATGGCGAGCAGCGAAGCATGGCCGATCGGCGATGGAGAGATGGCTCGCCGCGTACGCGGGCAGGATTGGTCAGCGACCCCGCTCGGGAGCGTTGGAACTTGGCCGCAATGCCTGAAGACGATTGTCGATCTCTCGCTCGCATCCCGCCAGGCGATGATGCTTGCCTGGGGACCGGAGCGCATCCTTTTCTATAACAATGCCTGCGCCGCTATCCTGGGAGACTATCATCCACACGCGCTCGGCATGCCGCTCGATATGGCGTGGCCCAGCCTGTGGAACGAGATCAAGCGGCTCGCCGAGAGGATCCAGGCTGGCGAGGCCATCGCCTTCGATGCCCTGCCGCTGGTGACGACGCGGGATGGGCATAGTGAGGGAGGTTGGTGGACCTTCTCCTTCTCGCCATTGCGCGACGAAAGCGGCGCAGTCGCCGGCCTTTTGGGCGTTGTGGTCGATGCCTCTGATAAGCTCCGCGCCGACCGGGCGGAAGCGACACTGCGTGTGCGCGAAGCGGACTTGGAGCGGGTGCAGCGCATCGGCGAGGTTGGCGGGCTCGACATCGATATCGCCGACAACATGACCAGCTGGCGGTCGCCCGAATATCTGCGCCTCCACGGATTGCCGCCGACCCCGCGGCAGGAAACGCACGAGAAGTGGCGCGAGCGGGTGCATCCTGCGGACCGCGCGAATGCCGAAGCACAATTGCGCGTTGCGTTGAACGGCGACGGGACGAGCTACGACAGCGAATATCGCATCATTCGCCCATCGGATGGCGCGGTCCGCTGGATCCGCGCGCGTGCCGACATCACGAGAGACACGGACGGCAAGGCGGTGCGGCTGGTCGGTGCTCACCTCGACATCACCGATCAGAAACGCGCAAACGAGGTGTTGCGACAGAGTGAGAGGCGGCAGGCGTTTCTCCTGGAGCTGAGCGACAGGCTACAACCCCTCAGCGATCCCGGCGCGGTTGCGGAGGCAGCCTGCCGGGTTCTGGTCGAAGAATTGCAGGCGAGCCGCGCTCAGTATGCGGCGATCGTCGACGACCTTCCGGGCGCGGAGATTGCCGAACTGCGCGGAGAATCCGTCCGCTTCGGATCGCCGATGGTCCGCCGCTTCCCGGTGAAGGTCTATGGCGACAGGCTGGCAGGCCTGATCCGTTCCGGCCACACGGTGGTGCTGACCGAGGTCGCGCATGATCCCAGGATATCGGAAGAAGAAAAGGAATTCCTGCGAAGTACCGGGTTGCAAGCGGCGATCACCGTGCCGCGCGTCAAAGCTGGCCGGCTGGTTATGACGCTCAGCGTGCATGACAGGCGCAGGCGCGAGTGGACCGCGCAGGACGTCTCGCTCGTTGAGGATGCCGCCGAGCGCATCTGGACTGCTGTCGAGCGCGCCCGGGCCGAGGCGGCCCTGCGCGAGAGCGAGGCAAGACACCGCCTTTTGATCGACAGCTGGACCCAGACGATGTGGGAAACCGATGCCGATGGCGTGATCACTGCCGACAGCCCAAGCTGGCGTGCCTATACCGGGCAGACTTTCGAACAGTGGCGTGGCGAAGGATGGTTGGATGCCATCCATCCCGATGATCGCGCCTATGCCGAGCGACGATGGCGCGAGGCAATCGCCGCTCGCGAGCCGGTCAACGCGGAATTCCGTCTTCGGTCCCCAGATGGCGGATGGCACTGGACGAACATTCTCGCAGCGCCAGTGCTCGATGCAAGCGGCAAGGTCGAGAAGTGGGCCGGGATGAATATCAACATCGACGCCCGCAAGCATGCCGAGGCGGCTTTACGCGCAAGCGAAGAGAAATATCGTGCCCTCTTTGAATCCATGGACGAGGCGTATGCGGTCGTTGAGATGCTCAAGGACGACGCCGGCCATTGGGTGGATTTTCGCTTTCTTGATGCGAATCCCGCCTTCATGGAACACACATCAATGCCTTACCCTGTCGGCAAGACAGCGACAGAACTGCTTGGGACGCCCAATCAGCGCTGGACTGAGCTTTACGGCAAGGCGCTGGATACGGGGGAGCCGATCCGTATCGAGGAAACGGAGCATATGCTTGGCCGTACCTTTGACCTGAACATCTTCACGTTAGATCGAGACGGCAACCGCGTTGCGATCCTCTTCACCAACATAACCCGCCGCAAGCAGATCGAAGCGGCTCTTCGTGAAAGCGAGGAGCAGTTCCGCACCTTGGCCGACACGGCGCCTGCACTGATCTGGCGCAACGATGCCAAGGGAGAGAACCTGTTCATCAATCGCAACTTTCTCGACTTTACCGGCAAGTCCGCGGATGAGATCCGTGGCGGTGGCTGGCAGAGGCTATTCCATCCCGACGAAGCCCCGGCCCACGTGGCCGACTATCTCGCGGCCGTCCAAGCCGAGCGGGCGTGGCAAAAAACCAGTCGCATCGAACGCCATGATGGGACTTGGCGCTGGTTCGAGAACCATGCGCGGCCGCTTCTGGACGCCAATAAGAACTACGCTGGCCATGTCGGCGCTTCCATCGATATTACGGACCGGGTCGAAGCCGAGCGGGAACTGCGGGAACTTCAGGAACGGCAGGCCTTTCTGCTCAAGCTCAGCGACGCTCTGCGCCTGATCCCCGACGCGTACGACGTTCAAACGACCACCACGCGGCTGGTGGCGGAGCACCTCGGTGTCGACCGTACGATGTATGCCGAAGTCGAGGGCGAACATGGCACCGAGGCGGGAAGGATACGCGTCCAGTTCGTCCGCCAATCGGCTGACGATCAGCCGCTCGTCGCCAGATTCCCGGACCGCTTTACCTTCGACCCGTTCGGCGCGCACACGATGGCTGCCCGCTATCGCGGCGAACCGCTTGTGGTCAGGGACGTCGATCGCGATCCGGCTTTTGGCGCGGCAGAGCGAGCCGCGTGGCAAAAGGCCGGTGTGCGCGCCGCCATCGTCGCGCCCCTTGCCAAGGGCGGGCGGCTCATGGCCGAGTTCGGCGTGCATTGCATCGAGGCGCGAGACTGGTCCGACGATGAGGTGGTGCTCGTCCAGGAGGTCGCCGAGCGCACTTGGGCAGCGGCCGAGCGGGCGCGTGCGGAGGTGGCGCTGCGTGGGAGCGAGGAGCGTTTTCGCCAGTTCGGTAAGGCTTCGCAGGATGTGCTGTGGATTAGGGATGCCGAGACACTGTCCTGGGAGTACCTGACGCCGGCTTTCGAAACGATCTACGGCCTGTCGCGGGAGGACGCGCTGACGGGCAATAATTTCCGTAACTGGGCCGAGCTGATCGTGCCGGATGACCGGGAACGCGCTCTCGACATGATCCGAAAGGTCGGGGGTGGCGAGCGCGTTTCGTTCGAGTACCGGATCCGGCGGCCGGTCGATGGGCAGGTGCGCTGGCTGCGCAACACCGATTTTCCGATCTATGACGGCACGGGCCGCATCATCCGCATCTGCGGCATCGGGCGCGACATCACCGAAAGCAAGGCGGTCGAAGCACGGTTGATCGAAAGCGAGGGGCGCCTGCGCAGCGCGATGGATGTCGCGCAGGTCGGCTTGTGGGACTGGAACATGCGGACGGGCGAAATCGATTGGTCTGCGGAGCACTTCCGCATGGAAGGCTACCCTGTCAACGGCGTCACGCCGAGCTACGAGACGTGGGCCGCGCCCATTCATCCAGAGGATCGTGCCGAAACCGAAGCCGCGCTTCATCGTGCCATGGAAACGCGTGAGGAATATGTACGTGAGTTCCGCGTGCTCCATCCCGATGGATCGGTCCACTGGCTGAACGCCCGAGGACGCTTCTTCTACGATACCCAGAACCAGCCGATCCGCATGATCGGTGCCATGGTCGAGACCACGGCGCGCCGCGAGAGCGAGGACCGCATGGCGGTTCTCGTTGCCGAGCTTCAGCACCGTACGAAGAACCTGATGGGCGTGGTGCGTGCGGTCAGCGAACAGATGTTGCGGACTAGCGAAAACCTTTCCGACTTCGCGCCGCGGTTTCGCGACCGGATGGCGGCCCTGACCCGTGTGCAGAACCTCCTGTCGCGCCTAAGCGGGGAAAATCGCATCACCTTCGACGAACTGATCCGGACGGAGATCGAGGCGCTCGGGCCCTTGGCGAAGGAAAAGGGGCGCGTAACGCTGAACGGGCCGGGCGGCGTACTCCTGCGCTCGTCGACCGTGCAGACCTTCGCGCTGGCACTTCACGAGCTTGCGACCAATGCCGTGAAGTATGGCGCGCTCAAAGAGCAGAACGGTGAAATAAGCGGTCGGCTGAGCGTCGAATGGAGCCTCGGCCGGGAGGCGGGCCAGCCCTGGCTCTATGTCGATTGGCGCGAGCATGGCGTGGCGATGCCACCCAAGGATGCTCCTGCTCAAGGTGGCGGCGCGGGACGGCAATTGATCGAGCGTGCCTTGCCTTACCAACTGGGCGCCAGAACAACATACGTCATGGAAGACGACGGCGTTCGCTGTACGATCGCGCTCGCCGTTTCGGAAAAATCCGCAGGAAAGGCAGAAGACGATGACTGAACCATCGCTTCGTGGCTCGCGCGTCCTCATTGTCGAGGACGAATACTTTCTTGCCCAGGAACTCCGCCGCATGCTCGTCGAGGAGGGCCTCACCGTCGTCGGCCCTGTTGCCTCGGTCTCGGACGCGCTCGCTCTGATCGACAAGGAGCCCAGCCTCGATGCGGCCGTTCTCGACATCAATCTCGGCGGCGAATGGAGCTATCCCGTGGCGGAAAAGCTCGACCGCCGCGGCATCCCCTTCCTGTTCAGCACGGGCTACAACGAAAGCGACCTGCCATCATGCTGGCAGCATGTTCGCCGGGTGGAGAAGGGCATGGACGATCACCTGCTGGTGGCAAGCGTCGAGGATATCCTGAAGATCAGAGCATAGTGCGAATGCCAGGGCCGCACGATTTCGAGGACCCATGCCGACGGCGCTTGCCCGGTGTCACGCCTGCCCCGTGTCTCGGTGGCGTTCCGAGACCTTTCATGGGTGTTCGGCGGCGTGGCCGATACGTTCGGTCAGCGGGAACTCGACCGTGCACCGAAGCCCGTCTGGCTCGAAAGTGAGCGTGGTTCTGGCCTTCAACTCGTGGGCGAGCATGTTCTGCAGCACTTCCGTTCCAAAACCGCGATGCGCCGGTGCCTGAAGCCGCTTCGTCCCGCGTTCTTTCCAGACAAGTCTAAGCTGGGGAGAGTTTCCGTTTCCGGAGACGTGCCAGGTCACATCCACTTTGCCGTCCTTGCCGACGAGCGCACCGTGCTCCACCGCGTTGACGGCCAGTTCATGCACGGCCAGCGACATGACTTGCGTGGCGCGCGGTTGCAGGAGAACATTCGGACCCGACAGCGTCACCTGCTCGCCTTCCGATGCGTCGTAGTGGTGAAGCTCTTCCGCGATGATGCGGTGGAGTTCGACTTCGCCGAGATCGTCGATGGCGCGCTGCGCCCGCATCAGCGCTTCCATCCGGTCTTCCAGATGGGCGACATAGGCGGTGACGTCCTCCTTGGCCTTGCCGGACTGCCGGATCACCGCGCGCAGCATGGCGAGCGTGTTGCGCAGCCGGTGCCGCAATTCACCCGGTGCATCGCCTTTATCGAGCAGACGTCGCAGCCTTGCATTGTCCGCTTCGAGTTCTGCCAGGCGCGATTGCACTGTTTCTTCGATCATGGCGTCTCTCATTCGCCTATCGCTCCACCGCAGAGGGAGCGCTCCACGCCCCGTCATGCAGTGGCTGACCATTGAAACGAAGATAGGCGGGATCGAAAAGCGAAAACTCCTTGAGAGCATTCAAATCGAGGAGATCGAGCCGCCGATGGCGCAGGTTCACGAACCCGAGCGACCGGAGTTCCCGCAGCGACCGGTTCACATGCACCGCGGACAAGCCCAGAGCGTCGCCGAGTTCCTGCTGGGTGACCGGCAAGGAGAAACCCGTTCTGTCCGCCAAGCCGACAACCGCAAGGCGCATGTGAAGTTCGCAGAACAGGTGACCCAACCGCTCCACGGCCTGCCGACGGCCGAGGCTGACCACGTGCTCGTGCTGAAGTTCCATGGCAGCGAGCGCATCCCACCACAGCGCCTGCTCGATCGAAGAGTTCTCCTGCGCCATGGCGCGCAGCTCGTCAGGCCGCAGACGCGCATAGGTGACGGGCGTCAGGGCCGTGATGGAATGGTTCATGAATGGCGGAAGGATTCCGAACGGCTCGCAAAGATCGCCCGGCAGGAAGAAGGCGATGATCTGCCTTTGCCCGTTCTCCAGGATCTTGTCGCGGCAAGCCCAGCCTTTGAGGATAAGCGTGAGCGAGCCCGGACGATCGCCCTCGCTGTAGATGTCATGCCGCGCCTCGGCATAGTGCAGCGATCGAGACAGGCCCATCAAAAGGATCTCGTCCTCGGTGGACAACTGTGCGCCTTGGCGCAACTTTCGAACGAATGGGCTCGTCATGCCTATGGTCTGCACCGCCAGTCCAGGAAGCGCGTGGAGAAAGATAGGTTTGTTTCACCTCCGCTCACGCATCCTGCAGGCTCCATCACCGCCCAGATTATGCACTAACATTTATCAGTGGGGTCGAACCTAACCCGCGATAATTCTCTGATTTCGCAAGCCATCGCGGAAATGCTTGAGTCCCGTCAAAGGTCAGCGCGTTGCTTTTCGGACCAGCGGGGCACTCCCGATGCCGAGCGCCATCGCGCCTCATGGCCTGGATTGACGGCACCAGACGCCTGAAATGCACGCGTTTCAACGAAATGAAACGCCTCGAACGCATTCGGCCAGGCTACTAGCCCGAACCAAGCGGAAGATGGCCGAAAGGAGCGATCGGAGAAAGTCCGCCAATTCTCCGTTGCACGAGGCTATCCCGGTGCCACGCGTTCGAGCGTCATCTTGCTTTCGGTTTCGATGATGCAAGACGTTCAGTGTCCTGCGTCGAGCTCCGACCAAATGGCGTCCACAAGATCGGCGAAGCGGGCGTCTTTACGAAGCTGCTTAGGGTCACGCGGGCGGGGCAGGTCGACCGCTATGTCGCGGACGATGTGTCCCGGTCGCGGGGACATCACCAGCACACGGTCGGACAGCGTGACGGCCTCCTCGATATCGTGAGTGACGAAAATCACCGAGCGCTTGTATTCCGACCACACGCGCAGGAGTTCGCGACCCATGGCGATCTTGGTCTGGGCATCGAGCGCCCCGAAGGGCTCATCGAGAAGGTAGATGTGCGGCTCGAAGGCAAGCAAGCGGCCGAGTGCAACCCGCTGGCGCATGCCACCCGAGAGCTGGTGCGGCCGGTGCTTCTCGAAGCCTGAAAGGCGCAGGAAACCGATCAGTTCCGCCACGCGCGCATCGCGCCGCTCATGCGCAATGTTGGCGAGCTCGGCACCGATGCGGATATTGTCGGCCACGCTCGCCCACGGCAGAAGCGTGTCGCGCTGGAACATGAAGCCGATGCGCTCGCGGTTCTCCTCCAGGCTGCGGCCATTGATCCGCACCGTGCCCTTCTCATGGGCGAGAAGCCCCGAAAGCACGCGCAGGACCGTGGATTTGCCGCAGCCCGACGGACCGACGATCGACACGAACTCGCCTTTACCGACTGCGAAACTCGCCTCCGAGACGACCGGGATCCTGCCGCCTTCAGGCGTAGGATAGGCGACATCCACGCCTTCGAACCCGATCTTGGGCTTGGTCGGTGCCGCGTCATGATGGAGGTGGCGGGCGACGGCATTCATGCCGCTCTCCATCCGCTGATCCTTTTTTCAAGCCGCGCGACCAGAAGGTTGCCTCCCGCCGCGATCGCGGTGAGCGCAACGAGCCCGGCAAAGACGCCGGTTGTGTCGAGCCGGCCGGCAGAGTTCTCGATATACCAGCCCAGACCCGCGCTCGAGCCGATCAGTTCCGCCACCACGGCCCCGATCAGCGACAGGCCGATGCCGATGCGCAAGGACGCGATCACCCATGGCGCGAGCCAGGGCAGGATCACCTTGCTCAGCATCAGGGCGCGCGGCGCGCGCATGGTTCGGAAAAGATCCACCAGATCGCGATCGATGGTCTTCAAACCCTCATGGATGTTGAGCATGAAGATGAAGATCACGGTCGAGAACGCCATCATGACCTTGGAAAACAGGTCGATGCCGAACCAGATGATGAAAAGCGGCGCGAGTGCGACCCGCGGCAGGCTGTAAAGTGCCATGATGAAAGGCTCAGCCACCTCGTTCGCATATTTGTAGCGCGCCATGGCGATGCCGATCGGCACGCCCACGGCAAAGGCCAGGGCCAAACCCAGCGCGGCCTCGGTCAAGGTGCGTTGCATGTGAACGAAAAGCTCGCCACTCAGCGCCAGCGTCCAAAGCCGTTCACCGACAGCCGAGGGGCTCGAGATCCAGATCTCGCTAACCCCGAGATGCCCAGCCGACTCCCAAGCAGCAAGGATCAGAACCAAGACCAGCAGCCGGTCGCGCGCGAGTTTCAAGGAGCGGCGCGTGCCCGAAGCAGGCAAGGCCGGTGCGGTTTGCGCAAGATCGGTCATTGGCCGTTTGCTCCGACGCCGGTTTCCCTTGGACGCGCCGGATCGGCACTCCATGCCGACCATGAGCCTGGGAAAAGGCTCGCCTCGATCCCGATCGCAGCGAGTGCTGCGATCTGATGGGACGCCGCGACGCCGCCACCGCAATAAACCCCGACGGGCTTCGACCCATCGACACCGAGCGCGGCGAAGCGAGCTTTCAAAGTGTCTGCGCTGGCATAGGCGCCATTCTCGGGATCGATGTTGCCGGAAGTCGGGATGTTGATCGCTCCCGGAATGTGGCCGGCGGCAAAGAACGCCGCATCGCGAGCATCGATCAGCACGCCGTTGCGCACGAAGCCTGCGGCGTCATCGGCGCTGAAATGCGGCAGGCGACCGGATGACAGAACCACGTCCCCCCGCGCAGAAAGCGGCACTGCGGTTTCGAGCGCATGGCCGCGCGCCGTCCATGCGTGCAGCCCGCCGTCGAGCAGCCTCGCCTGATCGAGCCCGGCCCAGCGCAGCGTCCACCAGCCGCGCGCGGCTTGCCGGTTGCGATTGTCGTCGTAAAGGACGACGAGGCTGTCCGAGCGTATGCCCCAGCGGCGCGCATCGTGCTGGAGCCGCTCGATCGGCGGCAAGGGCCGCTTGCCGCTGAAGCCCTCGGGACGGCCGGTCAGTTCGTGGACGAAATCGACTGCGACCGCCCCCGGCAGGTGTCCTGCGAGATAGGCCGTGCGCGGATCATAGGCCTTATCCTGGCTGAAACGGATATCCAGCAGAACAACGGAACTGCTTTCGAGGCGCGCCTCGAGCTCTTCCGCCGTGATCAGAACGGAAGTGCGGCTTTGAGCTTGATCCGGCATCGCAGCGCTCCGTCAGGCTACGCCCGCCGCGCGGGCAGGGGTGTGAAGCGACGGCGTGGGTTTGGGCGATGCGCCGGCCTCCCTTGCCTTGCGCGCTAGCGCATTGGCCGGTTTCGGGAGACCGAATAGGCCGCGAAAGGTACGCTCCTCATACTCCTGACGCAACAGCCCGCGCCGTTGCAATTCCGGCACCACGAGCTCCACGAAGAGTTCGGCTGTGCCCGGCAGGTAGGGCGGAAACAGGATGAAGCCGTCTGTGGCGCGTTCGGTGAACCATTCCTCGAACACATCGGCGATCGTCCTGGCATCGCCCACGATTTCGGCCCCACCACCGGAACGGCGGAAATAGAGGTAAAGGTCGCGCACGGTGAGCCTGTCGGTCCCGAAGCTGTTCTTGGCCTGGGCCAGGATGCGCCGTGCGCCTTCCATGGGCGTTCCGATCTGTGCCTCGATTTCGTCGAGCGGCGTCTGCTGGCTTAAGCCGGCAAGATCGAGACCGATCGCGGTTCCCAGCGGCGTCAGATTGTCGTCGGTGACGGAAAGGTCCTGAATTTCCCGATACTTGCGATGGGCGGCTTCCTTGGTCCGCCCGACATAGACGGCGATGCCGCTGACCAGAGCCTGACTGTCCGGGTCGCGCCCGAACTTCGCAAGCCGTCCCTTGATGTCGGCATAGTAGGCCTTGGCCGCATCGAGGTGGAGCGCGGTGCCGAAGCGCACATCGGCGAATTCCGCGCCGAAATCCTTGGATCGCTCGGATGCGCCGGCAGTGAGAAGCGGGATCTGTCCCTGCGGCGGGCGCTCGATGTTGAGCGGCCCTGCCACCTGGAAGTGCTCGCCGCGGTAATTCAGGCGGTGCACCTTTGCGGCATCCACGAAGAGCCCGCTGGCCTTGTCGCCGACCAGCGCATCGTCTTCCCAAGAGTCCCATAGGCCCTTGAGGATCTGCACGAACTCGTGTGCATTGTCGAAGCGGTGATCGGTGCCCCAGTGCTCGGAACGGCCGAAATTGAGTGCGGCTTCCGGATCACGGCCGGTGACGATGTTGAGCGCGAGCCGCCCGCCGCTCAGGTGATCGACCGTGGCCGTCGCACGCGCCACGTTGAACGGGTCCGAATAGGTCGTGTTCACCGTGGTCACCACGCCGATGCGGCTGGTGACGGCCGCAACCCAGGCCGCGAGCGTCAGCGCCTCGGGACGCGTGACGAGATTGGGGTGCAGTGCCTGCGTTTCGGGCAGGCCGACGACGCGGTCGCCGATGAAGAAGAAGTCGAGTTTCCCTTTTTCGGCCAGCAGCGCCATATCGCGCATGAAGACAGGGTCGAAGGTGCTGTCGGCGCGCGCTTCGGGCAGGCGCCATCCGGCTGGGTGAAAGCCGGTGGCCCAGATCGAAAAGCCCAGCCGCAAATGTCTGCGTTCCGCAGTCATGGCATCGTCTCCATTGCGTGCGGGAAAGTCAGTTGAGGTAGGTGCCGGGATTGGCCGTCGCGAAATCGACCGTCGTCAGATCCGGGTCGATGACTGCGAGATCCTTCTGTAGACGCGCATAGGACGCCTCACTGAAGCGACCGCTTGCGACCAGCGAGCGCGACAGGCCTTCCGCAACCTTGCCTGCGATCTCATCGGACAGGTCGGGATAAATCTCCTTGAGCGCGGCAACGGTGGTCGCGCGGTCTTCGATCACCAGTTTCTGCGCCTTGAGCGTCGCCTCCGCGACGGCCTGAGCGATCTTCGGGTTCTCTTTCACGTATGAATCCAGCGCGAGAAGCGCGAGGCCGGGAATCTCCTGGGTTCGCCAATCATAAACGATGCGATAGCCCTGGCCGCTGAGCCGGATCGCGTCGAGATTGCCGAACATGCCGGCATCGATGCGGCCCGTGTCGAGGGCGGCTTTTTGCGCCGCACCGACGCCCGCGCCCAACACCTCGATGTCGCTGCCGACCGCGAGGCCGTTTTCATGCGCTTCGAGGCGAATGAGATTTTCGGTGAGGCTGCCCGCCGATGTGATGCCGACGCGTTTCCCCTTGAGGTCGGCAAAGCTCTTGACCGGTGAGGCTTCGGGCACGAGCAGAGCATAAGTATGCGTGCCTTGCAGTGCGAACGCGACAGCCGCATCCACGCCGCGTGTCTTCAACCGGATCACGTGTTCGGGGGCCGCGATCGCATACTGGATGCCGCCGCCCACCAGTGCCTGGATGCTCGGCGCACCACCTTTGAAATTGACGATCTCGGCGTCGATTCCAGCTTCTTTGTAGAAGCCCTTGTCGATTGCGATCTTCACCGCGAGCGAGTTGTCACTGAGTGCGCCCGGTGTGCCGAACACCACGCGCTCCTGCGCCCATGCGCCCGCCGCCGAGACGCCAAGCACGAGGGAGACGGCAAGTCCGTGAAAAAGAGATGGCAGCGCGCGCGGCTTCGCGAACTTGAACATGAGTTGCTCCGATCCAGAATAGCGCTGAGGCTATTTCCAACGGACCGAAGCCGACAGGAATAATCTGCCATTGTCTGGGCAGATGGTGAATTTTGGTTCGATGAGCCGCCGTGAATGCAAACAGCGCGGTCGGGGACCACTGATCACAGCCGGAAACCGGCATCCCATTGAGCGCTATGCATTTGGTGGCTCCCCGGCACGCGTGCCGCGGCTTCCTTGATGAGGAAAGCCTGCGTCGTGTCGTGTGGGTGCGTTCATGGTTCTTACGCCACGTCGAACTTGACGCCTTGGGCGAGCGGCAGGGTGCGGCCGTAATTCACCGTATTGGTGGCGCGGCGCATATAGGCCTTCCAGGCATCAGAGCCCGATTCACGACCCCCGCCCGTTTCCTTCTCGCCGCCGAACGCGCCGCCGATCTCGGCACCCGAGGGCCCGATATTGACGTTGGCGATGCCGCAATCCGAACCGCGCACGGACAGGAAGGTTTCGGCTTCGCGCAGGTCGTTGGTGAAGATCGAGGAAGACAGGCCCTGCGGCACGTCGTTCTGCAGATGGAGCGCCTCGTCGAAGCCCTTGTAGCGGATCACGTAAAGGATGGGTGCGAATGTTTCCTCGCTCACCGGACCGGTCTGGGCGGGCATCTCGACCAAGGCAGGGCGGGCATAGAAGGCGTCGGCCGCACCCTCGACCTCGACACGCTCGCCGCCCGTCACCGTGCCGCCTGAAGCTTTAGCGGCTTCCAGCGCGGCCTGCATGCCCTCGAAGGCCTTTGCATCGATCAGCGGGCCGACGAGGTTGCCGTCGAGCGGGTTGCCGACGCTGACGGATTGGTAGGCGCTCTTCAAACGGGGCACGAACTGCTGGTAGATGCTTTCATGCACGAACAGGCGGCGCAAAGTGGTGCAGCGCTGACCGGCCGTGCCCATGGCGGCGAAGGCGACGCCGCGCAGGGTCAGGTCGAGATCGGCGGACGGGGCGACGATCGCGGCATTGTTGCCGCCAAGCTCGAGAAGCGCGCGGCCGAAGCGTGCGGCAACACGAGGCCCCACCGCCCGGCCCATGGCGGTGGAACCAGTGGCGGACACGAGCGGCACAAGCGGATGATCGACCAGGGTCTCGCCGACATCGCGCCCGGCAATGAGAAGGGTCGAGAGACCATCGGGCGCTTCCCCACCCTCAGTGCGGAAGCGGGCAAGCGCACGCTCGAACAGCTTCTGCGTGGCGAGCGACACGAGCGGGGTCTTTTCTGACGGTTTCCAAGCGGTCGCATTGCCGCAAACGAGCGCGAGAGCCGCGTTCCACGACCATACGGCCACAGGAAAGTTGAAGGCCGAGATGATGCCGACCACGCCCAGCGGATGCCAGGTTTCCATCATCCGATGCTCGGCCCGCTCGGTGGCAATCGTCAGGCCATAGAGCTGGCGTGACAGGCCGACCGCGAAGTCGCAGATATCGATCATCTCCTGCACTTCGCCCAAGCCTTCCGACGGGATCTTGCCGACCTCGATCGAAACGAGGCGACCGAGCGCTTCCTTCTCGGCGCGCAGTTCCTCGCCGAGCAGGCGTACCAGTTCGCCGCGCTTGGGCGCCGGAACCAGACGCCAGGCGAGAAAGGCCTTGTGGGCCGCTTCGATCGCTGATGCAGCATCCGACGCGCTGATCGTCTTCACGGCCGCCAGTGTTTCGCCGGTTACCGGCGAGCGCACGGAAAGATCGCCGCCCGATAGCGAGGCGGCGTCCAGGCCAAGGCTCGACAGGATCGCGGCCGCCTCGTCCTTGAGCGTTTTCCCGGTGCTCGCCGTGTGGTGGATGTTCATCTTGGATCCTTTCAGAATAAGGGAAACGCAAAGCGCTCAGATGCGCGACGACAAATGCGCCACTTGCGCGCCGACCTCGTAATAGGCTTCGCGCACGCTGCGGAAACTCTGAGCCTTGGGCTCTGTGATGGCCAAAGGCATGTCATCCTCACCGATCTCGCCTGCGATCAGTTGGGCCAGCGCCTTCCCGAACACCGTGCCCGGCCCGATGCCGCGCCCGTTATAGCCCGAGAAGGACACGACGCGATCCGCCAGCCGGTGAAAGCGCGGCACGGCGTCGGTCGTCATGCCGATCTTGCCATGCCATTCGGATTCGAGGGCCACACCGGCAAGCTGTGGGAAGAGCCGTTTGAGCGAGCGGCGCACCCATCTTTTGTGGATAGCGGCACCGCTGCCGCGCAGCGCACCCACGCTGCCGAAGACGAGCCGCCCTTGTCTGTCGAAGCGGAAGGAGGACAAGACATCTTTGGTGTCCCAGCAGCCCTGCCGCTCAGGCAGGATCGAGCCGCGCAGATTATCGGACAAGGGCACGGTCGCCATCTGGAAATAGGGCAGGTGCACGATCTCCTCGCGGATGGCGGGCCACGGTGCCCCTTTGTCCGCCGAGGTATAGGCGTTGGTAGCGACCACGATCCAGCGGGCCCTCACCGAGCCCTTCGGTGTTGTGACGCGCCAGTTCTCGCCGGATCGTTCGTATCCGGTCACCGGCGATCCGGTGTGGACCGTGGCCCCTGCTGCCGTCGCAGCAGTGGCGAGCCCGCGCACATAAGCGAGCGGCTGGATCGTGCCCGCGCGACGATCAAGCAGCGCCGACGTGTAGTGGGCCGCACCGACCTTTCGCTGTGTCGACGCGCGGTCGAGCAGTTCCACATCGGCCCCGCGCGCCTGCCACTGCCGCGCGCGCTCGGCGAGTTCCGCGGCGCCCTTCGCGCCCACTCCCAGATGCAGCGTTCCGGTGCGTGTCGCTTCGCACTGGATGCCGTGCTTTTCGATCAGCTCGAACACCACGCGGGGCGCATCACCGAGCATGCTCAGAAGACGCTCGCCATGGGTCGCGCCCAGCACGTTCGGCAGCTCGTCGGGCATCACCCAAAGCCCGGCATTGACGAGGCCCACATTGCGGCCCGAGCCGCCGAAGCCGATTTCGGCGGCTTCAAGCACTGTGGCGCGAACCCCGCGTTCGGCCAGATGCAGCGCCGTCGATAGCCCGGTGAAGCCCGCGCCCACCACCACCACATCGGCCGTCACATCGCCGCTCAATGCCACGGTTGCGGGTGCTGCCGGTGCGGTGCGCTCCCAAAGGCCATGCGAGCGGGGATCGTTCAGCATGGCGCATGTCCTGCGGCGGAACGGTGTCCGAGAAGCGCCTCGACCGGATGGCGTGGTCGAAAGCCGGCGAAGCGTTTCGTCTGGCAGTAGTATGAGAAGCCCATGGCAAGCACCCTGCGGGCATCCGTCTTTTTGATCGGCTTGCGCCAACCCATGTCGAACAGTTCGCGCGACATAGCCTCATGCTCCGTCTGATAACCGAACGCTTCAGCTATGCCGCAGCAATCGACAGAAGGAAACTACGCTTCGAGTTCAGATGTCGCCCAGCCTAGGCGACGTTTCGCAATCCTATGGTCGAATTTCTATCCCTTCGGCATAGTCGATCATGCCGCATTGGACGGTCTTTACGAGCCGGGCAGGACCTATGGCGCGTTTGCGGGGCAAGGGCTTCTGGGCACGATCGACTCCTGTTCCGGCGAGATCACATGGCCAGGCGGCGCATGGCTGACCCATGCCGCCGTGATGCCTGTCGTGCCCGACCTCAGGCCGCGTCGCGTTTGATGGCGGGACGTCCGAGCGCGAGCCCTGCTTCCGTGACAGCCTGGGCGATGCGGGCCTGGATGATGGGCGAGGCCAGCTTGCCGTCAACATAGTCACGCTCGGATACGAAGGTCGCGGTCGGCAGCACGAGCGCTTCGAAGAACCCGAACAGCGGGCGCAACTGGTGCTCGACCACCAGCGCATGGCGTTCGCCGCCGCCGGTGGCCAGGATCAACACCGGCTTGCCGCGCAGGGCATTGGGGTCGAGCAGGTCGAAGAAGTGCTTGAAGAGCCCGGTATAGGAGCCTTTGTAGGTGGGGGAGCCGACAACCAGGAGATCGGCCTGGGTCACCGCATCGAGAACCATCTTGGCCTGTGCGTCGAGCTCGCCCGCCCAGCGAGCTGATCCAAACGACGGCCCGAGATCGGCCACGTCGAAGCTTTGAGCCCGCAAGCCATATTGCCCGCCCACTTCGCTCGCGACACTTTCCACCAGCGCCCGCGTCTTGGACGGTTGCGTAAAGTTGCCCGAAAAGCCGACGACCTTGCCTGTCATGTCACTCAAACCCGTATTCTCTTTCATGTCGGTACCGAGCATGTCGCAAGGTGGAAGCGGGGGAAAGAAACCCGAAGCGAGGTCTGAAACCTCAACCGGAACAGTTTCGCGCCGAAACGGCCGAGAGGCGAAAAATAAGCTCCGTAACGGCGCTGCCATGCATGGGAACGACGCCAGATCACAGAATGCGTAGCCAAGCTTTCACTCCTTCCGCGCTGTTTCGCTGTCCTGTTTGTCATGCGCGGTGGTCAAGCCGTGCCGTGATGCGGTCGCCGAGCCACTGGATTCCACAGACCATGACGATCAGAACGGCGACGACGGCGATCATCACGCCGGTCTCGAAGCGCTGATAGCCGTAGCGGATGGCGAGGTCGCCCAGGCCCCCGGCGCCGATGGCGCCCGCCATGGCGGAGGCGCCGACCAGCGTCACGAGCGTCACCGTGAAGCCCGACACGATGCCGGGCAGCGCTTCGGGCACCAGAACCTCGCGGATGATCGTCCAGCGATTGCCACCCATGGCGCGCGCGGCCTCGATCAGCCCGCGATCGACCTCGCGCAGGGAAACTTCGGCGATGCGCGCATAATAGGGGGTGGCGGCGATCGCGAGCGGCACGATGGCCGCATTGGTGCCGAGCGAGGTGCCGACGATCAGCCGCGTCACCGGAATGAGGGCGACGAGCAGGATGATGAAGGGCACCGAACGAAAGGCGTTGATGACCGCGCCCAACACCCGGTTGATCCAGAGATTTTCCGCGATGCCGCCGCGGTCGGTGATAACGAGTGCCAAGCCGAGCGGCAGGCCGGCGAGGAGTGAGATGAGCCCGGAGGCTCCCGTCATCAGCAATGTTTCCCAGGTGGAGCGCCAAAGCAGTTCAAGCATGATCGGCGACATGGCCGAGGACCTCCATCTGTGCGCCGCGTCGCTGCAGGAATTGAGTGGCGCGCTGAAGCGCACCGGCGTCTGAACCTTCAAGGCGCAGGAAAAGCGTGCCGACCGGCTCGTCCTGAATCGTGTCGATACCGCCATGAACGAGCTGCACGCCAAGGCCCGTTTCGCGTGCGAGATCGCCGATCAGACTGCCGCGGGCGGTATCACCTGCCACATCCACGCGCAGGAGAGCATCGCCTGGCCCGTCCGCCGAGAGCATATTCGCGAGGCTCTCGGGCAGTTGAGGGCGGATGGTGGAGAGAAGTCGCCGGGTGACCGCCGATTGCGGCTGGGCGAAGACATGCCATACCGCACCCTCCTCGACGATCCTGCCTCCTTCGATCACCGCCACGCGGTCGGCTACCGAGCGCACCACTTCCATCTCATGGGTGATGAGCAGGATGGTGAGACCGAGCTGGCGGTTGATGTCCTTCAGAAGTGCCAGGATCGACTGCGTGGTTTCGGGATCGAGAGCCGATGTCGCCTCGTCCGACAGGAGCAGGGCAGGCTTGGCGGCAAGCGCACGCGCGATGCCCACACGCTGCTTCTGCCCGCCCGACAGCTGGTTGGGGAACTGGTTGCGCTTTTCGGCCAGGCCCACCAGGTCGAGGAGTTCGCCCGCGCGGCGCAGGCGCTCACTCTTCGGCACGCCCGCGATCTTGAGCGGCAGTGCGACATTGGCCTCGACGGTCTTGGCGGATAACAGGTTGAAATGCTGGAAGATCATGCCGATGCGCCGACGCAAAGGCTGCAATTGGCGCTCGCGCAGGCGCGCGATCTCGCGCCCCTCGATGAAAACCTCGCCGCTGTCGGGGCGTTCCAGGCCATTCAAGCAGCGGATCAGCGTGGACTTGCCCGCGCCCGACCGGCCGATCAGGCCGAGCACCTCGCCTTTGTGGATCGTGAGCGACACGCCATCGAGCGCCGGCGTCTCGCCGAAGCGACGGCGGACATCGACCAGGCGCACCACGGCGTCGGTCGCGGAGGACTCGGTCGCTGAAAGTCGAGAGGGCGTGGATCGGGCCAAGGGAAGCGGACTGTGTTGGTTCATCGTGTGTGGCTCATAGCAAAAGTCCGCGCATCGGGCGATGCGCGGACCCTTTCGGTTGCTGAACGGCGAATGCTCAATAGGCGCTGATGCCCGTGCCCTTGTAGACGCGATCGAACTCGGCCTTCACCGTGTCGTTCTGGTAAGACGACACCAGAGTCTTTACCCAGGGCGCGTTCTCATTGCCTTCCTTGACCGCGATGAAGTTGCGGTAAGGGTTGTCGGCGACCGGTTCCTGCGCGACGCGGTCATCGGCCGACAGGCCGCTCTTCAGCGCCCAATCGGTGTTGACCACTGCTGCATCGAGATCGGTGATGGAACGGCCGACCACGCCGGCGTCGAGTTCCTTGATCTCGAGCTTCTTGGGGTTCTCGGTCACGTCCGCAAGGGTCGCCAGAATGCCGGTACCATCCTTGAGCTTGATCAGCCCTTCGTTCTGCAGCACGCGCAGCGCACGGCCTTCGTTGGACGGGTCGTTCGGCACGCCGACCACGGCACCCTCGGGCAGGTCGGCGACGGTCTTGTGCTTCTTGGAATAAAGGCCGATCGGCCAAACGCCGGTATAGCCGACAGCCTTGATGTGATAGCCCTGCGACTTGATCTGGGCATCGAGATAGGGCTGGTGCTGGAAGGCGTTGGCATCGATCTCGCCGCGCTCGAGGGCCTCGTTGGGCTGGGTATAGTCGTTGAACACCACGGTCTCGATCGCGAGGCCCTTCGCCTTGGCTTGGTCGACAACCACGCGCCACACGTCTTCGTCCTCACCGCTTATGATGCCGACCTTGATCGAGGACTTGTCCTGCGCCTGCGCGCTCAACGGCGCGGCGAAGTTCGTCAAGGCGAGTGCCGAGGCGAACAACGCTGCGAGGCCTGCGCGCCGCGTGATCGTGGAGAACCGGGTTTTGAAGCCAATCGGTGTGTCGGTCATGATAGGAGTGCCGTTGTTTCGAATTGAGCAGGCCGTGCGGTTCGCTTGGGCCTTTTGCCTAAAGATGAGGCAAGTCGTGCGGAATTGCGAAGCTGTTTGGTTTGCGCCCTTCGGAGAAAGTTAGAAAATTATTCTAATGTTCAAAAGGCAGTTGAGAGAGGCGTATGCGGCCCTTGTGGGCAAGGCCTATCTCAAGCCGTCTCGAAGAAGCGGTTGGCGGGGCGCTCAAGGCCCAGATTCTCGCGCAGGGTCTTTCCCTCGTATTCAGTGCGGAAAAGGTTTCGGCGCTGAAGCTCCGGCACGAGCTTTTTGACCACGTCATCGAGGCCCGCAGGCAGGTCGGGAAACATCACGTTGAAGCCGTCCGAGCCTTCCGCGAAAAGCCACTCCTCCATCTGGTCGGCGATCGTCTCGGCCGTGCCGACGAAAGCGAGACCGGCATAGCCGCCAAGCCGCTGGGCGAGCTGGCGGACGGTGAGGTTCTCTGCTCGCGCCAGTTGGTAGACGCGCTCGCGTCCGCTCTTGCTTTGATTGGTTTCAGGTGTCTCGGGCAGGGGTGCATCGGGATCGAACTTCGAGGCATCGTGCCCGAGCGCGACCGAAAGCGAGGCGATGGCGCTCTCGTAGTGAACGAGACTGTCGAGCTTGGCCCGTTTGGCTTTGGCTTCCTCCACCGTGTCGCCTACCACGATAAACGCACCCGGCAGGATCTTGATCGCATCGCGCGAGCGACCGAGCTTTTCCGCGCGCGCCTTCACGTCGGCGAAGAATTCCTGTCCGGCCTTCAGCGTGTTGTGGGCGGCAAAGATCACTTCCGCCGTTTCCGCCGCCAGTTGCCGGCCTGCCTCGGACGCGCCCGCCTGCACGATCACCGGCCAGCCCTGAACGGGGCGCGCGATGTTGAGCGGCCCGCGCACGGAAAGATGCTCGCCTTTATGGTCGAGCACATGCATCCTGGCGGGGTCGAAATATTCTCCGCTTTCGCGGTCGCGGGTGAAGGCGTCGTCGGCGAAACTGTCCCACAGACCGGTGACGACATCGTAGAATTCGCGCGCACGGCGGTAGCGCTCGTCGTGATCAACATGCTCGTCGAGCCCGAAATTCAGCGCCGCGTCAGGGTTCGAGGTGGTGACGATGTTCCAGCCAGCGCGGCCCTGGCTCAGATGGTCGAGCGAGGCGAAGCGGCGGGCGATGTGGTAGGGCGCGTCGAAGGTCGTGGAAGCGGTGGCGATCAGGCCGATATGCTCCGTCACGGCGGCAAGTGCGGAGAGCAGCGTGAAGGGCTCGAACGAGGTCACCGTATGCGAGCGTCGCAACGCCTCGATCGGCATGTTTAGCACGGCCAGATGGTCGGCCATGAAGAAGGCATCGAACTTCGCTGCCTCGAGTTTCTGCGCAAAGCTCTTCAGGTGTGCGAAGTTGAAGTTGGCATCGGGATAGGCCCCAGGATACCGCCACGCGCCCGTGTGAAGGCTGACGGGACGCATGAAGGCACCCAGGCGAAGCTTGCGGTCATGGTTCATGGGGGGCTTTCGGATGGTGGCGCGGCCGGAAGAGGCTCGATGTGTGGCGGCACGCGCAGCACTTCAAGGCCGGCAAAAAACGTGCCGTAAGGTCATGCCGAAGCAGCCCGCAACGTTTCTCCCGATACGGCACCATTCTGCCCCCGCAACGGCGCGTGAAAAGCAATCGGCTCTTCGCAGAGGCGTCCGTGCAACCCTTCCGCGAGAACGAACCCGTCTTCCCAGCGCCCGAAACCGCTGGCAATGTTGATGTGGCCCGCCTCGCCCAGATCGAAAAACGCCGAGCCCCATCGAAGAGCCTGCGCCTCTGCCGCTTCGAACGCCATGAATGGGTCGTTGCGGCTGGCGACCAGGATCGAGGCAAACGGCAATGCGAGCTCATGGGCGGAGGCGAACTCGCGCGTTTCGGGGAAGCGGTCGGACAGGGTCTCAGGATCGGCCGGCGCCACGAGCAGGGCGCCGCTCACATGCGCAGCGGCAGGACGGCCGGCAAGGGCCGCGACCAGCGAGCAGCCGAGGCTATGCGCCACGAGCACCACGCCCGGCGGTGTCGCCTCGAGGCGTGCTTCGAGGGCGTGCAGCCAATCGGCCAGGCGGGGCTCCGACCAGTTTTCCTGCTCGACCGTCTCGGCCCCTGCGACCTCGCTCGCCCAGATATGCTGCCAGTGACCTTCGGGCGACCCATTGAGGCCCGGAACGATCAAAGTATGAATGTTCAAGGTATCAGTCACGATGCCTTTCCACTTCACCGAATGGTCGAAGACTAGAGATTTGCGTGATGCAGGAAAAAGAACGTTCTGCCGAAATTATGGCGCATAGGAGAAAGCTGGACCTCACTGCTGACACACGGGGAATCGCCGTGCTTTGCAAGCTCTGCTGCGGCCCGGCTGAGCTCGGCGTGTAAGGCGAGGCGAACATGGGGCCCACGCATCGCACACTGGACAATGGCGATGCATCTTCGTGCCATGCTCGACCCGCCCGCAGTCGAACGCTGGAATGCCGGCCCGTCACCTTCGGCTTTCTCGGGCAAGGATATTCTCTCCTTTGCCTCAAGATTGGCAAAACCTCGCTCCCCTCGCGTCATGCGCTGGCCGAACATCCGGATGTTAGAAAAATTTTCCGGGGTGACCACGATGACCAAACTGACGCGACGAATCCTGCTCCTGAGTTCCGTGGCCTTCGCCGGCTTCGCCACGCTCAGCCCTTCCATGGCCGAAGACCTCAAGATCACGGTCGGTTACCAGACGGTGGTCGAACCATCCAAGGTGCCGCAGGCCGATGGCGCTTACGAGAAGGCGGCCAAGGCCACCATCGACTGGCGCAAGTTCGACTCGGGCGCCGAAGTGATTGCCGCAGTCGCATCCGGCGCGCTCGACATCGGTTATGTCGGCTCGAGCCCCCTAGCGGCGGCAGCCAGCCGGGAATTGCCGATCCAGACGATTTTCGTGGTCGGCCTGATCGGGGAATCCGAGGCGCTGGTCGTGCGCAACGGCGCGGGCATCGAGAAGGTGGCTGACCTTGCGGGCAAGAAGGTCGCGGTGCCTTTCGTGTCCACCACCCATTACAGCCTGCTTGCTGCCCTCAAGCATGAGAAGGTCGATCCGGGCAGCGTGCAGATCCTCAACCTGCGCCCGCCGGAGATCGCAGCCGCCTTCGAGCGTGGCGACATCGACGCGGCCTATGTCTGGGATCCGGCGCTCGGCAAGGCCAAGGAAACCGGCAAGGTGATCCTGGATTCCGCCACCGTCGCCGAATGGGGCGCGCCCACTTTTGATGCCTGGATCGTGCGCAACGAGTTCGCGCAAGAGCATCCCGAGGCCGTGCGTGATTTCGTGAAGGTCACGGGCGAGGCCTATGCCCAGTATAATGCCGACCCGGCCAAATGGAGCGCGGACTCGGCCGAAGCCGGCAAGATCGCCAAGCTGACGGGCGCCAAGCAGGAAGAGGTGCCGGCACTTCTGAAGGGTTACGTCTATCCGTCGCTTGCGGATCAGGCTTCCACCAAGTTCCTGGGCGGCGATACGGTGAAGGCCATCGCGGCGACCTCCGCCTTTCTCAAGGAGCAGGGGAAAGTCGATACGGTGCTGTCCGACTACGGGCCGTATGTGACGACCAAGTTCGTTTCCGAAGCGCTCAGCTCGAACTGATACCGAGCGAAGACACCATGGCCCGCCCCGTCTTCGATGGGGCGGGTTTTCCCTGAACAAGGCCACTTCCCATGTCACTGCTCGAATTGGATCATGTGAGCGTGCGCTACCAGAACGCCGTGCGGGACGCCGTGGCGGATGCTTCGCTACGCCTGTCTTCCGGGGATTTCTTGGTTCTCACCGGCCGCTCGGGCTGTGGCAAGACCACATTGCTGAACGTTGCCGCGGGCTTCGTCTCGCCGAGTTCGGGCATGGCGCGGGTGGATGGCCAGCCGATCGCCGCGCCGGGTGCGGACCGTGCGGTGGTATTTCAGAGCGACGCCCTTTTCCCCTGGGCGAGCGTGCGCGAGAACGTCGCCTTCGCGCTTCGCATGAAAGGCGTGCCACGCCGTGAACGCGATAGGCGTGCCGATGCGCTGCTTGCCCGCGTCAAGCTTTCCGGCTTTGGCGATAAACCGGTCTGGGAATTGTCGGGCGGCATGCGCCAGCGGGTGGGGTTGGCGCGCGCACTGGCTGCCGAGCCGCGCTTCCTTCTGATGGACGAGCCGCTCGGCGCGCTCGATGCGCTGACCCGCGAACGCATGCAGACGCTGCTTCTCGACATCTGGGCCGAAAGCGGCACCGGCATCCTGATGGTCACGCACGGCATCGAGGAGGCGCTGCTGCTCGGCACGGAAGTGATCGTGATGACACCCAACCCCGACACAGGCCAGCAAGGGCGGATCACGCGTCGCATCCCCGTTTCCTTCGGCCGTCGCTATCGCGCGGGCGAGCCGGTGCGTGCGATCCGCGCCGATCCCGCTTTCGCTGCAGCGCGCGCGGAACTCGCCGACGCCATTTTCGAAGGGGAACTGCAATGAGCCTCTTCACCCAGAGCATTTCCCCTGAAACGCTTTCGGTCGCCACTTTGGCACGCATCGAAAGCCAGGGCGGGATCGACCCCTTCGCGAGCCCCAGCCATCCCCCACGTGTCTCTGCGCCCAGCTTCCGCCTGCCCGCACGTGCGATCAGCGCCATCACTCTTCTGGCGCTGATCGCGCTCTGGTGGCTCGCCGCGCAGTACAAAATCGTATCGCCGGTCTTCCTGCCCGGACCGGAAGCCGTTTTCCGCAAATTCATCACTGTTGCACGCGATGGTTTCGTCGACGCGACGCTGTTTCAACACCTTCTGATCAGCCTGGGACGCGTCTTTGCTGCCCTTGCCGCAACGCTTCTGATCGGCGTGCCGGTGGGTCTTCTGATCGGGCTTTCGACAGTCGGGCGCGGGGTCTTCGATCCCTTGCTCGAATTCCTGCGTCCCCTGCCGCCGCTCGCCTACCTGCCTTTGGTGGTGATCTGGTTCGGCATCGGCGAGCCGTCAAAAGTGTTGGTGATCGGGCTTGCGATGCTCGCGCCCATCGCGCTCTCCACGGCGGCGGGCGTGCGTGCCGTCAACGAGGAGCGTATCCGTGCCGCCCGTGCGCTGGGGGCCTCGCGTCTGCGCACGGTTCTCCATGTCACGATCCCCAGCGCCCTGCCGCAGATATTCACCGGCCTGCGCATCGCGCTGGGCGCTGGCTGGAGCACGCTGGTCGCGGCCGAACTGGTCGCGGCGACACGAGGGCTCGGCTTCATGATCCAGTCGGCCGCGCAGTTTCTTGTCACCGATGTGGTGCTGGTGGGCATCTTCACCATCGCACTCGTGGCGTTCGCGCTCGAATGGGCGATCCGCACACTGGATCGCCGACTGGTGCCATGGAGCGGACGGGACTGATCGATGTCTCAACCGCCAATTCTCGTCAGTGAATGGCGAGCCGGATCGATGATAGAGAAATGTTTCGCGAGGCCTTGTTGGCGCCTCTACCCCTTCAGCGCTCATAGTGCGGAAGGGCGAGGCCGCGGGTAATGGCCAGCGCCCGCACGACGAAAGCCAGCGCAAAGGCGACCATCGCAGCGATCGCGGCTGGAACCCCCAGCGAAAGCAGGATCACGAACGAGCCGGAGCCGGCTGCAACGGCAGTGACATAGATTTCGGGCCGGATCACGATCGAAGGCACGCCAGCCAGCACATCGCGGAAAATGCCGCCGAGACACGCGGTGATCACGCCCATCACGGCGGAAGGCAAAGCGGGCACGCCATATTCCAAAGCCTTCGCCGCGCCGTACACGCCATAGGCACAGATGCCGATCGCGTCGAACCATTCGAGCGCGCGCTCCGCCCACCAGCCGCGCGGGGTGCACCAGACGACGAGTGCTGCGCCGAGGCAGACCACGAGCGGCACCGGGTTTGCGATCCAGAAGACCGGCGCGCCGATGAAGAGGTCGCGCACCGTTCCGCCACCGACGCCTGTTGCGACCGCGAAGAAAGCGAAGGTCACCATGGTTTGACGCGCCCCGGCGGCCACCAGTGATCCGGAAATCGCGAAGACTGCGGTCGCGAGCAGGTCGAGGATCTGGAGGGTCGGGATCGGAAGTGGTGGCATGAACGCACTCTGGCCTCTGGGCAGAGCCCCACATGGCATTGCCGACGTTTCGAGTCGATCCATAGCTGGATCGAGTGGCGTCGCTCAGTAGTCTCCTGAAACAGGCAGAGCATCGAGAAACCGCTGGGCGTCCTGACGCATGGCGGCAAGCTTCCCGGCATCCATGCGCTTCATCGTCGAAAGCGTCTGCGTCATGCGCGGGTTGGTTTCGAAGCGGGTGGCATGGCGCGCCACGAAGTCCCAATAAAGGGCGTTGAAGGGACAGGCATCCGGGCCGCTGCGGCTCTTCACGTCATAGCGGCAGTTCCGGCAATAGTCCGACATGCGGTTGATGTAGTTGCCCGACGCGACATAGGGCTTGGTGGCGAAGAGGCCGTTATCGGCATAAAGGATCATGCCGACCACATTGGGCATCTCCACCCATTCATAGGCGTCGTGATAGACCACGAGATACCATTCCTGCACCGCGCGCGGGTCGAAGCCGCCGAGCAAACAGAAATTGCCGAGCACCATCAGGCGCTGGATGTGGTGGGCATAGGCGTTGCGGCGGGTGTCACCGATGCACTGGCGCAAACAGTTGAGATCTGTCTCGCCGCTCCAAAAGAAGTCCGGTAGCGGCCGCTTGGCATCGAGCGCGTTGCGGTCGCCATAACCGGGCATCTCGCGCCAATAGATGCCGCGCACGAATTCGCGCCATCCGATGATTTGGCGGATGAAGCCTTCGGCCGCATTGAGCGGTGCATGGCCTTGGCGAAAAGCGTGTTCGGCCGCCTCGCAGCATTCGGCCGGGTCGAGCAGCCCGCAATTGATGAGCGCCGACAAGTGCGAGTGGAAAAGCAGCGGCGCGCCTTCGCGCATCGCATCCTGATAGGTGCCGAAGTCAGGCAGCGCCTTGGCCACGAACCAGCGCAGATAGCCATGGGCCTGCCTGCGCGTGACGGGGTAGTCGAAGTCTTCGAGCGAGCCGAAATGATTGCCGAAGCGCCGTGACACGAGAGCGAGCACGTCCTTCGTGATTTCATCGGGCTCGTAGAAGGGGCGTTCGGGCGGCTCGACATCCTTTGGCAGTGTCTTGCGATTCTCGTGATCGAAGTTCCACCGCCCACCCTCGGGCGTGCCGTTGGACCGCATCAGATAACCCGTACGCCGCCGCATGCGCCGATAAAAATCTTCCATCAGAAGCGGCTGGCTTTCGCCTGTCGCATCACCTGCCATCATGGCGAACTCATCATGCGAGCAGAGAAAGCGCGTATCGGCGCGGATCTCGACCGGCACGCTGAGCGCATTCTGCCAGCCGAGAAGCATCTGCTGCACGCGCCACTCGCCGGCTTCGGTGACGACGACACCTCCGACCACGTGTCGCTTCAAGGCGCGTTCGAGCTCGCCCGAGAAGCTGCCGGTGTTGTCGGGGTCATCGAGCTTCACGTAATCGACAATGATGCCCGCCTGACGCATGTCGCCGGCGAAATGGCGCATGGCCGAAAACAGGAAGGCGATCTTGCGCTGGTGATGACGGACATAGGTGGTCTCATCCGCCACCTCCGCCATCAGCACCACGTCGCCACGCTTGAGATCGGAAAGGCTGGAGATATGGCGCGACAGCTGGTCGCCCAGGATCAAGCGCAGGCGTGCCAAGGAACCAGCCCTGTCAGCCGAGGCGCTTCACCTCCTCGCGCCAGTCATGTTCCTGCCTGAAGCCCAGCACGTCGCGGATCTTGCGGTTGGAGAGTGGCGCTTCCCATTCACCCATCGGACGGGTGATCGGCACTTCCGGGCACCAGCGCTTGAGGAACTCTTCCGTTGGCTCGTCGGCCGTGATCGTATCGTTGGTGGCGTTGAAGACCTCAAAGCCCAGGCCGTCCTTTTCGAGGCACAGATGCACGATCTGGCCGAGATCGCGCGCATCGATCACGCTCCATGCATTGCGCTTGCGCGACATCGGGTCGGCGAGAAAGCCGGGGAAGCGGTGATACTCGTCGGGCTCGATCACATTGCCGATGCGCAAGGCATAGATGTCCGCACCGTAGCGCGCGGCAAAGGCACGCGCGGTGTTTTCGTTGACCTGCTTGGACAGACCATAGGAATCCATCGGGTCGATCGGGTAGTCTTCCTCGAGCGGAAAGCGATGGAAGTCGCGGTCGCCTTCCGCGAAGCAGACGCCATAGGTGGTCTCGCTCGACGCGACGATCACCTTGCTGATGCCGAGCTTCACTGCCGCTTCGATCACGTTGTAGGTGCTCATCACATTGATGCGGAAGGTTTCGTTGTCAGGCTTGATGAGAACGCGCGGCACGGCGGCGAAATGCACCACGGCATCGACGGGTGCCGGCGGGTGGCCTTTCTCGAAGCCCTCGAAGCCGAAATGCGTGGTGAGCGCATTGAAGACCTGCGCGCCGTCCGCGAGATCCGCGTAAAGCGTGTTGACGCCTTCGCAGTCGAGCGGGGCCAGATCGACGTTCAGGACTTCGTGCCCCTTGGCTTTCAGCCACGGTACGACATGCCGCCCGGCTTTGCCCGACCCACCCGTGAACACGATCCGCTTCGGCATACTGTTTTCTCCAACACCGGAAGTGCCGATCTAGGGCCGGCCTCGCATGGGGAAAGGCAGGGCGCACCTCATACGTCGTCGTCGCGGCAAGACCGGTATGCGTCGAGGCCGCGCCGAACTTGCGAATGGCGGTGCCTGCCGTCTTTCTGTTTGCTCGTGGCACCGCTACACACCCTCATGGCCTTCACGCTTCGCCAGCTTCAGTTCTTTATCGCGGTTGCCGAGCGCGGCACGGTTTCGGGCGCGGCGCAGGGGCTCTCGATCTCGCAGTCTTCGGTGACGGAGGCTATCAAGGAACTCGAAGCCGATCTTGGGGTGAAGCTCTTCGAGCGACGGTCGCGCGGGCTGGAACTGACCCATCAGGGCCACCAGTTCCAGCGCCATGCGACCAAGATCTTGGCCGGCGTTTCGGACGCAAGGCGGACCTTCCACGATGATGCTCCAAAGCCCGGCGCGCGGCTGCATCTGGGGGTGACCTCGCTTGTCGCCGGCTACGTGCTGTCCGATCTGCTCGCCCGGTTTCGCCGTGCCTATCCCGCGGTGGAAGTCTCGGCCATCGAGGACAATGGCGACTATCTCGAACATCTCTTGGTCGGCGGCGAACTGGATGTGGCCGTGATGGTGCTGTCCACCTTGCGCGACCGGATGGCGCTGGAAGCCGAAGTGCTCGACGTTTCGCCCTATCGGCTCTGGCTGCCGCTCGGCCATCCGCTGACGCAGGAAACGGCGGTGGAGATCGCGGCCGTTGCGCGCGAGCCTCTGGTGATGCTGACCATCGACGAGATCGAGGAAAACACCGGCAAGGTCCTGGCGGCACTCGGCGCGCGGCCCCATGTGGCGTTCCGGACCCGCTCCGTGGAGGCCGTGCGCAGCCTTGTGGCGACGGGCGCGGGCGTGGCCCTTCTGCCCGAACTCGTTTACCGCCCCTGGTCGCTCGAAGGCGACCGCATCGAGCGCCGCCCGGTATCCGGCCCGCTGCCCGCCGTCGAGGTCGGCATGGTTTGGCGGCGCGGGTCGGGATTGGCGCCTGCCGCGCGCGACTTCATCGATGTCGCGCAATCGCGTGCCCGCGCGCTGGCGGCGGAGAACGGTCGGCGTTCTGATATCGGTTGAGCCGATATCGCTATTCGACCGAATGCGTTTGCCGAAACCACCATTTGTTGCAACCTTGCTGCCCGGGAACAGCACTGACCGTGAACCACGCGGCAGGCCAACAAACGGGAGCACGGGCATGGGACTCTTCTGCGGAACCACTTTGCGCGCGGGCACTGCCTTGCTGATGGCGGGTGCCTTTGCCACGCAGGCCCTCGCGCAGGACGCGATCACCGCGATCGGCAAGGGCGAGGGACAGGTCAACATCGTCGCCTGGGCCGGCTATATCGAGCGGGGCGAGACCGACAAGAACTATGACTGGGTTTCCGGTTTCGAGAAGGAAACCGGCTGCAAGGTCAATGTGAAGACAGCGGCCACTTCCGACGAGATGGTGGCGCTGATGAACGAGGGCGGCTTCGACCTCGTCACCGCATCGGGCGATGCCTCGCTGCGCCTTGTCGCCGGCAAGCGCGTTCAGCCGATCAACACCGATCTCATCAAGAGCTGGTCCACCGTCGACGACCGTCTCAAGGACGCACCCTGGTTCACGGTGGAGGGAAAGCATTACGGCGTGCCCTACCAGTGGGGGCCGAATGTGTTGATGTACAACACGGAGGTCTTCAAGGAAGCGCCGAAAAGCTGGAGCGTGGTGTTCGAAGAAACGAACCTGCCCGATGGCAAGACCAACAAGGGCCGCGTGCAGGCCTATGACGGCCCGATCCATATCGCCGACGCCGCCAACTATCTGATGGCGCACAAGCCGGAACTCGGCATCAAGGATCCCTATGAGCTGAACGAGGACCAGTACAAGGCGGCCCTCGACCTGCTCCGCGCCCAGCGCCTGCTCGTCGGCCGCTACTGGCACGATGCG
Source organism: Mesorhizobium liriopis (assembly GCF_024053505.1). GTDB lineage: Bacteria > Pseudomonadota > Alphaproteobacteria > Rhizobiales > Rhizobiaceae > Mesorhizobium_B > Mesorhizobium_B liriopis. The sequence continues at coordinate 252,472 of NZ_JAMXQS010000005.1, read as the reverse complement.
ATGATCCAGGTGGACGACTTCAAGAACGAGGGTGTCGTGGCCTCGGGCTCATGGCCGTTCCAGGTGAACCTGCTCGCCTCGGAGAAGCAGCCGGTGGCGTCCACGATTCCAGAGGAGGGCGCGACGGGCTGGGCCGACACGACGATGCTGGCGACCGATGCCGCCAATCCGAACTGCGCCTATATGTGGATGGAGCACTCGCTGTCGCCCAAGGTGCAGGGCGATCTCGCCTCGTGGTTCGGCTCCAACCCCGCCGTGCCCGCCGCCTGCAAGGGCAATGCGCTCCTGACCGACGAAGGCTGCAAGACCAACGGCTTCGAGAACTTCGACAAGATCAAGTTCTGGCGCACGCCGGTTTCCAAATGTGCCTCGCAAAACGACCAGTGCGTGCCGTATTACCGTTGGGTGTCGGACTATATCGGCGTGATTGGCGGTCGCTGACGTAGCTGGACCGAGCCCAAAGGCGTCGCGACCGAGGTGGCGATGCCCATAATCAGCCGACAAGCCCTGTTCGGGGTCGATCAAGCCGTCGATCTCCCCGACAGCGGACGCGCGAGACAACGCCATGACCGCAGCCGTATCCTTTCAGAACGTTTCGCGCCATTTCGGGACGGTGCGCGCGGTCGATGACGTGTCCCTCGACGTGCGCCCCGGCGAGTTCTTCGCCATGCTTGGCCCTTCGGGCTCGGGAAAGACCACCTGTCTTCGCCTGATCGCCGGGTTCGAGCGGCCGACCGGAGGCACGGTGTCGATCTTCGGTGAGCGCATGGACACCGTGCCGCCCTATCGCCGGCCGGTGAACACGGTCTTTCAGGACTATGCGCTCTTTCCGCATCTCGATGTGCTCGGCAACGTCGCCTATGGGCTGATGGTGAAGGGTGTGAACCGCGCCACGCGCGAGGCCAGGGCGCGTGAGGCTCTGGCGCTGGTGCGGCTCGACGGGTTCGGTGCGCGCCGCCCGGCCCAGCTTTCGGGCGGCCAGCGCCAGCGCGTGGCGCTGGCCCGCGCACTCGTGAACGAGCCCAAGGTCCTGCTTCTGGACGAGCCGCTCGGCGCGCTCGATCTGAAGCTGCGCGAAAGCATGCAGGAGGAACTGAAGCTTCTTCAGCGCAGTCTGGGCCTCACCTTCGTTTTCGTCACCCACGACCAGGGCGAGGCACTGTCCATGGCCGACCGCGTGGCCGTCTTCAACGAGGGCCGCATCGTGCAGGCGGGCACGCCGGAAGAGATCTACGAGCGCCCCGCCACGCGCTTCGTCGCCGATTTCGTGGGCTCCTCCAATGTGCTCGCGCCGCCGCTGGTGGAAAGTCTCACCGGCCAGCACCGCTTCGCCTCGTTGCGTCCCGAAAAGATCGTGCTCAGTGGCGCGGGTGCGATCGCGGGCGAAGTCAGGAGCCATGCCTTCCTGGGCGCCACGCGCCGCCTTCTGGTTCAAACGCCCCAAGGTGCGCTCCATGTGACGCTGCCCTCGGGCGCTGCCCTGCCGCCGGTCGGAACCAGCGTCACCCTCCACTGGTCGCCTGCCGACCTCCATCTCATGGAAGATGCGCGGTGAGCACGGCCGCACTTTCCACTCTTGCAAGCGCCCGCGGAACTGGCGGCTTCACCGGCGCATTGTCTGATCTGTTCTGGCGGCGGCCGCGCTTTCTGCTTTTCCTTCTGCTTTTGCCGCCGCTGCTTTGGCTGGGCATCATCTATCTCGGCTCGCTCTTCGCGCTTCTCCTGCAGAGCTTTTTTTCGATCGACGAGTTTTCCGGCCTCATCGACCGCACCTTCACGCTTCGCACCTATGCTCAGCTGTTTCAGCCCGCGAACTACGACATCATTCTCCGCACGGTGGTGATGGCCATGCTCGTCACGCTGGCTTCCGTCGCGGTCGCCTTTCCCATCGCCTATTACGCGGCGCGATACGCCAAGGGCGCCGCGAAAGCCTTTTTCTACGTCGCGGTCACCCTGCCGCTCTGGTCGAGCTATCTGGTCAAAATCTATGCCTGGAAGCTGATCCTCGCCAAGGAAGGCATTCTCACCTGGGGGCTTGGCAAGCTCGGCCTCTTGCCCCTGCTCGATGCATGGCTGTCGCTTCCCATGGTGGGCGGCAACTCGCTCTCGCTCAGCGCGACGGGCACCTTCATCGTCTTCGTGTATGTCTGGCTGCCCTTCATGATCCTGCCGATCCAGGCCGCAATCGAGCGCGTGCCGCCGAGCCTCATGGAGGCATCCGCCGATCTCGGCGCCGATGCCGGCCAGGCCTTCCGCACCGTGCTCCTGCCGCTCGCGTTGCCGGGCGTGATCGCGGGCTCGATTTTCACATTCTCGCTGACGCTCGGCGACTACATCATTCCGCAGATCATCGGCACCTCGCGGCTCTTCATCGGCCAAGCCGTCTATGCGCAGCAGGGCACGGCCGGCAACGTGCCGCTGGCCGCTGCCTTCACCGTTGTGCCGGTCGTCATCATGGGCATCTATCTCTGGGCCGCCCGCCGCATGGGAGCCTTCGATGCACTCTGACGGGCAGAAGGCACCCCTGGCACTGAAACTCGCTGCGGGCGCAGGTATTCTGTTCCTGCACCTGCCGATCCTGTTGATCTTCGTTTACGCCTTTACCACCGAGGAAAAGAGTTATCAGTGGCCGCCGCCGGGCTTCACCACGCGCTGGCTGGGTGTCGCCTGGGACCGGCCCGATGTGTGGTCGGCACTCGGCCTGTCGCTGAAGGTCGCTTCCATCGCCACGCTGATCGCGCTGGTGCTCGGCACGCTGGCGGCGGCGGCCGTGTCGCGCTCGCGCTTCTTTGGCCGCGAAGCCGTGTCGCTGCTCGTGATCCTGCCCATCGCGCTGCCCGGAATCGTCACCGGCATCGCGCTCCGCTCGGCCTTTAACCTTGCCGAGATCCCGTTTTCGTTCTGGACCATCGTGCTTGGCCACGCGACCTTCTGCGTGGTGGTCGTCTACAACAACGCGGTCGCCCGCATGCGGCGTACCTCCGGCTCGCTCATCGAGGCATCCTACGATCTCGGTGCCGACGGCTTCCAGACCTTTCGCTATGTGATCCTTCCCAATATCGGCACCGCGCTTCTCGCCGGCGGCATGCTCGCCTTCGCGCTGTCCTTCGACGAGGTGATCGTCACCACCTTCACCGCCGGCCAGCAGCAGACCTTGCCGATCTGGATGTTGGAAGAACTCGTGCGCCCGCGCCAGCGCCCGGTCACCAACGTGGTCGCGATGGTCGTGGTGCTGGTGACGCTTCTGCCCATCCTTGCCGCCTACTGGCTGACCCGCGACGGCGACACCGTTGCCGGTTCCGGAAAATAGAAAAAGGGGAAACACGCCATGGACACCCGGTTCGAAACCGACATGCTGATCGGCAGCAGCTTTGCCTCCGGCACCGAAGCGCCCGAAACCATCTTCAACCCGCGCACCGGCAAGACCATCATGGATTTGCCCGAAGCCTCGCTCGGGCAGATCGAAGAGGCCGTGGCTGCTGCTGAAAAAGCCTTCACGACCTGGTCGCGCACCACGCCCGGTCAGCGTTCGAACTACCTGCTGCAGATTGCCGAACGCATCGAGCGCGAGGCGGAGGAGTTCGCGCGGCTCGAAGCGCTCAATTGCGGTAAGCCGATCAATGCCGTGCTCAACGATGAGATTCCTGCCATCGTCGATTGCTACCGTTTCTTCGCGGGCGCGGTGCGCACCATGCCGGGGCAGGTGGCGGGCGAATATCTGCCCGGCCACACCTCCATGATCCGCCGCGACCCGATCGGCGTCGTGGCCTCCATCGCGCCATGGAACTATCCGCTGATGATGATGGCCTGGAAGCTCGCGCCCGCGATCGGCGCCGGCAACACGGTGGTCTTCAAGCCGTCCGAGCAGACGCCGCTTTCAGCCCTCAAGCTCGGCAGGATTCTGGCCGATATTCTGCCTGAGGGCGTGGTCAACATCGTGCTCGGGCGCGGCGAAAGCGTCGGCAATGCGCTGATCAACCATCCGCGCGTCAACATGATCTCGATCACCGGCGACGTAGCGACCGGCAAGAAGGTGCTTCAGGCCGCCGCCAAGTCCGTCAAGCGCACCCATCTCGAACTCGGCGGCAAGGCGCCCGTGATCGTGTTCGACGATGCCGACCTCGATCTCGTGGTCAACGGTTTGCGCGCCTTCGGCTATTACAATGCCGGCCAGGACTGCACCGCCGCCTGCCGAATCTATGCGGGCGACAAGATCTACGAAAAGCTCGTGGCGGACCTCTCATCCGCCGTGTCCACCATCCGTTTCAACCGCGAGGACGACACCGAAAACGAGATCGGCCCGTTGATCTCCAGGCGCCAGCGCGACCGCGTGGCGAGCTTCGTGGAACGCGCGACGGAACTCAAGCACATTGAAATCACCACAGGCGGCAAGCCGGGCGCAGGCGGCGGCTTCTTCTACGAGCCGACCGTAGTCGCTGGTGCCAAGCAGGAAGACGAGATTGTGCGCCGCGAGGTGTTCGGGCCGGTCGTTTCCGTCACGCGCTTTTCAGATGTCGATCAGGCCGTGTCATGGGCGAACGACAGCGATTATGGGCTGGCTTCCTCGATCTGGACCCGCGACGTGTCGCGTGCGATGTCCACCGCCGCCCGCCTTCAATATGGCTGCACCTGGATCAACACCCACTTCATGCTGTGCAACGAGATGCCTCATGGCGGCCTGAAGCAGTCCGGCTACGGCAAGGACATGTCGCTCTATGCGCTCGAGGATTATTCCGCCGTGCGCCATGTCATGATCGCCCATGGCTGATCCACTCCTTGAACGCCGGTTCTTGGCGTTCAAGCGAGGTTGTAGGCAAGGATGGAGTTTGGCCGCGATCAACCCGGCAGGGAAACGCGCATTCATGAAATGCCGCGCGTTTCGCTCATGAAGCCGACGGTGCATAGCTCGCGGGATCGACCTCGGATGGGCGACCAGCAAGCGTGAGCGTGGAAATGCGGGGCGCTGTTTGGGCGATCACCTTGCCTCGGCGGATGACGAAAAGCCGGTTGGCGCGCAGGCGCACGGCTTCGATGCGGTCCTTGGCCTGCAGGATCACGAGATCGCCGTTCGATCCCACTTCGAGACCATACCCTTCGAGGCCCATCGCACGCGCGGCGTTCACCGTCACCGCGTCGAAGCAGTATTCCATCGCTTCGCGCGCGGAAAGCTGGCCGACATGAAGGCCCATATGGGCGACGTCGAGCATGTCGCCCCCCCCCAGGCTGTACCACGGATCCATCGTGCAGTCCTGGCCGAAGGCGACGTTGACGCCGTGCTCGCGCAACTCCTTCACCCGCGTCATCCCGCGGCGCTTGGGGTAGGTGTCATGCCGGCCCTGAAGCTGGATGTTGATCAGCGGATTGGCGATCACCTGCATGCCGGATTCGGCGATCAGGGGCAGAAGCTTCGACACATAGTAGTTGTCCATCGAATGCATGGAGGTGCAGTGCGAGCCGACCACGCGTTCGCCCAAGCCCAGCCGCGTCGCCTCATAGGCCAGCGTTTCGACATGGCGCGACAGCGGATCGTCGGTCTCGTCGCAGTGCATGTCCACGGGCAGCCCGCGCGCGGCGGCGATCTCGCAGAGCGCGCGAACGGAGCGGGCGCCATCCTCCATGCTGCGCTCGAAATGCGGAATGCCGCCGACCACATCGACGCCCAGATCGAGCGCGCGCTCGAGGTTCTGGGCGGCTGTGGCCGAGCGGTAATAGCCGTCCTGCGGAAAGGCGACGAGTTGCAGATCGAGATAGGGCGCAACTTGCTTTTGTACGTCGAGCAGGGCTTCAACGGCGAGCAGCCGGTCGTCGCAGATATCGACATGGGTGCGCACCGCAAGCAGGCCTTGGGCCACGGCCAGATCGCAATAGCGCAGCGCGCGCTCCTTCACGGCCTCATGGGTCAGGATAGGCTTGAGTTCGCCCCAAAGCGCAATGCCTTCCAGAAGCGTGCCCGAACGGTTGAGGCGGGGCAGCCCAAGCGAAAGCGTGGCGTCCATGTGGAAATGGCAATCGACGAAAGGCGGCGAAACGAGGTGCCCGCCTGCGTCGATAGTCTCGCCCGCTTCGGCCTGAAGGTTCAGTTCGATGGCTACGATCTTGCCGCCACCGATGCCGATATCGATGCCGCTCCGCCCATCCGGCAGCGTGGCGTTGCGAACGATCAGGTCGAAACTCATACGGTCCTCAAAAAAATCAGCGTTGGCCGCGCAGATAGGGCATCATCAGCGCCTTTGGCGCGCTGGCCTGGCGTGACCAGATCACGAGCGCCAGAATGGAAAGAAGATAAGGCAGCATCAAAAAGACCTGCCCCGGCACCACGCCGCCCGCCACCTGCTGCAGCCTTACCTGAAATGCGTCGAAGGCGCCGAACAGGATTGCCGCCAAAAGCGCCTTGCCCGGCTGCCACGAGGCGAAAACGGTGAGTGCGATGCAGATCCAGCCACGCCCGGCCACCATCTCGAAGAAGAAGGCGTCGAAGGCGGACATGGTGAGAAACGCGCCGCCTATCGCCATCAGCGCCGAGCCCGCGACGACGGCGCCCGTGCGCAGCCATGCGACGCTCAACCCTTGCGCCTCGACGGCCGCCGGATTTTCGCCCACAGCCTTGAGCGCCAGGCCCAGCGGTGTGCGGGCGTAAATCCAGGTAAGCAGGCCGACGAGAACGAAGGCGAGCAGCGTGAGCGCCGTCTGGCTGAACAGGATCGGGCCGATCACCGGCAGGTCCGACAGCACGGGAATGTCGAGCGGCTGGAACGGCGTGATGCGCGGCGGGGTGCTCTGGTTGGGCAGGATCACCCGATAGGTGAAATAGGCGCCGCTCGTGGCCAGCAGCGTCAGCCCGAGCCCGCTCACATGCTGCGACAGGCCGAGCGTCACGGTGAAGAACGACAGGAGCAGGCCGAAGGCTGCCCCCGAAAGGGCCGCGATCAGCACGCCTGTCCAAAGGTCGCAGCCGCTGTAAACGGCAAGCCACCCAGCCATGGCACCGACCGTCATGATCCCTTCGATGCCAAGATTGAGGACGCCCGCCTTTTCGCAGACCAGCGCGCCGAGCACGCCGAAGATCAACGGTGTGGCGATGCGGATCGCCGCCGCCCAGAAGGAGACGGTGAGGAGAATGTCCAGGATCATTTGGTGCAACCTCGTGGGTCGGTTGGCCGGTCCTTTTCGTTTCCACCCGCGTTGCCGGTGCTCGCCGATGCACCGCATCGACTGTGCCCGGCGCCTAGGTGGAAACAAAAAAACCTCGTCCACCCTCTGCCCCGAGGTTTCACCAAATGATCCACCAACGCGCTCATGCCGGCTTTCCTTCCCAGCGCAGCCGGAAGCGCAGGAGCACGCTCGACAAAAGCACCGACAACAGACTCAGTGCCACGATGAGGTTCGCGATATAGGAGGACACGGTGAGCGCGCGGCTCATCGAGTCCGCGCCGACGAACACCGCCGCCACGAACAGCGCGGAGGCGATCACGCCGAGCGGCGACAGGCCCGCCAGCATGGCGACTACGATGCCGGCATAGCCGTAGCCCGGCGAAAGATCGTTGGTGAGATAGCCTTTGAGGCCCGCCACTTCGCCCACGCCCGCAAGCCCTGCCAGCGCGCCCGAGAGTGCGCCCACCACGAGCATGGTCCGCGTGACGCTCATGCCCGCGAAACGCGCGGCGGCCGGGTTGTGGCCCACCGCCCGGATGCGGAAGCCCAGCACTGTGCGGCGCATCACGATCTCGGCCAGGAGCGCCGCACCCACCGCGATGATGAGACCGGCATGGACGCGGGTCCGCTCGATCAGGTTGGGCAGCACAGCACTCGACAGGATCGGCTCGGATTGCGGCCAGCCCATGCTCATCGGGTCCTTCATCGGCCCTTCGATCATCATCTGCACGAAGAGGGCCACGACGAAGTTGAGAAGCAGGGTGGTCACCACCTCGTCCGCGCCGAGCTTCACCTTCATCAGCGTCGGCCCGAGCATCAGCGCGGCGCCGGCCAGCGCGCCGGCAAGGCAGACCAGCGGAATCATCAGGACAGCAGGCCCGTCGATCAGTCCGGAACCCACTGCGACTGCCGCCAGCGCGCCGGCATAAAGCTGGCCTTCGGCACCGATATTGAAGAGCCGCGCACGAAAGGCGACGGCTGCCGCCAAGCCCGTCAGGATCAACGGCGTGGCGCGGGCTACCACTTCCGTGGCAGCGAATTGCGAACCGAAGGCGCCGCTCAGCATCACGCGATAGGCTTGAAGCGGCGAGACGCCGGCAGAGAGCAGCGGGATTGCAGCCAGCAAAAGCGCCAAAAGGGCAGCAAAAACCGGAACGGCGAAGCTCAGCCAGCGCGCAGGCGCGGTGCGGGTTTCCAGTCTCAGCATCGGCCCGCCCTCACGCCGCTTCGCGGGCTTGCCCCGCCATCAGAAGACCGAGCGCCTGTCGGTCGAGCCCTTCAGCCGGCATCGCCTCGGAAAGCCGTGCGCGGAAGATGACGGTGACCCGGTCGGCCAGCGCCAGGATCTCGTCGAGGTCTTCCGAGACGAGCACCACGCCTGCGCCGCGGTCGCGGGCGGCAATCAACCGGCGATGCACGTCGGCGACCGCGCCTACATCGAGCCCGCGCGTGGGCTGGTTGGCGAGCACCAGCTGCGGCTCGCGGTCGAGCGCGCGCGCCAAAATGACCTTCTGCATGTTGCCGCCCGAAAGCTGGCGGATCGGCGCATGGGGGCCGGGGCAGCGAATGTCGAAATCATGGATGGCATTGCGCGCATGCGCGTCGATGCGGGCCTTGCGCAGAAAGCCCCAGCGTTGGAAGCGGGGTTCGGACAGGTTTTCGAGAACCGTATTCTCTGCCACCGTCATCGCACCCACGGCGCCCTCATGGTGCCGGTCCTCAGGCACGCGACCGATGCCGGACTGGACGAAAAGCCCGGGGTCGAAGCGGGTGATCGGCTTTTGGCCCAGAAGCAGCGAGCCGTGCTTGGGCGTGAGAAGGCCGGACAGCAGATCGGCCAGCGCGCTCTGCCCGTTGCCGGAAACGCCCGCGATGCCGACGATCTCGCCGCTGCGGACTTGCAGGGAAACATCGTCAAGCCGCCGCCGCACCGTTGGGCTCTCGACCGAAACGCCGACGAGTTCAAGCACTGGCGCGCCCGGCTCGCGCGGGGTCCGCGCGGGGCTCGGCACCGAGCGGCCGACCATCATCTGGGCCAAGGCTGCCTTCGTGCTTTCACGCGTCGAGACTTCGCCCGCTTTGCGCCCGTGGCGCAACACGGCCACGCGGTCGCTTGCCGCGAGGATTTCGTCCAGCTTGTGCGAGATCAGGATGACGCTCAGCCCATCGGCGGTCAGCGCGCGCAGCGTTTCGAACAGGCTCGCGCTTTCCTGGGGGGTGAGCACTGCGGTCGGCTCGTCGAGCACGAGAATGCGCGCGTCACGATAAAGCGCCTTGAGAATTTCCACGCGCTGCCGCTCGCCCACGGACAGGCGCGATATCGGGCTGTCGAGATCGACAAGGAGCCCCGAGCGGCGCATCAAGCCATCGAGCTTGGTTCGCGCGCTGCGGTCACCGCGCGAGAGCCGCCACAGGCTTTCGGTGCCGAGCGTGATGTTTTCGAGCGCGGAAAGCTTGTCGGCCAGCGCGAAATGCTGGTGCACCATGCCGATGCCGGCTTGAAGGGCCGCCGCCGGGTTGGCGGAAGGCAGCGGCTGCAACACGCCCGCACGATCCGCCACCCACACCGAACCGCTGTCGGCCGCGTAATGGCCGAACAGGATGTTCATCAGGGTGGTCTTGCCGGCACCATTTTCGCCGAGCAACGCCAAGACCTCGCCGCGACCGAGCACGAGGTCGATGTCGTCATTGGCCTGAAGCGCGCCGAAGCGTTTGGAGATGCCGCGCAACTCCAGAACGGGCGTGTGTGGATTGGCTGTCACAGTGAAAACTCGAGAAAGGCAGCGGGCGGCACCCTGATCGCGCCGCCCGCGAGCCTAAGCCTACATGGTCGATTTCGGCTCTTCGTCGTTGATGGCCACCTTGAAAGCACCCGACTTGATCTCGGCTTCTTTGACTTTCACCATGTCGATCACGTCCTGCGGCACGAGTGCTGGATCGAGCGGCGCCAGCGAGCAGCCGCCCACGGCCAAGCCGCTCAATGGCCCGTAGTTCTCGGCCTTGAAGCTGTCGGACAGCACCGCGCCCACCGCCTTGTCGATGGAGGGCTCCATGTGCCAGAGCGCGGAGGCGATCACCGTGCCGGGATATTGCGCGGCCGTGTCGATCACGTTGCCGATGGCCTTCACGCCTTTTTCCTTGGCAGCATCCGACACGCCGAAGCGCTCGGCATACATCACGTCGGCGCCCTTCTCGATCATCGCGAAAGCCGTTTCCTTGGCCTTGGGCGGGTCGTACCAGCTGTTGATGAACGAGACGAGGAACTTGGCGTCCGGGTTGACCGAGGAGACGCCTGCCATGAAGGCGTGCATGAGGCGGTTCACCTCAGGGATCGCATAGCCGCCGACCATGCCGATCACGTTGGACTTCGTGGCTTTGCCGGCGACGATGCCGGTGAGGTAGGACGCGTCCTGGATGTAGTTGTCGAAAACCGCGAAATTCGGCTCCTGCGCGGGAAAGGACGAGCCCATCAGGAAAGCGGTCTCGGGATAGTCCTTGGCGAGGTTGCGCGCCGCGCGCTCGAGCCCGAAGGCCTCCGCGATAATCAGGTCCTTCTTGCCTTCCGCATATTCGCGGATCACGCGCTCGGCGTCGGTGTTGGCGACGTTCTCGGAATAGACATAGGTAATGTCGCCGCGCGCCTCGGCCGCCTTCAGCGCCAAGTGGATGCGGCTGATCCACTGCTGCTCGATCGGCACGGACGTGACCAGTGCGACCGCGATCGGCTTCGCCTTGGCCTGCGCCATCCCGCCCAGCATGGCGAGCACGGCCGCAGCACCGCCGAGCGTGAGGACGTTTCGTCTGGAAAGTGTGGTGCTGACGGTTTCCGTCATGATTCTTGAACCCCTCTGTTTGGCTGTTCCGGGCTCTTATCGCCTGCAGGAAAACGAAAGATTGCCGGAACCGGCTTTTTCATCCTTCGAGGGAGAAAGCCGAAGCGTCAAGGCGGGTAAGCCCAAATCTTGAGCAATTCCCAAGCCGCACAAATTTTAGCGCCGCCTTTTTGGGAGAGCTGCCTTGTGAACGAAGTGTCACCCGACCGGACAAGAACGGCTCCGTTGCGCTGGTCTGAACAGCACCATATCTGGCTCTCAGTTTCTCATTCATCGCGAGCTTCCGAGCCTTTGACCGCTCCGCAGCCGCCGGAGCGTGTGTTCCACGAGCGTATCATGAAGAAAATCGGTTTCCTTTCCTTCGGCCACTGGTCGCCCGGCTCTCAGTCCCAAACGCGTTCGGCATCCGATGTGCTTTTGCAGTCGATCGATCTGGCGGTTGCGGCCGAAGAGCTTGGGGCGGACGGCGCCTATTTCCGCGTCCATCACTTCGCGCGCCAGCTCGCTTCGCCCTTTCCGCTTTTGGCGGCGGTAGGGGCCAGGACCAGCCGCATCGAGATCGGCACGGGCGTGATCGACATGCGCTACGAGAACCCGCTCTACATGGCGGAAGACGCCGGTTCCGCCGATCTCATCGCGGGCGGCCGTTTGCAACTCGGCATCAGCCGTGGCTCGCCCGAGCAGGTGACCGAAGGCTGGCGGCATTTCGGCTATCAGCCTGCCGAGGGCGAAAGCGATGCCGACATGGGCCGCCGCCACGCCGAGGTGTTCCTCCAGGTGATCGAGGGCCGGGGCTTTGCCGAGCCCAATCCGCATCCGATGTTCCCGAACCCGCCCGGCCTCTTGCGGCTCGAGCCCTATTCGGAAGGCTTGCGCGAGCGCATCTGGTGGGGCTCGGCCTCGAACGCCACCGCCGTCTGGGCAGCTAAGCAGGGCATGAACCTGCAAAGCTCGACGCTCAAGCAGGACGAAAGCGGTGAGCCCTTCCATGTCCAGCAGGCGAAGCAGATCCGCCTTTATCGCGAAGCCTGGAAGGAAGCGGGCCACACGCGTAGCCCACGCGTGTCCGTGTCGCGCTCGATCTTCGCGCTCGTCAACGATCAGGACCGCGCCTATTTCGGTCGTGGCAAGGACAGCGATCAGGTCGGCATCATCGACAACATGCGCGCGGTCTTTGGCCGTTCCTATGCCAATGAGCCGGACCGGCTGGCGGAAGAGCTGCGCAAGGACGAGGCCATCGCTGAAGCCGACACGCTTCTGCTCACCGTGCCCAACCAGCTCGGCGTTTCCTACAATACCCATGTGCTCGAGGCGATCCTGAAACATGTGGCGCCGGCACTGGGCTGGCGCTGAAGCAGACCGGGTGAAGGGGCGCAGCGGTTCTGCGTTTGGGGTTGCAAAACGAGGAAAGGCCGGCGTGGTCAGCTTTCCTCGATCTGCCGGTCTTCCTCGCTGCTGAGCGCGACCTCGCGGAAGTCGAGTTCTTCCTGCACGACCATGAAGACATCCGCGCTGACGCGATCCTCGGCGCGGAGGGTCTCGAGGCGCTCCCGCTGGTGCCGAATGGCGGCCAGTCCGATCGTGCGCTTCTCGTCGAGTGCGCGCATGTCGCCGCCCGTTGAAAGGGCGGCTTGTGCGGTTTCATAGCCGTAGCGCCAATAGTCCGCGGCTGGCCCGCGCTGGTTGCCGATCAAGGCCAGTGCAGCTGAGGCTAGGTCGGCGCGCACCGCCAGTAATTCGTCGCCCAGGCCGTCTTCGCCATCGAGCTTGAGGAGCCGTACGAGTGGGGCAAGCGTCAGCCCTTGCAACACCAAAGTGCCGAGGACCACGCCGAAGGCTGCCAGCACGATCATGTCGCGCTGCGGAAAGTCGGCGGGCAGGGCGAAGGAGGCGGCAAGCGTCACGAGGCCGCGCATGCCGCACCATCCGACAAGCAGGCCTTCGCGCAGATTGGCCGGCTCGAGATCACCGCGCAGAGAGGGGAACTGTCGCGCCAGCCGGTTGTAAAGAAGCACCCAGGCCATCCGAACCGCGACGAGGCAGAGAAGCACGGCCAGAGCGAACCACGCGGCTTCCGCGAGATGGCCCGGCTCCATATTGCCGATGATGGTGCGCGCCTGCAGGCCCATCAGCAGGAAAGCCAGGACGTTGAGCAGGAACACGGCGCTCGTCCATACGGCATAGGAGTGGATGCGCATGCGCGGCTTGGTGGAAAGTCCGGCGGTGCGCGCCAAGGTCATCGCGAAGGCGACGAGGCAGAGGACCGCCGAAAGGCCCAGTCGCTCGGCAATCACCCACACGCCGAAGGATCCCACGAATTCGAGCAGGTTGCCGCCGAGCGTTCCTGCAACGAAAGGGCGAATGAGTTGCGTGAGCTTGGCGAACAGGATGCCCAAGACGATGCCGCCCGGCACCGCGAGCCCCAGTTCGAGCGCCAGACCGGCGCTGATGCCGTTTTCTGAATGCAGCGACAGGGCGGCGGTGAAGAGAAACAGGGCGGACGCGTCATTGAGCAGGCTTTCGCCCTTCAAGACCGTGACGGAGCGCCGGGGCATGCTGACGCTGTTGAGAATGGCGGTCGCCGCTGCCGCATCGGGCGGCGCGACGATCGCGCCGAATGCGAGAGCCGCGTAAAAGGGAAGTCCGGCCAAGAGCATGCCGAGAGCCGCCACCGCACCAGCGGACAAAAGCACCGCCACCACGGCGAGCGCGAAAAGCGGCCGCCACAGCTTGCGCACCGCGCCGAGCGGAAAGTCGAAGGCGGCATCGACCAGAACCGGGGCGATGAACAGCGCCAGCGCCGTTTGCGGCTCGAGCGTGATGGTCGGCATGCCGGGCAGAAGTGCGAGCGCCACGCCGGCCAGCGCGAGCATGGCAGGATAGGGCAGGGCCAGGCGACGCGCCACCTGAAGGAGCAGGATGGCAATGGCGAGCAGCAGGAGCAGGCTTTCAAAGAAGGTCATGGCCGCCCCCGCTTGCCTTGTTCAACTCACAAGGATTGATCGATCCACTCGGCCGCCGCAAGACCGGTTTCCCATGCGCCATGCGCGGTCGAAAAATCGCTCGCCGAGCAGGCCTCGCCGGCAAAGCAGAGCCGTTCGCTGACGGGCTTGGCGAGCGTGGCCCGCGCGGCGGCGTGGCCGGGCAGCGCATGGCTGTAGGAGCCGCCGATCGATCCTTCCTTTCCCCATTCCGAAACGGCGATCGGCGAAAGGCTCTTCGCGAAATCGGAGCCGAGCAGATGGCGCAGTTCCTCAACGGCGAAGGCGATTGCGGCGTCCTTGCCAGCCTTTTCCATGTCATAGGCATGGGCGCCGCCGAAATAGCTTTCCACCACAGGCTTACCCAGGGGGCGGATGTAATGGCTGGCGGTGGCCGCACGGTCGGGGTGCCCAATCAGATGCGATTCCGCCGGGACGAGTTCTGGGTCGCCAAGCCGGAGGAACACCTTGTTGGCAAGCCCAAGCGGCAGGGAAGCCGCAGCATGCAGATGGTCGTCGGCCTGCGGGTCGAAGCGGATGCGCCCGCTCGCCAGAATGTTGGACGAAACACAGACCACTGCCGCCCGCGCGGTGATTGGCCCCTGGTCGGTATCGAGCCGGATGCCGCCATTCTCCTGCTGGACCGATGAGACCCGGGTTCCGAGCATTTGAGGCAGCGCCGCACCGAGGCCTGCGATGAACGCGCCATAGCCGCTCGGCACGCGCCAGTTGTTGCTGCTCGACGCGCTGTCGTAATTGGAGAAATCCCTTGCCGAAAGCATGTCGAGTTCGGTGCCGTTGATGAAGCTGCTCAAACCGTCCATGAAGGGCCGCCACCGGCTCTGTGCTGCCATTGCGTCGCTGGCGCGGTCACTTGGCGGCGGCGCATCGCGAAGCTCGGTGCAGAGCGCTTCATAGGCGTCCCAGACCTGTTCCTGCTCATCCGCCGAGAAACCGAGGTCACGCAACTGATTGCCCCAGGCGGAGGGTCGGCGATCCACCGTGACGCCTTGCGCCTCCGCCACTGCGCGCAACGGGTTGCGTTCGGCGGAATGCAGCCAGCCGCAGCCGAGATCGAGCGGCATGCCTTCGACCACCGCCGTGCGCGCCCGCCCGCCGAGTTGCGGCAGTGCCTCGATGAGCAGAACTTTGCGCCCGCGTTCCAGGAGGCGTCGCGCGGCTGCGATGCCGGCCGCACCGCCGCCCACGATGGCGACATCCAATTCACTCGTCAAATTGTTCACCTTAAGCGATGCGCATTGGTTCCAGGCTTTCGGAAGATAGGCGATGCAGCACTGCAAGCCAGTCTCCGAGACCACATCGAACTTTTCCGCGCTGTTGCCTTGCAGCGAAGCTGCGCAATCTAATCATCCTCACTCACGGACCGAGCGTTGGGCGTGCCACATTTCGATACAATTCAGGTCTTCGGCTTTGCCCGAGCCGCTGATAATCGAGCGGCAGGCGAATGCGGGGGATGCCGGAACTCACCGCCTGTCCGGTCGTCACGACCGGCCCACGCGTCCGTCCTAACAGCCGGGCGTGCCGGTTCCGGGGCACGGTCCCATCTATCGACAGTGAAGGTCGCAGCCTGATGCGTCAGCCAATCGTTCGAAGCGCCATCATCCCGGTTCTGTTGATCGCGGCGCTCGCCGCCGGCTGTTCCGAAAGCAGCACATCGTCCGGCGCGGCCGGCCAGGGTGCTGCCCAGGGATCCGGGCAGGGCGCTTCGGCGCAAGGTGCGGCGGCACAAGGTGGGGCGGCACAGGGCGCCCGCCCGCCCGCGCAGGCCGGCTTCATCACGATCCGGCCGCAGCCGGTCGAGCTGTCTTCCACCGTCGCCGGCCGCGTCACCGCCTATCAGACCGCCGAGATCCGGCCGCAGGTGAATGGGCTGATCAAGGAGCGGGTGTTTCGCGAAGGCAGCGAAGTCAAGCAAGGTGACGTCCTTTATCGCATCGACCCGCAGAGCTATCAGGCCGAAGTGACGGCGGCGCAGGCGAGCCTCCAGAAGGCGCAGGCGGCGGAAGCCACGGCAAAGGCCAGCGCGGACCGCTACAATCGTCTGTCGGACACCAATGTCGTGTCCCAACAGCAGCGCGAGACTGCCCAGTCCACCTTTCTCCAGGCGCAGGCCGATGTGGCGGTGGCGCAGGCCAATCTGCAGACCGCCCAGATCAATCTCGGCTACACGACGATCACGGCACCCATTTCCGGCCAGATCAGCACCTCCACGGTGAACGCCGGTTCGCTTGTGACAGCCAACCAGACCAACGCGCTTGCCACCATCCGCCAGATCGATCGCGTTTATGTCGATATGAGCGAATCCGCCGGCAACCTCTTGCGTTTCCGCGAGCAGTTGCAGACGGGTGCCCTGCGCCTGCTGGTCGGTCCCGGCAAGGAAGCCAAGGTCAACCTGACTTTCGCCGATGGCTCGGCCTATGCGGGCACGGGCACCATCAATGCGGCCGACCGCTATGTCTCCGAGACCACCGGCACCTTCAGCGTGCGCTCGACCTTCGACAATCCGCAGCGCGAACTTCTGCCGGGCATGTATGTGCGCGCGTCCGTCAATGTCGCGGTCGCCGAGAACGGTTTTCTGGTGCCCCAGCGCGCGGTGTCGCGCAACAACAAGGGCGAAGCGACCGCGCGCTTCATCAAGGCCGATGACACGGTGGAAACGCGCGTGATCACCACCCAATCGGATATCGGCTCCAACTGGCTCGTGAGCGCGGGCGTGTCCGATGGCGACCGCCTCGTGATCGACGGCCTGCAAAGCGTGCAGGACGGGCAGAAGGTGACGCCGGTCGAGGTCCAGATCAACGAAGACGGCACGGCGAAGGTGGCGGCAAACGAAGCCGCTCCCGCACCGGCTGCTGGTCAGGCGACGGAGCAGAACTGATGGCCCAGTTCTTCATCCATCGCCCGGTCTTCGCCTGGGTCATTGCGATTGCGATCATGCTGGCGGGCCTGCTCGGGCTCAACCAGCTCTCCGTCTCGCAATATCCTGAAGTGGCACCGCCCACGGTGCGCATCTCGGCGACCTATCCCGGCGCGAGTGCCGAGACGGTCGAGAACTCGGTGACCAAGATCATCGAGCAGAACATGACGGGCCTCGACGGGCTCCTCTACATCTCGTCCAACAGCACCGCGCAGGGGGCGGCTTCGATCTCGCTGACCTTCGCCAACGGCACCGACCCCGATACCGCGCAGGTGCAGACGCAGAACAAGCTGTCGCTGGTGGAATCGCAGCTGCCCGAAGCCGTGCAGCGGCAGGGCGTGACCGTCAACAAATCGAATTCCGGCATCCTGATGGTGGCGGCCCTCACCTCGACGGACGGTCGCTACACGTCCGTCGATCTGGCCGACATCATCGGCACCAACATGGAAGACACGATCCGCCGTGTCACGGGTGTTGGCGATCTCAACATCTTCGGTTCGGGCTATGCGATGCGCATCTGGCTCGACCCCGACAAGCTCGCGCAGTTCCAGCTCACACCATCCGACGTGACGACCGCCGTCTCCGCGCAGAACGTGCAGGTCTCGGTCGGCCAGCTCGGCAACCAGCCGACGGCACCCGGCGCGCAGATGAACTTTACGGTCACCTCGCAAAGCCAACTGCAAACGCCCGACCAGTTCCGCTCGATCATCCTCAAGACCGAGACCGACGGTTCGCTGGTGACGGTGGCCGATGTCGCCCGCGTCGAGATCGGCGCCGAGAGCTATGCGAGCTCCGGCCGCTACAACGGCAACCCGGCCGCCGGCTTCGGCGTGAATCTGGCGACCGGCGCCAACGCCATCGACACGGCCGAAGGCGTGCGCGCGGCCATCGATCAGCTCAAGAACACGCTGCCGGCCGGTGTCGAAGTGGTCTATCCCTACGACACCACGCCCTTCGTGGAGGTCTCGATCGAGAAGGTCTACCACACGCTGATCGAGGCGGTGGTTCTGGTCTTCGTCGTGATGTTCGTCTTCCTCCAGAACTTCCGCGCGACGCTGATCCCCACCATCGCGGTGCCCGTGGTGCTGCTCGGCACCTTCGGCGTGCTCGCGGTCGCGGGCTATTCGATCAACACGCTGACCATGTTCGCCATGGTTCTCGCCATCGGCTTGCTTGTCGATGACGCGATCGTCGTGGTGGAGAATGTCGAGCGCGTGATGGCCGAGGAGGGTCTGCCGCCCCGCGAGGCGACGGAAAAGAGCATGAAGGAGATCACGGGTGCCCTGGTCGGCATCGCGCTGGTTCTGTCCGCCGTGTTCCTGCCCATGGCCTTCTTCGGCGGTTCGGTCGGCATCATCTACCAGCAGTTCTCGATCACCATCGTTACTGCGATGCTGCTCTCGGTGGTGGTCGCCATCGTTTTGACGCCAGCCCTTTGCGCGACGCTTCTCAAACCCACGCATGGCGAGAAGAAGAACGTCCTTTTCCGCAAGTTCAACAGCGGCTTCGACCGCGCGACGGACGGCTATGTCGGCGGCGTTTCGCGCATCCTGCGCCGGCCCATCTACATGATCGTGCTCTTCCTCATGATCGGCGGTGGCGCCTGGTGGCTCTTCCGCGACCTGCCTTCCTCTTTCCTGCCGCAGGAGGATCAGGGCGTCCTGATGACCATCGTCGAGCTGCCGACGGGTGCCACCCGCGACCGCACGGTGGCGGTGCTCGAGCAGATCGAGAACCATTATCTCAAGGAAGAAGGCCAGAACGTCGATTCCGTATTCGCGGCGCTTGGCTTCTCCTTCTCGGGCACCGGCCAGAACAATGCCATGGCCTTCGTCAAGCTCAAAGACTACAGCCAGCGCACGGGTGCGGATCAGACGGCTTCGGCGATTGCCGGCCGCGCCATGGCGGCCTTCTCGAAAATCCGCGACGCCACAGTCTTCGCGCTGTCGCCGCCCGCTCTTCAAGGCCTCGGCCAATCCAACGGCTTCGAGCTTTACCTCAAGGACACCGGCGGGGCAGGGCGCGAGAAGCTCTTGGCGGCGCAGGGGCAATTGCTCGCGAAAGCCAACAGCGACCCGATGCTGCAGGCCGTGCGCCGCAACGGCGCGGCATCGCAGCCTGAATTCCAGGTGAATGTCGATCATCGATTGGCCGGCGCGCTCGGTGTCGGCGTGTCTGACGTGAACAGCGCGCTTTCCACTGCCTGGGCGGGCTCCTACGTCAATGATTTCGACAATAACGGCCGCATCAAGCCGGTCTATGTGCAGGCCGATGCGCCCTTCCGCATGGTGCCCAGCGATCTCAACCGCTGGTATGTGCGCAACGGCGCCGGCGAGATGGTGCCCTTCTCGGCCTTCACCCAGACGAGCTGGACGCAAGGCCCGCCCCGGCTCGAGCGCTATAACGGAGCGTCCGCCTTCAACATCCAGGGTCAGTCGGCTGCGGGCGTTTCTTCGGGTGCGGCCATGGACCGGATGGAACAGCTCGTCTCCGAGCTTGGCGGCGGTTTCACCTCGGAATGGACGGGTCTCTCCTATCAGGAACGGTTGTCGGGCTCGCAGGCCGGGTTCCTTTATGGCATCTCGGTTCTGGTGGTGTTCCTGTGTCTGGCGGCACTCTACGAAAGCTGGTCGGTGCCCTTCTCGGTGATCTTGGCCGTGCCCGTCGGCATCTTCGGCGCGCTGGTCGCGGCGAGCCTCACGGGGCAGCTCAACGACATCTACTTCAAGGTCGGCCTACTCACGACCATCGGTCTGGCGGCCAAGAACGCGATCCTGATCGTCGAGTTCGCCAAGGATCTCGAGGCGCGAGGCCAAGGATTGGTGGAAGCCACGCTTCATGCGGCGCGCATGCGTTTGCGCCCGATCCTGATGACCTCCTTCGCCTTCATCCTCGGTGTCTTGCCCCTCGCAGTTGCCACAGGCGCGGGATCGGGGGCGCAACGCGCCATCGGCATCGGCGTGATGGGCGGCATGATCGCGGCCACCGCGCTCGGCATCTTCTTCGTGCCGCTCTTCTATGTCGGCGTGCGCAAGCTTGCCGGGTGGCGGAGTAAGACCAAGGATCAGCGCCCTGAACCCACACCTCAGGCGGAGGCCGTCCGCTGATCCAGCCGCCCACTCGCATGGCCGGAACATAAGCGTCGCGCGAGCACTTTTCCCGCATAAAGGAGGAGATGGTCATGCTGAAACGGATCGACAAATACCCGACAAACGAACTCAAACCGGGTTTTCGGGTGACGTTTCAGGACGCCGAGGATGAGCCCTATCCGCTTTCCTATGAGGGCGACGTAGTCTCCGAAACCGGCCCCACCTTATCGGTAAAACTGGTGGAGGTGCGTGCCATCAGTCCCGACCGCGATCCCGGTGCAGCGCCCCTGCCGCAAGCCGGGGAACTGATCAGCGTTGGTGTAGGCGAGGTCGCTGCCTGCAGGGAGTTGCCGCGCGAATAAAGGGCAGCGCCACCGCGCCGCCCTCGCGCGCCGTCATCATATCGAGGGCAGCGCACCGACGATACGCAGGGACTGGCCTTCATAGGCACCGAGCTTGATGGTCAGCTCGCCTGCGGCCGAGAGATCGCCGACGATGGTTTCAGCAACCATGTCCACCACCGGGCCCGGCACCGTGTTGGGGATCGTCACCACTTCTTCGACCGGTTCGGCCGAAAAATTCAGGGCGGTGATCTGCGTGCCGCGATTGTCCGGCAGTTCATGCACCATCAAAAGCAAGCCAGGATGCTCAGTATCCGGCACGAGGACCTGCTGTGCGGCAAAGATGCCGTGCGCCTGACGCACGGCCAGAAGACGCTTGAGCTGGCTCGCGAAAGAATCCGGGTCCTGCAACTGTTCGGGCAGCGGTCCGTAGAGCGTCTGCGCGCGTGGCAGGCCTGCTTCCGAATGGGTGGCATCCGGATTGGCGCCGGTGAGGTCATAGGCGCCGCGCTCGATCCAGCGTGTGTCGCCATCCCCCATCAGGTGCTCGACCGCGTCCACTGGCAAGGGCAGCGCGCCCACGAGGTCCCAGCCGGACAGCGCGAAGACGCCGGGCTGGAAGGCGTTGTACATCACCAAAAGCAGATGAAGTTTCTGGATCTGCTTCTTTTGCTCGTCCGTGATCGCGGACAGATCGCGGATGCCGAGCGCTGCGGTGATCACGGAAACAGTCGTGCAGGCGACGCCGTTGGTGACGAAGCGCAGATTGTAGGGTGCGGCCTCGCCCGTCAGCTTGCCATACATCGTGTCGCGGATGTGCTCGCGCATGATGCTGCCGGGCCAGCTCTGGCCTTCCAGCGTGTAAGTGTCGTTGGCATGTGCCGTCCAGAAATGAACGAGCTCGAGCGTCAGCTCGTCATGGTTCTGCAGCGCATGGATGAGTGAGGCCGGGTCGATCCCGAACTCGTGCACGGTGCGCAGCATCATGCGCAGGAACTCCGCCGAGCCGGTCAACAGCGCGTGGTGGTAGGCGGGGCGCGTGATGAAGTCGTAGGAGAGGTCGGCGCCGCCTTTCGACATGGCGGCGATATCGTCCACCGTCAGGTTGAGCTCCTGGAACGAGAACGCGCCCGCCTTGCGCACCATGCCGGCGATCAGCTGGTTGCCGACCAGAGATAGGGGGTGCCCTTCCGACCAGGCTGTCGTGCTCGGCTGGATTTCCACGCCGAGAAAGCCGTTGGCATCGAGCCTGAGCCCCCGCGCGCCGAGAACGTCGATGGAGTGGAGGGCATCGCCCACGATCATCTGGGGCGCGGCGAATGACGGGTCGAGCCAGTTGAGCGAGGGCTGGCCTTCCTTGAAATAATGCAGGTAGACCCATCGCCGCGTCTTGCCGTCCTGGCCGACGATCGCGTCGGTGGCGCTCCAGTCGGTTTCCTTGACGCCCGGCTCGAAGAAGATCACGCGGCGCAGCTGGCCGACGATATATCCCTTGGCCTTCAGCGCATCGACGCCGGCAGGTGAAATGTTGGCGGCCCGCCGCCCTTCCGAGATTTCAGGCAGCATCTCCCAGTCTTCTTCGGGTATTTCCACCATGTGGTAGAGGCCCGGATAGTCGCCATGGGCCATCTCGGCCAGACGGAAGTCGGCGCCCTTTCCGGTATGGGCGGGGATGATGTCGTCGATGACGATCGCATTATAGGCTGCCGCATTGCGGCTCATCGTCACGAACTCTTCCTGCGTGCCGAATTGCGGATCGATGTTGAAGGAGATGCGGTCGAAATTGCCGTCCACGGTGGGCGTCTTCTTGCCGTCTCGAATGCCGCCCGCTTCCTTCATCGGGCCGGTATGCACGCCCTGGACGCCGATCGACACCAGCGCGCGCCAGAACTCCGGATCGCTGAGCGTCTTCAGGACGCTCTCGCCCTCGCGGGTGATGATGGCGGCGGGATAGGCGGTGAACCAGACGGATGCGAGCGCGGATGCCGCGCGGGGTCGCGCTTCCGCGTAGGGCTGGCGCCAGAAGCGCCCCTGGCCGGAATAGGTGCTGGCGAGCTTGCGCGCATTGTTGAGCATCGACTGCTCGAGCAGCCAATCCACGTAAGCAGGATCCGGTCTTTCCATTGTTTCCCCAATGCCTGTTGCGGGTCGATGGGCACCCTGTTCGAACGCCCAATCTGCGAATGAACGATCCTACTTAGGGCGCGTTGCAAGGTTTGACTGCAAGCTTGTGCGCACTAGAACCCCAACCGTCGCGGATCACGGAGAGGACTTCATGTCGGAAACCAAGACGGGCGGAGCAGACCTGATCGCGAGCCTCGCCGCGAACCGTGTCGCCATCGAGGGCGTGTCGCCCGAGATCGATGGCGGACGCTTTCCGGCAAAGGTCGTGGCGGGCGAACCGGTGCTGATCGAGGCCGACATTTTCGGCGATGGTCACGACACGATCGACGCCGTTCTTCTGTTCCGTCCCGCAGGCACTGATGCCGGCTGGACCGAGCAACCGATGGAGTTCTTCGAGAACGACCGCTGGCAGACAAGGGTCACGTTCCCCGAGAACCGGATGTACGAATTCACCTTCCTCGCCTGGCGCGATCTCTTCGGCCAATGGCGCAAGGAAATTGCCAAGAAGCATGCGGCGGGATTGAACATCGACCTCGAACTCGAGGAAGGTCGGCTTCAACTGGACGGCGCGCGCAAGTCCGAGCGCGCGACACAGGCCGATATCGGCAAGCTTTCCGAACTCCTCAACGCGTTCGACGCGCTGCAAGGCGCGCCCGAGCGGCTCGCGCTCCTGTCCTCGGACGTGGTCTTCGACCTGATGAAGCGGGCCGCGGGCCGCATCAATCTCAGCCGCACCAAGACCTTCCCGATTTTTGCCGACCGCAAGACCGCGGCTTTCAGCGCCTGGTACGAGCTTTTTCCGCGGTCCCAGTCGGGCGACATCCACCGCCACGGCACTTTCGACGATGTGATCAAGCGCCTGCCTTATGTGCGCGATCTGGGCTTCGACGTGCTCTACTTCACGCCGATCCACCCGATCGGCAAGACCAACCGCAAGGGTCGCAACAACAGCCTGACGGCCGGGCCGGACGAGCCGGGCAGTCCCTATGCCATCGGCTCGGCAGATGGGGGCCACGACGCGCTGCACCCCGAACTCGGCACTTTCGAGGATTTCGAGCGCCTGGTCGGTGCCGCCCGCGACCACGGGCTCGAGATCGCCATCGACTTCGCCATTCAGTGCTCGCCCGACCATCCCTGGATCAAACAGCATCCCGAATGGTTCGACTGGCGGCCCGATGGCTCGATCAAGTTCGCCGAGAATCCGCCCAAGAAATACGAGGACATCGTCAACGTCCATTTCTACCGCGAGGCGCTGCCTTCGATCTGGCATACGCTGCGCGACATCGTGCTGTTCTGGGCCGAAAAGGGCGTGAAGATCTTCCGCGTCGACAACCCGCACACCAAGCCGTTTCCGTTCTGGGAATGGATGATCGGCGAGGTGCGCGCCAAGCACCCGGACGCGATCTTCCTGGCCGAGGCTTTCACCCGGCCCAAGCTCATGAAGCGGCTCGCCAAGGTCGGCTTCAACCAGAGCTACAGCTATTTCACGTGGCGCAACGTGAAGTGGGAGATCGAGGAATATCTCACCGAACTCACCACCGAAGAGTGCCGCTGGTACATGCGTCCGAACTTCTTCGCCAACACGCCCGACATCAACCCGCGCTATCTCCAGACCAGCGGCCGTCCCGGCTTCCAGACGCGCCTCGTCCTGGCCGCGACGCTCGGCGGCAATTACGGCATCTATAACGGATTCGAGATCAGCGAAGCCCAGGCCGTGCCGGGCAAGGAAGAATATCTCAATTCCGAGAAATACGAGATCCGCACCTGGGACATGGACCAGCCGGACAACATCCAGTGGGACATCCGCTTCGTGAACCACCTGCGCCGCGAGAACCCGGCGCTGCAGGATTTCACCAATCTCAAATTCTACCAGTGCTGGAACGACAACATCCTTTATTACGGCAAGAAGACCGAGGACCTGTCGAGCTTCCTCCTGTTCCATGTCTGTCTCGACCCGCACAACGAGCAGGGCGCCGATTTCGAGGTGCCGCTCTGGGAATTCGGCCTGCCCGATGACGGCTCGGTCGAGGTCGAGGACATGGTAACGCGCCACCGCTTCACCTGGCACGGCAAATATCAGCACATCCATCTCAACCCGCATGCCAAGCCTTACGCCGTCTGGCGATTGATCGCGCCCGAGAGCAAGAGCTGATGAGCGTGACGGGCGAGGAAACGGCTTCGGCGTTTGCCGAGTTGAGGCTTGATGGCCGGAGTTTAAGCGCCATGCTCGGCGGCGCGCAAAACAGAGGCATCGAGGATGCGCTCAAACATCTTCTGCCGCGCCAGCGCTGGTTCGGCGCCAAGGACAGCACCATCCTGTCGGTCGAGCTTTCGCCGCTCGGTGATCTGGTACCCGGCGTCCACGCCCTTGCCGTGGCTGACGTCGATCTCAGCCATGAAGTGCAGCGCTATCTCCTGCCGCTCTCAGCCGTCTGGGGTGAGGCCGCCGAGAGGCGCGCGACCAAGACGACACCCGCGCTCGCCAGGATCTCTGATGGCGCGCGAACGGGCCTTCTGATCGACAGCGCGGCCGATCCGGAACTGGCCGCCGCCCTTCTGGCAGCGCTGCAGCATGACAGGCGTTTCCAGTCCGAGAGCGGCACGCTGGTGTTCGATGGGCGCGATGCCTTGCGCGTGCTGAACACGACCGGCGCGCCACGCGCTTTGGGGGCTGAACAGTCCAACCTGTCCATCGCCTATGGCAGCGAGATCATCCTCAAGCTCTACCGCCGCCTGCGCGCCGGCGCACAGCCGGATGTGGAAGTGGCGGAGTTCCTGTCGGAAGAAGGCCACTTCGCGAGCACGCCGCAGTTCCTGGGTGAAATCCGCTTCGAAGGAAGGGGCGAAGAGCCGACCACGCTCGCCGCAGCCTTTGCCTTCGTGTCCAATCAGGGCGATGCCTGGGCGCACCTGATCGAAGGCCTGTCGGACGATCTTTCCCGCGAGGGCGCTTTCGGCCCTGCGGTCTCGGTCGGCGCGCTGCTTGGCCAGCGCACGGCCGAGATGCACAAGGCGCTGGCGGTTGAAACCGATAATGCCGCCTTCGCTGTCGAACCGCTGACAGGGCAAGACATCGCCGTCTGGGTGGAAGAAGTCACAGCGGAAACGAATGCGTTGCTCGACCGGCTTGAAGCGGGACGCGGAAGGCTGCCGCCTCAGGCACAGGCACTTGCCGACGAAGTTCTGGCCGGGCGCGAGCAACTCATCGCGCGCCTCCAGACGGTGGCCGGCATGATGCCCTCGGGCGGCCGCTCGCGTATTCATGGCGACTACCATCTCGGTCAGGTTCTCGCTGCGAACGGCGATTTCATCATCATCGACTTCGAAGGCGAACCCAAGCGCAGCCTGGTCGAGCGGCGCGCGAAATCCTCGCCGCTGCGCGATGTCGCCGGCATGCTGCGTTCGTTCCACTACGCGGCGGTCACCGGCGTGTCTCGTGCGGGACCGGCAGCACAAGCCCGCGCGGATCAATGGCGGGAGCAGGTGAGCAACGATTTCCTCCACGCCTATCGCGAGCACATCGCGGATGCGCGTTCCTATCCGTCAGACGAGGCCTTCGCGCAGGCGCTTTCAGACCTGTTCCTGCTTCAGAAGGCCATATACGAAGTCGGCTACGAACTCGCGAACCGTCCCGACTGGGTGCAAATTCCGCTCAGCGGCGTGCGTGATCTCCTGCGATAGGCCGTTTCGCCACCGCTAGTGCTCGGGCTTCAGCTCGCCTGCCTCGACCGCCACCGGCAACACGTTCTCGGCCGGCGGCAGCGGGCACACGGCGAAGTCGGTAAAGGCGCAGGGTGGGCTCACCGCGCGGTTGAAGTCGAGCACGATCGTGTCCGCCGTGACATCCTCGCCGAACACGAAGCGGGCGGCAGGATAGGTCTGCGCGCCTGCCGTCCTGTCGCGGATCACGAATTGCGGCCGCTCCGGCGTGCCATGCGTCGCGAGCAGTTCGAAGCGCTGTCCGTCGCGCTTGAACACCGCGCAATGCGTGGCGGCGACGTCCGTGGCGATCCTTTTGCTCGTGTCGATGGTCAGCTGCTTGGGCGCTTCGAGTTCGCGCCACTCGGCGGTGATGCGCCAGGACGGATCGAACGGGAAGTAACGCAGCGGCTTGAGGTGCCGTGCGACGTCCGATGCCGTATGGCGCACGCGAAGCGCGTTCTCGCCGTTGAGCGTCGTGACTTCCAGAAGCAGGTCGCCGGCTGTAAAGCGCGGCGGTTTGCTCTTGCTCAAAGCAAGCTTCTGGGCGGGGCCGCCATCGACCGGCATGTAGGAAACGCCTTCATCGTCCTGCGTCAGCGTGCCGACATAAGCGGGTCCTTCAGCCAGCACGATGTCATTGTCTTCCGCGCTGCCGACCGACACCGTACCGTTTTCGAGCGGAAAGCGCCCGATGATGTTGATCCAGCCATCGGGCGCGGTGAGCGCCTGCAGACGGCGCGTCTTCCAGTCTTCCCATTCGGCAACGAGATCGGTCATGGCGTTTCTCCAAATGCAAGGCGCGGCACGGCGTCGAGCAGACGCCGTGTATATGGGTGTTGCGGGGTGCTCAGCACCTGTGCCGTATCGCCCACCTCCACGATCCGTCCCTTTTCAAGGATCAGAACGCGGCGACAAAGGGCGGCAACGGCGCCAATATCGTGGGACACGAAAAGCAGGCTCATCGTGTGGCCAAGGCTCTTGAACAGCTCCACGATGCGCAGCCGCGTCGAAAGATCGAGCGCGCTGACCGCTTCGTCCGCCAGAAGCAGGCGCGGGCGGCAGACCACGGCACGCGCGATCGCGATGCGCTGGCGCTGACCCCCGGAGAATTGGTGCGGATAGCGGTCCACCATCCCCGTATCGAGCCCGACCGCATCGAGCGCTTGTTCCACCATCCGGCGATGGTCGCCTGACACACGAAGCGAGCGCAACGGCTCGGCCACGATGGCGCCGACCTTCTGGCGCGGATCGAGCGACGAATAGGGGTCCTGGAAGACGACCTGCACCTGCCTGCGGAACTGGCGCATGGAGCTTCGGTCGCCGGGATCGAGCACCGCGCCGTCGAACCGGATCGTCCCGCCGCTCGGGCGCTGGAGCCCGAGAGCCAGGCGCAGCAGCGTCGTCTTGCCCGAACCGGATTCACCCACCAGCCCGACCGTTTCGCCCTCCTCGACGACGAACGAAAGGCCGGACAGGATCGCGCGTCCGCGCCCGTAGGCGAAATCGACTTGGGCCACATCGAGCAGGCTCATAGCCGCCTCCCGATCGCATCGTCGAAATGCCGTGCGGCCTGGAGCAGGCCCTTGGTGTAATCGTGGCTGGGCGCGGCAAGCACGGTGGCCACCGGTCCGCTTTCGACCGCCACGCCCTGGCGCATCACCACCACGCGGTCGACCGCACTCGCCACCACGGCGAGGTCGTGCCCGATGAAGAGCAGCGCCATGTCGCGCTCGGAAGCCAGACGATCGAGCAGTTGCAGGATTTCGGCCTGAGTCGTCACATCGAGCGCCGTGGTCGGCTCGTCGGCGATCAGAAGGGCAGGGCGGCAGGCGAGCGCCATGGCGATCGCCACGCGCTGGCGCTGCCCACCCGAGATCTGATGCGGAAAAGCGTGAGCCAGCCTTGCGGGATCGGGCAGGGCGACGTCGCGCAAAAGGTCAAGCACCGCAGAAGCGAGGGCACTCCCGCGCAGAGGGGCACCATCGCGCTTTGCACGACGCGCAAGGGGCTCGGCCACCTGCCTGCCGACCGTCATCAAGGGATCGAGGGCCGTCAGCGGTTCCTGGAAGACGATGGCGACGGCGGAGCCCCGCAAGGCGTTCAGCTCACGCTCGGCGGCCCCGATCACTTCACGGCCCGCCAGCCTGATCGAGCCATGGGGCAACAGTCCGCGCGGCAACAACCCGCTGACCGCGAGCGCCGTCAGCGACTTGCCCGAGCCCGACTCGCCGATTAGTCCGACCCGCTCGCGTGGGCCGATGGCAAGCGAAAGGTCTGAGATGAGCCGCCTGCCGCCAGCTTCGACGCTCAGGTCCTCGATGGCGAGAAGCGCGCTCATCGCTCGCTCCGCGCCGGGTCGTTTCGTTCGCGCAGGCCATCGGCCAGCAGGTTGATGCCGATCACCAGCGACACGAGCGCGATGCCCGGCGTGATCGCCCCGATGGGCGCGGAGAACACCGTGCCCTGCGCCTCCTGCAAAAGCCGCCCCCAGGATGCGTTGGGCGGCGGTGCGCCCAGACCCAGATAGGACAGCGAGGCCTCCGCAATGACTGCCAATCCGAATTGCAGAGCGAGATTGACCGACAGGCCGGGCCAGATGTTCGGCAGCACATGAATGCGCACGATGGCTGGCCATGAGGTGCCGGAGGTACGCGCGGCAGTGATATAATCCATCAGCAGCACGCGCTTGGCGAGAATGCGCGCCAGACGCGCGACGATGGGCGAGAGGCCAAGTCCCAGCGCGAGAATCGCCGTCGACAGGTTCGCCCCGTCGCTTGCAGCCACCACCAGCATGGCGATGAGCAGGGTCGGAAATGCGATCAGGATGTCGAGCGCGGCGGCGAGTGCGTCGTCGAGCCAGTTGCTGGCAAAGGCCGCGAGCAGCCCGAGCGTGGTGCCGAGCACCGCTCCGATGGCAACCGCCGCCGTGCCGACGGTCAGGGCGATACGCGATCCGATCATGATCTGGGTGAGTAGGTCGCGGCCCAGCCTGTCCGTTCCCGCAAGGTGAAGGAGGCTCGGTGCTTCCAGCCGCCGTCCGGCGAGTTCGGTCGGGTCGAAAGGCGTCCAGACGAGCGTCAGAAGCGCGACTACGAGGTGCAGGCCGACCAGTGCGAGACCGGCGACCAGCGTCCAGGATCGGGCCTTGCGTGAGAGGATGGCGGTGTCGGCAGGGATCGTCACGACGCCACGCTTTCCCGCAAGCGCGGGTCGAGCAGGCGCTGCACGATGTCGGCGGCGAAGCCCACGAGCAGCACCATCAGCGTCGAGACGAAGAGCACGCCCTGCACGTTCGGATAATCGCGCTGCTGGATGCCGAGCAGAAGCATGGAGCCCAGTCCGGGCAGGTTGAAAACGCGCTCCACGACCACGGCACCGAGAAACGTGCTCGCCAGTTCGATGCCGAGGATCGACACCACCGGCACGGCGCCATTGCGCAGTCCATGGCGGCGGAGGGCTTCCGGCAGGCTGGAGCCCAGTGCGCGGGCCGTGCGGATGTAGTCGCTGTTCAGCACATCGAGGGTGGCTGCCCGCACATAGCGCAGAACGGAGGCACCCATCACGAGGCCGATCGTCAGCACCGGCAGGACCATTGCTGTCAACGCGTCATCCCAATTGCGCCAGCCGCGCAAGGGGAAGTTGCCGGACGGCAGCCAGCGCAGGTTCACGGCAAACAGCGTGACGAGCAGGATGCCCACCCAGAACACCGGTACCGCGACGCCCAACTGCGACACGACCGAGATCATCGCGCCAAAAGGCTTGTCGGCCTTGACCGCTGCCACGATGCCGAGCGGCACGGCGAGCAGGAGGGCCAGCACGAAGCCGGCGAGGGTGAGCGGCAGCGTCACCGACAGGCGGTTCGCGATCTCGCCCAGAACAGGCGCGCGGCTGACGAAGGAGGCGCCGAAATCGAAGCGCGCGAGATTGACCAGGAAAAGCAGGAATTGCGCGAAAAGCGGCTGGTCCGAACCAAGCTGACTTCGCGCCGCCGCGACCTGTTCCGACGTGGCGCCGACGCCCAAGAGCGCATTGGCCGGATCACCCGGCAACAGACGCAAGAGCACGAACAGCACCAGTGCCGCCACGAAAAGCGAGACGACGAGAATGGCCGTGCGGCGGATGAAATAGGAGAGAATGTCTTGTCGTCCTCGAAACGCGAAGCGCCGGCCTATGACTCAAGCCGGCGCCCTGCAATGTGTAGCTCGCGTCAGTCCGCCTTGCGGATGCCCGACACGAAGAACTGCGCGTTGAGCCCGTTCACCGGATAGCCCGAAACCTTGGTGGTGGACACCACGATCTGCGGATAAAGGTAGAGCCAGTTGCTGGCCGCTTCCTCGGCGATGATCTGGTTTGCCTGCTTGAGCTTTTCGGTCTGCTCCCCCTCGCTCGCCGCCGTTTCGGACTGCGCGATCAGGTCCACGACCTTGGGATTGTTGTAGCCCCAGTAGAAGTCGGGATTGCCGTAAAAGACGATGTCGCGGTGGTTCACATGCTCCTGCAGCGTCGCCTGGAAATCGTGCTTCTGGTAGATCTTGGTGTACCACTCGTTCGCCGTGATGATGTTGAGGTTCACCTTCACATTGATCTTGGCGAGCTCGCTTTGCAGGAACTGGGCGACGATCGGGTGTGGATCGTAATCGGGCGTGTCGAGCGTGAACTCGAACCCGTTGGCCAGGCCCGCCTTGGCGAGCAGCGCCTTCGCGCCTGTCGGGTCGTAAGGGTCGATATTGGTCAGATCCACATACCACGGATCGGTCGGCGGCACGAAGGAGCCGATCACCTGCCCGTATGAGCCCCAGATGGATTCGAGCAGCCGCTTCTTGTCCACCGCACGCGCGAGTGCTTTGCGCACCTCGATCTTGTCGAAAGGAGCCACGCGGTCGTTATAAGCCAACAGCTCCTTGGTTGTCGAAGCGCCGTTCGAGACTGTGAATTCCGGGTTGTCGCTGAACTGCTGCAGCGCATCAGGGCTTTGCACCGAGGTGACGATGTCGACCGCATTGGTCAGAAGCGCGTTGGAAAGGGCGGTGGCGTCGGTGAAATACTGGAACACGGCCGCCTCGTTGGAGGGCTTGGTGCCCCAGTATTTGTCGAAGCGCTCCAGTGCGAGTGCCGAACCGCGCCGCCATTCGCTTAGCGTGTAGGGACCGGTGCCGTCTTCCTTGGCAGTGATGTCGCCCGCCGCGTCATTGACGATCCAGACATAGGACAGGTTGTAGGGCAGCGAGATCGAGCGTTGCGAGAGCTTGACGACGACCGTGCGATCGTCCGGCGTTTCGATTCCCGTGATGGTCGCAAGGCTCTTCTTGCGCGAGCTCTTCGAGGCTTCCGCCGTGACGCGCTCGATCGAGGCCTTCACGTCGGCCGAAGTCAGCGGCTCGCCGGAGTGGAATGAAACGCCCTCGCGCAGATTGAAGGTGTATGTCAGCCCGTCGTCGCTTACCTTCGTGTCGCTCGCCAGCACCGGCTCGACCTTGCCGTCGTCCGTCAGCCTGAACAGCGCCTCATAGACATTGCCGTTGAAGGCCTCGTTGATGCCCTGGCCCGCGCCCGCCGTGTTGTCGAGGTTCTGCGGCTCATAAAGCGAGCCGATGTTGACTGTGGCATCGGGATCGAAGTCCTGCGCGAAGGCCAGTGGGGACAGGCTGGTGGCGACCAGAAAGGCGGCGCTGAACAGCAGTTTGCGGGAATGGAGCATCGGCAAGAATCCCAAGTCGTGTGTGGACGCAAAAGTGCGTCGGGACAGGCGCCAAGACAAGCCGGATGGTTTCGCCTTGTCCCACTTTTACGCTAACCCATGCCATAGATTCTTGTGACCCGGGGAACAACGGCCATTCGCGCTGGATGTTTCGCGGCGACCCTCGATCCGCCGAAGGACCATCGCATGCCGGAACCAAGCCCCAAGCGCCCGCCGATCGTCGTGGTCATGGGCGTGACGGGCGTCGGCAAAAGCACGCTCGGCCGCGATCTCGCCGCCCATCACGGCTTCCGCTTCTTCGATGCGGACGATTTCCATCCTGAAGCCAATGTCGCCAAGATGCGCGCGGGCGTGCCTCTTACCGACGAGGACCGCAAGCCTTGGCTTGAGCGGCTGGCGGCACTTCTCGCGCAAGCGAGCGAGCCCACCGTGCTTGCATGTTCGGCGCTCAAGGCGAGCAATCGCGAAACGCTTCGGAATGCGGCACCCGGTCTGCTAGTCGTCCATCTCACCGGCTCGCGCGAAGCCATCACTAAGCGTGTCGGCGCACGGCGCAACCACTACATGCCATCATCGCTGGTGGACAGCCAGTTCGCCACGCTCGAAGCTCCCGCGCCCGAACCCCATGTGCTTGTGCTCGACTGCGACCTGCCGGTGGATGTCATGTCGAAGGCTGTGATGGAGCGGCTAGCCGTCTTGGAATGACCGACGGCCATGGAGCAATCTTCGGCCATTCCTTGCGAAGGGGGCGAGACGCAGCCTCGTCTCAGAAAGAAGGGAACCAGCCGAGGCAGCCGGCGTCAACCGCTGACGATCAGGAGGTTCGCATGACCGTTCAACTGCCGCTCAGCGAAAGTGCGCTTGCGCCTGACACGCAAAGCAAGGCGGAGGCACGTGAGATCGCGCCTGACCTCGCCTATCGCCGGCTCAAAATCGTCAATGTCGTCTTTCTTGGGCAACCGGGCGCGAACAATGACTGGCTGCTGATCGACACCGGCCTGCCGGGATCCAAATCCGATATCGTCTCAGTCGCCGAGGAGCGGTTCGGCAAGGGTGCGCGGCCGCGCGCCATTCTGCTGACCCATGGCCATTTCGACCATATCGGCACGGTGGAGGATTTGGCCGCGGAATGGGATGTGGACGTTTACGCCCATCCGCTCGAACACCCGTATCTCGACGGCACGCTTTCCTATCCCCCTGCCGACACGGAAGCCGGGGGCGGGCTGATGACGCTTCTGGCCCCGCTTTTCCCGCGCTCGCCCATCAACCTGGGGAAAAGGCTCAAACTGCTGCCGGACGATGGATCTGTGCCCTTCACCGAGGGCTGGCGCTGGATCGCCACGCCGGGCCATACGCCCGGCCATGTCTCGCTCTGGCGCGAAAGCGACCGCACGCTCATCGCGGGCGATGCCTTCGTGACGACTGGACAGGAATCGATCTACGAGGCGGCGACGCAGAAGCCCGAAATGCATGGACCGCCGCGCTATTTTACGCCCGACTGGAACGCGGCCGAGGTTTCCGTCAAGACGCTCGCGGGCCTTGAACCGGAACTGGCAGTCTCGGGCCACGGTCGCGCCGTGAAAGGCCCTGTCATGCGCGAGGCGCTGCACCGGCTGGCATCGGCGTTCCGCACGATCGCCGTGCCGGAACATCTGCGCTGAGGAACAGATCCATATTGCCCGATGGCGCCCGGACCAGCCGGGCACCATCAACGGAAAGCCTCAGTTCTTTTTCGTGTCTTCGAGCAGGAAGCGGCCGAGTGGGTTCTGAGTGAAGTTCTCGATGCCCTTGCGCGAGACGTTGATGTAGGGGCTGTAATAGAGGTCGATCCAGTTGACGTCCTCTTTCGCCATCCTCTGCAGGTCCACATACATCGCCTCGCGCTTGGCCGGGTCCATTTCGAGGCGGGCCTTGGCGACGAGGTCCTTTACCGCGTCGTTCTTGTAGCGGGTCATGTAGTTGTTGTTGGCGTCGTGCCCGATCACGAAGGTGGTCTTCTGGTCGGGGTCGAGGATGTCGTTGGTCCAGTAATTGACACCCACATCATAGTCGCCGGCGACCAGCATGTCCCATTCCTGGCTGGGGTCGACCTTCTGGATATTGACGGTGACGCCCGCCTTGGCGAGCTGCTGCTGGAGAAGCACGGCGGTCTGCTCGACCACCTCGTCGCCGGCGCGCACCACATAGTTCAGCGTCAGGTCCGACGCACCCGCATCCGCCAGCATCTGCTTGGCCTTTTCCGGATCGTAGGGGCGCTTGAGGTTGTCGGCGTAATAATAGAGCGCGCCCTTGGGTATGTAGGAATTGGCCACAGTGCCGAGGCCGAAGGTGACGGTGTCGACCACGGCCTGCTTGTCGATCGCCATGTCGAGCGCCTGACGGACTTCCTTTTTGGCGAGCGCGCCGTGCTCGTGGTTGATCAGGAGGTGATCCTCCCGCGTCGAGGGATCGAGATGAACGGTGAGGTTCGCGTCCTTCTGGAGCTCGGCCACGCGCGAGAAGGGGACGAAGATCGCCGCATCCAACTGGCCGGCCTGAACGTTGAGCATGCGGGTGTTGTCGTCGGGTACCGAGATCCATTCGACGCCGTCGAGGCTGACATGATCGGCGTCCCAGTAGTTCGGGTTCTTTTCGAGAATCACACGATCACCGCGCCGCCATTCTTTGAGCGCGAAGGCGCCCGAACCGACCGGCGCTTCGGCGAACGCTTCTTCGCCGACGGATTCGAGCACCTTCTGCGGCAGCACGGAAACGTTGGGTAGCGCCAGCGTCGAAAGGAAGGGGGCGGAGGGTGTTTTGAGCTTGACGACGAGGGTCTTGTCGTCGCTTGCCGTTGCCGTGTCGATCACCTTGTAGGAGTCGCTCCACAGCGAGCCCGGATTGTCGCGCACGCGCAGGAGACTGAAGGCGGCGTCGCCAGCCGTGACCGGTGCGCCATCGGAGAACTTGGCGTCGCGCATCTTGAGGGTGTAGGTGAGCCCGTCCTCCGAGACCGTCCAGCTTTCGGCCAGGCCGGGCACGAGCTTGGTTCCGGTAGGATCGACACGTACCAGCACGTCGAAGATGTTTGAGAACACCCAGTTGTCGATGTTCTGCGCGGTCTTGATCGGATCAAAGGTGGTCGAGTCCTCGCGCCGTCCGATGGTCAAGACGCCGGCCGCTTCCGCGATGCCGGCGCTGACCGACAGGCCGGTCATTACCGTGACCAGACCGATCCGCATCCATTGTTTCAGCATTGTCCTGTTCCCCTTTGTTTGTTGGCTATGTGGACGGTTGAAGAGAAAGCGACGACATTCCCCGCAAGCTATCCGCACGCCGCAAAGGCAGCGCGTGGAGCGGGCGGTCCGGGTCGATGTCGGGAATGGCGCTGATGAGTGCCGCCGTGTAAGCGTGGCTGGGCATGGCGAAGACGTCCGCCGAACGGCCCTCTTCGACGATCTTGCCGTGATGCATCACCACCACGCGCTCGCAAAGATTGCGCACGATGGCCAAGTCGTGGGCGATGAAAAGCAGCGTCAGGTTCATCTTGCGCTGGAGGTCGCGGAACAGGTCCACGATCTGCGCCTGGATGGTGACGTCGAGGGCTGCCACGCACTCATCCGCGATGATCAGCTTGGGATCGACGGCGAGCGCGCGGGCGATGCCGGCGCGCTGGCACTGCCCGCCGCTCATGGAGCGCGGCTTGCGGGTGGCGAAGTCGCGGTCGAGCCCGACGAGATCGAGCAACTCGTCGATGCGCGCCTTGATTTGCGCGGGCTGCACCTTGTTCTGCACGCGCAGGACCTCGGCCAGCGTCTCGCCCACCGTCATGCGCGGGTTGAGCGCGTTGTACGGGTCTTGGAAAACCATTGCCGCGTCCGTGCGCAGCTTGGCAAGCGTCGCGTTGCGCTGCGTGGCGAGATTGCTGCCTTCGAACGCGACATGGCCCGACGCAATCGGGTTGAGGCCCAGAATGGCGCGCGCGAGCGTGCTCTTGCCGCTGCCGGATTCGCCAACGATGCCCACCGTCTCGCCCGGCATCACCCGCAGGCTGACGCCGTTGAGTGCATTGAAGACGCGCGGTTGGCCCGAAAACAGGCCGGCGCCCGACGGGAAGGAGACATGGAGGTCGTCCACTTCGAGGAGGGGGCGCAAGGGGGAGGCAGCTTTGGCTTCCGTTGTCGTGACTGGCGAAAGCCTCGCCGGGATCGACGGATGGCTGGCGATCAGTGCCTTGGTGTAGGCGTGGCCGGGAGCCGCCAGAAGCGCGCGCTTGGTGTTTTCCTCGACGACTCTCCCACCCCGCATCACCGCGATGCGGTCGCAGGTCTGGGCGACCACGCCGAGATCGTGAGTGATCAGGATGATTGACAGGCGCGTGCGGTCGCGGATTTCAGTGAGAAGGCGCAGGATCTGCGCCTGGATCGTCACGTCGAGCGCTGTGGTGGGCTCGTCGGCGATGAGGATGTCGGGCTGGCAACTCAGGGCCACACCGATCATCGCGCGCTGGCGCATGCCGCCCGAGAACTCGTGCGGATAGCTCAGATACTGCCGCTTCGGATCGGGAAAACCCACCTGCGCAAGGATTTCGAGCGCAGCCTCCCGCGCGGCGGCCTTGCCAAGCCCCTGATGGAAACGAATGCCTTCCGCAATCTGGTCGCCCACGCGCATCACGGGGTCGAGATGGCTGGTCGGGTTCTGGAAGATCATGCCGATGCGCCCACCGCGCACGGCGAGCATGTCCGCCTCACTGGCCTGGAGAAGGTCCTGGCCTTCGAGGAGCACCGTGCCGCTGTCGATGACAAGCGCGCGGGAAGGTAGGAGGCGCACCAATGACCGGCAGAACAGGCTCTTACCCGACCCGCTTTCGCCCACGAGACCGAGGATTTCGCCGCGCCCGAGATCGAGTGACACGCGGTCGAGCAGAAGTCGCGGCGCGGCCTCGCTACGTACCGAAACAGAGAGATCGCGGACCGAAAGCAGGGTCGAGCTCATTCGGCCACTCCGAGCCGCTGTCCGAGCCCGTCGCCCAGAAGGCTGAAGCCGAAGGCGAGTGCGACGATGGACAGGCCGGGAAAGAGCGTAACCCACCAGGCGGTCGTCACGAAAGGCTGGCCTTCGGCGACCATCACGCCCCATTCGGCGACCGGCGGCTGAACGCCCAAGCCCAGATAGGAGATGGCCGCACCGTTGAGCAGCACCAGCACCGCATCCGACATCACGAACACGACCGAGCCGGCAATGGCATTGGGCAGGAGATGGCGGAACATGATGCGGAGACGCCCGAAGCCGAGGCTGGTGGCTGCCACCGCATAGTCCTGCGTCTTGAGCACCAGGATCTGCGCGCGCACGAGCCGCGCATAGGAAACCCAGCCGACCAGTGCCATCGCGATATAGAAGCTCGAAAGGCCGGGCCCGAGGATCGCGATGATGGACAGCATCAAAACCAGAAACGGAAAGGCGAGGATGATGTCGATCAGGCGCATCAGAAGTGCATCGACCACGCCGCCGAAAAAGCCTGCGACCGTGCCTACCACCGTGCCGATCAAGAACGGAAAGACCACACCGAAGAAAGCCATCTGCAGATCGATCCGTGTACCCCAGATCACGCGCGAAAGGATGTCGCGCCCGAAATTGTCGGTGCCGAAGGGATGGAGGAGCGAAGGCGCGGCGAGGCGCGCGGCGGCGTCCTGCGCAATCGGATCATAGGGGGCGATGAGCGGGGCAAAGAGGGCCGCGAGCACGAAGAGTGCGAGAATAGCAGACCCTGCGGCGAGCGCGCCGTTGGTGCCAAACGCCTTGCTCCAGCCGGGCGTGAAGGCGGGGCGTGCCAAAACGCTCACAGCTTGATCCTCGGATCGGCGGCAACCGTCGCGAGGTCGGCGAGGAAGTTCACCAACACCGTGGCGCAGGCGAAGGCCATGGCAACGCCTTGCACCACCATGTAATCGCGCGAGAAGATGGCGCGCACCAGAAGCTGGCCCATGCCGGGAATGGCGAACACGCTTTCCACCACCACCGTGCCGCCGATCAGCCAGCCGATATTGACTGCCAGAAGGTTGATGGTCGGCACCAGCGAGTTGGGGAACACGTGACGCCAGAACACGATGCGCTCGGGCATGCCCCGTGCGCGGGCGGCCGTGGCGATATCGGACGACAGCATCGCGATCATCGAAACGCGCAGGCTGCGTGTCAACACGGCCGATAGCGACAGCGCGATGGTGAGGCTTGGCAGCGCGATATGGGCGAGCTTGTCGGCAAGCGTGTTGCCATAGCCCGAAACGGGAAAAAGCGAGAGCTGGACGCTGAGCACGATGATCAGCATCAGCCCGAGCCAAAAGGGCGGAAAGCCGATGCCGAGCGTGGACACGATGCGCACCGCCTGGTCGGCCGCCTTGCCCTGGTTGCGCGCCGCAAGGGCGGCCATGGGGACGGCGATCAGCACGGAAAGCACAACGCTTGCCAGCACCAGAACCAGCGTTGGCTCGACCCGCGTGCCGATCAGGCGCAGCACGTCGATCTTGTAAAGGATCGAACGGCCCATCTGGCCCTGGGCGAGGTTCCTGAGAAAATAGAAGTATTGCGCGATCAGCGGCTCATCGAGGCCGTATTGCGCGCGGATATTGGCAATCGCCGTGGGAGTCGCGCGGGTGCCGAGGATCACGCGCGCCGGATCGCCCGGGATCAGCCGCACCAGAATAAAGGTGATGACGCTGATGCCGAACAGAACAGGCAAGAACTGCAGCGGCCGTGTAAGAACGAACCTATAGCGATGCATCGGTGCGCGATCCGTTGGTCGGATTCTCGAGCGCTTCCTCTAACCTCATTTTGCGCCGTGCCGTTCGAGGAAGTCCAGCAGGATCGGATAGTAGACAGCCGGATTCTCGTAGAACGGCATATGGCTGGCGTTCGGAATGACGTGGAGTTCGGGCGAGGGTAGCGCGAGCTTCATGCGCAGCGCGCAGGCCGGCGTCAGTTCATCATGCTCGCCCACCGTGATTAGCACCGGCGTCGTGATCCGGTGAAGGTCGGGGACGCGGTTCCAGTCTTTCAGATTACCGATGTAGAGAAACTCGTTCGGCCCCTGCATGGTCGCATAAGGGCCCATGTTCCAGTCGTCGAGCGAGCGCTTCACGGGCGCGGGCCATTCGGGTAGCCGGCAGACATGGCGATAGTTTAAGATGGTGACCGCACCGAGGTATTCGGGGTGGTCGTAAGAGCCTTGCGCCTCGTGCTTCTGCATCATGGCGACAGTTTCGGGGCCGAGCGCCGCACGCAGGCGCTCGAGCTCTGAGGCCAGGTGAGGCATGTCCGCCACCGTGTCCTCAAGGATCAGCGTTCTGATGTTTTCGGGGTAGGCCAGAGCATAGTCGATGGCGAGCCAGCCGCCCCAAGAATGGCCGAGCAGGTGCACGCGACCCAGATCGAGCGCCTCTCGCACCGCTTCCGTTTCCTCGACATAGCGTTCGATGGTCCAGAGCGCGGGGTCGGAAGGCCGGTCGGATGCGCCTGTGCCGAGCTGGTCGAAGGCGACCACACGATAGCCTTTGTCGATGAGGCAGGAATGCGCCTCGCGCAGGTAGTCGCAGGGTAGGCCGGGTCCGCCGTTGAGGCAGAACACGGTCTCGATGCCTTCGCCGAACGAATAGGCGACGACTTTGAAGCCGTCGACGACGACCTCGATACGGTCACTGGGAGCGATCTCGCGCCACATGGTCCTTTGTCTCCGCAAAGGTTTCGCCGGCCCCTCGCCGGTTCAGCGAATTGTTAGACGATGAGGCTGTCCAATCCAGCTATAAGAAGTGATAGGGTGCGCCCGACTCTTCTGGCCTGACGTGTGAATGCTGGACGATTTCGACCATTTTCGCCGGCAGTTCGCCGGTGACACGACGCTCGACGCGACGATCGACCATGCGCATGACGCGATGCGGACGATCGGCTTCGAGGCACTGATCTACGACTACACGCCGGTGCGCGCCGACCCGCAAGGCGAGGTCGTCATCCCTTCGCTCCTGAAGTTGCGGAACGTGCCCGAGGACATGCATGAATACTGGTGTGAGCGCGGCTATTTCCGCTGTGACCCGGTGCAGATCGTGGCGACCCGCTCCTCTGCCCCCTTCTTCTGGGACTACGACCCGAGCGCCGACACGGCCATCGGCACGTTGCTCGATGACCGCACCGAGCCCGTTGCGCGCTATTTGCGCGAGCGCGACATGTCGATGGGCGTGACCGTGCCGATCCATCTGCCCCATGGCGGCTATGCGACGGTGACCGGCGTTCGCTTCGGCCGTCCGCGCGACTTCGCGCGTGCGGCCCTGCGCAATGTCGCGGATTTCGGGCTTCTCGCGCATGTCTTCCACGAGCATGCCTGGGCGCTGATCGATGCGCGGCTGAAAGGTGTGGCGGCGCTCAAGCTGACCGAGCGCGAGCGCGAATGTTTGCGCCATTCGGCGCACGGACTGTCCGCCAAGGAAATTTCGCGCCTGATCGAGCGCTCGGTGCCCACTGTCGTGATGCATCTCAACAGCGCCATGAAGAAGCTCGGCGCGCGCAACCGCACCCAAGCCGTGGTGCGCGCCGCCCGATACGGGTTGCTTGAAGCCGATCCCCTATAAGTTCTGATAGCTGCCGCCTCCGCTGCCTCTTCGCTAGGCTTTCCCGAAACAAGAGGGGATTTCGATCGATGACGCCGCCGCAGGAAGGCTTTCTACCGTTTCGCGATTACCGGACCTGGTATCGCATCACCGGTTCGCTCGAGTCGGGCAAGTTGCCGATGGTCGTCGCCCATGGCGGTCCCGGCTGCACGCATGACTATGTCGACAGCTTCAAGGATATCGCAGCCCTCGATGGTCGCGCGGTGATCCACTACGACCAGCTTGGCAACGGCAACTCGACGCGCCTGCCCGAAAAGGGCCCCGACTTCTGGACGGTGGCGCTCTTTCTGGAAGAGCTCGACGCGGTGCTTTCCCATCTCGCCATCCAGGACCGCTACGCGTTTCTCGGCCAGTCCTGGGGCGGCATGCTGGGCGCCGAACATGCCGTGCTCCGGCCAAAAGGTCTCAAAGCGCTGGTAATCGCCAACTCGCCCGCCAACATGCACACCTGGGTCAGCGAGGCCAACCGCCTGCGCCGCGACCTTCCTGCAGAAATCCAGGCCATTCTGCTTCGTCACGAGGAAGCCGGCACGCTCAGCGATCCCGAATACATCGCGGCCTCCCGCGTCTTCTACGACCGCCATGTCTGCCGCCTGACGCCCTGGCCGGCGGAGGTCGCACGCACCTTCGCGATCATGGACGAGGACAGCACCGTTTATCGCAACATGAACGGCCCGACCGAATTCCATGTCATCGGCACGATGAGAGACTGGACGATCGAGGATCGCCTTCATCTGATCGAGGCGCCGACGCTGCTGATCTCCGGTCGCCATGACGAGGCCACGCCCGAAGTGGTGCGGCCCTATCGGGAAAAAGTGCCCGACATCCGCGCGATCGTCTTCGAGAATTCCTCGCACATGCCTCATGTCGAGGAAAAGGATGCGTGTCTCGGAGCCGTGTCGGAATTCCTGCGGGTCTATGATTGACCGTCTGCCGGAGAGCCGTGCCGGTCCACGCGCTCATGCGGGACTACTCCAGTCTCAGTAGTCGTCGTCATAATAGCCATCGTCGTCCCAGTCGCGACGGTGATCGCGTCGGTCATAGTCGTAGTCGTCATCGCTGCGCTCGTAGCGTCTTTCGCGCTGGCGCTGCTCATACTGCTCCTGGTCCCGACGGG
Source organism: Mesorhizobium liriopis (assembly GCF_024053505.1). Lineage (GTDB taxonomy): Bacteria > Pseudomonadota > Alphaproteobacteria > Rhizobiales > Rhizobiaceae > Mesorhizobium_B > Mesorhizobium_B liriopis. The sequence continues at coordinate 210,864 of NZ_JAMXQS010000005.1, read as the reverse complement.
CCTGCTCGATACGCCGCTCTTCCTGCCGGCGCTCTTCCCTCCGCTGTGCTTCGCGACGCTCCTGCCTGTCGCGTTGCTCTTCGCGGTCGCGCCGCGCTTCGCGTTCACGCCGCTCCTGACGGTCACGATCCCTGTCGCGCTCGTTCTGGCGGTCGCGGTCGCGATCCCGGTCGTCGCGCCGCTCTTCCCTGTTGCGATACGTGCTGAGCGGCCTGTCCTGACAGACGGAGCCGCCGTCGCGCAACTGCCGCTTCACGCAGGGCTCGGCGGAAAGAGCGGGTAAGGCGGGCAGCATCAAGCCTGCCATGAGTGCGATAAGGCCGCGTTTCATGAGATGCCTCCAGAGGTCATTGCCCTGATATAGGGCGCGCGAACCTGAAGGGGGACTGAACGAAGTCGGCTCGCGTCACGCTCTTGCTGAACCGAGGCTTCGGTCACCGCCGAACCATTCGCCGCGTCGCGGTGCAGGATAGTTTTTGAGCCGTCCGCTCACCTTGGGCCGGACTATCCGGGTTGGCTTTCCCGTCACCATGGGTGGACAGGCCGGCTCCGCTTTGATCTGACAGGGCTCGGCCCAGACCCCCAACCCGCCAGGAGGACACCATGATCCGCAAGCTGCTTGTCGCCCTTTCCGCGACGTTGATCTCGGCCTCCACCCTTTCCCCCGCCTTGGCCTTCGATCCCGCCGATGCCGCGCGCATCAAGACGCTGGTCGACACCGGCATGCAATATTACTGGACCGGCGGCGACGTGAAGAAAGCGGAAGCCGAGGTCTTCAAGGGCATCACGCTTCACGGCCGCTATGATGTGGTGGAGCAGTCGTTCCGGGAGGCCGCCAAGCTCGCGCCCGAGCGGTTGGATTTCCTGTTTGCCGTGGCATCTTCCCAAATCCTGCAGAAGAAAACCGACGAGGCAGCGCAAACCTATCGCGCGATCCTCGCCAAGAATCCTAATTCCTTCGAGGCCCAGGCCTGGCTCGAAGCTTTGGCGCGCGTCGGCGAGGACGAGACGCTGGCGTCACTCTCCCACCAGTCGCTTGCCGGCCTCGACGCGAGCCGCGCCGAGACCTACCGGCGTCGCTTCGTGCGCGTCGAGCAGATCATGGCGGAGAAGCACAACATCGATGTTCCGGTCGTTCCCGGCAAAACCACGATCGTTGTGCTCGGCTATGCGCTGGCGAAGGACGGGACCGCCGAAAAGCCGCTTCTCGACCGCCTCGACCTGGGCCTTAAAGCAGCCCAGGCCAACCCAGAGGCCCGCGTGATGGTGACGGGCGGCCAGCCGCAGGTGGGTGTGACCGAGGGCGACGTGATGATGAAATGGCTGGTGGAGCGCGGTGTGGACCGTGACCGCATCATGATCGAGGACAAGTCCAAGGACACGGTCGGCAATGTGCTCAATGTCGCAAATCTCCTGCGCCGCCACACGGCCGACACCGTGATCCTCATCACCAGTTCCAGTCACATGCGCCGGGCCCGCGCCGTGCTCGAGGAAGCCCTCGATCAGGCCGGCATCGCCGCACCCGTCTTGTCTGTGGTAGCATTGGACGCACCGACCCTCGGAGAGGCGGCGAAGGTAACGCCCGACGAGCGCCTGGTGGTCTATCGCGACCTCATGCGCGTCTCTGGCATGTGGGCCTATCCCGGCCTTCAGCAGTGAGTTCGCGGGGGGCTGGCTTTATCCCCAGGCATTCGCGCAAGGCGTAGAGTGGATCGATGAAGCCGAGCGCGGAAGGTGCCAGATCCGACGGCAAGGTGAGGGCTTCTCGAGCCGAGCCCTTGGCCGTCGGATAAGCTGCCGCCTCCACCGATCCGTGTATCGATGCGAATGGCAGAAGATGTGCCAACGCATGTTGACGGCGCAGCCGAGTTGAGGCTACAGAAGCGCGCGTCCAAGGACGTTCGCCCGCAAGCTGGCCACCAAGCGCGACCTCAACCACCGCGTCTTCCCGGTTTCGCGAACGTTACCAAGGCTTGGAGAGGTGGCTGAGTGGTTGAAAGCACCGCACTCGAAATGCGGCATACTCGCAAGGGTATCGGGGGTTCGAATCCCTCCCTCTCCGCCATTTCCAAGATGCAACAGGCGCAAACGCCGCATTCTTGGGAGTGGGCCGGCTTCAGTTGCACACTTCTACGCACAATCGAGCAGACGCTAGGCTTCTCTGTATCTGGCTCTCCCGTGGCGCGAAGAAATCTTCGTTTCGCCTGACAAATGTAAGTGCGCGCTTATAAATCTGGGGAAAGCATCCGAGAGCTTGGCCAAGGTCCCCCTCCCCAAGCAGCTCAGCGCTCCGGCGCCCATTGAGACTCTACCCCCCACGGAGCGGTGCCGGTCGCTGAGCACTCAATTGAGATGGAAAGGACAGGGGCGATGTTCGGGGGTCCGTCGCCCCAGTCGGCCCGGCACCATCTGCCCGATGTGCCGGGCCGCTTTATGCGACTGCCCCGAACGGAACCCAATCGCAGTTCTCAGGCATATCGCCCTCGTCCCACTCGTACCCGTTGGGCTCTAGGTCTGGGTCGGCATGGAGGCGGTCGAGAATGGCAATCAGCCGCTCAACCTCGTTCTCTATGGCTGCACGGTAGGCGCGCTGTTCGTTGGCGTAAGGCGAAATCATGCCGCCGCCTCCGATGTATTCCTTGGCCGCACTTGCTGCTCGATAACCGCGCCAAGAATAGCCGGCTCAGCCAGCCGCCCCAAGAAACCGACAATGGCGCGGGTCCAAGGCTCGCCCGCTTTGAAGCGGTCGGCCATTTCGCGAACAATCCAGCCCAGCGTCACCACGTTGCCGTTGGTTGGATGCTTGGCGAGGTAGGCCAGGTATTGAGACGCCAACTCCTCGCCCTTGCGGCAGTCCAAGGCGTAATCGCCGGTTATATCCGTTGACCACCATTCGATGCCGCCGCCGCCCTTCGTGGGTTCACGATGAACGTCCGCTCGTCCGATGGGTGCGGGCGCGGAGCGCGTGAGCGCTTAGCCTTCGCGGTGTTTGAAGTGCGGGGGTTTCTCAAAGGCCCCACTCCTTACCAGTTGTGGCGCGCACAACTTCCCGAACGATGCGGGTGAAATCAGCGATGCGGACAGCTTGGAAATCGAGGTCGGGGTAATCTTTCGCGTGTTCGCCCTTATCTATGCCCATATGCCGAACAGCTACTGCATAAGCCGCGAGCCCTTCCAACGTGGTCGGCGGCAGTTCTAGGGCGCGTTGGCCCAATGTGTTCAGTTGCACTTGCAGCAAGCCCGCCAGCTCAAAGGCTTGGTCGTAAGCAGCATATTCAGGAAGGGAATAGCCCTGGTCGGTTGCCCACATGTCGCGGCGCTTCCCCGCCTTGGTGCTGGCGTCATCCCACGCCGTCCACGTCGCGAGGCGGGCTCGGTCAACCTCAACAAACTGAGGGTAGAGCGCGGCCATCTTCTGACCGATGGCGATAAGCTTGGCGTCAGGGTGCCCCGAAAGCTCATGAAGGCTGGGAATAGGCAAGCCGCTGGCGCTTGCCGGAACGTGAGTGTTCGGCATCTGCATATCTCCGATGGTGAAAGGTGCCCTCCCGCCAATACGCGGCACACTTGGCGGGAGGGGTCGCGCTAGGACGCTGGCACGTCTTGCGCTGGGGAAGCGCTAGGCGCTGGCTCGGCTCTCGCCCGCCATGCGCTCACTCTGTGCAACAAGGTAGTGTATCTAGCGCTCTCGCCAGTCGCTCTCGGTGAAGGACACGTCGCGCGGTTCGTAATCGTAGCTCTCAAACAGCGCAGCCCGTGCCCAGATAGCGAGGCCTGTCAGCGTCGTGGGCGTGAGGCTGCGAATGCGGTTCGAGATATCAACCAACCGCTCGCAGGTGTCGTTCATCAACTCGCTGGCGGCGAAATAGCCCGTTTCGACGCCAATTTTGTGCGCGCGAGGCTCTGTTGGGTCGGTGAAAAGGTTCTGGTCCTCACAGGCCTTTCCCAATTCTTGAAAAGCAGACGACTCTTGGGTCGCCTGCCAAACAAAACGCCCGATCCGCTGGCGAGGGCGAGTTCCGCGACCCATTCTCTGGCAGCGAAGAGTGGTATGCTGCAGCTCCTACCGTGCAGGCGGCGGAGTAGTTGTCCGTGGCCGCAACCTTCTGCAAGGGAGTTGAGGGCGGCACGTCCACCGCCCTCTCAACGATCCCCCGATCAAACGTGGCTGTCTGTGCGCGCAGCGATCTGGGGCGGCACCAGTTCGTCCTCGACCAGGATGTCCTTCTTCTTCGCGAAGGCAACGAAGACGCCGCGTGCGGTCTCCGTATCGACGTCCCCGCACAGTGCCGCCTTGCAGGCGCGGATAGCGGCTTTCTGCTCAGGGCTGTTGCCGTTCCAATCCATCAGCATCTGGTAGGCGTCGATGACATTGTTCAGCTGTCTGGGAAAGCCAAGTCCCACCCAAACGCGGACGGGCTTTTCGAATGGTTTCGCGAACATAGTGACCTCCTTGGCTCTTGGGCCTCACATGTGGCCTGCGGGTTAGATAGGCGCCGCTTCACCGCGGCAGTCGCAGAATTTGTGAAGGGGATCGTCGGTCGTCAAGCGTCTCGAAGCCGGCAATGCGGGGAGGTGGCTTGATGAAAACCACCTCCACATCTCTCTCAGGCGCGGAGCTGTCTGCCAGCGCGCTCAGCGGTATCGATCACCACCGCATCCGGAAGATCATTGTTGTGTCGGAGGATGCCGGATGCGTCTGCGAAGAGCATGAAGGCCGAACGGGCCTCGTCGGCCGAGACCTCGCCATTCATGGCTTTGGAACATGCGCTGGAGGCTTTGATGAACAGCGGGCCTCGGCGGGCCGTGTTCCACTCATTCAGGAATTCGAATGCCTGACGGACGTTCGCGATGTCTTTTGGATAGCCGAATCCGACTAAGATCGAGATCGGTGTGTCGAATGCAAAGCAGTTCACGTTGGTAACCTCCCTGATTCTAACGCTGCGATTTTGTTAGCCTCGATGCGACGCCGCAATAACGTATGCGAATGCATCCTTGGCCCGGGCCAACGAGGGCTTGGAGGAGGCGTTCCATGCCGATCCTCGCCTTGACGTTGGCGGACAGACCGAGATCCGCTTCGCCGTCGACCGCAAGCGCATCTGCGAGATCATCAACACCAGCCGCGCGATCGTCGACAAGGACGGGCTCGAGCATGTGGTCAACGGCTACACGCGGACGAACGGCACGCGGCCTGGCCGAGAGGTCTATGACCGCACGATTACGATCCCTGAGACCGTGCCGCCGGGCAAGGCGTAGTACTACATTCGCCTGCGCTACGGCTGCAACGTTCTGAACTTCCGGGGGTGGCCTATCGTGGTCGAAAGCCCGCGTGTGCCGCTCACGGTTTGGCCGAAGGTGGACAAGGGCTGGGACTGCCGGCGAAGGTGGAGGCAGAGCCGGCAAGCTATGATGGGTGAAGGGCAGGGCGACAGGTCCGGTAAAAGAACTGGTCATTGTGGCTCGCGAGGCAGAGCAGACCTAAGGCCGTATTGTCGGGCATCATCACCAGGCGCATGCTGACTAAGTGGTTGAGCCGAAATGAGCACGCCACAAGGGGCTTCGAGGCCGCTGGGGGTTACTGCTTCGGAGCCCTTTCTTTGCAAGGCCCGGCGCCCGCGGATTTAACGGTCTGCTTGCTGACCTCTTGGCCTATCAACAGAGACTGATCTGTTCGAAGGGGAGCTATTGAGTTGGCAGCCAAGCCAAGCTCTGAATTTCGACTAGGCGCTCGTCACAGAACGCTTTTCGCGCGATGGCTCGATTACACCAACTCGATCGCTGAAGCCGACGATCCAGTTGTCATTTTTCGGAAAACCTACTTGAGCATGCTGCCAATTGGTTTGCTTGCCGCTGCACCAATCGTGGGAAATGGCGTAGGTATCTGGTGGGTGGCCGGCGGCGGCCACATCCTCCAGTTCGGCGCGTGCAGCCTTATCATTCTTGCAAACGTTATCAGGATCGCCGTGGCTGTTCACGACACGTGTTCCCGCGTGGAAAAGCTGAGGTCCGAGTGGGACCCTTGACCATCTACCCACGTAAAAACCGGGGCCCGGCGCCCGCCTTGGGGGTTGGTAGGGAAGACGCCGGGGTATCCGCCGGCCACAACTTGCAGGGAGTAGCCGGTTCTGAGACTGAATCAGATGCGAGCAGGCAAGCCAATCCTAACAAAAGGTGGCTTCGAGTTAGTGTAAGCCGAAAGAGCTACGTCGTTGCGCACAACGCGGACAGATTGGTCATCCTTGCGCGCTATGTTCGGAAGCCCCAAACGCTAAAGCGCCGGACGACGCAGTAAGGCAATTCGGCAGTTCAACAACGCGGTCGAGATGTTCAACGCCCGGGCGAGCTACTAAGATGGCGCGTCGCTGAAAGGCATCATACCATTGCTCAAGGACTGGCGACCACTCGATCCGGACTTTTGACAACTGAAACTATTCCACCGCCTTCACCAAGATTTCCACGCGGCGGTTCTTCTGGCGTCCTTCCGGATCGTCCTTCCCGTCTGAAGTTTCGTTGGCCGCAACCGGGCTTGCCTCGCCTCGGCCTTCTGTTTGCACTGTCTCGGCAGGAAAGTTGGCTTTGCCCGTCAGGTAGTCTTTCACGGCCGCAGCCCGGCGAAGTGAAAGCTTCATATTGTAGCTGTCGCTACCCTTGCTGTCGGTATAGCCGTCAACAAGGAACCGGGGTTGGGCGAAGCGCTGGCGCACATCGCTCGACATGGCCTCAAGCGCTTGGGTCGCCTTGGGGCGCAACGTCGCCTTGTCAAAGTCGAACAGGATGTCGGCCGAGAGCGTGTAGCGCACACCTCCCTCGACTTCCGTTACCTCCAGACCTTTGACAGCCGGTGGCGGCGGAGCAGGGGGCTTCGGTGCAAAGGCAAGTTCCTCGTCTGTCATGGCGGGCGAAACGAATTCTATCCTTGGCGCGGCATATCCGATGTTCGGCGAAGAAAAGCCGATCGAGGGTGATGCAAAACCAATGCCTGGCGCGCTCGCCGAGAAGTTTGGTGGGACGGTTGCGGGTGGCGCGTCTTGAGCCTGAGATGGCCTGGAAATCAGCAGCACAGTCGCCCCCGCCCAAAACAGGAGACGCACGCTCATTGCAGGGGCACGTCCATGATCGGCAATGTCGAACCGAAGCGGACCGCAAACGGACCAGGGCTTGTTGCAGGCGGTGCAAACCACGCCCATGCCTTGAACGTCTCACCCGAGTTCAAAGGGGCCTCGGGAGGCTGCGTGCACAGGCATTCGCTGGCAACCCCGATTTTGAAGCTGATCTTGTTGGGAAAATCGTAAAGCGTGATCTCGTCGAGACCGTAACCTACGCGTCCGATGCCAAGTTCAGCGAGGTTCACTGCAGTACTGCTGTTGTTGACGACCTCGTAGTCCAACTGAACAATCTCTTGTCCCGGCACGCGCTTGAGGTCGATGACTTTGGCGGAAATACCAGGTCGGAGCTCGACCGTCATCGACGCATTTTGAGCGAAGGCCGCCGAGACACCAATCAGTGACAATGCAACAACAAGCAGCGAGGGCATGCATCTCAGCATCGGCGAGCTCTCCAATCGGAACATGACGTAGCGTTACATAGTTGCGATTTTGGGACAAGCGCTGACGGGGGCTGGCGGAAATCCTTCTGCTTACGTCTGTAGCTCTCCCATCAACAAAGACGCCTGAGTGGGTCAGCGACACCTGCTTTAGTGTGCCCGCACCATCTCCAGAGGCTTGCCGGTTTCCGTCTTGGTGAACCTATCGGAGCCGGAAGGCTCGAAGCTCAGGGACGTTTCTGGCTTGCCGTAGAGCATCAAGGTGAAGTCTTCGACACGGGCGCTGTCGAGCTTGAGGCGCGCGACTGCCCCGTCGCAGGGCGAACCAGTCTTCACAGTCAGTTCTGTGTCATCGGATTGTGCATCCTTGTTCAGCACCAGCGGACATAGGGTTGGCCCACCGGGGCGCTGCAAAACCCAACTGCCGACGAGAGCCGGTGCAAAAGGCGCGTGGTCGACGCCTGATTTTGCCGGAACCATGAAATGGACAGGCGGCGTCTCGAACGATGTCTTCATGATCGTGGTTTCGTCTTCCGCAAATTCGAGGAGGAGACTTCCATCCGCGGCAAAGAGCCGAACGCCGGAATCATAATTCCAACTTGTGGCACGAGAAACTGTTGGCAACCGCGAAGCGCAATCGGAAGAGGGAGCAATCTTGAAGTGGTCGCCAACACGATCAGCTGACAGTGAAACATTGCAACCGGGCTTGCCATCGTCGGTGGCAATAAGCCATGCGCCGACGCTATCCTGGATATACGATGGTACGGGCTCCGCCCACGCTCGAGAGCCTGACATGCTCATGAGTATCGCAGCACCCATGATAAGTCGCTTCATTGCACCCCCACCGCGTAAGTAAGCAATAGTCGCTCATAATTGATTGGAAATGGGGTCGTTGACAAATCCTTCGAGGATGTAACTTGCTTCCGTTCCCGGTTTCCCAAGGTCACGAACACTGGTCATATGATCTGCTCCGGCGAGTTGATGGAACGTAGATCGGGATCCATTCATTGCGAGATGGGACGCAAAGGCTTTGGCTTGCTGATGAAATGGCAGCGTTTCCTTCTCACCAACGAGCACCGTAACGTCGCTTTGCTTGCTCAGCGAACGATTCAACGGTGAATATCGCTCCACTTCGTCGTCGGTCAGCGAAATCTCGGCCTGAAGAAAAGATTTCTGCAGTGGCTTCAGGTCGTAGATTCCTCCTAGAAGCAGAGTGCGGTTAGTTTGAATTCTGGGATCAGTATCTTCTAGCAGGAATGTTGCAAGATGTGCGCCGGCCGAGTGGCCGCTGACAGTTAAGCGAGAAGCCATTCCCCCAAACGACTCTGCTTTATCCTGCAGCCAGTTTTTCGCTGCCCGCACCTGAAGAATTAAAGTTTCCATACGAACTGCTGGCATCAGGGTATAATCCATGATCGCAGCAATGGCACCAGCGTTCGTTACCGTATCGGCCACATACGAATAGTCTTCCTTGGTGAACATTCGCCAGTATCCGCCATGTATGAACAGGTGGACAGGTCTATCGCCCGCAGCGGTGTCAGGAAAAAACAAGTCGATCCTGTCACTGGAGCCCGAGCCGAACGCAACGTTCAGGTGGCATCGAAGAACACTCCTTGTTCGACGGCTGCGCTCCCTGATTTCTTCGACAATGCCATCAAAATCCGGAACGTGATCTCGAATTCTGAACAGGTCTGTAGCCGTGGCGCGCTCCATGGAAAGTTAGATGCTGACAGCCAAGTATTTGGCTTCGAGGTATTCCAACACGCCATGAGCACCGCCTTCGCGCCCCAGACCGCTCTGCTTCACTCCTCCGAAGGGTGCTGCAGGGTCAGACATCAGCCCGCGATTGATGGCAACCATTCCGCTTTCAATGCGTCGAGCCACCCGCATTGCGCGTGATACGTCACGGCTGAAGATGTAACTCGCAAGTCCATATTCGGTGTTGTTGGCAAGGTTGATGAGCTCTTCCTCTGATGAGAAGCGGGTCAACGGTGCTACCGGGCCGAAAATTTCCTCGTGGGCCATCGCGGCGTCGAGGGAAACGTCCCCAAGAACTGTGGGCGGATAAAAATATCCCGACCCTGCAGTGATCTCGCCACCGCATATGCGCTTCGCACCACGTGATACTGCATCGGATACGAGGTGATCTATCTTTTCAACCGCCTTGCGGGTGATCATCGGCCCACACTCCGTCTCAGGGTTGACGCCCGGGCCGACTACAAGGGTATCCATGCGGGCGACGAGCCGACGTGCAAATTCGTCATAAATCTCTTCGTGAACGTAGAGCCTATTGGCGGCCGTGCAGGCTTCCCCAGCATTGCGCATCTTTGCCACCATCGCACCCTCGATGGCGACATCGAGATCAGCATCATCGAAGACAATCAGCGGAGCGTTTCCGCCCAGTTCCATCGAGCAGCTCAGAACGGAGTGGGCGGCTTTTGCCAAGAGGTGACGGCCAACGCCGGTCGATCCGGTGAAGGATAGCTTACGGACGCGAGGGTCACGCATGATTGCTCCCGTAACGTCGTCAGCCTTGGACGTCGTGAGAACGTTGACCACACCTGGCGGAACGCCAGCTTCTTCCAGAAGCGCTGCAAGGGCGTAAGCTGTAAGTGGTGTCTCGCTAGCCGGCTTGAGGATGACGGTGCAGCCTGCTGCAAGCGCGGGAGCTATCTTGCGGGTTGCCATGGCCGCCGGGAAATTCCAGGGAGTGATCAGCAGTGCTATGCCAATCGGCTCGTAATCCACAATGATCCGATTGGCGCCTGACGGAGCAAACCCAAAGTCGCCTTTGATGCGTACTGCCTCTTCTGCATTCCAACGGAAAAATTCGGCCGCGTAGGACACCTCACCCCTAGCATCTCGCAGAGCCTTGCCGTTCTCAAGTGAGATTAGCTGAGCCAGCATCTCGGCCCGGGCATTCATGAGTTCGAACGCGCGGCGCAGGATTTCCGAGCGAGTGCGTGGTGCGGTATTGCGCCAGCTGTCCGCCGCCGCTGAAGCTGCGTCGACTGCTGCGATGCCATCTTCCACACTCGCATCGGCAACATGAGCGAGCACGGTTTCGGTAGAGGGGTCAACCACTTGGATCGTCTCGCCACCAGCGGCAGCCCGCCACTCGCGATTGATGTACAAGCCTTCGCGATGATGGAAGCCAATTGATTCCAACGAGTGAGTTTCAGGCAGTGAATGAATATTCATAGATTGAAGCTTCCAATTAGTTCGCGATCTCAATCGCAGAGACTCCGCCGTCATAGGCAGCCTCGACGAGACGCCTCATAGATGAGAGGTCAAACGGACGAGGATTATTCTTGATGAGACGCTCAATTCCAAGCGCTTGCTCGGCCGTCCAGCCGATCTTGTCCGCCGGCAAGCCGAGCTCGCGAAGATTTGGCACGATGCCAATTGCCTTAAACAGACGGTTGACCTCTACAATCGCCGCGTCCGCCAAATCATCCTTAGCACGACCGCTGACGGAGACACCAAGAGCGATGGCGATCTCGGCTAGTTCATCCAGGCAAGCTGGCTTGTTGAAGCCCATCACATACGGCAGCACTGCCGCGACACCCATACCATGCGGTGTATGAGTTAAAGCGCCGGCCGGATACTGGATGGCATGAGCAGCGGCTGTTCCAGCTGTGCCGAATGCGCAGCCTGCCGCCAGCGCGCCCAACATGACATCGGCGCGCGCTGTCGCATCACTGCCATCCAGAACTGCACGCTCAAGGCTGCGACCCAGAAGCCGAATTGCCAAAAGCGCGAAGTGATCAGTCAAGGCACTCTTGCCTATGAAGACGTGCTCCTGAGCCAGCATTGGATCCGCTGGCCGCCTTTGTGCAGTGAATGCCTCGATCGCATGGGTTAAGGCATCGGCTCCCGCAATCGCGGTCAAGCCAGGGGGGCATGTTACTGTCAGAGCTGGATCGCAAACCGCAGCTGTAGGAATAAGATACGGGCTCGACACACCAACCTTCAGCGTACGGTCAGGGTCGGAGATAACGGCAACGGGTGTCGCTTCAGAACCTGTGCCAGCCGTCGTGGGAACGGCGATAACAGGCAGAATGGGGCCAGGAACCTTGAACTCCCCGTAATAGTCTTGGATCGCGCCTCCATGCGAAAGTAGCACGGCAGCACATTTCGCCATGTCCAGACAACTGCCGCCACCAACGCCGATTATCAAATCTGGGGCGAAGCCCCTCGCGTCATCTGCGCACTTGCCCACGCTGTCACGCGGAACATCAGGCAACACGCCATCATACACATGCACAGCGATATCGGAGTGATCAAGTATAGCAAGCAGCTCCTCGAACAGTTCGGTCGCTGCGAAGCGCGCATCTGTGCAGACAAGTGCGCGCCTTCCCCACTTAGCCGCAACGGCGCCGAGTGAAGCCCTTTGGTTTTCGCCGAACAGGATTTCGCCGGGCAGCCGGATAGCCGCGAAAAGATTCATGTCTAATGTTCCTCTATGCCGCAAAAGGTTGCAGCGGCGCATAGTCCTGAAGTCGCTGCCAGAGCTCGGCATCAATCTCGATGCCCGTGGCAAGGCTCTTCGCGCGTCTTTCACGCGAACCATCGCCAGGGATGCGGATAGCGCGTTCAGCGGCATCCTCCGATCTCCTAACATCGTCCAGAAAGTCCGCCAGCAACTCAATCAGGTTTCGAGCCCCGTTCGGCTGTATAGTCAAGAATACATCGCCTTTATTGCAAGGATGCTGCGCGTCGAGCGTACCTCTGATACCGGGTGCTGGAACGGAACCCACGATGGAAGCGACAAGAAGCTCGAACGCCAATCCCAATCCATAGCCTTTGGCGTCTCCGAAGGGGGCCAAAGCACCATGCTTTGCTGCCTCGGCATCGGTGGTTGGCTGCCCAAAGCGATCGCGGGCCCAATTTGGCTCCAGCGGCTTTCCTGAAGCGGCATAGTGGTGGACGCGACCCATCGAAACCACGCTCGTCGCCAGATCGAGCACAAACGGCTCTCGTGCAGTAGGAACGGCAATCGCGATCGGATTTGTTCCAAGCATGGCACGCGTTCCTCCGAAGGGGTGCACGAGCGCCTCGCTCGATGAAAGCGCGATGGCTACAAATCCTACGCGCGCAACCTTTTCGACATAGGGCGCGAGCATGCCCAAATGGTTGGCACGAGTGATAGCTGCAACGGCTATACCGGTTTCATTCGTGCGAGATATCAAGGCATCTAGTGCCTTGTCCGCCACTACTGGACCCAAGCCGTTTTCACCATCAACCTCGAGAATGGCTTGCGATCTCCAGCAGTGCGTCCCGGATTTAGACGGGTCGCACAACCCGTTTGCGATGCGTAGCAGGATGCGCGGGAGCCGCTGCAGGCCGTGGGATGAATGGCCGCGCAGTTCTGCTTCTACCAGAATCATTGCCTGACATGATGCGTCGGCTTGTGAGACGTCGAGTTCTCGAAGCCGCGTTTCAATTAACTCCCGCATCATGTCAGCGGAAACGATCATTTCTCTACCCTATAAAAAATCCTATACGATATAGGATTGTGGTTGGGCGAACTTCTTGCTAGACCGCTCCAATGTCAAGAGGATTTAACCGATGCGTGGCGCCATACCTCTGCAGGCTGGGTTCGGAGATGAAGGAGGAGATCGGTTTGCATCACTTCATCGGGCCACAAGCCGTGCCGATGATGTCTATGAGGCGATTTTTAGGCAGCTCATGGCGCTCAAGATCGCGCCTGGCGCCCGCATCTCGGTCGACGGATTGGTGCGCGAACTGAATGTCTCACAAACACCAATTCGCGAGGCGTTGAGCCGGTTGGAAGCTGAAGGTCTGGTGCAAAAGACCCATCTCATTGGCTACAGCGCTGCGCCGCAGATTACAAAGAGGGACTTCAACGAACTATACGAACTCAGGCTGTGCCTTGAACCTTTCGCGGCAAAGGCTGCCACAACCAACCTCGATGCTGATGTCCTGGTGGCGCTGAAGGAGGCGGCAACCCAGATGATGATGCGTGATGGGGGAGACGAGAGGATCCGCTACTCAAGCTTCGCCCGACTGGACGCTGTCTTTCACGACAAGATCTTAGAGACTGCCGGCAACCAGCTGATCCGCGAGACCCTGTGGCACCAGCACACTCATTTTCACATCTTTCGCTTGATGTTCCATGCTCGTGTCACCGACGAGGCGCTCGATGAGCATGCCAACATAATGGCGGCGTTCGAAGCCAGAGACCCCGGCGCGGCAGAAAATGCGATGCGTACTCATATTGAACGTTCGCGGAGCCGCCTTAGTCAAGTTTTCGAATGAAGAGTCCGGCAGCGAAGTGCGCATGGGGCTTCGAACAAGCATGGCGCACGTGTCGTGGTCTGCGCTGAGAAGCGAGCAGGCAAGGATTGGGCCGGTGGGGCGAGGAGTTGCCGGTCTGTAGCTCCTGGCAAAGAGAAGCCAGGCAAGCTTTCGCGATAGCGCCGCAAAGAGCCGTGCGGTGCAGTATTCAGAGGCTCGAGGAGGAGAACATGAAAAAAGCAAGTTTCCTAACTGTCGCCGTTTTCGGCTCTTTGCTGCTGGGGGGTGTTGCACTTGCCCAGGAAAAGAAAACAATCGCAGTTTCCATTCCAGCCGCCGATCACGGCTGGACTGCCGGTGTCGTGTATCATGCCACTGCAGCAGCCAAGGAAATCAACGCGGCTTTTCCCAACGTCAATGTGGTGGTGAAAACCTCTCCTTCCGCGAGTGCTCAAGTCAGCGCGATCGAGGACCTGTCCGCCAACAAGCAAATGGATGCGCTGGTCATCCTGCCGCACAGCTCCGAAGAGCTGACTTCGCCGGTCAAGGCCATCAAGGACAATGGCAGCTTCGTCACAGTGGTCGATAGAGGCCTGACTGACCCAACTATTCAGGATCTCTACGTTGCGGGAGATAACATTGCTGTCGGCGCCACGACGGGCAAGTTCCTTGTCGACAAACTCGGCGGCAAGGGCAACCTTGTTGTGCTCAGAGGAATTCCCACTGTCATTGATGACGAGCGCATCAAAGGCTTTCAGGACGCAATCAAAGACTCTGGCCTGAAGGTTCTCGATATCCAGTACGCCAACTGGAACAGCGACGAAGCGTTCAAGCTGATGCAGGACTACCTCGCCAAGTATCCGCATATCGATGCGGTATGGGCAAACGACGACGACATGCTGCTCGGTGTACTTGAGGCCATCAATCAGTCAGGGCGCAAGGAGATCAAGTTCGCGCTCGGCGGCAATGGCATGAAAGAGATCATAGAAAAAGTAATGGCTAACGATCCGGTCACCCCGATCGAGACGCCTTATCCGCCATCGATGATCAAGACAGCTATATACATGACGGCAGCGCAATTCGTCGGACAGGCGCCTGTGCGCGGAACAGTGAAGCTCGATGCGCCGCTGATCACCGCAGACAATGCCAAGGAATATTACTTTCCCGAATCTCCCTTCTGATTAACAATTTTGGGCAGGCAGATCGCCTGCCCACCCATTCATGCCAGATAAGGAAAATGTGATGCCGGGCAAAAAAATCTTGATGCTCACAGGTGACTTCACCGAAGAGTACGAAATATTTGTGTTTCAACAAGCGATGGAAGCCGTTGGTCATACCGTTCATGTGATTTGCCCCGACAAAAAGGCCGGAGACATACTTAAAACCTCACTTCATGATTTCGAGGGGCATCAGACCTACACTGAGAAGTTCGGGCACGATTTTGTCATCAACAAAACATTCTCAGAGGCAGAAAATAGTCTTGATCGCTACGATGCTGTTTACTGTGCTGGCGGCCGCGGGCCCGAATACATCCGTACCGACAAGCGCGTTCAGGCGATCGTGCGACATTTCCATGAAACCCAAAAGCCGATTTTCACCATTTGCCATGGCGTTCAGATCTTGATCGCCGTGGATGGCGTGCTGAAAGGAAAGAAGGTTGGTGCGCTGGGCGCATGCGAGCCTGAAGTGCGGTTAGCAGGCGGCGAGTACATCGACCTTTCGCCAACTGAAGCTTATGTCGATGGAACTATGGTGTCGGGAAAAGGGTGGACGGCGCTTGCAGCATTCATTCGTGAGTGCCTCAAGGTATTGGGAACGGAAATCGTCCACCATTAACCGTCGTATCGGTCAGTCTGGGATGCCGATCTGGCATCCCACGCAACAAAGGGCGATGACTAAGGTCCGGAATGGTCGCCCTAACTGATCGTGGTCCTTGCTTAACTGAGAAGGTTCCCAAATGACCGGTCTCTCCAAGCTTTATTTGTACCCCTACTCCGGGTGCCGCCGTTTTGGCGGCGAAAGCAGTTTCCAATCACGCCGGCTCGTTCCATGACGGATGCTCATTCTATGACGCATTCACCGCTTTTGGCAGCGAACAGCCTGTTTAAAGCTTTCGGGCCCATCGAGGTGCTGCGCAACATTGAGTTGGAGATATGTTCCGGCGAGGTTCATGCGATTATCGGCGAGAACGGCGCGGGCAAATCGACGCTTATGAAGCTGCTGTCGGGTCACTTGCAGCCGACGCGCGGTTCCCTCTCAATCAACGGCGAGAAAGTTGCGCTGGTTGGGCCAGTCGATGCGGAGAAGCGCGGCATTGTTCTGGTCCACCAGGAAATTTTGCTAGCGCCCGACCTCACTGTCGCCCAAAACATCTTTCTTGGCCGCGAACTGAAGCGTGGGTTCACCGTCGACGATCGCGCTATGAACGCGGGCGCCCGAGACGCAATGCGCAGCCTCGGTGCTGATATCGATCCGACGCGCGTGGTTGGCCGCCTTTCGATCGCGCAGCGCCAGTTAGTTCAGATTGCGCGTGCCCTGCTCGTGCCGCATCAGCTGGTTATCTTCGACGAACCAACCGCCTCGCTGACCCCGGTTGAAACGGAAGCACTTCTCAACGTTATTCACGGCATTCGCGCTAAGGGTGTGGCGGTGCTCTACATTTCGCATCGATTGGCCGAAGTTAAAGCCATCGCCGATCGTGTGACGGTGCTGCGCGATGGCCAGCTCGTCACCACGCGCGACGCAGCCGAGCTCGAGCCCGTAGACATGGCGCGTCTAATGGTTGGCCGCGATGTTTCTAAACTGTACCCCGACCACGCCGCGCGTGAGAGCGAGGAAAAAGTTCTCGAAGCCGAGCATTTCAGCGTGCCCGGCTATGTGAAGGACGCGTCGTTTTATTTGCGCAAGGGCGAAATCCTCGGTTTCGCTGGCCTGATCGGTGCCGGACGTACGGAGCTAATGGAGGGCGTCGTGGGACTTCGCCCGAGCCGTGGCACGTTGCGGCAGAATGGCATGTCAGTGCGCTTCAACAACGCCCGCGAGAGTATGGATGCTGGCATTGTCTATCTCAGTGAAGACCGCAAAGGGCGTGGCCTTTTGCTCGCGCAGGATTTACGAACAAATCTCACATTGGCCTCTCTCAAGAAATTCACGCGGGGACCGCTGATAGACAAAGCCGCCGAGACGGCCGCTCTCGATAATGCCATCGTCGAATTCGACATCCGCACCCGGCGCAAGGACCTGCTTGCCGGCCAGCTTTCGGGCGGCAATCAGCAGAAGCTGCTGCTGGCCAAGATGATGCTTCTCAGCCCGCGCATCGTCATTATCGATGAACCGACGCGCGGCATCGACATCGGCACTAAGGAACAGATCTACAAATTCATCGCCCGCCTGGCCGAAAGCGGACTTTCGGTGATCGTCATCTCGTCCGAGATGCCCGAACTGATCGGCATCTGCGACCGCATCTATGTGATGCGCGAAAGCCGCGTGGTGGCTGAAGTTACAGGCGAACGGATGAACGAGAGCGAGATCGTGGTTCACGCGACGGGCGCGACATTCGAGGAGGCCGCCCTCGTGGCGGAAACGGCATGAGCGAAACAACAATAACTGTGTCCGAGACGCGCCGGTCCTGGAAGGATGTCGACCTGCGTGCCGTGGCGCCCTTTGTGGCGCTCGCGGTGCTTCTGGCCTTCGGCACCATCGTCAACCCGAATTTCATCGGCATCGACAACCTCTTGAACGTGCTGACGCGCTCGGCCTTCATCGCCATCATCGCAGTGGGTGCGACCTTCGTGATTTCGGCAGGCGGCCTCGACCTCTCAGTCGGCTCGATGTCGGCCTTCGTGGCCGGCACCATGATCCTGTTCATGAACAGCGGCGCCGTCGAGGGCAACCTCGCAATGCTCGCGACTGCCATGGTCTTCGCGATGGGCGTTGGCGCGCTGTGCGGGCTGGCCAACGGTCTGACCACCACGATCGGGCGAATAGAGCCGTTCATCGTCACGCTAGGGACCATGGGCATCTTCCGGGCGCTCACGATCTACCTCGCCGAAGGCGGGTCGATAGCCATGCGTGCACCCGACCTGCGTGCGCTCTACCGCCCTGTTTATTTCGGCAACATCTTTGGCGTTCCAGTGCCGATACTCGTCATCATCGTGGTCGCCGTCATCGCGGCATTCCTTCTTTATCGCACATCCTTCGGCCGCCACGTGATCGCGGTCGGCTCCAACGAAGATGTCGCGCGCTATTCCGGCATCTCGGTCGAGCGCGTGCGCACGCTCACTTATATCATCCAGGGCCTTTGCGTGGCGATTGCCGTGCTCGTCTATGTTCCGCGTCTGGGGGCTGCGACGCCTACCACTGGCCTGCTTTGGGAGTTGCAGGCCATCACGGCGGTCGTCATAGGCGGTACGGCACTTCGAGGTGGCGTGGGCCGTGTCTGGGGCACCGTCTGTGGTGCAGTGATCCTCGAAGTGGTCGGTAACATCATGGTTCTGTCCGACCTTGTCAGTGAATACCTTATCGGTGCGGTTCAAGGTGCCATCATTATCGTCGCGATGCTGGTGCAGCGCTCCCTGTCGCGCCGGCGGTGAGGTAGAAGCGGAATTATAAGGCCCTCCGCGAGATCAACGGGCCCTCAATGGGAGTAAGGAAGCAATGAGGAAACTGCTTACCAGCCTTTGCGTCGCCACCGTCTTGATGACGGTGGGAGCGTTCGCCCAGGAGCAGAAAAATGTGACAATCGCGGTTTCAATCCCCGCCGCTGATCACGGATGGACAGGCGGCGTCGTCTACCACGCCGAACGCGCGAAAGTAGCGCTCGAAAAGCTGCATCCTGGGCTCAAAATCGTGGTGAAGACCTCGCCCGACGGAGCAAGCCAAGCCAATGCATTGGAAGATCTGACCACGCAAGGCATAGACGCGTTGGTCACGCTGCCTCACAATTCTGATGAGCTGACCGATCCGATCCGTCAGGTCAAAGACAAGGGCGTTTTCGTCACTGTAGTCGACCGGGCACTATCTGATCCGTCAATCCAGGACCTTTATGTGGCCGGCAACAATCCTGAACTCGGCCGAGTTGCTGGCCAGTATCTCAAGGACAATCTTGGTACTGGCGACGTAGTCGTCATTCGCGGCCTGCCCATCGTCATCGATGAAGAGCGCCAGAAGGGTTTCGATGAGGCAATCGCTGGTTCTAACATCAAGGTGCTCGACAAGCAGTTCGGCAACTGGTCGCGTGACGACGCCTTCAGGGTGATGCAGGACTACCTGTCCAAGTTCCCGAAGATCGATGCTGTCTGGTGCCAAGATGACGACATGGCTGTCGGTGTTCTCGAAGCGATCAAGCAGGCGAACCGCTCCGACATTAAGTTGGTGATCGGCGGCGCCGGCATGAAGGAGATGATCAAGAAGGTGGCCGACGGCGATCAGCTGATGCCGATCAACGTGCTTTATCCGCCTTCGATGATCGCGACTGCCTTGGAGCTGACCGTTGCTAACTTCTACGATCAAATCCCAGTTCGCGGTAGCTACGTTCTCGATGCCACCCTCGTCACCAAGGACAACGCCAACGAGTTCTACTTCCCCGACTCACCTTTCTAAAAGAGCGTCGGATATTTTTGTTTAAGAGGCGCTGCGGCGCCTCTTTGCTCAGCTAAGAAAACAGATAACCAGTTCATTTGTCTAGGTGAAGTGCCCCTCGGTGAACTCGATTAGCCGCTTAGAGCTCGTAAATGGACGCTCGTTTGTCTGACCGAGCCAAGCTAAATCCCGGAAAAGGCGTACGTCCACCGTTAGGCTCGGATCCGAACGAACGCATCAGCCATAGGAGCCGCCCGAGGCCACTATGCGTTCCCACGTGAGAGCTGCAACTTTGGGGACAGGTCATCTGCGGCAAGGCTGGAGTGTTTGGACAGGCTAGGGATCAGTGAATTCATTCCCCCGAAGTCTCAAATCCGGCATCGGCCCACTAATCCAACGATCGACACACCGCTCGATCTAAGCCGTTCCGATAGAGGATAGTCGGGTGTGGTTGGGTGGACAGGCATTCCATAGTGCTGACGATTTTTGAGCCAGTGGATGCGTAACGGCCATCACAGGCGCTGCAGACAACCCATCTAAAACTACTCGCATCACTCTCGTGTCCAAAGCGCCACTCGTTGACTACCATGGTAGAATACTATATTGCGAGTTTGGGTGAGGTGGAAATGCAGGTCGCGCTGGTTACCGGGGCAGGGAAAGGGATTGGGGCCGCAGTAGCCGAAAGGCTTGCGGAAAGCTTCGACGCCCTCGTCTTAATGGATCGCGACGCAGAAGCCGTTGAAAGCAGCGCAGCTCGCCTCTCGCCACGTACGATGGTCCAAATCATTGTGGGGTCGGTTGCAGACCCAACCGCCTGTTCAGAGGCCGTGGCCACTGCGGGAAGACTCGGTTCGCTCACAGCGCTTTCCCACAACGCCGGCATCCAGCGATACGGCACAGTGGAGACGACATCTGAAACGGTGTGGGACGAAGTGTTCGACACGAACCTTAAAGGTGCTTTTCTCATCTCACAGGCTGCTATGCCTCTGCTTCGCGAAGCCAAGGGTGCCGTGGTCCACATGGCCTCAGTGCAGGGCTTTGCCTCGCAGGCAGGCGTGGTGGCCTATTCGGCCGCTAAGCACGGCATGATCGGACTTGTGCGCGCCATGGCCGTGGATAGCGCCCCCCACGGGGTGCGCGTCAACGGCGTCGCTCCGGGCTCGGTCGACACACCGATGCTTCGCGACGCCATAGCGCTTGCCGACGATCCCGATGCCGTCTGGCGTGAGATCGATGCGATGCATCCGCTCGGGCGTCCTGCCAGGGCGGACGAGGTCGCCGAGGTCGTGGCGTTTCTTCTATCGCCCGCAGCGTCCTTCGTGACCGGCGAAGTCGTCAAGGTCGATGGCGGCATGATGGCCCGCATCGGCGGTTCTCCAAAGAAGGAATAGGGTCTTGGGCATCGCCGATATCCGCGCAACAACGGTCACGGTGCCGCTCGAAGCGCCGCTGCGCCATTCGATGGGCGCACATTGGGGACGCTTCGTGCGCACTGTCGTGGAAGTGGTGGACGACGAAGGCCGCTCGGGCTGGGGGGAACTAGGCGGCGGCGGAGAGTCGGCGGAAGCCGCCATCCGCGGCCTTCTTCCATACCTTAAGGGGCATGACCCGTTGCAGCTCGAACAGCTGCGCTGGAAAATCATGAACCCAACGGCCAGCCTGTACAACAACCGGACCCAGCTCCATGCGGCAATCGAGATGGCCTGCATGGACTTGGCTGGCAAGCGGCTCGGCATCCGCGCCTGTGACCTGCTCGGCGGCGCGCTTCGCGAGCGCGTGCCATTTGCCTCCTACATTTTCTACCGCTATCACGATGAGGCGGGTGCCCGCGGCGGCGAAACGACGGCCGATGAAATTGTCGTCCATGCGCGAGATCTCAAGGCGCGCCACGGTTTCACCACTCACAAGCTTAAGGGTGGCCACTTCGCGCCCGACCACGATGTGGAAGTGATGGAGGCACTTGGCGAGGCGTTTCCCGACGATCTCCTGAGGCTCGACCCCAATGGCGCTTGGAGCGTCGAGCAGGCTATCCGCGTCGGCCAAGCGATCGAGAAGCTCAAGAATGACTATTTCGAGGACCCGACATGGGGACTGGAGGGGATGCGGCGTGTCCGCCAGTTTGTGCGTATCCCGACCGCCACCAATACAGTAGTCGTCAACTTCGAGCAGCTTACCCAATCCATCCGCCATGACCTGGTCGATGTAGTGCTGCTCGACACGACATTCTGGGGCGGCCTGCGCCAGGCTCACAAGGCGGGTACCGTGCTCGAGACCTTCCAGTATGGTGCCTCGGTCCACTCTTCTGGCGAACTCGGCATCCAGCTCGCCTCCATGTTACACTTGGGTGCGGCACTTCCTAATCTCGGTTTTGCAGCGGATGCGCATTACCATCACCTGACCGACGACATCATAGTGGGCGGCAGGCTGCCTTATCGCGACGGCATGATCGATCTGCCCTCCGGCCCGGGCCTCGGCGTCGAGGTCGATCGCGAGAAGCTCGCGCGTTATGCCGAACTGTTCCGTGAGTTGGGCGGTTACACCTACGACCGCGATCCCGGCCGCCCCGATTGGTTCTCGACGGTTCCTGAAACGCGCTACGCCGACCCAGGCCTCAAGCGAGCGAGGCTGCGCTAGAGCCATGGCACAAGTTAGCCTGCGCGATCTCGTCAAGGTCTATGGCCGCCAGCCGGCGGTCCGAGGCATCGACCTCGATATCCAGGATCGTGAGTTCGTGGTCTTCGTCGGACCGTCCGGCTGCGGCAAGTCGACTACGTTGCGCATGATCGCGGGGCTTGAGAACATCTCGCATGGCGAGCTCCTGATTGACGGCCAAATGGTCAACGACCTGCCTTCGCGTCAGCGGGGGGTGGCCATGGTGTTCCAGACCTATGCGCTCTACCCGCACATGACCGTGCGCCAGAATATGTCGTTCGGTCTGCGGCTCGCGGGGCTGCCCAAGGCCGAGATCGAAGAACGCGTCGCCCGCGCCGTTTCCGTTCTTGAGCTTGGCCCCTATCTCGACCGCAGGCCGTCCCAGCTTTCCGGTGGCCAGCGTCAGCGCGTTGCTATGGGCCGCGCCATCGTGCGCGAGCCCAAGGTTTTCCTTTTCGACGAGCCGCTTTCCAATCTTGACGCCAAGCTGCGCAACCAGATGCGCATCGAGATCAAGCGTCTTCAGAAAGCGCTCAACGTTACCACGATCTATGTCACCCACGACCAAGTGGAAGCCATGACGCTGGCCGACCGGATTGTCGTGATGAAGGACGGCCTGATCGCCCAGGTTGGAACACCGATCGAGCTGTATGAGGCGCCGGCCAACCAGTTCGTCGCAGGCTTTATTGGGGCGCCCGCCATGAATTTCTTTGCCGGCCGTGTCGAAGCTGGTGAGCACGACGGGCTCGTTTTCCGCTCGAATGCCTTTGATGCTGTTCTGCCAACTGGGCGGTTCGCGAGACTCGAGATCGGCCGCCCGGTGGTGGCGGGTCTGCGGCCCGACGACGTTGTGCCGGTCGGACACGGCGTTCCGCCCACTGGAGGCATTGCGGCCACCGGCATCGTCATCTTGTCGGAGGTGCTGGGCGGCGAAAGTCAGATTCTGCTGCGCTTGGGCGAGGCCGAGGTCATGGCAAAAATGAGCCAGCCGCGCCCTGTCGAAAGCGATGAGCGCCTGCCACTTCAGCTCAACACCGACAGGCTTCATCTATTTGATGCGGAGACCGGCGCGAGCCTGCGCGCGTCGGCCGATGCTCGTTGAATGGACATTCGAAACGGGAGGAATATCACCATGCAGAGCAGACAATGGATCACCGGAGCCTTGGCAGGCGTTGCCATGGTGCTCGGCATAAGTGGCGCGAGTGCTGCGGACGTGCCGCTTTATCACGACAAGGGCTTCTGGTCGCAGCAATTCCAAGTGGTAGGCGACGCAGCCGGCGAGAAGACGGGCGTCCGCATCGTTCAGAACTCCTATGCCCCGCCGGAGCAGTACAAAGCCTTCGTGCAGTCCTCGATCGCATCCGGCTCGCCGCCAGACCTCTTCACTTGGTGGACCGGCCAGACCATGAACGAACTCGTCGCTACCGGACAGGTCGCGCCTCTCGACGACGTTTGGGAGAAGCTGGTCGCGTCAGGAGAATACGACCAGTCAACCCAAGATCTCTTCAAGGTGGATGGCAAGACCTATGCCGTACCGTTTTCGGTCGCGCGTTGGGTTGTCCTCTACAACAAGAAGATGTTTGCCGACCAAGGTCTGAGCGAGCCCAAGACTTGGGAAGAACTGATGGCGGCCGCTGATAAGCTGAAGGCCGCCGGTATCACGCCTTTTAACGCCACCGTACAGGAAGGTTGGCGTGGGTTTATCTGGTTCTCGGAGCTGATGATCCGCACCGATCCGGAGGCCTATAAAGGGCTGTTTAATGGCACCGTCGCTTATGACAGCCCGGCCGTCGAAAAGGTCTTCCAGTTGTGGTCGGACATGTATGCTAAAGGCTACTTCACCGACCCCCGCTCCAACGAAGAACCGCAGGATTTCGCACGTGGCAAGGCCGCGATGTATCTAATCGGCGAATGGGGTGAGGGCTTGGTGGACGCAGCCGGCCTGAAGCCCGACGCTGATTTCGGCGCCTTCATAATGCCGAACATGGACCCCAAGCTCCCCTCCGCCGTGGTGGTCGAGGCCGGACCGATGGTGGTCTCGGTTGCCGGCAAAGAAAAGCCCGATATCATGACGGCGCTCAACTTCTGGACCTCGGTCGATGGCGCCAATGTGTGGTCAAAGGCTTCGGGCAACTTCATCGGCAACACCAAGGCCGACGCGCCGAACCCGACGGTCGCCAAGATCTCGGCCGACATGAAGACCAACAACACGGTCGCCATGCAGCGCTGGTGGGAAGCCGTGCCCCCCGATCTCCAGGGCGAACTCGTGGCCGAGCTTAACGGCTTCCTGCTCAATCCCACCATGGACAACGCCAAGATGATCATGGGTCGGATGCAGGCGCTGAACGCAGACTATTGGGAAGCGAAGCAGTAGGCTTCAGCCAAAGGCAAGGCGGCGCCCGTCGCCTTGCCACTATATCTGGAGACGATGTTGAGCGCATTGAGCGAAAGCGACCAGAAGCTTCTCGAACGCATCGGGACCGATCGCATCGCAATGCGCGAGCGCAAGACCCGCCGTCGCAATTTCGCGACAGCTCTCCTCTTCATGGCACCAGCGCTTCTGCTTGTCTGTGGAATGCTGCTCTATCCTGTACTCTTCAACATCTGGCTGAGCTTCACCGATTGGCGCAAGTTTAAAGGCCTCGACACCTTCGTGGGCTTTCAGAACTATAAGCGCCTGTTCGGCCAGATCTATTTCGCGGAAGCTGCCTTCAACACGATGATCTGGGTGGTTGCGTCGCTTGTCGTTCCCGTGATTTTAGGGCTCGGCATAGCCATTCTCCTGCGCGGTGTGCGCTTCGAGAACGCATTCAAGAACTTGATCTTCCTGCCCCGTGTGCTCGCACCGACGGCAGTTGGAGTGATTTGGTTCTACGTTTATGCACCAACCGGCCTGCTCAACTACCTCCTCTCGCTCGTCACAGGCGAGACTGTCTCGGTCGGGTGGCTTTATCAGGCAAACACGGTCACTCCGGCCATCATTGCCACCCATGTCTGGCAGACGGTTGGCATTGTCATGGTGCTCCTGCTGCTCGGGCTCTCGGCCGTGCCGCGTGACCCTGTCGAGGCCGCCCAGATGGACGGCGCTAAGCCTTGGCAGACATATTTTCACGTGATCCTGCCGATCCTTACGCCCACGCTCGTAGTGGTCACAATCATCTCCGTACTTGCTGGCTTCACAGCTTTCGACCTGCTCTGGGTGATGGGGTCCACCTATCCCAGCCAGCGCACGCTTTCGCTTGTGGTGTTCATGTACTTCGAAGCCTTCCAGAAGGGCGGCTGGGCGTTCGGTGGGGCTATTGCGGTGGTAATCGGCGTGCTGGTGCTCCTCGTCACTTGGATCCAGGCGCTGCTTCAGGCACGAGCCGAGCGGATGGTGCGCTGATGGCAATCGCTCTCGATCGCCACAACTATGATGCCATCGCGCGCGCGGAAGCGACGCGGCGCAAAGGCGGTTGGATCGTGCTCGGCGTTGCCCTCCTCGTCAGCTTAGTTTGGCTAGCGCCCTTCTACTATCTGATCGTGTCCGCCTTCAAATCGAGCACAGAATATGCGGCTGGACACCCGCTCGCCCTGCCTCAGGGGTTGTCGCCTATTGTCGACAACGCCATACGCGTCTGGACCGACGCCAAGTTGGGCTGGGGCTTGGTTAACTCTGCGCTCTATGGGTTGGTGGGTGCAAGCGTAGCTGTGTTCGTTGCTGCCATGGCCGCCTTCGGGCTGACACGGCTCGACTTTTCGGGCCGCACCTTCTGGTTCATGCTGATCTTCTCGGGTACGGTCTTTCCGTTCCAGATGTATCTTATCCCGCTTTTCTTCACCTACCAGCAGATCGGCCTCCTCAATACGAGGGCGGGCATGATCCTGTTCTACTGTGCGATCTGCGTGCCATTCCCCGTACTGGTACTGCGCAACTTCATGGCGGGGCTGAACCGCGAGATGGACGAGGCTGCGCGCATGGACGGGGCAAACGACTGGCGCGTGTTCTTCTCGATCGTCCTGCCCAATGCCAAGGGGCCGATGCTCGCGCTGTTCCTCCTCCAGTTCACTTGGATATGGAACGATCTTCTGTTCTCGACTGTGCTCGGCAACACTCCAGAAATCCGCTCGGTGATGAACGCGCTTCAAGTATTCCAAGGCGCCTATACATCGGCGGGACCCAACATTGCGATGACGGGCGCGCTGATGGCATCCATCCCGACCGTGCTGCTTTTCTTTATCCTGCGCCGGCATTTCATGGCTGGGCTGAGCGTTTCGGCATGAGGCCCCGACGATGAGCCTGAACGACGCCCTCCTCGTCCTCCCGCAAGTTCCGGCTGCGCAAGCGCGACGGTCCGGTGTCGCCACTACCCAACGCGTCTTCTCACTCCTCTTGCATCGTATCCTGACCTTTGACCTGAAACCCCTAGACGAGATTTCAGAGGGTAGTCTCGCTGAGCAATTGGGGGTGAGCCGCACGCCCGTGCGCGAGGCGCTTGCTCGGCTCGCCAAGCTCCAACTGGTCGACATCTTTCCGCAACGTGGCACGGTGATCGCGCCTCTGCGCGTTGCCGATCTCAAGCGCTCGCAATTCTTGCGCGAGAGCTTGGAGCTTGGACTCTTGCGCCGCGCGCTTCGTGCTGCCGACCGCGCCGCCTTGGTCGGCACGCTGCGCGGCGAGATCGCCGTTCAGCGAACCATGGCGGATATCGGCGACGAAGGGCGCTTCTATGGGTCCGACGAGCTATTCCATCGCTGCATCGCATCGAGCGCCGGCCTTTCTGAGATTTGGGCTGATATCTCTGACGCCAAGCTACATATGGACCGCTTCCGCCATTTGATGCTCGCTTCCGTCGAGACATTGCCGGTGGTGGTTGCCCAGCACGAGCGAATTGTGGACGCGATCGAGGCCGGCGACAGGGCCGGCGCCGAAGAGGCGCTCAAGATACACCTCCGGCGCATCTTTGCCTTTCTGCCCCCGGCCTTCGCAGCACACCCCGAATATTTCGAGAAAGGGGGGCTGGCCGTGGTCGATCCCTTCTGGTTCGATGACTGAAACCCGGCGCGGGCTCGCTTGGGAATTCGGCGTGCTCAGCGTGGAACGCCGCGGAGCGATGCTCGGCCCTGTCCTCTTCACCTTGCCCGATGGACGCCAAGTCGCGCCCTTACATGTGGCGCGCTGGTTCGCCCATCCCGAAGCCGCCAACCTGTCCGGGTTGATGCCACGTCTGCGCGGCGACTGGGCTTGTGTTCCCTTCGGCTTCGACGCGGACCGGGAGGCCTCCGGCGACTGGCCAGCGTCGCGAGCGGAAGACGGCCTCGACGAGGGGCATGGCTTCGGCGCGAACCACGACTGGCGCTTTACCGACGGCCCATCCGGCACGCTCGCGCTCACCATCGAATATCCCGCCTCCCACCCCATCTCCCACCTTGAGCGCCGCATAGTTCCCGATCCGCTGGCCCCTGCCATCGAACTTGAACTCGTCGTTCACTGCCGTACCGACTGCGAATTGCCGGTCGGCCTGCATCCTTGCATCCGCCTGCCAGAGGCTGTTGGCGCGTTCGAAATCCTTCTGGATGCGGACGCTGAGGTCGCCACCTATCCAGGCGCTGTTGACACTACATCGATCTTCGCGCCGAACTGCTTCGCAAAGACGTCGGCTGTGCCGTTGAAGATGGGCGGGACGCTCGATATTCGGCGCCTGCCTCTGCTGCAACAGACGGAAGAACTCGTGCAGGTGCTGCAAAGCCCCGGCGCGGTAACGCTCGTCAACCACGCGGAAGCCTATCGCGTCCACCTGTCCTGGGAGGCGGAGGCTTTTCCGTCGCTCTTGCTGTGGATTTCCAACCGGGGCCGCGCCCACTTCCCCTGGGATGGGCGCCACTTGGCGCTCGGTGTCGAACCCGTCTGCGCGGCCTTTGATCTCGGTACCGCCATCGGCAGAGCCCCCAATCCGCTTAACGCGCGCGGTACCCCGACCGCCCATGCTTTTCGGGCGGGAGAGACCTGGACGACGCGTCACCGCATCGCAGTTGCGCCAGCGGGAGAGAACCTTGGCTGAACCCCTTGTTCGCCAACTCCTGCCCGGCACGGATGTGGTGGGCGAAAGCGTAATTTGGGACGAGCGCCGTGAATGCTTGTTCTGGGTCGACATCGTTGGTCGTCGAATCCGCCGCTTCGACCCACAGAGTGGTGCCGAACGGCACTGGGAGTTAGCCGAATTCCCAACCTCCATCGGCCTGCGCACAGATGGCGGCGCCGTGGTTGGCTTGACGCGCGAGGTGGCACTCTGGGACTTCGAGGGGCCGTTCGTGCCGCTCGCCACGCCTGAGCCAGGATGGCCGGGAAACCGACTTAACGAGGGCTGCGTTGCACCTGACGGCTCCTTCTGGGTCGGCACAATGGAGAACAATCTAACAGCTGCAGGCGCCCCCCGCGCAACATCAGGCAAGGCGGGACGCTACTACCGGATCGACCGGGATGGTGCGGTGACGCTCCTCTCGCCCGAGACCTTTGGCATCACCAACGGCATGGCTTGGCTGCCCGATGGCCGTTTCGTCACTGCGGACACGATAGAGAATGCGATTTACGCTTTCGACATTTCCCCGGACGGGAAATCCTTAAGCAACCGCCGGTCTTTTGCCGAACCCTTTGGACGAGGTCGGCCCGATGGATGCTGCACCGATGCCGAGGGCGGCATCTGGACTTGCCGCGTAGTCGGCGGCTATTCTGTGACGCGGACAATGGCCGACGGCACTGTCGACAGGGTGATCGACCTGCCCTGCTCCTGGCCGACAAGTTGCACTTTCGGTGGGCCGGAGCTTGCCACCCTCTTCGTTACCTCGGCGCGCTTCACCATGAGCGAGGCGCATCTGAGGGAAAACAAGCAGGAGGGCGCGCTTTTTGCCTTTGAGCCCGGCGTCAGGGGCATGCCCGAGAACCGTTTCGCCTGAAAGGGAGGCTAGCTGTGGATGATCTCGCATTCGGCACGCGCGACAAGCGTGGAAACTGGAAGCCTAGCAAAGCGATCGAGTACCCACGGGTCTTCGTTTGGCCGGTTGATTTCCGCGCAATTCTGGGCTGGGTTCCCGAATATCTTGCGCCTTGGAACTTTCTCTACGCTGCGATTGGGGTGGCCTTTTGGCTGTGGCTTACGCCGTCGATCGAGACGATGCGAGAATTTGCGCCCGGCTGGATTGCCTTCATTCTCAGTCGCAATATTGGGCTCGTGCTCGCCTTCTACGGCTGGTTCCACTTCCGACTCTATCGTCAGAAGCGGCAGGGCACGAAGTTTAAATACAATGGCAAGTGGCTCGACACTGACAATCCCGCATTCCTCTTTAAGAATCAAACGGTCGACAACATGATCTGGACGCTCGCCTCGGGCGTGCCAGTCTGGACCGCCTTCGAAGTGCTCTCGTTGTGGCTCTTTGCCAACGAATACATTCCCTATGTGACTTGGGCCGATCACCCGGTCTGGATCGTGGTGTTGATGCTCTTGATCCCGCTCTTCCGCGAAGTCCATTTCTACCTAGTTCACCGGCTGATCCACTGGCCGCCACTCTACCGGGCAGTCCACAAGCTGCACCATAACAACGTCAATCCCGGCCCTTGGTCGGGCCTTGCGATGCACCCGGTCGAGCATTTGCTCTACTTTTCAGGTGTCATGATCCACTGGATCGTGCCATCCAACCCAGTGCATGTGATCTTTCACCTCGTGCATTTGGGTCTGGCGCCCGCCCCGGGCCATGCCGGGTTCGACAAGGTGCTCACTGGTCCTGAAGACTCGGACAAGCATTTCGACATTCACGGCTACAGCCACTACCTCCACCACAAGTATTTCGAGTGCAACTATTCTGACGGCGCACTCCCGCTCGACAAATGGTTCGGCTCCTTCCACGACGGCAGCGACGAAAGCCATGAGCGCATGAACGAACGCTTTATGAAAACCGCTAAGCGCCGCCAGGAAAAGCAGGCAGCGCGCCCCGCTCGACGAAAGGGATAGCCATATAACCGTCTTGATATTTAGCTGGAGAAGGTTAGCTGCCAGTTTCCTTCCCTCTACCACCGCTCCTCCTCGAATCATTCTCCAGCGCTGATCGTCTCGCTGCAAACCCCGCAGAACTGCGGGGCTCAGCAATTTATGCTGTGTGTTGGGGTATAGCACGAACAAGCGTATTCGGCTCTCTCTGCGGCGATGTTCTCCGAGGCTGTGTGCTAGGCCGTTCTGACACACAGCTTTGCATGCGCTGTTTTCAATGACGTTTTTGCCTTTGGAGTTTCGTGTCAGTTTGTGGTCTGCCCGCTAGGCGGAGAGGAGAGAGGACCGACTTTCGTATGGCGTTCATGCAGTCTTTGATCGCCAAGCTGATGGAGCCAGATCGTTCGAGATAATGTATGTGGAAGGCTGAAGGGTTAGCGAGTGCCAACCCAGCATGGTGTTTGAATGAGTGTCGCATTCCAGAAAGAAGAGAGTGCCGAAGCGGCTTCGGAAGCCGTTCTTCCGGCACGGCCGATCTCGGATCGGATCAATCTTGTGACCGAGGCCGGCCTTCGGATGCTTCACGATGAACTAGCACGTGCCCAAGAGGCTCTGGACGCTGCCAACCTCATTGACGACGTCAACGAGAAGCGCCGACAGGCGGCAGGACCAATGCGTGACGTGCGCTACTATGCCGAGCGCATCCGGACGGCCCAATTGCAGCACTTGCCTGCCTCCTATGATGTGGTTGCTTTCGGCCACACCATCACTTTCGCGCGCGATGATGGGCGTACCCAAACCTTCCGCATCGTTGGCGAGGATGAAGCGAACCCCTCGCATGGCTCGATCTCGCATGGGTCGCCCGTGGCGCTGGCTTTGATCGGCAAGGCTGTCGGCGACGTCGTGCGAGCCGGACGGCGTGAGCTGGAGATCGTGGCCATCGCATAAGCATGCCCGGAAACAAAGTACAGGATAGTAGTGGCTGGCTGTCCGCAGCTAAACATGCGAGGAGCTGAAGATCTCCTCCAGCCGAGGTGAACACTGCTTTTTGAATTTGGCCTAGGCTGCAGCATCGCAGGCATACCCATGCCAGTGGCCACGCCTGTTAGGCCGCAGGCTCATGTCCGGCCTGTCCGGCTGTGGCCACAGCAACTACCACCGTGACCGCGGCCATCACAAACGTAATGACAATGAGAGCGAGCGACAGGGAAGTCACCGTCAACATCGCACTCGCAAAAATTACACCCAGCGAGCTGGCAGTGCGCAAAAGTGCAAATACTTCCGGACGTCTGTCTGGCGGGGCAAGCGTATCGAGAACGAGCGAAAAGTATGTGCCCAGGGGTGCGAGAACCAAACCCATCAAAACGGCACCGACAACTGTTATGACCAAAGACAGATTGAGCGCAGCAAGCGCTGATCCTGCAGTCATGATCGCCAACTGGGTCAGCACGGCTCGACGCGATGCCATTCTGTTCTGTATACTGATCCAGACGCCTCCTGCCACAGAAGCCAAGCACAAGGGCACCGTTAACAAGATGGCAAGAGCGGGCGGATAACCAAAGTTCAAAGCGAGAGCGACCGCACCGATCTCGATCGCTGCGATGGCTGCACCGTCGGCAGCAGCACAGATCAGCCACAGGAACATCGCAGGAGAGAGAACCGAGCCGCCTCCGAGAGATGCGCTATCAGTCATAACTACGTCCGAACGGGGTGCTAGCAGAGCCGGAAGGCCACCCAGAATGGACAAGGCCAGGATGCCCCAGACGGGCGAGATTGATCCAAGACCCGATGCAAAGACAGGTGAGGCAACAAATGTCACTTCGTTGAGCGTTGCAGCGATGCCAAGCGCGCGTGGCAACCGGTCTGGCGGGGTGAAGCCGTTTAGAAGGGCCCGCAAATATCCATAGGCTGCACCGTTCACCGAGCCTGCAATCGCAGCAAGCAGGATGAGCCAGAGGAAGTCGGCACCGGTTGCCACGCAAACGCTCATCAGTGCGAATGCAACGGTGCGGAAGCCAACCAGGGTCCTGAGAACCCATGTGGACGGAAGCTTGCGGCCCAGTCGCGTGATGGGGATGGCACCCAATACCTGAGCGAGCGTCATTGCAAAGATCATGGCAGCACCGCCGCTGGTATCGCCGGTGAGGCTCAGTGCCGCAAGGGAGAAGGCAACGGGCCCCGCTGCCTGTGGCACGGTCAAGGTGGCATAGGAAATGAACCAGCGAAGCAACGACCAGGACATGCAACGACCCTGTTTGGGGCCGGGCCGTTCCCGGGCATTCATTCCCATGGTGGGGGAGGACGTTACCTCACCCTCGAAGTCCTAGCGACACATCCGATCACGTCAACAGGCGAATGCGGTGTATGCCTGTCTAAGGTCAACGATACGGGGATAGATGGACCGAAGGCAGAACCTCGGTCTCATATGGGAATAGTCGAAAGCAGCCATTCCGCTTCCGACCTCTTTAGAGGCGCTCATGAGAGCATTTGTTGTGGGCAGTGGTAGAAAGCTCCAAAACGACGACACCAGTCATCGAGGCGCAGATCTTGCAGGACCCAACTATCTTGCTTGCGATGGCCGCACCCCTTGCAACCTCAGCACCATTCACAGGCTGGCTACACCCAGATGCAGTGTTCGTTGCGTCCAACCTGGGGGGTATCTCGCGGCAGGCGTGCCGGCAGGATGCTGTAACGGGGCCTGCATCGCGTAATGCCCTTACCGCTTGCAAGATTAAGGGCAAGCTGTCGCCGTTCCCGTATCGGATCCACAGGAGGACCACGGGATGAAACTGTTTGTCGGCTTAGATGTGTCGCTGGCGAAGACTGCGATTTGCGTGATCAGCGAGCATGGGAAGATCGTGAAGGAGGCGCAGGCAGCCAGCGAGCCTGAAGCGCTTACCCGCTGGATCAGGGAATTAGACGGCACCCTTTCTGCCATTGGCCTTGAAGCCGGCCCCTTGTCGCAATGGCTGCATCGAGGACTGACCGAGGCAGGACTTGATGTCGTATTGATGGAAACGCGTCAGGTGAAAGGAGCCCTGAAGGCAATGCCGATCAAGACGGACCGGAGGGACGCCGAAGGCATTGCGCGCCTGCTTCATCTCGGCTGGTTCAGACCCGTTCATTGCAAGTCTGTCTCGGCGCAGGAAGTGCGCGCTTTGCTTGGTGCCGGCCAAGGCGGTGCAGCAAGGCTTCATCGCGTTGGAGCTCTCCCTGCGAGGACTGCTGCGGAACTTCGGGTTGAGGGTCGGCGCTATCTCCCGTGGCAGGTTCGAGCACCGCATCCGGGAGCTGGTGGAAGGCAACCCAATTCTGTCCGCCGCGACAGAGCCGATGCTTCGGGCGCGGGCATCACTTCAGCAGGAGCTTGCCGGCCTGGAACGCCGTGTCCGTCAATTGGCGCAAGATGATCGCGTTTGTCACCGTCTGATGTCGATGCCCGGCGTGGGCGCGGTTGTGGCGCTGACCTACCGTTCAGCCGTTGATGATCCCTCCCGGTTCCTATCGTCGAAGAAGGGTGGGCCATGGGTTGGCCTCACGCCTTCACGCAACCAGTCAGGGGAACGCGACGTCTTGGGCGGGATCACAAAAGCGGGGGACGTCAATCTCAGACGTGCGCTTTGCCAGGCCGCGACTGTCATGATGCACCGTGGTCGCTCGACGTGGCTGAGAATATGGGCCGCACAGGTCGCTCGCCGTCGAGGAGCGAAGCGGGCTATGGTTGCTCTGGCCCGGCGCATCGGTGTGATCCTGCATCGGATGTGGGTTGATGGCACCAGCTTCCAATCCGAGATCCGGGTGCCGCATGCAAACTGACCGCCCGAACGCCCCGTTGCCTGCCTGACCGCAGGCCTTCGAGGTCCCGCGAGCGACGCGGTTCCGATGAACCAGCATCATGTTAGCGGCCTTCGCGCCGACCACGGACCGAGGCATGCACCCGAGGAATCTCAGCTGAAGGCCGCGTCACCAGCAGGATAGCTGAGATCGATCAAAGCTCAGCCGTACCATAGTGGCCGACAACGCATGCCCAGAACCCCTTGACTGAGACGGCCCCCTTACCGAAGTCCTGACCCTAGGCTCGTCTTCGGTCGGGTCTGGGGCTTTGTGCTGTTTAAGATCGGGCAATGTGGGGATGCTACACTCTCACACATCCTGCTTGAGGTCGCTGCCGTCGTGAGATCAAAACTGCCATTCTTCGTCTTATGCGCGATTTGCATCGCGTTCGGCGTCGCAGCGATCTGGCTTGAGCATTTGGGGATTTTCATCTTCGCCATTGCCGGTCTTGCTTTTGCATATACGCTTGAAAGGTTTAGGGCCGGTCAGCCACTGCCGCCGAGCGAAGCTGGGTTCAACGGGGGCGGTGAGTTCATTCCGTTCGATATAGACAGCGGTGACGGGGGCGGTGGGCACTGAACGCCCACGGTCGATGCATCGCTCGCCTGGAGCAATTGCCATGATGTCAGTCACGAGGCCGCCCAGGCAAACCTCCAACTTCCCCAAGCCACGGCACCGATGACGAGCACCATATCTGACGTCGCGGAGGCAGATCGCGGCGCTGATCAATAGTCCCGGTCCGGATGCTAATCTCGCGAGCGTCCACATTCTCGCCGGTCGTATAGATGGGCGACCCGCATTCGGGGCAAAAATACTGCAGGCGCCGACGTCCGTTGTCGGCCGTTTTCGCGTACAGCTTCAATGCGCCTCGTATGATACGAAGATCGTCAGGCTTCGCGCCGACTGTGACGCGATAGTCTGTGCCTGTCAGCCGCTGGCAGTCAGTGCAGTGGCAAACGATGACATCGTCAGGATCAATCTCGGCTTCGTACGCGAGTTGACCGCAATGACAGCTTCCAGTGATCCGCATCCGTGATCCCGATCGAAAGGCGGAAGCATATTCGCGTGCACCTCGCATGCAAGACCGCTCCGTCACTGGCTCCGGCTGGCCGGAGCACCTTGCATCAAAACTCGCCTTTCTCGTTAATGCCGGGGAAACCCTGACGGCAGCTCGTAGCTGACACCCCTGACATGCTGGCTATCGTGCTTCCAACTCGCATGAGGTGCTGAAAGCTGTGCCGCCAGCTCACCGAACAAGCCCGTTCTTCTTTCACGTCCGCCATGGTCGGTTTGAGCCTGACAACGAGGGCAGGCAGATATGCTCGCGCAAGGAAGCTCGGCGCGAAGCGCTCAAGCGCGTTGGCGAGATGCTGGCCAAAACAGGCACAGACCAATGGGACGGCAATGAGTGGCAGATGTTTGTGACGGACGAAAATGATCGGGTGACGTGCACCATCACTCTGAAAGTGGAAGATCGTTGATGCGAGCAGCGCTCTCGATCCGTACTAGTCTATGGTCAGGCCTACAGTTTGAATTGAACGGCCACGCTGATGGCAATCATCAAAATGAAGGCGCCGACGAGGGCGAAAAACAGAGCACGCAGCATCGGGTCAGGCACGAAACAGATGTGCACGGAAGTTGCGGCAGGTACATAGAAGCCGCTTGTCTGAGTGGGGCGTGTTGTTCAGAGACAAAGCTTGGCATCCCTCTGTGAACTCCTCGACACTCATGCTGACTTCGAGCTCGCCCGCTGCGCCTCGCGCTCGCGACGCTTCAGTGAGCTGATAACCACACGCGCAAAAGGCATATTGCCAAGGCGCTTTGCGATCTGCTCAGCCATTGGAATGGCTTGGTCGCCGTAACGGCGTTGCATGATGCCGACAATAAGATGAAGGTCGCGACGCAACTGCATGGGGTCGCTGTCATCACGTTCTGCCTCGGCAGCAGTCGCAATCATTTCGAGGAGTTGGACATAGTCTGCTGGCAGCCCAGGCAAGTCAGTGGCCTGCCGCAACGCGTTCGCGATCGTGTTCATTGAGCAGCACTCCTCCCAGCGCGCTTGAAGGAGTTGCCTATACGATCGGCTAAAACACGACATTGAAATTTGAGTGCGGACCCTAAGGGAAAAGCCGACGTCCGGCTCACCCTATTCGAGGATCGGTCTTGTTTCGCCAGCGGTCGTCGTTTGCATGAGACGAGGATGTTGACTTGATTTCATCCTCGACACCCATGGTCACCATCTCCAGCAAGTAAAGAAGGAAAGGGGCCTTGGCGACGGTGGCCAGATGCTTGGCATCAGCTACGGTCTTGCGCAAAGTTCTCAAGACAGACTTCCGATCATTCTCGTCGTGCATTGCCTTCTCACCCGTGCAACAAACGTTAACATGTGACAGCTGGGGAGCGCGGAAGCTAGGGCCTGTTAGCGCCTGATCCAATCGAGGGCTGCAGCGAGGGAGAGGATGCCGAGGAAGCTGGCGGCGGTTTTTTCGTATCGGGTGGCAACGGCGCGCCATTCTTTCAGCCGAGCCCAAGGACTTTCGACCCGGTTGCGGTTGTCGTGGATCCAGTCCGGGCAGGCGATGGGCGCCTCGTGGCGAAGCGGCGGGATGGCGAGCCGGACGCCCATGTCCCAGATGTGCTGGTGGAACGCGTGGCTGGTGTAGCCACGATCCGCCACCAGACATTTGGACACGCGGACAATCGACTTAAGAGCGGGGTCGCGTGCGGGAGTTCATGCGCCTGTCCGGGTGCCAAGCGGAAGGCGATCGCACGCCCGGCGTCGTCCGCCATCACGCAGGCCTTGATAACATAACTGCGTGTCCGAAAAACCTGCAGCAGGCCAATCACCATGGCTCGAGATAAGGCTCGCACCCACCGTGTCTCCTACTATGTAGCTGCTTCCGACTGCTTTGCAGCCGGCTAGGATCAGGATTCAATCAGCTTAACGGCCGCAACTGCTTTCGCCCCAAGTGGACTACTTCTCGCACTTGACCAACATCACTTTGGCAGGAGCAACGCAGCGGCTCCATTCAAGTCTGGCACCTCCGCGTAGGGCAGCCAGTCGGGGTTGCCACGCTGCCCGAGCCGGTTTACCCAAATACCGCGCACTCCAAGGTCGTGACACGCCTTCATGTCGAGGAACATGCCCATAGCGACGTGTACTGTCTCGTCTTTCGTCACCCCCATCGTACGGTAGCCGTACTCGAATATCTGCCGTGCCGGTTTGTAGGCTTGCGCGCGCTCGGCGGTGATGACGAAATCGATGGGCACGCCGATGCGCGCCACGTTGTGGACGATGAGGTCGTCATCCGAGTTCGTGAAGATCGCGAGCTTGTAGCGCTCGCTGAGACGTCGCAGTGCATCCGAGACCTCGGGATGCGGACCCATCGTCGGGATCGCGGTCGCGAGCCGTTCAACGTCGCCTTCGTTGGGGGCGAGACCGAGCTCCACCATGGCCGCACGGAAGGCCAAGCGCAGGATGTCCTTGTAAATCCGGTGGGGTCGCTCAGCTTCGAGACGGCGCGAGTGCTGCGAGAAGGTGTCGAGCACGTTGGACGCGCTCTGGGTGCCGCGGCCCTGCGCGACCAGCACCACCCCGATCTCGCGAAGCAAAACCTCGTTCCACTGCACGAGCGTGCCGTAGCAATCAAAGGTGATGACCTTTGGCGTGGGATCGAGCTTGAACATGGGGACATCGAATTCTGGCATTAGGGAGTCCATGGTTGCAGCGGAGCCTAAGCTAACTATGTTCGGGACTCGGTCACGGCCAGAAAGCGATGGTGGTCGCGAGCGCTACGCCTGCCCTGATGGCGGCACTCAGCACAGCTGACGAGACAGCCAGCGTGGCCATGCTTGACAGCACTATGATGCGCCCGCGCGCAGAAGTTGCGGCTGCCGGAAATTTGGGGGAACTGAGGGAAACCACGACTATGCGCGTGCTGCAGCCATCCGAGTACAGGCGCATGCCTTGGAAGAACGGCGGCGGGGAAACCGCAGAGATCGCGGTTGGCCCAGCGGGTGCCTCGCTCAACGGCTTTGGCTGGCGGGTCAGCATGGCTTGGGTGGCTCAGGACGGGCCGTTCTCCAGCTTTCCTGAAGTGGACCGGACATTGGTGGTTCTGGAGGGCGATGGGATCGAACTGAGCGTCGAGGGCGAAGACGCCGTGACGCTCACTAGGCTTTCGCAACCTCATGGCTTCGCAGCCGACGCACCGACGCGAGGCCGGCTGCTCGGCGGGCCGATCATTGATCTCAACATCATGACCCGGCGCGGACACTTCACGCACCGCATCCAACACATATCCATCGTAGCGTCGACAGAGCTCGTCGCGGAATGGGAAACCAATCTGCTCTTCGTCAATGGTGACTGCGGGATCGCATGGAGCGGGAAGAGTTTCGCACTTGCACGCTTCAGTGCGCTCGTCGACTTACCGAAAACGAGTCTTCTGCGCTTCGCGTCAGATGAGCCTGCTGACGTCTTCCTGATCGGAATCGACCCGGTCGTGCCGTGAAAGTCAGCCTCGAAGTCGGCCATTGTACGGCAGCTGGTGCCAGGGGTTGTATCCAAGCGATGAGTGCAGTCGCAAGGTGATTGGTGTGCTGGCGCGGAGCGGTCACACATATCGACGATGACGCTATTGCAGCACTCTCACGCTCCTATGCAAGTATCCTGCCTGGGGACGCTGCCATTCTCGACCTGATGTCGAGCTGGGTCAGCCACCTGCCCAATGATCGCACGTTCGCAGAAGTCGTGGGCCATGGCATGAATGCCGAAGAACTTGCCGCCAATCCGCGTCTCTCCGAATGGTTCGTTCAGGATCTCAACTCCGATCCCGTTCTACCCCTGCTCAGCGCGAAGTTCGATGCGGTGCTTTGTTGCGTGGGCGTGCAGTATCTTCAGCAGCCTGTTGCCGTGTTTTGCGAAGCCAGACGCGTTCTTCGTCCTGGCGGCTTGGTTGCCGTGTCCTTCTCCAACCGGTGTTTCTCCACCAAGGCGGTTGCTGTTTGGCAGGCGCTCAACGCGGAAGGCCAGGCAGCACTCGTGCGGCTCTACCTGGAGCGAGCGGGCTTTAATGCCATAGACATCCTGTTCTGCGCGATGGGCACAATGGCGATCCGTTGACTGCCGTGGTCGGCAGAACGCAAGCAGCGCCCTCCGCGGTGCGCCCATTCGATCATCGATGAATGAAGACGCAGTTCAAGGCTGACATGGCTTGGTAGAGGGAAGGAAACTGGAGGCTAACCTCTTCCAGTTGTGACGCATCCCTTTGTCCCTTTGCGATTGCCATTCACGCTGGCGGTGATCGGAGTGGCGGCATCATGATCGAGGTGTTGATTGTACGCTCATCGAAACTCCCGCGCCTTCAGCTTGATGGTCTCGAGCGACAGATCGGGAATGTAGATGTCCCGCACCTTGTGAGGTTCGTGCATCTGGGGCGCTGGTGGCTGAACCGCTTCCAGTGCCCGCTGCTCGCGTCCACGCTGATCCGGTGAACCGCCATGGTGGAACTCGTCGCCCCGGCCGTGTGGCAGCGGGAACGGCGCATCCTGCTCGCTCAGACTGGCAAGTGTGGCTGACATGTCGGTCAGCTTGCGCACCACGACGTGCACGACCTCGCCTTCCCGCTGCACATAGCCTTCGACACCCAGCATGCGTGCCGCCAGCACCACGCGCCGATGTGCTTCAAACACCTTCGACCAGACCACGAGATTGGCGATGCCCGTTTCGTCTTCGAGCGTGATGAACATGACGCCCTTGGCCGATCCCGGCTTCTGCCGCACCAAGACAAGTCCGGCGAGCTTCACCGAGCGTCCGTTGCGCAAGGTGTTGGCCCGTCCGCAATCAGTCATGCCCTGCTGCGCAAGCTCGGGCCGCAGGAAGGCGATGGGATGCTGGCGAAGCGTGAGGCCGGTGTGGGTGTAGTCCTCCACCACCTCGCGGCCGGCCGTCATGGGCATGAGCACAACGGCGGGCTCCACAAGCTCGGGCACGGTCTCTTGCTCTTCGCCCCGCATGGCCGAGAACAGCGGCAAGGGATCGTTGCGCAACCCTTTGATGGCCCAGAGCACGTCACGGCGGCCGAGCTTGAGCGATGGCCGGAACGCATCGGCCTTGGCCAGCTTCAACAGGCTCGCACTCGGCACGCGCGTCTGTCGCCACACATCCTCGATGCTGGTGAACTTGCCGTGGCCTCGTGCGGCGACGATCTTGGCCACGTCGTTGTTCGACAGTCCACGCACTGTGCGCATGCCAAGCCGCACCGCGAACTCGCCTTCGGCATCGCGTTTCGGTTCCAAGGTGCAATCCCAATGCGAGGCGTTGATGCAGACCGGCAGGATTTGAACGCCATGCTCGCGGGCATCCCTGATGATGGAAGCCGGGGCATAGAAGCCCATCGGCTGGGCATTCAGAAGGGCGGCACAGAACACGTCCGGGTGCCAGCATTTGATCCATGACGAGGCATAGGCGATCAGCGCAAAACTCGCCGCGTGGCTTTCGGGAAAGCCGTAGGAGCCGAAGCCTTCCAACTGGCTGAAGGTGCGGTCGGCGAACTCGCGGGTATAGCCGCGTTCGACCATGCCGTTGATGAGCTTGTCCTTGAAGTGGCTGACCCCTCCGGTGAACTTGAAGGTCGCCATTGCGCGCCGCAACTGATCGGCCTCGGACGGGGTGAAGCCCGCACATTCGATGGCGACCCGCATCGCCTGTTCCTGGAACAGCGGCACGCCCAATGTCTTGCCGAGCACGCGTTCGAGTTCGGGCTTGGGATACTCGACCGGTTCCTTGCCTTCGCGGCGGCGCAGGTAGGGATGCACCATGTCGCCTTGAATGGGGCCGGGGCGAACGATGGCGACCTCGATCACCAGATCATAGAAGGTGCGCGGTTTGATGCGGGGCAGCATCGCCATCTGCGCCCGGCTTTCGATTTGGAAGGTGCCGAGCGTGTCGGCCTTGCGGATCATCGCATAGGTGCGCGGGTCTTCCGGTGGGATCGATGCGAGATCGAGCACAGTGCCCTTGTGCTTGGCGAGCATGTCGAAAGCGTGCTTCATGCAGGTCAGCATGCCGAGGGCAAGGCAATCGACCTTCATGAACTTGAGCGCGTCGATGTCGTCCTTGTCCCATTCGATCACCTGACGGTCGGCCATCCGTGCAGGTTCGATCGGCACGAGTTCATCCAAGCGGTCGCGCGTCAGCACGAAGCCACCCGGATGCTGGGACAGATGACGGGGTGTGCCAATCAGTTGGCGGGCGAGATCGATGGCAAGCCGCAGGCGGCGATCCGCAAGGTTGAGGTTGAGTTCGGCCGCATGCTTTTCCTCGACACCCTCTTCCGACCAGCCCCAGACCTGTGAGGCGAGGGCACTGACCAAGTCGTCTGGCAGACCAAGCGCCTTGCCTACGTCGCGCAGGGCACCACGTGCCCGGTAGCGGATGACGGTCGAGCACATAGCCGCGTGATCGCGGCCGTAGGTGTTGAAGACCCACTGCATGACGACCTCGCGCCGGTTGTGCTCGAAGTCCACATCGATGTCGGGCGGCTCTTTCCGCTCCTGCGAGACGAAGCGTTCGAACAGGAGATCGTTGGTCTCGGGGTTGATCGAGGTGATGCCGAGCACAAAGCAGACGGCGGAGTTCGCGGCCGAGCCCCGGCCTTGGCACACGATGTCCTGAGACCGGGCGAAGGCCACGATGCTGTGGACAGTCAGGAAGTATGGCGCGTATTCCAAGCTCGCGATCAGTGCGAGTTCACGCTTGAGCGTTGCGGCGACGCTTTCCGGCACGCCATCGGGGTAAACCTGCTCGGCTCCTTCCCATGTGAGCTTCTCCAGCGCCCCTTGTGGCGTCAGGCCATCGACGACCGCCTCCTCCGGATACTGGTAGCGTAGTTCGTCCAAGCTGAAGCGGCAGCGGTCAGCGATCTCTGCCGTGCGCCTTAAGGCCTCGGGGTAGGAACCGAACAGGCGCTGCATCTCGACGGGAGGCTTGAGAAAGCGGTCGCTGAAGCGCTCGCGACGCAGGCCGAGTTGGTCGATGGTGCACTTCTCACGAATGCAGGTGACGACATCCTGCAAGATGCGTCTGCCGGGCTCATGGAACAGCACATCGTTGGTGACGACGGTTGCTGCACCGGCTTGAGCAGCGAGCAAGCTCAGCCCATGCAAACGCATCTGGTCGCGAGGACGGCGGCGCAGGGTCAGCGCGCAATAGGCCCGGCCGGGGAACAGGGCGACAAGCTGCGCAAGCTGGTCGGCGCATCTCGCGTCAGCCTCGTCGGGCAGTAACACGGCGAGCAGGCCATCGGCATGTTCTGCCACATCCGTCCACCCGATCCGGCAGTTGGCCTTGCCACCGCGCTTCTTGCCGATGCTGAGCAGCCGGCAGAGATGGGCATAGCCTTTCCGCTCCATCGGATAGACCAAGAGCGACGAGCCATCCGTCAGGTCGAGCCGGCAGCCCACGATCAGCCGCACGCCCGTGGTCTTCGCCGCCTCGTGGGCGCGCACAATCCCAGCCAAGCTGTTGCGGTCGGTAATCGCGAGCGCACCGATGCCCATGACCGCTGCTTGGGCGAACAGTTCCTCACAGGACGACGCGCCACGCAGGAAGGAGAAGTGCGAGGTGACCTGGAGCTCGTTGTAGATCATGCAAAGAGGCCGTGCATGAACCAGTGATGCGGGCCGGTGTCGGGATGCACGCTTTCGCTTTTGCGGAAGAGCCAGAAGCGCAGGCCCGCTTCGTCCTCGACATGGAAGTAGTCGCGCGTGCCGAGCATCTCGGCATCCGACC
Organism: Mesorhizobium liriopis; assembly: GCF_024053505.1. Lineage (GTDB taxonomy): Bacteria > Pseudomonadota > Alphaproteobacteria > Rhizobiales > Rhizobiaceae > Mesorhizobium_B > Mesorhizobium_B liriopis. Next base: position 168,242 of record NZ_JAMXQS010000005.1, on the reverse strand, counting down.
TGATCCATTCGCCGTGCATGCGCTCGGGGCCGTCCGCGCGGATCACGCGGTGACGCGTGTTGCGCCATGTGAAGGTCGCAGGCGGATGGTCGGGCAGAAGGGCAACCGTGGTGATGGGCTCGGGCGGCGAGAACAGGCGCGACGGGCGTGGCCAGTTCTCCGGCCAGCGCAGGGAGGTTGGGTTGCTGAGCGGTGCAACCCGTCGCACGGAGCGCTCGGGCAGATCGCTCTCGACCAGGGCCATGCGGTAGAGCCGTTCTGCGCCGACGCGCGAAGCGAGCGTATCGACCAGCGTCGTCACATCGGCACGTGCCTTCTCACCCAGCGTGCCGGTCGGTTTGTAGTCGAGAGGTTCAGCGACTAAGGCTGTCAGCGTCATGCGCTCGACGCCAAAGCCCGGATCGACCGTTTCCAGTCTGCTGAGCAGCAGACGCGACAGGTGTTTGGGCTCGCGTCCCGGTTTGGCCGTGCCGATGCGGATCGCCTCCACACGGGCGTCGATGCGATGGAAGAGGAGATCGAGCTTGCGCGCGCCCATGCCGCCTTTCTCAAGACGGACACATAGGTCATCGACGAGAAGCCCCGTGTAGCGTTGCAGCGTCTCGGGGGCTGAGATCGGTTCAGGAAAGCCACGTGTGACGCTGATCAGATCGGGGACGACGACCGGCGTGATGGGCTCGGCGATGTGTCCGGTTGCCTGATCGAGACGACGACTGAGTTCCGTGCCAAAGCGATGGACAAGTGGGGCGCGTGGACGGGCGAGCAGATCGCGCACGCGCTCCAAGCCCATGACCTTGAGACCTAACACGGTCTCGGCGGGCAGGCGAAGGGCCCGCACGGGGGCGAGCCCAAGCGCTCTCTTCTCCGAAGGGAAGTCATGGACGTTGATCTGCATCGGCATGGTGCGAGCCAGTGCATGGGCTGCGCCATAGGTACTGGCCATTGCCGCTTTGGCTTCAATGCCCGCCTGTCCGAGCCGCAAAACGATGTCGTTGAGCATCGGATACTCGCCACCATGCAGATGCGTGGCACCCGTGGCGTCAATCGCCAGCCCATCCGGTGCGTCGGCGGCAACCACGGGCGAGTAGCGCTTGAGCGCCCAAGCGGCGAGGCGAGCAAGATGCGCTGCATCCTCATCTGGTTCCGCTTCGAAGGTCGCAAGATCGGGCAACAGCGCCTGCGCTTGGGTCGCGGCCATGCCTGGCCAGATGCCCAGCCTGCGTGCCGAGTCATTGACGGCGAGCACTGCCCGCCTGTTGCCCTCGCGACCGGCCAGCACCACCGGGGTCTCACGCGTGGGCGCGGCGGTCCCAAGCCTGCGCGACAGACGGTCGGTCGCCCAAGTCGGCAGGAACACCGAGATAACCTTCCTCATCGCAGCCCTCGACGATCCATTCCGAACTCTCACCCGCCCGCACACGCATCAGTTCGACCAGCCAGCGGGCGCGGCTGATCCCGGGAACAGGAAGAGGACCGGACGGCACCGCCGTGATGCGCCATCGTGTGACGGCAGCGGTCGGGGAGCCGAAGTCGGCGGCTTCGGCCGGCCGCCGCCAACGGCGCACCGCGATGCCGATGGTGCCGGTGCTTTCAGCTGCCAGTTGCAGGCGGCGTGATGCGGTCATGGGAAGGCGCGCAACTTCCGCGACGACCGCGACCAGCCCACCATGGCGCAAGCCTTCCTCGAAACAGGCGAGGACGGCGTCATTGCTCCCGGCTTCCACATAGATCACGCGATCAGGATCGAGCCCGGCCTGAGCGAGTGCTGGGGCAAAGAGATCAGGTGTCGTTAGGCACCACAGCACCCAGCCATCGAGGCGTGCGACAATTCCCGCCGAGAAAAGGGCCGCCGCTGCTGCATCGACCACGCCTACACCGCCGCCAGCGACCTCATGAAGCGCACCGAGCGCCAGCCCGCCGCTCGGCAACGCCTTATCCATCGCAGGCATGCCGAACGGTAAAGCCGGGTAGCTGGTCCGTTCGCCCGCTTCGATCTGCGCCACTTCGGCACGCAGCGCCTCAAGGGCTGAACTCGTTCGTGAGGCAGACAAGACAGGCCCTCGCGGATCACAGATAGGACTTTGTTCCTTATCTGTTCCGGTGCCTGCGGGGAGTCAATGAGGGAGAGGATCAAAATTAGGGATAAGGTCCTAGGACGACACTTGGCGTTCGGCGAGTTGTTGATGGCGATTGGCGCACTTGCGCCACCCCTGCAGAGTCAACTACGCCGCACAAATTGTCCCCGTTATTCTATTTACCATCCCTGGATTTGGACTCGGAACGAGTCGCGAATGAGTCCCGTTGAGTCGTCACCTCGCGGCGTTCGACCCTTGTCCGAGTCGAGTAGACTCGCCGCTTCACTAATTATATTTGGGTGTTGTTATGGCAGCGCGTTCGACATGGAAAGGATACTTGAAGCTGTCGCTTGTGTCTTGTGCGGTCGGCCTTTATCCTGCAACGACATCTTCTGCGCGCACCTCTTTCCACACCATCAACCGCGATACTGGCAACCGGGTGAAGCGCCAGTTCATCGACAGTGAAACGGGCGACGTGGTCGAAACGGAAGATCAGGTTAAAGGCTATGAGGTCGGCAAGGGTTCGTATGTGATCGTCGAGCCGGACGAGCTTGATGCCATCAAGATCGAAAGCACGCACACCATCAACATCGAACGCTTCGTGCCGCGCGACGAGGTCGACGAGCGCTATCTCGACGTTCCCTATTATCTCGCGCCGGAAGACAAGGTCGCGCAGGAAGCATTCGCCGTTATCCGCGATGCGATGAAAGCCAAGGACAAAGCCGGTGTCGCCCGCATCGTGCTCGCCAACCGCGAGCGTATCGTGCTGCTCGAGCCCCACGGCAAGGGCGTGCTCGCGACGATCCTGCGCTATCCGTATGAGGTAAAGCCCGACGAAGCCTTCTTCGAAGAACTACCGGACGTTGAGCTGCCAAAGGAAATGAGCGAGCTTGCTGCGCACATCATCGACAAGAAGGCAGGCAAGTTCGATCCCACCGAGTTCGAGGACCGCTACGAGGAAGCCGTGCTTGCGCTCGTGAAGTCCAAGCAGAACGGGAAGGATCCCAAGCCCATCAAGGAGGGCCGCAAGGCATCCAACGTCATCAACCTCATGGACGCGCTCAAGAAGAGCATTGCCGCCGAGGGTAAGGGTGGCAAGAGCGACGAGGGTGAGGGTGATGAGAAGGCTGCGCCAGTGAAGCGGACGCGCAAGGCGGGCGGCAGTGCTGCTCCGTCCCGATCGTCCAAGAAGACTGCGACGACTGCGAAGCTCAAAGCGGGCGCGGCGAAGACCGCCGCGTCACGCGCCACGTCCAAGAAGAGCCACGCGCCGCTAAAGAAGGCCTCATAACCGCATGGCAAGGGTCGAGCATGATGGCGGTGGAGGCGGCAGCGCTGGAAAGAGCGCCAGGCCGCCCGCATCGAGGTCGAAGCTTTCCGCCTATCGCGCCAAGCGCAACTTTGCGACAAGTTCCGAACCCAAGGGCCGCTCCGCCCGGCGTAAGGGCAATCGCTTCGTCATCCAGCGCCATGATGCGCGCCGTCTGCACTTCGATCTCCGCCTCGAACTCAATGGCGTGCTCAAAAGCTGGGCCGTCACCCGCGGCCCAAGCCTTGACCCCAAGGACAAGCGGCTTTCCATCCACACCGAGGACCATCCGCTCGAATACCTATCCTTCGAGGGCGTGATCCCGAAGGGCGAGTATGGTGGTGGCACCATGATCGTTTGGGACCACGGCACCTGGGTGCCGGAGGGCGACGCGGACGCAGGCCTCGCCAAGGGCCATCTCGAGTTCACGCTTCAGGGCACGCGGCTGCAGGGCCGCTGGCACCTGATCCGCATGAAAGGAAGGGGCAAGGAAGCCAAGGAGCCATGGCTGCTGGTCAAGGGCGAAGACGAGCATGCGGTCGAGGAGGGTGGTTCGCATCTCGTTGAAAGCGAACTGACCTCGCTTTTGACGGGACAGACCAACAAGGAACTCGAAAAAGGCGGGGTTGTCCGCAAGGACCATGCCGCGCGGCAGGCTGTAACGAGTTCGACTGTTAAGAGCACGGCGAAAGCTGCCCGCGCCAAGCCCGCGCTGCGAGCGATCTCGAAAGCAAAGAAGGCGCTGCTGCCTGTCTTCGTCGAGCCAAGCCTCGCGACCCTCGTGGATGTGGCGCCGTCCGGTCCCGAATGGCTGCACGAGATCAAGTTCGACGGCTATCGCCTTCAGGCGCGCATCGACGGCAACACGGTCAAGCTCCTGACCCGGAAGGGTCTCGACTGGACATCGAAGTTCAGAGCGATTGCCGAGGCGCTGAGGGCTATGAAGCTCGGCTCGGCGCTGATCGATGGCGAGGTGGTGGTCGAGACGGAAGCAGGCTTGTCGTCCTTCTCGGCCTTGCAGGAAGCTATCAGCAACGGCCAGTCGGAGGGCATGGTGTTCTATGCCTTCGACCTCCTTTATCTCGATGGGACGAGCACGGCTGCGGCACCGCTCGTCGAACGCAAGACGCTGCTTTCGACTCTCTTCGAGGATGCCCCGGAAGGGGGCACGATCCGCTTCGCCGAGCATATCGAGACTGAAGGGGGTGCCATGCTACGCCATGCCTGCCGCTTGGGACTCGAGGGCATTGTCTCCAAGCGCAAGGACCAGCCCTACCGTTCGGGGCGGGCGCATTACTGGCTCAAGACCAAGTGCACGGATCGTCAGGAACTGGTGGTGGCAGGGTTCATGCCCTCGACCACGGCGGCGAAAGCGATCGGCTCGCTGATCCTTGGCACATACGAGAATGGCGACCTCATCCATGTCGGCCGTGCCGGCACGGGCTTCACCGAAGCGGTCGCGCGTGACATCTACAAGAAGCTCGCACCCCTCAAACGCACCACGCATCCGTTCCGGGAAAAACCATCCGCCCTCGCGTCGCGCAATGCCCGCTGGGTGGAGCCTGAGTTGGTTGCCGAGGTGGAGCTACGCGGATGGACGGCGGACGGGCAGGTTCGTCATGCGGCCTTCAAGGGCCTGCGCGAGGATAAGGACCCGCGTGAGGTGGTGCGGGAAACGCCAGAGAGGGCGCAACCGAAGCAAGGCATCAGGGCTGCGAGCAAAGCCAAGACCAAGCACACTGCTTCAACGCGTGCCGAGTCCATCCAGGCGGACCATTTTGCGCTCACGCATCCCGACCGCATCTTCTGGCCCGACATCGGTTTGACCAAGCTGGGCCTGGCCGAGTTCTATGCCGAGATCAGCGACTGGATCCTGCCCCATATCGTCAACCGTCCGCTCTCGCTCCTGCGCTGCCCGAACGGCATCGAGGGCGAGCGCTTCTTCCAGAAGCACGCTTGGGCCGGGATGGACGATGCCATCCAGCGCCACGAGATGAACGGCGAGGAACTGATAAGCATTCGCGACATCGATGGGTTGATCGCATTGGTGCAGGCCGGCGCGCTCGAAATCCATCCCTGGGGTTCGACGCTCGACAAGCTCGAGCAGCCCGATCGCATCACTTTCGATCTCGATCCGGATGAGGGCCTCGACTGGCAGGATGTGGTCGCAGCGGCGTTCGAGGTGAAGGACCGCCTGGCAGCACTCAAGCTCGAAAGCTTCGTGAAGACCTCAGGCGGCAAGGGATTGCATGTGGCGGTACCAATCACGCCCAAGCGTCAGTGGGACGAGGTGAAGAGCTTCACCAAAGGCTTTGTTGAGCGGATGGCGAAGGACAGCCCGGAGCGCTACACAGCCAGCATTGCCAAGCGCTCACGCGCGGGCCGGATATTTGTCGATTACCTGCGCAACGGACGAGGTGCGACGGCGGTTGCGGCCTACTCGACCCGCGCGAGGGCAGGGGCGCCGGTCTCGACGCCGGTTGCATGGGACGAGCTAAGGCATGGTGTCCGGCCGAGCCAGTTCACAGCAGAAAATTTTGTTCGTCGCATTGGTGTAAGGATGAACAATCCTTGGGACGGGTTCGACGATGTTTCCTCGCTGCGTTGGAAAGGCGAAAATGTCCGGTCCGAATAGGCTGAATAGCGAGCTGGATTAGTGCACGCTTCGATGCAAATGCCGCAAACCTATATTTGGCAGTTTGAATAAGAGCAGCTGATTGGTTTGAACCCGACCAAGCACGGAGTGCGTGGGCCGCCGAAGCGACCAGACTTTCCCAATGGTGGATTAGCCTATCTTGTCCCAGCTGAGATACGTTGTGTTAGCAAGCCTTTTCGGTTCAGGCGCTTGGATTGGGATGCGACGAATATCGATGAGTGGAGGTGCATAGCTATCAGCCTGCCAAGGCAAGCCTGCCATTCCGGCTGACTTCATTTTTGATCTCAGTGATCAGGGTGGTCACGGCTTCATTCCGCGTCTTCTTTGCACGGCGCACGACGTAGGCAAGCGAAGGCGGCTGGGGCAGGGGCGAACCGATCATCTCCATTTCTGGGCGCAGGTGACGATCACTTAGCAGCGCAACGCCCAAGCCCGCCTTGACCGCAGCAACAATGCCTGCAGCACTGGAACACTCAAAGACAGTTTCCAAAGCCACATGGTTGTCCTGCCCGACATCCAGCGCCCAATGACGATAAAAGCAATGGTCGTCAAAGGACAGAAACGGGATCGGCAAATCGTAGCGCAAGGCCAACTCGCGTGACTTCACCCAGTGAAGCTTCTCCCGCATCAGCACAATGTCGGTCGGACGAACTTCGTGGGCAAAGATCTGAAGGATGCCCAGGTCCAGTTCCTGACGCTCAAGCATAGCCCGCAGAACCAAGCTCATCCGCACCTTTGTTCGTACGCCAACCTGCGGGTGTAGCCGTTTGAAGCGCCCGAGAATGTGTGACAGGTCAGAACAGGTGGTGTCTTCTGTGAAGCCAAGCATGATGCGGCCTGCGAGCTCTGATCGCGTAAGGCTAAGGAGTGCTTCGTCATGCAGGCCGAGGATTCGTGCCGCATAGTCGAGCAGGCTTTCCCCTTCGGTGGTGAACAGGCTGCCGCCAGGTGTGCGGGTCAGGAGTGTACAACCAAGACTGTTTTCCAGCCGTTTGATTTTGTGGCTGATCGCAGACTGGCTGAGCCCCAGCACTTGGGCCGCGCGTGTCACACCGCCATGCAACTTGATCGCACGCAGCGCCCTCAAAGCCTCAATCTCAAGCCGCTTGGCATTGATCTCAGTCACGGCGCGTCAGCTCCAATACAAATGAGGTGAAGTGACCCATAACAACTAGCTTTGCAAACGGTAATGACACAGAAAGGGGCTTTGTCATGGTTTCATGATGATTTGTCATGCGCTTCATGCTGAGAATTTCGTTAATTCGGGTGTTCATAACCAACACCGCATGGCTCTCGCTTTGTCCGCTCCGAATACCCCACAGTCGCCCGCCCTCTTTCCTGCGCTGGCTGGTCTCCTCGTGATTGGCTGGAGCTCGGGCTTCGTCGGCATCCGCTATACCAATGAACAAGCAAGCGTCGCTCTGCTCCTGTTCTGGCGAACACTGTTGTCGGGCCTGATCATGCTGCCCTTCGCCCTCGCCATCGGTCCCCGGCTCAAGCTGGGTGCCGTGGCGTCACAGATGGGGTTCGGTGTGATGGCCGTCTTCATCTACCTTGGCGGCTTCGCACTGGCGATCGAGCAGCGCGTTCCGACAGGGCTTGTGGCCCTCATCGCCGACCTCGTGCCTCTCGCCATCGCGGCCATGTCCCAGCCGCTCTTGGGCGAACGGCTCTCGCGGCGCCAATGGCTGGGCACTGCGATCGCAGTCTCGGGCGTGCTCATCGTCTCGTTCGACAGCCTAAGCTTTGGAGCGGCACCTCTCTGGGCGTATGGGGTGACGATCGGTGCCATGCTGGTGTTTGCATGGGCGTCCGTGTTGCGCCGCGGGCGTGAGAGCCTGAACATGCCCGTGCATCAGAGCCTTTGCATCCATTCACTGACCGGAGCGGTGTTGTTTGGCGCATGTGCACTCGCGCAGGGCGGGCTGGCGCCGCCACTCACGCGCGAATTCGCCATCGGCATGGCGTGGCTCGTGTTGATCGCCACCTTTGCTGCTTATTCGGTCTACTACACCATGCTACGCCTGTTCCCCGTCGCCAAGGTCAGCGCAGCCATCTATCTGAGCCCCCCTGTCACGATGCTCTGGGCTTGGGCACTCTTCTCCGAACCGCTCACCGCTGCCATGTTCTCTGGGCTGGCCGTGACGTTGCTGGGCGTCTGGCTGACCGTGCGGAACTGATATCCATGGCGGCCGGCGGATGCGCTCAGCGTCAGCGACGAAGTCAAGAGCGAGATGGCAGCTTTTCAATGTTCCTGTTCAGACCCGGACTGACCGCTTCCGGCCCAACTGTCGCCATTCCGCTTTGCGCCTCAAGACCGCCCCGGTTCAGCTTCGGCTGGCCGAGGCCAAGATCCCGCCACAAGCCCTGGATCGCGTGGCGGCCGAACACTTGTGGGCGCTATCAGAAGAGGCGACTGGCGTGCGGTTTTAAGCAATCTTGCGAGGAGACGCACCTAGCCAAGTATCTGATCATTGTCGCATCGGGCTCCCGGCGTTGCACGAGTTGAGAACACTTCGGTTGCCTTCGGTCTTTCGATCATCCAGCCAAGCGACAGGAGCATGCAAGCCCTGCGCCTTTAAGCACTGATCGTCCTTTATCATCACACGTCTGAGCGCGGGGTTCGTCCCATTGTCCGTTTGAACGCCTGCGTGAAGGCACTCTGGGACTTGTAGCCAACCTCCCCGGCGACCGCTGCAACGCTCGAACCTGCCGCTAGCTTCTGCCGAGCCAAAACCATGCGCCAATAGATTAGGTAATCTATCGGTGGGCGACCAACACGTCGCGTGAACTGCGAGGCGAAGGCCGAACGTGACATGCCGACCTCTCGCGCCAGCATTGGCGCCGTCTAGGGGAGCGTGACATGATGGTGCATCAGGCTGAGCGCTTTAGCCAAGCGTGGATCTGCTAGCGCGGCGATCCAGCCGAGACTGTCATATGGCCCGGCGGCAACAAAGGTGCGGACAGCTTCGGCAACAAGTATTTCGGCCAAGCGGGCAGCGATAAGTGCGCTTCCAACGTCCGCAGTTTGGACCTCAGCCTGCAGCGACTCCAATGTCCGCGAAATGGCTGCCGCGCTTGGCGACGCACGGTCGATCCGAAGAAACCGCGGTAGGGCCTCGAGGACAAACGGGGCGCAACCATCTGCAAAGCCGCTGCCGCCTCCAATCATTGCGACATCGCAATCCTTTCCCAATTGTACCGCGTCCTGACCTTGGCCAGCGTAAAGCTCCATGCCGTCGACCGGTTCGACACTAGGATCACTTGCCACCGTGTAGCGCGTATCGCTGAGAAGAACGACGTCTCCTTTTTCTAACAATTCGGGCTCCATGTCCGAGAGTATGAGCCAGCATTGGCCCTGCGTTACTGCAACGAACTTAAGCCGTGACCGCCCGTCGAAGGTCAGAGCCCACTCGCCCGACGCCTCAAGACTGGTTCCACGGACGTTTCGGGTGCCGAGAACGGCTACAACTTGAGAGAACGGATCGAACATGGTTTTGGCGGATCGCGACAAGGAAGTGGTCAGTCAAACATAGAGCCGCTCATGGTCGCGTCATAGAGTGAGCCTCTCGAAGTAACGGAGGTCATCATGAGCATTGAGAACAAGGTCATCGCAATCACGGGAGCTGGCCGTGGCATAGGACGGGCAACAGCGCTGCATCTAGCTGCACGTGGAGCGTGCCTTGTGCTGGGAGCGCGGAGCGAAAGCGAGATTGCCAATGTGGCGCGCGAGATCAAGACCGGAGGCGGAAAGGCCCATTGTCTTTCGGCCGATGTGACTGTCCGCTCGGACCTTGATGCCTTGGTTGGACTTGCTCAAGAACGCTTTGGCCGGCTGGATGTGATGGTCAATAACGCTGGAATTGGTCCAATCTCACGGTTCGACGCTCTACGAGTTGAGGATTGGGATGCTATGATTGACGTGAACCTGAAAGGCGCACTCTACGGCATAGCCGCAGCGCTCATACCTTTTGCGGCGCAGCGAGGTGGGCACATCGTAAATGTCATTTCCACAGCCGGCCTCAAGATTGTTCCGGCGATGGGTGTTTATGCGGCAACCAAGAATGCGTTGCGAACTGCAACCGAGGCACTTCGACAAGAGTGCGTGCCCGGTCTTCGGGTCACGGAGATTTCCCCGGGCTTTATCGACACGACTTTCGTCGAGTCGTCAGTTTCTGAACCTAGCGTTCGCGAAGAGGTTAGTCGGCGAAAGCAGGAACTCGCAATTTCCCCTGATGCCATAGCGCGGGCAATTGCCTTCGCGATCGAGCAACCTGACGATGTCGAGATCGGCAGCATAGTTGTGCGACCGACGGCGCAGGACTGAGTAGCTGAGCCCGTGACGCACATAAGCTTTCGGACACTGCGATCGTTTAGTTCCACCCCGATGACGAGGTAGAATGGGAATGGCGACTTTGAACTGCAACTGGCGTACCAGCGACGCGGATGTGAGACGTGCGATCGATGCAGCACACGTGGCGCTCGGATAGGTCGCCTCGGCTGCAGGACCGTTGTGATGATCTGGAGATGATCTTCTTAAGGTGATGCGCACGCTCCTCGTCGCAGGGAGAGCTTCGCAGGGTGAAGAAGTCCTCTGCAACGCCAACGAGTTCGGCGTCCTTGGCAACTCCCACGGCGATGTCAGGTTAGATGGGCATCTCGAACGACCTCACAGGTAGTAGGCGAGGGGCGGCGATGCCGTGATATTCTAAGCCTAGGCCAGATATGGATGGCAGCTTCTAGTTGATTGTGCCTGAAGCCAGACGGTCTGCTTCCGGCCCAACCCCGCCATTCCGCTTCGTGCCTCAACTCGGTCACTAAGCTCGCGCCGCGCGAGTTTCGAAGTGTACATTTAGCGTGTGCGTTTTGCGCGCGTGCGGGCTCGCCCGGCTATGGCGAGATGAGCGAACCATTTCCTCATAAACCACGGATCTCTCCTGACCGCTTAGACTGGGAACTCGCCGCCAACCGCGTCCTGCCTCCCGACCCGCTGGCCGCCCTGCGCGGTCCGAGCGAGGTGCGACAGGTACGCATTCGTCGCATCTTCGAAAATTAGTCAGCCTCTAATGTTTCTGCTCTGCTGCGGGCAGCGCAGAAGTCGGAGCAGAAAACGAAAAAGGCTCTCTTGTAAATTAAAAGATACACTTGTATCGGTGGGTTGGGCTGCGCTTCTCGACGGGTGGAGATTTGTCGGCAGCGTGTTCCTGAACGCTCGCATCCATTTTGGGAGGACATCATGAAGACCCTTTTCCGGCTGTCGGTAGCCGGCCTCTTGCTCGCATCTGCGTCAGCCTTCGCACAGGATGCCGCACCCGGCACGGCGAAGAAGGATAGCTACCGCTTTGTCATCGTGCCGAAGGTCGTCCATCCGTGGTTCGACAAGGTGAATGACGGTGCCAAGCAGGCCGCCGCCGCCATTGAGGCGCAGACTGGCTCAAAGGTCGTGATCGAATACAGCGCGCCTCAGCAGGCTGACGTCGTACAGCAGAACCAGATCCTAGAAAGCTCGATCGCGACCCGTCCGGACGGCATTGCCATCGACTTGCTTGATCCGGCCGGCAACCGCGCGCCGCTCGAAGACGCCGTCGGCCAAGGGATACCTGTCACCATCTTCGACTCGGTCGCACCGGAAGGTATGGAGCTGACCAGTATCGGCAATGACTTCTGCGAGCAGGCCTCGATAGCGTCACGCCGTCTCATCGAGTTGCTTGGTGCAGAAGGTGGCGAAGTTGCCATTATGATGGGCGTGCCGACCGCACCGAACCACGCCATCCGCGCCGAATGCCACCAGAAGGTGTTCGCCGAGAATTCGAAGATCAAGGTCGTCGCCACAGGCATCGACAATGACGACATAGAAACGGCGCAGAAGCAGGCCGCAGCAATCATGCAGGCCAATCCGAACCTTAAGGGCTGGGTGGCCTCTGACGCTGCCGGCCCGATCGGAATTGGTCAGGCGATCAAGGAAGCAGGCAAGACCGGAACCGTGAAGCTTGTTGGTCTGGACGATCTCCCTGAGATGATCCAGTTGATCAAGGACGGCGTGGCTGACTCTTCCTCCTCGACCAAGCCGGAAATGCAAGGATACTGGTCTGTCATGACCATGTGGCAAAAGGCGACCGGCATCGAGACGCCGAAATATATCGACACCGGCATCGCCGTTTTGACGCCGGACAACGTCAAGTAAGTTCACCCTTCCAGGAACAAATCACGCGGGGCAATGGTCATTTGCCCTGCGTTTCAGGTCAATACGCCTCGCCTTTGCACGGCAACGCGTACCGACCATGTTCAACCGTCTGAGACGGATGACCGTCGCCCTTCGGAAAAGGTGAGATCCGTGGCATTTCTCGAAACTCGTGGGCTCGGCCGGGACTTCCCTGGCGTGACAGCCCTGAACAATGTCGACATCACAGTTGAACTCGGCCGCGTCCATGTCTTCGCTGGCGAGAACGGCGCCGGCAAATCAACGTTAGTAAAACTTTTGACCGGCGCCTATACGCCGTCGCGCGGCACAATCCGCATTGGTGGCAAGGATCCGCTCGATGATGCGAACCTGTTCCGCAACATCGCGTATGTGCCGCAGGAGCTGACCCTCTTTCCGCACATGTCGGTCGCCGAAAACCTCTTCCTGCCGTACAGCCGTTCCGGCCATGGTGGTGCGATCGTCAGCCGCAAGCGCCTCGAATCGGAGGCGGCCGAAATTCTCACGCGTTTCGGCATTTCGGCCCACTCGTCCGATCTCGTTCGCACCATCTCCGTTTCCGATCAACAATTGCTGCAGATCGCGCGGGCATCGACCAACAAAGAGATGAAGGTCCTCATTCTCGACGAGCCGACCTCGTCGCTCACCCGCACGGAGGTCGATCGTGTCTTCCGCGTCATCAACGGCTTCCGTGACAGTGACCACGCTATCATCTTTATCTCGCACAAGATGGACGAGGTTTTCTCCATCGGTGACGACTACACGGTGCTCCGCAATGGCGAGAAGGTCGCCGCCGGGCTGCTGGCCGATACTGATGCCGATGGATTGATCCGCGCCATGTCGGGCGAGGCGATCCATCTTGGCGACACGTTCCAGCCGGAAAAGGCGCCGCAAGGAGCCGGTGAGACCATCTTGAAAGTGCGCGGCCTTGCAGGCAGGCAGTTTGACAAGGTCGATTTCGACCTGAAGCGTGGCGAGATTTTGGGGTTTGCTGGACTTGTCGGCGCGGGCCGTTCGGAAGTGATGCAGGCAATCTTCGGATACCTGAAAGCCAAGTCCGGCACCGTCGAATTGGAGGGCAAGCCTTGGAAACTCGGCGACACTGCGGCATCCATCCAGAACGGCATGATCTACCTCTCGGAGGAGCGCAAGCATCACGGTATCTTCCCGTTGATGACGGTCCGAGACAACATCGGTTTGTCGCTCTACGGTCAGACGGCATCCGGTTTGGGCATCTCCTCGGGGAAGGAGAGATCCGTGGTCGCCGACATCATCAGAGCCTATGACATCAAGACTGCGGGTATGAACAAGCAGATCGTCTTTTTGTCCGGTGGCAACCAACAGAAGGCGCTGATCGGTCGCGCAATGGCGCAAAAGCCGCGCATCCTGATCTTCGATGAACCGACCAAGGGCATCGACGTGAAGACGAAGGCGGAAATCTACCGCATCATGAAAAGCCTCGCAGAAGACGGTGTCGGTATCATCCTCGTTTCATCTGAGATGGACGAACTGCGGAAATGCGCGACCCGCATAGTCACCATGCATACCGGCAAGGTGACCGGCACCTTCGATACCAGCACAACCAGCACCGAGACGCTTGTCGGCGCAATATTCGGCAAGGAGAACACGTCCCATGCGGCCTAATATCATAAAGACCTTTGTCGCCAATCCGCTCGCGGGCGTCTTCGTCGCGCTGCTGGTCATCTTCATTATTTCCGCATTGATCTCGCCCTACTTCCTGACCGGCTACAATCTGTCGGTGGTAGCGCGTGCGCTCGCCTTTGTAGGCCTCGTCACCATCGGACAGGCGTCGCTGATGATCCTCGGCGAGATCGACCTCTCACTGGGCGCCATCGGCGGACTCGCAGGCGTGGTGGCAGGCATGCTGATGATGAACTACGGGTTCAACCCGTGGTTCGCCATGCTACTCGCTTTGCTCCTTGGCGCCTTTTGTGGTCTCGTGAATGGTGGGTTGGTTTCATTCCTGCGCCTGCACTCGCTGGTGCTCACTATCGGTACTGCGGGTGTTTTCGGCGGCATCAACCTTGTGCTGACCAAAGGCGTCGCCATCACCGGCATTCCGCAGAACATCCAGTATCTTGGCCGTGGCAATCTTTTCGGCGTGCCCATGCCCTTCGTCATCATGCTTGTCGTGTTGGCGATCGTCTCCTTCATGACGATCAAGACCCCGTTCGGTCGCTATATGTATGCCATTGGCAACAACCCGGCGGCGGCACGCATGCTCGGTATCAAGGTCGATCGCATCCGCGTCCTCGTCTTCGTGTTTGCAGGTGCCGTGTCGGCGCTCGCCGGCCTGCTGATGGTGGCGCGTCTGGGCACCGCGCAGCCTTCGATTGGAGCTACCTGGGTGCTGGCGCCGATCGCCGCAGCAGTCATCGGAGGCGTCACCACGACCGGCGGCGTCGGCACGCCGCTTGGCGCGATTTTCGGCGCAGGAATTATCGCCATTATCGAGAACATCATCGTGCTGTTCGGTGTCTCGCCCTACTGGCAGGGCATGGTCAGTGGCGTCATCGTCGTTCTTGCCATTTCCTTCGATGCGATCTCACGTCGCTATCTGCGCGCCGACGCGGCCTAAGCCACTGCATATCGATTTCGGGAAGAAGTCATGAAACTCGGATTGAACCTGTCGTTCGCCATCAAGCGGTGGCTCGGTGGTGAGGCCATGGCGCGCATCGTCAAGGAAGAACTGGGCTTCGATACAGTGCAGTTCACGTGGGATCTCGTCGACCCATGGTGGCCGACGGACCAGCGCGACCCGATCGCGCGTGAATATGCCGAGGTGTTCCGCAACGCTGGCATCACAATCGAGAGCACTTTCGGTGGTCTCGCGTCCTACACCTACAATCATCTCCTCGCGCCGACGCCGGAACTTCGTGCTCTCGGCAAGGAGCATCTCAAACGCGCCATCGACATGACGTCACAGATGGGGGTGAAGGCCGCCGGCATGCCGTTTGGCTCGTTCTCGACGGCCGATGCGAACAACCCGGCCCGCCGTGAGAAAATCTATAAGGAAGCCGTTGCGGCCTATCTCGATCTCACGCGTCACGCCAAGGCGAGAGGCCTCGAACGCCTCTATGTGGAGCCGGTGCCTCTGGCTACTGAATTCCCGTCCTCAGCCACCGATGCTTTGCGCCTAATGACCGACCTCAACGCCGAAAGCGCGGTCCCAGTGAGGCTGATGGTCGATTGGGGTCACGCGCTGTTCACACCGCTCTTTGGCGATGAAGCCGACATGGACTACTGGATGGAGACGTGCGGCGACTACATAGGCGCTTTCCACATCCAGCAGTCGGACGGTCTGCTCGACCGCCACTGGAACTTCACCCACGACGGCGTCATCACGCCGGAAAGGCTTTCCGAATTCTGGAAACGTAACAAGCTGACGGACCAGACCTACTTCCTGGAAATTATCTACCCCTTTGAGGAAACCGACGAAGACGTGCTTGCCGACATGAAGGCGTCGGTGGCGCTGCTGCGTCAGGCGGTCTAGTTCCGCACTATCCAATTTTCGCAAGCATCCAAGAGGCAAGAATGACTGCCCGCACCAAGAAGATCATGAATGCGCCCGAAAACATCATCTCTGAGATGATCGAGGGCATGGTTGGCGCTCATCCTGACCTTCTACGCGTCGAAGGCGCTACCGGTCGCGCAATCGTGGCCGTCGATGGCCCGCGGCAGGGCAAGGTCGGTATCGTCGTCGGCGGCGGTTCGGGCCACGAGCCCGCATTCGCTGGTTACGTCGGTCGTGGCCTCGCCGATGCGGCAGCAGTCGGCAACGTGTTCGCCTCACCGTCGCCCGAGCAGATCATGGATGCCGCGCGTGCCGCCAATGGCGGCGAGGGCGTCATTTTCCTCTATGGAAATTATTCCGGCGACGTCATGAACTTTGACATGGCGGCTGAGGAACTCGCTTCGATCGGCGTTGCGGTAAAAAGCATTCAGGTCACTGACGACGTCGCCTCCGCGCCGAAGGAGCGTGCGAATGAGCGTCGTGGCATTGCGGGTGACTTCTTCGTGTTCAAAATCGCGGGTGCCGCTGCTGACCGCCTGCTGTCGCTCGAAGAGGTCGAGCGTGTCGCGCGCCGCGCAAACGCCTCTACGCGTACCATGGGTGTCGCACTGTCAGCATGCTCGCTGCCACAGACCCGCAAACCCAATTTCGAAATACCCGCGGACGAGATGGAGGTCGGAATGGGCCTGCACGGCGAGCCTGGCATACGCCGTGCGACGCTCGAAACCGCTGATGAACTTGCCACCGATCTCGTTGGCGCGATTCTAGGCGACCTTGATCTGCGCAAAGGCGACGAAGTTGCGGTTCTGGTCAACGGTCTCGGTTCGACCGCGCAAATGGAGCTGTATCTGCTGCATCGCAAAACGCGGTATATTCTGGCCGATGCAGGGATCAGGATCGCGCACAGCTGGGTGGGCGAATATGCTACTTCGCTGGAAATGGCCGGTGCCTCGATCACGCTCATGAAGCTCGACGATGAGCTGCGTACCCTGCTCTACCACCCCTGCCGTACGCCGGCTCTGACTGTTGGTGACTTAGCTGCTGCCGGCGCGGCGCGTCAGGCTCGGGCCGCTACGGTCGAGGTTCACAATGACGAAAAGACGGTCAGTAACGATCGAAAGGAACTAGCAACCAGTGGCGACATCACGCCTGACATTTTCCGCCGTATGATGCGCAATGTCGGGAAGGTTATCGTCACCGAGAAAGACTGGCTATCGGAACTCGATGGGGTCATCGGCGACGGCGACCATGGTGTAACCATGGAGATCGGCTGGATCGCTGTCGGTAAGGCTCTCGACGCCGCACCAGAAGACAGGACAATCGAGGCGATTTGCAAACGCATGGCGAAGGCTTTCCTGGATGCGGTCGGCGCATCTTCCGGCCCCCTCTATGCCACTGCCTTCCTTCGCGCAGGAACCGCAGTCGGCGAACGTCTCAATCTTGACGCCTCCGCGCTCGCTAACTGGATCGCGGCGGCCTCGCAGGGCATTCAAGATCGAGGCCGCGCCGCTCCCGGTGACAAAACCATGGTCGATGCTTGGGCTCCTGCCGCGGATGCGGCAAAGGCGAGTGCGGCAAAGGGTGCATCCTCGCTAGACGTGATCGACGCCGCCGTCGCAAGCGCTAAGGATGGCATGGAAAAGACCGCCAACATTGCAGCGCGGCGCGGTCGTTCATCAAAGCTCGGCGAACGCTCGCTAGGCCATATCGATCCGGGCGCTGCATCGACTTACTTGACGCTACGCGCCATGGGCGAAGCTCTACGCGAGGCGTTGGGTTAGACTGCGAAATACCAAGGGAGGGGACACTGTACGACATCTATCGCAGGGCACTCGACGAACTCCATGATGTCCTTATCGCTGTCGACGAAAACCAAGAAGCAGCCGCGCTTGATCTGATCACCGAGGCGAAGCGCATTGCTCTTTATGGCGTCGGCCGCGAGGGTCTGCAGATAAAGGGTTTTGCCATGCGGCTCTTCCATCTCGGCCTCGACGCACATGTCGTCGGCGATATGTCTGTACCCAATCTCGGCGATGGTGATCTCCTGATCGTCTCAGCTGGGCCGGGCGATTTCGCAACCGTCAGCGCTTTGATTGGGGTTGCGAAAGCCGCGCGTGCGAAGACACTTTGCGTTACTGCCGAGCCAGACGGCGCTGCACCCCGCGCGGCTAACGCTATCATCACGATTCCCGCCCAAACCATGGCGCGTGACACCACTGCGCCGAGTTCCACTCTGCCGATGGGGTCGCTCTATGAAGGCGCTCTCTACGTACTTTTCGAAATGCTGATACTAAAGCTGCGCGAACGCCTGTCTGTCACCGCCGTGGATATGCGATCGCGCCATACTAATCTGGAGTGAACGCGTCCAAACTGGACCCCGAATCTGCCAGATAGGCTGCCGAAGTGCTCAATAAAGCTCAGACCGAACCGACCGATGACGAGTTCCACTCAGAGCGCGAGATCGCGCGTGTAGCCTGGCTCTATTTTGTTGGCGGCATGACGCAGAAGGATATCGCCACCGAACTCGGCACGACCCGCCTGCGCATCAACAAGATGATAGGGCAGGTGCGTGCTTCCGGTTTAGTCAACATCGAAGTACGAAGCCCGCTGGCCGACTGCGTTGCTCTCGAAGAGCGGTTGAAGGCTAAGTTCCATCTGAAAGGAGCCGTGGTTGTTCCCGCCCTGACGGATCCGATTGAGCAGCAGCGCACCATCGGCGAGGCTGCCGGCGAACTCCTCAACTCTGTCATTGCCGGCCGCGATTTGGGTGTCGGCATTGGCTGGGGGCGCACTCTTGCCTTCGCCACGCGCCGACTCGAAGTAAAAAGTAACTCGCATTCTTGGGTTGTTGGCCTCATGGGGGGTGTCACCCGCGCCTCATTGACGAACACATTTGAGGTCGCCATGTCCGTTGCGAAGGCGCTCGGCCTCGAATGCCACTATCTTACTGCACCTATTTACTGCTCCAGTCCTGAAAGCCTGGAGGCAATCTTGCACAATGACGAGATCGCAGATGTACTCGCGCGGACGGAAATCGCTGATGTCGCACTCGTCGCCTGCGGGGATCTGCACGAGCGGTCGCCGATACCGTCACTACGGGTCGTGAAAGACAGTCTCGACGAGTTAGAGCGACTCGGCGCAGTTGGGGAAATTCTCGGATATTTCTTACGTGCGAACGGCGAATTGGTCGATCACCAGCTGAACCGCTCAATCATGGCGATTCCGCTCGAGGCGCTACGCGAGAAGCCTGTCTCTGTGCTCGCTTCTGGCGGCCTATACAAGGCGCCAATCATCCGTGCCACGCTCAATGGTCGCTACGTTAACCACTTGGTTACCGACGAGGCTGTTGCTCGCGTATTGCTCAGCGAGCTGTAACCCCCTCGCCAATTCGGTGAAATTGGCATTCGTGTAGCGCTCAGGACATCGCGTCGGTCGAAATTTTCAATGCAGCTTATCGGTGGCACCACATAA
Source organism: Mesorhizobium liriopis (assembly GCF_024053505.1). Taxonomy (GTDB): domain Bacteria; phylum Pseudomonadota; class Alphaproteobacteria; order Rhizobiales; family Rhizobiaceae; genus Mesorhizobium_B; species Mesorhizobium_B liriopis. The sequence continues at coordinate 148,997 of NZ_JAMXQS010000005.1, read as the reverse complement.
ACGCGTGCCGTCGATTTTTCGGCCCATATTCCGACATTCCGCTTTGCGCCTCTTTCCAGTCATTCTGATTGTCTGGAAAGTGCCCCGAAAGCTGCCGTTGGCGCCAGACGCAAGGCTCGTCAGGAGTGGAGTGGAGCGGAGTGGAAAACGGAAGGTAGCCTTCTGATCCATGAACTGGAAAAAGCAGTCGCTAGGTCTCGCTACTCACCCTGCCTTTCTCGGCGAGAAAGTCCAGCAGTACGCGAACACGTGAAGGGAGCGGCCCCCCATGTCCAATATGAACAGCGTGAAAGGCTTCCGTGTCACATGGGTTTAGCTGTTCGAGCACAGGGCAAAGGCGACCGGAGGCAATGTCCTCGCGCACGGTGAATGCGGCAAGGCGAACCAGACCAGCGCCGCCAAGCGCCAGCTGGCGCAGTGCTTCTCCGTCGCTCGCCTGAACCCGCCCGGCGACAGGCACGACAATGGTTTCACGCCCGTCCTTGAAGGGCCATCCATCGATGGTGCGGATGTATGAGAGACCTAGTCGCCTGTGGTGACCGAGCTCTGCGAGCGTTTCTGGTGTGCCGAAACGGGCGAAGTAGGTTGGGGCTCCGACGATGACCATTCGGGTATCGCCAAGCTTGCGCGCAACGAGGCTTGAGCTCTTCATCGGTCCCGCACGCACTGCCACGTCTGTTCGCTCGGCGATAAGGTCCACAATGGTGTCAGTCTGGATCAGATCGACCGTCACGCCGGGAAAGTGCTCTAGGAACTCAGGCAGGATCGGGGCCAGGATGTGCGTTGCGTAGGATGCGCTGGTGTTCAATCGGATGCGTCCTTTCGGCTTTTCGCCGGCACCTGCATTGCGTTCTGCGTCCGCGATATCGGCAAGGATGCGTGCTGCCCGCTCGTAGAACACGCAACCTTCCGAAGTCAGTTGCAGGACGCGTGTCGATCGGTTGATCAGGCGCACGCCGAGCCGCTTCTCCAATCGGGCAATGAGCTTGCTGACGGCCGAAGGCGTCATGCGACTGATCCGGGCGGCAGAGGAAAAGCCGCCTTGCTCGACCACACGGACGAACACCTCCATTTCACCAGATCGATTGGTTTCCGTTCGCGCCATTGTTCCTTGAGTTCACAGATGATGTTCCAGTCGACAGACTAGGTCATCCGGCCTGTGGAAGCTACTTCCCTTCTCACGACAGCAATTCAACTGAGAACATCGCCATGGAATATCGTTCGCTCGGCCGTTCGGGCCTCAAGGTGTCTGTCTTGAGTTTCGGCGCAGGCACATTTGGCGGCACCGGACCACTGTTTGGGGCATGGGGCAACACGGATGTCGAAGAGGCCCGGCGCCTGATCGACATCTGCCTTGAAGCCGGCTTGAACCTGTTCGACACGGCCGACGTCTATTCGGGCGGTGCGTCCGAAGCGGTGTTGGGCGCTGCGCTCAAGGGTCGGCGCGACCATGTGCTGATTTCTACCAAGACCGGCCTGCCGATGGGTGATGGTCCTAACGATGCCGGAACCTCTCGGCTTCGGCTGGTTCGCTCGGTCGAGGCAGCGTTGAGACGGCTCGACACGGACTATCTCGATCTTCTGCAACTCCATGCCTTCGATGCGACGACGCCTGTCGAGGAAGTGTTGTCGACGCTGGACATGCTTATTCGCGACGGCAAGGTTCGCTATGCCGGCGTGTCGAACTTCTCGGGTTGGCAGGTCATGAAGGCGCTGGGTGTTGCTGAGCGTCATGGCTGGCCGCGCTTCGTCGCCAATCAGGTGTATTATTCTCTGATCGGCCGCGATTATGAATGGGATCTCATGCCGCTGGGTGCAGATCAGGGGTTGGGTGCACTGGTGTGGAGCCCGCTTGGCTGGGGGCGCCTTACCGGCAAGATCAGGCGCAGCACACCGTTGCCCGAACAAAGCCGCCTTCATGACACGGCAAGCTTCGGTCCGCCGGTAAATGACGAACACCTGTTCGAGGTCGTCGATGCGCTGCAAGAGGTGGCGGAGGAAACGGATAAGACCGTGCCGCAAGTCGCCCTCAACTGGCTCATGGGGCGGCCGACCGTATCGTCCGTGATCATCGGCGCTCGCAACGAGGCGCAGCTGCGTGACAATCTGGGCGCGGCTGGTTGGCGCTTGACTGAAGATCAAATCTCCAAGCTCGATAGAGCGAGCCACGTCCCCGCGCCCTATCCACACTTCCCTTACGAGCGCCAAGACGGCTTCCGTCGCCTCAACCCGCCAATTATTTCTAGCTGGAATGCAGCCTGATCGATCATTCCGCTTCCATATCGCCCGGCGCGGACCGCGCCGCTGGTCGGCGGCGTAGCGCCGTGAGGCCGCAGCCGGGATAGAATGGTCAAGCAGCGCTGCGTTCTGCATCGTGGCCGCAGCTACACCGAAGTTCCAAGGTCCGTCGCGGGAACTCCAGTATCAGGACTGCATTTGTGAGCACACTTAAAGCAGCGCTTTCAGCCCACGATGTGGCTCATCAATCGTGCTCGGCTCAGTAGACTTCGATCTGTGTTTCTCAAGAACTAGTGGCGTTTGCTTCATTCGCGCGAACGGCAGATCTGTTTTCTGCCGTGATCCCGCGTCGTGCCAGATAGAGTTCGACGCCGGCGCGTGTCAGAAAAGAGCAAAGGCCGATCGCGATGGCGACCAGGCGAATACGGTGCTCATCGCTTTCAACTTGGCTTTGCCGCGAAGCAAGAAGCGCCTTCTCGGCCTCGGTCATTTCGCCAATAACATGGCGGATGTCGTCCATGGTCGCGCGTTCCATCATGCCGACTTCTTCACGCTGTGCGGCTTCAAATCCGCTTTCATCGTGAAAGGCGATCGATTTCTGGAGCTCACCGAGCTTTGCATCGATCAACGTGTTCAAGCGCGCAACCCGCCCGATCTGCGCGCCATTGTCCGCGATCAGCTGTGCGAGCGTGACGCGCAACGTTGTGAGTCTGTCTAACGCTTTCGCATACGGTTCGAGATAGCGTTGGTCGGCACTGAGCAGATAGCCGCGTTGTCCTGTTTCAGCATCATCGAGGCCGATCAAAACATCCTTGGTCGTATCGATTACCTTGAACGTATGGACAACGAGCTCTTGGTGACTGCTCAGGAGCGAATGTGTCCAGGTCGTTGCAACGATGCCCGCTGCGATGACGACCCCAACGGGGATTGAGCGTAAGAGAACCGCGGTGGTCAGCCATTTTTCACGCAGGTTGCGCCAAGATAGATCGATCATTTCGAGCCGCCCCTCTTGGCTGCGGACATACCCTGAGATGTCCGATTCTTCCGGACACCCAATTCGATCTCATGAAGTCCCAGCTGCAGCAAAAGCTCCCCAGTCGGCGGTGACAGCTTCAAATGAAGGGTAAGGAGTCGCTCGAACGAGCTGGGCCCCGTAAGCTCACTGCAAGCGCACTTAACTTCAGTTTTAGAAGCCAGCATACGTCGGACCTTTATACCCGCATGCTTCAGCCGATCGCTGGTGGAAAGATCGCACGGTACGTTGCGGCTGCATGTTTGAGGGTTGGCGCAACATTCGACATCCCATGCAGCAATGCTTGCCGTAAATCCGCGCTTTATGGTTGCTCTTTCAAAGAGACCTCAGCGCGTTGACCCACATTTCATCCTCTTCAGCTCAGACCGAGGCTATTCCGCCCGTTGCGAGCCGAAATGACGCCACGCTCGGCATCGTCTCGCTCGTGGCTGGGATTGCCGTGTTCTCCGCTCAGGATGTGATCATCAAGCTGCTCAGTGACACCTATCCGGTCCACCAGGCAATGACGATCCGAAGCCTCGTCGCTCTGCCACTTCTGCTAGCCCTCGTCGCTGTTACCGGAGGGGTCTCGACACTGGTTTCGAAAAGTGCGCCGCTACTTGCCGCACGGGGCGCGATCATGTTTGTTTCCTACACGTCCTACTATTTGGCCTTTGCAGCGCTGCCACTCGCGACCTGCGTTGCGATCTTCTTCGTGGCACCACTCTTCATCACCATTCTCTCTGCATTCTTTCTGCGCGAGAGCGTCGATGCACCGCGCTGGGTGGCCGTGCTGATGGGCTTTCTGGGTGTCTTGGTGATCATCCGCCCGGGTACAGTCGTGTTCGATGCAGCCACCCTTCTGCCCGTTCTGGCCGCGCTCACCTATGCCGTGTCGCAAACGCTCGCGCGCAAGTTGGGCGAGACAAACAGTGCCGCAGTGATGACCTTCTACGGAAATGGGGTCTACCTTCTCGCCGGGATCGTTCTTGCGATGGCTTTTGGAGGCAGCGGCTCAACTGAAGGAATGCACAAGAGCCTCTCGTTTTTGATGCGCAGCTGGTCTGATCCGAGTGTCAGGGACCTTCTGCTGATGGCTGCCTGTGGGGTTATCGCGGCTGTTGGCCTCACGCTGTTAAGCCAAGCCTATCGCAGCACACGGGCGAGCACGGTGGCACCCTTCGAATACGTGGCCATCCTTCTGAGCATTGCGTATGGCTGGTTCATATGGGGAGAGTGGCCAGATTTTATCGCCTGGGCCGGGATCGCTATTGTAATCAGTTCCGGGCTTTATGTGATGGCCCGCGAACGGGGCGGGCAGGCGAGTTGAGGCTTCACTGAATGGGTTTTACCTCCACATGTTGCAAGATCATTGAAGGCATTGCTGATCCTGCCCCGGCTCAACCGCATCGCTATGGTTGCGCTTGGTGTCGGCCTCGCTCTGGCTAGATGTCCGGCGAACTGACCGCTTCCGTTTCCATGTCAGCCTGCATGAGCGAAGGGAGGCTTCCGCCTTGGCACTAACAAACCATGACCTGATCGAACTTACAGCTTGGCGCAGGAAGCTGCATCAGCATCCTGAGATCTCGAATGCAGGGCGAGCGCGAGGCTTCCGCTCGCCTTTCAAGTGAGGAAGTCCGTGAGGTCCATGAAGGCTCAGGCTCTAACGAACGTGTCAGGCTTGTTCTCGGCGAGCCAGAGAAGCTTGGACGTTTCCATCTCAGGCGAGATTACGCCGCTGACATAGGCCAGCACCGGATGCGAGGTCGCATTGATCCGCCGTGCTTGATCGGTGGCACGATGGTCCATCCAGACGATGATGTTGCGCTCAGCATCGTTGGACGGACTCGCCGAAAACGGCGTTCCCTCTTCGCCCAGCACGACCTGCGAACAGGTTGCGTCGAAGCCGATTCCACCCACTCAAGCGGGATCGATGCCGGCCTCTTCCATCGCCGCGCGAACACACGCGCAGACCGCCTGCCAGATATCCGTGCTCGACTGTTCCACGATCTCGCCGGAGTCCCGAGAGATCAGGATATCCCGCTTGGCGGATGCGAGCATGGTGCCGCTCGCATTGAAGACACGGGCCTGCGCGCTGCCTGTGCCGACATCCACCCCGATGAAATGCCCTGTCGCCATCTCAGAGTTCGACGCTGTTGGGCACGATCACGAGGTCGCGGATGGTGACATTGCGCGGCCGCGACAGCATGAAGAGCACGCAGTCGGCCACTTCTTTCGGCTCCATCAGCGAACCGTTGGCGAGCGCCTCCTCCATTTTGGCCTTCGGCCAGTCGCTCAGGAGGGCCGTCACGACGGGCCCGGGCAGGACCGCGCCGACGCGGATGCCGTGTTTCGCGACCTGTCTCCGCACCGTATGCACGAAGGCCTGCACGGCGAATTTGGACGCTGTGTAAATCGGCTCCCAGACGACGGGCACCACGCCCGCGATCGAACTTGTGACGATCACATCGCCCGTGCCGCGCTCCTTCATGTGCGGCAGAACGGCATGGATGGTGCGGAAGGCGGCGTTGACGTTGAGGTTCAGCATACGGTCCCAGGCATCCGGGTCGCCTTCCAGCACGTCGCCGCCGATATAGGCGCCGGCATTGGCGTGAAAGATGTCGAGCTGGCCGGCATGGTCGAGGATCGCAGGCAGCATCCCGTCCACGCTTTTGGGATTGAGCAGGTCGACCACGACCGGAAAGGCGTTGGCCCCGAGCTCTGCGCAGAGTTCCTTGAGCCGATCTTCCGCCCGGTCCACCAGTGCGACCTTGGCGCCCGCCGCGAGCATGGCCCGCGCGCATTCGAGGCCGATCCCGGAGGCCGCGCCCGTCACGGCTGCGACCTTGCCCATCATTTCTTGTGCCATAGGCTTCTCCCTTTGCTTAGGCTCGGCCATGGGAGACGCGCGAGCGTCGGGCGAGCGAGTCCACGATCACCGCGACCGCCAGCACCCCGCCGGTGATCATGTAGCGAAGCGAGGAAGACAGATCGAGAAGCGTCAGCCCGCTGGCGATGGCCTGGATGACGATGATGCCGAGAAGCGCCGAATAGGCGCTGCCGCGTCCGCCGAATAGGCTGGTGCCGCCGATCACGGCTGCTGCAATGGCGTTGAGGTTGACGTCGCCCGTGCCGGCTTGCTGACTTGACGAGGCAAGACGTGCGGCCGCAAGCACGCCGCCGGCCGCGGCCAGAGTCGAGCAAAGCACAAAGGCCGAAGCATAGACCATTCGCACATTGATGCCCGCGCGCCGTGCCGCCTCGCGGTTGCCGCCCACGGCGGTGAGGATCCGGCCCCACCGGGTGCGCGTGAAAGCGTAGTTCATCAGAAGAACCAAGCCGACGAAGAGCCCGAACATCCACGGCACGCCGCGCGCCTGGTTGAGGTAGAAGACGACGAGCCCGAGCAGGATTGTGATCACCGCCGCCTGAAAGACGATGGCGCCCGTCGATCGCGCCGAAAGCCCTGCCGCACGCCGACGCGCGGCGTTGCGCATCTTGGTAAGAAGAAGGACGACGCCCGCCACCACCACGAGTGCTGAGGACACCCAGCCCGGCATGATCAGGATCTGCCCAAAATTCACGAGCGCGGTGTCGTAAGGCAGGTTGATCGAGCCGGTGGAGCCCAGAATGTAGAGCTGGAGCCCGAGCACCGCGAGCAGGCCGGCGAGCGTCGACACGAAGCTCGGCATGCCGAAGCGGTTGTAAAGGAAAGCATAGATCGAGCCGATGAGTGCCCCGACCAGAAGGGCGCCGAGGATCGCCCCCGCGACCGGCCAGCCATGGTTGACCCAGAGCACGCCGGTGAGCGCTGACGCAAAGCCGCTGACCGAGCCGACGGAAAGGTCTATCTCGCCCACCATCAGGATGCACACGATGCCGAGCGCGATTACACCGATGGTCGAGCAGTCGAAGAGCAGGTTAACGAGGTTGTTGGGCGACAGAAAGATTGGATTGATCGACTGGAAAATGGCCGCGATCACAACGAGGCCGACCACCACGGGCAGGGAGCCGAGATCGCCCGAACGTACACGGTCGATGAAGCCGCGAACCGAACCGGCAATGCCGGAGCGATCTTGCAGCCGCTCGTCGGCCCGGTCCATCAATGGCGCTCTGCTTGCGACCGGCTTGGAAACGGTGCTCATGGATGCGCCTCTCCGGCTGAATGTTCCGTGCCCGCACGGCGACTCGCGCGGCGCGACACGGAGTTGTCGGATGCGCCGGTGATGGCGCTGACGAGTTCCTGGTTGGAGGTGTCAGGCGTGAAGACGCCGTTGTTTTTTCCCAACCGCAAAACCACAACCCGGTCGGCCACCGCGCGTACGTCTTCCATGTTGTGGCTGATCATGACGACGCCGAGACCCCGGTCGCGCACGCGCTCGATGAGGTTGAGAACTTCGGCCGTTTGCGCCACTCCGAGAGCTGCTGTCGGCTCGTCGAGCAGGATCACCTTGGGGTCAAGCAAGAGCGAACGCGCGATGGCCACCGTTTGCCGCTGGCCACCCGAGAGCGAGGCAATGGGTTCGCGCACGCTCGGGATGCGGGCGGACAACTCTCGCAGAAGTGTCCAAGCCCGGATCTCCATCGACACTTCGTCGAGTGCCATCGGGCTCAGTTCCTGACCGAGATAGATGTTGGCGACGACATCGAGGTTTTCGCAGAGAGCGAGGTCCTGAAAGACCGTCGCGATGCCGAGCTTGAGGGCTGCGCTCGGACCGTCGAGCACGACCGGCACTCCGTCGAAGGTCATGGTGCCGGAACTCGGCTGGTGCACGCCGGCCAGGATTTTCACCAACGTGGACTTCCCCGCGCCGTTGTCGCCCACCAGCGCCACGACCTCGCCCTTGTAAACGTCAAGCTCGATATCGGTGAGCGCTTGGACTGCCCCGAAATTCTTGGAAACGTTGCGTAGGGAAAGCACGGCCTCGCCGCGCCCGACTATGCCGCCGTCAAATGCATTCGCCATGACACTGGCCCTCGCTCGGATTTCTGTTTCACGAAGAGTTCGGCGTCCGGCCAAGGGAGTTCGGCTGGACGCCGCGCAGTCGACTCAGTTCATGATGCCGAGCGTCTTGCAGCCTTCGGTGTACCGGCCGGTGCAGAGTTCCTCAGCGGTCTGGATCTTCTTATCGATGATCTCGGCCTTAAGGTTTTCCTGCGTGACTACGGCGGGCACGAAGAGCTGCGAGGGCGTCTCGTAGAGCGTGGTTTCCGCCTTGGGTGTCTCGCCTTTCAGGAGTTGCACCGTAACGTTGGCGGCAGCCGCCGCCACGATCTCGCTGGGCTTGGAGATCGTGTTGTACTGGTCGCCCGCAATGATCAACTGAAGGGCTGCGATCGTCGCATCATTGCCGGTGACGGGCGGAACCGGATCGACGCCCGCCGCCTTGAAGGCCGCGATCGCACCGCCCCCTGTACCGTCATTGGCTGCGACCACGCCGAGAATCTTGGTGTCGAAGCGCGTGATCTGGCCTGCCGCCCATTGCTGAGCTTTGGGCGGCGCCCAGTCGGGCGTGTCGTATTCGGCGAGAATCGGGAAGCCCGAATTGTCGAGACCCGCATGGATGCCTTTCTTGATCAGCCCGGCTGCCGCATCGACCGGCGAGCCGTTGATCTGGAGCACGCCCGCGCCGTCCTCGACCTTTGCGCCCATCGCCTTAAGCTTCTGGACGAGCCCGTCCGCGATGGCCTTGCCGATCGCCTCATTGTCGAATGACACATAATAGTCGGCCTTGGCATCGGGGATCGGGCGGTCATAGGCGATCACCTTCACGCCCTGCGCCTGCGCCTGCTTCACGAGCGATGCAGCGGAGGTGGAGTCGACGGGATCGAGAACGATCACCTTCGCGCCTTGCGTGATCAGCGAGTTGAATTGCTGCTGCTGGCGCGCGATATCGCCGTCCGCGTTCTGGTAGATCACCTTGCAGCTCGCGCAGAGCTTCTTCATCTCGCCGATGAAGCCTGGCGAATCGTGTTGCTCGTAGCGGGTCGAGCCTTGGTCAGGCATCAGGAAGCCGACCGTGGCATTGTCCTGTGCCCATGCCGCGCCGCCCATCAGGCCGAGCGCGAGCGCGCCCAGACCGGTCGATTTCCAGGCGCTGCTCATCAGTTTAGTCATTTTCAGTTCCTCCGCATTGTTGTTCTGTTGTTCTACCGCTGGCTCACGGCTGGTCTCGTCCACCGCATTCGCGGCTTCTCCAGGCAAAGCTTTCCGGTGCGCGGAACAGGTGCATCGCCCGTTCCGTGTTGTCGTCTGCAGGTCCTGATCTCCTCCCTTGCCTCACTTTCAGTCAGGCTGCCTTGGCGGCGCCAATGTTCTCACCGAGCAGCCGCCGGAAGCGCGAAGGTGGCATGCCCTTTTCCGCCAGGAACTGGCGGTTGAAGTTGGACAGGTTATTGAACCCCACCTCGAAGCAGATGTCGGTGATCGAGGCCGCCTCGTCGCTCATCAGGATCTGGCAGGCGAGGTTGATCCGGAGCCGCTTCACATATTGCACGAGCGACATGCCCGTACGCCGGCGAAACGAACGCGAGAACGCACTAGTGGACTGGCCTGCGATTGCTGCCAGGTCGCACTCGTCGAAGGCATGCGTCAGGTTCTCGCGGATAAAGGCGATGGCTTTGTTCATGCCGGCCGACATGTAGCCGGACGGGTCGGGAAGATAGTTCGGACTGGCCAGGCTGCGGGCGCCTTCCGCACGGCTGAGCACGCCCATGATCAGGATGAAAAGTTCGATGCGGCGCACGCCCTGCGCCTCCATCATCTCTTCCATCAAGGGCCAAATCTCGCGTCCCGTTTCGGGCGAGAACTGCAATCCCCTTCGTGAGGCTTCCAGAACGGGTTGAAGGGCCGCGAGCTCAACCAGGACCTTGGCGGCATCGCCGATGAACCGCTCACTGAACTGGATGATGCGGCAGCGCAGCGGCACGGTCGTGCCTTCGGGAACATCGCTTACCCAGTTGTGTGGCAGGTTGGGGCCGGTCAGCACGAGGTTGCCCGGTTCGAACTCGCCAATGAAATCGCCCACGAAGCAGCGGCCGCGCGTTTCGACGATCTGATGCAGTTCGTATTCCGGATGAAAGTGCCAGCGCACCGTGTGGTAGGGATATCCGTGCGCCCAAGCCGTGAATGACTCGCCGCGGCGGATCTGGACCAGTTCCAGATCAGGTCTCATGCGGTCTCCTCCCGAACCGACGCGGCTCCCCTTCCGCATCTAGCTCCATCCGCCCCTGTCGGTTCTTAATCAGAAGAGGCCGAGCAAACGTGAGACTAGACCCTCTCCCATGCAAGGCGCCACTATGTTTCGTATAGCGAACCGATACTTTTTTGATCTAGGAGTGTGGTAGCAACCGAGAATTATGGATACGTTCTGTGCTCTCCCGGTCCCTTTCTTGAGTGCCAAGCCACAGCATCAATTGTGCTGCACGACATCGCTCTGGGTCCAGAGATTGAAAGATTGTTTTCGGGCTATGGCTGGAGAATGGCAGGTGATGCACTGCATTACAGACTCTACTCACATCCGTCGGTGCCAGCTTTCTGACGAAGAAAATAGTGGCTTCGTCCAATAGCAGCTCTTCACCCAACATCACCCGAAACCGGACTGCCCGCTTTCGGCCCAGCTTATGCCGTTCCGCTTTGCGCCTCATTTCGGTTGTTCAGGTCAAGATCGTAACACCTCAAGAGCAGACGTTACGAGTGTCAGGAGGTAAGTCGCCTTCGCGCCATCAAGGGTTGTTTCCAAGGCAATTCTGTTGTGCGGCGTTGGCGCGGATCAGTGCGTGTTCGCTTCTGAGTAAGAGGCATGCCATTCAGCCGCCGATGATGGGTGACGGACCGGGTGGGCTACGATAGCCTGCCACGGCACTCCCATTTCCCGAGAGTTCGCACCAACTGCCCCAGCTCAGCTTCGGCTGGTTGGGGTTTTTTGTTGGGACGATCAAGGCGGCGGGGGCGAGCTATGGTGGGGGGGCAGCCGATTTGATCTATAGAGCCCGTCGTTCCATACCCGATTGACCATCGAGGCAAGGTGGCTGCGGATCGGACTGGAGTGGTGTTTGAATGCGGAAGTTTGGACTAACCCTTGCAGCGGCAGGACTCGTCATGGGGCTGACCGCGACGTATCTCGTGCTTGATGATGATATGACCGGCGAGCCGCAAGGCTGGTACCTTGGCCTAGGTTTCACTGGGGCGGCCACGATTGTGTCGGGTGTCCTGTTCGCCGCCGTCGCGCGATAGCAACGGCGCCTCGATCGAGCGTCGGCCGTCAGACAGGTTCCTCCCTGTAGAGCTTGAGATTAGCCCCAGGCTTGGCTTCGGTAGGTTTTGCCGCATGAATCTTTGCCGGGTGTGGCGCCTACCGTGACACTCATAATCTAATCGTACAGATATCGCTGCTGCCAATCTTCGTGCGGGATTTTGCTGCCGATCTTGTATCGCAGATCTTGCGCATCGAGGTGTCGGGGTCCGGTGCGGCAGAAGTATTTGAGGCGGTACCATTCTCCGTTGCTGCGAACCGCGGCACCGAGCGCCTTGATCGAATGCTGACCGAGTTGGGGTTCGGCGAAGGTGTAGGCGACCACCTTGTCCGCCTGGAAGTGTCGATCGTCATGGTTGACGCGCTGCATCACCTCGGCATCGCATGTTTGCTCCAAACGCGTTGCTGGATCCAGACGAAGCAACTGCTGGTCAAACGCTCGGCTTTCAGTGGCCCGCACTTTCATGGACGGGAAGGCAAACCCGATGCATACCAAGGCGACTGACATGCACTGGATCAGAGGCCGTGGTCTCAGTTTGAAGATGCAGGATAGCATCCGTCACCAGTAATCACTTCATCTGCTAGCTCAACCCTCGAGGGGCCCCTCCAAGTGTTTCCTTACCGATAATTAATGAACCGGTTCACTTTCCATTCACGCCACGCCAGCCATTTCCATGGCGGGGTTGCTGACTTGAAAGGAAGACCAACGATGAGAAAGATTGTTTCAGGCATCTGCGCAGCAGCCATGATGCTTACAACACTCGGAACGTCTCTCGCCACCGCTGCGCCAATCAATGCGCCGCAGTTTGAGGCTCAGAAGAGCGATGTCATTCAGGTTCAGAATCGCCGTGATCGTCGCGACCGCTTCGACCGTCGTGATCGGTTCGAGCGTCGTGGTGACAGCTACTACTACAACGGTCGACGCGGCTACCGTGCGAAGCGTCCAGGCTATCGCTATCATAACGGCTACTGGTTCCCGGCCGCAGCCTTCATCGCAGGAGCAGTGATTGGCGGAGCGGTTGCAAACCAGCCTTCAACACGGCTGTCTGACGCGCATGTCCGTTACTGCGCGGATCGGTACCGCTCGTACCGGGCGTCAGACAACACCTTCCAGCCTAACAACGGACCCCGTCAGCAGTGCCGGTCGCCGTATTGATCTGCCCATAGGTGCTCGCAAAGACCGCCCCGTCACTGGCTTCGGCTGGTGGCCGGGCGTTCTATTGTTTGAGAGATCGCTTATCCAACCCTACTTGGTCACGGTCAGCGTGTTGTGCATTCCGGCCTTATAATGGCCCTTGATGTTGCAGAACAACATGTATGTCCCTGGCTTCAGCGTGGCTGTCAGCTTGCCGCTGGCGCCCGGCTTGATGTCTTCAACCTCTCCCAAGGTCTTAAGCTGAGACTCGTCCACGTGGTTCTTCTTGGCGTTGAAGGGGAGTTTCTGATCGGCCGACTTCAGCCGCATCAGGTTCATTTCGTGCTCATCGATCGGATCAGCGTTTTTGACCATGAACGTGACTTCGCCTGCTTTCACAGAAACTGGCTCGAGCGTAAGCGTCATGGCGTCTTCGGTTTTTCCATTTTCCGTCACATTAACAGTGGTCGCAGCGAGGAAATGACCTGCCGCAAGTGTGAGCGCCAAGGCGAGGAGAACGCTGCGGCTGGTAGTGAGATACGTCGATACAAATGAATGCCTTCTGCGGGTTGGAACACCGGAACAATTCGGGCAGGCATTTGTCTGCGCGCGTCTCAGGGCAGGATTGTGTCTTCTGTTGTTTGCACCAATCGTGCGGTCAGCCACCCTTCATGCTGCCGCTGTTGAGGTTGCCGGTGCTTGCAAGAAGTTCGTGGGTTGGGGTTTGGTCCGGAGGCTGAAGTGGGAGCCAATGTGATTGGCGACCGCTTCAACAAAGGTGTTACTTCAGCAAGCACCGCAGCTTGGCTCACGGCAATGTTGCCCTCAATGAACTCCGCCAAATTAGCGGGGCCTCGAATGTTCGGGAAGAGGCCTGAATTTCCGCCGACTTCTGTTCTACCATTCTGACTGTATATGCTGTTATTGCTTCGACCGGTTGACTGAAGGTGGTCAGATCGTAGGACGACCAGCTAGCTTGATCGATGTCATCGAAACCGATGACACCAATATCGTCCGGCACACGCTTGTTAAACCTTTGCCGAACGGCATCCATTACCCCACAGGCGAGGAGGTCTGTAACGGCGAACACTGCATCGGGCGGCTCGGGCAACGTCATCAATTCCGTGCCGGCCTGAAAGCCGCTTTGGTAGGCCGTCGGCCCGCCTTCCCAGACTTGCGCGGTCAAATCGGCCATACGGAGCGCTTCAAGGAAATGGTCGCGCCGGGCATTGAGGCTGGGTGTGCCGATACCCGAAGAGACGAGCGCAGGGCGACGATAGCCCCCTCGTCGGATAAGCATCGCTGCGGTCTGTGCTGCCTTGGCATGATCGACTGAGATCCCAACGGTTTGCTCAAAATGGTCGTCGCGGTTGATAAGAATCAGCCGCTGACCGCTTTCGAGGCATTGGCGGGCGATCGAGCGGTAGGGCGTGCCTGACAGCACAATGGTCGCGTCGGCGCGGTAATTCAGGGTCTGCCTGAGTGCGGCTTCCACATTCTTCGTGGCGCGGCCGGCATTAAGCACCATCACCGCCTTGCCCGCCTCTTGCAAAGCGCGCGACAGGTAATCGAGCAGGCGTGAAAGGTAGGGCGTATGGATATCCGCCACCACGAGGCAAACGATGCCGCTTTCGTGCCGCATCAGCCCGCGTGCGAGGTGATTGACATGGTAGCCGAGCTGGGCAGCGGCGGCCTCGACGCGCTGGCGCGTTTCCACTGAAATGCTGGCGCCAGGAGTAAATGCTCGTGAAACAGCGGAACGCGAAACGCCAGCGAGCCGTGCCACTTCTTCAGCGCTGACGAAGGTAGCCTGCCGTCTGTTTGCTGCTTCCGACATCCGCTTGCTGCACTCGTTTGCAATCACGCCGATGCGATATGACAGGGATTATATGAGTTGACAACCGTGAGGTGGCTAAGCATTCTTGCACACGCGTGCAAATCGAAGACGGGAGGCTTCCTCATGCGCATGGTATTTCTCGCCACCACTTTCCTTTTCGGCGCCGCGGCGTTTGCCGCGCCGGCGCATGCCGCCGGATCGCTCAACCTCGTCTGCGCGGCGGACGTCAAATGGTGCGAGCTGATGGTTCGCCTTTTCGAAAAGGACCACGACATCAAGCTCAACATGGTGCGCATGAGTTCGGGCGAGGCCTATGCCCGCTTGCGCGCCGAAGCACGCAACCCCAAGACGGATATCTGGTGGGCTGGCACGGGTGACCCGCATCTGCAGGCCGCAGAAGACAAGCTCACGCTTGAATATAAGTCGCCGTTGCTCTCCGAATTGCAGCCTTGGGCGCAGAAGCAGGCAGAGGTCTCGGGCTTCCGCACCGTCGGCATCTATTCCGGCGCGCTGGGCTGGGGCTACAACACCGACATCCTGCAGAAGAAGGGCTTGGCCGCGCCAGCCTGCTGGAAGGACCTGACTTCTGACAAGTACAAGGGTGAAATCCAGATCGCGAATCCGAACTCGTCCGGCACCGCCTACACAGCGCTTGCGACGCTCGTTCAGATCATGGGCGAGGATCAGGCCTTCGACTACCTCAAGGCGCTCAACACCAATGTGACACAATACACCAAATCGGGGTCGGCACCTGTGAAGGCCGCAGCACGCGGCGAAACCGGCATTGGCATTGTCTTCATGCATGATGCGGTGGCGATGACGGTGCAGGGCTTCCCCGTTAAGACGGTGGCACCCTGCGAGGGCACGGGCTTCGAGGTCGGCTCCATGTCGATCGTCAAGGGCGCAAAGAACCTCGAAAACGCGAAGGTCTTCTATGATTGGGCGCTATCGGCTGAGGTGCAGTCCCATGCCAAGGAAGCCGATTCCTTCCAGTTGCCCTCGAATACCAAGGCCGAAGTGCCGCCCGATGCGCCCAAGCTCAGCGAGATCAAGCTGATCGACTACGATTTCGCGAAATACGGCAATTCAGACACGCGCAAGGAATTGCTCGGCCGCTGGGATCGCGAGATCGGCGCGCAGGCCAACTGAGCAAGCCCGAGCGGGAGCCGGGGAGGGCTTCCACTTCCATTCAACAGTTAGGGGAGGAGTGCTGATGGATCGCCATGTCCGCCGGCTCGACGGAGCTCTGCTTCTCGGGCTGGCCGCCTTCGTCATCCTGCCCTGGTATGGGCTCGAAAGCGGTATCTGGAACGGAAGCTGGTTCGCGAGCTATCCATTCGACCCGAGCGTCGCGCCGGGTGCCGCCCAACTATTCCTCCGTCCTGGCTTCTGGCTACTGCCTGCGGCACTCGCGCTTTTGTCCGTTCTCGTTTTGCGCTTCACTCCATCCGGCGAGAAGCGCGGCACGCGTCTGGCATTTGCTGGCGGGTTTGGCATCGCTGCGCTCGTCACTGAAGGCCTCGCGGTTGGCTACCAAGGTTGGAACTGGAGCGGTTGGGAAAGGCTGTTCGGCGCGCTTGGGGACGGCCAGCCGCCTTTCGGGCTCGGTGCCTATACGCTCGCGCTCGCCTTTCTGCTCACACTTGCCTTCGGACTGGCTGAAAAGGGACGCCTGCGCGGCGACGCCTTCGTGCTTGGCGCGATCACAATCGTCGTAGCGCTCGTTTCAGCCTTCGTGCTTTATCCTCTCTTGAGCCTTTTCATTGGTGCGTTTCAGGCCATCGACGGCACGTTCGACGCGTCGAGCTTTACCGCAAACCTTCTCGATCCTTCGATCTGGTCGCTCGGCTGCGCCACCGGTTCAGGCGCCTGCGGCATTGCATGGCGCACGGTGTTCTTGGCCCTCGTCACGGGTCTGGGCACCACGGTGCTTGGCCTCTCATTCGCACTAGTCGCGACCCGTACGCGCTTTCCGTTCAAGCGCCTGTTGCGGCTTCTTACCATTCTGCCGATCATCACACCGCCCTTTGTGATCGGTCTGGCGCTGATCCTGCTATTTGGCCGCTCGGGCGTCGTGACGCAATGGCTTGCTGTCGTGACGGGTTTCGATGGCGGGCGCTGGCTTTACGGGCTTCCCGGTATCTGGATCGCGCAGATGCTGAGCTTCACGCCGATCGCCTTCATGGTGCTGATCGGCGTGGTGGAAGGCATCAGCCCCTCAATGGAAGAGGCGGCGCAAACCATGCGCGCCAATCGCTGGCGCACCTTCTGGACCGTGTCCTTCCCCTTGATGCGGCCTGGCCTTGCCAACGCCTTCCTTGTCGGCTTCATCGAAAGCATGGCGGATTTCGGCAATCCGCTGGTTCTGGGCGGCAGTCATGGGGTGCTCTCGACCGAAATCTTCTTTGCAGTGGTCGGCGCGCAGAACGATCCGGCACGCGCGGCCGTGCTCGCGCTCGTGCTTCTCGCTTTCACGCTTTCCGCATTTTTCGCCCAGCGTCTGTGGCTCAAGGGCAAGAGCTACACCACCGTCACCGGCAAGGGAGACGCCGGCCGCCCCATCGATCTCGATCCTAAGCTGCGCCTCGCGGCCTACGGCATGGTCGTGCCCTGGATCGTCTTTACCGTCACCGTTTACGCGATGATCCTCGTCGGCAGCGTCGTGCGCACGCTCGGGCTCGACAACACGCTGACGCTTGACCATTACGCCAAGGCGTTTTCGGTATCCTATGGCGAAAACGGCATCCAATGGACAGGCGTTGCATGGAATTCCTTCTGGACGACCATGGAGATCGCGCTGGCTTCTGCGCCCCTGACAGCGGCGCTTGGGCTCTTGTCCGCCTATCTTCTGGTGCGCCAACGCTTCGCAGGCCGCGAGGCGCTCGAATTCCTCTTGATGCTGTCCTTTGCCATTCCCGGCACGGTGATTGGCGTCTCCTACGTGCTCGCCTTCAACCTGCCGCCGGTCGAGATGACCGGCACGGCCCTGATACTCGTGATCTGCTTCGTGTTCCGCAATATGCCGGTCGGCGTGCGCGGCGGCATCGCGGCGATGAGCCAACTGGACAAAAGCCTGGACGAAGCTTCGCTGACGCTCGGCGCCAACAGCTTCACCACCTTGCGCCGCGTGGTGTTGCCGCTGTTGAAGCCGGCCATCACCAGTGCGCTGGTTTATAGCTTCGTACGCTCCATCACCTCGATCAGCGCCGTGATCTTCTTGGTCAGCGCTGAGTACAACATGGCGACCTCTTATATCGTTGGCCTCACGGAAAACGGCGAATACGGCGTGGCGATCGCCTATTCCGCGACGCTGATCATGGTGATGGTCGCGGTCATAGCGCTGTTCCAACTTGTTGTCGGCAAGCGCACGTTGCGCCGCGAGGCGCAGACGGCAGCCCCCGCCACACTCGCTCCCGCTTCCGCTCTCGCGCAGGAGACCCCCGCATGACGGTTCCCTTGAAACCCGGTTCGGTCCGCTTCGAGAACGTCCAGAAGCGCTTCGGCGCGGTGACGGCAATCCACGACCTGTCGCTCGAAATCGAGCCCGGCACACTCGTCACCCTGCTCGGCCCCTCGGGCTGCGGCAAGACTACCACGCTGCGCATGCTGGCCGGTCTCGAGCAGCCGAGTGCGGGGCGCATCCTGATCGGCGGACGCGACGTGACCGCATTGCCCGCCAACGAGCGCGACGTGTCGATGGTGTTCCAGTCCTATGCGCTCTTTCCCCATATGAGCATCGCCGACAACGTCGCCTACGGCCTGCGTTCGGGCGGCTTGTCGCGCAGGGCGGCGCACGAACGAGCCGAAGAGGGGCTTGCACTTGTCGGGCTGAACGGCTTCGGCGAGCGGTTGCCGAGCGAGCTGTCCGGTGGGCAGCAACAGCGTGTGGCGGTTGCCCGCGCACTGGTTCTGGAGCCCCAGGTTCTTCTGCTGGACGAGCCGCTGTCAAATCTCGACACCCGCCTGCGCCGGCATGTGCGTACCGAAATTCGTGAGCTGCAGCAGCGGCTGGGCTTCACTGCCGTTTATGTCACGCACGATCAGGACGAGGCACTTGCCGTGTCCGACCGGATCGTGGTGATGAAGGATGGCATCATGGCCCAAGCCGGTTCGCCACGTGAGCTCTACGAACAGCCGGCCTCGGCCTTCATCGCCGACTTCATCGGCGAAGCCAATGTCGTGCCCTGCGATGTGGTGCGCACAAGTGATGGCCGGCTCGGCGCGCGGCTCGGCGGCATGGTCCATGCAATACGGGCCGACAGCGCGCGAGAAGGTGCCGCGAAGCTCGCCATCCGTCCCAATGCGATGTTTCTGGGGGACCGGCGTCCCGGCTTTCTCGACGGTCGCGTCTTGAGCGCGGCCTATCTGGGCGATCACATAGAATACGAGGTCGAAACAGCCTTCGGCCGCCTTTTCATCACCGATCCAGCGGTCGAAACCGTGCGTCCCATCGCTAGCGAAGTGGGTGTGGGGCTGCACGACCGCGGCGTCGCTCTTATTCCGGCTTGAACCTGATGCCCTTACGCTCCCATACCGAAGCCGACGCCATTGCCGCGCGTCACGAACTGGCCGAAGCAATCGCGCGTGAGGGCGGCGCTCTCGCACTTCGCTATTTCCGCAACCGCGACACCCTGAGCATCGACATCAAGACCAATGGTCAGGACGTGGTTTCCATCGCCGACAAAGAGGTTGAGGCCCATTTGCGGCACCGCATCGCAGAGGCTTTCCCCGATGATGGCGTGCTCGGTGAAGAGGAGGGAATGAAGCCCGGAACCTCCGGTTTCACCTGGGTGATGGACCCGATCGACGGCACCACCCCCTTCGTGTTTGGGATTCCAGCATGGTGCCTGTCGATTGCGGTCACACGCGACAGGGCAATCGAGACGGGCGTGATCTATGATCCGGTTGCCAACGAGCTTTATTCCGCACGACGCGGTGAGGGCGCCACACTGAACGGTCAGGCGATCCGCGTCTCGACCAGTCACGACCTCTCGACCGGAGTTCTTGGTCTCGGCGCCAGTCATCGCGTGCCGAGCGCGCAAGTCGCCGGCGTAGTTGAACGGCTTCTGGACAGCGGCGGCATGTTCATCCGTAACGGTTCGGGCGCTTTGATGCTCGCCTACGTCTCCGCCGGCCGCCTCGCTGCCTATTGGGAACCTCATATGAACGCGTGGGACTGCTTCGCCGGCTTTCTGTTGGTAGAGGAGGCGGGAGGTTGGGCAGTTGACCTCCACACTGAATGGGGAGAGCTGATCAATGGTGGCCCTGTCCTTGCAGGCGCACCAAATACTGAGGCACAACTCCGGAAGCTCACAGAGTAGGCACCCGGAGGCACCAACAGGCCATGGAGTTGCAAGTGCTGAAAGAACTCCAGCGTCGGGCGATGCGTAGCGGGTCTTGGGGCCGGAACTCTCCATGATGCCGAGCGATAGCCCCCCGCAGAAAGGTAGCTTTCCAATGATTGTGCTTGACACCTGACCGACCGCATCCGGCCCAGTTCCCACCGTTCCGCCTGGCGCCTCATCTTGGTCATACAGGCTGCCCGAGTTCTCTCTGAAAAGCAGCCACTGAAGCAAGAAGGAACGGGCGCCTGAAATGGGGTGGGTGCCTGCCGGCCCGCTTAAAATCCGTCTGCCAACGAAGCAGACGTAGCCTTCGCGGAAGGTGATCAATCTCTCCGCGTTATGCACGTGACTTTCGCGCCACCTGCCTCTCTGATTGTATGAGCTGCAGGCATCGGTGCACGAATCTTGGTTTTTGAACCGTTGATGAATATCTAGGAAAGGTGGAAAGGAGATCGTCTGCTTCCGGCAATTGAGGCTTGAAAGCAGCTACTCGCGGCAACGCATTGTCCCAAGACATAGATGTCTTCCATTGCAAAAGCTCCCGGGTTCAAACGGCGTCCGACCCCGTCCACGCAGCGGACACTTGCCATAGGCTCTCGGCCGAGTCCGGATCGCATGCCCACGGGCTGACACCCTTCCTTCCAAGGTTTGGGTCGTTGACAACCGCGATGTCACAGTCTTCGCAGTAGACCCCACCCATACCGTCGATCTGCGGGCTCGTCGCGCACCAGACGCTCGTGGCAGCCCCTTGCTCAACCGTTTTCATCCCGCGCTCAGGATCGACGATCGGTCGTCCGGCCTCGTCCAGCGCATCGAACGAGTTAATCTCCTCGGCGCTGAGATGGCGGGCGAGGTCGGTCAGAATCTGACCGGGATGCAGCGAGAAGGACCTGATGCCGTGATCCCGTCCTCGGCGGTCGAGTGACATCGCGAAGAGGGCGTTGGCCGTCTTCGACTGACCGTACGCGAGCCACTTATCATAGGGACGAACCCGGAAGTCGATGTCCTCGAAGTCGATCCCGGCGATCTGGTGGCCGCGCGATGATACGCTGACAACACGTGCCCCTTTAGCGGCGACGAGAGCCGGCCAGAGGCCGAGGGTGAGACGGAAATGGCCAAGATGGTTCGTCGCGAACTGCGCCTCGTGCCCGTCGGCATCGCGCGTCTCGGGCGTCGCCATGATGCCCGCACTGTTGACGAGGATCGACACTGGCCCGCCGGCGGACACGACCCATCCAGCGAAGGCGGCGACGGACTGCGGATCGGCGAGATCCATGTGCTCGACCGTGGCGCCGGCGAGCCCGCGCAAGGCGGATCTTGCCCGCTCGGGACTACGCGCCGGCACGATCACCTTCGCACCGGCGTGAACAAGAGCGCGCGTCGTCTCGAGTCCGAGCCCCGATGCTCCTCCGGTCACGACCGCAAGCTTCCCCGAAAGATCGATCCCGGAGACGACTTCCATCGCCGTGCTGGCAGCACCGAAGTCCGAGCCGATGGGTTTCTGCTGTGTCATAGTGTTGTCCTGCGAGAGTTGGCACGCCCTGCCGCGGCATGGAGCGCTTCAAGGAGCTGGATTTTGCGCGAAGCGTCCCTCCGGTCGCCCGCCACCCATCACTGTGGTCGGAAGGCCGGGTCCGGCTCCGCTGCGAGAGCCTGCGCGAGGTGGCGGAGCTTGTCGGGATTGCGCGTGATGTAGATCGCAGTGATCCGGCCGTCCTCGATGGCGAGCGCCGTCGTCTGGAGGACGTCGCCCCGCTCGCGGCTGACATAGCCGGGAAGCCCGTCGATCCAGACGGGCTCGAGCATCTGCGCCCAGCCTTCCCCCCATTTGCGGTGCACGCCCTCGAACATACGTAAGAGGCGGTCCAGTCCCGCGATGGGATTGATGAAGGCTAGGACCTTGCCGCCGCCGTCCGAACGCAAGACCGCGTTCTCGGCAAGAAGTGTCCGCAGCGTTGCAGTGTCGCCGCTGGTCGAAGCCGCGAAGAAGGCACGCGCGATCCGCTCGCCTTCCTGGCGCTCGACCGGGAAGCGCGGGCGCGCCGCCTGAACGTTCCGCCGCGCCCGGACGGCGAGTTGGCGCACGGCTGCGGCTTCCCGGCCGAGCGTGTCCGCCACCTCGCCGAGCGGCACGCCGAAGACATCGTGGAGCAAGAAAGCCGCCCGCTCGAGAGGCGACAGGCGCTCAAGCGCCATCATCAGCGTAAGTGTCAGGTCGTCCTCGTCTACGCCATCCTCCTCGGCTTCCACCAGCGGCTCGGGCAGCCAGGCGCCGACATAGGTTTCCCGTCGGGCGCGGGCCGACTTCATCTCGTCGAGGCAGAGGCGGGTGACGACGCGCGCGAGGAAGGGATAGGGAGCGGCGATCCCGCTCCGGTCAGCGTCGACCCAACGCAGCCACGCGTTCTGCACGATGTCCTCGGCCTCGCTGCGCGAGCCGAGCATGCGATAGGCGATGCGCAGGAGCCGCGCCCGATGCGTCTCGAAGATAGCCGTGGCGTCGTCTGCCTGCCGCATGTGCGCGTCCTCGACGGTAGTTTCGCTTGCCTCAGCGGTGATGGTCAGGGATGGCCCCGCCGCCCAGAATACATGGGTTCTCTACGGATGGTCCGGCGTCGTCAGTTTGGTATCGTCCGTATCCACGACGAAGACGGCGAGGAGCTTGGAGGGATCTTCGTCACTCGCGTTGGCGCTGACGCCGTGATGGTCGCCTAGCATCTCGACGAAGCTCTCGCCGACACGGAAGACCTTTTTTCGCCCATCGTTGATCCGGCTGCGCACCGCGCCCTCGATGACGGTCGCCGTGATGAAGGCGGATGCGGCGTGGGTGTGGGACGGCGAGGAGCCGCCCGGGCCGCACTCGACAAGGACGCCACGCAGGCTTTTGCCGGGAACCGAAGGCAGCGAGTGGTCGAAGATCGTCGTGACACGGGCTTCGCCCCTGGCGACGTCCGCGGCCATGACGGGGATGGCAGAGACGGCAAGGAAGGTGCCCAGCAGGGTTGTCCCGAACATGGATGAGGCCTTTCTTCGTGGATGGGAGAAGTGCATCGGGCTCAGGCGGCGGAGAGCCAACTCTCAAACCGCGTCGGCCCGAGCCGCGCTGCGCTCGCATGCTCGGGAACTAGCGACCCCGTCTCGAGCGCCGCGCCGAAGTAGCGCGCCGCCCTGTCGGCCTGCACCTCCCGATAGTCGCCATTGGCGGCGATGCGGCGGGCAACGAAGTCACGGAACGGCTGGCGGTCTGGTCCGGCGATCTCGATCGTCGCATTGCGCGGCGGAGCGAGCGCGACATCGGCAAGTGCTGCGGCGACATCGGCGGCGGCGATGGGCTGTAAGTCGGCATCTGGTACGATGAGGCGGTCGCCGTCGACGGAGGCTTCGGCGATGGTGGCGACGAACTCAAAGAACTGGGTCGCGCGTACGATGGTGAAGGGAATGCCTGCGTCCTTGACGAGTCGTTCTTGCACGACTTTGGCCCGGAGGTAGCCGTTCCCCTTGAGGCGGTCCGTGCCGACGATGGACAGGGCGACGTGGTGCTTCACACCCGCCTCGCGCTCGGCGGCGACGAGGTTGCGGCCGGAGCGCTCGAAGAAGTCGAGCACCGCCGCGTCCTCGAAAGAGGGCGAGTTCGACACGTCGACCACAGCACCGGCTCCGGAAAGAGCCTCCGCGAGCCCCTCGCCCGTCAGCGCGTTCACCCCGCTTCTGGGCGATGCCGCGATGGCTCCATGCCCTTGCCGCGAGAGTTCGGCTGTCAGGTGCCGACCGATGAGCCCGCTGCCTCCAATCACCACGATCTTCATCTTACCTTCTCCTTGTTCGAGAACGAACGGGGCGGCTCCATGCCGCTTTCGGCTTCCGTCGAACAATGACGAGGTGGGCCGGGCCGGATGTGACATGCCCTGGGAAAAATTAGCGACGTGAAGTACGGAATTGTCGGGCAGGATCGATCAACGTCGGCGGGCGGGACGGCATTGGCGCCGTTCCTGACGAAGCAGCAGAACGGACTAGGCTTTCGCCTGGACCGGGAGGCGGAAGGGCGCGCCGAGACGGTTGAACGCGTTCATCGCAGCGATCGTAATCGTCAGGTCGACGAGGTCCTTGGGAGCGAAGGCAGCGCTTGCGGCTGTGTAGGCCTCATCGGTGGCGTGCGTCTCGCTGACCCGTGTGACCTCCTCCGCCCAGGCAAGTGCGGCGCGGTACTGGTCGGAGAACAGGTGGGGCACTTCGGCCCAAACCGGAACCAGGACCACCTTATCAAGCGGCATCGTCTTCAGCAGGTCCCGGGTGTGAAGGTCGATGCAGTGCGCGCAGCCGTTGATCTGCGAGACGCGTAGGAAGACAAGGTGGATCAGCTCATGTGGCAGATCGGTGCCCGTCGTGATGTAGTGGTGGATGCCATAGAGCGCCTTGGCACCCTGCGGCGCCACTTCGTTCCAGACCAACCGCATGTTCTCGCTCATGTCTCGTCCTTTTGCTCGGAACGCCGAAGATCGACGTTCAAAGGGAGGACGAGCCGAGCGAGCCGGATGTGACATGCCAGCAGCATTTCCATTCAACGTTGCTCGTGTTCCAGCCGAACGCATCTACGTCCGCTTCAGATCAGCCTGAGCATTTCGATGACCGACCGACATGGGTCGAAAGCGATCAGTCGCTGGGTGCACAAATCTTGATTTATGTACCGAACGATCAACCGGTTTCGACTGCTTGCAGCCATCGTAAAGCGGGGTGGGCACAACAAGGTCGCGCTCACCCCAATAACTCTCAGTTAGCAGCGGCGAGGCCAGTGGTGTGCGCCGCTTCATCAATGGTATCCGAGACGACTTCGGGTTGCGTCATAAAGACAGCGTGGCTCGCCGAGACTTCGGTGACCGTTGCGCTGATCTTTTTGGCCATATGTCGTAGCATCGCCAGATCGAAGGCCTTGTCCTCGGTTGCGATAACCGACCAGCTTGGCTTGTTGCGCCACGCAGCATTTTCCAGCTTGGTGCCAAACGCCGACATGTTGATCGGAACCTGCGAGTCCCGCATGAAGGCTGCCTCATTGTCGGTGGTATCATGCGCGAACCCGGCCTTGAATCTGGAGGGATCAATGAACCCAAACCCATCGGGACGCACATCGAGCACGAAGTCTGGAGTTGGCGCGAAGCCTTCGTATTGCTGCGCAGTTGTCTCGCCGGCGTCGGGCGACAGAGCCGACACATAGACCAGCCCGGCAACCTTAGGATGGACACCGGCTTCAGTAATGACCGTGCCGCCCCATGAGTGGCCGACGAGAATGGTCGGTCCGGTCTGCAGGTCGAGTACACGACGGGTTGCAGCGACGTCATCTGCCAGCGAGGTCAGGGGGTTCTGGACGATGGTGACATTGTAGCCACGGGCAGTCAGGTTATCATAAACCCCGCGCCAGCCGGAGCCATCGGCGAAGGCTCCATGCACCAACACCACATTGCGAACCGGCTGGGGCGAGGCATTGCGTTCCTGAGCCTGAGCGACCGGAACCGTTGCAATCAATGACGCCGCAGCAGCGGCAAGTATGGTCTTGTTGGTAATGCTCATGATTTGTCTCCTAAACTTTCGTACTAAAATGAATGGTGACGTCGCGGTGCATATTGTGGGCTCCGGCTGCCTTACGCGGTAGGAACCGTCCCACCGTCGATCACGTGCTCCGTGCCCGTGATGGATGCGGCCCGATCCGATGCTAGGAACGCGATCAAGTCGGCCACTTCTTCCGGTGCAGCCGGTCGCCCCAACGGAATGCCGCCGAGCGAGTTCATGATCATCTGCACAGCTTCGTCGTATGTGATGCCAGCTTGCTCGGCGATGCGCAGGGCCAGACCGTTCGTGCCCCGATCGGCTATCCAGCCAGGGGATACCCGCACCACCCGTACGCCCTTCGGAGACACCTCCTTGGAAAGGCTTTTGCTGTAGGTGTTCAGCGCCGCCTTAGCCGAAGCGTAGCCGGTCGTCGCCTCCGGCAGCGGAAGTCTGTTCTGGATCGAAGTGACATGGATAACGACGCCGGTTCCCTGATCAAGCATGCTGGGGATGAGTGCACGATCGAGCCGGACAGCTGGAAAGAAGTTGAGGGCGAACTCCTTGTCCCATTCCTCGTCGGAGAGTGCGGCGAAGCCGCCTGAGGGGGCAGATGATCCACCGAGTACATTGATCAAGATATCGAGCCCGCCGAACTCCTCCTGCACCGCGTCAACCACGGACTGGACCCCCGTTTTGGTCGTCAGGTCTGCTTCGATGAAGCTGGCACCGGAGAAGTCTGTCGGTTTGGTGCGTGCGGTAGTAAGTACGCGGGCGCCAAGCACTTGAAAGAGCGCCACGGTTGCTGCCCCAGCACCTGAGGTGCCCCCGGTGATCAGGGCACGGCGGCCCTGGAGGCTGATGAACGGTGTCATACCGTGATCTCCAGCTCGGCAACCCTGTCTCCCGAAAGGACGAAGAAGAACCTGAGGTCGATCGGGCTGCCAGGGAAGTCGCCAACAGCGTGCGCCGTTACGAGCGTCTTGCCGTTCTCGGCGGTGACCAGGAAGGGCTCCACTGTATAGCTATACTGCTGGGCCTCAGCAGCCATCCAGGCACGGATGGCGTCACGTCCGCGATGGGTTTGGCCCTTGTCTTTCACCGTGCCGTTTTCCGAAAAAGTCGCTGCGATAGCGTCAGGGACGCCGCTTCGGTCGGCCTCGAAATAGGCTTCAATAGCCTTGGGTAGTTTAATCGTCATGGTAATCTCCGGATTGTTGTCGCGCCCTCACTGGCCGCATGCCCGACCTTTGTGGGCCGGCACTAACAACCTATGCCTTGGCCATTGCCGTGATAATTGGGACAAAGCAGGATGTGGAATTACGAAAAGAGGGACTATGACGCGATCGCTACTGGCGGACCTTGATGCGGTCCTGAGCATTGCCCGAATGGGCTCTTTCAGGGCGGCCGCCCTTGACCTTGGGATGTCTACAACGTCGCTAAGCAACGCCATTGCCAAGCTCGAGCGCCATCTCGGGGTCCGGCTGTTTAACCGGACCACACGAAGCGTATCGCTGACGGAGGCCGGACAGAACTTCGTGGCGCGGGTCAGCCCGGCGATGACTGACATCCATGATGCGATGCTGGCCGCGCAGTCGCTACAGCAGATACCGATGGGCACTCTGCGCATAAACACCTATGCATCTGCAGCACGGGAGGTAATGGCGCCACTCGTTCTGTCGTTTCTGCAACGCTATCCGCAGGTGCACATCGACTTGGTTACAGAGGGGCGATTGGTTGATATCGTCGCCGGCGGTTACGACATGGGCGTGAGGTCTGCCGATCTTGTGCCGAGTGACATGATCGCCATCTCACTCGGAATGCCGCGTCGAAATGCAGTTGTAGCTTCTCCGGACTTTTTAAGCACCTATGGACACCCGGTCGTGCCCAGCGATCTCTATCGCTTTCGCTGTATTCGGGCGCGCCTCCCCAACAACGCGCTACTTCGCTGGGGCTTCGAAAAAGAGGGGAGCGCTGTGCAAATTGATGTTCAGGGCGCGATTACGCTTGATGAGCCGAGTCTAGTGCGAATTGCGGCAATGAGCGGTATCGGATTGGGGTATATAATGGAGTCGGATGTGCGCGAAGATGTAGCGGCGGGACGACTGGTAACTGTCCTGGATGACTGGACACCCAAGCTGCCGCCGCTTGCGCTTTACTACCCGGGCAGATAGAACCCGCCAGCCGCATTCAGTGCATTCGTCCAAGTTGCAAGGGAGTTCGCGGCCACCAACGAGAGGCCGGCGCCTTTGAATTGATGGCCAAAAGCTGCCGCACTAAATGGTCAATTTACCTGCTTGAGGGCTCATACCGGACCGTCTGCTTACCACCCACGCGTATCGCGTGGTGATTGTCAATTGGGAGCAGAAAGTCTGCTTTGATTCCGATGTCTGCATTTCCGTTTTGCGCCTCATTCCAGTCATTCCAATTAGCCTGAGTATCTCCCAACAGCCGACATTGGCGGACGAATGTACAAACGACATAAATGGGGTAGTGTGCCGACCATCTGCTTTTTGACGGCAATGATGCAGTCGCAGCCATTCGTTTGCTGGGCGCAGTTCTTTCTGTTTGCTTCAAACACACACAACAGAGAAGGCGCTTGGAGCGTAGGATACGGCTGTCGCACCAAGTCCTACGATCGCCGAGACACGCGCCAGCCGTAGTTCGAAGGCTCCAATGGAGCGAGATCTGCCGAGCCGCCAGCTCCATAGGAGCACAAGGCAATTGGCGAGAAGTGTTCCCGCCCAACCGATCAGCATAACCCAACGAAACAGCGAAAGCGGTCCAAGCGTCACGAGCGGCCAGCCCAGCGCGCAGCCCAGCCCATGCAGCGCATATACAAGCGAAAAGCCTGCTGCCCAAACGATCAGCCCCAAACTCGAGCGAAACAAGAAACTCATGCGAGCATCACTGGCAGCATCAGCGCGAGAAGCACGAGCCCCGTCGCGGCGCCAGCAAACGCGGTGAATAGCGTCGCGACGCGCGGCTCCAGAGTGCGCGCGGGCGACACATAACCCGCCGCGATCCGGCGACTGACAAAAAGCGCCATCATCAAGGCGATCGCCGCATGGAGCACGGCGTAAGCGACGAGCGTCGCGCAGGCCGCGCCATAGGCATGGATAGTAGGGTCGGGCAGATGGCGCAGAACCAGAGAAGCGAGAGCCACGATCACCACAGCCTGTGCGGTGCCGGCAAGCAACAGCATCCGCTTTGCCTTGTCCAGCTTCCCGCCCAGCACGGCCACTGTCGTACGGCCTGCGGCAAGGGTGGCAAGTGCCACGCCGAGCAGGGCCGCAGAGGCTTCCGGCCAGCCACCTGCGACCAGTTCCGGTGGCGGCCAATTGGGTGCTATCGTCCAGAGAAAGGCATAACCAAAAAGGAGCGAGGCGCCGAGCGTCGCATCGGCACCCAACAGAAATAGGCTCCCCACCCAGCCTGGCGCTTCGCGTGCTTCCCAATGGGCCGGCAGCGCCTCACCCCGCCCGGCATCGAGCGGACCAAGATCTTCGTGTGATCCAAGTGTCCATGCCCAACGCCATCCGAGCAATACGACGCCGGCAAGTGGTGCAAGTGCCAGCCAGTAGAAACCGAACAGCAGCGACAGAAAGAACAGCCCCGTCACCGCCGCCGTGATGATCGGCAGAGAGGTGTTGCCCGGCACCACCGCGACGAAGTCAGTCCGCCCCGTCACCATGTCGACGGCCATCGTCTCGCGCCAGTTATTGCGGGGCGTCGCCAGGTACCCTTCGCCCCGCGCAAGCCGTACCGGCAATTCGGAATCGTCGACAAGAGGCTCGCGGCTTTTCACATGCGGCTGGCTTGCGATGTTGTAGGCGGGTGCTGGCGTCGCCATCGCCCATTCGAGCGTGTTCGCACCCCACGGGTTCCGCGGCGCGCGGCGGGCAAGAAAGATCTGCAGGGCGACGTCGATGGCAAACAGCGCGAAGCCGAAGGCCATCACGAAGGAGCCGACCGACGATAGAAGGTTGAGCCATGTCCAGCCGATGCCGTCCGGATAGGTGTAGACCCGGCGCGGCATGCCCAGAAGTCCTGTCAGGTGCATTAGGAAGAAGGCCAGGTTGAAGCCGATGAAGATCAGCCAGAACGCGGCTTCGCCTAGGCGCAAGACCCGCGCGCGACCGGTAAAATGCGGCAGCCAGTAGTAGGCGCCGGCCAGCATCGGAAAGATGAAGCCGCCGACCAGAACGTAATGCAAGTGCGCGACCACGAAATAGCTATCATGCGCTTGCCAGTCGAAAGGCACCACCGCCAGCATCACACCCGTCAGTCCGCCGA
This sequence comes from Mesorhizobium liriopis, assembly GCF_024053505.1. Lineage (GTDB taxonomy): Bacteria > Pseudomonadota > Alphaproteobacteria > Rhizobiales > Rhizobiaceae > Mesorhizobium_B > Mesorhizobium_B liriopis. The sequence goes on along the minus strand of NZ_JAMXQS010000005.1, from coordinate 119,341 downwards.
GCACGAACACCACGAAGAAGCCGAGCAGGTAGAGCATGGGCAGACGCACGTCCGGTCGCCCACCCCACAGCGTGCCGATCCAAGCGAAGATCTGCACACCGGTGGGGATCGCGACCAATGCCGAGGCCGCCGAGAAGAAACCCAGCGCCATGTGCGGAATGCCAGTCGTAAACATGTGGTGGACCCAGAGCCCGAAGCTTAGGAAGCCGAGCGCTAGGATGGCCGCTACGATCGCGCCGTAGCCGAGGATTTGTGTGCGCGCCATCACCGGCAACACGGTAGAAACGACGCCGGCAGCTGGCAGAAAGATGATGTAGACTTCCGGATGGCCGAACAGCCAGAACAGGTGCTGCCAGAGCAACGGGTCGCCGCCGCGCACGGGGTCGAAGAAGGGCCAGTCGAAGGCACGCTCCGCTTCGAGTAGGATCGATCCCAGGATCAGTGGCGGAAAGCCCGCCACCATCATGAGCGCGGTGACGAGCAGATACCATGCGAAAAGCGGCATCCGGTCGAGCCGCATGCCTGGCGCGCGCAGTTTCAGGATCGAAACCACGATCTCGACGGCCGCTGCCACCGCCGAAATTTCCACGAAGGTGATGCCAAGCAGCCAGACATCGGAATTGATGCCGGGCGTGAAGGGTTTCGAGGACAGCGGCGGATACATGAACCAGCCACCATCGGGCGCGACGCCGAGCGCGAGCGCAACAAGCAGGATTGTGCCGCCGAACAGGTAGCACCACCAGCCATAGGCGGAGAGGCGTGGGAACGCCATGTCGCGGCTGCCGAGCATCTTGGGCAAGAGGTAGAGCGCCAGCCCTTCGAACATGGGAATGGCGAACAAGAACATCATGATGCTGCCATGCATCGTGAAGAGCTGGTTGTAGATGTCGGGTCCGACGAATGCGCTGTTGGGCGTGGCCAATTGTGCGCGGATCAGCATGGCGAGCACGCCGCCGACCGCGAAAAAGAAGAAGCTTGCGAGGATGAAACGCTTGCCGATATCGGAATGGTTCACCGACTGCAGCGTGCCGCGCCAGCCCTTCGGCGTCCCCCAGATGCGGTCGAGCGCGCGATGGCGGCCCAATGCGGTCAATCGGGTGGTCATCGGGGCTCACTCCGCTGGAACGCGGCCCAGCCGTCGGCATCATGAGCGACGACACGAAATACGTTGCCCGCGTGGCCGATCCCGCAGAACTCGGCGCAGCGGCCCTCATAGGTGCCGGGCAGACTCGCCTCGATGCGCAGCACGTTCGTCTTGCCGGGAATGGCATCCATCTTGCCAGCCAGTTGCGGCACCCAGAAGGAATGGATCACGTCTTGCGTGGTGATATGCACATCGACCGGCACGCCCACCGGAATGTTGAGTACGCCTTCCGTCGCGATCTCGCCACTGACCCCCGGCTGGCGGAACCGCCAGTCCCACTGCCGCCCTTCGGCCGCCACCGCCACTGTGCCGTCGCGCGGGGTCGGCAGCGTGGATTCGCCCAGCACCAGCGCGTAGGCGAGCAGCGCCATGAGCACGGCGGACGTGAAGCCGAGCCCAAAGCCGCCGATCCAGAGTTTCGGGCTGACGCGCGTCTCGCTGTCGCGTTTGACGAACGCCACGACAATCAAAACGGCCACAAGGGTTGAGATCAGAGCGCTTCCGCCCAACATCACCCACCAGAGCGTTGCGACCCTCTCGGCCGCCGGTCCGTTAGGCTCAAGCGTTGAGAACGGCCCGGCGCAACCGGCAAGCGGAACGCCAATCGAAAGCAGGGAAAGAGCATGAGCGCGACCACCGCCGACCAAGGCGCGAACGAGGATCGGGATACGGAAGCGAAGCTGGTCGATCCGATTTCCAGGACGCCGGGCTTCCATCGCACCGAGTCCAAGATCGCCATTGCCGGCCACCCCATCCACGCGATGCTGGTGGCATTCCCCATTGCGCTGACCATGTGCACGCTGGGTGCGGACGCCTTCTATCTCTGGACCGGCGACCAGTTCTGGGCACGCGCGGCGCTCTGGGCCAGCGGCATGGCATTCCTGTTCGGGCTGGGCGCGGGGCTTTCGGGCACGGTCGAGCTTCTGCTTGTGCCCGGCATCCGCGCGCGAGCGGCGAGCTGGACGCATTTCGTGATCGCGGTGATGCTCTTGTCGATCCTCGGCGCGAGCTGGGGCTATCGCTTGGGCGGATACGAGCAGGCCGTGCTGCCCTGGGGCATCACGCTTTCGCTGTTTGCTGCCATCTTCACCGGCTTCACCGGCTGGCATGGCGGCAAACTCGTTTTCGACTATCAACTCGGCACCTCGGTAACCGGCAAGGGGTGACCCTGCGGTTCGAGGAGCCAGACGGGAAAGAATTCAGGCCCAAGCACCGGCTTTCCCAGAACCAGCATGAGGATCAGGAGCATCGCGAAAAGCCCTGCGCCTAACAGCGGCAAGGGGCCGGGCGTGTCCACCTCGCCCTTTTCCTCGCCGAGCACCAGCGTGACATGGCCGATATAGGCATGCAGCGCGACAAGCAGGCCGACCACCATCAGCTTCACGAAAAGCCAAGGCACGAATGCCTCGCGCAGGAAGATCAGAGCAGTGCCGAAGGCGATCGCCAGCACGGCTGCCGGTGTCACGATGCGCGTATAGGCATAGTGAGTGACAATGCGTAGGCGCGCATAATCGAATTGTGGTTTCTCGCGGCTATGCTTGGCCAGCACCAGCGGCAGTCCCACCAATCCCGCGCTCCACACTACCAGCGCGGCGATATGGGCGAACTTCACCAGCGCGATCATCCAGCGAACGCTGCGTTCCGCTGCCAGACCCGCCGTGCGAGAAGTGCGAATACCACCGCGTAAGGCACCATCCCCGGCACCCACATCACGAGCCCCGCTAGCTGTTGGTCGCCAAGCGCGGTGATGTTCCACGGCAGCGTCGTGAACAGGTGCGAGGCATAGACCGGCTCAGGTGCGAAAGTGAGGATCGCCGCCAGCAACCCCATCTGCGCCATCGCACCGACCAGCCCAAGCATCGCTGGCACGGCTTCCGAAGCAAACAGCGTACGCCAGAACAGAACGCCCGAACCTAGCAGGCTTGCCTGCATCAGCCAGTAGAGATCGCTGCGCGCGAGTGCCAGGTCATAGAACGCGGGCAGGTGCCATATCCAGAAGACCAAGGTCGCCAAAATGAAAGGCAGCGCGAGCGGACCGATCCGCCGAGCAGGAAACGCCGTCGCGAAAAGCGGAGCCGCGACCGAAGCAAGCAGGAGATGATGTACGGCTCGCGCTGAGAAAAGTGATACGCTCATTGCGCATAGCGGCGATACGAAGGCAACCACAAGTACTGTCCAGCCTAGGAGTAGCGCTCTTGGGTGCGTGCTGAAACGAGTGAGGCCGAGGGGAAGCGCTAGGGCAGTAAGTAGCCAAGGATCGAAATTCCAGCGAAGAAGAATCTCGCCGGGAACCGGCGGTGAACCGCAATAGCTCAAGCAGCGTCTTTCAGGTTTTGATTACTTCAGTGGTTTCCTTAATTCGGCACAGAGTGGCAAGCCATTTTTCCAATGCGCGAAATTGTTACCCAAACCTCTCGAATAGCCCTGAGTGACAATTCGCCGGCTTGGGAAGGCTGTGGCAATCCCTCGAAGCTTTAGTTGTCGGAGATGCCAAGTGGAGTGCGTTGAGGGACCCGTGGGATCGAAAACGGAACGGCGTCTTTTCGCTAACGGCGCCCGAAACCGGACTGTCTGATTAAGGCCCAGTTCCCGCCATTCCGCTTTGCGCCTCAAAGCAGCCATTGCGGTCATCCTGAAGCTATCCCGAAAGCGGACATTGACTTGAGGCTATAGGACATCAGCAGCGAGGTGAAAGGCGTATGGCCATCTTGGTATCAATTGATCAAGCGTCTGCCGCGTTCGAAGGTACCCTATGTGAAACTCTTTTCGATCAGCACCATCATGTTTGGGCGCGCATCGCTTGCTAACGGCAATCCGAGCAAGCCTGCCTATGACGATGAAACGCAAAGAGGGCCGTACCCACCGATACCCAAAGCTCCAAAACCGGATCCGAACGATAGTGGCTCGCCTGATAAGGATCATGCAGCCAAAGGCTAATGAGCTACTTCGCTACCAAGGGATAAAATTCGTATCGGGCTTCAACTGACGACAAAAGGCGCAGACCAGCCTGACCGTCGCTTCAACGTCGTCGAGGCACATCACCTCGGAGGGTGTGTGCATGTAGCGCAGTGGCACGGAGATGACGCCGGTTGCGACCCCTCCGCGACTGGCCTGCAGCAGGCGCGCATCAGTGGGGCTCGTGCTGCCGTCCGCCATGAGCTGAAAAGGGATTGCCTCCTTGTCCGCAGCTTGCCTTAAAAGCTCAAACACGACTGGGTTAGTGTTGGGCCCTTGCCAAAGAGCCGGCCCCTTGCCGAGGTCGAGCCTGCCTTGATCTTCGGGCCGGGCGCGGGGGTAATCCATGGCAACGCCCATATCCACGGCAAGCGCCACATGGGGCGCAAGGTTGAAGGCAGCAGTCTGCGCACCCCGCGATCCGATTTCCTCTTGCACGGTACCGAGAAGATGGATGCCGACATCTTTATCGATCCCACCCTCATCTGCGAGATTGCGGAGGACTTCGGCTGCAATGAAGAGACCCACCTTGTTGTCGAAGGCGCGACCGACAACTTGACTGCCGAGCAGGGTCGCAAAGTCCGTTTGAAGCGTGACCGAGCTACCGATTTTGACGACGCGTTCGGCCTCCTCGCGCGAGGTGGCACCGATGTCGATCCAGAGATCCTTGAGCGTCGGCGTCTGCGAAGTGTCGGAAGCGTTGAAGGTCTGGATCGCCTTGCGGCCGATCACGCCTTCCACGCGCTCGAAGCCATGAACCCAAACACGCTGGCCAATCTCGGTTGCGACATCCGTACCCCCGATCGTGGAAAAGAAGAGAAAGCCGTCGGCATCAATGTAGTGAACGATGAAGCCGATCTCATCCATATGACCGGCATACATGAAGCGCAGCGGCGCATCGGGATTGATGACCGCCGTCACGTTGCCCATCACATCCGTGGTGACACGATGGGCAAAGCGTTGCGCGTGGTCGCGATACAATTTGGCAACCTCGCCCTCGAAACCACTCGGCGAGGGCGTGTGAACCAGGGACTTCAGAAGATCGAGTGAAGCTTCGTTCATGGAAGGCACTTCGCTACAGGGAGGTAACTGTGATCATCGACACGTGCCACTTCTTGGCGCAGCGCCGCATGCTCACAATAACGAAGGTTAGTATGGTTCAGACCTGCGTAAAAATATCAGCCCTTCAATTGGCTTGAATGGACACTAGCCTGTTGGGCTTCGACAAGGAACACGTGCAGAGCACTGAGCCTAGTGCGATCATGTCGGATCTCGTGCGTACTGGTCCTGTGGTTGAATGGTTCGGTCGGGTTCCTGCGTCTGGCATCCGACCGAGAGCAGGGCCAGACCGCAGAAGAGAATGAAGGCAGGGATCGCAAGTGTGACTCGCATGTCGCGCTCCTTTATGAATGGAGCGAACAGTGACTGCGAGGGCCGGTTCCGCAGGAAGTGTTCTTGCCCGGCGGCTGACAGCGCGACCTCAGGGCAAACCCGGCGCCTCCCTGAATGGCTAACAGACCTCGCGCCACGCCCCCATACCAGTTGGGTGGCATACTACTCCTGCACCGACTGTTGAGGCACCGGACCAGCTTCATTGGTGTCGGCGAGATAGCGATAGGTCGCGAACCCGAACACCAGGACGACAACGATGAGAAGTGCAATGGCTTTGGCATTCATGGCATGATGGTCCTGTTCGTGACGCGATTGCGGTAAGTGACGCGATGTTCCGGATTTGGGGAGGCGGGCATCAGGGAAGGTGGAAGCGCCCGGTCCCGGGAAGGCTGAAAACTGCGGTTCGGAAGCGTCTGACCTGATCCACCTCAGCCTCACATCTCGTCATTATAGGGATGCTTTGTCTCGCCAACCATGCGAGCGAGCTCGCTGAACGGGATGACATCACTGCTGTCCTGCGAGTTGTTCGCAAGACGCAGCAGACGGATCGGGAAGACGACCGCGTCGCGCTGCACGGGCTTCATGTCTTCCGCCAGATGATCTTCGCTTGTCAGCGACGCTTCCGCCTTGTGCAGCGCGGTGTCGATCTCGGCCACTGTAGCCACGCCCTTCTGGACGAGCACCTGGTTCAAGGACGCCACAGCCATCATCAGGCCTTCGAGCTGCAGATTTGCGACGTTCATGGGACGACTCCAGTTTGGCGGACGCTGAAATTAAAGCTTCTGGACAGTACGAATGCCTTGCCCCTCAATCCTTGAAGGGGTCATTCAGGCGTAATCCTTTCGACCACTCAAGGCGATCACAAGGAGAGCCGCCAATCCGAAAACCACGTGCGGCCACCAAATCAAGTTGCTGAAACTGAGAAGCCAGGGCGACGCGATCAAGGCCAGGGCAAACAGCCCGTCCAGAATCAGATGCGTTCGGAACCTGAAGATGCCGATGGCACCGAGTTCGTAATTCGTGAACAGGCTGTAAACGATCACGAAGATGCCGAGGCCGATCGCTGAGTACTGGGCCGGACCGCCATCCGCGAAGCCCAGCACGAAGGGTGCTGCGATCAGCACGATGGCCACAAGATAATCGATAACGCCGTGGATCTTGGTTGAGATCATGGTTGGCTCCGAGGCACGCCCTGGGTGAAGCGCGGTCGTGTGAACTCGTTCCGTCAGTTTGATGGATAGGGGCCAGCACAGCGGAACATCGATGACGCCAAACCGAAGAGGAACAGGTCCGCTCGCCAAAGGGGAAAAGAGATTGTGCGCGCAAGGAAACGAATGAGACTGTGGAACGGAGGCGTCAAGCCGGGATTGCGCCGGTAATCGTTGAGCAATGGGCTCAATGCCTGGAGACAATGCCGTGAACCGTCGCCGAATGATCACCACCCTTGCCGTGGCATCCGCCGCGCCTGCTGCCCTGATGGCAACGCGCGCGCTTGCACAGTCGGCCATGCCGATGGGCGAAGCGGAAAAGAAGCATGCCATGGAGACCAAAATGGTGGGCGGCCTTTCGCTCGCCACCAGCCGCGTTGCGGTCGAGAAGGCAAGCGACGCCATGGTCAAGGCGTTTGCGAACTGGGAAGTGGCCGAGCAGGAAACCATTGCCGACATTCTGAAATCGATGGAATCGGCTGACATGAAGGCAGAGGGCGCACTGCATCCGCCAAGCGAAGCGGAAGTCGAGGCGATGCTCGATGAGGCGGGCAAAAAGGCTTTGGCCGATCTCAATGCGGCAAGCGGCGCGGCATTCGACAAGGCCTATGTCACGGCACAGCTCGATGGCCACAAAAAGCTTCTGGCAATCCAGGAAGATTACCTCAAGGTCGGTCAGAACCGTGAGCATCTTTCCGTCACCAAGCTCGCACGCGGTCAGATCAAGGAACACATCGACCACCTGACCATGCTGCAGTCCAAAGCAGGCTGAGCTATTTCACAATCAAATTTAAAAGCTCGCCTCTAAATGTCGCGATACAGTTCGCGTGCGTTCCCGTGAAGGCAAGCTCGGTACGTATAAGCCCTCGGACTAGGTTTCGGCCTAGTCGGGGGCTTTTTGATTGGTCAAGCAGGCGTTGGAACAACCCACTCAGATTTCCATTTAAAGCGGCTTCCATTCTAGCATTCAAAGGAGACGGCACATGGCAAAAGAGAAGACGCTTGAGGATCTGTTCTACGACACGCTCAAGGACATCTATTATGCCGAGCGCAAGATTCTGAAGACCCTGCCGAAAATGGCCAAGGCCGCGCAGTCGCCGGAATTGAAGGCTGCGATCGAAAAGCATCGCGACCAGACCGAAGGCCAGATCGAGCGCCTGCAGGAAGTGTTCGAGATCTTCGGCAAGCGCGCCCAGGGCAAGACCTGCGAGGCGATCGAGGGGATCGTGGCGGAAGGCGAGGAAATCCTCGACGAGTACAAGGACACGGCAGCACTCGATGCGGGCATCATCTCCTCGACGCAGGCCGTGGAGCATTACGAGATCACGCGCTACGGCACGCTCAAGCGCTGGGCCGAGACGCTCGGCCTGCAGGATGCGGCCAAGCTGATCGACCAGAACCTGGCCGAGGAAAAGCAGACCGATGCCGACATGACCAAGCTCGCCGACACGGCCGTCAACCAGAAGGCGGCCTGAGGCTGAACTTCGCCAAAGAGCGCAACAAGCCGTAGCACCCTTTGAAGCCCGCGATCCATCTGGTTGGTCACGGATTTCAGGTTAATTCCAATGGGCAGGAATATGCGTTTTCGTCCAAATAAGCCCAATCATTCGTCCACACCTATATCTATAACTTAAGGTATTTCAAAATTCGCGAACTGGGCGGAAACTGGTCGCTTCGCTAGGTGTATCTCTCCGAGATATGCCTATGGCCCCTCGTTTCGCAGCCCGCAGCAAGGCTGTATCTAGTCTTCTCAACAGTTCAGGTCAGAAAGTCCTCAGCCTATGCAGACGGATGGAAGCAGTAAACGACTGATCGTTCGTAAAACAGCCAGTCGCAGAAACACTTTCACCTTCGGTGTCTGCAATTGAAGCATGCTTGGTTCTGCCGGCAGTCTAACTTGCTTCGGCTCGTCATAAGAGGCGCGATCCTCAGCGTTGTATTTTTGCCGTTGATTGGCTGCGAAGGTGAAGTGCGGCCAGTGGAGGTGCGGCACCCGCTTAGTGCTCCAAACGGACCCAACGATCCTCGCATTTCCCAATATGAAGAGAACGCCTATCAGATCTCGCAAGGTGGGCGCTACGCGCTGTGGTACGGCTGCGAAGTTTGCCACGGTCCCAATGCAAGCGGCGCCATGGATCTCATGGACGAGAACTGGCAGCATGGCAGCGGTTTCCATGAGATCCATGCATTCATTGCAGACGGCCATGTATCGTCTATCCCTCGGTATGACGCGCATATCCCCGAGGAGCAACTTTGGCAGCTCACGGCCTATGTGCGAAACCTGAAAAACATCGGCGTGGAAAAAAGGCGCCGGGAGGGGTTCGACCAGGTTCGCGAGCCACGGTTATCGCCATGAGACGGATGGTCTCGAGGGCTGTATGGCCTGCCGTGCTTCTGCCGCTCCCTCTTCTTTGCGGATGCTCCAGCACCCAGTCCCCGTTGTTTCCTGCCGGGCAGCAGGCCGCGAATTTGTACGACCTGCTTTTACTCATGAGCATGGTTTGCGGCACCATCTACGTTCTGGTGCTTGGGTTTCTCGTGTTGAGCCTCGTGCGAAAGCGGCGCGCTTCTGTTGCGCCCAACACGGTTGTGGCCCCTCCTGATAAAGGGCTTCGCCATGTGCTCGTCGTTTGGAGCGGGTTTATCATCGCAGCGCTCAGTGTTCTGGTGCTGGGCAGCTTTCTCGCCGATCGTGGTCTTGCCCGGATGCAGGATGCCGAGGTTCTTGATGTGAGGGTTAATGGTCATCAATGGTGGTGGCGCATCGCTTATCGCGAACCGGGAGGCACAAGTTGGATCGAAACGGCCAACGAATTGCATCTGCCGATTGATCGGACCACACGCATTCAGCTCGTTTCAGGCGATGTGATCCACAGTTTCTGGGTCCCTAACCTTGCGGGCAAGACGGATGTTGTTCCGGGGCGCAATAATTCGCTCGATCTCACACCCCGCAAGACTGGCTGGTTTCGCGGCCAGTGCGCCGAATATTGCGGGCTCCAGCACGCTCACATGGCGCTCGACGTGAAAGTCGATACGGCTGGGGAATTTGCGGCATGGATCGCACGCCAAAAAGAAACGGCTCATCCTCCAACCGGCGACGCTGTTGCGAGCCGGGGCTTAGCGCTCATTGAGACGGGCACATGTGGGCTCTGCCATACGATCCGGGGCACTGCTGCCCAAGGCAGAGCGGGACCAGATCTCACACATATTGCCTCGCGCCATTCGCTTGCCGCCGGTTCACTTCCGATGAGCCGTGGCGCCCTTCAAGGATGGATCGCCCAACCCCAAGCTGTGAAGCCCGGAACGCTCATGCCGTTCATTCCTCTTGAGCCAGCCGATTTGAACGCCATCGCTCATTATCTCGAGCAGCGGCAATGACTTTTGCACTTCAATCAAATGAGCCCAAGACGTCGGAACGGCACGCTCGTCTTGCCCAGACATGGGCTGACGCCCCCGGCATTTGGGGCTTCCTAACCACGGTGGACCATAAGCGGATCGCTGCGCGCTATATTCTAACCACCGTTGTCCTACTGTTCGCAGCCGGCATGCTGGCGCTCCACATGCGTCTTCAGCTTTCCTTCCCGGAACTGAAGGTGCTCGGGCCACAAGGCTATAACGAGGCCTTCTCACTCCATGGCTCGACCATGCTGTTTCTGGTTTCCGTGCCTGTGATGGAGGCCATGGGGATATGGCTCGTGCCCCTGATGCTGGGACAGCGCGCCTTGGCCTTTCCGAGGCTGGCTGCTTTCAGCTTCTGGCTCTATGTCGGTGGCGTCATGACGCTCTGGGTGTCGCATGCGCTCGACATCACGCCCGATCTCGGCTGGTTTGAATACCCACCACTCTCAGGATCCGCGTATTCGCCCGGGCACCGCGCCGACATCTGGGCGCAGATGATTACCTTCACCGAGGTCGCCGCACTTGCAGCATCGGTTAACATGGTGGCGACGATACTGAAGATGCGTCCGCCCGGCATGACGCTTGCGCGAATGCCGCTTTTTCTCTGGGCGATGTTGGTTGCTTCGCTGATGACCATATTCGCCATGCCGGCGGTGATGTTGGTAACAAGCATGCTGATATCCGATCGGCTGGTTTCAACGGTCTTCTTTGCCCCGACACAGGGCGGGGACATCCTGCTCTTCCAGCACCTGTTCTGGTTCTTCGGACATCCTGAAGTCTATATGATATTCATCCCAGCAGTCGGCTTCATCACTGCAATCGTAGAAACATTCTCGCGCAGGACGATCGTTGGCCACACGGCCATGGTTCTGTCGGTGGTAGCTATTGGTGTGCTCGCCTTTGGCCTGTGGGTGCATCACATGTTCGCGGTGGGGCTGCCCAAGCTCGGCAATTCTTTCTTTACTGCAGCCAGCCTGGCCATCGCCCTTCCGGCGGGCATCCAAGTTTTCTGCTGGATCGCGACCATCTGGAGCGGACGACCGCAGTTCTACACACCATTTCTGTGGGTGATAGGCTTCATCATCACCTTCGTGATGGGTGGTCTGTCCGGGGTCATGACCGCTTCGGCCCCACTCGATCTGCAGCTAACCGACACCTATTTCGTGGTTGCCCATTTTCACTATGTCTTGGTGGGCGGCGCGATTTTTCCGCTGCTTGGCGCGTTCTGCTACTGGTATCCCAAAGCTACTGGGCGGATGATGTCTGAACGCTGGGGGTGGGCGAGCTTTCTACTGATCGTCGGTGGCTTCAATCTCGGCTTCTTTCCGATGCACATTCTCGGACTGATGGGCATGCCGCGCCGTGTTTATACCTACGATCCGTCGCTCGGCTGGAGTACACTGAATATGGTCGCCACGCTGGGCTCGGCAATTGCCGTTCTGGGTGGGCTGATCTTCGTCGCCAATGCATTTCTCAGCCTCTGGCGTGGCGCGCCCGCTGGGCCTGACCCTTGGGGCGGCTCGACGCTGGAATGGGCCGCGTCCTCCCCGCCACCGCAGCATAATTTCGATTATACGCCGGTGGTGAACAGCATCGCGCCCCTGTGGAGCGAAGACCCTCTCAGGATGCTCGATGGTGTCGGCGTCAGTAGGCGTGAAGTGCTGGTCAGTTCGCTGGCGGAAGCACATCCCGAATATCGCCAGAAGAGCGCGCAACCCTCGATATGGCCACTCCTGGCAGCCATTGCAGTCAGCATCATGTTCATCGGCAGCATTTTCACACCCTGGGCCGTCGTTTGGGGATCTCTGCCGATCGCTGGGGCGCTCACGGCATGGTTCTGGCCGCAGCGTCCGCGCAGCAAAACCGGTCCTTTGCGGGTGCGCGTGTAATGGCGACACAGAAGGAAGTTTCCGTCGTCGGTTCTCTTGCCGACCTTCCCGACCATGCCAACGGCGCGCGCCACCTGGTGTGGTGGGGCAATCTCGGATTCATGCTGATTGAGGGAACCGGCTTTGCACTTGCGATCGCAGCCTATCTTTACGTCCTGAGTCACAGTAGCGCATGGCCGCCGGCGGGCGACGCGCTGCCCGATCTCGGATGGAGCGGCGTCTTCACGCTTGGACTGTTGCTAAGCGAGATCCCCAACCTTTGGCTGCTGCGCCAAGCGCGTGCCAAGAAGGAACAAGCGGTGCGGATCGGCATACTTTTGATGACCGTCATCGGCGTCGGGCTCACAGTCATACGCCTGCTTGAGTTCGGACATCTGAATGTTCGATGGAGCGCCGATGGCTATGGATCGATGGTTTGGCTGCTGATGGTACTGCACACCACACATGTGTTCACCGAACTGGGGGAAACAGCCGTTCAGGCGCTGTGGCTCTTTACGCATGAGGTGGGTGACAACCAGTTCTCGGATGTGGAGGATACCGCCAATTACTGGACCTTCGTGGTTCTGTTCTGGCTGCCCATTTATGGCTTGGTCTACTGGATGCCGAGACTGAGCTGAAGGATGGTCAACTTTTCCGCCAGAACCACGCTCGCCATCGCTCTACTGATGCCGCCACTTGCCTGGATAAGCTTTGAGTATGGGCTGGCGATATCGGTAAGTTCAGCTTGCGTCGCAGTTGGATCGTGGCTCGGTCCTCTCTGGGGAGCCGGCGCGTTTTTTGCCTGTCTTATTGGGGCTATCATTGCCCAGCGCTCCATTCGATTGGGCCGAGCTCAACAGAAGGAATTGAATCGCTGGCTCGGAAAAGTAGCGCTTTTGGGCTGCGGAGTATTTTCTCTCGCGATCCTTTTTCAAACCGTTGCCACGCTCATCGTGCCGCCATGTGTCAATTGAGCAGGCATCTACTTGTCGCTTTTCCCTTTTCATTGGCAACGGTGCCGGCACTTGCCCATGGCAGCCACATTCATTTACCCGAGAGCTTTCCCTGGACATGGGACATTTGGATCACGGGCCCGCTTGCACTGCTCCTTCTTGTCTTTGCGCGAGGTTGGTGGCGGCTGAGATCTCGTTCAGCGCGTGGTGTGCCGGTTTTACAGCGTCGCGCCGTGACATTTGGAACGGGCTTGGGGCTGCTTGCCGTCGCACTGATTTCGCCGATCCACGCGGCAGGCGAGCGCTCCTTTCTCGTGCATATGATCGAGCATGAGATCTTGATGCTGGCGGCGACGCCTCTTCTTGTGATGGCGGAGCCTTTGCCTGTTATGTTGTGGAGCTTTCCGCCCCGAGGTCGACGGCTTTTGGGACGAGCAGGAGCGATGCTAAGTCGATCGGATTGGTGGCGGATCCTGTCTAGCCCGATCGGCGCAACGGTGCTTCAGGCTGCTGCGCTCTGGCTGTGGCATGCGCCCACACTCTTCAACCAAGCGCTGCAAAGCGATGCTTGGCATATCGTGCAACACCTCAGCTTCATCCTGACCGCCGTGATGTTTTGGAATGCAATGCTTAGGTGGCGCGGCACTCATGCCGGAGATACGGCTGCCAAGATGTTGGCGGTCCTCTGCCTCGTAGTCACCTCGTTGGTTGGAGGCGCGCTCGGAGCCTTGATGGCTTTCGCTCAAAGTCCCTGGTATGCGGCCTATCTAAAACTCGGCCCTCCGCCTTTCGGCTTGACCGCGATGGAAGATCAGCAACTTGCTGGCCTCGTTATGTGGGTGCCAGGTGGCCTCATCCATGTGGGCGCAGCACTTGTTTTAATGCGCCATCTGCTGAGTTCGACGGCTTCAACACAAGGCACCCACGATGCCGTCTAGCGTCAGATTCATGCTTATTCTTTTCACTGTCGCCTTCTTGGCCGGGACGGTCTCGCTGTCTCTATTTTATATTCAAACAGAAAAAAGAACGCGGGTTGCTGCCGAGCAGGCGACTGGTGGTCACGCAGAAGCGGCGCAAGCTCTGATGTCCCACTATGGCTGCGGCAGCTGTCATGAAATTCCCGGCATTGCAAAAGCGAACGGAAAGGTCGGTCCGTCACTGGAAGGGTTTGCAGGACGCGCCGAAATCGCGGGCCTTCTTTCCAATCAGCCTAATAATCTCGTCTTCTGGCTCCGAGAGCCACAGAAAGTCAGTCCTGGGAATGGAATGCCGGATCAGGGTGTAACAGAAGGGGAGGCGCGAAACATGGCCGCCTATCTCTATACGCTCCAGTGACGGATGATCTGATTCAATAGGCTAGTTGCGCGCCAGTTGCAAAAATGCGGATTGTTACCTTTCACGGCCATCCTCGCCTCGCTCTTTGGCCTCATTGAATTTCCGCAAAGCTTCGGCATGCCATTCGTGGTCGATACTGCCTTCTTCTGCCTTGTGGTAATATTGGGAGCACACTAGCCATCCCTTGAGTGGGCGGAGCAGTGCTACGCACAATCCGATGGTGAGCGGCAATGTCACAAGCAGATGTGCCCACAGCGGCGGATCGAAAGTGAACTGAAACCAAAGCGCGAATGCGAGCGCCGGGACGGCCACAATCGACATGGAGAAGAAAGCGGGGCCATCTGCTGGATCTGCAAATGAATAATCGAGTCCGCACACTTCGCAACTGGGCGCGAGTTTGATCAGGCCTTTGAACAGATGACCGCGCTGACACTGCGGGCATCGGCCGAGAATGCCGGTAAGGACGGGATTTGTGGTCGGCTCTATTGGCTTCTGTTCCATTGTTGAACCATCTGCCTTCAGCTTGCTTGAGCCATGATCAGTAAGGCAACCGGCTAGGCCGTGTTCAGTTGCCAAATTGCCCAACCACTCGTTCGTGGATCAAGACCGCGAGAGTGACGAAGAGGCGGTCAAGTGGCTGGAACTGGTCACCAAGCGTTTGAGTGAGGTCGTCAGCAAGCATCGCCACGTGTGGGAGGAACTGCTCGTGTAGATGGCAACGCAACAAACGTGGCCCGCCGCATTGCGACAGCGGACCTCAGAAGGGCAGCTTTCCATCGATTTTGCCCAAAACCGGACGGTTCGCTTCCGGACTAGAACGTGCCATTCCGTTTTGCGCCAAGCTGCCATCCGGCTACAAGGATGGCGATTGCCAAATCCACCCAGCGATCTTTGGGTGTGCTGGTCGAATGCATCAGAGGGTCGGAAGGGGCGACACAGTTCTCGCAAACGATCAGGCGAGTTCAAGGCCATTTCTCGGGCCTTCCGGCCAGTCGTTCAGAGTGCCGCCGTATGGCCCCACGGATATGGTCACATAGGAGCCGCACGCGTTTTGTTTGTCGCGTGTCGCCATGCGTTAGCAACCATATGTCACCCGTGTGTATGACTGGAGCGTCCGGCACACGCACGAGCAGGGGATCGGCGTCGCCCAGAAAGCACGGTAGGAGCGAGATTCCCATTCCCGTGCGAGCGGCTTCAAACTGTGATCGCATTTCCGCAAACCGAATCGGCGCGGCGGCTATCCTGATTCCACCTCCCGGCTGCCAAGACGATGGCACGGTCTCGTTGACACCTAGCAACCACGCGGCGGGAGGCGCACGGTCCGTCAGGAGATCTCGATGGACATAGTACCCCGTATGGAAGGCGCCGAGCTTGGTGCCATAAAGGTTCTCTGGTGGGGTCCGAGCGCCAACGACCACGCGAAGCGCGACATCCGCTTCCCGGCTGCTCAAGTTGGCTAGTGACGTCGACCCGATCACTTCCAAAGCGATGTCGGGGTACATAGTCCTGAACGCTGCAAGGCTCGGCATCAACAGGTCCGTCGCGAACGACACAGGCAGCGTGAGCCGCAGCGGGCCGGATACGCTCTGATCGCGCCCGAAGATCCTGGCCTCGATCCCAGATGACGCCATAGCCATCTGCTTGGCCAGTTCTACGATGTCGGCCCCTGCATCGGTCAACCTGTAGCCGGACGGCAGCTTGTCGAAGAGCTTGGTATTGAGCCTTTCCTCCAAACGTCCAATGCCGCGAATGATCGTCGCGTGATTGACGGCGAGCGCGTCGGCCGCTGCACGCACCGTGCCGCCCTCAGCGACAGCTAGGAACATGCGAACTTCGTCCCAGTGATCTATGGTGCGTAATCTCACAGCCCTTATGCGGAGATGGCGAGTTTACGCGGAATCTCGTGACGGCCATACAGCCATCACTTGTCAATCGGTGCGAATGCACACCGCTCGGTCATCGAACATAAGCTGTATCACGTCATCGCAGGGAGACATCATGAGCATATTGCCTTTACTGAGAAGCGCAGCATTCGTCGTGCTGGCCTCAATCCCAGTGAACGCTTCTGCGCAGGCCCTGTCCGATCTCAAACCTTCGGCCGAGCCTCTTGTTCTTCAGAGCCAAGGCAGCTTCTTCGTCGGCGGCAGGGCTGTCGAGACAAAGAACGCCGGTTGGGGCGAGTTGAAGGATGTTTTCGGGGAGCCATTCGAAGCCGGCCGAGTCTTGGTCGATCAGATGTACGTTCAGTTCCAGTCGCCACCGAACCCATCCCATACGCCTATCGTTTTCATGCACGGTGGGCTCCTGTCTTCGAAACAGTGGGAGACCACACCCGACGGTCGTATGGGATGGTACGAGTACTTCACCCGTCAGGGCTTCCCGACATATCTTGCAGAGCAGACAGGTCGTGCACGCTCGGGGTTCAACGGGACGGTCTTCAATCAGGTTCGTGACGGGACCATACCCCCCGGCGAGCAGCCTCGGGTATTCCTCGGCATCTCCGAGATGGCCTGGAAAGTGTTCCGCTTCGGCCCAAAACTTGGTGAAGGTTGGCCCGATGTGCAGTTTCCACTGGATCATGTCGAAGAGTTCTACAAGCAGGTCATCCCGGACATGATCGAGACGCAGGTGCCGAGCCTGCTTGGCGAACTGGTCTCGCCGGAAACGAGCAACCCGACTGTCAATAACGTTGCTGCACTCGCGCATGACCTTGGCGGCGCCGTTCTAGTTGGTCATTCTCAATCGGCAGGTTTCCCGACCCAGGCTGTTCTGAAGCAGAAGGGCGGCATCAGGGGCATTATTCAGCTTGAGACCGGTTGCTTCTCCAATTTGGCCAAGGAGCAGGTAGAGATCTTGGCAAAGGTTCCGATCCTGGTGATGGTCGGCGATCGTCTTGGCGAACAGCCCGACGCAGCTTGCCTTAGGCAAATGGGTCAGATCAAGGCTGCAGGTGGCGATATGACATTCATCTCACTTCCGGAGACCAAGCTTAGGGGGAATAGCCACATGTTCATGCAAGACAAGAACAATCTTAAGGTCGCCGATATCCTGGTGAAGTGGGTAAGCCAGCACGTCGATAAGGGGAGCCGATAGTGGCTCCACGTGGGCCGCTCTGGTGTGTGTCGTGCCGGACTAGGTTAGTCTGGACGTGTTCTGGACATCACTTCTATCCGCAGTTCGGATAGTCGCATGGACCGCGTCGATGCGCTTCGAGCGTTCGTCCGTGTCGTCGAGAGCGGCAGCTTTTCGAAGGCAGCCCGCGATCTCGGCATCGGTCAACCATATGTCAGCAAGACGGTGGCGGCTATCGAAGCGCGACTCGGGGTGCAGCTTCTTACCCGCACTTCGCGAGCTTTAAGGGTGACCCCCGCGGGACTAGACTATTACGATTCCGTGCGTCAGCTTCTGGACGCCTTCACGGCAGCGGAGGAGCGCGTGACGAGCGGACAGATCGCCCCGTCCGGCCTCGTACGTATCACCTCATCGCCCGCATTCGCACGTATGTTCGTTGTTCCAAAGCTCGGCGAGTTCCGGGCCCGCTATCCTGAAGTAATGATCGAGATAAGTGTCTCGGGCTCTCAAGTAGATTTGATAGGTCAAGGCATGGATGTTGCAATCCGCATCGGGCAGCTGGCCGATTCCTCTCTGACTGCTCGGCGTATTGGCACGATGAGGATGATGACGGTCGCATCCGCCGAATACGTACGCGAGCGTGGCCGACCGGAGAGGCCTGCCGACCTTGTCGGGCACGAGAAGATTGCCTACGTCTTCCATGGCGAAGCCATTGGTTGGCAATTCAACTCGCCGGATTGCGAACTGATGGTCGATTCTGCTGGCTTTTTTCGCACCAACGACGCTGAGCACTTGCGCGGCGCTGTGATGGCTGGCCTTGGAGTCGCGCACAGCGGAAGCTGGATTTTCGCCGACGCCCTGGCGGATGGAGATGTGATCGAGCTTCTCTCTCAATACGCGCCCCCACCTTCTCCCATCCACGCGTTGTCAGCATCCGGCCGCCGCATGCCGTCTCGCGTTCGCCTCTTCGTGGACTTCCTTGCGGAAATCTGTGCGCGCGAGCCGGAACTGCGACTGGAACGGTGAAGTGATTGCCTACCCGTTGAAGGGCTCTGCGACGGCCGTCGGGCCGTCGCAGAGCCTGACCGGTCTACGCGACCTTTCCAACGCCCAGACCGTCAAGCACTGGTAGGAGTTCCGAAGGTTCGGGACGCTTTGTATAGTCGGGATTGATTTCTGCGAAGGCGATAGTGCCGTCTGTGCCAATCACGTAGCGCGCCGGCATCGGCAGTACCCAGTCCGGGTTGTCGTTGATGCGTGGTAGCTCGTTGCCGAAGCTCTTGTAGACTTCGATGAGGTCGTCTGGCAGCGTGAAGCGGATACCGAACGCGCCGGCAAGATCCGAGTTGGTATCGCTTAGAATTGGGAAGCTGAGTTCGTTGCCGCGCTTTGACTTGCGGCTGTTGGCTTGGCTTTGCGGGGAGACAGCAACGAGCCTCGCGCCACGTGCCTCGATCGCAAGTCGCTCGGCTTCGAGGGCTTTTAGGTCCTCGTTGCAGAATGGGCACCAGACACCGCGATAGAAGGTCAGAACCAGTGGTCCCAAGGCTAGAAGATCGCGCGAAGAGATCGTCTCGCCGTCAGCGTCCTTAAGTTCGAAAGTAGGAGCTCTGTCGCCAGCCTTCAAAGCTCGGTCTGCTTGGCCGCTTTCGATCAGTGACTTCGTGGCACGCGCCATGATTGCGAGTTGCTCAGTAGTCGGGCGTAGGGGGAACCGGCCATTCTCAAAGGCATCCTTGATCGTGTCGAGCTTGTCCTGCAGTTTCATGCCATTCGTCCTCGTTCGGGTTTCGATGCCGACGAGATACGCAGCTGACCAGCACTAAGGAAACGGGTTGAAAGCTCATACAAACTATTCCGCAGAGGCATGCTGAAGTGGGCGCGAGAGTGTCCTCTGCGCCGATGACGAACTAGTCGCAACGTGCCATTCGGCAGGAGCGTCCAGCACCTAGTCTGCCCGATGGGCCGAGTGCTGTTTCCGATATTGTCTACGGCGGGGAAGGAGTCCGGAGCAGACGGCAGCTTTAAATGATCGGGCGCTTGTAGATAGACAATCCGTTCTCGGCCCAATCGCCACTGCTGCCGAGGCGTGAGAGGGCGATATTTTGAGTTTAGGATGCCTTCAGAATCCGGAACCCGTCGATTTCTTCGAACACCGGTAAGTCGGGCCAGCGCTGCATGTCGTGCAGGATGACCAGCCGGCTTAGGTCACCAGCGATATCATAGTTGATACGATCGAAAGTCTTGAGCTGATCCCAGACACTGCCCTCAAGGGCGCACGGTGTTCGTTGTCGGCGCGGTCAAAACTATCTGTCATTTGCGTCCTCCTCACGGGATCAGGCGATCGGTGCGAAGGCGCGCGAAAAGATCGAAGAACGCATCGTCCGTCGGTTGGTAGGCGGTGAAGCCGAGACGCCGGCTCTTGCTCATGTCGGTGACGACTTCGATCGGCCGCCCGAGATCTGCATCGGTGTGCCAGGGCGAGGCTAGGCGCGACAGGTCCGGCTCGGCAAGGCCGTCGCGCTCGGCAATCTTCCGCCAGACAGGCGCGTCATCTTTCATCTGTTCTTCGAGAGGCTGAATCGTGCCGTCGAAGGGTGCGGGTTCAAGCTCGAACCATTCGGCGATTTGTGCCCACATCCATTTCCAGCGGAAGACATCCCCATTGACGATGTTGAAGTCCTCGTTTGTCGCCTCGGGCGTGGTCGCGGCCCAGAGAAGCTGGCGTGCCAGCTGCCGCGCGTCCGTCATGTCCGTCAGCCCGTTCCACTGTGCGTACGAGCCGGGAAAGCGGAATGGTCGGCCCATTTCTCGGCAAAGCGTGGCATAAACGGCAAGCGTCGTGCCCATGTTCATGGCATTGCCCACCGCCTTGCCGATCACGGTGTGCGGGCGGTGAACGCTCCAGCGGAAGCCATCGCGCTTCGCAGCCGCGAACACTTCGTCCTCTTGCGCATAGTAGAAGTTTGCCACATCGAGGCGGCCCTGGGCTTCGCGAAAGGGCGTCTGGGGCAAAATACCCTTGCCATAGGCTTCGAACGGCCCGAGGTAATGCTTGAGGCCTGTGACCAGCGCGACATGGCGCGCCGGTGTCGCAGACGACCTCAGGCCATCGAGCAGGTTCCTGACCATGGCGGCATTGACGCGGATATTCTCGGCCTCCGAATCCTGACGAAGCCAAGTGGTGATGAAGACGGCGTCGGGCTTCAGTCTCTGCAGAGCGATTGTCGTAGCTTGTGCATCCTGGAGGTCTGCGGCGATCGGCTCAACGCCGTCCTGCGCAAGCGGGCGACGCGCAAGCCCGTAGACAGTCCATCCGTTCTCCAGCAGAAGCGTAGCCGTTGCGCTGCCGACGATGCCGCTTGCACCCACCACCAAGGCTGTTTTTGACATAGGTTGTTCCTTCTCGACAGAACGCGAGCTAGGCACGAAGGCATGCAACGTCCAGAAGGCACCATTTGGTGACCCGGCAGGAGAAGGAGCCTTTCAATGCAACAGGGCACGCCTGACGAGGAGTGGCGTGAGGACTGCGGGCCGCGCCGGGTCCTCGAACTGTTTGCGACGAAATGGACGAGCATGATCCTGCACACGCTTCATGTCCGCCATGGCGGCACGGCGAGAACGGGAGTGCTTCTGCGCAGCCTGCCCGGCATCTCCAAGAAAATGCTGACGCAAACGCTGCGTGAACTGGAGGCGAGCGGACTTTTGACGCGGCATGTTCAAAGCACCATGCCGCCAGCGGTGGAGTATCACCTGAGCGAACTGGGACAACGCTTCGTTGAGCCCGTCGAAATGCTTTATGCCTGGGGTCGGCGAAACGCCGATGCACTCGACCAGATGGGTGCCCGGCCATCCTCGCGTCGGAACTGAGCGTACCTCGCGCGGTCCAACTCGTCTGCAACTTGACTGGCCATCATGCGGTAGGAACTGTTCAGATGGTGGGGCCTCGCGATGGGTTCGACCCAGCGCGCAAGTGCGCAGAGGAATGTCCGCATATCGGCATACTCATTGCGTCAGGCTTAGCCGATCCGGGACCGGGCGATATCCCCGAGGGCGCCATCTTTCTTCGCAAGCCGTTCAGTGCTGACGTGGTGCACGAGCGGGTGAAGCAGCTTCTACCGGATGGATAGTTACCTGAGCCTCCATGAGGCTGACCTTGCGTGGACCGCGCCGAACGCCAGACAGGCCAGTCACAGGTCAAAGAATTAGGCCGGGGAAGCTGCTTGAACACGAACGTCTGCAATTTGGGCCTGGGCTCTCCCGTCAACGCGGCTAGGCGTTCGGAACAGCCGGGCCGGCACCGTCCCGCACCTCCCATCAAGTCTCCTGCCTAGCGGCGGTGGGAGGGCTTCGAGGATCGATCTCCGCAGTGGCTCGAGTACGCATCGACCGATCGCCTACGAAGACTTTCCAACCCAGCGTCGATCCCGCAGCGGCAAGGAGTATGGCGCCGACGCCGAGGCTCTGGACGAGCCCGAGACGCTGCCCGAAGGCGACAAAGTCGACCATGAGCGCGACGATCGGATAGATAAAAGACAAGGCGCCCGTCAGGCTCGTCGGTAGCTTCTGGATGGCGCCATAGAGGAGGACATACATCAGGCCAGTGTGGACGATGCCGAGCATGAGCAGCCACAGCCAGCCCGTTGGATCAACAGGCAGAGCCGAGAAGTCCGCGAAAGGCGCGAGCATTAGAATGCCAACCGAAACTTGGATCAGCGCGATAAGGTGGGGTGGCACGTCTTTGAGCGCCTTGGCAACGATCGCCGCGAGCGCATAGAGAAAAGCGGCGCAGAGCGCGTAGGCCACGCCCACCAGGTAGCCGCCGGTTTCGCCTCCAGCGTTTGGGCGCCCCTCCACGATGGCGAGCATACCGGCAAAGGCAACAACGAGCCAAAGGACCTTCGCCAGGCTCGGCCGCTCGCCGACGACAAGGGCGCCCAGCGCCACCAGCATGAATGGCTGCGTATTGTAGGCGGCAGTCGCAATCGAGATCGAGGCCAGCGGGTAGGCTGCGAATAGAAACAGCCAGTTTGACACGATGGCGACCCCGCCGAGCGCTGCAAGCCCTGCCTTTCCCCACGTAATGACCCTACCCTTGAGCAAGCCAAGCGTAGCGCAGACGAGGAGAAGAGTGGCCGCCCCGACGGCGCACCGCCAGAAGACGACATTCACAAGCGGTTGCTTGGACAAGACGACAACAAGTCCGATGGTGCCGGAAATGACCATGGCCGCCGTCATCTCAGCGATGCCCTGCGTTCGCGTTTCGACCATTGGAGGGTGTCCGTTGAGGTTGCGCTGCTATTGTGCCGGGACAGGTGCAGGTGTTCTATATGAGATATGAGGCGTAGCGCTGCCTCGCCCTGTTAATCTCAGGTAAAACGGGAGTGTTGCCTCATCATGACTGCTCTGCTCGACGAGAATGACCGCCGCATTCTCCGTGCGCTCGCTGACGACGCACGTTTGTCCTTGAAGGAACTGGCCATGCGCGCCGGCCTGTCGTCGCCCAGCACCTCAGAGCGGCTAAAGCGTCTTGAGGAGCGCGGCATTCTCCGAACCTTCTCGCTGGACATTGACCCTCAGGCGCTTGGCTACACGCTTCAAGCTATGGTCCGCATCCGCCCGCTACCGGGCAAGCTGCACGCCGTGCAACGGCTGATTGAGGAAATTCCGCAGGTGGTCGAATGCGACAAGGTCACAGGCGAGGACTGCTTCTTCGCGCGGATGCACTTGCGTAGCATTGATCAGCTCGATGAGATCTTGGATCGTATCGCCGACAAGGCGGAAACGCATACGGCAATCGTAAAGTCACAACCAGTACGACGCCGCATGCTGCCACTAGACTGAAGCGCGCCTCAGAAGCGGTTTCAGAGCAGGCATCATTAGGATCAGGGCTGCTATGTGATATTCAAATGGTCTCGAACAGCGAGCCTCATATCGGAGTGGAGTGAGGGAAGGACGAACGTCTTGGAAAGGATCGTTAGACGAACGTCAGCATTCGCTCGACGGTCGTCTGAAATCGGACAGTCCGCTTTCGGCCCAGTTCCTGCCGTTCCACTCTGCGCCTCATTCCAGCCACTCCGGCTGATTTAAAAATGTCTCGAAAACTGTCATTGCTGGGGTCGGTAGGAATAAAGAAGCAGGGTGGAACTAATGAACTGAACTGCCGCATTGAGGATGCCACCCAACAACGTGGAAAAGAAAAGCCCGCTGTGGAGGAGGTTCAGCGGGCTTCTACTGGGGATACGGCGCAGGAGGAGGATACACCGCATTAGTTATCGGCAACTCACCTGGGAGGAAAAGATGGCCGACGCACAGAGTCTAAGCCGATAGCGATTGGTGCAAAGCACAAATTTGCATGCTGCGCTGGCTATACTGTTGCAGATGAATGCTACTCGCGAATACCGCGGAAAGCCGCTGGGCCAATTATGTGGAAATCCTCGCTTCGGTCTGTAACCAGCGACGAGAGCCGCGTAAGCCTAGTGGATGACTGCCGGCACATTCGAATGGGTGGACGGAGCATCGAAGGCCACTCTGGAAAACTGGTGGTAAGCTACCCAGCCGGCTACCACGCAGAGACCGATCTTCAACAGCAGCGCGACGGTCACATAAGGACGTCGTTTGGCTTCCAGTTCCGGCGTGCCGTTGTTCCACTTATCAAGCCGGGGCAAGAGGGGCATCAGTTAGCCTCCGTTTCGGAGGCTTCGGCGTCAGCGCTGTTCCTAATCGCACCGACGCGGGAAAACCCCCATACGGATACAAAGAAGAAAGCAACAACGACGAATGATAGAAACGCCAGGATGATTGTACGGGTATGGTTCATTGACCAGTATACCGCTCTCAGCGTGTCTTATGTGTGTCTCGCTTTTCAATCTTCAGATCGGGGAGGTCGGGACGCTTTGATTTGATGCCGGCATCTTTCAACGCCGTGTAACCCACCCTTCTTAAAAGCGCGTCCGTTTTTGCCCGCTCTTTATCCAGCGGGCTCCTGCCTCTCGCCTTCGGCATCCTACCTTGTCCCTTAGCTTAGCGAACCCGCTATGCTATTCCTGCCCGAGCCTGATGCAGTTCATCGTCGCTCATCAGTATCGTGCCACCGACGTGATCAGGTCCCAGTGCACCATAGGGGATCTCAAGGTAATTGACGCTGTGCGATGATGTTTGGCCCATCGACGAAAGAAACCGAGGTTCGGAGTTTACGACATAGGACCCGGCAGGAAGCTCCTGCCCGGTACGTGGCAGGGTGTAGGGCTTGTGCAGCACAAGGTCCTTGCGGCTTGCATAGCTCATGGGTGATCCTTCGGGCAGACTTGGACCTGAGCCGAAGTCGGCTCAGCATCGCGCTGCCGGGTGAAGCATATACGGGATATGACCGAGATGCACGTGACATCGGCCGATGGTGTATCAGTCGAAACGCTGCATAACGGAGATGAGGGCCTCCAAACGGTTCTCAGAACGCCGTAACCAGTTGCCCGTATCGTCTTCCCAGGCAGGTGCTTCGCCCTGGCTACGAGTGATTCGAAGCCTGCCCCTTTGCATGTCTTCAATATCCTTGCGCGTGCAAATGATCTCTCGCTGTAGGGCATCGCGTTGGTAGGCCCATAGGTCGCTCATGCTGATCCTCCGCTTACCATTTGACACACCTGAGCACCTGAGCGCGACGATAGCAAATTAAAGGTCACGCATGCTCGACATCCGGGAGATCCCGCTTGGTCCGAACATGACGTTGATCTTTGCGCGCAGTTGGAAGGTCGGCGAGAACTGATCCTCTCGTCATGCTGACAGCCATGCGCAGCGAGATAGTGTTGAAGCGCGTGCCGCTCAACGTTTGGCCGAAGGTGGACAAAGGGCTGAAATTGCCGACGAAGGTAGACCCAGAACCGGAAGGCTACGATGGGTAAACGTCCGACTGCTTATCAATTGGTATGGGAACAATATGCGAACGCGGTGTCGTCCTTATGCTTCACCGTAAAAAGGGCTCCGGATAGGAAGAGGGGTGGTCCGGTCTGAAGCTCTTCACGTCTCGGGACAACAGGCCCGGCGCCTGCCTCGGGGGTTGATAGGTACGGCGCCGGGTTGTCCGCCGGCCACAGCTTGCAGGGAGCAGCCAGCACTGAGAGTGGATCATACACTGGCTGCCTAGCCAATCCCAACAATTGTTTGGATCTAAGCCGTATCAGCTGAATGCGATGCTGCAATGTGCGCAATGTTGTATTCTATAAAGGTGCGCGTTCCACACCCGTCGCGGTGCTTCCTTCAAACGAGCAGCCGCGAGCCCTGAGCACAGGTTCGCTTTGCGTAAGCTGAGCTCGAGGTGGAATTCAATGCGGGGCTGGTAGCTGTTACTAACCCATCTCGGCCGATTTGTGCATCGCACTATCTTTCAAGCTGGAAAGGGCGCAGGGTGATACATGGACAACCTCTCTTTCCGTATTCCACTCGTGATCTTCGCCAGACGTCCACGTGAAGTGGTTCTCGTTTCGACGGTGGCGGAAGCGTTTGCATTTCTGTTCATGCGGGCGAAGCTAGAGGACAATCGTCATTGGAAAGCTGCGCTCGAGTCCTGCCGGATTGCTGAATTGGGCCGAGGCACGGTGACAGCAGCACGCTCCACCTTCGTTGCCGCCGTTCGCCAAGCAGGTATGTCGGTGGATGCGAAATTGGTCGCAATCTAGCAGCGTTCTTGATCGCACTTATTGCGGCCTCAATTGCAGCGCATGGTGATCCATGTCCTAGACATCTTTTGAAGTTCCGCTCGTCGTGTTCTCTACGGCGCCCAGCAACGTTTGCCTTATCAACAACGCCGACGAAGCCTGGAATTTCCTAGTTGCCCATTGGCCATTGAATGCGACCGACGAGTGGCTAGATGCTATGACCTACTGTCATCTAGCCAATCCCGGGCATCTTGCGAACAAACAGGCACGTGCGAGCTTCGTTAATGCAATCCGATTGGCCGGCATGACGGTTGATCAGTCTCACTACCGGTTCTGACGCCGTGTATTTGTGGAGCATTGGGATTGGTGTAACGGAACGAACTGCTGGCCTCGCAAACGGCATAGCGCTCGTGGCGTGGTTTGGCCACTTGCAAGGTTCTGAAGGATTCTCCGTTCTGACGTCCCTTCTCGTGGCCATAACGACGATTGGAACCCCATGCCTGAACTGACGTTGCGTTATCCTCGGGAGCAGTGCTCCCTGCAAGAATATCGTTTCCGAGCTCCAAGCCCGCCTGATCCGCTTCAGGCGGGCTTTCTGCTGTCGGTGGCGTGGCTGAGCCACATGGGCGCGTCATGCCTGCCGCCTTGCCCCTGAGGCCATTGGTCTATCGATAACAACTTCAATGGTGGGCCGGTCCAGCACTCCCCGTCTACCCCAAAGCTGGGCGGGCTTCCGATTTGTACGTTAGCGTACAGAGCCGCTACGCTCTATTAAAAGCAAGCGCCTGCTTGCCTCAGCGTTGTTAGGTAGGGGGCCCATCCAACATATCGCCCTGATTGGCTGTTTCCGTCTGGCATTGGGTCCTTGGATGAAAGGCGACCATGCGTGATCTGTTCTGGCTGTCGGACGAGGCTTAGGCGGTGTTGGAGCCGCATCTGCCGAAGAACCAGCCAGGCAAGCCGCGTGTCGATGACCGGCCAGTGATCTCGGGCATTCTGCATATTCTGAAGACCGGCGGGCGCAGGTCTGATGTGCCGCCTCAGTACAGGCCGGCCAAGACGCGTCTCACAATCGCTCTATCCGCTGGGCACGGCGCGGCGTCTGGCAACGCATCTTCGCCAAGGTCGCAACGGCTGGTGCCGTTCCGGACGAGCTTTGCCTCGACAGCACCCATGTGAAGACTCATCGCTCGGCTTCAGGCGGAGTTCGAAGGATCAGAAAGATATCCAGTGGATGTCCTTCCCGGAGAACGGGGAGTTCAGCCATGCGGCTGCGTCTCGCGTGGTGGCCGAACAACGAAAATCCATTGCCTGGCCGACGCTTGTGGCCGGATCGTCGCCATCGCCCTGACGCCTGGCAACATCGCCGACATCACCATGGCGCTGCCGCTTCTGCAGGCCATGACGCCGACCCAGCGCCTCATCGCCGATAAGGCCTATGACGCCGACCGTCTGCGAAACTGGCTCGTCGAACGGGAGATCGAGCCCGTCATTCCCGGGCGAGCCGCACGCGATGTCATCTACCCGTTGAACCGCACAGCCTACCGCCGGCGCAACATCATCGAGCGCATG
Source organism: Mesorhizobium liriopis (assembly GCF_024053505.1). Classification (GTDB taxonomy): domain Bacteria; phylum Pseudomonadota; class Alphaproteobacteria; order Rhizobiales; family Rhizobiaceae; genus Mesorhizobium_B; species Mesorhizobium_B liriopis. The sequence continues at coordinate 91,792 of NZ_JAMXQS010000005.1, read as the reverse complement.
TTCGGCAGGCACAAGAACTGGAAGCGCATCGCAACCCGATACGATCGCCTCGCCATCAACTATCTCGCCGCCATCGCTCTAATCGCGACGGTCACTCAATGGCTTGGGTGAGTCCCCTACCTAGTCTGAGCCAAGCCTTGCAGCAGTTCTAATGCCGCTTGGGCAAGTTGCTTGGCTGCAGCGCCGACCAAGTTACGGCCTATGAGATGCTGCCGCCAACTTGCACGGGCATTTCCCACCCACTCGACAGCAGTAGCCTTAAAATGAGCGAAGCACCACGTCCAGCAGCGCGAGGAAAGCGGTGCTCCGAGCGGAACATGCGTTCACCGACCAAGGGAAGGACATCGGCGACATCCGACACACCTTTTTCATTTGGGTGATTATAGGGATGGTCCAAGATTGCCTAGTTCGGGTTGGTGATGTGAGGCCATGTAGTCGTAGGTGAAAGGTCAACGTTCCGAGGTTGGAAGGTTTCCGCACGATAAACCAATGCGCTGGAATGACCGTCGCACAGCTACTAGGGCGGCGCGACTGACCGCTTCACACAAAGAGGGAGAGCAAGATGACCGTGACGGCTGCCGCGAAAGCCACTTTGGCGAGTAACGAACGGTAGTCATATAGGTAAAGAGATGCTGGAATATGGAGCTTCACGGCGGTCTCCAATCGTTATTCCTGCGGCAGCTGTGGCGGCCACGTCTGTGCATGCATTCAAGATAACGGTAAAATTTGGCAGGTTGTAATCGCTAAGGCTTGTCGGCCGCACCGCCCTCGCTGTCCCAGCGGCCGATACTTTCAGAAGCGCTTGGCTGCGGATTGGACGTGAAATCCTTGCCCTTGATCCAGTCTCTTACATCTGTCCAGGCATCAGCCTCTGAAAGACCGAGACGAACTTTGACCATCTGCTGCAGCTGGGCCTCGTTCTTGATCGTGGACATGTCGTAAAGAGTGATGAAGGACCAGCGCTGTCGCGCATCCGTCATGTAGCCCCTTTTGCGGGCCACGGTCTCGCGGCTCTCGCCACCTTGAAATCCGAACATTGTCGTACTCCTGCGAAGCGTTCAGCCGAAGGCTGAGCGGGAGTTCCCGCAGTATAGGATCTGCGGTCTCTCAAGCTTGCTTCTGCAATACAACATGGGGATGAGAGACGTTTTTAACAAGCCATCGATACCTAATTGCTGAAATAAAACCCTTATTATCGAATAAATCCGCGAACTTCACTGTAGGAAGATGATAAATGATAGGTATTGGTAATTTGAGAGCACATGGGTAGGTGCAATAAGTAGAGGAAATAACTATCAGTTGTGGCCGCATCCGCCGGGACGAGCTTAAATTTATGGAACAATAAACTTGGCGCGATGTTGAGAGTGGTGGCAGCCATGAAATTGTTGGCTCTTGCCCCCAAATAGAAACGAGTCACGATAATGGACAACCTTACGCCATCCGCGTCGGTTCCGACGCGCAACAATCCCGTGCACATTGCCATTCTTTTCGGCTTGGCCGCTGCGGCCATTGGTGCTCTCTTCGTCTACCAGACTTATGATGTAACGCAGATCGGCAGCCGGACGCAGATTGAACGGACGCAGTAATCAACCTGCTGGCACGATAACGTCGGACAGGTATGGTGATGCATGCCGCGCTGCGAAGTCAGCTCGAATTAAGGGCCCATGACCATCGCAACGCGTTCCGTGCGTTCCTTTTCCGGCGAATTGATTCAGGCGTCATTGGACGAAGCGGTCCCTTCGGCAGGCGATTAACGAGGTAACTGGACCCGCGATCCAATTTTACACATGGGGTCATCCAGTCGAGCTCTTTCAAAGACCTCCCGTTGAGAGCATTTCCGCGTAAACCTTGCGTACGGATACCACCGGAAGTGTTCGCTGACAGCGTCAGATGTACCAAGACAGATGGCCTGATTCCACGAGGAAGGGTAGAGCGCCTTGCCCATCGCATTCTCGACAATGAGGTAGGCGGCAGTCACGCCTAGCGCTGCCAGGCTCCGCCGCACGAACGCGAGTGATCCGCAGCCCGGCACTTCACCCGGAAGGTAATTCTCATATGGCACTCAGCTTCCTCAACCCAAGTCGCTCATACGATGCGGAAAATCGCCGTGTTCGCTTTATTGGACATGATGGCATGCGGTCGGTGCCTTTTGCGATCGAGATCGGCGCTCTCCGGGCAAAAGGGCTAAGCCTGCTCAATGGCGAGGCTGAGTCACTTGCCGCCTTCGATGCCTCCTTGGGCGCGATTCACGACGTTGCGCGGGAGGTTTACAAAAGCAACCGTCAAACAACCTACCTGCTGCGCGCCGCTGATTTCGACTGACCGTATGGGCAGGCCCTAGTTCATGGCCGCATTTACGCACTAGCTGGCAGCTTTTGCCCTTCGTATCGAAAGCCAGACAGTCTGCTCCCCGCTCAACTCCTGCCATTCCGCTTCGCGCCTCATTCCAGCCGTTCCGACTATCCTGAAGCTGTCCCGAAAGCTGCCATTGAGAAGCGGAGGTTTGGACGACGGAACTGGGGTGGTCTCCCGCCCGTCCGTTTCGGGGCCAATAGCTTCGTAATTTGCCTTCCGCGAACGGCGCATCCGTTGCGCATCGCTAGAAGAGTCTGCGTTGAAGTCAGGCTACTGCCTCCATCTGCAAGCGTGCCTGGCGAATTTCCCGCGCCGGTGGTTGTCCGAACAGGCGGCCATACTCGCGGGTGAACTGCGACACGCTCTCGTAGCCTACACCATAGGCCACATCCGCGACGGCGTGCCCCTCCGCCAACATGCGTCTTCGTGCTTCGATGAGCCGAAGCTGCTTTTGGAATTGGAGCGGCGACAACGAGGTGATGGCCCGGAAGTGCAGATGGAATGCTGACAGGCTCATGTTGGCGACGTTCGCCAAGGTTTCGACTTTGATGGCCTCGGCATAGTGTGATCGCAGGAGCCCAACGGCTCGCCCGATCCGTTGGGCATGGCTGTCGCTGATGCCAAGCGCCCTGATCGCCCGTCCATGTTGACCTTTGAGGAGCCAGTAGTGCATTTCACGGCTGAACTGTTGCCCTAATATCGAAAGGCTGTCCGGCTTATCGAGCAAGCGGAGCAGCCGACAAGCCGCATCTGCGAGTTCGTATCCAGTTGGATCGACCTGGACCGGTTCATGGACCTCGAACGTCGTTGCCCCCATCTGGCTGACCAGTCCTGCGATCATCGCGGGGTCGAGTTCAAGGACCAAGGAGTAATAGGGCAAGATCGGGCTGGCTGCCGTGATCTGGCTGACAGTTGGGACATCGCTGGAGATAACAAGGGACTCGCCCGCTCCGAAGTCGAGTGTCCTGGTCCCCATCGACACGCGCTTGTTGCCCTGCAAGACCAAAGCGACCAACGGCTTCGACACTGCGTATTGCAGTCTAGTCGGCGCGGTTTCGCGAAGGACCGCCAGACCGTTCACTGATGTTGCAGTCACGCCGTTCACGTCAGCATGGGCGTCAGCGTAGCGGCGGGCATGGTAGAGAAGCGTATCATGCATATGCTCACCGTAGGCATCGGAAGAGACGGCGCCAACCGGATTGGACAATCAGGCAAATTTTGCGGACGATCGCGCAACGAGGATCGGGATAGATGCGGCACAAGGAAGCTCCAAGCAACCCGGAGACATCCATGACCACGATTTCCCTTGTCACAGGCGGTAGCCGCGGCCTCGGACGCAACACAGCGATCAGCATCGCACGTCATGGCGGCGATGTTGTCCTAACCTACCGCAGCGGGAAAGTTGACGCACTGGCGGTCGTTGCCGAGATCGAAGCGCTCGGTCGCAAAGCAGTAGCACTGCAGCTCGACACCGGCGACGTCGCCTCACTTTCCACTTTTGTGGCAACGCTTCAGAACACCTTGCGTGTCACCTGGGGCCGCGACACGTTGGATCATCTCGTTAACAATGCCGGTCACGGCGAGATGGCGGACTTCGCGTCGACGACCGAAGAGCAGTTCGACACGCTGTTCGCTGTTCACGTGAAAGGCGTATTCTTTCTGACGCAGGCGCTTCTGCCAGTGCTGACGGATGGCGGGCGCATCGTGAACTTCTCCTCCGGACTGACCCGCGTTTCCTTCCCAGGCTTCTCGGCCTATTCGGCCGCCAAGGGGGCAATCGAGGTCTTAACGGTCTATATGGCCAAGGAGCTTGGTGCTCGCGGCATCACCGCCAACACCGTCGCTCCCGGCGCAATCGAGACCGATTTTCTCGGCGGAGCGGTGCGCGACATTCCTGACTACAACACTGCATTTGCCAACATGACGGCGCTTGGCCGCGTTGGCTTGCCCGACGACATCGGCCCCATGGTGGCCAGCCTCCTGGGTCCCGATAACCGTTGGGTGAACGGCCAGCGTATCGAAGTGTCGGGCGGCCAGACCATCTGACGCTTGGGCTTCCAATTATCTCGATGGGTTCCACGACTGCTGCCCATTGGGATGGTGTATGCATCTGAACGTCCGCTCTTGGGACGTTACGGGCGGTTGAGGTCTCGGAAGGGTCGATTTCAACCCCGGCAACGTACCGAGCACTATGCCGAGCGGCCGTCGGCTCTCAGAACATCCATCGACAAAATGGATAGCAGATTGCTCGGCGCCCTCTCCATCGAACCGCATCCCAGCTTAAGCGGAGAACATCATGATTTCACCCTACACGATCAACATACCCGACGAACGGCTCGCCACGATCAGAGCAAAGGTCGAGGCTTATGACTTTAGCCAGTTGCCGGATGCGGGGGGCTGGTCAGCGGGGGTCGGAATTGATGACCTCAAGCGGCTCGTCGCGTATTGGCAGGACAGCTATGACTGGCGTGCGGTTGAACGGCGCCTCAATGCACTCCCCAACTTCACGGCCAACGTGGAAGGCGAGCACCTCCATTTCGTTCATGTGAAGGGCGACGGCTCCAAGCCGCCCGTCCTGTTTCTCCACGGCTGGCCGGGCTCGTATCTCGAGTTCGAGCGGCTCCTGGAGCCGCTTGCAGCGGACGGGCACAATGTTGTCGTCCCGTCGCTGCCGGGCTTCGCGTTCTCCAACCCGATCACGCGCCCAATCGGCCCGCGGCGTGCTGCTGCGCTTATGCATGGGCTGATGATCCAACTGTTCGGCGACGCGCGGTATTTCATTCAAGGGGGTGATTGGGGCCACGCCATTGCGGCTTGGGCAGCGCATGATCGACCGGATGCTCTGCTCGGCATCCATATCAACATGATGACCATGCGTGTGGAGGACGCCGCTCCGACGACTGGCGAGGAGAAGGCCTTCGTCGCCCAGCGGGCCGCGATTGCCGATCGGGAGAGCGCCTACTTTCACGAACAGGCGACCCGTCCGCAGACGCTCGGCGTCGCGATGGCCGACAGCCCAGTCGGAGTGGCGGGCTGGATACTCGAAAAGTTCGGCAAGTGGGCCGATCTTCCGACAACCGCCGATGGCGACCCCAACATCTGGAGCAAGTTTTCCGAGGAGGAACTCCTCACCAACATCATGCTCTACATTGCGCCGGCATCGTTCGTGACTGCAACCTGGATCTACTACGGCAGCCGGCTTGAGAAGTCGATGATGCTTCCGGCCGGCACCCGCATCCAAGTGCCGACCGGCGTTGCGGCCTTTCCCGATCCAGTGTTCTTGCCGCCGCCGCGCTCGTTCGCGGAGAAGACCTACAACATCGTGCATTGGACCGACATGCCGCGGGGCGGGCATTTCGCCGCTCTGGAGGAGCCAGACCTGATGCTGGCCGACTTGCGCGCCTTTATCGCGACGGTGTCGGGAGCGCGCTCCTGAAGGTGGAGTTCTCCGTTCCCGAAGCGCGGCGCTTGGCGCTAGCGGCGCAGGGCTTCAATGCCCTGCGTCGTCACGATCGCATCGGCGCAGGCCAGCAGGCGTCCATCGAGATCAAGGGCATATACGTCGAGACGCGCCGCCCCGAGCTCTCGATCAGAATATTGAAATCTGACATCGGCGTGGTCGTCCGCTCCGTCGCGGACGACCCCTTCTGCTCTCACTATGTGAGCACTCTGTCTGCATTGAAGTGGGAAGCGGAAATACCTGATCCATCGTCACCTCAAGCGTTGTTGTATGCCCAATGACCCTTGGCGCCGAGTGCCTTGGCAAAGGCTTCTCGCCCGCTACCTGTAAGCCATGTGGAAACTTGTATGAGGTCTGGTTCAAGCTCGCGCAAGGCATGGATATCCGCGTGTCCCGCAAGCGGGCCCTCATCCAAGAGGTTGGTCAGCTTGGAGAGAAAGAGGTTGGCAGCCAAATCATCGTCAGAGAAACGGGCATAGGTAATGGGACGGCCGGCCGCCTGGGTGAACAGCGTCTCCAGTTTGTGCCCCGTCAACTCATCACCCGCGATCTCGAACGTCTGCCCGCCGAACCGCTTGGGATCGGCGAAGACCGCAGCGACGATCCGGCCGATATCTTCAACGGCGATGAACTGCATCGACTGGTCTGGCCGGACGAAGAAGGTGAAACGGTCCTTATCCAGCCCGAAGCCCGGCATCACCAGCATCTCCATGAAGGTGGCAGGGCGAACGATCGTCCAAGTAAGCGGCAGGGAGCGGACATGCGCCTCGATGCGTCTCTTCGTATCGAAATGAGCGACACCGGTTGGCTTGTCGCCGACCGCAGCGCCTGAGCTGTAAACGAGGTGCCGAACGCCCGCCTCGACTGCCAAGTCCGCGACTGCGATGCCGTAGCGTACCTCTTCCTCGTCTGTCACTGTGCCGCCAGGCGAACTTGGCTGAACGCTGAAGACGCCATGGACTTCCTGCATGGCTTTCTGCATCGAGGCCTGGTCGGCGTAGCTACCCTCGACCAATTCGGCGCCGGCGTCGCGAAGCGCCATGGTAGCCGGTGACCCTAGGTCACGCACAATGGCCCGCACGGGGCGCCCCGCTTTCAGGAGTGCGGTTACAACTGATCCGCCCTGCTGACCTGTGGCACCGAACACGAGGATCGGCTGGCGATGTGACATGATTGAGAACCCTACTTTGTCTCGAGGGTTACCCATCTATACTCATGCCGCTCGGCTCGGAAGACGGCACACGAGCTACCCTCGGGCACAGGGATGATACAAATGGAACGGCAGATCTACGGACGGCCCTATCAGGAGACAGAGAAGGGTCCTGTATTCCGGCCCTGCGCCCCGAACGGCGTGCTGGCACGCCTTGGCGACAAATGGACTGTCCTCGTCATGAGCCACTTGGCGGTGGCATCTTCGCACCGCCTCCGCTTCTCGGAAATGAAGGCGGGCATCGTGGGCATCACGCAGCGCATGCTGACGGTCACCCTGCGCAACCTCGAGCGTGACGGGCTGCTGACGCGCCACTACTTTCCCGAAGTGCCACCACGCGTCGAGTATGAGCTGACCGAGATGGGCGCGAGTATGCTGCCAGCACTAGAGGGCTTCACCTCTTGGATCCGAGATAATTGGCCCCGTATTGCGGAATGCCGTCGTCGGTTCGACGGCAAGGAGAATTCGGTTCCATGATAGTCGGCCGGAACGCCGATGAACCAAGCGGTGGTAATTGCTTACACAGACGAAGCTGCTTCCCATGAGTGACTGGGATAGGGTCGGGAAATGAAGGTCAGCTTTTCGTTGCTTGTGCCTTAACCCGGACGGTATGGGGTCGGCCCAGCTTATGCCGTTCCGCTTTGCGCCTCATTCCAGCCATTTCGCCACTCCGACAATCGCCTATAAGCAGCCATTGGTACGACGCGTTTCTATCGTCCGGAGTGGATGGGAGGCAGACAGGTAGGTCTCGGAGATATACGACGTCAAAGTCTCCTTTCATTCCCTAAAATAAATACGTTTTAAGAATATTTAATCCGGTAAAACCGAAGTATTACATCGCGCAAAAACACAACACCATCCATCTCATTCGCGATAAGACGTTGCAGTCACGAGCCGCTTGGTGGAGAGAGGCAGTAAATTGTCTAGGATATGATGTGCACCTGACCGAGACCGGTGAATATCGACCTCTGCGTAAGGAATTTGAGTTTGGTGTTCATGTGAATCAATTGATGCCTAGAGCATTTTTGCCAAATTATCGCTGTTCCTGAACCCCATCGCCATGATTGTGAGAACAGGGTTGTAAGCCCCATTGGTTGGATGAAGCGAGGCGTCGCTCACGAACAGATTCGGGTGGCCCCATACCCGACCGAATGGGTCCGTGACCGATATCGCTTCGTCGTCCCCCATGCGGCAGGTGCCGGCTTGGTGCTGACCTGCAGAAAGGCGCGGAGCGGGCAACGCACCCCAGGTCCGGATTGTACCTGATGCCTCAAGCCAAGCCTCCGCCTTCTCATGCATGGCTGCGACCGTCCGCAATGTTTCCGGATGCACAACACCGCTGAGCCGCGGGACGAAGCGTCCGAATCGGTCCTTGCAGGTCTGATCCAGCGTAACGCGGCAGTCGGGAGCCGGAACCTCGTGAACGGGCCCCTTGATCTGAGAGACCCGCCGATAATTGTCGCGCATGAAATGCTTGGCCTTCAACCCAAAGCGTGGGAGATCGGGCGGAAGAGCCTGTTTCCAGAAGATTGCCGGCAGCATCACGAAGTCATCCGCTAGCATTGCGCCCGCAACCACGCCTTCGTTCCCGTGCACGAAATCGGTCGTGGCAATCGTGACGCCGGGTCCATGGCTGTTCTCCACCTCGTCCTCGAAAAGCCCGAAGACAGTCGGGTAATAGTGTCCCTGAAGGTTGCGGCCGACGAGGTCACGATTATTGCCGAGGCCATGAGGTTCGGAATCTGTGGCGGAAGCCAGAAGCAGGCGTGCGCTTTCGATGGCGCCTGCAGAAAGCATCACTGCCCTGGCAGTGATGCGGCGCCGTATCTCGGCATTACCTTCGCCCATGTCGATCAGGTCAATGCCGACCACGCGACCGCGGGCATTGGTTGCGATCCGCTCCGCGACTGTGCCGGTCATGATCTCGCAGCGGCCCGTCGCGAGTGCGCGCTGAATCACGGTGTTCTGCGTGCCGTTCTTGGCGTCGCTCGGACAAGGGAAGCCGACACAGGAGCCGCACTGGACGCACGCGGCGCGGCCGTCACGCGGCACCGTGTTGATCAGGATCGGCGGCGTGAACGTGCTGATGCCGAGATTTGTGGCGCCTGCCCTGAGTTTCGCGGTGGAGGGCTTGGGCGGAAGCGGCGGCATGGGATAGCCGCGAGTCCGTGCTCCTGAATTGGTGTCTCCATCATGTCCGGCGACGCCGATCTCCCATTCGGCGCGCTCATACCATGGAGCGAGTTCGGCATAGGAAATCGGCCAATCGACCAGAGATGAGCCCTTCGGCACTCCATAACGGCTCTTAAGGCGGAAATCGTCTGGGTGGAAACGCCAAGCCAGGCCGCCGTAAAGCAAGGTACCGCTGCCAACCGTGGATGCGTTGTTGTGATATCCGTCGTCATGGGGGCGCACCACATGCGTCTCACCCGATGCATCGACGAAGATGCGCGGATGGCCATCGACATAAGGGCCAGTGTTGATGCCGTGAGCCTGAAGCCGGTGATTGCGCAGATGGTCCCGGTGCCCGCTGTTGGCATGCGAACGCCAGCGCCCCTGTTCCACCAGAAGAACGCGCTTGCCTGCTTCCGCCAAGACACAGGCCGCAATGCCGCCTGCGGCTCCGGCACCCACCACGATGGCATCGAAATCCATGCTCATGCCCAAAGCTTGCCCATGCGGGCTTCGGATCGATTGGCGGGAGGCCCGTCCGGACCTTCCGGCAGGCCATGCTTGTAGCCGATCATGTGCCAACTGATGGCATCGGGGTTCGCGCCATTGCCTGGATTGGCATAATAGCCCTCGGCAGCAAGCTCGCAGAGTTGCCGAAACCAGACCGTTGCGGCGACCTGTTCCAGAAGCGTGTCCTGGGTAATTTCGGGAGCATCAGCGAAGCTCGCGTAACCCGCATGGCTGGCGAGCTTATCGAGTTCTTCAAGCCCGGCCGCTGCTGAGCCAGCCGACCCATCAGCTCCGCTCTGCCAGAGCGCAAGAATGAAGCGGTCAACGCCTGAAGTCGTCGCCGATGGCCATTCATCAACTGGGATGATGCGGTCGAGAAGGGCAAGAAAGGTGGCCGATGGCATCATTTTCCCGAGCCGCCGAGAAGCCCTCGCACGAATGACTTCTGGAATATCAGGAATGCCAGCATGACCGGAACCGTGGAGACGAGGGTCGCGGCCATGAGCGGCCCATATTCCACCTGAAGGCTCGATGCGAAGCCGGCAATCGCAACAGTCGCGGGGCGGGCATTGTCGCTGCTGGTCAGCGTCATGCCGAAGAGAAGATCGTTCCAGATCGCGCGGCTCTGAATGATGGCAAGTGCGGAAAGACCGGAGGCCGATGCCGGCAGCAGCAGACGCCAGAAGTAGGAAGCCGCGCTGCAGCCGTCGATGCGAGCTGCCTCATACATGGAGCGTGGAACAGAGGAGAAGAAGTTGCGCATGAAGAAGGTGCAGAAGGGGATGGCGTAAGCGGTGTGCACCAGCCACAGGCCACCGATCGTGTCATAAAGGCCGATCGAGCGGATCAGAAAGAAGAGCGGGATCTGCACGATCTGGAAGGGCACCAGCATGCCGGTCAGAAGCACGAAATAGGTGAAGCGGCCGCCGCGCCCATGCATGAAGGCGAGCGGATAGGCGGCAACGCAGCCGATTGCGATCGACAGCACGACGGCCGGCGCCGTGATCAGGATGGAGTTGAGCAGGCTCCGTCCCATTCGTTCGAAGGCCGTGGCATAGTTCTGCCAGTACAGTTCGGTGGGCACCGAGAGAACGCGCGTGATCTCGGCCGGCGATTTCAGCGAGGTCAGGATGGCGAGCACGAGGGGCGCCACGAAGACCAGGGCGAAGACGATTGCGACCGTGTAGGGAACGGGCCCGCGCCGGTTGATGGTCTGCGCGCTCATCAGTCGGCCTCGCTGTCGGCGACACGGCGCGACATGTATGCGATGTAGGGCATGATCACGACTCCCGCGATCAGGAGAAGGTAGACGGAGATCGCGCTCGCGCGGCCCATCTCGAAGCGGCCGAAGGCGACGTCATACATCTGCGTGGCTAGAACCTCGGATGCGTAAGCGGGGCCACCGCTTGTCGTTGCCCAGACGATATCGAACAGGCGCATGGCATCGATGGCCGAAATGCCGAGCACGATGATGGTGGAAGGCCAAAGAAGCGGGAAGCTGACACGCCAGAAGCTCTGCCAGGGCGTGGCACCCTCGATGCGGGCAGCTTCCAGCAGTTCGACCGGAATGTTGCGCAGGCCTGCGAAGAAGACGAGAAATGCAAAGCCCGTCGTCCACCAAAGCACGGCGCCCATCAGCGCGAAGTTCACAACTCCCGGATCGCCCAGCCAGTTTTGCGCGAACTCGCCCAGACCCACATTGCGCATCAGTGTCGTCAGCAGGCCGTTGGAGGGTTCGTAGACCCAGCGCCAGATGGCCGCGACGGCCACCGCCGGAATGGTGAAGGGCAGAAAGAATATGATGCGGAAGGCGCGTTCGCCCCGCAGGCCTCGATCGAGCACCGCTGCAAGCAGAAGCCCCAGCGCTGTCGGTCCGAGCAGCATGAAGACGAGCCAGGAAATGTTGTTGAGCACCGCATGATAGAAACGGGGCTGGGCGCTTAGGACCCAATAGTTGCGCAGGCCGATGAAGCGCATGTTCTGCGCGACACCATCCCAGTCATGCAGCGAAAGGTAGAAGGTCGAGACGATCGGGTAGAGGAAAAAGACAGCGAAGAGCGCGACGGGAAGTGCCAGGAACCCGGCGAAGGTGAGAGTGGTTCGCGACCATCCGGCTTTGGCTGGCATGTGCGCCATGGGCCATGGCTCCGTCAGAGTAAGAATGTCAGGCGGCAGGAAGAGCTTAGCGCGCTTGCCTGCCTTGAATGGGGACGGCGCGCCGAGGGAGCTTCGGCGTGCCGTCTCCTAGGCCATCACCACTTGGTGTAGGCTTCTTCCGCGAGAGCTTCCTGGCGCAAGGCTTCCAGCGTGCTGATCACCTCGTTTTCAGTGCTCTCGGAGGGGTCGATGGCGAAGCGCTCGATCTGGTTGCCGAGTTCGGTGCCGACCTTGGTCGGCAGCAGGAAGAAGAGGTTGGGCAGAACCGCGTTCGCCTTGGAGGCCGCAGCATACTGCTCGGCGAACTTCTTGCCGGCATAGTCGTAGATCGAGGCCGGAACAGCCGTGGACGGGGCAAGCGAGCCTTTCGGAACTGCGAAGGATTCGAGCCCCTTCGGCGAGGTTGCCGCCCGGATAAAGCCTTCCGCGGCCTTCACCGTCGCTTCCGGTCCCTCGGGAACCGCGAAGGCATCCATCTGGAAGATCACCTTGCCATCAGTGCCGGGTGCGGGGAAGACATCGAACTTCTCGCCCGGCGCAAAGCCGGCCTGCTTGAAGTAGGCGGAAGCCCAGATGCCCATCATGAACATGCCGGTATTGTTGTTGACCACGTCATCGGCGGTCTGCGTCCAGGTCTTGCCGCTCCAGTTCTTGGCGTAGCAGCTCACCATTGTGTCCCGGTAGAGTTGAAGCGCCTTGCGGAACTCCGGCGTGTCGAAGCCCATCTCGCCGCTGGCGATTTTGTAGTAGCCGTCGACGCCGACGGTAGAAACGAGCGGGGCGTAGAAGTTGTAGAGGCTCCAGAAGGGACCACCGGCATTGCCCAGCGGCTCGACCCCACCCTCACGCAAAGTCTTGCAGGCGGCCACCAGCTCGTCCCAATTCGCGGGCGGGGTGATCTCCATCTTCTCGAAGATCGCCTTGTTATAGAAGACGTTGTTGATGAGAGAGAGATCGAAAGGAATGCCGTAAGGCTTGCCGCCGATCTTGACGACGCGCTGGATGCCTTCGGGGAATATCTCATCGCCTTTGATTTCGGCCCAGACGGCGGAAAGGTCGTGGAGACGGCCACCATCGACGAATGTCTTCAGCTCCGACGCCATTGAGCTTTGATAGGCTGCCGGCGGCTGGCCGCCGAGAAGGGCCGTTTGCAACTGACGGCGCAGTTCCACGACGTTTCCAGGAATGACACGCTGGCCGACCGGGTTATCGGGGTTTTGCTTGTTTGCATAATCGATCAGGGCGTCGATCCCGGCTTTTTCCGAGCCTGCCGCGTAGTAGTGCCAGATTTCGGGTTTTTCCTGCGCCCGTGCCGAGCCGGCCAGCGCCGTCGCTGCAGCAAGCGCGCCAAGTACGGCGGCAAACTTCTGAATTCGCCTCATAATCTTCTCCTGTTCCCGCTTTCGCTCCTGGCCGAACACCACCGCGGTGTCGTAGCCGGATTTATCTTTGTAAAAGAAAAACTGGCGGCGATTTTTCGGTCTGTCAATGCGAATCTTTGCGGATGTGCCTGATCCGCCTCCGGCTGCTCCTTGCTTGCGGGCATTGGAAGTCACAACAAACCGCTGATTTAACGGGCATATATAAATTCCTCATCTGTTCGCTGGAAAAATGCATCCGAGTCGACGCTTGACACGGCAACATATTATCGGACATGTTTTTCTTGTTTCGAGATTAAATTGATGGGAGGGTCGGACATGAAAAGCTCGTTCACACGACGCTTCCACGCCAACGAGATATTTCACTGCATCCGTCTGGTGCCGCAGATCTCGCAGCGCGACATCATCGAGAAGACTGGTTTCGACAAGTCGACCGTTTCCTCCGTGATCAATCGCTTCGATGCCATGGGCCTGGTTGTTCGCGCGCCCAAGCAGGGCGAGAACCGGCCCGGCCGGCCATCGGAGGCGCTTGCAATCTCGCAGCAGAGCGGGCTCTTGGTCGGCGTTCAGGTGGAGCTGGGGGAAACAATCTTCGTGGCGAGCGGCCTTGATGGTTTGCCGATCGCCCAGCACCGAACGCGCTTCGGCGGGCAGGTCGGTGAACTCGCGCAGCATGTCGCCAAGGGTATCGAAACGGTGCTCCATATGAGTGACCGACAGGCTGAGCTGCTGGGCGTAGGCGTTTCATTGCCCGGGCTCATCGACCGGAACGGTACCCTGCTGCATGCTCCCGTTCTGGGCTGGCGCGATGTTCCCGTTCTCGATCTTTTGGCCGGGGAAATCAGCACGCCGCTCTACGTGGGCAATGACGGCAAGGCGGCAGCCACCGCCGAGCATCTTTTCGGCAGCTGCATCGGCGTCAAGGATTTCATCTACCTTTTTTCGGGGTCCGGCGTCGGCGGCGCGCTCTTTCTCGACGGCGAGACCTATCTCGGCATGAACGGGCTTGCCGGCGAACTCGGCCACCTCAAGGTTGTGCCGCAGGGCCGCATCTGCTCGTGCGGCTCTGCCGGCTGCCTTTCGGCCTACCTGTCTGCACCGGCTCTTTGCCGCGAAATCAGTGCCGCCATGGGCAATACGGTCGTCTCGTTCGATCAGATCATGTTGCAAGCGGGCGAGCGTGAGCCGGTGACGCTGGCAGTGCTCGAACAGGCCGGTGCCATTCTCGGCTCGGCGGTGGCGAGCCTCATCAACACGTTCAACCCGCCCGTCGTCGCATTCGGAGGCGACATGGCCCGCGCGGAAGGCTTCATCCGGCCCGCGCTGGAGCACGCGATCGGCCGACTTGCGCATCCCCGGATGGCCGAGGCGACACGCCTGCTGTTTTCCGAGATTTCAGTCCATCAGCCCTATCTCGGCGGCATCGCGCTCGCGCTTGATGGCGTCACAGGCCTCGAAGGGCCCAGCGTACTTCCCTGAAAGAGTTCCTCCAATCCATGACCCAGAAGAGCCAAAGCCGCACGCGCGTCGCGATCGTCGGTCTGTCGATCGAGATCATGCTCGACTCGCCCCTGCATACCGACCGTGCCGCGGTTCAGCATTATTCCTCCGAACAGATGCGCGACGGCGATCTCTGGATGGTGCGAGGCATGCTCCAGCGCATTGCCGAGGACGCTGATGTGGAGGCCGCGCCCTTGCAATGGGCGACCGCGCTTCCTGGCGGACCGCTCGCTGCCGATGCTTACAGGGATGTGAAGGAGCAAGCACTTGCCTTGCTCGCACAGCACGGGCCTTTCAGTGGTGTGCTTGTCGTCAATCACGGCGCTCTCGAAGTGGAGGGACTGGATCGTGATGCGGACACCGATTTTGTGGTCGCCATCCGGGACCTTGTCGGGCCCGATGTTCCGATCGGGCTTTCGCTCGATTTGCATGGAGACATGACACCGGAACTACTCGATGCCGCAACAGTGTTCAGCGTGCTGCGCACGGCGCCTCACCGCGATGATCGCCAGACGGGATACCGCGCGGCCGATCAGCTACTCCGTGTCATTCGCGAAGGAATCGTGCCGAAGAAGGCCGCCGTCAGCGTGCCGATCCTGATTCCCGGTGAGACGGCCGTCACCGCCGCCACACCGGCGCGCGAGCTCTATGGAAGCCTGCCCGGCTACGACGAAAAAGCGGGCATCATGGAAGCCAATATTCTTGTCGGTTTCGCCTGGAACGATCGGCCGTGGACAGCGGCGACCGCAATTGTGGTCAGCGAAGGCGACCCTGCTCTTGCCCGGCGGGAAGCCATGCAACTCGGCCAAGCGATCTGGGACCAGCGTGCGGAGTTTCGGCTGCGCATGGAAACGGCCGAGGTAACGCAAGGCCTGCACCGTGCCGCGACATGCGCAGAACGACCAGTTTTCGTCTCCGATTCTGGCGACAACACCACCGCGGGCGCGGCAGGCGATCTCACGAGCGTGCTGCAGGCGGCGCTGCAGGACCCGGAGGTGCGGGGCGTTGTGATCCTCGGCATTACTGCACCTAAGACGGTCGCCCAGCTCGTCGGAGCGGGAAGGGGCGCCGATGTCCAGATTACGCTTGGATCGGAGCATCTTTCACGACCGAAGACCGCGTGGAATGTATCGGCCCGTGTGGTGGCCTGCGGCGAGTATCTCGAACTCGGCGGCTTCCAGCCTTACCGCTCACGCGAAAGCGCCTGGGCGCTGGTGCGCATTGGTCATGTTCTCGCAAGCTTTCATGCGCAGCCGATCGGCATCACCACGTTGGCGCATTTCGAGGCCATGGGTATTGATCCGACTGCGCATAAAGCTTGCGTCGTCAAACTCGGCTATCTGCATCCGCAGCTGGAAGACATCGCGGCACGCCATATCCTGCTCTTGAGCGACGGTACCTCACAGCTCGACATGACGCGGCTCGACCGCAAGGCGCTGCCACGCCCCACTTATCCCCTCGACCGCGATTTCGCGTGGAGCCCTGAGCAGGGTCTTTACGGTGACGAATAACGTGGTCTGCACCTTTCAGGAGATTTCTCGATGAGTGTTGAACTGAAACCCATCACGATCCCCGATTTCGGGGCAGCGCATCAGGCCCCGCGCATTCCGGCCGAAATCTACGAGGCACGCGTGCGCGCGGCTTATGCCAAGGCCGGCACCGATTGGCTGGTGGTTTATGCCGACCGCGAGCATATCGCAGCGATTACTTACCTTGCGGGTTTCGAGCCGCGTTTCGAGGAAGCGTTTCTCCTGCTCGGACCCGGTGACCGCCGTGTCCTGCTGACGGGCAACGAGTCGGAATCCTACGCGCCGCTTGCCGGCCTGCCCGGGCTTGAAGTTCTGGTCGCGCAATCGCTGAGCCTGATGGGTCAGGACCGATCGCGCTTTCCCCGGATCATCGACCGCTTCCGCGATGCGGGCATCAAGCAAGGCGACAGCATCGGTCTGGTGGGCTGGAAATATCTCGAAGCGGAAGAGGATGAGGACCTGTCGGACGCCTTCTTCGTGCCGGCCGTCCATCTCGCCATGCTGCGTCGCGCGGTGGGTGAATCTGGCAGCGTGCGCGACGTGACCGCGGTGCTGTTTCATCCCGGGCATGGCCTGATGGCAAAGCTCGATGCCGATCAGCTTGCCGTTTTCGAGTGGGCCGCGACACGTGCCTCGCTTGCCGTCTGGCGCATCGTCTCGGGTGCACGCGAAGGCGACGACGAGTTCCGGGCCGCCGCACGGATGGGTTATGCGGCCGAGCCCCTCAACGTGCACACGATGCTTGCTTCCGCTTCACCGGGCGAAACGGTGATCGGCTTGCGCAGCGCGAACGGACGCAAGATCGGGCGCGGCGACGGCATCACCACGGCTGTGGGCATGTGGGGTGCACTCGCCTCGCGCGCGGGGCTCTTCGATGAAGAGAACGGGGAATTCCTAAAAATTGCATCCGCCTACTTCGAAGGCTTGGCCACATGGTACGACACCGCCGATATCGGTGTGGCGGGCGGCACGCTTTACGAGGCCGTTACCGCCAAGCTCGCCGAAGGAAACCTGCGCTCCGCCCTTAATCCTGGCCACCTGACAGGCTACGAGGAATGGACCCACAGCCCGGTGCGCCCCGGCTCCACTGAGACGCTCGCTTCAGGCATGGCGTTCCAGGTCGACGTCATTCCCGTGCCGATGCCCGGCAACTGGGCACTCAACTCGGAAGATCCGGTGTTCTTTGCCGATGAGGCCTTGCGTGCGGAGCTCAAGGCCAAGCATCCCGAAACCCATGCCCGCATCGAGGCGCGCCGTGCTTTCGTGCGCGATCAGATTGGCATCACCATCAAGAGCAACATCCTGCCCCTGTCATCCACGCCGCTTTGCGTGCCGCCCTTCTGGCTTAAAAGCAGCCACCTCCTCACCAAGGCTTGATGCGCTCCCTCGCGCTCTGAAAGGAAGACCGTCATGGCCCAGCTCGCTCTCAGCAAGGTGTTCAAGTCCTATGGCGAGCTCGCCACCGTGCATGGCATCGATCTCGATGTGGCAAGCGGCGAATTCATCGTGCTGGTCGGCCCCTCAGGCTGCGGCAAGTCCACAACCTTGCGGATGATTGCCGGGCTTGAGGACATCACCGATGGTGAGATCCGCATCAGCGGCAAGCGCGTGAACGAGCTCGAGCCCAGCGATCGCGATATTGCGATGGTGTTCCAGAACTATGCGCTCTACCCGCATCTTTCCGTAGCCGACAATATCGCGTTTGGACTCAAACTGCGCGGCACGCCGCGTGACGAGATCAGGCGCCGGGTTGCGGAAACCGCAGCGATCCTGGGTCTCGAGCCGCTGCTGGAACGCAAGCCGCGCCAGCTTTCGGGCGGTCAGCGCCAGCGCGTCGCCATGGGCCGTGCGTTGATCCGCAAGCCGAGCGTCTTTCTGTTCGACGAGCCGCTATCCAATCTCGACGCCAAATTGCGCGTCCAGATGCGCACCGAGATCAAGGACCTGCATGCGCGGGTTCCGACGACCACTGTCTACGTCACTCACGACCAGATCGAGGCCATGACGTTGGCCGACAGGGTGGTTGTGATGAACAAGGGCCGCATTGAACAGGTCGCCCCACCGCAGGAGCTCTATTCGGCGCCGACCACGAAATTCGTCGCGGGCTTCATCGGCTCACCCGGCATGAACTTCCTCCCCGGCCGCATCGAGGCTCATGAGGGAAGCCCGGCCTTCCGCCTTTCCACTGGCGACCTGCTGCCGCTCGCGCAAAAGAATGAGGCAACACTCATTTCGCACCGGGACAAGCCGATGCTGGCTGGCGTCCGGCCCGAGCACTTCCGCCAATGTGCGGGAGGATTGGCGCCTGTGACCATATCCATGGTCGAACCTTTGGGCATGGAGACCCTGGTCCACTTCAAGCTCGCAGGCGAAGCGTCGGTTGCACGCCTTCCGCCAAGCAACACATTGCGTCCGGGCACACAGCTGCCGCTGCAAGTTCAATCGGAGCATATCCACCTGATCGACCCGGAAACGGAAAGGGTCGTGGGGTGACGCGAAAGCGCGCCGCTGTTCGAAACTCGCTCAGCCTGAGGCTCGAGACGAAATGATGCCCAGCCGCTGAATGCCGTGCGCCAAAGTTTCTGGAGCGCACGTGTTTCCTTTGTGGGCATAGTGAACTTTAATTTCGTCGAGTTCTGTTTCACGTATGGAATTTGACCTTAAGAACCTACCCACCATCGATGCGATGGAGGACTGGTCAATGAGGGGGCGACATGTGCGAGATAGTCTCGCCGAAAATCCTGTCACACTTGGTGACTTGTTAGTCTCAAGGAAGGAAACGTCCGCCTTCGGAAATGACCTACAGGGCGATCTATGACCCAGATCGGGTCCAATGCGGATTGTCGGCTGTTAAAGAATATGCACCAAATCCCGACAGTCCAGCCATGGCCCATGAACTGCTATTCCGCTTTGCGCGAGAGTCATCATCATTCGCTTGCCACTGGGCTCGGCCCGCGCTCAAGGTAGGTCGATAGAGCAATGTAGCTCCTCGTACCCTTGAAGCCCTCGATGGAGTGGATCCGTTCCAAAAGGTCCTCAAGCGCCTGCGTATCCCTTGTCCTCACCTTGAGGAGCATCGCGCTCTCGCCGGTCACCGTATGAATCTCCTCTACCTCCGGTAATTCCTTCAGGACAAGTAAGTGGCGCGTTACGGCCCAGCTCGTCGTGTCTACATGGACGAATGTCAGGAGCGGCCTTCCAATCTTGGCTCCGTTGAGGATCGCCACATTCGCCTTGATAACTCCGTCCTGCCGCAGGCGCTTTACACGCTCGTGGACGGCTGGAGGAGAAAGGTTGAGGAGATTACCGAGCTCGGCGTAGCTGCGGGTGCTGTCCTCGGCAAGCAGGCCTAACAGCGTTCGGTCCTTGTCGTCCAAGCGAGCTGGAGGAGCATGCTTCGGGCGAATGCGGTTCGTATCTTCCTTCAACGCGCCGATCCCTGCTTTTGCCGAATGGCTTTCGGCATTATCACCTTCCCATCTAATCATATCTGGCATTCTGTTTATGTTGCTAGCCGAAGGTTAAGCATGTTCGATACGAAAATCGCCATTTTGGTTCTGGACGATCTTGCAACCTGGCAGAAGCTGAACGTCACCGCGTTCCTTGCCACGGGCATCGCCGCGGCAGCACCGGAGGCCATGGGTGAGCCCTACGTAGATGCTCGAGGACGCCAGTTCGCCAGCCTCCTCGGACAACCGATGCTGATTTTCGCCGCCGGGTTGAATGATCTCCGCCGCGCCCATCGGATCGCAGCGGAGAAGGGTCTCCTGACGGCGGTATATGTCCGAGCGATGTTCTCAACGGGCCACGACGCGGCGAACCGCGAGGCATTCAAGGCTGAGCCGCTTGAGGCTCCTGACCTTGTAGGCATCGCGATCCGAGGCTCAAGGAAGGATGTCGACAAGGCGACCAAGACCGCAAGGCTGCATCCATGAGCGCGTTGTCGATGGCCTCATCCAGTTGCTCCTACCCTTTGTGACCGTTGCCATCTTCGTCTGCATAGCGCTTGGCGCAACAGGACGGTCTCAGGCGTCCCAGTCGGCCGCGGCCACCGCGTCGGCTCCGGCCGGAAGCTTCATCGGGCAACTTGGGTCGGTTGCAGCGCGCCAGACGGCTTCTGCAACATCAGTCGACCTGGTGACCGGACCGGAGTGCTGCCGCATCTTTTCGACTGTCGCGTTCGTGAAGTCCGCATAGGGCTCTGGAAATCCGCCCGCGCCCTCAATGCGACCGAACGCATTCTTGCCAAAGCTCGTCTCGGGCGCGAGGCCTGGCAACACGATGCGAACAGCAATGCCGAACGGCTCGAGTTCGATTCCGACGGATTCGGTGAAGGCATTCACCGCCGCCTTGCTGGCCGTGTACACAGAAAGGAGCGGCAGCGGCTTCACCGTGACCGTCGAAGTCACGTTCACGATTTTGCCCGACCGCCGTTCGCGGAACTGCGGCAGGACGGCCTGCATGGTCCGCATGGTCCCGATCGTGTTGGTCTCGAAGATGTCTCGCGCGATATCCATCGGCGTGCCTTCGAGAGCGTTCAACCAGCCGATGCCCGCATTGTTGACGAGAACGTCGATCGGGCCTGCTGCCTCGACTGCTTGCCTGACGCTCTCATCGCTTCGGACATCAAGCGGCAGGATGCGGAGGTGTTCCGAAGCGGGGAGGACGCTCTCGTCAGGCGTGCGCATGGTCGCGATGACCCTCCAACCTTGCCCGAGGAAATGTTTGGCAATGTCGAGCCCGAAGCCGGACGAGCAGCCTGTGATGAGGACGGTGTTCATGGTTTCTCCTTTCGTGCTTGTGCACGGGAGACATGTGGACGCCGTCATCCAGACTTCCTATCATCGCAAGTCCGTATAGCATTCGCGAGCGTCCAGAAATGACTGATCCCTTCGCCGAGGTGGTGGCACTGCTCCAGCCAAGCCTGCCCTTCTCGAAGCAGGCAAGTGGCGCGGGGTCGTGGCGGATCGACGTGTCGGTGACGAACGATCCCCTGTTTTGCGCGATCTTGGAGGGAGGCGTGCTGCTGTCCTTGGAAGGACGTCCGCAGCTGGAGCTGAAGGAGAACGACTTCGTGCTCGTTCCAGCGGCTCGTGACTTCACAATGAGCAGCCTCGACGGCGGTCCACCCAAAGGGCAGTCAGTCCATTCCATGCTGGATGACGAGATGAGGCACGGCGATCTGGAAGGACCCGCGGACGTGCGCATGCTGGCCGGCCGCCTTGCCTTCGGATCGCCCGATGCCGAACTGCTCCTGTCCCTCCTTCCCGAGTTCATCCACGTTCGGGGGCTGAAGCGGGTCGCCACACTGGTGCAACTCGTAAGGAACGAGGCGCGAGACGATAGGCCCGCTCGGGAGATGGTCATAGGGCGCCTGCTCGACGTGTTGCTCATCGAGGCATTGCGGGCCGCGTCGGACGATACTGCTCCGCCGGGACTACTCCGGGGACTGGCGGACGCCAGGCTGGGCAGCGCCATACGCTGCATCCACCGTAATCCCAGTCACGGCTGGACGGTAGGACGATTGGCGAAAGAGGCATCCATGTCCCGCTCGGTGTTCTTCGACAGGTTCCGGAAGGAGGTTGGTGTGCCGCCGATGGAGTACCTCCTGTCGTGGAGGATGGCCCTTGCCAGGAACATGTTGCGGCAAGGGGACGGCGGAGTGAAGGAGATTGCTGAAACCGTCGGATACGGATCCGCCAGTGCCTTCAGTGTCGCGTTCACCCGGTTCGTGGGTGTGCCACCCATCCGGTTCGCACGTCAAAACAGCGTCGAGGCCGGCTAGAGCTGCCAAGATCATGTCCGCTTGGAGACGCTCGAGAATAGGAACTCCATGACGTAGAAGGAGTCGGAACGGACAATCCGGCACGCTGCCAATCGCGACACCAACGCGCACGCGCCCAGTCGCAGACCCGCTCAGTTCGGTGTCATCACTGTCTGCCAGGCTCGGTCCTTGAGATCGATAAGCGGCGGTTTGGATAAGACTGCGGGTGGGTTGGTGCCCGTCTCGCCATCCACGGCGATGACGGACACCGTGATCTCCCCATCGGTCCAGTAGCGGTCGCCCTCACCGTTGCGGCCAAAGAGCGTCGGTCCGATGCCAGACACCTCGTAGGTCTCGGTGATCAGTTCAGTCTCGGCGAGCTGTGTGGAAAGCGTGTCGCGCATGGCGTCGATGTCAGGCGCAATGGCATGGGTGACCTCGCCCGTATAATGACTGAAGCCGACGCCGCTATCGAGAGTGGCAGCGCCGAGCCACACAGGGCGTCCCTCGCGGCCCTTGCGCAGAGCCTGCCAGAAGCGGACATGCATGCGCCGATCAGCACTGCGGCCGATGGCTTTCTCAAAGGCGAGGTCCTGCTTGCGTCCTTCGAAGAAGAGCGGACTGACAGGCGCATCTGCGTAAGCGCGGTCAAGCAGAACGCTGCCGATGATCTCGATGCTGGTGCGCAGCGTCACAGGGTCGGCCGGAAACCAACCTGCTTTGTGCATGACACCGACAACCTGCCTTTGTGTGCCCACAAGACCGATGTTGAACGGATCGCCTGCCATGCCGTTTGCGGTCTGAGTCACCATCGGCAGAACACCGAGCGCTTGCTGATGCTCGTAGTGGCGAAATGCGAAGGGTAAGAGCAGATATGCCATCACAAGCCAGACCAGGAGGCTTGCCACAATCAGGAGCAGCACACGCTGTAGACGGTTCGACAGGCGGCTCAGGTGATGGGCTCCTGGTTCTTGGAATAGCGCGTCACGGACTGTGGAACGCAGTAGATCACCACTCATGTCCGTGTCTGCGTATTCATGCGCAAACGATCGAAGACCTGTCGAGATAACGATGATTTAGGCGATCTGGTAGTCTACAGGGCATGGAACACGATCATGCTGATGCAGAGCTGAGGGCGCAGGCGATGGCAACCATCGCTGCACTGCAGCCTGCCAACGCCGAGCAGTCTGCATGCTACTCCCCGCCCATCCCTTCGTGGCCGAACAGCTTCTCGCTGCCCTGTGCGAGACTTGGCAGAGCAGCACGCTTCTCCACCCCGCCCCCGGTACGGGCCCCTTCTGTTGGGGGTGTGGGGTCATGCGGGTCGGGCCGGCCCCGACATCGTGCTAGCGCCAGACCTGTTTGTCGCGTTTCGTTTCGTTTTGGACGCCCATGACTGAGCCGCTTTTCAATGTCTGATCAGCATGCGCTTGGAGTCCAAGCCTAGCCTACCGACCGTGTCGAGCGGCATGCGGTTGCTTCCCTGATCCCGTATGCCAGGAACGCGCGAACCCATAGTCAGCAACAGGTTGCGCAGATTGCAGCCTCGATCACTCAGTGGGGTTGGACCGTGCCGGTGCTGATGGACGAGGCCGGCGGCACTATTGCCGGCCATGGCCGCTCGCAGGCTTGGACTAGAGAACTTTTCGGGGGGCAGGCCACAACGTAACTGGTAGCCGTGAAGGAACCTAAGCAGTCTGACGCCGAGGGTTTGGACCTCCTTAACGCCGGACCTGACCGTCGACGCAGTTGAGCAATCGATAACACGATGCTCATCGCTCTACTCACCATGGGATCGCCATGCCAACCGACATGAACACCATCTTGCCGGGCTTTACCTGAGCGCAGGCGTTCGACCTGCCGCAAGGCTTCGTGCTAGCGGGCGATGCCTTCCGCAGCTCATGCGTTAGTTGGGGAAGCGGTAGCCAAAGTGTTCGATTTCGTCTGCATACACGCGCTCGACGATCTCTCGATCGCCCGGCTTGTAGTATGAAGCTGCCACATGGTTCTTAGGCGCATTCGACTTCTCGCGGGTAAGGTTCTCAGGCTGGTACGGAATGCCGATCTGAGAGCATATAGTTCCAAAGTCGGCAGCAAGCTGTTCCTGCCGCGCTACGAAATCGACGGCAATCTTGTTGTCGCGCGTGTAGAGGTCCCAAGTCTGCCAGTTGATCCCATGCATGTCGGCGCAACCGTCATCAATCAGCCGAAGCATCGTCGAAAAAGATGGGCGGCGCTCGAAATTCCGGTATCTCCAATTGTAGAGCGAGACAAGACGCTCGAACGGATTCCGGACAACGCAAAACTTGAAGTACGCACCGTCATCGAAAGCTTCATGTGCTTCAATTTCAGCCAAGCTTGAGTGATCCCAAAGCTTGTTCGAGAAATGACGTTTGGTTGCAGTGTCGAGCATTTTTGCGATGCTGCGTCGGCGGACTGCGCTTCGTATCACTGAAAACGGCGAGCGATTGCGTAAGATAATGTTCGTCATGCGCCGGTTGAGCTTCGCACCGCCTGCTAGAGCTTCAGTCCAAGACCCGAGCATGAGGTCTCGTGGGCCGAGATACTTCGCTAGATGCGTTGCAATTGTCGTCCCCGCATTCTTTGGGACATGGACAAATACATAGCGATGCTGATGCGATACGATCATGCAGCAAGCGTAGAAAGAATTTCCACCGCTAACGCAAGGTCCGAGACACTTTGCGCGGGTTTGAGCGCAGGGCGAACACAAGTTTCTATTCAGGCGCTGTCGGCTCGGCACAAGCCTCGGGGGTAGAGACGCAAGTGCCGAGCCGGGGTTGCTGAACCCACGATCTTTGCAGGGAGCATGGGAGGCGGCGTGCAGATAGCTGCGCCGGCTCAAATCCACCATCGGTAAAGCGACATTCCGTGTCGCCTGGAATGTGACGCCGCGTTCGTCATGTCGCGCGACTCAAGACTGAAGATAGAAATGGTCTCCGATGGACCTCCGTTGTCGACGGAGCAACGAAAACGGCCCGACACCACCCCACCGGAAGTGGGTGTCGGGCCGACCGAGAGGTTCACCCCCAACCGCTCGATGGTGCGCTGAATGCTGGCAACTCGATGAAGGGGTTAGACCGAGTTCGATACCGGAACACTTAGCTACTCGAACGAGTGGGGAGTTCAACCCGAGTAACCGCAAGGTGACGCTCAAAACAGCGCGTCGCACTCACCTGTATCAAGTTGGGGAAAGACTATGGACCGCACCGTTCCGCTCGCAGCGGCCCGGCTGCTCGACTTGGCGCGCGCCCGGATGACGCGCGGAAGCAAGGAGCCATCGATAAGGTCAGTGACCGAGGCTCGATCATTTAGTTCGCCCGACTCTCCTTCGAACCGACGGATGGTGATGGCTGCTCGGCGGAGTAGGGCACCTCGTTCCTGAATGCTCACGCGCTCGATCTCGTTCGCCGCGCGGATGAGTTCGGTGATAAAGGCATGCAGACTGTCGGTGTCGTCGGCGGTCATGATGGCGACTTGGTCCCTCGCCTGATAGCAAACTCTTTGTGCTATCATATGTTAACCGCACGGCTAGCTTTCGCTTCCGTTGCGTAATATCATTTGACACTCTGACCTGGCGAGCTTTCCCGTACTTGCTCGCTCGCCCTTAGCCCGCGTTGTCCCCCCGACTTCGCGGGCCTTCTTCTGCGCTTCTACAATCTGGTTGAGCTGCGCCTGCTCGATAAGATCGACAAGGTGCCCGAACTCGCCCCAGCTCGTTTCCGTGACCGACAGGAGGGCACCTATCGTCGCTGTGCTCGACCAATGGAGCGTGCCGCCCCGAGTTCGGTTGGAACGGTTCAGCGTGCATGAGTTCAGCCCAGCGTGGATGGCAAGGGCGGACGGACTGAGGTTCACTTGGACGGCAAGATCATCAATAGCCGTCCACAGCGCGTAGTGGCGGATCTCCAAGCGTTCCTCAGTCATGCCTTCCGCTCGCGTCTAGCCTTCCGCAAGGCCGCGTCTTCCGCCCATGGCGGGATCGGTTCGCCGGTGACATCGCGCAGCGTGGCAAGAAGAGCGTCGAATAGGCGATCGAGCGCCTGATCATGCGGGCAGTTCAGCTTCACTGTGCCGCGGTGCTTGCGGATCAGCCGGGCCACTGTTGTCATGTCCGTCTCGAAGTCGGGCAGGTTGATGATTTCGGCAGGCATTGCGCGCACGACCATGGGATACTCTCCGTGGATATGTTCGCGAACGTAAGCGAGTCGGGATTGCCCGCTCAAGGCATTTGTTCCTACTATGTTCTCATGAGCCGAGTCGCTGACACCCTGAAGTCCTACCCCAGCCTCAAGGTCGAGGTGGCCTGCGCTTTGTGTGGGCGGAAGGGCCGATACGACCGCGACGACATGCTGCGTGCTGGTGGTGGACTGAAAGGGTAGCTTGCCACCTTACGGCATCATGCAAGATAGAACGGTTGATTGGGCGAATGCTGTGAGTCGTCCTGGCGTGGGAGCAATCATTGGCTGAAGAGCACGTTGGAAGAACCATCATACCCGTGATCATGGCCGGTGGTTCGGGAGCGCGGTTGTGGCCTGTGTCGCGCGATACGATGCCTAAGCAGTTCATCGCGCTTTTAGGCGGGGGGCGGTCGACGTTTCAGGCGGCCGTCCTGCGCGTCGTGGGCCAAGGGTTCGGACGGCCGGTCGTGATTACTAGTGATGCCTTTCGCTTTATCTGTGCCGAGCAGCTTCGCGCGATCGGGGTGGAGGCGGACATCGTTCTAGAGCCAATGCGCCGAGACTCAGGCCCGGCGGTCGCCGTTGGTGCGGTACTGGCGCAGGCGCGGGGCGGCAACGAAGCGATATGCTTCGCAACCGCTGCCGACCATGTAGTTACGGATGACGATGCATTCCGGGCGGATGTTCAAGCGATCGGTGAGCTCGCTTCTGCCGGCCGGATCATGACGCTCGGGATCGTGCCGGATCAGCCTTCCACCGAGTATGGCTACATCAGACCCGCGGAGGAACGTCTCGAGTCATCTGGAACAAGCGAAGGCGGCGCCTACGCCGTCTCCAGCTTTGTGGAAAAGCCGGAC
The DNA here is from genome assembly GCF_024053505.1 of Mesorhizobium liriopis. Taxonomy (GTDB): domain Bacteria; phylum Pseudomonadota; class Alphaproteobacteria; order Rhizobiales; family Rhizobiaceae; genus Mesorhizobium_B; species Mesorhizobium_B liriopis. Next base: position 64,700 of record NZ_JAMXQS010000005.1, on the reverse strand, counting down.
CGAGCGACGGCCGAAAAGTATCTCGCGGATGGCTACCTCTGGAACTCCGGCAACTTCGCTTTCGCGCCCAAGACCATGCTTGATGAGCTTCAGGTCTTTGTACCTGACGTCGTCGAGGCAGCCCGGAAAAGTGTTGCCGCAAGTCGCCGCGATCTCGACTTCATCCGCCTGGATGAAGAAAGCTTCGCGGCCTCGCCTCAGATTTCGATCGATTACGCCGTCATGGAGAAGACGACGCGTGCCGGTGTGCAGCGCGCTACCTTCGGCTGGAGCGATGTAGGTTCGTGGGGCTCTCTGCACGCGGTTAAAGCCAAGGATGCAGAGAACAACGTGATCGAGGGCGACGCATTCGTCATCGACACCCGGGATAGCCTCGTGCGCTCGGAGGGGCCTCTGACGGCAGTCGTGGGCTTGAGCGACGTCGTGGTGGTGGCCTCCGAGGATGCCGTCCTGGTCGCCTCCAAGGTTCAGGCGGCGCGCGTGAAGGATATGGTGGCGACACTCAAGTCCAAGGGACACCGAGCAGCGTCCGAGCATCGGCGGCATCACAGACCCTGGGGTTGGTATCAAAGCATCGACCAGGGCAACCGCTTCCAAGTCAAGCACATCTGCGTCAAGCCAGGCGGAAAGCTTTCCCTGCAGCGTCACCACCATCGCGCCGAGCACTGGATCGTGGTTCATGGCACGGCAGAAGTCACTGTCGATGGCAGCACCAAGCTCGTCCATGAGAACGAGGCCGCCTATCTTCCCATTGGCTGCACTCACAGGCTTGCCAACCCCGGCAAGATCGAGCTCAAGCTAATCGAAGTGCAGGTTGGAAGCTATACGGGTGAGGACGATATCATTAGGATCGAGGACGTCTACGCGCGCGAGTGAGCATTCAAATGCATGAAGGCATGTCGCACTACTTTGGCAGATTCGTGGTGCGAAACGGGAGACTAATCCTCCCCATTGAACTGGTTGGCCCTGAAGTATCGCTTTGAGAGACTGAAGGAGGACGGAAGATGGCCAAGCGATCCAAGCCTGAAGAGGTCGCTGCGAAGCTACGGCAGGTTGATGTGCTGACGGCGCAAGGTAGGCCGGTGACGGAGGCGGTTCGCTCAATCGGCGTGACAGAAGTGATCTACTATCGCTGGTGAAAGGAGTCCGGTGGGCTGAACCTTGACCAGGTGAAGCGGCTCACAGAGCTTAATACGGAGAACCAGCTATTGCGAAAAGCAGTTGCCGATCTCACGCTCGACAAGCTGATCTTGGCGAAGGCGGCAAGGGGAAACACTCTCGCCCCGATCGCCGGCGCGCCTGTATTGAGCATGTCATTCAAGTGCTGAACCTGTCGGAGCGGCGCGTCTGCCGTGGTCTCGGACAGCATCGCTCAATACAGCGCCAAGTGCCGCGGGGCACCGACGACGAAGAGCAGCTCACAGCTGAGCTGTTCGAGCTGGCCTGACGGTATGGGGGTTCACGGCTACAGAAAGATCTCAGCTCCGCTTCGCGATGCGGGCTAGGTGGTGAACGACAAGCGCGTCGAGCGGATCTGGCGCCGAGGGGGGCTGAAGATCCCTGCCAAGCAGCCCAAGCGTGGGCGGCTCTGGCTCAACGACGGCTCGTGAATTCAGCTCAGGCCGGAGCGCCGGGCTCACTTGTGGAGCCACGACTTCGTGGAAGACCGTACCCACAACCGGCGCAAGTTTAGGATGTTGAACGTGATCGACGAGTTCACCCACGAGTGTCTGGCGATCCGGGTGGCGCGAAAGCTCCAGGCCCATGACGTCATCGACGTGCTGTCGGACCTGTTCGTGCCTCACGCGGTGTTCAGGAGCATGTTCGTTCCGACAACGGGCCGAAGTTCGTCGCCAAGAGCGTGCAGGTGTGGATCAAGGGCGTGGGTGCCAAAACCGCCTACATTGCTCCCGGTAGCCCGTGTGAGAACAGCTTTGTAGAGCGGTTCAGCGCTGGCCTGCCCAACGAACTGCTCGATGGCGAGGTGTTCCGCAGCCTGCACGAGGCCTAGATCATCATCGAGAGTTGGCGAAGGCGCTTCAACACCGTTCAGCTTCACGGCTCGCTGGGCTACAAACCCCAGAACCCGACGTGTTCGTACCCTCGTTGGCTGCTTCGCCGGGTGCGCTGACCCGACCAGCTCTGCCGGCCAAGCTCATCATGGCACCAAAACCAACCATGAACTAACATTCAATCCGTACTACCCAGTGGGGGGGGCGATCAGGTGGCCTCTAGAACCCACGGGCTACACTAATCGTCTGTCGACAGGTGGGCGTCAGGCGGAGCCTGCCCTCCACTGCTCTAGGAGTTCACCTTTCCTGACAAAAATCTTAACCGCGAGAGTATGGGATCAACCGCTCGTCCAAACGTCAGGTTTTCCCTGCTCTGGAGAGAACTGCCAAACCCTATTCAATGAACACGACTGTCAACAGCGGGCCGCAATCTACAACTTGGACAAGAGACGTTCGGTGAAGTATCCTAACTGCCTCATACAAGAGTTCAATTTCAACCGTTATGATGATGATTTTGTATTTCCGAAATGTAGTATGTACTCTTGAGTAGCTTTCTCAAGATCGTTGTGGCGCCCTATATCTAGCCAGTATTCATGTATGGGGAAAGCAACGCGTTGACTCGTTGGAACGAGTTCAAACAGACTTGGCATATCGAAAAAAATGTCATGTGGCACCAGATTGAGGGCTGCCGGGCTGATCACATAAATACCGGCATTAACAAAGAAGTCATAGACTGGCTTCTCAGTGAAGCGTTCTATGTGATGTTTATGCACATCAACGACGCCGTATGGTAACTGATACTGATAACGATTAAGCCCCATTGTGGCGATCGCGTCATTCTCGCGATGGAATGAAAGTAATTGATTGAAATTTACCGAAGTAAGAATGTCGCCGTTCATCACTATCATGGGTTGTAAAGGAGCGGGGCTAAGCAGCGATAAAGCGCCAGCAGTGCCCATGCGTTTGCTCTCTCTGACATATTCTATCTGTACGCCAAACCGGGTCCCATCCTGAAAGTGATCTTGAATGATTTCAGCCAAATGATTCAGGCAAAGAGTGACCTTGCGAAAACCCTGTTGAGCAAATTGCTCGATAATAATTTCAAGGATGGGCCGCCCTCCCACCGGGATCATAGGCTTGGGTATAGTTTCTGTTATCGGCCGCAGCCGTGTGCCGAGCCCACCTGCCATAATCACTACTGTATGGTCTTCAGATAAGGGGTGAGTGAGCTCGTCGGCGAAAAGAACATCTATCACCATGCCTTTACTCGAAAGTACTGGCACCTGACCAATTTGCTCGCGCCGAAGAAGTGTCAGGATATCCGAACGTGGCGTACCCTCGCGCACCGTTCGTGGGCTTTGGTTCGTAACTTCAAGGGCTGGGGTTTCCAAACTTACACCGCGCAGCAACCCTCGGCGGATATCGCCATCGGTGATCGTTCCGAGAAGCCTACCTTGCTCGTCTATTACGAGGGCGATTTCGCCACCGCTCGCTTCAATGCACGCAACTGCATCGGAGACCAGCTGATTGGGCTTGAGGCATATCGCACCAAGTAGTTCACGCATTCTTTCACCCTAGTGCAAAAGTAAGTGCCACCCATGGCTGAAGGAGCCGTAGAACGCAACATTCAATGCCCATGCGCATCGAATCTAGCTGTCAGCTTACTGCGTTCGGGTAGTCCGTCTTTGGGTCGACAGATTGATCAGGAAGTGCGATGGGGTGAGGAAGTGCGATGCTAGACTTAAGCCCGCGAAGAGGGAGACGATGCGATGAGTCGAGGCGATACATGCGTCGCGCTTATCACAGGCCGGGGTGGCTCAAAACGTCTGCCGGGTAAGAACGTCCGCCCTTTGGCTGGGCGCCCTCTTGTCGCTTGGACAGTTGATGCCGCTCAAGGCGCCAAGTCAATTAGCCGTGTGATCGTTTCAACGGATGATCCTGCGATTGCTGAAGCGGCAAAGGCAGCCGGTGGCGAAGTGCCGTTCATGCGACCACAAGAATTATCCGGAGATAACTCTTCGCATGTCTCGGTAATAGCTCACGCCCTTGACTGGTTGGAGGACAAAACAGGTGAAATTCCAGACTTGCTCTGCTTACTTCAACCGACGTCACCGCTTCGCTTGAGCGAGGATATCGACGCAATCGTGACCCTTGTTAAAGATACGGGGGCTGATTGTGGAATTACCGTTTCCGCAGCGCCCCATCACCCGGCCCATATGTTCAAAATCGACCTAAATGGTAAGGCTACGCCTTTCATGCCACCCACAACTGGCTATCAACGATCTCAAGATCTGCATCAATTACACGTTGTCAACGGAGCCGTGTACGTAATCCGCCCTCGAACATTCCGGGAGCGTGAGGCTGTGCTTTCTACTGATGTTGTTGCGCATATTATGCCAGATACTCGATCCGTAGATATAGATACGGAAGCAGACTTCCTGCGTGCTGAGAGTCTTATGAGGCAGCGTACGGCATCTTGATCAGTCCACAGACAGTCGTCCTCTCATTCGGTAGAAGGCTGGCGTGGAATATGACCCTTCAGGATACTATCGGCAATCAGATGAGCTGCTGTTACGATGCATTGATCATAACGATTGCTAGTTGGCGAAGCAGCCGGTGCGTTAGGTGTTTGATTCCAAGGTTTGATGGTGTGATCCTTTCGTTGGAATGGAAGGAAACCGTATGGGACAGGTTCGTCATGGCAGCGCCACGACCACGCACGCCATCCGAGCCGCAATACAGCGATCGCAAGCTTCGCTCGCGACGCTGAGCCGGGAGCCGGTATCAACCCGAAGACGGTGGCCAAGTGGCGTAAGCGTCAGACTTTGGAGGACCTGAAGACCAGGCCGAAGGAGCCACGCTCCACCACACTGAGTGAGGCCAAGGAGGCAATGGTTGTCGCGTCTCGCCGGCACACTCTTCTACCGTTGGATGATTGCGTCGACACCTTGCAACCGACGATCCCGCACCTGACCCGATCAGCGCTGGACCGCTGCCTCCAGCGGCATGGCATTTCCCGCTTACCGGAAATCGAAGGCGACAAGCCCAAGCGACAGCGCTTCAAACGTTACCCGATCGGCTTTTCCACCTCGATATTGCTGAGGTGAGCCGCTGCCGGTTTCGCGGACAGCGGGTTTAGCTAGCATAACGCTAGCTTCGAACTCCATGGGACTGATGTAGCCCAGTTTCGAATGCCGCGTGCGCGGGTTGTAGAAGCGCTCGATGTAATCTAAGACGTCGGCACGCGCTTCGTTTCGGGTTCGATAGACCTTGCTGGCTGTCCGTTCGGTCTTCAGCGGTGAGAAGAAGCTCTTCATTGCTGAACCGCCTGGTCGCGCCAGATGCGCTTCGACATGATCTGCGAAGCCAACGGTAATGAGCACCGCTTCACCAAGCCGAACCATCCTTGGACTAAGGGCGAGGCGCGAGCGGATGAACCGGACGATCAAGGAGGCGACCGTCAAACGCTTGCATTACGAGAGCCACGACCAGCTTCGAGCGCACCTCGCCAACTTCATGGCTACCTACAACTTCGGTCGCCGGTTGAAGGCGCTCAGTGGCCTCACATCCTACGAATACATCATCAGGATCTGGTTATCAGAGCCAGACCGGTTCATCATCAATCCGGTCCACCAAATGCCGGGACTTAACACCTAAGATCCTGTTTGGAACTTCAGGGATGGGCATATATTCGCTTAAGGTTTGCACCCATTGCGACGAGGATCGTTGCCCTTGAGACGTCGATGCGTCGCTCGTAGTCTCGCACGAGGCGCCGCCAGCGGATCATCCATCCGAAAGTCCGCCCGACGACCCAGCGCCGGGCAGGACCTCGAAGCTCTCGGTGCCGTCACGGCGACGGATGATCTCGACGACGAAGTCGAGCCAGGCGGCCTTGTCCATCAGCTTGCGGCGGTCGTAGGCGGCATCGGCGAAGAGATGCTTGAGCCAGGGCCATGGCTTGCGGATCGCGTCGAGAACGGTCATCGCACCGACGCTGTCTGCGATGTGGGCCGGGGTCAGATTGACTATCAGCAGGCTTCCGTCAATGTCGACCGCGCTGTGGCGCTTGCGCCCAACGATCGTCTTGTTCGCGTCGCAATCCCTTGCCGCAGCGTGCGGAGCCTTGACCGACTGGCTATCCACGACCGCTGCCGTTGGACTCGCCTCTCGCTCAGCCCGCTCGCGATCGAGCATCAGTTCGATGTCGTGGATCGTCTGGAACAAAAATACCCGGGCCAGTTCCCGGAACCAGTCATAGACCGTGCGCCAATTCCCGAAATGAACCGGCAACATCCGCCGCCCGCAGCCTGAGCACACCAGATAGCGCAACGCGTTGATCGCCTCGCGAAACTCGATCTCGCGCGCCCGCCCGCGCCGCCCGGGCTTCGGCATCAAGGGCGCCATCCGCTGCCACTCCTCGTCCGTCAGGTCCAACGGGTAGCGCTTCGTCTTTCGCGATCTTGGCCATTCGGCCCCGCTGCTCTGGTGTCCACATCCAGAGCTTGGATCACAGCCGGTCTCGCAGAGGAATCCAGCAAACATGGTTTTCCAAACAGGCTCTAAGCATGTAGCCAGCGCAGCAAGTTCGGTGTTCAGATTGTCGCTCTAACGCTTGATTGCTGTCGCGGTATCGTGAGCGTGGTACATGACATAAATAGGTATGGCGAATATATAGAGAGAAGAGTTAGAATACGGAGCAGTTAGTAAAAGTGCCCACGAGTTTCTGATGGATTGATCATGAACGTTCGGTCGCACCTAGATGACCATCGAACTTTTTTGGATGCTCGCAACGAAATGCCAAAAATCAACGAGTGCCCGGGGAAGACAGAAAATTGCCAAGGCAGGAAATCTATAGAGGTTGGTTGATACGCGAGAGGAGAGAATGTCTTAAGAAAATGGATAATCTTCTTCGCATCCAGACGTTTTCACCTCAGAATTCTAGCAGGTGAAAGCGGCTGATTTCCCCACACCTTGGGCTTTTGCTCGTTACATTTCGCACTCTTTGACCTTCTGTATCTAAAGGCGCTGATCGAGATTTGCCGCGGCGTCGCGATGGGTTTGTAAAAACCTTGGTTCTACCGCTGCAATAAGTTGCTTTAAATGACCCTTATCAAGCCCTTCATCAGATCGAGCATTCAACATGTCTGAAGCCAGTCTAATCGCGTCATCGATAGCTCTCCTTTCAGCGGGTGCGTATCGTACGGCACGCAGATTTGGTAGGCCGATCTCAAACGTGGTCTCTTCAGCCGTTGTGAATTCCTCATACGGCTTCTCACCAGCGGTATCGAGTGCGGTTAAGAGGAGTGGCCAGCGGCCCTTCATCCGCTCTGCAGCAACGTTAGCACAAGCGCTTGCCTCATCCGTATAGGCGGCCGGCTCGAATCCGTGCCGCCGAAGAAATTTCTCAGCAATTTCATGAAGGAGTACCAAGTGATCTTCGGGATTAAGCTTCGGGATCACAACGGCCTGGTCTGGTGCTATAGTCGCGGCGAGAGCACATAACTCTCCTGACTCCTGCAGAGAGACAAAATAGCGTCGCGTGTCGAGTGGCGCAGCGAGAGGTTCTCCGCGCGCAAAGCGGTTCTCGAAACCTTGCAGCAGAGAACCGTTTGAAAATGCTACATTGGCGAAGCGTGCAGAAGTCTTAGGGCCTTGCAAGGTGGCGGCGACACTTGAATTAAACAAGATGTGCTCCATAACGCGCTTACTTGCACCCATCATCGAAGACGGATTGGCGGCCTTGTCTGTGGAGACAGTGAACAAGCGACCCGCAAAGCCAGTCTCTGCCAGCCAACCCATAAATCGCGCCTGCTTGACGAGGTTTGTCTCGAACATCTGCAGCGTCGAGAAGGGGTCCTTCTCCGAGCGTACATGCTTTAAGGCCGCGAAGTTAAGGACCAGATCGTAGGGCTTCTGGCTCGCGAGGAAATGGCGCATGGCACCCGAACCATAGTCGATCGGCAGTGTCTGGAAGTCACGCGCTGACCAAGTTTGGGGCTGTGAGCGTAACTGGCGGACGAGCTCGGCAAGGCCGTTTTCGTTTTGGTCGATGATATGCAACGCGTCGGGTCTCCGTCGCGCCAATTGCAGAACGGTTGAAGATCCAATCGACCCAGCTCCGCCAACCGCAAGGATGCGTCGGCCACCTACCGCCTCTGCCACCTCGACGGCTCGAGCTGCGATGTCGGCTTCAAACATTGAACCATCGCGACCGGTGGCGATTGCATGAAGTGGAGAAGTGGGTATCGTCATTTAGATAGTTCCAAGCAAAGGCATTAGGACTGAGCCGCATGGACAAGGCGGGCCGGCGTTCCAGCGATGGTTGCGTAAGGAGCGCAGTTTCGTACCACGGTGGCGCCCGCCGCGACCGTCGCGCCACTTCCGATGCATATATTTTGCATGACAGCAGCGCCGGTTCCTACATGCGCAGCGATGCCAACGCGCACGCCGCCTGATAGTACGCTGCCCGGCGCAAGATGGGCGTGATCCTCAACAATGCAATCATGGTCTATAGAGCAGCGTGTGTTGAGGATTGCATTCCGACCGACATGAACGCGAGCCTGCAACACTGCGCCTGCCATGACAACGCTGCCAGGCCCAATTGTTGCATGGGCAGACACTACTGCCGTCGGATGAATTGCCACGAAAGGTAGCAAGCCTGCCGCTTCACCCATCTCGAAAAGGCGCATGCGCAGCGTGGCCCCACCTCGAATCGTGCCGATGGCTACAACGAAGTGCGTTGCACCGAGCGTGGTAGCAAGCGAGACCAGCGCGGCGTCGCTTCCTACAATCGGCGCTCCCAAAACATGGGTCTCGGCGCCCGGTTCGGCAACAAGTCCAAGTAGTTCAGCCTCGCCGCGTGCTTGGATTAACTGGAGGAGGTCCACTACAACTGCAGCGTGACCGCCGGCGCCGAAGCAGAGGATGCGAGGTGTCACGGTATCCGTCACAGCGCCGTAAAGGCCCGTAAAACTTTCTGGCCAGCGTCACCACTACGCTCGGGATGGAACTGCACTCCAAAAATGTTCTCTTGTCGGATAGCCGCAGTGATTTTGCGTCCGCCGTAGTCAGCGTGCGCGATACGATGAGTGGGATCGTTCGGTACGCAATGATACGAATGGACAAAGTACACGGCGGCATCGGCGACATCTGATAACGATGTCTCTTCCCAGCTCTTGCTGCCATGGAGCGGTGCCCAACCTATATGGGGAACGCGGAGATGATCACCGTTCGATGCGGTGTCCGGAATACGTTCGACGCTTCCCGGCACGAAGCCGAGACCCGCGTGCTCGCCAAATTCTTCACTGCGCTCCATAAGGACTTGCATGCCGATGCAGATACCGAGGAATGGGCGACCTGTATCGACATAACGACGCAACGTATCAGACAACCCCTTTTCATTGAGCGCATCCATAGCGCGAGCGAACGCGCCGACGCCTGGTAGGATCACGCGGTCCGCATCTCGGACCGCAGATAACGAACCAGTCAGTTCAGCATCAATGCCCGACGCACGCAACGCATTGCAAACGGAAAAGACATTGCCGATGCCGTAGTCGACGACGACAGTGCGCGCGCTCATTCAGCTACCTCAAGTTCAGTGGAGCGGGTCGCTATACCTGCCGATCGGCAAGCCGTGCGAACGTCAGCGAGCGTAAGCTTATCGCGGTGCAGCGCTCCGGCGATCGCGACAGCGCTGACATCAGGGTTCGACAGTACTTTGACGACGTCGCTTGCGGCTCCAACGCCGCCGGAAGCGATTACAGGGATGTCAACCTCACGCGCGACACTCGCTATTAGTGCGGCATCCATGCCGCGACCAGTTCCATCCTGATCGATGGAGGTAATCAGGATTTCACCCGCGCCATGCTTCTGACCTTCAACCGCCCAAGCGACCGCGTCACGGCCAGAATGGTTGCGACCATTGTCGGTCATCGCCTCCCATCCCCCATTTGGCTGACGCTTGGCCTCGATGGAAAGAACAGTTGCCTGTGATCCATAAGTGTCAGAGATGACGCTGAGAATAGTGGGATCGATCGTTGCAGCGGTGTTGACGGCCACCTTGTCCGCGCCGACGGAAAGAAGTTCGCGAACCGCGTCGAGGCTACGGATGCCGCCACCGACGGTGATTGGCACGAACACTTCTGAAGCGACTTGCCGGACAATGCCTGACAAGTTGTTGCGCCCGTACAAGCTGGCGACGACATCCATGTACAGAAGTTCATCCGCGCCTTGAGAGTAGTAGGCGCGCGCTCGCTCTCTCGGGTCCCCCATCTTGCGCCAGCCCTCAAGGTGTACGCCCTTGATCAGATGTTCCATCTTGACATCGAGACGGGCGATGAGACGCCTATTCATTCTACCTGCCTCTTGTTGGAAGCCACCACGTTTCAGTTTTCCTGATACACGGTACGGCGCAGCCGCCACTGGCCGTTGTCGAAGGTCCAAAGGTGCGGCGAGCGGAAACGGTTGGCGAGCGCGTCGAAATAAGCACGATCCATGGTTGGCGACGCAAACTGACGCGAGGCTTCTGGGAACTGCGCTTCTGGTACGCTTAGATACTCGAAGAGTTCGTCAGCGAAACGATCCGGAAACTCGCCATCGTAGCGCTTCACGAGAGCGACGCCCTCCTCACGTTCGATGTCGTCCGAGCGAATCTCCTGCGCAGCATCGTAAGTGGCGCGTCCAATGCCAAATTTCACGTGGGTCGTGTAGTAATGAAGATCATCGATACGGTCATCGATGGAGTTGTACTTGGAGTAGGTGCCAGGGGTGCGTTCGGGTGAGGCCTCGAAGCCACCATTTTCGACGGCGAAGTAATAGGCTGCCTGGGGGTGCCACTTCAAATAGTAGCCGAGATAGTGGACCTCGACGCCGTTGCGCTCTAACTCCCGCGGATCTGAGGGCATATACGCAGCGAGGTCGGCGCGGCGCAAACCAAAATTCTCGACGAGATCGGCAACGGACACGCCGCCAAGATAGGTTTCCTCGTCGCTTGCCTGACTGAAATAGTCATAATCGCGCTTTGCGCTCTCGTTGTCGGCAATCGGATTCCCGTACTCAGCTTCGTTCTCACCGTAGAAGATCAGAGGAATACCCATTTTCAGCGCAAAAGCTGGGGCAAAACCTTTTTGGCCGATAATGAAGGGTTGAAACGGATGGAAAAGATTCTCCACTGCCAGTCGCGTCATTAGCCGCTTTACGCGGCCGTTGGGAGTAAGTAGATAATTGTCGAAGCCGGCATGGATCCAGCGATTGAAGTTGCGCCAACCCCAATCGGTGTAAATGTGCGGGGCCCAAGTACAAGTCAGTGGGTTCATGCCGAACTCATACTTCAGCATCCATGATTGGTAGAAGCTGTCCTTGCCGCCCGACCCGGGCACTAGACAATCGTATGAGCCATTCCGCGAGCGATACTTGTCGCACAGGACTTGAAGCTCGTGACGACGGCGATCCCAATCCACTACTGCCCGCTTCCGCTCAGCGTTACGACAGGCGTCACATACACCTTCCTCATCGAAGGCGATCACCGATTTCTTGCTTTCCGTCGTGTGCTTGTACTCGACTGCCGAGTTCGGACGCTGGTTGGAGATGACACACTTCCGGCAAAACGCGATATTGCGAGGTAGGCCGTAGAAGGTGGTCTCCGGGGTGGCGTCGGGGGCGTAGAGCTTGAGATCGATCTTATCCTGTCGGGGATCGGTATAGCGCGTCATTTCGGTTCTTCCGCTGTGGCTCGTCGTTCAGCGCCGGCATCGCTCGTCATGTGTGCCGGCCGCACAATGGGTTCAAATATTCTAATTAGTCGAGATGACTGCTTTCGAGTGGCTCTCCAGCCTTGAGAGTGATGCTGAGCCGACGCCCTTGCACATCATCATAGCGCTCTGGAGGAAGGCCGGTGGCGGGCCGCATGATCGCGATATCGTCTGCCACAAGAACCGTGCCGGCTGGTATGTCGCGACGTGCCTTCAACCCGCGCCGGACGAGTGAGCGCGCCTCCAGCTCGGCTGGACGTGGCGCTTTTATCCCATCGCCGAGTATAAGTTCGGCTTCACGTATTTGAGCAACCATTGCTTTAAACTCGCTTGGCTCAATCGAAGCGGCATGGTCAGGACCTTGCATCCCCCTGTCCAGGGTCAAATGCTTTTCGATCACGCGAGCCCCAAGTGCTACTGCGGTCGGAGACACGAAGGTGCCTTCAGTGTGATCAGAGTACCCGACGGGCACTTTGAGTACGGCACCCATCGTTTGCATCGCGCGAAGGTTTACATCGTCAGGAGCTGTCGGGTAGGCGCTCGTGCAGTGAAGGACGATAAGAGGCGGCTGCCCATGTTCGTCCTCGTCTGGCAGTGATGGCATTGTTTCGCGGAGCACATCGACTGCACGGCTCACTTCGTCCATGTCCGCCATACCGGTAGACAAGATGATGGGGAGTCCGCGAAGGGCACAATCGCGAAGATAGGGAACGTTATTCACCTCACCCGAAGGCACCTTGATACGTCGGATGCCGAGGCGACAGAGAAGATCTAATGAATGTGGATCGAAGGCCGTCGACATGAATTCGATGCCTATTTCACGACAGCGTTCCGCGAGCACAGCATGCTCATCTTCACCAAGTTCAAGTGCCTTCAGCATTGCATGCTGATCATCCGCACCTGATGACTTCTGATATGCAACGGTCGCCGTGTTGCGCACCGTGATTGCATCCGCCCGAAATGTCTGAAATTTCGCCGCATCCGCTCCAGCGGCTGCAGCGGCCTCAACGAGTTCAAGCGCGAGGTCGAGCTTTCCATTGTGGTTGACGCCGATCTCAGCGATTACAAAAGTATTCATCGGCTATCAGTTCATCCTCACAGTATCCATCGCTTGAGCAGATGGAGCGCCGTGACATCCAAGGCATCCCAAGGGAGACATTATCGGCAACGACCCCTTAATGCCTTTCTTTAAGTTTGCAAAGTGCAACGAGGAGCTGCCCGCAAACCCGCTGCACAGGCGCGCCTCTTCAACAGATCGATCGTTGGGCTATATGAAGTGCCAAGCCCAACCATGCCATTTGAGACAGCAAACCACCATGTTTGTCGAGGCTGGTGCTATCATTGCCTTCACCAAATTGAACGGAGATAAGGGCAGCGACACTCGCCGCATCTCCGGAGCCACTATGCGCCGTATTCTAATCGTTACAACGGGCCGTTCCGACTACGGCTTATGTCGTCCAGTGATGGACCGGATCGCCGAAGAGCCTGGCCTCGACTATTCGCTCCTTGTCTCAGGCGCGCATCTTTCAGAGCGCTCGGGCCTGACCGTACGCGAGATCGAGGCAGACGGACGGCCGATTGCGGCCCGCATTCGCGCCAGAGAGACACTTGGGCAGCCTGCGGCGATGGCCGCCGCAATGGGTGAAATCACACTCGCTTCGGCGGAATTTCTGGCGAAATCTCCTCCCGACATTCTTTTGGTTCTCGGCGATCGCTTTGAGATGTTCGCGGTGGCTGCCGCGGCTGTACCTCTCAACATTCCCATTGCCCACATCCACGGCGGCGAACTGTCGTTCGGAGCCATCGACGATGCGTTTCGACACGCGCTCACCAAACTTGCACACCTCCATTTCGCCGCCACGGAGGAGTACAGTCAACGCATCATGCGGATGGGCGAGGAGCCTTGGCGCGTGATGGTCAGCGGTGCGCCCGGTATTGACACAATCGTGCGTACTCCACTGCCAACCGACGTCGAGCTTGCTGCTCGCTTCGATTTGGTACTTAAGCCATCACCCGTTCTCATGACATTCCATCCCGTGACGCGGCAGTTCGAGGATGCGCGACAACAAGTGGGTGAACTGCTGGCGGCCCTGGCGAACTTCGATATCCCGATCGTGGTCAGCGCACCCAACGCAGATGCCGGCAGCGACACGATCCGTGCAGCAATCAGTGCTTTCGCTGCCACTCGGCCTCTCGTCCGGATCGTGGAAAACTTCGGCTCTCTCTATTACTTGGCTATGCTTCGGGAGGCCGCGGTGATGATTGGCAACTCGTCAAGTGGAATTGTCGAGGCACCCTCTTTCCATCTCCCGACTGTAAACGTTGGCGACAGACAGGAGGGGCGCACGCGCGCACCAAGTGTCATCGACACGCCCTGCGAACGTGGACCAATTACAGAAGCGTTGACTCGCGCCCTCAACCCCCATTTCCGCGAAGGTCTAAAAGGGATGGTGAATCCTTACGGCGATGGTGGTGCCGCAGAGCGGATCGTGCGGGTTCTGGCTTCGGTCCCTCTCGATAATCAACTCGTCGCCAAGCGGTTCTATGATTCCATCCGATAAGAATCGCCCTTATAGAGGCGCCCTTACGCGGAAGCCGCGCGTACAGGCCGTAGTGCCGGTTGGTGGGTGAGGCGCAACGTTTCGGCTATGACGTGCGCCTGATCTTCGTCCGACAGATGAGTTGAGCAAGGAAGTGTAACGATGCGGTTCCAGAGGTACTCGCTGACCGGTAGCGCGCTGCGTGGCGCATCGCGGTAGGGCGCTTGGAAGTGCATCGGCTTCCAGAACGGGCGTGCATCGATCCCGGCGGCGCGCAGTCCGTTGCGCAACATCTCGCTGCGTTCAGGTCCGTCGGCAGCGTCAAGGAGAAGTCCGGAGAACCAAGCACCACTTTCGCAGTAGGAGGGGCGCGGAAACGGTCGCGCGTCGGGTACATCGTGGAAGGCTTCGTTATAGCGAGCTGCGATGCGCCGCTTGGCGGCGATAAATGTATCCAGCTGTTCCATCTGTGCGCAACCGACAGCGGCTTGTAGATTGGTCATCCGATAGTTGTAGCCGACACGGTCGTGGTCATAGTCTGCCCCGACCCGGGCTGTGGTCGTGAGGTGGCGAAACGCGTCTATCAGCTTCTGGTCGCTTCCGGCTATAGCGCCACCACCACCAGCCGTGACCGTCTTGTTACCATTGAAGGAATACATCGTAAGCTGGGCACCGAGATCTCCCGAGGAACGACCCTTGTATGAGGCGCCAAGCGCGGCTGCAGCATCCACG
Organism: Mesorhizobium liriopis; assembly: GCF_024053505.1. Taxonomy (GTDB): domain Bacteria; phylum Pseudomonadota; class Alphaproteobacteria; order Rhizobiales; family Rhizobiaceae; genus Mesorhizobium_B; species Mesorhizobium_B liriopis. The sequence continues at coordinate 49,667 of NZ_JAMXQS010000005.1, read as the reverse complement.
ACGACCGGCAAGCCTGCATTCCAAGCGACATCGAGGATCGGATCCATGTCAGCGGGAGTGCCAAGTGTGAAAACAGGAACTACTGCAGCGACGCGTCGCCCACTTGCCACATGCCGTCGCCCATTGCCGTCTGCAACGGTCTCCTTGGTGATGGCCCGCGCGAAGATGGCAGAATCGAGAGTCCAACTTTCGTGCGAAATGTCGAGAAGCCATGGGCTTGCCCCGCAGTGCGCAATGGCGTTGGCTGAGGCGATAAAGGTAAGCGCCGGACAGATTACTAGGTCGCCCGGCCGCACTCCCACCACCAACAGTGCAGCGTGAAGCGCTGCAGTGCCGGAGGCCGTGGCGACGGCACCCGTTGTGCCAGCCGCCTCCGCCACCATGTGTTCGAAACGAGAAACAAATGGGCCGACGCTCGACACAAAGGTGGAAGAAACGCATTCTGCCAGATAAGCGCCTTCGTTACCGGCGAGATTTGGGACGCACAGCGGTATCATAATCTCAAAGCCCTTCCTTGTTTTCGGCCGACGGATTGAAGCCTTGGACCATCAGTGCGGCGGAGGTAGAGACGGCAGATTCCTTCTCCCATGAAGGCGACGCGCCGTTCAATGACAATCTCTGCCGTTGTGATCCGACATGCATGAGAGCCTTGATCTCCGCGATTATCCTCTCGCGGCTGTGCCCGTCGCGCATTGTCCAGTAATCGCGTGAGGCGAGCATCCGCTCCTTTATGTCATGAAATGTAGCTTCCTCTGTAAGGAGGCTGAGAAGAATTTGCCGGAGCTGGCGGACTGTCGCAGCTTCCAGCATTCCAGCCTCGCGAAACTCTCGATACTGGTAGCGGTATGGGTCGAAGTTGACACACGGAGTGCCACATCGCAGGCTCCACATAAGCGTAGAGGAGACGGTTGCAACGAAGATATCGGCGCAGTCGATCACATCGATCAGGTCCGCATCGGTAACGATGAGCCCAGCCTGCCTGATTTCATTGGCGTAATCTGTTCCAACGAGTGTTGGATGCAGGCTGATTACAATGTTGGCGTAGCGCGCGTACTTAAGAGATCCCAGCATATCCACAAGCGAGCGATTGAAGTCATTGTAGGTCGCAAAACCAGTCGCGTTACGTGGCCACTGGTTGGGCGGCCATGAGAAGATGATGAGCTTTTTATCGTCCTTGACTAAAGCATCTGGGTCAAACTTACCCGAACGCTGGCCGTTCCGGTTTTGCATGAGCTGCCATGTCGTCTGCGAGAGTTGGATCTCGCGGACAAGTCTGGCGCGGCGGCTTTGCCATGAGGTTTCCCGGCCAGCCAGCTTGTCGTCCCATAATGCTCCTGTCAGGCGTAACTTGTCTGCTGGAATGCCTGCGGAGAGGCAGTAGTCAAGGCTTTGACGGCTTGAAGCGAAGACGATGCCCCGGCCGGAGTTTGGAGTCCAAGGTTGCGGAGGTGTCAGCCCGTGGAGCTCCGATGTGAGGATGTCCGTGAGAGATAGCCGCATGTACGTGCGCCCCCGGTACCGATGCAGCCATTGCCGCGCCGTTGCTTGCAGAAATCGTCGCGTGAACGGACTCTTTACTCGGTTGATCCCGAGTGCAGCGAATGACTCTGCAACTTCCTTCGTCGTCGGCGTCATAGAAAAGGGAAGGATCGCCGTCTCGATGCCTCGCTCGGCTGCCACTTTGGCCACTAGGGTGGTCACGGACAACGGATAGTCCTGACCGCTGATAACTAGAACCGGATTAAATCGACGAAAGAAAAATTCAATGCGTCGGAGCCGCCTCTTTATAGAATGCCGAGGATTAAAGAATATACGCGCACCACGTTTCCTGCGTTCAAGGTTAGTTGACCTGAAGACATGCAACATAACATACAGAAGCGGAATCAATGGTAGGAGCAGCAAAGATATGAAATTGATCAAGACTTTTAAAGTTTGGCAGGCAACGTAAACAGCATAGAAAATACCGTACCGCTTGCCTTCGGTTGGTGGAATGTGTTCGCCCAGTGTTGTCAGTGAACCCGCCGATATCGATGAAGGAATATAGTCATCGTGATCAGCATCAAACTCGCTCATATCGAAGAGCAACTGAGAGTTCCTTTCTGAAACCCACGAGAAGCTGCGTGCCTCAACGATCTGGCTATGCGCTACTAAAGCTCCGTAGTCGAACTTGAAGACGAAGACCGGGTGAACACCAAACTCGTCTGCCATCGTTTCTGCGAAGCCGAGCAAATGGAAGAACTCGCCGTACTCCGACACGGTGAGAAAAATGTTCCTCATCTGAAAATTCGGCATCATTCCACTCAAGCTATTGAACATGGCTAGATGTACTGCGCCATTGAGTAAGAGAAACGCCTCAGGCGGACGAGCCCCATAAGAAGAACTACTGCGGAAATAACGAAAACGATCGCGAGGCTAAGAAGCGACTTAAGCTCAAGCGTGCCAGCCAAGAGAATAGAATGATAGGCTGGAATAAGATGAGCGAACGGATTTAAATTATAAATCAACTTCGCCCAGTCTGGGATGCGGCTGATTGTGTAGAGTCCCGGGGACATGTACCACCAGAGCCAGACAATGTGGCCTATAAACTTCCCGCTATCCTTTACCAAGACACCAAGCATAGATAGCCAGACATAAATCGCCATCGAAAATGTGAACTGTACGGCTGCCACAAGCAGTACTGCGGGCCATATGAACTGAGGGCTGTAACCCGCGACGATAAGAAAGAAGCCAAGAACGGCGAGGCGTACAAAGAGGAGCAAGATCTCGTTGCCGACGACTTCCGTCAGGGCGATTGGTAAGCCAAACCCTTGCTCAACATAGTTGTGGGCCTTGATTGAGAGAAAGTAAGGCGCACCTGTTACAAGGGTCGCATGGCTGCGCCACATGGTAACGGCCACGAAGAAATATGCAAATGTGGAGCCGGCTCCTCCAATACGAAATACCACCGTCAGAAGAAAGTAATAGGTTGCTGCCTGCAACAGCGGTTCAAGAAGTAGCCACAGATTGCCAAGATAAAGACCGAACGAAGATTGATGTAGTTCGAGCCGCAAAATGTGATATGTTTTGTGGAGACCACGTTTGGCGTCGTTTATAATCTCCGCAACGGACGGTCGGCGCCGGCGTATGCCTTCGGGCGTAATTGATATTTCGAAGCGGCTCGCAGTAACAACAGTCTGTAACATCACAGGAGTTCTCGATACAGTTCAGTGGCAATGCGGGGCTCACCGAAGTACACTGGAATACCTTTTTCCAGAAGCAAACACTTGGTGCAGCGCGTCAGAACGAAGTCGAAGGTGTGCTGCACGACGAAGACCAACTTAGATCTCGCCAAAAAGTCATGGAGGCGCTTCATCGCTCGCTCTTGGAAGCCCATGTCGCCAGCGCTCAACAACTCGTCAAGCAGAAGGATGTCGCGTGGCATTGCCGTTGCCATCGAGAAGATGAGCCGTGCTCGCATTCCGTCCGAATAGTATTTAAATGGCCGGTCGATGTGGTCCTCTAACTCGGCGAACCGAACGACGTCATCGATCATCGCGTCTATCTCGGACATCGTCATGTTCATGTAAAGGCCGGTCTTGTAGATGTTCTGGCGGCCCGTAAGGTCGGGCTGCATCCCGGCACCGGGACGCAGCAGAATGGGCCGCTCCTCAATGTCGATCCGCCCCGCGGCTATCGGTATAGCGCCGACCAAAGACTTCAAAAAAGTTGTCTTCCCTGCGCCGTTCCGCCCAATAATCCCTATGATGTCTCCCGAGAAGCCGTCAAACGACAAATTATGCAATAGTCGGACATGTGAGTGGCGACGCTTGGCTATCAAGTCCGAGAAAGTTTTGCCGGCAGGATTCGATGCCAGTTCGATCGACACGTCACGTACGCGGATTACTGGTGTCGGTCGATTTGCAGCGAGAGTTTGACGCTCGGTTGTGTCAGGTAACCGATCAAGCAGTAGGTCGTCTAGTACGTCGCGGAATGGGCCTTCCGCTCTGCGGTTCTCACCAATGAGTTCCACGACATCTGTCCGATCATAGGCGAGCCGTGCACTTGCAAGCGAATGTAGCGTTTCATGCAGGTGATGCCGCACGGAGGAATGTCGCGCGGCCTCCAAGTAGCCGGTGGCGAGAAGCGCACTGTCGATTTCAGACACGGTCGAGGTAAAGCAATCGGGCGCTTCGACTGCTAGGAACGGGATATGAAGGTTGCTTATGCCTTCAGCGAGGCCGATGACGTCGAGCATGAAGCTTGTGGCAGAAGGATGCCGGGCAGGTCTGACGTAGACAGGCACCCCGTTGAGGTGCAGGTGCAAGATGCCGTTAAAGACGCCAATGCTGAAAAACATCGGACGACCCGCTGGCATGGGAATTTCTACCTCCTTATGCACCACCACGCCCGAGCGGCGAAAACGGAGAGCTACCTCTTCGGGGTCGTTATCGTGGAGATAGCGCAGAGCCGCAACCGGCTCTGCTGCCGGACTAAAGGCCGGTTGGATGAGCATATGCACCCATACGGATATTTCGGTTGGTAACTGGATCCAAAGGCGGGTCCGTTCACCGGGGCCGACATCAAAATTCAGTCCATCCTGAGTCATCTGCCAGGATTTGTCAGTCACAGGAGCCTCAATGCGCACTTTTTCTAAGCCGACAGGCAGCGTCACACCTGATGTGTCTCTCGGAGCGAGTACCTTGGCTCCTCGCTCCGCTGCAGCGCGGTAAAGCGTTTCCCATGTGGATTTGCCAGCGCCTGGTTCCATCGCAGTCACGGCGTCTGAAATCGCCATAAGCCAATCGCAGCAGGCCCGAGAAAGGCCAGTATCTGACGGGTTGGTAAACTGTTCGCCTCGGGTTGCCCGGCTCGAGAGTGTGCGTAAGGAATTGTCTGGGGGCGCGCTCTCAAGCGCGGCAGAAATTGGGTTCATGATGTTTATGTCGAGACCTTTAGATCTGACGCAATATCTCGCAATAGCTTCCGCGGATAGACATTCAGTGCGCCATAGGCGCTGGAATTAACGATGCGAGCTCCCCGGCTTTCAGCCAAACGGCCGAGTTGACGAAACGCACGGTACTCCACGAGAGCCCAAGCCATAAGATCGACCTGATCCCAGCCGAATAAATCCGCAGAGCTTTTTGGGCAAACGCTTGCCTCATCATAGCTATGAGAGAATGGGGCTTCTGGTCTGATAAAGAAGTCCATGTCGCAACCAAGTAGGCATATCTCACTGAACCCCATGTAGAGAGCGGCGACAATGGAGAAGTGAATTACTGAGACGTAGCCTGGCTGGACGTAGTGTAGGTCAATAGGGACCATGCGGTTGTTTCGGTCGAAATATGTCGAGATAAGATACTGTTTGACTGCATAATGTGCGGTGGGCTGACCTAGTGCCGCAAAGCGATCGGCAATTTGAGTGGAAAGGAGCAACGTCGTGCCGCAGTCTCGTTCTAGAGCAGCCCATTCCTTAAACAGGTGATTGTACTCGTCCGAAATATGAATTGGATCGACAACCGCATGGTAGCGCGGTTGTAGTCCAGCGCGCTCCGTAAATCGGTGACCCTGATTGACGGTGATGCAGATTTCATCTGACAGCAACCCTACATCTTCTTTCAACAGGGACGGTCCATTACCCAGGATGAAGCAGCGTTGGCCCGCGTGACGGCCGAAAAGTTCCCGGTTGCGTTTGAGAAGTTGCCGATCAGCGCTGCGGGTTAGAAGACGAGGGGGCAGGGCGCATACAACCGCTGAGGCCGCCCGATCTAATTGCTCTGATAGACTAAATAACACACGGCTGAAGGCACGCCCAGCTGCTCCCGTATATCCGGTCTCTAGCAAGATACGGTCCAGTCTCTGCTGGAGCGCTTCGGACTGCATATACTGTTTGTATCCTCAAAATCTACGCTGGTCGGGCGCTCTCAATCAGTTACAGCGCTAGCTCGGGTTAGTCTCCGATGATACTGGGAGCGGTGCCGATAACTTTCGCGCTCACATACACCGCGGAATGGTGACGCGGCAACCGCCTTTTGCCAAGGGCTTTCAGGTGGCGGCGCTGCTCGGACCAGAAGGTCGGATGTCGCAAAGCGCTGATCGCAGCAGCGGCTTCTAAAAGATTGGAATTATGTCGCATGTACGAGAAGGATATTCAGTTGGGCGGCCGAAGTATCAGCGTCATCACACGTACGCTCGGCCACGAGCCGTTTCTTCGGCGTTGTGGGTCGAGCATCGAAGCTGCGTCAGGCGGTTTCGAGATTACATGGCTCATCGTGAATGACGCTGAGGTGAGCATGGACGAACCCCTCCAGCGGTTTTGCGAGTTGACAGCCAGAAAGGGAAGACTTCGACCGCAGCTCATTCATTCGCATGCCGGTCATCGAGCTCTGGCTGCAAACGAGGGTCTAAAGGCCGCAACTGGCGAATACATCCATATCCACGACGATGACGACACAATCCATCCAGACTTTTATCGTATTACGACGGAAACGCTGTTGCGCACGCCAAAAGTAGGCGCTGTGGCTACGAGATGTGAAAGGATATTAGAGAAACCGTCGTCGCACTCTTCCGGCTATTCAGCTATGTCGCGTTCTCTCCACTATCCGGAAGTCGCTGCCATCAGCCTAGCGTCGCAGGCGGTCAATCAGACGCTTCCGCCGATCTCGATTCTATTTCGCCGGAAAGCTTTAGAGAGCGTTGGTATGTTCGATGCCGAGTTAGAGGTCTTTGAGGACTATGAATTCCTGCTGCGTTTCCTAAGTCAATATGACATCAAGCTCTTGGACCAGGTTCTGGCGAGATTTCACCAGCGTGAGGACGGATCAAGTGTCCATGGCAATTCAAGATCAACAACCAACTTTGATGAGGAGAATGCGTTTTTTAGAAACACCATGTTGCGGCGTGACATTGATAAAGGACTTATAGGTACCGGTTGGCTGCTTGCATTTGGGGAGCTAATGAGAGGCTCTGTAAAAACGGAACGAATTTTATCACAGTTTTACAAGAGCCGATTGACGAAGCATATCTTCTCAAAAATCCGACGCTTATAATCATTACTGTTATGCATCTTTATTATGCAGTAGCGGCGTGTCTTGCCGCTAATTCGGCGCTCGATAGATAGGTTGTATGAGTTAGGCGACGAAGATTTATATTCTCATAAATAAATTTGATGGAAAACGGATCGTTACAAGGGCCAATAATGACCGAAGATTCGATCTCCGTAATCATTCCTACCTTTAATCGTCACAGTACAATAATGAATGCGGTGCGTTCTGCAAGCGACGAACTTCAGGTCGGTGACGAAATCATTATCGTTGATGATGCATCGGCTCCGCCGATCAGCATCGATGTAACAAATGTCGGAAAGCTTCCGCTTCAACTTGTTCGCAGTGAAACGAACCTTGGCGCTGCAGGTGCTCGCAACTTGGGTCTCGCCCATGCCCGTAACAAATTCGTTGCTTTTCTGGATTCTGATGATCGTTGGCTTCCGGGCAAGTTACATACGCAGAGGCAACTGCTGAAGGCTGGAGATGAATGTCTCGTTGCGATTGGTTGCGGTTGGCGCGAGACGGTTAATAATCAGCCTATCCGAAGCCGCATGCCAGTTGCCTCGCGTGAACGCGCTGATTTCTTTGCCGGTTGCTGGTTTGCGCCTGGTTCAACGTTGCTCGTGTCTGCTGAGGCGTTTCGTAGGGTCGGCGGCTTTGATGAGAATCTTCAACGGCTGGAAGATTACGAGTGGTTTCTTCGTTTCGCTTTGGCAGGAGGACGCCTTGTTATTGCGGAAGTGCTTGGAGCCGAGATTGCGCATGGCACAAATGCGCGCCCGCTTGCTGTCGATGCTGCGGTCGAATTAATTTCTATGAAGTTCGCAACTTTACAACAGTTGGAGAAGCATGAGAGGCAGTCTGCTCTTGCATATCTTAACTTGGAGCGCGCGAGAGCCTATTTGAATGCCGGAATGTGGGGGCGAGCCGCGCTAATGCTGGGTCGTTCATTCTATCATTGCCCCCGAACACGAATACCCCTCCGCAATTGGTGGAGACATGAGAGGCTCTGTAGATTTATTGAATGCCAATAAAATAACAGAGAAAATATTGTACCATTTATCCGAAAATTATTTCTCTTCCTCGGTTTTCATATTTCTACGCAAATATAGGTGGCTTTGGCGATTTCCCTGCGCCAGAGCGCTCTTCGTCGGTTTGGAGGTTACTCTGCAGCAATGAGAGTGCCTAGGCGTTCACCAGCATAGGTGCCGTTACGCAGCGGCTTCCACCAGGCGGTATTAGTAAAATACCAATCGACTGTCGTTGAAAGGCCTGTCTTGAAGCTCTCTCGCGGTTTCCAGCCGAGATGTGCTCTAATCTTAGATGCATCAATCGCATATCGGCGATCATGGCCGGGGCGATCGGATACGAAGTGGATCAGATCGCGATGGGATCGGCCACGCATGCGTGGGCGGCGCTGATCAAGCAGATCGCAGACGGCATGGACGACTTCCAGAGTAGTCTGCTCAGCGTCACCACCAATGTTGTAGCTCTCGCCTAACTGTCCCCGGATTGCAACGGCGGCGAGCGCACGGGCATGATCTTCTACAAACAGCCAATCGCGTACATTAGCACCCGTGCCGTAGACTGGCATTGGCTTTTGATCCAACCCGTTAAGGATAGTGAGCGGAATGAGCTTTTCGGGAAAGTGGAAGGGGCCGTAGTTGTTGGAGCAATTGGATAGCACTACTGGTAGGCCGTAAGTCCGTGCCCAAGCTCGCACGAGATGGTCGGATGCAGCCTTCGAGGCCGAGTAGGGTGAGGAGGGCGCGTAAGGCGTGGTTTCAGTGAAGCGGTCATCCCCTATAGAAAGATCGCCGAAAACTTCATCTGTTGACACATGGTGGAATCGGAAGTTTGCTCTCTTTTCACTAGCGAGCCCACGCCAATAGGTGAGACAAGTGTCGAGCAGACGGAAGGTGCCGACGACGTTGGTTTCGATGAAGGTCTCTGGCTTGTCGATCGAGCGATCGACATGGGACTCAGCTGCCAGATGCATGATAATGTCGATTTGATGCTCATACAGCAAAGAGGCAACCAGTGCCTGGTCGCCGATATCGCCATGAACGAAGCGATAGTTCGTCCGCTCAGCAATTGCACTTAGAGAGGCAAGGTTGCCGGCGTAGGTGAGTTTGTCGAGATTGACGACGAAGGCGCCTACCTCATTGACCAAATGACGACAAAGAGCTGAGCCGATGAAGCCTGCGCCACCAGTGACAAGGATGTTCATGCCGCAAGCTCGCATTGGAAGGTGAAAGTTTCGGCATCCCGCAGAATTGGTGCAGCGCGGTCCTTGTCGGACAAGCTTATCTGTTCGACTGGTAAAGGCCATGTGATGGCAAGGTCTGGATCGTCGAAGCGGATCGCGCGATCACATTCTGCTGTGTAGTAGTCGGTCACCTTGTAAATGACCTCGGTGTCCGGCACGAGGGTGACAAAGCCGTGAGCGAAGCCCTTGGGAACCAGAATTTGGTTCCATTTCTCACCCGACAGTTCGAGTGCCACCCAGCGTCCAAAGGTGGATGAGCCACGCCTGATGTCAACGGCTACATCGAGTATGGCGCCGCGCACCACACGCACGAGCTTGTCCTGCGCGTGCGGTGGCAACTGATAATGTAAACCGCGCAGCACGCCTTTTTCCCTAGATAGCGAATGGTTGTCCTGCACAAACGGTTTGAGGTTATCGAGCGCAGGATGAGATCGCTGGCTCCACGTCTCGCAGAAGAAGCCGCGTGAGTCTTTATACTGCTCGGGGCATATCTCCAGGACGCCATCGAGACCCAGTTCACGCACCGTGACACTCATTGTAGCGTACTCGAATGGGTATGGAGGGCACCCGGATGAGTAGGGATCGTTGAGGCAAGCGGTGCATTCGCTGCGCACGCTCTCAGATACGCTGCATAAGGAGTCTTGCCCATCTGAGTTGCGCGATGAAGCACGTGGTCTGCTGCGACCCAGCCTGCATCAAGGGCTATTTCCTCGGGGCAAGCGATCCGCACGCCTTGACGCTCTTGAATGGTTTGAACGAATTGCGAGGCCTGTTGCAGGCTCTCGTAAGTGCCCGTGTCGAGCCAAGCGTAGCCGCGGCCCAATCGTGACACACTAAGTTGCCCCTCTTCGAGATAGGCATTGTTGACTGCTGTAATTTCGATCTCGCCACGCGCCGACGGCCTCACTCGCATAGCGATATCGACCACTCGGTTGTCGTAGAAGTATAGCCCTGTGACCGCCCAGTTCGACCGGGGTCGCACGGGCTTTTCTTCGATACAGTCAGCCATGCCTGTGCGCTCGTCAAATGACACCACGCCGTAGCGTTCGGGGGAGTCAACATGATAAGCGAAAACCGTCGCACCAGAACGAACTACCGCTTGGCGGCAAAGGTCCGGCAGACCATGGCCAAAGAAGATGTTGTCGCCAAGCACCATGGCCACTGCATCCTCGCCGATAAAGTCGCGCCCGATGATGAAAGCCTCCGCCAGTCCGTTGGGCTGCGCTTGTTCGGCATAAGAAAGCCTGATTCCAAAGGCGGAGCCGTCACCCAACAGCGCTCTGAAACAGGGTAAATCACGTGGCGTGGAGATGACGAGAATGTCGCGGATGCCCGAGAGCATCAAAACGCTCAGTGGGTAGTAGATCATCGGCTTGTCATATACAGGAAGCATCTGCTTCGACACAGCAAGCGTCAAAGGATAAAGTCGTGTGCCGCTGCCACCGGCGAGAACAATGCCTTTCATGAGTCTAGTCTCCAAAGCATGCCGGCAACCACGCTGAAAGCTTGTGCGCGGCGATCCGTCAAAGATTGCGGCCAATCTGCAGATTTCGGTGCAAGAGTGGCATTCAGGCGATTGGTGCGACGGCTCATCCCTTGTGATTAAAGCGTGCCACCGCTTCGGTCAGATGATGGATCGGGAGGGAAATACGACGTACTAGTCTAGAGTTGTCGTCAGTTTCTGGCTATCGCAGATGAAAATTGTCGATGTTTCTCGTTGCCACTTAGATGTTGGCTTCTGTAGCCTACTTAGCGAATGGATTGGATCTGCGGGCAGGACATATCCCTGACAAGTCTGCTGCATTCTGTCTGTAGAATGCGGACGCAGTGAAGTATCGGTGGGTTCCGCTTTGCCGCGGGGGTAGCGCCACATTTCGGTCACACCACACCGCGCCCTTTTACTTGTCGGATCTGAGCGACCGAATCCATCGCCGCACGGGGGGGGCTTCGACTGGAACGTGAATGCCCCGATCAACTTCGACGATAGGATGCGCGTTATGGGCTCGGAAAGCTTGCTCTCGTTGAGTCTGCGATTGACCTAGGTAGGGGACTCACCCAAGCCATTGAGTGACCGTCGCGATCAGAGCGATGGCGGCGAGATAGTTGATGGCGAGGCGATCGTATCGGGTTGCGATGCGCTTCCAGTTTTTTAGCCTGCCGAACATGCGCTCGATGATGTTGCGCCGGCGGTAGGCTCTGCGGTTCAACGGGTAGACGACATCGCGTGCGGCTCGCCCGGGAATGACGGGTTCGATCTCCCGTTCGACGAGCCAGTTTCGCAGACGGTCGGCATCATAGGCCTTATCGGCGATGAGGCGCTGGGTTGGCGGCATGGCCTCCAGAAGCGGCAGCGCCATGGTGATGTCGGCGATGTTGCCGGGCGGCAGGGCGATGGCGACGATCCGGCCACAAGCATCGGCCAGACAATGGATTTCGTTGTTCGGCCACCACGCGAGACGCCGACCGCTTGGCTGAACTCCCCCTTTTCCGCCTGAAGCCGAGCGATGTGCCTTCACATGGGTGCTGTCGAGGCAAAGCTCGTCCGAAACGGCACCAGCCGTTGCGACCTTGGCGAAGATGCGTTGCCAGACGCCGCGCCCTGCTCAGCGAGTATAGCGGTTGTGAGACGCGTCTTGGCCGGCCCGTACTGAGGCGGCACATCCCGCCAGCGCCCGCCGGTCTTTAGAATATGCAGAATGCCCGAGATCACTCGCCGGTCATCGACACCCGGCTTGCCTGGCTGGTTCTTCGGCAGATGCGGCTCCAACACCGCCCACGCCTCGTCCGACAGCCAGAACAGATCACGCATGGTCGCCTTTCATCCAAGGACCCAATGCCAGACGGAAACAGCCAATCATGGCAATATGTTGGATGGGTCCCCTACCTAGGCTCAGGACCTATTAATTTGAGTTGAGGCGTGATTCACGGTCTTCCGGAACGGGAGGCTTGGATGTGTGATGTGTTTCTGTTGAGCGAGGCTCAGATGGCGCGGATCGCGCCGTATTTTCCGCTGTCTCACGGCGTGGCGCGGGTCGACGACCGCCGAGTGGTGAGCAGCATCGTCCATGTCATCCGCAACGGCTTGCAGTGGAAGGACGCGCCCCAGGGCTACGGCCCGCCGAAGACGCTCTACAACCGCTTCATCCGCTGGAGCCGGATGGGCGTGTTCGACCGCATCTTCGCGGGGCTCGCCGGCGAGGGGCCGAAGCCTGAGCGGATCATGATCGACGCCACGCACCTGAAGGCGCACCGCACGGCGGCGAGCTTTCGCAAAAAGGGGCTGTTCCCCGCCGCATCGGGCGAGCAAAAGGCGGGCTGAACTCCAAGCTCCATACCGTCTGCGACGGCGAAGGCCGATCAATCGCCATGCTGCTGTCCGAAGGCCAGATGAGCGACCACAAGGGCGCGCGCCTCGTGCTCGACGCCCTGCCGCCGGCCAAGATTCTCATCGCAGACCGCGACTATGACAGCGCCGCATTCCGCCAGGCGCTCGTCACCAAGGGCGTGGAGCCCTGCATTCCATCGAGCCGGAGCCGGAAACGCCCTATCCCTACAACAAGGCGCTCTATCGGCGGCGCCACAAGGTCGAGAACCTGTTCGCCAAGCTCAAGGACTGGCGACGTATCGCAACCCGATACGATCGATGCGCCCACACCTTCTTCTCAGCCATCCGCACCGCCGCAGCCGTGATCTTCTGGATGTGATCAACGAGTCCTGAACCTAGCTGAAATAGGAGATTTCTTGAATGAAAGGCTTGGTCCAATACCGAAGAATAATGGAATTAACGTCGAATCTGAGCGTTTATTGTAATAAATTATTGTATTTTTTTAGAATTTCTGCTATTTTTATGAATTTTTTAATCTCACTGATGGCGACGCTTGAGTTTGCTGGAAGTCCCTGTGTAATCACAAGCACCGACAGGCCAATGTGCCAATGAACAGTTTCTTGGATCGACGGACTATTGTTGGGCCAATTATTTAGACCGTAGCCGAAAAGTAGCGCAAGTAAGTCTCCCGTTGCTGCGCAACGTCCTTTTTCGGCGATACTGGGCAGGATAAGGCGCTCTATAATCTTGGCCAGATCTAGCCCAGGCCACAGGCGGCTGTGTAGGGCATCTTCGAAGTCTAGAAAGGCGAAGGTATCTCCGTTCTGGATAATATTGCCTGGGTTGAGGTCGCCATGAATAGCGCCGCTTTCCCACTTCATGCTCCCTAGGTGCGTCAAGAAGGCGTCCCGCATCTCAAGGGCAAAACGCTTATGTTCACAACCCTCCCAGCGCTGTTCGAATCGTCCGGAGACTGCTAACTCCTCCATTTCGGTGAGCCGGCAAGTCGTTCGTGCTTCAATTGAGAAGCGGTCAGCAACATTTGCAAAAGCATGGTGCAATCGATTGAGGCTGACTCCTAGTCGAGCAAAATCTACTGCCCCGGCTGTCGGATGTGCTCCTTCTATCCAGCGGAATACCATTGCGCTCATGTCGCCCTCAAGGGCAATCTCTGCAGCAAAACGCGGCGTGACAACCCCCTCAGTTGATAGCGAATGAGCTAAATCGGCTTCCAAGCGAGCGGCAGGAAGCTCCTTATCGCTAACAATTTTGATGAACCAAGCTGGCTCTCCGTCTTCAACGAGGCCTCGCAAGTAACGGGGCATCTTATTTGCGGTTGGGACTGCCTCCAACCGTCCTGCAAGCCACTTAGTAAGGGGCCGAAGGGCAGTGGCTGCCTCCACCGGCAGGATCGCCCAAGGTAAGAGCCCAGCGGCAATGCCTGAGCGTAGAGGCGGACGCATCAATGATCGTCCACTAGGAGAGATCGGCAGGCGTGATCGGCTGCCCACGGACCAAAGCCGATTTAACCTTCCGCCCGACAAGGCGATCTGCCTCGTCTGCAGGTGCTCCTACAACTGGGAAGGCAAACTCAATGTCTTTCCTCGTGAGGAACTCTCCCACAGTAAGTGTTCGTGCGGCGACGCAACCCATCCGGTCAGGCGATGACATGGGCGCGTCTCCGTCGGGACGGCGGCTGTGTCCCAAAGCCATCCAGTTGGAATGCATCATCTTAATCGCCTCAGCCAGACGATCTGCCGGAATGGCATGTGCACGGTCGATGCCAGCTTCACAGCGTTCGGCCACCACCCCCTTCTCGAAAACGCATGCGCCTAGCGCTAGCGCTAGCGGCAACATGTCGAGCCCTGCATGATGATCAGACAATCCTACAGGGCAGGCGAAGCTGCGCGACAATTCCGCGAGCATTCGCATGTGGAATCGTTCGGCAGTCGCCGGCGGTCCGGGCGGCGAGTGCTGGATGAGGAGTCGCCCTAAACCTCCCGCTTTCTCCGCCCACCCAATAGCGCGATCGATCTCGAACCATCGACTGCGGCCCGTGTCGATCACAAGTGGTAGTCCAGTGCTGGCCGCCCTTTCGATAAGCCATTTGTGAGTGATGTTGGACGAAGGTATTTTTAGCGCCACCACATGAGATTGCTCTGCGAAGCAAACGCCCTCCTCGTCATAAACACTGAGAACGATCTCAAGCCCAGCGTCCCGCCCGTGTGAAAGAAGACGCTCAAGCATGCCAAGTGGCACGACCATGTCTTCAATCATTTGGCGATATGGGTAGGCCACCATTTTTCCGTTGAGATGGTCAAAATAAGGCATCAACCCCGACTCATCCAGACAGAGATCAGCCCGATGGAGTGCGGCACCCTTGAGATAACCTCCTCCTGCGGCGGCGATTGTATCGATCAATCGCCGTGCGAGTTTTTCATCCCTATGGAAATAGAGATCGATATCAGGCCAAAAGAGGGGAGGATGCGCCGAACCCACCTTCCTGCTACCTATAATGATTTCAGGAGCGTCTGCAGTCATGCTCAATATAACTCTCGCTGTATCGCGACGGGCGTATCTGCCGGTTCATATTTTCTAACAGATTATTAACCTGCCGCCGGATGGCAGCATGTCTCGCTGGGCGTCTGTTTAAAGCCGACACGTTCCAAGAATAAGTTATGCGCAGTCAGATTCAGAGCGACATCGCCGTTTTTGGCAGCAGAAGGCAACAAATAGTACTTAGAATACCGAACTTAGTTTGCGCCTTCATACAGTCTCACTAAGGCAGCTGGCAATTAGACGATCGAGCGCATGCCCGTCAATTTCTCCCCAGCGGACCGCGTCGCGACGGGCAGCCGAGTCAAGCCTGGGTCTCGTTTCACCAGTGCGCCAACGCAACAGCGCATTTTTGAATTCCGCTGTGTCCGATACAGTTACAACTTGCTCAAGATCTCGGTAATCTGGATAATTGTAACCGTAGCAATCGAAGTCGATCACTGCGATGCCAAGTGCAAGTGCCCACTTAATGGTTGTGGACACCGAGGCTACAAACAGGTCTGCCAATGGGAGAAGTTCGGCGACCGATACACGTTCAACCCGTGCACCAGCTGCTTCCATATCCTCAATCTCCGCTATCGAGGTAGTAGGATGCGGACTGATAACAATGTTGGCGCTGGTAATTTCCTCCGGAATCCGGTGGAAGGCTGCTGTAAGTTCGGAATAGGTTGCAAATTCTGAGTCTCGCCTCGTAAGTTGATTGGGCGGCATAGCAACAACGATGAATGGCTTGTCGATGTCAAAATTGTAACGCTTTGCTAGATACGCTCGCCGTTCGGCCTTTTCCTGGCGCACCGCCGCCAGCCTATCGTGCAAGGGATGGCCTAGGACGGCGAGGCGGGTACTATGGAAGTTCTGCGTGAGATAATTTTTCTCCATCACCCTACTTTCCAAAGCGATGAGGTCAGGCTGCCCCGTGTTAACGAGCCAAGGGTTGAATGGGGCTTCGCTGATGAGTTCCCGGCCTATTGCCTCAATCCATGGTAATCGCGTGATGACGTAATCAGGCCCCTCAGCTAACCACTTCGGCAGATGTTGCTGAAAAAGGGAGAGCTGTGGGCCACCAATTGCGTGGGTCTTACTGTATTTATAGGCATCCTCTGCCTCATTCAGTGATAGCGCACCGTAAGAAGAAACGACGGTGCGGATTCCCCGGCGACGAGCTGCGGCAATCCAAGCAAAACTGTCTCGCTCAACGTTGTCCTCCGCGAAAACGATAGCGTCTATCCCGAGCCGTACTAGCCAATCCTCGCAAAAAGCTGTGCGCCGCAAGTTTCGATCTGCGGCGCGTAGTACATCGAGCCTTTCGCCCCGCTCCAATTTTCCAATCAGGATTTTTGCTGGGCTCTCTAGCTTTCTCTTGAACCACCGTTGGACTTCACGTTTCTTTGGCAGCGGCAAACGCGCAGGTTTCGCTGTCAACCAGTTCGACAGTAGACTTTGGATGTCAGCTAGACCTCCTTCTAGAGTATTCTCCTCGACGTACACAGATTGCGCTGCAAGAGCTGCTTCGCTGTAGCTGGGACCATTAGGAAGCGCGTAAGGCGACCAAAGGATGGTGTCAAACATTGCGCTGTCACGCCCCGTTTGAGCAAGGATACGTGCAAGTTGGAAATTCCCCTGCTCGTAGATGATACAAAGAATACGTTTTTTGAAACTCATGTGCACTGCTCTAAAGGCGCCTCCGGTGCCACACGCAGCGCCAGAACGTCGGCCACGTATTGAACAGCTGCCATTACAGCCATCGTTGGGTCCGATAATTGCCGCTTAATCCTTGCAGCAAAGACGGCGCGTTCACTGGCACAGGTGGCACGCTTTACCGCTAGTGCCAGCTCAATCCCGTTCTTCGCTTCCAGCGCAACCCCTGTTTCGACCAGAGGCAGGCTGTCGATCCGTCCGTGGTGACGCCAGTATTTAGCTATGTCAGATGGGTAGTCAGCGTAGATAACCATAGGTCCAAGGCAGGGCGCCGATCGGGTAAGATGAATAGCATCGAGCCCAACAGTTGAGAAGCAGGAGATGGCAGCATCAATCATCACGAGTGGCTCTTCTATAGGACCTACCTCGGTAAGAACAGGTTGGACACCCGCCGTACGGAACATGGAGAGGGTCGCGGAAACAGCGGCTCCGTCCTCGCGAGGATGAGGTCGAAATAAGAGCGTTGCTCCTGTGGCCCTGACGGACGCTGCTACATCCATGATAACCTGAGAATAGCCAGCCATCCCAATCAGATTTTGACCGAAATAACCGACTACGAGACCTTCTGCGCTAAGCCCAAGGCGACGACGCAACCTTACTCGCAATTCACGTGCATTAAGTTCACTGAAGCCACCGTGTTTCGGTGATCCGATGACCTTCACATGAGAAGTGCTTCGCTGGCGTGTGAGTCTGGCAGCTGCATCATCAATAACGAGATAGTGGTCGCAACTGATGCCGCCGACCTGCTTAACATCCCCCCAAAAATCTTGCATGGCGAAGGTTGGTATACCCTCCTGTCGTGCAGCTAACATAGTGAGTTCATCGATGCCGTCAGAATGAAATGCCGATACTCCGCAGATCACGGCCTCGACACGCTTTTCTCTAAGGTTGGCCCGGGCCTTGGAAATAAGGTGTGGCTCTAATGCTCCAGCAGATACCTCCGCGAATGGCTGTCCTAACCAAGTCGACCCATCTGTGAAATGGGTCTGGCGACGTGCAAAATACTGAGCAGCAGCGCCCTGGCCCACAAGTTCAACGGCGGCGCCTGCTGCTCGCAGACCATCAGCAAGACAGACGATGTGGCCAGCAGCACCAACGTCACGTGCAGTCAGAACGATCGAAGAGCCTTTCATTCGACGCATGGCGACCGCTGTACCTTTTGAAGAAAAATCTACACGTTCCACTCAGATCAGGAATCGCTTCTATCGAATTGATGTTGAAAAGATCCGCGTATGTTCGCATGAGCCATTAGCAAGCCAAATTTTATGCGCAAGTTCCAAACCTGCTGGGATCGTGAGGCGTCGTGACGTCAGTTATACGGCTACAGGCAAAAGTCTTGGCTATTTCGAACCCTGTTTTGAAGGTAACCGGGGTGCCTGCTCCCTGAAAAGGTCTCTAATCGCATTCGTCAAGCTGGCTGACTGGTGTCTGTGCGCACGCCAGGTTCATGGTTCTCTCCGCGGTCGGTCTCGTTGGACCGCCGCATGTTGGCGTCAGATGGTCGGATCGACCGAAGTGGTCCTCGCGGTTGCTGATAGCACCGCATTTTCGCCGGACGGCCTGATCCGCGCCAAACGTCCCGACGGGGACGCATCCGTTGAGGTCGGTCGAGCGGCACGGCAGTGGTCATGCCGCTGCCTCCTAGCTCCAGCGCAATGGGGTGCTGGTCTTCCACATGGCATGCAGGATCACGACCATCTATCGGGCCACGGCGATCCTTGCCTTCTCGAAGCCGGACGCCTTTGCCAGCTTCAGGCCCCAGGCCTTGAGCGTGGAGAAGCGCAGGTTGCGCGTCAGAAGTGTCGTGGCCGCCTCGTAGAGGTGCTTCCTTGTCATCAAGCTTCCGTGCTTGGAGATGCGCCCATTCCGGCTCGTCTCGCCGGACTCATACCGTCGCGGCGTCAGACCCAAATAGGCGACAGCACTCGATGACCGCTTGAAGCGCGATGCGTCCTCGAAGGGCGAGGCGACGGAAAGGGCAGTGATGACGCCAACGCCCTAAGCGGTCATGAACAGACGCACGGTAGGGTTTGCCTTTGCAACCGCGATGAGACGGCGGTCCAGAACCTTGATCTGATCGAGGATCGAGGCTCTCGCCTTCATCAGCGTCTCGGCGATGAGACGCATCTCGGGGGCCGCTTCGAGTTCGCCGGCGATGATCTTTTCGACCCGTCCGGTGAACCCTCTGGCACGCTTGCCAAACAGAACGCCAAAGGCGCGCAAAATGCCTCGACTCTCGTTCTCGATCTTGACGCGGATCCGCGGCCCCCATCTCGCGGGCAACCAAAAGGGAGCGGACCTGATAGCTGTCACGGCGTTTGATGCGCACTTCCTTGAACCAGCCGGGTTGCTCGCAAGCTCAAGGCCGAAGATGTGATTGACGGGCTTTCTGACGTCTTCGTGTCTCACGTGGCACCCCGCCTATGTTCGTTCCGACAACGGGCCGGAGTTCGTGGCTAAGGCGGTGCGCGATTGGATCGCCGCCGTCTGCACAAAGTGCGCCTTCATCGAATTGGGCAGCCTTTGGGATTGAGCAGGATCAACCAACAGTCCGGGGGACTGTTGATCCTACGATGGGCTATTGCGAGAGCTCCAACTCAAAGCTCGGAGACGAACTGTTCAACGGCGGAATCTTCTACAGCCTCGCCGAGGCCAAGATCGTCATCGAGGGTTGGAGGCAGTACTACAAGACGGTGCGCCCGCACTCATCGCTCGGCTACAAACCACCGGCACCAGCTGCCGTACAATGGAGGCTACGCTACCCGGCCCAGCTTCGCCTGCCACCCCAGCCGTAGCTGCACGGCCAACGAGGCACTAAGATGAACCCCGGACCGCCCAATGGGGGCAGGCCAATCTCGAGCTTCGAGTAGGGGAATTGGATGTACCGCCAGATCATCGCTGAGGCACTGACCACAAATGCGCAGCAAATGCCTTTGATCTCTCCTTGCAACTTCATGCGTTCGAAGAGGAACCTCACATCGGCGGTGCTCGACCCAACGGCCAGGATATTCAAAGCGGTATTCTTGTTTCTAATTGACATACGCCCCATCCCGTCGCCATGAAGAGCTTGGCGCAGAACGCCTGCGCTGGGGCGTCGAAACCCCTGTTCGTGGTTGATACCGACCAAGACGGTATCTCCTCCTTGACCTTATGGTCGAGGAGCCTGTGGCGTATGTCCAGGCTCTTCGAGCTAAAGGCTACAGGGCCGTCGAACACGGTTTCGAACTCCCCGATCACCAAGGATCAAGGGGCCTGTCTGCGGGGGCGCACCGCAGGCGAATGCCCCTGAGGGGGTAAAGTGCCGTGCTATTCAGATCGCGAAGTTTGAGCAGGCTTGTATGCCTGCTGTGGCTAACAGGCGCGTGCCTGATGTGCGTTGGGCTAGCTGTACCACCTGCATCGGCCGAGGGTGGCGTGTCGGTGTGGCGGCAAACGACGCCGGGCAAGGCGCAATCTGCTGACGATGTGCAGTCCGCTAACAGGTCCGGCCGTGGGCAGAGCACCAGCGTCTTCGATCAACGCGACCAGGCGGTCGTCTGCGGCATCGCTCGCGGCAATGCCTGCATGGCCTACCTCACCTTTGACTGGAGCTTCGAAGACGTCCCCGGTCGGCCTGAGTTCTCAACTGACGCCGATAAGGCACTCTGTCGCGACTACTACCGCTACTTCATTCGCACCGGCCAGAGCGACGCTTCCATTGATCGCCACTGCTCTGAACGCCGCCTGCGTCCGCAGATGGTGCCTGACCCCTCACGCTAAGGAGCAAGACCCAATGTCAGACAACGACGAGGACCATCACTACGCGCATGACGACGAGGGCAACAGCGTCCGGGTCCGATATGGCCAACCACCCGAGGGCACACTTCAACCACGCGGGACTATCCGACCTGTCACGCTTGATGAGATGCCTGCCATCCACTTGCGCAACATGGCACGCGATGCGGCTGCCGCGGCAGAAGCTGCTGAGCGGCGACGCAATGAAAACATGGAACGGCAGCGCAAGGCAGAGGCTGAACGTCTCAAGGAGCAGCGCGAAGCCGATGCCAAGCCTGCGGCGGACAGACCTTCGACGAGCCTGCTCAACACCCCGCCTCGCAAGCTCGATCTCGATACGAATGACAATAAAGGAGGAACCCCATGACTGAGTTCCGGAAAGGCTCGCTGGAAGCGCGCATTGCTGAGATGAACAGGCGCCAGCAATCTAACCCACATCTCAGCCATCAGCAGATTAGGGAGGCCGAACTAGAAGGTCAGGTAGCGCTGGAGCTTCTTGGCAAAATGTTCCGCTATTATGAGATCGTGGCGGAACGGGTCGAAAGGATCAAGCGCTCGCTGGGTTTGCGGCCGAGGCGCTGAGTCTACTGAAATATCCTGCCAGGTAAACCTTAGTTTTTTAGCTAGTCCAGCAAGGGCAAGTCGTGAACCGCTTCACCGCGAACTTTACACTCGCTTTGAGCTAGGTGTGAGCTTTCCAAGTGCGCCGACAGCAATGAGGAATTTGATCTCCTTGCGTTTGATAAACAGCAGAAGTTCCATCGCTTCTGCGCGTTCGTGGAAAGATATGTCAGTTCGGTCGGTTATGCGAAGTGTTTCGGCATATAGCGCTTGAAACTCGCTGAAGCGTTTGCCGATTTCGGTCTTTGGATCTTGGACTGTTTCCCAGTCGCAAAATTGGCCACGGTGTCGATCACATATTCTATATGCGGTTCGCCGTGATACTCCGATGACGCAGGCAATTCTTGCAACAGAGACGCCTCGATTAAAAAGCCGTTGGAAGGCTCGCAGCCGAAGCGACTCTTCATCGAAATATTCCTGCGTCGTTCCATCGCTCAAGCTGTCGATCTCTTTAAGCCAGAGGGCCTGAAGTGCCTGGATGTCGATGCGACGTTCTTCTTCGAGCGCGCGATCTACCTCTTTGTCGATGTCGTCTAGTTGCGGCAAGTCGAACTCGGTCGAAAAGCGGCTGGTTCGATAATAGCCTCGTGCTACGCTTTTGGGCCGGCCGCTACGATGCTGTGACGACGCTCCTTTTGGCTTCTGACCTAACGTTTTCTTTGACTGGTTGTTCATTCGGAAGCCTACATATCAAAGTGTCGCTATTAGCAGCGACTTAATGGTCGTACACCGTATGAGGTGACACGCAAGGTCTGCCCAACTTTCATATGTCAAGGCCATTTGTAGACCCTTAGTCTAGAAGCAATCCTTTGACCCCTCTCTGGGTCCTTATAAATATGGATGGCAGAACCCTACTGCAGTAACCCAGCATCTGGAGCGCACGGACTAAGGGCTAGATCATATCGAAGCCCGATAGTGGATGTGAAATTCTATCACATCGCTTAAAGCATCGGCCGCTCGATCTATTTCCAGCCCGCTCTTGCTGGTTTTGGCGACGTCCACGGACGAGCAGTCGATTGCTCGCCAAATTGCACTGCCGACCGGGCTTAACTCAGCATAGTTCTCTTTGGGCAGCAATGAACGGAGGAGCCGCGTCATCCTATCCTCCTGAAAGGCTGTGAAGGCGATCAGGTGAAGCGAGTGTCGATAGAGTGGTTCTGAATCGTGGAGGGCCAAGCGGTAAGGGAGCTCACTTTCGTCGCGAAACAAGGTTACGATTAAACCGCGCAAGCGAACTAATGCAGGAAGGGTTTCATCTCCCAGGAATGATTCTGTGGTGCGGTTGACGCGAAGCCATTCCTGCTGCTGCAGGGCCAGCGTCAAGGCCGCGCTGTTCGGGAAGTACTGGTAGATTGAACCAGTACTAATGTTGGCCTGGTCGGCAACGGCATCGATCGTGAAATGGAAGGCGCCATTCTCCGCGAGCACTTGCCGCGCGGCGATGAGGATTCTGTTATATCGTTCTCTTGAGCGTAGCTGAACCGGATTTTTACGGGGTAGCAGATCGGCGATGCTTGGTTTTTCCATGAATGATCAGGCATTTTTGAGAAGTGTGGCTATCTCACTTTCGCAGGTCGAAACACGACTATATAGTCAGATTTCAATCGTTGAAACTGAGGAAGGGTCGCGTTTGACGCTTTCTTCGCCCCTCATGTGTCCCTTCGAGAACTGGTCAGTCAGGGTGTGGCTCCCCACAAGCCATTGGGAGTGTGGTAGATAAAAAATAAAATTATGCGCAAGAATTTAATACCTTACAACCGCATCCCAGTTGATTTGTTTATTTTTCTCATTAAATGATAGAAAAATAATATATTAACAGATTATAAATTACTAGAAGGATTAAGTAATTGCGGTTGGATAATCGCTCTAATTGTTATTCTTGCATGAATCATTGGTATAATATTGAAGGTGTTCGCAATTTTGTAGCAGTTGCATGTGATGTTCTCCATCGCTTGCGCTGCAACCCGTTGCAATCAGCCCCCTGGTTGATGGATGAAATCCCGTGTCCAGAACGCTCATATCCCAAATCGTATGATTTAGGACGTGGTGAAAAATCAATTGTGCCACCTTGCGCTCAACCGCGTGCGCTGATTGTCTCCTGCCATTTCGCCACTTCCCGATAGGCGGTGGCTGGCGTCGGCTCGATGCCGGATACCGTCACAACAAACGTTGCTGTGCCGGCGGTTTGAAACGAAGCATGATGTCACTCGTGAGCGAGAAGTCCACGACAGGGTTGCGAGCCGGCAACGGATTGTCAGCGGGTTGCCATTCAGCCGAAATGGACGATGCGCTGCCCTGCTAAGTAAGTTGCAGTTGGATAATTGCTGCAGGCCCGCCACCCGCCATGGAGTTTAGTAGGGAGCGGCAGGGTCGCCCGCTGGCAACAGCTTGCAGGGGGTTACCGCCACTACTTAGCATATCCTTCGGTAGGGGTTCCAATCGACCAACCGAGCTAATGATGCTTTGGCAAGCGGGCCACCCGGTTAATGGCGAAGCCATCAGTTCGGCCGCACGAAGCCCTAAAGGAATTGTCGCATCGCATGCATCTAGTATGACAGAAGGTGGCGCCGCGATCGAAAGCCCACCCACCGAGCGTGCGAACGGCTCGTTCGTCGCCTATCTGCGTGATCCGGATGGAAACAAGCTTACCGCACGGACTTCGCCCCGGAGGTAGCGGGAGCGATAACGGGTTGGGGCGATCTCTCGAGATAGGCTCTTGATGGTACGCCTACAGCGCGCTTCGCATACGGAAATGCGCTGTCACCTGCGCTTCTGATCGATCAGAACCGCTTGCTGCCACTTGCCGGGTGCCTTGTCGGTGCGGTGAATGCAGCCTGCCCAGCAGCAGGGCCGCTTCTTTCCCTCCTGCAACTCGTCTTTCGTTCGCTCGATACGGCGCAGGCGGGTCTTCGGCTGCTTTGCATCGTCAATCCAGCACAGGAACTCGTTGCGGCCCAGCGGTGTCAGGCCACCCCACAGAGCATAGACCTGCGGGTCGGCTCGCAAGGCGGCCTGCACGTCATCCGCTGCCTCGTGCACGGTGCCTTGAGGAAACGCACTCATCAGACGTGCCTCCAATCCCACGTGTCACTTATCTTGGTTAGAAATGGCTGATCCGAGTCGCTGGAGATGTTGGCTGCACGTACGGCTTGCATTCCCAGAGTCGATGCGCGCCTGAAGCGACTTAACCCTCACGCGTGTTGAGCACTTGTGTGGAGGTGACCCAAGACCCGAATGCCTAAGTATTATCAGCGGTGATAATTTTATAGCCTTGCCCGCTCAGGGGTAGATTAATCGACTGGCCATTTGGCGTCCTGACAAGGACGTCGCCTCGATTGCCGTTCTGTAGGCTTTCGATAAATGCGCTGGGAGCTATCTCTTCTACCAGGCATCCTTGAGCAGTGCAGCGGCTAATTGGAAACTTGGCCGTGTAGCCGCCAAGTTTCACCTCGATCCCCTCCGGAACCGAAATGCCGAGCGGCACCGCCAACTGGAACCGTGACGTACCATTCTCATGCTTCGCAACCGCAAGCACCAATGCGATCTGATTGCCAACCACCGCACGGAAGATCGCTTGGCAGTTCTCCTTGCCCGATGTCTTTTCCGCACATTCGCGTTTCCATTCGCCAGCCGGTGCCGTGTTAACCGCCCGAGGAGCTGAAGGTGTTTCTGACTTCGGAGGTGCTGGTCGAGCCTCGGGCGGACGTACCGCATCCTTGAGCGGCGCTGGCGATGGCTCGCGTGGCTCTTGATCGGGCAAGCCAACTTCGCGGTCGGGCACGATGGGTTGAATGTTTTTCTCGCCTCGCGCGGTTTGCGCGAAGACCGGTGTTGCGAGAAGCGTACCAAGCAGTGCTACGGCTCCGAATGCTCGAACCAATTTCCTCGACATCACTCTCCCCAACCGCTGACCGATGCGATGCGATGCGCTGGCGTCCTCATCCATCTCCCTTACGGAAGCCACCCACATCTGCAAATGTCAAACTACGCATGACGCAATTGTTCGAACGTCTGCTCAAGAAAACCGTCGCACGGCGCTTTGACAGCGTTTGTCGATGCTGACATGGAACGTGTTATCGAAGAGGGAGGCATGGGCGGAATGAAGACGGTGTTTTGCGCCGTAGTGGTTGCGGCGAGCTTTTCCGCACCATGCCCGGTCGAAGCCGAGGTTTATATCCGGCAGCTCGATCAGAGCCAGAGCGCACGGCCGGGCCTGAACCGTGAAGGTGCTGGCGCCTACATTCCTCAGGTGCCATCGGATGCACGGCCACGCCCCGCCGCGCCACCTGCGCGTAAGGTGATCCGCAGGAAGGCAGCTCAGACACCGATCGTTCCGCAGGCAGTAAGAATTGCCTTTCCGGATGTAGGGGCTGGCGTCGCCGTGGCGCTTTCGCCTGCCGCAGCTGATTCGCAGTTGCCCAATGTTGGGCGTGGAGTGGTCCGTCAGTAGAAGGCGCCGTTCTCGCGACCTCCTCCGTATTTGCCAAAATTAACTCTGTCGGTAGTTCTTTCTAGCGCTCCACCAGTAGAGTCGTGCTTATATGAGGGCTGAACCAATCCTTTGGTGAGGCAATGGTTGTTGCTGGACTGCCACAAGAAGTGCAGTCGCGGTGTATATCAATTAAGTCTCAGCGATCTGCGACTTGTCTTATGTCGCAAGGTTGACCTAAGGGGAGGCTGTTTCCGCCATTTGCCGGGATGTGGGGTCCGAACGGCAGGTTGGTGTGGAGGGGGTAAGCGATGGGTTTCTTGAAAGCGGCTGCCGCTCTGACGGCGGCCAGTGTGCTTGTGGCTGGGTGCCAGACGGGGCAACAGTTGGCAACGCCGCCGGCCAAGCTGGAATCGATGACGCGCACGACCAAGCGCATCGAGGACGTGCCGCCGCCTGCGCAGGCTGTCGATGTCGCCGTTTATGATTTCCCCGATCTGACTGGTCAGGCAAAGCCGAACGAGAGCTTTGCGGAATACAGTCGCGCGGTGACGCAGGGCGGGGCCAACATCCTCGTCGATGTTCTGAAGTCGGCAGGGCAGGGACGTTGGTTTCGTGTTGTCGAGCGCTCGGGCTTGAAGAACCTCGTGCAGGAGCGGACCCTGATCGAAAACACCCAGCGCGCCTATGGCGGCAGCGCCGGCGGTGCATTGCCTCCAGTACGATTCGCAGGCTTGATCCTCGAAGGGGGCATCGTCGGCTACGATTCCAACGAGCGGACCGGCGGTGCGGGTGCCAAGTATCTGGGCATCGGCGGGGATGTGAGCTACCGCTCCGATTTGGTCACAGTGGCCCTGCGCGCGGTGAGCGTACAGAACGGCGAAATCCTTGTCTCGACGACGACCTCCAAACAGATCTATTCATTCATGGCACGAGGTGGCGCCTACAAGTTTGCAGCGCCTGCCGAGCTTCTCGAAATCGAACTCGGGACTTCCTACAACGATCCCGGCCATCTTGCGGTGCGTGAAGCGATCGAACTCGCCGTCTATTCGCTCATCATGGAGGGTGTGAAGAAGGGGCTGTGGAAGCTTGAGGACCCCGCGCGGGGCATGGCTCTCGTCAGCGAGTTCGGTAAGACCTACCAGCGCGCGCTGCCTCGCTCTCAACCTGGAAAGCCGCAAAGTTAGTCGATGCCTTCACCGGCTAGGCTGAAACGCTAATTTTAGGCTGAGCGGCAGTAGGAAGTTCTGCTGTGTGGCTGGATTGTTGAATCAATCCAGATGGCAGGAGTTTTCGTGCTTTTAGATTTGAGTGATCTGCAAAATCTGTGCGCTTCGATTCGCTAAAGGAGTCGATTTATTCGTTTCGTGCCAAGTCGCATATTGAATGGATGATTACCATCATCCAAATGGCTGAAATCTACACGGCCTGAATTCACAAAATCCGTGCTCGCCGATCTCTGGATTTTGACGATCGACCTGATTTCTCAACAGCAGTTTACCAATTAAGAATTCGGTAACTTATTTCCCTTGCGTCATTCAATCTGCCGATGATAGTTGCTGAGTTGTTAACGCGCTGACGGGGTGTCGGCGTGGGGGTGGCAGGGCAAGGGGTTGCTCTGCTTTTTGAAAGTTTGAGGGAGAGACTCATGCTACGTTCCAGCTTGCTGGCTGGCGTCGCACTGGTGACGCTTGCCGGGGCGGCTCATGCTGCCGGCAATACAGGCTTCATTGGACAGCGCGACAACAGCAACTATGCCTATCTTGGCCAGGTCGGCTCTAACGAAGGCTTCATCTATCAGTACGGCACGGCCAACGTCTTCGCGCCTCTGACTTCCAATGGCGCCGCCGCTGCAGCGCAGAATGGTTCCAACACGCTCGGCGTGATGCAGCGTGGCAGCTACAACTTCGTCGGCGACCAGTTCCTGCAGCTTGGTCACAACACGGCCGGCATCGCACAGTTCGGCGAGCGCAACGCAGTCAACAAGTTCCTGCAGTCGGGCGACAACAATCGCGGCACGATCTTCCAGGGCGGTTACCAGAACTTCGGACAGAACGAGCAGCAGACGGCACCGGGCGCCAAGGGCCACGACGCAGGCATCATTCAGCTCAATCCGTTCGACACGGTCGGCAACTTCGCTTTCAACACCCAGACGGGCGGCGATGCGAACTTCTCCGGCATCATGCAGGGCGGCAGCAAGAACGTTGCCGTAGTCGGTCAAACGAACTCGAACGACTCGCGCGCCAACATCACGCAGGTCGGCCTGAACAACGGCGCAGACAGCACGCAGGATAACTCGAAGGACGCTCGCTCGGATGTGCTGCAGCTTGGCCGCGACAATGTCGCTGCCAGTGGTCAGACCAAGGTTGCTTCCGCAAAGACCGGCACGTTGCAGGTCGGCAATGGCAACGAAGCCTACAGCACTCAGGCCAATCTGAAGAATTCCGGCGCCTCGATCACGCAGTTCGGTGCCGGCAATCTCGCGGTGAACGCGCAGGACGCTGGCATCTCCGGCGAGGTGGCAAGCAACCTTTCCTCGACGATCGTTCAAGGCGGCATCCACAATACGGCGGTGAACACTCAGTCGGGCGGCAAGAACGGTGGCGCGGGCAACACCGCCAGCACGCTGCAGCTTGGCTCGGACAACCAAGCCTACAACAGCCAGACCGGTGGCTTCCACAACAACGGCTACAACCTCAACCAGTCGGCCAGCGTGCTTCAGCTGGGTGAAGGCAATCTTGCCGTCAACTCGCAGGACGATGGGCAGCTGTCGGAAGCCAACATCGTTCAGGGCGGCGAGGACAACAAGGCGTTCAACCTGGCTGAAGGCGGCACGAGCCACGTCTCGAACATCGCGCAGTTCGGCTCGAACAACACCGGCACGAATATGCGTCGTCAAGGCGGAAGTGCGGGCAATGGCAACGAGGCCGGCATCCTGCAGGTCGGTGCAGACAATACTGCAACCAACTCGCAGATGGACTATCAGGGTTCGACCGGTTTCGCTGGCCATGAAGCCAATATCGTTCAGGGTGGCGTCGGCAACACCGGCTTCAACCTTCAGAGCGAAGGCACTTCGAACACCGCCGACATTCTTCAGCTCGGCGCCGGCAACAAGGGCACGAACATCCAGATTGCAGACGGTTCGAACAACGCAGCCGGCATCGTCCAGCTCGGTTTCGGCAATGAGGGCTTCAACCTTCAGACGGGCGGCTCGGATAAGCAGGGCCGCATCGTTCAGGGCGGCGTGGACAACGTGGCGACCAACCTGCAGTCGGGCGGCACCAAGAACGCCGCTGACGTTCTGCAGCTCGGTGCCGACAACACGGCAACCAACAACCAGTCGGAAGGCACCTTCAACGAGGCCCGTATCGCACAGTTCGGTGCCGACAATGAGGGCGTGAACATCCAACTCGCCGGAAACGGCGCTGATGCATTGATCATCCAAGGTGGCGTCGACAACTACGGTCAGAACTCGCAGGATAGCGTGGGTGGTTCGGCCGATGCGACGATCGTCCAGTTCGGCGAAGACAATGGCGGCTGGAACACGCAGTCCAAGGGCAGCGACCTCTCGGCGTTGATCCTGCAGGGTGGTGTCGGCAATCTAGCCTTCAACAACCAACTCGGCGTGATCGACTCGGATGCGACCATCGCACAGTTCGGTGCAGGCAACCTCGCGGTCAACACACAGCAGGCGAAGAGCTCGGGCGTGACGGCTGGCGTGCTTCAGGCGGGCAGCCGGAACCAGGCGTTCAACACGCAGGGTGAGTTCCAGACTGTCAGCTATGAACTGAGCAAGGGCGGACAAGTGGCGGTTCTGCCAATCTTTGGTTCCACTACCTATGTCGAGTGGGGAGCAATCAAAGCAAGCGGTACCGATGCGGCACCTGCCACTGACTCAGTGGCTGCCGTTGCACAGTTCGGCAACGACAATTTTGCCAGCAACAGTCAGGTTGGGCAGGTCTTTATTCCAGAGAAGGTTAACTATTCCGGAGATGTGGCGCTGGTTACACGGCTCAACAGTGGTACGAAGCCTTTCTTGGGCATCCCCACGAAGAAAGGTACACCTGACCCAGTTGGTCAGACGCTTCTCAAGATCAATGGCAATGTTGCTGATCTGCCGAAGGGTACGCTGCCCGAACTACCTGCGCTAAGCCTGCCCACCACCGCCTCTGCCGCTGGCATCGTCCAGGCCGGCGACGGCAACTTCGCGACCAACTCGCAGCTGGTCGCAGTGGGCTCGCTCGCTGCAACCGTGCAGATCGGTGACGGCAATGCGTCGATCAACTCCCAGTCGGGCACGATCGGCGCAATTGCCGGCACGGTCCAGAACGGCAAGGGCAACGGCTCAGTGACCTCGCAGTCGCTGACGGCAGCCTCTGCTGCTGCTGTTCTGCAGAACGGTAACAAGAACTATGCTGAAACCACCCAGTCGGGCGGTGCGGCCAATCTTGCGGCCACGATCCAGAGCGGCAACGAAAACTTCGCCACCACGCAGCAAGTCGCGAGCCTCGGTTCGTCCTCGCTGATCGTGCAGGCTGCCGACAAGTCGGGCGCTCTCATCTCGCAAACCGGTGCGGGCCAGAACTCGACCGTCCTGCAGTCCGGCGAACTGAGCTACGCCTTGGTCAACCAGTCGGGTTCGTCCAACAACTCGCTGGTAATCCAAGACGGCGCAGGCGGCGTGGCGAACTACGCCTCGGTCACCCAGAGCAACAGCGGCCAGAACTCGGTCGTCTTCCAGCAGGGGCGCGGCAACGTCGCCATCGTCTCGCAGAAGTAAGCACCTAAGGGTGGGGCGTGTCGGATGGCGCGCCCCACTTTCCTCCCCGCTCAAGCGATCAGGATCGGCATCATGCCTTGGATTTCAAACATCCTCGCCAGCGCCATTGTCCTTGCCGCCCAGGCGGACGACGCTTCGATGAAGGAGCAAATCATTCCGGGTGAAAGCCTCGACAGCCGCATCTCGGCATGCGGCGTCCAGGTAGGCAGAAATGAGATCGCCGTACTTCGGCCCTTCATCGAAACGTCGGAACAACTTTCGGGGCACTTCAGCCTCGCAGTGAAGAAGCAGTCCGCCTCGGGCACAAGCGCTTCGGCCCAGTCGGGCGATTTCAACGGCGGAAAGCTGGGTGGAACGGTGGCGGTGGACCGTCCGGCCAAGCTTTCGGTTGAGATGACGGTGACGGCCACCGATGGCAAGCCGCTCTGCCGGCTCGCGAAGGAGATCGATCTCGGAGAGCCCGAGATCAGGACCTGACGCGGCGAGAATAGTAATTCGGCCCGGGCTGCTGGGGAGCGGCACCAGCTTCGGCGCCAAGGCGCTAGAGATTAAGGGGATGACGATGTCGAAGACCGGAAAGATAGCGCTGAAGAGCCTCGTTGCAGCCGCTTCGCTCAGCATCGGGCTCGCACTTGTTCCGGCATCAGCCGAGGATATTCTGGTCCGCAATTCCGATAATGCCACGGCTGAGGTTTCGGCGCTGATGCAACCGATCATGCCTTTCGTGAACGGAGAGGCGCAGACCACCACCAACATCGCCCAGATCGGCGAGAACAACACCGCGAACTCTTCCGTGAAGGGAACAAGCAGCCTGTCGCTGATCCAGCAGTCCGGCTTGAACAACCGCGCGGTACAGGCGATCGAGGGCGCGAACTCGGCGCTGCTTCTCGTGCAGGGCGGGACCAACAACAACGTGCTCCAAGCGAGCAAGGGCAATCGCAACTTCCAGATGGTCGGTGTGTCGGGCAACGACAACAACGTCGCCTATCTGCAGGCGGGCAACGATCTCGCCGGCGCACTCGACGTGCGCGACTCGCAGAACTCGAACGTTCTCGCGATCCAGACTCCACAATCGGGTCGCTACCTGATGCCGACCGGCTTGCGCGGGCTTCAGAACACCACCGTGGTCATCGTGCCGGGCCGCATGTATGTGATCCCGAAGTAACCTTACGGCAGGGAAGTGACCGGCTGCGCTTGCGGAGCACGCGCGTTCGGCTATCGTGATTTGGAAATTGGGAGTGAAACAATGCGTCGTTTGATGATGGGCCTGGTTCTCGCTGGCACCATGGCGGGTGCGGGAAGCGCAGTGGCTTCGGAGCTCGTTTATCGCCCGGTCAATCCATCGCTCGGCGGCGATCCGCTCAATGGAAACTGGCTGCTTTCGCAGGCGACGGCACAAGCCGACGATTCCAGCAGTTCGCCCGGTTTTTCGATCGACTTTCCGGACTTTGGTGGCGTCACGCAACCGACGCCGACGCCGACCCCCCAGCCAACCGTGCCGGGGACTCCAACGACGACAGGTAATTAATAAAAATGGCCGGGCTCGAACCGGCCATTTTTTTTGTCGTCGTCCGTCTAATGCTGGACGATCATCGCAACATTGCCGCGCCCCTGTTGTGCGACCATTGCGGCGTGACCTATGCCGAATTGCTGAATCGAAGCGGTGTTCGAAGCGCCGATCTGCCGAATCAGGCCGACATTGCCGGACCCTGACTGCATGATCGATGAAGCGTTGAACTCCCCGACTTGATCGACCAGCCCAAGATTGCCACTGCTCGGTGTGAGGGCGCGGAGGCTGGAGGTCACTTCGAAGGCAGGCTTCATGATATCCTGTGTCGAAATCACCGATCTACTGAAGCTTGAGGTATCAATCTGGGAAATATATGCTGAAGAGAAATCTTCCGCATGGGCGGAGTGAATGCCTAACAGCAGAGTCGATGCGAATGCGACCAGAGATGTATTTTTCATTGGGCCTCCTGTTGGAGGTGTTCTAGCAATAATATCGAAATTATCGGCTAAATTGCTTGGTTTCGACTCGATTTCCTCAAACTGTAAAATTTGAAGTTCGCGAGCAATAAATCGATGCACTTAGGGTCCCGCAGGTTCGCAGCGCAGCGGATAGCGATCGAACTGCTTCGATCCGCGCGTCTCACTGGTAGTGCCTTATGCGGGCTAGGCCCATCTTCGCGATGAACAGCCACCGTCGTTCAATCACGGTATATTCTCCTTGAATATGACTTGGAGCCGGGGCGGGTGGCCGTCATAGGGCAGGCCGCGAATGTCGTGAATGAGGATGTTGAGTGCCTCCCGGGCTTCGACGCGGGGGTTCTGGTCGATGACGGCATCGAGCGTGCCATCAAGCAGAAGCGCCTTGGTGCTGTCGGTCAGGTCGTGCGCAACGAAGACCACCTCCTGCTGGCGATTGCGTTCGCGAAGGGCGCGCGCGATGCCGCTGTTGCCGGCGCCGACATTGTAGATGGCGGCGAGATCCGGATGGCGGTCGAGAAGCGCACAGGCTTCCGCGTAGGCCTTTTCGCGGTCGTCCAGCATCTCGCGCATTTCGACGATGCGCAGGCCTTGCGCTTCCTCGTTGAGAATGTGGCGGAAGCCCATTTCGCGCTCCTCATGGCCGCGATAGGCAAGCGAGCCGGCAAACAGCGCGACCTTGCCGGGGCGGGTTCGGACGAAGCGGTCGACGAGATAGCCAGCGAGGCGGCCGGCCGCGCGGTTGTCGATGCCGACATAGGCTGCGCGTGGGACGTTCAGGATATCGGAGGCGATGGTGACGACCTTGACGCCGCTTGCCGAAAGCGCGCGGATGGCTTCGCGCACCACGGGGTGGTCGAGCGCGATGACGCCCACGCCCTGGGTCTTGCCTTTGAGGTCCTGCAGGGTTCGCGCGAGTGCTGCGGGGTCGAAGCCTTCGATGGCTTCGACGTGAACCTCGACCCCTTCGCGCTGTGCGCCCTGTTCTTCCAGTTCAGCCCGAAGGGTCTGCATGAAGATATTGGTGCCTGCAGGCAGGGCGAAGTCGAGCCTGATGGTTTCAGTCGGCATGGAGGTTGGGCGGACCGAACCCGGTGTTTCATCGGCGATGTAGCCGAGACGCTGGGCGGTTTCGATCACGACTTCCCGCGTGCGGCTGCGCACGCCCGATCGGTTGTTAAGTACCCGATCGACGGTTGCGGCCGACACGCCAGCTTCCCGGGCAACGTCTGTCAGTGTTGCGCGCACAATCCTCTCACCCCACCTGCTCATTGAAACCTTTGCGATCCCGGTCTCGCCCTCGAATCGCAAGGCCAATGCCGTTCTGATGTAAACTGATGGCTTGCATAATGCGGGTGATGCAAGCTCGTCGACAATCAAAAGCTGCAAAGACAAGAGTTTTGAACATCTGAGCGCGTTGAAAGGCGGAGATCTGCCGCCCTTCGAGGCAACGATGGAAGCCAAAACATGGCCCATTCTGACTGTTAATGATGCAATATGATATTTATTGATGTTGACATCATCGGCGATGTGTCATCATTATCCCTCCGAGAGCGGTTGAGGAGCCGTTCTTGAGGGAGGAAATCGATGTCGGACTTAATCCGCTTGTCGCGGCGCCAATTGCTGGCGTCGGGGGGGAACGCGGCTGCGCTGACGGCAGCCATTGGAATTGCACCCAGCTTCATCCGCCCCGGCCGTGCTTTCGCCGCCGATGCGCTGGCGCCCGGCATGGTCGGCGGGCCGACCGGTTTCAATGGAGCCGAGCGCTATCAATACGGTCCCGACACGCCCGAGGGGCGCGCGGTCGAGGCCGCAAAGGCGTTGAAGGCGTCGGGTGCCGACCGCATCGTGCTCGGCCTGTCCGACGGCTCGATCGGCCAGCTCACCCAGCCTTTCCCGGCTGGCGCACCTTCGATCAAGGACCTTTGGGAAAAGGAAACCGGCATCACGCTCGACATCGTCGGCGTTCCCAACGGCCAAGAATTCACCAAGACGATGCAGGACATCTCCACCAAGGGTGGGGCCTATGACATCTATGCGGTCGAATGGAATCGCCTGGGCGATCTCGCCGAAACCGGCGGCATCCTGAAGCTCGACGACTTCGTGGCCAAGCACAAGCCCGAATGGGATGCACCCGAGACCGGCTATGTCAATGGTGTGAAGGGCGTATCGCTGCTCAACCAATATCGCGGCTCGACCTATGGCGTGTCCCTCGATGGCGACTTCCAGACCTGGGTCTATCGCACTGACCTGTTCAACGACGAGGCCGAGAAGACGGCCTTCAAGGGCAAATACGGCTACGATCTGGCGCCGCCGAAGACATGGAAGCAGCTCGACGAGGTCTCGGCTTTCTTCCACCGACCCGACAAAGGGCTCCTCGGCTCCACCGATATCCGCAACCAAGGCTGGGGTTACACCAACTGGTACCAGCGCTTCGTTTCGATGGGCAATCCGAACCAGTTCCTGTTCGGCGATGACGGCAGCCCGCTTATCAATTCCGAAGCCGGCATCAATGCCACGAAGGAATACGTCGACTCGCTCGCCTACAAGTCGCCCGATGCGATCT
Organism: Mesorhizobium liriopis; assembly: GCF_024053505.1. Classification (GTDB taxonomy): domain Bacteria; phylum Pseudomonadota; class Alphaproteobacteria; order Rhizobiales; family Rhizobiaceae; genus Mesorhizobium_B; species Mesorhizobium_B liriopis. The sequence goes on along the minus strand of NZ_JAMXQS010000005.1, from coordinate 14,641 downwards.
CATGGGGCTGGCCCGAACAGTACGGTAACTTCGCGAAGGGCGGGGCGGCGCTCACCTGCGCGTTCTCCAACCTGCCGAAGTTCCTCGACAATGCCGGCAACAAGGACAGCCAGGTCACCGGCAAGATCGGTTCGATGCTGCCACCGGGCCGCGAGGTCGACGGCAAGCTGATCAGCCGCTCGGTCTTGTGGCTCAACCTGTCGGCCTCCGTCTCCTCGCAGGCCAAGAATCCCGAACTCTGCTACGTCTTCCTGCAGTGGCTGGGTTCGGCGCGCATCTATGCCTGGATGACCGCCAATCCCGGCGGCTATTTCGACCCGTTCCGCTTGTCGGATTTCGCCGACCCGCTGGTGCGCGAAACCTACCATGCCTACCACATGGACGTGGTGCGCGAGACGGTGGCCCGCACGGTGCCGAGCATCAACTATCCAGGAGCCACGGCCTTCCACAATGCGCTCGACGAAAACCTCGTCGCGGCGCTCACCAAGGCGAAAACGCCCGAAGAGGCGATGGCCGACGTCGAAACGCAGTGGAAGCGCATCGTGAGGCGAACGGGCGAGGAAAAGATCCTCGATGCCATCAAGAGCAACAAGGAAGCCTGGCCCACGGTCACCGACGCGATCGGTTGATCTCATGCCACAGCGGAGCGGCGCACCTTTGAGCGTGACGCTCCGGTTGCAGGCTGGGCGAGCATGCCTCTCCAGCCTCCGTCACTCCAGCAAAGCTGCCAGATGAAACGGTCCGTTCCCTTCGAGCTTTTCCGCTATGCCGCCATCTTACTGGCGCTGGCGATCACGCTCGTTCCGATCCTTTGGATGGTGTCGATGGCGTTCAAGCCGATCGGCGAATGGTCGGCCACCGGCGCCGAGCTGACATGGTGGCCCAAGGAGCCGACGCTCAACAATTTCCGCTTCATCTTCGGCGAATCCACCTCGAACCTTATCGTGGCGCTCGACCGCACGGCGCTCAAACCGATCCTGTCCTCGCTTCTGTCGGCGGTGTTCGGCACCGCCATCGCCATGGGGGCGGGGACGGCGGCCGCTTACGGCCTGTCACGCTTCGGCTCGGGCCAGAACCTGCCGCTGGCACTGATCCAGCTGCGCCTCTTTCCCCCGATGGCCGTGATGATCCCCGTGATGATCATGTGGGCTTTTCTCGGACTGATCGACACCTGGTGGGGCTTGGCGCTGATCTACGGCATCGTCACGCTGCCCTTCGCCTTCTGGCTGATGAAGACCTTTTTCGACGACATGCCGCGCGAGATCGAGGAAGCGGCATTGGTCGAAGGCTGCTCGCGCTGGCGCGTCTTCACCCGTATCACGCTGCCCATGATGCGCGCGCCGCTGGCGAGTGCGGCGCTCTTCGTCTTCATCCTCAACTGGTCCGATTATCTGATCGCGCTTCTTCTCACCACACGCGAATGGGTGACGATCCCGGTTTACATGGCCTCGCTCTCGTCCTCGATGACGGGTCAGCTTTACGGCGCGAAGGCAGCGCTCGGCCTGATTGCGGCCGTGCCGCCCGTGATCATGGGCATCGCCATCCAGCGTCACCTCGTGCGCGGGCTGACCTTCGGAGCGCTGAAGCAATGACGATGGCAACGCTTCCCTCCACGCTTGCGCCCGCGGTTCCCGCCGATAAGCCCGAGAACGAAAGCGCGCGCCTCGGTTTCAGGCTGACGCTGCCCGCGCAGATCCTCGTGCTGTTCATCGCCGTGTTTCCGCTTCTGATGCAGCTCTATATCAGTCTCTCCGACTGGGCGCCGCTTTCGGGTGTCGAGTGGTGGAATGCGTGGGAGCTCTGGAATTCCTTCGCGAATTATTCCGACCTTGCCGCCGACACCCGCTTCTGGAGCGCGCTTTGGTGCACCGCGCTCGTGATGGTGATCTGCGTGCCCGCCGAATTCCTGCTGGGCCTCGCACTCGCGACCCTGTTCGCCGACGACTTTCCCGGCAAGCGCGTCTTCTACTCCATCCTTCTCATGCCCATGATGGTGGTGCCGGCGGTGGCGGGCTACATGTTCTTCATGCTGTTCCAGTCGGGCGGCCCGGTGAACGACATCCTGTCGGCCCTGACGGGGCGGACAGTCGCCATCGCCTGGCTGTCCGACCCGACGCTCGCCTTCATCGCGGTGGTCATCGCCGATATCTGGCAGTGGACACCCCTGATGTTCCTGATCCTGCTCGCCGGCCTCGTCGGCGTGCCGGACGACCAGATAAAGGCCGCGACCCTGCTGGGCGCCAATGCCTGGCAGCGCTTCACGACGATCGTCTTGCCCAAAATGAAGACGATCATCATCATCGCGCTCGCGATCCGCGTCATCGAGAACTTCAAGATTTTCGACACGCTCTTCATCATGACCGGCGGCGGACCCGGTGTCGCGACCGAGACGATCTCCGTCTATGTCTACAAGGTCACCACGCAGGACCTGATCTGGGGCTATGTCGCGGCCATCGCGCTGGCGATCCTGGTCGTCCTGTCGGTGGTCGCGGTGTTCGCCATGAAGCGCATGGCAAAGGCGCGGGAGCTGGCGGCATGAGCGCGATCCACCTCCAGAACCTCGTCAAGCGCTTCGGCCCCTTCACCGCGCTGAGAACCATGGACCTTCATATCGCCGATGGCGAGTTCATGGCGCTGCTCGGGCCCTCGGGCTGCGGCAAGAGCACCACCATGAACATGATCGCCGGCATGGAAGAGCCGAGCGAGGGTCAGATCCTGTTTGGCGACCGCGACATGGCCGGCGTGCCGATGGGCAGGCGCGGCGTCGGCTTCGTGTTCCAGAACTACGCGATCTTCACCCATATGACGGTGCGCGGGAACCTGTCCTATGGGCTTCGGATGCGCGGCGCGCCAAAAAGCGAGATCGACCGGCGCGTGGGCGCGGTCGCCGAACTCCTGCAGCTCACGCCGCTGCTCCACCGAAAAGCGAACCGGCTGTCGGTCAACATCCTGCAGCGCGTGGCGATAGGGCGGTCGGCCATCATGGAGCCGGCGATCTTCCTGCTCGATGAGCCGCTGTCGAATGTGGACGCGGCATTCCGCGCGGTGATGCGCACCGAACTCAAGCACCTCCAGCGCGAGTTCAAACAAACCATGGTCTATGTGACCCACGACCAGCTCGAAGCCATGACCATGGCCGACCGTATCGCAGTGATGGACCATGGCGTGCTCCAGCAGGTCGGCGCGCCGCTCGACGTCTACAACAATCCGGCGAACCTCTTCGTGGCCCGCTTCATCGGCGCGCCCGGCATGAATCTTTTGCCCGGCCGCCCGGCAGAAAGCGATGGCGGATTGGTGATCGATCTCGGCCCGCTCGGCATCTCGCCGCCGCTGCCCGAAGGGATCGCGGCTGTACTGCGCGGCTCGAACGGAGAGGTGTTCTACGGTTTCCGTCCGGAGCAGGTGACGCGCTCGGTAGACGGCCGCGGCCTCGCCATGCCTGTTTCTTTTGTCGAGCGCATCGGCGCGCGAACGATCGTTCATCTGGGCGAGGGCGAGCGGAGCGTGAAGGCGGTGTTCGAGAACGATGCGGGCGCCGTGGTCGGCGAAACGCTGGTGCTCGTGCCCGATGCGGCGTCGGTCCGCGTGTTCGACGCTGGCAGTGGCCGCGCGGTCATGGCGGAGGGGTGATCGGTGGCCGAGATCGCGTTCCGCAATGTCTCCAAACGCTATGGCGACACGCTCGCCGTGGACGATGCGAGCTTCACCGTCGAGGACAACGAGTTCTTCTGCTTCTTCGGTCCCCCGCTTTCGGGCAAGTCCACCATCATGCGGCTGATCCTCGGGCTGGAAACGCCCGATAGCGGCGAGGTGTTGATCGGCGGACGCGTCGTCAATGCGGTTTCGCCGGCCGCCCGCAATGTCGCGATGGTGTTCCAGAACCTCGCGCTCTTTCCGCACATGACGGCGCGCGAGAACGTCGCCTTTCCGCTCGTGGAGCGGAAGGTGCCTGCCACCCAGATCGAGCGGCGCCTGGCCGATGTCGCCGAGGCACTTCACATCACTCACATCCTGCACAAGTCACCCGCGCATCTGTCGGGCGGCGAGCGGCAGCGCGTGGCGATTGCGCGTGCGCTGGTCCGCGATCCGGCCGCCTATCTCATGGACGACCCGATCTCGGCGCTGGACGCACGCCTGCGCGAGGAAACCCGTGTCGAGCTCAAGCGCATCCAGCGCGAGCTCGGCAAGACGCTGATCTACGTGACGCACGATCAGGAAGAGGCGATGTCGGTCGCCGACCGGATGGCCATCTTGGAAGCGGGCGCCATTCGCCAGATCGGCGCGCCTGCTGAAATCTACGACCGCCCCGCCAGCACCTATGTCGCCCGCCTTCTGGGCTCGCCGGTGATGAACGTTCTGCGCTCGGTGCGTGGGAGCGGAGTGCTGGAAGCAGCAGAGGGCACGATCCGTTTGCCGGATACCGCAACACCGGCGGACGCCACCGAAATCGGCGTGCGGCCCGAAGACCTCAAGGTTGCGCCCTGGATGGATGGCTCAAGCGGCCGTCCGGCACGCGTCTTCGAGGTCGAGCCGCTCGGCGGCACAACGGTGGTGACATTGGCGGCTGGCGAAACACGGCTTCGCGCGCTCATGCGGGGCCAGCCGGCGATCGCGCCGGACGCGCTGGTTTCGCTCTCCTGCGATGCCAACAAGATCCACTTTTTCAGTCAGGGCGGAGGGGCGCTTCGATGAATGTCGCGGCGGTAATGAAGCGGGAGGGTCAGATGGCGGAGACAAGTTTCGAGCCGGATGTGACGGTTCGCACCAACGAATACCGGATCGGCGCCATCGGGGCCGGCATGATCATGGCCGAGTGCCATCTCGCGGCTTACAAGCAAGCCGGCTTCACGGTCGGCGCCATCGCTTCACGCACGCGTGCGAATGCGGAAAAGGTCGCCGAGCGCTGGGGGATCCCCACGGTTCACGGCACGCCCGAAGCACTGATCGCTGACCAAAGCATCGACATTATCGACCTGGCCTATCCGCCGGACCAGCAACCGGAGCTGATCCGAAAGGCGCTGAAGGCGCCCCATATCAAGGGCATCCTCGCGCAGAAGCCGCTGGCGCTTTCGCTCGAGGAAGCCATCAAGCTGCGCGACGAAGCCAAAGCCGCGGGCAAGGTGCTCTCGGTCAACCAGAACATGCGCTACGACCAGTCGATGCGCGTGCTGAGGCAGATCATCACCTCTGGTGCGCTCGGCGAGATCGTGTTCGCGCAGATCGACATGCATGCGATCCCGCACTGGCAGCCTTTCCTGCAGGACTATGACCGGCTGACGCTCTCCAACATGAGCGTGCACCATCTCGACGTGCTGCGCTTCCTGTTGGGCGAGCCCACAGAAATCACCACCCAGACGCGGCAGGACCCGCGCACCACATTTGCGCATTCGGACGGCATCACCGTTTCGACGCTTCGCTTTGCTTCCGGTGCGCTCGCCGTGTCGCTCGAGGATGTGTGGTCGGGTCCGCGCCAGGAAGGCTACAAGGACGACCAGCACATTCGCTGGCGCGTCGATGGCACGAAGGGCGTCGCCAAGGGCACGATCGGCTGGCCGACGGGGGAGGCCTCGACGCTTTCCTATGCCTCGACGGAAACCACCGGCGGGGAATGGGTCACGCCGACATGGGACACGATGTGGTTCCCGCACGCCTTTATCGGCGTGATGGAACAGCTCCAGCACGCCATCAAGACCGGCGAGCCTCCCGCACTATCGGTCGCCGACAATGTCGAGACCATGGCGCTGGTCGAAGCGGGATACCGCTCGATCGCGGAGGGGCGCACGGTCAAGCTTTCCGAAATCACCACGAACTGACTGACACTTAAGGGGAGGACACCACCCATGATGCAAGCCGGCATTTTCACGGGCTATTTTCCGTATGGCCTTGAGGAAACCGCGCAGAAGATCCGCGCGCTCAACTTCAACACCGTGCAGCTCGACCTCCACTTCAAGGATGTGGATCTTTCGGCCGGGCAGATCACGGCCGACAAGGCGAAGAAGGTGCGCGACGTGTTCCGCGATCACCACCTGCCGATCTGTGCCATCTCGGGCTACACCAACATCATCCACCCCGATAAGGCGGAGCGGGAGAAGCGCGTGGGTTATCTCAAGGAGATCATCCGCAACGCCCGCCATTTCGGCACGCCCTATGTGATCTCGGAAACCGGCACCTACAACACCGAGTCCGACTGGGTTCACCACGAAAAGAACAAGACGGAGGAAGGCTTCGAAGAGTGCCGCAAGGTGATCTCGGAGCTCTCGCAGGAAGCCTATGACCATGGCGCGGTGTTCCTGCTCGAGACCTATGTGAACAACGTCGTCGGCTCCGTCGAAGAAACGGTGAAGATGTTCGCGCAGGTCGATCATCCGGGCCTCGGCCTCCTGATGGACCCGACCAACTATTTCGAGACCCACAACATCGACCGGATGGACCAGATCCTCAATCAGGTCTTCGACACATTGTCCGACAAGATCAGAATCGCCCACGCCAAGGACGTGAAGCGTTCGGGCGACGACAAGTCGGAAAAGCATGCCGATATCGGTGATGCCGATGCCCTCGAAAGCCACACCTTCCGCGGTGTCGGCGAGATCGAGCTGCCGGCACCGGGCCTGGGTTCGCTCAACTACGACCTTTATCTGCAGCGGCTCGCCCAGAAGCACCCGAACATTCCGATGATCATCGAGCACCTGTCCGAGGACGACGTGCCGCGCGCCAAGAAGTTCCTCGACGGCAAGCTGCGCGAGAACGGTCTCTGAGAAAGCCAAAAGGGAGGAAAGGACGATGAAGACGGTTCTGAAACTGGCGGGCGCGGCACTGCTGGCGTGTGCGACCCTGAGCATGCCGGCCCATGCGCAGGAAGCCAAGAAGACCTTTTACCTGCTGTCGCATGGCGGGCCGTCCGATGCGTTCTGGCTCGACTGGAACGCGGGCGCCCAGCGCGCCTGCGAGCAGCTCAACGCCAACTGTCAAATCTCCTTCTCGGGCGGCGACATGGCGGCCCAGAAGGAGGCCTTCAACTCGGCGATCGCTGCCAAGCCGGACGGCATCGGCACGACCTCGGCCCAGCCCGGCCTTTGGAACGCCGAAGTAAAGGCGGCCAAGGATGCAGGCATCCCGGTCGTCTTCTTCAACACGGACGACCCTGCAACCGGCCGACAGGCCTATGTCGGCGCCGACCTGACGCAGGCCGGTGCAATCTGGGCCAAATATCTCGTGGACAACAAGCTGGTGAAGGAAGGCGACAAGGTCTTCCTGCCCGTCGAGGTTCCCGGCGCCAGCTACCAGCAACTCGAGACCTCCGGCATCGCGAGCGTCTTCGATCCGCTCAAGATCACCTATGACGTGGTGGATGCTGGCACCGATCCAGCCGGCATCATCGCCAAGATGAGCGACTACATGCTCGCCAACAATCCTCCGGCGATCATCGCGCTGGGCGACTCGGTGGCGGCTGCGGTCCGTCAGGTGTTCGACAATGCCGGCATCAAGCCGGGCACGATTCCCGTGGTCGGCTGGGGTAATTCCAAGGAAACGGCGGAGGCGGTGAAGGCAGGCTACTTCAACGCGGCCGCCTGGCAGTATCCGTCGGCGCAAGGTTTCATGCCGGTCGCGCTCCTCAACCTCGCCGCGTCCGGCGAGCCCATCGGCTATGACGTGCTGACCTTCAGTCTCTACGACAAGACCAGCGTCGAGCCGATCCTCAAGCTCTACAACAAGTGACCGGGTGGTGGCTGCCGGCCGTGATGGCACGGCAGTACCCGCTCAGGCGGATCATGCGATGACTGTTCTCATCCAACCTTTCGACAAACCTGCCAGCCGCTGGCGCGGTCTGGCGGGCTCGCCGCAAATCGCTTCGCTGGTGATCCTGGCGATCGTCCTTGTCGGCTTTTCGCTCGCCCGGCCGGCATTCCTGTCGCCGCTCAACATCTCCAACATGATGGCGTTTCTGCCCGAGCTCGGCATCATCGCGCTCGGCATGACGCTGCTTCTGACGGCAGGCGAGTTCGACCTTTCGGTCGGCGCGACCTTTGCGCTCGGGCCGGTCATCGTGATGCTTCTGGCGCAGAACGGCGTGGTCGATATCGGCACGGCCCTGGCGATCGGTCTCCTTGTCTGCATCGCGATCGGCGCGATCAACGGGCTGATCGTGACGAAGATCGGCATTTCGTCCTTTCTCGTCACGCTTTCCATGCTGATGATCGTGCGCGGCGTGGCGCTCTACATCACCCAGGGCTTTCCCTTGAAATCATGGGACCAACCGGGCGTGTTCGTGACGCTTCTCGCGGACTCCTTCGAGCTCGGGCCATGGCGGCTCTACACCTCGCTCTGGTGGTTCATCGCACTTACGGCGCTCGCGGCCTACATCCTGAACTTCTCCAAGCTTGGCAACTGGATCAGCGCCATCGGCTCGAACCGGAACGCGGCCGTCGCTCGCGGCGTGCCGGCCGATGCGGTCAAGATCGGGCTCTTCATCGTGACATCGGTGCTGGCAGGCCTCGCAGGCATGATCAGCGCCTTCCGCATTTCGGCCGCGTCACCAGTCGCGGGCACAGGCTACGAGCTCGAAGTGATCGCGATGGTGGTGGTGGGCGGCACGGCACTCACCGGCGGGCGCGGCACGATCCTTGGCACGATCGTCGGCGCCGTGATGCTGCGCGCCATCCGCAACGGCATCGTGCTGGTCGGCGTGCCGGGGCTCGCCTTCAACATCTTCGTGGGCGCGATCATCCTTGTGATGCTCATCCTGCACGCCTTCATCCAGAAGCGGAGTTTCCGGCGATGAGCGCGGGCGCGGAAATCCTGCGGCTCGACCGGGTCCGCAAGTCTTTCGGCAATGTCCACGCGCTCAAGAACGCGTCGATGGTCCTGCGCGAAGGCGAGGTGGTGGCGCTGCTCGGCGACAATGGCGCAGGCAAGTCGACCCTCATCAAGGCGATCTCCGGCGTGCATCCTTTCGATGGCGGGGAAATCCATGTGCGCGGGCAACGGGCCTCGATCCGCAATGCGCGCGACGCGATGGATCTCGGCATCGAGACCATCCATCAGGACACCTCGCTCGCGCCAGACCTGTCGATCGCGCGCAACCTCTTTCTCGGTCGCGAACCGGTGACGCTTCCCTGGCTCGGTGTGTTCGCGCCGCTCGATTTCACGGCACTGCGGCAGGCCGCGACGGTGCTTCTGAAGCGGGTCGGCATTTCCAAGAAGCTGGACGCCGATGTGCTGGTCAACACGCTGTCGGGCGGCGAGCGGCAGTCGATCGCGATCTCGCGCGCCATGCAGTTCGCGGCCAAGCTCATCATCCTCGACGAGCCGACCAACAATCTCGGCGTCGAGGAAACCCACGGCGTGCTACGCTTCGTGCGGGAAGTGCGTGCGGCGGGCCACGGTGTGCTCTTCATCACCCACAACATCCATCACGTGTTCCAGGTGGCGGACCGCGTGGTCGTCATGCGGCGCGGCGAGGTGGTGGCCGAGCGCAACGTCGTCGACACCGACCTGCTTTCGGTGGAGGCACTGATCATGGGCGTCGATGCGTCCACGCTCGCGAAGGATACGGCAGCACATTGAATGGCAGGCGCATCGAGATGACGGCTCCATGGTGAAGCTTTTCGGCCAGACACTTTCACGCCGCGAGGTCGCCGAACGTTCGGGCATGCTTTCGCAGTTCGCGGGCGTGCGGCTGATGGTGCTGGGCGATGGCGTCGAGCGCGGCATCCGGATGCTCGAATTCCGCACCGGCTCGGGCCTCCGCTTCACCGCGCTCATCGATCGCGCGCTCGACATCGCCGATTGCGAGTTCAAGGGTCAGGCGATCGGATGGCATTCGCCCTCCGGCTTCCGCCACCCCGGCCTGCACGAATATGAAGGCGAGAAGGGGCTTGCCTGGGCGCGGTCGTTCTCGGGCCTGCTCGTCACCTGCGGGCTCGACCACATCCTCGGACCCGGCGAAGTGCCGGCGGATGAATACAACTATCCAGGCAAGCCGAGCGTCACCCATTCGCTGCACGGCCGGATCAGCACGATACCGGCCCGCCTGACCGGCTATGGCGAAACCTGGAACGGCGACGAATGCGTGCTCTGGGCGGAAGGCACGGTCCAGCAATCGGCCGTGTTCGGCGAGGACCTGCATCTGGTGCGCCGCATCGAGGCTGATGTCGGTCGCAACACGATCCGCATCCGCGACCGGGTCGTCAATCACGGCTTCGCGCGGACGCCGCATATGTTCTTTTATCACGTCAATGTCGGCCATCCACTGCTCGACGAGGGTAGCCGCTATGTGGCGCCGATCAGGGATGTCGTCTGGGCCGCGCATGCGGGCGACGCGTATGAGCGGCAAGGGGTGGGCTACTGCACGCTTTCGGGGCCCAGGCTCGGTTTCCGCGAGCAGGTCTGGCAGCACGAAATGGCCGCGGACAGCGAAGGGCGGGTGCCTGTAGCCATCATCAACGATCAGCTCAGCCTCGGCTTTCAGGTGACGACGCGCAAGGATCAGCTTCCATGCGCATACGAGTGGCAGAACTTCCAGGCGGGCCAGTACGCACTCGGCATCGAACCCTCGACCCATCATGTTCTAGGCGACCTCGCCGCACGCGAACGGGGCGAGATGATCTGGCTCGAACATGGCGAGGCCCGCGCCTACGACACCGAGTTCAGGATTCTCGACGGTGCAGAGGAGATCGCCGAGGCGGGCGCCGCTATTGCCAGAATCGAGGCGCAGCCACAGGAGCCCTATCCAGAGCCCTCCGGAAAGTTCGCCGACCTCCGCCCATGATGATGTTTTTTGATGTTAAAAGAAGTTATTTGCGATATTTGTTGATGGGATTATGCGCATCGGCTATATGTCGGTCAACGATTGACTAAGGCGCTCTGGCGCCATCGGGAGGCGAGGATGAGCATCGCTGAAGGCCAAAGGGCCAAAACAGTTCGGGACTACAGCCTAGTCGGCGTCAGCGCGCGCGAGGCCGTGGAAAGCGGCTTGGCAGCTGCCGAGTGGTATCACACCGACATCGCGCGCAAGGAAATGAAGGCGCTGATGCAGCGCTCGGATGGTCCGGCCATACGCGATACGGCAATCTGGCTCGGCGTCCTGCTTTTGTCTGCAGCCGGTGCTATCTACTTCTGGGGCAGCTGGTGGTCTGTGCCGTTCTTTCTCGTCTACGGCGTCTTCTACGCTTCGGCATCCGACTCCCGCTGGCATGAATGCGGACACGGCACCGCCTTCAAGACGCGCTGGATGAACGATGTTGTCTACCAGATCGCGTCCTTCATGCTGATGCGCAATCCGGTGACGTGGCGCTGGAGCCATGCGCGCCATCACACGGATACGATCATCGTCGGCCGCGACGCCGAGATCGCCGTGATGCGTCCGCCGGACCTGCTCAAGGCCGCACTGATGTTCACCGGCCTGCTCGATTTTCGCTATTCGCTGCCGGGTCTCTTCCGTCAGGCTTTTACCGGGCTGAATGCGGAAGAAAAAACCTACGTGCCGGAAATGGAGTTCAACAAGGCCGTCATAGCCGCGCGCTGCCACGTGGCGATCTACCTCGCGACGATCGCCGTGGCGCTCGCGACATGGTCGTTCCTGCCGCTCATGCTGATTGGCCTGCCGCGCCTCTACGGCAGCTGGCACATGGTGCTGACCGGCCTGCTCCAGCATATCGGCTTGGCGGACAATGTGACGGATCACCGGCTCAACACACGCACCGTCTACATGAACCCAATCAGCCGGTTCATCTATTGGAACATGAACTACCATGTGGAGCATCACATGTTCCCGATGGTGCCCTATCATGCGCTGCCCAGGCTGCACGCGATGATCAAGCACGACCTGCCTGAGCCCAACCCTTCGATGTGGCATGCCTACCGCGAAGTCTGGCCGGTGCTGCTCAAGCAGTTGCGCTACGAGGATCATTACCTCCGCCGCGAGCTGCCTTTGACGGCGAGGCCTTATCGCGGCGAGTTCCACGATTTCGAACTGGCTGCCGCAGCAGAATAAACCGGCCGGCTTTCGTGCGGCGGCAACCCGCCCCCGCACACCATCTGAGAAAATTGTCTGGGAGGACTTCCATGGCCGGCTGGATCGAAGCCTGCGGGGCTGACGATGTGGACGAGGAGGATGTGATCCGCTTCGACCACGAAGGCCGCACCTTTGCCATCTATCGCTCGCCCGATGACGAGTATTTCGCGACCGACGGGCTTTGCACGCATGAGAAGATCCATCTGGCCGATGGATTGGTGATGGATGACATCATCGAATGCCCCAAGCACAATGGGCGCTTCAACTACAAGACGGGGGCTGCCAAGGGCGCGCCGGTCTGCGTCAACCTCAAGACCTATCCGGTCAAGGTCGAGGGCGGTCGCGTCATGATCGACGTCGGCTGAAGGGGCGGGGGCGTTGAGCGAGGGGAGGGGAATGGTGATCGTGGGTGCCGGCGAATGCGGCATCCGTGCAGCCTTGAGCCTGCGCGAGCGTGGTCACGAGGGCTCCGTCACGCTGATCGGCGCCGAGACGCACCTCCCTTACGAGCGCCCGCCGTTATCGAAGGACGCCATCGCCGGCGCTGACGAGCCGGCACCGAAACTCATCGCTTCGCGCGAGATGCTCGAAGAGCGAAACATTGTGCTGATGAGCGGTGCCGAGGCAGTCGCGCTCGACCGGCAGGCGAAAAGCGTTGCGCTTTCCAACGGTGCGCACGTGCCTTACGAAAAGCTGCTGCTCGCCACCGGTGCCGCGCCGCGTCGGCTGCCCCTCGCCGAAGGTATCGAGGCCTGCGTTTATCTGCGGACCTTCGATGACGCGCTGGCGATCCGCGCCCATCTCAAGCGCGGCATACGCGTGGCCGTCATCGGCGGCGGCTTCATCGGGCTCGAACTGGCAGCGTCGGCTCGCCGTCTGGGCTGCCCTGTCACCGTCGTGGAGTCGCTGCCGCGCATCCTCGCGCGCGCCGTGCCGGCGGAAATTGCTGAAGCCGTGCATGCCCAGCATGTGAGGCACGCCGTCGAAATCCGCACCGGCAGCAGCATCGCGACGATTGAGCATGGCCCTGACGGCGTGCGGATCGGTCTCGCGGACGGCACAACAGTCGAGGCTGATCTTTGCGTGATCGGCATCGGTGCCGTGCCCAACATGTCACTCGCCGAACAGGCTGCGCTCGCGATCGAAAACGGCATCGCGGTGGATGCCGAGCTGCGCACAAGCGATCCCGATATCTTTGCGGCGGGCGACTGCTGCTCCTTCGTGCTCGATCTCTACGGCGGCCGGCGCGTCCGGCTCGAAGCCTGGCGCAATGCGCAAGAACAAGGCACATTGGCCGCTGGGAACATGCTCGGCGGCCATGAGGGGCACACAGCCGTGCCGTGGTTCTGGTCGGACCAGTACGAGCTTGGCCTGCAGATCGCAGGCCTTTCCGACGAGGGGAGCCAGACCGTGCGACGCGACACTGGCGAGGGGGCCTTCATCCTGTTTCATCTGGCAGTCGATGGGCGGCTCGTGGCAGCTTCCGGTATCGGTCCGGGTAACGCGGTCGCGCGCGACATCAGGCTTGCCGAAATGCTGATCGCCAAGCGCGCCTGTCCGCCGCCTGAGCGGCTGGCCGCGCCGGATACAAAACTCAAGGCGCTGTTGGCGGCTTGAGCGCAATTCGAGGGGAGGAAAACACATGAGCCGTCAACGGCCAACCATTGCTGACCTGCGCGCGATCAAAGGCAAGAAGCAGCTGACCATGTTGCGCGTCATGACGCTGGAGGAGGCGGAAGCCGCCGAGCGCGCCGGGATCGACATCGTTTCCATCCCGCCGGACCTCCTGCTCGACCCGCAATATCGCGACGCCGCACCCAGCCTTTTCTCCATGCCGGGCGAGAACTTCTTCGAGATCGGCACGGCCGACGATTTCGTGCGCTGGGCGTTCCGCATGCTGAAAGCCAGTGCCGACGCGGTTTATTGCAGCGCGAGTGTCGCGACCATCAAGCGGATGGCGGACGAATCCGTGCCCGTTATCGGCCATGTCGGCTTGATCCCCTCGCGTCGCACATGGACGGGCGGCTGGAAGGCCGTCGGCAAGACGGCGGAGAGTGCGGTGGAAATCCTGCAGGCCGTGCGCCAGCTTGAAGCCGCCGGGGCCTTCGGCGCCGAGATCGAGGTCGTGCCCGTCGAGGTCGCGGAAGCCATCTCCCAGCGCACTTCGCTCTTCATGCTCTCGATGGGAGCGGGCACGGGCTGCGATGCCCAGTATCTCTTTGCCGAGGACATCTTAGGCACCAATCGCGGACACATGCCGCGCCATTCCAAGGTCTACCGCAACTTCGCGGCCGAATATGACCGGCTCCAGCAGGAGCGCGTCGCCGCCTTTTCCGAATTCGTCGCCGACGTGAACACGAAAGCCTATCCGGAAGACAAGCACATCGTGCGGATGGCGCCAGAGGAGCTGAAGAAGTTCCAGGCCCAACTCGACGCGAACTGATCCTCCGTCCCAGCCATTTCCCACATATCGATGTTTCGAGCACAGTCATGACAGCACCTTTTTTCACCGACCTCTCTCCCATCCGGTATGAGGGTCCAGACAGCGTCAATCCTTTGGCTTACCGCTTCTACAACAAGGACGAGGTGGTGTTGGGCAAGCGGATGGAGGACCACTTGCGCTTTGCG
>NZ_JAMXQS010000004.1 GCF_024053505.1 Mesorhizobium liriopis | reverse complement strand
GCCTATCTTCAAGCCCGTGGCGGGATTGGTGACGTCGATCGTCTCGCCGCCATCCGCTTGAACCCATTCGCCGTCAATCAGGTTGGCTTCGCGAAGGTAGGGACTCGCTTTCTGCAGCATGGGAATGTTCCTTTCGAAATGGCACGGCTGCACTTAGTGCAACGGCCGGCAGCCAACAACCACAAGCATTTGGATCAGCCGTAGATCATCTGCAGTGCGAAGAGCCATCCCGAGATCGAAATGATCGCGAAGCCTGTCGAGAAAGTCATGACATTCGAAGCCAACGCTTGGCCGGTCCCGAACTGCGTGGCGATGAGGTAGGAGTTGACGCCTGCCGGCAATGCGGCGCCCGCAACGATGACCTGCGCGGCAAGCGGTGACAGGCCCAGCCACAAAGAGGCTGCAAGCGCCACGCCGGGCATGACCACGAGCTTGACGGCTGTCGAAGCCAACGCAGGTCCGAGGTGCCCGGATATTCCATATTGCCGCAGACTGAGACCGACCGCGAACAGCGCCAATGGACTGGCGATCGAAGCGAGCGAGTCGATCAACCGCGTCGGAACGACTGGCATGGCGACACCCGTCGCGCGCCAGCAGAGCCCCAGCAAAATACCGACGATCAACGGATTGCGCGCCGTTCGAGTAAGAAACTGTCGGATGGCCTCGGCCGGCCTCAGCGTCCCGCCGCCGCCGAAGAGCTGAAACAGAATGATCGATGCCATTAGCATCGTCGGCAGATGGACCGCGAGCAGCAGGGAGAGTGTTTCGAAGCCCTTCTGGCCGAACACGCCCTGCGTGAAGGGAATGCCGATCAGAAGCAAATTCGAGAACGCGCTCGACACGCCGCCGACAACGCCTGCCGCACCATCCCGCCCGAAGATTCGCGTGACCAGCAGATGTCCCATCGTCCAGGCGACGATCACAGCTATGAAATAGGCACACCAGATGGCCCACGGCACGCCCTCGTGGAAATCCGCCGAGCCCATGGTCCGGAAAAGCAGCAGGGGTAACGCGACGCGCACGGCAAACTGCGCCAGCGCCTCTCCGACACTGATCGAAAGGTAGCCCGTGAGACCCGCGAGGTAGCCGAGCGCGATCAGGCCGAAGACGAAGAGCACCGTTTCGAGGAGAAGGCTCATATCTCCCGCTTAAAGTGCCCGCGGCGGAACGCGCAACGGTTTCAACTGGCTCAGTCCGGCTTATATACAGGCAGGGAGACCGAATGATCCGATACTTTTCAATCCTTGCCCTCGCGCTGATGCTGGCACAGCCCGTTCAGGCGACCGAAGCCGGTTGGGCGCTTCTGCGCGAAGGCGGTCATGCCGTTCTTCTTCGCAACGCCCGCACCGGCGGCGCTCCTGATCCCGCTAAAGTCGATCCCGAGGATTGCAGCACCCAGCGCGGCCTGAACGACCAGGGTCGGCAGCAGGCGCGCCGCATCGGCGCCCTGCTCGCCGCCCGCGCCGCACGCACAGACGAAGTGTTGTCGAGCCGCTACTGCCGCACGAGTGAAACCGCCGATCTTGCCTTCGAAGCCGAGCCCGAACCGTTCGCGGCACTCGATCCGCTGCCCACGAACCATACGCCGGAGCAGGCCGAAGCGCAGGCTCAGGCCATCGTCGCACGCATCGAAGCGTTTCAGGGCTCCGGCAACCTCGTGATGGTCTCGCACGCGGACGTCATCGCGGCCCTGACGGGCCAGTCGTCGCGCGAGGGTGAAGCACTGATCGTGCGGCCTGATGGCGCTACGCTTCACGTTTTGGGCCGAATCGTCTTCAATTAAAGGCAGTTGGACGCGACCAGCCGTTGGGACTTTCCCTGTTCGGCAAAACCGACTAGACACCCGCGCAACGCCGATTGGCCCTCGAAATCAAAGGATATCCTGTGTCGAGCACATTCGATAAGGTTGCCCAGATCATCGCCGACACCAGCGAGATCGACCGCGACAAGATCACGCCGGAAAGCCACACCATCGATGATCTGGGCATCGACAGCCTGGATTTCCTCGACATCGTATTTGCCATCGACAAAGAGTTCGGCATCAAGGTGCCGCTCGAGAAGTGGACGCAGGAAGTCAATGACGGCAAGGCTTCGACGGAAGAATACTTCGTCATGAAGAACCTCGTCGCCAAGATCGACGGTCTCGTGGCCGCCAAGGCGGCCGGTACGCCGGCCTGATCGTCGAAGAGCACCGTCATGAGCCCGCGCGACGTCGTCATCACAGGCATCGGCCTTCTTTCGACGCTGGGTGAAGGCACGGACGCGCACTGGAACGCGCTGGCGGCCGGGGTAACTGCTGCGACCGCCGACAGCACGCGCTTTGCGCCCTTCACCATCCATCCTGCTCCGGCGATCGAATGGGGCAATCAGATCCCCAAGCGCGGCGACCAGCGCCAGATGGAAACCTGGCAGCGCCTCGGCACCTATGCGGCCGGCCTTGCACTCGACGATGCTGGCTTTCAGGACCGCGAGACGTGGGGCGCGGATATGGATATGGTGATCGCGGCCGGTGGCGGCGAGCGTGATGTGGCCGTCGACGACACCATCCTCGACGCTGCGCGCACGCGCAACGACCGTGGCGTTCTGCTCAACGAAAAACTGACAACCGAGCTGCGCCCGACCCTCTTTCTCGCGCAACTGTCCAACCTGCTCGCCGGCAACATCTCCATCGTGCACAAAGTGACAGGCTCTTCGCGCACGTTCATGGGTGAGGAAGGTGCAGGAATTTCTGCCGTCGATACGGCTGCCGCACGCATCCGTTCAGGGCAATCGACTCGCGTGCTTGTCGGTGGGGCTTACAACGCCGAGCACCCTGATATGCTGATGGGGTACGAACTTGGTGGCTTCCTGCATCGCGGCGCGCTCAGGCCGCTCTGGCAGCGCGAGGGCGCGGAAGGTGGCGGCGTTGCCGTCGGCTCGGGTGCGGCCTTCCTCGTGCTCGAATCGCGCGACTCGGCGGAATCGCGGGGACGCACGCCCTATGCCATGCTCGGTCCCGTCGTCTCCGGCCGTGCCCGACGCTCACGCGGCGAACTTCCCTCCGCCCTTGCCGACCTCGCGGCCCGCACTGCTTCACCGGCAGAGGATTTGTTGGTCGTGTCCGGTGCATCTGGCGCGCATGAAGCGACCAAGGCCGAGAAAGACTTCTTGGGCAGCTTCCCTGGCAATGCCGTGCGCGGCTTCTCGGGAGTCACCGGACACCTCAAGGAAGCCCAGTTTCCCTTCGCGATCGGCTTGGCGGCGCTCGCCGTGAGCCGCAACGCCGCCTTTCCGCCGCTTGATGCCGAAAACGAACGCGAACTGACCGGCGTGCCATCGGCCGCCCTAGTGACCACGGTCGGCTATGCGCGTGGCGAAGGCATGGTGCTTGTCACCGAAGTCGATTGAGGCCTGACAATGCCTAACCTTCTCGATCACCTCGGCCGTCCTGTCGTCGCCGTCACCGGCATCGGCCTTGTCACCTCGCTCGGCAAGGGCAAGGAAGCAAACTGGGAGGCCCTGACCGCTGGCCGCTCGGGCATCCACGCGATCACGCGCTTTCCCGTCGATCACCTCGCCACGCGGATCTCGGGCATGGTCGATTTCCTGCCGTCCAGCGAACTCGGCGCAACGGCCCTGACCTATGAGCTGGCGGAGACCGCCGCCGGGGAAGCCATCACGGAGTCCGGTCTGCCGCTCGAAGACTTCGATGGTCCCCTTTTCCTTGCGGCCCCGCCCGTCGAACTCGACTGGTCGGCGCGTTTCTTTCTGAATACGCGCGGCGAAGGCGAGAAGGGCACGGAGCGTTTGCTCGATGCCGCCAACGCGACCGGTTCGGACGAACTCTTCGCGACCACCCAGTTCGGCACCGTGGCCGACCGCCTGTCCGACCGCTTCGGTGCCACCGGCCTGCCGATCACGCTCTCTACCGCCTGCGCATCGGGCGCCACCGCCATCCAACTCGGCGTCGAAGCTATCCGCCGTGGCGAAGCCAAGCGCGCGCTGGCGATTGGCGCAGACGGTTCGGCGACCGCCGAGGCCCTGATCCGCTTCTCCCTGCTTTCGGCGCTTTCCACCAACAACGACGTGCCGGAAAAGGCCTCCAAACCCTTTTCCAAAGACCGCGATGGCTTCGTGCTGGCTGAAGGCGGCGCTGCCCTCGTTCTCGAATCGCTCGAAAGCGCCTTAGAGCGCGGCGCGACGGTCATCGGCATCCTTCGCGGCTGCGGCGAAAAGGCCGACGATTTCCATCGCACCCGTTCCAAGCCCGACGGTTCGCCCGCCATCGCCGCCGTGCGCGCCGCCCTGCAGGATGCAGGCTTGGCGCCCCAGCAGATCAGCTACATCAACGCTCATGGCACCTCGACGCCCGAAAACGACAAGATGGAGCATCTCTCGCTCTCAACTGTCTTCGGCGAACATTTGCGCGGCATTCCGATTTCATCGAACAAGTCGATGATCGGCCACACGCTCTCTGCTGCCGGTGCCATCGAAGCCGCCGTGTCGCTTCTCACCATGCGCCACGGTGTCATCCCGCCGACGATCAACTACGATAATCCCGATCCGGCGATCGATCTGGACGTGGTTCCGAACAAGAGCCGCGAGGCAGAGGTGAAGACGGTACTCTCGAACTCGTTCGGCTTCGGTGGGCAGAACACCTGCCTCGTCATGGCGCGCGAACCAAGCTGACGGTTGATCGGCGGTTCCCCTCTCCACAAAAATCGTCTAAGCGCGCCGCTCTGAACGGAAAAGATTGATGCGCGCACTGCAACTGATCGAGGATCGGCGTCTCGAACTCGTGGACGTGGCTCCGCCTCCACCGCCAGGCGTGGGTGAAGTCACCGTCGCCATCTCCGCCGTGGCGCTCAATCACATCGACGTCTGGGGATGGCGCGGCATGGCTTTCGCCAAGCGCAAGATGCCGCTGACCATCGGCGCGGAAGCCTCCGGCACTGTGCAGGAGATCGGTCCCGGCGTCGTGAACCTCTTGCCCGGCCAGCTCGTGTCGATCTACGGTGCACGCACCTGCGGCCTGTGCCGCGCCTGCCGCGAGAAGCGCGATAATCTTTGCGAGAATGTCTCGGGCGTCCATGGCTTCCACTTGGACGGCTTCGCGCAGGAACGCGTCAACCTGCCTGCGCGCCTGCTCGTACCCACCCCTCCCGGCGTGACGGCTGTGGGTGCTGCCGTCTCCCCCGTCACATTCGGCACGGTCGAGCACATGCTGTTCGACAACGCCAAGCTCGAACCCGGCGAAACCATTCTGATCCAGGCCGGCGGCTCCGGCATCGGCACGGCGGCGATCCAGCTCGCCAAGAAAATCGGCTGCACGGTGATCACCACGGTCGGCTCGAACGACAAGATCGAGAAGGCCAAGGCGCTCGGTGCCGATCACGTCATCAATTACCGCGAAGACCGCTTCGAGGGTGCCGTGCGCAAAATCACCAAGAAGAAGGGCGTCGATGTGGTCTTCGAGCATGTCGGCGCCGACACCTGGGCAGGCTCGATGCTCTGTCTCAAGCGCGGCGGAAGGCTCGTCACCTGCGGCTCGACCTCCGGCGTTTCCACGCAGATGAACCTGATGCAGCTTTTCCAGCAGCAACTGCGGATCATCGGCTCTTTCGGCTGCCGCATGGAGAACATGGCGGATGCCATGCAGAAGATGGCACGCGGTATCGTCTCGCCGGTGATCGACACCGAGGTCGATTTTGACGGCATCGGCAAGGCGCTCGAGCGCATGGAAACCCGCGACGTGTTCGGCAAGATCGTTCTGCGCGTTTCCTGATGGCCCAAACGAAATCCGGCCGGCCGAGCGCTGGCCGCAAGCTCGCACTCAAGACCGGCCAACGGCTGGAAAAGACGCGCCATTGGCTGATCGGCCAAGCCGCGCGAGCAGCTCTCGTCACCTTGCGACGTTTGCCTGCCGACAAAGCTCTTGCTTTTGCCGACCGCACGGCGCGCCGCGTCGGACCATTGACCGGCCGCCACCGCGTCGCAGTCGAGAATCTGCGTCTTGCCTACCCGGAGAAGTCGAAGCCGGAGATCGAAGAAATCGCGCGCGGCATGTGGGGCCACATGGCCAGGCTGGCGGCAGAATACATCTTCCTCGACGAGCTGTTCGACTTCGACGCCAACCAGCCTGAAAAGCGAGGACGCATCGAGGTGGAGGGCGCGGAAACCTTCCTGCGTATCGCTGCCGAACAGCGGCCGCACATTATCTTCACCGCGCATCTGGGCAACTTCGAGATGCTGCCCGTGGCCGCGGCCTCGCTCGGCCTCGACGTGACTGCCCTCTTCCGTGCGCCGAACAATCCCTACATCGCCGATTATGTCTTCTCGACCCGCCGCGTGACGATGGGCGATCTTCTGGCTTCACGTGCCGGCGTATCCTTCGCCCTGTCTCGCATCCTCGACGAGGGCGGCAATATCGGCGTTCTGGTCGATCAGCGCTTCCGGGGCGGTGAGGAGACGACGTTCTTCGGCCGGCGCTGCCAGACCAATCCGCTCCTTGCCAAGCTCGCGAAATACCACGAGTGCGACGTTTATCCGGCGCGCTGCATCCGCCTGCCCGGCAATCGCTACCGGTTGCAGATCGAAGACCGGCTCGACCTGCCTCGCACCGAGAGCGGCACGGTCGATGTGAACGCGACGAGCCAGCTGCTGAACGACGTGGTGGAACGCTGGGTGCGCGAATATCCAGAGCAGTGGATGTGGTTCCACAAGCGCTGGGCCATCGCCAAGCGCCCCCGTCGCCGCAAGCTCAGCTGACCAGCCCTCGGGTAGGGTTCGCGACGTTTACGCTCGGCATGCACTGGCCGGCGCACGACACCTCGCAGCCTTGGTAGGCCTCAGAAGCGTTCGGTTACATGATGTATGCCTTGCGAGGAGCTGTGCGACCTTGCATCGGGAATTCGGCAAAAGGTGACAGGTAGGTCGGCCGACCGGCATGACGCAAAAAGGGTTTCCAAAATTGCGTTGAATGGAAAGACGGCAACCTTGCTCGAATGCGTAGCTGTGTGCTCAAACAACGCGCATTGTGCAGCGCGGCATAGCGGCTTGGAGGACACAGGATGCGGAAGTGGAAGCTCGGGCTCGGCGTCGCCATGCTTGCCCTTTCCGTGAGCATGCCCGCTTTCGCGGCACGCACCGATCTCGTTCTTGGCGTGATCCTCGAGCCACCGCACCTCGACCCCACGGCGGGCGCGGCAGCGGCAATCGACGAGATCGTTTACGCCAATGTCTTCGAAGGCCTGACCCGGATCGGCGAGAACGGAGACGTGCTCCCCGATCTTGCGGAAAGATGGACCATTTCGGATGACGGCAAAGTCTATACCTTCAAGCTCCGCACAGGCGTGAAATTCCACGACGGCACCAGTTTCGATGCCGATGACGTGAAGTTCAGCCTCGATCGCGCACGCGCACCGGACTCGACCAATGCTCAGAAAGGCCTGTTCGCGGAAATTGACACGGTGAATGTCGTCGACCCCGCTACCGTCAAAATCACGCTGAAAGAACCGCAGGGTGCATTTCTCTACAACCTCGGTTGGGGCGATGCGGTGATCGTGGCACCGGAGTCGGCAGCGACCAACAAGGAAAAGCCGATCGGCACTGGGCCTTTCCGTTTCGACAGCTGGGCGCGCGGCTCTTCCATCAAGCTCGTGAAATCGCCTGACTACTGGGGCGAGCCTGTCGCACTGGAGCGAGCCGAGTTCCGCATCGTGCCGGACGCCGCAGCTGCCGTTCCCGCCATCCTATCGGGTGACATTCAGGCCTATCCCTTTTTTCCCTCCGACGGTGTGAGCCAGATCGAAGGCGACTCGCGGTTCAAGGTTGTGGTGGGTTCAACGGAAGGCGAGACGATCCTCGCCATGAACAACAGGAAGCCCCCCTTCGATAAGCTGAAGGTGCGGCAGGCAATCGCCTACGCCATCGACCGGCAGTCTGTCATCGACGGCGCATCGTCTGGCTTGGGAACACCGATCGGCTCGCATTTCGCACCGCATAACCCCGCCTATCTCGACCTGACCGGCGTCTACCCGCACGATCCGGAAAAGGCGCGGGCGCTGATCAAGGAAGCCGGCGCGGAAGGGTTGAAGTTAACGATCAAGCTGCCGCCGACGCAATATGCCCGCCTCGGCGGCGAGATCATCGCGTCAGAGTTGCGCGAAGTCGGGTTGGACCCCGAATTGGTGCCAATCGAGTGGGCGGAATGGCTCTCACAGGTCTTCACCGACAAGAATTTCGACGCGACCATCGTTTCGCACACCGAACCGAACGACATCGATATCTACGCGCGCAAGGACTATTATTTCGGCTATGACAATCCGGCCTTCGACCAGATCATTGCCGATTTGAACACTGAAAACGACGAGGCGAAGCGCAAGGAACTTTACGGAGAGGCCCAGAAAATCCTCGCCCAGGACGTTCCGGCCGCCTACCTCTTCGAATTGCCGAAGGTCGGCGTCTGGGATGCGAAACTCGAAGGCCTGTGGCAGAACGCCCCGATCCAGGCCAACGATCTGACCAAGGTCCGCTGGACCGACTGAGCGCAACGGAGCAGGAGTGGGAGCCTTCCTCGCCAGACGCCTGCTCGTCGCCCTTCTCACGCTGCTTCTCGCTTCGCTCGTGGTCTTCGCGGTTCTGGAGGTCCTGCCGGGCGACCCCGCAAGGCTGATGCTCGGCATGAACGCGTCCCCGGAAGCACTTGCCGCGCTTCGCGAACAGATGGGTCTCGAGCAACCCCTGCTCACGCGTTATCTCGCTTGGACCAGCGGTTTGCTGAGCTTCGACCTTGGTCGCTCCTATACCTATTCCGTGCCGGTTTCAGCTCTCGTTCTCGAACGCCTTTCCGTCTCTCTGCCGTTGGCGCTCGCTTCGTTGACGCTTTCGACGCTGATCGCGATTCCGGTCGGGATCTTCGCGGCGTCGCGTCGGGGCGCAACCGGAGACACGTTGAGCATGGGACTGGCACAGGTCGGCGTCGCTATTCCGAACTTCTGGTTTGCCTTGCTGCTGGTCTATCTGTTCGCCGTCTGGCTGCGCTGGGTGCCTGCCGGCGGCTTCCCCGGCTGGGGCGCGGGTGTTTGGCCGGCAATGAAGGCACT
The DNA here is from genome assembly GCF_024053505.1 of Mesorhizobium liriopis. GTDB lineage: Bacteria > Pseudomonadota > Alphaproteobacteria > Rhizobiales > Rhizobiaceae > Mesorhizobium_B > Mesorhizobium_B liriopis. The sequence continues at coordinate 433,513 of NZ_JAMXQS010000004.1, read as the reverse complement.
CATCCTGCCGACGCTTGCGCTCGCCCTGCCTCAAGCCGCAATCCTTGCGCGCGTTACGCGGGCCGCGCTCATCGATGCGCTCGATCAGGACTACATCCGGACTGCTCGTGCCAAAGGCGTCTCTCGTTCCAGCGTGTTATGGCGCCATGCCTTGCGCAATGCGATGATCCCAGTCGCCACCATCATGGGCCTGCAGTTCGCGTTTCTTCTCGCCGGTACGGTAGTTGTAGAAAATGTCTTCTACCTGCCCGGTCTTGGGCGGCTCATCTTCCAGGCCATCACGCAACGCGACCTGATCGTTGTCGAAAGCGTCGTGATGCTGCTGGTGGCGAGCGTCATCCTCATCAACCTCTTGGTCGATCTTTCCTACGCACTGATCGACCCGCGACAGCGCGTGGCATGAGCGCTTCGGCCCTCGCTCGGCTAGAACTCAACCGCTCGCTCACGATCGGTTTCGCGATCACGTCGATCATGCTCGCGACCGCCCTGCTATCCTTCCTCTGGACACCCTACGACGTGACAAAGCTCGTCGTGGCCGACCGCACGCAAGCACCCTCTCTCGCCCACCTTTTCGGCACCGATCATCTCGGGCGTGATATCCTCTCCATGGTGATGGTCGGGGCACGCAACTCGATCGCGGTGGCGCTTGTCGCGGTCGGCATCGGTGCCGGGCTCGGCGTGCCGCTCGGCCTCTGGGCGGCTGCGAAAGGGGGATGGGTGGACGAGGTGATCGCGCGCGGAAGCGATCTCGTCTTCGCCTTTCCCGCTCTCCTTTCGGCCATCATGATCACGGCCATCTTAGGCCCCGGCGCGGTCAACGCCATCATCGCCATCGGCATCTTCAACATCCCCGTCTTCGCGCGTGTGGCGCGTGCCGGAGCTCTTTCGATCTGGCCGCGTGAGTTCATTCTCGCAGCACGCGCGGCGGGCAAAGGTTTGGCGCGCATCTCGCTTGAGCACGTGCTGCCCAACATCTTCAGCCTGATCCTCGTCCAGCTCTCGATCCAGTTCGCACTCGCGATCCTCGCCGAGGCAGCCCTTTCCTATCTGGGCCTCGGCGCGCAGCCGCCTTTGCCCTCATGGGGCCGGATGCTGTTCGACGCGCAAACGCGCATGGCGGTTGCGCCATGGATGGCGATCTTTCCCGGCACCGCCATCGCCCTCACGGTGCTTGGGCTCAATCTTCTCGGCGATGGTCTCAACGACGCGCTCGACCCGCGCCGGCGACGTGCATGAGTCTGCTCGCACTTCAGAACCTCTCGGTCACGATCGATGGCAAGCCGATCCTTCGCGGTATCGACCTGTCTGTTGAGTCCGGCCGGACGGTTGCGCTCGTCGGCGAGTCGGGCTCGGGCAAGTCGATGACCGCCCTTTCCGTGATGCGCCTCTTGCCGCGCAATGCCGCGGCAAGCGGCACGATCACGCTCAGCGGCATCGACCTGATGCATGCCACCGAGCGTCAGATGTGTACCTTGCGCGGCGGCAGGGTCGGCATGGTGTTTCAGGAGCCGATGACGGCGCTGAATCCGGTAAAGACGATTGGCGAGCAGATTGCCGAGGGCATTCGTATCCACCTTCGCAGTACCTTCCGCGAAGCACAGGACCGCGCCGCCGGAATGCTCGACCGCGTCGGTCTGCCCGGCATGCTTCACCGTTATCCGCACGAGCTTTCCGGTGGCCAACGCCAGCGCGTGGACATCGCTATCGCGTGCGCGGCCGAACCCGAGCTCCTGATCGCAGACGAGCCCACCAGCGCGCTCGATGTGGTGATCCAGAAGCAAATTCTCGATCTGCTGCAGAATTTGGCCTCGGAGCGCGGAATGGGCCTCCTCCTGATTTCCCATGACCTCGCCGTTGTCGCCGACCGTGCGGACGAAATCGTCGTCCTGAAAGACGGGGCCGTGGTCGAACATGGCAAAACGATCGACACGCTGAGAACACCGGCTCATCCCTACACGCTTGAACTCACACGAGCGTCGTCCCGCCTGCCAGCACGCCCCCGTCGGCATGAAGCCGCGCTCTCTCCGCTTCTCGAAACGCGAAATCTCACGCGCGATTACGTCGAACGGAGGACATCCTGGCTTACCCCGCGCCAGCCGTTTCGCGCGGTCGATTCGGCAAGCCTGTCCATCGAACCTGGCCAGTCCGTCGCGCTCGTCGGCCGCTCAGGCTGCGGCAAGTCCACGCTCGCGCGCATGATTCTCGGTCTCGACAGGCCGACAAGCGGCGAGATCCTCTTCGAGGGAAAACCTCTCCACCTTGAAGATAGGCAAGGTTTGAACGAAGCACGCCGGGCCATGCAGGTTGTGTTTCAGGACCCCTACGGCTCGTTCGACCCGCGCCAGACCGTCGAGAAGCTCGTTGCGGAGCCGCTCCACCTTCTTCCACAGCGACTTGGAAAAGCCGAACGTCACGAACGCGTCGCCGAGGCATTGGCGCAGGTCGGCTTGTCTGCCGAGAGCCTGTCGCGCTACCCGCACGAATTCTCCGGTGGCCAGCGCCAGCGATTGGCGATTGCACGTGCGATCATCCTGCGCCCCAAGCTGATCATCGCCGATGAGCCCGTATCAGCGCTCGATGTCTCGATTCGCGCCCGCATCCTCGAGCTCTTCGCCGACCTCAACGCACGGCTCGGCGTCGCCTATCTCTTCATCACACACGACCTGCAGGTCGCGCGTGCCGTCGCTGACGAGGTGCTCGTTATGGACAATGGCCACATCGTCGAGCGCGGCCCACCGAGCAATGTTTTCGACCGCCCGCAGACCGAACCGGCCAAGGCGCTTGTCGCGGCGACACCGGACTTGGGCAGGACTCTGGCGCAACACAGCGCGATATAGAAACCGGACCAGCACCCTCCGCTTGCGCTGCCGTCCAGAGCATGATGGAAGCCGGCTCGATCTCCGGAGCCTTCCATGTTCGATCCGTCCCTTGAGACAATCATCCTGCTTGCCATCGCCGCCCTTGGTGCGGGTTTCATCGATGCGGTGGCCGGCGGCGGGGGCTTGATCACGGTTCCCGCGCTGCTTGTCGCCGGTCTGCCGCCCGTCCAAGCGCTCGGCACCAACAAGCTCCAGGGCATCTTCGGCTCGGCCTCGGCCACTATCGCCTATGCCATGCGCGGTCAGGTGAAACCGCTCGAGCAATGGCCGTCCGCGCTTCTCGCCTGCGCCGGGAGCGTCGGTGGCGCGCTACTCGCAACGGTGCTTCCCGCTGATGTTCTGAAGGTCTTCCTGCCGGTCATGCTGGTCGCGATCGCCGTGTACTTCGTGCTCAAGCGCGATCTAAGTGACGTGGACCGCGTGCGCCGCCTTTCACCTGCGGCCTTCGCTCTGCTCATCGCAACCAGCATCGGCTTCTATGACGGCATGTTCGGCCCCGGCACCGGCTCCTTTTTCATGTTGGCCTTCGTTTCGCTCGCCGGCTTTGGCATGTTGAAGGCGACCGCACACACGAAGTTCCTCAACTTCGCATCGAATTTCGGCAGCCTCATCCTTTTCGCGGGCATGGGTCTGGTTTCCTGGAAAATCGGTCTGGCCATGGGCGTGGCACAATTTGTCGGTGCACAGCTCGGGGCTCATTTCGCTGTGCGCGGGGGTGCCAAGGTCATCCGTCCCCTGCTCGTCCTTGTCAGCCTCGCATTGGCAGCACGCACGCTGTTTGCGGCGGAGAGCCCGCTCTGGGAATGGATCGGCTCTTAAGCACCGAGCGACAAGAGCCTTACCTTGGGTAACCGAAAAATCTCGACTTTTATCTTTCGATAACCTCTCCGTAACCACGCGGTAAGGATAGCGCTGTAGAAGAAAACACAAGGCGGTCGTTCGCAGCCGCCTCTTGCTCCGGATCAGGTATTGCGTACCGGGGCCGTAATCTTCGCCGGTGGTTTCCCGCGTTGCGAAGGCCATGCGTATCAATGGCGAAAGCCGCTCTCGCACCACGTTGCGAGAGCGGCTCTTGCTGCGTGAAGTAAATTACTTCAGCAAATCTTGGGCGGCCTTGTCGAGCGCCGTCCTGATCATCTCCATCGCCGTATCGATCGTTTCGCGCGTCCAGATCAGCGGCGGAGACATGATCATCGTGTCACCCGTCGCACGCATCATCAGCCCGCTCACCACCGCATGGTCGCGCACGACGACCGCCGCGTGCCCCGAGGGTTCGAAACGCTGTCGCGATGCCTTATCGGCCACGATCTCGATGGCACCCATCAGGCCGAAGCTGCGTACTTCGCCGACCAGCGGGTGATCCCCCAGCGCCTCTTGCAGAACCTTTGCGAGATAAGGTCCGGTGTCCTCACGCACACGGTCGATCAGCCCTTCCTTCTCGATGATGTCGAGATTGGCGAGCGCCACAGCACAAGCCACGGGATGCCCTGAATAGGTGTAGCCATGATAGAATTCGCCACCCTTTTCGGTCAGCGTCTCGGCCACGCGGTCGCCGACCAGTAGCGCCGAAAGCGGCTGATAGCCTGAGGTCAGCGCCTTGGCGGTCGTGATCGTATCCGGCTCGATGCCATAGGCTTGGCTCGCGAACCACTCGCCGGTTCGGCCATAGCCGGTGATCACCTCGTCGATCATCAAGAGCACGTCATGCTTGCGACAGATGCGCTGGATTTCCGCCCAGTAGTTGCGAGGCGGGATCTTCACGCCGCCCGCCCCCATGATCGGCTCGCCGATAAAGGCGGCGACCTTGTCGGCCCCCGCTTCCAGGATGGCATCCTCGACGGCCTTTGCCGCGCGCAAGCCGAAGGCCTCCTCGCTTTCACCCGGTTCGGCATTCTCGAAGGCATAGGGCGCCATCACATGGACGATGTTGGGCACAGCACCGTGAAGCTGGTCGTGCATCCCGCTCATGCCGCCCAGCGATGTGCCGGCGATGGTCGAGCCGTGATAGGCCATCTTGCGCGAGATCACGCGATTCTTCTCGGGCTTACCTTCAAGCACCCAGAATTGGCGTATCAGGCGCAGGGCCGTATCATTGGCTTCAGAACCCGACGAGCCGTAGAAAACTTGGTTGACGCTTTTCGGCGCGATCTCGGCAAGCTTCTGCGCAAGCAGCACCGGCGTCGGCGTCGAGCAGCGGAAGAACGAATTGTAGTAAGGCAGCTCAAGCATCTGCTTGTAGGCGGCCTCGGCGAGTTCCTTGCGGCCATAGCCGACGTTCACGCACCACAAGCCAGCCATGGCGTCGAGAATGCGATGGCCCTCGCTGTCATAGACGTAAGGCCCATCGGCCCGCACGATCATGCGGGAGCCCGCGCCCCGAAGGTCCTTGTGGTCGGTAAAGGGATGTAGGTGATGCGCGGCATCGAGCGCCTGCAACTGCGCGAGCGAAAAATTCTGATAGGTCATGATGTTGAAAGGTCCTGTTGAATCGATCCGGCAGAATTGCGCCGGGGCGGATCAAAAGGGGTCTGGCGGCGAATAGCCGATACGGGCGCAAAGGCGCAGCATCTCCGCGTGCCGCGTCCGCCCGGATGGCGTCACGGCAAACGCGGAGTTGGCTGATGCTGCCTTTCTTCCCATCAGCAAAGCCTAGCCAGCCGATCGCAACGCCGCAAGCTGGGTTCAGCTTTCCGCTTTTCGCTGCAATGTACGGTAGGTCGCGAAGACGACGAGCGCTGCCGACAGCGTCGCGATCACAGCCGGCATGCCGTGTGGGCCGACCAGTTGGATCGCAAGTCCCGAACTTGGTGCGCCGACGATGCCGCCCAAACCCCACATCAGCGCGAAGGCGGCGTTGGCGGCCACCAGCATTGAGCCCGAGAAGCGTTCACCGAGTTCGACCAGCGCCATCGTATAAATGCCATAGCCGATGCCCCCGAGACTGACCAGCAGAACCCACACGAATGGCGTTTCGATGAAAACAGGCAGCAGGGCCGCGCTCGCTGCATTCACGCCTGCACAGGCGAGTAGCATCCGCCGCGCCCCGAAGCGCTCGGCAAGCAGCCCGAGCGGAATCTGCAGCAGCACATTGCCGATCGATAGCATCGCCACGAACCGCGCCAGCACCGTTTCACCGATGCCGAAGGCCGCGCCGTAAACGGGTAGAAGCGAATAAGCGCTCTGCTGGCAGGCCGCGGAAATGATAACGGCCAGGAGCAGTGCCGGGGCAAGCCGCCAGAACCGCCCGATGCCGCGCCCCTGTTCGACCGTTTCCTCTTCGAAGGCCGCGAGCTTTCCAGTCGTGAGAAACAGGATCAGCGCGCAAAGCACGAAGCCGGCAATACCCACGACAAAGGGTGGCCAGCCATCGCTGCCGACCATGGCGAGCGCCAGCGGGCCGGCGGCATACCCTGCCCCCGCGACCGCCGTGAAAATGCCCATGATCCGCCCACGCTGTGCCGCAGGCGCCAGCCCGAGCGCCCAGACCTCGCTCAAGATGTAGAGCGGATTGATTGCGAAGCCGACGAGGAAGCGTAAGCCGAACCATGCTAGCGGCGTCTGCAAGGCGCCAATGCCGATAAACAGAAGGGCGGCCATAAGTGCGCAGGCGACAGCCAAATTGCGCGCACCCAAAAGCCTTACGGCGGGCGGCACGAAGGCGGCCGAAACCACCAGCCCAAGCGGTGTCATTGCAGCTGACAGACCGATCAGCGCCGGCGGCATTCCCTGCTTCTGCATCAAAAGTGTGAAGAGCGGATAGCTTAGCCCCTGTGCCACGGCAAAAACCGAGATGCCGGCAGTCACGCCCGCCAGTCCCGAGAGATCGGCCTTGGGGCGGGCTGCTTCATGGGATGGGGACATGAGAATGGTGCTCGCCGGTTCGGTTCTGACGATCTGCAACAGGCTCGAAACGGAGGCGGTGAACAGGCGCAACATTTCTGCTACACTCGGCGCCGATATCGAGCCTGTCTCTGCAAACCATACGCCCCGCACGATGAGCGGCCGGCGTGAGGAGTTGAGTGATGAATCAGAGCGCGATGAACCCTGTTTCCCCTTCGATCGACAAGGTCCAGCCGGTGCTGGATTCTGGCCCAGCCCCAGCGTCAGCCCCAGCACCCGAGTCACGCGCGCTGTTGCGGCGGCTGGCGACGATCGCCTGGGCTTCCATCCTGGTCGGCATCGCCCTGCAGAGCCTGCTTCTCGTGACCAAGTTCGTCGGCGGGCTGGTGCCTTCTTCAGCCCAAGTGCTCGTCGACTTCGCCCAAGGCGTCACTTGGTCCTTTTTCGTTTGTGCGGGCATCGGCATCGGCACCGCGATCGGCAAGGCGCGCGAGGCGATCGGCGGTCTGATCGGCATGATCTCGGCCCCTCTGGCGCTTGGGCTCGCGCGAGGCGTGCAGAAAGCCGTAGCCGGTGCCGTCAGTGCGCCCGCGCAGACCGTGCTCGTATCGCTGACGGTCGTCGGCGCGGTGCGCGCCATCGAGTATGGCATTCTCGGCTGGCTGCTCGCCCGTCTCGCGGCGCGGTCCGAGAACCGTGCACGACGCTATCTCGGCAGCGGCGCGAGCGTCGGCATCCCGTTCGGCGCGGCCATGACCGGGGTCACATGGCTCATGGCGCAGCAGGCAGGCAAACCGGTGGCGGCCCCCGCCTTGGTCAGCACGGCGATGAATGAGATGTTCTTCCCCATCGCCTGTTCCTTCGTTGTCTATCTCGCGGCGCATATCGGCAGGCTCGTGACGGCTGTTCAAGAGCCAGCCAAGGCATGAACTGAGTGGCATCGCGCGATGTCGCTTACCTTGCCCTTCCAGTCGCCCAAGCCGCAATGAGACGGCTGCCCTGCGGTTCAAAATAGGCATTCAATCAAGAGTGCTGCGAGCCGCATGTCCGACCTTCTTCTCGATCAGCCGCCTGCGGGTGCTTCGGCCGAACGTTCCCGCCGCGGCGGGCGCGCGGGTAAGCGTGTTTCCGGCGGCGCGTCCTTCGACCAGCCGCCGTTTCGCCAACTGCATATTCCTTACGCCAACACGAGAATCGTGTCCGAAGACGAGCTCGAATCGATCCACCTCGCCTCGCTTCGCGTGCTCAACGAGATCGGCGTCGATGTACTGCACGACGAGGCGCGGCGCATCATGAAGGCACATGGCGCGGATGTGCAGGAAGGCTCGGAACGGGTTCGCTTCGACGGCGACATGTTGCTCGAACTCATTGCGCATGCGCCATCCGAGTTCACGGTCCATGCACGCAACCCGGCGCACAATCTGCGCTTCGGCGGCAACAACCTCATTTTCGCGCAAATGGGCTCGGCACCCAACTGCTCGGACCTCGATCGCGGGCGGCGCTCGGGCAATCAGCAGGACTTCCGCAACTTCGTGAAGCTCGCGCAGGTTCACAACATCATCCACGCGACCGGCGGCTATCCAGTGGAGCCAACGGACATCCATCCCTCGATCCGTCACCTCGAATGCATTCGCGATCTGGCGACGCTCACCGACAAGGTGTTCCATGCCTATTCGCTCGGGCGCGAGCGCAATGTGGATGCGATCGAGATCGCCCGCATCGCCCGCGGCATCTCGCGCGAGCAGCTGATGAACGAGCCATCGCTTTACTCGATCATCAACACCAATTCGCCACTCAAGCTCGATGTGCCGATGATGGAAGGCATCATCCAGATGTCGTCGATGGGTCAGGTGATCATCGTCACGCCGTTCACCTTGGCAGGCGCGATGGCACCGGTGACGATCGCCGGCGCAGTCGTCCAGCAAAATGCCGAAGCACTGGCCGGCATCGCCTTCACACAGATGGTTCGCAAGGGAGCGCCGGTGGGCTATGGCGGATTTACTTCGAACGTCGATATGAAAAGCGGCGCGCCTGCCTTTGGCACGCCGGAATATATAAAGGCGCAGCTGCTTGGCGGGCAACTGGCGCGTCGCTACAAGATCCCCTACCGCACCTCGAATGTCTGCGCCGCCAATCAGGTGGACGCGCAGGCGGCCTATGAAAGCGTCTTTTCGCTCTGGGGCGCGATCCAGGGCGGCGCGAACTTCATGCTGCATTCGGCCGGCTGGCTCGAAGGCGGTTTGCGCTGCTCCTATGAGAAGATGATGGTCGATATCGACCTTCTCCAGATGGTCGCCGAATTTCTCACTCCGATTGATTTAAGCGAAGACGCACTTGCCATCGATGCGATCCGTGATGTCGGCCCCGGCGGGCACTTCTTCGGCACACCACACACGCAGGCGCGCTACAAGACCGCGTTTTATTCGCCGATCATTTCGGACTGGCGCAACTTCGAGACTTGGGCCGAAGCCGGCTCGCCGACCGCTCTGGAGCGAGCGAACCGTCTTTGGAAAGAGCGCCTCGCGGCTTATGAGGAGCCGGCGATGGATCCTGCCATCCGCGAAGAACTCGACGCCTTCGTTGCCAAGCGCACTGCCGAAGGCGGCGCGCCGACAGACTTCTAATCTGTAGGTTCGACGTGACTCTTTTTCATAGCATCCGGAACTAATCGCATGAAATCCCACGCAAAAGCGGTCGTCATCGGAGGCGGTGTCGTTGGCTGCTCCGTTCTGTTCCACCTTGCCAAAGCGGGTTGGAAGGATGTGCTGCTGATCGAGCGCTCGGAGCTGACTTCGGGCTCGTCCTGGCATGCCGCAGGCGGCTTCCACACGCTCAACGGCGATCCGAACGTCGCCAAACTGCAAGCCTACACAGTCAGCCTCTACAAGGAGCTGGAGGAGCTTTCCGGTCAATCCTGCGGTCTGCATCTGACTGGCGGCGCGATGGTGGCAGATAGTCCCGAGCGGATGGATTTTCTCCGCCTTGCGCATGCCAAGGGTCGCTATCTCGGCATGGAAACAGAGCTGATCACGCCGTCCGAAGTGAAGGCGATGTTTCCGCTGATGGACGAGAAGAACTTCGTCGGGGCGATGTGGGATCCAGTGGAAGGTCACCTCGACCCTTCCGGCACCACGCATGCCTATGCAAAGGCCGCGCAGAAGCTTGGTGCGGAGATCGTGCTGCGCAACCGTGTGATCGAACTCACGCAGGAAACGGACGGCACGTGGAACGTCGTCACCGAGAAAGGCACGGTTAAGGCCGAGCACGTGGTGAATTGTGGCGGCCTCTGGGCGCGCGAGGTCGGGCGCATGGTCGGCGTCGAGCTGCCGCTGCTTGCGATGGAGCACATGTATCTGCTCACCGAGGACATTCCGGAGGTGATGGAATTCAATAAATCTACCGGCCGCGAAATGATCGGCGTGATGGATTTCAAGGGCGAGATCTACACTCGCCAAGAGCGCAACGGCGTTCTGCTCGGCACCTATGAAAAGGCTTGCAAGCCGTGGTCGCCGGTCAGTACGCCGTGGGATTTCGGCCACGAATTGCTGCAGCCAGATATCGACCGCATCGCGCCTTCCCTCGAAGTCGGCTTCCGCCACTTTCCCGGTATCGAGACCGCCGGCATCAAGCAGATCGTCAACGGTCCCTTTACCTTCGCGCCCGACGGCAACCCGCTGGTCGGCCCGGTTCAGGGCCTGACCAATTTCTGGGTCGCCTGTGCCGTGATGGCTGGATTCAGCCAAGGCGGCGGTGTTGGTCTCGCTTTGTCGCAATGGATGGTCAATGGCGATCCCGGTGCGGATGTCTGGGGCATGGATGTCGCGCGCTTTGGCGAATGGGCGACGCTTCGCTACACCAATGCGAAGGTGCGTGAGAACTACTCCCGCCGCTTCTCGATCCGTTTCCCGAATGAAGAGCTGCCCGCCGCACGCCCCGCGCAGACGACGCCGCTCTACGACTTGATGCTCAAGCAGAAAGCTGTGATGGGCGATAGCTGGGGTCTCGAAACGCCGCTCTGGTTCGCTCCGGAAGGCAGCGATCCGAAGGACGTCGTATCGTACCGGCGCTCCAACGATTTCGAGCATGTGGGCACGGAAGTTCGCGCGGTGCGTGAGCGGGTGGGCGTTACCGAGATCGCCAACTTCGCCAAATACGAGGTGACCGGCGCCGGTGCGGAAGACTTCCTTAACCGCCTGATGACCAACCGGATGCCCAAGACCGGCCGCATCGTGCTTTCGCCCATGCTGAACGAGTTCGGCAAGCTGATCGGTGATTTCACCATCGCCAAGGCCGGCGAAGACCGCTTCATGATCTGGGGCTCGTCGGCCGCGCAAAAGTATCACATGCGCTGGTTCGAGCAGCACCTGCCGAAGGACGGCTTTGTTCGCATCCATCGTTTCGACCAGACGCTGGTCGGACTGTCCATCGCCGGCCCCAGAGCACAGGCCTTGTTGCAGAAACTGGTGGATGTGGATGTTTCCACGTCCGCCTTCCGCTTCATGGATTTTCGCGAATTGGCCGTCGGCGGAGCGCCATGCATGGTCAACCGCGTGACCTATACGGGCGATCTCGGCTACGAAATCTGGATGGCTCCCGCTTATCAGCGGCTGGTCTACGATGCCATCAAGGAAGCAGGTGAGGAGTTCGGCATCGTCGTTTTCGGCATGCGCGCGCTTCTCTCCATGCGTTTGGAGAAAAATTTTCCAACTTGGTATCGCGAGCTCCGCCCGATCTATGGGCCTTTCGAAGGGGGCATGGACCGCTTCGTCAAACTCGAAAAGAATGACTTCATCGGTCGCGAAGCCGCCGCGCGCGAAAAGGCGGACGGTCCCAAGCTGCGCCGCGTCTCGATGGTCGTGGAAGCGACCGATGCCGATGTGATGGGTGACGAACCAATCTGGGCGCGGGTCAACGGCACGGCCTACGGCACCGTTTCCGAGCCTCATGGCTTCGGCGCACCGCGTTTCGATGGCACCGGCACCGAGATCCCCAAGGGTGGCACGTCGAATTCAGCGGAAACGAATGGCGATGCATCGGCCGTGCTGGGCATTCATGATGGTGAGTGGAGCGTGGTAGGCTGGGTCACCTCAGGCGGCTACGCGCACTATGTCGGCAAATCGCTCGCACAAGGCTATGTACCGGCAGCATTGGCCGATGACGAAACCGAGCACCTGTTCGAGATCGAAATTCTCGGCCAGCGCCGCCCGGCGCGCATCAATGTCGAGCCGCTGTTCGACCCGACGGGCGAGAGGATGCGCGGCTGAAACTAGGCCAAGCGTAAGGTCGATCGCGCGGCTGTGGTTCGGGCGACCGATGAGACCGCCTCGCGCACGGCCTGAATTGTCGCTTCTGGCAGATGGCGCGAGGCGATGAACGGCAGGCCTTTTCGCTTTGCCGTCCAGCCTACGACGGCCAATTCCTCCACCATGGGCTCGAAGCGCTCCGCAAGATCCCATGTGCGGCAGTCGACCGTGCAGATATCCGCGCGGCTTTCGGCCAGAGCGCGGATCGAGGCACGATGCGAGCCTGTCTCGATGCGCTCGGCGAACAGATCAGGGCCTTGCCCGAGCGACTGGAGGTCGCGCTCCAAGGCGATCAGGCCCGACATCGAGTCCAGCCCGTTGAAGGCGAAGCGTTTGCCACGCAGAGCGGGTATGAGGTCTTGGAGCTCAGATGTTTCCAGAGTGCGCACTTCCTCCCTTCGCATCATGATCGCGCTCGAATAGAATTGGCCCTCTCCGCCCTCGAATTGGGAATAGTCGGGCTGGCCGACCACGACGACCTCACGATCCAACCCCTGCTCCATCGGACCCCAGCAGGTTTGCGCGAAAAGCAGAGCCGGATGCCGCCACAGGGTCGGAAGGTCGAGGTCATCTCGCGGAAGCTCGGCCGGATCAGGCGCGATGAGACGGCCAGCCGTGTCATGGATGCCCTTCACGACAGCCGGCAGGTCGCCGTTGCAACGCACGAGTTCTTCTGGTGCATCGACGCCAAGTTCGCGGAGCACTTCGCGTAAGTTGGCCCAAAACGTGTCCGTTTCAGCACGAACTTCCGGCCAGTCATACATAGGAAGGGCGGCAATGAGCTCGGTCATGCCGCCCTTCTCTTCGCAAGCCCCCCGGCTTGCAATGAAAATCAGTCCTTTGGCGGTTGCGAGGGCACGACGATGGTACCGAGGCCATGCACGTTGTTGGCGCGCACGCGCGGCCGGAACACGCGTCCCGCTTCCGGCATACGGCGCAGGAAGGGATGCACCACCGGCTCCTTGGCCTTCAGCGCAAAGGTGCGGAAGAGCGACCAGTAATTCGGAAAGACATAGCCGTCATTCATCCTGATCCACTCAGCGCGCCGCTCACGAAAGAGCGTCGGCAAGCGATACCAAGCCACTGTCGGGTTCTTGTGATGCACGAGGTGCAGGTTGTTGTTGAGGAACAAGAAGGCAAAGGGCGAACGCTCCACGATCAGCGTGCGTCCATCCGGGCGTTCCGACCACTGGTGTTCCGCGAAGGTCCTCACCGAGATCAGCGATTGGCCGAGCCAGACTGGCCCGAGCACATAAAGCCATAGCGGCATTTCTGCGATCAGCGTCACGAAGGGCAGAACCACCAGAAGCCCGAACACATGGAGCGCCCAGGCTTTGCGCACGGCGCGATCACCCGAGCGAAGCAGGCGCCAGTCCTCGGAGATGAAGCCGGCCGTGCCGAGCCACGGCCCGATGATGAAGCGACCCAGCATCGTGTTGTTTGCGCGAAGAAGGGTCTGAAGCCAGCCGGGTAGTCTCTCATGCTGCCAGCGCGCCCGGTAATAGCTCTCGGGGTCCTCGAATGGATCGGTCAGCCGTTCGTCGGCATGATGGCGCAGGTGGAGTGTCTTGAAGCGTCGATAGGGATAGGCCAAGCCGATCGGCAGACCAACGAGCAATTCATTGAGCCAAGCCTTGCGGGTCGGGTGCCCATGCGACGCCTCGTGCATCAACGACGACTGCATTGCGAGCGTAACGCCAAGCACCAGCATCGCGATCACGGGGTAGCTCATCCACACCAGAAGCGTGCCGGCCCACAGTGCGTAGCATGACACGATAAGAAAGGCCGTTGGCCACTCGACCGCCTTGTGCGAAGCCCTTCGCGCTCCCATGAGTTACTTCCCGAATGCAAATCCGACTAACGATCGGAAAATTTCACGCTTTCATTGCAGAACCAACGAGAGAATGCGCACGAAGTGTTGACATTGGGCATCAATCAAATCACCTGATGACAACTCGCAACAATTGTTTCGTTTCAAGAACAGATTTTGATGGATAAGCGCGATCTATCGGGCACGTTTCGCGACCGGCTCAACGTTCTAGTGGCGCGCAGCGGCGGCAGTCGCTCAGCCTTCGCCCATGCAGTCGGGGTTGACCGCTCCGCGCTCTCTCAACTTCTTTCCGGCACAGTTACCCGGCTCCCACGCACGGAAACACTGGTTTCCATCGCCGAGGCGCACAAAGTTTCTCTCGATTGGCTTCTGGGACTCAGTCAGGACGAAGGTCTGACGGGCGAAATCAGGCCAAGCCTCGAACTCGAGCAGGCTCCCGACGAGGCGGACCGCGCGCTTCTCAGCAAATGGCACGCGGAAGCGGCTGGAACAAAAATTCGCTATGTGCCTGCCGGGATTCCCGACCTTCTCCGCAGTCCCGCACTCATCGATTACGAGTCCGCTATCTCATGTCGCAGTCCGACGGCGCAGAGCGACGATGCGCAAAGCAAGCTCTTGAGCTCGCGCCAGCCCGACACGGACATGGAAGTCTGCATGCCGCGCCACACGCTTGAAATTTTCGCGCGTGGCCTCGGCATCTGGACGGGCCTATCGCCGAGCGCCAGACGTGCCCAGCTCAATCATATGGCCGCGCTGCTCGATGAGCTTTATCCGTCGCTGCGCCTTTATCTGTATGATGGAAAGGCTCGCTTTTCTGCGCCCTACACGGTCTTCGGCTCGCAACGCGCGACACTTTACGTGGGCGACATGTACCTCGTGCTGAACGCAACGGAGAGTGTGCGGACCTTGACGCGCCATTTCGACAACCTCATCCGTGCAGCCGAGATCAATGCTCATGAAGTCGCCACCCATGCGAGGGGTCTGCGCATGCTGATCGCAGATTGACCACATATAAAGATTTGCTTATATCGTTATCAAAGCTATTGAGACAGGTGCCGCCATGGAAAATCCAATCGATGCGTTGATCGCCGAAAAGGGCGTGCTCCTTGCCGACGGCGCTACCGGCACGAATCTCTTCGCAGCAGGTCTCGAGGCTGGCGAGGCGCCGGAGCTGTGGAACGAAAGTGCGCCCGAGAAGATCACGGACCTCCATCAGAACTTCGTCGACGCAGGCGCCGATATCATCCTCACCAATTCATTCGGCGGCACGCGCCACCGCCTTAAGCTTCACCATGCGCAGGATCGCGTTTTCGAGCTGAATAAGCGCGCCGCTGAGATCGCGAGGGGCGTTGCCGACAAGGCGGATCGCAAGGTGATCGTCGCCGGCTCCGTTGGCCCCACTGGCGAGCTTTTGCAGCCGCTCGGCGCCCTCACCTATGATGAAGCCGTGGAAGCCTTTGCTGAACAGATCGAAGGCTTGAAGGCCGGCGGCGCGGAAGTCGCGTGGATCGAGACGATGTCCGCCCCCGAGGAAATCAAGGCAGCGGCCGAAGCTGCGATCAAGGTCGGCCTGCCCTACACCTATACCGGTTCCTTTGACACGGCCGGCCGCACCATGATGGGCCTTCTGCCGGCCGACATTCATGGCGTTGGTGAAAGCCTGTCGGAAAAACCGGTCGCTGTGGGTGCCAATTGCGGCGTCGGCGCCTCGGACATCCTCGCCTCTCTGCTCGATATGACAGCGGCCAGACCGGATGCCGCCGTGATCGTGAAGGGCAATTGCGGCATTCCCGAATTTCG
Source organism: Mesorhizobium liriopis (assembly GCF_024053505.1). Lineage (GTDB taxonomy): Bacteria > Pseudomonadota > Alphaproteobacteria > Rhizobiales > Rhizobiaceae > Mesorhizobium_B > Mesorhizobium_B liriopis. The sequence goes on along the minus strand of NZ_JAMXQS010000004.1, from coordinate 417,860 downwards.
CGGCACCGAAATCCATTATTCCGGGACGCCTGAACTGATGGCCGACTATGTGCGACTAGCGGTCGATGGCGGCGCCAAGATCGTCGGCGGATGCTGCGGCACGTCCTTTGTCCATCTGGCGGCCATGCGGCAGGCATTGGACGCACACCAGAAAGCCCAACGTCCGACCGTCGAGACGATCGTCGAACGCATCGGCCCGATGCGAAACAAGCTCGCTTCCAACGAGGAAGCATCTGAAGGTGGACGACGGGAACGCCGTCGCGCGCGCAGCTGACCATCCGTTCGCTGAGGGCATTCGTTCGCCTGAAAAGAAGTGGCCGGCAGGGAACCCCCGATCCCTGCCGGCCCACTTATTCGTCCCGATAGGCGCACCGCCTTGCCACCCCGCAAGCGGTTCGCCATTGCGCCACCAAGCATCTCCGTCTCTCGCGCCGGGACGTCGCGCCAAGAACGAGGAGCGGCCGGTTGAAAACCACAAACACCGGCGCTTGCTTTGTGACGTATTCGATGACTCCGATGGTTGGCTGAGTCGTGTAACCAGTTTGTGCCGAGCCCAGCAGCAGCGCTACTTCCGTTCGATCTAGACCATCCGGACGAACGGCGCTCTGGCCCTCCGACGTTCAGGTCTGACTAGTCGAAAGCAAAACGGCCTCCCCAAGGGGAGGCCGTTGAAGCGCGGAAGTGAATTTCGGCTTATTTGCCGTCTTCTTCTTCCTCGAACTGCTCAGCTGCCACATCGCCGTTCGCGGAAAGGCGCACCTTGTCGCCCTCAACGTCAGCCACCAAGCCCAGCGAGATGAAGTGGTGGTGACCCTCATGCGAACCTTCGCCGCTGTCTTTCTTCGTCAGCTTGATGCGGCCGTCCTGCACGCGGTCCACAGTACCAACGTGAACGCCGTCGGCGCCGATCACTTCCATATGTTCCTTGATTGCGCTGGCATCGGCCATGAGTCTTCTCCTTGTTGAATTCCGAAAGCCCGCCACAACGCGTGCAGGCCTGAATGGATGCACCTAAGCTGGCCCGCCGATGAGGCGGACTGTGGACAAATCTCGTGCGCCACGGAAGAAACGCAGGAGTGCCCCCTGAAAAAGCCCATCGTCGGGAGCGACGCTAGAAAAAAGCGTTAGGGACGAATGCAGCTTCAAGTCGTCCGGGCTGCCGAAAATATCATGCGCAGAGCGGCCCTGGTGCTGCAAAAGCGCCTCGACGGCCTCTCTATAGCGTGCGCCCAAGGTGCCATGTTCCAGATAAGCCGCCGCCTCACCCGTCGAGCGGATGGCGTATCGTCGTGACATCGGGCTTTGCCCGAGCCCGATGAATTGCGGAAAGATGAACCACATCCAGTGACTTCGCTTCTCACCTGCTCGCAGTTCTTCCATCACCTGCTCGAATACCTCGTCTTGAGCTGTGACGAAGCGATCGAGGTCAAAGATGTCGGGGCCGGTCATCCGCGTTTTCTCGCCTCCCTCAATTGACTGGACCGACGCCGCCTACGGGTTGAAGCTCGGAGGCAGTCGGAACGCCGGCTGCGCGATTGACCATCACCGTTACGATCCACAATACGACACCAATCGCCAGAAGCACGCCCGCGATCATGTACTGGACGGGGTCGCGGCCGGTCCACGGCCCTACCAGGAATGCGCAGGAAAGCGCGCCGACGACCGGTAGAAAGGTCGGCGTCTTGAAGTGTTGATGCTCGACCTTGTCGCGGCGAAGCACGAGCACGGCGATGTTGACGATCGTGAAGACGCAAAGCAGCAGCAAGGCGGTGGTGCCGCCGAGCGCCGGGACCGCGCCAACAAACGAGATCAAACCGAACGCAAGCAGGGTCGTGAAGATGATGGCGATGTATGGCGTGCGCCGGCTGGCATGAACCTGCCCGAGCACTCGCGGCAGCACGTGCTCGCGCGCCATGCCGTAAACCAGACGGCTCGCCATCAGCATGTTGATGAGCGCGCTGTTGGCGACGGCGAACATGGTGATGAAGGCAAAGATGCCGATCGGAAAGCCGGGCGCGCCGGCCTGCACCACTTTCAAAAGCGGCGTCTCGCCCTCCCCCAATTGATCGGGCGCCACCAGCGTCACAGCTGAAATCGAGACCAGCACATAGATGATGCCGGTAATGATCAGGCCGCCGAGTAGCACCTTCGGAAAAATGCGGGACGGCTCTTTGCACTCTTCGGCCATGTTCACCGAATCTTCGAAGCCGACCATGGCGAAAAAGGCGAGCGTGGTGGCTGCGATCACCGGCCAGAAGAAGCCACCGTCGCTCGTCGTTGGAAACTGCGTGATGCGCGACACATCGCCTTGTCCCGAACCGATCGCCCAGAAGCCGATGACGATGATGATGAGCAAACCCGTCAGCTCGACGCAGGTCAGCACGACATTCGCCTTCACGCTTTCGCCGACGCCTCGGAAGTTCACGATCGCGACGACAGCCATGAAGGCGAGGCCGAGCAGCGTGATGCCGATGCCGCCCTCCAGCCCAAGGCCGAATGCACTCGAGAAGTTCGCGGCGAAGGCACGGGATGCCGTCGAAGCGGACGTGATGCCGGAACTCATCACGGCGAAGGCCACGATAAAGGTGATGAAATGGATGCCGAAGGCTTTATGCGTATAGAGCGCGGCGCCCGCTGCACGCGGATATTTCGTGACGAGTTCGAGATAGCTGAACGCCGTGACCAGTGCGACGGCGAAGGCGACGAGGAAGGGTAACCAGACAACGCCGCCCACCTGCTTCGCCACCTGCCCTGTCAGTGCGTAGATGCCTGTGCCGAGGATGTCGCCCACGATGAAAAGTAGCAGCAACCAGGGGCCCATCACGCGATGCAGGCTTGGTTGCTCGGCCGGTCGCGCGGTTTGCGTTGCGATGTCGGCCATGAACTCAATCCTCCAATAATTCCCTCATCTAAAGATAGCTGCATGACGTGCAGCGGCAACATATGAGAGGGGCGGAGAACGAACGATGTTGTGCACTGTTCCCGCGCGCCTCAGCGCGCAAAGGCGGCCATCAGGAACGCCTGCATCGGGAGCGGATAGCGATATGCAAGGCCGTAAGGGCACGCGTTGCGGTCGAGGCACCCACCCCTCATGCAGTGATCGCTTGAGGACGAACGCAGGAAACCCAGACATTCATTATACCGGAATTTGGCTCCATCATGCGCGTGCACCGGGCAGGCCTTCCGACAGGGCTGCGTGACGCAGCTGTCGCACAGATGCTCAGTGGCCGGTGCTGCCGGAAGCCCGAGTGGATGGTCGAAAAGAAGCGCGCCACGATAAGCGTGCCATAATCCGAAATCGGGATGCATGAGAAGGCCGAGCGGCGAAGGCCGTAGCCCTTCAGCGCGCATCGCCCATTGCTGAAAGGGCAGAAAGGGCCGATCCGAAGGCGACACCGCGCGAACGCTGATCGCTTCCGCCACCGCACCGATCACCAGTCGCGACCACGTATCCAGTGGATCGGCAAGATTCGTGGGCTGTTCGGCTCGCCAAGCATCGAAATGCGGCCAAAACGCTCCGCCGCTGTTTCCGACCAGCAAGACCGCGCGGGCGGGTTTGCCTGAGAGAGCGGGAGGCGCGGTTTCGTGTCGATCGAAGTCGAAGCCGCCGCGCAGGAGCAGGCCCTGCACAGCGAGTTGGCGTTCGATCGCCGCCACGTCAGTCAACGCCCTCTGGATCTCCAAACCACCCGCCACGAACTATCGTACCGGCCTCCCCGGCGCCCTCCTAGCCTACCACCGGAATGTACGGTCAACGCGGCCCGGCGAAGGCAGTTCGCCAGACTTCCTTGTGGATGATGTCGGCCACTTTAGCCCGGCCTGAATCGGGCTCCTTTCAAGTGAAGGCGTCGGGCATCGACTCCTTTTTCTTGGCAATGAAGTCGTTGATGCCGTCTTCTATGCCCGGATCAAGTGGCGGTGCCTCATAGGTTTCAAGCCAGCGGCGGGCGAGCTCATTGGCGCGCTGGGGCGCGGTCTTGCGTCCCTCCGCTTCCCACTGCTCGAAGGAATTGTTGTCGGCAACGGTCGAGCGGTAGAAGGCGGTCTGGAAATTGGCCTGTGTGTGATCGCAGCCGAGGAAGTGACTTCCCGGTCCGACCTGCCGGATAGCGTCCATAGCCTGTCCGTTCTCGGACAGGTCCACGCCCTGCGCCAGCTTCTGCGCCATGCCGAGCTGGTCCACGTCCATCATGAATTTCTCGTAGCAGGACGCGAGACCACCTTCGAGCCAGCCCGCGGAATGCAGCACGAAGTTCGCGCCCGCGAGCAGCGTCGAGTTCAGCGTATTGGCGCTTTCATAGGCTGCCTGCGCGTCCGGTATCTTGGAAGCGCAAAGCGAACCACCCGTGCGGAACGGCAAGCCGAGACGCCGCGCGAGCTGGGCCGCGCCATAGGAAACGAGCGATGGTTCCGGCGTGCCAAAAGTGGGCGCGCCGGACTGCATGGAGATCGAGGAGGCGAATGTACCGAAAAGCACCGGCGCGCCTGGCCGCACGAGCTGAGTCAGTGCTGCTCCCGCGAGCACTTCGGCCAGAACCTGCGTCAGCGTACCGGCGACCGTCACCGGGCTCATGGCGCCTGCCAGAATGAACGGCGTGACGATGCAGGCCTGGTTGTTGCGCGCATAGACTTTCAGCGCACCGAGCATCGTGTCGTCGAAAACCATCGGCGAGTTGGCGTTGATCAGCGAAGTCAGCACCGTGTTGTTCTGGATGAACTCCTCACCGAAAAGGATTTTGCACATATCCACGGTGTCCTGCGCGCGTTCAGGCGCAGTCACCGAGCCCATGAAGGGCTTGTCGGAATACTTGATATGAGCATGCACCATGTCGAGGTGCCGCTTGTTCACTGGCACATCCACCGGCTCGCAGACCGTGCCGCCCGAATGGTGAATCGAAGGCGCCATATAGGCAAGCTTCACGAAATTGCGGAAATCCTCGATGGTCGCATAGCGCCGGTTGCCGTCGAGATCCCGCACGAAGGGCGGGCCGTAGACCGGCGCGAAAACGGTGGCGTTGCCGCCGATCTGCACCGAGCGCTCGGGGTTGCGCGCGTGTTGCATAAACTGGCTCGGCGCGGTCCTCAGAAGCGAGCGCGGCAAACCGCGCGGGAAGTGGACGCGGCTACCCTTTACATCGGCGCCAGCATTCTTCCAGAGTTCCAGGGCTTCCGGGTCGTCACGAAACTCGATGCCGACCTCTTCGAGAACGGTGTCGGCATTGTTCTCGATCAGCGCGAGGCCTTCCTCATCGAGAACCTCATAGACCTTGATCTGACGCTTGATGAATGTCTGTTGCGTTCCGGGTCCGCCTCCGGTGCGTGCAGCGCGGCGCGCCGCAGCGCCGCCGCCACGATCCGCACGTCCGCGACGGCCGCCACCGCTTGCCTCGCCTGCGATCGGTGCTGCATCATCCATGATACGTTTCCCTGCAACTGCTGCGCCTAGCCTGATCAATGGCCAAGCATCTCGAACGGACTCTAGTTCCGCTCTGAAACCGAAACGGCTTTGGAGCGCCAAGCCCTGTCGCAAAATCGACAAGCCAAGGACGCAACGTCCGGTCGCTTTCCTCGCGGGCCAAGTCGCAAATCGACTATGGATTTTTCGCTATGTCAGGGTAGGAAGGTGATCGTCAATCTGCACGGCGCCGAGACGTCCGTGCCCTATCGGAGCCGCACATCATGGCCGACGACGAGATCATCCTTTCCGAACTGCCGGATGACGAACTCGTGCAGCAGATGCACGACGACCTTTATGACGGTCTCAAGGAAGAGATCGAGGAAGGCACCAATATCCTGCTCGAGCGCGGCTGGGCCCCGTATGAGGTCCTGACCGAGGCTCTGGTGGAAGGCATGCGCATCGTAGGCGAGGATTTCCGCGACGGCATCCTGTTCGTGCCGGAAGTGCTTCTCTCTGCCAACGCGATGAAGGCTGGCATGTCGATCCTGCGCCCCCTCTTGGCCGCCACTGGCGCGCCCAAGCAGGGCAAGCTGGTGATCGGCACGGTCAAGGGCGACATCCACGACATCGGCAAGAACCTCGTCGGCATGATGATGGAAGGTGCCGGTTTCGACGTAGTCGATCTCGGCATCAACAACCCGGTCGAGAAATATCTCGATGCCATCGCCGAGCACGAGCCCGACATCATCGGCATGTCAGCCCTGCTGACGACGACGATGCCTTACATGAAGGTCGTGATCGACACGATGAAGGAAAAGGGCATCCGAGACGACTACGTCGTGCTGGTCGGCGGTGCGCCTTTGAACGAGGAGTTCGGCAAGGCGGTGGGCGCCGATGCCTATTGCCGCGACGCAGCGGTTGCCGTGGAAACGGCAAAGGATTTCATGAAGCGCAAACACAACAGCCGCGTCTCGGGTTGAGACGCGGCCGCTGACTGCTTAACTTCTGGCTCTGATTAGTTCGCGGCGGCGTTGCTCACGCGCTTGCCCGCGCCCTGCGTGGCGTTGACGGTGTTGGCCGTATCCTGGCCGACACCACGGATCGTGTTAGCGCAGCCGGTGGCGAGAATGGCCATCGCAACGACGGCAACCGGAGCAAGGACTTTGAGCTTCATAGACGGGGCTTCCCTCTCTTTGGAAAATTCCGTGCAAGGAACGGATGACGCTCGCACTCGTTCCATCAACTCCTCACTCGAACGTGATTTTCATGCGAAGGAGCGCCTGCTCGTCATCGCCTGCGGGATGATTGCCCGCGAAGTGCTCGCCGTGAAATCTCAGGCTGGGCTCGATCATCTCGACCTCACCTGTCTGCCCGCCGACTTTCATTTCCACCCCGATCGTATCGCGCCAGGGATAGAGGCCGCTGTCGCGAAGGCACGAGCGGACGGCTTCGAACGCATCCTCGTCGGTTATGGCGATTGTGGAACGGGCGGGGAATTGGATCGGGTCTGCGAGCGCCTCGGGGTCAGTCGCATACAGGGACCGCACTGCTTTGCCTTTTACCAGGGGCTCGGCCGTTTCGAAGCCTTGGGTGAGGACGATATGACGTCGTTCTATATGACCGACTTTCTGTGCCGACAGTTCGAAGCTTTCTTCATCAAGCCACTCGGTCTCGACCGCTATCCCGAACTGGCCAAGGACTATTTCGGCCATTACGAGAAGCTGGTCTATCTCGCTCAAACAGACGACCCAGCCTTAGACGCGGTAGCGGAACGGGCGGCGAAGCTGTTGAACTTGGCTTACGAACGCAGGGCGACGGGCTATGGCGATCTCACGAGCGCCTTGAAACATGCGGCAGATGAGGTGACGGCCCACGCATGATACGCAAGTTGGTCTGCGCTGCGCTGCTTTTGGTTGCGAGTGATCCTGCCTTCGCCGATGGCGTTGTTCAAAAACTCATCACGCCGCCCGATCAGGCGAGGCTCGGCAAATATGATGCGACACGCAGAACAGCCTTCGACGAGGTGCGGAAGACTGGCAATCCCGATCAACGTGCCCACCTCGACGCGCTTGCAACCCTGCCCAAGCGAAGCTTCGAAGGCTTCGACCTTTCCGGCAACTGGCAGTGCCGTGTCACCAAGGTTCCGAGCATCGCAGTGCTTGTCACCTATGACTGGTTCAGGTGCCGCGTCAGCGATGACGGCGCCGGCTGGAAGCTTGATAAGCTCAACGGCTCGCAGCGGGTGACGGGCCGTTTCTATGATGACGGCCCGATGCGCATGATCTTTCTCGGCAGCGGCTATATCGCTGGGGACAAGCCCAAGCCCTATGGCAGAGGCAGAGAAAGCGATCAGGTCGGATATGCCTTCCGCTCCGGGCCGCTGAGCTGGCGCATCGAGTTCCCTGCGCCTTTCTACGAATCGAAACTCGACATCATCGAATTTCGTCGCTGAACGAACTTCTTCCGTCATCAGGACTTAACTCGGTCCGATCACAATATTGCCGGGCTTGGGCTGCAAAGGGCTCACGGGTCTTGCGCAGCGAAGGGATCGGAATGCGAGGTGCTATGCCGGATAGTGAGGGTGGCGAGATCGGCGCTCCGCCGCGTCGGCGCGCACGCCGTCTGTCCGCGCTGTTCACGCAGATCGCCGAGAATGCGACCGGCAACGTGTCGGTCGCCACGATACGCGACGAATTAGGCGACCGATCTTTCGCAGCGCTGCTGGTGTTTTTCGCGGCCGTCAACATGCTGCCCTTGCCACCCGGCACCTCGGCGGTTCTTGGCCTGCCGCTGATGATCGTATCGGCTCAGATGCTTTGGGGCAGCAAGCGTCTCTGGTTGCCGCAGACGATCGCGAAGCGCGCGATCTCCGCGGACCAGTTCCGCACCATGATGGCAAAGGTCGTGCCATGGATGGAGCGCGTCGAGCGCCTCATCCGCCCGCGCTATTGGCCCTTCTGGCGCAAGCAGGGCGACCGCGTCATTGGCGCCGTTGCGCTCGTGATGGCGACGTCCGTTACGCTGCCCATCCCGCTCGGCAACTGGATGCCCGCTTTCTGCACCTTCCTGCTTGGCCTCGCCTTGTCTGAACGCGACGGAATTCTGTTGGCATTGGGTAGCGCCGTCGGCATCGCGGCGCTGTGCATCATCGCGGCAGTTGTCGGCACTGCGGGCTTCGTATCGCAGTTTTTCCTCGAATGGATGGGCTGGCTCGGCTAGCTCACGCTCTTTTGCCTTTTGCGACACGAACGGAGTCGTTTTTGAGAGCCCGCGCGTCGTGCCCCAACAAGCGGGCTACGCAGCGTTACGGCAATCCTCGTGCGCAACGAATGAGGAGCGAGGCATGGCCGATCTGGTCGTGGTGTACTGGCGGGATATCCCTGCACAGGTGATCGTGCGTAAGGGCCGACAGAACGCCAAACGCGAACTGCCGTTGCGCTTCACCGAAGCCATCGACATGGCCGCCATGCGCTCGGGCGCCGGCGACACCGACGCCTATCTCGCAGAATGGCGCAAGGCCGAACCGATCAGCGTCGGCGACGATCTCGAACAAGAAGCCGAAAAGGCCCTGACGGACATTGACGCAGCTTACAGCCGCGAGCGCCTGGTCGCGCTGGCAAAGGCTGGCGGGCGCGAAGCCGCGTGACACAAGAATCAAGGGGAATTTCAGTGAGCATTGCAGCCTCCATCGAAGTCGCGCCCAAACAGGCGATCGAATCCGCCGACCTGCCCGGTCTGTTCCCGTCCGGCACGCGCGTTTACATCACAGATATCGGGACCGACACGCTGGACGATTTGACGGCTGCGGCACGGCGCGTTTCCGACCTCGGCTATAAGCCCGTGCCGCACTTCGCTTCTCGTCGCCTGACGACGGCGGCGGTCCTTGAGGCCCGCGTGAAGCGCGCAACGCTGGAAGCCGGCGTCACGGACGTGTTGGTGATCGGCGGCGGGCTTGAGAAGCCGGCCGGTGACTTTGCGTCGACCATGGAAGTGCTTCAAACCGGCATCTTCGAGCGCCATGGCATCTCCCATATGGGTATCGCAGGCCATCCGGAGGGAAGCCCGGATTTCACGCCCCAGGTCGCAGTGGAAGCGCTCCGCGCCAAGCAGGAGTGGGCCAAGGCTTCCGGTGTGTCGCTTCGCATCGTCACTCAGTTCGGCTTCGACGCCGACAAGTTCATCGCATGGTCGGACGGGCTACGCGCCCAAGGCATCGAGCTTCCGGTTCATCTTGGCGTGGCAGGCCCTGCCAAGATCACGACGCTGATCAAATATGCGGCGCTCTGCGGCGTCGGCAATTCGATCCAGTTCCTCAAGAGGAACGCGCTGTCGCTGACAGCCTTGGCGACCAGCCACTCTCCGGAAGCAGTTGTCGGCCCGATCGAGACGCATGCGGCGCGCAACCCATCGAGCCCGATCGCGCAGATCCATGTCTTCCCGTTCGGCGGCCTCAAGAAATCTTCGGAGTGGCTTGTGGAACGCGGGACATGGGATATAAAGACATCTGCATATCCTTCTGCATTGCGCGCCTGATTCATCCCGTATCCGAGCACAGGGCCCGACCATTCCATGACCCGTACGATCGTCGCTTCCGCGACCAGAGAGATCATCATCGGCTTCGATCAACCCTTCTGCGTGATCGGCGAACGCATCAACCCGACAGGTCGCAAGAAGCTCGCAGCCGAAATGGTGGCAGGCAATTTCGAGACGGTGATCAAGGATGCGCTGGAACAAGCAGCGGCCGGTGCGACCATGCTTGATGTCAATGCGGGCGTGACTGCAGTCGATCCCAACGCGACAGAGCCCGCGCTTCTGGTGCAGACATTGGAGATTGTGCAGGGCCTCGTTGACCTGCCGCTTTCCATCGACTCGTCCGTGACGGCAGCCATTGAAGCCGCACTCAAGGTCGCCAAGGGCCGTCCCCTGGTGAATTCCGTAACGGGTGAGGAAGAAAAGCTCGAAGCCATTCTGCCGCTCGTCAAGAAATACGACGTGCCGGTGGTAGCGATCTCGAACGACGAGACCGGCATCTCGATGGATCCGGACGTGCGCTTCGCGGTGGCCAAGAAGATCGTGGAGCGCGCGGCCGACTACGGCATTCCGGCACATGACGTAGTGGTAGATCCGCTGGTCATGCCGATCGGAGCGCTGGGCGATGCCGGGCGTCAGGTCTTCGCGCTGCTGCGTCGCCTTCGTGAGGAGCTGAAGGTCAACACCACCTGCGGCCTGTCCAACATCTCCTTCGGCCTGCCGCACCGCCACGGCATCAACGCGGCCTTCATTCCGATGGTGATCGGCGCGGGCATGACCTCAGCCATCATGAATCCTTGCCGTCCGCAGGAGATGGAAGCCGTGCGCGGCGCCAACGTGCTTGCGGGAACCGACAAGGACTGCATGACCTGGATCAAGACCTACAAGGATTACAAGCCGGGCGAACATGCCGCGCCGGCACCGGTCGCTGTGACCGCGCCGGGTGCGGAAGGAGCGGCCCCGGCAGGGCGTCGCCGCGGTGGCCGCGAGGCACGGATGGCGCGCGGTTGAACTTCTCTTGCCCTTCTGATCTCAATTGATCAGAAGGGCCGCAGTCCCGGCAGAGTAGACTGAATTGAACGCGCCGATCAAAAATCCTGCCGACCCGCTGGTCCTCTTCATGCCATCGGGCAAGCGCGGCCGCTTTCCGGTTGGCACGCCGATCCTTGATGCGGCCCGCCAGCTCGGCGTTTATGTCGAATCCGTGTGCGGCGGGCGCGCCACTTGTGGACGCTGTCAGGTCGAGGTTCAGACCGGCCAGTTCGCTAAGCACGGCATCACGTCTACCCTCGACCACATCTCCCCGAAAGGCCCGAAGGAAGAGCGCTACGAGCGTGTGCGAGGCCTGCCCGAGGGCCGACGACTGTCTTGCTCGGCGACCGTGCAGGGCGATCTCGTGGTGGATGTGCCCCAGGATACGGTGATCAATGCGCAGGTCGTTCGCAAGGCGGCAACCGATCGTGTGATCGAGCGTAACAGTGCCGTCCAGCTCTGTTATGTCGAGGTGGACGAGCCCGACATGCACAAGCCGCTCGGTGATCTCGACAGGCTCAAGGTTGTCCTCGAAAAGGACTGGGGCTGGAAGGACTTGCTGGTCGCCCCTCACCTTGTCCCACAGGTCCAGTCGATCCTTCGCAAGGGCAATTGGGGCGTTACCGCCGCCATCCACCGCGACATGGATACCTCGCGGCCCTTCATTATCGCGCTCTACCCGGGGCTGAAGAACGAGGCTTACGGCATCGCCTGCGATATCGGCTCGACGACCATCGCCATGCATCTCGTCTCGTTGCTCTCAGGCCGCATCGTCGCCTCGTCAGGCACGTCGAACCCGCAGATCCGCTTCGGCGAGGATCTGATGAGCCGCGTCTCCTACGTGATGATGAATCCCGACGGGCGCGAGGCGATGACCAAGGCCGTGCGTGAAGCCGTGAATACGCTCATCGGCAAGGTTTGTGCGGAAGGCGAGGTCGCCCGCGAAGACATCTTCGACTGCGTCTTCGTAGGCAATCCGATCATGCACCACCTCTTTCTCGGCATCGATCCGACAGAGCTGGGCCAGGCACCCTTTGCGCTTGCCGTCTCAGGCGCCATGCAGTTCTGGGCGCATGAGATCGGCATCGAAGTCTCGAAAGGTGCGAGGCTTTACATGCTGCCTTGCATCGCAGGCCATGTCGGCGCGGATGCAGCCGGCGCGACGCTCTCGGAAGGCCCCTACAGGCAGGACCGCATGATGCTGCTGGTCGATGTCGGCACCAATGCAGAAATCGTCCTGGGCGACGCGAAACGCGTCGTTGCCGCGTCCTCACCCACGGGCCCGGCCTTCGAGGGCGCCGAGATCTCGTCGGGCCAGCGCGCCGCTCCTGGCGCCATCGAGCGCGTGCGCATCGACCCGGACACGCTGGAGCCCCGTTTTCGCGTAATCGGCGTGCAAAGCTGGTCGGACGAGCCGAACTTCGGCAAGGACGTGGAAGCAGTCGGCATCACCGGCATTTGCGGCTCGGCCATCATCGAGGTCGTCGCCGAGATGTACTTGGCCGGGATCATCTCGGAAGACGGCGTGGTTGACGGCACGCTTGCGACACGCAGTTCGCGCATCATCCCGAACGGACGCACTTTCTCCTATCTGCTGCATGACGGTGCCCCGCGGATCACCGTGACCCAGAACGATGTCCGCGCCATCCAGCTCGCCAAGGCGGCTCTCTATGCCGGTGTGAAGCTTTTGATGGAAAAGCAGGGCGTCGATCACGTGGATACTATCCGCTTCGCGGGTGCATTCGGCTCATTCATCGACCCGAAATATGCGATGGTGCTGGGGCTGATCCCGGATTGCGAATTGACTGAAGTGAAGGCCGTCGGCAATGCCGCCGGCACCGGCGCGCTGATGGCACTGCTCAATCGCGATCACCGTCGCGAGATCGAGCGCGAGGTTGGCCGCATCGAAAAAATCGAGACCGCACTCGAGCCCAACTTTCAGCAGCTTTTCGTTGATGCGATGGCGCTGCCCAACAAGGCCGATCCGTTTCCGAAACTCTCCGCCGAGGTCAACCTTCCGCCGCGCAAGGTTCTGGCCGAGGGCGGCGAAGGCGGTGGGCGCCGGCGAGGTCGCGAGGGTCGTCGCTCGCGGGAGTGATACCCCTTTGCGAAACGGCGCGCTTCGTGGAATAGGACCCGTCTTCGCATCAGGGAGATTGAAGCGTGAACGTCCTGTCCATCCAGTCCTGGGTTGCTTACGGTCATGTGGGCAACGCTTCCGCCGTGTTTCCGCTTCAACGCATGGGCGTCGAGGTGTGGGCGGTCAACACCGTGCAGTTCTCCAACCATACCGGCTACGGCCAGTGGCGCGGACAGGTCTACACCGGTGACAGTATTCGCGAACTGATCGGCGGCATCGACGAGCGTGGGGTATTGCCGACCTGTGACGGCGTTCTCTCGGGCTATATGGGCGACGCGGGTATAGGCGAGGCGATACTTGACGCTGTCGGACGCGTCCGCGCGGCCAACTCCAAAGCGATCTATTGCTGCGATCCCGTCATCGGCGATGTCGGCCGTGGTGTCTTCGTGCGCCCCGGCATTCCAGAATTCATGCGCGACCGCGCGGTGCCCGCCGCCAATGTGGTGACGCCCAATCTGTTCGAACTGCAATATCTCTCAGGCCGCGAGGTCAACAACCGCAGCGATCTGGCCGACGCCATCAACGCCGTCCACGCGCTAGGGCCGAAGATCGTGATGGTCACCAGCGTGCAGACGGACGAAACGCCGGGCGACAGCGCGGATGTCGTACTTTCGGACGGCGCGAACCTCCTGCGTATCCGCACCCCGCTTCTGCCCATCAACATCAATGGCGCAGGCGACGCTATCGCGGCGCTATTCCTTGGCAAGCTGTTGCAGGACGGCTCGCCGGAGGCGGCACTGGTCCATGCAGTGTCGGCGACATATGGCCTTCTCAAGCAGACCGCCGAGGCTGGCTCGCGTGAAATCCTGACGGTCGCCGCGCAGGACGAGTTCGTGCGGCCGACGAAATTGTTCACCGTCGAACACCTGAAGGCCTGGTGACGCCCGTTACACTCCCGTAACCGGGCAGTCGCTGACACGTCACCGGCTCGCAACGGAGTTCCTCTATTTCGCGGTTCAAGGCACGCCGCCATGAAGCTGTGCCGCAAGCCCGAGAGGAAACACCGATGTTCGATCAGTTGACCCGCATCGCGGCCGATTGGCGCCGTGCCCGCGCCCGTCGCCGTACGCGTCTCATTCTGTCACAGCTCCCGCCTGAACTGCAGCGCGATGTCGGCTATCCAGCGGACGACATCATGCCCACTTTGCGCGGCGCTCTGTAAAGGAGCCCGGGACGCGCCAGGCTCGGCTCGGATGAGCGAGTTTTAGCGACGATCGCGGGAAAGAGTGCGGTGGCTATATCGAGAACCGGTTTCCGTTTTCCGCGAACCCGGCAAAGGCCGCTCTGATATGGTCGGCCACCGCCCTCACCGGTGGGGGTGCATCAGGCGCGATCAGAAGCGCGAGCGAATAGGTGCCGATTTCCGGTAGTCCGTCTTTCGGCCCGAGCTCGACGAGATCGGCGCCCATAAAGGATTTCGGCAGCGGTGCGATAGCGAGATCCGATAGAATGGCGGCCCGCTGTCCGGCCGTGTGGGCGCTCATATAGGCGACCCGATAGTCCCGCCCCGCACGCCCCAGCGCGTCGAGCGCCCCGGCACGCCAGGCACAGCCTTCCTCCCACAGCGAAACCGGCAGCGGTTCACGCATATGCGCCGAGCCGCCGCGTGAGCCAGCCCAGACGATGGGATCGGTCAGCAAGATTTCTGCTCCTTCCGCCAAAGTCTTCGCACCGGCGGTGAGGATCGAGATGTCCAGCATCCGGTCATCCATGCGACGGCGCAGATTGCTGCTCTGGTCGATCGTGACATCGACCGCGATCGAGGGATGCGTCTGCGCGAAGCGCCTGAGTACCGGTGGAAGCACCTGCTCGCCGAAGTCGTCGGGCGAGCCGAGTCGAACGACGCCGACGATGTCGGGCATGATGAACTTCGCCACCGCCTCGCGATTGATCGCCAACAGCCGCCGCGCATAGCTGAGCAGCAGTTCGCCGTCACTGGTCAGCTTCACCGAACGCGCGTCGCGCAGGAAAACCGATCGGCCGAGTTGCTCTTCCAGCTTCTTGATCTGCATCGACACGGCGGACGGGGTCCGGAACACCATGTTGGCCGCTGTCGTGAAGCTGCCGGTCTCGGCGATGGCGACGAATGTGCGCAAAACGTCGAGTTCAAGCAGCGGCAAGGGATGATTGAGTGGCGCATTCATCGATCAGATTTCCTGAAAGCTAAGGCAAATGCATTTCATTTGATTGAACATGCCGCTGCGTTATTTGTCAAGCATGCGGGACAGAGGAGCCCGTCAATCGCTGGGAGAAGTGCCATGAGCCTCTATACCTCACTCCATACCATCGCATCCGAGTGGTGGGCTGCCCACCGGGCGTCGCGCACCGAGCGCTTGGTTGGCGGCCTTCCACTCGAAATCCAAAAGGATATCGGTTGGCCCGACAGCCTCGGTCGCACACGTTGGATTGTTAGCAAGCCGATCAGGCGCACTCATTGAGCGCCGATCATGATGTTGGAACATCGTCAATTTGGCCGGCCACGCCGCGTCACGCGGTGTGGTCGGCTGAGTGAGCGAAATAGGATGTCGCATCGCTGTCGCATTTCAGATGCCGGACTTCGCATTTCTGACTGAAAATCAGGCAATCGCCGCTTATATGAGCGCCATCAGAACGAGCTGCCCCACTCCGATTTGCGAAGGCACCCGTCCCGAGTTGATGGAGACCTTCAATGAACCTGTTCAATCGCCTGTTTAAGCGCAGTCGTCATTCCAACCTTTCCACCCGACTGGAACGCCAGCGGCTGAGCAAGACCATGCCTGGTCAGACCGGCGCGATCTCCGCTGCCCGCCTCGGCGGCTTGGTGATGTAAAGCACCCGAAATCGCTGCGGCGTCCAGCGCCGTCCGGCTTTGTCGGGCGGCGCTTTTTTGTTGGTTGACGAGACGGACGGCTTGATTGACTTGATGTCGCATCTATGCTGATCTTTGCCTGATCGCGACATAACGAGCAGCAAGGGGCTGCCACTTCCCGCGGGTGTTTGGAGGAGCACGTGGCGCCCAGCAGCAGGCAGTCCGTCAAGCGTTCGATCGTTTTTTTTCTTGTTCCCGAATTCACGATGGTCGCATTCGCGACAGCGCTCGACCCGTTGCGTATCGCGAACCGCATGTTGGGCTATGAGGCCTACAAATGGCGCCTCGCCAGCCATGACGGCAAGCCTGTGCATGCCTCGAATGGCGTCATCTGCGCCGTTGACGGTTCGCTCGACGAGGAGCGTCGCAAGATGGCCGGCCCTGAACGGCCCTCCATGGTCATCGTATGCTCCGGCGTGAACGTCGAAGCCTATTCCAGCAAGACGGCCTTCGCCTGGCTGCGCGAGGAATATAACCGCGGCGTCGCCATCGGTGGCCTTTGCACCGGCGCCTATGTGCTCGCCTCGGCCGGCCTGCTTTCCAACAAGCGTTGCGCCATCCATTGGGAGAACCTGCCCGGCTTCGCCGAGGCGTTCCCCAAGGCCAATGTCTTTGCCGACCTCTTCGAGGTCGATCAGAACATCTATACCTGCGCTGGCGGCACCGCCGCGCTCGACATGATGCTGAAGCTGATCGGCGACGACTTCGATGATGGCCTTGTCAATCGCATCTGCGAGCAGGTTCTGACGGATCGCGTGCGCAACCCGACTGACCGCCAGCGCCTGCCCTTGCGCGCGCGGCTCGGCGTGCAAAACTCGAAGGTGCTGACGATCATTGAGCTGATGGAAGCCAACCTCGCCGAGCCGCTGTCTTTAATCGAGATAGCCGATGACGTTGATCTTTCCCGTCGCCAGATCGAGCGCCTGTTCCGGCAGGAAATGGGCCGGTCTCCTGCCCGCTATTACCTCGAGATCAGGCTCGATCGCGCGCGGCATCTGCTGATCCAGTCATCCATGCCAGTGGTGGAAGTGGCCGTCGCTTGCGGGTTCGTGTCGGCCTCGCACTTCTCGAAATGCTATCGTGAACTCTATCAGCGTTCGCCGCAGCAGGAGCGGTCAGACCGCAAGCAATTGATCGCGGCCTAGGACCGGTTGGTCCTAGCGCATATCCGTTCCCCATCCGCGATTGCGCCACATCTTTTCCCCGATCATGCAGTCGGAGAGCGGCTCGGCGACCACGCGGACAATTGGCACCTCGGTTGGCTTTTCCGCCAATTCCAGCACCAGCTTGCGGCGGATCGCGTCGGGAAACTGCTCCCACTCATTGACCGGCACCATGAAGGCGCCTGGTCCGCCGATCACGCAATCCGAATAGTAGCGGTCGAGATTCTTCACATCGTAAAAGGACGAGTAGCCGCCACTCGTCATCAACGGCAGGCCGTTGATGGTGATGCCCTGCCCGATCAGCGTGTCACGTATCTCCTGAATCGGCGCGCCCTGATTGTTGGGCCCGTCGCCGGAAATATCCACGACCCGCTTCATGCCCTGAAAACTGCTTTCGGCGAAGAGATCATTGGCAAAGGACAGTGCGGCAGAGATCGAGGTGCGCCGTGCGCTGTTCGGAATGGCCGACGAAAGCTTCGCAGCGATGGCCTTGGCGTCTTCCGCAGTCGCCAGGATCGTCCATGGTACGACGACATGCTGGGACGATGTGCCCGCCCACTCGAAATAGGTGACGGCGATCCTGCCGTTTACGCCGTCCGCCACCGCTTTCAGCACCTGCGGGTCGGTAAGTGCCGCAGCATAGCCTTTGCGCTGGATCTCCAGTTCATCAGGCGACATGGACAGAGAAACATCGACCGCGAGCACAAGCTCGACATCCACCGGCTCGGCGGCGTTGGCCGAGGTGGTGATGAGACCCATAGCGAGTGCAGAGAGCAACGACGCGATCTGGTTCATCCGGCGAGAGTGACGCACTCCTTCCCTTATGGAAATCGCTGACTTTTCACCTTTGTGTCATTTTGCGGCGCCTCACGCGGCAACGTTCAATCCGGGTGGAGGACGCACGCTCTCGCTGTTCTCAAGTTGTCGGAGTTTTTCTTCCTCGTTCGCGATATAGTCGCGCGTCAGCGGAAGCGCATTTTTGGCATGCGCTAGCTGGAACTGGAACACCACGAGATCACCCCAGCGGAACGCAGCCTCGGAACCGGCAAGATAGAGGTTCCACATGCGAAAAAAGCGCTCATCAAGCAGCGCCACGACCTCTTCACGATGCGCGTTGAAGCGCTCGCGCCAAGCTTTTAACGTCTGCGCATAATGGAAGCGGAGGATTTCGACATCGGTGAGCACGAGTCCAGCGCGCTCTATGACCGGAAGCACTTCGGACATCGAGGGGATGTAGCCGCCAGGGAAAATATGCTTACGGATGAACGCGTCTGTCGCCGCCGGCGGTCCGGAGCGGCCGATCGTGTGCAGAAGCATCACACCGTCGTCCTTCAGGAGTTCCGCCACCTTCTCGAAGAAACTCGCGAAGTGGTTGATGCCAACATGCTCGAACATGCCGACCGACACGATGCGATCGAAGCGGGTGTCAAGAGAACGGTAATCGCGCAAGTCGAACCGCACGAGATCGTCGAGCCCCTCTCCCACTGCCCTCTCGCGCGCGACAGCCAACTGCTCGTCCGAAAGCGTGACGCCCTGAACGGATGCGCCTAGGTTGCGCGCGAGATAGAGCCCAAGGCCACCCCAGCCTGAGCCGATGTCCAACACACTCTGACCCGGCTGTACACGGAGCTTGGCCGCGATATGACGTTTTTTGGCGAGCTGTGCTTCATCCAGGCCTTGGCCGGGGTGCTCGAAATAGGCACATGAGTATTGCATGTCCGGGTCGAGGAAGAGCCGGTACATCTCGTTTGAGAGATCGTAGTGATGATGCACGTTGGCGCGCGAACGGCCAGCCGTGTTGATTTGCTGCAAACGGCGAAACAGGTAGGCGGCGCCCGATTTCAGCGCCGCGAGCGGCCCGGTGGCGTGTTCGTAATTGCCGTTGATGAATGCGAGTTGCAGAAGATCGAGAATGTCGCCTTCCTCGATCGATATCTCGCCGTTCATATAGTTTTCAGCGAAACCGAGTGAGGCGTCTGCCAACATTGTCCGCATTGCGTGAGCTGTTTCGATCCGCAGCACGACGCGCGGCCCGCTGCCATCGCCTAGTTCATATCGTGTGCCGTCCGGCAGTAGAACAACGAGATTACCCTTGGCCATGAAGCGCGAAAGCGCGCGTAGAAGCAGTCCACTCATCAATCAGCCCCGCCGTGTCGTTTCGGGAACCATCAAGTCAAACGGCGGGCATTATATGGGATGTGAAACGGGGCTCAAGGTGAGCCAGTTGGTCTGAAATCATTTATCCAAAGGCTGGCCGACAGAAATCAGCCAGCCGTCAGATCTTGATCAGGCGCGCAAGGCATTATTCTCTGGATCGAAGGGGCTTTCCGGAGTGACTGTCGCCTTGAACTTGTCTCCCAGGATTTTGATCTCAAGTTCCGTGCCTTCAGTCGCAAATTCCGGCTTGAGCATGGCCAGTGCCAAACTCTTGCCGACGCGCCAGCCATAACCACCGTTGGTTGCGCGTCCGACAAGTTCCCCGTTACTGTAGATCGCCTCGGATCCCCGTGCATCGACGTCCCTGACATCGTGCACTTCTAGCGTGACGAACGTCCACTTCGGTCCCTTCTCACGCAGCTCCACCAGCGCGTCGCGGCCGATGAAGTCGCCCTTGTTCGGATGCACGAACCGGTCAAGGCCGCTTTCCCAAGCCGAGTACTCGATCGAAAGCTCGCGCGGGATGAGACGATAGCTCTTCTCGATCGACATGGCGGACATCGCCCGGATGCCGAACGGCTTGATGCCGAACTCCGCACCAGCTTCCATGAGTTGATCGAAGATATAATTCTGCTGCTCGATCGGGTGGTGGAGTTCCCAGCCAAGCTCGCCGACGAAGTTGACGCGCAAGGCGTGGGCTGTGGCAGCACCCACCGAAATTTCCTTGCCGGACAGCCACGGGAAGTCGGCATTCTCCAAGCTCGTGCGTGTGAGCTTCTGCAGCACCTTGCGGCTGTTGGGGCCGGCCAGCACCAGAACGCCCCATTGCGTCGTGATCGGCTGGAAGCGCACCGAGCCGTCCGCCGGAAGCAGCTTGCGGAGATAGTCGTGATCATGCGCCTCGAAGGCACCGGCGGAGACAAGGTAGTAGCTCTGCGGTCCAGTCTTGTAGACGGTGAATTCAGAGCGCACGCCGCCATGCACGGTCAGAAGATGAGTCAGCGCGATGCGACCGATCCTCTTCGGGATACGGTTGGCAAGGATCGAATCCAGCCAAGCTTCCGCGCCCGGCCCGCTGACGATGGCCTTGGCGAAGGCCGACATATCCTGCAGGCCGACATTGGTCGTGACGTTCTTGATCTCGTTGCCCACATGCTCCCAATAATTGGAGCGGCGGAACGACCATTTCTCAACGATGCGCCCATCGTCCAGCGCCGGCGCGTGGTTCTCGGCGGTGAGCACATCCACTTCCATGCCGATTTCGGATTCCGGCAGCTCGTAGCCTTCCGGGGCAAACCAGTTCGGGCGTTCCCAGCCATAGACAGAGCCGAACACCGCGCCGAGCTTCTTCATGCGGTCGTAGCAGGGCGTGGTCTTGAGCGGACGCGCCGCCGCTCGCTCTTCGTCTGGATAGTGCATGGTGAAGACGTTGGCATAAGCCTCTTCGTTCTTCGCCACGAGATAGCCTTCGGTCGCGTAAGGGCCGAAGCGGCGCGGATCGACGCCCATCATGTCGATAGTCGGCTCGCCATCCACGATCCATTCCGCCAGCTGCCAGCCCGCACCGCCGGCTGCCGTGACGCCGAAGGAATGACCTTCGTTCAGCCAAAAATTCTTGAGCCCTGGCGCCGGGCCGATGATCGGCGAGCCGTCCGGCGTGTAGGCGATGGCACCGTTGTAGATTTTCTTGATCCCGACTTCGCCGAATGCCGGCACGCGCGCGATCGCAGTCTCCACATGCGGCATCAGGCGTTCGAGATCTTCCTGGAAAAGCTCGTATTCGCTGTCGTCCGAAGGCGCGTCGATGTAGCAAACGGGCGCACCTTTCTCGTAAGGGCCGAGCAGGAGCCCGCCATTCTCCTCGCGCATGTACCAAGCGCTGTCGCTTTCGCGCAGAACACCCATTTCGGGCAGGCCCTGCTTCTTTCGCTCAAGGATCGCCGGATGCGGCTCGGTCACGATATACTGGTGCTCGACCGGAATGACGGGCACGTTGAGCCCGACCATCGCCCCCGTCTTGCGCGCAAAATTACCCGAGGCCGAAATGACATGCTCGGCGCGGATATCGCCCTTGTCGGTCTTCACCAGCCACTCGCCGCCGTCGAGTTTCTCGATGCCGGTGACGGTCGTGTTGCGGTAGATGGTGGCCCCGCGATCCCGAGCGCCCTTGGCGAGCGCCTGGGTCAGATCGGCGGGCTGGATGTAACCGTCTTCCGGATGCTGAAGCGCGCCGATAATGCCGTCGGTTTCGCAAAGCGGCCAGACTTCCTTGAGCTCTTCCGGCGTCAGGAGCTTCACCGGCACGCCGATGGTCTCGGCGACGCCTGCATAATACATATACTCGTCCCAGCGGTCCTTGGTGCGCGCGAGACGGATATTGGTGACGTTGGAGAAGCCAGGGTTCAGACCCGTTTCCTTTTCCAGCTCGCGATAAAGGCGAACCGAGTATTTGTGGATCTGGCCGACCGAGTAGGACATGTTGAAGAGCGGAAGCAGGCCCGCAGCATGCCATGTCGAGCCCGAGGTCAGCTCCTTGCGCTCGATCAGAACGACATCCGACCAGCCCTTCTTGGCGAGGTGATAGAGCGTCGAAACGCCGACCACGCCGCCTCCGATGACGACGGCACGAGCCTCAGTCTTCATTCAAAAATTCTCCCACTCTCAAGGCTCGCCGGACCGGCTCGATTCTTCTGCGGTTCGAGCGTTCGGCACGGACAATATTCCGCGGAGCTGCGACGCTCGCCGCCTGTTTGCGACATACCCGCTCGCCCGCGCGACGCAACTTCGCCACAAGCGAAGGGGAAGTCCAGCGCCACGATTCTCAAACTTCACGGAGCCCGCTTGACCGACCTTGCCGCCTATCTCGGCCTGCTGCTTTCAGCCTTCACCTCGGCCACCATTCTGCCCGGCTCGTCCGAAATGGTGATGACCGGCCTGATCGTCAAAGGCGGATATTCGGTCGGGTTGTTGCTGCTCGTTGCCACCATCGGCAACCTGCTCGGTGCGCTTCTCAACTGGGTGATCGGCCGCAGCGTCGAGCGCTTCCGCGATCGCAAGTGGTTTCCAGTCTCGGGTGAAAAGCTGGAAACGGCCAAAGGATGGTACCACCGCTGGGGTCGCTGGTCGCTGCTGCTCAGCTGGATCCCGCTGTTCGGTGACGCGCTGACGGTGGCGGCCGGCGTGATGCGCGAGCCGCTCTGGAGTTTCCTGACGCTGGTCGGCATTGCCAAAGGCGCGCGTTATGCGCTCGTCGCAGCCGGCGCACTTGCGGTGGTGTAAGCGCTCTCGCGGTCGAAACGGGGCCGCAAAGCGACGAGAACGAGCACGAGCAGGCCTGACGTGAAGCCGAAATAGAATCGGTCGTCGGGTAACGGGAAGCTTGCGAATTTGCCGAGCGCGCCGATAGCAAGCGCGAAGATAAGCGCATTCGTTCGGAGACCCCTCCGATGCTTCGGCTTCGCCACGAGCGTCCAACCTGCAAGCGATAGGATGAGGAGCCAGGGCCAGTCGTTTTCGCTTAGCGAGAATAGAATCCCACGGGCGTAGCCGCGCAGGAACTGCGTTGTGGAGAAGGCAGGGTGGAAATCTGACATTGATGCTTGTGCCTCGACTGTCGAGAACACGAAGTGCGGCCACCAGCCCGGATGCCCGGAGAAACGGCCGATTAGCACGGCAGCAATAAGCGCAAGAACGAAGGTCGCCAAAATCGGTCGCCACCGCCAGCCATAAAGCACCGCTGCGATAAGGATAGCGAAAACGAGGATCACACTGTCGGGCCGAACGAAAGCCGAAAGCAGCAGAAACGCGCAGCCGAGCAAGTCGCGGCCCTTCCACAGGGCGTAGAGCGCAGCGATGGATACGAGGCTCACCAGCATATCGGGCGTCGAAGCGCTCACCATGCTGCGGAAGTCGGCGACCATGAGGGCGGGCGCGAGCACGAGGCCAGCTTGCAATGCGTCCGCCGCGCGGAGCCACCATAGGATAAGCGCGCCGAAAGCGAGCGCAGGCAGGATGCCCAAAAGTATAGCCGCATTGACGGCGCCGAACAGTGGCGTGAGCCAACGGATGAGTTCGACGTAGAGCACCTTCACCCGATACATGCCGAGCTGGGACTGAAATTTCTCGGGGCTTTGCCACTGAGCTAGCCGATAAGCATCGCCCTCGCGGAGCTCGCGAAGTTTATCCGGCGTGACCCTTACCCCGACGGCTTCGTATGTCGCGCGATGCAGGCTTGCGGGATCGGCGTGCTGCGGCTCGAGTGCCGCTGCGACATAGGCAACGAGGTCCCAGTTGTAGTCCGGCCTGAACCAGCCATAGGCCGACACGCCTAGTACGGTGAGCGCGAGCACCGCCGCGCCAAGCCGGTCGAGAAAGCGCTTCCCGGTTAAAGCATGGATGAGGTTCTCAACCGATGGCGTATCGAGCACTCGTCCAATCAGCGAAGCAGTCACGCGGTCAGCCCATCTGGCTTTTCACGAAATCCTTCACGATGGCGACGATGCCGCGTCCGAGAAGGTCATCGAGACTATCCACGAAATGGTCCACATGGACGCGCTCGGCGATTAGTGGCGGTTCGAGGCGGATGACGTTGCGGTTGTATTCCGTGAAGGCCACGAGCGTGTCGTAATCACGAAGAAGCAGCGCGCCAACAAAGCCGGACAGCGAGCCCTTGAGCTTGTCATCCAGTACGGAGACGACCGGGCGCAACACCATCGGCAAGGTCTGGCTGAAATCGTGGAATTCGAGCCCCACCATCAGCCCGAGCCCGCGCACATCCTTGATGATCTTCGGATATTTCGCCTGCAGCACCTTCAGCCGGTCGAGCAGGTAGGTGCCCATCTCGGCCGAGTTGTCGATCAGATGTTCATCGTAGAGCACGTTGACCGCTTCGATGGCCGTGACGGACGCCTCGCCGATGCCGCCGAAGGTCGCCATGGCGTGGATCATCGCAGTCTTCGGCGTGCCGTAAGCCTTCATATAGACATCGCGCTTGGCGATCATCGCACCGACCGCAGCTTTACCGCCGCCCAGCGACTTCGCGAGTGCGGTGATGTCGGGCACCACGCCGTAATGCTCGAAAGCATAGAAGCGCCCGGTGCGGCCAAAGCCGCACTGCACCTCGTCGGCAACCCACAACACGCCGTGGCGGTCACAAAGCGCACGGAGCTTCTGCCAATACTCGGCCGGGGCCTGTATGATGCCGCCGCCGCCCTGCACCGTTTCGAGCACGATGGCGCCGATGGAGGGGTCGGCACGGAACAGGCGATCGACCGCATCGATATCGCCGAATGGCACGCGCAGCGCGTTGTCCACCAGCTTGAACTCGCCGCGGTAGAGCTGGCCATCGGTGACCGAGAGCACGCCCTTGGTTTTGCCGTGGAACGAGTTTTCGGCATAGACGATCTTGGGCTTTCTCGGACCAGCCGCACGTTCGGCGAGCTTGATGGCCGATTCCATCGCTTCCGAGCCCGATGAGCCCAGAAACACCATGTCGAGTTCGCCCGGGGAGCATTGCGCAAGATTGTAGGCAAGTGCCGAGGCATATTGCGACATGAAGGCCATGCCGATCTCATGCCGCTTCTCGTCCTGGAAGCGCTGGCGCGCGGCCAAAATGCGCGGATGGTTGTGACCGAAAGCGAGCGAGCCGAAACCGCCAAAGAAGTCGAGGATTTTCCGGCCGTTCTGATCGATGTAATGCATACCCTCGGCACGCTCGATCTTCACCTTATGGAAGCCGAGCAGCTTCATGAAGTGGAACTGGCCGGGGTTGAGATGCGCCTTGAAAAGGTCGGTCAGGCGCGGAATGTCGAGGGCCTTGGCCTCTTCGACCGAGAGCAGTTGCGGCTTGGGCAGCGCATTGGCGCGCAGCACGGGCGCAACGATCGGTTCGGCAAGAATTTCGTCGGCACGGGTCATGGCGTTCATCGACTGGCTCATTCGGCGGCAATTGTTTTGGATGCAGTGAGAATGCCGGCCTTCTTCTCGCGATACTCGCTATAGGCAGCGATCAGCATGTCCTCGTCGCGATATTGCGGGACCCAGCCGAGCTGGTCGCGGCCCTTGGAGACGTCGAGCACGCATTCCTCGTCGGCGATCAGATACTGTTCGGGGTCCATCAGCGGCATGTTGAGCGCGTCGAGCAGGTCGAGCGTGCGCTTCACGGCCCAGCCGGGCGTCGGCAGCAGAATTGACTTCGAGCCGGCGTGGCGGATGAGATCGCCCAAAAGTTTGCGCACCGGCGGCGGGTTCAAAGAACCGAGATTGTAGGCCTCGTTCGGCACCCCCGCCTGAAACGCCGCGCGGGCGGCTTCCGCGCAGTCGAAGACGGAGATGAACTGATACGGATTCTTGCCCGATCCGATCATCGGCACCGGCAGGTTTGCATCGATCAGCTTGAAGAGTTTTTCCAGGATTCCAAGCCGACCTGGACCGATGATGAGACGCGGACGGAACAGCGTGATCCGCATCCCCTTCTCCCGCCAGCCGACCGCGAGTTCCTCCGTCTTGAGCTTGGACAGTCCATACTCGCCGAGCGGCGCCACGGGGTGCTCCTCGGTCATAGGGTAGGTGACCGTGTGGCCATAGATCATGTCGGTGGTGAAGTGCACGAGCCGCGAGGCGCCCACACGCTCCATGGCTTCCACGATGTTCTCGGTGCCGTGCACATTCACCGGCCAGAAAAAGTCGTGACGTTTGGCGCGGGTCTGGATCGGCGACAGCATCTTGGCCGACAGATTATAGACCATGTCTTCGGCCTTCAGCCCAAGGCTCGCGACCGACGCCTTGTTCGTCACATCGCAATAGGCATAACGCGCCCGACCGTAATGCGGCAGGGAGCTCTTCACCACATCGGCCACCACGACTTCATGACCATCGGCCAGAAGCTTGGGTGCGAGGTGGCGGCCAACGAAGCCGTCGCCGCCGAAAATCACATGTCTCATCGGGAAACGACCTCGTGGGTTGAAGAAGCGGAAGCCTCATGTGGCTCGCGTCCGCTCTGGGCGATCAGCACCGTGCCGACGCAGATGAAGGCGATGCCTGAGATGCGCCAGGCATTGAGGTCCTCGCGAAACACGAAATAAGCGAAGACCGCGACGGCAACGTAAGCCAAGCTGAGAAAGGGATAAGCAAAGGACAACTCGACCTTGGACAGCACGAACAGGTGTGAAGCCATGGAGATCACGAAAGTGCAGAGGCCGAGGAATATCCAAGGGCTGAACACGATCTGCAGCACTTTCACCAAAGGGTTCACGCCGGCGAAGGACAGCGGCCCCATCACCGTCATGCCCTGCTTGAGCATGAGCTGCGCGGCGGCATTGGTCAGAACTGTGAAAAGGATGAAGCCGATATATTTCATGGCCCTGCTCTTGCTTTCCCTTCCCTTACGCGAAGTCCGCTGCGGTTTGGTGCAGGCGATCGATCAAATGCGAGCAATCAGCCATTTCAGATCGAACCCAGCTGCATCGCAGTGCGTCGCCAGAAGCTCGACATGAAGGCGGGGTCGCGGATTGTCTCGAGTTCGCGCCAGTTCGGGAAAGAGGCAGCAAAGGTTTCAGGACTCATGCGTGCGTCCTTGTAGGGATTTACTGCCCCGCCCGCCGCAACCGTGATCCTGTCGAGCCGGTCGAGCAGCTTGCGTGTCATCTCACCCCGGTTCGGGAAATCGAGCGTCAGCGTGTAGCCAGCGCGCGGAAACGATATCAGACCCGGCGAACGCTGTGCGCCGAAGCGCTTGAGCACGGTGAGAAACGAGCCCTGCCCCGCCTCATGCGTGGCATCGAGAAGTTCCGGCAACGCCTCTCGCGCCGCTTCGAATGGAACGACGCCTTGATGCTGAAAAAGTCCACGCGGCCCATAAAGCCGGTTCCAGTCGCGCACCGCATCGAGCGGGAAGAAGAAGGATTGGCAGGGCGCCGTGCGCAGCGCTTTGCGCCCCCGCCCGGTTCGATAGGCGAAATTGAAAGCGCGAAGCGCCAGCCGGTTGAGAACGGTCAGCGGCGGTTGGAACGGCACTGCGAGCCGGCGTGACGGACGATGCGCAGCACGTGTTTCCGCGTGGTTGCCAGCCAGAAGCAGCCCACGGCCCTTCGCGCGACCCGTTGCCAGTTGGTCGAGCCATGCCACGGCATACTCGTTTGCGGCATCGGCCGCTTCGGCGCGGTCAAGATAGTGTTCGAGACTTGCGAACGGGGTCGCAGTCTCAGCGATATCCGGCGACGGCACGCGCATCAGCCGAAGTTTTGCCGAGAGAATTATGCCGGTCAGCCCCATCCCACCGATCGTGGCACGGAAGAACTCTGTGTTCTCGCTCATTGAGCAGCGCAGCGACTGGCCGTCCGAGCGGAGAAGCGTCAGCGCTTCGACATGGCATCCGAACGTCCCGCGCCGATGATGGTTCTTGCCATGAATGTCGTTGGCGATGGCCCCGCCGAGCGTCACGAACTGCGTGCCTGGCACGACCGGCGGAAACAAGCCATGCGGCGCTGCGTGCGCGATGACGTCTGAAAGAAGGATGCCCGCTTCGGCTTCGATCACACCGGTTGCGGGGTCGAGGCCGATAAGCTTCGAGCGGGCGCGCATATCAACCACGGCGCCCTCACCGTTCTGGCAGCTGTCACCGTAGGAACGGCCGTTGCCGTAGGCGATCAGACTGTTCGCCTTGGCTTGGCCTACACGAAAAGCGGGCTCCACCTCGTCGAGCACCGTCACACGAATGGCCGGCGGTGTGGCACGACCGAAAGAGGGGAAGCGTGCAGTCAAGGCAGGAAGGCCGCACCGAACAGGAGCAGCCCGCCGAAGGCAGCAACCACTTGGCTGCGCCAGTCGGTGATGATGAAGACCACCGGGTCGTCATGCATTTCGTCACGCCGGCCAAGGATCCAGACGCGCATGGTGAGGTAAAGCACGATGGGCGCAAGCGGCCAGATCATCCAGGGGTGAGCGTAGAGCTCGCGAACCTCGTCAGACTGGATATAGAGCGCCAGCACGAGCGCGGCTGAAAACGAGGCCGCCATGCCGGCCTGTGCGATGATCTCCTGATCCTCCGCGCGATAACCGCGTCCAGCGATGCGCTTGCCGACTTCGAGGCTCGACTGGCGCAACTCCACATATCGCTTCACCAGCGCGAGGCTGAGAAAGAAGAAGATCGCAAAGGCTAGCAGCCAGAATGAGACGCCGACACCGGTCGCGGTCGCACCTGCGAGAAGCCGCAACGTGTAGAGCCCGGCAAGAGCGAGCACGTCGAGCAGGAGCATCCGCTTGATGGCGAAGGAGTAGGCAGAGGTCGAAACGAGATAGGCCAAAAGCACCGCCTGAAACTGCCAGCCGAGCGGCAGCGCAATCGCCAGAGCCACCAGCAGCAGAGCGCCCATGGCCGCAAATCCAAAGGGTATGGAGAGCGTCCCGTTTGCAAAGGGGCGGTTGCGCTTGGTCGGATGCCTGCGGTCGAGTGCCAAGTCGAAGAAGTCGTTCAGGATGTAGATCGCGGAGGCGGCCGCACTGAAAGCAGCGAAGGCGAGAACGCATTGCACGAGCATCAGCGGATTGAAGTATTCGTGGCTCAGCACCATCGGCACGGCCACCAGCACGTTCTTCAACCACTGATGCGCGCGCAGCATCTTGCGCAACGTCTGAAGCGTCGGCCTCGGCGTTGCCACCAGCTGCGCCGTGTTGCGCCGCTGCCAGCGCGACGCCGCATGATCGGGCGCAACCACGATGGCTTGGCGTGCAGCGTCGAAAAGAACGAGGTCGTGGCGACTATTTCCGATGTAGTCGAAGCCCCCCTCGCCATAGGCCGCTTCCAGCGCGCGGCACTTGTTGCGCGAAGTCAGGTTCTCGCCATCACCGGTCGAGAGCACGGCGTCGAAGAGGCCGAGGTGTAGGGCGATAGCTTCGGCGAATTTCCGCGGTGTACCTGTGGCAAGGACGACCTGTCGCCCCTCTTCCCGCGCTGCGGCGATCAATGCGAGCACTTCCGGTCGATAAGGCAATGCCGAAGGATCGAGCTCGACGCGCTCGGCGATAGCCCGTTTGAGGCCTGCAGGTCCACCTTTGCCGAGCCAGACAGGCACGAGAATGAGATAAAGCGGGTTCACGCGCAGCAGCATGAGAAGCCCTTCCCAGAGCAGATCGGACGCGATCAGCGTGCCGTCGAGATCGACAGCAAGCGGGATCGTCCGATTGTCCGAGCGAGCATCCATGTTCCGCACCAGGTGATGGGACCCGTTCGATCCCACCATTCGCCTAGCGCCGGTGATATCTCTGTCTAGTTAAAGACGCGACGCCTTCTTGACGCAAGGTTAAGGGCAAGTGACCGCCCTCACTTGATACGCGCGGAACCGCCGGAGATTTCGAGAACTTCGCCACCCGACAGCGCCTCGCGGTCACCATTGGGGAGCGTGATGAAACACCCGTTCGTGCAGAACTCGACCGTTTCCCCGCCACGCAACGAGACCTCACTCGTCACGCCGCCTTCGGTCACGGTCAGCGAATGCGTTTCGCCATCCAGATTGACAGCGCTTGCGCCATGGCCCGGCGCCGTGATCGCGAGGATCGCTGCGATGCCGAGAAAGGTGCGCATCATGGTCTTGCCGGTGTTCCCCACCGCTCCCAAGAGAAGAGCGAGACAAGCTCCCGCTCTCACAAGCAAAACCTATAAAGAGATGCGGCTGAACGCCATCTGAATACAGCGTTTTCCAGACGTTTATGTGGCTCTAGCTGCGATACTTGCGGCGACGTGAGACCGGCTCTTCTATCGGCGTCGCTGCCACAGGGGCAGGCTCCGGCGCGGGTTCGGCAATCAGCGCTTCTTCCTCGGGATCCACCGTCCCCTTCTTTTCGACCACCGCACGTGGGTTCGATGCCATCTCCAGGCCCTCGCGATCGAAGGCCTCCATGATGGCGAAGCGCAGATCGTTCTGCACCGAATTCTGGTTCAGAACGTCCGCCAAAAACACGCGCATCTCCATCTCGAGGGCTGCCGCGCCGAAATTGAGGAAGACGACCTGTGGTTCGGGGTTTCGCAACACGAGCGGGTGTGCGCGGGCGATATTCATCATGACCACATGTGCGCGTCGCGCATCCATTCCGTAGGCGAGATTCACCTTGATATCGAGACGTCCGAGCTTGTTGCGGTGGGTCCAGTTCGCGACCGCACTGTTGATCAGCTCGGAATTCGGCATGATCACGGTTTGGCGCTGGAAGGTCTCGATCTCGGTCGCGCGAACGCTGACTTTCTTGACTGTTCCCTGAACCGCTCCGGCCACCACCCAGTCGCCGACCTTGAACGGTCGCTCGGCGAGCAGGATCAGGCCGGACACGAAGTTGTTGACGATGTTCTGGAGACCAAAACCGATACCGACGGAAAGCGCACCGGCGACGATCGCAAGGCTCGACAGATTGATGCCGGCGGCCGAGACCGCAATCAATGCCGCGAGCGCATAGCCGGCATAACCGACCATCATGCGGATCGAGTTGCGCACCCCGACATCGACCTTGCCCCGGGCCATTACCGTGCCGTCGAGCCATCCCTGGAACCAGCGCGTCACGAAATAGCCGAGCGCGAAGATCAGGAGCCCGATGGCGAGTCCGATCGGCGAGAAGCGGATCGAGCCGACCATGAAACCTTCGGCAAGCCTGCCGATGCCCATCCAGATATCGGCTGGCTGGAACCCCCACTGCAGTAGGATCAGCGGAATGCCCCCGAAGATCACGAGCAGGTAGATGGCCACGCTCATTGCCAACGAAAGCTGGTCAAGAGTGGTCTCGTCGAGGTTCAGGCGCCGCCGCAGTCCTCGTCCGAAGCGCGTGGCGACGAGCGCATTCTCTTCGGCGACCGCGCGTGCAGAAAGGAGACCGATGCCGAGCAGTGCCAATGTCGCGCCGGTGACCACGACCTGCCGCGAAACGAAGCGCGCAAAGCCGATATAACCCATCAGCGCAGGCACGATGATGAGCGCGCCGAGCAGGAAGATGATGGCCTTGGCCCAGCGCGGCCATGGACGAGGCTTGCCGTTCTCGTCGGCGAAGGGCCGGATGAAGCCGATCAGGACGACCAGCAATCCGGTCAGAATCGTCGATAAGAGGCTTTCGCCGACCGTCAGGCTGAGCGGCGAACTACGCAACTGATAGACGGACGACAAAAAGTAATCGAGCCCGGTGATGAGCGCCATCGTCGAAGAAAGCGCCACGAGAAGCGAGGCCGCGCGCGAAACGACCGGTATCAATCGCCATGACGGCAGGCGCGGCGAAAGTATCGCCAAGCCCAGTCGGTGCACGAAATAGACGATCGAGATCACCTGGAAGAGTGACCACATCATCTCGCCGATATCGCCGCGCAGCACCTGGAAATAGTCGAAGAAGAGCCACGTCACGCCGAGGAAGAGCGAAACCGTCGCGCTTTTCAGAAGCGTCGACCAGAACGCAACGGAAAGTTTGCCGAGCACCGTTGGATTGGTGATGGCGGCGTTGGGCTCATAGAGCCGTCCGAGCAGTCGCTGGCCGCCGATCAGGAGAACGGCTGCGGCCCCGAGCGCGAAGAAGCACGCGGCGAGCACCGACTCCAGCTTGTACTGCATCACGAATGTGAGCCAGGACGCCACCGTCCGCCAGACTGCCGCGCCTTCGGATTGAAACGCATCGGCAACTTCGCCGAAAAGCGCGTAATCGATCGTGTAGCGGCGCGTCAGCATATGAGCGAAGAGGTCACGCCGTAGTGTCGCGATCTCGTTCACCGCGTTGTTGACGCCAATCGAAAGCTGCTCAGCACGCCCGATCACGGCGTTGATCTCAGCCTTCTCGGCAGTCAACGCCTGCCTTTCCTTGGCGACCACCTCCGGCTCGGCCGGCTCACCTTCGGCCGGCGGGTTTCCAATCTGCGTCAGGCGGTCGTTGATCTGCGTAAGGCGCGGACGAAACGCAACGCCGCTGTCGATCACTGCGCGCGAGAGATTGTCGAGTTCTGATCGGACATCGACAAGCTTGGCATCGTCGTCGGACGCGTCCTTGACCCGCGCCTGCAGGGCCTGCAGCTGGTTGGTCAGCTTGTCGAGACTGGCGTTCTGCTGCTGGATGATGCTGGGAGGCTGGTTCGGCTGCTGGGTTTGATCCTGAGCAACCGTACCGCTCGCGAGCGAGAGCAGCAGGAAGAGGCTAGCAAGGCTTCGCCAGAGGGCCGAGCGAGCGGCGGAAAGGCTTCGGGATCGAATCAAGACAGGCGGTCCGCTATCGTCATGCGACCCGGAAAGCCAAAAGCCATGGCGCAAAGATGACCTTCGGCAGTTTTCCGACCTCTGTGACCGAATTGGTAGGTCGGGAGGCCCGGTCATACCGGAACGTCCGGGAACATCGCCGAGGGCTATCAATTGTTAGGCTGACTCATCTTCAAGGAGCCAGTTTCATGCCATTGGTCCAATCCTCGGGAAACACCGACCTTTTCTATAATGACTGGGGGTCCGGCAAGCCTGTGGTACTGATCCACGGCTGGCCGCTCGATGCGGATATGTGGGAGCACCAGTCGGTCTTTCTCGCCAGGAACGGCTATCGCGTGATCGCCTATGATCGCCGCGGTTTCGGCCGTTCGTCACAGCCTTGGAACGGCTACGACTACGACACCTTCGCCGACGATCTGAAGGCCGTCTTGGACGGCCTCGATATTCAGGGCGCAACACTGGTGGGCTTCTCGATGGGCGGCGGTGAAGTCGCACGCTACCTTTCGAAATATGGCAGCCAGCGCGTCTCGAAGGCTGTGTTGATCTCGGCAGTCACCCCATTCCTGCTGGAGACGGCAGATAACCCCGACGGCGTGCCAAAAAGCACGTTCGACCAGATGGTGGACGGGCTCGAAAAGGACCGACCGAACTTCCTGGCCACGTTCAACAAGCAGTTCTTCGGCGCGGGTCTTCTGAACTTCTCGGTCAGCAACGAGATCATGGAATGGTCGCGGCAGGTCGCCATGCTCGCTTCGCCCAAGGCGACGGTGGACTGCGTGCGCGCCTTCTCGGAAACCGACTTCCGGGCCGACCTGGCCAAGATCGACGTGCCGACACTCGTGATCCATGGTGACGACGACCAGACCGTGCCGATCGACAAATCAGGCGCGTTGGCTGCGAAGCTCATCCCGAACGCCGAGTACAAGGTTTACAAGGGCGAGCCGCATGGCCTGTTCCACACAGCCAAGGACCGGTTGAACGAGGATCTGAAGGCTTTCATCGGCTGATCGAACGAGTGGACTGCCTTCATTCAATCGAGGAAGGTGGTCCACTCCTCGACGGGCGCACGATCCGTCGCGAAATTGTTTTCCGGCTTGGCCGTGTCCTCGTAGCCGAGGGCCATGCCGCAGACGACCACTTCCTCGTCGCTCAAATTCAGGATCGGCCTGATCTGCCGGTGAAACGGGGCGAATGCTGCCTGTGTGCAGGTGTGCAAGCCGCGCGCTCGTGCAGCGATCATGATGTTCTGCAGGAACATGCCGAAATCGACCCAGGAACCTTTGTTCAAACGGCGGTCGATGGTGAAGATCATGCCCACCGGCGCGTCGAAGAACAGAAAGTTGCGGTCATGCTGCGCCTGTAACCGCGCAACCTCACGGCGACCGATGCCCAAGGCCGCGTAAAGTCCAAAGCCCACCGTGCGCCGGCGTGTGAGGTAAGGCTCGAAGAACTGGTCGGGATAATATTTGTAATCGTCCCATTCCATTTTCTCGGCACGTTGGCCGGAGTCGAGAATGGCGTTCGACACGGCCTGCTTTGTCCCGTTGGTCAGCACATAAGCTTTCCAAGGCTGCATGTTCGCGCCTGATGGCGCGCGCGATGCGATCTCGAGGATATCCCTGATGACAAGAGGCTCGACCTGATCGGGCAGAAACGCGCGCACGGAGCGGCGTGACAGGATCGCCTCCTCCACGCTCATCAGTTCTTCCATCTGAATGGGCTTCCGGTCGGGTGCCAGCATTGTCTTGAAGCCTGCCTCTCAGCTCGATTCTGCGGCGAGAATAGTTTCCAAAGCATGGCCTATTACGACAGCGCAAGAAAAAGCGCGCCGGCTCGCTGTCATAAAGAATTTCGGATCGTGTCATCGCGTGACTGAGGCAGCGACTTCGATGCGGATCGTCGGCGAGGCGAGTGCATGAAGAAGCGCTTTGGCGCTACCGTTCCGCCGAGCGGTCCGTTATGTGACTGGCGAGCCAGCAGCCGTTCGCCGATCCGAGTTTTCCTATGCCCAAGCCTTCCTCCCGCATCGCTTCCATCGTGTCTTCCGGCAAAGACGGATGGGAAGTCCATTCGGAGGCCATGGCTCGCCGTGATGCCGGCCAGCCGATCATCTTTCTTTCAATCGGTGATCACGACTTCGATACGCCGACCGAAAGCGTCGAGGCCTGCGTCCGTGCCCTGCGTGCTGGATATCACCACTACACCAACCTGCCCGGCATTCCCCGGCTCCGCCAAGCACTGGCGGCCGCGTCGACGCGGGCGTCCGGCATCGAAACAGCGCCGCAAGAGGTGATCGCCACGCCAGGCGGACAATCCGCACTGTTTGCCGCCGTGCAGGCCGCGCTCAATCCGGGCGACCACGCGGTGGTCGTCGCACCCTACTATGCCACCTACCCATATACGTTCCGGGGCGCGGAGGCCGAGTTCACGGTGGTCGAAAGCCGCGCCGAAGACGGTTTCCAGCCTCGAGCGGAAGCCATCGAGGCGGCCATCCGCCCGAACACCCGCGCGATCCTCGTCAACACGCCCAACAACCCGACAGGCGCCATCTACTCCCGCGCTTCGCTCGAAGGCATCGCTGACATCTGCCGGAAACACGATCTCTGGCTGATCTCCGACGAGGTGTACTGGACGCTCGTCGACCAGCATCTTTCACCCCGCTCCCTGCCCGGCATGGCAGAACGCACCATCGTGGTGAACAGCATGTCGAAAAGCCACGGGATGACCGGCTGGCGCATTGGCTGGATCACCGCTCCCGCTGAGCTGGTAACGCTTCTCACCGATCTCAATCTCGTCTCTACCTACGGCCTCAATGACTTCATCTCGCATGCCGCCGCCGAAGCGCTGGAAGAAGGCTACGGCGTCCGCGACATCGCCGAACGCTACTCCGCGCGGCGCCACGTGATGCTGGATGCGATGCGCGGTTTGAACCGTGTCACCATTCGCGGCTCGGAAGGCGGCATGTATGTAATGCTCGACGTGCGCGAGATCGAAACGGACGACGAAGCCTTCGCCTTCCGCCTGCTCGACAGCGAGAACATCGCCGTCATGCCGGGCTCGAGTTTCGGCGAAGCGGCAGCGGGCCACATCCGCATTAGTCTGTGCCAGCCCGACGAGGTGTTGCGCGAGGCGGCGCAACGCATTCGCCGCTTCTGCGAAAGCCAGCCGTGACTCGGCTTGCCGATCATCACCTGAGCGCATAGCGTCCGCCTCATGCAAAATCCCTCGCCTCCTAACCGGCCAAGCCCGCAAAAGCTCTGGTGGGGCGAATTCACGACCGCCGACTTCAAGACTATCGATCCCGAGCAAGTCATTGCGCTCGTTCCTCTCGCCGCCATCGAGCAGCACGGCCCGCATCTTCCGCTCTCGACGGATACGGTGATTATGCAAGGCATGATCGGCACGCTCGCCGGGCTCCTGCCTGGCGACATCGATCTCCGCATTCTGCCGGTTCAAGCTGTCGGCAAGTCGAACGAACACATCCGCTTTCCCGGGACGCTGACGCTTTCCGCAACGACGCTGATCGAAGCCTGGACCGAGCTTGGCGCATCCGTGGCCCGAACCGGCATCCGCAAGATCGTCTTTCTCACCAGTCATGGCGGCAACGAGGAGGTGATGGCAATCGTTTCCCGCGAACTGCGCGAGCGCTTCGACATGCTCGCCGTCAAATCCAGTTGGGGACGCTTCGGCCGACCGGACGGCCTGTTCAGCGAGAACGAAACCCGCACTGGCATTCATGGAGGTGATTACGAAACCTCTCTGATGCTCCACTTCCGACCCGACCTCGTCGATATGAGCCAAGCCCGCAACTTCACTTCGCAAGTGACACAAGCCGAACAGGACTTCGCCCTTCTGCGTCAAACGGGTCCGCATGCGTTTGCGTGGCTGGCCTCCGACCTACACGCCGAGGGCGTCGTTGGCGAAGCTCATCTCGCCACAGCGGAAAAGGGCAAGTTGGCAGCCGAGCATCAAACGCAGGGCTTCGTGGCATTGCTGCAGGATATCCGTAAATTGCGGCTCGCCGACTATCTTTCCGGTAATGGGCCGAACCGATGAAATCCCTTGCCTTCAATTGGCAGTTCTGGGCGCTTGCTTCGGCGGCCTTCGCCGCACTTACAGCCATCTTCGCAAAGGTTGGTGTAGCGAACATCAATTCCGACTTCGCAACACTGATCCGAACCGTCGTTATCCTGTGCGTCCTTCTCGCGCTGGTCACGGCGACGCGCCAGTGGCAACCGCTGGGTGAGGTGAACAACCGCAGCCTTGTCTTCCTCGTTCTGTCCGGCCTTGCCACCGGCGCATCATGGCTTTGCTACTTCCGCGCGCTCAAGCTGGGCGATGCGGCGCGCGTGGCACCTCTCGACAAGCTGAGCGTAGTCCTCGTTGCGGTGTTCGGTGTCGCTTTTCTCGGCGAGCGCCTGTCGCTGGTGAACTGGACCGGCATCGCCATGATCGCGGGCGGCGTCATCCTGCTGACACTGCGTACCTAGTTCTCACTTTTCCCAGGTTTGATCGCGGCCCAAAGCCCGCGCGCCGTGTTCTTTAGAACGCTTCCGGTTTCCGGCTCGCCCCCAGCCAGCGCCAGAGTGAAATGGCGCGCCTGTTCGAGCGTGATATGCGGCGGCAGCGGCGGCACGTTCGGATCGGTGAGGATATCGAGCACGTAGGGGCGATCGGCATTGAGCGCGTCTTCCCATGCTGGGCCGACATCTTCCGGACGCTCGACCCGCTTTCCCTTCAGCCCGATCAGCTTGGCGAATTCCGCATAGGGCACATCGGGCAATTGCTGGCTCGCTTCCCATTTGGGATCGCCCGACTGGATGCGCTCTTCCCAGCTGACATAAGCGAGATCGCGATTGTTCAGCACCATCACGACCAATCGCGGGTCCTTCCAGCGCTGCCAGTATTTGCTGATCGTGATCAGCTCAGCCATGCCCGTCATCTGCATCGCGCCGTCGCCGACCAGCGCGATGGCGGGACGCTCGGGATGGGCGAATTTGGCCGCGATGGCATAAGGCACCGCGCAACCCATGGTCGCCAGCGTGCCGGAAACCGAACCGAGATTGTTGGCGCGAAAGCGAAGGTTGCGTGCGTACCAGACCGATGTCGTCCCGCTGTCCGCCACGACCACGGCATTTTCCGGCAGGCGCTCGGAAAGCTCGTAGGCCACGCGCTGCGGGTTGATGGGGTCGGCCTCAGCCATGGCGAGGTTCTTGGCCTCGTCCCATGCCGCCTGCACATTCTCGCGGATCGTCTTGCGCCAGGCTTCGGCTGGCTTATGCCGCAGCAGCGGGCGCAGCGCAGCGAGTGTCGCTTTGGCATCACCCAGGAGATTGACCTCGTTGGGATAGCGCAAACCCAACATGCCCGCATCGCGGTCGATCTGCACGCCGCGCGCTTTGCCGACCTTGGGAAGGAACTCGGTATAAGGGAAACCCGTACCAACCATCAAAAGCGTGTCGCATTCCTGCATGAGGTCCCAGCTGGCCCTTGTGCCGAGCAGACCGATGGAACCCGTGCAAAAAGCGTAGCTATCGTCCAGTGCTGCCTTGCCGAGCAGTGCCTTGGCTACGCCCGCACCAAGCAATTCCGCCACTGCAGCGATCTCCTCGCTCGCCCCGATGGCACCAGCCCCGACCAGCATCGCGACGCGCTCACCGGCGTTCAGCACCGCCGCGGCCTTCTGCAGGCTCGACCCGTCCGGCACGACCGGTGCGAGTTCGATGCCGGTACCCGAATGGGTCATGCCATGCGCTTCGCTCGGCTGCTCCATCCTCTCCATCTGGAGATCGTTGGGCAGGATCACGCAGGTGACGCGGCGCTCAGCCTTGGCGATACGATAGGCGCGATCGATCAAATGGGGCACTTGGGCCGCCGTCGAGGCCGTCTCGATATAGGCACCCGCCACGTCCTTGAAGAGCGATTGCAGGTCCACATCCTGCTGGTAGTGCGAGCCGATGGCCGTCCGCGCCTGCTGGCCCACAAGCGCCATCGCCGGCTGGTGATCGCCTTTGGCATCATAAAGGCCGTTGAGCAGATGGATCGCGCCAGGCCCGGATGTCGCGATGCAGAAGCCGACTTCGCCGGTGAACTTAGCAGTGGCAGTCGCCATCAGGCCCGCCTGCTCTTCATTACGCACTTGAACGAAGTCGATCGCACCCTCGGTCCGCGCGAGCGCGCCGATCAATCCGCCGATGCCGTCGCCGGGATAACCGAACACGCGACGCACGCCCCATTCATGCAGACGCTTCCAGATGAAATCGGCAACGGTGTTCGACATCGGAGCGGGGTCCACTTCGGCTTTTCGGATCGCCCCGCTAACGGGTGCGCCAAACAGGTGTTCCCTGCAGGGAAGGGAGGCAGCGGGCCGGCGCTTGTCGCGATACAGTCGCATTTCCCGACTTTTCGAACTCCAAAATGAGCACGGGAGTTGGATGCCCGTTCTCGCCTCCGGCCTTTTGTTGCCCGTCCAGCCGCGCCGTTCGGTCGATTACTATCACAAATGGCGCTCTGGCATTTCGTTCAGCCCCTTGAACATCCCGCGAAACTAACATCTAGTTGCAAATGATTTGCATTTGCGTTTAGCAGAAAGCCCTCCTGTGCTCGACAGACCAAACACAAGCCTCTCCGACGACGGCTGGCGCAAAGAACGCGGCGAAGCCTCGCTTTCCGATGTGCACCGCTCAATTCGCGTTTCCCCGCATGCCTCGACCTTTCGCCGCGCGGCCGCTTTCCTCGGGCCTGGCTACCTCGTTGCCGTCGGCTACATGGACCCTGGCAACTGGGCGACATCGCTCGCGGGCGGCTCGCGCTTCGGCTATACGCTGCTGGTCGTCGCACTCGTTTCGAACATCATGGCGATCGTGTTGCAGTCGCTCTGCGCGCGCCTCGCCATCGCGTCCGGCCGCGATCTCGCGCAGGCCTGCCGCGACGCCTATCCCCGTCCCGTCGCCTTCGTGCTCTGGATGCTGGCGGAAACGGCGATCATCGCGACCGACATCGCCGAAGTGATCGGCACGGCCATCGGCCTCAATCTCATCTTCGGCCTGCCACTGGAAATCGGCGTGGTGCTCACCGCGCTCGACGTCTTTCTCATCCTGTATTTGCAGAAGCTGGGCTTTCGCTGGGTCGAAGCCTTCGTTGTCACCCTGCTCGGCGTGATCGCAGTCTGCTTCTTCGTTCAGATCATGATGGCCGATCCGAACTGGGGCGACGTGATCCGCGGCTTCGCGCCGACCACAGAAATCGTTTCGAACCCCGAAATGCTCTACCTTGCTCTGGGCATTCTGGGTGCGACGGTGATGCCTCACAATCTCTATCTGCATTCAGGGCTGGTGCAGACGCGCGACTACGGTCATACGCTGCCGGAAAAGCGTGAGGCGGTGAAATTCGCCACCATCGACTCGACCGTGGCGCTCTGCTTCGCGCTTCTCATCAACGCCTCGATCCTGATCCTTGCAGCCGCCACCTTCCATTCCAGCGGTCAGACCGGCGTTGCCGAACTCGGCGAGGCGCACTCCCTGCTCGCTCCGCTGCTCGGGCTGGCCATTGCGCCGACCCTGTTCGGTATCGCCCTCCTGTGCTGCGGCCTGAATTCGACGGTCACAGCCACCATCGCGGGGCAAATCGTGATGGAGGGCTTCCTGCACATCAAGCTCGCGCCCTGGCTGCGCCGCCTGATCACGCGCGCCATCGCCATCGTTCCGGCGGCCGGCGTGACGATCTGGTATGGCGATGCGGGCACGGCCGAGCTGTTGATCCTGACCCAGGTCGTGCTCAGCCTCCAGCTGTCCTTCGCCGTCTTTCCGCTGGTGCGATTCACGACGGACAGGACGAAAATGGGTGAGCTCGTCGCCCCACTCTGGTTGGGCGCGTTCGCGTGGGCGATCGCATTTCTGATCGCAGGGCTGAATGTGAAGCTGTTGTTTGATTTCGTGGGCGGGAGCTAAACGTCACGCTCACCCATTGGTTGGAGATGGTGCGTACCGATCGCGTCGCCTCCGACAGCAGTATCGCAAACAACCGTTCTAACGCTCTAGAACCCGCCAAAGGTCAGCTGAGGCGCTGGTTTCGGCGATCTCTTCCGCGGCGGCGCCTTCTCGCCCGCCGATGTCGCAGGCTTGCGGGAACGATCCGCTCGGATCCTCGCCACCGCCTTGTCACGGGCTTTCGCCTCCTCGGACAACGGATCGTCCGTCAGCCATTTGCCATGCTTGATGACCTCGTTGACCCGGCCTTGATTGACCCCGAGCTTGAAGGCGATTTCCTGCTGGGTCATCTTGGTCGTCTCGTGCATCTCGACCACGAGCCGTGCCAGGTCTGGCGTCATCTTCTTGCCGACGACACGCCGTGCGGGCGCGGTCTTGCGCTTGGCCTTGTCACGCTCGCGCAGCTTGTCGAGCACGGCGAGCGCCTGACGCATGCCCTGCTCGCGCAGGGCTTCCTCGAATTCCTTCAGGGTCGCCACTTCGACGCTCCTCCTCGTTGCGTTACGCTGAAAGGCAACGTTTCAGGAACAGAATGTGGACGAAACGAGCCGCAAGGCAAGCGCGAATGGCGCCACGCCTGCCTTAGGCGCTTAAAAAGTTCGGGAAAACGCTACCCCATGCTGGCTCTCAGTCAAAGAATCGGCGTGCCGCCCGTCACCGCGTACCGACCACCGCTCATATAGCTCGCTTGATCGGATGCCAGCAGCACGTAGATGCCTGCGAGTTCGCTCGGCTGGCCGGCACGTTTCATCGGCACCTGGTTGCCGAACGAGGCGACGTCTTCCGGTGGCATGGTCGATGGAATGAGCGGCGTCCAGATGGGGCCGGGCGCAACCGAATTCACGCGAATGCCCTTCTCGGCCACAAGCTGCGCAAGGCCCGCGGTGAAGTTCGCAATCGCGCCCTTGGTCGTTGCATAGGCCAGGAGGCCGGGGCTCGGCTTGTCGGAATTGATCGACGTCGTGTTGATGATCGAAGCTCCTTCCTTCAGATGCGGGATGGCCGCCTTGCAAAGGAAGAACATGGCCGAGATGTTGACCGCGAAAGTGTGGTTCCACTCCTCGTCCGAAATCTCGTCGATGCTGTCATGCTTCATCTGATAGGCGGCATTGTTCACGAGCACGTCGAGCTTGCCGAACTCCTTTACCGCGCGATCGATGATCGAACGACAGTGCTCGGCCTTGGCGATATCGCCGTCCACCAGTACGCATTTCCGCCCGGCCTCCTCCACCAGCTTGGCCGTGTCCTTGGCATCTTCATGTTCATCCAGATAGGAGATCAGCACATCGGCGCCCTCACGGGCATAGGCAATGGCCACTGCACGGCCGATGCCGCTATCGCCGCCCGTGATGATCGCGACCTTGCCCTCGAGCTTGCCGGAACCCTTGTAGCTTTTCTCGCCATGGTCGGGCAGCGGGTCCATCTTTCCCGTCACGCCGGGAGGGGTTTGTTGCTGGGGTGGCTGGTTAGGCATGGCTGTTCTCCTTCAGGGATCAGCCGGGCAAACTCTGCCTCACCGGGATCGTTCCGGGCATAGACGGCTGACTGCCCGCCGATCTTGCGGAATGGCAGCCATGAAGCGCTTGCCGAAGCCGCATCGATCATCGAAAAGGGGTAGCGACGCCGAGCAGGGAGGAATGGTTGGCAGCAGAGTTTTCCGGCAAGGTTGCCCTTGTCACGGGCACGACCGGCATAGCCTGCTCTACCGCCCTGCGATTGTCTTCGGCGGGCGCTCAGGTGGTGGCGCTCGGCATTGACGAGGCTGGCAACCGGGCATTGGCGGAGGCTGATCCAACCATCGTGGTGAGGCACGCCGACGTGTCCGCTTCACTCGAAGTCGAGGCCGCCCTTGCCGAC
Organism: Mesorhizobium liriopis; assembly: GCF_024053505.1. Classification (GTDB taxonomy): domain Bacteria; phylum Pseudomonadota; class Alphaproteobacteria; order Rhizobiales; family Rhizobiaceae; genus Mesorhizobium_B; species Mesorhizobium_B liriopis. The sequence continues at coordinate 375,539 of NZ_JAMXQS010000004.1, read as the reverse complement.
CTCCGCTCGCGCTTCGGCCGGCTCGACGTGATCGTCAATTCCGCGGCGATCCACCCTTACGGCGACGCGGTCGGCACCGACCCCGATACATTCCTGCGCTGCCTCGCGGTCAATGTCGGCTCGATCCACCTGACGGCTCATTGGGGCGTACCGTTGATGCGGGCCTCGGGCAGCGGCGCCATCGTCAACGTGTCGAGCGTGCAGGGTCACGCCTGCCAGCCGGGCGTGGCCGCCTATGTCGCGTCCAAGGGTGCGATCCATGCTCTGACGCGTGCGATGGCGCTCGATTTTGCAGCCGACAAGATCCGCGTGGTCTCGGTCAGCCCCGGATCCGTGCGCACACCGATCCTGGCGCTCGCGGCGCGCACCTTCGACGGCGACGATGCCGACCTCGATGCCGTCTTCGCCCGCTTCGGCGCATCGCACCCCATCGGGCGTATCGGCGAACCTGAAGAGGTCGCCGATTTCATCGCCTATCTCGCCTCCGACAAGGCCGGCTTCATCACCGGCTCCGACCATATCATCGATGGCGGTCTCACCGCCGGCATCGGCGTTCGCTGAAAGGATCACTCGATGCTGCAAAGCTGGCGCTGGTTCGGACCGAACGACCCCGTGATGCTCGACCATGTGAAGCAGGCAGGCGCATCCGGCGTCGTCTCGGCGCTTCACCACATCTATGACGGCCGCGCCTGGACGCCTGAGGACATTGCCGAACGCAAGGCAATGATCGAGGCAACCGGTTTGCAATGGGCGGTCTGCGAGTCGATCCCCGTGCAGGATTCGATCAAGCTGCGCTCAGGGAGCTATCGCCAGTATATCGACAACTGGAAAACCAGCCTCGCCAATCTCGGCCGAGGCGGCGTGCCGATGGTCTGCTACAACTTCATGCCGGTGGTGGACTGGACGCGCACCGACCTGCTCTACCGAATGCCGACCACCGGCTACGCGCTGCGCTTCGATATGGCCGAATTCGTCGCCTACGACGTGCTGGTCTTGAAGCGGCCGAATGCCGAAAAGGACTATCCGGCAGAACTCCTCCACTCAGCCAAAGCGCGGCTCTCGGCGATGAGCGAAAGCGAGATTGCCACACTCGAAAAGAACATCATCGCAGGCCTGCCAGGCGGCGAGGATTCCTACGATCGCGCCGGCATCGCGCGACGTATCGCCGAATTCGATGAACTCGGCGCCGACGATATGCGCGCGAATTTGCAGGAGTTCATTCGCGAAATCGCGCCGGTCGCGGAAGATGTGAACGTTAAGCTCGGCATCCATCCCGACGATCCGCCCTTCTCCCTCTTCGGCCTGCCGCGCGTCGTCTCGACGGCCGATGACCTCCGCTCGGTGCTCGACGCCTACAAGGCGGATGCCAACGGCCTCACCTTCTGCACAGGCTCGCTCGGCTCGCGGCGCGACAACGCGGTGGTGGCGATAGCCGAGGAATTTGCCTCGCGTATCAACTTTGTCCACTTGCGCAACGTCAGTGTCGAGGACGACAAATCATTCAACGAAAGCGAGCATTTGGGCGGCGATGTGAACATGGTGGACGTGATCCACACGCTTCGAAAGGAAGAGCACCGCCGCGAAGCTGCGGGCCGCACGGATTCAACCATCCCCATGCGCCCCGACCATGGCCACCTGCTGGCCGACGACATCACCAAAAAGACCAATCCCGGCTATTCGCTGATCGGCCGCCTCAAGGGCCTGGCCGAATTACGCGGCATCATCACGGCCGTCGACCAGCTGGCGCCGAGCTGAAAGGACCAAGCATGACCACTTCGCAAAGCGCGCCCGCATGGATCGGCACGCTCGGACCGCGTTTCGTTGAGCGCCCCCACCACCGCCGCTGGCTCGTTTCCGAAGCACAGCGTCTGCTTGATTTCTACGCGGTCGAATTGATCAATCCGAAAGGAGGCTTCTTCTCGATCGGCGATGACGGCAAGCCCGTCCCCACGATTGCAGGACAGTCGAGCCCGGAACGTCCGATCCATGAAACGACGCGGCAGGTCCATTGCTACGCCGTCGCGCATCTGATGGGGGTGCCCGGTGCCGACCGGATCGTCGACCACGGCATGAGATTTCTGTGGGAACGCCACCGCGATCCGACCCATGGCGGCTACCATTGGGGCGTGGACGACCACAAGCCAACCAACCCCACCAAGCAAGCCTACGGCCATGCCTTCGTGCTTCTCGCGGCTTCCTCGGCCAAGATCGTCGGCCATCCGAATGCAGACCGGCTCCTCGCCGACATTTCCGAAGTTCTCCTGTCCCGCTTCTGGGAAAAAGAGCCCGGCGCCACCAGCGAGGAATACAATGCCGACTGGTCGCCGCTCGGCGATTATCGTGGCCAGAATTCAAACATGCACTTGACCGAAGCGCTGATGGCGGCCTTCGAGGCAACGGGCGACTCCAACTATCTTTCAATGGCCGAAAGCATCGCCTCGCTTATCATCGGCAAGCATGCTCGCTCGGAAGACTGGCGCGTTGCCGAGCATTTCAGGAGCGACTGGCAGGTGGACCGCGACTATGCGGGTGACCCGATGTTCCGCCCCGCCGGCACGACGCCCGGCCATGCGCTCGAATGGAGCAGGCTTCTCGTGCAGCTTTGGGAACTGGGCAGCCGTCGGCACGCATGGATGCTGGAAGCGGCCAAGGGCCTGTTCCTCAAAACCGTCTCGATCGGCTGGGACAACGCCACCGGCGGCTTCTATTACACGCTTGACTGGAACGACCGCCCCGACCGCGCCGACCGCTTCTGGTGGCCGTGCGCCGAGGGCATCGCGGCAGCGGCCGTGCTCGGTTCGGTCGATCCCGATCCGCGCTTCGAGGAATGGTATCGCCGCATCTGGGACTTCACCACGAACCACCTGATCGACCACGTGCGCGGCGGCTGGTTCCACGAGATCGGCCCGGACCTGAAGCCACTCAGCCGGGTCTTTGTCGGCAAGCCGGACCTTTATCACGCCCTTCAGGCTTCGCTGATTCCGCTTCTGCCATCCAACGGCAGCATCACGCGCGGTCTACGCGACGGCGGAATGCGGCTGTGACCTCAAGGTCATGGACTGAGAGCCGCAGGCTGCCCCTGCGGCTTTCGCAATGGATGGATTCCTAGAAGGAAAACGACGATTCCCGAGCTCCTCATCGGACGCGCGGCGCTTCGGTGCGGCTACAAAACCGCAACGGTCCTCCTCTCCGTTTGATGTGGCGACCGCGCAACAATAGTGGGTAATGGCCTAGGCGCGCAGTGCGGGCCATTGTATTTCTCATAAACTTGAGAAATGTAGTCACGTTTTTTGATCGCCACCAAGGCCACCCATGACTTCCTCTCCGACGAGCCGCTCCCCCGCGTTGACTGCTCGGGCCACCCTGCTCGGCTCCGCGGCCACCGTCCTTCTTATCGGCTTCTCCAGCGCCTACGCGCAGGAAACGATCGAGCTCGAAACAGTCACGGTGGAGGGCGAAGGCACCGCCGATGGTCAGGGCACGGGCGTCGGTCAGACCAATGAGCAGAAAGGCTTCGTCGCCAAGCGCTCGGGTGGCGCGACCAAAACCAACACGCCATTGATCGAGACGCCGCAATCGGTTTCGGTTGTTACGAGCGAGCAGATCAAGAAGCAGGAAGTCCAAACCATTCGCGCGGCGACCCGCTACACAGCGGGCGTGACGCCGGAAACGACAGGTGGCGCGGATACCCGCTGCGGAGGCTTCAACATTCGCGGCTTCGATTCCACAGCGAACTCGACTTTCGTGGACGGTCTTCGCCTCCCCTCGACATCCGTCATCAACTTCCTTTGCCTCGACGCATACGGTGCGGAGCGCGTTGAAATCCTGAAAGGACCTTCGTCGGTCCTTTACGGCCAGAACGGTCCCGGTGGGTTGATCAACTACGTCACCAAAAAGCCGACCGATGCGCCGTTCCGCGAAGTGGAAATCGTTGGTGGTAGCTTTGGCCATATCGAAGGGCGCTACGACCTTTCGGGACCACTCGGCGAGAACAGCCCGTTCGGCTTTCGTCTGACCGGCACCGCTCGCAGTTCGGAAAACCAAGTCGACTACGTCAAGGACGATCGCTTTTTCATCGCGCCTGTTCTGACCTGGGAGCCCGACGCACAAACGAACCTCACGATTTCGGGCAATTTCCAACGTGATCGCGCAGGCTGGGGTCTGCAGTTCCTGCCTGCGTCGGGGACGGTTTACAGCAATAACGGCCGACGCATCCCGAACAACCGTTTCCTCGGTGAGCCCGAATTCGACTATTATGACACCGATATGGGGACGGTCGGCTATCAGTTCAGCCACGAGTTCAACGACACGTTCACGTTCCGCCAAAACCTCCGCTACGCTGGACTCAGCCACGAGGAAGCCAGCATTTATGGCGGCGGTTACATCGACGAAGCCTCAGGCCTTCTCGCGCGCAACGGTGGTACGGGCGACGTGTCCTTGGGAACGTTCGCGGTCGACAACCAGGTTCAGGCCGATTTCGAGACTGGCATACTGAACCACACGGTTCTCGCTGGCATCGATTTCCGCCACACGCGTTACACGGATCTGATCACCTTGGCGGGTGCTGACCCGATCAACGTCTTCGACCCAGTCTATGGTAGCCCGATCACGGATTTTGGGACCTACTACGACAACAAGGTCACGCAGAGACAGACCGGCATTTATCTGCAGGATCAGATCAAGCTCGACAAACTTTCCCTTCTCCTGAGCGGCCGTTACGATTGGGCGACAACCGAACTGTCGCGTCCAGCCAGTCCATACCTGACCGCAGTCGATACAGAGAAAGACTCGGGCTCGTTCACGGGACGCGTCGGGTTGATTTACAACTTCGACAACGGAATCGCGCCTTATGTCTCCTATTCAGAGTCGTTCCTGCCGCCGTTGGATGTCGGCGCAAATGGTGGATTGTTCGAGCCCGAAGAAGGCCGGCAGTACGAGATTGGCGTGAAGTATGAACCTGTTGGCTGGAACACTGTTCTCACCGCTTCTTGGTTCGACATCACGCGCGACAACGTCATCCGCTACGATGCCGTTGGTGGCACGTTCCAGCCACGCCAGACGGGTCAGATACAATCGCAGGGCATTGAGCTGGAGGCGGTTTCGAGCCTCACGGAAAGCCTGAACCTGCGTCTCGCATACACCCATCTCGACGCGGAAATCACCGAAGACCCCGATGGTGGTAACGAAGGCCGGGTGCCGGTAACCGTTCCTGAGCACAGTGCCTCGGCCTGGATCGACTATACGATCCACAACGACTCGATCTTCGACGGCGTCGGCGCAGGGTTCGGAGTGCGCTACATCGGCGAAAGCTATGGCAACGACGCAAACACCTTCAAGGTGCCGAGCGCGACCGTATTCGACGCGTCGCTGAGCTACGAAAAGGACAACTACAAGCTCTCGGTCAACGCTTCGAACCTGTTCGACAAAGAGTATGTGGCATCCTGCGGCAACGACACCTTCTACTGTTTCTATGGCGAAGGTCGTCGCGTTACCGGCAAGGCTACCTTCAACTGGTGATCGTCATATTTACGGTGGCATATCCATCATGACTCTCGCCACCCTCTTTTCGGCCGCCCGTTTGATCCGGGCGGCTCGGTCGTCTTGGAAGCGATAGTTTGTCCGATCGTCCCTTGAACACGAAGCCGATGCAAAGGAATGGGCACGCCGTCCTGCCTCACCGCCGTGCGGTGCTCGGCGGGCTGCTTGCAGCGCCCTTCGTCATGCGTTCGGGGCCCGCACTGGCGCGGCCAAGCCGTATCGCCTCGCTCGATTATGCCCTGGCGCAACATATGCTCGTGCTCGGTTCACCGCCGATGGCGCTGGCCGATGCGCATGAGTGGGACAAATGGGTCGCCGAGCCGCCTTTGCCGGCAGATATCATCGATCTCGGCACCAGCCTTTCGCCTAACATCGAACTGCTTGCAGCCCTTCGCCCCGATCTGGTGCTGACGACCGACTTTGTCGGCATGGCCGAGCCTCAGATCAGCCGCATGGCGCCCGTCGAGCGACTGACGATCTACTCCGATGGCGGCACACCGCTCCCCAAGGCCTTCGAGACGGTGCGTCGGTTGGGCACCATTTTGGGGCTCGAAGAGCGTGCGGAGGCCTATCTCGCCGAGACCGAGAGTTTTTTCGCGGCCTGCGCGGAGCGCGCACGCCCCTTCCGCGAAAAGCCGATCCTGCTTCTATCGTTTCTCGATCCACGCCATGCCCGCGTCTATGCGAGGCCGGGCATGCAGCAGGACGTTCTGGACCGCCTGGGCCTCCAGAATGCCTGGACAGGCGAAGGTTTCTACTGGGGCTTTGCAACCGTCGGGCTCGAGGAACTGGCGAAGGCGGGCGACGCCGTCGCAATGGCCGACTATATGCCACCCGATATCAAGGCTACCTTGGAGCAGAGCCCGCTTTGGCTCTCGCTGCCGTTCCGGCGCAACCGCGGCCCCATCCCGGTTTTGCCGACGGTCGCAGCCTTCGGCGGCGTTCCGGCCGCGCGGCGTTGGGCAACCCTCATCCTGGATGCGCTGGAAAGGCAGGCGGCGTGACGTCCGTGGATGGAAGGCCGATGCCTCGCGGTGCGGGGCGGCTCGTGCTGGTGATGGGTCTTCTGGCCCTGGCGCTCGGCGCATACTTCTTGGCACCTCGACTGCCGCTTCTCATGCAGCCGCCCACGGAAGGTTATGACCCGGCCCGAATGGTGCTGGTTTATGCGACGCTGCCCCGCTTGGTGATGGCCGTCCTCTGCGGCGCGGCCTTGGGTGCTTCCGGGGCGCTCTTGCAACAGGCTTTACGCAACCCTCTCGCCTCTCCCACCACGCTGGGCATCGATGCCGGGGCTCGGTTGGCGCTCGGCGCTGTCACGCTGTTTTATCCGGCGCTCTTCGGCTGGGGGCGCGACGTGGTTGCATTGGCCGGCTCAGGCGTTGCTGCCGCCCTCGTCTTCGGATTGAGCCGCCGACAGGATTTTTCGCCTGTCGCTTTGATCCTGTCGGGTCTGCTCGTCAGCCTTTATTGCGGCGCGCTGGCAGCGGCTCTTACGCTCGTCGAAAGCCGTTATCTCGCGAGCTTGTTCGTCTGGGGTTCGGGCTCGCTCAGCCAGCAGAGCTGGACGCCCACATTTGATCTGGCGATACGCCTCGCCGTTCTTGTCGTGCCCATAGCGCTTCTCGCACGGCCCCTGAGCCTGCTCGACCTCGGTGAAGACGCCGCGCGTGGGCTCGGCCTCAATGTCGCCTATCTCCGGCTCGGGGCCGTAGCACTAGCCGTCCTTCTGGCGGCCTTCACCGCCAGTTCCGTCGGCGTGATCGGCTTTGTCGGCCTCGTTGCGCCGATCCTCGTGCGGCTTGCCGGCGCGCGCAGCTTCGGGCGAAGCTTGGCTGCCGCAACAGCCGTTGGCGCGCTGCTGCTGCTTCTGACCGATCTGCTTGTGCAGATGGCCGCCGGTCTCTCAGCCGATTTTCTGCCCACCGGTGCGGTGACCGCACTCCTCGGCTCACCGATCCTGCTTTGGCTTCTGCCACGCGTGACCGTGCGCCTGCGCAAGGAAGCGGCTGCCATGCCGGCCATGCGATCCTATGCACTTGCGATGCGACGAGGCGTGCTGCCAGTCTTCATCATTGGCGCTCTTCTGATTGTCTTGACGCTTATCGCTTTGGCCGTCGAACGCGCCCCGAACGCAGAGTGGCAGCTCCTTTCAGCAGCTGACGTGTCTCACATCCTACCCTTCCGCTGGCCACGCGTGCTGGCGGCAGTCGGCGCAGGACTGCTTCTCGGCTCAGCGGGCTTCCTGCTCCAGCGCCTGACCGGCAACGAGATGGCAAGCCCGGAAATTCTCGGCGTGAGTTCAGGTGCGACATTCGCGATGGCCGTAGCCCTGTTCGTCAGCGGCGTACCCTCGCTCGCCACCGTCACCGCATCGGCGGCGCTGGGCGCCGCGTTGGTGCTCGGGCTCATTCTTTTCCTGTCGCGCCGCTCCGGCTTTCAGCCCGAGCGCATGCTTCTGGCCGGTATCGCATTATCCGCACTGCTCGATGCGGTGATCGGCGTGCTCTCGGCTGCCGGAGATCCTCGCGCACTGCAGCTTCTGTCCTGGCTCACCGGCGCGGGCTTCGCGGCCGAACCCATGTCGACCCTCGTCTCGCTGGCACTCGTGGCCCTTGGCATAATCGCGGCACTCTGCCTCGTGCGCTGGCTCGACATCTTCCAGCTCGGCGCAGTGACGGCGCAGGAACTCGGCGTACCGCTCGGGCTCGCCCGCGTGCTCCTCTTGGCGCTCGTTGCGGGCACGACCGCGGTGGCGACGCCGCTGGTCGGCCCGCTCACCTTTGTCGGATTCATCGCACCGAACCTCGTACGGCTGCTCGGGCTTCGCCATTCTGGCACAGCGCTTCTTTCGAGTGCGCTGACAGGCGCGGCCATCCTCGTGACGGCTGACTGGGTCGCGCGCACGGTCGCGTTTCCGTTTCAGCTGCCGACCGGACTGGTCGCCTCGCTGGTGGGTGCACCACTTCTACTCTGGCTTCTGCAAAGGCGACCCGCATGACCGCTCAAGCAGCAACTCCCGACCGTGCTTCCGCCGAAAAAGGCTTCGTCCTCGAAGACGTGCGGTTCGCCGTGGACGGCGCGACCATCCTCCACCCGCTATCGGCACGCATCGGTGGCGGACAGGTTCTGGGTCTCGTCGGGGCGAACGGCTCGGGGAAATCGACGCTCCTGCGCATTCTCGCCCGCCAGACCGCCCCGAGCAGCGGACGCGTCAGCTTCGGAGGGCGGGCCTTGGCCGACTGGGGTGCGCGCGATCTGGCTCGTGAGATCGCCTATCTGCCACAATATCCGCAAACCGGCATCGGACTGACGGCGCGCGAGGTGGTGGCACTCGGCCGCTACCCCTGGCACGGCCCATTCGGCCGTTTCACCGCCAATGATGCCGCCCGCACCGACGAAGCGCTGCGGGTGACGGAAACCACCGACTTCGCGGACCGCACGCTCGACACGCTGTCAGGCGGCGAGCGACAGCGCGTGTGGCTCGCCATGTTGGTGGCACAGGATGCCGGATGCCTGCTGTTGGATGAGCCGACATCTGCGCTCGACATCAGTCACCAGATCGAGGTGCTTTCACTGATACGCCGCCTGGCACATGAGAGCGGTCGATGCATCGTGATCGTGCTGCACGACGTCAACATGGCCTCCCGCTTCTGCGACCGCGTGATGGGCCTGCGCGGCGGGCGGCTGGTGGTCAGCGAAGGGATTCACGACTTCATGACGCCGCAGAGCCTTCGCACGGTTTATGGGCTCGATATGCAGATCCTGCCTCACGCCACCCATCCGGCCGGCGTCGCAATTCCCAACTGACGAATGCAGTTCTTAGAGGAGACAGCGGAATGCTGAGAGCCCAGTGCGATCTGCCGATGCCCGAGCCTGAGAAGCTTCTGGCGCTGTTTTGCGAGCACTACATCGAGCATGGCTCCGTTCGCCGCCGCGATCGCGCAGGCCGGGTTGCCATGAGCTTCGGCTCATTTGCACTTCATGCCAACGGCGAGACTTTGTCGGTCAGAGCGAAGGCACCGAACGAGGATGGACTGACTTACGTCAAATGGGGGGTGGTCCATCACCTCAATGAGTTCATGAGCGAGGCGGCCCCTGCCGTGCGCTGGCAGGGCCATGCGAAGACCGGCGCGGTGCCCTCGTTCTGGCGCGAGATGCGCGTGGTGGATGCGTTCGACATCACGCCATGTATGCGACGGGTGATACTCAGTGGACGCAACCTTGCGGCGATGGCCGAGGGCGGCCTGCATGTGCGCTTGTTCTTCCCGCCAGCAGGACGCCCGCTCAAAGGACCTGTGCTGGGAGAGGATGGCTGTCCGATCTGGCCGGACGGTGAGGACAAGCTGACGACCCGCGTCTACACGATCCGCGAGGTCGATCTCGCACGCGGTCAGGTTTCCATCGATATTCTGCGGCATGACGGCGATACGACGCCCGGTTCGACCTTTGCCGTCGGTGCACGTCCCGGCGACGTGGTCGGCATGTCGGGCCCAGTGGGCGACGATGGTGCATCCACCAAGCGCCGCCTGTTCCTCTTTGGCGACGAGACCGCGATCCCCGCCATCGACCGCATCCTGCGTCGCCTGCCGCAAAATGCAGAAGCGCATGCGGTGATCGAGGTGGCAAACCGCGACGAGGAACAACCGCTTCGCTCCGCCGCCTCACTCAAGATCGAATGGCTTCATCGCGATGCAGGGGGAATGAGTTTGAGAGCGGCGGCGGAAGCCATCACGCCGGATGTTCTCGGCGCGGATGGCTATATCTGGGCCGGCTGTGAATTCGCCGACTTTCAGGGTATCCGCCGCCACTGCCGTGAAGTGCTCGGGCTCAAGCCCGACCGCCACCATGTCGTTGCCTACTGGCGCAAGGGCGTCGTGAGCGAGTAGCAGCCCATCGTATCGATGGATCAAGCAATCAGATCAGCGCCAGCGGTCTGACGCTGGACCACACACGCCGATCGCCGGCAAAGATGATCAGAAGCAGGTTAGAGACCGTCCTTGGCGCTCGGCATCCGGTTCCAGCCACAATGGCTGGAACCGATAAATCTTCGATTATCTTGGAAATTTTGGTGGGTGCGACAGGGATCGAACCTGTGACCCGCTGATTAAGAGTCAGCTGCTCTACCAACTGAGCTACGCACCCACTCGCGTTGCAGCGAGTGGCGCGGGATATAGCCAGCACTTGCCCGCCTGTCTAGGGCGCGAAGGGAGAAACTTGGGCTTTCAGAAAAACAAATTGCCTTCCGCAACGGCGACCGCGAAGCCGCCAATGAAGGCGCGGATAACGCGGCCATTTTCGACGACTATGCGTACGCGGATATCGGACGGACGACCCATCTCAACCCCCTGCGCGATTCGGAATGCGTGCTCGCCGGAGGTGAGTCCCTCGGCAGCTGCGATAGCTCCCGTGAACGCGGCGGCGGCTGAACCCGTGGCCGGGTCTTCCACGAGACCGAGATGCGCCGCAAACATACGTGCCTGGAAGTCGGCACCGCTTCGCCCGCGCGAATAGACATACGCGGCAGAGATGCGCTCGTTGTTCTGATCGTTGAAGAGACGCGTCCAGAGCTGCGGATCGAGCCTGGCACGCCCCAGCGCATTGAGGCTTGCAACAGGCACAGCGACGTAGCCGACGCCGGCGCTCCAGTGCGACAGCAGGTGATCGTCGAACGCGATGTCTTCCGGCTGCAGCCCAAGGGCTTGCGCAGCGTCCTCCGCCCTAAACTTCAGAGGCAGCGGCTCCGAAAGTCGTGTCAGCTCGAACTCCGCAAACCCAGCGCCATCCACCTCGGATACGGTGCACGCAACCGGTCCGATCTTCTCACCGAGAACAAACGGGCGCGGCTCGACCATGCCCTCGCCGTAGGCCAGAGCCACTGCGCTTCCCACGGTGGGATGCCCTGCAAACGGCATTTCGAAATGCGGCGTGAAGATGCGGATCGCCGCGTCGCTGCCATCCGCTACTCGCTCCGTCACGAACACCGTTTCGGACAGGTTGAACTCGTTGGCGATCTTCTGCATCGCCGCGGTGTCGAGGCCGTGGCTGTCGAGCACCACGGCCAGCGGATTGCCCGCGAGCTTTTCGTGCGTGAACACGTCGAGCACGACATAGGGACGTTTTGCCATCACAGAGTTCCACTATTCGCAAAGTGCCATTCCACCAGTGGTCGCATATGCGGCATGGTTCCGACAGGAAGATCGTCAGCCGAACGGATCACGACCGGCCCCTCGATCTCGGGTTCCAACTCTGCTGCCACAAAACGGCGGATACTTTCCGCCATGGCATCGGCAGTTTCGGTGAAGCGATAGCGCCGGAAGATCACGGTGCCACCCTCGCCGCTCCAGCAATGGAAGGCGGGCTCGGCCGCTGCCCGATCAAGCAACAGGCCAGTTTCCTCTCCGACTTCACGCGCCATATTGAAATGAGGATCAACGCGTCTGTCGCGGAAATCCTCCGGCTCGAACGAGCCGGCGGCGAAATAAACACGTCCCGCATTGGCCGTATGAGCGCCCATTCGCGCTGCGATCAGCGCGTTGTCGGCACCGACCGGTATTGCATGAGCGAAGCAATGCTCCGCGCTGGCGACAGGTCGAATGCGACGCCAGAGCATGAAGGTCGAGTACTTCACGACATGGCAGGTGCCGACCAGCCGCTCGTCGTGCCACGCAAGCGAGGCGAGCAACGCCATGTTGCCATCGAACAGCGATGGATTGTGCGAAACTTCTTCCTCCCAGTTTTCCCTGATCTCCTTCTCACGCCCCGCGGCGAAGGGGTGCGGACCATCTTCCAACCTCACATCGACCTCCCGAACGGGCAGGACGCGGTTACGCGGCAGGTCGAAGCTCATGCAGGCAGGTCCAAGGAAACGGCAACGGGACAGTGATCGGACGCTTTGGGCCGATCCCAGCCGATGCGCGGGAAGCGCTGCACCTCTTGCCCCGCCGGAAACGGCGTGCGCCAAGGTTGTCCGTTGCGGATGATCGCAGGAACTGCATCCGGGTTGGCCGCGGCGAGCGCGGGCGACGCTAGGATGTAATCAAGTTGGCACAGATGGCGCTCTCGTGGTCCGCGTGAATGGAACAGCGTCCAGCGGTCGAGCACAGGTCTTCGCTCGACAAGGTTCACCGCGAAACCGTCGGTCAGCAAAACATCGAGTGCGGAAGTCTCCTCGTGGACCGGCGTGAAGACATCGCCGCGTAACTCGTCGCCGGACACGACAAGTCGCTCCGTGTAGTCGTTGAAGTCGCCGCAAATAGCCCAGGCCGCGTGTGCGGCGCCGTCCCGACCGAACCGCGTCTCGATCAGGTGGCGCACGGCAAGAGCCTCTGCGCGCCTGAGCGGCATGGACGCCTCCCGGCCCGTCAACCCATTGCGGTTACCCGTCATGGATTTCAAATGCACGACGAAGAGCGTGAGCGGTTTTCCGCCGACGCGCAGGTCCACCTGAAAGCAGTCGCGGCGAAAAATGCGATCGCGAGGGTGGAAATTGAGATCTTCCAGTTCGCTTGTCAGCAGTCCTAATTCCTCGAATGTCACACGAGAAAAGCTTTCGCTCGAGACGAGTTCAATGATTTCGCCGGCCGCCGTCTGCTCACGCATCATCACCGCCACATCGATGCCGCGCATGTCGTTGCCCGTGCTCACGAATTTGTGTCGGTAGCCCTCGCCGATCATGCGAAAGAGGTAATTGCGCTCGAACGCCTGCAACGCTTCGAGATCGTCCACTTCCTGGAGGCAAACGATGTCGGCCCGCGTCGCAGCGATTGCGAGGGCTGTCAGCTGGCGGGTATCGTCCGTCGCCGCAATCGCGCGGGCCTGCTCCAGCTCTTGGAATTGCGCTTCGCTCTCGATCTGAAAGAGCGAGAGGACACGGTCCTCGTTGAACTCATTCTTGAAGCCGGAGAAATCGAAGCGCCGAAGAAGGTTTTCGACATTGAAAGTGGCAAGGCGGAAAGGCATCGAACGGGTTTGAGCGTGCTCCGAGCACTTTGACAAGTCCTTGATCAGAGGAACATTTTCATTCAGGGGCCGTTCATAGGCGAACCCCGATGCTCCGCCCTATCGTTCGGCGGTTCATGCGTCGGACACCACATAATCGGGAGTTACACGATGAAGAGCTTATTCGTCTCGGCTCGTAAGGCGGTGGTTGCCCTCGGATTGTCCGCAACCATGGCTTTGCCTGCTATCACCGTTCCAGCGGTTTCCGCACCACTGGCCCCCATCGCCCAGCCTGCTGCGCCTCAGGCTTCGGGTCAGGTCGTTGATGTGCAGTATCGCGACTGGCGTCGCGACCGCGGCTGGCGCGACCGTCGGGATTATCGCGACTGGCGCCGTGACCGCTGGCGCGATCGCGGTGATTATCGCCGCTGGGATCGCCGCCGTGACCGGAATACGGCCATCGCGTTGGGCCTCGGCATCGGCTTGCCGCTCGCAGCACTTGCTGTTCGCCCGGCATACGATCCCTATTACGCGCCGCGTCCGGTTTATCGCGAATACGCCCCGCGTCGGGTTTACCGTGGCGGTGGCTCGGCACATGTTGACTGGTGCTACAACCGTTATCGGTCGTATCGCGCCTATGACAACTCGTTCCAGCCGTATAATGGACCCCGTCAGCAGTGCTACTCGCCCTATAGCTGATCGGATCCAAAACGATGGAAAAAAGCCCGGGATCATCTTCCCGGGCTTTTTCTTATCAGCTCTTAGTTCTTGGCCTTGTCGACCAGCTTGTTCTTGGCAATCCAAGGCATCATGCCGCGCAGCTTCTCGCCGACCTGCTCGATCTGGTGGCTGTCGTTGACGCGACGGATACCCTTGAAGCGGGCTGCACCCGACCGGTACTCCTGCATCCAGTCCGAGGTGAATTTGCCGGTCTGGATGTCCTTCAGGACGCGCTTCATCTCGGCCTTGGTTTCATCCGTGATGATGCGCGGGCCGGTAACGTATTCGCCCCACTCGGCCGTGTTCGAGATCGAGTAGTTCATGTTGGCGATGCCGCCTTCGTAGATCAGGTCCACGATCAGCTTCACTTCGTGCAAGCACTCGAAATAGGCCATTTCAGGCGCATAGCCTGCTTCGACCAGCGTCTCGAAACCGGCGCGGATCAGCTCGACCAAGCCGCCGCAAAGCACGACCTGCTCGCCGAACAGGTCGGTTTCACACTCTTCCTTGAAATTCGTCTCGATGATGCCCGAGCGGCCGCCGCCGACGCCGCAGGCGTAGGAGAGCGCGAGATCGAGCGCATTGCCCGAAGCGTCCTGATGGACGGCCACGAGGCAAGGCACACCGCCGCCCTTCTGGTACTCACCGCGCACCGTGTGGCCCGGTCCCTTCGGCGCGATCATCACGACATCGACGGACTTCTTCGGCTCGATGAGGCCGAAATGCACGTTGAGGCCGTGCGCGAAGGCAATGGCCGCACCGTCACGGATATTCGGCGCGATCTCGTCACGATAGATGTCGGCCTGCAACTCGTCCGGGGTGGCCATCATCATCAGATCGGCCCACTTGGCGGCCTCGGCCACGGTGAGAACCTTGAGCCCATCGGTCTCGACCTTGGCGGCAGTGGCGGAACCCTGCTTGAGGCCGATCGCGATCTCGGCTGCGCCAGAATCCTTCAAGTTCAGCGCATGAGCGCGGCCCTGGCTACCATAGCCGATGATCGCGACTTTCTTGCCCTTGATCAGGTTCAGATCGGCATCCCGATCGTAATAAACGCGCATGATGTTTCCTCTGTTGGTTTATGTGTGGGTCCGGCATCACGCCGGGGTCTCGCCCGCGCGGTGAAGCGCGAGAAACTGTTGCGTAGCGCGCTGAGCGTCGCGCTGAATGTCGGCCTCGCTCAGCTTGAGCTTATCGCCGAGCAGAAGTCTGATCTGAACGTCGCGCCCGATGAGCCCAAAAAATGTACGGAAGGCGTTCTCCGCATCGTCGAACGCGATCAGTCCGGCTGCTGCCGCACTTTCGAGCAGCGGCTTGAGGCGCTCGCCCAGAGCGAACCGCCCGTTCTGAAGTACGATCGAACCAAGGTCGCTGTCCGCCGTGGCAGCGCTGCCGATGGCAATCCGGTTCAATGCGATGGACGTGTCGCTGGCGATCACGCGCAACCAGTTGGCGGCAAAGGTCTCGAGGCTGGCTTTCAGCGCGCCTACATCGAGATGCTGGCTGTCATACTCGCTCGCGCGAACCTGCGAGGCCTGCCATTGAACGGTGGCAGCCAGCAATCCGCTACGGTCGCCATACCATTTATAAAGCGTTTCCTTGGAGCAGCTCGCCCGGTTGGCGACGGCCGTCATCGTCAGGCCATCGGCACCCTTCTCGACCATGAGTGCGAGCACAGCGTCGAGCACGTCGCGCTGGCGCGCGGATGGCTCTCCCTGTGCTGCGACTGCTTGGCTCATCGTCAGTACCGTACGTTACGGTTCGGCATTTAGCCGATGAATGGCAAAGGCGCAAGGGGTCTCGATGAGCGGCCAATAGAGCAATGATCTGCGGAGTAGTCGAAGCGGGTGAGAAGACGGCCAAGACAAGCTGTGGAGCCCGAACGGCGAGAAGACCCAGAGAGCTTGCATAGGTGATGGAAATGAGAGCGGCCGGACGTTATCGGCCGCCCACGAGGAAAACGCCCTGCCCTCAGATTGCCACCTGCGTACCGATCTCCACGACGCGACCGGTCGGAATCTGGAAATACTCGGTGGCATCCGCCGCCGAGCGCGCGAGGCCGATGAAAAGCTTGTCCTGCCAGATCGGCATACCGGATGTGGACGACGCCTTGAATGAGCGGCGCGACAGGAAGAAAGAGGTCGTCATGATGTCGAATTTCCAGCCCTGCTTGCGGCAGATGGCAAGCGCGCGCGGAATGTTGGGCTGTTCCATATAGCCGAACTTCAACGTCACCCGCATGAAGAGTTCGTTGACCGGCTCCATTTTCACCCGCTCGCTTTCGGGCACTTTCGGCTCCTGCGCGGTGGTCACCGACAGGATGACGTTCTGCTGATGCAACACCTTATAGTGCTTCAGGCTGTGCATCAGCGCGGTGGGTGCGCTCGCGGGGTCCGAGGTCAGAAATACAGCCGTGCCCTGCACCAGATGCGGCGGTTTGCGCGACAGGTTTTCCACCAGCACATCGAACGGGATTTCGCTCTTCCGCGTCTTGTCGAACAGATAGCGCGTGCCTTTCACCCACGTCCACATGATGAGACCGACACCGCCGGCAACCAGGATGGACACCCAGCCTCCCTCGTGGATCTTGACCACGTTCGACAGAAGAAACCCGCCATCAAGGATGCCGAAAAGCACGCAGAGCGTGACGGCTATCCCGGCGCGCCATTTCCAGCCATGCACCATGACGATGCAAAGCAAGACGGTTGTCATCAGCATCACGCCGGTCACTGAGATACCGTAGGCAGAGGCCAGAGCGCTCGACTCGCCAAAGCCGACCACGAGCAGGATCACGCCCAAGGCCAGGAGCAGGTTGATCCGCGGCATGTAGATCTGCCCCGACACGCTTTCAGACGTATGCTGCACCTCGAAACGCGGCAGGATGTTGAGTTGCACGGCCTGTCGCGCCAGCGAATAGGCACCGGTGATCACCGCTTGGCTGGCAATCACGGTGGCCAGCATCGTAATCAGCACGCCCGGGATCAGGAACCATGACGGCATGATCTCGTAGAACGGATTGGTCGGCACGCCGTCATTGGCAAGCACGAAGGCGCCCTGCCCGAAATAGTTCAGAAGCAGTGCCGGGAAGACATAGAAGAGCCAGCTCGTGACGATCGGTTTGCGACCGAAATGGCCGAGATCCACGTAAAGCGCTTCGGCACCTGTCACAGCCAAAAACACGGCACCGATCGTGATGAACGACAATTCCGGCTGAGCGATGAGGTAGTGGATCGCATAATAGGGGTTCAGCGCGAGAAACACCTCCGGCGCATCCGCGATGTGATAAAGGCCGAGCCCACCGAGCATCAGGAACCACAGCGCCATCACTGGGCCGAACACCTTCGCCACCGATGCCGTACCGAGCCGCTGCACGGCAAACAGCACGGCAAGGATCACGAGCGCGATGATCTCGATATAGGGGTCGAAGGCAGGCGTCACGAGCTTGAGGCCTTCCACGGCCGAAAGCACGGAGATCGCCGGCGTGATGATGGCATCGCCGAAGAACAGCGCGGACGAAATGATGCCGACGATCAGGATGATGCCTGCGCCCTTCGGATAGTTCGCGCGTGCGAGCGCCATCAGCGAAAGCGATCCGCCCTCGCCATTGTTGTCGGCGCGCATGACGAAGACCACGTATTTGATCGTCACGATCAGCGTGAGCGCCCAGACGATCATCGACAGCACGCCGAGAATGTCGCCGCGCGTCACTGCACCATCGCTGCCCGCAGCATGGAGTGCCTCGCGGAAAGCATAGATGGGGCTCGTTCCGATATCGCCGAAGACGACGCCGAGGGCACCGAGCATCAAGGCCGGTGTCGAATGAGACGCGTGGGTAGATGTTTCGGAGTGCACCGGGCGAGCCGCGCCCTCTGTATCGGCCATTGCCATGGAGACTGGGGTCCCTTGAGAAGCGCGCGGTGTCTAGGCCTTCTCAAACGCGTTGGCAAATCCCGCGTTGCATCGGGTTGCCACAAAGAGGCCCAATTGGTGAATCCTGGGGACGGATTCAACCGGCACCCAACTTTCGCGTTTCAGCGCACGATCGTGAGCTTCTTCGCCGCTCGCGTGATCGCGGTATAAAGCCATCGGGCACGCGTATCCTTGAACGCCCAGCTTTCGTCGAAGAGCATCACATCGTCCCACTGGGAGCCCTGGGCCTTGTGGACGGTGAGCGCATAACCATAGTCGAAATCGTCGTAGCGCTTGCGGTTCGACCACGCGATCTCGGCGTCCGGATTGTCGAACAGTTCCTTGAGGAGCTTGATCTTGGCCACGCCGCGGTCTGGATCGTCTTCTTCCGGCGAAACCAGCAGGTTGATACCGGGCTTCACCGTTTCGCGCGAAGAGGTCATCACCTTCCACAGCGAGCCGTTGAGCAGACCCTTGGCCGGATCATTGCGCAGACAGACAAGCTTGTCGCCGGCTTGCGGAAAGGCGGCGGAAAAGCCTTTCAACTCGCGCAGGCGCGTATTGTAACGCCGGCGCGTGCGGTTGGTGCCGACCAGCACTTGGTCAGCGCCCAGGACCTTGTCGCGATCGACCTCATCCTTGCCGATCACCTGCGCTTCGCCATAGTCGCCGCGCATGAACTCGCGTCCCTCGCGAACATCGAGCGCGAGCCGGATGATCGCATTGTCGCGTGCCTGCCGGTGGATCTCGGTCAGGAGAAAATCAGGTTCGGCCTCAGTGAAGAAGCCGCCACCCGTCACGGGAGGCAGCTGGCCCGGGTCGCCCAGCACCAGAACCGGTGTGCCGAATGAAAGCAGGTCGCGGCCCAGAGCTTCATCCACCATCGAGCATTCATCAATCACCACGAGCGCAGCCTTGGCGATCGGGCTCTGCCGGTTCAGCGCGAAGGTCGGTGAAACTGAGGTCTTGCCGGTGGTCTCATCCTCGACACTCTCCTCCCCTCGGGGCCGATAGATCAGCGAATGGATCGTACGGGCATTGCTGGCGCCTTTGGAACGCAACACCTGCGCGGCCTTGCCGGTGAAGGCCGCGAACTGCACGCCGCCATCCACCCCTTCCGCGAAGTGCCGCGCCAGCGTCGTCTTGCCGGTGCCGGCATAGCCGAACAACCGGAAAACCTGCGGCCGGCCATTCTTCAGCCAGCGGCCGACCGCTTGCAACGCCTCGTCCTGTTGGGGAGAGAATTCCATCTCCTCCGTGGACAGGATTCGTGCAAAACCTGCAAGCAGAAGAACGCGCTGACGAATCGTTAATCTTTGGCGTGTGTTGCTCTATATGACGCGGCGTAATCGCCGCTCCGGACCCCTTGGAATGTCGTCGTTCCTTGAACTGCCAGTCACTGACGAAGTCGAGCAGCCATTGTTCGAAATTCTTCACGAGCTCGATCCGGAGAGGGACCTTGCGCTCGTGCGGGCACTCCTCGATGCGCTGAACATCGCCGATATCGGAATATGTCTTTGCGATGCGCGAGACCACGTCCGCTACGCCAATTCGCTCTGGCGCCAGACCTTCTTCCATCCTGAAGAGACAGGCCCCACCGATTTCATGGCCGCTATCGCGAGGGCAGTTGCAGCAGGGAGCGGCATCAAGCTCGAGACACTGAGCCTCGAGGAATTCGTACCTTTTTACCGCAAGCGGCGTCAGGAGGGACCTGACCGCAGGGGGTTCTACACCGATATGGCTGACGGTTCATGGTGGTGGGTTCGCGACCATCGCTTCGCCAACGGCTGGTTCCTTGTCCTGGCGTCCGATATTTCCAGCGTGAAACAGGAGGAAATGCGCCTGCGCGATGCGCACGCGCGTGCCTTGCGCGAGAGCCAGACCGACTTTCTCACCGGCCTGCCCAACCGGCGGCGCGGCATGGCGGATGCATCCGCTGCGCTCGAACAGTTCAGTCAGGACAATCTCCCGCTGACGCTCGGCTTGCTCGACCTCGATCTGTTCAAAAGCATCAACGACGCCTTCGGTCACGACACCGGTGACGCCGTGTTGGTCGATTTCGCGAACATGCTGACCCACCAGTTGAGCTCACGAAACCATGTGAGCCGCATCGGTGGCGAAGAATTCATGGTGGTGATGCCGGAAACGCCCATTGAACGCGCGCATAAGCGGGTCGAGCGTTTACTCCGGAACATGAAGCCATTGCCGCGCGGCGAAGAATTGCGACCGCTCTTCTATTCTTTCAGCGCCGGCCTTGCTCAAGCACGACCTGGCGAGCATCTGCGATCCGTCCTCACGCGTGCCGACGCGAACCTCTACAAGGCCAAGATCGGCGGGCGGCGTCGCGTCGAGATCAACCAGGGCGCGGCCTAGCGCAGCATCGGAACGAGGCTCGCCACGAGCAGCAGCCCCATGCTGATGTTGAACCATTTCAGCCGCAACGGATCGGCGAGAAACCCACGCAGCGCGATGCCGAATCCTGCCCAGGACGATACGCAGGGCAAGTTTACGATGGCAAAGGCCAAAGCGATCAGCCACACGGAAAGAAAAGGCGAGGCAGGATCGGTGTAAACGGCCATCGCAGACAGAGCCATCACCCATGCCTTCGGGTTCACCCACTGGAACGCAGCCGCCTCGATGAAGCGCATCGGTCGCGCCTTATCCTCCGCCCCCTTCCCCAAGGTCCGCGCGCTCGCAATACGCCAGGCAAGATAGAGCAGGTAAGCGCCACCCACGACCTTGAGCGCGTTATGCAGCACGGGAAAAGCCGAAAGCAGCGCGCCAAGGCCGAGGCCTACACCCAGCAGCAGCGAGAAGAAGCCCACGCCGATGCCCAGCATGTGCGGGATCGTCCGGGTGAACCCGAAATTCACACCGGACGCCAGCAGCATGAAGTTGTTCGGTCCCGGCGTGATGGACGTCACGAAGGCATAGGCGAGCAGCGCCAGAAACGTCTCATGGGACATGACAAATGATCCATGCTTCCGATCAGAACTTGCCCGGCCCCATGCCCTGTGCGCCGCGGTTCATCGCAGCCACGCCGGTCCGGCAAACTTCGACGAGCCCCAGCGGCCCCATAATGGCGATGAACTGCTCGATCTTGGAGACCGCACCGGTGATCTCGAAGATGAAGTGGCCGGTATTCGCATCGATCACCTTGGCGCGGAAGGCATCAGCCAGACGCAGCGCCTCGACCCGTTGATCGCCTTCGCCGGCTACTTTCACCAGCGCCAATTCGCGCGCTATGGGCTTGTCGTGACCGAGTTCCACGGCGCGAAGCGTCAGGTCGACGACCTCGTGAACCGGCACGATGCGCTCGAGCTGGTTCTTGATCTGCTCGATGATATGCGGTGTTCCACGTGTGACCACCGTGATCCGCGACAGATGCTTCTGGTGCTCGGTCTCCGAAACCGTCAGGCTCTCGATATTGTAGCCGCGCCCTGAAAAGAGCCCGATCACCCGCGCCAACACGCCCGGCTCATTGTCCACCAGCACCGACAAGGTACGCGGCTCGGGCAACTCCTTCTCGCTTGGAATGAAGTAGGCCGAACCGGTGGCTTGAAGCTGGGCGTTCATGGGAATGCTCGTTTCGAATTTGGAAGAAGAGGATCGGGGAAACAGGAATGGGCCGCCGAAGCGGCCCATCACATCAAATCAAACCAGCGCCCTACCCTTGGCATCGATGGCCGTCGCGACCGCTTCATCGGTCGCCTCATCGGGTAGGAGCATCTCATTATGCGCCTTGCCGGATGGGATCATCGGGAAGCAGTTGGCGAGGTTGGCGACGCGGCAGTCGAAAATGACCGGCTTCCTGACGTCGATCATCTCCTGGATGGCGTCGTCCAGATCGCCCGGCTTCTCGCAACGGATGCCATGGCCGCCATAGGCCTCGGCGAGCTTCACGAAATCCGGCATCGCTTCCGTATAGGAGTGCGACAGGCGATTGCCGTGAAGCAGCTGCTGCCATTGGCGCACCATGCCCATATACTGGTTGTTCAGCACGAAGATCTTGATCGGCGCCTCGTACTGAACGGCCGTCGACATTTCCTGCATCGTCATCTGCACGGATGCATCGCCGGCAATGTCGATGACGAGTGCGTCCGGATGCGCGATCTGCACACCGAGCGCTGCCGGCAGGCCGTAGCCCATGGTACCCAGACCACCGGAGGTCATCCAGCGGTTGGGCTTGTCGAAGCCGTAATATTGCGCTGCCCACATCTGGTGCTGACCGACCTCGGTCGTGATGTAGGTGTCACGGTTCTTGGTCAGCTCATAAAGCCGCTGGATCGCATATTGCGGCATGATCACATCGTCGCTCGGACGATAGTTGAGCGAACCGCGCTTGCGCCAGCGCTCGATCTCCTCCCACCACGGGTCGAGCTTCTTCGCGTCCTGCTTTGGCGCCGCGCGCCACAGGCGAACCATGTCTTCCAACACATGGCCGACATCACCCAGAACCGGCACATCGACGCGCACGTTCTTGTTGATCGAGGACGGATCGATGTCGATGTGGATCTTGCGCGAATGCGGCGAGAACGCGTTGAGACGGCCTGTGATACGGTCATCGAAGCGTGCGCCGACGCAGATCAGCACGTCGCAATCATGCATCACCATGTTGGCTTCGTAGGTGCCATGCATGCCGAGCATGCCGAGCCAGTTCTTGCCCGAAGCCGGATAGGCGCCGAGACCCATCAAGGTCGAGGTGATCGGGAAGTTCGTCAGCTGCACCAGTTCGCGCAATGCAGCGCTCGCTGCATCGCCCGAATTGATCACGCCGCCACCGGTGTAGAGCGCCGGACGTTTTGCGGTGAGCATCAGCTCGACCGCTTCCCTGATGCGTGCCGGATCGGCCTCGACGCGCGGGCGATAGGCGGTGCGTGGCGAGGTCTGCGGCGGCTCATAGATGCCGCGCGCGAACTGCACGTCCTTCGGGATATCGACAACGACGGGACCGGGACGACCGGTGGTCGCCACATGGAATGCCTCGTGCAAAACGGCGCTCAGCTCATTCACGTCGCGCACCAGCCAGTTGTGCTTGGTGCAGGGCCGCGTGATGCCGACCGTGTCGCATTCCTGGAAAGCGTCCGAGCCGATGAGTGAAGTCGGCACCTGACCCGTGATGCAGACCAGCGGGATCGAGTCCATCAATGCGTCCTGCAAGGGTGTCACCGCATTGGTGGCGCCAGGCCCCGACGTGACGAGCATCACGCCGCACTTGCCGGTCGAGCGCGCATAGCCTTCCGCCGCATGGCCTGCGCCCTGCTCGTGGCGGACGAGGATATGCTTGACGTCTTCCTGCTGGAAAAGCTCGTCATAGATTGGAAGCACCGCGCCGCCGGGATAGCCGAAGATGTGTTCGACGCCGTTGTCCTTGAACGCCTGGACCACCATCTCGGCGCCCGTCATTTCGCGCCGTCCACTCTCGCTGCCTGTCATGATCTCGTTCCGTCTGGCTGTCTTGGACTTGGGTCCCGATGCGGACCGCTTGGAGAATTGAAAATTCGCAACAAAAAAGGCCCCTTTCGGGACCTCGGACTTTCGCGCATGGGAGGCTATCGCCAGGCGGTCACACCGCCTTGCCCACGCGCGCTCCTACGATAAGAACTGCCTTGTACGTCATAGTGGAAGACTTATCCACGCGTCGGCAGCCTGTCAATCGGGCTCGGGCTTTTCCACGCAACATTCATTCTTCTGCAACCACGCAAGCAAAGCACGCTTTAATTTACGTCTCGTAGGTTGATCCGGAGAGTTCGTGGGGACGACTTCGGCATGTATGTCGATCCAAACTTGAATCGCGGCGAAAGCACGTCGCAGGAGCGGCGTGACGAGACGCAGCGGGACCGCCGTATTCTCGGTCACGTGGTGCAGTGCGACGGCGCGCGCGCGGTCATCAGCGCCATCGCCGACACGCGGGAAAATGGCGGCACGGACCATTGGACTGTCGGCCGAATGATCTCGATCAATCTCGGTGCCGCACGCACCGTGGGCCTCGTCTACGAGATCGCCCGCCCCGAACTCTCCTGGACCGAAGACCAGGAGAATATGATCGAGGTGAAGCTCGAACTGATCGGCGAAGTCCGCGACATCGGGACCGCCGCAGCCCCCGTCTTTGATCGAGGCATCACGATCTATCCCCATATCGGTGCCATCGCCCACCGCATCCGCGCGCGAGACCTTAAAGCCGTTTACGAGATCGGAGGCCGCCGTTCGATCAAGCTGGGCTCGCTGTCGCAGGACAACGACCTCGCCGCCAATATTGCGATCGACGATACGCTCGCACGGCATTTCGCAGTGGTCGGTACCACGGGCGTCGGCAAATCGACGGCTGTGTCGCTGTTTTTGCGAAAAGCGCTGGAAGCACGGCCCGAACTGCGTGTGCTGATCCTTGATCCGCACAACGAGTTCGCCGCCTCCCTTCCCGAGCATGCCTATCGCATCGGCACTCACAACCTCGACCTCCCCTTCTGGCTGTTTCGTCTGGAGGAGTTCTGCGAGGTTCTGTTCCGGGGCCGCGAGCCCGTTGCCGAAGAAGTGGACGTACTGCGAGACATTATCCCAGCCGCCCGCGCGCTTTACCGCGCCGGTTCGCAAGGGGTACAGCCGCGCCGTGGATCCGATGCGTTCACTGCAGACACACCTGTTCCCTACCGCATCGCAGACCTGCTGCGCTTGCTCGACGAGCGCATGGGTGCGCTCGATGGCAAGACCGACCGCCCACATTTGCGGGCTCTGCGTGGAAGGCTGTCTTCCGCCATATCAGATCCGAACTACCGCTTCATGTTCAACGCGCGGCTGATCGAGGATTCCATCCAAGAAACCATCGGCCAGATCTTCCGGATTCCGCATGATGGCCGCTCGATTACCTGTTTCGAGATGGCGGGCATGCCGTCCGAAGTGGTCAATTCGGTTTGCTCGGTGCTCGCTCGCCTCGCCTTCGACGTAGCGACATGGAGCGAAGGGCGGCTCAAGCTCCTGTTGCTGTGCGAAGAAGCACATCGCTACATGCCGGCGGATCCGCGCTTGGGCTTCGCGCCCACACGCCATGCCCTGTCGCGTATTGCCAAGGAGGGCCGCAAGTACGGGTGCTTCCTCGGTGTCGTGACACAGCGTCCGGGTGATCTCGACCCGACCGTGCTTTCGCAGTGCTCCACCGTCTTCGCCATGCGCCTCGCCAATGAAGCGGATCAGGCCATCATCCGCTCGGCCATCGCGGACTCCTCGGCTTCGAGCCTGTCCTTCCTCTCATCCATGGGCCAGCGCGAGGCCATCGCTTTCGGAGAAGGTGTCGCCGCAACCATGCGTCTACGCTTCGAAGAAGTGCCGATTTCACGCATTCCCGGCATGGCGCGAGCCGACTCGGCGCTGGATGTCGCCAGTGGTGAAATCGACCTCAGCCTTATCGTGGATCGCCTTCGCAACGTGGCACGCAGCATGGGAAGCGAAGCTCCGTCGGTGCCTTCTCAGGCGGGTGACACCTCCGCAAGGCCGACGGCGGGCTTAGCCGAACAACGCGCTTCGGTGCAGGTCTACGCTCCACCCGCTTATGCACCCACGGCACGATCCCGCGTCGATGACGATTACGGCGTTCTCAACCGCAGCGGCGGTTTCGGGGCTCGCACGAGAACCTGATGCCAGCTTGAACATGACGGAGCCCAGTTCTCAAGGCTCCGTTGAGCGCTCAGGCGCAAACCCGGTTACGACCCAGACGTTTGGCCTCGTAGAGCTGTTGATCGGCCCTGCGAACGAAGCTCTCGCCACCCTCCTGACCGTCCCAGACCGCGAGCCCCACACTCGTCGTCACGCGGAGACGGACATTGCCCGCACTGATGACAAGCCCTGCCACTGCACGGCGAATGCGGTCGGCGAGCTTCACCAAATGCTCCGCATCCATATTCGGCCCCAGCACCGCGAACTCCTCGCCGCCGAGCCGCGCTACGACATCGTGGTAGCGCGTCATATCCTTGAGACAGGCTGCGACAGCGCGCAACACTTCGTCTCCGACATCGTGGCCATGCGAGTCGTTGACCGATTTGAAGTGGTCGAGATCGAGCAGCATCAGTCCGACCGGCTTTTCGATCCGTCCGAACTCCTCGAGATATTGCTGCAAGGCGTCATCGAAGTAGCGGCGGTTGTGAACACCTGTCAGGCTGTCGGTCAGCGCTGCCTGCTCAAGGGTTTCAGACCGCGCCGAAAGCGAAGCCGTCATTTCGCGCAGCTTGGTTTCCTCGAGCGCCTGCGTACGGAGCAAGGGATAGATGAAGAAGACGCCGAACAGCACGGCGGCCGCAATCAGCACGCCCATGCCAAAAAGCAGCCGAGACAGATAGCTGGCGCGCTCTGCCCAGACCCCGATATCCGTCACATCCTTCGCGGACTCCACCACGCCATAGGCATGCAGCGTCACCATGCCGGCAGCCATGATGATGGAGACAAACACAAAGAATGCGAGTTCAGACTTGTGAAAGCTCATCCTTGTGCCGCCAATCAACTGTTTGGGTGCGTTATGGCAGATCGAACCTTACGGAGCGTAAACAACCTTAGGTTGCTTATTTCAATAACCACAGGTAGGCGATTTCCGTAGCACTTGGGTTGGCAGAATGGGCGGAGAGATAAGCCTAGAAAGCTTGCACACGCTGCCATTGGTCTCCGAACTGGGTACGGAACCACGTGGATTGCCGTTTGGCATATTGCCGTGTCGCCGCCTTGGCTTGCTCGACTGCTGTGCTCAACTCAAGCCGGCCCTGCTCCACCGCTATGAGTTCGCGCAGCCCGATCGCCTTCATCACCGGTAGTTTGGACGACAGGCTCATCGCTTGGATCGCACGCACCTCCTCCCGCGCGCCCTCGTCCATCATTCGGTCGAAACGCTCGTTGATTCGGGCATGCAGAACGGCACGCTCCGGCTCGATCACCAAGCAGCGTACGCTCGTCTGGTCGACAACGCCTGAAACCGGCTGACCCTGCCAATAGCGCAACGGCTTGCCAGTCGCTTCAAGAACCTCGAGAGCGCGGACGATGCGGTGGCCATCTGCAGCCCTGAGCGATGCCGCGCCCTCGGCATCCAACTCTGCGAGCCGGCGATGAAGGGGCAGGGCGCCACCGTCCAACAGTTCCTGACGCAGGTGTTCGCGGATTTCCGAAGGAATATCCGGCAGCACCGCAAGCCCCTGCAGCAGCGCTCGAAAATAGAGGCCAGTGCCGCCGACGAAGATAGGCATGCGATCCTCGAATGCGCCGTTCTGACTGAGCCTCTCCACATCCCGCAGCCACATGCCGACCGAGTAGGTTTCCGCAGGCGAAACATGGCCGTAGAGCTGGTGCGGCACACGTTCTATTTCGTCCAGCGAGGGTCGCGCCGTCAATACGCGAAGGACATCGTAGACCTGCATCGAATCTGCGTTGACGATGAGCCCATTTTCGACCTCGGCCAGACGAAAGGCCGCTGAAGACTTGCCGCTCGCGGTCGGCCCGGCTATCAGCACGGCATTCCTGATCAGCTTTGTCGTGCCTCCCATGCCGTTCGTCGCCACGCTCGTTTCTCATCCGGCCGGGCGCGGTATTGCCCCGGCCCTCGCCCGTAGCGCGCAACAGGCGCTTCGTGCAACCGAGCCGGATTGGCTCTCACCCGGCTTCGCCTGTGACCTCGCCCTGCCGGAAAGCATTGATGCAGCTGAGGCGACGGCACGCCTGCGCGAAACGCTCGCGGATGCAGAAGTCGATTGCGCCGTGCTCGACACCGCCAGCCGCCGCAAGCGCCTGCTGCTCGCCGATATGGACTCCACCATCATCGAGCAGGAGTGCATCGACGAACTCGCCGACGAAGTGGGCGTAAAGGATCGCGTCGCTTCGATCACCGAACGCGCCATGCGCGGCGAGATCGCCTTCGCACCCGCCCTGCGAGAGCGCGTAGCATTGCTGAAGGGCCTCGAAGTCGCCGTGATCGGTCGCGTTCTCGAAAGCCGCATCACGCTCGCTTCGGGCGCCAAAACCCTGATCGCTACCATGCGCAAGCATGGCGCATGGACCGCGCTCATCTCTGGCGGCTTCGAAGCCTTTACGGGCCCGATCGCCCAACGTGTCGGCTTCGACGAGCATCAGGCGAATCGGTTGATTGCCGATGGCGACCATCTCGCAGGTTTGGTCGAGGAGCCGATTCTCGGCCGTGAGGCCAAGGCGGATGCCTTGCAATCGATCTCGAAACGTATCGGGCTGGAATTGGCCGACACTCTTGCCGTGGGTGACGGCGCGAACGATCTCGGCATGATCGAGATCGCCGGCCTCGGCGTCGCGCTCCACGCCAAGCCGGCGGTGGCCGCAGCCGCACAAGTGAGAGTCGACCATGGCGACCTCACCGCCCTGCTCTTCCTGCAGGGTTATCGCCAAACCGAATTCGCTACCTGAAAGGCCAATCCGAACAAAATGCGTGGCGGGCTCTGGAGCCCGCCCGATGGGTCAATCGATCCGCACCGTGACGAAGCGCAACTCGCCGGTTTTCGAAGCCAGCATCAGGAGGGCGTTCTTGCGTCCCTGATTCTTCAGCGCCGTAATCCGGTCGTTGACCTGCTTGGGCGAGGTCACCGTTTCCTGGCCGATCTCGGTGATGACATCGCCCTTCTGGATACCGCGCTCGGCAGCGGGCGTGTCCGGCTTCACCTCGGTCACCACCACGCCGTTGACTTCCTTGGCGACGCCAAAGCTCTTGCGCGCTTCCTCGTTCAGTTCGCCGAGCGACATGCCGAGCACGCTGGACACTGCAGGTGACTGGGTCTTCGGCTCGGCGCCGTTGCTTTCATCATTTTCGGTATCGGTGTCATCGGCGGCCTGATCGTTATCCTCGAGCCGACCGAGCGTGACCTTCACGGTCTCTTCCTTGCCCTTGCGAACGATCAGCACATCGACGGCCTTGCCCACCGGGCTTTCCGCCACCACACGCGGCAGATCGCGCATGCTGGCGACATCCTTGCCGTCAAATTTCAGGATTACGTCGCCCGGCTGGATCGTGCCGTCATCGACCGGTCCGCCCTTGATGACACCAGCAACGAGCGCACCCTTGGTGCCCTTCATACCGAGGCTTTCGGAGATTTCCTCGGTAACCGGCTGGATGCGCACGCCAAGCCAGCCACGTCGCGTCTCGCCGAACTCGCGCAGCTGATCGACGACGCCCGATGCGAGCTTGGCGGGGATCGAAAAGCCGATGCCGATCGAGCCGCCGGATGGCGAGATGATCGCCGTGTTGATGCCGACGACTTCACCATACATGTTGAAGAGCGGCCCGCCCGAGTTACCGCGATTGATCGCGGCATCGGTCTGGATGAAATCGTCATAAGGTCCGGAATTGATGTCGCGGTTGCGCGCCGAGACGATACCGACCGTCACCGTCCCCCCCAGCCCGAACGGGTTGCCGATGGCCATCACCCAGTCGCCGATGCGCATCTTGTCAGAATCGCCGAACTGAACGGCTCTCAGCTGCTTTTGCTTCGGATCGACCTTGAGCACCGCGATGTCGGTCTTGGTGTCGGTACCGACCAGCTCGGCCTTCAGCGTGTCGCCGTCGGGGAAATTGACCTCAATCTCGTCGGCATCCGCGATGACGTGATTGTTGGTGACGATGGTGCCCTGCTCGGCATCGACCACGAAGCCCGAGCCCAGCGACTGCACCTTCTGGCCGCCCTGCCCGCCTTGGTTGCGATCCTTGAAAAAGTCGTCGAAAAAGTCCTGAAAGGGCGAGCCCTCGGGCAGCTGCGGCGGCGGCACGGCACCCTCGCCTTCCGTGCCCTCGGCTTTCTGCGTGGTCGAGATGTTGACCACCGAATCCTGCAAGCGCTCGGCCAAGTCGGCAACCGAAGCGGGCCCCGCAGCGGTCGGAGTCGGCACCTGTGGCGCTGACTGGGCCGGTGCGGCAGCTGGTGTCTGTGCGAGGGTCGGGCTTACGGCGGTTCCAGCGAGCAGCGCGGCGGTGAGCAGCGCGCTCAAACCTTTCGCGCCACGCGGGGACAGGAATAGCATCAAATCTTCCTCCGAAAGCTCGACGGCGCGCATCACATTCGGGGCGTCGTGGATCAGACGAGGATTTGCCCCAAACGAATCTGTCCAAAAACAATACGGCGCGCTTGCGACCTTCGCCACAAGCGCGCCGATAAATCCTCCGTCAATTGACGGAAGCGTTACGGGTTGGCACCCGCGCCTGCCGGCGCAGCCGGTGCTGTTGCAGTCGGTGCTGTTGCAGCGGGCGCGGCATTGGGTGCCTGAGCCGGTGGCGCTAGAGGCGCACCATTCGCCCCGTTCTGTGCGCCCTGGGGCGACAGGAAGTAGCGGAAGAATTGCGTCGTCGGGCTCAACACCATGGTCGTGCTGGAAGGCTTCAACGCTTCCGCATAGGCGGCCATCGAGCGATAGAACTCGAAGAAGCTCGGATCGCGCTGGAAGGCGTTGGCGAAGATGCCGTTGCGCTCGGCTTCACCCTGGCCCCGCAGGATCTCAGATTCACGCCGCGCGGCTGCAACGATCTCGACGACCTCGCGGTCTGCACGCGCCTGAATACGCTGTGCGGCTTCACGACCTCGCGCCCTTAGACGCTCCGCTTCCGCCAGACGCTCGGCACGCATGCGCTCATAAGTCTGCTGCGAGACTTCGGTGGTCAGGTCGGTGCGGCGAATGCGAACATCCTCGATCTCAAGGCCGAGCGAGGCGGCATCCGGCCTGATCTGATCGCGCACCTCGCGCATCATGGAACCGCGCTCTTCCGACAAGGCGGATTCAAAGCCGCGCAAACCATAGACCCGGCGTAACGCCGCATCGAGACGTGTTTGCAGGCGCTGTTCGGCCAGCTGGATCGAACCGGACACCGAAGCACGGAAGCGGCGGGGATCGGTAATGCGATAGGCCAAGAATGCGTCCACATCGTAGAAGCGGCCGCCCGACACCTGGACGCGAATATTGTCGAGGTCGAAGCGCAACACGCGGTCTTCGATCATCTGAACATTGTCCGCCTCGAAGAACGGGAACGGAAGCTTGAAGTAGACGCCGGGCTCGGTCTTCACATCCACGATCTCGCCGAAGCGCAGGACGATCGCCTGCTCGCGTTCGTTGACGATGAAAATGGAAGACCAGATCAGGAAGACGGCCACGAGGATGCCGATAACGGCAACGGCAAAGCGGTTGTCCAGCATCAGTTAGTCCCCTGCGAGCCGACGGTCGTGCCGGTGGTCGATCCTGGCGCATTGGTGATCGGCGCCGGTGTGCGGCCTTGCAGTTCGGGCAGCGGCAGATAGGGCACCACGCCCTGCGTACCGTTGCCTTCGGTGATC
Source organism: Mesorhizobium liriopis (assembly GCF_024053505.1). GTDB lineage: Bacteria > Pseudomonadota > Alphaproteobacteria > Rhizobiales > Rhizobiaceae > Mesorhizobium_B > Mesorhizobium_B liriopis. The sequence continues at coordinate 344,124 of NZ_JAMXQS010000004.1, read as the reverse complement.
AGCTTATTGGAGTTACCCAGCACCTTCTCCATGGTTTCAAGATAAAGGCGTTCGCGCGTGACATCAGGCGCCTTCACATATTCGTCGTAGACCGAGATGAAGCGCTGGGCCTCACCCTGTGCTTCCTGAACAACGCGGTTCTTGAAGGCCGCAGCCTCTTCCTGGATCTGCGCCGCGTCACCACGTGCCTGACCGAGCTTCTGGTTGGAGTAGCGGTTGGCTTCCTCCACGAAGCGGTCTTCATCCTGTTCGGCGCGCTGCACTTCTTCGAAGGCGCTCGCCACATCGGCCGGTGGTGCCGCATCTTCGATCGAGATCGCGTTCACCTGAAGGCCGGCGCCGTATTCGTTGAGAGAGCTCTGCACGATCGTACGCACATTGTCCGCGATGCCCTGGCGATCGTCGCGGAAGATGTCCTGCGCAGGCCTGCGGCCTACCACCTCGCGCATGCCGCTTTCGGAAAGCTGGCGCACCATGCCGTCGGCATCGGACACGTTGAAGAGATAGGCGGTCGGATCATTGACCTGATAGGCCACCGAGAACTGCACATTGACGATGTTCTGGTCTCCCGAAAGCATCAGGCCCGAATTATCGCCCTGACGCCCGCGCGCGCCGATGCTGATCAGCTTTTCAGCGATGGATGTGCGTTCGACAGTCTCGATCGGCCACCAGTGAAAATGAAGGCCGGGCCCTGAAAGTTCGGTCTTGGGCTTGCCGAAGCGAAGCTCGACAGCTTGTTCGTCGGGCTGCACGGTGTAAACGGACTGAAACAGCCAGAAGGCGACCAGTGCCACGCCGGCCAGTCCCCAGAGCGCGCCACCACCCACGCCGGGACCACCTGAGCCGGCGCCACCGCCGCCGCCCGGCAGGGAACGCTTCAAGCGCTCCTGTCCGCGCCGAATGATGGATTCGAGATCAGGTGGATTGCCCTGAGGTCCGCCGGGGCCACGCGGCCCCTGTCCCCAGGGTCCGCCGTTATTGCCCCCGCCGCCATTATTTCCGCCGCCGCCCCATGGGCCGCCGCTCTGATTGTTCCAGGGCATGAATGTCCTTTTCGGCTATGCAGGAAACTGCCGGCGACCTTTCTCGCCGAAAAGCCGCCCTAGCCCTCTATAGGGATCGGCAGAGCGCCTTTCAACGAGGCGGCATTCCGTGAAAGATAGCGAAAAGGTCAACGACGTCGATAGATGGTAAACCGCGTGGCGAAATCATCCTTCTCGCCAGCTGGCACGTCCTCCGAACTGATCGCTTCCCAGACGGTTGGATCGATGGCGGGAAAGAACGTGTCGCCGTCGATCTCCGCCAGCACATGCGTGACATGCAGACGATCGGCACGCGGCAGAGCTTCATCGAAAATCTGACCGCCGCCGATCACACAGATCTCGCTTTCGCCCATGCAGCGCAAACGCGCCTCGCCGAAGGTCAGCGCGTCATCAAGGCTGTGGACGACCTCCGCGCCTTCCGCGCGCCACGCCTTGTCGCGCGTAATCACGATGTTGAGCCGCCCCGGTAGCGGCTTGCCCATGCTGTCGAACGTCTTGCGGCCCATAACGACCGGCTTGCCCAAGGTCTGCGCCTTGAAACGCTTGAGATCGGTCGAGAGCCGCCACGGCAAGCCACCCTCGCGGCCGATCACACCGTCCTCGGCCATCGCGACGTGGAGACTGATGATGGTCATCGTTCCTCTCAAACCGCGATCGGCGCGCGGATCGACGGATCGGCAACGTAATTCTCGAGCGTGAAATCCTCGAACCGGAACGCAAAGAGGTCTTTCACGTCCGGATTGAGCCGCATGGTCGGCAACGCCTTCGGCTCACGTGACAGTTGCTCGCGGGCCTGATCGAAATGGTTCGCGTAAAGATGCGCGTCACCGAGCGTGTGGACGAATTCACCCGGTTCCAGACCACTCACCTGTGCCACCATCATGGTCAGCAGCGCATAGGAAGCGATGTTGAAGGGCACGCCAAGAAAGATGTCGGCAGAGCGCTGATAGAGTTGGCAGGACAGCCTGCCGTCCGCGACATAAAACTGGAAAAGGCAGTGGCAGGGCGGCAGGGCCATCTCATCCACTTCCGCCGGGTTCCAGGCCGAAACGATGTGCCGGCGCGAGTTCGGCTTCGTGCGCAGGTCCCGCAAGAGGTTTGCGATCTGATCGATATGGCGGCCATCCGGCGTCGGCCATGAGCGCCACTGCGCGCCATAGACAGGTCCGAGATCGCCTTTCTCATCGGCCCATTCATCCCAGATCGTCACGCCATGCGCATGAAGATATCCGACATTGGTGTCGCCCGCGAGAAACCAGAGCAGCTCATGAATGATGGAGCGCAGATGCAGCTTCTTGGTGGTCGTCACCGGGAAGCCCTGCGACAGGTCGAACCGCATCTGATAGCCGAACACCGAGCGCGTGCCCGTTCCCGTGCGATCGCCACGGTCCGAGCCGTTTTCCAGCACATGTCGCAACAGGTCGAGATACTGTTTCACGGGCGGCGATCCGATCGGGTTGTGGGCCTCCAATGATGCCCGAGCAATGCTTGGCGCAGCATTAAACGGCCAGCTCAAACATCTGATCCGACTCCGTATTCAGCCTTCCAAGCTGAAGAGTCCAGTTCAAAGCGCGGCGTACGATTTTTGCCAACCGCTCTCTTCACGTGCGCGCTTCCATCACCTATATCAAACCCTGTCAGCTTGTCTGACTATGGCGATAAACGGCCGATGAAATAAGCCATTCGGACCCGGGGGCGGTACCCGGCGCCTCCACCATGAACCGCTCTTCGCGAGCGGCTCCTGATGGGGGCGAAATAGGATCGACGAGGGTGTAAAGATCGCGCTTTTGCCCGGCATTGTACCACCGTTATCGGGCTAAATCTGTAGTTGCCAACGACAACTATGCGGAAGCACGTCTCGCCGCTTAATGCGGTGCGATAGCTTCAAATCAAGCCCTAGAGGTTCGCACTTCTAGGCGGGGTTCGGAGGTACCTGGCAACAGAAACCTCCACTTCCCTCCTTCATGAAACCGACCTCTGCTCTGCCGTGGGTGGCTCGGCACGCTCTTCGAACTGCGGAAAGCAGGCATCGAAGCCTGCGGCTGCATTCATCCTGAACGAATCCGAGGTCATACAGTAGGCGCTTGCCGGTTGTGGGCGGGAACAAGCTCCTCTACAGAGAGGCGCAGGGACCAAATCCGGGAGAGCCGTGCCGTCATGGCCGACGATCATATCCGCTACGACATTCTCGCCCAGGAGGCTCTTCGCGGCGTCATGCGGAAGGTCCTCACAGAAGTGGCGCGCGCCGGCCTCCCCGGCAACCATCACTTCTTCATCACCTTCCTGACGGGTGCTCCCGGCGTGCGCATCTCGCCCCGCCTGCGCGAGCGCTACCCTGAGCAGATGACCATCGTGCTCCAGTTCCAGTATTGGGACCTGAAGGTGACCGATGCCGGCTTCGAGGTCGGCCTGTCCTTCTCGGACGTGCCCGAGCGGCTGGAAATCCCGTTCAACGCAGTGCGTGGTTTCTACGACCCTTCGGTGAACTTCGAGCTCGAATTCGACGTCAAACTCGACACGGATGAAGAGGGCGAGGAAGAAGAGGCCGAAATCGTTTCGCTCACGGCACCGCCTAAGCCCGCGCCGGCTGACGAAGCCCACAGCGACGCCGACGAGGCACCGAGCGAGCCCAAGCAGGGCGCGGCGGTCGTTTCGCTCGACGCCTTCCGCAAGAAATAAGCGGCATGACCGCCGAGGTCGTCAACCTGCGATCTCATCGCAAGCGCGTCGCGCGTGATGCGCGGGAAAAGGACGCCGAGGCCAGCCGCCTTTCTTTTGGCCGCACCAAAGCCGAGAAATCTCTCGCCAAGGCCGAAGCCCAATCGGCGATCCGCAAGCTCGATGCGCATAAGCGCGAGAAGCCTTGAGCACCGTCGAAAAGCACTCTGTTTCCATTCGCGGCCATCGCACGAGCTTCTCATTGGAAAAGCCGTTCATGGAGGAGTTGCGCTTGGTGGCCGAACGGCGGGGCATCGCGCTGGCCGCGTTGATTGCGGAGGTCGACGAAACGCGACCGAGAGATGCGAATTTGTCCTCGGCCTTGCGGCTATTTGTGTTGGGAAGCGTCAAGGGCAACGCTGACCATGCCGCCGCTACAAGCGACTGAAATTCTCAAAGCGGGTTCGTGAATTCCCGCAAATCTAGCGGTGGCAGGGCCGGTGTCGGCTGTGCCCTTGCTGGCGGCCTTGCCTCGCGCTGCTCTTGTGCGCGACGCTCGGCATCCTGCCTTTCGCGCTCCTCACGCTCCCGCTGCTCAGTCGCCTGTCGCTCCTTTTCGGCCTGCCCTTCGCGGGCCGCAGCCTCGATCGCCGCACGCTCCTCTGCTCGCAATCGCGCCGCTTCAGCCTCGCGTGCCTTCTCGGCCGCGGCGCGCTCGCGCTCCTGCTGTAGAGTCGTGTAGAGACGGACCTCACGACGCAGCCGCTGCTGTTCAAGAATGCCGGCCTGCATCGACTCGACCCGGGCCTGCTCACGCTCCAGCGCGCGTTGGGTAAGGAATTGCGCAAGTGGTCCCGCATCCCAGCGCAGGGTCGTGTCCGAAAGCGGACCACCGCGCGAGAAGTTGACTACGGGCTCGGAACCGACCAGCGCCTCATCGCCGGGGAGAAAAGCAAGCGTCCCATTGACCTGCATGTCGCCACGATTGAGATCGCCGCGCAGCTCGGCCGTCAGCGTGGCGCCCTGCCCATTGAGCGTCACGGTGGGGGCACGCAGGGTGCCGCCCGCGATCGTGAAGGCCAGATCGGCGCGAGGTGCGGTAAAGGTGCCGGCGCTCACCAGCTTGGGTGTGAATTGTGCGACGTTTTCAGCAGTCACGTCGCGCCCGATCTTGTCGGCAGCGGCGATCAGCGCGGGGAAGGCTGCCGGGTTGAAGCCGGCGATCTCGATATTCGCGACACTGGCCGTACCCGATCCGGAAAGGTTCGAAACCAAGCCACCAACCGTCTTGCCGCTTGAAGTGATAGAGGCTGAGGCATCTCCCTGTCCCGCGATGCCCGCATCGGGCAAGAGCAGTGAGGCGTCAGCGCCGGACACGCTCAGCTGCGCGGTCAGAAGCGCCGTTCCGCCATTGTTGCGCAGTTCCGCAGTTCCTTTCGCCGCCCCGCCCGCGACTTTGCCGGACAAGCCGTTCACCGCGGCATGCTCGCTGTTCAACTCAAGCGAGAAACTGGCATCCTCGACCTCTCCGAGTGCGCCGCCAGTCAGGCTTCCGACCGACATCTCAAGCGCCAACGAGAAAGGCAGCGCGGCACTCTGCGCGAAGGGGACCGAGGGAAGAAACTCGTTGCCCACATCGAACGCCGTGGGTCCAAGCATGAGGGCGGCCACACGCTGAAGCTCCAGAGCATCGAGTTCGAGCGCGCCCGAGATTTCCGGCACGCCGTCCTTCATCGCGACATTGACCTCTCCGCCCACGGCATTCTCATCGACGCTGCCGGATAATTCGGACAGGATCAGCAAACCCGAAGCAAAGTCGAGATTGGCGCCGATGCCGACCGGCGTGCCGAGCCCGAAGCCGGGCAGACCCATGCCGACCGTTTGTAGCCAGGGCTCGACATCCTCGGCGTCGACCCGCGCCGCACCTTTGAGGATCAAACCGGACTCCAGAGCCTCAGACGTACCTTCGAAGCTCGCCGAGAAGCCGTTGCCCGAAAGCGTCGCATCGGTCGCCAGCCCCTCGCGAGCGGTTCCTTTCAATGTGACAACCGCCTTCGTGTCGCCGAGCAGCCCGATGGGAAGGGCCGGAAGCCCTATCAGAGCCAAAACGCGCTCGCCGGAGCCATCGCGAAGATTGAGCGAGCCATCGAGCGGCGTGTCCAGAACTGATGAGAGCTCTCCGTTCGCCTTCCAGCTCGTGTTAACATCCGTGCCGCCGACATTGCCATTTGCCGAAAGCGAGGCGTTACCCCCCGCGCTCGCGTCAGAGCGTAGATCGAGCGCAAGCCGGCTGTCGGCCAGCAGACCGGGATAAGCTTTCGCCTGCTCGACCAATGTGGCGAGCGCGGGATGGGGAAAGCGGCTCGACAAGAACTCAGCGAGAGGCAGCAGATCACCAGCCTCGACATTGGCGGTGATCTGCCCGGTGGGACGCCCTGCCAACCCGGCGACCTCGCCTTTGAGCGCTATATCCGCATCCGCCAGACCTTGGACGTTCAGCCGCTCGATCGCGATGCGGTCACCACGCAGCTGGAGCGCGGCATCGACACGCTTCGCCTCGACGCTGGCAACCGCGACCGGCCCCGCCTTGATGCTGAGTGATAGGTCCCGGTCGGCGAAACGATTGCGACCCTCGCCGCTGAAAAAAATCGACGTGAAAGCGGCGGCTTGGTCAAGATCGAGAGCGCCGCCGTCGAGTGTCACGCTGGCCTGCGCGCGGCCATTGGCTGGTTGGAGGTTGGTGGCCGAGCCTTTGAATGTCGCGCCGCCAAGAACGAGTTCGAGATCCTGCAGGCGCTGCTCGTTGCGCGTGAGCGAAACTTTCGCATTGAAACCGCCGGACGGCAGACGGCGGATCGCCTCATCCACGTCGCGCGCGAGCCACGCGGCGAAACCGGAAGGTTGCCCGACTGCGAGCAGCAACTGTCCCTCGAAACCGAACTGCTCGCCTTCTCGCAACGTGCCCTGAGCTTCGAGCGTGGCACGCCCCGGCAGGGTCGCGGCAAGCGAACCGATGCGCCATCCCTGTTCCACCGGTTCAGCGGACAGGCGAACGTCACGTATCGTGGTATCACCAGCTACGATGGCGGGCAGATTGAGTTCGACTGTTCCGGGTATTGCCGATGTGGGGAGAGTATCGAGCCAGTCCTCAAATGCTGTCAGGCGCTGGTCTAGGGTGAGTGGCGCGGGTGGCGCCTCACCCTCCTCTGCCGGCTCATCGAGCCGCACCTGCGCACCGTCCGCTTCAACCTTAAAGCGTGGGTCGCGACCAAACATAATCTGCGCGGTGCCGTCCGCCGTGTAGGGCTGATCGAGCGGACCGGTCTCGAAGCGGAACTGATCGACGGCAAGCCTCTCATGATCGAGCGCGAACTGCCCGTTGAGCCTGAAGCTAGGTTGCGAAGGCGCGGCCTCGTCGTCAGGCTCGTCATCGCCGGCAACGGCCACGGCCACCGCGCGACCGAGACGAAATGTGCCTGAATATTCAGGCTTGCCTTCGGTAAGCTTGGCGTTTCCTTCCGCCGAGAGCGTCACGCCGAGCGGTGTCGGTGTGACGGACAGCTTCAAAGGCATCGCGCCCTCGCGCGCCGTACCGGTCGACAGCGTCAGTGCGGTCGGTATTCCATCGAGATCGAGTGTGCCATCGAACCGCCATGGTCCCGCCAGCGAACGCGCCGAGATTGCCGCATCGATGTCCGAGAGGCGGTGCGCCCGCCCGCCGCGCTGGTCGTGCAGCACGATTTCGCCATCCGTCACAGTCACCTTTTCGAGCTGCGTGCGCGCCGGATCGAAGGGCGACGAGGGGCGCAACGCCCAATCCAGCGTGCCATCCTCGGCCAGTTCGACATTGGCGCGTGGGCGCGAGATGCGCATATCGAAGATGCGGAATTCGCCGCTCATGAAGGGAGCAAGTTCGGCGTCCATGGAAAAACTGTCGACGGTCATCGCGGGCGCGCCATTCGTGCCGCCCGCCACGGATACGTCGGAAAACGTCACTGATGGAAACGGCAAAAGCCGCGCGGAGGCATCGCCCCGCACGGTCACTTGCCGGCCGAGAATGGCGGTCGCCTCGCGCTCGAAATCAGCGCGATAATTGTTCCAGGTGATGACGTGCGGCAGCACCAGCGCTGCAAGCAGCGCCAGGACGAAAAGTCCCCCAAAGAAAACGAACAAGCGCGCGAGCATCGGCTGCCGGGTTCAGAAAACGTTGCCGAGCTTCATCACAGGCTCAGCCTCATGTCGATCAAACCATTGATCAAAATGACGCTAAACGCCCCTAGGCAACAGGATTTTGCCCGGATTCATGATGTTGAGGGGATCGAGCGCGTGCTTCACCGCACGCATGACCGCCACGCCGTGGCCGAGTTCGGCTTCGAGAAACTTCATCTTGCCTTGTCCGATACCATGTTCACCGGTGCAGGTGCCGTCCATGCGTAGGGCACGTTCGTTGAGGCGCGCGACGAAGTTTTCCGCCTTGAGAATATCCGACGGATCGTCCGTATCGATGAGCACGAGCGTGTGAAAATTGCCGTCGCCCACATGACCTACGATCGGCGCGATCAATCCAGCCTGCTCGATATCCGCCTCGGTTTCCCTGATGCACTCGGCGAGCCTGGAAATCGGCACGCAGACATCTGTTGAAAGCCCCTTCGCACCTGGGCGCAAGGTGAGCGAAGCCCAGTAAGCGTCGTGCCGCGCCTTCCAGAGTTTGGCGCGCTCCTCCGCATCGACCGTCCAAAGAAAAGGTCCGCCGCCGAACTCTTCAGCAATCTCGCCGAAACGTTCGGCTTGCTCCGCGACGCTGGCGGGGCTGCCATGAAATTCCAGAAACAGGCAGGGCGTCTCAGGGTAATCGAGTTTCGAGTAGGTCTTGAGCGCTCGCATCTGAAGGGCATTGACCAATTCGATCCGTGCCACAGGGATGCCCGACTGGATCGTCAGGATCACCGCGTCACAAGCTGCTTCGACGCTTGGAAACGGACAGACGCCACCGGAGATGGCCTCGGGAATGCCCTGAAGTTTGAGGGTCAGGCCTGTGATGATGCCGAGCGTTCCCTCGGAGCCGATCAGGAGCCGCGTAAGGTCGTAGCCGGCAGAACTCTTGCGCGCGCGCTGCGCCGTCCGAACGACCTCGCCGTCCGCCATCACGGCTTCCAGCGCGATCACGTTCTCCCGCATCGTACCATAGCGCACGGCGTTGGTACCCGACGCGCGCGTTGCCGCCATGCCGCCCAGGCTCGCATTGGCGCCGGGGTCGATCGGAAAGAAGAGACCTGTATCACGCAGATAAGTGTTGAGCGCTTCGCGCGTGACACCGGGCTCGACCGTGCAGTCGAGATCCTGTGCATTCACAGCCAGCACGCGGTTCATGGAAGACGTATCGATGGAAATGCCGCCCGCCGGCGCGTTCACGTGCCCTTCAAGCGAGGAACCTGTACCGAAGGGTATGAGCGGCACGCGATGCGTCGCGCAAATGCGCACCGCTTCCTGCACGTCGGCAGTCGAACGGGCAAACAGGACGCCGTCGGGAATCTGGCTTGGAATATAAGTGGTCGTATGCGCATGCGTTTCGCGCATCGCGGCACTCGCGTGAAAGATATCGCCGAAGCGCTCTTTCAGGATCGGCAGGATGGCAGCGATCCCCGCTTCGTTGCGCGCAGCGCTGCCGAAATCACTGAGTGCCAAACCGACCTCCTCCTGGCCTTACGAACCCGCCTTGCAAGACGTTGCGAGCCGGTGTTCTGTGGCTGACCTAACCGACAGCGTCCCGAAATAGCGAGCTTTCATGAGCGATCCTTTGCCCCTCGTTTCACAACCCATCAAGGTGCAGAAGGACTGGATCGACTACAACGGCCACCTCAACATGGCCTATTACAACGTGATTTTCGATCGCGGCTCGGATCAGGCGCTGAACGATCTGGGCCTCGGTGCCGAATATGCGCGCACCAGGCAATTCACGATCTACACCGCCGAAATCCACGTCTGCTACGTGCGCGAGCTCCGTTTGGAAGACAGCGTGACGGTGAGCCTGCAGCTTCTCGATCATGACGCCAAGCGTCTGCACACCTATCAGGAAATCCGGCACACCGATGGCTGGCTCGCAGCCACCGCGGAGACGCTTTCACTGCATATCGATATGGCCGGGCCGAAGGTCGCGCCGTTTCCTGACGAGATCGCCGCTGAACTCCAGCGCATACAGGCTCTGCATTCGGCCCTGCCGAAACCCGACCGCGCGGGGCGCGCGATCGGGATCGTTCGCAAGAGCTAGCGCTCGATGTCGACGTTCTTGGTTTCGCTTCCAAGAAGCAAGGCGATCAGCGTCAGCACGGCCATGCCCGAGAGGTAGACGCCGACCCAGAACGGGCTGCCCGCGCCTTCCGACCAGAGCGCGACCGCAACGAAAGGCGCAAGCGCGGCGCCCAGGATCGACGACACGTTGTAGGACACGCCCGACCCCGTGTAGCGGACACTGGCCGGGAACAGTTCAGGCAACAGTGCGCCCATCGGGCCGAAGGTCATGCCCATCAGGCTGAAACCGAGGATGAGCCACGCCATAACGCCGATGAAGCCGGCCGAGAGCATCGGCACCCACAGGAAGCCGAACACGATGATGCCGAGCGTCACCGCGATCAGCGTCTTCCGACGGCCCCAGCGGTCGGCCCAGGGGCCGGACAGCATGGTGAAGATACCGAAGAACACGACGCCCACGATCATCATCAGAACGAAGCTCGTATAGCTGTAGCCGAGACCCGGCACGGGTGCGGTGGTCGCGGCACGACCGAAGGACAGCGAGAACGTCGTCATCAGGTAGAACAGCACATAGGTCGCGAGCATGTAGAAGGTGCCGAGCAGCAGTTCGCGCCAATGCGTGCGGAAGGCTGCAGCGAGCGGCATCTTTTCGACCAGACCACGGCTCTTGGTCTTCTCGAACGCCTTGCTCTCGACGAGGCTCAACCGAATCCAGAGCCCGATGATCACCATGACCGCAGAGAACAGGAACGGGATGCGCCAGCCCCAATCGAGGAAAGCGTCGGACGGGCGCGACGGATCCGTGGAAGGCAGAAGTGCCGCGATGATCAGGAACAGGCCGTTCGCGAGAATGAAGCCCAGCGGTGCGCCGAGCTGCGGAAATGTGCCAAACACCGCGCGCTTGCCGGGAGGGGCGTTTTCGGTTGCAACAAGCGCCGCGCCGCTCCATTCGCCACCGAGCGCGAAGCCCTGTGCCAGACGAAGAACCACGAGAAGTGCCGTCGCGAGCCAACCGACGGAATCATAGATCGGAAGGCAGCCGATCAGGAATGTTGCGATGCCCATCGTGAGCAGCGCTCCGACCAGCGTCGCCTTGCGGCCATGACGATCACCCAGATGGCCGAACACGATGGCACCGAGCGGACGCGCGAGCATCGCGGCACCGAAGGCGGCGAATGATCCGAGCAGTGCCGTAGTCTCGTCGCCCTTCGGGAAAAAGAGGTGCGGGAACACCAGCACGGCGGCAGTCGCGTAAACGTAGAAATCGTAGAACTCGATCGTCGTGCCGACGAGGCTTGCCAGCATCACACGCGTTCGAGAATTGGTTGGAACTGCGCCAGACGGCGCATCGGCGGTTGTCGTTGACACTTCAAGAGCTCCGGAAAGCAGCAGGTGCGGCAGGGGGCTGAAGCGAAGCGTCTTGAGAGGGGCGCGTCGGTGGCGAGCTACCGCGTCGAAAGTATCGCTTGGGCGTACCAAGCGTTACGGCAGGCCTTTGGACCCTTCTTCCGGGCAAGGTCAAGACTTAAATGCGATTGTCCTGCTTATCGCGGCGTCACCTCGAAATTGGCGCCATTGATCCAAAAGTCCGCCGCTCTCGCCTGTGAGGGGATCACTCTCCGGCAACGGCAACAGCGATAGTGCCTGTTCGACTTCATAGGGCTCCAGTTCGCCCGGTCTGACGATGTTGCCACTTTGACCGACTGGGTAGCCGCCGACGACCTGGAAACCATCATCGCCGCGAATGCGTTTGTGGCCTATACCAGCCGGGATCAAAGCAAGGTCGCCTGGTTTCATTTCGGCTTCGATGCCATCAGCGCGCTTCCAGCGACGCCGATCAGCACTTCGTGCCCCTTGGTATGAAAATGCCAGAATGGGTAGACGGTGTAGATCCAGGTGCTCACCCACCCATTCCGCTCAAGCAACGCCGTCGCTTCAGATCCGGTCGCTTCCACCGCCCCACGCACGAGAAGGAGCGGAAGCCAGCTATTGGGGATGCCATCGTACGGCTTGAGCTGAAAGCTTTCGACCTTTCTTGTAGCCTGAAGTTTCGCGCTCAAATACCTCTCCCGATTCTGCTTTCGCTCTGCTCAAGTGCGACTTGAAGTTTGGGTCACGTAAGCTTGGAACTAGTCACCTGCTTCCATCAGTCCATGGTATGACGGTTGCCACAGGCAAGCCGGCTGGCTAAAGCGAAACCATCCGACAAAGGCAGGCGATGACGGCTTTTCTCACAGACGCTGTCCTCAAAAGGGACGTGTTTTCCGAAACCCAGAAGGGACATCTGGCAGTCGATCCTGCAACGCCGGTGATCCGCCGCATCGTCACCGCGAGCCCCTGGTGGTCGCGCCCCTTGGCGTGGTGGCTTGCCAAGCGCGAGATCGGTGCGTTGCGCGCTTTGACCGGTCTAAAAGGCACGCCGCGCCTGATCGAAACGGACGCCAACGGCCTGCTGCGCACCTGGACCGAGGGCACACCGCTGCATCTCGCGCGGCCATCCGACCCCGCATGGTATCGTGACGCCCACCGCCTCCTGCGCTCCTTTCGCCGGCGCAACCTGACGCATAACGACCTTGCGAAGCCGCAGAACTGGCTGATGTCGCCCGATGGCCGGGCCTGCGTGATCGACTTCCAGCTGGCCTCGGTCCACTCGAAGCGAGGTTGGCTGTTCAAGGCCATGGCCTATGAGGACTTCCGGCACCTGCTCAAGCAGCGCCGCTCCTTTGCACCGCAATTGATGACGCCGACAGCCAAGCGCATCCTCAAGCGCCGCTCCCTGCCCTCACGCATCTGGATGAACACGGGCAAGAAGCTTTACAACCTCGTCACCCGCGGCATCTTCAACTGGTCGGACGGCGAAGGCACGGGCGACCGGATCGATCGCGAGGGCGCTGCGATCACCTCGGCATTGAAGGCCAGACCGTCCGTGCGCGACGTGGCTCTGGTGCCCTTTCCGCTGCCTTCGAAAGGAACCGGCATCTACGCATTCATCGAAGGCGATGGACCGGAAGCCGCACCCAAAGGCGCGGATCTCGTGCAAGTGGTGGCGCGGCTTCCCCGTCGCGCAGACGGCTCGGTGCGAAGCGATCTTCTCCAGCTCGTCGCCATGAACCAGATGACCGAACTCGACCGGGCCTTCGAAGGAGACCCTGAACTCGCGGCCTTGATGCGGCCGGTCATCGATGGGCGGCTGAACTTCACCGACCGCCGCATTTCCAGCCTGGAAGCCAAGGCGAGCTGACGCTCCACTCAGATTGCTTTCGCGAACGCCTTGGTGAACGTCGCCGTGCCGTTCTCACCAGCTTCCGCCATCAGCACCTCGAACCGAGTCGTCGACGCGCGCACCACCGCGAAGCCGCCCATGAAGGCCGCCTTGGGCTTGAAGACATCTAGGCCGCCTTGATTATAGATCATGGTCGAGGGATGTTCGTGACCGTGAAAGATGGCGAGCACGTTGGTGCCTTTGAGTGCCGCCAACACCGTGTCGCGCTGTGCTTGACTCCACCAGTGGTCATCGCCTGTGCCCTGCGGGTCGAAGGTGTTCTTCGCCGGATCCCAGCGCTCGATCGAGAAATCGTCCCAGCCATAATGCTGGAACACGACGACCGGCCGACCGTCACTCGCGTTTTCCTTCAGGTCTTCACGAAGCCAATCCAAAGCGCTGACAGCGCCCTTCGCCGTGTCGCCTGCAAAGCGTTGTGTCTGGACGAGATGTAGGTCGCCCCAATCCCATGAATAAGAGTCCGAATCCGGCTCGTAGCTCCTGGCGGGCACGGGCGGCTTGAAGAAGACGCCGGGGCGGTGGTTCATCTCGACATAATCGCGCAATTCGCGGCGATACCAGTCGACGTGATCGGGCGGACCGTCCTGGTCGAGATCGTGATTGCCCAGCCCGAGCCAGACCGGCATGTGCACGCGGTCCGGGCCTGTGCCTTCTGAATAGCGCTGACTGAACTGCAGCAGTTGCGTGCCTTCGCTCGGCAGCGCGATCTGCCCGCCGCCATCGTCCGTCAGGTCCCCGGCCACCACGAGGCCGAGCGGCTTGCCGATCACTTGCCCTGCCCGCTCGAACCCGCTCGGCGCGCTTGCCACCTCGACGGGCCATTCCATCGTCTCGACAGCGTTGATCGCTGCCACATGACGCAGCATGGAAGGGTCGGTCTTGCCTGCCGCAAGACAGCCGTCGCTCAGGCCTGAAACCGTGCGACAAGCGTGAACATCGTTGGTGACGAGGAAGACAACGGCATCGTCCGGCGCGACAGCCTGGGCCGGTGTCGCGAGGTTGAGAGCGGCAGCCCCGACCCCAGCTCCGGCGGCCAAGCGAAAGGTGTCACGGCGGGTGATGGAATGGTTCAATTCAGGCGCTCCCGGTCGTCTTTCGTACCATGTGGACGAACGACCGGCGCGGTCAACGCCCCGTGAGCCGGGCGCTGCTCATGTTTGTTCTGCTAGCGTTCTCCCCCCGAATCACTACATTGCCCCACTATGTCAGCCCCATCCGATAGTGCGCGCGGCTCCTTTTCGGGCCCGAACGGTCCTCGCCCCGGCGGCATTGCCGCCCGTGCGCTGGGCCGCGCAACCCCCGCCGAGAGCGCACCGTCCGATTATCTGCGCGGTCTGAACCCTGAACAGCGGCAAGCCGTGGAAACCACCGAGGGCCCCGTTCTGGTGCTGGCGGGTGCGGGCACGGGCAAGACGCGTGTGCTCACCACCCGCATCGCGCATATCCTCGCCACGGGCCGTGCCTTCCCGAGCCAGATCCTCGCCGTGACGTTCACCAACAAGGCCGCGCGCGAGATGAAGACGCGTATCGGCTCGCTCGTCGGCGAAGCGGTGGAAGGCATGCCATGGCTCGGCACATTCCACTCCATCGGCGTCAAGCTACTGCGCCGTCATGCCGAGCTCGCCGGCCTGCGCAGCGACTTCACGATCCTCGACACGGACGATGTGAACCGCCTGATCAAGCAGCTGATCCAAGCCGAAAATCTTGACGAGAAGCGTTGGCCGGCACGCCAGTTTTCCGGCATGATCGATGGCTGGAAGAACAAGGGCCAGGGGCCGAAGGACATCTCCGAAGGCGACGCACGCGCCTTTGCCAATGGCAAGGGCCGCCAGCTCTATACGGCCTATCAGGAACGCCTGAAGACGCTGAACGCCTGCGACTTCGGCGACCTGCTCCTCCACCCCATCCGCATCTTCCGCGAGCATCCCGACGTGCTGCGCGAGTATCACCGCAAGTTCAAATACATCCTGGTGGACGAATATCAGGACACCAACACCGCCCAATATATGTGGCTCCGCCTTCTGGCGCAGCGCCCTAAGGAACGGGACACATCAGACGCCAAAAATCTGACGGCGGAAGGCCGCAAGCCCGACCGGGCGTCGGCCGATCAGGCCGCCCCCGCGGAGGCCAGCGAGCAAAGCGAGCGCGCGGCCGTGAGCGCGAACCAACTGCAGCAAATCAATATTTGCTGCGTGGGTGACGACGATCAGTCGATCTATGGCTGGCGCGGCGCGGAGGTTGATAACATTCTGCGCTTTGAAAAGGATTTTCCTGGCGCGACCGTCATCAAGCTCGAGCGCAATTACCGCTCGACGGCGCATATTCTGGGTGCTGCCTCGCACCTCATCGCGCACAACGAGGATCGTCTTGGCAAGACGCTTTTCACCGAAGCGCCCGACCCGGAAGACCCGAAAGTCAACGTTCAGGCCGGCTGGGACTCGGAGGAAGAGGCGCGGATCGTCGGCGAGACCATCGAAACGCTGCAGCGGCGCGGTCACAAGCTCAACGACATCGCAATCCTCGTGCGAGCCTCGTTTCAGATGCGCGAATTCGAAGACCGCTTCGTCACGCTCGGCCTAAACTACCGCGTCATCGGCGGCCCGCGCTTTTATGAGCGGCTCGAAATCCGCGACGCGATGGCCTTCTTTCGCGTCGTCGCCTCGGCCAGCGACGATCTTGCTTTCGAACGCATCGTCAATGTGCCGAAGCGAGGCTTGGGCGAAGCGACGATCCGCCAGATCCACGATACGTCGCGCGCGATGGGTATCCCCATGCTGGAAGCCGCCGGCGAACTGGCGGAGTCGGACGAGATAAAGCCCAAACCCCGTGCGGCCTTACGCGAGGTCGTCGCCAATTTTAGCCGCTGGCAAAAGCTCTTGGAAACGCTTCCTCACACGGAACTTGCGGAGCAGATTCTGGAGGAAAGCGGCTATACGGCGATGTGGAAGAACGACCGCTCGGCGGAAGCACCAGGGCGGCTCGAAAACCTCAAGGAGCTGATCCGCTCGATGGAGGATTACGAGTCGCTGCGCTCCTTCCTTGAGCACGTCGCGCTGGTCATGGATGCTGAGCAGAACGAAGATCTGGATGCCGTCAGCCTGATGACGCTGCATTCGGCAAAGGGCCTTGAATTTGAAACCGTCTTCCTGCCCGGCTGGGAGGAAGGTCTTTTCCCCCACCAGCGCGCGCTCGATGAAGGCGGTCGCGCCGGCTTGGAGGAGGAAAGACGGCTGGCCTATGTTGGGCTCACCCGTGCCAAGAGAAATCTCTACCTCAATTTCGTGTCCAACCGCCGTATCCACGGCCTGTGGCAGACCACGATTCCCTCGCGCTTTCTCGATGAGCTCCCCGAAAAGCATGTGGAGGTAATTGAAAGCAGCAACTCCTATGGCGGTTATGGCAGCGGCGGCTTCAAGGGCCGACACAATCCTTACGGTGCTTCCCGCTTCGACAAGGCCGCTGCCTCGCAACCCTTTTCGAGTAGCTACGGCACGCCGGGCTGGCAGCGCGCGCAGGCCAACCGCACTGACGCCACACGCAACAATTGGGGCATGCGCTCGGGCCATGCGGTCGAGCGCATCGGCTACGGCGAAACCGATTCCGGCTTCGGTGCCGGTCGTGGTTCGATCAAGGCCCGCACCATCGAGGGCGAACTGGTCGCCAAGTCGGTTTCAAACGAGCCGGCAGCCTTCAAAGTCGGCGATCGCGTCTTCCACCAGAAGTTCGGCAACGGCTCCGTGGCAGCGGTTGAGGGCAACAAACTGACCATTGATTTCGATCGCGCCGGCCAAAAGCGCGTGCTCGACGGCTTCGTCTCCGCAGCCTGAATTTGATTAACAAATCTTGGAACTCTTCGAATCAATCGACCGTTGGTTTGCCTGAGTGGGTGGCAAATTCAGATGATCCACGAAGGGAGAAATTCCATGAATGGCAATCGAAACGACGACTACCGTAATCGCGACTGGGATCGTGACGACAACAGTTCGGACCGCTCCTACCGCTCCTCTGGCAGCGACTACAACCGCGATTTCCGCAACGAGGACCGCAGCTCCTACCGTGATTATGGTCGCAGCTCTGGCGGCTCCGGTTCTGGCGGAAGCTGGCGTGACGAGGATCGCTCCCATCGCGGCTCCTCCTCTGGTTCGGGCTCCTACGGCTCGAACGATGATTACCGCTCACGCGGCAGCTATGGCTCCGACCAGCGCTTGAGCGGCGGCGGCTTCGGCGGTGGATATGACGAATATTCGCGACGTGGTTCGCGATCGTTCGGCGACAACAATCGCAACTATGACCAGAACCGTTTTGGCTCCTCCTTCGATCGCGACCGTGGTGGTTTCGACCGCTCATATGGCAGCGGAGAGAATGATCGCTCGTTCGGATACCGCGACTACGATAGGACCGGTTTGGGCAGCCGCAGCGACTACGGCTATGGTAGCCAGTCGAGCTGGGACCGCGGCTCGTATGGGTCGTCTTATGGTGGCAGCGAACGCGGCCGGGCAGAGGACGGACGCCGCGGCTTCTGGGACAAGGCATCGGATGAGGTGTCGTCCTGGTTCGGCGACCGCGATGCCGAACGTCGGCGCGAGCAGGATCAATATCGCGGCCGGGGTCCTAAAAACTATGCCCGTTCGGATGACCGTATCCGCGATGACATCAACGACCGCCTGACCGATGATGGCTGGCTCGATGCCTCAAGCATCGAAGTGACCGTCAAGGATCGGGAGGTGACATTGAGCGGCACGGTCAACGACCGCAATGCAAAGCGACGGGCCGAGGACATCGCGGAAGACGTGTCGGGCGTAAGCCACGTACAGAACAATCTGCGCGTGAGAAGCCAGGTTTCGAATACCGACGTCAATGTCGATCGTTCAGCTTCGGCAACTGCCACCACTGACACGCTCGGCACTGGGACGACCGGCGCGACGATCGCCAAACCGGCTACGGGTGGTCAGCGCTAAGCGCACACCGACCGACAAACTTCGGGAAGGGCCCCCGTTCGAGGGGCCTTTTCTTTATCAGCGATGAGAAAACCGCGTGGCCGCATCATCCGGGATCGTCGGCCGAACCGGCTTCTGTTCCTCTTTGGGATAGCGGAAAACGCTGAGACGCCCGTTCGGCTCGAAGAAGGCACATTCGACCTCGCCGGTATCCCGAACCCCCTCGAGCCGCAGCAGCGCGAACAGTTCGCGCTCCGTCAGGGTGCCGGAGCCCAACCGATCTTTGAGTACGCGCCCCTTTTCCAGCACCTGCAGCGGCCGACCCTCGATCATGTCTTCGACTGAACGCCAACGCTGCACCAGCGCGCCCGTCGCGCGGTGCAGGATGATCACCATGGTGATGACGAGAATGCCCTGAGCCAGTCCGACTTCCGGATAGAACATCGGATCGCCCGCCGCCGAACCGACGGCGATCACCAGAACGAACTCGAACGGCCCGATCTGCCCGATGCCACCTTGCCCGACCATGCGTGTCAGAAACAGCGTGTAACCGTACATGACCACGGTGCGCAGCGCGATTTCGAGATAGAATAGCGTGCTTTGCGTGTCCTCCTCGCCAAACAGCACGCGAATGAGTTCCGTCCCCCATTCCAAGATCGCCATCTCCACAGTGTGATCGTGGGGAGTAAGACTACGCGACGGAAAATTAAGATTTCGGGGCGCTCAGGCCGCTTCCCACTTTTCGAGAAACGAAACGATCGACATCTGCTGCATATCGGGAATGGCGTCGGACAGCTTTTCGAGTGGCCAGTCCCACCACTGCAGCGCAAGGATGCGCGCCGCGACCTCGTCGGGAAAACGCGGTCGAAGCGGCCGCGCGGGCACCCCCGTCACGATGGTGAAAGGCGCGACGTCTCTTGTCACCACAGCATTCGCTCCGATCACCGCACCCGTTCCGACCGAGACCCTGGGCATGATGACCGCGCCGTGGCCGATCCAGACATCATGCCCGATCGTCACCGGCTTAGCCTTGCGCCGATCGCGAAACGCGCCATCGACGCCGTGATACAGGAAATACTCGTTGGGACGGTAGGAGACCTTGTGTGTCGTCAGCCTCTCGACCGGGTGTTCCAGCGCGTTGATCCGCACATTGCGGGCGATCGAGCAGAACTTGCCGACCGAGGCATAGATCGCCTCCACGTCCGGTTCGCAGTATGAAAAGTCGCCGAACGACACTTCGCGCAACGTAGCCCGCGCGCCGATGGCGGTGAATTGCCCGAGCCGGCACCCTTTCATCTCCGCGCTGGGATGAATCCGCGGCTCACCGCCCTTGAACCGCCAATTTTCGTGTTGCTGCATGAAGCGGGTTTAGGTGGGAGTGAAGTCCTAGGCAATCGGAGTCACAGGGGCGGCGAAGCGGACCCCACCTTACTGCGGCTTGCCCTCTGTCCAAGTCACCTGCTGCCCGAACAACGGCACCGTCGAGATCGCCATCTTCGCCGACCCGTCCTTCACCTGTCGCGAATGTGAGAGATAGATCAGCGTGTCGTTCTTCTTGTCATAGACGCGGTTCACTACCCGCTCCTTCCAGAACAGGCTGATTCCTTGGTCGAACACCTCCTCGCCCTCCTTGCCGAGGTCGATATCCCCGACCGTGATGGGTCCCGTCTGGCGGCACGCGATCGAGGAATCGGAGGGATCCTCGAACCAGTTGCCCTTGCGCAGACGGTCGATCACGCCGCGCTCGAAATAAGACACGTGGCAGGTGATGCCCTGCACCTTCGGATCCGTCACCGCGTCGATGATGATGTCGTTGCCCGTCCAATCCACGCCGACTTCGCCGACTTCCTCGGCATGAACCGGTAGAAGCCATGCACCGAGCAGTGCGGTTGCAGCCAGAAGCGTGTTGCGCAGCATGGGACGGTCCTTGCAATTCAATTGACGGCCCAGCAAATGGGACACCTGCGGCATTGCAACAAGGGCCCGGCCCTTATCACCGCGTGCCGAAAGCGCTATTTGCCTCTCATGCGAAGTGCCACACAGAATCGTGCGACGCTTGCCCAGCTCGGGCTGATGGCTCTGGCCCTCGGCATCACTGGTGGAATCGGCTTTGCGCTGTGGCTTGTGCAAGGCCCGGTGATGCTGCATGCGCTGGAAGAAGCGGTCGCGGCTTGGTGCTTCTGAACGTCCAGTGAGGTTGTTTCCCATGATCATGCGCATCGTCCTTGTGGGCATCTTCGCGCTGATGGGCGTGGTGTTCGGCGTTTGGGGCTACACCTATTTCACCGGCGGCGACCTGTCCTCCACCGCGAGCGCCAAGACTTACGGCGCACCGTTCACTCTGCTGGACCAGAAGAACCGGCCGATCACCGAAGCCGCGCTCCGCGGCCATCCAAGCGCAGTGTTCTTCGGCTTTACGCACTGCCCCGAAGTCTGCCCGACAACGCTGTTCGAAATGGATGGATGGCTGAAGGAACTGGGTGACGAGGGCAAGAACATCCGCGCCTATTTCGTATCGGTCGACCCCGAACGCGATACGCCGGAAGTGATGGACAACTATGTGAGCAACGTGTCCGACCGCATCACCGGGATCACGGGCAAGCCCGAAGATATTGCTGCCATGGCAAAGAGCTTCGGCATTTATTCCAAAAAGGTGCCTCTCGAAGGCGGGGACTACACCATGGACCACACGGCATCCGTTCTCCTGATCGGCCCGAGTGGCGATTTCGAGGGCACTATCGCTTATCAGGAAGACCGCAAGGCGGCGCTCGCCAAGCTCAAGCGTCTGGCGAGCGAAAGCTGATCTCCTATGGGTGCCCACCGCCTGACCATCATCCTCCCAAAGGAAACCGCCAAGCGCGCCTATGACGCGCTTGATTTCGCATTCGAAGACGAGGGCCTGCCCCTCTCCTATCGCGAGGTCGAAGAAGACGGCCCCCTGATCGAGCTTTCGGTCTATGTCGAGGATGAGTGGGAGCCGACGCGCGCGACGATAGAGGTCGTGCTGAGCGAACAAGGTCTCGAGGCGGAAGTCGAGCACGAGCAGTTGCCTGACATCGATTGGGTCACACGCTCACTCGAAGGCTTGAAACCGGTACGCGCTGGACGGTTTCTCGTTCATGGCGCACATGACCGCGACAAGCGTCGCGCGGGCGACATCGCCATCGAAATCGAAGCGGGTCTCGCCTTCGGCACCGGCCATCACGGCACCACGGCCGGCTGCCTCGAAATGCTTCATCGCGTGGCGCAGGCAGAACGCCCACGCAATGCACTCGATCTCGGCACGGGGAGTGCCGTGCTCGCCATTGCGCTCGCCCGCCTTAGCCATATTCCTGTGCTCGCCACCGACATCGACCCCATCGCCACCGGCGTTGCCGCCGAGAATGCCGAGCTGAACGGCGTCGCGAGCTTCGTCCACGCCGTGACGGCCGTTGGCTTCGAGCACACGGCTGTCGAACGCGGCGCGCCTTTCGATCTTATCATCGCCAACATCCTTGCCCGCCCTCTGATGAGGCTCGCACCCGATTTCGCGACGCATGTCGCGCCTGGCGGCTCGGTGATCCTGTCGGGCATTCTCGAACGTCAGCGCGCGGCCGTGATCGCGGCCTTTGTCGGCCAGCGCTTCCGCCACGTTCGCACACTATGGCGCGAAGGTTGGGTGACGATCCACCTCAAGCGCTGAGTTGATTTGCGCAGCTCGCTGGCGCATGTGCTCTGACTTGCAAGCATTCGCCGGGAGCCAAGCCATGTTCCAGACCTTCGACAACGAGAGCGATCCAACCTTGGGCGCTGCGCGCGTTGCCGCACTGCGGGAATGGCTGGCAGCAGAGGGCCTCGACGGATTTCTGGTGCCCCGCTCCGACGAGCATCAGGGCGAGTATGTCGCCCCGCATTCGGAACGGCTTCAATGGCTCACCGGCTTTTCGGGTTCTGCTGGCGCCGCGCTGATCCTGCGCGACCGCGCAATCCTGTTCGTCGACGGTCGCTATACGCTTCAGGCCAAACACCAGGTCGATCTCAACGTCTTCGCCATCGACAGCCTGATCGACAACCCACCATCCGCCTGGATCGCGCATAACCTCGGCAAGGGCGCTCGCATCGGTTTCGACCCCTGGCTGCACACAGTGGGTGAAGTAAAGCGCCTGCGTGAGGCGTCTGAAAAGGCAGGCGTTTCCTTTGTGCCGGTGCCCCAGAACCCCGTCAGCCATCTGTGGCAGGATAGCCCTGCCCTGCCATCCACAGCGGTCGTCATTCAGCCGAACGAACTCGCCGGCACGACTGCCAAAGACAAGCTGGCACAGCTTGTGCAGACCATCCGCGAGGCGGGCGCAACGCACTTCGTGCTGACCGACCCGTCATCGGTCGCTTGGACCTTCAACATCCGCGGCAATGACGTGCCCCACACGCCGCTCGCTTTGGCCTTTGCCGTGCTCGCGGCCGAAGGCCTCTCGACGCTCTTTATCGATGAAGCCAAGCTTTCCATCGAGCCGCGCGCTTATCTCACCCAACTTGCCGACCTCGAAAAGCCGGAGGCGCTCGAAGCCAAGCTGACGGAGCTCGCGAAGAGCGGCGCCCGCATCGGCCTCGACCCCGTTCTGGGTGCCGAGCGCTTTCGCCTGCTGATCGAGGAAGCCGAGGGAACGGTCGTTTCAATGCCCGACCCGGCCCGCCTGCCACGCGCCATCAAGAACGCGGGCGAGATCGCTGGCATGCGTGCCGCTCACCGCCGCGATGCCACCGCCGTCATCCGTTTCCTGTGCTGGCTCGACGCACAGGAGCCCGGCACGCTCGACGAGATCAAAGCCGTCACCCGGCTCGAGGAATTTCGTCGCGAGGCCGGCGAGGAAACCCAGATGCCGTTGCGCGATGTTTCCTTCGCGACCATCGCCGGTGCAGGCCCGAACGGTGCCATCATGCATTACCGCGTGTCGAACGGCACCAACCGCACTTCACAAGAGGGCGAGTTGTTTCTGGTCGATTCAGGCGCGCAGTATCAGGACGGCACCACCGATATCACCCGTACCGTGCCCATCGGCACGCCGACCGACGAGATGCGCGAGCGCTTCACGCTGGTGCTGAAAGGCATGATCGGCATCTCGACCCTGCGGTTTCCGCCTAACACGCGCGGCTCCGATATCGACCCGATCGCGCGCATGGCATTGTGGAAGCGCGGGCTCGATTTCGCGCATGGCACGGGTCATGGCGTCGGCACCTATCTCGCCGTGCATGAGGGCCCGCAGCGCATTGCGCGCACCGGCACGGAGCCCTTGCGCGCCGGCATGATCGTGTCGAACGAGCCCGGTTACTACAAGGAAGGCGCCTACGGCATCCGCATCGAGAACCTTATTCTCGTGAAGCCTGCGGAAGCCGTGCCCGGTGGTGATATCGCGATGCACGCGTTCGAAACGCTGACGCTCGTGCCTATCGACCGCCGCCTGATCGCCGTCGAGATGCTGACCGATGAAGAGCGCGAGTGGCTCAATGCCTATCACGCCCGCGTGTTGTTCGAGATCGGACAGACACTCGAAGGCGAAGCTCTGGGCTGGCTGGAAAAGGCGACGCAGCCGCTCTGAGCGTTTAACTCGCGCTGCGTCAGCCCATGACCTGACGCAGCGCGATCAGCACAGCGACCCCGCCGAGAAACATCGTCAGCAAGCCGAAACGCAGCGAGAGCAGCCCGGCCACCAACAGTGCAATCAGTTCAGCCGGCCCCGCGCTGAGCGTGGCGGGCGCGACGAGCGTCGTCAGAACCGCCGCCGGTACGGCATTCAGCGCCCGCTCGACACGCGGATGGATGCGGTCGAACCGCGACAGAACGAGATGACCGCCAGCGCGCGTCAGATAGGTGAGCACCGCGCCGGCAATGATGATGAGCCAGGTGTCGCTCATGCCGAAACCTTTCGCGGCGGCAGAAGTGCCGCGACGACCACCCCTGCGAGTGCGCCAAGCGAGACATGCCAGGGCGAGCCGACAAAGTGGTAGGCCGCCATGGACGCAACGGCGCTCGCAGCCACAACCGGCATGAACATCGCCCGTTTGCGAAAGGCCATCAGCAGGCCGAGAAAGTAGATGGGCAGCAGGAAATCGATGCCGGTGGAATGGGTGTCAGGCAGCAGTCGCCCGAAATACGCACCCGCAAAAGAGCCGATAACCCAAAAGCCCCAAAGCACGAAGCCGAGGCCCATATACCACGCGAAGCTGAGCGGCCGGCCTTTGTCATGCTCACGCTCGCTTTCCGCGAATTGGGGGTCGGTCAGCACGAAAAAGCCGATCGCCTTCTGCCAAGCCGTCCAATGCGGCACGAGCCGCCCGAACGCTGCGGAGTAGAGCACGTGGCGGAAGTTGACGGCGAGAATCGCGGATACGACCAGCCAAGGCGAGATGCGTTGGCCGAACAGTTCCAATCCTACCAGCTGGCTCGCGCCGCCATAGATCGAGGCGCTCATGATCGTGGCCTGCCATACCGAAAGGCCAGACTGCACTGCGACCGCGCCGAAAAGCAGCGCGAAGGGCAGCACGGCGATGATGATCGGCGCACAGACGCGCACCCCGGCGACGAATGCCTCGGTTGCGGTCGCGTATGCTTTGTTGACAGGCGCTTCAATGGTCATGGCGAGTGCAACCGCCATAACAGAGTCGCACAGGAAGTCAGGCGAATTCGCCTGATCCACCCATCAAGAATGCTCAGGCTCCGACGCGCTCGAACCAGGCATCCTCATCGATGACCTCGACACCCAGCGCACGCGCCGTGTCGAGCTTCGAGCCGGCACCTGGACCGGCCACAACGAGATCGGTCTTTTTGGAGACAGACCCCGAAACCTTGGCACCCAACCCTTCGGCCATCGCCTGCGCCTCGTCACGCGACATGCGCTCCAGGGAGCCCGTGAAGACGATGGTCTTGCCGGCGAAAGGCGAGGACCCGGACACTTTCGGCCGCGCATTCTCCGTGGAAACGCCTGCGTCGAGAAGCGCCTGCACGGCCTCGCGGTTGTGGTCTTCGTCAAAGAAGTGGATCAGCGAAAGCGTTGCTACCGTGCCGATATCGCTGTCGCGCGTGAGCCGAAGGAATGCCTCACCCGGCTGCCCCTCCCGCGCCCTCGCGACGGCCTCGGCGACGCCGGCCTCGTCGCCATAGCGGGCCTTGAGTGCCACGCGCTGATTGGCTTTGAGACCCTGCAGCGGCTTGTCATTCGCCTCGATCAGCTGGGCAAAGCTCTTTTCGCCGATACCCTCCAGCGCACTCAGCTCAGCCCAGGCCTCGGACGGTTGTTGTTTGGCCGCCGCCTCCACGCCAGCCATCAGGGCTGGCACATCGTCGAAATGACGCGACAGGGCCTTCGCAGTCGTCTCGCCGATGTCCGGAATGCCGAGCGCGAAAATGAAGCGGTCGAGCGCGATGGTGCGGCGCTGGTCGATGGCTTCCAGCAGGTTCTCGATCTGCTTTCCCGTCTCGGCCTTTTTTGCAGCCTTCTTCGGCAACTCCTCGCCATTGGCCTTGCGCCGCTCATCAGCCAGCATCTGGCGCCGCGCCTCGATGGCTTCGCGGAGCGGCTCGAACTTCAGTTTGAAGATATCGGCAGGCTGGCGGACCAGACCGGCGTCGAACAGCGCCTCGATGTAGGTCTCGCCGAATCCCACGATGTCGAAGGCGTGACGCGACACAAAATGCTTCATCGCCTCGCGCCCCTGCGCCGGACAGGTCAGGCCCGCCGTGCAGATGCGAACCGAATCGAGCCGGCCTGTGCGGGGGTTGAGCTCGCGCACGGCTTTGGAACCACAGACCGGGCAGTGGTCCGGAAACTGGTAGGGCACCGAACCCGCTGGCCGCCTTTCCAGCACCACGTCGAGCACCTGTGGGATCACATCGCCCGCGCGCTGGATCACCACGGTATCGCCGATGCGGATATCCTTCCCCCCGCGGATCGGATTGCCGTCGGCGTCGTGCCCGGCAATGTAGTCTTCGTTGTGGAGCGTCGCGTTCGACACCACCACGCCACCCACCGTCACAGGTGTCAACCGTGCGAGCGGCGCCAGCTTGCCCGTGCGGCCGACATTGATGTCGATGGCCTCCACCACCGTCGTCGCCTTCTCGGCCGAGAATTTGTGGGCGATCGCCCAGCGCGGCGAACGCGACACGAAGCCGAGTTGCTCCTGTTGTTCGAGATCGTCCACCTTGTAGACGACACCATCGATGTCGTAGCCGAGCGTCGCACGCATATCCTCGATCGCATGGTAGTGCGCGACCAGTTCGTCGACCGTCATGCAGCGCTTCATCAAGGGCGCCGAGCGTCCGTCGAGCGACTGGAGATTGGTGGTGAACCCCATGCGGCCGAAAGCTTCGACCACTTCCGTCTGCGTCTTGCCCGGCAATGACGAAGCCTCGCCCCAGGCATAGGCAAAAAACCGCAAAGGGCGGGAGCGTGTGATGCTCGGGTCCTTCTGGCGCAGCGAACCGGCCGCTGCGTTGCGCGGGTTGGCGAACTGCCGGGCAGCAGGCTTGTCGCCAGCCTCCTCCGCTTCCTCCAGTTCATCGGCGTGGTCACCCTCCTCTGGCGGCTCGGCCTTTGCCGTGCCTTGCGCCAGTCGGGCATTGAGCGCGCGGAAATCGGCGTGGGTCATGTAGACTTCGCCGCGCACCTCAAGCACCGGGATTCGCTTGCCATGCAGGCGATGCGGAATATCAGGGATGGTCAGCGCATTCGCCGTCACATCTTCGCCCACAGCGCCATCGCCGCGTGTCGCGGCTGAAACGAGCTTGCCGTCTTCATAGCGCAGGTTGAGCGAGAGACCGTCGATCTTGGGCTCTGCGGTGATGGCCAGCGGCGCGTCTTCGTCCAGCTTCAGCATACGCCTCACGCGGCGCGCGAAGTCACCCACGTCCTCGTCTGTGAACGCATTGTCGAGCGAGAGCATCGGCACGGCATGGCGCAGCTTGGCGAACTTGCCGGATGGTGCCGCACCCACCCGCCGCGAGGGAGAGTCCTCGCGGATAAGCTCAGGAAATCGTCCCTCTATCGCGCTGTTGCGACGACGAAGCGCGTCATACTCGGCATCGGAAACGGTCGGCTCGTCATCGTCGTAATAGCGCCGGTCATGCTCGGCCATCTCGAGCGCCAGCCGCTCAAGTTCCTGCGCAGCCTCGCTCTGGCTCAGATCGGCAACCGGCTTGTCTTCGATTCGCGTCATGGGCACACTCTACCCGCAAGGATTTACAGAGTGATATCCAGCGTCAGTGCGTGGTTTCAAACGCAAAGGTTAAAGCTAGCCTGTCGCGGCCATATGCTCGCTCAGCAACCGATCCGCCGCGGCGCGTGCTTCCTCGGTGATCCGCTCGCCCGCCAGCATCCGCGCAATTTCCTCACGCCGCTGCCCTTCATCCATGACAGCGACACGCGTCGAGGTGCTGCCATTCTTTGCGGACTTCGAGATCAGGAAATGGGTGTCCGCCCTTGCGGCCACCTGCGGCGCGTGCGTGACCGACAACACCTGTACACCACGCGCGAGACGCGAAAGACGACGGCCAATGGCATCGGCGACAGCACCGCCCACGCCCGAATCGATTTCATCGAACACCAGCGTGGGCGCGGAGCCACGATCTGCCAGCGCCACCTTCAGCGCAAGAAGGAAGCGCGAAAGCTCTCCGCCCGATGCGACCTTCATGATCGGACCGGCGCGTGTGCCCGGATTGGTGCGCACCCAGAACTCGACCGAGTCGATTCCGGCCTCCTGCCGCTCGTCAGGATCGGTTTCGATGTTCACGATGAACTCGGCGCGCTCCAACTTAAGCGCCGGCAGTTCAGCCATCACGGCCTTGGCAAGCTGGTTCGCGGACTTGCGTCGCGCGTCTGAAAGCTTCGCAGCGGCCTTATCGTAAGCGGCCTTTGCCTCGACGGCCTTTTCCGCCAACGCACCCAGGCGCTCCTCCCCCGCATCGAGATCGGCAAGGTCAGCTTCCATCTTGGCGCGCAGATTGGCCAGATCGTCCACGGGCACAGAATATTTCCGCGATGCGGCACGCAGACCGAAAAGGCGTTCCTCGGCACGCTCGAGCGCCTTCGGATCGAACTCCGTTGCCCGCAATGCAGCCTCGATGCCGGACTGCGCTGCATCGAGCGAGATCAGCGCCTCGTCGAGCAGCTTGACGACTTCCTCGAGCATCCCCGGCGCTTCCGCCGACTTGCGCTCAAGACGGCGCATGAGATTCGCCAGTTGCGGCAATGGAGAATCGGAGCCGGACAGCACATCGCGCGCATCCGCGATCTCGGTTGCCACCTTCTCCGAACGCATCATACCGGCGCGCAAGTCGGCCAGTTCAGTTTCCTCGCCGGGCTGCGGATCAAGCTTCGCAAGCTCGGACGCGGAGGCCCGCAGATACTCGGCTTCGCGTGCGGCCGCCTCGACACGCGCGCGGTGCCGCGACAGTTCGGTTTCGGCATCGCGCCAGCCGAGCCAAGCGGCGGCACAGCGGCGGGCATCGCCGCCGAGCCCGCCGAACGAATCGAGCAACTCGCGATGCGACGAGGCATCGACCAGCGCGCGCTCATCGTGCTGACCGTGAATCTCAACCAGCATATGGCCCAAATCGCGCATCAGCGTGACGCTGGCTGGCCGATCGTTGACGAAGACGCGCGTTCGCCCATCCGCGTTCTGCACGCGACGCAGGATCAGGTCGCCGTCATCCTCGATTTCATTCTCGGCCAGAAGCACCCGAACAGGGTGATCGCCTGCGATATCGAATACCGCCGTGACCTGCCCCTGCGTTGCCCCCGAGCGCACCAGAGACGCGTCGCCTCGCCCGCCGAGCGCAAGCGAAAGCGCATCGAGCAGGATGGATTTGCCTGCCCCGGTCTCACCGGTCAAAACGGAAAGCCCGCGCTCGAAATCGATCTCGAGCCGCTCAATCAAAACAATATCGCGGATCGTCAGATGCGCCAGCATGACGCCTCATTTAGATCAGTCATGCTCAAGATGGAATGACCGCGCGACACTTGGCGCGATCAAACTGATGAAGGCGGAACGGATATGTCCCGATCGCTTTCAAGCGAGCGATTACGAGCCCTTCAGATCACGGCTGTTCCGCTTGAGTGATGTTTTCTGGTCCGTCGAGAAGCCGAGGCTGCCAAGGTTCGACAGCCAACCGCCGCCATTGCGCGGCTCGAGCCCGTTGGTCTGAAGCAGCGTATAGCTGTCCTTATACCACTGGCTGTCCGGATAGTTCTGGCCGAGCACGGCAGCGGCCGTCTGGGCTTCGTTGGTCAGACCCATGGCATAATAGGCCTCGGTCAGACGCGCGAGAGCTTCTTCGACGTGACGGGTGTTCGAATAGGTTTCGACCACGGTGCGGAAACGTTTCACCGAGGCGAGATATTCGCGGCGCTCCAGATAGTAGCGCCCGACCTGCATTTCCTTACCGGCGAGCTGATCGCGCGCGAAGCGAATCTTTTCCTGCGCGTCGTCCACATATTCCGAGTCCGGCCAGCGAGTGACGACTTCCTGCATCGCCTCGATGGCGCGGCGCGAATCCTTCTGATCCTGCGTCACATCAGGGATCTGGCGGAAATAGCTCAGGCCGATGATGTACTGTGCGTAAGCCGCGTCTTCAGAGGTCGGATAGAGCTGAAGGTAGCGCTTCGCGCCAGACACGGCGTCTTCATAATTGCCTTGGCGGTAATTGGCGAAGGCACCCATCACCAAGGCCTTGCGTGACCATTCCGAATAGGGATGCTGGCGATCGACCGCCTCGAACTTCGCGGATGCCTCCTTGAGGCGGCCGGAGTTCAGATTGGCGAGGCCCTGATTGTAGAGCACGTCGGCCGGCTCGGTCTGCTCGACGTAAGTTGAGAGATCGAGGTCTTTTTCGGCAGTCGAACAGGCGGAAAGCGCGCCTGCGGCGATCACGACGGTGGAAAGCGCCAGCGCGCGGGTCGCGCCGCGCGTACGGCCGGAGAAATTCGGCAAGCTCATCAAACTGATTCCGCCCCTTCGGTTCTGTTCTCGGTTGGGGTCCCGTCTTCCGAGACCGCGCCGAATCCCCCGATCCGGCCCCACATTCTTCACGTGGGCAGCTTGCCCATACGCAAAGGCCCTTGCCCCCGCAATGTCGCAAATTTGTGGCAGCGAAGCGAGAGCGGTCCGAACCGTTCTCGCGCGTCGTGGAAATCAGATCACGCTGAGCTTGCTCGAAGCCGGTCTCAGAGGGTCCAGGGTGCGTAGACCGGCGCGTTTACCGCGATCATGTCGGCCACGCGGCCGCGCGTCGGGCGTGCGGTTTCGACGATCTCGAAAGCAGTCGGGTCGGACAGCAGCTGACGCAAGGCAACCGCATTCAAACGGTGACCACCGCGATAGGAGCGGAAGCAGCCGATGAAGCGTGCGCCGGCAAGGGCCAGATCGCCCATCGCGTCGAGCGTCTTGTGACGCACGAATTCATCGGCGAAGCGCAGACCTTCCATGTTGATGATGCGGTCGTCCTCGCCGATCACCACGGAATTCTCGAGCGAGGAGCCGAGCGCATAGCCGGCCGCCCACAGGCGCTCTACATCCTTCATGAAACCGAAGGTGCGGGCGCGCGCAATCTCGTTGCGGAACACGTCCGCGTCCATGTCGGAGGCGAAAAGCTGGCGGCCGATGGCCGGCGTCGCAAAGTCGATCTCGACCTCGAAGCGCGTGCCGCCATAAGGACGGAACTCGGCCCAAGACGAACCACTCTCGACGCGCACGGGCTTGAGCACGCGGATATAACGGCGCTTCGTTTCCTGGCGTTCAAGACCGGCCTGCTCGAAAGCGTCCACGAAACCCTCGGCGCTGCCATCGAGAATCGGCACTTCATCCGCATCGATCTCGATCACCAGATTGTCGATGCCGAGGCCGAACACGGCAGCCATCAAGTGCTCGACAGTGGCCACATGCCCGTTCGCCGGATCGCCCAGAACCGTGCAAAGATCCGTCGCACCGACTTCGGACGCCAGCGCGCGCAGCTCGCGGCCATTGGAAAGCTGGAAGATGATGCCTGTATCGACATCTGCGGGAAGGAACTGCACGGAAACCGGCTTGCCGCTGTGAACGCCAACGCCGCTGAGAACCGCCCGGGATTTCAAGGTTGTCTGGAAGTGATGCAAGGCAGTCCCCGTATTCTTCCGGCTCCGAGCGGTTCCCCCCTGAACCACCCGGAGCCGGATACGCCTGCGTCGGCCGGTGTCCCCCGGGGTCAAACGCAGCAAACTCGTGTGAGCGGGAAAATAGAGAGGCACCCCCCGCTTCTCAAATCACGCTTGGTTACTCCATGTTACGGTGGCAAGCCTGCCACATCACTTCATAACCGACTGTAAAGATTGGTGTTTCTCGCCACGAAAACGGGCGCTCGAAAGCGCCCGTTACACTCCGTTTCAATGAGCCGGCATCAGTTGGCCTGACGGCGCAGGAATGCCGGGATTTCCAGATGCTCTTCCTCCGCCTGCTGGCGGGTCTGAACCGGCTGGCGGCCGTGCTCGTCAAGCTGGCCACGGCGCGGCGCGTAGAGCGACGGGTCCTGGCTCGGCATGCGGCGGGCATCAGGCGTCGGTGCGCGCAGCTTGGGCTCGCGGGGCGCTGCAGGCTGCAGGCGAGCCGGCTCTTCCTCGCGACGCGACAGGCCGGTGGTCAGGCGCTTGAGCAGGCCCATCGCGCCACGCTCTTCGGCCGGCTCGGCATGAGCCTGCGGCTGGCGGGGCTGGGCATACTGAGCCTGAACCTGCGGCGGGAAATCTTCCACGCGGGGCATGCGCGGCTGCGGAGCCGGCATCGGCGGAAGCGGCTGCTGCGCAACCGGCGCCTGCTGCACCGGCTGCAGATGACCGGCAGGCGCTGCCTGCGGCGGAGCCTGGAAGATCTTGTTCTGCGGACGGAACTCGTCGGCCTGCGGCTCGGCGGCCTGCATCTCGGCCTGACGAAGCGCTTCCGTTACCGGATCCATGGCGCGCGGGTCCTGCATCGGCGCGGGCTTCAGCTGTGGGGTCGGCGCGGCTGCGGACGGCTTCTGGGCGGGCTGAGGCTGGCGGACGGAGACCGGAGCGGCTGCGATCTCGGCAGCGGTTTTGTCGATGCCGGTGGCAACCACCGACACGCGGATCACGCCTTCCAGTTCTTCATCGAAGGTCGCGCCCAGGATGATGTTCGCGTCCTGATCAACTTCCTCACGGATGCGGGTCGCGGCCTCGTCCACCTCGAAGAGGGTGAGGTCGCGGCCGCCGGTGATCGAGATGAGCAGGCCCTTGGCGCCCTTCATCGAGGTTTCGTCGAGCAGCGGATTAGCGATCGCGGCTTCGGCAGCAGCCATCGCGCGGCCTTCGCCCGAAGCTTCGCCGGTGCCCATCATGGCCTTGCCCATCTCGCGCATCACCGAACGCACGTCGGCGAAGTCGAGGTTGATCAGGCCTTCCTTGACCATCAGGTCCGTGATGCAGGCGACGCCCGAGTAGAGGACCTGGTCGGCCATCGCGAAGGCGTCGGCGAAGGTGGTCTTGTCGTTGGCCAGACGGAACAGGTTCTGGTTCGGAATGACGATCAGCGTGTCGACGCACTTCTGCAGCTCTTCGATGCCGAGATCCGCCGTGCGCATGCGGCGCTGACCTTCGAAGTGGAACGGCTTGGTCACGACGCCCACGGTCAGGATGCCCTTTTCGCGAGCCGCGCGAGCCACGACGGGTGCCGCACCCGTGCCCGTGCCGCCGCCCATGCCGGCGGTCACGAAGGCCATGTGAGTGTGCGACAGGTGATCCATGATCTCGTCGATGCACTCCTCAGCGGCGGCGCGACCGACCTCAGGCTGCGAACCAGCACCCAGACCTTCGGTGACATGCGCGCCGAGCTGGATGAGGCGCTCGGCCTTGGACATGGTCAGCGCCTGCGCGTCCGTGTTGGCGCAAACGAACTCAACGCCACGCAGACCGGCCGTGATCATATTGTTGACCGCGTTGCCGCCGCCACCGCCGACGCCGAACACGGTGATCCGGGGCTTCAGTTCAGTGATGTCGGGCTTGTTGAGATTGATGGTCATGGGTTGGTTTCCTTTGCCTCTCCTGCCGCTTCGCCGCCGCGGCCACTATTCAAGAAATTCAGAAGCTTTCTTTCAGCCACTGGCTGACGCGATTCATGCGTCCACCCGTGCCCGTCACGCGCATGGGGGTTAATTTGCCACGCGAGCGGTTCTCGAAGCTTGCGGTCTGTGGGTAGACCATCAATCCGACAGCGGCCGAGAAGGCCGGTCCCTTCGCCGCCTCAGGCAAGCCCGCGACACCCAGCGGACGGCCGATGCGCGCATTGCGGCCGAGAATCCGGCGCGCGGCTTCCGGCAGGCCCGCAAGCTGGCTCGCACCGCCCGTCAGCACCACACGTTTACCGACGGCCGAAGAGAAGCCCGACTTGTTCAAGCGGTCGCGCAGCATTTCCAGCGTCTCCTCGACGCGGGCGCGAATGATGCGCGACATCACCGAGCGCGGAATCTGCGCGGGCGGGTCGTTCTCGTCCGAGCCGATCGGCAGATAGGAAACGATGTCGCGCTCGTCCGAAAGGCCCGGCAGGATCGAGCCGTGCATGACCTTCAGCCGCTCGGCATCTTCGAGACGGGTCGAAAGGCCACGCGCGAGATCCATGGTCACGTGATTGCCGCCGATCGCAAGGGCATCGGCATAAACGAACTTACCTTCCGAGAAGACGGCGATCGTGGTCGTGCCGCCGCCCATGTCAATGCAAGCGGCACCCATTTCCAGCTCATCGTCGACAAGCGCCGCCAAGCCGCTGGCATAGGGGGTCGCCACCATGCGCTCGACCGAAAGATGCGCACGGTTGACCGAAAGCTCAAGGTTGCGCAGCGGCGCGGAATCTCCCGTCAGAACATGCATATCGACGCCCAGCGTCTCGCCCACCATGCCGCGCGGATCACGCACGCCACGCTCGCTGTCGAGGCTGAAGGCGACGGGCAGCGAATGCACGACCTGTCGCTCGGCCCGCAGCGCCTGCTTGGTGCCGGCAGCGCGGACGCGCTCGACGTCCGAAGCATCGACTTCGTGGCCGCCGAGCTTGACGGTAGCCTGAAACGTCTCGGACCGGAGCCGGCCCGCCGACACGTTCGCGAACAGCGAATCGACCGTGAGGCCGGCCGTGCGCTCCGCAGCGTCCACTGCCAGACGGATCGACTGTTCGGCACGGTCGAGATCGACCACCACGCCGGACTTCACGCCTTGGCTCTTTTGATGACCGATGCCGATGACCTGAATGTTGTGCGTGCGACCACGCAGCAGCTGCCCCTCGTCCGCCGGCCGCAGACGCGCCACGATGCAGCAGACCTTGCTCGACCCCACGTCGAGCACGGTGACGATGCCCTTGCGGCGCGCCGGCACGTCGTTCTTGCCTGCCAGCCAGCTCATGCGCGCGTCTCCCGCTTGCGCTTGCGCGCAGCCTTGTCTTCTTCTTCGATGGCCTTCTGGCGCGCGTCAGCCGCCTCGGGCGTCAGTTGAACCACCACGCGGTCGGCAAGCCGAAGATCGACCGACAGGATGTCGCGACCAAGCACACCGCTCTCGCTTTCCATCTGCGAAATCTTCGCGAGCGCGTCCTTGGCGTCATACTCGGGCAGCTTCACCACGACATTGTTGTCGAGATAGAGATTCCAGCGCCGATCACCGATGCGGACATAGCCGCGCACGCGGTTGGCGATATCGGGGAAATCGGCCGCGACCATCGAAACGAACTCAGCGGCGTGTTCGGGGGCGCCCTCGCCCACGATCAGTGGCAGCTTGGCCTTGGCGCGGCCCGTATATTCCGTGATCTGTTCGCCCGAGCGCTTCACCACTGTCAGCGTCGTGCCGTGCTGCCAGATGGCGAAAGGCTCACGCTCGATGACGTTCACTTCCACCGTCGAGGGGTAAATCTTGCGGACCGATGCCTTCTCGATCCAGGGCAGGCTCGCGATGCGTTCGCGGGCGCTGTCCACGTTGAAGCCGACCAGCGAAGTCCAGCCATCGAATTCGAGCTGGTCGAGAATGTCGATCTCGGACGTCTCGTGGTTGCCTGCGACGTGAACCTGATCGACGGCGAAGCCCGACCGCGAGGTCAAGGCCTTCACCACATCGGGACCGTGGCCGCCCTGGATCGTGCCGTAGAGCAGGCTCGAACCGATCAGCAGCGACGTGGCGATGGCATTGGCATAACGCGGCGGGTTGACCTCGCCCTTGACGAGACGGCCGGCGAAGCGCGCCGGGCGGCGCAGAAGCTTCGGCAGCACGAAACCCTGGCGCGAACCTTCGTCCACGCCGGCCCGTCGTCCGTTTCGAAATTGCGCCGACCTCAACGCAGGCAAGACGCGTCCTCCACCATCCAACTCAGGAGCTCGGCAAAGGAATGTCCCGCATGGAGCGCGATTTCCGGCACGAGCGAAGTCGGCGTCATCCCCGGCTGGGTGTTCACTTCGAGCCAGATCAGCTCGCCGTCTTCACCCCTTCGGTCGTCGTAGCGGAAGTCGGAACGGGACACGCCGCGACACCCGATTGCTTGATGAGCCTTGAGGGAGAGTGTTTGTATTTTTTGGTAAATATTCGGTTTAAGATTTGCCGGACATTCGTGTTTAGAGCCGCCGGTGGCGTACTTTGCGTCGAAGTCGTAGAACTTCGATCCGACCGGAATGATCTCGGTCACACCCAACACAACGTCACCCATCACGGCGCAGGTCAGCTCGCGACCGGCGATGTAGCGCTCGACCATCACAGTGTCGCCGTAGCGCCATTCATCCGAGCCGATCACCTGCGGCGGATGGCTCTGCCCCTCGTCCACGATGACGATGCCGAAGCTCGACCCCTCGCTGACGGGCTTCACGACATAAGGTGCGGGCATCGGGTGCTTGTTGCCGATGGCAAAGCGGCTCATGACCCTGGATTCGGCCACCGGAATACCGACAGCCTTGGCAACCCTCTTCGCCTGCTCCTTGTTCATCGCCAGCGCCGAGGCGAGCACGCCGGAATGCGTGTAAGGAATTTGCAGATATTCGAGCACGCCTTGGATCGTGCCGTCCTCGCCGAACGGCCCATGCAGGGCGTTGAAGGCGACGTCGGGCTTCAGTTCGGCCAGCACCGAACCGACATCCCGCTCGACATCGACGCGCGAGACCCGGTAGCCGGCTTCCTCGAGCGTGTCAGCACAGGCCTTGCCGGAAGAGAGCGAGACGGGGCGTTCGGACGAGAATCCCCCCATCAGCACCGCAACATGCTTGCTCATCCGCGCCCTTCCAATTCACTGAATGGAAAGGGCTTACGGAGCGAAGCTTGCGGGAGGATGATCTGGGAAGACTGTCCTAGATCAGCTGGCCCAGAAATTCCTGGACTTGCGCGTGCTGGCGGAACTCACCCAGGCGCTTGATCTCCCATTCGAGCTTGATGCCCGAATTCTCCAGCACGCGTGCCCGCACGGTCTCACCCAGCAATTCCAGATCATGGGCAGATGCCGAGCCGGTGTTGATCATGAAGTTGCAGTGCATCGGCGACATCTGCGCGGCCCCGATCATCAGCCCACGGCAGCCGGCCTTGTCGATCTCTTTCCAGGCGGACGTGCCCTCGGGGTTCTTGAAGGTCGAGCCACCCGTCTTCTCGCGCACCGGCTGCACCGACTCGCGATGCTCGCGCACGGCGTCCATGGAGGCACGAATGGTCTTCTGCTCCTCCGTGTAGCCTTCGAGAAGGGCTGACACGAAGATCAGGTCGGAGGGTGCCGAGGAATGGCGGTAGGAGTACCCCATTTCGGCATTCGAAAGCGTCCGGACCTCGCCATCGCGGTCGAGCGCGCGAACCTCGATCAGCCGCTCAGCCGTCTCGGTCCCGTTGGCACCTGCATTCATGCGCACCGCCCCGCCGATGCCGCCGGGAATACCGTGGAAGTAATGGAACCCGCCGATGCCGGCGTCGTAGGCCACGCCCGACACATGCTTGTCCGGCGTCGCCGCACCCGCCTCGATCCGTGTTTCGGAGATCGCCCGCGCGGTGCCGAAGCCTTTGGCGGACAGCCGCACCACGAAGCCGCGAATGCCGCCGTCGCGCACAAGCAGGTTCGAGCCGATGCCGACCACCGTGATCGGCACCGAACGCGGTACGATCTTGAGGAACGCCGAGAGATCGGCCTCGTCGGCCGGCTGGAACAGCGCATCGGCACGGCCGCCGGCACGGAACCACGTCACCTTTTCCATCTCCGCATCGGGCGTCACGCGCCCGCGAAGCATGGAAAGGCTATCACCGAACTGGGCGAGAAATTCCTGGCCGCGCGTGGTCATGCTGCCCTCGCTTCCGAGAGCTCCTTGGGCAGCGCATAGGCCCATTGCGTGATGTTGCCGGCACCGAGGAAGATCACGAAATCGCCCTCCCGCCCCAATTCGCGGATCACTGGTACGATAGCCTGCGGCCCTTCGATGAAGCGGGCATCGCGATGCCCACCGGCCCGGATGCGACCCACCAGCTCGTCCGAAGACACGCCCTCGATCGGCTCCTCGCCCGCCGCATAAACTGGCGCGACCATCACCGTATCGGCATCGTTGAAGCAGGCCGAGAAATCGTCGAACAGGTCACGCAGGCGCGTGTAGCGGTGGGGCTGGGCAATCGCGATCACACGCCCGCTCGTGGCATCGCGGGCGGCCTTGAGGACCGCCTTGATCTCCACAGGATGGTGCCCGTAGTCGTCGAACACTTGCACGCCGTTCCAGCTGCCGGTCGGTGTAAAGCGGCGCTTGACGCCGCCGAAGCCGGACAATCCGCGTTTGATCGCCTCCGCGTCGATGCCGAGTTCATGCGCGACAGCAATCGCAGCGGTCGCGTTGGACACATTGTGCCGGCCGGGCATGGGCAGGCGCAAGTCGGCGATGGTTTCTTCCCTGCCGGTCTTGCGGTCGCGGATGATCACGTCGAACAGCGATGTCGCGCCGTCCATGCGGTGACGTGCGAAGCGCACATCGGCCTGCGCATTCTCGCCATAGGTGATGACGCGGCGATCCTCGATGCGGCCCACCAGCGCCTGCACCTCCGGGTGGTCGGTACACATCACGCCGAAACCGTAGAAGGGCACGTTCTCGACGAACTGGCGGAACGCCTCACGCACGCGTTCGAAATTGCCATAATGATCGAGGTGCTCGGGGTCGATATTCGTGACGACCGCAATCTCGGCGGGCAGCTTCAAGAAGGTGCCGTCGCTCTCGTCGGCCTCGACCACCATCCACTCGCCCTCGCCCATGCGCGCATTGGTGCCGTAGGCATTGATGATGCCGCCATTGATCACGGTCGGGTCAAGCCCGCCGGCCTCGAGAAGCGTCGCGACCATCGAGGTCGTGGTCGTCTTGCCGTGCGTGCCGCCGATAGCGACCGCCTGGCGAAAGCGCATCAGCTCTGCCAGCATCTCCGCTCGGCGCACGATAGGCAGGATTTTCTCGCGCGCGGCAGCGAGTTCCGGATTGGTCTTTTTGATCGCGGTCGAAACGACGACAACCTCGGCGTCACCAAGGTTCTCGGCCTTGTGGCCAACGAAGCACTCGATGCCCTTTTCGCGCAGGCGCTGGATGTTGGCACCATCCGCCTGATCCGAGCCCTGCACGCGATAGCCGAGATTGTGCAGCACCTCTGCGATGCCGCTCATGCCGATGCCACCGATCCCGATGAAGTGGACCAGTCCGATCGTCTCAGGCATCTTCATGCGCGGTTACTTTCCTTGAATTCCGTTGGGCTGCGACCCGCCGCAATAGCCTCCGCGAGATCGGCAAGCAACCGCGCAGCATCAGGCCGCCCCGCCGAGCGCGCGCCTTGCGCCATGGCCGCCAGCCGCTCCGGGGCCTGCATCAGCTCGCTCAGAAGCTCGGCGATGCGCTCCGCCGACAATGTCGATTGCGGGTGCACTTCCGCGCCGCCGGCCGCTTGAAGTGCTGCCGCATTTGCCGCCTGATCGTGATCGAGCGCATGCGGATAAGGCACGAACAACGCAGGGCGCCCGATCACCGCGACCTCCGAAACGGTGGAGGCGCCCGAGCGTGAAATCACGAGATGCGCGTCGGCCATGCGCTTGGCCATGTCCGAGAAAAAGGGCGAGACCTCGGCCGGCACGCCGAGCGCATGATAGGCTGCGCGAACTTCGGCCTCGGCGTCGGCCCGCGCCTGCTGCGTGACCCGCAGGCGCTTGCGCAAATTTTCCGGCAGGAGCGCCACAGCATCCGGCAGGGCATCCGAAAAGAACTGCGCCCCTTGGCTGCCGCCGAAGACGAGCAGGTTGAAAGGCTGGTCGCCCGATGAAGGCTCGTAGGCTTTCCCGGCAGCCTCGATCACAGGCGGTCGCACCGGATTGCCCGTCACGACGATCTTCGAAGCCCATGGCCCGTCCGGCGACAGGAACCCGCCGGCAATCGCCTTGACGCGCGCGGCCAGCGCCTTGTTGGCACGACCCATCACCGCGTTCTGCTCATGCACCATGGAGGGGATGTTGCCTTGCGTCGCCGCCCACAATGGCGGCAACGTAGGATAGCCGCCGAAACCGATCACCGCCGCCGGCTTGAGCCGTGCGAACAGCTTTCGCGAGGCGCGCACGCCGCTCCATATCTTGAGCATCGCCTTCACCACCGCGACGGGGTTGCGCCCGCCGATGGTCGCCGAAGGCAGCGAATGGATGGCTTCTGCCGGAAAGCCGCTTGCAAAGCGCGAGGCGCGCTCGTCGGTGGCCAGATGCACCGTCCAGCCGCGCGCTTTCAGTTCATGAGCCAGTGCTTCCGCCGGAAACAGGTGGCCGCCTGTGCCGCCTGCGGAAAGAAGGATCGTCCGCGCCACCGATCAACCCACCGGAATGGCGTTGCGCGAAAAGGCGCCGAAGCCGGGCTTGTGCAGGCGCTCGGGCCGCGAACGCGTCAGAGCAAGGATCATGCCGGCCGTGATCGCAACCGCTACCAGCGACGAGCCGCCATAGGAGATCAGCGGCAGCGTCATGCCCTTGGCCGGCATCAGCTGCAGGTTCACGCACATGTTGATCATCGATTGCAGACCGAGCTGGATCACGAGACCGCCCACCGCGAAGCGCGTGAACTCGTCATGCTCGTCGAGCGCGATCTTGAGTCCGCGCATCACCACAAAGGCGAAGATCAGCATGAGGCCGATGCACAGGATGATGCCGAACTCTTCCGCTGCGACCGAGAACACGAAGTCGGTGTGGCTGTCCGGCAGGATACGCTTCACGGTGCCCTCGCCCGGCCCCTGGCCGAGCCAGCCGCCACGGATGATCGCCTCGCGTCCGAGATCGACCTGATAGGTATCACCCTCGCCCGTCATGAAGCGGTTGATGCGGCCCGCGACGTGCGGCAGCAATTCATAGGCTGCGAAGCCGCCGACGATGCCGATGCCGCCGAACAGGATGATCCAGAACCACGCCATGCCGGCCATGAAGAACATCGCGCCCCAGGTGGCGGTGACGAGAATGGTCTGGCCGAAATCGGGCTGCAGGATCAGAAGCGCGACCACCGCGCCGACCAACAGCATGGAGAAGATATTGCCCGGAATTTCCGGATGCCGCTTGTGCTCGGCGAAGAGCCAGGCGCAGACGATCACGAAGGCCGGCTTCAGGAATTCCGAGGGCTGGATCGAGACACCGGCCAGCGACACCCAGCGCCGCGAGCCCTTCACCTCGGCGCCGAACAGAAGTGCCACGACCATCATCGCCATGGCGAGCGCGAGGATGACGAACGCCACCCGCCGCACACCCTTCACATCGAGGAAGGAGACGCCGATCATCACCAAGAGGGCCGGCAGCATGAAGATGATCTGGCGCGTCACGAAGTGATAAGGTTCGAGACCGATGCGCTCGGCAACCGCCGGGCTCGCGGCGAAGGACAGAACGATGCCCAGCGTCATCAGCGCCAGGAAGGCGCCGAGGAACCAGCGATCGACGGTCCACCACCACGTGGCGACCGGGCTGCGGTCGAGACGGCTCAGCATCACTTCACCCCAACAGGCTCTGCGCCCAATGCGCGGACGGCTTCGCGGAACGCGTCGCCCCGCACCTCGAAATTCTTGAACTGGTCGAAGCTGGCGCAGGCCGGCGACAGGAGCACCACGGCTTCGTCGCCATTGTCGTCCTGCCCCGCATCGCGCGCGGCGCGCTCCACGGCTTGATCCAGCGTGCCCGCGATCTCGTAAGGTACAGCCTCTCCAAGCGCTGCGGCGAAAGACGGCGCCGCCTCACCGATCAGATAGGCTTTTGCCACACGACCGAAGAGCCCCCGCAGGGACTCGATGCCACCCTCCTTGGGGAGGCCGCCGGCAATCCAGTAGGAGCGCGGGAAACTCGACAATGCAGGGGCCGCTGCATCCGCATTGGTCGCCTTGGAATCGTTGACGAAGAGCACGCGGCCCAAGCGCCCCACCTGCTCCATGCGGTGAGCGAGACCCGGAAAGCTTTCGAGCCCGGCCTGTATCTCGCCGAGCGACAGGCCGACGCGCAGGCACG
Organism: Mesorhizobium liriopis; assembly: GCF_024053505.1. Classification (GTDB taxonomy): domain Bacteria; phylum Pseudomonadota; class Alphaproteobacteria; order Rhizobiales; family Rhizobiaceae; genus Mesorhizobium_B; species Mesorhizobium_B liriopis. The sequence continues at coordinate 302,470 of NZ_JAMXQS010000004.1, read as the reverse complement.
CCGCGACTGCGGCCAGAGCGTTCTGCGCATTGTGCGCCCCACGCAGCGAGCCGATGCCTTCGAGGAAGCCGATGCGCTCATAAGCGCCGTGAGTGGCTTCCATCAGGTCCGTGTTTTCCGCGAAGTATCCATCCGTCAGCGGCAGGCGCTTGGAGATACGCACCACGGCTTTGCCCGCCCGTTCCAATCGGTCGGCAATGGCAGCGCAATAAGAATCGTCCACGCCGATAACCGGCGTTTCCGCGCCCGCGACCAGCCGCTCCTTGATCTCGGCATAATGCTGCATGGTGCCGTGGCGGTCGAGGTGATCAGGCGTCAGGTTGAGCAGCACGCCAGCCGTTGGATTGAGCGACGGTGCGAGGTCGATCTGATAGGACGAGCACTCGACAATGTAGAAGCGATCCGACGACGGCGAATCGAGCGTCATCACGGCCCGCCCGATATTGCCGCCCATCTGCGCGTCACGACCCGAATGGCGGATGATATGTGCGGTCAGCGCCGTCGTCGTCGATTTGCCGTTGGTGCCGGTGATGGCGATCAGCGGCGCGTCGGGTGCAAGCCGCGCGCGTTCGCGCACGAACAGCTCGACGTCCCCGATCACCTCGACGCCCGCTGCCCGCGCCAGTTCCACAGTCCAGTGCGGCTTCGGATGGGTCAGGGGCACGCCGGGCGAAAGCACGAAAGAGGAAAAGCCCGTCCAGTCGGCCCCACGCAGATCACCCGTCGGAATGCCGGCGGCTTCTGCCCGAGCGACGCTGGCCGGATTGTCGTCCCATGCCAGCACGTCTGCCCCGCCGGCCTTCAGCGCATGCGCGGTGGCGAGGCCCGAGCCACCCAGCCCGAACAGTGCCACCTTCCTGTCGCGGAAGCTTTCGGCGGGGATCATGGTATCAACGCAGCTTGAGTGTGGAAAGGCCGACAAGGGCCAGGATCACGGCGACGATCCAGAAGCGGATCACGACCTGGCTCTCGGTCCAGCCGAGTTTTTCGAAGTGGTGATGGATCGGCGCCATGAGAAACACACGCTTGCCGGTCGCCTTGAACACGCCGACCTGGATGATCACCGACAGCGCTTCCACCACGAACAGGCCGCCGATGATGGCGAGCACGATCTCGTGCTTGGTGGCCACGGCGATGGAGCCGATGAGCCCACCCATGGCGAGGCTGCCCGTGTCGCCCATGAAGATGGCAGCCGGCGGTGCGTTGAACCAGAGAAAGCCGAGACCCGCCCCGATCACTGCACCCAGCACCACGGCCAGTTCGCCTGTGCCCGGAACGAAATGGATCTGGAGATAGTCGGCGAACACCGCATTGCCCGAGAGATAGGCGATCACGCCGAAAGACGAGGCCGCGATCATGATCGGCACGATGGCCAAGCCATCGAGCCCGTCCGTGAGATTTACGGCATTGCCGGCACCCACGATCACCACGCAGGAAAAGGGAATAAAGAACCAGCCGAGATTGATCAGGAACGTCTTGGCGAAGGGAAAGGTCAGCGACGATGAGAACGGCGCCTGCCCCGCGCGCATGATGAAATAGGCCGCAATCGCCGCGATCAGGAACTCGATGCCCAGACGCGCCTTACCCGAGAGACCGAGGTGGCTCTGCTTGGTGACCTTCAGATAGTCGTCATAGAAGCCGATCGCGCCGAAGCCGAGCGTGACCAGCAGCACCACCCAGACATAGATGCTCGTGATGTTGGCCCAGAGCAGCGACGAGCCGACGATGCCCGATAGGATCATCAGCCCGCCCATTGTCGGCGTGCCGGCCTTCTTGAAATGCGTCTGCGGGCCGTCCGCGCGGATCGGCTGTCCCTTGCCCTGGCGGAGGCGCAGCGAGTCGATGATGCGCGGGCCGAAGATGAAGACGATCAAGGCAGAGGTGATCAGCGCGCCGCCGGTGCGGAACGTGATGTAGCGGAAGACATTGAAGAGTGAGACGTCTTCGGCGAAGGCGGCAAGCAGGGTAAACATCAGGCCTTAAGCTCGTTTGGCCTGCGGTTCAGGCTCGGGATATTTCTGGATCAGCGCATCGACGAGGCGCGAAGATCCGATGCCGTTGGACGATTTCACCATCACCACATCGCCAGCCTTCACAAGGTCGAGGAGCAGCGGCTGGAGTTCGTCCACCGTATCGCGGTGCGTCACCGCGATACTTTTCGGCGCGGCATCCTTCAGCGCACGCATTTCCGGGCCGACCAGAAGCACGAGGTCCGGCTTGGTGGCGACGAGCGCTTCGCTCAAGCCCGCATGGAAGTTGGTTGAATGCGCGCCGAGTTCGAGCATGTCGCCCAGCACGGCGACGCGACGGCCGTCTTTGCCGGTCTTGGATGCCGCCAGCAGCGCCAGTGCCGCCTGCATCGAAGCCGGATTGGCATTATAGCTCTCGTCGATCAGCGTCGCGTTACCATCCGGAAGCCGCAGCACGTGGCGCTGGCCACGGCCACGCTCGGCCGACCAGTCGGCCAAGCCTTCCGCCGCGCGCAGCACATCGGCGCCCGCGAGGTGCGCCGCACCCAGAACGGCGAGCGCGTTCTGCAGGATGTGCCGCCCCGGCGCGCCAACGCGAAAGCCGATCTCGTCACCGTCGATCATGATGCTGGCCGTCGAGTGGTCGCCCTCGAGCGTATAGCCCATCAGGCGATAGTCGGCCTTGGCATGCTCGCCGAAGGAGCGGATATGCTTCACGCCTGCCACCGTTGCTGCGGTCGCAAGGCGCTCGTAGTGCGGATCGTCGCGGTTGAGCAATGCCGCGCCGTCCTCGCTGACACCTTCGAAAATTTCCGCCTTGGCATCCGCGATCTGTTCGAGATTGTCGAAGTGGCCGAGATGGGCCGGCGCGATCAGTGTGATGATGGCGATGTCGGGCTTTACCAGCTTGGTCAGCGGCCGGATCTCGCCGGCATGGTTCATGCCGATCTCGAACACGGCGTAGTCCGAATCCTCGGGCAGGCGCGAGAGCGTCAGCGGCACGCCCCAGTGGTTGTTGAACGACTTGTCGGCGGCATGAACCGTGCCGACCGTACCAAGCGCCCTTCGCAGAGCTTCCTTGGTGGTGGTCTTCCCGGCCGAACCCGTTACCGCGATGACTTTTGCCTTGGCGCGCGCACGTGCGGCCTCGCCAGCCTTTTCCAGCGCGCGCAATACGTCGGGCACCACCAGCATGGGTGTCGCGATGCGCCCCATCGCAGCAAGCCTGCCTTCGGCGACGACCAGAAGCGATGCGCCGGCAGCAGCTGCAGCGGTCAGAAAGTTGTGGCCGTCAGTGCGGTCACCCGTGATGGCAAAGAACGCGTCACCCGCCTTCAGGCTGCGCGTGTCGATTGAAATTCCATAGACATTCGCGGGCATCGAGCCCACCGGCCTGCCGCCCACGGCGGCTGCGAATTCTTCGCCGGTCCAAAGAGCGCTCATGCGGCTTCTCCTTTCGCTGCGACCTCATCGAGCGCTTTTCGCACCTCAACATGGTCCGAGAATGGATAGGTCTGGCTGCCGATCGTCTGACCTTCCTCATGCCCCTTGCCTGCGACGACAAGCGTATCGCCGGCTTTGAGGTTGGAAACGGCCAGTCTTATCGCTTCGCGACGGTCGCCGATCTCGGTCGCGCCGGGCGCGGTTTCGAGGATAGCGGCGCGTATGGCGGCAGGTTCCTCGGAACGCGGGTTGTCGTCGGTCACGATGACGATGTCCGCGAGACGCGAAGCGATCTCACCCATGATCGGCCTTTTGCCCCTGTCGCGGTCGCCGCCACAGCCGAAGACGACCACGACTCGTCCGGTCGTGAAAGGCCGCACGGCCTGCAACACGTTTTCCAAAGCCTCGGGCTTGTGGGCATAATCGACATAGACCGGCGCTCCGGTCTTGGTCGTGCCGATCAGTTCCAACCGCCCAGGCGCGCCCTTCAGGTTTTCCAACGCCTTCAGTGCATTCGAGGCTGGCGTGCCGGTGGCAATCGCCAAGCCTGCCGCGACCAGCGCATTGCTGATCTGAAAATCGCCGGCCAGCGAAAGGTCGATCTCATGGATGACCCCATCCGCCACGATCTCCGCCCGCTGGCGATGGCGCTCATGCTCGACGCGCGTCAGCCGCAAGAACTCGCCCGACCGACCCACTGTCAGCACGTCGAGACCAGCGCTGCGCGCTGCCTCGACTGTCGGCTGGGAAAACGGATCATCGGCGAAGATCACTGCCGGCGCACCCTTCGGCAGCAACTCGGTGAAAAGGCGCAGCTTGGCGCGATGATAGTCCTCGACCGTCGGGTGATAATCCATGTGGTCGCGACCGAGATTGGTGAAGCCGGCCGCTTTGAGCTTCACGCCATCGAGCCGGTGCTGGTCGAGCCCGTGGCTGGATGCTTCCATCGAGGCATGCGTCACGCCGCTACGGGTGAGTTCAGCGAGCAACTTGTGCAAGGCCACGGGATCGGGCGTGGTCAACGAACCGTAATCGTTGCGCCCCGGCGCCACCACGCCGGTCGTGCCGATGCTTGCAGCGGCCAAACCCTGTTGTTCCCAGATCTGTCGCGTGAAGGCCGCGACCGACGTCTTGCCGCTGGTGCCCGTCACCGCAACCATGGTTTCAGGCTGACCAGCGTAAAGACGCGCTGCGACATGCGACAAGGCCGAACGAGGCTCGGCGACACGCAATACCGGCAGGCCGATATCGCCGACAACTGCCGTCTCACCCACAACCACGGCTGCCGCGCCCCTGGCTGCGGCGTCGCCGGCAAAGCTTGCGCCATCCGCCTTGGTCCCGGGCACGGCAACGAAGATCGTGCCCGGCACGACGGCGCGCGAATCGGCTGTGACACCTGTCACGTCCTCGGCTCCGCCTGCATTTGCAGCGGAGGGCAGAATGTCGGCGAGTTCACTGAGTTTCATGGAAGCCCACATCAGCAGTCTATGGTTAATGCGGGATTAAGCTGTGGCCACTGATTTAGCCAGCCCTGCCCTTCGGTGACAAAGCTGGCTCCAGAAATCAGCGAGTTAGCGCAGCCAGCTATTTCTTTGCGGCAGCTCCTGCGCCAAAAGTGGCCCCTCTGCCGCCGCATTCTCGCGACGGCATCAATGCCTCAGTCCTCAGCCGGCAGCGACACCATCTGCGCCGCGTCACCCTCGTCGAAGCGTGGGGAAACGCCGAGGAAGTTCGCTGAGCGGCGGATGATGTTGGCGACGATAGGTGCTGCGTTGAGACCTGCGGTCGCGGGCATGCCCGGTTTTTCGGGCTGAGGCTCGTCGATGATCGACAGAACGATGTAAGTCGGATCGTCCATCGGGAAGGCTGCGAGAAACGCGTTGAACTTCTTGTTCTTGGAGTAGCGTCCGTTCTCGACCTTCTCTGCCGTGCCGGTCTTGCCGCCCACACGATAGCCCGCCACTTCCGCGCGCTTGCCGGAGCCCACTTCGGCGTTCAGGCGGTAAAGATAGCGCATGTCCTCGACGGTTTTCGCGCTCACGACCTGCTTCCCGATCGCGTCGGCCTCGGCTTGCGTGCGGGGCAAAAAGGTCGGCGGAATGAGTTTTCCGCCATTCATAAGCGCCGCCGCGCCCACTGCCGTTTGCAGCGGAGTCGTGGACATGCCGTGGCCGAAGGAGATCGTGATCGAGTGCACTTTCTTCCAGACGCGCGGCTCGGTCGGCTTGGCGATCTCGGGCAGTTCCGTCTGCAATTTGTCGAGCAGGCCCATGCGATGCATGAACTCGCGGTGCCCGTCGATACCGACCACGTCGGCTTCCTTCGCCGAGCCGATATTGGAAGAGTAGATGAAAACTTCCGGCACGGTGAGCACACGGTGCTTGCCGTGGAAGTCGCGGATGGTCTGGCGACCGATGGTGATGGGACGCGAGGCATCCACCGTGCTGTTCAGGTTCATACGTCCCGAATCCAAGGCCATCGCGGTAGTGAAGCTCTTGATGGTCGAGCCCATCTCGAACACGCCCGCCGTCATGCGATTGAAGCGGTCCTTGTCCAGCGCGTTGAAGGGGTTGTTCGGGTCGAAGTCCGGTACCGAGGCCAACGCCACCACTTCACCCGTCTTGGCGTTGAGCACCACGGCACCCGCCGCGATCGCATGATAGCGATTGACCGCCTGTACCAGCTCGTCACGCATGATGTGCTGCACGCGGTTGTCGATGGAGAGCTGCACCGGCTGCAGGTCGCGCGGGATCGCGAGGCCCGAGGCCTGAAGGTCCGCCAGACCCTGATCGTCCACGAACTTCTCGAGCCCGGCGATGCCCTTGTTGTCGACATTGGTCAGGCCGAGAATGTGCGAGGCCGTCTCGCCACCCGGATAGAAGCGACGCTTCTCCGAGCGGAAGCCGATGCCGGGCAGGCCCAGCGCCATGATGTCGGCCTGCTGCTTGGGCGTCAGCTGGCGCTTGAGCCAGACGAAACCCTGCTTGGTCTTGAGCTTGTTGTAGGTCTGCTCGTGCTTGAGCTCGGGCAATACGGTCGAGAGCTTCTCGACCACTTCGTCCACGTCGACGATGCGCTTGGGTTCGGCGAAAAGCGAAGCCGTCTTGATGTCGGTCGCGAGCACCTCGCCGTTGCGGTCTACGATGTCGGGGCGCGATGCGGTCACGCGCGAAGCGGGACCCGCCGATTCCTCCGGTGTCGCCAGACCATAGTAGACCAGACGTCCGCCGATCACGGCATAGACGCCGAAGAACACGGTCGCGATCAGGGCCACGCGCGTGCGTGTCTTGCCGCCCGAGCGACCCTCGCCCTGAATCACGATCTCCTGCGGCAGCGCGTCGTTGCTTTCGAGCTTGCGCTTCCAGAACTTCATCATTGGCCGATGTCTCCGGTTGCGATCGGGTCGAGCAGCAGAAGGTCTTTGATGGCATCCTTCGGCTTGGCGTCAGCTTCCTTCACTTCCACCGGGGCCGGTGGTGGCTTGAGCGGAATGGCTTCGAGGCCTGCGATCTGGCGCGGCTGAACGGATTCGAGCTTGAGCTGGTCCTGATAAGACTCGGCGAGCTTCTGCAGACGAACCGGCTGCGTGAGCAGGCTCCAATCGGCCTTCAGCAGGTCGATGGAGTCCTCTTCGTAACGGATCTGCCGCTCGAGCTTGCCGATATGGTTCAGCCGTTGTTCGGCATCATGCTTCGTCTTGTAGGTGAAGCCTGCCGCCGCAACCATCGCCGCGATCAGCACCACGTCGGTGGTACGGAACATGCGCGTCATTTGTCGCCTCCTGAAAGCGAGGGCAGCCTGGGCAGGCCGAAAAGGGAAAGATCGGATGTGCGCGGCGGCGCTTCCGTGCGAACAGCCGCGCGCAGCCGCGCCGAACGCGCGCGTGGATTGGCTTCGAGTTCGGCTTCGCCGGCCGTCACGGCAGAGCCTGCCTTATTGAATGTCGGTGCCAGCGCCACGGTTTGCGGCATGTGCCGAGAACCGGCCGGCGCGGACGAGCGTTCGGTGATGAAGCGCTTGACGATGCGATCTTCGAGCGAATGAAACGATACGACAACCAGCCGCCCGCCGGGCTTCAGCACACGCTCGGCAGCCTCAAGCGCGCGGGCCAGTTCGCCCAGCTCATCATTGACGAAGATGCGCAGCGCCTGAAACACGCGCGTCGCCGGATGGATTTTGTCCTTGGGGTTGCGCCCGACCGTCGCCTCGATGGTGTTGGCCAGATCAAGCGTGCGCTCAAAGGGTCTTTCGTCGCGACGCTTCTCGATGGCCCGCGCGATGCGCCCGGCATGGCGCTCTTCGCCGAGAAACCCGAAAATGCGCGCGAGGTCCCCACTCTTGAAGCGGTTCACAACATCAGCCGCGCTCGGCCCCGCCTGCCCCATCCGCATGTCGAGCGGCCCGTCGGCTCGAAAAGAGAAACCTCGATCGGCCTGATCGAGCTGCATGGAGGAGACGCCGATATCGAGCACGACGCCATCGACGCCATCGGCCACGAGGTCGAGTTCGGAAAACTGGCGATGGTGGAGCTCAAGCCTGCCATCCATTTCCGCGACCAGCGCCTGCCCGTCACGGATCGCATCCGGGTCGCGATCGAGCGCGATGACCTGCGCCCCCTGCTCCAAGATAGCGCGCGAATAGCCTCCCGCGCCGAACGTGCCGTCGATCACGGTATCACCGGGTGCAACTGCAAGTGCTTCCAGCACCTCGGCGAGCAACACGGGAATATGGCGCGCCTGCGCGTTTTCCGTCACGGCGGAGCCTCCAGACAAAATCGAACACGACCGCCGCCCATCGCCCCGGAAAGCCTGCGAACCAGCCCTGCCGAGCGCTCGCCGAGCCATTGGATCGGCTGACATGAAGCGCTTGAGCGTTCGGGTTTTGAAACCCCGCTGAATGACCGGTTCGGGTAGCATTGAGCCCTTGTGGGCAACGATGTGAACAGGAGGCCGAAGGCCGGTGCCTCGGCCCTAGACGAGCCTCCGCACTTTCTCCCAAAAGGCTTTATCGAAGCTTAAGGCTAATGGATCGTTAAGGGCCGTCACGCGGAACTGTCATCAAGCGGGCTCACCTGTTGTTGCGCCAGGGTCACATCGACCAAATCTCAACGAACTGCTTTCCGCACGCAAGTTTCGGACCCGCGTTCGGGGAGTAGATTGCCCTCGAATCACGGACGATCCTCCGCCATGCGCGTCGCAAAAACCGCAGCCCTTCTGCTTCTCTCACTCGGCGCATCCGCAGCGCATGCGGCAGACGTGCTGCCTGCAGCAGCGCCCACGCCGACCACCGGCTTCGGCAAAAATGCCGCGCGCTGGGAAGTGCGTCTGGGCGGCGGCAGCTACGACACGGGCCCCTTCACGCCCGATACCTTCACCGGCGGCACGGTCAACGGCGAAATCCTCGCGCCATCCTTCGACTTCCTGAGCTTCCTCGGCTCGCCGCGTCCCTATATCGGCACGGACATCGCGATCTCGGACGATCCGATCAACGCGTTCTATACCGGCTTCAACTGGGAATATTACCTCTCGGAAAAGTTCTCGCTCGGCTTCAGCGCCGGCGGCGCGATCATGTCCGACAAGGAAAAGCGCAACGACGAGGGCGAGTTGCGCGATCTCGGCTCCGAGGTGCTATTCCACCTCCAGGCCAGCGCCGGCTACGACTTCACGCCCAACCTCGGCGCGCAGGTCTATCTCAACCACTTCTCGAATGCGAACACGGCCGAGAGCAATGACGGTCTTGAATCGACCGGTGCCCGTCTCGTCTGGCGCTTCTGACCTCCCATGACCGACACGAATTCCAGCCGCACCGCGCGCCTCATCCATGCCCGCCGCGACGGGCTGAACAAGGGTGACCCCGTCGCCCTGCCGATCGTACCTTCCGCGACCTTTCACTTGCCCGGCGACCCGGCGGGTGTGGCGCAATATGGGCGCTCGCATAATCCGACATGGGAAGCCGTCGAGCATGCCTTGTCGTTGCTCGAAGATGCGCCTTGCCTCGCCTTCCCCTCCGGCATGGCCGCGATCACCGCGCCCTTCATGGCGCTCCTGAAGGCTGGCGACCGTATTCTCCTGCCGTCGGATGGCTATTACACGACGCGCCTGCTTGCCGACCGCATTCTCGCACGCCTCGGCGTCACGGCCGAAACGCGGCCGACCGCGCAATTTGCCGATGGCGGCTTCGACGGTTTTCGTATCGTCTACATCGAGACGCCATCCAATCCGGGCCTCGACATTCTCGACATCAAAGCGGTCAGCGATGCGGCACACGCCGCCGGTGCGCTGGTGATCGCCGACAACACGACGATGACGCCGCTCGGCCAGCGCCCGCTGGCGCTTGGCGCGGACATCGTGGTCGCAGCAGATACCAAGGCTGTGAACGGCCATTCCGATGTGCTCTACGGCCATGTCGCGAGCCGAGACGAGGCGGTCATGAGTGCCGTTTCCGAATGGCGCAAGCTGTCGGGCTCGATCCCCGGGCCGTTCGAATCCTGGCTCGTCCACCGCGGGCTCGAAACGCTGGAACTGCGCTTCGCACGCATGTGCGACAGTGCTGAGGCGGTGGCAAAGGCGCTGAAGGGTCACGCGGCACTCGAAACCCTCCGCTATCCCGGCCTCCCGGACCACCCGGCGCATCATCTCGCAGCCGCACAGATGGATCGTTTTGGTTTCCTTCTCGGACTCACGCTCCGCTCGGAAGCTGCAGCCGAGCACTTCATCGACAACTGCCCGCTGATCCAGCCCGCCACATCATTCGGCGGCATCCACACCTCGGCCGAGCGCCGCGCGCGCTGGGGCGATGCCGTGGCGCCGGGCTTCGTGCGCCTCGCGGTCGGTTGCGAACCGACTGAAGAACTTGTGTCAGCCCTGGTTCAAACGCTCGATAATCTGCCAGCCGGCCTGTAAGCCGGGTTCTGTATGGCCTCCGCTGCTCCTGCGAGCAGACGGAAACGTGGCGGCCATTCTTCTTGGGCGCATGTCGCCATGCGCCTCACGCAACCTACCCGGATAGCTGGCTGGAAAACGCCATCGACGGTTATAGCCGCCGTGCCATCCCTATTCGGTCTTGCTCCCGGTGGGGTTTACCATGCCGCCCCCGTTGCCGGCGGCGCGGTGGGCTCTTACCCCACCCTTTCACCCTTACCCGAGCTCAAAGCTCGGGCGGTCTGCTCTCTGTGGCACTTTCCCTGGGGTCGCCCCCGCCGGGCGTTACCCGGCACCGCTCTTCCATGGAGCCCGGACTTTCCTCAGCCACGACCTTTCGGTGCTTGTGACTGCGGCCGCCCAGCCGACTGGCGAGGCTGCTTAAACGGATTCGGGCGACGCTTTGCAACCGAAAAGCGCGGCTGACACATGTTGAAGGGTTTCGAGCGTACCAAGATCAGCGTCACCGTCCACGAGCGCGGGCCTGAACCGGCGCTGGAACGCCTCGACCACGATCTTCAGGGGGCCATCGAACTCGTCGCCGGGCTCGAGGCCGTAACCGATCCTTTTCAGCGCATCCCGCAAGACCGCGACAGGCTCGCCGCGATCACCCGTTCGCAACCCCTCGCCTTGCGCCATCGATGGCTCGACGTGAAAGGCCACGCCCGCATCCGCGAGCCGCTTCCACGGAAACTTCTCCCCCGGATCGACCTTCCGTCCCGGCGCGACGTCCGAATGGGCCAGCACGCGTTCGATCGGAATGCCATACCGGTCGATGATGCCACCACAAAGTTCGATCACGGCTGCGATCTGCTCATCCGGAAAATCGCGGTAACCGATATTGTGGCCTGGATTGACGATTTCGATCCCGACCGAGCGCGAGTTGATGTCGTCGTGTCCCTGCCACGAACTTCTCCCGGCATGCCACGCGCGACGGCTTTCCTGCACCATCTGCACGATACGGCCGTCCTCATGGACGATGTAGTGGCAGGAAACCTCGCTCACCGGATTGCAAAGCCAGCTCTCGGCGGCTTGGCCTGATTCCATGCCCGTATAGTGCAGAAGCAGGATGTTCGGTCTCGCTACGCCGCGCCGCTCACCGTGATTGAGCGAAGGGCGGACCGTAACGCCCGGCTGATCGGGCGCGAAACTCTCCTTCGTCACGCGGCGGCGCGCTCGATCGTTTCGAACGCGCTGTTGATGGCGGCCAGCCGGCTCGTGGCAATCGCGATGAACTCTTCGGGCAATCCCCGCGCAATCAGGCGATCAGGGTGATTGGCTGCCACAAGCTGACGGTAATGGCGCCGCACTTCCACGAAAGGCAGATCGCGCTCGACGCCGAGCACCCGCCAAGGATCGGTCGAGCCCATGTCGATATGGCGCGCCAGCAAGGCCTCATAACGCAACTCGGACACTTCGAAGATCTCGGCGACACGGCGCAGAAAGCCGTTCTCGCCATCATGGAACAGCCCATCGGCCTTGGCGATATGGAAGAGCCCGTCAAGCACGTCCTCGAGCAGTAGTCCGTCCGGATTATCCTCGCGACAAAGCCGCGCCATGCGCTGGGCATAGGCCTCGAAGCCTGCCACATCCTGCTTCGCGAGATCGTAGAGCCGCGCGACGTTGCGCGTTTCGGAAGCAGGGATGGCGAAAATCTGCTGGAAGGCGCGCACCTCGTCCTGCGTCACCACACCATCGGCTTTCGCCATCTTGGCCGAAAGCGCAATCATGGCGACGGAAAAAGCCACCTTGCGGCGCAAAGCGGGATCGCCTGCGAACAAAGTCCGCACGGCTTCTGCGAGCTCGCTCAGATGCGTGGCGCGCGAAACCCAGGCAGCGACCTCGCCCAATGTGTTCCAGATGGACATGACGGAATGCGTTATCAGGCAGATCGCGGTGCTGCCATAGGCGCTGACGCGCGCTGGCGCGGTTTCGTTCGGTCGGCAAAGTTCACGGCAAGCGGACATTCTCTATCCCCCTCGGACGACCCCCGTCGCCGAACAGTAAAAAGGCCGGATAATTCCGGCCTTTTTACGGTCTGGTTTAGTTTTTTACCAGCCCTTACTGAGCAGGCGTCGCGGGCGTGGTCGAGTTGCCCGGGGTGACCGCGTTGTTGTCTGTCGGCGCGGTGCTCTCGGTCATGCCGCCGGTGCCGCTCGAGGGCTTCGATGGCTGCATCTCGATGCTGTTGGTCGAGGTGTTGTCGGTGGTCGGCGCCACCGTTCCTGACGCGCCACTCGTTCCAGGAGAAACCGGCTCAGCCGCGGTTCCCGAAGTCGCAGGCGGTGTGGACTGCGTCGTCGAGGGCGTCGTGGTGCTCTGCGTCGTCGTGTTGTCGGTGCTGTCGCTGCAAGCCGCGAGCGAAAGCATGGCAGTGGCCGAAATCGCGGCGATGACAAGCTTCTTCATCTCTTATCTCCTTGATTTGGATCAGGTAAATGCTATCGGACCAAGCGAGGCCTCGTGATCATAATGGCGAACAACGGGGATGGTTGCCGATTTTATCATCACGTTTGGCGGCATCCCCAGACGCTCGGCAGCAATCGCGCGTCCTGAACGCAACCGAAAATAAACCATGATCCCCCATCAAGGGCGGAAGGGTTCCGGGTTGGGAGAGAGACTTGCGCCGCGTTTGTGCCGCCCTCATGCTTGCGCTGCTTGCCGGCTGCACAACGATCGATGACCTTGCCCCGTCCGCCTCATCCTCGGTTTCGGTCAAAGGGCCGCGCTTCGGCGACAGCGACCCGCACGAATGGGGAATGGTCAACCGTCCGACCAGCTACGCCGTTCACGGCACTGATGTATCGAAGTACCAGCGCGACGTTAACTGGGACACGGCACGTGCCGCCGGCATCTCCTTCGCCTTCATCAAGGCAACCGAAGGCGGTGATCGGGTGGATTCGCACTTCGAAAAACATTGGGGCGCGGCGAAGGCCGCCAACGTCCCGCGCGCGGCCTACCACTTCTATTACTTCTGCCGCACGGCTGAGGATCAGGCGCAGTGGTTCATCGACAATGTCCCGAAAGAGCGCGGCGCGCTTCCCCCCGTGCTCGACATGGAGTGGAACCCGGATTCGCCCACCTGCAAGAAGAGGCCTGATCCGTCCGTCGTGCGCAGCGAGATGAAGACCTTTCTCCAGGTCGTCGAGCGTCACTACGGCAAGAAGCCGATCATCTACACTTCGATCGATTTCTTCGAGGATAACGGCCTGTCCGGCTTCAAGGGCTACCCCTTCTGGCTGCGCTCGGTGGCTGGCCATCCGTCGTCGCGCTACGGCTCTCACCCTTGGACGTTCTGGCAATATACCGGCACCGGCATTGTGCCGGGCATCGACGGCAATGCCGATATCAACGTCTTCAACGGCAGCGTCGGCACTTGGGAAAAGTGGCTGAAGGCCAATAGCGGCTGAAAAACCTTTCAGCATAAAGTGTTGCGCAAAACAGCTGCGGTTGATTATTCCGTCTTTTGGCCCAGATGCTGCGCCACAAGCCGCGCTGGCTTTCGAACTCGGAGTGATTGAATGCGGATCGCGGCACGGCTGCTTCTTGTCGGCACGGCTTTGGCCACAACCTTCCCCTCATCGGCGCAAACCGCCGATCCTGCTCAGCCCCCTGCACAGCAACTGACCGAAGAGCAGATTGCTGCAAAAGCCGCCTGTGGCGGCGAATTCGCCGACTGGCTCCAGAAGATGCATGCCGAGGCCCAAGGTAAGGGCGTTGGTGCAACAGGTCTGGCTGCTCTCGATAATGCCCAACAGGACCCGAAAGTGCTCGCCCGCGATCGTGCCCAGGGCGTGTTCTCGCAGACGTTCACCCAATTCTCCGGGCGCATGATCTCGGATTACCGCCTCAAGCAGGGCGCGGCGAATCTCAAGAAATACGATGCAGTGTTCCAGCGCGCGCAGATGCAGTTCGGTGTACCGGGCGCAGTGATTGCTGCCTTCTGGGCTCTGGAAACGGATTTCGGCGCCGTGCAGGGTGATTTTCTCACGCTGAACGCGCTCGTCACCCTATCGCATGACTGCCGCCGCCCCGAACTCTTCCGCCCGCAGATCGTGCCACTTCTGACCCTCATGGACCGTGGCGACCTGCCTGCCGACACGAAAGGCGCATGGGCGGGCGAAGTCGGCCAGACCCAGATGCTGCCTTCGGACATCTTGAAGCTTGGGCAGGACGGCGATGGCGACGGCCATGTCGATGTCCGCAACGACGCGCCCGACGTCATCATGACGACGGCTGCCAAGATCCAGTCGCGCGGCTGGCGCCCGAACGAGCCGTGGATCGAAGAAGTGCGCGTGCCCGACAGCCTGCCCTGGGACCAAACCGGCCGCACCAACAAGCTGCCCATCAAGCAGTGGGTCGATTGGGGGGTGACTTATGCCGATGGCTCACCATTGCGCGATACCGGCTTGCAGGCGGGGCTCGTGCTCCCGCAGGGACACAAAGGCCCAGCCTTCATCACTTACGCGAACTATGACGTCTATCTCGAGTGGAATCAGTCGGCCGTTTACACGCTGACCGCCGCCAATCTTGCGGCCCGCCTTGCCGGCGCACCGAAATTCGATCCCCGCACGCCCGAGAATGGGCTCGATCTCGAAACCATGAAGACGCTACAGACCAAGCTCGAAGCGCGCGGCTATCATGTCGGAGGCGTTGACGGCATTCTAGGCACCGCCACACGCGAGGCGGTACGCCAAGAGCAGATCAGGCTCGGCATGATCGTCGATGGCTGGCCGACGCCGGAGCTTCTGGCCAAGCTCTAGAAGCTCAACACCATGATGCCAAAAACGAAGGCGGAAGAGAGAACGAAGGCTGTAGCGTAAAGCGTTTGCGTCATCATGACGACATCCTCCCAAGCTGCGCCAAAGAATGCCGGCAAAGCTTCGGCGTTCCCGCTTCGTTTACCCCTCACTGGACTGTGATGGCAGGGTGCTCGATCACCGCTTCTGCAGCACATCCTGCCAGTCGGGGTGGCGGGCGATCTGGGCCTTCGCAAATGGGCAAAGCGGCATGATGGCGTAGCCGCCGGCGCGTGCATCCTCAACGGCTTGCCGAACCATCCGCTCACCCATGCCTTTGCCACGCAAGGCATCGGGCACGCCTGTATGATCGATGATCAGCAGCCTATCGCCGACACGGCTATAGGTCATTTCTGCCTCAGTGCCGTCATGACGAATAACGTAGCGCCCTTTCGCGCCATTCGCTTCGTGTTCGACCGTGAGGTCAGTTTGCTCGACGGTCTTGGGTGCAACCGGCCTTTGCCTTACGGCACGCACCGCTCCCGGTTCACCGGGACGGCATTCGAGGCTCTGCCGGTCCCATTGAGCGAGCTCGGCTGCGGCTTCATAGGTGCCGACAAGGAACGCCATCAGAGCAGCATCCGGGTCCGGCGCATTCCGAACCGCGTCATAAGGCAATAGGAATTCGCCGAGCTGCTTGCTCCAGAATGCCTCATCCGGTGCAACAGTCGCGTCCTTGAAACCTTCGGGACCGGGATAGGCGTAGGAATAGAATGCGGGATAGTCGATCCCGCCACCGCCCGGCCAGAAGCCAGCCGAGCTCACCTCATGGTCGTATGCTTCTCGAGCGACCGAATCCGGTAGAGCGGGAATACCGCCCGGATGCAACGGTGCCGGGCGGCCGGAGAACCGTGTTACGGCCAGATCGAAACTTCCCCAGAACAGATGCACCGGGCTCGCCTTGCCGAGAAACGAGGTGCGAAAGGCTTTGAAGACACGATCGACCTGGACGGTGGCACGGAAGAAGCGCGTCACCGCGTCACGATCATAGGGCCGCTCGCGATGATCATCCGCAAACGGCACCGGGTTCGGCACCTCGTTGGGCGAGCCGTGGAATTTCGGATTGCCACCGAGCTTGAGGATCGCTGCTTTGAAGGCTTCATGGAAGGCGGCAACCGTGGTCGGTTCGAGCGCGATCGTCTCGACCCCACCCTCGCAATTCTGGGCCACCACGCGGTGCTCGATCAGGTCGAACATGACCTCGATGCCAGACCCATCGGGAACGACCGTTGTCGTCCAGCCACGCGGCGTGACGAGAAACGTGGCGTGCCAGGCATGGTTGACCCAAGGCGTCCGGGCCAACCGATATTTGCCGACGATCTGCAGATAAAGATGCAGCGCCGAACAGGTGTCGCGCCATCCGAGATAGTCGATCTCCGGCCAATTATTCGCCATCCTGTGTCTCCTTCCCGTCAATCCGCCATGGTTTCGAGGCTTGCAAAGCCTTGAGGCGCGTCACCCTCATCAAAGGGGGTCGAGACTTCCACGAAAGTGTCCGGATAGAAACCGTTGAAGCGGGTGCGCAGCGACAGCGAATAGGCACCGATATGGCCGATCTCGATCCAGTCGCCCGTGTCGATCGTCTCGGGCAGCCAGAAGGGTCGAGAAAGGATATCGACCGAATCGCAAGTTGCTCCGCACACCTTGAAGGGCGCGATCGTTTCCTCGTTGCCATTGCGCGAGCGGATGGCAGGGTCGGGAATGAAGCGTGCCGGCAAGGTGATCTTGCCTGTCCACGAATCCGACAGCGACGCCCAGATGCCGTCATTGATGTAGAGCCGTCGCCCTTTTCGCAACAGGACCCGCACGATCAGAGAGAAGGCGCGCGCGACGATCACGCGCCCGGGCTCCGCGACCAGCGGCACCTCGCTAAAGCCGTACTCGTTGATGTCGCCTCGCAACCGCGACATGATCTGGCCGAGCGAGGGCATGTCCAGCTTTTTCGCGCGTGGGTCGTGGCCGTACTCGGCAGGAAATCCGCCGCCGAGGTCCAGTCCGGCGAGCTCGAAGCCGATGCGATTGCGTACCCAGTCGGCCGACGCGAGGGCACGCTCATAAGTATCCGGGTCTTCGATCTGACTGCCAACATGGAAGCAGAGCCCGACCTTGTGGCCCATGCGGTGTAGACGCTGGCAAAGCTCGACTGCATTGGCCGGCCCCGCCCCGAATTTCTTGGAAAGCTCGTAGGCCGCGTGGCCTTTGGTCTGGATGCGTACGAACACGGTCAGCGTGCCGGGATCGATATCGAGTGCGCGCGTCACGCGGCTGAGCTTGGTGATCTCGTCCTCATGATCCACGACGATGACGCGGATGCCGTATTTCTCCAGCGCGAGCCTGATATCCGACTGTGACTTGATCGGATGCATATAGAGCATTTCGGCATCGCCGGAGACCGCGCGCACCGCCGCAAACTCGCCGGGCGAGGCCACATCGAAGGCCGAAACGCCGGCCTCGATCAGCGTGCGCAGCACGAGCTCCTCGCCATTGGTCTTCACCGCATAGGCGGTCTTGCCTGGAAATGAGGCCATGAAGTTCCGCGCATCGGCCTTGAGCACTTCGGGCCGAAAGCAGTACACTGGTTCGTCCGGTCGCAAGGCGAGTGCCGCTTCACGCGCATCCTTGAATTTCTGCATGGGGTCTCCGGTCCCGAGTCGCGCGGAAAGTAGCGGTTGGGCGAGCGAGGTCCAACCCCATGATCGTGTTGGAACTATCCTCGTGGAAAGGTCGAATTGTTCACAATCATGTCGCAATGCAGCATATTTTCTGC
Organism: Mesorhizobium liriopis; assembly: GCF_024053505.1. Taxonomy (GTDB): domain Bacteria; phylum Pseudomonadota; class Alphaproteobacteria; order Rhizobiales; family Rhizobiaceae; genus Mesorhizobium_B; species Mesorhizobium_B liriopis. The sequence goes on along the minus strand of NZ_JAMXQS010000004.1, from coordinate 284,571 downwards.
TTGTCTGCGCCCCAAATTTGCCTAACCTCCGTCATCAGTCTTAACGAACGAGGTGCGAATGGGACTGACACGCTCTTTGAACGTGGTGATGATCGGAGCCGCTTTCGCCTTTGTTGGCGCTTTAATCGTAGGTGTCCTGCCCTGAGGGCAAAACGCAGAAGCAGTTAAGCAGAATACGAAAAGGCCGCACTCCAGCCCCCAGTGCGGCCTTTTTGTTGCCCGGAATAGCGTGTGGTTTCAGGAGCGGCGTTGAAGGGACGGCAACGCGGCCCAAGCCCGGCCTAACGCCCCCTCAAGCCGCAACACTCTCCACAGTTCGCGTGCTTGCCTTTTCCCTGATCCCGATCAGATGACAGATGGCGTAAACCAGATCCGCGCGGTTCATCGTATAGAAGTGGAAGTCGCTTACGCCGCGCTCCACCAAGTCGAGCACCTGCTCGGCTGTAACCGCCGCTGCCACCAGCATATGCGTCTGTGGGTCGTTCTCCAGCCCATCGAACCGGTCGGCCAGCCATTGAGGCACATGCGCGCCGGCGCGTTTCGAAAAGCTCGAAACCTGCGCGAAGTTGTGCACCGGCAGAATGCCCGGCACGATCGGTATCAAAATGCCCGCGCGGCGGACACGCTCGACATAGCGCTCGAACAGGTCGTTATCGAAAAAGAACTGGGTGATCGCGCGCGAGGCACCCTGATCGACCTTGCGCTTCAGCATTTCGATATCGGTCGCGAAATCCGGGCTTTCGGGATGTTTCTCGGGATAGGCGGAAACAGACACGTCGAACTCACCCTGGCGCTTCAGCGCGCCCACCAGTTCCGCACCGTTCTCGTAGCCCCCGTCATGCGGCTGGTAGGCGGAGCCCACCCCCTCTTTCGGATCGCCGCGCAGTGCCACGAAGCGCCTTACGCCCATCGCAGCGAATTCGCCGATCACCTCGTCGACTTCCGCCTGGGTCGCGTCCACGCAGGTCAGGTGAGCGGCCGGTTTCAGCGCGGTCTCGTTGAGGATTCGCCGGACCGTGCGCACAGTGCGCTCGCGCGTCGAACCGCCTGCCCCATAGGTGACCGACACGAAATCCGGCGAAAGCGGTGCAAGCCGTTCAATCGTCTGCCAGAGTTTGGATTCCATCTCGTCGTTCTTGGGCGGAAAGAACTCGAACGAGACATGGATACGGCTGCCGATATCGGAGCGGCGCGAAAAAGGAAATTTAGTGTTCATGCGAGTTCCCTGCTGTTCTGGGACGCCGGTTCGGCAATCAACAAACGCGGGTCGCGTCCGATCCAAAGCTTGACGGTGAGTTTATCGCGGCCGCCTGCTTCGATGCGGCGCGGGCTCTCCGCCTCAAGCCCGGCCTTGGCGAACCAATCGGCCATCTGTGCATCCGTGAATCCAAGGCGCGCATGCGCGTGAGCCTCACGCAGGAATTCCAAGCCGTGGCTTTCGAAATCGACCACGACGAGACGGCCCGCAGGGCGGAGATACTTCGCCGCCTCTCGGATCGCGGCGGCCGGATCATCGAGGTAGTGCAACACCTGATGCATCGTCACGAGATCGAACGCGTCACGCTCGACAGGTGCTGCGAACAGGTCTCCCTGACGCACCTGCGCATGAGCCAGACCCGCCCGATCGAGATTGGCACGCGCCACACTCAGCATTTCGCGCGACAGGTCCAGCCCAACGCCGCGTCGATAGAGCGGTGCAAAAATTTCCAGCATCCGTCCCGTGCCGGTGCCGAGATCGAGCATGGCTTGGAACGGTCGCTTGCCAACCGCCTCGATGAGAGCACCTTCCACAGCCTCGTCAGGCGCATGGAGCGAACGAATGGCGTCCCAGCTCTCGGCGTTGCGGCTGAAATAGTCCGCCGCCCTCGCCTGCCGCCTTTGCTTCACGACGCCGAGCCGTTCATGGTCGCGCGAAAGCTGCACGTCTTCGGGCGCGATGCGGCCGACAAGGCTCGTCACGAATTCGCGTGTGGCATCCGTCAAACGGAAATAGGCCCACGAGCCCTCCTGATATCGGCTGATCAGCGATGCTTCGCTCAAGAGGCGCAGATGGCGCGACACGCGCGGCTGTGATTGGCCGAGGATTTCAGTGATATCGGAAACGGTCAGATCACCCTGCCCCAGCAGCGCCAGGATGCGCAGCCGGCTCGGCTCGGCGGCCGCTTTGAGACTGTCAACGAAACGATCGAGATCGGAGCTCAAAGCAACGCCTCCCTTCACACATAAAGATATGCTTATATGACGGTAGTGCTGCGTGCAAGCAAAGTTTTCGGATTCGGTGCTAAACCGATGCCATGCGAGCTCCTGCCACTCATCGCCAACGCGCTCTGGCCAAAGCCCTAACTGCCCTACTGCCGATGGCGCCCTACTCGGATATCGAGCAGATCCGGCTGGACTCCAGCGCGCCCCACCTGCGCGCCTTGCCGCCAACCATCGCGGTCTGGCTTGCAACGGTCGCACATGTCCGTCACCAGCACACGGACTACGACGCGCTGATGGATGATGGCTACGATCGCGACTCGGCCCGCTTCTTCGTGGTGGACGACATCAACCGTGTGCTGACCGGCTGGCGTGCGACGCGGCTGCTCGACCCCGACGTCGAAGACGAAAGCTGATCAGTAGATCCACTGCTCGGGAATACGCAGTTTCGCGGTTTCGCCCCTGCGGATCGTGCCGGGCCTCTCCACCCAGGCGACGAGACCACGCAACCGCTTGGCAACACGAGGAAACAGCAACTCGCCTTTTTGCGGGTCATCGATCCGGGCTCTCAAGGCGATCTGACGCCCGGCATCACGGCATGGTCCGTTCTGGGCGTCCACCTTCAGCGTCGCCCCGCTTTCGAAGAAGATCAGCGTGCCGGAAGGCAGCATGGAAAGATGTGGAATTCCGTCGAGCGAAAGGTTTGCGCCGAGCCACTCGGGCTCGACCGAGCGGATCGCCATGGCACTTGCCACCAGTGCCAGTTCGCTCGGCGCCACAAGCGTCAGCTGCCGCTCGTTGCGCATCTCGGTGCCGCGCTTGTACCAGGGTTCACGTGACCCGGAGCGGCGCGTCCACCCGGCATGAAGATCGCCTGCGATACCCTCGAAGCCGAGCACCAGCTCGTCGACGGCTTCGGTTTCGAAATGCGCGCCGCCAGCGCGATAAACGCCGGCTACCGTGCCTTCCAGTTTGCGGGCCGGAATGATCTTGCGGGCCGCATCCTCGAAAAGCACATGCTGCATCGGCATCTTTCAGATTATCGGAAGGCGAATGATGCCGGCAGAGACATGCGCCGGTAAAGCGCAAATGTTTGGTGTCGATGAAACCGGATTTCAGGCGCTCTTGTTCGAGACCGCCGAGCGCAGGCCGAGCGCCACATCATCCATGGTGTATGGCTTCTGCAGGATCGGCATGTCATGCAGATCCTCCGGCAGGCCTGCGCGGCCATAGCCGGTTGCGAAAACGATCGGGACGCCGTTTTCGGCCAACCGCCGCGCGAACGGGAAAACCATCTGTCCCGCGACATTGACGTCGAGGATGGCAACATCCGCGTCGATGCCGTCAGCCAGCATCTGCTCCGCGCGGTCGAGCCGCATCACCGGCCCGATGATTGTGCACCCGAGTTCAGCCAGCATGTCTTCGAGGTTCAGCGCCACAAGCGCTTCGTCTTCCACAACGAAAACCGAGAGACCCTTGGTCCCTTCATCGCTGGCACTGGCTGACATCGACTATCCTTGCATCCCTGCTCGCAGGGAGGTCGTCCTGCAAGAAAACTTCGCATGCCTCGTTGGCATCCGAACTGCCACATTTGCGGCCACCCGTTAACGCCAATCAAGGCGCACTTGGCCTTTTTCGTGGCTTGATCTCCACACAACCGAATAATGTGGCAAGCCCGGTGGCCCACGCGCCGGATAACAAGCTCCCGGTCGAAAAAACCGGGAGCTCGCAACGCGGCTAACGATCAGCGTGTGAGGCGCTTATAGGTCACACGCTTGGGGTTCACAGCTTCGGGTCCCAGACGGCGCACCTTGTCCTTCTCGTATTCTTCGAAGTTGCCTTCGAACCACTCCACATGGCTGTCGCCTTCGAAAGCGAGCATATGTGTCGCCATACGGTCGAGGAACATGCGGTCGTGGCTGATGATGACCGCGCAGCCGGCATAAGCCTCCAACGCATCCTCGAGCGCGCCCAGCGTCTCGGTGTCGAGATCGTTGGTCGGTTCGTCGAGCAGCAGCACGTTGCCGCCATTCTTCAGCATTTTCGCCAAGTGCACGCGGTTGCGCTGGCCGCCCGAAAGGTTGCCCACCTTCTGCTGCTGGTCGCCGCCACGGAAGTTGAACGACGAGCAGTAGGCGCGGCTGTTCACCTCGTGCTTGCCGAGCTTGATCACTTCGGCACCACCCGAAATCTCTTCCCAAACGGTCTTGTTCGGGTCGAGCGCATCGCGGCTCTGATCGACATAGCCGAGCTTCACCGTTTCGCCGACGCGGATCACGCCATCGTCCGGCGTTTCCTGGCCGGTGATCATCTTGAACAACGTGGTCTTGCCCGCACCGTTCGGCCCGATGATGCCCACAATGCCGCCGGGCGGCAGGCGGAACGACAGATCCTCGATCAGGAGGCGCTCGCCGAAGGCCTTGTCGAGATCGTTGACTTCGATCACCACATTGCCGAGCCGCTCGCCGGCCGGGATGACGATCTGCGTATCGGTCGGGCGGCGATTGTCGGCCGCTTCCACCAGATCCTCGTAGGCCTTGATACGGGCCTTCGACTTGGTTTGACGGGCCTTCGGGCTCGAGGCAATCCACTCGCGCTCGCGCCAGATCGCTTTCTGCCGCGCATCGTCCTCGCGGCCTTCCTGAATCAGGCGCTTGGCCTTGGCGTCCAGGTACTTGGTGTAATTGCCCTCATAAGGAATGCCGCGGCCGCGATCGAGTTCGAGGATCCAGCCAGTCACATTGTCGAGGAAGTAGCGATCGTGGGTGATGATCAGCACCGAGCCCGGATATTCGCGCAGATGCTTCTCGAGCCAAGCGGTGGTCTCGGCGTCCAGGTGGTTGGTCGGCTCGTCGAGAAGGAGAAGGTCGGGTTGCTGCAGAAGCAGGCGGCACAGCGCCACGCGACGGCGCTCGCCGCCCGAAAGCGAAGTCACGTCGGCATCGGCCGGGGGGCACTGAAGCGCTTCCATCGCCATCTCGACCTGCTGTTCGAGATCCCAGAGGTTCTGGCTGTCGATGACGTCCTGAAGCTTGGCGGCCTCATCGGCCGTCTCGTCCGAATAGTTCATCATCAACTCGTTGTAGCGGTCGATGATGGCCGTCTTCCTGGCCACGCCTTCCATGACGTTGCCCTTGACGTTGAGCGCCGGGTCGAGCTCAGGCTCCTGCGCGAGGTAGCCGACCGTCGCGCCTTCGGCCATCCAGGCCTCACCGGAATACTCCTTGTCGAGCCCGGCCATGATCTTGAGGATCGTCGACTTACCCGAGCCGTTCGGGCCCAGAATGCCGATCTTGGCGTCCGGGTAGAAGGAAAGATGGATGTTTTCGAGCACCTTCTTGGTGCCATAGGCCTTGTTCAGGCCCGACATATGATAAATGAACTGGCGTGCCACGCGCGCTGATCCTGCCTGCACTACTGTTTTGGAATGTGGCGCTCATTTAGGCGAAAGGCGGCCAATGAGCAATGCGGCGTGCGGAGGAGATCGATGGCGCTCGAAAGACTCATCCATCACGCGCCCAGCGGATCAACGCTGAACGTCCTTCTGAAAGAAGCCGAAACGCCTGTCCGCGCAGTGGTTCAGATCAACCACGGCCTCGCCGAACATGCCGCCCGCTACCAGCGCTTCATGGAGGCTCTGGCTACGCAGGGCATCGCCAGCATCGCGCACGATCATCGCGGCCACGGCACAACCCGGGCGCCAAACGCGCCGCTTGGGCGGTTTGCCAAGGAAGCGGGCGCCGACGTGGTGATCGACGACGTTCTCGCAGTTCATGATGTCATCGCCAATCGCTGGCCCAGTCGGCCAGTCATCATCTTCGGCCATTCCATGGGTGGGCTGATCGCGCTCGACTTCGTGCTTCGTCACCCAGACCGCGTCCAGGCCGCAGCCATCTGGAATGCCAATTTCTCTGCCGGCCTTCTCGGGCGCGTTGCACAAGCCATGCTCGCCTGGGAGCAATTCCGCCTCGGCTCCGACGTGCCCTCCCGGCTCCTGCCGCGCCTGACATTTCAGGCCTGGGGCGCGCAGGCGCCGAACGCACGAACGCCCTTCGACTGGCTTTCGCGTGACGACGTGGAGGTCGCGAAGTACATCGCCGATCCACTCTGCGGCTGGGATGCATCCGTCTCCATGTGGCAGGACGTATTCGACTTCGTCTTTCGTGGCGCGGACGACCGCAATTTTCTCAGACTGCCCCGCGAGCTGCCGTTCCATCTGGTCGGCGGTGCGGATGATCCTGCCACGGATCGCGGCAAGGCCGTGCAGAACCTCGATGCCCGCCTACAGGGGTTGGGCTTTTCGAATCTCGAAACAACGATCTACGCAGACACGCGGCACGAATCCTTGAACGAGTTGAATCGAAACATCATCACTGCCGACTTCGTCGGCTGGATCGACCGAATCTCCCTGCGCACCGCATGACAGAGCCAGGGAGGATTGCTACAGCCGGACCCATGTCCCGCCCCCCGCTCCATGGCATCCGCGTCATCGAACTTGCCCGCATCCTAGCCGGTCCATGGGCCGGGCAATGCCTCGCCGATCTCGGCGCCGATGTGATCAAGATCGAGAATCCGCAAGGTGGCGACGACACCCGCATATGGGGCCCACCCTTTGTGGAAGGTGCAAACGGGGAAGACCTGTCCGCCGCCTACTTCCACGCCTGTAATCGCGGCAAGCGTTCGGTCGCCATCGACTTCTCACGACCCGACGGCGCCGAGACGCTGCGCAAGCTGATCAGTCAGGCCAATGTATTGATCGAGAACTTCCGCGTCGGCGGGCTCGCGAAGTACGGCCTCGATTACCAATCACTACGCGCCATCAATCCGCGTCTGGTTTATTGCTCGATCACAGGCTTCGGGCAGACCGGCCCTTATGCCTCGCGCGCGGGCTACGATTTTATCATCCAGGGCATGTCGGGTCTGATGTCTGTCACTGGCCCGGCGGGCGGCGAGCCGCAAAAGGTCGGCGTCGCGGTGGCCGACATCTTTACGGGCCTTTATTCCGTGATCGCCATTCAGGCCGCCCTTCGCCATGCCGAGGCGACCGGTCAGGGCCAGCACATCGACATGAGCCTGTTCGACACACAGATCGCCGTTCTCGCCAACCAGAACATGAACTTCCTCGTTTCCGGCAAATCGCCCGTCGCGATGGGTAATGCCCACCCCAACATCGCGCCCTACGAGGTACTCCCGGTGGCGGATGGCCATTTCATTCTCGCGGTGGGCAATGACGGCCAATTCCGCCGTTTCTGCGAAGTTCTCGGTCTCGGCGCCTTCATGGACCCACGCTTCGCCACCAATGCTGCCCGCGTTGAGAACCGAACAGCTTTGCGCGAGTTCATCATGCCGGTCCTCGCGGAATGCAACCGCAGCGCTCTACTCGCACGCCTCGAAACTGCCGGCGTGCCCGCGAGCCCGATCAACACCATCGCAGAGATGTTCAGCGATCCGCAGGTTAAAGCGCGCGGCATACAGCTTGCGCTTTCGGACGATGCCGGCGCAACTCTTCCCTCCGTCCGCGCGCCTATCACGCTGTCGGAAACGCCGTTATCCTACGACCGCCCATCCCCGCGCCTCGGTCAGCACACCGAGGAAATCCTGGCCGAACTGGAGACCAAGCCATGACCCGCACCGGCGGCCAACTTATCGTGGACGCGCTCGAGGCCAACGGCGTCGAGCGGATCTTCTGCGTGCCGGGCGAATCCTATCTCGCGGTTCTGGATGCCCTTCACGACTCGCCGATCCGAACTGTCGTCTGTCGTCAGGAAGGCGGTGCGGCCATGATGGCGGATTGCGAAGGGCGGCTGACGGGCAAACCCGGCATCTGCTTCGTCACACGCGGCCCTGGTGCCACCAATGCTTCCGCCGGCATCCATATCGCCAGCCAAGATTCCACGCCGATGATCCTCTTCATCGGCCAGATCGCACGTGGCATCCGCGACCGCGAGGCCTTCCAGGAGGTCGACTACCGCGCCTTCTTCGGCCCGATCGCCAAATGGGTCACCGAAATCGACGATGCCCGCCGCATTCCAGAAATCGTCACACGCGCCTTTGCCGTCGCCACCTCGGGTCGCCCCGGTCCGGTGGTGATCGCGTTGCCTGAAGACATGCTGACCGACGAAGTCGAGACGGTTGCGCCGTTGGCTCATGTCCCGGTCGAAACCCGTCCCGGCCGCCCTGAGATGGAGGAGTTCTACCGCCTTCTCGCTGCTGCCGAGCGTCCCTTCATGATCCTCGGTGGCTCGCGCTGGACGGAAAAAGCCGTCAACGACATGCAGAAGGCGACCGAGGCCTGGGGCCTGCCGATCGGCTGCTCCTTCCGCCGGCAGGCTCTCTTCGACGCACTCCATCCCTGCTATGCCGGCGATGTCGGCATCGGCGTCAACCCCAGGCTCGCCGAGACGATAAAACAGGCCGACCTCCTGATCCTTGTCGGCGCGCGCATGGGCGAGATGCCCTCATCCGACTACACGCTGCTTAAAAGCCCCTATCCCGACCAGACGCTGGTCCATGTCTACCCGGATGCAGGCGAACTCGGCCGCGTTTACCGTCCCACGCTTCCCATTCATGCGAGCCCCGCGGCCTTTGCGGAGGCCTTCGCCGCGAATCTGCCCGAGATCCCGCCGCCCTTCGCCGATCAGACGCTGATCCTGCACGGCGACTATCGCAAATGGTCCACGCCACCCACCGAAGGCCCCGGCGCGGTGCAGATGGGCCCGATCATTGCCCACCTCGAAGAGGTTCTGCCCGACGACGCGGTCCTGACGAACGGTGCAGGCAACTATGCAACCTGGGTCCACCGCTTCCACCGCTTCCGACGCTTCCAGACCCAGGCCGCCCCCACATCGGGCTCCATGGGCTACGGCACGCCAGCCGCAGTTGCGGCCAAGATGATCTTCCCCGAGCGCACAGTGATCGCGTTCGCCGGCGACGGCTGCTTCCTCATGAATGGTCAGGAATTCGCCACCGCCGTCCAATATGGCGCAGCGATCATCGTGATCGTCGTCAACAACGGGTCCTACGGCACGATCCGCATGCATCAGGAACGCGAATATCCCGCCCGCGTCGAAGGAACCGATCTCAACAACCCTGATTTTGCCGCCCTCGCCCGCGCCTATGGCGGCCACGGCGAAGTGGTTGAGCGCACCGAAGAATTCGCAGCCGCCTTCGAGCGCGCGAAGGCCAGCGGCAAGCCGGCGCTGATCGAAATAAGGCTCGACGTGGAGGCCATCACGCCGACCCGGACCCTGACGCAGATCCGGGAGAAGCTCTGATCGACAGCATTTCGATGCAGATGACCAAAAGAGAAGGGGCGGTCGCCCGCCCCTCTTATTCAACGGTCTTGTTGACCTGCCTCACTGAACCGCTTTGTCCGTGATGGCGCTCGTCCAGGCGCCTTCCGGCTTCTTGATGATGATCTTCTGGTCGAGCAACGCCCTCTCGGTGCGGTCGTAGGCTTCCTGCACGAGCTTGCCGTCGCCGTTGTCGATCAGCTTCGCCACCTCCGTCATCATGCGCTTCTGGTGGTTCTCGTCCTGCCCGCCATTGTCCATGACGATCTCCGCCGCCTCGTCCGGGTTCTCGACGGCATATTTCCAGCCCTTCATCGAGGCGCGGACGAAGCGAACCATCTGGTCGGCAAACGCCGGATCCTTCAGCTTGTCTTCCATCGCATAGAGCCCGTCTTCGAGCAGGTCGTTGCCCATGGCCGAATAGTTGAAGACGGTGAGGTCCTCAGGCTTGTAGCCCGCATCCATCAGCTGCCAGTATTCGTTGTAGGTCATCACCGAGATGCAGTCGGCCTGCTTCTGGATCAGGGGCTGCACGTCGAAGCTCTGCTTGAGCACCGTCACGCCGTCAGCGCCGCCTTCGGTCGAGAGGCCGAGTTTGTTCATCCAGGCATAGAACGGGTACTCGTTGCCGAAGAACCAGACACCGAGCGTGCGGCCCTTGAAATCGGCCTCGGTCTTGATCGGCCCATCCTTGGGACAGACCAGTTCCATGCCGGCCTTCTTGAACGGCTGCGCGATGTTGACGAGGCCAACCCCCTTTTCGCGCGCGGCCAGCGCACCGCCCATCCAGTCCACGATCACGTCGGCGCCGCCACCGGCGATCACCTGCTCGGGCGCGATATCCGGGCCGCCCGGCTTGATCGTGACGTCGAGGTTTTCGTCTTCGTAGAAGCCCTTTTCCTTGGCGACATAATAGCCTGCGAACTGCGCCTGCGTGACCCATTTGAGCTGCAGAGTAAGTGAGTCAGCCGCATCAGCCTGTGCTGCCATCAGCGACAGCGCGCCGCCTGCCAACGAGACCATCAGTTTCTTCATTGTTGTTTTCCCTCTGAAGTTGCCCCTCTATCCACCACGGACAGAGGGATGCCAGAACGTGACCGCCCTTTCTGCGAGGGCTAGTCCGCCATAAAAGAGAGAGCCGACGAGCGCGGCAACCGCGATCTCGGCCCAGACCATGTCGATGTTCATGCGCCCGACTTCCGTGGAGATACGGAAGCCCATGCCGACCACCGGCGTGCCGAAGAACTCGGCCACGATTGCCCCGATCAAGGCCAGCGTGGAATTGATCTTGAGCGCATTGAAGATGAAGGGCATCGCGGCAGGCAGCCTGAGCTTGAGCAGCGTCTGCCAGTAATTCGATGCATAGGTGCGCATCAGGTCGCGCTCCATATGGCCCGACGCCGAAAGCCCGGCGATGGTGTTCACCAGCATCGGAAAGAAGGTCATCACGATTACGACCGCCGCCTTCGACTGCCAGTCGAAGCCGAGAAGGTTCACGAGGATGGGCGCCACCCCGATGATCGGTAGTGCCGACACCATGTTGCCGATCGGCAGAAGCCCGCGCCGCAAAAAGCCGTAGCGGTCGGCCAGCACCGCCGCTCCGAAGCCCAAGCCACAACCTGCCACATAACCGGCGATGACCGACTTGAAGATGGTCTGGTTCACATCGGCCCAAAGCGTCGGCACAGAACTCACGAGGCGCAACCCGATGGCGCTCGGCGGCGGCAGGAGAATGAACGGCACGCCCGCCCCACGCACGATGGCCTCCCAAAGGATCAGGACCCAGGCCCCAAACAAGGCCGGGACGAGGAGCCGGAGCAAGGTTCGCGCGCTGGCGGAGATCGGCGAAAGGTTCGATAGCACCGAGGCTGCGCGCCATGCGAGAAACCAGCTTGCTGCGAGCTTGAGAAAGAAGGGCGCAAGTGCCGAACCTTCGGCACCGCTGATGCCGGAGACCAGCATCCAGGCCGCCCCGAAGGACGCGACGAGCAGGATCAGTGCTTCGGCAGTCTTCGGAAGACGAACAAGCGACAAGATCGCCCCGGCCGCCAGCAAGAGCGAGATCAGAGTACTCGTCCCATCAAACGGCACTTGGACTGTTGCCGTCGGGTTGGCCTCAGCATCCAACGCGCCCATCGTCATCGAGGGAAAGAAGGACGCGAGGATCAGAAGCGCCAGCGCGAGAACCGGCTGCCAAGCGAACCGCAACCTCATGCCGGCCGCGCTCCCATGGCACGTTCGACCACGCGAGAGGCGATGCCGACCAGCGTCACGAGCAAGGCTGCAACCACTGACCCCGCGACAAGTGCAGCCCACATATCCACCGTCTGGCTGTAATAGGCGCCCGAGAGCAGCTTCGCTCCGATCCCAGCTACTGCTCCTGTCGGCAGCTCACCCACGATGGCACCCACAAGGCTTGCCGCGACCGCCACCTTCATGGACGCAAACAGGAACGGCACGGATGCCGGCAGGCGCAGCTTCCAGAAAGTCTGTGCCGGGCTGGCATTGTAGGTATGCATCAGGTCGAGATGGTTGGTCTCGGGGGAGCGTAAACCCTTCACCATGCCGACGGTGACCGGAAAGAAAGACAGGTAGGTCGAGATCAGCGCCTTGGGCAACAGGCCCGTAATGCCGACCGCCGCAAGCACAACGATGATCATCGGCGCGACGGCCAGGATCGGCACCGTCTGCGAGGCGATGATCCACGGCATCAGGCTGCGCTCCAGCGTCACCACATGCACGATGCCGACCGCGATCAGGATGCCAAGCGTCGTGCCGAGTACGAAGCCCAGCACTGTCGAAGAGAGCGTCACGCCAGCATGGTACACAAGGCTACGATTGCTGGTGACTTTGCGCAGGAACGTGTTCTCGAGCACATTCTGCGCCACCTGATGCGGGCTCGGCAGTGTCGGCTTCGCCTGGTTGAGCGTCCGTTCAACGAAGGCCAACGTGCCGCCCGGCGCGCTTTCGCCATCGAGCCGACGCTGAAACGGCGCGTTCAGTGAGAAAGCCGCGACATACCAAATGGCGATCAGCACCAAGAGAATAGACAGCACCGGCAGCGTGCGTCCTGAGCTGAGCCGCGCCCACAGCCCCAGCGGTTCCAAGCCCGTTCCTGCGCCCGGTGCCGCAATCGCGCTCATGCCGGCACCTGGACGTCAGTCATAGGAGTGCCCGGCGCGAAGCCCCTCTCGCACACGATGGGCAATCGCCAGAAACTCAGGCGTCTCGCGGATATCCAGCGGCCGTTCATGCGGCAAGGTGCTTTCGATCACGTCCGTCACCCGCCCCGGACGGGGGCTCATCACCACGATGCGCGTCGAAAGATAGACCGCCTCGGGGATCGAATGCGTCACGAAGCAGATCGTCTTGTTCGTTCGCGCCCAAAGCTGCAGCAACTGCTCGTTGAGGTGGTCGCGCACGATTTCGTCCAGTGCGCCGAAGGGCTCGTCCATCAAAAGCAGGTCCGCATCGAAGGCGAGCGCGCGCGCAATTGATGCGCGCTGCTGCATGCCGCCCGACAATTGCCAGGGAAATTTCTTCTCGAATCCCGACAGATTGACCAAGGCCAGCGTACGCTTGATCCGCTCCTCGCGCTCCGCTTTTCCAATGCCCATGATTTCCAACGGCAGTGCTACATTGTGCTCGATCGTGCGCCACGGATAAAGCGCTGCCGCCTGAAACACATATCCATAGGCCCGCGCCTCACGTGCCTGCTCGGGCGTCATGCCGTTCACATGGATCGTGCCTGCGGTCGGCCGTTCGAGATCGGCGATCACGCGCAGGAACGTGGTCTTGCCGCAACCCGACGGGCCGATAAACGAGACGAACTCACCTTTGCCGATCGACAGGTTCACGTCGGTCAAGGCCTGAACCGGCCCATCATTCGTCTTGAACGTCAGCCCAAGCCCACGGGCCTCGACAACGGAGGCGCCGGAGGGTCTGGGCACGACGTCGGCTGGCTTCAATGGGCTGGCTATCACGTTCATGGCTGCCGAGAATGACAGCAGTTTGAGAGACCTGTCCATAGGACAGGCAGCTTGCTCGCAGAGATTTTTGACCGAGTGGTCAAGGCGTTGAAAGGAGAATGGCTGCACACGATCATACGCGCGCACAGCTTTCGCAACATCATCGGCTTAAGCGCGAGTGTTCCTAAGCCATCTTAACAAGGGATCGTTCTATTCGACGATCTGAGCCGTCTCGACAACCGCATGGAACAGCACGTCGCACCCGGCACCCGCCCACTCCTTGCTGATCTCCTCCGCCTCGTTATGGCTCAAGCCATCCACGCAGGGGCAGAAGATCATCGCAGTCGGCGCCACGCGGTTGATCCAGCACGCGTCGTGCCCGGCCCCCGAAACGATATCGCGATGCGAGTAGCCCAGCCGTTCGGCGGCATCGCGCACGGCCTTCACACAATTCTCGTCGAAGGTCACCGGATCGAAATGGCCAACCTGCTCGATGGCGAACTGGATATCGAGCGCATCGCAGATCGTCTCGATCCCTTCGCGGATGCGCGCATCCATCGTGTCGAGCACCTCTTTTTCCGGCGAGCGGATATCGATGGTGAAGACGGTGCGCCCGGCAATGATGTTGCGCGAGTTCGGATAGACTTCCATGTGCCCGACCGCGCCAACGGCATCGGGCTGGTAGTCCATGGCGACCTCATGGACGAGCTCCGTTACGCGGGCCATGCCGAGCCCGGCATTGCGGCGCTTGAACATCGGCGTCGAGCCGGTATGCGCCTCCTTGCCCGTCAGCGTGACCTGCAGCCATTTCAGCCCTTGGCCGTGTGTGACCACGCCGATATCGTAGTCCTCGTCTTCGAGGATCGGCCCCTGCTCGATATGCAGCTCGAAGAAAGCGTGCATCTTGCGCTGCCCGACCGGCTCATCGCCCTTCCAGCCGATGCGTTCCAATTCCTGGCCGAAGACTTTCCCTTTGGCATCGGTGCGGGCATAGGCCCAGTCCTGCTCATGGACGCCCGCGAACACGCCCGACGCCAGCATGGCCGGCGCGAAACGCGCGCCCTCCTCGTTGGTCCAGTTGGTCACGACGATGGGGTGTTTGGTCTTGATGCCGAGATCATTGAGCGAGCGGATCACCTCGAGCCCGCCAAGCACGCCCAGCACGCCGTCGAACTTGCCGCCCGTCGGCTGCGTATCGAGATGGCTGCCCACATAGACCGGCAGCGCTTCGGGGTCCGTGCCCTCGCGCCGCGCGAACATGGTGCCCATCTGGTCGACGCCCATGATGAGCCCGGCTTCTTCGCACCACGTTTGGAACAGTCGGCGTCCCTCGCCGTCCTCGTCGGTCAGCGTCTGGCGGTTGTTGCCGCCCGCGATGCCCGGCCCGATCTGCGCCATTTCCATCAGCGAGTCCCAAAGCCGGTCGGCATTGATACGCATGTTCTCGCCGGGTGATGCCATCAGCCCTTCAACTCCACTTCCACGAAACTCATCGGGGCCGCGCCACCGTTGACCACATTGTGCTCGACGCCCTCCTCACGGCGATAGGCGACGCCGGCCTCCATTTCCACCCGCCGCTCGCCGCCACCCGGTTCCTCCAACAGAAACGAGCAGGGCGTGACGGTCGTCACCACATAATCCATGCCATGTCGATGCCAGCCCGTCTCGGCGCCCGGCACGAAGTCCCATCGCGTGACGCGCACTTTGGCGTCGTCGATCAGAACCGTGCCGGTCGCCTGCGGGCGGACCATGTCATTCGATCTCGTTGAGCACGTCGCGCAGCGTACCGAAGAGCTGGTCGATATGGCTCTTTTCGATGATCAGCGGCGGCGACAGCGCAATGATGTCGCCCGTCGTACGGATCAGGATGCCCTTTTCGAAAGCCTTGAGGAACGCCGAGAAGGCACGCTTGGTGGGTGAGCCAGCGATCGGCTGCAACTCGATCGCACCGATCAGGCCGATATTGCGGATATCGATCACGTTGCGCACGTCTTTCAAGGAATGCAGCGCATCTTCCCAATAAGAGGCGAGTTCGGCACCGCGCGTAAGCAGCCCCTCTTCCTTATAGGTCTCGATCGTCGCGATGCCGGCGGCCGAAGCGATCGGGTTGCCCGAATAGGTGTAGCCGTGGAAGAACTCGATCAGGTGCTCGGGCCCGTTCATGAAGGCGTCGTGAATGTCGCTGGTCACGAACACGCCGCCCATCGGGATCACGCCATTGGTGATGCCTTTGGCGGTGACCATGATGTCGGGTTTCACGCCGAAATAGTCAGCGGCGAAAGGCGTGCCCAGGCGACCGAAACCGGTGATGACCTCATCGAAAATCAGAAGAATGCCGTGCTTGGTGCAGATGTCGCGCAGACGCTGAAGGTAACCCTTTGGCGGTACCAGCACACCGGTCGAGCCCGACACCGGCTCGACGATCACGGCCGCCACCGTCGAGGCATCATGCAGCGTGACGATGCGCTCGAGCTCGTCGGCCAGATCCACGCCGTGCTCCGGCTCGCCGCGCGTGAATGCGTTCTTGCCCGGGAGATGGGTGTGCGGCAGATGATCGACGCCGGTCAGAAGAGTGCCGAACATCTTGCGGTTGGTGACGATGCCGCCCACCGAGATGCCGCCGAAATTGACGCCATGATAGCCGCGCTCCCGCCCGATCAGGCGGAAACGCGACCCCTCGCCTTTTACACGATGATAAGCCAGCGCGATCTTCAGCGCGGTCTCGACAGATTCCGAGCCGGAATTGGTGAAGAACACATGGTCGAGCCCGTCGGGCGCCACATCGACCACACGGTTCGCGAATTCGAAGGCGATCGGGTGCCCCATCTGGAAGGCCGGCGCATAATCGAGCTCGCCCGCCTGCTGCGCGATGGCCTCCGTGATCTTCGGCCGGCAGTGGCCGGCGTTGACGCACCACAGACCCGCCGTGCCATCGAGCACCTGGCGGCCGTCGGCCGTCGTGTAATGCATGTCCTTGGCAGCCACGAACATGCGTGGCGCCTGCTTGAATTGCCGGTTCGCCGTGAACGGCATCCAGAACGCATCGAGATTGTTCGGCGTCACCTTGTTCAGCATCGGGCTTTCCCTGTTTTCTCTTGTTCTCGCGGGATGCTTGGTGCTTCCAGTCCGCCCATGCTAGGCGGGTGTTTGACCAATTGGTCCAACTGTTAACACCGCTCCCCTTGCGGTCAAGGCGAACATAATCGGATGAAGCTCCCCGCTGTCGCACCACAGAAAAGCGGTCTCTATGCCAGCGATGTGGGACGGGAAGTCGCATGAATATAGCGGTCCGCCCCCGCACCCGAATCCAGAACGAAAAGCGGGAGGCGATCCTCGAAGCCGCGCTCGACGTGTTCTCCGCCGAAGGCTTTCGCGGTGCCACCATCGACCGCATCGCGGACGCGGCCGGCATGTCCAAACCCAACCTTCTCTATTATTTCCGCCGCAAGGAAGACATCCATGTCGAGCTGATCGGACGGATGCTCGAAAAGTGGCTCGACCCGTTGCGCGCTCTCTCAGCGCAGGGCGATCCGGTCTCCGAACTGCGTTCCTATATTCGCCGCAAGCTCGAAATGTCGCGCGATTTTCCCCGCGAAAGCCGCCTTTTCGCCAATGAAGTCCTGCAAGGCGCACCGCGCATCCTGCCGCTGTTGCAAGGCGAACTGCGCGAACTCGTTGACGAAAAATCCGCTGTCCTCCGCGACTGGATGCGCCAAGGCCGCATCCGGCGCACCGACCCTTGGCACCTCATCTTCGCCATCTGGGCGACGACGCAGCACTACGCCGACTTCGACGTCCAGGTGCGCGCCGTGCTCGGACCGGATCGCGGCGGCGAAGGCCGCTTCGAGGATGCTGCACGGTTTCTGGAGGAGTTGTTTGTAAGGGGCCTGCTACCGTCGTGACCTGCGATAGGCAATCTTCCATCGCGAGAGCAGAATACGTATATTCGGGTTGCGATCGCATGATCGCATAGGTTGCACCGGGGTAAAACGGATGGCTAATGCTACAGTCATATCCTCTGATTTCACCATATCGGTGCCAGAGGCAATTCGTCTAGAGCAAGGCTGGGAAGTAGGTCAGGAACTGGCCTATGTTCCAACCGAGACCGGCGTGAAATTGGTACCGGTCCCGAAGCTCGAAGACCTGTTAGGTATCCTGCCCAATGCCGATCCGACCAATTACCGGGATCGCGACGACCGATATTGAACCAGCGACCGTCGACACCTCAATATGGGTAGACTCGCTCAAAGGTGTTCTTCCGCCTGACGCACTTTCCGCATTTCCGACGCGCGAGCGCTGCATTGTGCCGACGCTCGTGCAGTTTGAACTTGCCAAATGGCTGGAGCGAGAAGCAGATTCAGCAACAGCTGAGGCCGTGATTGCCTATACGCAAAAGTGCGTGGTTGTGCCGCTTCATGCTTCACTCGCGCTTCGAGCAGCAACCATCAGTCGAAGGCATAAACTGGCCACCGCGGATGCCATAATCTACACCGTAGCATTGCACACCAATACGCCGCTTCTAACCTGCGACAAGCACTTCGAGGGCCTACCGAACGTCCGCTATTTCCCGAAACGAATAGACTAGCTGGTGAAATTCAGCTGGCGCCTTTGGCGCTTTAGGTCACGCTCATTACCATCAGCAACCCGCCCACCAGCGTGATGTTCACCAGCACCAGATAGATGTGGAGGTCGCGCTCGCCTTTCGGGAACATCAGAGGATTATGGTAGCAAGTCGTCGCGGCGATGAGGAACACGATCAGCGCCAGCGCAGCGGGCACGAGCCAGACGCCGAAGATCAGCGCCAGACCGCCCAGCACTTGGATCGCAAACCCTACCCCCATCACCATGGCCGGCAATCGCCAGCCATAGTTGGTCGGCCCAGCACGGCGCTCGCCGAAATGCGCGAAATTGCGGATGCCGGCGATCAAAAAGAACGCGCCGAAGATGACGCGCCCGACCAGCATCAGAAGCCCAGCTGAAATCATAAGGAAATCCCCCGATCGCTCAGGGGTTAAAGCATGTCGGCGAAGCGGGGAACTCGTTTCAGAGAGTTGTCCCCTTGTCTTGGCGCGTCCTTATTCCGCCGGTTCCGGAACCTGCACGGGCGCCTCGCGGTGCATCGGGTTGTTGGGATGCGTGGTCCAGTTGGCGTAGGTCGGCTCCACCACCTTGCCCGTGCGGCGATCGAGATCGCCTGGGGCCAGGCGCTCCATCGTGATGCAATCCTGTACGGGGCAGACATTCACGCAAAGATTGCAGCCCACGCACTCCTCTTCGATCACCTCGAAGTGGCGCACGCCGTCCAGCATATTGGTGATCGCCTGATGCGAAGTGTCCTCGCAGGCGATATGGCAGCGGCCGCATTTGATGCAGAGGTCCTGATCGATATGCGCTTTGGTGACGTAGTTGAGGTTGAGATACTGCCAGTCGGTGACATTCGGCGTCGCACGGCCGATGAAGTCCTCAAGCCGCTGATGGCCCTTTGAATCCATCCAGTTCGACAGGCCGGTGATCATTTCCTGCACGATCTTGAAGCCATAGGTCATGGCCGCTGTGCAGACCTGCACATTGCCCGCGCCCAGAGCCATGAACTCGGCAGCGTCGCGCCATGTGGTGACGCCGCCGATGCCCGAGATCGGAAGCCCACGCGTCTCAGGATCGCGCGCGATTTCGGCCACCATATTGAGCGCGATCGGCTTCACCGCCGGGCCACAATAGCCGCCATGGCTGCCTTTGCCGTCGATGGTCGGCTGCGGCGCAAAGTCGTCCAGATCCACCGAAACGATGGAGGAAATCGTGTTGATCAGCGAAACCGCGTCCGCCCCGCCGCGCTTCGCCGCGCGCGCCGGATAGCGGATATCGGTGATGTTGGGCGTAAGCTTCACGATCACCGGCATGCGGGTGTATTGCTTGCACCAGCGCGCCACCATCTCGATATATTCGGGCACCTGCCCCACGGCCGAACCCATGCCGCGCTCGCTCATGCCATGCGGGCAACCGAAGTTGAGCTCGATGCCATCGACCTCGGTTTCCTCGACAAGTGGCAGGATAGCCTTCCAGGCATGCTCTTCGCAGGGCACCATGATCGATGCGATAATGGCGCGGTCCGGCCAGTCGCGCTTGACCTGCTTCATCTCCTGCAGGTTCACCTGCAGCTGACGGTCGGTGATGAGCTCGATATTGTTGAGCCCGAGCAGGCGGCGGTCGGCACCCCAGATGGCACCGTAGCGTGGCCCGTTGACGTTGACGACGGGCGGTCCTTCCTCGCCCAGCGTCTTCCACACCACGCCGCCCCAGCCCGCCTGAAAGGCACGGACGACATTGTAAGCCTTGTCGGTGGGCGGCGCGGAAGCAAGCCAGAACGGGTTCGGCGATTTGATGCCCAGGAAGTCGCTGCGGATATCGGCCATGGGTTTCGTGCTCCTCAGCCTATCAGTGCTTTGTGAATGCTCATCGCGGCGTCACGCCCTTGGGCGACGGCCGAGACGGTGAGGTCTTCACCTACCCCCACGCAATCGCCGCCCGCCCAAACGCGCGGCATGGTCGTGCGACCCTCGCCGTCCACCGCAATGCGTCCGCCTTCGACCGCGATCTTCTCACCGCTGCCATTGAGCGGTGCTGCCACGAAATTTTGTCCGATCGCTTTGAAGACCTGATCGGCTTCGATCACCAGTGTTTGGCCGGTGCCGCTCAAACGTCCGTCTTCGAACGACGTATACTCGAGTTCGACGCCCGTCACCTCGCCACCTTCAGTCAGCACCCGACGCGGCTGAACCCAGTGCCTGATCTTCACGCCCTTCGAAGCCGCCAGGTCCTGCTCGAAAGCCGAAGCATTCATGCTTTCGCGACCGCGGCGGTAGGCGATCGTCACCTCTTCAGCGCCCAGCAACCGCGCCTGGACCGCCGCATCCACCGCCGTCATGCCACCGCCGACCACCACCACGCGACGACCGATCCTGATACCCGAAAGGTCCGAGGCCTGACGCAGGGTCGCGATGAAATCGACCGCGTTCTCGACGTTATGGGCCTCTTCTCCCTCGGCCCGCAACGCATTGACGCCGGCGAGTCCCATGCCGAGAAACACCGCATCATGCTCCTCAAGCAGGCCGGACACCGAGAAGTCGCGCCCGAGCGCCTTGTCGTTTTCGATGGTGATGCCGCCGATGCCGGTGATGTAATCGACCTCCGCCTGCGCGAAGCCGTTAGGCGTCTTGTAGGCAGCGATGCCATATTCGTTGAGCCCGCCCGGCTTGGGCCGCGCGTCGAGTACCGTCACTGCATGCCCGAGCATCGAAAGCCGGTGCGCGCAGGCGAGCCCCGCAGGCCCTGCTCCCACGATGGCCACCGATTTCCCTGTGTCTGCCGCGCGCTGGTAGAACTGCCGGCCCGCGCCCATCGCGACATCGGTGGCGAAGCGCTGGAGCCGCCCGATCTGCACCGGCTTGCCCTCGGCAGTCTCACGAACGCAAGCCTCCTCGCAGAGCGTCTCGGTCGGACACACGCGGGCGCACATGCCGCCGAGAATATTCTGGTCGAAGATCGTCTTGGCAGCCCCCAGCGGGTTGCCCGTCGAGATCTCGCGGATGAACAACGGGATGTCGATCGAGGTCGGGCATGCCTGCATGCAGGGCGCGTCGTAACAGAAATAACAGCGGTCGCTTTCGACCAGCGCCTCATGCTGGTCGAGCGGCGGATGCAGGTCTGAAAAGTTCGCGGAATAATCGGGCGGCGCGAGCCGGCCGGCGACGATGCCGTCCGTGAATTGGCCTTGGGCCATGCTGTGTTCCCCTTGTTATTGAGAGGATGCTAGCATGCCCAAAAATTTTATCAATCGGTCAAATTTCGAGATAAAGGACTGATTTAGCTTGATTAAAATCTGATAAGTTTGGTCCAGATTTCTGTTGGATCACAGCAACCGTAGCCCCCAAGCTGTCACCAGCAGGAGCGCGAAAAGGACAACCGAAGGAAGCATGTGCCCGTAGTCGCGATGGCGCAGCAGAACGATCCAGATGACCACGCAAAGCAGGACCCCGAGGATCAGCCCGAACACGCGCGTCGGATACCAAGCTATGAGCACCCCGATCAGCAGATCGCAGATCCCGTTCACGAACCGGAACCACGATGGAAATCCCCACCCCAGCAACTGCTCCTGCATAGGCTTGAAGCCGATCAGATTGAGCACCCCGCTAATGACGAAAAAGGCCGCGAGCAACCAAGCCAGCCATACGGCCCAGGAATAGTTCAGGATCAGCATTTCCACGTCCTGTGTGAATGGCGGCCTTCGTGTCGCCGACGATAAGTCGATGAGCTGAAAACACTTGTAAAGCGGGCGTTACCGATAGGGAAAAGGCGCAAGCGAAGTTATCGCCCGCGCCCTTTTGAATGATGCCTGGAGCCGATCGGCTCCGACCCGACGACGGTTCAAACTCTCAGAGCGAAACCTTCTTGTTCTCCACCACGTCGCTGCCCGAACCCTTGCCAAGCGTCGCCTTCACATAGCCGATCGCAGTGGCGAGCGCTGAAGAACTCGTGTCCCAGTACTCGCCTTCGCTCGGATTGACCTTGAGAAGCGCGATGTTCGGATTGTCCTTTCCGCCTTCGAACCACGCGGCAACATCCTCCGACCATTTCTCGTCGATCGTGGCTCGATCCGTGACGAGTGCAGCCGTGCCGGAAACCGAGACATAATCGTCGCCACCGGGGTCGGAATAGCCGAGGCTGACCTTGGAATTTTTCTGGATGGTCTGGGCAAGCGCGGAGGTCTTGTCGAGAAAGAACCAGAGATTGCCTTCCGCGTCCGACTCCTGATTGGCCATGGGTCGCGTGTGGAGTGAACCGTCCGGCTCGATCGTCGTCAGCATCGCGATCTTCACCTCGTCGATCAGCTTATAGAGCTTGTCGCGGGGGTTCTCGGTCTCGGCCATGGTCCATTCCTTCTCTGTTCGAATTGACGGCGGGGGAATGGTCAGCGCCGGATTCGGTTCCCGATTTGAAAGGGCCGGCAGTGCGCGCTGCCGGCCCTCTCGTCAAGTCAGAGCGAGCCTGCGCCCTGGTGAGCCGCCTTGGTCAGCTTGGCCGCGATCTCCATCATTTCCTCCGGTGCATAGTCCGGCGTGAAGGCCGATGGGATGCCGGTCAGCTGGTGGATCTTGCCACCTTCCGGGTTGCCTTCGACCACTTCGAGCTCGCCGGGCGGATCACCCGGCAGCGCCATCTCGCCATTGCCCCAGATGCCGGAGATGGTTTTGTAGTCCTCCGGGCTGAACGTGTAGAGGCGGCGATGCGAGCCCTCCTGCAGGTATTTCTGCGACTCGGGAATCTTGGCGAGCGGAATGTTCGGCGTCGGCAGCATCTTGTGGATGTCCACCCCCGTCAGGTTCTTCAGCGCCAGCGCATAAGCATGGGCATGCACCGAGCCGCGCACCAGCAGATAGCCGCAGACCTCGCGACCCGTCGGGTCGGACAATGTTTCATAGACGCGAAGCTTGTGAAGACGTGCACCACATTCCAGGTGGAAGTTGTGGAGCAGGTCGACGATCACGTTTCCGGTCGTCGTCACCATGTCGTTGTTCCAGGTGTGGCCGCCACTGTTGACGGGCGTGGCACCGCCGGCATTCTGGAAGAAGGCCTGGGCGAGACGGGCATCCGTCATATCGGCGAAAGGCGCACCGGAAATGTCGCCGCCGTCCTTTTCGTCGCCGTCATTGTCGGGGCCGTTGTTGAGCATGGCGACGCCGTTCGACACCAGCTCGACATGGCCGAGTTCTTCAGCCGTGATCGCGGCGACAAGGCTATAGAACGGCTTCAGCTTGTTCTTGGAGCGGAAGTTGAAGCTCTGGAACAGGTAGTTGCCCAGCGTGGACATTTCCCCGTACTTGCCGCCGAGCAACTCCTGCAGGGCTGCGGCAGCATTGGGGTCGGCCTTCTTCGGCGCGGGAAGCTCGGTTTGGAGCTTGTCGATGCGTAAGAACATGGCGGGGTTTCCTTGGTTAACCCCCGGCCAATCACCGCTTGAATGGTTGGTTCCGCTTTTTTGTTAAGACAGATGGATGACATCAGCTCCGGTTGGGCTCATTCCCGTCAACCTCGCTTTGTCGTGTTTTGCCCAGCCCCGGCGTGACTTCGCCACTCACCGCCTGGCGACCGTCACCGACCTCCGTTTGCAGCTTGTCAGGTGAGGAGTCTCCGGGATTGCCCGTGATTTCGCGAGAGCCGTGCGGCGGTGGCGGCGCACGCTCGATCCGCTCCATCTCGCTCTCAGCGTCGGCGTCACTCGTCTTGCCATGCGGCCGCTGCGGCGGTGCGCCCGCGAAACCCGGCCCGGTGCCTGCCCCTTCGCCGTGGGGCTCGTCGGTCGGCACAACGTCCGAAACCGGCACATTGACGCCACGGTCGAACGAGATCACCGGCTCCATGGCGGCGAGCTGCGCATCGTCGAGCCAGCACAGGCTGCGATGCCCCGCACCAAGATCCTTGAGAGGCGGCAGCTTGGTTTCGCAGAGGTTATCGGGCACCAGGCGCTTGTAGCGGCATCGGGTCTGGAACGGGCAACCCGGCGGCGGATTCATCGCTGAGGGAATGTCGCCCTCGAGCACGATGTGCTTCTTGACCACGCTCGTGTCCGCGATCGGGATCGCCGAGAGAAGTGCTTCCGTATAGGGATGATAGGGCGGCGCGAAGATCTGATCGGTCGAGCCCTGCTCCACGATATGGCCGAGATACATGACCACCACGCGGTCGGCAATGTAGCGCACCACCGACAGGTCGTGGCTGATGAAGAGCATCGTCGTCTTGTTCTTGCGCTGGATCTCCATCAACAGTTCGGTAACGGCCGCCTGCACGGACACATCGAGCGCCGAAACGGGCTCATCCGCGACCACGACCTTGGCCGCCCCCGCAAAGGCGCGGGCCACGCCGATGCGCTGCTTCTGTCCACCCGAAAGCTGGCGCGGCTTGCGCACGGCGAAGGCACGCGGCAGCTTCACCAGGTCGAGCAGCTCGAACATCCGCTTCTCGCGGTCGGCCACCGTCTTGCCGATGCCGAACTTCTCGAGTGTGCGAATGATCTGCGAGCCGATCGAGTGTGATGGGTTCAGCGTATCGAACGGGTTCTGGAACACCATCTGAATGGACGAGATCGTGTCCACCTCGCGCTTCTCGATGGCTGTCGACTGGATCGGCGTGTTGCCGAGCACGACATCGCCCGAGGATGCGGTCTCCAGGCCCAGCAGCACCTTGGCAAGGGTGGACTTGCCGCAGCCGGACTCGCCGACGATAGCGACTGTCTCGGATTCTCGCGCCTCGAACGAGATCGACTCGTTCGCCTTGACCACGCGGGCTTCCGCGCCCCCGAAGATCTCGTTCCCCGAAACCGTGTAGTATTTCTTGAGATTGTCGATCTTGAGCACCGGCGCGCCGGGCTTCACGGGCTCATGTTTCTTCTCTGCTCCTTTGGGAAGAGCGGCCCAGTCGATCTCGTTGAAGCGCACGCAGCGGCTGAAATGACCCTCGTGTCCTTCCACCTCGATCATCGGGATTTCGGCAGCGTTGCAGACGCCTTCCACGAAGTGATGGCAGCGCGGTCCGAAATTGCAGCCCTTGGGCCGCTCATGCGGTAGCGGCAGCTGACCCGGAATGGCGACCAGAGGGCGCTCGTTCTTGTCCGCTCCCGGCAAAGGGATCGAGCGGAAAAGCCCCTGCGTATAAGGGTGGCGCATCCGGTCGAACACATCCTCGATGCGGCCGGTTTCCACCGCCTCACCCGAATACATTACGGTGATCTTGTCACAGGTCTCGAGGATCAGGCCGAGATTGTGCGACACGAATAGCATCGAGGTGCCGAACTGCTTGCCCAGGCCCTTCACCAGTTCGACGATGCCCGCTTCCACCGTCACGTCGAGCGCCGTCGTCGGCTCGTCGAGCAGCAGAAGTGCGGGCTTGGAAAGCAGCGCCATCGCGATCACGATACGCTGCTGCTGGCCGCCGGAAAGCTGATGCGGAAACGAGCGCATCATGCGCTCGGGGTCGGGCAGTCGCACGGCGCGCACCATTTCGAGCGCGCGCTTGTAGGCCTCGTCCTTCGACACCTTGTCGTGGATCAGTGGCACTTCCATCAGCTGCTGGCCGACCTTCATTGCCGGATTCAGCGAGGCCATCGGCTCCTGATAGATCATGGCGATCTTGTTGCCACGAATCTGTCGGAGCTCCTCGTCCGACATGTCGCCCATGTCGCGGCCCTGGAACTTGATCCGCCCGCCGACGATCCTGCCGATATTGGACAGGTCGCGCATGACGCCGAGCGACACGGTGGACTTGCCGCAGCCGGACTCGCCCACGATACCCATCGCCTCGCCGGGCATCACGGTACAGGAGAAGTCCATCACCGCCGGAATCTCGCCCTTGCGGGTAAAGAACGAGATCGACAGATTCTCGATCTCGAGGATCGGTGCGGTGCCGGGGTTCTGGCTCGGGTCGGTCACTCGCTCGTTCATGGCGCTGCCTTCCTGGCTGGAGGTTGTTGGGGATCAGTCTTTCAACGATTGCTCGCGCAACGCATCGGCCAACAGGTTCAGGCCGAGCACGAAGGTCATCAGCGCGACGACCGGTGGCAGTGCCGGATGGATGAAGGAGCGCAAGAGGCGGCTCGCATCCTTGATCGCCGTCCCCCAGTCCGGGCTTTCCGGCGCAAGGCCCAGGCCGAAATAGCCGAGCGTGCCGAGCAGGATCGTGGTGTACCCGATACGCAGGCATGCATCGACGATCAGCGGCCCGCGCGCATTGGGCAGGATTTCCCACAGCATGATGTACCAGGGCGACTCGCCGCGCGTTTGCGCCGCCGCCACATAGTCGCGTGTCTTGATGTCCATGGTCAGTCCACGCACGATGCGGAAGACACCGGGCGAGGACGCGAACACCACCGCCACGAAGATGTTGAGCTGGTTCGGATCGATCGAAATGATGCCGAGCGGATCGGCGTCGAAGGCGAGCCCGAGATACACCCAGCCGCCGAGGATCACGATCAGCGCCATCTGCACGGCGAGAAGCTGCGGCCGGTTCTTGTATCGGGTGAAGAACAGCGTGCCGAAGAAGATGATCGGCACGATGAAGAACACACGCGCGATCCAGTGCGGCAGGCCCGTCTCGACGATGCCCGGCGTGACCAGCAGGTAGAAGAGCAGGATAACGGGGAAGGCCAGAACGAGGTTGGCGAGGAAGGACAGCAGCGCGTCGATCTTGCCGCCATAATAGCCGGCGGGAAGTCCCAGCGTCGTTCCCACCATCAGGGCGAAGGCGGTCGCGGCGGGCGCGATGATCAAGACGATGCGCGAGCCGAAGATCATGCGGGAGAACACGTCGCGCGCCAGCTTGTCGCCACCGAAATAATAGACGAGGCCCTGGTCGGGCACGACCGTACCGGGCATCGCATCCTTCATCACCGCCACCTGCGTCAACGGATCGAAGGGAGCGATCACATGCGCGAACATCGCGGTGAACAGCCAGAAGAAGCAGATGGTCACACCCGCCACACCGACGCCGGATTCGAAGAGCTGACCGTAAAGCCCGAGCCGTCCGCGAAAGGTGAAGCTGAGCGTCAGAACGATCGCCAGCGCGATCCAGACCGGCCAGAACCGGCCGATTACGCCGATAATGATGGCAAGTGCCCCGATGGTTTCAGTCGGCATCAGCTCGCCTCCCCTCGTTGGCTCGACGGTGCGTATGTTCGATCCATCACTGCACCCTGATGCGCGGGTTGAGGTAGGCGTAGCCGATATCCGAGATCAGCTGCGTGAAGAGCACGACGAAGACGGAGACGAGGCTGCAGCCCAGGAGAAGGTCGATATCGTTGTTGCCCGCGGCCTCCACCAGCGTGAAGCCGAAGCCTTGGTAGCGGAACATGGTCTCGACGATCACGACGCCCGTCAGCAGCCATGGGAATTGCAGCATGATCACCGTGAACGGTGCGATCAGAGCGTTGCGCAGAGCGTGTTTGACCACCACCGAGCCGAAGCTCAGCCCTTTCAGGCGCGCGGTGCGGATATATTGCTGCGTCATCACCTCGACCATCGAGGCCCGCGTCATGCGCGCGATATAGCCGATGCCGTAGATCGCCATGGTCATCACCGGCAGCGTGAAATTGTAGAAGGTGATACCCTGATTGGTGGCCGACGCCGCCGATCCGTTCAGCCATCCGAGCCAGGAGGCGAAGATCACGCTGAAGATCACGCCCGACACATATTCGGGCGTGGCCGTGGTCGTGATGGACGCCACCGACAGCGTACGATCCGTCCGCGAGCCTTCGCGCATTCCGGCCAGGATGCCGATCAGAAGCGAGATCGGCACCATGGTCGCCATCACCCAGAACATCAGGATGCCGGTCGAACCGAGGGCCGGGAAAAGCTTTTGCGCAACGGGCACCTTGAACTTGGTGGAACAGCCGAAGTCGCCCTGCAGGATGCCGCCATAGTGTGGCTCGGTCGGTTCGTTGCAGTAGCGGAAGCGCGGAACGGCATTGCCGGTCGCAGGATCGATCGCCGGCTGCTTCTGCACGACGCCGAGCCACTGGCCATAGCGCACGAAGAAGTTCTGCCGATAGCCGTTCTTCTCCAGCCAGCTCTCGAGTTGCTCGGCGGGCGTGCGCATGTCGAGCTGGCTGATGGCGAGCTTCTTCAGGTTCGGCTCGAGATTGATCATGTAGAACACGATCAAGGTGAGGCACAGCATGGTCAGAAGCATGGTGCTCAGGCGCCGGAAGATGAATGCGAGCATGGCGGCCGTTGTCCCCTGCCAGGTGGGTTGGGGTTGTCGCCGCGAAGGGTTCGCGGCGGCTGTGAAGCGAACGGGCCCGCGCGGCCCCGTTCAAGCGTTCACATCAAGCCTGATGCTCGTGGCTTCCCGTTGCCGAACAATCATTCGAGCCACGCTCGCCGCCAATCACCGCGCGGAGGCTGCCACTGCCGAAGGTCTTCATATCCAATGTCCCCATCTGCTTCTTCTTTTGTGCCATCATTCCGCATCCCGTTTTTATTGTCAAAGCGCGGAAGACGTTGTTCCCACATCGAATGTGCAATCTGCGAAGCGCTCGAAACGGCGCATGAGCGACATCCATGTCGTGAAAATGAAAGTGATTGGTGTCTTGCGGTTTTGCAGCGCTCGTTTCCTTTCCGACTGATGAGCGGGAGTGAACCGGGCGTCATCATGCCGAAACGGAAGCGGCGCTATCGCATCGCGCGCTTTCGGTGCCATAGTCGCCGCGAGTCGTGACACCGGCAGGGGATGGCCGGAGGAGGAGGCCTCATGCTCAGTTCGTTCGCTCGCAAGCTTGCCATGGCCGGTTTGGCCATCGGCCTTTCGCTCGCTCCGGCCGTCGCCCAGGAAAGTGCGCGCAAGATCGAGACCTCCGAGAACGGCGATTATTTCGGCTTCGACCTGCGCTCCGAGCAGAACAAGACGCTGGAACAGTGCCAGTCGATCTGCCTCGCCGACAGTGCGTGCCGCGCCTTCACCTATAATCGCAAGGCCAAGTGGTGCTTCCTCAAATCCGACTTCCACGACCTCAACCCCTTCCCCGGCGCGGTCGCCGGCAAGGTCGTCGCGGTTTCCGGCGGTGAAGACCTCGGCGCGCCCGCTGAACTTTCCTTCGTGCCGCAATCGGTCAAGGATGAGACCGAACGCTATCGTAAAAGTCTGCTCGAAACGGACTATCAGACCGAGAATGGCCTGACCGATCTGACGGAGGCCGGCAATACGGCCCTCGCCAACAACGACGCAGGTACCGCCCGCGACGATTTCGGCGCGGCGCTCCAGATTACCCCGGACGACGGCGCACTCTGGCTCGGCCACGCCAAGGCCAATCTCGCTTTCAGCTCCGATAATTCGCAGGAAGTCTCCGACGCCCAGGTCGCCGCCACCTCAGCCGCCCTCGAAGCCTACCGCCTGTCGCGCACAACGGAAGCGCGCGCCGAAGCGCTCAACACATTGGCCCGTGCGCTCGACCGGCGCGAACAGTCCCGCCCCGCCCTCGACGCCTATGAAGCCAGCCTCGCGCTCGTCAATGCCGCCGATACTCGCGCCGAATATGAGGACCTGAAGGCTCGAAAGGGCTTCCGCATCGTCGAGCACACGGTCGATGCCGACACCGCCTCTCCCCGAATCTGCGCGCAATTCTCGGAAGAGCTGAACAAGGCCGGCACCGATTATGCGCAATTCGTCACCGTCGATGGCCGCGCGCCGCAAAGTATCGAGGCGAAAGACAAGCAGGTCTGCGTCGGCGGGCTGGAGCATGGCCGAAACTACAAAGTGAATTTCCGCGCTGGCCTGCCTGCTGCTATCGGCGAAACGCTGATCGCGCCCGTCGCGCTCAATGTCTATGTCCGAGACCGCGCGCCCTCCGTGCGCTTCACCGGCGACGGTTTCGTGCTGCCCGCCACCGCGCGTCGCGGCGTGCCGCTGGTTTCCGTCAATATGGACGCGGCACGCGTGCAGCTCTTCCGCATCGGTGACCGCTCGCTGGCACAACTTCTGTCCGGCTACCAGTTCCTGCGCCAGCTCGACACCTATGAGGTCTCCAGCCTCGGCGATCTCGGCCAGCCCGTCTGGGAAGGCCGGATCGAGATCAAGGCCGAACCCAACAAGGACGTGACCACCTCCTTCCCGCTTGATGAAGCGCTGCCCAAGCGCCAGTCAGGCGTTTACGTGATGGTCGCGGGGCCTCTCGAAGACAAGCCGGACTCCTATGAAAGCAAGGCCACACAGTGGCTCGTGGTTTCCGATATCGGCCTTTCCACCTACACGGCGGAAGACGGTCTCAACGTCTTTGCCCGCTCGCTGGGCTCCGCCAAGCCCATCGCCGATGTCGAGCTGACGCTTCTCGCGCGCAACAATGAAGTGCTCGGCACCGGCAAGACCGATGCGCAGGGCCGTGCCACATTCAATCCCGGCCTCGTGCGCGGCGAAGGCGGGATGGTGCCCGCCGTGCTGATGGCCAAGGGCGCGGACGACGACTTCGTCTTCCTCGACATGACCAAGGCCGGCTTCGACCTGTCCGACCGTGGCGTCGCTGGCCGCGAAGCGCCCAAGGCGCTCGATCTCTATGCCTGGACCGAACGCGGCATTTATCGCGCGGGTGAAACCGTCCATGCCTCCGCACTCGCCCGCGACACGGCGTCGGTTGCCGCCGACGATCTGCCCCTCACCTTCATCTTCCGCCGCCCCGACGGGGTCGAGGACCGACGCGTTTCCTCCGATGGCAAGGCGGAAGGCGGCCACGCCGTCGAACTGCCGCTCCAGAACAACGCCATGCACGGCACGTGGTCGGTCAGCCTCTACACCGACCCCAAACAGCCCGCCCTCGCCAGCAGCAATTTCCTGGTCGAAGACTTCGTGCCCGACCGCATCGAATTCGACCTCAAGGCCGACCGCATCGAAACCGCGCTCCGCGACCCGGTCAACGTTTCGGTCGATGGCCGCTATCTTTACGGGGCACCCGCTGCGGGCCTCGAACTCGAAGGCGATGTGACGCTCAGCACTGTGCGCGACTGGGCGCGCTTTCCCGGCTACCAGTTCGGTCTGGCCGACGAGGAGCCAGGCGAAGCCACGCGCCTCGATCTCTCCGACCTGCCCGCAGCCGACGAAGAAGGCAAAGCCAGCTTCCCGCTTTCGGTCGATGAGGTGCCTTCCACCACGCGCCTCGTGAAGGCGGCCGTCGCCATCCGCATGCGCGAAACCGGCGGCCGCGCCGTCGAGCGCAATCTCGACATCGGCGTGCTGCCCGAAACCACCATGATCGGCATCAAGCCGAATTTCGCAGGCGATTCCGTTCCCCAGGGCGGCACCGCCACGTTCAATGTGCTGACTGCCTCCCCTACAGGCCAAAGCGTGGCGGCCCAAGGCCTCCGCTGGTCGCTGGTGAAGGTCGAGCGGAACTATCAGTGGTATCGCGCCAACAATTCCTGGTCATATGAGCCGGTGACGACCACCAGCGCCGTGTCGGACGGCACACTGGACGTCGCCGCCGACCAACCTGCGCAACTCAAGCTCCCCATCGATTGGGGCCGCTACCGGCTGGAAATCGAGACCGACGATCCGTCCGGGCCCGCGACCTCGGTCGAGTTCGACGCGGGCTGGTACGTGGCCCAGACCTCGACCGAAACGCCGGATGGCCTCGAAATCGCGCTCGACAAGCCGAGCTACAAGGCGGGCGAAACCGCCAGGCTGCAGGTGTCTCCGCGCTTCGCGGGCGAGCTTCTGGTTGCCGTCGGCGCCGATAAGCTCCTCGCCGTCCACACGGCGACGATCCCTGCGGGCGGCGGCACGGTCGATATCCCCGTTTCAGCTGATTGGGGCGCGGGTGCCTACGTCACCGCCACGCTTTTCCGTCCGGGCGACGCGGAAGCCAGTCGCATGCCTGCGCGTGCCATCGGCGTGAAATGGCTCGGCGTCGATCCCGCCGATCGCACCTTGAAGGTCTCGCTCAATCCCGAACCCAAAATGGAGCCACGCCAGACGCTCAGCGTGCCGATCAAGGTCGAAGGCGCGAAGAATGGCGAGGAAGCCTATGTGACGCTCGCCGCCGTCGATGTCGGCATCCTCAACCTGACGCGCTACGAAGCGCCGAACCCGGAAAGCTGGTTCTACGGCCAGCGCAAGCTCGGCATCGAACTGCGCGATCTCTATGGACGCCTGATCGACGGTTCGCTCGGTGTCACCGGTCGCCTGCGCACCGGCGGCGACGGCGGCGGCATGACCGCGCAAGGCAAGCCGCCCACGGAAAAGCTCGTCGCCTTCTATTCCGGCATCGTGAAGCTGGACGCGAACGGCGAAGCGACCGTCGGCTTCGATATCCCGCAGTTCAACGGCACCGTGCGGCTGATGGCCGTGGCCTGGACCAGGACCAGCCTCGGCCACGCGCAGACCGATGTGATCGTGCGCGATCCCGTCGTGCTGACCGCCGGCCTGCCCCGCTTCCTCGCCCCCGGCGACCGCGCCACCATGCGGCTCGACCTGACCAGCACCGATGCACCCGCCGGCGACTGGTCCTTTGCACTCGAAGCCGAAGGTGCCGTCGTGGCCGACGACGCCGAACTTCCGCAAAGCGTCAACCTCGAACCCAACAAGCGCCAGAGCCTGACGATCCCGCTGACCGCCATGGAATCTGGCACCGGCACCCTCACCGTCCGCCTCGCCAGTGCCAGCGGCGTCGAAGTGGAGCAGGTGCTGAACCTGCCCGTCCGCCCAGCTTCTCTGCCGATCACCACGCGCAGAATCGTGAGCCTGAAACCCAATGGCGGCAGTTTGCGGCTCGACCGAGGGCTTTTGGCCGACAGCGATCTCGACGGTGCCTCGATCAGCCTCGGCGTCACGCGCGATGCCAATTTCGACGTGCCCTCGCTGCTTTTGAGCCTCGACCGCTACCCTTACGGCTGCGCTGAGCAGACCACGAGCCGCGCACTGCCGCTGCTCTACGTCAACGCGCTGTCCGGCGCCGCCGGCCTCGAAAAGGACCCGGCACTCAAGGAACGCATTCAGGATGCCGTGGACCGCGTGCTCGGCTATCAGGCCTCGTCCGGCTCGTTCGGCCTCTGGGGTCCGGCCTCAGGCGATCTGTGGCTCGATTCCTACGTCACCGATTTCCTGTCCCGCGCCCGCGAGGAAGGCTATCGCGTGCCGCCCGAGGCGCTGGTGCAGGCGCTCAACAACCTGCAGAACGCAACCAGCTACGACCTCGATCTGGAGTCGCGCGGCAGCGCCATCGCCTATGCTTTCTATGTGCTCGCGCGCAACAAGAAGGCCTCGATCGGCGATCTGCGCTACTACTCCGACACCCAGCTCGAAGCGTTCCGCTCGCCGATGGCCATCGCCCACCTCGCGGCGAGCCTGGCGCTCTACGGCGACCGCGCCCGTTCCGAACAGGCCTTTCAAGCCGCGGTGACGCTCGCCAAGAGTCAGACGGAAGCCGATTTCCTGCGCGACGACTACGGCTCCCGCCTCCGCGACGAGGCCGGCATCCTCGCACTCGCGGCCGAAAGCAAGCCCGCACCGCCTGTGGTGCCGGAACTGGTTTCGATGGTCGGCAAGGAAGCGAAGGCCAAGCGCACCACCAGCACGCAGGAACAAGCGTGGATGCTCCTTGCCGGCCGCGCGCTGAAAGCCCAGGATGCCGAGATCACGCTCGACGTAAACGGCGAAACCCGCACCGGCGCGCTCAACGAGCGGCGCGAGGGTAGCCAGATCGACGCCGAACCGCTGGTTGTCATCAACAAGAGCAGCTTGCCCGCGCAGGCGGTGGTGACCGCCGTCGCCGCACCCGCGCAAGCTTTGCCCGCAGGCGGCGACGGCTTCACGATCGAGCGCACCACCTACCGCCTCGACGGAACAGAAGCCAATGTCACCGAGGCCAAGCAGAACGACCGCTTCGTGGTCGTCCTGCGCATGCAACAGCTCAACGATTGGCCATCCCGCGTCTTGGTCACGGACCTTTTGCCCGCCGGCTTCGAGATCGATAATCCCGGTCTGGTCAACAGCGCCAGCCTGTCGAGCTTCGAGTGGCTGCCTGAAACAGAAGCCGCGCATCTCGAATTTCGCGACGACCGTTTTGTGGCGGCCTTCAATCGCGACGCGGGCAGCGACCGCGAATGGACGCTGGCCTATGTGGTCCGCGCCGTGACGCCCGGCACCTATGCCTATCCGGCAGCGCAGGTCGAGGACATGTACCGCCCGCAATTCTCGGCGCGCACGGCGGCTGGCATGATGAAGGTGGAGTAAGGCACACGGCCATGCGGCTGTCGCGGCCTCTCCGCCTCGCTTCGCTGACCGCGCTCGCCGCGGTGGGCCTGAGCATCACTGGCTTGGCGGGCTTCCGCCTGGCCGATCAGGCCTACCCGCCACCTTTGCCCGAAACGCTGACCGTTTCGGCGGAGGTCGCCGACCGCGACGGCGCCCTTCTCCGTGCCTTCGCCACGCCCGATGGACGCTGGCGGCTTCCCACCAGCGAGGCCCAGGTCGATCAGAACTTCGTCTCCATGCTGATCGCCTACGAGGACAAGCGCTTCTACGAGCACAAGGGTGTTGACCTTCAAGCGCTTCTGCGCGCGGCCGGACAGCTCGTTGTGCACGGCCGGATCGTCTCGGGCGGCTCGACGCTTTCCATGCAGCTTGCCCGCCTGATCGAGCCGCGCCAAAACCGCTCCCTCTCAGCCAAGGCCAAGCAGATCTTCCGCGCGATCCAGATCGAGGAGCGCCTGAGCAAGAGGGAAATCCTCCAGCGCTATCTTACGCTCGCACCCTACGGTGGTAACCTCGAGGGCGTCCGCGCGGCCTCGCTCGCCTGGTTCGGCAAGGAGCCCAAGCGCCTTTCTCTGAGCGAATCCGCCCTCCTCGTTGCCCTGCCACAACTTCCCGAGAAGCGCCGCCCGGACCGCTTCACCGACAACGCCAGGGCCGCCCGCGACCGCGTGCTCCAGCGCATGGTCGAAGATGGGCAGCTGGGCGAAGACGAGGCCGCCCGCGCATCGGCCGAGCCTATCCCCACGCGTCGCCTCGCGCTGCCTTCATTCGCCCCCCATGTAACCGAAGCCGCCCTTCGCAACACGCCCGCGCCCTACACAGTGACCCTCCGCCGTTCGGTGCAGGCCGCGCTCGAGGCGGTCGCGCGCGACAGCGCCCGCAAGCTCGGCGACCGCCTGTCCGTTGCCCTGCTGCTGGCCGATGCCCGCACCGGCGACATTCTCGGCTCCGTCGGCTCGGCCGATTTCTTCGACCATTCCCGTTCGGGCGCCATCGACATGACACGCGCCGTCCGCTCTCCCGGCTCGACGCTGAAGCCCTTCATCTACGGCCTCGCCTTCGAGCAGGGTCTGGTCGCGCAGGAAACGCTGGTCGAGGATCGCCCCTCTGACTTTCACGGCTATCGTCCGCGCAATTTCGACATGGGCTATCAGGGCGATGTCAGCGTGCGCCAGGCCTTGCAGCTTTCGCTCAACGTTCCCGCCATTCGCCTCCTCGACACGGTCGGCCCCGCCCGCCTGATGGCCCGCTTCGCCCAGGCCGGCGTCACATTGCGCCTGCCGCCCGATGAAGCCCCCGGCCTTGCGATCGGCCTCGGCGGCGTCGGGATCACCTTGCGCGATCTCGTGCAGCTTTACACCGGCCTGTCCAATGGTGGCCCCGCCAAAGCGCTGCATGACGGCTCCGAGCGCGAGCTGCCCGTTCCCCTCGCCAGCGCCGACGTGTTGGATGAGCGCGCAGCATGGCAGATTGCCGACATTCTGTCCGGCGTCACCCCGCCCAAAGGCGCGGCCCCACGCGGCCTCGCTTACAAGACCGGCACCTCCTACGGCTACCGCGATGCCTGGTCCGTCGGCTTCGACGGTCGATATGTGCTGGGCGTCTGGGTCGGCCGCCCCGATGGCAGCGCGGTGCCGGGCCTGTCCGGCTACGAGTCCGCCGCGCCAATCCTGTTCGAGGCCTTCGCCAAATCCGGCCTGCCCGCCATCGCCCTTCCCCGCCCGCCCTCCGGCGCATTCCGACCGGCGCGCAACGAACTGCCCGTCACGCTCCAGCGCTTCGATGCCGACGACAACGGTCTCGTGTCCGTCGCCCGAACCGAACCTGCTCCGCGCATCGTCTTTCCACCCGAAGGCACGCATGTGGAGGCTGGCGGCGATGGCCCGCCACTCGTTCTCAAGCTGCAAGGCGGCAGGGCCCCGTTCCGTTGGCTCGCGAATGGCCAGCCCTTCGGTGAAACTGCCCGTCGACGCACCGCCACCTGGGCGCCCGATGGCACGGGCTTCGCCACTTTGACCGTCGTCGATGCCGCCGGCCGCGCGGCAAGTGTCAAGGTCTTCGTCGAGTGAGGGGCGAAAACTTGCACCGCGCAAATTGATTTCTTGAAACAGCCGCTAAATGGAATGCATTGGCGCTACACCTCTGTAGAACGCAATTCACGATGGCGTCTGTTGCGCGACCTCCCGCTTATTCTGGCTCATCGACCAAGGAGAGTACGATGGCTTCCTCAATCACAAAGCGACACCTGGGCAAAACATTTCTTGCCGGCCTCATCGCCGGTTCCGTGCAGTTGGGCACACTCGGCTTCGCCATGGCCGACACCAAGCTTCTGAACGTATCCTACGACCCGACCCGCGAATTCTACGCCGAGTACAGCAAGGCCTTCGCTGACCACTGGAAGAAGGAAACCAGCGAAACCGTCACCATCCAGAGCAGCCATGGCGGGTCCGGCAAGCAGGCCCGCGCGGTGATCGAGGGTTTGGAGGCGGACGTCGTCACGCTCGCGCTCGAAAGCGACATCAACGCGATCGTGGCGAATTCCGGCAAGATCAATCCGGACTGGCGCGGGCGCCTCGAGCACAACTCGGCACCCTACACCTCCACCATCGTTTTCCTGGTGCGCAAGGGCAATCCGAAGGGCATCAAGGATTGGGGTGACCTCACCAAGGAAGGCATCGAGATCATCACGCCGAACCCCAAGACCTCGGGTGGCGCACGCTGGAACTATCTCGCAGCCTGGGCCTGGGCGTCCAAGCAGTTCAACGGCGACGAGGCCAAGATCAAGGAATATGTCGGCAATCTCTACAAGAACGTCACGGTGCTCGACACCGGCGCGCGTGGCTCGACGGTGACCTTCGCCGAGCGAAAGCTGGGCGATGTGCTGCTCGCCTGGGAGAACGAAGCCTATCTCGCCAGTGACGAGTTCGGCGCCGACAACTTCGACATCGTGGTGCCTCCGCAGTCTATCCTGGCCGAACCGCCGGTCGCGGTCGTGGACAAGAACGTGGATGCCAAGGGCACACGCAAGCAGGCAGAAGCCTTCCTGCAATATCTCTACTCGCCTGAGGGCCAGACGCTCGCCGCCAAGCATCATTACCGTCCGGCAAAGCCCGAACTCGTCCCCGCCGACCAGCTTCAGAAGCTGCCCGACCTCAAGCTCGTTTCCATCGACGACCCGATCTTCGGCGGCTGGGCGAAGGCGCAGCCCTACCACTTCGGCGACGGCGGCGTGTTCGACCAGATCTATACCGCCCAGTGACGAAGTTTGGGCCGGTCTCCGAAAAGGGCTGGCCCAACCATTTTCCTCATAGCATTCTCCGAGGCTTCGCCACCCGCGAAGCCTTTTGCCTTCGGAAACGCCGCCATGCCGATCATCGCCAATCGCCGTCAGCTTCTTATGGGCAGCGCCATGCTGCTGGCTTCCACCGCCCTGCCGAACATCGCCCGCGCGCAGGAGCCGACCAAAGGCGGAAGGCTGGTCGTCGCCGCCGATTCAGAGCCGCGCAATCTGAACCCCGCCATCGTTGCCTCGAACGGTGTTTTCTTCATCTCGTCGAAGGTGATCGAGCCGCTGGCGGAATCGTCATATGAGGGCAAGGATGGACTGGAACCCCGGCTCGCCACGAGTTGGGAAGGCTCGGAAGACGGCAAGACCGTCAGCTTCAAGCTACGTGAAGGCGTGACATGGCACGATGGCAAGCCCTTCACTGCCAAGGACGTCGCCTTCTCGGCCCTTCAGGTCTGGAAGCCCCTGCAGAATCTCGGTCGTGTGGTCTTCAAGGATCTCGAGGCCGTGGATACGCCCGACGAGCACACCGCCATCTTCCGTTTTGCCAAGCCCACTCCGTTCCAGCTGATCCGCAACGCACTGCCCGCGCTCACCAGCGTCGTGCCCGCCCATCTCTATGAGGGCACGGACATCGAAGCGAACCCGGCCAACAACAAACCGGTCGGCACCGGTCCCTTCACCTTCGCCGAACACAAGCCGGGCGAATTTTATCGCCTCGCGCGCAACGAGAATTATTGGGACAAGAGCAAACCTCTGCTCGACGAAATCATCTACCGCGTGCTGCCCGACCGCGCGGCAGCGGCCGGTGCGCTCGAGGCCGAGGAAATTCAGCTCGCCGCCTTTTCCGCCGTTCCGCTCGCCGACCTCACCCGCATCGGGAAAGAGGATGGCATCACGGTGATCACCAAAGGCTACGAGGCGCTCACCTATCAGCTGGTGGTCGAGATCAACCATCGCCGCAAGGAACTGGCCGACCTGAAAGTCCGTCAGGCCATTGCGCACGCCATCGACAAGAAGTTCGTGGTCGACACGATCTTCCTCGGCTACGCCGCACCCGCGACCGGCCCGGTGCCGGCCAACGACAAGCAGTTCTATACGACCGACGTGCCAGCCTACGCCTTTGATACCGCGAAGGCCAACGCGCTGCTGGACGAGGCGGGCTACCCCAAGGGGGCGAACGGCACGCGCTTCGCGCTCAAGCTCCTGCCCGCACCCTATTTCAACGAAACCAAGCAGTTCGGCGACTATCTTCGCCAGGCGCTTGCGAAGATCGGCATCGATGCGCAGATCGTCAACAACGACGCGGCGGCCCACCAGAAGGCGGTCTATACCGACCACGATTTCGATCTCGCCGTCGCGCCACCCGTCTTCCGCGGCGACCCGGCGATCTCGACCACCATCCTCGTCCAGAGCGGCCTTCCCGATGGCGTTCCCTTCTCCAATCAGGGCGGGTACAAGAACGAGAGGCTGGATGCGCTGATCGCGGAAGCGGCCGGTACGCTGGACGAAGCCAAGCGCGTGGCGCTCTATCACGACTTCCAGAAACAGGTCGTGGAAGATCTTCCACTGATCAACGTCGCCGATTGGGGCTTCACCAGCGTCGCGCGCACCAGCGTCAAGAACCTGGCGAACAACCCGCGCTGGGCGGTGTCGGGTTGGGCGGACACGTGGTTAGAGCAGTAGAGACTGCTTAGATTCCAGACGAGAAGCGCGGTGCAGGTTGAGAGCCTACCCCCACCCTTTATCCCTCCCCACAAGGGGGAGGGAAGCCATCAGCGTTTCCATTCCTCGCCCAAACTAGACACCGAGCTTGAAAGAAGAGCACAGCGCTCGCGCCCTCCCTCTCCCTTGTGGGAAGGGATAAAGGGTGGGGGTAACGTCTCCACCAGCACCCATCCTCCAGCAAGCACTCCACCTTCTTCCCAGCTACCGTCGCCAAACGTGAAGCACCGTCACCCGGGCCTTCCCAACCCCTTCTCTCAGCCGACCGTAACCGCGCGGGCGATCCATGCTGCAATCAACCGAGTAGATCCGCCACAACCCGCCCCCCACCCTTTTTATCACCCCCTCCCATGCCCCGCGCCCTGCGCCTGATCCGCCGGCGGCTCCTGACCAGCATCCCCGTTCTGCTGATCGTCCTTATCGGCACCTTCCTCCTGCTCGAACTCGCCCCCGGCGATGCCGTGGACGCCTATCTCGTCTCATCCGGCGGCGATGCGGCCATGATCGAAGCACTGCGAACTCGCTGGAGCCTCGACGCCTCGCCCCTCGCCCGTCTCGGCGCCTACCTATGGGCCGTGCTCCGTCTCGATCTTGGCTGGTCCGTTTCCTTCTCCCGCCCAGTGCTCGATGTGGTGCTCGAACGCCTCCCCAACACGCTTCTCCTGATGGGCAGCGCGACATTCCTTTCCTTCAGCCTCGGCTCGCTTCTGGGCGTCGCGGCGGGTAGCCGGCCCGGTTCGTGGCGGGACCGGCTGCTCTCGATCGGCTCGCTCGCCCTTTACGCCGTGCCAGGCTTCTGGCTCGGCCTCGTGCTGGCCGTGATCTTCGCCGTGCGCCTGCGCTGGTTTCCGCTATCCGGCATCGAAACCATCGCATCGGGCAAGCAAGGCCTCGCCCGCGTGGCCGACATCGCGTGGCACCTGGCTCTGCCCGTCCTTTCCCTCGGCATTATCTACTGCGCACTCTACCTGCGCATGATGCGGGCGGGCATGGCCGAAGTCTGGCGGCAGGATTTCACGCTCGCGGCCCGCGCGCGCGGCATTTCGCGCCACCGCATCGTCTGGCGTCACGTCGCGCGCAACGCGCTTCTTCCGCTCGTCACCATGCTCGGCCTGCAGTCAGCCGCGATACTCGGCGGCAGCGTGGTGATCGAGAGTGTCTTCTCGGTACCCGGCCTCGGTCGGCTGGCTCAGGAGGCCGTGTCTTCGCGCGACACCCCGCTGCTTCTCGGCATCATTCTCGTCAGCGCGGTTCTCGTGATCCTCATCAATCTCGCCGTCGATTGTGCCTACGCCGGTCTCGACCCACGCGTTGGCGGGAGCGAAGCCGCATGAAGCGCCCGGTTCGCTCCCTTTCCGGGATGGTCGGTATTGCGATCCTCGCCGCTCTGGTGCTCGTTGCTGTCTTCGCCCCACTCATCTCACCCGGCGATCCCCTCGCCATCACCGCGCGCCCCCTTCTGCCGCCTCTTGCCGATTGGGCTCACCCTCTCGGCACAGATCGTCTGGGACGCGATCTCGTCGCAGGGCTGGTCCATGGCGCTCGAACCTCGCTCGCGGTCGGTCTCGCGGCAGCCGTCGCCTCACTTATGATCGGCTCGATCATCGGCACGCTGGCCGGCTTTCTCGGCGGCTGGACGGACGAGGCCCTGATGCGGGTGACCGACGCTTTCCAGACCGTCCCCGGCTTTCTCCTTGCGCTCGCCTTCGTGTCCGTCGCCGGGCCGTCGCTTCCGGTGATTGTCCTCGCCATCGCGCTCAGTGCCTGGACCGGCCCTGCGCGTGTCGCGCGTGCCGAAGTCCTGTCTCTGCGCGAACGCGATTTCGTCGCCTCTGCCCGCGTGATCGGCATGCATCCGCTCGAAATCGCATTTCGCGAAATCCTCCCCAACGCCCTGCCGCCGGTGCTGGCTCTCTCCTCCGTGATCGTCGCCGCAGCCATTCTCACCGAAGCTGCCCTCTCCTTCCTGGGCCTCGGCGATCCCAACCGCGTTACCTGGGGCGGCATGATCGCGGAAGGCCGCGCCGTTCTTCGCTCCGCCCCCTACCTCTCGATCATCCCCGGCATCGCGCTCGTGCTCGCCGTACTCGGCGTCTATCTCGCGGGCGAAGCCACCGTCGAACGCGCTGCCCGCCGTGTGGGCCACGCATGAGCCCGCCACTGCTTATCGTCGAGAACCTGACGGTGTCCTACCCCAGCGCGCAAACGCCGGCGCTTTCCGACCTGACGCTCAACCTACAGCGCGGCGAACGCTTGGGGCTCATCGGCGAAAGCGGATCGGGCAAAAGCACGCTCGCTCGCGCCGTTGCCGGGCTCCTGCCGCGCGGCACGAGCGTGGCAGGAAGAATCGAGTGGCCGGCCCTCAACCGCCCCGCTGAGCCCGGTCGAGACATCGGCTTCGTCTTCCAGGACGCCGGCGCGAGCCTCGATCCGGTGATGCGCGTCGGTGCTCAGATCGCCGAGGTCGTCCGCGCGGACCGGAATCTGTCATGGCACGAGGCAAACAAATCCGCGCTCGACCTCCTCGCGGCTGTCAGCCTGCCCGACCCGGCCACGCTCGCGCGCAGCTATCCGCATCAACTTTCCGGCGGCCAACGCCAGCGCGTGGCGATTGCCGCTGCCCTGGCCGGCGAGCCCGCTCTGCTCCTTGCCGACGAGGCCACCAGCGCGCTCGACACGATCGTTCAAGCCGAGATAGCAGCGCTCCTCGATCGCCTCGTGCGCGAACGCAACATGGCACTCATCTTCATCACGCACGACATCGCGCTGGCCTCCAACCTCGTGTCCCGCATCGCCGTGCTGCAAGACGGCAGGCTCGTGGAAGAAGGCGTGACGCATGACGTCATCACCCGTCCCAGCCGGCCCTACACGCGCGAACTTCTCGCGGCACATTGGGAACTGCCCGCGCCATGACCGCGCCGCTCCTCGAAGGGTCAGGCATTACCAAACGCTTCAAGCGCGGCGGCGAAAGCTTTGCCGCCGTTGACGACGCCAGCCTGACGCTCGGCCTCGGCGAAACCCTCGCGGTCGTCGGCCCCTCGGGCAGCGGCAAGTCCACGCTCGCCCGCCTCGTGTTGCGCCTCCTCGAACCCGATGCGGGCGCGATCCGGTTCGAGGGCGAGGATTGGCTGGCGCTGTCAGGTGGCACCTTGCGCCACAAGCGCGCCCGCATGCAGGCCGTGTTCCAGGACCCGCTCGCCGCCTTCAACCCGCGCGCGACCGTGGAAAGCGCCATCGCCGATCCCTTGCGCATTCATGCGGTCGCTCCACGGACCCAGCGCCGCGAACAGATCGCCGAACTCCTTCGGCGTGTAGGTCTCGATCCCGCGCTCTCGTCGCGCACCATCCATGAGATTTCCGGTGGCCAGCGCCAGCGCGTCGCCATCGCCCGCGCACTGGCCAGCCATCCGCGCCTCGTCGTGCTCGATGAAGCCACCTCCGCGCTCGATGTCTCCGTGCGCGGCCAAGTGCTCGACCTCCTCGCCCGCCTCCAAGCGGAGGAAAACCTTTCTTATCTCTTTATCAGCCACGACCTCGCCGTGGTCCATCGCTTCGCCCACCACGTCGCGGTCATGG
This sequence comes from Mesorhizobium liriopis, assembly GCF_024053505.1. Classification (GTDB taxonomy): domain Bacteria; phylum Pseudomonadota; class Alphaproteobacteria; order Rhizobiales; family Rhizobiaceae; genus Mesorhizobium_B; species Mesorhizobium_B liriopis. The sequence continues at coordinate 241,744 of NZ_JAMXQS010000004.1, read as the reverse complement.
ACGGCGGCCGCATCGTGGAAACCGGGACGGTCGATGCCGTCATTTCCGACCCGCAATCGCGTATCGCCCGCACGCTTCTCGCTGCCGCGCCCCGTCTCAACCGAAAGGCCTGACGATGACCGACCGTGCCGAAATCCTCTCGCGTGAACTCGACAGCGCCTTCCGCAACCGTGCCGATCTCTACCGCCTGATGCTGGAAGAACTGACCAGCGAACTCGGCCCCGATGCCGCCGAGAGTGTGCTCGTCCGCGCCATCGAGAAGCGCGGCCAGGAAGTCGCCCATGCCGCTTTCGCCCGCTTCGGTCCCAACGATGCCCGTGCGCTCGGCGAGGCTTTCCTTGCGGTCAGCCCCGATGATGGGCGCATGTATCCGACCGATGTGGAACGCTCTGAGCACGCGATCACCTTCCGCGTCCGCCGCTGCCCGCTCAAGGATGCGTGGGTGCAGGCCGGCGTCGGCGACGAAAAACTCGCCACGCTTTGCCGCATTGCGGGCGCCTTCGACCGCGGCTTGTTCGAGACATCCGGCGTGCGCTTCGAGAACCGCACATGGGTGCCCGGTCATGGCGATGGCTGCTGTCACATTCATCTCGCCGACCGCGACGGCTGATCCTTCCAGCGCCACGCCGCGCTCCTATATGGTGCCGAACATTCGAAGCTCGAGAGGCATTCCGTGCAATCAAACGGCAAGCGCAAGCGCGCGCTGCTTCTGGTCAATCCCAAGGCGCGCCGCGGCGCCGAGTCGATCGATCAGGCCTGCGATCTCCTGATGTCCTCGGGCTTTACCCTCGTCCGCCGCAAACCCGGCGAAAACGAGAGCCTGGGCGACCTCATCCGTGAGTCTGCCGATGATTGCGATCTCGTCATCGTCGGCGGCGGTGACGGATCACTGAATGCCTCGGCCAAGGCGCTCATGGAAACGCAGCTGCCGCTCGCGGTCCTTCCGCTCGGCACCGCCAACGATTTCGCCCGCACGATCGGCCTGCCCCCAGATCCGGTGGAAGCCGCGCGTGTGATCACCCAGATCGAACCCCGCGCCATCGATCTCGGTGAGGTCAACGGGCACCTCTTCTTCAACGTCGCCTCTATCGGCTTCAGCGCGGAACTCGCCGCCCAGCTCTCGGCCGATGCCAAGAAGAAGTTCGGCGTTTTCGGCTACGGCCTCGTCGCCGCCCGCCTGCTCGCCAAGTCGCGCCTCTTCACCGCCCGGTTGGAGCACGATGGCACCACGGAAAAGATCAAGACGCTGCAGGTTTCGGTCGGCAATGGCCGCCACTATGGCGGCGGCATGACGGTGGAAGAAAATGCGACCGCCGATGACGGCAAACTCGATTTCTACTCTCTCGAAGTCGACCACTGGTGGCGCCTGATGCGCCTTCTGCCTTCCTTGCGAAAAGGAACGCAGGGCCAGTGGGATGATGTACGCGCGTTTCGCACGACGGAGGTGACGATCCGGACCTCCAGGCCGCGGCCGGTCAACACGGATGGCGAGCTGACCACGGAAACGCCGGCGCATTTCAAGATCAGGCCAAAGGCCATTCAGGTCTACGCACCCCGGGAAACGCCAGGAAAGCAGGCTGCGACATGAGCGAGAAAGACAAGGACGCGCACGACTTCGATGTCGTCGGCGTAGAGCCCGCGCAGAGCAAGAAGCGCATTGCAGTCACACTCACCGATGTGCGTGGTGGAAAGGTCACCCTGCATCTTGAGGAAGCGGAAGCGACCAAATTGCGGGACATCCTGGCGCGGGCGCTGGACTGAGGTTCATCGCGAAGCGGAGTCGCTACGACTCCGCCTTGCCGAGTCCTCGGTCTAGTTTTTCGACAGGAGCACCGGCACCGATTTACCCGCTGGCACGAAGCTTTCCTTGGCGTAGTGGCTCACCGGAATGAGCGGGTTCAACTCCGGAAAATATCCCGCGATCGACCCTTCCGGAATGGAATACGTCACGACCCGTAAGTCCGGTACCTCGCGCTTGTGCCCGTCGTCCTCCGCCGAACGAAGCGTGATCAGGTCGCCGTCCTTCAGCGATAATCGCCTCATGTCGCCCTCGTTCATCATGATGATCTGACGCGTGCCCTTGATGCCGCGAAACCGATCGTCGTAGCCGTAGACCGTGGTATTGAACTGGTCGTTCGAGCGCACGGTGACCAGCCGCAGCACGCCCTCGGCATCTTTCTCGCGCCCATCGGCGCTCACCACTTCGGGCACGAAGAAGTTCGCGCGCTTGGTCGGCGTCTTCCAAACGCGATTGCGGGCCGGCAAGGGTCGGGGAAAGCCACCCCTCTTCCAGAGCCGCGCGTTGAAGCTTTCGAACTGGTCCGGATAGACCTGTTCGATTACGTCACGCACCTTGGCGTAGTCGCTCGCCCATTCGTCCCACGGCATGGCTGGATTGGGGTCGAGCGCAGCCTTGGCGAACCCGGCCACGATCCGGGGCTCGGACAGAAGGTGCTCGGATGCCGGCTCCACCTGCCCCCATGAGCCGTGAATGCAGGTCGTGCTGTCTTCCATCGAAACAGCCTGCGCCACTCCATTCTGCCGGTCGATCTCGCTGCGTGCGATGCAAGGCAGCAGATAGGCGACCTTCCCGTTCACCAGATGGCTGCGATTGAGCTTGGTCGCGACCTGAACCGTGAGCGCCATGCGTGACCACGCGTCTTCCATCCGCACCGTGTCGGGGATGGCGCGCAGGAAGTTGCCGCCGAGCCCGATGAACCCGTCCACCTCGCCCTTGAGAATGGCTTCACATCCCTCGACCGTGTTGTGGCCTTTTTCCATGGGCGGTTCGAAGTGGAAGAGTTCACGTAGCTTGGCGTTCGGCACCAGTTCCGGCTTCTCGGTGATGCCGACGGTGCGCTGGCCCTGCACATTGGAGTGGCCACGCACCGGGCAGATGCCTGAACCGGGCCGACCGATATTGCCCCGCATCAGCATCAGGTTGACGATCATGTCCAGCGACTCCACGCCGTGGACGTGTTGCGTCAGTCCCATGCCGTAGAGAAAAATCGTTGCCTTGGCATTGGCATAGGTCTGCGCCGCACGTTCGAGAACGGGACGCTTGAGCCCGGAGCGGGTTTCGATGTCGCTCCATTCCATCTCCCGCGCGGCCTTCTCGAACGCTTCGAAGCCATGCGTGTGATCCTGGATGAACTCCCAATCGATCACCGACTCGTTGCCTGCCCTGCGCGCATCGTCTTCGAGGGCGAACAGCGCTTTCGCGATGCCGAAGCAGGCAGCGATGTCGCCGCCGGGGTGAACCTGATTGTATTGGGTGGAAATCTGCGTTTCCTCGCCGCCCACCATTTCCATGGGTGATTGCGGATTCTTGAAGCGCTCCCAGCCGCGCTCGCGCAAGGGATTGAACGTGATGATGCTGATGCCGCGCTTGCGCGCTTCCTGCAGGGGATGAAGCAGGCGCGGGCTGTTGGTGCCGACATTCTGGCCGAACGCGAAAATGAGATCGGTGGTCTCGAAATCTTCCAGAAGCACAGTCCCGACCGGCACGCCGATAGTGCGCGGCAATGCGACCGAAGTCGTCTCATGGCACATGTTCGAACTATCGGGCAGGTTATTGTTCCCGTAAGCTCGCGCCAGCAGCGAATACATGAAGCTCGTTTCGAGCGAGGCGCGACCCGAGGCATAGAAGATCGTCCGCTTCGGATCATGCGCCTTGATCTTGCGAAGCTCACGGCCGATCTCGGCGAAGGTTTCATCCCACTCGACCGGCACGTATTTGTCGGAGGCCGCGTCATAGCGCATCGGATGCGTCAGCCGACCGGTCATTTCGAGCGCGTAGTCGCTCCAGCCCTTGAGCTCGCTGACGGTGTGCTGGGCGAAGAAATCAGGTGTGCAACGGTCTGCGGTCAGCTCCCATGCGGTCGCCTTCGCACCGTTCTCGCAGAATTCGAACGTATGCGGCTTGGCGGGCTTCGCCCAGGCGCATGACACGCACATGAACCCTTCGGGCTTGTTCTGCTTCCACAGGACCGGCAGAGCCTTGGTCGAGCGTGTGCGTTCGAGGATTTGCGTCAGCCCCTTAGCCGAACCCCATCCGCCGGCGGCACCCTCGTAGTGCTCGATCTGCGGCTTCATCGTCGATTCGTCCATGCGAAACTCCCGGCACGAGATGTTCGAACTGAACGCTTGGAGCGGGGTGGGGTTCAGGCAGCTGTTGATTCACTTTGTCGCGAAGCGCCGAAGGCTGGCCGAACTGCCCTTTGCCGCCTAGTTTCACATGGATGTTCGATCGGACCTGTTCTGCGTGAGGATCGCCTTCTTCTCACCGCCCTTTCCAAGCCATCTGGCGGCGCATCATGCCTTGTCGGAAGCGTTGGAAGCGCGTGGGCACGAATGCGTGCTGATCCACCATCCGGCTCTCCGTTCGAACATGCCCCTCGCCCCCATCCGGGCGGAACTTTGTAGCTGGACGCCCCAACAGGTCGTGAGAGATTCGCGCCGCACGGGTTTTCCCTTCGGCGTCATGCGAACGATAAACAACATGGCGACGATGACGGAAAGCCTGTGTCGCGACGCGCCTGCCATCGTCCGACAGCTCGGCATCCAAGGGGTCGTCGCCGATCAAGCGGAAAGTGCCGGCGCGCTGGTCGCCGAGCATTGCGGCCTGCCCTTCGTCACGGTTGCAGCGGCACTGCCGAACAATCGCGAACCGGCGATCCCACTGCCGGTGCTCGATTGGGACTATGACCCGTCAGAGAAAGGCCTGAAACGCAATCGCGGTGGCGTGATGGTCGCCGGTTGGCTGACACGAAGCCTCGAACGCATGATCGCTCGCGAGGCGCAACGCCTCGGCTGCGCCCCCAAGGGCACGCAGTCGGACTGCCTGTCGCCCCTCGCCGATATCTCGCAGATCGTCGGAGGACTTGATTTCCCACGCGCTGAACTGCCTGCTCATTTCCACTATGTCGGACCGTTGCGCCGCACCACCGAACCGCAAGCCGCCACTCTTCCGCCGTTGGATCCCGCAAAGCCATTCGTGTTCTGCTCGCTCGGCACGCTTCAGGGCCATCGCATCGAGATTTTCCACCGCGTGGCGCGCGCCTGCCGCATGGTCGGCGCGCAACTCCTTGTCGCGCATTGCGGGGCGCTTTCTAATGAACAGGCCGCGACCATCGATGCCGATTGGGTGGTCGATCGCGTCGATCAGGATGAGGCGGTGCGCCGAGCCGACTGCGTGGTAAGCCATGCCGGGCTGAACACGGTTCTTGATTGCCTCAGCGCGGGCACCCCCATGCTCAACATGCCTCTTGCCTTCGATCAGCCGGCGATCGGCGCGCGGCTCAAGCGGCTCGGCATCGGCGAAATCCTGAAACCGAATGCAAGCCATGACGTCATCACGGCATCTCTTCGACGCTTGCTGTCCGATGAGCTTGCCAAGCGACGCGCGAAATCATTGCAAGCCGAGTTGGCCGTGTCGGGCGGTGCGAAAGAAGCGGCGCGCATCGCTGAGCAGGCACTGATAACGCGCCAACGCGTCCTGCATACGCATGCAGTCGCCGCCGAATGACCAAGCTCATCCTTCTGGGCGGCGGCCTCGCCAATGGATTGCTGGCGCTGGAACTGATGCGCTCGCGGCCCGATATCGATTTCACCCTGGTGGAAGCTGAAAGCGCCTTGGGCGGCAACCACACCTGGAGCTTTCATCACGATGACCTGACGGATGCCGGACACGCCCTCGTTCGGCCGCTCGTCAGTCATCGCTGGACGGGCCAGAGCGTGCGCTTTCCCAACATTCGGCGCGATCTTCCTGTCCCCTACTACTCGATTGCAGCGGAGCGCTTCGCCGCTCACCTGACTTCACTTCTCGGTCACCGCCTGCGCTTGAACAGCCGCGCGGCGCAAGTCGGACCGAAGCACGTCTTGCTGGACGGCGGCGAGCGGCTGGAAGCCGATGCAGTGATCCGCGCCGATGGTATTCCCCGGACCGAAGCAGTGGCGATCCGCTTCCAGACCTTTGTCGGCCAGGAGCTTCGCTTTGCCCGGCCGCACGGCCTGACGAACCCGATCATCATGGATGCTACAACGCCGCAGGAAGGCGGCTACCGCTTCACCTATGTGTTGCCCCTCTCGGCCGACACCGCCCTTGTCGAGGACACGGCCTATGAGGATGGCGGCTGGGTCGATCGCCCTGCCCTCGAGCGGCGCATCGCCGACTACTGTCGCGCCCAAGGCTGGGAGCCTGTTGAGACGTTGCGCGAAGAACATGGTGTGCTGCCCATCACGCTTGGCGGCGACATCGACCGCTTTTGGCGCGAGACCGGGGGCGTGCCGAGCATCGGACTCCGTGGCAATTTCTTCCATCCTGTTACCGGCTATTCGCTGCCGGATGCCGTTCGCGTCGCAGATTTCGTGGCGAAACAGCGGGACTTCTCTGCGCCTGCACTCCATGAGGCGATTGCGAGCTATTCCAAAGAGCTTTGGCGTGAGCGGTCCTTCCTTCGCGCGCTTAACCGCATGCTGTTTCTGGCCGGCCACGCCGACCGGCGCTGGCAGGTAATGGAACGCTTCTACCGCTTGCCCGGCGACTTGATCGCGCGCTTCTATGCCGCAGAGCTTATCGTCTCCGACAAGCTAAGGCTTCTGGCAGGCAAGCCGCCGGTTCCCATCTTGGGAGCCATGAAGGCTCTTCTTTCGGACGGACGCGCGTGACGGCAAACCCCAAGCAGGCTGTGGTGATCGGTGCCGGCTTCGGCGGGCTGGCACTCGCCATCCGTCTTCAGTCGGCCGGTATCCAGACCACTGTCTTTGAAAAGCGCGACAAGCCCGGCGGCCGCGCCTATGTCTACGAGGATCAGGGCTTCACCTTCGATGCCGGCCCGACCGTCATCACCGATCCCGACTGCCTGCGGGAACTCTGGTCCCTGTCCGGCCAGAAGATGGAACAGGATGTCGAACTCCTGCCGGTCTCGCCATTCTACCGTCTCGCCTGGGAAGACGGCTATTCCTTCGACTATGCCGACGACCAAGCGGCCCTCGATAAACAGATCGCAGCCAAGTCGCCCGCCGATCTCGAAGGCTATCGCCGTTTCCTCGCCTACTCGCGCGAAGTTTACCAGGAGGGCTACGTCAAGCTCGGCACCGTGCCATTCCTGAGCCTCCGCTCGATGATGGCCGCAGGGCCACAACTGGCACGTCTGCAGGCATGGCGCAGCGTTTACTCCATGGTCGCGAAGTTCATCCAGGACGAGCAGTTGCGCCAGGCTTTCTCATTTCATTCACTGCTGGTCGGCGGCAACCCATTCGCGACCTCCTCCATCTACACGCTGATCCACGCGCTGGAACGCACCGGGGGCGTATGGTTCCCGCGCGGTGGCACCGGTGCGCTGATCAAGGGCATGGTCGCGCTGTTCGAGCGGCTCGGCGGCAGGCTCTTCCTTTCGACACCGGTCGAAAACATCGCTTCGGAGGGTGATCGCATCACCGGCGTCCGCGCCAAAGGCGACTTCTTTCCAACCGACATGGTCGCCTCCAATGGCGATGTGGTTCATACCTATCGTGATCTGCTGAAGGGTCACGCGCGCGGAGCCAAGCAATCCAGGCGGTTGGCGGCCAAGCGGCATAGTATGTCACTCTTCGTGATTTATTTCGGCCTCAACCGCCTGCACACCGATCTGGCCCATCACACGGTCTGCTTCGGCCCGCGCTACAAGGAACTCATCGGCGAGATCTTCAAGGGACCCGAACTGGCGCAGGACTTTTCACTCTACCTCCATTCCCCCTGCATCACCGATCCCACCCTCGCGCCGCCCGGCCAAGGCGCCTATTACGTTCTGGCGCCGGTGCCGCATCTCGGCAGCGCCGATATCGACTGGGAGCACCAGGGCCCGCTCTACCGCGACCGGATCCTCGACTATCTCGAGGCCCGTTACATGCCGGGCCTGCGCAGCGAACTGGTGACGGTCCGCCATTTCGGCCCCAACGACTTCCGCGACGAATTGAACGCCCATCTGGGCTCCGCCTTCTCCCTCGAGCCGATACTGACGCAGAGTGCGTGGTTCCGCACGCACAACCGCGACGATGTGATCTCGAACCTTTACGTGGTCGGCGCCGGCACGCATCCGGGTGCCGGCGTGCCCGGCGTCGTGGGTTCGGCCAAGGCCACGGCAGGCTTGATGATCGAGCAAGCGCGCGCGGGATGAGCGACGCTTTGCAAGCCTATGCGGACGCGTCCATCGCCAAGGGCTCGCAAAGCTTCGCCGCCGCCTCGCGCCTGTTCGACGAAGAAACACGACGTGATGTCGCCAAGCTTTACGCCTGGTGCCGCCATTGCGACGATGTGGTGGACGGGCAGGAGCTCGGCCATGGCCGGATCGAACAGGCTGCGTCCCCGCTCGAACGCCTCGCCGGCCTCGAATTGCAAACGCATGCAGCACTCGGTGAAAACCGCGCTGTCCATCCGGCCTTCCAATGCCTCGCCGATGTCACGAAGCGCCACGGCATCGCTGTCGCGCGCGCCTTCGATCACCTTGCCGGCTTCCGCATGGATGTCGAGGATCGGCGCTTTCGAACGCTCGATGAACTGCTGCTCTACTGCTACGGCGTGGCTGGCGTTGTCGGCGTGATGATGGCTCAGGTCATGGGCGCGCGCGATCCTGCCACGCTCGACCGCGCCTGCGATCTGGGCCTCGCGTTCCAGTTGACCAACATCGCACGCGACATCGTGGACGATGCGCAGCTTGGCCGCATCTACCTGCCACTCGATTGGCTGGACGAGGCGGGCATCCCGATCGACGCCGTTGCCGACCCGATAAATCGCACGAAACTCGCATCGCTCGCCAAGCGCCTGGTCGAGGCCGCCGAGCCCTATTACGACTCCGCCGCCCGCGGCATCGCCGATCTGCCCCTGCGCGCCGCCTGGGCGATAGCCGCCGCCCGCGGCATCTATCGTGCGATCGGGCGAAAGGTCGTGGCGCGCGGCCCATCGGCCTGGGACAGCCGCGTCAGCACCAGCAGGAGCGAAAAACTCGGCGTCCTTTCGAGCGGTGGGCTGCTTGCCCTCCGCTCGCGAATGGCCGGCAGCGAGCTTCGCTCACCGGCCCTCTGGCGGCGTCCCGTTTAGCGCGCCAGGAAACTCGGCATCAGGGCCATGGCCGGGACCGGCTTCGCGCCGCGTGCCGGTTCAGCCTTCTTTTCCTCCGCGCCGAACAGGTGATCGGTCAACTCCGACAATCCTTTTGCGCGCACCGGCAGGCCGGCCAAGGCGGCGCGCGCGGCGGTGACATGCGAACGGATCAGTGCCGTCATGGCATCGCGATCAAGAGTCGAGGCGAGGCGCGCATCCACCCCATCCCGTCCCGTATCCTTTCCCATGGCAACGGCATCGCCGTCCACATCGAGCAGATCGTCGAAGAGCTGGAACGCGCGGCCGATCTCGCGGCCATAGGTCTGCAAATGCTGTTCGGCCAGCGGCGTGGTGCCGGCGAGCGTCGCCGCCATGTCGAGGCAGGTGCAGAAGAGCGAGCCGGTCTTCTGATCGTTGACGCTGGACGCCTCCGCCTGATCGAGCGGGGCCGCGCCATGAAGGTCGCGATACTGGCCGGCGACCAGGCCGTTGAGGCCGATCGCGTTGGACAGAACCGTCACCAGCCGCGCCGAGGTGGCGCCCGACACGTCCGGCAGACTGGCTGCCATGCCATAGGCATCGCTCAAAAGCGCGATGGCCGCGAGGATGGCAACATCCTCGCCGAAGCGCACATGAATCGCCGGCTTGCCGCGACGGGTCTGCGCGTCATCCATGCAAGGCAGATCATCGAGCAGAAGCGACGCGGTATGCACCAGCTCCACGGCGCAGCCCGCGCGCAAGGCAGCCGTCGAGCGGAAACCGAGATCACGCGCAGCCACCACGGTCAGAACGGGGCGCAGGCGCTTGGCGGGCGCGAGCACGCTTTCCCGCATGGCCAAGCCAACGGTTGCCGTCGCTTCCGCCTCGCCGAAATGGCGCAGAAGCTCGGCTTCCACCTCGGCGCGTATCTCGCTGAACGGCTGTTTGTCGCTCGCTGCCATCCACCCTTCCAAGGCTGTCGCTTGCTCTGTCGCGCTCTATCTGGAACACGCTGGCATGAACGGAAGTGCCGTGCAAATCATAAAGGTATGAGCAGTGGCGAACCGAAGGTCTTACACAGGTTGAGCGAGGAGAATGCCGAGCCGGCGCTACGGGCGCGCAAGGACCATCATCTCGATCTCGTTCTGGCGGGCGCAGGTGCAACGGCGGTGTCGAATGGATTCGATCGCATCCGCTTCGCGCACTGTGCCCTGCCCGAAATCGCCTTGGCAGACGTCGACCTTTCGCTTTCCTGGCTTGGCCGCAGGCTCAACGCGCCGCTCCTGATCAGTTCCATGACCGGCGGACCGGCACGGGCGGAAGCCATCAACCGAAGCCTCGCCGAAGCGGCACAGGCGCTCGGCATCGCTTTGGCCGTGGGCTCGCAGCGCGTGGCGCTGGAGGGCGCGGGCGGCGGAGGCCTCGGCTCGTCCTTGCGCCGCGCTGCGCCTGACGTGCCGATCCTCTCCAATCTGGGCGCCGTTCAGGTGCGGGACGATCCTGGCCTCGCCGCGCGCGCGGTCGAGGCGCTGGAAGCTGATGCCTTGATCATTCACCTCAACCCACTGCAGGAGGCGCTGCAGCCCGAGGGTGACACCGACTGGCGCGGCGTGCTCTCGGCCATCGAGGAAACATGCCGCACGCTTTCCGTGCCCGTCGTCGTCAAGGAGGTCGGTGCCGGCATCGACGGCAGAACCGCGCGGCGGCTGTGGGAAGCCGGTGTGCGCCACATCGACGTGGCCGGTGCGGGCGGCACGAGTTGGGCGGCCATCGAGGCCGGACGCGCGCGCACCCCACAACAGGCCGGCATCGCAGCGCCTTTCCGCGACTGGGGCATCCCGACTGCGACGGCTCTTCGACAGGTTCGCGCCGCCCTGCCCGACGCATTCGTCATCGCATCCGGTGGCATTCGCGATGGGCTCGACGTCGCGAAAGCCCTCCGGCTCGGGGCGAATCTCGTGGGCCAGGCGGCCGGCGTCCTTCATGCCGCAATGGTCGGGCCGGAGGCGGTGATCGCGCATTTCGAAACAGTTATCGCGCAGCTTCGGATTGCTGCCTTTGCGACAGGCTCAGCAAATCTTGATGCGTTGCGTGAGACGCCGCTTATCTCTGTTGATTGAAACATCGCACCCATTGCGGGAAACTGGCGGCTCTCTACTTCACATGAAGCGCCCCGCTGGCCCCGCTTCACCTGTTTCGAGTTGACCGATGGCCTATCTGGTTCCGATCCTGATCACCCTTGGCACCTTCCTTCTGATGGAATTCGGCGCCTATGCCGCCCATCGCTGGATCATGCACGGCTTCGGCTGGGGCTGGCACAAGTCCCATCACGAAGAGCACGACGACACATTCGAGAAAAACGATCTCTATGCTGTCTGCTTCGCCGTGATCTCGATCGCTCTCTTCGCGCTCGGCAGCACCTATGTCCCTGTGCTTTGGTGGGTCGCGCTCGGCATCCTGTTCTACGGCATCTTCTATTTCATCTTCCACGATGGGCTGGTGCACCATCGCTGGCTGTTCAAGGATCCGCCCCGGAACGGCTATCTCAAGCGCCTTTACCAGGCTCACCGGCTGCATCATGCCACCGATGGCAAGGATGGCGCCGTGTCCTTCGGCTTTCTCTATGCCCCGCCGATCCAGAAGCTGAAGCAGCAGCTGCGCGAGAACCGTAACGGATGAGTGCGGAAACCATCTCGGCACCGCTGACTTCCTGGAAGCCTGCGCCCAGAACCGATGCAGGTGCTCCACTCTGGGCCTGGGCGATCATCGGCCTGATGATGCTCGCCATGGTGTTCTGGCTCATCAGGCTCGATTGGCGCGCTGACTGGCCTGCCGCCCTTCTGGTTCTGGTGACCATGTTCACCGTGTCCTTCCCCACCGCAACGCGGTCGCGGCACCCGGTCTTGCTGCCCGTCCCGCTCGAACTCGGCATCGCGCTCTTCGTGTTCGGCGCGCTGTTCATGGGTGAGATCCTGCACTTCTACGACACTGTCTGGTGGTGGGACCTGATGCTGCACGGCATGTCGGGCGTGCTTCTCAGCGCCATCGGCCTGCTTGTCGCCTTCGGCCTCGGCGGGCGCGAGTTGAAGCCGCGCGTGGCGTTCCTCTTCGCGCCGATGCTGGCGATGAGCGTGGGCACCGTGTGGGAATTCTTCGAATACGGCATCGAGCAGATCTTCGGCGTGCATATGCAGACGCCGATCAGCGGTGGGACCGGGCTCGACGACACGATGTGGGACCTGATCGCGAACGCCGTGACGGCCGTGCTGGTCGCCACCTATGGCTGGGTGCAGACGCAGCCGCATCGCGAGTTCGGCATGCCGGCCTGGGTGCGTAACGTCCTGGACAGCCGCCGCAGGGCTTAGAGCGCGCGGACTTTCACTGGCCGGTCGCCGGCGAGCGTGAGCGGATTGCGGAGAGGCAAGCCGAACTCGGCTGCTTCGATCTCGAACACATCGCCGTCCCTCGCCTTCACGCCATCCGCGAAAGACAGCGTGGCTGTGCCGAACATATGCACGTGCAGGTCGCCGGGCCGACGGAAGACCTCATACTTGAAGTGATGATGTTCGAGATTGGCGATGGCGTGGCTCATATTCGCTTCGCCGGACAGGAACGGCTTTTCCCAGATCACCGCGCCCTCGCGCGAGATGCGTGAGGTGCCGCGAATGTCGGCAGGCAGATCACCCACCAGAAGTTCGGGGCCGAATGAGGCATTGCGAAGCTTGGAATGCGCCAGCCAGAGATAATTGACGCGCTCCGTCACATGGTCGGAGAATTCGTTGGATAGCGCGAAGCCGAGCCGCCAGGGCGTGCCGTCCTCGCCGATCAGATAGATGCCGGCGATCTCGGGTTCCTCGCCCGCATCCGCGGCGAAGGCAGGCGAGACGAGAGCCGCGCCGGGGGCGACCGCCATCGTTCCGTTGCCCTTGTAGAACCATTCCGGCTGCACGCCGATGGTACCCTCCGCCGGCTTTCCGCCTTCGAGCCCCATGCGGAACATCTTCATGGAATCGGTGAGCGTTTCGGCCTCGCCCTCGAGCTTCTTGTGCATGGCGTCGCGCGTGGCAGCCGAGCCCAGATGCGTCAGCCCGGTGCCGGTCAGGTGCAGATGCGCGGGATCTGGATGGGCAACGGGCGAAAGCAGGCGTCCTTCGCGATAACCGGCTGCGAGATCGACAGTGCGACCGAAGCCCTTGCGCTCGATCAGGGCGCGGAGACCGACGCCCTCGCGGATGGCCTCATGCGCGAGATCGAGGACGCTGTTCGCGCCCTCGACCAGTTTGGCCTCTTCGCCGCCGCGCTCGCGCGCGGCAACCAGTGTCTCGCCATTTTCAACGAGTTGCGAGACGAGCATGAATCAAAGCCTCAAGCCTTGTTCTTGTTGTAGAGGTCGAACACCACGGCGCCGAGCAGCACGAGGCCCTTGATGACCTGCTGCCAGTCGATGTTGACGCCCATGATCGACATGCCGTTGTTCATGACGCCCATGATGAAGGCGCCGATCACGGCACCCGCGACCTGGCCGACACCGCCCAGCGCGGACGCGCCGCCGATGAACACGGCCGCGATCACATCGAGCTCGAAGCCGAGGCCCGCCTTCGGCGTCGCGGTGTTGAGGCGCGCGGCAAAGATCAGGCCGGCGAGTGCGGCGAGCATCCCCATGATGATGAAGATGATGAAGGTCAGACGCTCGGTCTTCACGCCCGAGAGTGCTGCGGCCTTCACATTGCCGCCCATCGCATAGATGCGACGGCCGAAGGTCATGCGCTTGGTGATGAACACGAAGCCCGCGATCAGCACGCCCATGACGATCAAGACGTTGGGCAGGCCGCGATAGGAGGCGAGTTCGAAGATCAGGAAGCCTATAATGGCGGCCATCACGAGGTTCTTGACGATGAACAGGCCGAACGGCTCGGCCTCGTAGCCGTGGCTCTCACGGTTACGGCGGCTCTTGATGGCGGTCCAGAACATCAGGGCGATGATCGCGACGCCGATCAGGACCGTGGTCCCGTGCAGGCTGAGACCCGTATTCGGGATCGGCCCGCCTTGGTCGTTCAGCGTCGGGGCGACGAGCGTCAGGCGACCGATTACGTCGGGAATGAAGCCGGCCGAGAGAAGCTGGAATTCCTTGGGGAACGGACCGACGGAGGCACCGCCGAGCAGCCAGAGCGCCAAGCCCTTGAAGACCAGCATGCCGGCCAGCGTCACGATGAATGACGGGATGCGCATGTAAGCGATCCAGTAGCCCTGGCTGGCGCCGATCAGGCCGCCCAGCGCAATACAGGCAAGGCCTGCGAGGATCGGGTTCCAACCCTGCTGCACCATGAGCACGGCCGCGACCGCGCCGACGAAGCCTGCCACGGAGCCCACGGACAGATCGATATGCCCGGCTACGATGACCAGGAGCATGCCGAGCGCCATGATGATGATGTAGGAATTCTGCAAGATCAGGTTGGTCAGGTTGACCGGCTTGAACAGAACGCCGTTGGTGGTGAACTGGAAGAAGACCATGATGGCGATGAGGGCCAGGACGAGGCCGTATTCGCGCAGGTTCTCCTTAAGCGCGGCCTGAGCCGAGGCGCGCTGCGGATTGACGGCGGGTGCCGCCGTTTCGGTGCTCATGATACTGCCTCTTCTTTCTGGGCTTGTTCTCGCTGGGCCTCGTCCTGCGCCTCGCCGCGCACGATGGCCCGCATGATGCGCTCCTGGCTGGCTTCCGAGGAGGGCATTTCGCCGACAAGACGGCCTTCGTTCATGACATAGATGCGGTCGGTGATGCCGAGCAGTTCAGGCATCTCCGAAGAGATGACGAGGATCGCCTTGCCCTCCGCCACCAGCCGGTTGATGATCGTGTAGATCTCGTATTTCGCGCCGACATCGATGCCCCGTGTCGGCTCATCGAGGATCAAGACGTCCGGGTTCGAGAACAGCCACTTGGACAAGACGACCTTCTGCTGGTTGCCGCCCGACAGGTTGCCTGTGGTCTGGTAGACGCTCGACGAGCGGATATTGGTCTTCTTGCGATACTCGTTGGCGACCGTCAGTTCCTTGATGTCGTCGATCACGCCGCCGGAAGAGACCCCCTTGAGGTTCGCCGCCGTCACATTGTGCTTGATGTGATCGATGAGGTTGAGGCCGTAGACTTTCCGATCCTCGGTCGCATAGGCCAACCCTTGCGCAATCGCGCGGTCAACGGTCGAGACATCGGCCAGCTTGCCGTGGAGATAGACGTCACCGGAAATCTTCACGCCGTAGCTTTTGCCGAACACGCTCATCGCGAACTCGGTCCGGCCCGCGCCCATCAAGCCGGCGATACCCACGACCTCGCCTTTGCGCACATGCAGGTCGATGTTCTTGATGATCTGCCGGTCGGGGTGGACCGGATGATAGACCGACCAGTTCTTCACCTCGAACACGGTTTCGCCGATCTTGGGCTCGCGCGAGGGGTAGCGGTCTTCGAGCGAACGGCCGACCATCGAGGTGATGATGCGGTCTTCCGAGATCTGCTCGCGTTCCATGGTTTCGATGGTGCGGCCGTCGCGGATCACGGTGATGCGGTCGGCGACGCGGCCGACTTCGTTGAGCTTGTGCGAAATCAGGATGCAGGAAATGCCCTGTCGCTTGAATTCGAGCAAAAGATCGAGCAGCGCCTGGCTGTCCTTTTCGCTGAGCGAGGCGGTGGGCTCGTCGAGGATCAGGAGCTTCACGTTCTTGGCGAGCGCCTTGGCGATCTCGACCAGCTGCTGCTTGCCCGTGCCGATATTGGTGATCAGCGTATCCGGGTCCTCGTTGAGGCCGACCTTCTTGAGGAGTTCGGCGGCGCGCTTGCGCGACAGGTTCCAGTCTATGATGCCGCCTTTGGCCTGCTCGTTGCCCAGAAAGATGTTCTCGGCGATCGAGAGGAGCGGCACAAGCGCCAGTTCCTGGTGAATGATGACGATGCCCTTGTGCTCGCTGTCGCGGATCGAGGCGAAGCGGCATTCCTCGCCGAGGAAGCGGATTTCGCCCTCGTAGGAGCCGTAAGGGTAAACGCCCGAAAGGACCTTCATCAGCGTGGACTTGCCGGCGCCGTTCTCGCCGACAATGGCGAGGATCTCGCCTGCGCGCACGTTGAGATTGACGTCCGACAGCGCCTTGACGCCGGGAAACGTCTTGGTGATGCCGCGCATCTCCAGAATGGTATCTTGCATGAAATCAACCTCTGTGGGTTGTTGACGGAGCCGGTGAAGCCTGGCGCTTCTGCTCCATGGATTGCCTAAAAGGCAACCTCTCCCCCGCTCGCGCGGGGAAGAGGGATTTGTTCGATGCCCGAAGGCATCGTCTGCGTTTTCCGCTTACTTGAGGTCTTCGGCCTTGATGTAGCCGGATTCCACCACGGTCTTTTCGTAGTTCGACTTGTCGACCTCATAAGGGGTCAGGAGAACCGACGGAATGACCTTGACGCCGTTGTTGTAGCTCTTGGTGTCGTTGATCTGCGAAGGCTCCTTGCCCTGCAGGGTCTCGTCCACCAGATCGGCGGTGATCTTCGCCAGTTCGCGGGTGTCCTTGAATATGGTCGAGTACTGCTCGCCGGCGATGATCGCCTTCACCGAAGGAACTTCGGCGTCCTGGCCCGAAATGATCGGCCAAGGCTGGTCGGCAGAACCGTAACCCACGCCGCGGAGCGACGAGATGATGCCGCGCGACAGGCCGTCATAAGGTGCGAGCACCGCATCGACGCGCGAGCCGTCGGAGTAGTTGGCCGAGAGGATGTTGTCCATCCGGGCCTGCGCGACCGCACCGTCCCAACGCAGCGTGCCGACCTTGTCCATGCCGGTCTGGCCAGACTTCACGACGAGGTCGCCCTTGTCGATCAGCGGCTGCAGAACGCTCATGGCGCCGTCATAGAAGAAGAAGGCGTTGTTGTCGTCGGGCGAGCCGCCGAACAGCTCGATGTTGAACGGACCCTTCTTTTCCGGGTAGCCGAGGCCCTTGAGCAGCGATTCAGCCTGAAGCACGCCGACCTTGAAGTTGTCGAAGGTGACGTAATAATCGACATTCGCCGTGTCGCGGATCAGGCGATCATAGGCGATGACCTTGGCGCCGGCGTCATGGGCCTGCTGGAGCACGGCCGACAGGGTGGTGCCGTCGATGGAAGCGACGACGAGGGCCTTCTCGCCCTGGGTCACCATGTTCTCGACCTGCGCGAGCTGGTTCGGGATGTCGTCTTCCGCGTATTGGAGATCGACCTTGTAGCCCTTCTCCTCGAGCGCCTTCTTGAGTTCGTTGCCGTCCGAAATCCAGCGCAGCGAGGACTTGGTGGGCATGGCGATGCCGATGGTGCCCTTGTCCTGGGCCTGAGCAAAGCTCATGGCGGCAAGGCTGACCGCCGCGGCAGTCAGCATGGTCTTGATGATGTTCACTTCTCACTCCCTGGTTCAACCGGCCGCAAACTGCCCTCGCCTTCGGTTGGCGACGTGGCAGCGCGGGTGTCGCGGAACGCGACATGCGTTTTGAACTCTCCCGAGCGTCAAGGCTCTTCATCGGCTTCCGGTGAGCCCTCGCGGGTCTCCCGGATGCTCTGGCCAGGACGGCGGGACGTTGGATTTCTTTCGTCGCCCTGTCAAATCGATTTTTGCGTGAAATGGTTGAGAAACACGCTCCGCTGGGGAATGCGAGAGCCCTCAGGCTTTTGGCGGAAGGGGGAAGAGCGAGACAAAGCGCTCAGCCAACGCCCTGTCGCCTTCGACGCGAAGCGTGCCGTCCTTTTCGAGCGCTGCGAACGGCACACCGCCATAGATGGCTGCGGCAAGCGTGGCAGCGCTCCCGGTGAATACCGCATTGCCCGCCGCATGGTCCGTGCGATCATTCGAAAGAACGCCTTCTTCGACCGTCACCTGAAAGCTTTCAGCGCCGAAGGCCATGCCGATCACACCCCGGAAGCCTCTAGCCCGGCTAGGGTCGAACATCGTCCGCAAGGAAAGCATCAGTGAAACATTGCTGAGCGGCAAGCTGGGATCGTGATTGGGCGAACGCGCAGCCCAGCGGCCCAGCAGCTTGATGGGCTCCTCGGCCTCATAGCCCCAAGGCGTCAGCTCATAGACCTGGGAAGCAGCAGGCGGGGGCAATTTGCGCTTGGAAAGGATGCCGGCAGCCTCCAAGCTTTCCAGCCTTTGCGTCAGCACATTGGCGCTGATGCCCGGCAATCCGCCGCGCAGGTCGCTGAACCGTCGCGGCCCCAGCATAAGCTCGCGCACGACGAGCAGGGACCAGCGTTCGCCCACGAGGTCGAGCGCATGTGCCGTTCCGCAGGCATCATCATACAGATGGCGAAACGACGGTCCGTCCTTATTGGTTATTTTTTCTGACTTCATAGTTGATATTTATAACTCAATCGCGTATGCCAGACAAGCCACAAGGAAATGAGGAGTTCTTTCAATGGCGAAGCTGATTTTCGTGAATCTTCCCGTGAGCGATCTTTCCCGCTCGATTGCCTTTTACAAGGGCATTGGCGCCACGCAGGACATGCGTTTCTCGGACGATACGGCCGCCTGCATGGTCTTCTCCGACACGATCCATGTGATGCTTCTGACACATGAGAAGTTCTCTTCGTTTACGCCAAGAGGCATCGCGGATGCCCATGAAACGGCGCAGGTCCTGCTTTGCATCTCGGCCGACGATCGCGAAGGCGTGGATGCCATGGTGAGCGACGCCGCGAAATCCGGCGGAGTGGCCGACCATAGCCCGCAGCAGGACTACGGCTTCATGTATGGCCGCTCCTTCGAGGATCCGGACGGCCATGTCTGGGAAGTGATGTGGATGGATTTGGACGCTGCCATGAAAGCCTTCGGCGAACAGTCCGCCGCCTGATCCAAACCATTCAGAGAGGAGGAAAGACCATGAGCTTCATCGACGGCTTCGTTGCCCCTGTGCCGACCGCCAACAAGGAAACCTACCGCGAGCATGCCCGCAAGGCTTCCGAACTTTTCAAGGAGTTCGGCGCGCTGCGCGTGGTCGAATGCTGGGGCAATGACGTGCCCAAGGGCAAGACCACGGATTTCCAGGGCTCGGTCAAGCTGGAGGACGGCGAAACGGTGGTCTTCGCCTGGATCGAATGGCCATCCAAGGAGGTGCGCGATGCCGGGCACCAGAAGATGATGAGCGATCCGCGCATGGAAGCGTTCGGCGAGATGCCGTTCGACGGAAAGCGCATGATCTATGGCGGCTTCGACGCCATCCTCGATACGGGTGAAGCGTGATGGAGAAGATCGTCACATCGCTCTGGTTCGAGAAGGATGTCGAGGAGGCGGTGAATTTCTACGTCTCGCTGCTCCCTAATTCCCACGTCGATCTGATTGGCACACTCGCAGCCGAAACGCCGAGTGGACCGCCCGGCAGCGTCAAGATGATCAACTTCACTCTGATGGGACAGCCCTTCTTTGCCATGGAAGCGGGGAAACTCGACCCGTTCAACCACGCGATCTCGCTGACGGTGAACTGCGACACGCAAGAAGAGATCGACCGTCTCTGGGACGCGCTCGGCGAGGGCGGCACGGTCGAGCAATGCGGCTGGCTGAAGGACCGTTACGGGGTCTCCTGGCAGATCGTACCCTCGAAGATCATCGAGATGATGAGCGATGAGGATCAGACGCGCGCCAGACGCGTTGCCGAGGCCATGCTGCAAATGGTGAAGTTCGATATCGCCGCGTTGGAGCGCGCTTTTGGCGGGTGAGAAATCCCTGCCGAAGGGTCGGATTGCAGGATAATCCTGCGGCTTTGACTGCGCCGCAGGAATTTTTTCGCAGCGTCGAAAATAATATGGAACCTTTCCTCGGCCCAGCACTTCGCCACATGACCGGTCCGGCGGGGGTCGAATGGGTAAGCATTGATGCTTGCGTGAAATCCCGTGCTCGGACCTAGGGCGCGAGGTTGCAGTGCATTTACTTGATCGGACCGGCCAAGGCTTTGAAGTCGCCACGGCCGCTTCTTCATTCTTCCATACGAACTCCCCACTCCCTCATCGGCTCCAGCCCGACGACGAACGACCGCCGAAGCTGCTGTTCGTCACCTCCGAAATCGCCGACTTCGTGAAGGCCGGCGGCCTTGGCGAGGTCTCCGCCGCCCTGCCCCGTGCCCTGCGCCAGACACATGACATTCGCGTTCTCATCCCCGGCTATCGGCAGGTGACGAGTGGTCGCGTGGTCCATCCTGTCGCAAGCATCCCTGCCTTTGCGGGTCTGCCCGCCTGCGAGATCGGGCGCATCGACATGGCAGACGGTCTCGTCGTCTATGTCGTGCTCGCGCCCGAGCTCTACGAGCGCGATGGTACGCCCTATCTCGATGAGAATGGCGAGGACTGGAAGGATAACGACATCCGCTTCGCACGGCTCGGACTGGCTGCGGCCGAGATCGCGTCCGGAGTGGGGGATCTCGACTGGAAGCCCGAGCTTCTGCATGTGAACGATTGGCCTTCGGCCCTCGCGCCCGGCTATCTCGCATGGCGCGGCGAAACGATGCCGACGCTGATCACGGTGCACAACCTTGCCTATCAGGGCCTGTTCGAGCGCAGCCGCCTCTCGGCGCTGGGCATTCCCGACCACGCTTTCCGGATGGACGGCGTCGAATTTCACGGTCAACTCTCGTTCCTGAAGACCGGTCTTTTCTATGCGACGCATGTGACGACGGTCTCCAAGACCTATGCGCATGAGATCACGACCGCCGAACATGGTTGTGGGCTCGAGGGCCTGCTGCAGACCCGTGCCCGCGAGCACCGTCTGACGGGCATCGTCAATGGCATCGATGACAGTTGGGACCCCAAGCGCGACCCGCTGCTGGCGGGACGCTTCGACGAGAACGATGCAAAGGCACGGCGGGCCAATACCGTGGAATCGCGCGATCTCTTCAAGCTCGCAATCTCACGTGGACCACTCTTCGCCATCATTTCGCGGCTCGTGCACCAGAAGGGCATCGATCTCGTACTGGAAACCGCCGAGGACATCGTGGCTCAAGGCGGACAAATCGCGGTGACCGGGACCGGCGAAGGCCGTTTCGAGAGTGCCTTGACCGAACTCGCGGAGCGTCATCCGGGCCAGGTCGGCGTTCGCGTCGGCTTCGACGAGGCGGAGGCGCGCACCCTTTATGCCGGCAGCGACTTTCTGCTCATGCCCTCGCGCTTCGAGCCCTGCGGTTTGAGCCAGATGTACGCGCAGCGCTACGGTTCGCTGCCTGTCGCCTATCGCACCGGCGGGCTGGTCGATACGATCCAGGACGGTGAAACAGGCTTTCTCTTCTCGGAGCTTTCCAAGAACGGTTTGATGGACGGCGTGCGCCGTGCGTTCGATAGTTTCGGTTCCAAGAAGAAACTGGCCGAGATGCGGCGCAAGGCGATGAAGCGTCCACCGAACTGGTTGCAATCGGCCCGGCGGTATGGCGGCATCTATCAGAAGCTGATGGCGAAACAGCAGGCAATGACTGCCTGAAACGAAGAGCTGCAGCTGATGGTGTTTATGGGGCGTGGGGCTGGAGAAGCCCTGCGCCCTCTTCAATTGTGCATATGGGGTGGACAGAAACGGCTTCGAGCGTCAAAAAGAGCGCCGCCGAAGGGAAGCATTAACCAACCCGTTGGATGATGCCGGCTCCAAGTGTCGCGCGCTCCATCTGTTGCGCGACAGCAACAAGAGGCAGGCTCCGTTTTGTTCGCATCCGCTGTGGCGCACCACTCCTGGATAGGCCGGAAGCCTCTTTCGCTTCGCCTGCTCGCTCCGTTCCTCGCCGTTCTCGGCGCGCTGTTCATGACGGCGGAGGACGCCTCCGCGGAGACACGCTCGCTGAAGCTGCACTTCATCCATACGGGCGAGAAGGACGAGATCGTCTTCAAGCGCAATGGTCGATACGATGCGGCGGGCCTCAAAAGGATCAACAACATCCTGCGCGACTGGCGTCGCAACGAACCCACCAAGATGGACCCGCGCCTGCTCGATCTGGTGTGGGAAGCCTACCGGCAGACGGGTTCCAGCAACTACATCACGGTTGTTTCCGCCTACCGCTCGCCAGCCACCAACAACATGCTGCGCGGCCGCTCGCGCAAGACGGGCGTGGCGAAGAAGAGCCAGCATATGCTTGGCAAGGCGATGGATTTCTACATTCCCGGCGTCAAGCTGAAGACCCTGCGCGAGATCGGCCTCAAGATGCAGGGCGGCGGCGTCGGCTACTATCCCACCTCCGGCTCTCCCTTCGTGCATTTCGATGTGGGCAATGTGCGCCACTGGCCCAAGATGAAGCGTTCGGAACTGGTCGCGCTGTTCCCCAACGGCAAGACCCTCCACGTGCCGTCAGACGGCAAGCCGTTGCCGGGCTTCGAGCAGGCCCTGGCCTCCTACAAGAGCCGCGAAAGTGCAGGAGCCCTCGCCATTGCGAGCGCTTCATCGGGCGGCGACACGAAGAAGCGCCGTGGCCTTCTGGCCGCACTCTTCGGCGGTGGTGATGAGGGCGAAGCCGACGCGGACGATGCAGACAGCAGCAGCGCCCGCGAGACATCGCCACGCATGGCCGTGACGCCGCGCCGCGCGCCGGCCAAGCCCGTCGCCCAGCCTGAGCCTCAGCCTGCGCCTGTGGAGACTTTAGCCGAACCCGAGGCGGAGGTTGAGCCAGTACCGGCTCGCGCCCCGGCGCCCGCTCCCGCGCCGCGCGAGGAGGTTGCCGAGCCGGCTCTCGTCGCCGCAGCCCCGACACCCGAGCGCATGCCCTTCCAGGTGCTGTCGCCCGAGGAAGCCAACCGCGCGCCGATTCCGATGGTGCAGGACGAGGCACCTGTGGCCCAGACCCCGGCTTCGGTTCTTGCGTCTCTTTCCCCGCGAAGCATCCCGCTCCCGGCCTTCGCGGCCCGCGAGCCGAGCGAAACCACGCCGGCTGCCGAAATGACCGCGCTCCTCGCACAGAGCGAGCCGCAAGAGCAGTCATCCGGGTTCAACGGCGCCGCACCCCTACCCTCCTGGCGTCCGAACGAGCCTGTCGCCGAGAACGCCAGCGTTCTGACCGCGCTGGCCGAATCCGAGCAGACCCAGCAGAAGATGGCGGACATTCTCGCATCGCCGCTGCCTGCTTCGCGTCCCGCAGAAGAGATGCAGCCAGCGGCGCGGATCGCGGCAGCTGCGCCCGCTGCCATTGCCCCGGCTGTGATGCAGCCAAAACCCACCGAGGTTGCCGCGGTCTTCGCGCCGAAATCGACGGCGAAGTCGCACCGCCTGTCGCGCAAGGATGCGAGGCCTGAGGTCAAGGCGAAGGCGGTTGCCCTGGCTCCCGCTTCTTCACGCTGGGCGCTGAACGGCGAGAAGGGCGTGGCAACCAGTCAGGCTCGTGTGGCCTTCGACGCCTCCAACGCGCGGAAGTCGCCCGCCAGCGTCTATCTCGCGGGCTTCACCAAGGACCGCGCCATGCAGGCCGACGCCAATCGCTTCTCGGGCAAGGCCGTCAACTTCCTGCCTGCTGCGCGCTTCGAGTAATTAGGCGAGGCTTTTCGCTTTCCGCTTGAGGCGTTCCACCGCCATCAGCACACGCTCCGGGGTTGCCGGGGCGTCGAGGTCGGGGAAGATGCGGTGATCGGCAACGCTCGCCACCGCATCCGACAGCGCATGCAGCACCGAGATCGCGAGTGGGAATGGTGGCTCGCCAACGGCCTTCGAACGGTGGATCGAAGGCTCGGCATTTTCCGGCCATTCCGCCAGCTTCACGTTGAAAATCTTTGGCCGGTCCGAGGCGAGCGGGATCTTGTAGGTCGAAGGCGCATGGGTCCGCAAACGACCGCGCTCGTCCCACCAGAGTTCTTCCGTGGTCAGCCAGCCCATGCCCTGCACGAACCCGCCTTCGATCTGGCCGAGATCGATGGCGCGGTTGAGCGAGCGCCCGGCATCGTGCAGCACATCGACCCGCTCGACCACATATTCTCCGGTCAGCGTGTCGATCGAAACTTCCGAGCAGGCCGCGCCATAGGCGAAATAGTAGAACGGGCGGCCCTGCCCCTTGTCACGGTCCCAATGAATCTTGGGCGTCTTGTAGAAACCAGCCGCCGAAAGCTGGACGCGGGCCATATAGGCCTGGCGCACGAAGTCGGCGAAGGTGAACTCCTGATTTCCCACGCGCACCCGGTTGGGCAGGAAAACGACCTGATCCGCCGGCACCGAAAATTTCTCGGCCGCGAAATCGACCAGCCGCGCCTTGATCTGCTGCGCCGCGTTCTGCGCGGCCATGCCGTTGAGGTCCGAGCCCGACGAGGCGGCGGTGGCCGAGGTGTTCGGCACCTTGCCGGTCGAGGTCGCCGTGACCTTCACGTTGGAAAGGTCGATCTGGAACTCTTCGGCCACCACCTGGGCGACCTTGAGATAGAGCCCCTGCCCCATCTCCGTGCCGCCATGGTTCAGATGCACCGATCCGTCGGTATAGACATGCACGAGCGCGCCGGCCTGATTGTAATGCGTCGCCGTGAACGAGATGCCGAACTTGACCGGCGTCAGCGCCAAGCCCCGCTTGACCACGCGGCTGTTGGCGTTGAAGGCCTGGATCGTGCGGCGGCGGCGCCAGTATTCGGCGTCCGCTTCGAGTTCGGAGACCAGACGCTCGATGATGTTGTCTTCCACCGTCTGGTGATAGGGCGTCACATTGCGCGTGGTCGTACTGTAGAAATTCCGCTTGCGGATTTCGAGCGGGTCCTTGCCCAGCGCGAAGGCGACTTCCTCGATCACCCGCTCCGCACCCACCATGCCCTGCGGTCCGCCGAAGCCGCGAAATGCGGTGTTCGAAACGGTGTTGGTGTAGAGCGGCGCGGACTGCGCGCGCACCGCTGGCCAGAAATAAGTGTTGTCGCAGTGAAACAGCGCGCGGTCGGTGACCGGGCCTGAAAGGTCGGACGAGTAACCGCAACGGGCAGCAAAGGTGAAATCGACACCCTGCACGGCGCCGTCATCGTCGAAGCCGGCCTCGTATGAGATCAGGAAGTCATGCCGCTTGCCGGTGGCCTTCATGTCATCGTCACGGTCGGGCCTGATCTTCACCGCGCGACCGAGCTTCCTGGCCGCGATGGCTGCGAGTGCGGCGAACAGGTTCGACTGCGTTTCCTTGCCGCCGAATCCGCCGCCCATACGCCGCACTTCGACTGTGACCGCATGCGAGGGTACGCCCAGCGCATGGCTGACCATGTGCTGCACTTCGCTCGGGTGCTGGGTCGAGGAGTGGACGGCCACGTCGCCATCTTCGCCGGGGATGGCCATCGCGATATGGCCTTCGAGGTAGAAATGGTCCTGCCCGCCCACGCGCATCCGGCCCTTGATGCGGTGGGGTGATTGCCTGATCGCCTCTCCCGCCTCGCCGCGCTTCAGCGTCAGCGGTGGCGTGACGAGCTTGTCGTTGAGAGGATCGAGCGCACCGATATCGACGGTGAAGGACAGCTCCTCATAAGTCATCTCGGCCTTCAGCGTGGCCCGTCGCGCCTGGTCGCGGGTTTCGGCGATCACACAAAAGACGGGCTGGCCGAAGAACTGCACGAGCTCGTCGGTGAGGATCGGTTCGTCATGGCGGCCGGTGGGCGAGATGTCGTTCTCGCCGGGCACATCTGCAGCGGTGAGCACCGCGACAACGCCGGGCGCGGCACGAACCGCGGAAAGATCCATCGCACGGATGCGGCCATGGGCAACGGTGGACAGGCCCAGACAGCCATGCAGCGTGCCGGCGGGTTCAGGGATATCGTCGATATAGACTGCGGTGCCGGACACATGCTTGTGCGCGGATTCATGGCGCTGATCGGTGGCGACACCGCCGACGATCTTTTCGGGCTTGAGGTCGCTCGCATGCTTGTTCATTGCGCCCTCCTCACGCGGCCACGTCGCGGGCTATAGTGACGGGCGCCTTGCCGGACACGCTTTCGAGATAAACGCGCATCAGGAGATTGCGCGCGGCGAGCATGCGGTACTCGGCGGAGGCGCGCATGTCGGAAAGCGGCGTGAAATCGTCCGCGTAGCGCTCCATGGCGGCGAGCACGGCGTCTTCGCACCACCGCTGGCCGAGCAAAGCCTGTTCCACGCCGAGCGCCCGCTTCGGCGTGCCGGCCATGCCGCCACAGGCGATACGAATGGCGGCAACGCGGTTCTCAGTGTCGAGCCTGAAGGCGAAGGCGCCGAGTGTCGCGGTGATGTCCTCGTCACGACGCTTGGTGACCTTGTGGACGGCGAGCCGGGTGCCGGGCGCGGGCAGCGGCACATGAATCGCTTCCACGAACTCGCCGGGCTGGCGGTCCTGCTTGCCATAGGCGAGGAAGAAGTCCTCGAGCGGCAGTTCGCGGCGCTCGCTGCCCTTGCGGAGGAGCACACGCGCGTCGAGCGCGATCAAGGGCGGTGGCATGTCGCCGATGGGCGAGCCGTTCGCGATGTTGCCGCCCAGCGTTCCCATGTTGCGCACCTGCTCGCCGCCGATGCGGGCAATGAGCTTGCCGAGTTCGGGGATTTTCTCGCCGAGGATTTTTCGTGCGTCGGAATAGGTCACGCCGGCACCGATGCGCAGCACGCCATCATGCGTCTCGACCCGTTTCATCTCGTCCAGCGCGCCGATGAAGACGGCCGGTTCGATGGGCCGCATATATTTCGTGACCCAAAGGCCGACATCTGTCGAGCCGGCGACCAAAGTCGCCTTCGGGTTCTCCGCGAAGATCGCGGCGAGATCGTCCACGCTTGCCGGCACGATCAAGCGGCCGCCGCAATCGATGCGAGCGCCGTCGCGCCACACGCGCAAACGCTCTGTGATCGCGGCGCGCTCGACCACCAGCGGATCGTTTCCAGCCTCGCCATAGGAGGCGATGGCCTGCGCGGCGCGGATGATCGCCTCATAGCCGGTGCAGCGGCAGAGATTGCCCTGCAACGCTTCTTCGATGGCAGCCAGGCTCGGCCGCGCATGGCGCATCCAGAGCGCATAAAGCGACATCACGAAACCCGGCGTGCAGAACCCGCATTGCGAGCCATGGCAATCCACCATCGCCTGCTGAACCGGATGCAGCGCGCCGTTGGCGCCGCGCAGGTGCTCGACCGTCACGACATGGGTGGCATCGAGCGAACCCACGAAGCGGATACAGGCATTGACGCTTTCGTAAACGAGACCATCGCGACCCAGCCGTCCGACCAGCACGGTGCAGGCTCCGCAATCGCCTTCCGCGCAGCCTTCCTTGGTGCCCTTCAGCGAGCGCTTGATGCGAAGGAAATCGAGCAGCGTCGCATCGGGCGCGACGTCGGAAAGAGAGACGTCCTCGCCATTGAGGATGAAGCGGAGGTGCTGGCGGATCGCTGGCATGGGTCCGGCTTTCTTTAACTGCCGCGATAGGTGGAGTAGCCGAAGGGCGACAAAAGCAGCGGCACATGGAAATGGGCGTGGTCCGTGAGGCCGAAGCGGATCGGGATCACGTCGAGAAAGAGATCGGAGCCGAGTTCCGGCGCGTTGCTGCGAAGATAGTCTCCAGCCTTGAATTCGAGTTCATAGGTGCCGGTCTCGAACGCGTCGCCTGCCAGCATCGGCATATCGGTGCGGCCATCCGTATTGGTCACGGCCTCCGCGACCAGCAGGCGGTGTTCGCCTTCAAGCCGATAGAGCGTAATCGCAAGGCCACCGGCAGGGCGGCCCTTTGCGGTGTCGAGCACATGCGTGGTGAGGCGTCCGTGGCTTTCGCTCAAGCCGAGCTCCCTTCAAATCATCGACCAGGCAGTTAAGCGCTTTTGCAGGCGCTCGTGAAGCGGGACTATGGGCGCAGCAGTCCGGCTTCGCGCGCGGCTTGCGTAAAAGCCTCTTCTGCTTCGACGGTCGAGCGGTGGCCGTCGAGAACCTTCATGCATGTTCCGAGCGCGTCGCGATGGAGCGGGCCAGCGTCCGGCCAATCGGTGCTGGAAAGAAGTTCGGAGGCCTCCTGAACGGTCGCGACGGCTCGGCTCTCGCCTCCGATCTCCACCGTGATCGGCTTGCTGAACAGCTTCGGATCGCTCATCGCCATGCTCCCCAATGCGCCTGTTTGTCGGCTTCTTCGAACCACGTCACCAGAACCGCGCGCTCGTCGGGCGTGATGCTTGTGAGGTTGCCGGGCGGCATCGCGTGCGAGCGGCCGGCCTGCAGGTAGATCTCGCGCGCATGCTCGGCGATGTCGGCATCGGTGTCGAGATGGACGCCCCTGGGCGCGTGATAGACGCCTTCATAGGAAGGCTCGGCTGCGTGGCACATCGAGCAACGGCCCATCACCGTGTCGCGCGCTGCGGAAAAATGCTGCGCGCTTGCAAAGGTTTGCGCGCGAGCGCTCATCTTCGGCTCGCCCGTCAACGCCTGCGGCACGGTAGACAGCCAGATGATGACAAAGAAAAGCACGGTGGCCGCCGCCCAGGTCCAGTGCGGATTGCCTTTGCGCGCATGCTGCGTGTTGAAGAAGTGGCGGATCAGCACGCCGATGATGAAGACGAGTGCGGCGATCACCCAATTATACCGCGTGCCGAACGCCAGCGGGTAGTGGTTCGACAGCATCAGGAACAGCACGGGCAGCGTCAGGTAGTTGTTGTGCAGAGAGCGCTGCTTGGCGATGCGGCCATATTTCGGATTGCGCTTGCGCCCCGCGATAAGGTCGGCGACCACGATCTTCTGGTTGGGAATGATGATCATGAAGACGTTGGCCGACATGATCGTCGCCGTCACCGCGCCCAGATGCAGGAAGGCGGCACGGCCGGTGAAGAGATGCGTCAGGCCCCAGGCCATGAAGACGAGCACGCCGTAGAGCACGATCATCAGCCCGGTGTCGCTCTTGCCCAGCGGCGACTTGCAGAGCAGATCATAGACCGTCCAGCCGGAGGCCAACACCAGAAGCGAGATGACGATAGCCGTGCCGGCCGAAACGTCGAGCACGTTACGGTCGATCAGGAACAGGTCGGCGCCCGCATAGTAGACCACACAGAGCAGCGCGAAGCCCGACAGCCAGGTTGCATAGGATTCCCATTTGAACCAGGTCAGGTGGTCCGGCATCTCGGTGGGCGCGACCAGATATTTGCGGATATGGTAGAAGCCGCCCCCATGCACCTGCCATTCCTCGCCATGGGCACTGACAGGCAGACCGGGACGCTGGCGTAGACCCAGATCGAGCGCCACGAAATAGAAGGACGAGCCGATCCAGGCGATGGCGGTGATCACGTGCAGCCAGCGCACGGCGAAGGTCAGCCAGTCCCAGAAAATGACGAAATCGAGCATCGTTCAGTCCGCATCAGTCCCGGTGACAATACGGGCTCGCGCGCAAACGGGAAGAGGCCGGATCAGCGCGGCTGTGAATGGCCGAAAAGCGTTGCCGCAATCTCGGCCGCGGCAAGCGCTGCGATGACGGCCGGGCGCTTGTCCTGCACCTCCTTATTGCCGATGGGCGAAACGAGGCGCGCAAGCGTCGCCTCGCTGCCGCCTGCCGTGTTGAGATACCAGGAACGGAAGGTCGCGCGCTTGGTCTTCGACCCGATCATGCCGACATAAGCCGCGTCATCCCGCGCGAGCGCTTCGGCGACGATCAGGAAATCGAGCGCGTGATCGTGGGTCAGGATCGCGAAGGCGGAGCCGGAAGGTGCTTGGCGCACGACCTGTTCGGGAACGGAACTGAGCAGCCCGTGAACCCCTGACGGCAGGCCGACCAGTGCGTCCCCGCGCGTTTCGACCAGCGTGACTTTCACGGGCAGCAGCACCAGAGCCTGTGCCAGCGCATGGCCGACATGACCGCCTCCGAACAGATAGACCTGCGGCTGGCTCGCCTCGCTCGTGGCGATTTGGGCAAGGAGTTCGGCGCCGAGCGCTTCGTCGCCCTCGCGGATCGAAACATCCACGCGTCCGCCGCAGCATTGGCCGATCTCGGGGCCAAGCGGTATATCGAGATGCGTCGGGTCGGAATGATCGGCCAAGACCTCCCGCGCACGCGCCATCGTCAGGTATTCGAGCTGTCCGCCGCCGATCGTGCCCAGCGAGGCATCGGGTGCGACCACCATCCAGGCGCCGGTCTCGCGCGGCGTCGAACCGCGCGCGTCCGCGATCGTCACCAGCGCCCAGCGCTTCTGCGCTCGGAGAAACTCGGCCAGTCTTGCGGCGCTTGCGGTCATCCTTTTCCTTTGCATGCCGCCCGATGGCGATAGAAAGGTATTCAGACCTTTTCCGTCGAATCTGCAATCGCTCGGGATGCCGGATGAACACTGCGATACGCTATGTGCGCGACATGCGCGGCTACGGCCAGAACCCGCCTCACCCGCAATGGCCGGGCCATGCGTCGATCTGCGTGCAGTTCGTGGTCAACTATGAGGAAGGCGGAGAGAACGCCATCCTCCATGGCGACAAAGCCTCCGAGGCCTTTCTGTCGGAGATCGTCGGTGCGCAGCCTTGGGCCGGTATGCGGCACTGGAACATGGAGTCGATCTACGAATACGGCGCCCGGGCCGGTTTCTGGCGGCTTCATCGCTTGTTCACCGAGGCGCAGGTGCCCGTCACCGTTTATGGCGTCGCGACCGCGCTGGCCCGGTCGCCCGAGCAGGTCGCGGCGATGCAGGATGCGCATTGGGAGATCGCCTCGCACGGGCTGAAATGGATCGACTATCGCGACCACGCGTCCGACGACGAGGCGCGCGACATGGACGAGGCGATCCGGCTGCACGCGGAGGTGACGGGCGAGCGGCCGCGAGGCTGGTACACCGGCCGCACCTCGGCCAACACCGTGCGCCTCGCCGCCGCGCGCGGCCTCGACTACGTGTCGGACACCTATGACGACGATCTGCCCTACTGGCTCGATCACGACGGCCACGGCAACGCGATCGAGCCACAGCTGATCATCCCCTACACGCTCGACGCCAACGACATGCGCTTTGCGACACCGCAGGGTTTCCCGAGCGGCGACCAGTTCTTTTCCTACCTCAAGGATTCGTTCGACACCCTCTATGCCGAAGGCGAAGCCGGACGACCGGCGATGATGAGCATCGGCCTTCACTGCCGTCTCGTCGGGCGGCCCGGTCGTTTGGCCGCGCTCAAGCGCTTCGTGGACTATGTGAAAGGCCACGAACGCGTCTGGATCGCGCGGCGCATCGATATCGCAAAGCACTGGCGCGAAAACTGTCCTTATCGCGCGCCGAAACTTCGCCCCAGCCGCATGAGCCAGGAACGCTTCGTCGAGGCCTTCGGTGCGGTTTTCGAACATTCGCCCTGGATCGCAGAGCGCGCATGGGAACTGGAACTCGGGCCCGCGCATGACACAGCGGTCGGCACGCACAATCTGCTTTGCCGCATCTTCCGATCGGCATCCAGCGAGGAACGGCTCGGCGTGCTGCGGGCCCATCCCGATCTCGCCGGCAAGCTCGCGCAGGCCAGGCGCCTGACGCCCGAGAGCAGCGCCGAGCAGGCCTCTGCCGGGCTCGATGCCTTGACCGACGACGAGCGCGAGCGCTTCTCCGCGCTCAACCGCGCCTATACCGAGAAGTTCGGCTTTCCCTTCATCATTGCCGTGCGCGGGCGGACCAGGCACGAGATTCTCGAAAACTTCGTCGCGCGGGTGGAGAACAGCCGCGACGACGAATTGAAGACGGCCGCCGCCCAAGTCGAGCGCATCGCTCTGTTGCGGCTCAAAGATATGTTCGCAGAGCAGAATTGAGCATGGACGCCGAAAAAACCGCCTTCCCCTATCACGCGCCCGCCGGCGGCCTGCCGAGCCAGAGCGACCTGCATACCGGCCGTGCCGTCTTCACCGAGGCTTACGCCTTCATCCCCAAAGGCGTGATGCGCGACATCGTGACAAGCTATCTGCCCTTTTGGGAGAAGACCCGCGCCTGGGTGCTTTCGCGCCCGATGACAGGCTTTTCCGAGACCTTCTCGCAATATCTGATGGAAGTGCAGCCCGGCGGCGGCAGCGACCGACCCGAACTGGATGAGGGTGCGGAAGGTGTCTTGTTCGTGGTGGGCGGCGAGATCACGGTCACGCTCGACGGCGAAGCCCATGCCATGACGCCCGGCTGCTACGCCTTTCTGCCGCCCTCAGCCAAATGGACGCTGCGCTCAACAGGCACCGAGCCGGCGCGCTTCCACTGGATCCGCAAGGCCTACGAATTCGTGGACGGCCTCGACGTGCCGGAAGCCTTCTTCTGCGAGGAAGGCACACGAACCGTCCATGCCATGCCCGACACCGAAGGGCGCTGGGCCACGACCCGTTTTGTCGAACCCGACGACCTGCGCCACGACATGCATGTGAACATCGTCTCGCTCGACCCCGGCGCGGTCATCTCCTTCGAGGAAACCCATGTCATGGAGCACGGCCTGTTCGTGCTGCAAGGCAAGGCCGTCTACCGGCTCAACCGCGACTGGGTGGAAGTCGAAGCCGGCGACTTCATGTGGCTCCGCGCCTTCTGTCCCCAGGCCTGCTATGCCGGCGGCCCCGGCAAATTCCGCTACCTGCTCTACAAGGACGTGAACCGCCACGCCAAGTTGAGGCTGGGCCGGTAGGCTGCGACCGACTTGCAAGGTTTCTCACGAGAAGCGCAGCAGCCTCGAGGAAAGCCAACAAGCCCGCGTTAAAGCATTGTAATTATTGAGAAAATGGTGGGCCCGGAGGGACTCGAACCCCCAACCAAGCGGTTATGAGCCGCCGGCTCTAACCATTGAGCTACAGGCCCCACACGATTGCCTCGTTACCCTGACGGCCCTTCCCGCACAAGCGGGGAGCGCCGTCGTATTGCGCCCATAATGAGAGGCTAGCGGGGAAGGTGTTGCAACTCTTCCACTAGGAGCTTTTCATGAAGTCCATTCTGGGCCCCGGGCTGGCGCTTGCGCTGGCACTCTCGACAGCCGCTCCCGCATTCGCCCAGGATGCGCCCCAGCCGCCGCGTATCGTGGTCAATGGCGAGGGCGAAGCGACGCTGGCTCCCGACATCGCCGAGATCTCGCTGGCGGTGGTGCGTGAGGCGGAAAGCGCGCGTGAGGCGCTGACGCAGAACAGTGCGGCGATGGCGGAGGTCATCAAGGCGCTCAAGGAAATGGGAATCGAAGCGCGTGACCTGCAAACCTCGGGCGTGCAGGTGAGTGCCCGCTATGACTACATCTCCAAGCCCGACAACACGCAGGAAAGCCGCCTGCGCGGCTATGAGGTGACCAACACGCTTTCGATCCGCGTGCGCGATGTGGCGAAGACCGGCGAGGTGATCGACCGCGCTGTGTCTCTCGGCGTCAATCAGGGCGGCAGCATCACTTTCACCAATGAAAACCCGAAGCCGGCTCTGACCGAAGCGCGCAAGAAGGCGGTAGCAGATGCCGTTGAAAAGGCACGCACGCTGGCCGAGGCGGCGGGCGTCAAGCTCGGGCGGGTGACGGAGATTTCGGATACGGTGGTTTCGCAGCCGCCCCAGCCGATCCTCGCGAAAGCCTATGCCGCGCGCGACGCGGCGCCCGCCCCTGCGCCGGTGGAAGCGGGCGAGAACGCGTACCGGGTGCAAGTCAGCATGACGTTCGCGCTTGAGCCGTAAGAGTTCGAACAAAAAAGGCCCCGGCATCGTCGCCGGGGCCTTTTCCCTTGCACCGACTTGATTTCTACCAGTCGATCACCGGGCAATGCGGGGCTCGGGCGAACGTCACCGAGACCCGGTCGCCATACTGGCGGCCTGAGATGCGGATGGTC
Source organism: Mesorhizobium liriopis (assembly GCF_024053505.1). Lineage (GTDB taxonomy): Bacteria > Pseudomonadota > Alphaproteobacteria > Rhizobiales > Rhizobiaceae > Mesorhizobium_B > Mesorhizobium_B liriopis. The sequence goes on along the minus strand of NZ_JAMXQS010000004.1, from coordinate 208,025 downwards.
CGGTCGGTGACGCGGCGGATTTCGGCACGGCGGATGCCCATGCGCTCGGCCTTGTCGAGGGCGCGATCCGGCGAGCAGCGCGGCGGTCCGCGACGCTCCCAACGATCACGCTCCCAGCGATCGCGGCGCCAATCGCGGTCATTGCGATCGTCGCGATCCCAGCGACGCTCGTCGCGGACACGATCATATTGGGGATACCCCCGGGGGCCGTCATCGTCGGCGACGACACCGAATTCGGGTCCGCCCTGACCGATGGCGAAGTAGACGCTGTCGGCATGGGCGACAGCAGGAATGGCGGTGGCGCTGACGCCGAGCGTGGCAGCGATGGCAAGGGTCTTGAGGAAGCCGGACATGATCTCTCTCCAATCATCGGCTTGGCGAAAAGCGCCGAAGCGATGATGGAAGACTAGCGGTGATCAACTGAACGCGACGCGAACTGATCGTTCAGCCGAGGTTCATGCGGCCGGCATCTATCTGGCGCACCTCATGTCACGGTTCTTCATCGAGAACGTAGTCGAAGTAATCTTCGGGCTCTTCCATGTCGGTTTCGCTGGCGCGCACCACGTGGCGCACCGACGCGCCCGCCTCGTGCACGCTGTCGGCCCGGCCGGAAATCAGGGGATGCCAAGGGTAAAGGTCTTTGCCTTCCGCCAGCAGCTTGTACGCGCAGGTGCGCGGCAGCCATTTGAGCTCGCGCACGACCTTCGGCGTCAGGCCGACGCAATCGGGCACACGCGAAAGCCGGTTGGGATAGTCGTGGCAGCGACAGGTGCCGGCATCGAGCAGGCGGCAGCCGACGCTCGTCCAATAGATTTCGCCGGTATCCTCGTCCTCGAGCTTGGACAGGCAGCATTTGCCGCAGCCGTCGCAAAGCGACTCCCACTCGCTCGCGCTCATTTCCTCGAGCGACTTCGTTTTCCAGAAGGGTTCGGCCATGGCCGCGATGTGGCCGGTCGAGCGCCTGAAATCAAGCTTCAGCCGGGTGGAAGGGTCGCTTCGGCACGCCCTCGCCCAATCACGAAGATGGGAACCAAAGGAGCCAGAACCAGTTCTCGGCCCGGATGGGACCCAAAAATTGGAGAGTATCAGGATGAAACGCCAGCCTTGGATTCTGGCCGGGACAGCTTTGGGTCTGCTGATGTCCGGCCAGAGCTTTGCCGTGCCGATCGCCCCCCATGCATCGGCTTTCAACAGCGCCTCGCACTTGCCGCTGATCCGCATTCAGGACGAGCAGGCGCCCGCCGCCGAGGAGGCAGCGCCCGCGCCCGCGCCAGAGGCCGCGCCGGCCCAGGAGGCAGCACCGGAAGCCGAAGCGGAGCAGCCGCGCCGCAAGCGTCGTGAAAAGGCTCAGGAACAGCAGGCCGAGCCCGAGGCGCAACCTGCACAACAGGAAGAGGCTGCCCCTCAGGCCGAGCAACCGGCAGCCCAGGGCGAGGAACAGCCCACGCGCCGTCAGCGCCGCGAGCGCGCCCAGCAGCAGGAGGAGCAACAGTCTGCCCCTGCCGAGAACCAAGGCGAGCAGGCAGCCCCCGCTGCGGAAGGCGAACAGCAGCCCCAGTCGCGTCGCGAACGCGAGCGTCAGCGCCGCCAGCAGCAGGAACAAGAGCAGGCTACACCGGAAGCGGCACCCGCTCAGCCGGAAACGCCGCCTGCTTCGGAAACGGCTCCCGCTCCGAACGCCGAGCAACCACAGGCCGCGCCGGCACCTGAAGGCGAGCAGCAGCCCCAGTCGCGCCGCGAACGCGAGCGTCAGCGCCGCCAGCAGCAGGAACAGGATCAGACGGCTCCGAATGCAGCGCCCGCGCAGGCTGCACCGGGCACCGAAGCCGCTCCGGCTGCACCGACCGCGGAGCAACCGGCACCGGCACCCGCGCCCGATGCCTCTGCGCCGGCACAGCCTCCAGCGACGAGCGGTGAAGCCGCTCCCGCACAACCGGGTGCAGCGCCACAGCCAGGACAGCCAGCCCCGGCTTACGGCAATGCGGGCGCACAGCCGCCTGTCGCGTTGCCGCCCGGCGAAGCGCCTGCTTCGCAGGATGCCGTGCAGCGTCCCGCAGCTGGCGGGCAAGCCGCGCAGCCTGCCGCACCTGTCGCGCCCGTCGCACCGGCAGGTCCGCCGCCGCAGAACGATGCTGCCGCACAGCCCGAGGCCATCATTCAGCAGCAGATCGCGCCGGTCACCGAGGAGCGTGGAGAGCGTCGCCGTGAGGGCCGTTCGCCGTTCGACGATCCTCAGCGCCGCGAGCGTCCGCAAGGCGCCGATGTTCTGCGCCAGTTGGGTGACCGCACGATCATCCAGTTCAACAACCAGACCATCGTGGAAAGCAACGAGCAGCCGCGCCTGACGCGTGGTGCGCGCGACGTTTATTACGAGGATCTGCCGCGTGATCGGGTTCGCGAGACCGTGGTGCGTGAGGACGGAACACAGGTGGTCACGATCCGCAACCGCTACGGCGATGTGGTACGCCGTTCGCGCATCACGCCCGACGGACGCGAATACGTGCTGTCTTACGTCGAAGAGGACGATCGTGAGCGCGTGCGCGACTGGCGCGATCCCGGTCTCGACCTTCCCCCGCTCCAGCTGGCGATCCCGCAGGACGAGTACATTCTCGATGCGCGGCGCATCGGCAGCGGCGAGGACCCGGACCAGCAGTATTACGAGTTCCTCGACCAGCCGCCGGTCGAGCGCGTCGAGCGTCTCTATTCGGTGGACGAGGTGAAGCGCTCTTCGCGTATCCGCCAGAAGACGCGCCGCATCGATCTCGACACGATCAATTTCGAGTTCGGTTCGGCCTCTGTGCCCGAGAACCAGGTCAACAAGCTCGAAGGCGTGGCGAGCGCGATGGAGAAGCTGCTCCAGCGCAATCCGGCAGAGACCTTCCTCATCGAGGGTCACACGGACGCCGTGGGTTCGGATGTCGCGAACCTCGCGCTTTCCGATCGTCGTGCCGAGTCGGTCGCCGATGCGCTGACCAACGTGTTCGGCATCCCGCCGGAGAACCTCACCACGCAGGGCTATGGCGAGCAGTATCTCAAGGTGAACAGCCAAAAGCCCGAGGCGCAGAACCGCCGCGTTGCGATCCGCCGCATCACGGCGCTCGTCGCCCCTGCAACGGCCAGCGCGAAGTAAGCCTGGCACGCATCTACGAAGCCCGGCCGGCGCAAACCGGCCGGGCTTTTTCTCGCGCGGAGCAGATATGGCTCCCGTCATCGCGGATGTTCGGCTCTGGCAAATGCTGCCGGCATCTGAGAGAAACGCCGCTATCCGATCCGAGACAGCCCGACTGGATTCATGAAACGTATCGAACTTCTGATCGAAGCCATTATCCTGGCCTCTCGCTGGCTTCTGGTCGTCTTTTATCTCGGGCTGGCGATCGCGCTCGCCATTTATGCCTTCTCTTTCGGCGGCAAGCTTCTGGCCTTTGCGGGCAAGGTATCTACCCTGACCGACACGGACACGATCCTCCTGATGCTCGGCCTGATCGACGCTGCACTTATTGCGAGTCTCGTCGTGATGGTGATCATCTCGGGCTACGAGAATTTCGTCAGCCGCTTCGATGCCGGGGACAACGGCGTGCACTGGCTGGGCACGATCGACGCAGGGTCCCTCAAGGTGAAGGTCGCCTCCACCATCGTCGCGATTTCATCGATCCATCTGCTGCAGATCTTCCTGAACCTGGCGACATACACTCAGACCCAGCTGCTCTGGGCAACCGTGATCCACATCGCTTTCGTGGTTTCGGCCCTGCTCCTGGCCTATATCGACCATATGTCGGCCAAGGCGAAGAAGACCAAGGCGGAACCAGACACTCTCTGAGAGGCGCGGTTTCGCGCGCCGACCCGCCGAATGCTGCTGCGAAGATTGCGCTAGCCGAAAATCCGCTCGCCCTGTTCGTCGACGATCTGGCGCCCCTTGGCGAGTGCGATGTCCGATGCTTCGTCTAGGCTGGCGAAACGGTCGGCACGTATGAAGCGGTGCTCTTTCACCGCGCCGTTCACTTCCTTTGAGATGACCCCGCAGGTCTGAAACTGTCCGCCCTCCTTGAAGGGCGTGGCCTGGATCGTAAAACCCTTATGCTCGATCGAGCGCCCCGCCGCAGGGGACTCCGTCTCAGGCTTGGCCTCGCCACCGCCGAACAGCTTCTTGAAAAACGACATCGATTCCCGTCCTGTCAGTCCGTCATGCGGACCATAGACTGCACGGACATGGAAAACCAAGAGCACCGGTCCTCATGTGGAAAGGTGCAGGACGATCTCGCGGCGATGCGGACGTGTTCGATGTTCCCAGAGATATATGCCCTGCCATGTGCCGAGCACGAGCCGGCCATCCATCACCGGCACGGAGAGCGAAACGGCCGTCAGCGCCGCCTTGATGTGTGCCGGCATGTCATCCGGCCCCTCGTCGCGATGGACAAGATAATCCATGCTCGGATCGTTTGCGTCCGGCACGAGCCGCGCAAAGAACGCATCGAGGTCGCGCCGGACATCCGGGTCGGCGTTCTCCTGGATCAGGAGCGAGCATGAGGTATGGCGGACGAAGACGGTGAGAAGACCCGTTTTCGTGCCGGCCTCCTCGACGAAACGTCTGGCGTCACGCGTGAACTCGTAAAGCCCTTGCCCGCGCGTGGCGAGCGTCAGAATTTGCTGCTTCATAAGGAAGTTTGAAGCCCTAGGGCGGCGAGGTTCAAAGAGAGCGAGGGGACGCGTGCGGAAACCAGCGTCTCTGCCATGCCGGCCTCGAACACCTCGCGATAACCCTCGGCGCCGAGATAGCGATGCACGCGCGTGGTGAGCGTCTTCACATCGACGACCCAGACTTCCGCGATGCCGTAAGCCGCATAAAGACCGATCTTGCGCCCGCGATCATAGGACAGGCTTGAGTCCGCCACTTCGATGGCGAGCAGCACATCATAGCCACGGATCTCACCCGGCTTGAGTTCTCCCGGATAGACACAGAAATCCGGTTCGAGAAAACTCTTCTCATCGAGCTGTAGCGTCGTTTCCGGAATGACGGCGAACTCGTCCGGCACCGTGCGCTGGAAATGCTTGTTGAGTTCGTACTTCACAGTCTCATGTCGTGCGCCCTTGGGCGACATCGGCACTACCTCTCCCCCGATCAGTTCGAAGCGCTCATGCTCCGGAATGATGCCCGCCGCCACCATCGCCTCGATCTCGGCCACGGTCCAAGCCCGCCGCGGCATGCCATCGGCCGCCTGCGTGGTCGCTGGGAGAATAGGCTCGGACAGGACGAGACGCTCGTTCATGGGGCGACCTTAGCACCAAGCTCGGTCCATCGCAGCTCATTTGGCGAATGGATACTCTGAGCTTAAAAGAAAAAGGCGGACCGAAGCCCGCCTTTGTTCCGATCAGCTGTCCAGGAAGCTGCGCAGCTTGCGCGAGCGGCTGGGGTGCTTGAGCTTGCGAAGCGCCTTGGCCTCGATCTGGCGGATACGTTCGCGCGTCACCGAGAACTGTTGGCCGACTTCTTCCAGCGTGTGGTCGGTGTTCATGCCGATGCCGAAGCGCATGCGCAGCACGCGCTCCTCGCGCGGGGTGAGCGATGCGAGAACGCGCGTGGTGGTTTCGCGCAGGTTGGCCTGGATCGCCGCGTCGATGGGCAGAAGCGCGTTCTTGTCCTCGATGAAATCGCCGAGATGCGAATCCTCCTCGTCGCCTACGGGCGTTTCGAGAGAGATCGGCTCCTTGGCAATCTTGAGAACCTTGCGCACCTTCTCGAGCGGCATGGCCAGCTTTTCGGCCAGTTCTTCCGGGGTCGGCTCACGGCCGATCTCGTGAAGCATCTGTCGCGAGGTGCGCACGATCTTGTTGATCGTCTCGATCATGTGCACCGGAATGCGGATCGTGCGAGCCTGGTCGGCGATCGAACGCGTGATCGCCTGCCTGATCCACCATGTCGCATAGGTCGAGAACTTGTAGCCGCGCCGGTACTCGAACTTATCGACCGCCTTCATCAGGCCGATATTGCCTTCCTGAATGAGATCAAGGAATTGCAGGCCGCGGTTCGTGTACTTCTTGGCGATCGAGATCACCAGACGCAGGTTCGCCTCGACCATTTCCTTCTTGGCGATGGCCGCTTCGCGCTCGCCCTTCTGGACCTGGTTCACGATCTTGCGGAACTCGGCGATCGATATTGCGGTCTCGGTGGCGAGGTTCTGGATCTCGGCGCGCAGGTCGCGGATCGAGTCCTTCTCGTTCTTGGTGAACTCCTTCCAGCCGCGGCTGGACAGGTTTGCGATCGAGCGCGTCCAGTTCGGGTCGAGTTCCGAGCCCTGATACTCCTTCAGGAAGTCGTCGCGGCGCACGCCATAGCTTTCGGCCAAGCGCAGGAGCTTGCCTTCGTTCTGCACGAGACGCTTGTTGATGTCGTAGAGTTGCTCGACCAGCGCCTCGATGCGCGCCTGGTTGAGCGACAGCGACTTCACCGCCGTGATCAGCTCTTCCTTGAGCTTCTTGTACGAGCGCTCCTGGCTCTGCGACAGCGTGCCGGCGGCAGCGAGGCGATTTTCCACCTGCTGGTCCTGAAGCTTGCGCAGCTTCTTGTAGGTTTCGGCGATCACATCGAAGGTCGCCATCACCTGCGGGCGCAGTTCGCCTTCCATCGCGGCGAGCGACAGGCTTGCCTCGTCGTCTTCCTCGTCGTCGTCTTCGATACGGGACTCGCCACCGACATTGGTGATGTCGTCTTCGTCCGAGCGCGAACGGCCGCGCGACCGTTCTTCTTCACGCGGACGGCCGCCATTGGTCTCCTCGGGCGTGCGCTCGACGATCGGCGCCTGCTTGGCCTCAGGACCAGCATAGGTGGCTTCGAGATCGATGATCTCGCGCAGGAGAACCTTGGATTCGTTCAGCTCGTCGCGCCAGATGATGATGGCCTGGAAGGTCAGCGGGCTCTCGCAGAGCCCGGCGATCATCGTCTCGCGGCCAGCCTCGATGCGCTTGGCGATGGCGATTTCGCCTTCGCGCGACAGAAGCTCGACCGAGCCCATCTCGCGCAAGTACATGCGCACGGGATCGTCCGTACGGTCGGTCGGCTCTTTCTTGGTGGTCGTGGTGGCGACCGCCGTGCCGGTCTGCTCTGCGAGCTCGTTTGCATCTTCCTCGGAAGACTCGGCCTCGCCCTCTCGATCCTCACCCGCATCGTCGTCCTCGACGACATTGATGCCCATGTCGGACAACATCGCATGAATGTCTTCGATGCGATCGGGATCGGTCTCCTCGGACGGGAGCACCGCATTCAGTTCATCGAGAGTCACATAGCCGCGCTTCTTGGCGGCCTTGATCATCTTTTTGACGGCATCATCGGACAGGTCGAGCAGCGGGCCATCGGTTGTGCCCTCGCGCTCCGTCTCGACCTCTTCCTTTTCCTTCGTCGCCATGCTTATTCTTCTCCAAGCGGATAAAAGACCGCCAGACCGGAATCTGCTTCGTGAGACTGGCGACACACCGTGGTGTGGCCTGCCCTTCGTTTGAACCGCCACCATATGGAGCGGTCCGTTTCGCTTTCCAGTCGGCCGGTCTTCTTCCGTCCGCACGTCAGGCGCGAGCATTCGAGGCTCGCTTGATATTGCATTCTCGGCCTATACGGCCCCTAGCGCCACTTCCGGACACCCCTTCCGAAAAGCCGATTCGGGCTCGCATATGACTGATTCGCGAAAAGGATGCGAATCACCGATCGCGGCTTCGGCCCAAAACACGATCAATTTGAATCAATCTATCCATAGAGTTAAGACGAGCTTAGCGCCCGCTTAAGTTGGCTGTCAGTTGCGATCCACACGACCGGATGTGACGCCGAAACCCTCGATAAGGGCTTCCGTCGCCTGGGCGTCATGGAACTGTGCCTGAACCGCCAAGAGCTGCTGAAGGTGTTCGTCGCTCGGATCGCTCGCGAGCGCGGCTTCGGCCGCTCTCAGCTCCCTATGTAAGGTGCGTGCATTGCGGTGCAAGTGCAGCGCCTGGGCCAAAGCTTCGCGCGCATCTTCGACCGAGGCATCGCTCAAGGCGGGCCACTGGCGCGCGCGGCGAACAAGGCCTTCGGCCCGCTCCCAAAGTTCGGAAACGCCGGATTTGTCGATCTCGGCCATGCAGCAGTCGCGGTCGAAACCTTTCGCATTCTCGCAATGGGCGAGCGCGTCGATCAGAACGGCGTGGAGCTGACGCAAATCGGGATGCGACAGGTCGAGCCCATCGATCACGTCGAAGTTCTCATCGATCAGGCTCGGATGGTTGCCGAGCGCGACGACGATCACCGCCTCGCGCAGAGGCATGACGCCGCCGGCACGTTTGACGAGCGCCGAGCGCTGGAGGCTTTCCGACACGGTGAGACGTCCGGATGCAGCGCCGGGACGCCCTGCCCCGCCGCGCGAGGCTCGCCCATCGCGGTTGCCCTTGCCGCCGCGTCCACGCTCAGGCTGTGCCGTTCCGAAAAAGGTCTGGACGCGCTCGCGCATTTCCTGAGCGTAGTGAAAGCGCACCCCCTCGTCCTTCACGCGGCCCGTCACCTCGCGCAGCGTCTTGTCGAGTTCGGCGCGGCGCTCCGGCGTATCGAAAAGCCGTCCGCCCGTTTCACGCATCCAGATGAGATCGGCAAGCGAGCGGGTGTCGTTGAGCACTTCCGTAAAGGCGTCGCGGCCGCGCGCTTTTACGAGATCGTCCGGGTCCTGGCCTTCCGGCAAAAGCGCGAAGCGAACCGTACGCCCCGGCTCGACCATCGGCAGCGCCAGATCGGCAGCGCGGAAGGCAGCGCGCAGGCCGGCACTGTCGCCGTCGAAGCAGAGAAGCGGCTCGGGGGATATGCGCCAGAGAAGTTCGAGCTGGCGCTCGGTGAGTGCGGTGCCCAGCGGCGCCACGGCCTGGTCGAAGCCTGCCTGCGCCAGCGCGATCACGTCCATATACCCTTCGACCGCCACCAGAGCGCCATCCTTGGGCAAGCCTTTGCGGGCGCGGGCGAGGTTGTAGAGAACGTTGCCCTTGTGGAAGAGCTCAGTGTCGGGCGAGTTCAGATATTTCGCCGAAACCTCGCTCGACAGCGCCCTGCCGCCGAACGCGATCACGCGCTCGCGCGTGTCGTGGATCGGAAACATGATGCGATCGCGGAAGCGGTCGTAGGAGACGGGGATGTCGTCGCCGAACACCACGAGCCCGCAGGCCTCGATCAGGTCCTTGTGGATGTTTCTGGATGCCAGATGTTCCTTGAGCGCATTGCGGCTGTCGGGCGCATAGCCAAGGCGAAACGCGGCTTGTGTCGCCGGCGTCAGCCCGCGTTCACGCAGGTAAGCGCGGGCCTTTGCACCCTCCGATGCCTGAAGTTTCGTTTCGAAGAACTTCGTCGCAAGCTCCATGACCTCGTGAAGCGTGGCGCGCTGCTTTTCCTTTTCCTCGGCACGCGGGTCGCGCGCCGGCATCGGCACGCCTGCCATCTCGGCCACGCGCTCGACGGCCTCGGGAAAGTTCAGCCCCTCCTGTTCAGTGAGGAACCTGAAATGGTCGCCGGAGACGCCGCAGCCGAAGCAATGGTAGCGCCCCTTCTTGTCCTCGCAGTGGAAGGACGGCGACTTCTCGCCGTGAAAGGGACAGCAGGCCCAGTAGTCGCCACGCGACGCGTTGGTCTTGCGCTTGTCCCAGGAAACGCGCGCACCGATCAGCGACGAGATCGGCACGCGGTCGCGGATTTCATCCAGAAAGTGGGGCGGGAAGCGCATGGGTAACCTGATACGCGAAATTCCGGTGCAGCGTTATAGGATATAATGCCTAACAACGGGGAGCGCCAGCTTGGAACTCACTGCGGGACATATAGGCGTGCCGAATGGAGATTCCGTTTCGACGAACTCGCCGGCGCGCTTGAAACTATGCTCGAACCGTCACGTGACGTCGATCACTGACATATCCTCGCCCATGTCTTATATATTATCCGGCTAATGAGTTCGGCGCGTCCTTCCATGTTTCAACAGCACCCATCCGCCGGTTTTGCGGAGACCATGCGATGACCGGTTCATCCGTCCTGCTCCACCTTGCGGGTGCGGTGGCGTTGCTGCTTTGGGCCACGCGCATGGTGCGCACGGGCGTGGAGCGCGCCTATGGCGAGGTGCTGCGCAAGCGGCTGCGTGAGACCATGGGCAATCCGCTCTTGGCCCTGCTCGTCGGCACGAGCTTGGCGATTGCGTTGCAAAGCTCGACTGCCGTGACGCTCTTGATCGGGTCCTTCGCGGGCTCGGGCCTCGTCACCGGTGTCGCGGGCCTCCTTGCCGTGCGCGGGGCCGAACTGGGCTCGGCACTCGTCGTGAAGCTTCTTTCCTTCGACCTGACGCTGCTCGCACCCACCACCATCCTCGCCGGCACCGTGACGTTCATGGTGACCGAACGCCGCGAATGGCGGCAATTGGGGCGCATCATGGTCGGCGTCGGACTGCTTGTCTTGTCGCTCGACTTGCTCGCGCAGGCGACCGCGCCCTTGCGCGAAAGCCCGATGCTGGGCCTCATCGTACACTATCTCGCCGGCGATCCGGTCACCGCGTTTCTTCTTGCCGCCCTGCTCACCTGGGCCTTCCACTCCTCGATCGCCGCCGTGCTCTTCCTCGTGACCCTCGCGAGCCATGGCGTTCTGACGCCCGCGCTTGGGATCGTCATGGTGCTCGGCGTCAATCTCGGCAGTTCGGTGATTGCGCCGCTGTTGACCCGTGCCGCACCGGCGCCTGCGCGCGTGGTGCCGCTCGGCAATCTCCTGATGCGCGGAGCGGGCTCGGTCATGATGCTCGGCTTGTTCCTGTGCTTTACACCGCAACTCGGCTTTCTCGGCACCGATGGCGGCGACCGCATCGTCAATGCGCATATTCTGTTCAATGCGATCGTTCTCGTCGCCGGCCTCCCCCTCGCCTCGCTGATTGAACGCACCGCGACCACGCTCGCGAATCTTGGAACCAAACCGGATTCGCCAAACCTCATGATGCGCGAAATCAGCGCTCTGGACGAAGGCGTTCTCGAAGTACCGCAACTGGCACTCGCCAATGCCACGCGAGAACTCGTACCGGTCTGCGAAACGGTCGAGGTCATGCTGGAACGCGCGCACGAGCTTTACGGTAAACCCGACAAGGAAGGGATCGATGCGTTGCGCGCCTTGGACGACCGTGTCGATGCGCGGCAGGCCGCCATCAAACTCTATCTTGCCAAGGCCGCGGCCCAAAAGCTCAGCGAGAGCGAAGCGCAACGCTGCCGCGAGCTGATCGAGGGCTGCGTGAAGCTCGAACAAGTCGGCGACATCATCGTGAACAACCTGCTCGCGCATTTGCGCAAGCAGATGGCGCGCGGCCTTTCTTACACGAGCGCGGGCTTCGAAGAGCTATCGGAATTGCACACCGAGGTTCTGGCCAATGCGCGGCTCGCCTTCAACGTGCTGATCGCGCGAGACCTCGAAACCGCGCGCCTGCTGGTTTCCCGGAAAGAACGCTTGCGCAAGCTCGAACGCCAGTCGAGCCGCAGCCACTTCCTGCGCCTGAGCGAGGGCGCCAAGCGAAGCGTCGAAACGAGCGCCATCCATCTCGACACGATCCGCGACCTCAAGCAGATCAACTCGCTGCTGGCGTCGATCGCCTATCCCGTGCTCGAGGAACACGGGCTGTTACGCGACACGCGCCTGCGCGCCGCCGAATAGTCAGGCCGAAAGCAGCCGCTTCACCGTTCCGCTGGCCTTGCCGAAATCCATGCGCCCGCCGTGGCTCGCCTTCAGCACGGCCATCACAGCGCCCATGTCCTTGGGCGAGGAAGCACCGGCTTCCGCGATCGCCGCGCGAATGGCCGCCTCCGCTTCCACCTCGCTCATCGCGGCAGGCAGATAATCCTGGATCACGGCGATCTCGCCCTTTTCCTTTTCCGCCAGTTCAGGACGGCCGCCATCGGTGAAGGCACGCGCGGACTCCTCGCGCTGCTTGACCATCTTGGTCAGGATCGCGAGCGCCTCGTCCTCGCTGGTCGGCTCTTTGCCCGCACCGCGATTGAGGATGTCGCGCTCGGTGAAGGCGGCCTGCACGAGGCGCAGCGTGCCGACACGATTGCTGTCGCGCGCCTTGAGCGCGGTCTTCAGATCTTCCGCAATGCGTTCGCGCGTGCTCATTTTCGTGTGTCCTCATAGCCTCGGGATGCCTGCCGGCATTGACCGGCTTCTCCTCTGCCACTATTCGCCATCGGTTGAAAAGCCCGCCCCAATGCGCATATCGGTGGCGAACCACACTCAACTTTAGCCGAGGACCGCTCTCATGGACCAAGCCGCCAAGCCAACAGGCGCGACCGCTCCCTGGGGTGAAAACCGAGCCACCGCCCTCCTCGTCCTGGCGGACGGCACCGTGATCGAAGGCCAGGGCCTCGGCGCGGAAGGCACCGCTGTCGGCGAAGTCGTCTTCAATACGGCTCTCACCGGCTATCAGGAGATCATGACCGACCCTTCCTACAAGGGCCAGATCCTGACCTTCACTTTCCCCCATATCGGCAATGTCGGCGCGAACGACGAGGACGCCGAGGATCTGAACCCCGCCGCGCGCGCAGGCGCCGTCGGCGCCATCTTCCGCGCCGAAGTGACCGACCCATCCAACTACCGCTCCGAAGGCGGGCTCGACGCGTGGCTCAAGCGTCGTGGCATCGTGGCGTTGACGGGTGTCGACACCCGCGCGCTGACCGCCGCCATCCGCGATGGCGGCGCACCCAACGCGGTGATCGCCTATTCGCCGAATGGCGAATTCGATGTCGAAGCGCTCAAGGAAAAGGCCGGAAACTGGCCCGGCCTCGAAGGCATGGACCTCGCCCGCGACGTGACCTCGGGCCAGTCATCGGCTTGGAAGGAGGCACCCTGGAGTTGGAACCAGGGCTACAGCGAACTCGCCGAGCCCTCCATGCATATCGTCGCCATCGATTATGGCGTGAAGCGCAACATTCTGCGCCTGCTGACGGGCCTAGGCGCACGCGTGACCGTTGTGCCAGCCGAAACCAGTGCTGAAACCATCATGGCGATGAAGCCGGATGGCATCTTCCTTTCCAACGGCCCCGGCGATCCGGCTGCGACCGGCGAATATGCCGTGCCGGTGATCCGCGACCTGCTCGAAACCGACCTGCCCGTCTTCGGCATCTGCTTGGGGCATCAGATCCTGGCACTGGCGCTGGGTGCGAAGACCGAGAAGATGCATCAGGGCCATCACGGCGCGAACCATCCGGTCAAGGACCACACAACGGGCAAGGTCGAGATCGTTTCGATGAACCACGGTTTTTCGGTGGATCGCGGGTCTTTGCCCGAAGGCGTGGAAGAGACCCACGTCTCGCTGTTCGACGGCACGAATTGCGGCATCGCGCTGACGGGCCGTCCGGTCTTTTCGGTGCAGCACCACCCCGAAGCGTCGCCGGGCCCCCAGGACTCGCACTATTTGTTCAAGCGGTTCGCGAACTTGATCCGCGAGCGCCGAGGCGAGCCGGCGCTGGCCGAACGGTAAAAAGAAGCGGGCCTTTCGGCCCGCTTTTTCGTTGGTCGGATCTGTCCGTTGTCAGATCTGTCCGTTGAATGTGTCGCAGTCCTGGATACGGCCGCTGTCGAACCCGCGCTTGAACCAGCGCGAGCGCTGTTCGGACGTGCCATGATTGAAGCTCTCGGGCACCACATAGCCCTGGCTGCGCTTCTGCAGCGTATCGTCGCCGATCTGCGTCGCGGCATTCAACGCTTCTTCGAGATCACCCGCCTCCAGAATGCCCTTCTGCTGCGTGAAGTGGCCCCAGATACCGGCGAAGCAGTCGGCCTGAAGCTCGACCTTTACCGACATGGCGTTGGCCTCGGCCTGGTCCATGTTCTGCCGCGCCTCGTTGAAGCGAGGCAGCACGCCGATCAGGTTCTGCACATGGTGGCCGACCTCGTGCGCGATCACATAAGCCTGTGCAAAATCGCCGGCTGCACCGAACTTCTGGTCGAGTTCGTCGAAGAAGGACGTATCGAGGTAAACCTTGCGGTCGATCGGGCAGTAGAACGGGCCGGACGAGGCGGATGCGTTGCCGCAGGCCGACTGGACCTGACCGTTGAAGCGCACGAGCTTCGGTTCTTCGTAGGTCTCGCCTTCGGCCTGGAAGATGCCGTTCCACGTGTCTTCCGTTTCGGCCAGGACGGTTGCCACGAACTGGTCGCGCTCCGTGCGGTTGACCGGCGCGCCGGTGCTTTGCGGCAACTGCTGCTGTTGCGTGGTGGCCGGGCCGCCGCCTTCCATGCCCGCGAGGATCGCGAGCGGATCGATGCCGCAGGCGCGCAGGCCGAAAAACAGCACGACGAGGATGACGATGGTGGAAATGCTCAGCCCGCCACCGGCACCGGCCCCGATCGGGATGCGGATCGGTCCGCCGCCGCCGCGACCGAAACCGCCGCCCCGGCCGAAGCCGCCACCGCCGCCTCCCGCATCCTCGACATTGTTGCTTTGACGGCGTCCCTGCCAGCGCATGATATTTTCCCTCACTTCACGGCGGCGCGAGCGACGCGCCGGAACGTTCAGCAACGATCTCAAGGGGGTTTGGTTCGACGGCCATTGGAACCGGATTTCTTTTGAACGATTCCCAAGCCGTTCGACGCAAGGAGAGGCAGGCATGATCAAAGTCCATGCACTTCAGTACTCACGTGCCCACCGCATTCTGTGGCTGCTCGAAGAGCTCAGCCTCGACTACGAGGTCGTGACTTACACCCGCGACCCGCAGACGCTCGCGGCGGAGCCCGCTTTGCGTGCCGTCCATCCTCTCGGGAAGTCACCGATCATCGTGACGGACGGCACGGTGCTTGCCGAATCCGGTGCGATCATCGAGTTCCTGCTGGAACGCCACGACACCGGCACGCTGCGCCCTGCCCCGAAAACCGATGCCGGCACGCGCTTTCTATACTGGCTGCATTTCGCGGAAGGCTCTCTCATGCCGCCGCTTCTCATCAAGCTTTATCTCGGCCGTGTCGGCGAAGTGCCGGAACAGGTGGCGCAGCGTGTGGACGGTCAAGTTTTCAATGCACTCGAGTATGCCAATGACGAGCTCGCCAAGCGCGACTTCTTCGCAGGCCAATTCTCGGCCGCCGACATTCAGATGAGCTACCCGGTGCAGGCGGCCGCCATGCAGCCGGGCTTCGCTGACCGATTCCCCAACCTTCAGGCCTGGCTCGATCGCATCGCCGAGCGCCCCGCCTACAAGCGTGCGATCGAGCGCGGTGGCGAGCCGATGATCCCGCGTCGCTGAGGGCTGCAACAAAAGGTTTCCCACAGCGCGCACTTTCGGGGTTACGTGGCCCCAAAGCTTGGCCTATAAGGCCCGCCTAGCCTGACACAAAAACGCAGCGCAGCCGGACGGGGCACATTCCCGCTCGGCTTTTGGCGCAAGCCTCAGCCTGGACGGACCGCGACCCATGCCCAAACGTACCGATATCAAATCGATCCTGATCATCGGTGCCGGGCCCATCGTCATCGGCCAGGCCTGCGAGTTCGACTATTCGGGCACACAGGCCTGTAAGGCACTGCGCGCGGAGGGCTATCGCGTCATCCTCGTCAACTCCAACCCGGCCACGATCATGACCGATCCGGAACTGGCGGACGCGACCTATATCGAGCCGATCACTCCTGAAGTGGTCGCCAAGATCATCGCCAAGGAGCGGCCCGACGCGCTTCTCCCCACCATGGGCGGCCAGACGGCGCTCAACACCGCGCTCTCGCTGCGCCGCATGGGCGTGCTCGACCGCTACAATGTCGAGATGATCGGCGCCAATGCCGAGGCCATCGACAAGGCCGAGGATCGCGCCCTGTTCCGCGAGGCGATGCAGAAGATCGGCCTCGAAACGCCGCGCTCGATGCTGGCGAACGCCACCGACGTGAAGGACGCCGACCGCAAGCGCCACGAAGCCGCGCGCGCCGAACTGCGTGAAACGCTGTCGGGCGACGCACTCGACACCGCCCTCGACACGCTCGAAACCGAATGGAACCTCGGCGAAGGCGACCGCAAGCAGCGCTACGTCTCGCATGCGATGGGCATCGCGGCACAGGCGATGGACCAGATCGGTCTGCCCGCCATCATCCGCCCTTCCTTCACGCTGGGCGGCACGGGCGGCGGCATCGCCTATAACCGCGCCGAGTTCTTCGACATCATCGCGGGCGGCCTCGATGCGTCGCCCACCACCGAAGTGCTGATCGAGGAATCCGTTCTGGGCTGGAAAGAGTATGAGATGGAAGTCGTCCGCGACCGCGCGGACAACTGCATCATCATCTGCTCCATCGAGAACGTCGATCCGATGGGCGTGCATACGGGCGATTCCATCACGGTGGCGCCTGCGCTGACGCTGACCGACAAGGAATACCAGATCATGCGCAACGCCTCGATCGCGGTGCTGCGCGAGATCGGGGTGGAAACGGGCGGCTCCAATGTGCAGTTCGCCGTGAACCCCGAGAACGGCCGCCTGGTCGTGATCGAGATGAACCCACGCGTGTCGCGCTCCTCGGCACTGGCGTCCAAGGCGACCGGCTTCCCGATCGCCAAGATCGCGGCCAAGCTCGCGGTCGGCTACACTCTGGACGAACTGGAGAACGACATTACGGGCGGCGCGACCCCGGCCTCGTTCGAGCCGTCGATCGACTATGTCGTCACCAAGATCCCCCGCTTCGCGTTCGAAAAATTCCCCGGCGCAGAGCCGCTTCTGACCACGGCCATGAAGTCGGTCGGCGAAGTGATGGCCATCGGCCGCACCTTCGCGGAGTCGCTGCAAAAGGCCTTGCGTGGCCTGGAAACAGGCCTGACTGGTCTCGATGAGATCGAGATTCCTGGCTTCGTCGAGGGCGCGAGCTTTGGCGAGAACCGCAATGCGGTGCGCGCCGCGCTCGGCACGCCGACGCCGGATCGTCTGCGCTACGTCGCGCAGGCCATCCGCACAGGCACCAGCCTCGAAGAAGTGCACGACATGTGCCGCATCGATCCGTGGTTTCTCCATGAGATCGCGAAGATCATCGCCCTCGAAGCGCGTATTCGCGAGCACGGCCTGCCGACAGACGCCGTGAACCTGCGAATGCTGAAGGCCAACGGCTTCTCCGATGCCCGCCTCGCCTCGCTGACCAAGACTTCCGCGCGAGCCGTGCGGGATGCGCGTGACAAGCTTGACGTACACCCGGTCTTCAAGCGCATCGACACCTGCGCGGCCGAGTTCGCCTCGCCCACCGCCTACATGTACTCGACCTACGAGACGCCCTTCGCCGGCAAGCTCGCCGACGAGTCGCAGGTTTCAGAGGCCAAGAAGGTCGTCATCCTCGGCGGCGGCCCGAACCGCATCGGCCAGGGCATCGAGTTCGACTATTGCTGCTGCCACGCCGCCTTCGCGCTGCGCGAGGCAGGCTATGAAGCGATCATGGTCAACTGCAACCCGGAAACGGTTTCGACCGACTATGACACATCCGATCGTCTCTATTTCGAGCCGCTGACCGACGAGGACGTTCTCGAAATTCTGCGCGCCGAGAAGGTCAAGGGCACGCTGCACGGCGTGGTCGTGCAGCTTGGCGGCCAGACGCCGCTGAAGCTCGCGAATGCGTTGGAACGCGCCGGCATCCCGATCTTGGGCACCTCGCCCGATGCGATCGATCTCGCCGAAGACCGCGACCGTTTCCAGAAGCTCCTGCATAAGCTCGAGCTTTCGCAGCCGCGCAACGGCATCGCCTACTCGGTCGAGCAGGCACGGCTGGTGGCCGGCGAGCTCGGCTTCCCGCTCGTTGTGCGCCCGTCCTATGTGCTCGGTGGCCGCGCGATGCAGATCATCCATGACGACGCGATGCTCGCCAACTACCTGCTCGGCACCGTGCCGGAACTGGTGCCCGAAGACATCAAGCAGCGCTATCCGAACGACAAGACCGGCCAGATCAACACGCTGCTCGGCAAGAACCCGCTCCTTTTCGACACCTATCTGACCGAGGCCGTCGAAGTTGACGTGGACTGCCTGTGCGATGGCGAGAATGTCTATGTCGCGGGCGTCATGGAGCATATCGAAGAGGCAGGCATCCATTCGGGCGACTCCGCCTGCTCGCTGCCAGTTCATTCGCTCTCGACCGAGATTGTGGACGAACTGCATCGCCAGACCGCCGCACTCGCCAGGGCGCTCGGCGTCGGCGGGCTGATGAACGTGCAATATGCGGTCAAGGACGGCGAGATCTATGTGCTCGAAGTAAACCCCCGCGCCTCGCGCACGGTGCCTTTCGTGGCGAAGACCGTTGGCAGCCCCATCGCCAAGGTCGCGACCCGCATCATGGCGGGCGAGAAGCTGGACGAGGCGTTCGGCCACTACGGCAAGGGCAAGCCCGACCTGCGCGACCTCAAGCATATCGCAGTCAAGGAAGCGGTGTTTCCCTTCGCGCGCTTCCCCGGCGTCGATACGCTGCTCGGACCCGAAATGCGTTCGACCGGCGAAGTCATGGGTCTCGACCGCGACTACGCGCTGGCCTTTGCCAAGGCACAGCTGGGCGCGGGCGTTGATCTCCCCCGCTCCGGCACGCTGTTCGTTTCGGTGCGCGACGCGGACAAGAGCCGGGTGCTGCCCGCAGTGAAACGCCTGGCCGATCTGGGCTTCAAGGTTCTCGCCACCGGCGGCACGGCGCGCTTCCTGTCAGAACAGGGCATCGCGGTCGAGAAGATCAACAAGGTGCTCGAAGGACGTCCGCATATCGAGGATGCGATCCGCAACCGTCAGGTTCAGCTCGTCTTCAACTCGACGGACGGCCAAAAGGCCGTGTCCGACTCCAAGTCGCTCCGCCGCGCCACGCTGATGCAGAAGGTGCCCTACTACACGACGATGGCCGGCGCCGTCGCCGTGTCCGAAGCCATCGCTGCGCTCAAGGCGGGTAACCTCGAAGTGCGGCCGCTGCAGGATTATTTCTGAGCGCAGAACGTGGAAAGTCCCGGCCATCAGCAGAGCGCGGAGGGCCGGGTCGATTTCCCGTCAGACAATCGAGACTTGATTCTATTTTGAGGTGGGCGCCTTCGCGCACCATGTCGGGTGGCACAGACGAGCCCCATCGAGCTGCTGAAGCCGCTGCGCGCTTCGGCTGGCATAGTTCCAGCACGGTGATGAACGAAATCACGGCCAACTGCCGCGCAAACCCTTGCGCTTCCGGGCTCGCCGCTTTTCTTCATCCACCCCCTCCGCGCCTTCGCGTAGATTTCGCTTACCGCTTCATCGGGAGCCAGGTCGCGACGGCGCATCTGTGAAGCGGACGGTGCCGGACTGGTCGTGCCAACGTAGTGCGGCTGGGTGATGAGCCCCTAAGTCCGGGCCCCAAGTGAGGAGCGGTGGGTGACGCCCCGTTCTGTGGACCTAGGGCAAGAACACCGAAAGCGGCGCATGGCGCGGGTCATGCACTTCACGAAAGTCCAGAGGCCAGCGCCATGCGCCGTCTCCTGAACTCGAACCACACCATACCCCGGCTCGAAACCCGAGCGCGGCAGCGATCATGCATATCCAGAGGTCGTCGAGGCGAAATGACATCCACTTCAACGAGAGCCGAACAGACTCCAGGCAAATTTGGAAAAAGCTTAGCGAAGTTTGGAGGACGGGTCGAATCCGCCATGGCCCACACGACCACCCTTGCCGGTCGATGAAGGGTTCGCCTCGGCAGCAACAGGCGTTGCAGCAACCGTCTCGGGCGCCACAACCGCTTCGGCAACGGACTCCGTCGTCGTGTTGGCGACGGTCGCTTGAACCGGAGCGCTGCCGGCAGAGGTCGGGATCACATCGACCTTGGCCGGTGTCACCGGAATCTCGGTTTGATTAGCCAGCGCCGCAGTTGCGGTCGCGGCCGGTTCGGCTGTTTCCTCGGACTTCACGGCCGCGATGCCGGCATCCCAGCGCTCAGCCATGGCGCTTGTCTGGGGCATGGGGATGGCGGGCGTGGCAGGCTTGGGCTTGGCATCGAAGGCGGCCGAGGCCAGCACGATTTCAGGCTCCTGCGCCGGGCCCACCGGGTTCGGCATGCGCGAGCGCTTCAGGCCGGCGGCTTCCAGCATGCCCTTTCGCTTGGCGTCGAAATAGTAGCCGCGAGCATAGTTGCGGACGGCTTGATCGTGGTCACCGCCGGCGACCATGTAGGCGCCCTTCAGATATTTGACCGCGTATTTCAGATTGGTCTCGGCATCGAGCAGGCCGTTGCTCGGGCCGCTGAAGCCCATGGAGCGCGCGGTCGCCGGAAGGATCTGCATCAGACCCCAGTATGGGCCATTGCGGGCTTCTGGCCGGAAATTGCTTTCGCGCTTCACCACGCGGCGCACCAGCGACTCCGGCACTTCATAGCTCTGGGCATAGGAAGCAATCAGTTGATCGACTTGCGCATTGTTGCTTTGCTTGACCACTTCGACGCTGCCGGAGCGCACGAGATCAGGCGACGAAGCTGCGGGCGATGCGCCGGCATAGGCCATCTGCGTTGCCGCCACCGGAGCGGCTTGTGCCACCTCGCTCGAACGCACGCCCGGCAGGGGCGCTGCATCTGGCAGCATGGCGAATGTCTGGGGGGGCGTCGGTGTCAGCTTCGCGGATGAAGCGCTTTCGTTGGTCGTGCATCCTGCGGGGATGAGCAGTGGCAGGAGGCAAAGGCCAAAGCGGATCTTCATGCGACTGGCGCGGAGCGTCCCTGTTGGTCGCCCCGGCTGCCTAGGGGTCGAATTATGGGTCAAACAGCCGGAACGAGAATCGCATTAACACGCTTTAATAATCGAGGCGAGAACCCTCAGCGTCCAAATCTGAAGAAATCGTCTCCGATCGACATCCGCTCCTCGCATCGTTTGACTGGACACTTCTCCGTATCGGCCGTCGGCACGACTGTCGGCGCAGCATATTCGTGGCTTTGGCAATAGTTGTTGTTGCGTATGAAACGCTCATAGCGCGGCAGGTTGCGGACCCGGCGCGACTGCCATTGCAAGAGCACCGCTCCCTCTTCACGGATCACCGCGCGGGCTTGCTCGCAGGACATGCTGGTCGACTGATAGCGTTGAATTGCAAAGGCTTCTGCCGGCAGAACGGCGAGCACGGTTGCGAGAACAAGCTTTTTCATGGCTGGACGAGCCTCCTTGATCAGGGCGAACTAGCGTCGGCAAAAGGGGGCTCAAGCATTCTCGCGCAACGGTGAAGGCCTCCCTTGCAAGTGTGACTCCGCACCCCCATATCGGGCTGGTCGGTCACAAGCCGTTGCCCCGCTTGGTGCGGAATTCCCATCCACTTCCCCGAGCATGGTCCTCTTTCAAGAGGTAAGTTTCGTGAAAGCTTCGTGCTGCACGTTTCTTTCGGAGAGATGTTCTCTTGCAGAACTCTCGCTCCGGCAAGGCGGTTCGACCACTCCGACGAGCGCCCGCTGAGACGAAAAGCGGACCTGCATGGCTGAGCCACGGATGTACTGGCAAGCCATGCAGGAAAGCGCCTCTCGGTTGCCTTCCTGGATCGGTTCACGCCGAAGCAGCAGATTGCCTGCAGGCGTGATGCGATGATCCGGAGGGCCCGGTCGGGCCGACCCCTTCCCCTAGCTTTCCTGCGGAAGCCATTCGATCGGCACGTGACCGGCATCGGCCTTCACGCGATCGAGCCATGCCGACACCGCCGGAAACGCCTTGAGATCGAACCCGCCGAGTTCGGCGCGGTGCGTGTAGGCATAAAGCGCCAGATCGGCGAGCGTGACGGTGTCGCCGACGAGAAACGGCGTCTTTTCCAGCTGCACCTCCATGACGCCGAGCGCGGCATCGCCGTTCTTCAACGTCGAGGCGAGCCGTTCGGGCGTAGCGTCGCCGGCACGCTCCGGATAGCGCGTGATTGCGATGCGAACAGCGACATAGGGCTCATGGCTGTACTGTTCGAAGAAGAGCCATTGAAACATCTGCGCGCGCGCATATGCATCTTCGGGCACGAAGCGCGTTCCCTCGCCCAGGTAAACCAGGATGGCGTTCGACTCCGAAAGCAGCCGTCCGTCTTCCAGCTCGAGTAATGGAACGCGGCCATTCGGATTCTTGGCAAGGAAAGCAGGGCTGCGCGTGGAACCATCCACGCTGTTCGTCTCTGCATGGCGGAATGGCCTGCCGAGCTTTGCCATCAACAGACGCGGCTTGTAGCAGTTGCCACTGTCGGTCATTCCATAAAGCGTGAGCATGGCTGGCCTTTCCGTCTAGACAGCGATCCATGTCGCGAACCGTTCAGAAGAACCAGCGAATTATTCGCAGCGACCGATCAGTGCGATTGATCGGTCAGGACGCCGCGCGGCGCCCGAAAACGCGGCCCCGTCCAGCAGACCTTGCCGATATCGCGACGTGTTCGCTTTCCTGCCGCTCGGTGCGTGGGCTCGGGCTCGACATCAGCTGAACGGCGGGGCCCAACTGCGCCAGCCGGTCTGGCACGATCTCCGGCCGCGACAGGATGAAGCCCTGAACCATGGAAGCACCGGCTTGGGCTGAAAGATCGAGCTGCCAGCCCTCCTCGACACCTTCGAACACGGTCTCGATCCCGCGATCGCGGAAGTTGTTCACCATGGTGCGCAGAAGTGCCGCGCCCGGCCCCGAGCCCATGATGGGCGAAAGCCATTGCGCGTCGAATTTGACGATGTCGGGCTTGAGCGCATTCACCCGCTCGGCATCGGAGCTTTCAGCGCCATAGTCATCCACGGCGATGCGGAAGCCGTCCGCACGGAGCGCATCGATGAAGTAATGGAGTGTCGAGCCGCCGGACAGGCGTTGTTCAGTCACCTCGCACACGACGCGACGTGGATCGATCCCCGCTTCATGCAGCACCAGGCGCATCTCGCGCAGGCTCATTTCGACGATCGAACGCTCGATGAAGACGCTCGGATCGATGTTGAGAAAGATCAGCGCATCGTCCGGCAGAAAGGTGCCGGCATTCAACAAGTGCTGCGTCCGCAGAAGCGTTTCGAGGTGCAGCCGGTCTGGCGCGGGGACGAGGCCGAAGAAAGTGCCCGGCGAAAGCGGCCCATTCTCCTTGAACGGCCGGGCAAGACTTTCAAATGCCGCCGGCTCCAGCTTGCCCTTGCGAAACGCGAAGATAGCTTGGAATGCCGTCTTCAAGACATAAGGACCCCAGAGACCGGTGGCCGTCCGGTCCGGGTTTCGCATGATATGGGCGAGGCCGATGCTGCGCGCCACGACCGGCAGAACTCCTGAAACAAGTCCTGGGGCGAATATCACGGCATCGGTTGCCGCCTCCTTAACGTCAACCACCTTGCGATTCGGGTTCCGATGGGACATGGAAGCGCCGCCAGACTATCCCGGAGACGATCATGGCCTTCCTCGCCCAAGCCTTGTCACGCGTAAAGCCGTCCGCGACCATCGCTGTGACCCAGAAGGCGCGTGAACTGAAAGCGGCGGGCCGCGATGTGATCGGTTTAGGCGCCGGCGAGCCGGATTTCGACACGCCCGACAACGTCAAGAATGCTGCCATCGAGGCCATCAAGCGGGGCGAAACCAAGTATCCGCCGGTATCGGGCATCGCGCCGCTGCGCGAGGCAATCGCCGCCAAATTCAAGAGGGAAAACAATCTGGGCTACAAGCCGGCGCAGACCATCGTCGCGACCGGCGGCAAGCAGATCCTTTTCAACGCCTTCATGGCGACGCTCGACGCGGGCGACGAGGTGGTGATCCCCTCGCCCTATTGGGTGAGCTACCCGGAGATGGTCTTGCTCTGCAACGGCACGCCGGTATTTGCCGAGACCACCCAGGAGAACGGCTTCAAACTTTCCGCCGAAGCGCTCGACAAGGCCATCAGCCCGCGCACCAAGTGGCTGGTTCTGAACTCGCCGTCCAATCCCTCGGGCGCGGCCTATACCGAGGCCGAGCTGAAGGCGTTGGCCGAGGTGCTGCTCAAGCACCCGCATGTGTGGGTGCTGACCGACGACATGTACGAGCATCTCACCTATGGCGACTTCCAGTTCCGCACCATCGCAGAAGTGGAGCCGGCCCTTTACGAGCGCACGCTGACCATGAACGGCGTGTCCAAGGCCTATGCCATGACGGGCTGGCGCATCGGCTATGCGGCGGGCCCCATCGAATTGATCAAGGCGATGGACATGATTCAGGGCCAGCAGACCTCCGGCGCATGCACCATCGCGCAATGGGCATCCGTGGAAGCGCTGAACGGGCCGCAGGACTTCATCCACAAGAACAAGGCGATCTTCCAGAACCGGCGCGATCTGGTCGTAGGAATGCTCAACCAGGCGCGCGGCATCACCTGCCCCTCGCCCGAAGGTGCGTTCTACGTCTACCCGTCCTGCCAGGGCCTGATCGGAAAGACGGCACCGTCAGGCAAAGTGATCGCTGATGACGCCGCCTTCTGCGCCGAGTTGCTCGAAGCGGAAGGCGTCGCAGTGGTGCAGGGCTCGGCGTTCGGCCTCGGCCCCAATTTCCGCATCTCCTACGCAACCTCGGAAGCGCTTCTCGAAGAAGCCTGCAACCGCATCCAGCGCTTCGCGGGTTCTCTCAAGGACTGAGCGCTAGACGCACTCCCGGCATAACGAACGCGATCGGCACCGCCGATCGCGTTTTTCTTATACAAACCGCGTTCTCAGACACAAAAAAAGCCGGATCCAAAGGACCCGGCTGAGTTGTTGGAAGTGCCTGAAACAGGCGAAACCTCCAGAGGGGAACACTCGCAGGCGTCAATGGGAGGAGAAACGCCCGGGAGATGTTTGTAATATGAGCAGTGACTGCCTTTTCTTCAAGCACGTGTTTTGCAAATGAGCCATGCATTATGTGCTGGACTAAGCATGAGGCACGCACTGCACCTAAATTGTGCAGCGCAGCATGTCGTGCTTAGTATGCCCAGGCACGTGCCTTGGCGATCATGAAGTCGCGAAACGCGTGCAATTTCGCCTGGTTCTTCATCGCATCGGGGTAGCAGAAGTAAGTGTCGAAGGACGGCACCTCGGTTTCCGGCAGGATCTGCACCAGCTCCGAATCTTTCGGCACTACATAGTCGGGAAGCATGGCGATGCCCGCACCCCGCTTCACGGCGCGATTGATGGAAAGCAGGTCGTTGATCTGCAAGGTCGAGACACGACGGCGGTCGTCGTCGTCATAGTCGCCCAGCGTTTCGAGCCAGTTCAATTCGCTCAGATGGGTCGGCACCGGCTCGCCGAAGGTGATCAGGCGATGCGCCCGCAGCTCTTCCAGCGTTTCCGGCTTGCCATGCTTGGCGATATAGGACGGGCTTGCATAGAGGTGGAAATGCATGGTGAAAAGCCGGCGCTGGATCAGGTCCGGCTGCTGCGGCTGGCGCATGCGGATGGCGCAGTCGGCCTGACGCATGGTGAGATCGAGCTCTTCGTTCGCGAGAACGAGCTGGATCTGGATTTCCGGGAAAAGGTCGAGAAACTCCGGCAGCCGCTCGGTAAGCCAGCCGGCGCCGAGGCCCACGGTGGTGGTTACGCGGAGGATGCCTGAAGGCTTGTCCTTTGTTTCGGTCAGCCGCGAGCGGATCGATTCGAGCTTCGCCATCACGTCATGGGTCGTGCGGAACAGCATCTCGCCCTGTTCGGTCAGCACCAGCCCACGCGCGTGACGGTTGAAGAGCGGCACGCCGATATCGTGCTCCAGCGCGCTGACCTGACGCGAGATGGCCGACTGCGACAGGCGTAGCGTGTCCGCCGCATGCGTGAAGGAACCAGCGGAGGCGGCCGCGTGGAAAACGCGAAGCTTATCCCAATCGAGACCCATCTTTCAGGCTTCCCCCGCCACCGCTATTCCGCCGCCTCGCGATGCATTTCGAGGCTCGCCACATATTTCTCGGCTTCGAGCGCCGCCATGCAGCCCATGCCGGCGGCGGTAATCGCCTGGCGATAAACGTCGTCCGTCACGTCGCCGGCAGCGAAGACACCCGGCAGATCCGTCGCGGTGGAGTCCGGCGCGGTCCAGAGATAGCCGCCCGGCTTCATCTTGAGCTTGCCCTCGAACAGCGAGGTTGCCGGCGCATGGCCGATGGCGACGAACACCCCGTCCACCTTGAGCTCGGTGACAGTGCCCGTATGCACGCTCTTGACGCGCATGCCGTTAACCGAAGGCGGCATCGGCGCCTTCGGGGTGAGGCCCACCACTTCGTCAACCGCGTGGTCCCAGAGAACTGTGATGTTCTCCTTGGCGGCCAGACGCTCGCGCAGGATACGTTCGGCGCGGAACTCGTTGCGGCGGTGCACGACCGTGACGTGGCGGGCGATATGCGACAGGTAAAGGGCTTCCTCGACAGCCGAATTGCCGCCGCCGATCACCGCCACATCCTTGCCGCGATAGAAGAAGCCGTCGCAGGTGGCGCAAGCGGAAACGCCGAAGCCCATGAAGGTCTGCTCCGATGGCAGACCCAACCACTTGGCCTGCGCGCCGGTTGCGATGATGAGGGCATCAGCCGTGTATTCGGTGCCCGAATCGCCCTTGAGGCGGAAGGGGCGTCCGTCGAGATCGACCTCGGTGATCAGGTCGGACACGATTTCGGTGCCGACATGCTCGGCCTGCTTGTGCATCTCCCCCATCAGCCACGGACCCTGAATGGGGTCGGCGAAGCCCGGATAGTTCTCGACTTCGGTGGTGATCGTCAGCTGTCCGCCCTGCTGCAGACCGGCGATCAGCATCGGCTTCATCATCGCGCGCGCTGCATAGATGGCGGCCGTATAGCCGGCCGGGCCGGAACCGATGATGATGACGGGTGCATGCTTGGTCATGTCTGGTGCCTCGGCGCGCGGGTCGCGCGGTTCCCCTCGAAAGGAGCTTAAACGAAGATTATCCCCGTTTAACATTTAGGAAGTGTGATTGCCTTCCCGCAAGGCGAGAGCATGGCAGAAGCGCTTTCGGAGCGTCGCGGCTGGGGAAAAGCCATGCTTTGCAGGGCTGGCAAGCGCCTTTCGATCCGCTAGAGAAGGCTATGCTGAAGGCCGACCTCGACGCCATCGACTGGAAAATCCTGCGCGAGCTTCAGGACGAAGGGCGTATGACCAATGTCGAGCTCGCGAGCCGCGTCGGCATTTCGGCCCCGCCCTGTTTGCGCCGCGTGCGCCGGCTGGAGGAAGCGGGCGTCATTCGCGGCTATCGCGCCATGCTGAATGCCGGCGAGTTGGGCTTCGACGTAACGGCAATCTGTCTCGTCGGTCTCAAGCACCAGTCCGACAGCGAGTTGCGCGCCTTCTCGACGCTCGTGGAGGGCTGGGAGATCGTGCGCCGCGCTTGGCTGGTGTCAGGCGAGTCCGATTTCATGCTCTACTGCGTGGCGCGCGATCTGGGGACCTTCCAGCGCTTCGTGATCGAAAAGCTCACATCGGCGCCCAATGTCGACACGGTGCGCACCGCGCTCACCATCCGCCAGTTCAAGGACGAGGGCACGGTTCCGATCGATTAAGCCCGACGCATCCCGTGCCAATGAACGGCGATGCGATAAAGCGGCCGTTTGATTTCGCGCGCCAGTGTCTCGCCAAGGGTCCTGTTCTTGTTCTGCACGGTCGTGCCGCCCAACTCGCCGCTGATTTCGCGCACTGCAATCGGGCGCGCGGTAAGGACGCGCACCGGCAGCAGCCACGGCAATTGCAGCAGCGCATCGACCGGGCGGTCGAACGTCTCGGTCGCCGCGACGAGCTTGACCGCCGCGTCGCGGCCGACCCACTGCATGAACATGCGCCGCCCCGGCACGCGCGGCTCGATGATGGAGACATCGCCGGAGCGGACGAGCGCGGGGCCGCTTTCATCGCGCAGATATTGGGGAAAGCGCAGATAGTCGCCGGGCCTCAGAACACCATCCGCAGCCGAGAGGATTGCCTCAAGTACCGGTACATCGACTTCGACATCGTCCTCAAGGATGAGCCCGCCATCGAGTTCGCCTGCGGCAATCGTGCCCCACGCCTTTCGATGGGAAAGGAAGCAGGCGATCTCCGTCTGGCGAAGTGCGAAGGGGTAGCGCGGCTTGAGAAGGTTCGGGCGGTAGGCGGCCGCGAACTCGGCCTCCGTCATCCGCTTCGCGTCCACTGCGTCTAGCATCTCCCCAGGCATGGGCAGCGATGCGAGAAGCCGCTCGGCATTGGCGCGACGGCCGGTGGCGCGGGCGAGATGGATCACATAGGCGCGGGTCTTCACCGCGCGCCATCCCGGAACAGGCGCTCGTAAACGCGCGCCACGCCTGCCGCCTCGGAGTCGAGCGGAAAGCGTTCGCGCACCACGGCAAGGCCCGCTTGCCCGTGGCGCTCGCAAAGTTCCGGGTCGTTGAGATAGGGCCTGATCGCATCGATCAGTACCCTCTCCTCGCCCGCCGACACGACCGCTCCCGTTTCACCCGGCACCACCAGCTCGGCATAGGAGCCCGCATCGGTTGCCACCACGGCTGCGCCGGAAGCCATGGCTTCGAGCGGCGTGAGCCCGAAGCCCTCATTGCGCGAGGGCGCCACATAGAGGTGTACGCGACGATACCAGCTCGCGACTTCGGGCACCTCGCCCAGGAAACGGATGCGGTCGCTCAGGCCCGCCTTGGCGATACGCTGCTCGAGTTCGTTCTGGAAACTCTGGTGCTCGGCCGTCGCCCGACCGGTGATTAACGCGCTCCATTCCGGATGCGAAGGCAGGAGTGCTATCATCGCGTCCACGAAGAGGTCCGTTCCCTTGGAATGCCGCACGCGCCCGAAGCAGCCGACGAGATAGCGCCCCGGCAGATCGCTCACACCGCGCTCGCCCTCCGCTGGCGGATGAAACACAGCGAGATCGACGCCGTGCATTACCACGTCATGCGGCACTTCGAGATAGGAGCCCGAGCGCGCAGAGGTGGCGATCACCGCGTCCATGCGTCGGATCAGCCATTTCGTGAACGGCTTGTGCGCACGCTGGGCAGCGGAAGTGAAGACGAGCTTCAGCGGCGCCCGGAACAGATGCTTGAGCACGAGACCACCGACCATCTCGATATTGCGCCGCGCATGCCAGATGCGCGCGAGCCGCCGCCGAGGTTTGAGCAGAAGGGCCGGCACCTGCCACCATCGCATATGCGGCAGACTGTCAGGCAGGCCCGGCCCCAGGGTGACGATGCGATAATCGCGCGCCTGTACGGGCACGAGCTGAACGATGGTGCTGGTGACGCCGGAAAGGCGTTTTTTGAAGTTGGGCGCCACAACTTCGACGGCGCCCATGTCGGTGGTCTCGCTCAAGCTCAGCGAAACTCGACGCCGACGATCTCGTAGCCCCGCGCGCCGCCGGGTGCGTTGACCTCGATGGCATCGCCCACCGCCTTGCCGATCAAGGCACGCGCGATCGGCGAGGAGATCGAGATACGGCCGAGCTTCACGTCCGCTTCCTGATCGCCCACGATCTGGTAGGTCTTTTCTTCCTCGGTGTCCTCGTCGACCAGGATCACGGTCGCGCCGAACTTTACCTTGTCACCCGAAAGCTTGGCCACATCGATCACCTCGGCGCGGGTGATGACGTCCTCGAGCTCATTGATGCGACCCTCGTTCAGGCTCTGCGACTCCTTGGCCGCATGATACTCCGCATTCTCGGAAAGGTCGCCATGCGCGCGCGCTTCGGCGATCGCCTCGATGATGCGCGGACGCTCTTCCTGCTGGCGCCAGCGCAGCTCTTCCTTGAGCGAATTGAACCCCGGAGCGGTCATCGGGACTTTATTCATGGTCTGCCGTCCTTCGGATTGGATGCCCGCGCCGGGTCGAGATCTTCCGCTTTCAAACCTGCGCGAGCCAAAACGAAAGCGGTCCGCCGGCCGGTAAGCCGGCGGAACCGCTTGCATGTTCGGCACGCAATATAGCAAAGCCAACATCCGATTTCCACGCGCAAAAGTCAGTGGCCCATCATCAGTGCAACCGATGCACTTGATCATGCACTGACAGCTTTCTAGAGCTGCCAGAAATTCTTGACCTCCAGGCCATCGATGTCGCGTCTCGCCGCAAGTTTCATCCTTCTTCTTGTCGGCGCATTATGGGGCTTCGGCTTCGTGGCGCAGACCCGGGCCATGGAAGTGCTGGGGCCAAATACCGTCGTCGCCATCCGGTTTTGCCTGGCGAGCCTCGTGATCCTGCCATTCGCCCTGCACGAAGGACGACGTGCCCCGCTCAGCCTCGGCTCACGCGACTGGTTGGTATTCGCCTTGATCGGTTTCTTCCTGTTCGCCGGCTCGGCAGCGCAGCAGATCGGGCTCCTGACGACAACGGTGACCAATTCCGGCTTTCTGACCGGGCTCTATGTCGTGATGGTGCCTCTCTTCGCCGTGCTGCTTTTTCGGCAGTGGCCGAATCCGATCGTCTGGCCGGCGGTCGTCGTCGCGATGCTCGGGATATGGCTGTTGTCGGGTGGCCAGATCGGCGCGCTGGTGATCGGTGACGGGCTGACGGTGCTCGGTGCCGCGTTCTTTGCGCTTCAGCTCGTTTTCATCAGTCGCTTCGCCAACGGCACGGGGCGGCCGGTCACCCTTTCCATGGTGCAGTTCATCGTTTGCGCCACACTGGGTCTGATTGCGGCGCTTGCGACCGAGGAGGTCAGTTGGGCCGCGATGATCAGTGTGCTGCCGGCCCTGCTTTATGCAGGCGTCGTTTCGAGCGGCATCGCTTTCACGCTTCAGGCGGTGGCGCAGGCCCATGTCAGCGCGCCGACAGCCGCAATCCTGCTCGCGTCCGAATCGATCTTCGCCGCTCTCTTCGGCGCAATTTTCATGGGCGACCGTTTGAAGCCCATCGGCTTCCTTGGCTGTGCGCTCATCTTCGCGGCCATCCTCGCGGTGGAAACCTTGCCGGCCTGGGCCGCCAAGCGTCGTGCTGCCGCAGGATAAGCGAAGGGCAACTTGCCGAGTTCGGACCAAGCGCCATCTTGATCGTTTATGAAGATTGCCGCCCGCCTCGTCTCGCTTGCATTCGCCTCTCTGTTGCTTTTCCCAGCAGGAGGAGAGGCCTATGCGCAGAAGCGCACCGAGGGCAGCTTCCAGATTCCCCAGATCGAGAAAAAGAAGCAGACCCGCAAGCGTCATCGCACGCCGCGCGCCAAAGCAGCGGTTCAGGCGTCCCCCACCCCGGCCGTCGCTGCAACCCAGCCCGTTCGCCCTGGCGCCGACCCGGCAAATCCTGCGACACCCGCACAGGAAGAGCCGCAGCAACTGCCTCAGGGGCAGTCGGCACCGGTCCCAACGCCTGATCCGACGGAACCGGCAGCACCCGCGGCCGAGACATCGCCGGCGCCATCCATGGGCTCTCAACCAACCGCGCCCGAGCTGCCGAAGGAAGAGTTGCCTTCTGCGACAGAGGCTCCCGTTCCAACCGAAAAGCCGGCAACGGAGCCACAGGAACTGCCGGGTTCTCAGGAAGCCCCTCTTCCGTCACCCGATCCCACTGAGCCGGCACTGACACCAGCACCAGCAACCGAGCCCGCTCCTATTCCCACGCCCCCTGCCGAAGCCAAGCCGGAAGCAGCAACGAAGGCCCAGCCCGCCATCATGCCGGAAACGGAAAAAGCCTGCCGAGCACGGCTGAAGGGATTGGGCGCAGAATTCGAAGACCGCCCGGCCGAAGGCGACACCGAAGCAGGGTGTTCCATGCCTTTTCCGATTCTCCTCACTCGCCTGACAAAGGAAGTGAAGGTCGAACCCGGTGCGTTGCTCAATTGCGCCACGGCCGAAGCTGCCGCCACTTTCACCATTTCAACGCTTCAGCCGCTCAGCCGCGAAGTGATGACGAGCGATCTCGTCTCGCTCTCACAGGCCTCCGCCTATGTGTGCCGCCCCCGCCACGGCACCAACAAACTCTCCGAGCACGCATTCGGCAACGCGCTCGACATCGGCAGCTTCTCGTTTGCGGATAAGACGGAGCTCTCGGTCAGCCCCGTTCCTGGCGATAAGGGCGAAGAGTTCCTGCGCGAAGTGCGCAAGCGCGCCTGTGGCCCGTTCAAGACCGTGCTCGGGCCAGGCAGCGACGCGGATCACGCCACGCATCTTCATCTCGACCTGGCCGAACGCAAGAATGGCGGGACGTTCTGCCAGTAGGCATGTACAAACATGGGACGGTCGTGTGGTCAGGGCGATGCGCTTCGCCGGGTCGCGTCTGACTGAGAGAGCCTGTTAACCTTCTCGCCAGCCTTCGTTTACTCTTCACCGCTAACGTCCTCGCCAATCCAAGGCGATTGCGATGATCTTGAAACGAATGGAATTGCGGAAGCTCACGGCGCTTCTGGCGCTTTCGTCAGTCCTTTCCGCCTGTTCGACCGATGGCGTGCTCGACATGGACGGACCGCGCCCCACGGCCACCCTTGCGCCGATGTCTGCACCCGTATCGGCACCCATGTCAGCGCCGCTCGATCCGGCCGTGGACGACGAGGAAAGCGGCGGCTTCCAGCGGCTGGTTCCCTCCGATCCCTATCTGGTCGGCTATCCGCGCATGGACCCGCCGGCCTCGCCGATGATCCAGTTGAGTGCAGAGGAAGCCGATTGCCGCCGCCAGCTCGAAAAGCTCGACGTGGCATACACGCCGCTGGCGCCCATCGACGAGGGTGGTGCATGCCGCATCGACCAGCCGGTCAAGGTTTCCGCTATCGGCAGCGTCGAGATGAGGCCGGCCGCGACGCTTTCATGCCAGATGGCGCTTGCCTTCGCCGAATGGACGAAAAAGGAGCTCGTGCCGTCCGCCCGCTGGCGCTACTTCTCGGGCGTGCGCACCATTCATCAGGGGTCGAGCTACTCCTGCCGCAAGATCGCACGCACATCCGTGGCCTCCGAGCATTCCAAGGGCAATGCGCTCGACGTGATGGCGATCGAGCTCAACAATGGCGACAAGATCGATGTGAAGAAGCCGGGCTTTTTCTCCTTCCGACAGAAGGGCCTGCTCAACAATGTTCGCGCGGACGGCTGCTCGTATTTCACCACGGTTCTGGGGCCGGGCTACAATTACGACCACCGCAACCACTTCCACTTCGACATCAAGGACCGAAGAAACGGCTACCGCGCCTGCCGCTGATCTGCGATAGAGTGTTCCCTGTTGGAACCTGAGGGGCAGGCGCGAGCTTGTCCTACGGTTCGTCTCTATTCGGAATGGGAATGATTTACGTCGAGATTGGAATTGTTGTCGCGCTGGTGCTGGTAAACGGTCTCCTCGCGATGTCTGAACTCGCCGTGGTGTCTTCCCGCCCTGCCCGGCTCAAGGCCATGGCGGAGCGCAAGGTAAGCGGCGCAGAGACCGCCTTGAGGCTCGGCGCAGACCCCGGACGCTTCCTGTCATCGGTCCAGATCGGCATCACGCTGGTCGGTGTTCTTTCTGGTGCCTTCTCGGGCGCTACGCTTGGCGAGCGTCTGGCGAACACCCTCGCTGATGCCGGCATGAGCCAAGGCGCCGCCGATGCGCTCGGCGTGGGCATCGTGGTCGCCTTGATCACCTATGGCTCTCTCATCCTCGGCGAACTGGTGCCCAAGCAGGTTGCGCTCCGCGACCCCGAGGCGGTTGCCTCTCGCGTGGCGCCAGCGATGTCGGTCCTCGCCAAGGTCGCGCTTCCGCTCGTCTGGCTCCTCGATATTTCTGGACGAGGCGTTTTATGGCTTCTCGGCCAGCGCGGCGAGAGCGAGGAAAAGGTCACTGACGAAGAGATCAAGATGCTCGTCGCCGAAGCGGAAAGCGCCGGCGTTCTGGAATCGGATGAGCGCCGCATGATCGCCGGCGTGATGCGCTTGGGTGACCGCGCGGTGCGCGGCGTGATGACCCCGCGCACCGAGGTCGATTGGCTCAACCTCGAGGCCGATGAGGAAACGAGCAAGGCGCTGCTGCTCGCCAGCCCCCACTCGCGCCTGCCGGTGGGCGAAGGCTCGGTCGATTCGATGATCGGTGTGATCCACACCCGCGAAGTGCTGGCTTCGATGATCGCCAACGAACCGTTCGATCCGCGCAAGCACGTTCGCGAAGCCCCTATCGTGCTCGATCAGGCGGATGCGCTCGACGTGCTTTCGACGCTACGCGAATCGGATGTGCCGATGGCGCTCGTGCACGACGAGTATGGCCACTTCGAAGGCCTTGTGACACCTGCCGACATTCTGGAAGCCATCACCGGCGTGTTCCGCGCCGACCTCGACGAGGATGAGCCGTCCTTCGTTCAACGTGACGACGGATCCTGGCTGATCGCAGGCTTCATGCCCGCCGACGAGATGGCCGAACTGCTCAATATCGAGTTGCCCGAAAATCGCGACTATGAGACGGCGGCGGGCTTCATCCTGTCCGTGCTCCATCACCTTCCCAATGCCGGCGAGACGCTCAACGCTCAAGGCTGGCGCTTCGAGGTCGTCGATCTCGACGGCCGCCGTATCGACAAGCTGATCGCCAGTCGCATGCCGAGCCCACATCGCGAGGGGCTTCTGCAAAACTGACGATTGTCCATGTTGAGACTTGTCCATCTGCTTGCCGCAACCTCGCTTCTGGTCGGTTCGGCCTCGGCTGAAGAAGCGCTGATCGAGGCGCCTGCCATCACCAACAAGCGCGAGTGGATGGCGAGCGCGCAGCAGACCATCGCGCGCTACAAGCGACAAGGAACGGGCGCGGATGGGATCGGTGGCAGCGCCACCACACAGATCAAGCTGAATGTGCTGCCCGACGGGTCGATCACGCAGGTGGAGGTCGCTAAGCCGTCAGGCGTGCCGGCAATCGATGCGGAGGCAATCGATATGGTACGGCGCACTGGCCGGCTGCCGGCCTTTGCACCGGACATGAAGCAAGAGCCATTGACCGTCCAGGTCCCGGTCCGTTTTCAACTCGACGTGCCGTCCGGCCAGCGAATGAAGCTCTATGCCGACACGAATGCCGGCTATCGTCTCGAAGTGCCGCAGCCTTTCTCGATCGCAGCACCGAGAGGCAGTCTGCCACATGAGCTCGTGCTCGATGTCGTCGAACTGCCCGAGCAGCCCACACCCGAAACGCGTATGTCGGAAACGCCAACGCCGGCACCCGAAAAGATCTGCGCAGTCCGTTTCGAAGCCGCGAACAGCGCACAGGAGCCTGAACCCGATGCACCGAGCCGCCTGACCGCCATCATCGATCTGATGCGCACGGCATTCGGCCTCGAACCCGGCGAGATCGAAAAGACCGAGCTTTCGCCCTATCGTGACGGCACGGTCGTCGAACTGGTGATGAAACCGGAAGACGCAGCGAAAAGCATGGGCAGGCGCGCATTTCTTTCATCACTCTCGCGTCCCGGCGGCTCGATCATGATGGCCTGCCTGGTAAACGAAGGCGAAAACTTGGCGACGTTCCGAGGTATACGAGATGGCGCCGACATCACCCGGCACTGAGCGGTGCGGTTTGCCTTGAAGCAGGCCGATTAATGTCCCAGCCGGCTATCCACGCCTTCCGCAATCTGTCCCCGTCTCCGCGAAAGAACTCGGGCAGCGCCGCGCTTGCCGCAACCCGCTCCGTGCGAAAGTTTCGCAGCGCTTCCCGCAACTCACACCACGCGACGATGTTCGCCGTTTCCGAATAGTAGATCAGCGCAATGGGACGGATCGTCCGCTCCGTCTCGCTTCCCTTTTCGTCCCGATAGCGGATGAAAATCTTCTGCTCATCACGGATGGCCTGACGCACCAGCGCGAGCTCGATTCCTTCAGGCGACAGCGCCACCGATCCCCATGCATGGATCGCCTTGGCATCCAAGGCACGGCGCAGAGGTGGTGGGATCGTCGCTGCGATCTTGCTGGTCACCCGCTGCGCTGCCTGTTTCAGCGCTCCATCGCCGGTTCGTTGGAGAAGTGCGAGCGCCAGAACCACGGCCTCCTTTTCTTCCACCGTGAACATCAGCGGTGGCAGCGTGAAACCCGGCCGCAGGATGTAGCCGATCCCGCGCTCGCCCTCGATCGGCACGCGCATGGCCTGCAGCGCTGCGATATCGCGATAGATCGAACGCTGTGCCACCTCCATGCGGGCGGCCAAGGTCTGTGCCGTGACCGGCTTCTTGGCAAGTTGCAGGATCTGGATGATCTCGAAGAGGCGCGTAGCCTTGCGCATGGGCGGCTCCTCAACTGACACAGCGCTGGCCATAGCGGTATCTTAAAGCCCTCCTCGTCGAAACCCCGAGGACAGTCCATGACCTATACCGAAACTCTTTGGCTCTATGCGCTGCTCGTCTTCGGCATCGTGATCGTACCGGGCATGGATATGCTGTTCGTGCTCGCCAATGCGCTCACGGGAGGACGCCGAGCGGGACTTGCCGCCACGAGTGGCGTGATGCTGGGAGGCGCCGCCCATGCACTGTTCGGCGCGGTGGGTTTGGGCCTTGTGCTCCAATGGATGCCGGGGCTGGTGAAGCTGATGCTGATCGCAGGTGCCGGTTACATGGCATGGATCGGCTGGACGCTCGCCCGCAGCAGCATCACGGTGGATGGTGTCGACAAGGTGCAGAACCGTTCAGCCTTTATCGCCTTCCGCCAGGGCCTCGTCACCTGCCTTATCAACCCGAAAGCCTATCTCTTCGTGCTTTCGGTATTCCCGCAGTTCATACGGCCGGTCCACGGACCGCTCTGGCAGCAGGCGACTGCCCTGGGCATCATCACGGTATTCGCGCAGTTCGTGGTATATGGCGGCCTGGCATTTGCAGCCAGCGAGAGCCGCAACCTCCTTGTCGGTCGGCCCGACATCACGACCTGGATAGGCCGGAGCGCAGGCCTGCTTCTGATCCTCGTGGCCGGCCTCACCTTGTGGCAAGGCTGGCATGCGAGCGCGTGAGACTCAGCTCGGTCCGACCGTGCTGTCCTCCGGGGGCACCGGGGTCGGCCGCCCGTCACCGTCGAGTGCGACCATCACGAAATCCGCATAGGTCACCTTTTCCATCAGATGCGACAGGTAGCGCTGCGCCCAAGCCTCCACCTTGAGCGTGATGGATGTGTTTCCGACACGCGCCACGCGCGTGTAGATGCAGAGCGTGTCGCCGACCTTCATCGGCTTGGCGAAGGACATTTCCTTGACCGCGGCCGTCACCACGCGCCCTCTTGCGCGTTCTGCTGCGCGAATGCCGGATGCCAGATCCATCTGTGCCATGACCCAGCCGCCGAAAATATCACCCGCCGCATTGGCGTCGGCCGGCATGGCGAGCGTGCGCAAAGTGAGTTCGCCTTCGGGGCGGGCTTGATCGGTCAAGGGCTCGAGCTCCATTTCGGATCAGGGGTTACGGGGCAGCAAGGGATGCGTCAACGCAGTCGCTTTTCTCACAAGCGGTGACGGAAGAAGCGCAGCGGGAACACGCAGCCCCGCGCGACCAATTCCCCATGCAGATTTATGATTTCATCATCGTCGGTGCGGGTTCGGCGGGCTCCGTGGTGGCCGAACGCCTCTCCGCAAACGGGCGCTTCACCGTTTTGCTGATCGAGGCGGGCGGCAGCGACCGGCGCTTTTTCGTACAGATGCCGCTGGGCTACGGCAAAACCTTCATGGACCCGAAGGTCAACTGGAATTACAGCGCCGAGCCTGACCCCGGCTTGGCCGGCAATGCCGACCACTGGCCGCGCGGCAAGGTGCTCGGCGGGTCGAGTTCCATCAATGCCATGGTCTGGGTACGTGGCCACCCCGCCGACTTCGACGATTGGCGCGATCAAGGTAATCCCGGCTGGGGCTACGATGATCTCCTTCCCGTCTTCAAGGCGGTGGAAGACAACGAGGCCGGCGCTGATGAATGGCGCGGACAAGGCGGGCCGGTGCATGTCACCGACAACCGCCGGCACGTTCATCCGCTGACCGCTCGTTTCCTGCGCGCCGCGCATGAGGCCGGCCTAGCCCTCAACGAGGATTTCAACGGAGAGCATCAGGAGGGCGTGGGGATCTACCAGCTGACGACGCGCAATGGACGCCGCATGTCGGCCGCGCGTGCGTTCCTGCGCCCTGCCATGAGGCGACCGAACCTGCGCGTCGAAACCAGCGCGCTCGCCACGCGCATTTTGTTCGAAGGCAAACGGGCAGTCGGCATCGAATTCAGACAGCACGGGAAAAGCCTACGGGTCCACGCCGGCCGTGAAGTCATCCTGAGCGGCGGTTCCGTGAACTCGCCGCAACTGTTGCAGCTGTCCGGCATCGGACCCGCTGCGCTTCTCCGCGAACATGGCATGGAAGCGGTCCACGAAAGCCCACAGGTCGGTCAAAACCTGCAGGATCATCTGGGCATCAACTACACTTGGAAAGCGAAACTGCCGACGCTCAACCAACTGCTGCGGCCTTGGTGGGGAAAGGCTCTGGCAGGCTCGCAATACCTGCTCCTGCGGCGCGGGCCGCTGTCGATGAGCATGAATCAGGGTGGTGGTTTTTTCCGGACCCGGCCGGACCGTTCCCGCCCCAACATGCAACTCTATTTCCAGGCTTTCTCGACCGTCCTGCCGCGCGCGGGCGAGCGCCCGATCCTGTCCCCCGATCCATGGCCCGGCTTCTCCATCGGGCTATCCAACTGTCGTCCCACCAGCGTCGGGCATATAGCCATTCGTTCAGCGGACCCGCTTGCACCACCGCGCATCGTCGCGAATGCCTTCTCGACCGATCACGATGTTGGGGAGATGCTCGACGCGGTAAAGTTCCTTCGCCGCATCGCAGCGCAGGAGCCGATCCGCGCCATCACGGAAGAGGAGATGCTTCCTGGCGCGGCGTGCCAATCGGACGACGAACTGATCGCGGATTTCCGCTGCCGCTCCGGCACGGTCTACCACCCCGTCTCGACGTGCAGGATGGGTCCCGATGCACGAGAAGCAGTCGTGGATGCACGCTTGCGGGTTCACGGCATCGCCGGTCTTCGGGTGATCGATGCCTCGATTTTCCCGAACATCATCGCGGGCAACACCAACGCCGCTGCCATCGTGACCGGTGCGAAGGGCGCCGCTCTCGTTCTGGAAGACAATGCTTGAGCCGCCCGCGCAAGACGTCGCGGGCGGCACGGGATCGTGCCGACTTCAGCCGATCGTCAGGTTGATGGCTTTTGGGCCTTTGCCGCGCTTGTCCGGCTCAGTGTCGAAACTTACCTTCTGGCCGTCTTCGAGGCCCGGAAGCCCAGAGGCCTGTACGGCGGAGATGTGCACGAATACGTCCTTCTGGCCGTCATCGGGCGTGATGAAGCCGAAGCCCTTCGCGTGATTGAAGAATTTTACGGTGCCGGATTGCGGCATGGGAAGCTCCCTTGTTTCCCGTCGCACTTGTTCATGCCGGGGCGTTCCAGCCCCGAGCGGTCTCGGTCAACCGTCGGTGGAGAAGAAACAGCGGATCGCGGTGAGGCTGGGGCATCCACCCACGGCTCGGGATCCAGCCGGATTTCCATTGCGGATCGCAAGGGTCCTGCACAGTCCATTCCAGTCTCCGGGCCGCCAAATGCCCGAACTGGGATTTTGTGTGTCATTTTTTATAAGTGAGCAAGCAAAACTTGCACTGCGGATGTAAAGCTGACCTATGTTAAGTTTTCGCCGCGCATCGAGTGTTCGAAGCGCGGCGAGACCTCATGTTTAGCGAAGCAGATGAAGCAACCCGATTAACCTGCCTCTAGGTCACGTCGGATCTTACGACGCGCGCAGATTGACGGCCTTCGGGCCTTTCCCCATGCGGTCCGGCTCGACGTCGAACGTGACCTTCTGACCGTCGACCAGGGTGCGCAGGCCCGAGGCTTCGACTGCCGAAATGTGAACGAACACGTCCTTGGCGCCGCCTTCCGGCGTGATGAAGCCAAAGCCCTTGGTGGTGTTGAAGAACTTCACGGTGCCGGTCTGCGCCATGGAGTGTTCCCTTCCTGAGATTAACCCGCCAACTTCTCTGGGAAGGCGGGCCGAGGTTGTATCCGACCACGCCCGAAGGCATGGCCATGGGCTTCCCTCCGCACAGTGCGGCGGGACGTCAGAGATTCAAAGTGGTCGGGGAAAGGGTCGTCCAAAACGTTCCAGTCACCGGGTCAGAGAATGCCCGAACGTGCGGATGATGACATGGGAACTTCCCCTACGCAAGATGTCGCACAGGAGCTGTGGGAAGCATGCGGCCGGCATTGATTTAGCCCCATTCGCGCTCCAGTTTGCCACCTGCAAACCATGCGCGCGAAGGGACAGTGTGTGGTGGTTCGATGTCTGCATCAGGAGGAATGGATGCACCCCGCCAAAACACTCGCCAGCAAGCTCGGCACCGCCGGCCTGCTCTTCGTCCTGTCGGCCTGTACTGTTGTGGTGGACGAGCCCGGCCCTGTGATCGACCCCGGCCCACCACCTGGACCACGCTTCTGCACCCGGGAATATGCACCGGTTTGCGGCCGCCGCGGACCCGATCGCCAGACATTCGCCAATGGGTGCCTCGCCGACCGGGCGGGATATCGCATCATCGGCGATGGCGAATGCCGGTTCGGCCCGCCGCCTCGGCCACGCCCGCCCTACGGCGGCGGTGGTGACCGTTTCTGCACCCGCGAATATGCGCCCGTCTGTGGGCGTCGCGGGCCTGACGTGAGGACATTCGGCAATGAATGCGAGGCAGACAGCGCCGGCTATCGCGTCATCGACCGCGGCGAATGCTGAGCTGATCTGGTGAAAGGCATGGCGTGACCTGCGCCATGCCGATCGCCTATCGAACTCGCTGTGGGCCAGCCTCTTGCAAGCCTGCAGTGACACCGTCGAATATCGCACTAACCTGCTGTTTTAAAACCCTTTACATCTCGAAATTCGACAGCTGAAGCACCATATGCGGTGCATGCAAAACACCCGTTCCAGACTGTTCCGAAGCGCCGTCGATGGCCGCTTCGTGTCCTCCACCTTTGCCCGCCGCAATCCCGAAACAACCATGAGCGAACGCCGTGGCGGCGGCTCGACGCATGGCGCGCATCGCAGTTGCCGCACGGGTCGTTTCGTCTCGCGCGACTTCGCCCGTCGGCATCCGCGCGAGACGATCCGTGATCGTTGAAGCCTTGGCCTTTCGTTTGAGCTGAACTAGATAGCGCCCTCGCACACATTCGAAGGGAAGGCTCAGCCATGCCCGAGACCAATACTCCCGAAGCTCCGACGATCCCGAAGACCAAGCCGAAGCCGAAGGTCGAACGCCCGAAGCTGCACAAGGTCATGCTCGTCAATGACGACTTTACGCCGCGCGAATTCGTGGTGATGGTCTTGAAAGCAGAGTTCCGGATGAATGCCGATCAGGCCCAGCGCGTGATGATCACCGCGCACCAGAAAGGCGTCTGCGTGGTTGCCGTCTACACCAAGGACGTTGCTGAAACGAAGGCCACGCGGGCGACCGATGCCGGCCGCGCCGCAGGCTTTCCGTTGCTTTTTACGACGGAACCCGAGGAGTAAATCTCAGCGATCAGCACGCTTCTTGTTGTGCTCGCTTTCCTGGTGCATGCCGCGCAGGATTGAACGATCGTCAGGATCGGTGGTGCCCGCCTCATGATGGGTATCGAGGTCACGTCCCCGGTCGCGCGCGGCTTTCTCTTCAGCTGACATCTTCAGATCCGCCTCGGCATCGAAGTTTTCGTCCGCGTTCTTCGTATTCACGCGCTTTTCGATGATGGCTTGCTGCTGCTCGTGGGTCTTGTCGCCGGCCATGATATCCTCCTCACTTGTTGGTGCGACCCGTCTTGTTCGGGTCGATACGATTGGCACGTGACGCGTCGTTCTCCACGTCGCCTTCAAACGTATTCTCGCCGTCGAGGACATCATCGTCGCCCAGCTTGGCCGTGCCCTTGGAGGCCCCGATGCCTGGATTGTCGCGCAGATCCTTGTCGCTCGGCCGCGCCGTCTTGGGGTGTTCGTTTCCGCTCATGGTCGATTTCCTCCTGATGGGAGGCCAATCGCGACGGACTCTGCCGGTTCCTTCAAATCGGACGTGAGGAACGTGGCGCCATAAGGAAAAGGGGCCTGCAACAGCAGCCCCCCAACCCATCACTCATCCAGCGCCAGTCTTCTCGACCAAGGAGCCCGGCAAAAAGCCACTCAGCGCTCGGGCTTACGCCCCGTCTCACTCTTGCTGCTCCTGCCGGTCGTAGCGTCGTCGCCGCCGTCCTTATGCAAGGCCTCGCGTTCGGTCACCGAATGCTCGATATGCGAGTGCTCGCTCTGGTCGTCCTTCTTCTTGTTGGACGCCGGCACGACATCGACGGGCTTCTCGGTTGCGGTCATTCTCGCCTCCCTCAGTTTATTGCATTCGGCAAGTAAAACGGGAGGGATCGGGGCAGGTTCCGCTTACTGTCCCGGTCGTCCTGTCTTCGATTTCCGGCGCTTCTTCTGCTGCCGCACTTCGGCAGGATCCTCATAGGACCCCCGCCCCGCGCGCTCGCGCTTGACCGCCTTGGCCTCCAGCTCTTCCTGCTTCTCGCGCGTAATCTTCGCCGGCTTCGCCCCCTCTACCGGCTTTTCCGTGCGGCGCACGGTCATCTCGTCCAGCGAGTTTTTGCGGAAGAGCGAGGTGTCCTCGCCAACCGCAGGACGTTCGAGGTCGGTCCCCGGTCCCATGTCGTCGATGGAAGGCTTCGCGAAGAGCGAGCGGCGTGGCTCTTCTCCTTCGGTGCGATGACGGGCGCGGCCCTTGTTGTGTTTGCCCTTCTCGCGGCCTGAGACCGGGCTTTCGGTTTCCACCTCGCGCGCCATCGGATCGTCGGCGATCGCCAGCTCGGTTTCGCGCAGCCGCTTGATCTCGTCGCGGACACGCGCGGCCTTCTCGAAATCGAGATCGGCGGCCGCATCGCGCATTTCGCGTTCGAGGTGGTCGAGATGGGCCTTGAGATTGTTGCCCATCATCGCGCCCTGGTCGGCGAAGCCCGAGATGTCGGCACGGACGTGGTCGCGCTCGTAAACCGAGTCGAGAATGTCGGCGATGCGCGACTTCACCGATTCCGGCGTGATGCCGTGTTCGGCGTTGTAAGCCATCTGTTTTTCGCGGCGGCGCTGCGTTTCCGCCATCGCGCGCTCCATCGAGCCCGTGATCTTGTCGGCGTAGAGGATAACCTTGCCGTCCACGTTACGCGCCGCGCGGCCGATGGTCTGGATCAGCGAGGTTTCCGAGCGCAGGAAACCTTCCTTGTCCGCATCGAGGATCGCCACCAGACCGCATTCGGGGATGTCCAGACCCTCGCGCAGCAGGTTGATGCCCACCAGCACGTCGAAGGTGCCCAAACGCAGATCGCGGATGATCTCGATGCGCTCGAGCGTGTCGATGTCGGAATGCATGTAGCGCACGCGAACGCCCTGCTCGTGCAAGTATTCAGTTAGGTCTTCCGCCATTCGCTTGGTCAGCACGGTGCAGAGCGTGCGGTAGCCGCGCTTCGAGGTTGCACGGATCTCGTCCAGCACATCGTCCACCTGCGCACGCACCGGGCGCACCTCAACCGGCGGGTCGATCAGGCCGGTGGGACGGATCACTTGCTCGGCGAAGACGCCACCGGATTCGTTGAGCTCCCAACCGCCGGGCGTGGCCGACACCGCAACGGTGAGCGGGCGCATCGCGTCCCATTCCTCGAAGCGCAGCGGACGATTGTCCATGCAGGACGGCAGGCGGAAGCCGTATTCGGCCAGCGTCGCCTTACGCCTGAAGTCACCGCGATACATGCCGCCGATCTGCGGCACGGTAACATGGCTCTCGTCGATGAAGACCAGCGCGTTGTCGGGGATATACTCGAACAAGGTCGGCGGCGGATCGCCGGGCTGCCGTCCGGTCAGGTAGCGCGAATAGTTCTCGATGCCCTGACAGGAGCCGGTAGCTTCCAGCATTTCGAGATCGAAGCGCGTGCGCTGCTCCAGCCGCTGCGCTTCGAGCAGGCGCCCTGCCCGCTCGAGTTCGGCCAAGCGTCCGACCAGCTCTTCCTTGATCGACTTGATCGCCTGGTTGAGCGTCGGGCGCGGCGTCACATAGTGCGAATTGGCGTAGATCTTGACGGACTTCAGGTCCCCAGTCTTATGGCCGGTCAGCGGATCGAATTCCGAGATCGACTCGATCTCGTCGCCCCACATGGAAATGCGCCAGGCGCGGTCTTCCAAGTGGGCAGGGAAAATCTCGATCGTGTCACCGCGCACGCGAAACGAACCGCGCACGAAATCGGCCTCGCGGCGCTTGTACTGCTGGGCCACCAAGTCGGCGAGCAGCTGGCG
This sequence comes from Mesorhizobium liriopis, assembly GCF_024053505.1. Taxonomy (GTDB): domain Bacteria; phylum Pseudomonadota; class Alphaproteobacteria; order Rhizobiales; family Rhizobiaceae; genus Mesorhizobium_B; species Mesorhizobium_B liriopis. The sequence goes on along the minus strand of NZ_JAMXQS010000004.1, from coordinate 163,963 downwards.
CTGGTCGAGCCGATCGCCCACCTGCATGCCGAAGGTCATGGCCGTATAGGTCTCGACCGAACCGATACCGTAGATGCAGGAGACCGAAGCGACGATCACCACATCGTCGCGTTCGAGCAGCGAGCGGGTCGCCGAGTGGCGCATCCGGTCGATCTGCTCGTTGATGGTGGACTCCTTCTCGATATAGGTGTCCGTCCGCGGCACATAGGCCTCGGGCTGGTAGTAGTCGTAATAGGAAACGAAATACTCGACGGCGTTGTCGGGAAAGAACTGCCTGAACTCGCCGTAGAGCTGAGCGGCCAGCGTCTTGTTCGGCGCGAGGATCAGTGCCGGGCGCTGGGTTTCCTCGATCACCTTGGCCATCGTGAAGGTCTTGCCCGAACCCGTGACGCCGAGCAGCGTCTGCGTACGTTCCGCATTGCGGACGCCTCCGGCGAGTTCGCGGATCGCTGTCGGCTGGTCGCCAGCCGGCTTGTAATCCGACTTCATGACGAGCTCGATGCCGCCTTCCGACTTCTCCGGTCGCGCCGGCCGGTGCGGCGTCCAGATCTTGCCGTTCTTGTGCAGCGGATTGCCGCTCTCGATCAGCGCGGAAAGGGCTGCGACCGTGGCCGTCACCCCGGATGGCGACAGGGCCTCGGCCTCCTCGACCGTCACATCCATGCCGGCAACCGGCTTCAGCCCCGCCGCCGCGCGCTCGCGCGGGGATGCGGCCGCGCCGCCCATCGACGTGCCGCGCGCCGAACGGGTCGGCGCCTCGGAACGAGACGGCACGCGCTTGGCCTGCTTGGCGGGCTTCATCGCCTCGGCTTCCGCTTCGCGCTCGATAGCGGCGGCCCAATCGGACACCGGCCCGGTCAGAGGCGAGCCTGTGAACTCCGCCTGCGGGGCTTCACCGAACCCCGGACGCTCAAGCGGCTCGGACGCGTCTAGATAAGCGGTCACGGGGCCGGATCGACGATTATGCGCGGCTGGCTTCTTCGCTTTCGCGCCAGAGGTCTTGGTCGTGTCGGACATGGCCCGAATATGGGGTTTCAGCGGGCAAAGGAAAAGACCGGAAGGTGAACACGTTGCGTTGGGTGGTAGGAGCATACTGACAGCGGGGTGTCAGGAGATGAAAGGGTTCGGGCTCGGTGGTATTTATCGCTGAGGTCACCCACCACCCCATCACGGAAACAACGCCTCCCCCGCCATCTCCAGATGTAACCGCGTCCCTTCATAGGGATGCGCCTCACACACCGCCTCGTCCAGTTCCACCCCAAGCCCCGGCTCACTCGATGGGATGACCCATCCGTCCTCCCACTGGATCTTTCTCCGCAACAACGTCTCGTGAAATCCATCCCACTGCTTGAGCGATTCCAGGATCAGGAAATTCGGCAGCGTCGCTGCCAATTGAATGTTCGCAGCGCCCACGATCGGTCCGCAGTAGCAGTGCGGGGCGATCTGGATGTGGTAGGCCTCGGCCATCGCCGCGATCTTCTTGGTTTCGAGAATGCCGCCCGAGCGCCCAAGATCAGGCTGCAGGATCGTCGCGGCGCGGTTTTCGATCACCCGCGCGAATTCCCATTTCGTGGTCAATCGCTCGCCCGTCGCAATGGGGATGGACGTGCCGCGCGCGACCTGCGCCATCACCTCCGGCATGTCCGGCGGCACAGGCTCCTCGAACCAGAGAGGATCGTAGGGTTCGATGGCACGTGCCATGCGTAGAGCGCCGGATGCGGTGAACTGACCATGCGTGCCGAACAGGATGTCGGCCTCGGTGCCCACCGCCTCGCGGATGGCCCTCACCATGCGCGCGGAAAGGTCGATATCGACCAAGCGCGGCTGGTGGCCGTCGAAGGCCGTATAGGGCCCGGCCGGATCGAGTTTCACGGCATTGAAGCCCTGCTCGACATATTCTGCCGCGCATTGTGCCGCGAGATCGGGATCGTTGTAGACGTTGCGATCCGGGTTGTCGGCTTCGGCCGGCACGGCACTGCCGGTATGCGGATAAAGATAGGTGTACGAGCGCAGCCGCTGATGCACCTGTCCGCCGAGCAGCTTGTAGACCGGCTTGTTCGCTTCCTTGCCGATGATGTCCCAGCAGGCGATCTCGAGTGCGGAAACGCAACCCATCATCGAGATGTCCGGCCGCTGTGAGAACCCCGAGGAATAGGCGCGGCGGAAAAAGCTTTCGATGTCGTGCGGATCCTGACCGACGAGGTATCGCTCGGCGACGTCCTCGATCATTCTGGCCGTCAGATGCGGGCCGAAGGTGGCGCTATAGGCCTCGCCATAGCCATGGACGCCACCATCCGTGGTGAGCTTCACGAAGATGAAGTAGCGCCCGCCGATGCCGGGGGGTGGATTGCCCACCACCCAAGTCTTCACGTCGGTAATTTTCATGCGTCCCTCCATGCCGAGCCCTCAGGGCTAGCATGGAGGATGCTGCGTGGATTGCCAGAATGGCGACCTGCCCTGTCGGGCAAGAAAACCTCAGGCGAGGAACGGGTTGGTCAACCGCTCTTCCCCGAAGCGTCCGCCGGGGCCATGCCCGCAAATAAAGCCGACATCGTCGCCAAGCGGCAGGAGCTTTTCCTTGATCGAGCGGATGAGCGCCGCATGGTCGCCGCCATAGAGATCGGTCCGACCGATCGAGCCACGGAACAACACGTCGCCGACATGGGCGAAACGCATGGCGCGGTTGAAGAACAACACATGCCCCGGCGCGTGGCCGGGACAGTGCAGCACCTCGAAAACATGCGAGCCGATGCTGACCGTATCACCCTCGACCAGGAAGCGGTCCGGCTCGGCGTTGCGCACGGCCCCTTCGAGCCCGAACATCTTGGCCTGCTCAGCCAACCGTCCAAGCAGCGGCTTGTCCGCCTCGTGCGGGCCGATGATGTCCACGCCCAGCGCGTCCTTGAGGTCCATCGCGCCGCCGGCATGGTCGATATGGCCATGGGTCAACCAGATCGCCCTGACAACGAGCTTGTCGGCTTGAATCGCCGCGAGGATGTCCGGCACATCCCCACCCGGATCGACCACCACGGCCTCGCGCGTCTCGTCGTCGAACAGGATCGCGCAGTTCTGCCCGAATGGCGTGACCGGAACGATGCGCCCGTTGATCTGGCCCATTATTCGGCGGCGATCGCGTGGGCGGGGTGAACCTCGGCCGTGTAGTCGTCCATCAAGGTCTTGGTGATCTCACCGACCGTGAAGCGGTATGGCCCGATCTCGGCCACCGGCGTCACTTCGGCTGCCGTGCCCGTCAGGAAGCACTGCTCGAATCCTTCCATCTCCTCAGGCTTGATCGCGCGCTCGATCACGTCGATGCCGCGCCGTTTGGCCAAGTCGATCACCGTGCGCCGCGTGATGCCATCCAGGAAGTTGGTGGCATCCGGCGTGTGCAGCTTGCCGTCCTTCACGAAGAAGATGTTGGCGCCTGTGGCTTCGGCCACATCACCCTTCCAGTCGAGCATCAGGGCATCGGCATAGCCCTTGGCTTCCGCCGCATGCTTGGAAATGGTGCAGATCATGTAGAGGCCGGCCGCCTTGGACTTGGACGGCGCAGTCTTCGGATCGGGACGGCGATAGTCGGCGATGTCGAGCCGGATGCCCTTCAGCTTCTGCGCGGGGTCGAAATAGCTCGGCCACTGCCAGATCGCGATCGCGAGATTGATGCGATTGTTCTGCGCCGAGACGCCCATCTGTTCCGAACCACGCCACGCGACGGGGCGCACATAGGCGTCCGAGAAGCCCTGCTTGCGCAAGAGCGTGCGGCAGGCCTCGTCGATCTCCTCGACCGAATAGGGAATGGTGAAACCGAGTATCTTCGCCGACGCGTGCAGGCGCTCCGTGTGCTCCGTCAGCTTGAAGATCTCGCCGCCATAGGCACGTTCACCCTCGAATACCGAACTTGCATAGTGCAGGCCGTGCGTCAGCACGTGTACCTTCGCGTCCTGCCACGGCAGGAATTCGCCGTTCATCCAGATGAAGCCGTCGAGTTGGTCGAAAGGAACAGAAGCCATGGCGAAATCGCCTCCCGTGGGCGCAAGCCCTTGAGCTTTGCGCCTCGTCGTTTGAAAACTGGTTCGATCATGCTTGCCGTGAAAACGGCGCGAGCGAGGCGGCTCGAACGATCGGTGAAGGAAAACATCACCGCGCAGGCCAGTAAATTGCGTAATCGTTCGCGGATCGCCTAGACGCTTGTTGAAAATTACCCATCACTGGAATTATGTCAACACTACTGACGTAATTTGGAGCCACGCATTCGATGCCGAAGTCAGCAGCGGTCCCCTCTCCCATTCGCGAACCGCTCGACGGCGAGGCGCATCTGGACTTCGCGCTGATCGAACTGCTTTTCTTCGCCTATCGCGATTTCACCTCCGATCCCGACCAGATGCTCGACACCTACACCTTCGGTCGTGCGCATCACCGCGTGCTGCACTTCGTCAATCGCGTACCGGGTCTCACTGTTGCGGAATTGCTGGAAGTGCTCAAGATCACGAAACAGAGCCTTGCGCGCGTGTTGAAGCAGCTGATCGACACCGGCCATGTGGTACAGGTGCAGGGCCCGCGCGACCGACGACAGCGCGAACTCTATCCCACGCACAAGGGTCGGACGCTGGCGCTGACGCTGGCGCAGCCGCAGTCCGAGCGCATCGCCGCAGCGCTCGACGGGCTTGCACCGGGCGAACGCAAGGCGGTCGAGCATTTCCTGCGAAACATGGTAGATGAGCCCTGGCGCAGCCGCGTCGGTCTCTCGCCCGATGCGCTGCGCGGCGTTGCAGTAGCGGAGGATGGCCAGCATGGAAGCGAGTGAAGCAATCACGCGGCCCGGCGTGCCAAACGACGACGCGCCGCATCTTCTGGTGGTGGATGACGACACCCGTATCCGCACGCTTCTGAAGCAGTATCTCGGCGCGAACGGCTTTCGCGTGTCGGTGGCAGGCACGGCCGCCGAAGCGCGGCGCAAGCTCGAGGGCATCGATTTCGACCTGCTCGTGCTCGACGTGATGATGCCGGGAGAAACGGGTGTCGAACTCACCAAGTCGCTGCGCGCCACCAAGAACGTACCGATCCTGATGCTCACGGCCTTGTCTGAAACCGACAGCCGCATTTCGGGGCTCGAAGCGGGCGCGGACGATTACATGCCGAAGCCCTTCGACCCGCGCGAACTGATCCTGCGCATTTCCAACATCATTCGCCGCGGCGGCACACCCTCGACGCCCAAGGTCGAGCAGATCGTGTTCGGCCCCTACACGTTCCAGATCGCGCGGCGTGAGCTGAAAAAGAGCGGTGAGCCTTTGCGCCTGACCGACCGGGAGCAGGAGATCATGGCCATCTTCGCCGAACGCGCGGGCGAAACGATCCCGCGTCACGAGCTGGTCGGCGGCGACGGCGATGTCGGCGAGCGCACCATCGACGTGCAGATCAACCGCCTGCGCCGAAAGATCGAGCGCGACCCGGCGAACCCCGTCTGGCTTCAGACCGTGCGTGGGATAGGCTATCGCCTCAGCGTCGAGTAAACTGCCGGTCACGGAGCCTTCGTTTGAAACTGTGTCCTCGCAGGGTCACATGAGGGCCGACCATGGAAGCACTCCGATGACGGCATTCGAGGCCCCGGACGGCCAAGGCCTGTTGGCCAAGAGCCGAGATGGCTGGCGCCAGATCAAAACCAGCTGGAAGCGCTTCTGGCGGCTTGTGGCCTATTACCTGCCGAAGGGTCTCTACGGCCGTTCGCTTCTGATCGTCATCACGCCGATGATCGTCCTGCAATCGGTGGTCGCCTTCGTCTTCATGGAACGCCACTGGCAGCTTGTCACAGAACGGCTTTCGGCCGCGACCGCGCGGGACGTGTCGGCCGTGGTCGATCTCCTTGAAACATACCCGACGCCCGAGGGCTACGCGAACACCATCCGCATGGCGAACGAGCAGCTATCGCTGCGTGTCGATGTGGTAGGCAACGCGGCACTGCCCGCGCCGCAGACGCCCCCGCTTTTCTCGATCCTCGATCAGATGCTGTCTGACCAGCTTTCGGACAGGCTGAAGGATCATCAGTTCTGGCTGGACACGACCCGTAACGACGGCATGGTCGAGATCCGCGTGAAGCTCGGCGATGAGGCACTGCGCATCTTCACGCGACGCTCGCAGACATATGCCTCGAACAGTCACATTACGTTGGTCTGGATGGTGGGAACCGCGATCGTGCTATTGTCCATTGCCATCGCATTTCTGCGCAACCAGGTGAAGCCGATCTCGCAACTGGCAGCTGCGGCCGAAAGCTTCGGCAAGGGCCGTCCCACGCCCAACGATTTCCGCCCGCGTGGCGCGGCCGAGGTGCGGCGCGCGGGCTTCGCGTTCAACCAGATGCGCGAGCGCATCGAACGCCAGATGGAGCAACGAACGGCGATGCTGACGGGCGTCAGCCACGACCTGCGCACGATCCTGACCCGCTTCCGGCTTCAACTCGCCATGGGCCGCGACTTCGTGGATACCGATGCGCTGAACCGCGATGTGGACGACATGCAGTCCATGCTTCAGGGCTACATGGATTTCGCCAAGGGCGAGACGCGCGAGGCGCATGGCGAGTTCGACATGGAGGAATGGCTTGCGCGCATCGAGGACGAGGCCGAGCTACGTGAGCGCAAAGTCATGACGAGCTTGCGCGGCGACCCGATTGTCCATGTCCGCCCCAACGCCTTCGGCCGCCTCCTGAACAATGTCACCGGCAACGCCTTCCGCTATGCGAAGACCGTGAATGTCGAAGCGGCGCACACGGCGAATTTCCTGACCGTCACCGTGGACGATGACGGTCCCGGCGTGCCCTCCGACCGCCGTGAGGACGTGTTCAAACCCTTCGTGAGGTTGGACGAGGCACGCAATCAGGATTCGAGTGGGACGGGCCTCGGCCTCTCCATCGCCCGCGACATCGCGCGCAGCCACGGCGGCGACATAAGGCTGGAAGACAGCCCGCTCGGTGGCCTCCGGGCCATCATCCGCCTGCCGGCCTGACGAGCAAAATCAGGCGTTTAGGCGCGACACAGGATTCTCCGGTGAAAGGATAAATCCCTCAGAAAAGCCGACCGCCGTCCGGCACCTTGCGCTCGATCGCGCCGAGCACGACCGCGCCCTCGTCGTCCGGAAAACCGAGCGTCAGCACTTCGGACATGAATGGTCCGATCTGGCGCGGCGGGAAATTCACGACAGCGAACACCTGCCGCCCGATCAAGTCGTTCGGCTTGTAGTATTTCGTGATCTGCGCGGAGGATTTTTTAACGCCGATCGCAGGACCGAAATCGACCTTGATCTTGATCGCCGGCTTGCGTGCTTCGGGGAACGGCTCGGCCTCAATGATCGTGCCCGCGCGAATGTCCACGCGGTCGAAATCGGCAAACGTGATTTCCGGCTTCCGCTCGTCTCCACTCATGCTCAGGCGCTGCCGACGGTCTCGAACAGCACACCGGCCAGTGCTTCGCGCGCGCTCATCATCGAGGAGGCTACAAAACGGAAAGCCTGCACATAGCACTCGCAGGCGTCGAGCGCGGAGGACAGCAGCATCTCGACCTGGCGCGGCGTGGGCTCCGCACCGCCAGCGAGCAGAAGCGACTGGCGGAAAATGATCGAGCCTTCCTGGCTCCAGAGGTCGAAATGGCCGAACAGCATCTGCTCGTTCACATGCGCCATCAGGCGGATCACTTCGAGCGCGCGATGCTCGGGCACGTCGATGATGAAGGCGCAGGAGAGGTGCAGCGCCTCGAAATCTTCCATCCAGGAAAACGAGACGTGATAGTCAGACCAGCCGCCGGTGACGACGACCGACAACTCGTCGTCGCCGGTGCGCTCGAACGACCACGAGTTATGGCTGGCGACCCGCTCGATCATGTCGACCGGATGCTGCTCTCTCGCCCCTTCGATTGCCTCTAAATTCATTCTCTCATCCCGCCAACAGGTTGCAACCGGCAAGGGCTGCGAGTCGGGAGCAAAGCTCCGAACACCGCATCCCGCTTCGACACCCTGCCGAATCATGCAACGTTTTCAGTCTATTGATGGCGAGTCCGGAAGAAAGCCCCTTTTCAAAGTCGGCTTGGGAAAACGCCGACTTCGCTTGCCGAATTGATTCAGGCGATTCCGTTAAACGATTCAGCGCAAACGGAAATTCGCCCCGGTCGGCCTGTGGACAAGTGGAGGCCGATTCCTTCAACGATTCCCTAGATTTCTCCCTGAGTGTTCCCACCGAACGGAGAACCAGCGGAAGTGCCTGTGTCGCCGCCGAGCTTGGTCTCAAGAGCTGCGATCCGCGCCTTCAGGGTCTCGTTCTCGGCGCGCGCTTTGGCGGCCATGTCGCGCACCGCTTCGAACTCCTCGCGCTGCACGACATCCATGGAGTTGAGAAGCTTTTCGGCCTGCGCGCGGAAGGCCGTTTCGACCTCGCGGCGCACACCTTGCGCGGCCCCGGCCGCGTCGGTGAAGAGCTTGGCGAAATCGTCCAGAATGCGGTTCGAGCTGGCGGTCATGGGTGGTCCTCACTTGGATGCGTCGAGTGAGGACGTAGGAACTGCCCGCGCGCTTGGCAAGCAATTCCACGAGCGCCTTGCCTTGACCGCCCGGAAGCGCTTCGCCATGGTCCGCCGCGCTTCGCCCGAGGACCTTGCCTTTGCTTCTCCCACTTTCGCTGCCAGCGCTCGCGCTGCCTTTCCCGAACATCAGCCCGATCGCCTTCCAGATCGGACCGATCGCGGTGCACTGGTATGGGCTGGGCTATGTCGTCGGTATCCTGTTCGGCTGGTGGTACGGGCGCCGTCTCGTCACCAATCCCCGCCTGTGGAACGACGGCGTGCCGCCCATGAAGCCGGAGGATTTGGACGACTTCATCGTCTGGGCGGCGCTCGGCATCGTGCTGGGCGGCCGGCTCGGCTACGTCCTGTTCTACAATCTGCCGATGTATGCCGCGAACCCGCTCGAAGCCTTTGCGATCTGGGATGGCGGCATGTCGTTCCACGGCGGCATGCTGGGCGCCATCATCGCGATGGTCTGGTTCGCCCGCTCGCGCGACATCCTGCCCTGGTCGATGCTCGACGTGGTGTCCGCCGGCACCCCTATAGGCCTGGGCCTCGTACGATGCGCGAACTTCATCAATTCCGAACTATGGGGCCGCATCTCGGACGTGCCATGGGCGATGCAGTTTCCGACGGGCGGGCCGTTCACGCGTCATCCGAGCCAACTCTATGAGGCGCTTCTGGAAGGTCTCGTGCTGTTCTGCGTGCTGCGCTTTCTTTCCCACTCGCGACTGAAACTGAAGACCCCGCGCTATATCGGCGCGGTCTTCATCATGGGGTATGGTTTGAGCCGCATTCTCGTAGAGTTCTTCCGCGAGCCTGATGCGCAGCTCGGCTACCTCTTCGGCGGCTGGCTGACCATGGGCATGGTGCTGTCGGTCCCGATGGTGCTGATCGGCCTGTGGGGCGTCTGGTCTGCCAAGCCCGTGACCTTCACTCCGCGCCCCGCGCAGGAGCCGGCGTGAATGCGCTCGAAGCGCGCATTCGTGCGCGCATCTTCACCGATGGGCCGATGAGCATCGCCGAGTACATGGCGCTCTGCTTGCTCGATCCGGAGCACGGCTACTACACGACGCGTGAGCCCTTCGGCGCCGGCGGTGACTTCACGACCGCGCCGGAAGTCAGTCAGATGTTCGGCGAACTGATCGCCGTCTGGCTGCGCAACGCGCTGGAAGCCGCCGGCCATCACGAACCGCTTCCGCTGGTCGAGATCGGCCCCGGGCGCGGCACGCTGATGAAGGACATATTGCGCACGCTGCACCGCCTCGATCCGGCGCGGACACAACGAATGCCGGTCTTCCTGATCGAGGCCAGCCCTCGCCTGCGTGCGATCCAACGCGCGACGCTCGGCAACGCACGGATCACGTGGCTCGACGATCTGGCAGCGCTGCCCTCTGAGCCGCTTCTCGTCGTCGCCAACGAGTTTTTCGACGCGTTGCCCATCCGCCAATATGTGAAGACGGGCGGCAGGTGGCAGGAGCGGCTGGTCGGGATAGACAATCAGGACCGCCTCGCGTTTATCGCAGGCCCCGGCACGATTGACGCAGCCATTCTTCCGGCGGGCGCGGACGAGAAACCGGAAGGCACCATCTTCGAATTCGCGCCGGCCCGTGAGGCCGCGATGGATCGTCTCGCCGTTCATTTTGCCGAGCATCGCGGCATCGGGCTTTTCATCGACTACGGCCATATCGCGCCTGGATTTGGCGACACGCTCCAAGCTGTCCGCGCGCACCAGTTCGCCGATGTCTTCGCTGAGCCGGGGCAGGCCGATCTCACCAGCCATGTCGATTTCGCCGCTCTTGCCGCCGTCGCTCACGCACATGGACTCCAATCCTGGACCGCGACCCAAGGTGAGTTCCTGCTCAGCCTCGGCCTGCTCGAGCGGGCCGGGAGCCTCGGCGCTCAGGCGGACAAGGCCGGCCGAGAGCGCATTCGCTCGGAGGTCGAGCGGTTGGCGGCACCCGCTGAAATGGGCGATCTCTTCAAGGTGCTCGTCGTGGCCTCGCCAAGCCTCTTGCCATCCCGCCCCTCACCCGGCGGCAATTGACAAGACTTCACCCGCTGGCCCACTTTGCCGCCGCCGTGCCCGGTTCGGGATACGCAAGGGACAACAAGCGAAAGCCGCCTATGCCGACATCCGCGACACCGGAACCCATCCGGTCGCCCCTTCTCGATTCGCTGCCCGGTATCCGCCACGGCTATTTCACCCGCCAAGGCGGCGTGTCGGGTGGCATATACGAGAGCCTCAACATTGGCGTCGGCTCGGATGACGATAAAGCGAAGGTTTCCGAGAACCGTATTCGCGTCGCCACCAGCATGGGTGTGTCGCCCGAAAAGCTGCTGACGCCCTATCAGATCCATTCGCCTGACGTCGTCACGGTTTCCACGCCCTTCACCGGCGAGAAGCCGCGCGCCGACGCCATCGTGACGAACCGTCCGGGCCTTGCCATCGGCATCTCCACCGCCGATTGCGGCCCGATCCTTTTTGCCGATGCGACTGCCGGCGTGATCGGGGCCGCCCATGCCGGCTGGAAGGGTGCCACGGGCGGGGTGATCGAGAATACGATCGCAGCTATGGCGGAGCTTGGCGCGCGAAGAGATCGCATCGTAGCGGTGCTCGGTCCCTCGATCAGCCAGCGGAACTATGAGGTCGGGCCGGAATTCGCCGAGAGGCTTCTGGACTTGGATGCCGCCAATGCGCGCTATCTAGTCCCTTCCGAAAATGAGGGACACGCCATGTTCGATCTCAACAATTATACGGTCGATCGCCTCCAAGCCGCAGGCGTGGCGCAGGCCGAAATGCTCGACCGCTGCACTTATGCGGAAGGAGACCTCTTCTTCTCCTACCGCCGCACCACCCATCGCGGCGAACCCGATTACGGCAGGCAGGTCTCTGCCATCGTGCTGGAGGACAAATAATGGCGCTCCATTTCGACCGCGCGGAATTCGACGCAAGGCGCGACCGCCTGATGACGGTGATGAGCGAAAAGAAGCTCGACGCCATCCTGCTCTTCGCACAGGAAAGCATGTACTGGCTGACCGGCTACGACACGTTCGGCTTCTGCTTCTTCCAGTGCCTCGTGGTGAAGTCCGACGGCACCATGGTGCTGCTGACCCGTTCGGCAGACTTGCGGCAGGCCAAGCACACCTCGACCATCGACAACATCACGCTCTGGACCGATCGCGACAGCGCCAACCCGGCGCTCGACCTGCGCAACCTGCTCAACGACCTCGACCTGCTCGGCGCCCGCATCGGCGTGGAATACGACACGCACGGTTTGACCGCGTGGAACGGGAGGCGGCTCGACGAGCAGCTGCTGTCCTTCGGGGAGGTGTCGGACGCATCCGGCATCGTCGGCCGCCTGCGCCTCATCAAGAGCCCGGCGGAGATCGAGAAGGCACGGCGCGCGGCAGAACTCGCGGATGACGCGCTCGATGCCGCACTCCCTCTCATCAAGCCCGGCGGCGACGAAGGCGAAATCCTCGCCGCCATGCAGGGCGCGGTCTTTCGCGGCGGCGGAGACTATCCGGCCAATCCTTATATCATCGGCTCAGGCAGCGATGCGCTTCTTTGCCGGACCAAGGCCGGACGTCGTCAGTTGAGCGAGAACGACCAGCTCACGCTCGAATGGGCTGGCGTCTTCCATAACTACCATGCGGCCATGATGCGGACCGTCGTCATCGGCGAACCGCGCGACCGGCATCTGGAACTGTTCGAGGCAGCACAAGCCGCCCTCCTCGCGGTCGAGGAAGCCATGGTACCGGGCAGGACCTTCGGCGACGTCTTCGACGCCCATGCCAAGACCATGGAGGCCAAGGGCCTTACGCGCCACCGTCTCAACGCCTGCGGCTATTCGCAAGGCGCGCGCTTCGCGCCCTCCTGGATGGATATGCCGATGTTCTACAGCGGCAATCCCGAGCCCATCGCGCCGAACATGACCTTGTTCGCGCATATGATCATCATGGATTCGGAATCCGACACGGCGATGACCTTGGGCCGCACCTATCTGACCACGGACGGAGCGCCACAGTCGCTGTCACGGCATGGGCTGGATCTGATCATCCGGTAAGCGTTGAGGTGAGGGAAAGGTTGGTCCACGAACCGTGGCTCAACCACCTCACCCGCCTTTACCCTTTTTTCTCGAACCGCCGCTAACACGCGCTAAGCCCTTGCATTAGCCGGGCGCATGGTTAGAGCGTGCACGCGTTCGATTCCCCAGGCATTCCCAGGTCCCGTTTCGATGAAGCTTTTCGCCGGCAACTCCAATAGGGTCCTGGCCGAAGCGGTCGCCCGCTACCTTTCGATTCCGCTCGGGCGCGCATCCGTGCGCCGCTTCGCCGACCAGGAAATCTTCGTCGAGATCCAGGAGAACGTGCGCGGGCAGGACGTGTTCGTGCTGCAATCGACATCGTATCCGGCCAACGATCACCTGATGGAACTGCTCATCATGATCGATGCCTTCCGCCGCTCCTCGGCCAAGCGCATCACGGCGGTGGTTCCCTATTTCGGCTATGCCCGCCAGGACCGCCGCGCCTCGGGCCGCACGCCGATCTCGGCCAAGCTCGTCGCCAACCTCATCACCCAGGCGGGCGCCGACCGCGTCCTGACGCTCGACCTCCACGCCGGGCAGATCCAGGGCTTCTTCGATATTCCCACCGACAACCTCTTCGCCGTGCCGGTGATGTCGCGTGACGTCAAGGCGCGCAATGACACGTCCAACATCATGGTCGTCTCGCCAGATGTGGGCGGCGTGGTGCGCGCCCGTGCGCTCGCCAAGCGCATCGATGCCCAGCTCGCCATCGTCGACAAGCGGCGCGAGCGCCCGGGTGAATCCGAAGTCATGAACATCATCGGCGACGTATCGGGCAAGGACTGCCTGCTGTTCGACGACATCGTGGATTCGGGCGGCACGCTGGTGAACGCCGCCGATGCGCTTCTGAAGAACGGCGCCGCGAGCGTCACTGCCTATATCACCCATGGCGTGCTTTCCGGCACGGCCGTGTCGCGCATCACGGGCTCCAAGCTGAAGGAACTGGTGATCACCGACTCGATCCAGCCTGCCGCTGCCGTCGAGGCGGCGGCCAATATCCGCGTCGTGTCGATCGCCGACCTTATCGGCGAAGCCATCACGCGCACCGCAAGCGAAGAGTCGGTCTCGAGCCTCTTCGACTGAACCTCTGCCTATTTGCCTTGCGGAACAGCCACCTGTCCGCTATAGGCCCCTCACCTCTCGCAGACACCCTTGGAGGCAGCGAGAGGCACGAAGCCGCAGATCATGCGGCTTTCGTTGTTTCAGCCCCTTGGGCTGGAATCTCCAGCAACACGCGAAAGGAAATGCCATGAGCGAAACTTACGAGCTCAAGGCCGAGGCGCGCGATCGGGTCGGTAAGGGGTCCGCCCGTGCAATGCGCCGCAATGGCCAGGTGCCCGCCGTCATTTACGGCGAAAAGCAAGCCCCGATCTCGATCACCCTGCCTTACAAGGACATCTTCTACAAGATCCATGGCGGCGGCTTCATGACCACGGTCGCGACCATCGATGTCGGCGGCCAGAAGATCCGTGTCCTCCCCAAGGACTACCAGCTTGACCCCGTGAGCGACGCGCCGGTTCACGTCGACTTCCTGCGCATCGGCCGCAACTCGGAAGTGAACGTGCAGGTGCCCGTGCACTTCATCAACGAAGATGAGGCGCCCGGCATCAAGCGCGGCGGCGTTCTCAACATCGTGCGCCACGAAGTCGAACTGCACTGCCAGGCCGACAAGATCCCGGACAGCCTGACTTTCGACCTCACCGGTCTCGAGATCGGCGATTCGATCCACATCTCGGCCATCGCGCTGCCGGAAGGCACGCGTCCGGTCATCACCGACCGCGACTTCACCGTTGCCACCATTGCCGCTTCGTCGGCGATGAAGGCCGAGACGGCCGAAGAAACCGCGCCGGCTGAAGAGCGTGCCGAGGCTGAGGCCGAAGCAACTGCCGCCGAGGGCGAAGGCGAGACGGAAGAGAACAAGGAGTAATCCTTTTCTCAGGAGGCAGGAATGCTCGTCTGGGCAGGCCTCGGCAATCCTGGCCGGCAACATGCCGGCCAGCGCCACAATATCGGCTTCATGGCGGTGGACCGCATCGCGTCCCGCCATGGCTTCGCGCCGTGGAGCAAGAAATTCTCGGCCGAGATCGCCGAGGGCCGCATCGGCGGCCAGAAGATCCTTCTTCTCAAGCCGCAGAGCTTCATGAACCTGTCCGGCCAGCCGGTCGGCGAAGCCTTGCGCTTCTTCAAGCTCGAAACCTCAGCCCTGACCGTCTTCTACGACGAACTCGACCTCGCGCCCGGCAAGGTCCGCGTGAAGCGCGGCGGCGGGGCTGGCGGCCATAACGGGATTCGTTCGATCGACGGCCATTGCGGGCAGGACTACCGCCGCGTGCGCCTCGGCATCGGCCATCCGGGCTCCAAGCATCTGGTGACGCCGCATGTGCTGGGCGACTTCGCAAAGGCCGAAGCCGAATGGCTCGACCCGTTGCTGGACGCGCTGGCTGATGCAGCCCCATTGCTCGCATCCGGTGATGAAGCAGGCTTCATGAACAAGGTGAGCGTGCTGACGGGCCAAGGCGACAAACCTGCACCTGCGCCGAAGCCGGCAAAGGCGCAAAGCCACATCCGGCAGGCGCGACAGCAACCGGCGCCCAAGCTGCCGGAGACCGGGCCGATGGCGGCCATGCTGCGGAAGCTGATGGGCAAGGAGTGAAGCTGAGTGAGGTGAAAGCCTCTACTTCGGCGTGGAACCCAGCGGAGAGGCTACCCCCACCCCTTACCCCTCCCCACAAGGAGGATGGGAACGCGAACGTCGTCACCCACCTTCAAACCGGACACCAAGCATCGAGGGTGAATACGACGATGATGCCCTCCCTCCCCCTTGTGGGGAGGGATACAGGGTGGGGGGTGCGCCTCAGAACTTGTCGCCGATCAGTTCATCGTCCCTACGCTGAACTCCCACCAACACTTGACGACCCTCGACCCCATCCCCCATAGCCTCGCGCAAATCTCCTTTTCCGTTCAAGGTTTCCACTTATGGGTTTCAGATGTGGCATCGTCGGTTTGCCGAATGTCGGCAAATCGACGCTTTTCAACGCCCTGACGCGTACGGCCGCAGCGCAGGCCGCGAACTATCCGTTCTGCACCATCGAGCCGAACACCGGTGAGGTCGCCGTGCCCGACAAGCGGCTCGACCAGATCGCGGGCATCGCCAAGTCGAAGGAGATCGTGCCGACGCGCATTTCCTTCGTGGACATTGCCGGCCTCGTGCGCGGCGCATCCAAGGGTGAGGGTCTCGGCAACCAGTTCCTCGCCAATATCCGGGAGGTCGATGCCGTCGTCCACGTGCTGCGCTGCTTCGAGGATGACGACATCACCCATGTCGAAGGCCGCATCGATCCGGTGGCGGATGCAGAAACGGTCGAAACGGAATTGATGCTGTCCGACCTCGAAAGCCTCGAGCGCCGCCTTCTTCAGACGCGCAAGCGGGCCGCCTCGAAGGACAAGGAGTCGATGGCGGTACTTCCCGTCATGGAACAGGCGACCACCCTGTTGCAGGACGGCAAGCCTGTGCGCGTCATGCTGAAGGACATCGCACCCGAGGATCTGGTGATCCTCAAGGGTCTGAACCTGCTCACCTCGAAGCCCGTCCTCTATGTCTGCAACGTCGCCGAAGGCGATGCGGCGACCGGCAACGAGCATACCAAGGCCGTGGAGGCCATGGCCGCCGAGCAAGGTGCGCGGACGGTCGTCATCTCGGCCGCCATCGAGGCCGAAGTGGCGCAGCTGCCGGATGCCGATGCACGCGAGTTCCTGTCCGATCTCGGCCTCGAAGAGCCCGGCCTCGACCGCCTGATCCGCGAAGGCTACGGCCTCCTGAACCTCATCACTTATTTCACCGCGGGCCCCAAGGAGACGCGTGCCTGGACGGTGCGCAAGGGCGCCAAGGCGCCGGAAGCGGCGGGCGTCATCCATACGGATTTCGAGCGTGGCTTCATCCGCGCCCAGACCATCGCCTTCAAGGATTTCGTGGAACTCGGCGGCGAAGTGGCCGCGCGCGATGCCGGCAAGGCGCGCGACGAAGGCAAGGAATATGTGGTGCAGGACGGCGACGTGATGCTGTTCAAGTTCAACGTCTGAGGCCGGGCGATGGACAAGAGCTGGGCCTATGAGGACTTCACCGTCGGGAACGAGATTTCTCTCGGCACCCGGACG
The DNA here is from genome assembly GCF_024053505.1 of Mesorhizobium liriopis. GTDB lineage: Bacteria > Pseudomonadota > Alphaproteobacteria > Rhizobiales > Rhizobiaceae > Mesorhizobium_B > Mesorhizobium_B liriopis. The sequence continues at coordinate 147,177 of NZ_JAMXQS010000004.1, read as the reverse complement.
GTGAGCGCGGACGAGATCGTCGCCTTCGCGTCCGAGTTCGACGCCCAGCCCATGCATCTGAGCGAGGAAGCGGGCCGCGCGAGCTTGCTCGGTGGCCTTGCCGCCTCCGGCTGGCACACCTGCGCCATGTTCATGCGCATGATGTGCGACGCGTTCCTCATCGACTCCACCTCGCAAGGCGCGCCCGGCATCGATTTCGTGCGCTGGAAGCGGCCGGTGCTGGCGGGCGACGTTCTTTCCGGCAAGACCACCGTGCTCGACAAGCGGCTGTCCAAGTCGCGCCCCGGCTTGGGGCTGGTGACGCTGGCGCATGAGATCAGCAATGCACGCGGCGATGTCGTGGTCGAGCTTCAGAACACCGGCATGTTCGCCACGCGGGAGCGGCCATGACGCTCGATCAGTATCTCAGCCTCGGCGAAACGATCCCGCTCGGCACCCACACTTTCGACGTGGGCTCGATCAAGGAATTCGCCGCGAAGTGGGACCCGCAGCCCTTTCATCTCGATGAGGAACTGGCCCGCCACTCCGTCTTCGGGGCGCTCTGTGCGTCCGGCTGGCATACGGCCTCGGTCTGGATGAAGCTCAACCTCGCCCAGCAGGATAAGGCAACGGCGCAAGCTTGGGACGGCCCCGGCCCGCGTCCGGAATTCGGGCCCTCCCCCGGTTTCCAGAACCTGCGCTGGCCCAAGCCGGTCTTCGCAGGCGAGACGGTAAGCTATTCGCGAAAGGTCACCGCGCACCGGCGCATGGCTTCGCGGCCGGGCTGGCGGATCGTGACGACGCTGGCCGAGGCATATGACAGCACGGGCGACAAGGTGCTGGAATTCGAGAGCGCGGTGTTGCTGCGGGCCTAGCGGGTTGTCGCCAAGGGTTTGCTCTGTTCTCGTTGAAGGGGATTTCACTTTGCCTCGGCAACGTCCGGATGCGCGCCATCGTCGCCGCGCTCGGTGTGCCGAGGCGGATCGGGTTTGGGTTGATTTCAGGAGACGGCGCGTGACGCCCGGCCTGCGGAACTTCAAATGTTTGGGTGGCCTCCGCCACGCGCCGTTTCGGTGTTCTTGCCCTAGGTCCACAGAACGCGCGCTACCACGTTCCTCACTTGGGGCCCGGACTTAGGGGCTCATCACCCAGCTGCGCTACGTTGGCGCGACCAATCCGGCACCGTCCGCTCCTCAGGATCGCCGTCGCGACCTGGCTCCCGATGAAGCGGTAAGCGAAATCTACGCGAAGCGAAGAAGGCGTGGACGAAGAAAAGCGGTGAACCCCGGAGCGCAAGGGTTTGCGTGGCGAGGCCTGAGTTTTTATTCATCACCGTGCCGGTGCGATTTCGGCGATGGCGCGCAGCCGTCTTGCGGCCGGGAGCGCGGCGGCGGCCACGAAACCGAGGCTGTCCGAGCAAGGTGGAAGCCGGCTTGTCCCCACACCGCCGCAAACCGAGGAATCGAGGATCTGCCCGGTTTAAAAAGAACTGGACAGCCCCTAGTGGCCGTCAAACGCAATCAGCGTCCTGACATCCACCCCCAGCGCTTCCAACCGCTTTCGGCCGCCCAGATCCGGCAGATCGATCACGAAGCACGCCGCGACGATGTCGGCGCCCATCTGCTGCAGGAGCTTGGCGGCGGCCTCTGCCGTGCCGCCCGTCGCGATCAGATCGTCCACGAGGATCACCTTGTCGCCCGGCGCGATGGCATCCCTGTGCATTTCCATCTCGTCGATGCCGTATTCCAGGCTGTAGGCGATGCGCACCGTGTCGTGCGGGAGCTTGCCCTTCTTGCGGATCGGCACGAAGCCGGCGGAGAGCTGATGTGCGACCGCGCCGCCCAGAATGAAACCGCGCGCCTCGATGCCCGCGACCTTGTCCACCTTCGAGCCCGCATAAGGCTGTACCAGGGCGTCGACTGCACGGCGGAAGGCGCGGGCGTCGCCGAGCAGCGTGGTGATGTCGCGAAACAGGATGCCCGGCTTGGGATAATCCACGATGGTGCGGATGCTGGCCGCGAGAGTGCTTTCGTTGAAGGCGGACATGAGCGGAACTCTCGTGCTTTGGTCAGGTGAAGCCCAAATGGCCTCCCCAACAATGCAAAGGGCGCCCAAAAGGCGCCCTTCGGAATCGGACTGATCTGCTTCTTACCTCAGTGCGGCACGTCCGCCCAGATGCGGCGCTTGGTAGCCCAGACGAGGCCGGTCATCACGAGCAGGAACAGGATCACGCGGAAGCCCATGCGCTTGCGGTCATCCATATGCGGTTCGGCGGCCCACATTAGGAAGGCGGAAACGTCACGCGAATACTGGTCCACGGTGCCGGGCGAGCCGTCGTCGTAGGTCACCTGCCCGTCGCTCAGCGGCTTGGGCATGGCGAGCGACTTGCCCGCAATGAAATACGGATTGTAGTGCGTGCCTTCCGCGATCTCCATGCCTTGCGGCGGCGTCTGGTCGTAGCCGGTCAGAAGCGCATGGATATAGTCCGGGCCCATCTCGGCATATTGCGTGAAGATGTCGAACACGAAGTTCGGGAAGCCACGCTCAACCGCGCGCGCCTTGGCGATCAGCGAAAGATCGGGCGGAGCGGCACCGTTGTTGGACGCGGCCGCTGCTTCCGGGTTGGCATAGGGCGACGGGAAGTAGTCGGACGGAATCGCCTTGCGGGTGAACATGTCGCCATCCGCATTCGGCCCATCCTGCACCTCGTATTCGGCGGCGATGGTCTTCACCTGCCCTTCCGAATAGCCGAGCCCTTCCAGGGCGCGGAACGGGACATAGTTCATCGAGTGGCAGGCCGAGCAGACCTCGCGGTAAACCTTGAAGCCCCGCTGCAGCTGGGCCTTGTCATAGGTTCCGAAGGGGCCTGCGAAGCTCCAGCTTTCATATTCGGGCTTGTGGATCGGGAAATGCGTCGGCTCAGCCTCGCTGTGCTCGGCTTCCTGAGCGACGGCGCCGCTCAGCCCCATCGCCAATCCGACGACCGCCAGGCTGGCCATCATCTTGTTCATGCGCATTCCCCCAGACACCATGCGTCTTCCCAGCACTCCCACGGCTCAGCCCTTATGCTCGGGCGCGGCAGCGGCACCCTGCGGCAGGGCAGCGCCATGGCCACCATGCTTGGCGAGCACCGCTTCGGTGATCGAACCGGGCAGCTTGCGCGGCGTTTCGAACAGGCCGAGCAGCGGCATGATCACGAGAAAGAACGCGAAGTAGTAGAGCGTCGAAAGCTGCGACATGATCACGTAGGCGCCTTCAGCCGGACGCGAGCCGAGCCAGCCGAGGAAGATCGCGTTTATCGCGAAGAGCCAGAAGAACAGCTTGTACCAGGGACGGTAGGCCGCCGAGCGCACGCGCGACGTGTCGAGCCACGGCACGAAGAACAGCACCGCGATGGCACCGAACATCGCCAGCACGCCGCCCAGCTTGGAGTCGATCGGCCCGATATTGAAGGTGATGGCGCGCAGGATCGCATAGAACGGCAGGTAGTACCATTCGGGCACGATATGGGCCGGCGTCTTGAGCGGGTTAGCGATCGTATAGTTGTCGGGATGGCCGAGATAGTTCGGCAGGTAGAAGACGAAATAGGAGAACAGGATCAGGAACACGATCATGCCCAGCGCGTCCTTGACGGTCGCGTAAGGCGTGAAAGCGACCGTGTCGGTCTTCGACTTGACCTCGATACCGGTCGGGTTCGTCTGGCCCACCACATGCAGCGCCCAGATATGAAGCACGACGACGCCCGCGATCATGAAGGGCAAGAGGTAGTGCAGTGCGAAGAAGCGGTTGAGCGTCGGATTGTCCACGGCGAAGCCGCCGAGCAGCAGCTGCTGCACCCACTCGCCGACCAGCGGAATGGCGGTGAAAAAGCCGGTGATGACGGTGGCGCCCCAGAAGCTCATCTGGCCCCAAGGCAGCACGTAGCCCATGAAGCCGGTCGCCATCATCAGGAGGTAGATGATGCAGCCGAGGATCCAGAGCAGCTCACGCGGCTGCTTGTAGGAACCGTAATAAAGGCCGCGGGCGATGTGCAGGTAGACGGCGATGAAGAACATCGACGCGCCGTTGGCGTGCAGGTAGCGCAGCAGCCAGCCCGAATTCACGTCGCGCATGACCTTTTCGACCGACTGGAACGCGAAACGCGTATCCGCCGCGTAGTGCATGGCGAGCACCACGCCGGTCAGGATCTGCGCGCCGAGCATCAAGGCCAGGATGCCGCCGAAGGTGTAGGCGTAGTTCAGGTTGCGCGGCACCGGAAAGGACACGAACGAGTCGTGTACGAGGCGCGGCAGCGGCATGCGCGCATCGACCCAGCGGCCGATGCCCGTCTTGGGAGAATAGGTGGAATGGGCGCCCATGGAATCCTCCCTGTTTTAACCGATGCGGATCTTGGTATCGGAGATGAACGAGAACACCGGCACGGCGAGGTTCTGTGGTGCGGGGCCTTTGCGGATGCGGCCTGCCGTGTCGTAGTGCGAACCGTGGCACGGGCAGAACCAGCCGCCGAAATCACCGGACTGGCCGAGCGGCACGCAGCCGAGATGGGTGCAGGAGCCGACCATCACGATCCAGTTCTCCTTGCCCTCGCCCGCCGAACGGTCGATGTCGGTCGCCTGAGCGTCAGCCGGCACATTGGCGTTGCGCGCAACGGGGTCCTTGAGATCGCCGAGCTGCACGGCCTTGGCTTCTTCCACTTCCTTTTCCGTGCGGTTGCGGATGAAGATCGGCTTGCCGCGCCATTTGGCGGTCAGGCTCATGCCGGGCTCGAGGGTGGCGACATCGACCTCGACCGTCGCGAGCGCCAGCGTGGAGGCATCGGGCCGCATCTGGTCGATAAAAGGCCATGCGAGACCAGCCGCGCCGACCGCGCCGACTGCGCCGGTCGCCACATAAAGGAAGTCGCGCCGCGTGGGTTCTGAAACGTCGTGAGTGCTCACGTATTGTCCTCGTCTTGCGCATTCGGAGGTCCATGCCGCGTCTTGCTCCTCCAAGCAGGCATGGCCGAATGCATCAACCGTGGGGCTTTCCTATCGAGCGAGACGGACGTGTCGCGAACGGGTGGGCCCGGCGGTTTGCGGCTTTTTCTAGGCGGCAGAAAGTGCCTTGTCCATAGAGCACCGCGCCCGGCGGGCAGTTTGTCGCGGTGCTTGAAAAAGGTGTCAGACGGCGCCGAGCCGGGCCAGAACGGCGGAGGGAATACCGAGTTCGCGGATCACATCCTGATGCCGTCGAAATCCGCACAACTCACGCTGGATGAAGTAGGCGTAGACGGCCTTGGCCGCCTGTCGCAGAAGCTCGTCGCGCAGGGCCGGCTCCGTGTTCATGGCGAGCCGTGCCAGCGCTTCCTCGGCAAGCCGCCCTGCCCGCCCGAGCGAAGATGCCTTCTCGCCTTGAACCTCATGCTGAAGCGCATCGAACAGCGCATCCTGCGGGTTGGCGCCGGAATAGATCGACGGCGGACGAACACTCATGGCACTCACTCGGCGGCGAGGCTGTCGGCGAGAAAGCCGCCGGACTGGCGCTTCCACAGACCGGCATAGAGGCCGCCCTTGGCGACGAGTTCTTCGTGGCTGCCTTCTTCGACGATGCGACCGTGGTCGAGCACGATCAGGCGGTCGAGGGCGGCAATGGTCGAGAGCCGGTGCGCGACCGCGATCACCGTCTTGCCTTCCATCAGTTCGAACAGGTTCTCCTGGATCGCCGCCTCGACCTCCGAATCGAGTGCGGACGTCGCCTCGTCGAGGATCAGCACCGGCGCGTCCTTCAACATCATGCGGGCGATGGCGATACGCTGGCGCTGGCCGCCCGACAGCTTCACCCCTCGCTCGCCCACCTGCGCGTCATAGCCGGTGCGACCGCGCGGGTCGGACACGCCTTCGATGAAGTCGTGGGCGGCGGCGCGCATCGCGGCACGCTCGATCTCATCCTGTTCGGCTTCGGGGTTGCCGTAGCCGATATTGTCGCGGATCGAGCGGTGCATCAGCATGGCGTCCTGCGTGACCACGCCGAACTGCGCGCGCAAGGAAGCCTGCGTCATCGCGCGGATGTCTTGCCCGTCGAGCAGGATGCGGCCCTTCTCGATGTCGAACAGGCGCAAGAGCAGGTTGATGATCGTGGTCTTGCCTGCCCCCGACGGGCCAACGAGCGCCACGCGCTCGCCGGGGCGGATGGTGAAGGACAGGTTCTCGATCACGCCGCCCTCCTTGCCATAATGGAAGGACACGTTCTCGAAGCGGATTTCGCCCCGCGCCCGACTGATCTCCAGCGCATCCGGCCTGTCGCGCAAGGCCGGCTGAACCGAAACGGTGCGGATCGAGTCCTGAACCGTGCCATAGTTCCGCACGAGGCCGTTGATGTTGAACATCACCCAGCCCGACATCTGGTTGAGACGGAAAACGAGGCCCATGGCGGCGGCGATGGCACCGCTGGTGATGGCGCCGTCGACCCACTGGCTCACCGCCAGCGCACCGACGGCCGACATCATGAGGCCGTTGAGAACGGCGACCGCCGAGCGAACGGTGGTCACCGCACGGGTCAGCCGGATGATCGCGACGAGAAACTGGTCGAGGCTTTGGCGCACATAGTCGTGCTCGCGCCGTCCGCGGTCGAACAGCTTGACGGCCATGATGTTGGTGAAGACATCGACCATGCGGCCGGTGAAGATCGAGCGCTGGTCGGCCGTTTCGCGCCCTGCCGTCCGCATCTCGGGCAGCAGGTAGCGGATGACCGCGCAGTAACCGGCGAACCAGAGGCCGACGATCAGCCCCATCCACGGATCGAGCGAGACGAGGATCGTCACCGTCAGCACCACGAAGGTCAAAAACGACCACATGGTCTGAAGCAGGTTGACGACGAAATCGCCCACCGCCTCGCCACCCTGCATGATCTTGGTCGCAATACGGCCGGCAAAATCGTTCTGGAAGAAGCCATAGGGCTGGTCGATCACACGGCGGAACGATTGCCAGCGCACCATGGTGAAGAAGCCCGGCACGATGATCTGCTGTTCGACCACGGCAGAGCCGATCATCACCAGTGTGCGCACCACGAGCAACAGTGCGAGCAGGCCGACCAACTCCTGCCAGTGGTCGGCGAGCAGGCGCTGGGGCGAGGAAGCGTCGAGCAGGTCGATCAGCCAGCCCACCGACCAGTAGAGCGCCGCATCCACCGCGCCGGCGAGCCCGCCCATGACGAGGAGCAGCAGGAAAGGCCCCTTGGCCTGGGCGGCGAAGTAAAGAATGAAGCGCCACGCGGTCTTGGGCAGCACCTCGCGATCCGTGTCGTGAAACGGATCGATCAGGTCCTCGGCGCTCTTGAAGAAGCGGTTGCGCCAGCTCACTCGGCGGCCTCCGCTATCGTGTCGTGTGCGAGGAAACCGCCGGACTGCCGCTTCCACAGCCGCGCATAGAGGCCGTCGCGCCGCACGAGCTCATCATGGGTGCCCTCTTCCACGATGCGTCCGCCATCGAGCACCACGAGCCGGTCGAGGGCCGCGATGGTCGAAAGACGGTGGGCGATGGCGATCACCGTCTTGCCTTCCATCAGCTTGGACAGGTTCTCCTGGATGGCAGCTTCCACGTCCGAATCGAGCGCGGACGTCGCCTCGTCGAGAATCAGGATCGGGGCATCCTTGAGGAACACGCGCGCGATCGCCACGCGCTGGCGCTGTCCGCCCGACAGCTTCACCCCGCGCTCGCCGACAAAGGCATCGAGTCCGACGCGATCCTTGTCGTCACGCAGCGACGCGATGAAACCCTCGGCTTCGGCCTTGCGCGCCGCGGCCACGACCTCGGCCTCGGTCGCATCGGGCTTGCCGAGGCGGATATTGTCGGCGAGCGATCGATGGAACAGCGCGGTTTCCTGAGCCACCACGCCGATCTGCCCACGCAACGAATCCTGCGTGACCTGCGCGATATCCTGTCCATCGATCAGGATGCGGCCCTCTTCGGTATCGTAAAGGCGCAGGATGAGGTTCACGAGCGTGGTCTTGCCCGCGCCGCTCGGGCCGACCAGCCCGACCTTTTCGCCCGGCTTGATCGTAAGCGACACATGATCCAGCACACCTTCGCCTTTGCCGTAGTGGAACGACACATCGTCCACCTGCACCTCACCGCCTGTCACCTTCAGCACCGCAGCATCCGGCGCATCGGTCAGCGCCAGAGGTTGGGCGATCAGCGCCTTGGAATTTTCGAGGGTGCCGAGGTTCCGGAGGATGCCGTTGAGCTGCATCATCAGCCGCCCGAGCAGCATATTGAGGCGCAAGACGAGCGACAGGGTGAAGGCCACCGCGCCAACGGTGATCGCGCCCTCCACCCAAAGCGACACGGCGAAGGCGCCGATGGCCGTGATCATCACGCCCGACAGCGCGGTCAGCGCCACCCGCACACCCGTCAATCGCCGCGTGAAAGGTCGCAGCGCGCCGAGATAGCGGTCGAAGCCCTCGCGGATGTAGCGCGTGTCGCCATCGGCCGCGAAGAGCTTCAGCGTCTGGACGTTGGAATAGGAATCGACGATCCGGCCATTGATCATCGAGCCCGCCTCGGCGGTGGCTTCGGCACTCTTGCGGATTTTGGGCAAAAACAGCTTGGCGAGCCAGCCGAAGGCTGCGATCCAGACCACGACGAGTGCTGCCAGCCGCCAGTCGAGCCCCGCCACCAGCGCGAGCGTCGTGACAGTATAGACGATCATGAACCAGATGACCTCGACGAAGCTTTCCACGAGATCGCCCGTCGCCTGCCCCGACTGCCAGACCTTGGTCGCGATGCGCCCGGTGAAGTCGTTCTGGAAGAAACCGTAGGACTGGCGCGACACATGCCGGTGCGCCTGCCAGCGCACGAGATTGTAGAAGCCCGGCGTGATCGTTTGCTCGTCCACCATCGCTGACAGGCCGACCACCATGGTGCGGATCACCAGCACCACTGCCGCCATGAAGAGCAGCTCGGAGCCGGCCGCACTCCACAAGGCCGCCCAGCTTCGCTCGGCGGGTAGCGCGTCGAGGATATCGACCAGCCGCCCGACGAAGTAGAACAGCCCCGCTTCGACCAGCGGAGCGATTCCGCCGATCACCAGCATGGCGAAGAACGCACCCTTGGCCTGGCTCACATAATGCCAGAGAAAGCCGAACGTGGTCGCGGGCGGCCGCGCGGGCGCGCCTTCGCGGAAGGGATCGACCCAGCGCTCGAAAGCGCTGTAAAGGGGCGCGAGTATCGCCAAAGCCGCGTTCTACTCCGCCGCCTGCTGTTGCTGGTCCGGGGCGTCAGCGAGCAGGAAGCCGCCCGACTGACGTTGCCACAGGCTGGCATAAATCCCGCCGCGCGCCACCAGTTCCTCATGCGTGCCATCTTCCACGATGCGGCCCTGGTCCATCACCACCAATCGATCCATCGCCGCGATGGTCGAGAGGCGATGCGCGATCGCGATCACCGTCTTGCCTTCCATCAGGCGATAAAGGTTTTCCTGAATGGCCGCCTCCGCTTCCGAGTCGAGCGCGGAGGTCGCCTCGTCGAGGATCAGGATCGGCGCGTCCTTCAGCATCACCCGGGCAATCGCGATGCGCTGGCGCTGGCCGCCCGACAGCTTCACGCCGCGTTCGCCCACATGCGCCTCATAGCCGACACGGCCTTCGAGGTCGGAAAGCCCGCCGATGAAATCGTGCGCCTCCGCGCGGCGCACGGCTTCCTCCATCAGCCCCGCCCCCGCATCGGGACGGCCATAAAGGATGTTCTCGGCGACGGAGCGATGAAGCAGTGAGGTGTCCTGCGTCACCACGCCGATCCGCGCGCGCAAGCTCTCCTGCTGGATCGCGGCGATATCCTGTCCGTCCACGAGGATGCGGCCCTTTTCGAGATCGTAGAAACGCAGAAGCAGGTTGACGAGCGTGGACTTTCCCGCGCCCGAGCGGCCGACAATGCCGACTTTTTCACCCGGTGCGATGGTGAGCGACAGGTCCTCGATCACTCCGCCGCCCTTGCCGTAGTGGAAGCCGATGCGGTCGAACTCGATGGCCCCCTTGTCCACCACGATCGCGGGCGCGCCCGGCTTGTCCTCGACCGTATGCGGCATGGCGATCGACTGGATGCCATCCTGCACCGTGCCGACATTCTCGAACAGGCCGGACATTTCCCACATGATCCATTGCGACATGCCCCAAAGGCGCAGGACCACACCGATGGCCACGGCCACCGCGCCCACCGAGATCGCCTCGTTGAGCCAGAGCGTGATCGCAAAACCGCCCATCGAGAACAGAAGCAGGCAGTTGATGGAATAGAGCGTGGCGTAGAGCTTGGTCACCAGCCGCATCGACTTGTGCACCGTGCCGAGGAAGTTGCTCATGCCTTCCCTGGCGTAGCTCTCTTCACGCCGCGAATGCGAAAAGAGCTTCACCGTCTGGATGTTGGTATAGCTGTCCACCACACGTCCGGTCATCACCGAACGCGCATCGGCCTGTTCCTCGCCCACCCGGCCCAGGCGCGGGATGAAGTAGCGCAGGAGCGCGACATAGGCCAGGAACCAGACCCCGAGCGGGATCGCCAACCGCCAGTCGGACGAGCCGACGATGATCACCACGCCCGTGAAGTAGACGAGCACGTAGTTCAGCACATCGATCAGCTTGATCACGCATTCGCGCACGGCGAGCGCCGTCTGCATCAGCTTGGTGGCGACGCGGCCCGCGAACTCGTCCTGATAAAAGGCCATGGACTGCTTGAGCAGGTAGCGATGCACCAGCCAGCGGATGCGCATCGGATAGTTGCCCTGCAGCGTCTGATGCTGGAGCAGTGACTGGAACGTCACCATCAGAGGGAGTGCTATCAGCACCAGCAGCCCCATGCCGGCGAGTTTCCAGCCCTCGTTCTGCAGGAACGTTTCGCGGTTCTGAGCCGACAACCAGTCGACGATGCTGCCGAGAAAGCCGAACATCCAGACCTCGGCGATGGCGATCAGCGAGATCAGGATGCCCGTCACGATGATGAACGGCCAAGCGCCCGTGGTGTAATGCAGGCAGAAGGCGACGAGCGTCTTCGGCGGCTGCACCGGCTGTTGTGGCGGAAACGGATCGAGGCGGGTTTCGAACCAGCGGAACATCGGGTGGCCTTCGGGGCAAGAATGCACTGCCCGCGGATGGCTTTGCCTGTGGCTGGCAGAAAAAAGGGACGCGCAAGAAGGATGCGCAAGCGCGAGACTGAGATAAGGTCGCAGGGGTCGATTGAAAAGGGGCGTGAACGCGCTTACCGCCCTGCCTGCACGACGGCCTCATGGCGACGAATGAGCAAAATGAACTTAGGAACACCCCGTTCAAAGGATTTTCGCCTCACGTGAACACTCTGGCCTTCGATTTCCGTTTGGCGCTTTTTCAGCCGGACATTGCCGGCAACACGGGCACGATCCTGCGCCTTGCAGCCTGCCTGGGGGTCGCAGTCGATGTGATCGAGCCGGCCGGCTTCGACCTGTCGGACCGCAATCTGAAACGCGCCGGAATGGACTATCTGGCGATGGCAGCGCTCAGGCGGCATCTCGAATGGACGGCTTTCGAGGCATGGCGGAAGGCCGAGAACAGGCGGCTCGTGCTCTTCACCACCAAGGCGGACGTGGGCTATACCGACCTTGCCTTCGCACCCGACGACATCCTGCTTTTCGGCCGCGAATCCGCCGGCGTGCCTGATCATGTGCATGACGCAGCCGACATACGCGCGACGATCCCCATGCCCGGCGGCGGTCGCAGCCTGAACCTCGCGCTATCCGTCGCGATGGGCGCGGGCGAAGCGATGCGGCAGGTGGGGCGACAGCACGAAGCGGGCGCGCAGAAAGCCGACACGCAAAGTCCCTAGCGTCTCTACGCCTTGACCCTTCATCCATAAAATATAGGGATCATGGCTCACCGAAATGAGTGCCGCGTCCCATGCAACGTCCCGAAATCCCCGCCGGACTGCCCGCCGATATCGAGGACAAGAAGGCCCGAGCCAAAGACTGGTTCGAAGCCCTGCGCGACCGCATCTGCGCGGATTTCGAGGCTATCGAGGAACCGTTCGGCGGATCGCAATTCGAGCGCACCGCCTGGCAGCGCGACGAGGGGCGCGGCGGTGGCGGCGTGATGTCGGTCATGCATGGCGAAGTGTTCGAAAAGGTCGGCGTGCACACCTCGACCGTTTATGGCGAGTTCTCGCCCGAATTCCGCCAGCAGATGCCCGGCGCCTCGGAAGATCCGCGTTTCTGGGCCAGCGGCATTTCGCTGATCGCCCATCCGCGCAACCCGAACGTGCCGACCGTGCACATGAACACGCGCATGGTCGTCACCTCACGCTGGTGGTTCGGCGGCGGCGCGGATCTGACACCCGTTCTCAACGCGCGGCGCACGCCGGAAGACCCGGACACCGAGACCTTCCACAAGGCCATGCAGTTCGCCTGCCGCAAGCACGAGCCGATCGCCGATTACGACCGTCTCAAGGCATGGTGCGACGAGTACTTCTTCCTGCCCCACCGCAACGAACCGCGCGGCGTGGGCGGCATCTTCTTCGACTGGCAGCACTCACCCGACGAGACGGGCGGCTGGGACGCCGATTTCGCCTTCGCGCAGGATGTCGGCCGCGCCTTTGCGGTCGTCTACCCGCTGATCGTCAAGCGTAACATGGAGATCGAGTGGAGCGACGAGGAGCGCGCCGAACAGCTCGTGCGGCGTGGCCGCTATGTCGAGTTCAACCTGCTCTACGACCGCGGCACGATCTTCGGTTTAAAAACCGGCGGGCATGTGCCTGCCATTCTCTCGAGCCTGCCGCCGCTCGTGATGTTCCCTTAAGCGAACATTCGAACACACGCGCGCAACCAGCCATTCACCTTCCTGAGCGAAAGCCTTGCGGCATAAGGCTTTCTCTAACCATGCCGCGCCCACTCTCCCCTGATCGCGCCTCTGTCGCGCATTTGGGGTGTTTGGGGACATGTCGGGGATTCTTAAGCGGTTCTGGAAGGACCAGTCGGGCGCCTACGCCATCATGATGGGCATTGCCACGATCCCGCTGCTGCTTGGTGTGGGCACGGCGGTGGATTACGGGCGGCTGGTAAGGGCACGGAGCCATATTCAGCAGTTGGCGGATGGTACGGCGCTGGCGCTGGCGGCGTCACGAGAAACCAAAAAAAGCGAGTTGGATAAGCTGGCAGACAACTACGTCAAATCGAACACCGAAAAAGATATCCTGGACAAGATAACAGGCATTACGGTTGATCCGTCGGATGAGGAAATCAAGATCACTCTTGATAGTACTGTCTCCACCTACTTCATGTCACTCGCGAACATCCGAACGATGAATGTTACTGCTGGTGCCGTTGCAGACCGCGCCCTTCTTGGAAAACTCGAAGTCAGCCTTGTGCTCGACAATACCGACTCCATGACCGTCGACAACAAGATCGGCACATTGAAGAAAGCAGCAACAAATCTTGTTACTGCCTTGTTCAAAGAAAACGACAGTGGCGATGGCAAAGTACGAGTTTCCTTGGTGCCTTATGCCGAGCAGATCAATATCGGACTGAAAAACCGGAAAGCACCTTACCTGTCGGTTCCCGACGACTACTATGCGACTTCATCGAAGACAACGACAACGACGACTCCAGGCTATTGGAAGCAAGATACCAAGAAAACGAATGAGTGCCTTGCTTGGAACGAGGCTAAAACGACGACCACTACAACTGAGCGTGATGGCGTCATGTACACAACAACGACGACCACTCCGCGCAGCTGCAAGGAGTACCGGTATGAAAATGTCGGACAGCCTTACTGGGTCGAAGAGAAGACTGAAACCAAGACAACCACTACGACAACCCAATACAGCTGGTATGGCTGTATTGGTGCACGGGTGGATAGTTCAGCGAAGCAAATCCTGAATGACCAGAAACCGAGTTTCAAATATCCTGGATATCTTACGACGCCAAGTGTGAAGCAGCGCTGTCTGACGGAGGTTCTGCCGCTCAATGCCAGCCAATCCACAATCAAAGCTGCGATAAGCGGAATGATTACATCTCGCAGTGGATACACTCCGAACACGTTTATCCCCGGTGGCATGATGTGGGGTATCAATACATTGTCGCCCGAGGGCCCCTTTGGAACTGGCAGTGATGCGCCAGGTGCCTACGATCCAAAAAATCAAGAGCCGCGGAAGGCAATCGTGCTCATGACGGATGGACTGAACACCCAGAGGGTTCTCACCACAGGCATCCAGAACACGGAATATTTGAAAGGAACGAATTTTATAGGTTCGCCCACAGCAGCAACGGCGGGGGCTCAACGTGCAGCCGTAAATGCCGACTCGATAACCCTATGTGACTATGCAAAATCAAAGGGGATTGAGGTCTTCACTGTTGCTTTTGCGGTCCCAGAAGGCGACCCCAAGTCCATGTTGAAGAAATGTGCAACGGATGAATCGCATTATTACGACGCTACGGACGCTGATAAGCTTCTTGAAGCGTTCGAAGGAATTGCGAGATCGCTGCGTGTCGTGAGACTCGTAAAATAGACCAACACTCAATTCAGTTTACGGCCCGCAACCCGTTGCGGACCGTTGGCGTTCCAGCCTTACCGTGTTTCCATCACGGTTAACGATGAGGAGGATCGTCATGAAGGAATTTCAGTGCGGTTCACTTGTGCCGGGCTGCGATTGGCATGCGCGGCATGAAGACGAGGCGGAGGTTATCCGCAAGGCGGCCGAGCATCTTCGTCAGACCCATGGCAGCGAAGTGCATGAGAGCACGATCGAGGCCATTCGTTCACGGATCGAGCGTGTCGAAGAACAGGCTTAGTCTTCGACAGGCTTGGCACGGTCGAGCAGGGCCTCGACGCTGAGCGCAAAGCCTGACGCCATCCACTCTTCTTCCAGCCGGGCCAGCTCCTTGCCGAGTTTTGGCCCGGCTTCGTATCCGACGTGGGAAAGGTCCCTGCCGCCGATGGGAAAGCGCGGCAGGGGCCAGTCGCGCGCGATGGCTTCGAGGCGCGTGAGCGCCGCGAGATCTGGAAGCTTCGCCCCATCATTCTCGGCCTGCTGTCGCAAGCTTGCAATGGTGAGATGAAGCCGGTCGAGAATGCCCTGCCTGTCGCCACGATAAATGCGCTGGCGCAAGGAAAGATCGGCCAAGCTGGGGGAAACGGGCTCTGCCATCGCCCAATTGCGTAGTCGCGCGGTTTCTGCCTTCGAAAGCTTCAGACGCCCTGCGAGCCCTTCCATCCGTGCGGCATCGGGCGGCACGATGCTCTCAAGCCGCAGAAGCGCGTCCGGCGTCCATCCCAACGCCTGCTCGGCCGCGACCAGCCCGTGAATCGCGTCGATGCCCCATTTCGCGCTTTCGGGCAGCACGCGTGAAAGAACGCCGGATTGGCGCATCCAGAGCATGGCGCGCGAGGGGTCGGACGCGCCCAGCAATTTGCGCAACTCGCTCCAAACGCGCTCGGCGGAAAGCGTATCGACCAGCTCCTTCAGCCGCGCGCAGGCCTTCAGGCCTTCGGCGTCGGGCCGACCCTTGCCGTATGAGGCGAAGAAACGAAAGAAGCGCAGGATGCGCAGCGCATCCTCGCGGATGCGCGTTTCCGGATCGCCAATGAAGCGGATGGTGCGCGTTTCGATGTCGGCCAGCCCGCCGACAAGATCGAGCACCTCGCCCTCGGCATCGCAGTAGAGCGCGTTGATCGTAAGATCGCGCCGGTCGGCGTCCGTCTGCCAGTCGCGCCCGAAGTGCACCACCGCATGGCGCCCATCGGTTTCCACATCGGCCCGCAATGTCGTGACTTCGAACGGCCGGCCGTCCACCACCACCGTCACCGTGCCGTGGTCGAAGCCCGTCGGCACCGGCTTGAAGCCCGATGCCTTCGCGCGGCGCACCGTTTCCTCGGGTAGGTTGGTGGTGGCAATGTCGATATCGGAGATCGGCTCACCCAAAAGCGCGTTACGCACGGCGCCACCAGCCACGCGCGCCTCCTCGCCGTCGGCGCTCAAGACCGCAAGCAGCTTTTGCAGGCCCTCGTCCGCGAGCCACGGCGCGTGGGAAGGGTCGATCCTCGTCAAGCGTAAAGCCTTTCGTAGAGCATGCGCAGAATGCCGGCGGTGATGCCCCATATCCGCCGTTCCTCGAAATGCATCACATAGAAGAGACGCTCGCGCTCCTTCCAGATGCGGCTTTCGACCTTGTGATTTGCGGGGCTCATCAGAAACGAAAGCGGCACCTCGAAGGCGGCCTCCACTTCCGTCGGGTTGAGAACGAGTTCGACAGGCGGGCGCACGATGCCCAGCACGGGCGCGATGCGGTAACCCGATCCGGACACGTAATCCGGCAGGCGGCCGACCACTTCCACGCGCGATGGAGCCAAGCCCACTTCCTCCTGCGCCTCGCGCAACGCAGCCGCTTCCGGTGAACCGTCCCCCGGATCGATCCGTCCGCCCGGCAAGGCGATCTGTCCCGAGTGGTCGCGCAAGGTCTCGGTACGCTTGGTGAGGATCAGGCTCGACTGCGGCCCGCGATCGACAACCGCGATAAGAACGGCCGCCTCACGCAGATCGTCGGTCGGAAACAGGGCTTCGGCTCCGGGATTCCAGCGGTGATCGCCCCAATGGTTCGGCTCGTCGGTTTGGCTGATCACATGCGCACGTCCCCGCGCACGGAAATCGGCGGCCGAAAAGTTCTGCAAAACCGGGGCGTCCACTCAGGCGCTCAGCCGCGCGAGGTCCGAGGCGGGCATGATCGGGAAAACGACACCGTTCGAGCGCAGCGCGAACATGGCTTGCCCATCGATCTCGATGTCTTCGCCCACTTCGACCAACTGATACATCACCGCACGTGACAGAAGCGCTTCAAGCCGTCCGCGAACATGAAGGTAAGGCTTGAGCCCCCCGGTCTCGGGCTCGTCCACGAAGCGCAAGGGATGCTCCGGTCCGGCCTCCACCACATCGCCCACATTGGTGCGAAAGGTCAGCTTGCGGGTTTCGCCCTCCCCGCTCGCATCCATCTCGACCGCCAGAAACGGCGCGTCGGCGACGCAGATGCCGACCTTCTCGACAGGCGTCACCAGATAGGTCTTGCCGTCCTCGTCCTTGCGCAGAACCGAGGAAAACAGTTGCACGAGCGCAGGGCGGCCGATGGGCGTGCCGAGATAGAACCATGTGCCGTCGGCCTTGATCTCCATGTCGAGATCGCCGCAAAAGGGCGGGTTCCATTTCTCGACGGGGGCCGCGCCCTTGCCCGCGCGGCTGGCGCGCGCCACAAGGGCTTCGAGGCCACCCGTGTCGCGGGCTTCGGTCAAGCTTTGTTGAGAGGGCGGTGAGGTGTCCGGCATGGTCACGAAATAGTCACTGTCTGTGGGATTGTCAGCCTCATGGCCTCATTTACCCTCGGCTTCCATCGATCCTCCAACGCCTGGAGCTTCTTGCTGCTCCACTCCCGCCCCGGCCACAAGGCCCAAATTTCGAGGACGTTCCGCTCATGAGCATCGCAATCAAGGAAGCCTCGCTGTCGCCCGAAGAGATGGTGGCGCAGGCTGAAAAGGCGCTCGGCGACATCGGCAAGGTGCGCGAGGGCGTGGGCCGCGTGATCTTCGGGCAGGAAAGCGTGGTGGAACGGACGCTGGTCGCGGTGCTCGCAGGCGGCCACGCGCTTCTCGTCGGCGTGCCGGGTTTGGCGAAAACCAAACTGGTCGACACGCTCGGCACCGTTCTCGGCCTCAATGCGAGCCGTATCCAGTTCACGCCGGACCTGATGCCCTCCGACATCATCGGCTCGGAGGTGATGGAGCAGGACGAGACCGGCAAGCGCGGCTTCCGCTTCATTCCGGGCCCGATCTTCGCCCAGCTTCTGATGGCCGATGAGATCAACCGCGCCTCTCCCCGCACCCAGTCGGCACTTCTGCAATCCATGCAGGAATACCATGTCACGGTCGCCGGCCAGCGCCATGACCTTCCCGGCCCCTTCCACGTTCTCGCGACCCAGAACCCGCTCGAGCAGGAAGGCACCTATCCGCTGCCGGAAGCCCAGCTCGACCGCTTCCTGATGCAGATCGACATTCATTACCCGGAACTCGAAGCCGAGCGCCGCATCCTGATCGAAACGACCGGCACGCATGACGCGGTGGCCGGGAATGTGCTGAGCGGGGCGCGGCTCCAGGAAATCCAGCATCTGATCCGCCGCATGCCCGTACCGGAATCGGTGGTGGATGCAATCCTCAAACTTGTGCGCTCGGCCCGTCCCGGAAGCGGCGATGCGGAAACCGACCGGCACGTCGCCTGGGGCCCAGGGCCCCGCGCTTCGCAGGCCTTGACCCTCTGCGCCCGCGCCCGTGCTCTCTATGACGGACGCCTTGCTCCTTCGATCGACGATGTCCGCGCACTGGCCGAGCCCGTGCTCCAGCACCGCATGGCGCTCTCCTTCGCCGCGCGGGCCGAGGGCATGAGCGTGCGCGACGTGGTGGCGCGGCTGGCAAAGGCGATCTGATGCCGCAAATCGGCGAAGCGGTTGCCTCCACGCTTCCCTCGGATGCGCTGTCGCGCGCCCGCACCCGTGCGGCACTCGTGCCCGACCTCTTGGTCGAAGCGCGGCGCGTGGTCGCCACCGTCATCTCCGGCTGGCATGGACGCCGCCGGCGCGGCATCGGCGAGAATTTCTGGCAGTTCCGCCCCTTCGTGGAAGGCGATGCCACCACCCGCATCGATTGGCGGCGATCCGCGCGCGACGACCACACTTATGTGCGCGACCGCGAATGGGAAGCGGCGCATACTGTTTGGATCTGGGCGGACCCTTCGCCCTCGATGCTCTTCAAGTCGAAGGGCGCCACCGTTTCCAAGGAGTCGCGTGCTCTGGTGCTCGCCCTCGCCCTGGCCGAACTTCTGTCCCGCTCCGGCGAGCGCATCGCCTGGCCGGGCCTGACCGACCCGTCTTCGGCGCGCAACGGTGCGGAACGGCTGGCGGCGCGGCTGGCACATGCGCCAACGCTGCCTGCAAGGCCCGACTTCGGCAATGTCCGCCGCTTTTCCGATGTGATCGTGGTCAGCGACTTCCTCGACCCGGTCGAGGAGACGGTGGAATGGCTCGATGTGCTCGCGAAACGCGGCGCGCGCGCGCATCTGATCGAGGTCGCCGACCCCGCCGAGGAAAGCTTTCCCTATTCCGGCCGCACCGAGTTTCGCGATCCTGAAACGGGCGAGAAGCTGACGGCAGGCCGCGCCGAAGGCCTCGCCGATGAGTATCGCGCGCTTTACCGCGCCCGCCGCGAGGAACTTGTGCGGCACGCCAAGCGGCTGGGCTGGAGCTATACGGTCAACCACACCGACCGGCTCGCGTCCGAAGCGCTGGTGTCGGTTCATTTCGCGATGAGCGGCGGCGGAGGGCCCCGCACATGAGTTTCCTGCCGCTTTCCTTCGGCTTCACGCCGGTTCTGTTCGGGCTCTTGGCGCTTCCGGTGATCTGGTGGTTGCTGCGCCTGACGCCACCCAAGCCGCAGACGGAAGTGTTTCCGCCGTTGAAAGTGCTGGCTCGCGTCCTGAAGCGTGAGGAAACGCCGCAGCAGAGCCCATGGTGGCTGACACTTCTGCGTCTGCTTCTGGCCGCCCTCGTCATCATGGCGCTGGCCGAACCGGTCTGGAACCCGCGTGAGCGCGTGGCGGCGGGCGGCACGACACTGGCGCTCGTGATCGACAATGGCTGGGCGTCCGCTCCCGACTGGAACCGCCGCAAGGCCACCGCCGAACGCCTGATCCGCGACGCGAGCGACAGCGATACGCCGGTGATCCTCGCCTTCACTGCCGAAAAGCCGAACACCGAGATTGGCCCATTCGACCCGGAAGCCGCGCTCGAGCGCCTGAACGCCGCCGAACCGCGCCCCGTGCCGGTGGATCGTGCCGGCACTTATACGCGCGTCAATGAAGTCTTGCCGGCAGGTGGCGGTGCGTCGGTCGCACTTCTGACCGATGGCCTCGCGACACCCGCCGACCAGACCGCTTTCAACGCCCTCCTCGACGAAAAAGCTGGCCGCCTCGTCTGGGCAGCCCCCGACCGCTTCGCGCCGCTCGGCCTCACCGGCGCGCAAAACGAGGTGGACGGCCTGCATCTCACCGCGATCCGCGCGCCGGGCGACCCGGCCCCGCGCCGGTCGGTGGTCGGTGCCTTCGATGAGCGCGGCCGGCGGATCGGCGATGCGACGATTTCCTTTGCGGCCGGGGAAGCCAATGGCACCGGGGTGCTGCAGGTTCCGTTCGAACTGCGCAACGACTTCGCCTCGCTGCGCATCGATGGACAGGATCAGGCGGCCGGTGTGCGCGTGCTCGATGAAAACGACAAGCGCCGCCGTATCGGGCTGATCAGCCAGTCCGAGGCCGATCAGGCGCAGCCTCTGCTCTCGCCGCTCTACTATATCCGCCGCGCGCTGGAGCCGTTCGCCGATCTGGTGGAGCCGCAGACGACCGATCTGGCGCAGGCCATTCCGCAACTGCTCGAGCGCAAGCCTGCGATGATCGTGATGGCCGATGTCGGCACGATCCCCGAGCCCGCGCGCCAGCAACTGGTCGAATGGGTGCAGGGCGGCGGCACGCTGGTGCGTTTCGCGGGCTCGCGCCTTGCTGCCGCCGGCAATGACGAGGAGCTTCTGCCTGTGCGCCTGCGCGTCGGTGAACGCTCGCTCGGCGGCTCGCTATCCTGGACCGAACCACAAGCCATCGCGCCCTACCCTGCGACCGGCCCCTTCGCTGGCCTGCCGGCGCCGCGTGACGTGAACGTGTCGCGCCAGATCCTGGCCGAGCCGGGCACCGACATCGCCGAGCGCACCTGGGCAAGCCTCACGGACGGCACGCCGCTCGTCACCGGCGCGCAGCGCGGTCGCGGCACGGTGGCGCTGTTCCACATCACGCCGGAAGCCACATGGTCGAACCTGCCGATCTCCGGCTCCTTCGTGGAAATGCTTCGCCGCATCGTCCAGCTTTCGCGCAATCAGGGCACGGCGACCGCCGCGGCGGGTGAGCAGGCGCCGAGCCTTCGCCCTTTCCAGATGATCGCAGCCAACGGCGCCCTCGTGCCGCCGGGCCCGGACGCACGCCCGCTCGCGGCGGGCGCGACGGCCGTTTCAATCGAAAACCCGCCCGGCCTTTACGGCGGCGAGGAAGGCGTTGTCGCGCACAACCTTCTGCCGGCGGAAGCGAGCTTCGCGCCCATCGTGAAGCCGACGCCACCCGTGCCCACCAGCGAGATCGCCTACGAACTCGACGGATCGACCCCCTTGAAGGCTCCCTTCATGCTCGCAGCCCTCGTTCTTCTCGTGCTCGACACGCTGGTGATGTTCTGGATGGGCGGCGTGATGCGGCGCAGGCCCCGCGCGCGATTGGCCGGTGCAATTACCGCTGCACTTCTCGCCGCCTTCGTCGTGGCGGCACCGCATGACGCCCGCGCGCAGGATACGCGTCCCGGCGACGAGCAGGCCGTGGCGGCGATTTCCAGGACGCGGCTGGCCTATGTCGTCACCGGCGACAATCGCGTGGACGAGATCAGCCGTGCCGGGCTCGAGGGGCTCACGCAATTTCTGATCGAAAAGACCGCATTGGAGCCTGCAGAACCGGCAGCTGTCGATATCGCCAAGGACGAGTTGGCCTTCTACCCGATCCTCTACTGGCCGGTCGATGCGGGAGCGCCCATGCCGGATGCGGCGGCTATCGCCCGTGTGGACAGCTACATGCGCGAAGGCGGCACCGTGCTTTTCGACACGCGCGACCAGTTCGCGAGCGGCTTCGATGCCGGCGGCACGCCCTCCAACGAGCGCCTGCGCGACATCCTCGCCGAACTCAACGTGCCGGCGCTCGAGCCCGTGCCGGAAGACCACGTGCTGACCAAGTCCTTTTTCATCATGAACGACTTCCCCGGCCGCTACTCGGGCAGCCCGCTCTGGATCGAGGCCTCGGCCGAAGCGCAGAACAGCGACAACCGCCCGGTCCGCACGGGCGACGGCGTGTCTCCGATCATGATCACCGGCAACGACCTCGCCGGTGCCTGGGCGGTGGACTCATCGGGCGCGCCGATGCTGCCGACCGTGCCGGACGACCCGATGCAGCGCACTTATGCGCTTCGTGCGGGCGTCAACATCGTGATGTATATGCTGACAGGCAATTACAAATCCGATCAGGTCCACGTGCCGGCCCTTCTCGAACGGCTGGGGCAGTAGCATGAACTGGTCCGTCTCCTTCGAGCCGCTCCTGAGCTGGCCCTGGCTGATCGCTGCTTTCGTGCTGATGGCGGTTCTGGCAGTCGTCGGGCTCTTCTTCCGCACGCGTGGCGCGCTGATCCGCGCGGTCGCCTTCGTGGCGATTGCCGGCGCACTCCTCAACCCGGTTCTGCTCGACGAAGAGCGCGAAGCGCTGAAAAGCGTGGTCGCGGTCGTGGTGGATCGCAGCCAGAGCCAGGAGATCGGTCCACGCACCGCGCAGACCGACCAGACGCTCGCGCAGGTCCGCGAAAAGTTCGCCCGTTTCCCGCAATTCGACCTGCGCGTGGTCGAGACCGGCAAGGGCGATGCAGCCGATGAGCGCACCGAAACGCGCCTCTTCGGTGCGCTCGACGGCGCGCTGCGCGATGTGCCCGAAAGCCGTGTCGGCGGCGCGCTGATGATCACCGACGGCCAGGTGCATGACGTGCCGGCCAACCCCAGTATCGGCGCGCCGATCCATGCGCTGATCACCGGCGAGGAGAACGAGCGCGACCGCCGCATCCACTTCGAGGAAGCGCCGCGCTTCGGCATCGTCGGAAAGCCTCTCGACATGAGCTACCGCGTGGTGGCCGCCGGCGGTGAGCAGGGCACGGTCGATGTGCGCGTGTCGGTCAACGGCGATCAGGTCGCCGTCCAGAGCGCACCGATCGGCCAGCGCATGCCGCTGCAGATCACCGTCCCCAATGCGGGCCGCAACATCGTCGAGCTGTCAATTCCCGGCGGCGAAGGCGAATTGACCGACATGAACAACCGCGCCATCGCGCTGGTCGATGGCATCCGCGAGAACCTGCGCGTTCTGCTGGTCTCAGGCGAGCCGCATGCCGGCGAGCGCACATGGCGCAACCTGCTCAAATCCGATGCCTCGGTGGATCTCGTCCACTTCACCATCCTGCGCCCGCCCGAGAAGCAGGACGGCACACCGATCAACGAATTGTCGCTGATCGCCTTCCCCACGCGCGAACTGTTCGTGGAGAAGATCAACGATTTCGACCTGATCATCTTCGACCGCTACCAGCACCGCGACGTGCTGCCGATCCTCTACTATGACTACATCGCGCAATATGTGGAGAATGGCGGGGCGCTTCTGGTTGCGGCCGGCCCCGAATATGCGGGGGAGCAATCCATTGCGCAGACGCCGCTGATTGGCGCCCTGCCCGCCCTGCCCACCGGTGAAGTGCTGGACGAACCCTTTTTCCCGCGCCTGACCACGCTCGGCCAGCGCCATCCCGTCACGCGCGGGCTGGAAGGTGCCAACACCGAGCCGCCGCGCTGGGGCCGTTGGTTCCGCTCGATCGGGATCGACCGCCCCGAAGGCGAAACGGTGATGAAGGGACCGAACGACCGGCCCCTTCTCGTGCTCGACCGCAAGGGCGAAGGCCGCGTCGGCATGCTCTTGTCCGACCAGGGTTGGCTCTGGGCGCGCGGCTTCGAGGGCGGCGGACCGGACGTGCAGCTCTACCGCCGCATCGCGCACTGGCTGATGAAGGAGCCGGAACTCGAGGAAGAACGGCTGACCGCCGACGGGCGCGGCATGGTTCTGGAAATCAACCGCCAGACCATGGCCGATCAGGCGCAGCCGGCACAGGTCATCACACCGTCGGGCAAGGTGCTGACGGTGCCGCTCGCCGCCGATGGTCCCGGCATGTTCAGGGGCTCGGCACAGGTGCCCGAGATCGGCCTTTATCAGATCGGCAATGGCGATCTGCGCACGCTCGCGCATGTCGGCCCCATCAACGCGCCGGAATTCGGCGATGTTGTTTCGACGGCCGACATCGTTCGCCCGGCCGTCGAGAAAAGCGGCGGCATCGTCGAGCGTGTGTCGGCTGGCGTGCCCGACATCATGCCTCTGCGCGGAAACGCTTCGGCTGGCGGCGAGCGCATGGGCTTCCGCACGACAGGCGACAGCGTTCTGAAATCCGTCGACCGTGTCCCGCTCTTCGGCGGCTTCCTCGGCCTCGGCGTATTGCTGCTGGCGCTCGGTTCGATGTGGTATCGCGAGGGCCGCTGAACCCGCAAAGAAAAAGCGGCGCCCTTTCGGACGCCGCTTCTCCATTCATTCACGAAGCCGAGGCGCGTTATGCGGCCTGCGCTTCGATCTGCTTGGCCTCATTGCCGACCGCCGAGATCGCGATCTTGCGGGGCTTCATCTCTTCCGGGATGTTGCGCTTGAGATCGACGAAGAGCAGGCCGTTCTTGAGGCTCGCACCCGTTACCTCCACATGGTCGGCAAGCTGGAAGCGGCGCTCGAAGGCCCGCGCGGCGATGCCGCGATAAAGGGTCTCGGTCCCTTCCTCGCCCTTCTCTTCCTTGCGCTCGCCCTTGACCGTCAGCACGTTGCGATGGGCTTCCAGCGAGATGTCATTCTCGGAGAAGCCGGCGACAGCCATCGAGATGCGATAGGTGTCCTGCGCGGTGCGCTCGATATTGTAGGGCGGGTAGCTCTGGCCGGCATCGGGCTGGCCGAGGCTGTCGAGCATGGTGAAGAGCCGGTCGAAGCCGACGGTGGAACGGTAGAGGGGCGAAAAATCAACGTGACGCATGGTTTTGTTCTCCAACAGAGCAACAGGTTAAGCGTTTGACGCTTCTGGGAAGACCCGCTGGCGGCGTCTTCGGGGAAGGTCAGCGGCCCCGCTATGGGCGACCGCAAAGCCTATGTGGGATGGAGAAAAACCGCCTTCAAGAGGCTTTTTCAAACCAGGAATCCGACGCCGCAAATCCGCCCGAACCGTGAACGGCAGATGAACCGAGCCTTCGGAACCCGTTCAGTTCACGCAGGCTAAAACCGCGTCGATCTTAGGGAGGCTTCCCGTCCACCGGGAAGCTGTCTTAGGAGCAGACCGGGTGCCATGTCCCTTCCGCCCGGCTTTGCGGGGGTCGGCGCGCTTTTTCCGGAGCGTTGCCGGCCCCACTTTTTATTCAAGCCCGCCTCTTTGCGGTTTGTGTCCGGCCGGCTTATCTGACCTGTATCTGTTCGCGCCCCGAAGGAATCCCGTGCCCGCCCTGCCAGCCGATCCCTTGCCGGACGCCGCGCTCTACGCCACTCCAGCCAACCCTATCCCTGAAGGCACGCGCGTCGGTTTTCTTCTCGATCATGCTAAGCGCCGCGTGCGCACCGCCGTTTTCCCCCATGCGGCAAAGCCCGCGAAGGGCACGGTGCTCGTCCTCACGGGTCGCAACGAGGCCATCGAGAAGTATTTCGAGACCGCGCGCGACCTCAACCGTCGCGGCTTCGTGGCGATCGCGCTGGACTGGCGCGGCCAGGGTGGTTCGGACCGGCTCCTCAAGAACCCGCAGCGCGGGCATGTCGGCAGTTTCTCGGACTACATCGAGGACTTCGATCTCGTCTTCGAGACCATAGCCCTTCCCGATACGCCAGCACCCTATTACGTTCTGGCGCACTCGACCGGCGCGCTGGTCGCGCTTCTGGCGGCCCCGCGCTACACCAACCAGATCCGGCGCATGGTGCTCCTCTCGCCGCTTCTGGAAATCTCCGGTTTCTCGTTTGCCCATCGCGGCATTCACCGGCTGTCGCATGCAGTGGCCGGCATCGGACTCGGCCGCATCTATCTGGGTGGCGGTCCGCGCAAACCGGGGATGCCGCGCTTCGAACAGAATCCGCTGACGAGCGACCCCGCCCGCTTCGAGCGCAATGCGGAATTGCTGCAGACATTCCCACAACTGGCGCTCGGCGGTCCCACGGCATCCTGGGTGCGCGCCGCCTGCCGTGCGATCGACGCGGCCAACGAGCCGGCCTTCATGTCATCCGTGCGCATCCCGACCATGTTCGTCGCTGCCGGGGCAGACCGCATCGTCTCGACCGCCGCCACCGAGCGCTACGCGCCGCGCCTGCGTGCCGGCGCGCTCGTCACGATCGACGGGGCGCGGCATGAAATCCCGCAGGAAGCGGATCGCTACCGCGAACAGATGTGGGCTGCCTTCGACGCCTTCGTACCCGGCAGCGACAGCGGCTTTTAGAGACTGAGGACGCGCATCGCTTCGGCATGGAGTTCGGGCGTCGCGGCGGCCAGCACCCGCCCGCCTTTCTCCGCCGGTCCACCCTGCCAGTCCGTGATGACGCCACCGGCCTTTTCGATGATCGGGATTAGGGCCACGATGTCGTAAGGCTGCAAGCCGCTTTCGACGACCAGATCGACCTGACCGGCGGCAAGCATCGCATAGGCATAGCAGTCCGTGCCGTAGCGCGGCAGCCGCACCGCCTTTTCGAGCTCGTTATAGAGCGGGCGCTCTTCGGCTGTGAACAGCGACGGCGTGGTGGTGCAGAGGGTGGCATCGGCCAATTGTGTCGTCTTTCGCGTCACTAGTTCGCGTGGCCCACCCGGCCCTTCGTAGAGCGCCGTCATGCCATCCGTGAAGAACAGCTCACCCGTGAAGGGCTGCGCCATGAGCCCGGCCACCGCATCGCCATTCTCGAGCAGCCCGACCAGCGTGCCCCAAAGCGGAATGCCTGAGATGAACGAACGGGTGCCGTCGATCGGGTCGATCACCCACACATGGCGGCTGTCGAGCCGCTCGCCTCCCCATTCCTCGCCGAGAATGCCATGCTCCGGGAAAGTCTCGCGCAAGACGGCACGGATGGCCCGCTCGGCCTCGCGATCCGCTTCAGTCACCGGATCGAAGCCCGCCGCCAACTTGTTGGAAACGCTGCCGAACTGCCGAAAGCGTGGCAGAGTTTCGGCTGCGGCCACTTCCGCCAGTTTGCGCATCAGTTCGGGCGTGACGGCCATTCTCGAAACTCCGGGATTGCGGATGCCGCATTAGCGGGCAGCGCCCAACTTATCAACAATTCCTGAACAAGGGGGCGGAAGTGCTTGACACTTGTGCACCGCACAATAAAGTGGCTCTCGAACGGCTTCGGTCGTTCATGCCCTCCTTGGGCGTTTCCTCCCTAGACTTGGACCGCGTCGTGCGAACGATGCGGTCTTTTTTTTGCTGGGAAGAAGGGACGGCTATTCGGCGGCGAGCGGCAGGCCGAACAGGTAGTCGTCGGGAATGGAAACCAGTTCGCGCATGAAGTGGCTGAGATCGTCGGCCAGTGCGTCGAAGCCGCTGTTCTTCTTGAGTGTGCGCTCGTTCATGTAGAGGCCGCGATTGACCTCGATCTGGATGGCGTGAAGATTGTGCGCGGGCCGCCCGTAATGCTCGGTGATGAAGCCGCCTGCATAGGGCTTGTTATGCACCACATGGTAGCCCATCGAGGCGAGCAGCCGCATCGCGGTGTCGGTCAGCATCGGTGAGGCGGACGTGCCGAACCGGTCGCCGATGATGAAGTCGGGCCTCCGGTTCTCGCCCGACCTGACATTGGCCGGCATCGAATGGCAGTCCACCAGCACTGCGTGCCCGAAGGCGCGATGCGTGCGCATCAGGAGGTCTTTCAGCGCCTCATGATAGGGCTTGTAGAAATGCTCGATCCGGTCGAGCGCTTCGCCGACGGGCAGGCGCGCACGATAGATATCGAGCCCCTCGCCCACCAGCTTCGGCACCGTGCCCAAGCCGCCCGCCACACGGGGCGATCGGCTGTTGGCGAAAGCCGGCAGGGTCCCCGAAAACATGCGCGGGTCGAGCTCGAACGGCTCACGATTCACGTCCAGATAGGCGCGCGGAAAATTCGCCTTGAGAAGCGGCACGCCGAGCGAAGCCACGCCGGCGAAGAGTTCGTCCACATAGCAGTCCTCGGAGCGGCGGATCTGCGCGGCATCGAGCCGGGACATCGCGAGAAACCGAGGCGGATAGAAGCGCCCGCTATGGGGCGAGTTCAGCACGAAAGGCACGTGCTGCGCAGGGGCACTCATCTCGAATGGAAGCACCTCCGCGAAATCGTCCTCGGGCTTGTGCGGATGGGTCAAAGGCTGCGACGCTGAGAGGCGATTTGAAGCATGAGCAAACCGTGCCACCTCAGCCGGGCGCTGTCCAGCGCCGCGCGCGCGAGGAACCCACCGGATTCACTTGATATTTACCATCTTTCTTTTTTATAAGGCTCCACAGGTATGCCCGTTTCAGGGCAGCTTCGCGCCCTCTCGATTCCATTCTCGCATTCCCGCACAGGACCACGATGGCCCGCATCCTCCTCGCAGAAGACGACAACGATATGCGCCGCTTTCTCGTGAAGGCGCTTGAACGCGCCGGCTACGAGGTGAGCGATTTCGACAATGGCGCGAGCGCCTATGAGCGCCTGCGCGAAGAGCCCTTCTCGCTGCTGCTCACCGATATCGTGATGCCCGAGATGGACGGCATCGAACTGGCCCGCCGCGCCACCGAGATCGATCCCGATCTCAAGGTCATGTTCATTACGGGATTCGCCGCCGTGGCGCTCAACCCCGATTCCAAGGCCCCGCGCGACGCCAAGATCCTGTCCAAGCCCTTCCACCTACGCGATCTCGTCAACGAGGTCGAAAAGATGCTGCAGGCGGCCTGAGGGCTCCAAGTTCCCAAGCGTCATCACGGCGTCGCAAACATCAGCGCGCACGCCCTTGACGCCCCCATGCATCTATGATGTATGCGCCGCCATACCGGATGGGCGTGTAGCTCAGCGGGAGAGCACTACGTTGACATCGTAGGGGTCACAGGTTCAATCCCTGTCACGCCCACCATCCGGTCTCCCATCCTGAAATTGCTGTTCATCATTCGCCCTTGGGGCAAACGACTTGCATGCGTTCAGCGCGCTTGGCGGACAGTGACGCGCGCGTCTGCTGAGGCGGATCGCGAACTTCGGAGCACTACGATGTCAACGTAGCGCCCGCCTCTCATTCCTACCATCTTGCGTCGCCGAACAGCGCGTCTGCAAACGGTAAACCTGTCCCGGATTTTCATCCGGGACAGGCCTGCAGGGTTGTGACGGCAGGACTGGAAGACCTGCCGCCACGGGACCATCACATCACGCGAAGTTGCCGCGCGGTCTGTGATGCATGTCACAGAACTCACGCCCGACCCCTATGGACCTCCAACCCGTCCCGGTGCCATGGAAGGCCAGACATCAGGACGGCCTCATGACCAAGCTTGCCGAACTCAATCCGCTTGCGCTCGCGATCCCTGCCCCGCCCGTGCCCACGGTCGGCGCTTGGCGACGCAACTATGACGGACGGCGCGGACCGTTGATTGATCTGAGTCAGGCAGTTCCCGGCTACCCGCCCCACGCGCAGATGCTCGAATGGCTCGGTGAAGCGGCAGCGACGGCAGCCTATGCGGGCTATGGCGCGATCGAAGGCGATGACGAGTTGCGGGCCGTCTATGCCGTGCATCAGTCGGCGCTCTATGGCGCCGGGATCGACGCGAAAAACGTCCACATCACGGCCGGCTGTAACCAGGCCTTCGTGGCGGTGGTCATGGCGCTCGCGCAGGCCGGTGAAGGCGTGGCGCTCACCGTGCCCTTCTATTTCAATCACGAAAGCTCGCTCGGCATGCTCGGCGTCAAACCGGTGCTGATCGAGACCACGGCCGAAAACGGTTTCGTACCCGAGCTCCGCGCGATCGAAGCCGCGCTCGAAGCGGGCGTAAAGGTCGTTTCCCTGATTACGCCCAACAACCCGACCGGTGCGGTTTACCCGCCCGAGCTTATCGCGAGCGCCTTCGATGCCTGTCGCGAGCATGGCGCTTGGCTGATCCTCGACGAGACCTACCGCGATTTTCTCGCGCCGGAAGCGAGTGTGCCCCACCGGCTCTTCGAGCGCCAGGACTGGGAAAAGACGCTGATCAGCCTCTACAGCTTCTCCAAGAGCTTCTGCATTCCCGGTCATCGCATGGGCGCCGTGACGGCCGGCGAGCATGTTGTCCGCGCGCTGGCCGGCATCGTGGACAATCTCCAGATCTGCTCGCCGCGTCCGCCGCAGGCCGCGCTTGCCAAGGCCATCCCCGCGCTTGTCGACTGGCGCGAAGCGAATCGCGTCGAAATCGCACTTCGGGCGGAAGCGATGGCGCAAAGCTTCAGCGACCTCGAAGGCTGGCAGCTCGCCTCGCTCGGCGCTTACTTCGCCTTCGTGCGGCATCCGGTGGCGGGCAGGTCTTCCGTGGACGTCGCCGAAGCGCTCGCGCGCGACCGTGGGGTACTGGTGATTCCCGGCGAGTTCTTCGGCGCGGACCAGAAGGACTACCTCCGGTTCGCGTTCGCGAATGCGGGCATCGAAGGGATCAGGGCGCTTCGGGAAAGGCTTGAGGGTTTCTCGCTCTAGGCGCTCAAGCCCTTTCCCGCCGCAAGGCCTGCGCCATGCAGTGGATGCCGCCGCCCGTTTTCGAGATTTCACCCGTCTCCACCGCCGCCACTTCGAACCCCAGCGCGCGCAGTTTCTCGATCAGCGTCTGCGAACTCGTCGGCGCGATCACACGATCGCGGCCGAGCGACATGAAGTTGCATCCCAAGGCCATCGTATCCTGAAATGGCACGTCGATGATCTCGTGGCCTTTGGCCTTCAGCCAATCCACCAGCGCCGGCTCGGTGCAGGCGAGACAGACGGCGGTGAGCTTCGGCGCGATCGGCACCACCATCAGGTCGATATGCACATAATATTCGTCGATAAAGGCGAGGCGCGTTTCCCAGCCTTCCTTCTCGAACCATGACTGGACCTGCAGCGCGCCCTCTTCCTGCGTGCGTGCGCCGCCGCAGCCGATCAAGACGCAGCCTTCCTCGATGACGTTGAAGTCGCCGCCTTCGAAAGTACCGGCCGTCACCATGTCGTAGATCGGAATGCCGAGCTTTTCGTAGTTGCGGATGGCGGCATAATTTTCGCCGCGCCGCCACCAGTTGGCCATGGCGGTGATGATCGCGCCATAGGGCGTCATCACGGATGAATCCCGCGTATAGACCTGCATCGGCAGTTCCGGCTCGGGCTGCACGGTGTGCACCGTGACGCCGAAATGCTGGTAGGCGGAAACGAGCTCATTGTGCTGCGCCTGAGCGAGCTGGATGTTGGCAGGATTCTCGCGCAGGTGCTTTCGTGACAGCGAGCTGGTCGCCATGTGCCTGAGATAGGCCGGCGAGCCGAGCAGCACATCGGTCAGCGGATCGGTCTCGTTCTGAAAGCCCCAGAAGCTCAGCGGCTCCGTGCCGCCCTTCGGATTGCGGCGCTGGAGCGAAAAAGGCTCGGCGGAGGAAAGGCGCTCGTGTCGTGTCATGAAACCAGCTCTCGTCTTGGTTCGGGAAATGTCGGGATCCACCAGTCGGTGCCGCGTGGGGTCGTCACATATTCGGGCCAGCGGAAATGAGTGGGTGGCTCGTAGTCGCAAAGCGGCGCGATCCATTCCGTGCCGCCGATGCCGCCCCCCGTGCGCTGAACGAACTCGGCCTGGGCATGGTCTCGTGCCTTCTCGTCTTCGAGCAGGCGCAGAGCCGTCAGCGAAACGATCTTCGCGGCAGTCGTCACCATCGGATCAATGGTTTCGGGAATACCGCCCAGCGCGTTCATGACCCAGGCGGGATAGCTGAAACCATCAGGCGCGCGGAGCGCGGGCCGCGCCACATAGAAGCGGCAGAGAGGAGCGTGCCACGCCATGTCCGTATAGTCGTCGGAGGTGGAATGGGTCTGAGAAGGCGGCAGGTCGCGCCGGAGGACGGCTTCGGCTTCGCGGGGATCGATGAGGCGCGTACATTCTGGAATGAAAGGATCGTCCGTTGCTTCCCCACCCCCATTCACCTGGATCTCGCGCGCGATTGCCTTGGCGCTCTCGCTCCATCGCGGTGCGCCAACCTCCTGCATCGCCCTCCAGCACAGTTCCGCCATCGCATGATTGGCGAGGCCGGGACGCGACTTCGAGACCCAATGGCGCTCGAAACGGCAACCGGTCATCAGCGCCGCGGCTTCCGCGACGCGATCGAGCGTCGCTACCGCCTGTTCCGCCATATCGAGCGTCGGCACGCGGATCATGTACTGGATCTCGGCGAGCAGCGCGGGCTGATTGTCGGCGGTCGCCTGTCCGGAAGTCAGCACGGCTTCCGAGATCGACCAGCCCCCTTGATGCGAGAGCATCGAGTCGCGCACGGCGCGTGCGTTGATCTGCATCAGTGCAAGGGCCTCGCCCGCGCCCGGCGCGCGGATGGCCGAGTGCGATTGCGGGATCGGGGTTTCCCCCGTCGCCCCCCATTTCTCAGGCGCAACGCAGATGAAGCGGTAGATCATGCTGTAGGCCGCGCCGCAGTGGGTATCCCAGCGCACGGTGTTGCAGAGCGGCAGCATGTAGAAGGGATGAAACGAGATCACCCCGGCCAAGCCATCGTAATAGCCCTTGGCCGCATGGATGGACTTGGAGCCTCTGACCTTCTCCGCCGGCTCGCCGGTAAAACGCAGCGTGCCGGCAATGCCGTGGCGCTCCATTGCCGCCTTCGTCGCGAGAAGCCCGCCGAGCGAGCCGATACCGAGGCCGGAATGCGGGTCGGTGTGGCCGCCGGCGTGAACGCTCAGCCCGGGGCGCGGACGCTCCATGGTCGCCGCATCCTGGCAGTTGCCCGGAATGCCGTCATATTCGGCATACATGCCGATGGTGGGACCCTTGGCATTGCTGCCGGCGCGGTGGGTCCAGTGAGCACAGAAGGCTGTCGGCATGCCGCCGGAGCCTTCCTCGACAGAGAAGCCTTCCGCGCGCAACCGCTCCACATACCAGGCCGCCGAGCGATATTCGCGCCAGGCGGTTTCGCCGAAGTCGAAGATGGTGCGGGTCCACGTCGAAAGCTCGCGCGCCTGCGCCTCGACCATCCCCTTCGCTGTTTCCGCCGCTGCACCCATCGAGCCGCTCTCCTTGACAGAAAGCAAACCAGCGAATTCCATGCGCGAAAAGTGATAAGTTTTCCGCCATCCGGCAAACGCTCTTCACCACAAAGGCAAAGTCATGCGCATCCCGTCCACGCAGGCGCTCCGGTCGCTCGACAGTTTCGCGCGGCTCGGCAGTGTGTGGCGGGCGGCCGATGAACTCAATCTGACACGCAGCGCGGTCAGCCATCAATTGCGCCTGCTCGAACGCGAGCTCGGATTCTCCTTGTTCGAGCGCGCCGGAAAAGGCGTGGCGCTGACGGCCCGAGGCCGCCGCTATGCCGGCGACGTGCGCAAAGCGCTGACGGTTCTGGGAGACGCAGGCGCGCAAGGCTCGGAAACGGGCGTGAGCGGCGATCTGGTGATCAGCTGCACGCCGGGCTTCGCCTCGCTCTGGCTCTGCACGCATCTGGGCGAATTCCAGAGCCTCTACCCGGATGTGGCCCTTTCCGTCACCACGCCGCGCAAGCTGGACGACGTGTCGGCGAGTGATCCCGACATCTTCATCGCCTTCGGCGACGGCAACTGGCCTGACCGAGCGGTGGAGCTTCTCTGCGATATCGAGTTCACGCCGCTCTGCTCGCCGGTGCTCCTCAACAAGCTCGGCGGCTTGCCCGAGCCGCAGGACGTGTTGAAGGCGCCGCTTCTCCATCTCGGCAATTTCGAGGACTGGACCCGCTGGCTGGCGCTGGCGGATGTGCTCAACCCCGATCCCGAATGCGGCATCGTCTTTTCCGACATGAACCTCGTCTTCGCCGCGGCGAGCGCCGGGCAAGGCATCGCCATGGGCGACGAACTGACCTGCCGCACCGCCATGCGCGAGGGCCAGCTGGTGCGGCCCTTCGAGATCGCGTTCAAATCGCCGAAGTCCTACTTTCTCGTCATGGAACATTCCAAACGCGAGCAGCCGGCACTGGTGGCGTTCACCGCTTGGCTCAAATCGCGCCTCACCAAAGCGGAAGCCGTCGCGCGCAATGCCTATGATTGACCGCCCGATAAGGTTTGCGGTGAAGGATATTTGTCGGCAGAGGCAAAACAATTCGGTTGCCGCTTGGGCTTGGAGTGATAGCCTTCACCGGACTGGAGGCGCCCGAGGATGAACCAACGCAGCCACGCCGCCGAGATCAAGGCTTCGAGCGTCGGAAAGAGTTTCGGCAATTTCTGGGCGCTGAAGGATTTGAGCCTCGACATCGGACGCGGCGAATTCCTGACGCTGCTCGGCCCCTCGGGCTCGGGCAAGACCACTTTCCTGATGATCCTCGCAGGTTTCACCAAGCCGACCACCGGCCGCTTGATGCGCGACGGCCGCGACATCACGCCGATGCCGGCCGAAGACCGTGAGGCCGGCATGGTGTTCCAAGGCTACGCGCTGTTTCCGCATATGAGTGTCGAAGACAACATCGCCTTCCCGCTTCGCGTGCGCAAAGCATCGGGCGACGTGATCAGGCGCAAGGTCGGCGCGATGGTCGAGAGGGTCGGGCTCAGGGGCCACGAGAAGAAGCGGCCAGCCCAGTTGTCCGGCGGCCAGCAGCAGCGCGTGGCGCTCGCCCGCGCGCTCGTTTTCGAGCCGAGCATGCTGTTGCTCGACGAGCCTTTCTCCGCTCTCGACAAATCCCTGCGCGAACAGATGCAGGCCGAGGTCGCGCGACTTCATCGCGAAACAGGCACGACATTCGTTTTCGTCACGCATGACCAGACTGAAGCGCTGGCCCTCTCGTCACGTATCGCGATCTTCAACAGCGGCCAGCTCCTGCAGGTGGGCGACCCCCGTGAGGTCTATGAGCGGCCGAAGAACCGCTTCGTCGCGGAGTTCCTGGGCGAGATCAACATGCTGCCGCTCTCGGGCCTTTCTTTTGATGGCCAGGGCGCCAACGGTGCCTTCGAGGATCGGCGCATCTTCGTGGACGAAACCGGCGGCAACCTGTCGGGCAAGGACACGCTGCTTGGCGTGCGGCCCGAACATATGCGGCTCGTCCGCTCGCCCGAAGGCGCGGTCAATGCGCTGGCGGCGATGCCGACCGGCGCGACCTATGGCGGCTCCGCGACACGGCTGGAACTCGCGACACGCAGCGGCATCAAGCTTTCGCTTTCGGTTCCGACCGACGAGGCGAACGCTGCGCTCGCCTCCGAGGGGCCGGTCTGGCTGACTTGGGCACCGGAAAGGGGCTTTCTCATTCCGCCCAGTGCATGACTTCCGAATAAAAACAGGGGAACGACAATGACAAAACTTCTCGAACACGGCATCAGTCGCCGCCGCTTCGGTCAGCTCTTCGCGGGCGCCGCGGTCGGCGTCACGGCTCTTTCGCCCTCGCGGCTCTGGGCGCAGGCCAAGGAGCTGGTTCTGGTCAATTGGGGTGGCGACGCCATCCAGGCCTATGACGAGGCTTACGGCCAACCTTTCGAAAAGGAGAGCGGCATCACCGTCAAGGAGGACGGCTCGGGTCCGACGGAAGGCGCCATCTCGGCGCAGGCCAAGAGCGGCAAGCCGACCTGGGATCTGGTGGATGCAGACCCGTTCTCGGCCATCTCGCTCGGCAAGCAGGGCATGCTGGAGCCGATCGACTACACGGTGGTCGACAAGACGAAATTCCGCGAAGGCTTCGGCTGGGAGCACGCCGCCTCGACCTACTTCTTCTCCTATATCATCGCCTACGATTCCTCGAAGTTCGGCGACAAGGTGCCGACCGGCATGGCGGACTTCTTCGACACGGAGAAGTTCCCGGGCAAGCGCTCGCTCTACAAATGGGGCGTGGGCATGTGGGAAGCCGCGCTCATGGCCGACGGGGTCGCGCCCGACAAACTCTACCCGCTCGACCTCGAACGCGCCCACAAGAAGATCGCAGCCTTCAAGGACAATGTCGTCGCCTATTGGGGCGGTGGTGCCGAGAGCCAGTCGGTTCTGATCGATGGCGAGGCATCGATGGCGCTGATCTGGTCCACCCGCGCATCGCTGCTCGACAAGGATTCGGACGGCTCCATCAAGTTCATCTGGGATCAGGGCCTGATCTCGCCCGGCTCGCTCGCCGTTCTGAAGAACAATCCGGGCGGCAAGGAGAATGCGATGAGATTCA
The DNA here is from genome assembly GCF_024053505.1 of Mesorhizobium liriopis. GTDB lineage: Bacteria > Pseudomonadota > Alphaproteobacteria > Rhizobiales > Rhizobiaceae > Mesorhizobium_B > Mesorhizobium_B liriopis. The sequence goes on along the minus strand of NZ_JAMXQS010000004.1, from coordinate 111,175 downwards.
TCGCCTCCATGTCGGACCCGCAAAAGCAGCTGGTGATGTTCGAGAAGCTCGGCCAAGGCCCGGCCAACCCGGCCACCGACGCACTGATCCCCGAGGACCGGAAACGCTTCAACCCGATGGAGCCCGCGAACGCCTCCAAGCAGATCCCGCTCGACATGGATTGGTACGCCGAGAATTACGGCAAGGCGCTGGACGAATATACCAAGATCATCTCGGCCTGACCGATCCGCGATGGGTCTCGGATCGAGCCAATGGAAAGCGGCGCTGTGGATGGCGCCGCTTCTCCTCTTCCTGTTCTTCGCTTACGCGGTGCCGTTCTTCGGCGTCGCGCGATGGAGCGTGACGCTGCCCGAACCGGGGGTCGGGCAGTACCAGGCGCTCGTTCTCGACCCGCTCGTGCAGTCGGTTTTCCTGCGCACCTTCCGGATCTGCCTGTTCGTCACGATCGCAGCCGTAGCCGCCGCCTATCTCATCGCCTTCGTGCTTGTGCGCGGCACGCCGCTGCAACGACTGGCCGTCGAGTTCTGCGTACTCGTGCCGTTCTGGATCTCCGTTCTCACCCGCGCCTTCGGCTGGGTGGCGCTCTTGTCCAATCGCGGCCTGCTCAACAGCTGGGGCCAGCAGCTCGGCATCCTGTCCGAACCGCTCGCGCTGGTCCGCAACGAGTTCGGCGTGGTGGTCGGCATGACGCACTTCCTGATCCCATTCGCCGTCTTCCCGCTCGCATCCGCCATGCGCAATCTCGATGAACGCGTTCTGCTTGCCGCCCAAGGCCTCGGTGCCTCGCGCTCGCGTATCTTCTGGTCGATCTTCGTGCCGATGACGCTGCCGGGCATCATCGGTGCCGCGCTCATCGTCTTCGTTTTCGCGCTCGGCTTCTTCGTGACCCCTGCGATCCTCGGCGGCGGGCGCAGCGTGATGGTGGCGGAGCTTGTTTATCTGCGCATCTTCCAGAGCCCCGACTGGGGCTTGGGCTCGGCCATCAGCGTCACGCTCGTGGTGCTGGTCGGTGTGCTGATGGCAGCGCTCTGGCGCTTCATCCGCCCGCGCGAACTGGCGGGCTGAGCCGATGACGCATTACCGACCCGGCCCCGTCATCCTCCTGCTCGCGGCACTCGTCGCGGTGTTCCTGCTTCTGCCGCTGCTGGCGGTCGTGCCGGTCTCGTTCACGCCGGCGCGCTTTCTCTCAATGCCCACGGGCAACTGGTCGCTGCGCCACTACGCAACGCTCGTCAGCGACCCGCGATGGCTGGACGCCATTCTGCTCAGCATCCGCATCGGCGTGGTTTCGAGCACGGTCTCGACGCTGCTCGCGCTGGGCTTCTGTCTCGGCCTCTGGATGTTCCAGCCGCGCTTCGCGGCCGTGCTCGTCGGCTTCGCCATCCTGCCCATGGTCGTGCCGCCGGTGGTTTCAGCCGTGACGCTTTATTTCCTTCTCACATCCCTTTCGAATGTGAGCGGCTCGATCGGCTATGACAGCTGGCTCGGCACCGCACTTGCCCATTCCGTGATGACGATGCCCTTTGCCGTCGTGCTGATCCTCGTCTCCCTGGCGCAGGTGGACCGGCGCATCGATCTCGCCGCGCGGGGTCTGGGTGCCACTGTCTGGCAGCGGGCCGCCCAAATCATCGTGCCGAACATCCGCTTCGGCATCCTGACCGCCTGGCTCTTGTCTTTCGTGCTGTCCTGGGAGGAGATCGGCGTCACGCTCTTCGTCACCAGCGTCAACGCCATCACGCTGCCCCGGCTGATGTGGATGGGCCTGCGCGACAACATCGATCCGGCGATTGCCGCCCTGTCCGTGGTGCTGATCGCGCTGACGGTTTTGGTTCTCGCGATCCGCGCGGTCTATCGCTGGCGGACCGCCTCGCCCGAGGCCTGATCCGCCACTGCCTGAACGCGCTCCATGCCCTCGCGGATCACTGTCCGCATAGCTTCCCGTGCGCCCTCGGCATCCCCTTTCGCGATGGCATCGACGATGTCGCGATGCCGCGCGACGTTCCCCGCATGGCGCTCGGGATCGGGGATCGGTGAGCTGACGGAAAAAGTCGTCGCCAAAGCCACTTCGATCAAAGTGCTGACCGAAAGCATGAATGGATTGCCCGACGCCTCCGCCACGGTCATGTGCAAGCCCAAATCGCTTTCCACGAACTCGCGCGAACTGGTGGCGTTCGCCATGCGCTCGATCCAGTCAGCGAGCAGCGCGCAGTGCTCTTCATTGCGCCGCTCCGCCGCGAGTGCCGCAGCTTCCGGTTCCAAAGCCAGGCGCATCTCTGCCAGGCTCAAGAGAAAGCTTTCATCGACGCCCGTTTCCGCGGTCCAGTAAAGGATGTCTGGATCGAACAGGTTCCAGAACTGCCGCTCGCGTACGCGCGTGCCGATGCGGGCGCGCGCCTGGATCAGGCCTTTGGCGGCAAGTGTCTTCAGCGCCTCGCGCAACACCGTGCGCGATACCCCGAACCGTTCCATCAATTCGCTGTCGCCCGGCAGCACCGAGTTCTCGGCAAAGCGCCCGCCGACGATATCGCGGCCGAGATCGCGCATGACATGGCCATGGTGCGTGCGAGGACGCGTCGTCGCGAGCAGGTCTTCCGGCGCGAGGGAAGGCAGCGAGGGATGCAAACGGTGCTCCTTCCATCGAGTGGAATTACGAGACCTCTTGCTTAAGCCCTTATGACGCCAGCGGAAAGTCTGCCTTGTCCGCTCATCACAGCCAAAAAAGAAGGCCGAGCTCTTCACTTCGCACAAGCAAAGGAAAAGCCCGGCCAAGCTCGGGAAAGTTTCCTGGAGTCTCCGCCTCGCAAAAGGTTTCGATTCCAATCGAGGCATCCACTATCATATAGTATGATTATTGGAAGAGCCTTCGCCTCTCTTGGTTGATGAACTCTGTGTTCAAAGCGGCGCCTCCGCTCAGTGACCTCAGTCGACCGCGACCATCACGTCGGACGCCTTCACCACCGCATAGGCTTTCTCGCCGACCTTGAGCCCAAGCTCGTCCACGGCTTCGTTGGTGATCGATGCGGTGACGACGACGCCATTGCCGATTTCGATCGCGACATGGGCCGTGGTTGCGCCCTTGGCCACCTTGGTGACCGTGCCGGGGATGGTGTTACGCGCGCTGAGCTTCATTGAAGTCTTCCTGCTCGTTTGAGATGCCGCGCACTATGCGCGCGCCCGACCCGCTGGCAAGCCCTGAGCGGATTGCTTCCGGGAAAAACGCAGATACACCATTTTCATCGGTGCAAGAACGTCTAGTTATATTCATCCGAATATATCGCTTTGGTCGAGACAGGGAGAGATCGATGACGAAAACGTGGGCGCGCATGCAGGTTCTGGCGGTGGGAACCGCAATACTGTTGGGGGCAGGCGCGGCGTCTGCGCAGGAGAGCCTGACGGTATTCGCGGCCGCATCGCTCAAGAACGCGCTCGATGAGATCAACACAGCCTGCGAGGCATCCGTCGGCAAGAAGGCGACGATCTCCTATGCCGCCTCGTCCGCTCTCGCCAAACAGATCGAACAGGGCGCGCCGGCCGACATCTTCTTCTCCGCCGACCGCGACTGGATGAAGTATCTCTCGGACAAGAACCTGACCAGGAAGGACACCGAGAACGAGTTGCTGGGCAACAGCATCGTGCTCGTGGCGCCTGCCGATTCCGCGACCAGTATCGACATCAAACAGGGCTTCGACCTGTCCGCAGCGGTTGGCGACGGCAAGCTGGCCATGGCCAATGTCGAGTCCGTCCCCGCCGGCAAATACGGCAAGGCTTCGCTGGAAAAGCTCGGCGCTTGGGAAGGGGTGTCGAAGAAGGTTGCGCAGGCCGAAAATGTGCGCGCGGCACTCGCCCTCGTTTCAACCGGCGAAGCCCCGCTCGGCATCGTCTACAAGACGGATGCGGCGGCCGATCCCAAGGTCAAGATCGTCGGCACCTTCCCCGAAGACAGCCACGCACCGATCGTTTATCCCGTGGCGCTGACGGCCGAGTCCAAGAATGCGGACGCGCCGAAATTGCTCGAATGCCTGAAAACACCGCAAGCCCGTGCGGCTTTCGAAAAACAGGGCTTCAACATCCTGCTGAAATAAAAGGCACGGCCGCGCTTCATGGATTGGCTTCAACTCAGCCCCGAAGAATGGAGCGCGGTTCGCCTTTCAATCAAGGTTTCGAGCTGGGCGACGCTCGCCAGCCTGCCCTTGGGCCTCGCCGTTGCGCTGCTGCTTGCGCGAGGGCGCTTTCCCGGCAAGTCGGTCCTCAACGGCATCGTCCATCTGCCGCTGATCCTGCCGCCCGTCGTCACCGGTTACCTGCTGCTCTTGAGCTTCGGCAGGCGTGGCGTGGTCGGCGGCTTTCTGGCCGAGCATTTCGGCATCGTCTTTTCGTTCCGCTGGACGGGTGCTGCGCTGGCCTGTGCCGTGATGGGCTTTCCGCTCATGGTGCGCGCCATGCGTTTGTCCATCGAAGCCGTGGACCGGAAACTGGAGCGCGCGGCCAACACGCTCGGTGCATCGCCTTTGGTCACGTTCCTCGTCGTTACCCTGCCCCTTTCGCTGCCGGGCGTCGTGGCCGGGGCCATTCTCTGCTTCGCCAAAGCCATGGGCGAGTTCGGTGCGACGATCACCTTTGTCTCGAATATTCCCGGCGAGACGCAAACCCTGCCCTCCGCCATCTACACTTTCACCCAGGTGCCGGGTGGCGAAACCGGCGCCCTGCGGCTGACAGCTGTTTCGATCGTCATCGCCATGGCAGCCCTTGTCGCGTCCGAAGCCTTTGCGCGGCGCATCGACCGGCGGTTCACTGTCGAATGAGCCTCGAGGTTTCGGTTCAGCGCGCCGTCAGCGGATTCACGCTCGACGCCACATTCGCTTCGGCCGGCCGACTGACCGCGCTGTTCGGGCCATCCGGCTCGGGCAAGACCATGCTGATCAACCTGATCAGCGGCCTGATGCGACCCGACCGGGGCCGGATTGCGATCGATAACACGGTGCTGGTCGATACGGACGCCCGCATCGCCGTGCCCATCTACAAACGCCGCATCGGCTATGTTTTTCAGGACGCGCGACTGTTTCCGCACCTCAGCGTCAGGCAGAACCTGCGCTTCGGCCGCTTCTTTGCCCCACGCACCGACCGCTGGGCCGATGAGGCCGCGATCATCGACCTGCTCGGCATCGGCCACCTGCTCGACCGCAGGCCGGGCATGCTGTCCGGCGGCGAAAAGAGCCGTGTCGCGATTGGCCGCGCGCTTCTCGCCTCCCCCCGTCTGCTCTTGATGGACGAACCGCTCGCCGCGCTGGATGACGCGCGCAAGCGAGAGATTCTGCCCTTCATCGAACGCCTGCGCGACGAATTGAAGGTGCCCATCGTCTATGTCAGCCATTCGGCACAAGAGGTGGCCCGGCTCGCCACGGATGTGGTGATGATGCGCGATGGCCGCGTGCTGGCCACAGGCCCCGCCGAGGCAGTGCTGCCCCGCCTCGATACGCTGGCTGAGGAAAGCGGCGAAAGCAGTTCGCTGATCACGCTGACGGTCGCAGAGCCCATGCCCGAATGGGGTCTCACCCGCCTGCGCTCATCCGGCGGCGAGTGGCGGCTGGCCCGCGTGCAGGCGGCCGCCGGCACCAAGCTCCGCGTCCGCATCCGTGCGCGGGACGTGATGCTCTCGCGCCTGCGCCCCGAACAGTCCAGCGCGCTCAACGTGCTCGAAGGCGCGGTCACAGCGATCGCACCGCTCGGTGAGGCGGAAGCGCTGGTCACGCTCGACTGCGGCGGCGATGCCATCACGGCGCGCGTCACGCGCCTTTCGGCCGACGCTCTCGAACTCTCGCCCGGCACGCCCGTCTTCGCCGTGGTCAAGTCCGTCAGCTTCGACCCCGCCAGCACCGCTGCCATTCGTGGCGTCCCATCGGCCGATCTGTTAGCCTGACGCACAAGGAGCACCACCATGGCCTCGCTCAGCCTGCGCATCGACCTCGACCCCGAAGGCCGCATCGGCCCGGGCAAGATCGAGCTTCTCGAACACATCGCCGACAGCGGCTCGATCTCGGCCGCCGCCCGCGCGATGGGAATGTCCTACAAGCGCGCCTGGGATCTGGTCGAGGAAATGAAGACCATCTTCGGCAAGCCCGTGATCGCGGCCCGCACAGGCGGCCGCCAGGGCGGCGGCGCGGAGTTGACGGCGCTCGGCCTGGCCCTCGTCGCACGCTTCCGCGCCATCGAACGTGCCGCCGCATCTGCCGCTGCTGCTCAGATGCAGGCGTTACAGGCCGAGATCGAAGCAGCCTGATCAGTGGAATAAATTTCCGACTTTTCGTCAATTATAAGCATAATCATCCATGTTATGCCTTGAATGGGGGCGTACGAACCCTGCCCTTCGGAGTGGGATGACTATGCTTGGCGCTCTGATCCCAGACGCGCCTTCGGAGCCATCATGAAAACCTTTCTCGCTGCGGGCCTCGGCCTCGCAGCTTTGCTCGCCGCATCCACATCGAGCTTCGCTGCCGAAAAGCTGCTGAACGCCTCATACGACATCGCGCGCGAGCTCTTCGTGGCCGTGAACAAAGCCTATGTGGACAAGCATCCGGGCGTTACGATCGACCAATCCCATGCAGGGTCGTCAAAACAGGCGCGCGCCATCGTCGAGGGCCTTGAAGCCGACGTCGTGACCTTCAATCAGGTGCCAGATGTCGATTTCCTCGCCAAAAACGGCTTGGTCTCCGAAAACTGGCAGAACGCGTTCGCCAACAAATCCTCGCCCTTCTACTCGCTGCCCTCATTCGTGGTGCGGGCCGGCAATCCGAAGAACATCAAGGATTGGGGCGATCTGGTGCGCGACGACGTGCAGGTGATCTTCCCCAACCCGAAGACCTCGGGGAACGCCCGCTACACCTATCTCGCGGCCTATGCTTACGCTCAGGAAGCGTTCAAGGGTGATGAGGCGAAGGTCAAGGAATACGTTACGGCGCTCTTCAATCACGTGCCCGTCTTCGACACCGGCGGCCGCGCGGCGACCACCACCTTCGTGGAGCGCGGCACGGGCGACGTGCTGATCACCTTCGAGGCCGAGACGCGCGGCATCGTCAAGCAATACGGCGCCGACAAATACGAGCTGGTGACGCCTTCCGTCAGCGTCCTGGGCGAGTTTCCCGTCGCCGTCGTCGACAAGGTCGCAGAAAAGCACGGCACGCGCGATCTCGCGAAGTCCTATCTCGACTTCCTCTACACGCCCGAAGGCCAGACGATTGCCGCCGAATTCGGCCATCGCGTGCACGAGCCGAGTGTCGAGGCCAAGTTCAGGGACCAGTTCCCGAAGGTCCGCCTCCTGACTGTGGAAGACACGTTCGGCGGCTGGGAAAAGGTCCAGAAGGAGCACTTCGCGTCCGGCGCGCTGCTTGACCAGCTTTATGGCCAGCGTTAACCCAGGCATCGAACGGTCGGCGGCCTTGTTCGAAGGCCGTCGGCGCATTGCCACCGACAACAGGGTTTCACGCTTGGCACGTCGCGTCCTGCCCGGGCTGCCGCTGGCCCTCGGCTTCACGCTCCTCTACCTCGCCTTGATCGTGCTGCTGCCTTTGGGCGCGCTGGTCTTCAAGGCTGCGAGCCTGGGGCCCGAGGATTATTGGCGCATCATCTCTTCTCCGCGCGCGGTGGCGAGCTACCGCGTCACGGTTTTTTGCGCCGCGGTCGCAACCGCCTTCAACCTCGTTTTCGGCCTCGCACTCGCCTGGGTGCTGACGCGCTATCGCTTCCCGGGCCGCCGCTTGCTGGATGCGCTGGTCGATTTGCCTTTCGCGCTGCCGACCGCTGTCGCCGGCATTTCGCTGACAGCCTTGTTCGGCCAGAATGGCTGGTTCGGCGGCGCGCTTGCTCCATTCGGCATCAAGGTCGCCTATACGCAGCTCGGCATCATGATCGCGATGGCCTTCACCTCGCTGCCTTTCATCGTGCGCACGGTGCAACCGGTGCTGGAGGATCTCGATCCGTCCATCGAGGAAGCCGCGCAATCGCTCGGTGGCTCCGACTGGACGATCATGCGCAAGGTGATCCTGCCGCTTCTGACGCCTGCCCTGCTCGCCGGCATCTCGCTATCCTTCGCCCGCTGCCTGGGGGAGTTCGGCGCCATCATCTTCATCGCCGGCAACCAGCCGATGCGCACGGAGATCACGGCTCTCCTCGCCTTCATCCGGCTCGAGGAATATGACCTGCCCGCAGCCGCAGCGATCGCGTCCGTGATGCTCATCGCGGCGTTCGTGATGCTTGCCGTGACCAACGCCATGCAGGCGCGCGCGCTGCGTTACACGAGGCGAGACTGACCATGGCGCGACGACAACCCGGCCAGCCCCGCCGTGTCGGCGACAGCCCCGCCTTCAAGTGGAGCCTCATCGTCTTTGTCGTGGTCACCTCGCTCATCGTGATCGTCTCGCCATTGGTGGTGATCGCGACCGAGGCTCTTGGACGCGGCCTGCCCGCTTATTTCGCGGCGATCGCCGAACCCGACATGGTGAGCGCGGTGACGCTGACCGTGGTGGTCGCGCTGATCGCGGTGCCGATCAACACGCTGTTCGGCATTGCCGCCGCATGGGCCGTCACCAAATTCGACTTCCCCGGCCGCCGGCTGCTGATCATCGTCATCGATATTCCGTTCTCGGTGTCCCCCATCGTCGCGGGCGTCTCATATCTGTTCGTCTACGGCCTGCAGGGCCTTTTCGGACCGACGCTGCAGTCAGCCGACATCAAGATTCTCTTCGCCCTGCCCGGTATCGTCATGGCCTCGATGTTCGTGACCGCGCCCTTTGTCGCGCGCGAGCTGATCCCGCTGATGCAGGCGCAGGGGCGCGACCTCGAAGAGGCCGCGACCTCGCTCGGCGCCTCGGGCTTCCGCACATTCATGAGCGTCACGCTGCCCAATGTCCGTTGGGCGATGCTCTACGGCATCATCCTGTGCAATGCCCGCGTGATGGGCGAGTTCGGCGCGGTGTCGGTCGTCTCGGGCAATATCCGCGGCGAGACCAACACGCTGCCGCTGCATGTCGAACTGCTCTACCACGACTACCAGACCGCAGCCTCTTTCGCGGCGGCCTCGATTCTCGCCTTTCTCGCCGTCCTGACCCTGATCGCCAAGGTCTGGCTCGAGCGACAGGGTGCCGGTCGCGCAGGCCGTCCCAGCCTTTCGGGCCCACCCGTCCCCGCCCCGGTCATGGAGAAGGCGTGATGAAGATCAAGCTCGAAGACGTCTCGAAGACGTTCCAGACCTTCCGCGCCGTGCGCGGCGTCTCACTTGAAATCGAAAGCGGCGAAATGGTCGCCCTGCTCGGCCCCTCGGGCTCGGGCAAGACCACGATCCTGCGCATGATTGCCGGCCTCGAATATCCCGATGGCGGCCATATCCTGTTCGGCGACACGGACGCCACACGCATTCCCGTGCGCGAACGCGGCGTGGGCTTCGTGTTCCAGAACTACGCCCTCTTCCCGCACATGACGGTGGCCGAGAATATCGGCTTCGGCATGAAGGTCTCGAAGACCAAGCGCTCGAAGGCGGAAATCGCCAGCCGGGTAAACGAACTTCTCGGCCTGATGCGGCTCGATGGCTTGGGCAACCGCTTTCCCAGTCAGATCTCGGGCGGCCAGCGCCAGCGTGTGGCGCTTGCCCGGGCTCTGGCGGTCGACCCGACGGTGCTCCTGCTCGACGAGCCCTTCGGCGCACTCGACGCCAATGTCCGCCGCGACCTGCGCCGCTGGCTTCGCGAAATCCACGAGGAACTCGGCATCACCTCGCTCTTCGTGACGCACGATCAGGAAGAAGCGCTCGACCTTGCCGATCGCGTGGTGATCCTGAACGAGGGCAACATCGTGCAGCAGGGTACGCCGGAAGAAGTGAGCCGCGCCCCGAATTCACGCTTCGTCACCACCTTCCTGGGCGACACGAACCGAATTCCCGCTTCCGTGCATGACGGCTCTGCGGTGGTAGGCGAAATCCGCCTCCCTGCCCCCAACGCCACCAATGGCGCCGCCGAAATCCTCGCCCGCCCCCGCGACCTCGACTGGCAGTCCCAAGGCCCCGGCATCGCCGCCCGCGTTTTGCGCGTGATCGATCGGCCGGATGGGCGACGGCTGGTGGTTTCGACGGATGCCGAGGCGCATCTGGAACTCGATGTGGCACCGGAAGTGGTGGCCAGCGTCGGTGCGACGGGGTTCGTCACGATCCGGCGTGGTCAGGTGTTCAACATCTGAAGCCGCCGGGGTCTTCGACCGGGTTCTGATGCGGAGCGCAGGGGGAGAGTTCACCCCCGCCACAGCCCATCCTCACCCCCACCGAAACGGAGCCCCTTCGAACGCTTCCGCCCCTCGTCCAATCCCCTCAATCGCGCGGACCATTCGCCCGTCACGTCCAAGCACCCCATCCGCAAGCCTGACCAGATACGGATTGGGCGTCGCCGAGGGCGAAAGCGCGCGGAGCTCGGCAGCCAATTCCTCCTCATGACGTTCCGGATGAAGCGCCGCCATCACAATGAATGCCGCGGCAGTCGAGCGGGATATTCCGGCATAGCAGTGTATCAGCAGCGGCCGCACCTGCGCCCACCCTGTCACGAAATCCAGCAGCGCCCGGACCTGCGCCGCGCTCGGCGAAATCAGCCCCGGCCGGTCTTCCGCAATGTCGTTCATCACGAGATGCAACTGGTCTTCCTGGGGAATGGCATCCGGCGAGAACAGCGCGGCATCCGGTGAGCGCAGCGAAATGAGCGCGGCCGGCTGGTATTCGGCAATCACTCGCTCGACCGCCGATCGCGGCGAAACGAGGATCATCGCGCAAGCGCCCGTTCGAGACGCGCGAACGCCTGATCGTCCGGCGGCAGCCCGAAGCGCAGCGCATCCGGCATCACGTCGAACCGGCGCAGATAGAGCCCTGCCCGGCCGCACGCCTCGAAGACCTCGGCAGAGCGCTCGGTTCGCACGAAACGAAACAGGCTCGTGCCGCCAGCGACCTTCAGCCCGTGCGAACCGAGCAGATGGTCGAGCCGATCCGCCGCAGCAGCGAGCCTCGCGCGTGTCGCAGACGCCCACCGGTCGTCCCCAAGCGCCACGCATCCCACCGCGACCGCCGGTCCGCTGACGGCCCACGGCCCGAGTTCGCTACGCAACCGCTCCACAATCCGCGTCGATGCAACCGCAAAACCTAGCCGCAAACCGGCAAGTCCGTAGAATTTGCCGAACGAGCGCAGAACGACGAGGTTGGCGTGCGTCTCGACCGCTCCAGCCACGCTCCAGCCATCCGCTTCCCGCACATCCATGAAGGCCTCGTCCACGACCAGCATGCCCTCACGCCGTTCGAGCTTTCGCGCGAGCGCGCAGAGTTCCTCGGCCGAAAGCAGCCGGCCATCCGGATTGTTCGGGTTGACCAGAACCGCGATGTCGGCGTCCGCTAGAGCGTCGATATTCGAGACCTCGATCACTTCATGCCCCGCGCGGACCAAGGCCCGCGCATGCTCGGCATAGGTCGGTGTCCACACCGCCGCGCGACCCGGTTTCACCATGGCGGCCACGCGTGGCAGCAATGCCTGCGTTCCGGGTGCCGCGACCAGATGCGCGGCCGAAGGCGCGCCATAGCGCCGGACCGCCGCCTCGCAAAGACACTCGATATCGGCGTCTTCCGGCAGTCTTTCCCACGCGCTGGCGGGAATGGGTGGAAGCTTGTAAGGGTGCGGATTGATCCCGGTCGAAAGGTCGATCCAGGGCGCTGGCGCATGGGGAAACAGCGCACGGGCCGTGGCAAGGCTGCCACCGTGATCGCGTATCGCGTCGGTTTCAGCCTCCATGTCCGCACTCCTCACACTTGTCGCGCTCGTCGTCGAACGCCTGATCGGCTACCCGGATCGCCTGTACCAGTGGATCGGCCACCCGGTCACCTGGATCGGCGCCCTGATCGATGGGCTCGATGCGCGCCTGAACAAAGGCAATTGGCGCAGGCTCAAGGGCGTCGTCGCGCTTGTCATCCTCGTGCTGGTGCCGACCACCCTTGCCCTGCTGATCCAGATCGCCCTCGGGCCGAGCCTTGTTGCACTGCTGATATGCGCCGTGCTTGCCAGCAGCCTCGTCGCACAGCGCAGTCTTGGCGCCCATGTGCGCGACGTCGCCGATGCGCTTGAGCATGAAGGTCTTGCAGGCGGTCGCCGCGCCGTCTCCATGATCGTCGGTCGCGATCCTGAAGCACTCGATGAAGCTGGCGTTTCCCGCGCGGCCATCGAGAGCCTGGCCGAGAACTTTTCCGACGGCATCACCGCGCCGGCCTTCTGGATGGCTGTCGGCGGATTGCCCGGCGCAGTCGCCTACAAGGCAGCCAACACCGCCGACAGCATGATCGGCCACCGTACTCCCCGCCACGAACAGTTCGGCTGGGCCGCCGCGCGCTTCGATGACCTGATCAACCTGCCCGCCTCGCGGCTCACGGCTTTGCTGATCGTGGCCGCGGCCTGGGCCACGCCCGGCACTTCGGCAGGAAGCGCGTGGGCCGCGCTGCGCCGCGACGCGCGCAAGCACCGCTCGCCCAATGCCGGTTGGCCCGAAGCCGCGATGGCCGGCGCGCTCGGCTTGGCGCTGGCGGGCCCCCGCGTCTATAATGGCGTGACGGTGGAAGACGCATTCATGGGCGAAGGCGGCCGACGCGAAGCCAACGCCACCGACATTCGCCGTGCCCTGCGCCTCTACTGGACGGCGGATGCGTTCGGCATCGCGCTGGTGGCGATCGCAGCACTGCTCGTCACCTGGCTTGGCTGAGCAGGCCATCGATGTCGCAATGCTGTTCGAGATGCGCGGCAAGGCGATCGAGCACCTCATCGACCCCGGCCTCGTAATCGAGCCGGCTCGGGCCTGCGCCCAGCCTCTGAAGCCAGGCCGAGCGCTGCCGGTCTTCGGCGAAGAGGCCGTGTACGTAGGTGCCGAACACACGGCCATCTGTCGATACCGCGCCATCGGCATGGCCTCCGACCGTCGCGAAAGGCCGCGCGCAGTCGGGTCCGCTGGTCTCGCCCATATGCATCTCGTAGCCGGTGAACGGGATGCCATCGCTTGTCTTCCCCACCACCGTTTCAAGCCGCTTGGTGTTCGAAAGCGTGGTGGAAACATCGAGCAGTCCCAGCCCCTCGACACTGCCCGCCGGCCCCTCGATGCCCTGCGGATCCTCGACCGTGCGGCCCAGCATCTGGTAGCCGCCGCAAAGTCCCAGCACCGCACCGCCGCGCCGGTGATGCGCGCGGATATCCACATCCCAGCCTTCGCGCTTCAGCGCATGCAGATCGGCGATGGTCGATTTCGAGCCCGGCAGGAGCACGAGATCACAATCACCCGGAAGAACGTCGCCCGGCTGCAATCTTATGAGGGAAACGGCTGGCTCGGCTTCCAGTGGGTCGAGATCGTCGAAGTTCGAGATGTGCGGCAGGATCGGCACCGCGATGCGAAGCGCACCGTCTCGCGCGTCCGATGTGCCTGCATGCGCAAGCGCCAGCGCGTCTTCTGCCGGCAATCGGCGTGCGTCGGGGAAGAACGGGATCAGCCCGAAATCCTGCCAGCCCGTCGCTTTTGCAATCACCTGCATTCCATCCGCGAACAGCGCCGGATCGCCGCGAAAACGGTTGACGAGAAAGCCCACGATCCGCGCGGCATCGTCTTGTGGCAGCACGTGCCGGGTGCCGACGAGGCTCGCGATCACGCCGCCCCGGTCGATATCGCCGACCAGAACGACGGGCACGCCCGCCGCCTCGGCAAATCCCATATTGGCGATGTCGTTGCGGCGCAGGTTGGTTTCCGAGGCACTCCCCGCGCCCTCCACGAGGACGAGGTCGGCTTCACGCTTCAAATGGTCGAAACTGTCGAGCACATGGGGCAGAAGCTGCGGCTTGATGCCTTGATACTCCGCCGCCCTGGCCTGGCCCCAGACCTTGCCCTGCACCACGATCTGCGCGCCCGTTTCGCTTTGCGGCTTGAGCAGCACCGGGTTCATGTGGACCGTCAGCGGCACCTTGCAGGCGCGCGCCTGAAGCGCCTGCGCCCGCCCGATTTCGCCGCCATCGGCTGTTACGGCCGCGTTGTTCGACATGTTCTGCGGCTTGAACGGCCGGACGCGGAGCCCGCGCAGGGTGAGCGCGCGACAGAGCCCGGCGACGACGAGCGATTTGCCGACGTCCGAGCCGGTGCCCTGAAACATGAGAGCTTTCGCGGTCATGAGGAAGGTTCTCGAACACGCATGGCAGCCGGCCGAGTTCTAGAACTCGATCCCTTCCTGTGCCTTCACGCCTGCCTTGAAGTGATGCTTCACCAGCGAGAACTCCGTCACCAGATCCGCCGCATCCACCATTTCCGGTTTCGCGTTGCGGCCCGTCACCACCACATGCAGGTCCGGCCGCCGCGCTTGAAGCACTGAAACCACATCGGCGATGGGCAGATAGTCGTAGCGCAGGGCGATGTTGATCTCGTCCAGAACGACCATGGCCACATTGGGGTCGGCCATGAGTTCCTTGGCCTTCCCCCAAGCGGCTTCGGCCGCTGCGATGTCGCGCTTGAGATCCTGCGTCTCCCAGGTGAAGCCCTCGCCCATCGCGTGCCAGCGAAGGCGGTCCCCGAAAAGGGCGAAGGCATCCTTTTCGCCGGTATGCCAGGCCCCCTTCACGAACTGTACGACGCCCACCGTCTTGCCATAGCCGAGCATCCGCAGCGCGAGCCCGAAGGCGGCGGTGGTCTTGCCCTTGCCGGCACCGGTATGGACGATCAGCAGACCTTTCTCGATGCGCTTTTCGGCGACCTCTGCGTCCTGCACCTCCTTGCGCTTCTGCATCTTCTGGCGATGCCGCGCTTCTTCGCTGCTGGTGATATCCGTCATTTCAACCTGATCGGCAGTCCTGCCGCGATGAAAATGGCATGGTCGGCGATCGCCGCCACGCGCTGGTTGAGCCGCCCTGCGGCATCGCGAAAACGCCGCGCGAGCGCGTTGTCGGGCACGATCCCCAGGCCCACTTCGTTGGAAACCACGATCCAGGGCCCGCGAGGCAGACGCAACACGTCTGCGAGTTCCACTGACACCGCATCGAGATCGTGTTCGGCGAGCAAGTGGTTCGAAAGCCAGAGCGTCAGGCAGTCGACCAGCACCGGCTGTCCATCCGGCGCGCTACGCAAGGCGCCCGCGAGATCGAGTGGCGCATCCACCGTCTGCCAGCGCTCGTCGCGCCGCTCCTGATGCAAGCGTATGCGCTCGTCCATTTCGCCGTCGAAGCTTTCCGCCGTGGCGATATAGGTCCACGGCGGCGGGAAGGCGGCGATCAAGCCCTCGGCATGCGTGCTCTTACCCGAGCGCGCACCACCGAGAACGAGCGTCAGCGATGGCGCTTCAGGCAAGCTGGCTTCGCAGGGCCGGTGTATCCTCGCGCAGGAAGCGCTGGCAGAGCACACCCGCCACCGCGCCCATCACAAGCCAGAAGACGAGGTTGGTCACGGTCACAGCCACCACGAAATCATGGTGCAGCCCTTCGGGGACCGCAGTCTCATAGCTCGGCGGCTGCGGTGCGCCGATGAGGTGCGGTGCCACGATCAGAGCCACGCCGAGCGCGGCGAAGACCGGCGCGGCGCGGAACGCGATCAGCGCGAGACCGATGGCGGTTGCGGCCACGGTGCCCGTCCACCAGACCTGCCGCGCCCAAAGATCGGCCGCCGGCATGGCCGGCAGTTCGGGCGGCAAGCCCAGGCCCGGCGCCAGCGTGAACACGGCGAACCCGGCAAAGCCCCAGATCAGCCCCTGACGCCAGGAACCGATGCCGCCCGCCAGTTCGCTTGCCGCGACGAGCAGGAGCGCGAAACCGACGCCCGAAACGACATTGGCGAGCAGGTTGAAGGCGAAGCGCTCGAACCCATCGGCCGGCGCCCAGCCTTCTTCATCATGCTCATGCACAGCGACGGTCGCGGCTGGTGCGCCGGTCTCGGCACGTGCCGCACCATGGTCATGCGTGTGCGCGGGCTCCGCACTCTCGAAGGTTTCCGCCTGCAGGATCAGCGGAACGGTGGAAAAGCTTTGCATCGCGGCCAGAACCAACCCGGCAACGAGCCCGGTCAGCGCCGCGACGAACACGACGTTTCGAAAGATCGACATCAGCGAAACCCCTCAGTGGCAGGGGAAAGCGAGCGAGTGGCGATAGTCGTGAGCGGCATTGTGCACGGCTTCGATGTGCGAGAAGCCGACAAAGCCGGTGATGAAGATGCCGAGCAGCCCGGCGAAAGCGAGCTGGATGCGCCGCGAGGACAGAGAGCTTGCGCTGCCGAGCGAAGCGGTTGCCGAATGTGCCATGAAATCAAAACCTCCGCCCTCCACCCGAGGGCCATGCCAGTTGCGTTTCGTCCTCGGCCAGGTCTCCTGGCTTGCGGCTCATGCGCGCTTCGTCCGCCTTCCCGGGGATACCCAGTGGCGTCATGGACGGAATGCTCGCCGCTCACAGTTGCGGGGGCAGCCGCGGCTTTCGAACCGCGTTCCCTCTTGCGCTCTCGCCTTTCGGAAAGAGAGCCGATGACGAACCGACCATAGGGAAGCCTGAGACACGAGGCAAACGGATTCGCGCCGCTCCATGTCGCGGTTGCGGCGAGAGGGGTCGTGCCCTCGCGTTGACAGGTTCGGGAGCCGGCGCCTAAATGACGGTCGCGACGGTCCCTTGCTCTTGCGGCAAGGGCGCAAGAGGGAACGCGGTTCGAAAGCCGCGGCTGTCCCCGCAACTGTAGGCGGTGAGCTGAAGGCCGAATTGCCACTGGGCTGGTCCCGGGAAGGCGGCCTGAAAGCCGAGACCCGCAAGCCAGGAGACCTGCCGGCGCGCGAACGTAATTTCCCGAAAGCCTGGCGGGTGTCCTGGGCGGGAGCGAGGATTTTTGGCTCAGTTCAAGCCCGATTCAGGCAGTGCCGGCGCGAGTGCGCAAGCAACGACCGTGATCGTCTGCACCTCATGCCGAGGCGCGGATGGCACTGACGCGCGCCCTCGCCCCGGCGAGAATCTGGCGGCTGCCGTGAAGGCGCTCGCGCCCGCAGGCGTCGCCGTCCATGGCGTCGAATGTCTCGGCAACTGCAAGCGCCGCCTGAGCGCCGCCGTGGTGTCGCCCGACAGCTGGACCTATGTGTTCGGCGAGCTTTCCGAAGACAGCGCCGCCGACCTGATCCTGGGCGCCGAACTTCTGCGTGACGCAGCTGACGGCGTCATGCCCTGGCGCGGGCGCCCCGACAGCCTCAAGCGCGGGCTCGTCGCCCGCATCCCGCCTCTCACCAAACCGGAACAAGCATGAGCCAGCAAGCCACCGTTTCCCGCGTCCCCTGCACCGTTGTCACCGGCTTCCTCGGTGCCGGCAAGACCACGCTCATCCGCAACATTCTGGAGAATGCCGGTGGCCGCAGGCTGGCCGTGATCGTCAACGAGTTCGGCGATGTCGGCATCGACGGCGACATCCTGAAGGGCTGCGGCGTCGAGGCCTGTCCCGAGGAGAACGTCGTGGAACTGGCCAATGGCTGCATCTGCTGCACGGTCGCCGACGATTTTGTGCCCGCGCTGGACCAGATCCTGTCGCGCGAGCCCAAGGTCGAGCACATCCTGATCGAGACTTCGGGCCTCGCTCTGCCCAAGCCCCTCGTGCAGGCCTTCGCCTGGCCCGCGATCAAGGGCCGCGTGACGGTGGATGGCGTGGTGGCCGTGGTGGACGGCCCCGCCCTCGCCGAAGGCCAGGTCGCCTCCGACATGGACGCCCTCGCCGCCCAGCGTGCGGCGGACGATTCGCTCGATCATGACGATCCGGTGGAAGAAGTCTTCGAGGATCAGGTCGCCTGCGCCGATCTCGTGATCCTGTCCAAAAGCGATCTGCTCGACGACGACGCCAAGGCTCGCGCCACCGCACAGGTCTCCGAGCATCTCGGCGAGGCAGTGAAGATCGTGCCCGTGTCGCATGGCAAGGTCGATCCCGCCGTGCTTCTCGGTCTCGGCATCGGCACAGAGAACGACATCGAAAACCGCAAGACGCATCACGACGACGAACTTGATCATGAGCATGACGACTTCGACAGCTTCGTGGTCGAACTGCCCGCGGTCGCGAACCCCGACGAGCTCGCTGCCCGCGTGGCACAGGCGGCGCGCGAGGCGGATGTGCTGCGCATGAAAGGCTTCGTGGCCGTCGAGGGCAAGCCGATGCGGCTCCTGGTGCAGGCGGTCGGCCCGCGCGTGACGCATGCTTATGACCGCGCCTGGAATGCGGGCGAGGAGAAGCGCACGCGTCTGGTCGCAATCGGTCTCAAGGGCCTCGACCGCGCCAAGGTCGAAAGCATCCTGCAGGGCGAAAAAGCCCAAGCCGCCTGATGCACATCCTCGCCACCAGCTCCGCCTCGCTCGATGACGTCATCGAGCCTGTCGATCTCGGCCAAGACCCGGCCGAGCTGGTGGCGCTGTCGTTTTCGCCGAGCGATCTGGCGGGACTGAACCGCGCGTGGACGGTTGGGGGAAATCTACCGACCTTGCGTCTCGCCGCCTTGGGTGATCTTCGCCACCCGATGTCGGTCGATCTCTGGATCGACCGGGTGGCCGCCCACGCCAAGGTCATCCTCGTGCGCATTCTCGGCGGCTACGACTGGTGGCGCTATGGCTGCGACCGGCTGGGGCAACTGGCGCGGGCGAAGAACATCAAGCTCGTGCTGCTGCCCGGTGAATGCCGCGACGAGGACAGCGCGCTCGACCGGCTTTCGACGCTGCCGGTGGAAGAGCTGCGCGCAATCATCGCCTACTTCCGCGAAGGCGGGCCTGAGAACATGGCGGCTCTGCTCGACCGCCTCGCAGACCATGCGGGTTATGAGCGCGTCGTGGACGCTGCGACGCCGCTGCCCCGCATGGGTTTCTATGACCCCGAACGCGGCGCCGTGACGCTCGAAGACTTCAAAGCGAACATCGAGCCCGACGCGACGACGGTCCCGATCCTCTTCTACCGCTCGATGCTTCTCGCCAGCGATGCCGCGCCCATCGATGCGCTTTGCGAAAGCCTCGCTGCTCATGGCCTGACGCCCGTTCCGCTTTACGTTTCGAGCCTGAAGGACGAGGCCGTTTGCCGCTTCGTGGAAGACGCCTGCGCGCTGCTGAAGCCCGCGCTCGTCATCACGACCACGGCCTTTGCGAGCGGTGGTGAAGGTCAGGGCCTGTTCGACCGCCTCGGCGCGCCTGTCTTGCAGGCGGTCGTCGCGACCACACGCCGCGAGGCATGGCAGAACAATGCACGAGGGCTCGCGCCTGCCGACCTCGCCATGCATGTGGTGCTGCCCGAGATCGACGGTCGCCTGCTGGCCGGGGCCTTGAGCTTCAAGAACGCGAGCGAGACCGACCCGCGGCTGGGCTTCGCGGGTGCCGTCAACCGGCCCGAACCCGACCGCATCGAAGCCGTCGCTGATCGTGCCGCGAAAATCGTGAGGCTCCAGCGCCTCGCCCCCGCCGAGCGCCGTGTGACGATCCTGCTCCCCGACTATCCTGGTTCCGCTGGTCGCACCGGCTACGCCGTCGGGCTCGACGTCTTCGCCAGCGCGCTCGCCATCCTCGAAGACTTGAAGGCTGCAGGCTATCGCGTTGAAGGGATTCCGGAATCATCCCGCGCCCTGCTTGAATCTCTCGTGGAAGTTGAAGCGCTTGATGGCGAGACCTACGGCGCCTGGCTCGCCACCCTGCCCGAGGAAGCCCGCACCAAGGTCGAGACTGCGTGGGGCACGCCGAGCACTGAGCGCTTCTCCTTCCGCCATGCACGCTTCGGCAATGTCACGGTCGCCCTTGCGCCGGATCGCGGCCGTTCCGCCGACCGCCGTGCCGATTACCACGACCCCAGCCTGCCACCGCGCCACGAGCTGATGGCCTTCGGCCTTTGGCTGCAACGAAACAGCGACGCGCTGGTCCATCTCGGCGCCCATGGCACGCTCGAATGGCTGCCGGGCAAGACCGTGGCGCTGTCGGGCGCCTGCTTCCCCGAACTGGTCACGGGGCATCTGCCAGTCGTCTATCCGTTCATCGTGTCGAACCCCGGTGAAGCCGCACAAGCGAAGCGGCGCATCGCGGCCGTCACGCTCGGCCACCTGCCCCCGCCGCTGGTGGAAGCCGGGCACGACCCCGCCCGCGCCGAGCTCGAGCGGCTGGTCGATGAATACGCACAGGCAGACGGCCTCGACCGCCGGCGCCGCGACCGGCTGGCGAGCCTGATCGTGGCGAAGGCCGGCGAGACCGGCCTCGCGCGCGAAGCGGGCGTCAGTGCGGCCGACGATCCCGACGCAGCACTCGTCCGGATCGATGCCTGGCTCTGCGACCTGAAGGACATGGCGATCAAGGACGGTCTTCATGTTTTCGGCCGCGCCGCGCCGGATGAAACCGACGCGCTCCGCACCCAAAGTGCCGCGATGGAACGTGACGCGCTTCTTGCGGCTCTTTCCGGCCGGCACGTCACCGCCGGCCCTTCCGGCGCGCCGATGCGCGGGCGCACCGACGTGCTGCCGACAGGCCGCAACCTTTACACCAGCGATCCGCGCCATTTGCCGACGCCCACCGCCTGGGAATTGGGCAAGCTCGCGGGCGAGGAAGTCCTGCGCCGGTATCTTCAAGACAATGGCGACTGGCCGCGCGGCGTGGTGATCGACCTTTGGGGCAGCGCGAGCTTGCGCACCGGCGGCGAAGAGATCGCGCAAGGCTTGCACCTGATGGGCTGCCGCCCGCAATGGGACCTCGCCACCGGCCGCGTGTCCGGCGTCGAGGTCGTGCCGCCGGCGGCTCTCGGCCGGCCGCGCATCGATGTCTCGTGGCGCATTTCGGGCCTGTTCCGTGACATGTTCCCGACCCAGATCGCGCTTCTCGACGCCGCAGCCCGCGCGATTGCCGCGCGCGACGAGGCCGAGGGCGACAACCCGCTGGCCGAGGCCGCGCGCGCTGCAAGCCAAGTCCCGCCGCGCATCTTCGGCTCGGCCCCCGGCACCTATGGCGCGGGCGTCGAGGACCTCCTGTCGAGCGGCGAATGGGACGAGCGCGACGCGATCGGCCAAGCCTTTCTCGAAGCGACCTCGCACAGCTACGGCGGTGCCTACGGCGATGGCACGGCCAATCCCGGCGCATTCGGCCGCGCGCTCGAAAGCAGCGATCTCTTGATCCACACCGGCGACGATCCCGGTCGCGACATCCTCGAAGGCTCGGCGGATGTCGCCTTCATCGGCGGCTTTTCGGCAGCCATGAAGGCGCTCGGGCGCAAGGCCGACGTGATCGCACTCGACACCACCGATCCGCGCCGCCCCCGCGCCCGCTCGCTGAGCGAAGCCGTTTCCCGCACCGTTCACGCTCGCGCGCTGTCGTCGCGCTTCGTGGAAGGCCAGATGCGGCATGGGCCGCGGGGGGCCGCCGAGTTCGCCGAAACCGTGGATCGCCTCGTCGGCTTTGCCGAAACCACCGACGCCGTCTCGCCCACATTGATCGAAGCCTTGCACGACCGCTATCTCGGCGACGCAAAGGTGCGGGCCTTCCTGCTCGATCAGAACCCCGAAGCCGCCGCTGCCATCGCCGCCCGCTTCCGTGACGCCATCCGGCGCGGGCTCTGGCACCCATTGCGCAACTCGACCGACCACGACCTCGAAACGCTCATCCTCGAAGCACGCGGCGCGGTACCGGCGGAGGCCGCGGAGTGACGGGAGCGCGCCGCAACGCCTGCCCCACTTTGTCCGCGCCCATGCGGACCGGCGACGGCCTGCTCGCGCGTCTGCAACCCGAAAATGGCGCCTACACGCCCGCTCAGATGATGGGCCTCGCTCAAGCCGCCGCTCGCCATGGCAACGGCATTCTCGAAATCACCGCGCGTGGCAGCCTTCAGATCAGGGGCCTGACGGAAACTTCCGCCGAAGCGCTTGCAACGGAAGTGGACGCGCTGGCACTCGTTCCAAGAACCGGCGTGCCTGTCGAAACCAATCCGCTGGCCGGTCTCGACCCGCAAGAGCTCGCCGATCCACGCTCTCTGGTCGAATCACTCCGAACCGCGACACGTGAGCGCGACCTGGCATCGCAGCTTGGACCGAAGGTTGCCGTCGTCGTCGATGGAGGGGGGCGCATCGGCTTGGGCGCGTTGTTGGGGGATCTGCGATTCGCGGCCGTTTCCTCCGGCTGGCAGGTCTCGGTAGGCGGCACGGCCGAGACCGACACGGTGATTACTATACTGCCGGAAGCCGATGCCCTTGAGTTGGGGCTGGGTATTCTCGAAGCTATCGCCGCACGTGGTCGCGATGCGCGCGGGCGTGATCTCGTTCGCGACGGCGCTCTGTCTGAAGAGAGCGGCAAGGCCCGGCAAATATCGCAGAACCTGCATCCGGCGATCGGCCGCTTTACGTTGAAGTCCGGCACCATCGCGCTGGGCCTTTCACCGATGCTCGGCGAGATCCATGCGGACACTCTCCTTCGCTTTACGCAGGAAGCCAAAGCGCTCGGCGTTGCCGAACTGCGCCCTGCACCGGGCTATGCGATGCTCGCGCTGCCGCTCGACATGACCTCGGCCGACGCCCTTGCGCTTTTCGCGGCTCGCCTTGGTCTCATCACCGATCCCCACGATCCGCGCCTTCGCGTCTCGGCCTGCGCCGGCGCGCCCGCCTGTGCCTCGGGCCATCTCGCCACGCGCCCCCTTGCGCGCGAAATCGCACACGCGCTCGCTTGCGGAACGGCGGAGGTCCACGTATCGGGCTGCGAGAAACGTTGCGCGGAGCCCCACGCTGCCGTGCGTGCGGTGGGGACGGCGAAGGGCGTTTCGGTCAATGGCGGGGCGCCTGTCGCAAAGACCCAAGCGCTCGCCGCAATCGAACTTGCGCTGCACCGCAACTCCCACGACAACGCGGCGTGAAGAGGATCCATGTCGGCATTCGATTACATTCATGACGGGCAGGCGATCTATCGCAAGTCCTTCAGCATCATCCGCGAGGAAGCCGACCTTTCGCGCTTCGGCCCCGACGAGGCAGAAGTGGCGATCCGCATGATCCACGCCTGCGGACAGGTCGAGGCCGCAGCCCATTTCGAGTTCTCCGAAGGCTTCGCACAAGCCGCGCGTCAGGCGCTCGAAGCCGGCGCACCGATCCTGTGCGACGCGGAGATGGTGGCCCACGGCGTGACCCATGCCCGCCTGCCCGCAAAGAACGAAGTGGTCTGCACGCTGCACGACCCGCGAACGCGTGAACGGGCCGAAGCCATCGGCAATACCCGCTCGGCCGCCGCCCTTGAGCTTTGGGGCGAGCGCATGGAAGGCGCCTTGGTCGCCATCGGCAACGCGCCCACCGCCCTGTTCCACCTTCTCGACATGCTGCGCGCCGGCGCGCCTCGCCCAGCTGCCATCATCGGCATGCCGGTGGGCTTCGTGGGTGCCGCCGAATCCAAGGATGCCTTGATCGCCGAGGGCAACGGCATTCCCTTTGCCACCGTGCGCGGCCGGATGGGCGGCAGCGCCATGACGGCCGCCGCCATCAACGCGGTCGCAAGGAGCGGGCTGTGAGCGGCAGGCTTTATGGCGTTGGCACCGGCCCCGGCGATCCCGACCTGATGACGGTGAAGGCGGTGCGGGCGCTGGAAAGCGCGGAGGTGGTCGCTTTCTTCGCCAAACAGGGCAATCCCGGCAACGCTCACCGCACGGCCTTTCGCCACTTTCGCACCGATGCGGTCGAACTGCCGCTGCTCTACCCAGTGACGACCGAAATCGAAAAGGATCACGACGACTACAAGGGCGCGATCCAGGGTTTCTACGAGCGCTCGGCGGAAAGCGTGGCAGCGCATCTTGAAGCAGGCCGCACAGTAGCCGTGCTGAGCGAAGGCGACCCGCTGTTCTACGGCTCCTACATGCATCTGCATGTGCGCCTTGCCCACCGTTTCCCGACCGAGGTGATCCCCGGCGTCACCGCCATGTCCGGCTGCTGGTCGCAGACCGGCCTGCCCATCACGCAGGGCGACGACGTGCTGACGGTTCTGCCCGGCACCATGGAGGAAGCCAAGCTCGCCAGGAAGCTCGGCGAAACGGAAGCGGCGGTGATCATGAAGGTGGGCCGCAACCTGCCCAAGATCCGGCGTGCGCTCGCAGCCTCCGGCCTTCTGTCACGCGCGGTTTATGTGGAGCGCGGCACCATGGCGAACACCTGCTCCATGCCGCTCAGCGAAAAAGCGGACGACACCGCGCCCTATTTCTCGCTGGTGCTGGTGCCCGGATGGGAAGCCCGCCCGTGAGCGGAAAGGTTCTGGTCATCGGGCTCGGGCCCGGCAGCGACGCGCAGGTGACGCCTGAAGCACTGGCGGCCGCCGGCGAGGCCAGCGATTTCCTCGGCTACAAGCCTTACATCGACCGTTTGTCGCTGCGCCCCGACCAGACGGCCCACGCCTCCGACAATCGCGAGGAACTGGCTCGCGCACGCCATGCGCTGGAATTGGCGGCGGAAGGCAAGACCGTCGCGGTGGTTTCGGGCGGCGATCCGGGCGTCTTCGCGATGGCGGCGGCAGTCTGCGAAGCCATCGAGCATGGGCCGGCCGCGTGGCGCGAACTGGAATTGCGCGTCGTGCCGGGCGTCACTGCCATGCTCGCGGTCGCCGCCCGCATTGGCGCGCCGCTCGGCCATGATTTCTGCGCCATTTCACTGTCCGATAACCTGAAGCCCTGGGAGCTGATCGAGCGCCGTTTGCGGCTCGCCGCGCAGGCTGGTTTCGTGATGGCCTTCTACAACCCGATCAGCCGCGCCCGTACCTGGCAGCTCGGCCGCGCCTTCGAGATATTGCGTGAAGAACTGCCGGCCTCCGTTCCGGTCGTCTTCGGCCGCGCCGCGGGCAGAGCCGACGAGCGCATGGCGGTAACCCCGCTGGGTGAAGCAAGAGCGGAACAGGCCGACATGGCGACCTGCGTGATCGTCGGCTCGCCCGAAACGCGCATTATCGAGCGTCCGGGCTTGGACGCCCTCGTTTATTCGCCCCGATTCGCGAGGCCGAGCGCATGATCGAGCAGCTGCACCGCCGTCGCGACGCTGCCCGCCGCCGCTCCATGGCTTGGCGGGCGGCGCACCATGAAAACGGGCAGCTTGAGCGCACGCGCGGCCGCGATCTTCGGATAGCTCGCAGCACCGCCGCTGTTCTTGCAGAGGATGGCAGAGATGCGGTGGCGCTGGAGAAGCGCAATCTCGGCGGCCTCATCGAAGGGGCCTCGGTCGAGAACGTATTCGACTTCGGCCAGATCGAGCGGCGGCTCGACGGGATCGACGCTGCGCACGAGATAAAAGTGCTGCGGTGCGGTTTCCAAGGGCCCAAGCTCCTGCCGACCGAGCGCGGCGAGAACACGGCGCGGCGTGGCACCGAGCAGCGCAACGGCCTCTTCCACGCTGCCGGCATCGATCCAGTGATCACCATCCTCGGACACCCATTCGGGACGTCGAAGCGAAATCAACGGCACGCCCGTAGACTCAGAAGCCACGGCCGCATTGGCGGAAATCCGCGCCGCGAAGGGATGCGTGGCATCGATCAGCACGTCGATGCTTTCCGTCCGCAGATATGCCGCCAGTCCCTCCGCGCCGCCGAAGCCGCCGACGCGCACCGGTACGGGCTGCGCGACCGGCGCGCGGGTGCGGCCGGCGAGCGACAGCGTGACGCTCAGATCGTTGCGTTCGGCCAGGATCGCGCCGAGTTCGCGCGCTTCGGTCGTGCCGCCGAGCAGAAGAATGCGTTTGGTTCGAGAGGCCATCATGCCTCTTAGTGAGACCGCACCGGCGCCTTCAACCGGAAAATGGCTGAGCGTGATCGGCATCGGCGAGGATGGGGTCGCGGGTCTCGGCGAGCGCGCAAAGCGTTTGATCGCCGAAGCCGGGACGGTGTTCGGTGGCGAGCGCCATCTCGAACTCGCCCACACCCTTACCAAAGGTGAGGTCGTGTCTTGGCCGAAACCCTTCGACGCGGGCATGGCGCTGGTGCGCGAACGGCGCGGGCGAAAGACCTGCGTGCTGGCTTCCGGTGATCCGTTCTGCCACGGCGTCGGCGTCACGCTGGCGCGGCATGTGCCGATCGAAGAGATGGACGTTATCCCCGCCCCCTCCGCTTTCAGCCTCGCTGCATCGCGGCTCGGCTGGGCATTGCACGACACGGAAACCATCTCGGTTCACGGCAAGCCGGTCAGTCTCTTGCGCCCCCATCTGCACCCCAATGCGCGCCTGCTGGTCCTCACCTCGGACGAGAACGGACCTGCGCAAGTGGCTCGCCTTCTTGGGCAAACTGGTTTTGCCCAGTCACGAGTCACCGTACTCGAAGCGCTCGGCGGCGAACGGGAGAAGATCACGCATCACATCGCGGAAAGCCTTGCTGGCTCCTTCGATGCGCTCAACCTCTTGGCCATCGAAGTGCTGGGCAAAGGCTCACCACTACCTTTCGCACCCGGCCTGCCGGATGATGCGTTCGCGCACGATCACCAGATCACCAAGCGTTCCATCCGCGCGCTGACGCTTTCCGCGCTTGCTCCCCGCCGTGGGGAGTTGCTGTGGGACGTCGGCGCGGGCTCGGGCTCGATCGGCATCGAATGGATGCTCTGCCACCCTTCGCTGAATACGATTGCAATCGAACCCCGCGCTGACCGAGCAGCCAATATCCGGCTCAATGCCGACACGCTCGGCGCGCCCGGCCTCAAACTGGTCGAAGGCCGCGCTCCCGACGCGCTTGCCGGGCTGCCGACGCCGGATGCCATCTTCATCGGTGGCGGCGGCAGCGAGAGCGGGGTGATGGAAGCTGCGATCGTGGCGCTCCGCTCAGGCGGCAGGCTTGTGGCCAATGCGGTGACGCTCGAAATGGAGGCGGTTCTCCTGCGCGAACACGCCACACGCGGCGGCGAGCTTCAGCGTATCCAGCTGGCGCGCGCCGAAGGCGTCGGCACCATGACAGGCTGGCGGCCCGCCATGCCGGTGACGCAATGGTCGTGGGTGAAGCCATGATCGTCGCGGGCATCGGCTGCAAGGGTGGCGCGAGCACGGATGCCGTGCTCGGTGCCATCTCCGCGGCCCTGAATTCGTATGCCGTGAACGCCGCGCAACTCGACGCGCTCGCAACCTCAAAGCGCAAGGCCGCGGAGCCGGGCATTCGGGGCGCAGCGCATACGCTTGCACTGGCCGTTCATGCGCTGGACGATGACGCCCTGCGTGCCACCCAGCACCTGACGCTGACCCATTCCTCATTCTCGATGGCCGTGGCCGGCGTCTCCTCTCTCTCCGAAGCCGCTGCCCTCGCCGCGTCCGGTCCCGGCAGTCGCCTGCTCGGGCCGCGCATCGCACGCAACGGTGTCACTTGTGCGCTGGCCACCGATGGGGTGATCCCATGACCGTACACTTCATCGGCGCCGGACCGGGTGCCGCCGACCTCATCACGCTACGCGGTCGCGACCTGATCGCAGCTTCACCCGTCTGCCTCTACGCTGGTTCGATCATTCCCGAAGCGCTTCTCAGGCATTGCCCGGCTGATGCGCGGATCGTGAACACGGCGCCCCTCTCGCTGGACGAGATCGAAGCCGAGTTCGTTCGCGCGCACGAAGCGGGAGAGGACATCGCCCGGCTGCATTCGGGCGACCTGTCGGTCTGGAGCGCGATGGGTGAGCAGTTGCGGCGGCTCGACCGGCTCGGCATTCCCTGGACGATCACGCCGGGCGTGCCATCCTTCGCCGCGGCAGCCGCAGCGCTGGGCCGTGAATTGACCGTGCCCACAGTGGCGCAAAGTCTCGTGCTGACACGTGTCTCTGGCCGCGCGTCGCCGATGCCGAACAAGGAAACGCTGGCGAATTTCGGCGCAACCGGCGCGACGCTCGCCATTCACCTCGCCATCCATGCCGTCGCCGAGGTCGTGCGCGAGCTGACGCCGCTTTACGGCACGGACTGCCCCGTTGCGGTCGTGGCTCATGCCACATGGCCTGAGGAGCGCGTCATCCGCGCCACGCTCGAAACGATAGAGGCGGCACTTGCCGCCGAACCCATCGAGCGCACCGCGATCATCTTCGTGGGCCACGGGCTGGCGGCGGAAGACTTTCAGGAAAGCTCACTCTACGACGCCTATTATCAGCGGCGCTTTCGGGGACGCGGCGCATGAGCCTCGCCGATGCCCTCGCCCGCCTGGCGCCCACTTTCCCGCCTTTCGAGCCCGGCCATGTGTGGCTGGCGGGTGCCGGGCCCGGGCGGTCGGGCAGCCTCACCCTCGACGTGGTGGCCGCGCTGAGTGAAGCCGACCACGTCGTTTATGACGCGCTGGTCGATCCGGCGGTGCTGCGCGCCGCCGGCCGTGCCGAGCTGCACCATATGGGCAAACGCGGCGGGCAGACTTCGGCGGCGCAGAGCGACATCACCGCGACACTGATCCGCCTCGCGCGAACCGGCGGCCGCGTGCTGCGCTTGAAGGGCGGCGATCCCTTCATCTTCGGGCGCGGCGGCGAAGAAGTCCTGGCACTCGCCGAGGCCGGCATTCCTTTCCGCGTGCTGCCCGGCGTGACGGCGGCACTGGGCGCCATGGCCAGCGCCCTCATCCCCACCACCATGCGCGGCTTCAACAAGGCGGTGATCCTCGCCACCGGCCATGCGGCCGACGAAGCCGACGATCTCGATTGGGCGGCACTCGCCCGAACCGGCCAGCCGGTCATCATCTATATGGGTCTCAAGAACTTGGGCGCGATCGTGCATCATTTGCGCGAAGGGGGTTTGAACGGCGACACGCCCGCCGGCATCATCATGTCGGGTGGCACCGATGCCGAACGGGTGCTGACCGCGACGCTCGACACGCTCGCGATGCATGCGAAAGCCGAAGGCTTCGCTTCGCCAGCCCTGATCATCGTCGGCTCGATCGTCTCGCTGCGCGACCAGCTTCTGGGAACGCCGAGATGACCGCGCGCGGCATCATCGTCGGCGCACCACGCTCGGGTTCGGGCAAGACCAGCGTCACCATCGGCATCCTGCGCGCGCTGAAGCGGCGCGGGGTGCGCGTCGCGGGCGCGAAATCGGGGCCGGACTACATCGACCCCGGTTTTCATCAGGCGGCAACCGGGCGACCCGGCGTTAATCTCGATTCCTGGGCGATGAGCCCGGCTCTGCTCGGCAGCCTTGCGGCAGGCGCGACCGAGGATGCCGAGATCGTCGTGATCGAAAGCGCCATGGGACTGTTCGATGGCATTCGCTCGGATGAAGGCCGGACGGGTGCCGCGGCCGACCTCGCGCGTCGCTTCGGCCTGCCGGTGCTCCTGGTGCTCGATGTCTCGGGGCAGAGCCGCACGGCCGCAGCTGTTGCTTTGGGTTTCCGCGCCTACGACCCGCAAGTCGAGATCGGCGGCGTGGTGCTCAACCGCGTCGGCAGCGAGCGACACCGGACGCAGTGCGCGGAGCCCATCGAAGCGCTCGGCTTGCCGGTGTTGGGTTCCATTCAGCGCGACCCGACCATGAGCCTGCCCGAACGCCATCTCGGCCTCGTGCAGGCGAGCGAGCACGATAATCTCGAAGCCTTCATCGAGCGCATGGCGGATGTGATGGAAGCCTCGCTCGATCTCGACCGCATCATGGAGCTGGCCAAGCCACTCGCTGGCGTGAGCGACGGCACGCTCGCCCTCTCCCCACCAGGCCAGCGCGTCGCGCTGGCGCAGGATGCAGCGTTCACCTTCGTTTATCCACACCTCGCGCGGCAATGGCGCGAGGCGGGTGCGGAACTGATCCCGTTTTCGCCGCTCGCCGACCAGGGGCCTGATCCGTCTTGCGACTGCTGCTGGTTGCCCGGCGGCTATCCCGAGCTTCACGCCGGTGCGCTTTCGGCGGCTCATGAGTTTCGAGCCACAACTGCTCGCTTCGCCGCAACCAGGCCCGTCCATGGCGAGTGCGGTGGCTTCATGGTTCTCGGGCAGCTGATCGAGGATGCCGATGGCATTGCCCATCCGATGCTCGGCCTGCTCGGCCACGCGACGAGCTATGCCAAGCGCAAGATGAACCTCGGCTACCGACAGGCGCGGCTCTTGGCCGACAGTCCGATCGGTCGTGCGGGCGAGACCGTGCGCGGGCATGAGTTTCACTATGCCAGCGTGACGGATCGCGGCGCGGACGACCCGCTGGCCGAGATCGCGGATGGCATAGGCCAACCGATTGGTCTGTCCGGCGCGCGACGGGGGCATGTGTCGGGCACCTTCTTCCATGCCATCGCCAAGGCGTGACGCGATGCGCAGCGCGGCATTGAGCGATATCCTCGCCGTGCTCGGCTTCTTCACACGCCTGCCGGTGCCTCATCGCCCGCATGAAGGACGGACATTCCGCGACGCGCTCTGGGCGACCCCGCTGGCTGGACTTGCCGTCGCACTGATCGGGGCGCTTGTCTTTTGGCTCGCCGACGCGCTCGACGTGCCGCATGGGCCAGCCGCGATGCTCGCGCTCGCGGCCACCATTCTCGCCACCGGCTGCTTCCATGAGGATGGGCTGGCGGACATTGCCGACGGCTTCGGCGGCGGACACACGGTCGAGCGCAAGCTCGAGATCATGAAGGACAGCCGCGTCGGCAGCTATGGGGCGATGGCGCTGATCCTGTCTGTCGGCCTGCGCTGGTCTGCTCTTTCGAAACTGGATGATGCGGGTGATGTGCTGGTCGCACTGGTGGCCGCGCATTGCGCCTCGCGGGCTCTGCTGCCGCTTTTCCTGCGTCTTGTGCGGCCCGCGCGTGATGCGGGACTGGCTGCGGGCCTCAATGCCATTCCGCCGAAGGCCGCCGGCGGTGCGTTGCTGCTCGGCATCATGTCCCTGATACCGCTCGGCTTCGGCGGCTTCGTTGTCGCCCTTGCGCTGCTCCTATCAGCCTTCCTCTTCATGCGCCGCCTCTCGATCCGCCAGATCGGCGGCCAGACCGGCGATGTCTGCGGCGCCCTCCAGCAGATCGCCGAAATCCTGCTCCTCCTGCTGGCTGCCGCCACATTTTCCTGAACCCTCGGAGTTCGCCCCATGTCCGTTTCTTCGCTCTCCGAACTGCGTGCTCTTTGCACCGATCTCCCTGCCGGCAGCGAAGCGGCGGAGCATGAGGCGAGAGCACGGCAGGATATGCTGACCAAGCCGCAGGGGAGCCTCGGCCGCCTTGAGGAACTGGCGATCTGGCTGTCGCGCTGGCAGGGAACGGCGCGGCCGGAACTGGACAAGGTGAGCGTCCTCGTCTTCGCCGGATCGCATGGCGTGACCGCGCGCGGCGTTTCGGCCTTTCCAGCCGAAGTCACGGCACAGATGGTGGCGAACTTCGCCAATGGGGGCGCGGCCATCAACCAACTGGCGCGCTCGGTCGGCGCGACGCTCAAGGTGGTGCCGCTCGACGTCGAACGCCCCACAGCCGATTTCACCCTCGCACCCGCGATGGACGAGCGCGAATTTCTCCAGGCCGTTTCAGCCGGCATGGATGCAGTCGAGCCGGATACGCAGGTTCTCTGCCTGGGTGAAATGGGCATCGGCAACACCACTGTTGCAGCGGCTGTCGCAGCAGCGCTTTTCGGCGGCGACGGCGCGTCATGGGTGGGACGCGGCACGGGCGTCGACGATGAAGGGCTGCAACGCAAGGCAGGCGCTGTTGATGATGGTCTTGCGCGTCATGCCGGCATTCTTGGCGACCCTTTAATGGTTCTGGCCAGTCTCGGCGGGCGCGAACTGGCGGCGATGTTCGGTGCATCGCTTCAGGCGCGGCGCAACAACATCCCCGTCTTGCTCGACGGGTTCGTCTCCACCGCCGCCTGCGCGCCGCTCGCCCAACTCGCGCCGAACGGTCTCGCCCACGCAAAGGCTGCTCACGCATCCGCCGAAGCCGGCCATCGCCGCCTGCTCGACGCGCTCGACCTCAAGCCGCTGCTCGACTTCCAGATGCGCTTGGGCGAGGCCTCTGGCGCGTGTCTCGCGGTCGGCCTGCTCCGAAGCGCGCTCGCCTGCCACGACGGCATGGCGAGCTTCGCGGAAGCCGGCGTTTCGGAGAAGTAGAACTAGCGGGATGATCGCTTCGGTGATGGCCCTCCGGCCAGGGCCTGGCGCTTCTCGATCGGAAACGGGATCAACACCCCGCCCCCATCACGACCGGGCGGCGCCTTCTTCTGTTTTTCAGCTGCTTCGGCCGCCTTCAGGCGGTTCCGTATGGCCTGCATCGCGACATCGAATCGCAGCATCTGCCCTCGCCTTTCCACTCCGGCCCGCAAGGCCGGTCTCCTCGTCCCCGAACGTGCCTTCCAATGGTCCGAATGGCCACCGGTTCCCTCGGTTCGACGAATGAATTTCCAACCGCTGAAAACGGTCAAACCATGGCAGCGAGCTGGCGGAAGAAGAAAAGATTGAGCTGGTCGACGCGTTCATTGTTCGGGTCGGCCTGCGACGAGAATTTGACGATCGTCACGGCCCGCGAGGGATCGACGAAAAGCCACTGACCATGAATGCCGATGGCCGCGAAGGCGCCGCTCTCCTCGCCTGACGCATACCACTTGTTGCGATAGCTGCCCTCCGCGAACAGATCGGCGAAGTCGCCATTCTTCCAGGCCTCCTTGTCGCCGTTCTCAAGCGTATCGCGCACGAAAGTTTCCGGCACGACCTGCCGCGAGCCCGCAGCACCACCCTGCCGCATCATCTCGCCGATGCGTGCCAGATCATGCGCCGTCGTCAGGATGCCGCCTGCCGTGCGCGGCGAGCCCTCGGCATCGACCGTCACATAGGCCTCCCCCGTGGCACCGATGGGCTGCCACAAGAGTTCGGCGGCAAGCTCGGAAAAACGGCGCCCGATGGCGCGCTCGATCACGATGCCGAGCAGATCGGAATTGGGCGAGCGATAGCGCAGCGGTCCGCCGTGCTCATCGTCGCCCTTTTTGATGGACATCAGGAAATCGTGCAGCGACTGAGGCTCCTCGCCGCCGAGCGGATTCCACAAGGTCGCACGGCGATAGCGGGCGAAGCCGCCGGAGGGATCGGTATAGGCCTCCTCGAAATCGAGGCTGAGGCGCATGTCGAGAAGCTGACGCAGCGTGGCGGTGCCATAGGCCGATCCCTCCGCTTCCGGCAGGATGGAAACGAGCGGCGCCTCGAAATCCAGCACGCCCTGGCTGTTCAGGATGCCGGCTATCAGCGCGGTAATGGATTTGGAGATCGAGAAGACCAGATGCGGGCGACCCGCATCGGCATGGGGTGCCTGCCAGCCGATGAGAGGTTTGCCTTCCTTCAAGACCAGCAGAATGTCCGTCTCGGCCGCCTGCAGGAAGCGCTCCATGCCGATCTCCATGCCGTTGAGATCGAATGTCGTCTCAGCGAGCGCACCGAGCGTCGGCAGTGTTTCGGTCGCGGACGAAGACGCGATACCCGCACTCGGGACCAGTTCGCGCACGTTCTGGAACGACCACTGGTTGAACGGCGCGAGCCGCCAGTTGGCGAGCGTCACATCGGAGCGCTTGAAGCCGAAGCGGGTTTCGAACGCGGTGGTCTCGGTCATCGAACTCTCCAAAATGCGAGGCGGCCGCGCTTTGGCACGACCGCCTGACGGAAAAGTGGCGAACCCGCTATTTCTGCACTTCGGTCCAGATGCGGGTGTAGAGTTCCTGCACCTCCTGCGGGCACGCAACGGAAAAGTCCGACTTCGCCATGACATCCGCCGGCACGTTGATTTCCGGCGCATCCTTCATGTCGGCCGGCATGAAGGCCTCCGAGCCGGCGATGCCGTTCGCATAGCGATGAAAGGCCGAGTTCATCGCGGCATTCTCTGGGTCCATCATGAAGTTCATGAAGAGCTTGGCGTTCTCGACATTCTTCGCGTCCTTGAGGAGCACGATGTTGTCGCTCCAGACCAGCACGCCCTCCTTGGGGTAGAAGTAATGGATGGCGGGATTTCGCAGCCGCTGCCGGAGGGCGGAGCCGTTCCAGTCGCTCGTTGCCTTGAAGTCGCCGGCGACCATCTTCTCGATCGTGCTGTATTCCATGGCGACCCAGTAGGGCTTTGCCTTCAGCAGCGTGTCGCGCACCTTGCGCAGAACGTCCTTGTCGCTCTCGCAGATCTTGCCGCCATGATATTTGGTCGCGGCATAGATCACGTCGTTCATCTCGGGCACGATATTGATCTTGCCCTTGAGTTCCTCCGGCGGATCGAACACTGCCGCCCAGCTGTCGGCAGGCCCCTTGTAAGCGTCCGTGTTGACGACCACGCCGACCGTGCCCAGCGCCCATGGCACGGAATATTTGCGACCCGGGTCGAAGGGCGGGTTCTTCCATTCCTCGGCGATATTCTTGCCGTTCTCCATCTGCGCGGCGTCGATCTCCTGAACCAATCCCTCCTCGATCCAGATCGGGATGTAGTTCTGCGACGGCATGGCGATGTCGAACCCATGGCCGCCCTGACGAATCTTGGCGAGCGCGGTGTCGTTGGAATCGTAGTCGGTGATCGAGACTTTGACCTTATAGGTGTCCTCGAACTTCTTGATCATCTCGGGGCTCGTATAGTTGCCCCAGTTGAAGATGTTGAGCACGCCTTCCGCATGAGCCATGCCGGTCGAGGCGGCGAGTGCCAGCCCGAGCGCGGCCAGCTTGCCTTTCCAGTTCATCATGTTCCCCTCTTCTTTTGATGTGAAAAGGGCCGCCCGGTTTCCCGCGCGGCCCTTGTCGGCTTACTTCTGGATCTCGGTCCATATCCTCGTATAGAGCGCCTGCGCCTCCGCCGGACAGGTCACATTGAACTTGCCGGCAGCCTTGAACTCGGCCGGCACGTTGATCTCGGGCGCGGTCTTCATGTCCTCGGGCAGATACTGCTCGGAGCCCTTGATGCCGTTGGCATAGCGCGCGAAGGCCGAGATCATGGCGGCGTTCTGCGGGTCCATGATGAAGTTCTGGAAGAGCTTGGCGTTTTCGACGTTCTTGGCGTCCTTCAGGACAGCCACATTGTCCATCCAGACCGGATAGCCTTCCTTTGGATAGCCGTAGACGATGTCCTTGTTGAGAAGACGCGCGCGGAAGGATGCGCCGTTGTAGTTGGTGCCCGCGGCGGCGTCGCCCTTGGCGTATTTCTCGACATTGCCGTAGTCGATCGAGGCCCATTTCGGCTTGGCCTCGACCAGCTTGTCGCGAACCTTGCGCAGCAGTTCCTTGTCGCTCGTGCACTGCTCGCCGCCGAAATACATGATGGCGAGCGGCATGATGTCGGTGAGTTCGGGCAGGACGTTGATCTTGCCGACGAGCTCGGCCGGCGGATCGAGGAAGATCGCCGAGGTGTTCGGATCGCCCTTGTAGACGCTGCTGTTCACGGTCATGCCGGTGGTGCCCCACTGCCAGGGCACGGTGTAGTGGCGGCCCGGATCGAAGGGCACATCGACCCATTGCGGGTCCATGTTCTTGAAGTTCTCCATCTGATCCGGCCGCGTTTCGAGCAGCAGGCCGTCATTGATCCAGGCCGGCAGGCTTGCGCCGGAGGGCACCACGATGTCGAAGCCGTGGCCGCCCTGGCGCACCTTGGCAAGTGCGGTGTCGTTCGAGTCGTAATCCGTGATGGTCACCTTGACCTTGTAGGTGTCCTCGAACTTCTTGATGAGTTCGGCGCTGGTG
Organism: Mesorhizobium liriopis; assembly: GCF_024053505.1. GTDB lineage: Bacteria > Pseudomonadota > Alphaproteobacteria > Rhizobiales > Rhizobiaceae > Mesorhizobium_B > Mesorhizobium_B liriopis. The sequence continues at coordinate 75,603 of NZ_JAMXQS010000004.1, read as the reverse complement.
TAATTGCCCCAGTTGTAGATGTTGAGCTCACCCTCGGCATGCGCGAGCCCGGTGGAGCCAGCAAGGGCGAGGCCCAAGCCCAGAACTGTTTGTTTCCACTGCATGATGATTGAACCCCTTAGACGTCTCGTTTGCGGCTGATGAAGAAGAACACCGTGACGATCAGGATGGAGATCGCCAGAAACACGGTGGAGATCGCGTTCATCTCTGGTGTGACGACGCGGCGAAGCTGGCCGAGCATGTAGGTCGGCAAGGTATCCTGCCCGCCGGATTTCACGAATTCGGTGATGACCACGTCGTCGAGGCTGATGACGAAAGCGAGCATGAGCCCGGCGAGGATACCGGGCCAGAGCAGCGGCAGCGTCACCCGCCTGAAAGCCTGCCAGCGCGTGGCGTAGAGGTCGGCGGCAGCAGTTTCCAAGCTTAGATCCATGGCCTCCAGCCGGGCGCGGATCGGCAGATAGGCGAACGGAATGCAGAAGGCCGTGTGCGCCAGGATGAGGTAGCCGAGGCCCGAATAGCCTGTCGCGATCTTCACGCGCGAGAACACGATCAGAAGTGCGACAGCCGTCACGATTTCGGGCACCATCAAAGGCGCGTTGATGAAGGCATATTTCGCGGTCAAGCCGCGATAGGCGCGTGTGCGGGTTGTGGCGAGTGCTGCCATGGTCGCGCAGATGGTGGCGAGGATGGCTGCTGCGGTCGCGATCTGCACCGAGCGGATGGAAGCATCGATCACCTGACTGTTGTTCCAGGCCTGATGGAACCAGCGCAGCGAAAAGCCTTCCCAGATGGCAATGGAAGTGCCCGCGTTGAAGGCATAGACCACCAGTGTCGCGATCGGCAGGTAGAGCAGAAAGAAGCAGATCAGCGCAACCGTGGTGAAGCCGGGCTGGGCGCGAACGCTGAAGCTCCTAGCCATGTGTCGGCCCTCCCCGGCTGGCATTGCGCACGTAGAAGAGCAGCGCGATCATGACGATGGCCATCAGCGCGATGGAAAGCGCTGCGCCCAAGGGCCAGTTTCGTCCCTGCCCGAACTGCAATTCGATCAGATTGCCGAGCATCATGGACTTGCCGCCACCCAGCACGCGCGGCGTGACATAGGCGCCGAGCGACGGGATGAAAACGAGGATCGAGCCCGCGATGATGCCGGGCTTCACCAGCGGAACGATGATCCGCCGCAGCACACCGAAGCGGGACGCATAAAGGTCGTAGCCGGCTTCCACGATACGAAAATCGATGCGCTCCATGGAAGCATAGAGTGGCAGCACCATCAGCGGCAGGTAGACATAGGTCATGCCGAGCCCGATCGCGAAATCGGTGAAGAGCATCGGGATCGGCTGGGAGATCAGCCCGAGCTTGAGGAGCAGCGTGTTCAAGAGCCCTTCCTGCCGGATCACCTCCTGAAGGGCAAAGGTGCGGATGAGCAGATTGGTCCAGAACGGAATGGTGATCAGAAACAGCCAGATCTCGCGCGTTCGCTCGTCTCGCGTCGCGATGAAGTAGGCGGTGGGAAAGCCGAAGACGAGCGTCAGGAGCGTGGTGATGAAGGCGAGCTTCATCGAGCGCCAGAAGATCGACAAATGCGCCCAGGCGGGGGCGAGCGTATCGTCGAAGATGTCGCGTTCGAGAAAGACGTTGAACCACGCATCCGATGAAAACTGCCAGCGCACGTCGCCATAGGAGCCGGGCGCCAGGAAGGAGTAGAGCAGCACGACCAGGAGCGGGCCGACCGCAGCGACAAGGATGATCAGAAGTGCCGGCGTGGAAAGCAGCCAGCGGCGCCGCGTGTCCTCGCGCTCGAACCGGGTTTCGGCTTCAGACGCGGCGGACATCAGTCTTTCAACACCTGCGCACCGTCCGGCGCGATGGCGACACCGACCGCATCGCCGACCACGAAACCACAATCGCGGCTGCGGCTGTTCTGCTGGCGTACGGTGAAGAGGTTCCTGTCGTCCAGTCGCACATGAATGTGCGTGTCCGTTCCGAAATAAACGATGTTCTCGACCTGCCCCCGCAGATCCCCGCCTTCGCGAATGGCGCGCGCATGTTCGGGACGCACCACGATGGTTGCCGGGCCGTTCGGCACATAACCTTCGGCGAGCGTGGCGGGGAGCATGGCACCAGACGACAGTGTGACCGTGGTGCGACCGTTCTCGATGGCGCCCAACGTGCCGGGCAGAAAGTTGGTTTCGCCGATGAAATCCGCCACGAAGCGGTCTGCCGGGCGGTCGTAGATCTCCCACGGCGCACCGACCTGCAGGATCTTGCCCGCCGACATGACCGCGATGCGGTCGCTCATGGTCAGAGCTTCTTCCTGGTCGTGGGTCACGAAGATGAAGGTGATGCCCGTCTCGGTCTGCAGCCGCTTGAGTTCGCTCTGCATCTCCTTGCGCAGCTTGTAATCGAGCGCGGACAGTGGCTCATCGAGTAGAAGCACCTTGGGCGAAGGCGCCAGTGCACGGGCGAGCGCCACGCGCTGTTGCTGACCGCCCGAGATCTGGCTCGTGCGCCGGTCCTTGAGCGCCTCCATGCGGACGAGCCTGAGCATCTGGTCGACGCGCGCTTTCACTTCGGCCTTCGGCTTGCCCAGCATTTCGAGCCCGAAGCCGATATTCTGGCCGACCGTCATGTGCGGGAAAAGCGCGTAGGACTGGAACACGGTGTTGACCGGCCGCTTGAAAGGCGGCAGCGGCGCAATGTCCTGACCGTGGAGCATGATCTGCCCTTCGGTGGGGAAGTCGAAGCCCGCGATCAACCGCAGAAGCGTGGTCTTGCCGCAGCCCGAGGGTCCGAGAAGGGTGAAGAACTCGTTCTCCCGGATCGTCACCGAGACATTGTCGAGCGCCTTGAAAGCATTTTCACCGATGCCGAAGCGCTTGCTCACGCCACGAACTTCGATGGCATTCCGATCCGGTTTTTCCGGCACGATTACCCCGCTGAAGACGTCCCGCTCTTTCTGGCGGCTACGCTGATTGTCATCACAGCCCGCAGCACTTGGCAACGGGCATTCGGTTGCGTGGCAGCGTCATCCGCCGAAAGTGATACGCCCGCCGCAGATCGTCAGGCGCGGGCGCACCGAAGCGATGGCCTCCGGCTCCGCCGACTCAAGGTCGCCGTCGAGGATCACGAGATCGGCGAGGAATCCGCGCCTGATCTTTCCCATCCGATGCTCGGCGAATTCCGCATAGGCCCCGCCCGCCGTATAGAATTCAAGGGCTTCGGCGAGCGAGACCGACTGGTCCGGATCGCTCTCCTGCCACTTCCGGCGCGTGACGGCCGCCTGCACACCGGACAGTGGGTCGATCGGCGAAACCGGCCAGTCGGAGGCGAAGCAGAGCTTGGCGCCGGCATCGAGCAGCGTGCGCCAGGCATAGGCCAGCGGCCAGCGCTCGCGGCCGATGCGCGATACGGTCGGTTCGAGCGGCAAGCCCATGCTGCCCGGCGGATGCGGCGGCTGCATGGAGGCGATCACGCCGAGTTCCCTGAAGCGCGGCACGTCGTCCTTGAGCACAACTTCGATATGCTCGATGCGGTGACGGCTGTCGCGCGCGCCGTTCTTCTCCCGCGCCGCCTCGTAACCGTCGAGCACAGCGTGAACCGCACCGTCGCCGATGGCATGGACCGCGATCTGAAGCCCGCGCCGGTCGATCTCCACCGCCAGCGCCTTGAACTTTTCGGGCGAAAACAGTGGCTCTCCAACCCAGTCCGGACGGTCGGCGTAAGGTTCGGTCATCACGGCCGTCCATGAGTCGAGCACGCCATCGTAGAACACCTTGACGATGCCCGATTTCAACCACTCGCCCGCATAGCGGTCCTTCATGCGCGAGGCTTTTTCGAGCGCGTCGAGCTGCATGAAGTTCTTGAAATGGAACGGCACCTGCACACGAACCGTGAGATCGCCCGCCTCTTCGATCTCGCGGAGGAGTTCCAGCGTGTAGAGGTTGCCATCCATGTTCTGAAGCGATGTGATGCCGTGCTGCGCGCACCATTCGAGGCCACGCTTCAAGGTCTCACGGTCATGGGCGCGCTCGGTTTCGCTCGGTGCGGGATCGGGTTCGCCACCGGTGGACAGACCCAGCCGCGCCCGCGTCTCGCCCGCGAATTCAAGGATCGGGCCGAAGGCCTCACCCTCGCGCAACTCGCCCTCGGCCAGACCGTCAGCTCCCATGACGACTTCGTTGCCGGGCCCGACCTCGCGCCCATGCAGCAGCCCCGACGCTTCAAGTGCCGCCGTGTTGGCCCACATCGTATGATGATCCGGCGCGCTCATGGCGAAGGGGCGATCGGGGATGATGCGGTCGAGATGGTGGCGCGTGACGCGTTCATCGGCCGAAAGGATCGTGTAATCCGCCCCCTGCGCCTGCAGAAGCTTGGCGTCGGGCTTGGTGGCCGCATAGTCGCGCACGGCCTTCTGCAGCACCTCGAAGCCATGGACGCCCATCAGCTGCAATTGATCGAGCTCGGCCGCCCCGCTGAACAGGTGCATGTGCGCTTCGATGAAGCCGGGCAGCACGGTCGCGCCATGCGCGTCGATCACCCGCGTTTCCGGCCCGCGATGGGCGAGCACATCGGCATCGCCGCCGACCAGCGCGATCTGTCCATCCCGAATCGCGACCGCCTCGGCCCTTGGATTTTCCCCGTCCATCGTCAGTACGCGGGCGTTGTGGACGATCAGTTCGGCGTTGCGGGTCAGTGGCGCGTCGGGCAATTCGAGCTCCTGTGAGAGTCGGGCTGCACATTCACGCGAGCATTCGCTTGGTCCAAGGAGCCAGCCAGCTTGCAGCGATTGCGCCACCGCGGGTAGCTTCGCCATCTCGTGCAACAGGAAGATCGCATGAAGACGGTTTATTCGCCACGCCACAAGGGACACCGCAACCAGGTCGAGCTGAACTCGGGCGCCATCGTGCCGGGTTTCGAGCTGCCCGAACGCGCCGAGATCATCCGGCGTCGCGTCGAGGCGGTGGGCCTGGGGGAGATCACTGCGCCCGAAGAGTGGGATCTCGAAACAGCCGCCAAGGTTCACCGGCGCGATTATCTCGATTTCCTGCCCACCGTCTGGCAGCGCTGGACGGCCGAAGGCCGCTCGGGCTCGGCCCTGCCCTTCACATGGCCCACGCGGGGACTGCGCGGCGACGTTCCCCCCGAAACCATTGATGGGCTGCTCGGCTTCTACTCCTTCGATGCCGGCGCGTCCTTCGTGGAAGGTTCATGGGACGCGATCAAATCGTCCCACGATGTGGCGCTTTCGGCCGCTCAACTCGTGAAGAATGGCGAGCGAGCCGCGTTTGCGCTTTGCCGCCCACCCGGCCACCATGCGGGCTCGGGCTTTGCAGGCGGTTACTGCTACATCAACAATGCGGCCGTGGCAGCTCAGTGGTTTCTCGACCAGGGGGCAGCGCGCGTCGCCATTCTCGATGTCGATTACCACCACGGGAACGGCACGCAGGAGATCTTCTACGAGCGCGCGGATGTGGCCGTCTTCAACCTCCATGCCGACCCGCTGCAGGAATACCCTTTCTATCTCGGCCATGCCGACGAGCGCGGCACCGGCCAAGGCGAAGGTTTCAACACCAACTACCCGATGCGCTGGGGCACCGATTTCGCGCGCTGGGACGAGGCCCACGCCGATGCCTGCGCCAAGCTCAAGCAATATGCGCCGGACGTGGTGGTCGTATCGCTCGGCGTCGACACATTCGAGCGCGATCCGATCAGCCAGTTCAAGCTCGTAAGCGACGACTATCCCAGGATCGGCCGCCGCATCGAGGCACTGCAGCTACCGACGCTGTTCGTGATGGAGGGCGGCTATGCGGTGGAAGAGATCGGCATCAATGCGGTCGGCGTGTTGACCGGTTTCGAGGGAGCATGAGCGAGATCACCACGCTCGGCGTCGTGCAGTTCGCCTGCTCGGACGTTGTGGACGAGAACATCGCCAATGCGTCGCGTCTCGTGCGGGAAGCCGCGGCACAGGGTGCGAACATCGTGCTCGTGCAGGAACTCTTCGAAGGCCATTACTTCTGCCAGGAGGAAAAGGCGGAGCACTTCGCGCGGGCGCGTCCGCTCGCGGGACATCCCACGGTGGAAGCCATGGCAACGCTCGCCAGCGAATTGGGCGTGGTGATCCCAATCTCGTTCTTCGAGCGGCGCAATCAGGCCTATTACAATTCGGTCGCGATGGTGGACGATCGCGGCGAGGTTCTCGGTCTTTATCGCAAGACGCATATTCCCGATGGGCCGGGTTACGAGGAGAAGTTCTACTTCAACCCTGGCGATACCGGCTTCCGTGTCTGGCCGACCCGCTTCGGCACGGTCGGCATCGGCATCTGCTGGGACCAGTGGTTCCCCGAAACCGCCCGCGCCCTGGCACTGCAGGGCGCGGAATTCCTGCTTTATCCGACCGCCATCGGCTCGGAGCCCGGCCGTCCCGAGTTCGACTCGATGGAGCACTGGCGCATCACCATGCGGGGCCATGCGGGCGCCAACCTGATGCCGGTCGCGGCCGCCAATCGCATCGGCACGGAAGTGGTGGGAGGCAAGAGCCAGACCTATTACGGCTCGTCCTTCATCGCCGGCGCGCAGGGAGAGTTGCTGGCGGGTGCGGGGCGAGACGAGGAAACGGTGCTGGTGGCGAGCTTCGATCGCGCAGCCCTGCGCGCGCAACGCGCGGCCTGGGGATTGTTCCGGGATCGGCGTCCGGAGCTCTACAAGGCGCTGGCGACGAGTGACGGGACTGTGGGGCTGGCCGAAGGCGTTTAGCCTCGGCTGAATGATGGATGGGTAGCGCCAGGGCTTGAGAATTCGCCCCTACCCCAACCGCAGCGCCGCCATCCCGCCGACGATCAGCAGCGCGGCGGCGATGCGCCATGCCGTCATGCGCTCCTTGAGCCAAACGACCGAGATGCCCATCGCGAACAGGATCGACGTTTCGCGCAGGGCCGCAACGGACGCAACCGGTGCGTGGCGCATGGCCCAGACGGCGACGCCGTAGGAAACCGCGCCGAGGATCCCGGCAAATGCCGTGATCGACCATTCGCGGAGAGGAATGCGGAACACGGCGCGGCCCTTGAGGTAAAGGCAGAGACAGCCGGTCCAGATGCCGTCGAGCATGAACATCCAGACCAGATAGCCCAGCATATCGCCGGTTTGCCGCGCGCCGGCGCCGTCGGCCAGAGTGTAGCCTGCGATAAAGAAACTGGTGGCGAGCGCGAAGAGGACCGCACGGCGCTCGACCTGGCCCACGCCGCCGCGCAGGGACATTGCGAATGTGCCGAGGCAGAGGAGCAGGATGCCGGCCGCCGCCAGCGGGCTCGGCACCTCGCCGAGCGCTAGGACGCCGATCAAGGCGACGAGCAGCGGAGCGGTGCCGCGCGCGAGCGCATAGGTCTGCGCGAGATCGCCCGCCTCGTAGGCTTTCGACAGGAAGAGCCGGTAGCCGTTCTGCATGATGATCGAGACGAGAATGAACGGCCAGACATGCCGTTCGGGGATCGCCACGAACGGCGTGAGCAGCACCGAGCCCGCACCCATGCCGAGCGTCATGAAGGAGATGGCGAGAAAGCGGTCGAGCCGCACCTTGATGAGGGCGTTCCAGGTGGCGTGCATGGCCGCGGCACCCAGCACGGCAAGAAAAACGGAGAGGCTCACGCGGCAATCCCGAGTTTGGCCCGAATGGCGGCGCCCACGCGCTCGCGCGCATCGCCGTGATGGAGAAAGCCGCTCTGCGTGAATGGCAGCGCGTAAAGTCCCTCTCCCCATGGCAGACCATCGGCGCGCGGGCTCAGGCCCCAATATTTCGCCGAGCGCATGCAGACGACGATGCGGGCCCCCTCATAGGCTTGAGGGAAAAGCACGTCCTGCGCCCAGTCGAGCGAAGCGCGGCTCGACGGCAGGGCGGCAAGCATCGGCCAATCGTGAAAGCTCTTCGAGCGATAGGCCGAGATGTTGAGGAAGGCGACACGCTCAGGGGCATCCGCAGGATCGACGCCGAACTGTGCCACACGGCGGGACCACCATCGGAACCAGGGCTTGTACTCATCCCCGCTCGGCAAAGGCGCTTCACCACTCCATTGGTGCTTGAAGAACGTTTCGTAAGCCGGGTCCTTCCCTCGCGCCTCGTCGAAATCGTCCAGACCGGGCGAGAGGTAAAGGAGCACGACGGGTGCGGTTCGCAGCGGTCCGAAGAAAGGATTGGGCGGAGCGGAATGCGGAAACCGGTGCGGCACGCGCTCCAGCACGAAGCGGTCGCGCGGATGCCGGAAGCTGCCCGCAGGCGCTTCCGCCCAGAAGCGAAACAGGCTGTCGGGCACGGTCATGAAAGCCGCGCTACACCATCAGCCGGCAAACGAGAAACAGGAAGTTCGAACAGCAGGATCGGAGTGATTGATCCAGCCGAGCGGATCAGTCAGCCAGCACCAGCACGTCGCGCGGCGAGAAGCCGATGCGTGCCGGCGTGCCGGCGACGGGCGGCGGCGAGGCGGGGTCGTTGAACGTGTCGAGCATGACCGCATTGCGGCCCACCCCCACCTTCACGCGGATGACCGAGCCCAAGAAATGCACGTCGCCGATCGTGCCGGACAGCCCCTGCTCACGACCGTTCGTTTCGCCGAGCGACACGGCTTCCGGGCGCAAAGCCAGCGTGATGGGCTTCCCGGCTTCGGCCTCGATGGGACGGCCGAGTTCGATCGTTTGCCCGTCCACCTCGACCGCACCGCGATCGCTGCTCGCGACACGGCCTTCGAGCAGGTTCAGCGTGCCGACGAAGCTCGCCACGAAGCGCGTCGCGGGACGGTTGTAGATCTCGAACGGCGTGCCGGTCTGTTCCGCCTTGCCGCCATACATCACGACAATGCGGTCGGACATGGACAGCGCTTCTTCCTGATCGTGCGTCACGAAAATGGTCGTGATGCCGAGCCGCTTCTGGATGGCACGGATTTCATCGCGCAGCGAAATGCGGACCTTGGCGTCGAGCGCGGATAGCGGCTCGTCGAGAAGCAGAAGCTTGGGCGACGGGGCAAGCGCACGGGCAAGCGCCACGCGCTGCTGCTGGCCGCCCGAAAGCTGATAAGGATAGCGGCTGCCGAAGTCGGGCAGCTTGATGATGGACAGCATCTCCTTCACCCGTGCTTCCTGCTCGGCGCGCGACACGCCGGCCACACGCAAGCCGAAGGCGATGTTCTGCGCGACCGTCAGGTTCGGGAACAGCGCATAGGCCTGAAACACCATGCCGATATCGCGCTTGTTGGGCTTGAGGTTGGTCACATCCACCCCGCCGATCATGATGCGGCCCGCCGACGGCTCCTCGAAGCCCGCCACCATGCGCAGCATCGTCGTCTTGCCGCAGCCAGAGGGTCCGAGAAAGGAAACGAACTCACCGCGCTCGACATCGAGGTTGAAGTCGTTGACGACCGTGGTCGCGCCGAAATCCTTGCGGACATTCTGGATCGAGAGAAAAGTGTCGGCCATGGGAACTCAGCGCGGCTGGTTGGCGGATTTGGGCGCGAAGCGCGACAGGATCTGGATCACCGACATACAGGCCCAGGTGATCGCGAAGGCGAGCACGGCGAGCGCTGCCGGCTCATAGGCGCGGTTGGCGCCGATGTTCTGGAGGTAGGGCCCGAAGGCTGGACGGTTCAGCAGGCTCGCCATGGTGAACTCGCCGATCACGATGGCAAAGGACAGGAATGCGCCCGAAAGCACGGCGATCAGCACATTGGGCAGGATCACGCGGGAAATGATGGTCGTCCACCCTGCCCCCAGGATCTGGGCGGCTTCCGTGAGCGTCCGGACGTCGATGGTGCGCAGGCCCGTATCGACGGCGCGATACATATAAGGCAACGCGAGCGTCGCATAGCCGATGATCAGCAGCGCATCCGTGCCGCGCGCGGTCGCAAGGAACGGCAGCGGCGAGGACGAGCCGTACATGCGGATATAGCCGAACACGATCACGATGGCCGGGATGATCAAAGGCAACAGCGTGATGAACTCGACCACGGGCCGCAGGTGCGGCATGCGCAGCCGAATCCAGTAGGCGGTGGGCACGACGACGAGCACGCCGAGCAGGATTGTGAGGATCGCCACCACGACCGAATAGGTGAAGGTCGCCTGGAAGCGGTCGTCGCCGAAGACCACGCGATAGGCGTCGAAGGAATACTCGCCCCGGCGCATGCGCAGGGAGAATTCGAGCGTGGCGATGAGCGGCACGAAGAAATAGAGCGCGCCGACGGTGAAAGTGGCCCATGCCCAGAAGCGGGAGGATTTCATGCGAAGGCCCTCCGATTGCGGGAAAGGTTGAACAACCGCTTCACCATCACCGCAGCCACTTCTCGGAGCGCGACCGGAACCAGATGTAGAACACATTGGCCAGGCCGGTGATCACGATCATTCCGAAGGCCAGCGCATAGCCCAGATGCGGGTTGTGGAGCACGTCGCCGCGGATTTGCGCGTAGAGCAGGATCGGCACGATGTTGAGCGATGAGCCGGTAAGAGCATAAGCGGTCGCAATCGCCCCGAACGCGTTGGCGAAAAGCAGGATCACGGTGCCGAGGAAGGATGGCCAGAGCACCGGAATGGCGACCATGCGCCAGTACTGCCACTGCGTGGCCCCCAGCGTTGCAGCCGCTTCCCCCCATTCGCGCTTCAACCCGTCGATGGCCGGCGTGATGATGACCACCATCAAGGGAATCTGGAAATAAAGGTAGGTGAGGGTCAGGCCCCAGAAGGACAGGATGTTGAAGCCCGTCGCATAGAGGTTGAACCCGAACAGGTCGCGCAAGAGCACGGTGACGAGGCCGAGACGGCCCAGCGTCGCCAGAAAGGCGAAAGCCAGCGGCACGCCGGCGAAGTTCGAGGCGACGCCTGAAAAGGTCATGGTCGCCGAGCGCACCCATGACGGCAACCCGCCGCGCACGATGGCAATCGCGATCGCCAAGCCCACCAGCGCACCGAGCAGCGCGGAGGCGAGGCTCACGCGGATCGAAATCCAGTAGGCGGCGATGATGGAAGGCTGAAACAGCAGCCCGATATTCTCGAAGGTCCACTCGCCCGCCGTGTTCTGGAACGCGCCGAGCACGAGATAACCGGTGGGCAGGATCAGAAAGAGCAGCGCGAAGAGAAAGAACGGCGCCACGCCGAGCCATTGCAGAGGCAGGCGCACAGGGCGCGAGCCGGAAGGCGGCGCTGCCGGCTTGACGACAGCGCCGGGCTCGATCGTTGCGATGTTGGTCATGAATGTGTGCGCCGGAGCAGACATGCGAGGCGGACGGTCCGGAGACCGCCCGCCATCACATCGTTACTTCACGTTGGCGCCGACCACGCTGTCCCACTGCTTGGTGATGGCTTCCTTGGAGGAAGCCTGATCTTCGAGCGTGGGGAACACGGCCTTCTCATAGGCAGCAGCCGGGGGCAGCTTGTCCATCAGGGCCTGCGGGATGACCTTGTTCGCCGCCAGGTCGTTGTAGCGGATCGGGTGGCAATAGCCGGCGAGCCAGCCGAGCTGGCCTTCGTCCGAATAAAGATACTCCATCCAGAGCTTGGCTGCATTCGGATGCGGCGCGAATGCGCTGATCGCCTGCACATAGACGCCTGCGACCACGCCGGACGCCGGCACCACGACTTCCACCGGCGGGTTGCCGTTGAGCGTATCGCGGCCGGTGAGCGCGTTATAGTCCCAGGTAACCAGGATCGGCGTCTGGCCCTGTGCCAGTGTCGCGGCCTTGCCGATCACGGGCACGAAGTTGCCGTTGGCATTCAGCTCCTTGAAGAAGTCGAGACCAGCCTTGCCGGCAGCCTCGCCAGCCGCGCCGCCCTTGGACAGGCCGGCAGCGTAAACGCCGAGGATCGCCTGGTTCGACGCGCGCGGATCACCGGCGAGCGCCACCGAGTTGGCGAATTCCGGCTTGAGCAGGTCGGCCCAGTCCTTGGGCGCATCGCCCGTGACGATGTCCTTGTTCACCTGGAACGAGAGAACGCCGTAATAGTCACCATACCAGTAACCCTCCGGGTCCTTGGCGTTATCCGGGATCGAGTCCCAAGTCGAAACCTTGTAAGGCTGGATCAGGCCTTCCTGCTTGGCCTGCGGGCCGTAGGACAGGCCGACATCGATCACGTCGGGGGCCTGCGGGCCCTTGTTGTCCTTGTTGGCTTTGATGGCTTCGAGTTCGTCCGAAGAACCGGCATCCGGGTTCAATTCGTTGATCGTGATCTCGGGATACTTCGCCTTGAAGCCCTCGATCACCTTGCCGTAGCCGCACCAGTCATGCGGCAGCGCGATGGTGGTCAGCTGGCCTTCCTTCTTGGCGGCCGCGACCAGTTCTTCCAGATTGCTTTGTGCCGATGCGATGGCCGTCGTCGCCATCAGCATCGCGGCTCCGACCGCCAGAGCCTGCCCCACCTTACCCATTGGTATTCTCCCGTTATGAGACGCCGAATGGCGCCCGCGCCGCCTCTATTCTTGTCCTGTGACAGCTCTGTGAATGCCGGACTGAGCCGGCAAAAAAGCTGCGAGGAAAATGACCCGGCGGCAACGGGCCCCTCTGAAACGCAACTAAGCGCGTTTCCGCGCCGCCTGCAATCGGCAGAAGGAAGTCAGATGAGGATAATTAAGCCGGATAAGTTTTTGGAGATATCAGACATTGCCGATCAGGGCGTCTTCCAGCAATTCGAGCACATCTTCTTCCGTCAGGGGAATCGGGTTGCCGCCGGCCGTGGGATCAACCACCGCCATGGCGGCAATGGTTGCCTTGCGTCCATCATCCATCTCGACGCCCTTCAGGAATTCGCCCAGCGTATGCGGCACGTTGAGATTGCGTCGCAGACCGATCACGGCCTGAAAGAAACCGTCGAAGCCGCCATTGATGCCGCAATAGCGCGCGAGCCGCTCGATCTTCTCCTCGATGGCCGAACGGTTGAAGTTCAGAACGTAAGGCATGAACACGGCATTGGTCATGCCGTGATGGGTGTCGTAAAGCGCCCCGATCGGGTGCGACAGCGAGTGAATGGCGCCAAGGCCCTTCTGGAACGCAGCGGCACCCATGGCGGCGGCAGACATCATATGCGCGCGAGCCGTCAGGTCCTGGCCATTCGTGAAAGCCTTGGGCAGATTTTCGAGCACGAGCCGGATGCCTTCGACGGCGATCCCATCGGCCATCGGGTGGTAGCCCGGCGCGGCATACGCTTCGAGACAATGTGCCAGCGCGTCCATACCCGTGCCGGCCGTGATGAAGGGCGGCATGCCGGCTGAAAGGGCCGGGTCGGCGATCACGATGGCCGGCAGGAGCTTGGGGTGGAAGATCACCTTCTTGGTGTGGGTTTCCTCGTTGGTGATCACGCCCGCGCGGCCCACTTCCGAGCCGGTGCCGGCAGTGGTCGGCACGGCGATGATCGGTGCGATGGCGTCATGATTGGCGCGGGTCCACCAGTCGCCGATATCCTCGAAATCCCAGACGGGCCGCGTCTGACCCTGCTGGAAGGCGACGAGCTTGCCAAGATCGAGCGCGGAGCCGCCACCGAAGGCGATCACCCCGTCATGCCCGCCCGCGCGATAGGCTTCGACACCCGCCACGAGGTTGGCATGAACCGGGTTCGGCTTCACATCCGAGAAGACGCCGTAGGACACGCCGGCTCTGTCGAGAACAGCCAGCGCGTCAGCTACGATCGGCAAGTTGGCGAGGCCCGGATCGGTGACGAAAAGCGGCTTCCTGATGCCCGCCGCTTCCAGCACTTCGGGCAATTCCGCGATGCGGCCAGCGCCGAAGCGGACGGTGGTGGGGTAGTTCCACTTGGAAACCAGCTGGGACATGCGAAACTCGAAACGTTGATCTGATGGGGTCGATAAGGCGAAGCGATCAGATCGCTTCGCGCAGGTGGAAGCTTTTGGGGCGCGTGAGGTTGTCGAAGCCGATGGCCGAAAGTGCCGCGCCCTTGCCGGTGTCCTTCACGCCCGTCCAGACCAGTGCGGGGTCGAGATAATCGCACCGGTTCATGAACACCGTGCCCGTCTCGATGCGATCGCCGAGCGCCGCCGCATGCTCCACATCCGAGGTCCAGACCGAGGCGGTCAAGCCGTACGGACTGTCGTTCATCAGCGCCAGCGCGTCCTCGTCGCCGCGCACCTTCATGATGCCGACGATGGGACCGAAGCTTTCCTCGCGCATCACGCTCATCTGGTGATCGACATGGGTGAGCACTTCCGGCGCCAGATAGGGCGAGCCTTCGCGGTCGTTCTCGACCTGCATTCCGACATGCGCCACGGCCCCTTTGCGCAGGGCCTCGGCCTTCTGCTCGCGGATGGCATCGGCGAAGCGCGCCTGCGCCATCGGCCCCATGGTGGTCGCCTGCTCGAGCGGGTTGCCGACCACATAGTTCTTGGTCTCGGCAACGAAGCCCTCGACGAACTCGTCATAGACCTTTTCATGCACGTAGATGCGCTCGATGCCGCAACAGCACTGGCCGGAATTATAGAAGGCGCCGTCCACGAGATTGGCGACCGCATGGTCGAGCTTGGCATCGGGCAGCACATAGGCTGGATCCTTGCCGCCGAGTTCGAGGCCGAGCGTCATGAAGGTGCCGGCCGCGGCCCTCTCGACCGCGCGTCCGCCCGCGACTGAGCCGGTGAAGTTCACATGGTCGATCTTGCCGGAGCCCAACAGCTTCTCGGTCTGCGCGTGGTTCAGCACGACGTTCTGGAAAACGCCCTTGGGGAAATCCGCGGCCTGGAACGCCTTGGCGAAGCGCTCGCCGACGAGGATCGTCTGCGCCGCATGCTTCAGGATCACCGCATTGCCGGCGATCAGTGCCGGCACGATGGTGTTGACTGCGGTGAGATAAGGATAGTTCCACGGCGCGATGACCATCACGACGCCGAGCGGCACCTTCTTCACATAGCGGCGGAAACCATCCTTGGGGTTCGATGCCGTCACGGGTGCCAGCGCGCTTTCGGCAATGCCCACCATATATTCGGTGCGCTCCTTCACGCCGCCGAACTCGCCGCCATAGCGAACGGGACGGCCCATCTGCCAGGCGAGTTCAGGCACGATCTCCTCGCCCATCGCCGTCAGCGCTTCGAGAAAGCGCAGCGCATAGTCCGTGCGCTCCTTGACGGGGCGCAAGGCCCATTCGGCCTGCGCCGCCTTGGCGCGCTCGACGACGGCGCTGATCTCGCTATCGGAGGCCACGGGGCGCTCGGCATAGACCGAGCCGTCGATGGGGGAGATGAGCTTGATGGTTTCCATGAACGGAACTCCGAACTGAACTTTCGCACGGCGCGGCGACATTATCGCGAGAAGCGCCTTTTATCGCCGAGACCGGCGCGCCGCCACTGGCAGGCGCGCTGAAATCAAGAGGTTTCGGAACGGGGCCGTCAGTACCGCTCGAACCCGCGATGACGCTCCCAATCCGTGACGCGGCGGTCATATTCGAGCTGTTCCCAGCGCGCGGTGTGGAGATAGTGCTCGACCACCTCTTCGCCGAATGCTTCCTTGAGCAGAGCCGAGGCTTCCAGCGTGTCGATCGCTTCACGCAGGGTCTTCGGAATTTCCGTCAGGCTCTCGGCGAAATAGGCATCGCCCTCGAAGGGCTGGGACAGTTCGAGCTTCTCGTCGATGCCCTTGAGACCCGCGGCGATCAGCGCGGCGAAGGCGAGATAGGGGTTGAGGTCGGCGCCGCCGACACGGCATTCGATGCGCAGGCCTTTGGTGCCCTCCCCGCACAGGCGGAAGCCGGCCGTGCGATTGTCGCGGCTCCATGTGATCTTGGTGGGCGCGAACGTGCCGGCCTGGAAGCGCTTATAGGAGTTGATGTAGGGGCACAGGAACCACGTATAGTCCCGCGCATATTTGAGCTGGCCCGCCACCCACGAGCGCATCAGCGGCGTCATGGAATATTCGGCGTTTTGATCGAAGAAGAGCGGCGTCTTGCCATCCGCGCTCCACAGCGAATTATGGATGTGCGAGGAATTGCCGGCGAGCGCATAGTCGTATTTCGCCATGAAGGTGATCGCCTTGCCGTGGTTCTCGGCGATCTCCTTGCAGCCATTCTTCATGATGACGTGCCGGTCGGCCATTTCGAGCGCATCGGCATAGCGCACATTGATCTCTTCCTGGCCCGGCCCCCACTCGCCCTTGGAGTTCTCGATCTCGATGCCTGCACCCGCCAAGCCGTTTCGAATGGCGCGCATCACACCTTCTTCCTTGGTGGTGATGCCGATCAGATAGTCGCCGATATAAGGGGACGCGGTTTCGAGCCCGCTCCAGTGCTTTTCGCGCGCTGCCTTGTAGGTTTCATCGAAGAGGTAGAATTCGAGCTCGGACGCAAAATAAGCGAGATAGCCGCGCTCCTTCAGGCGCTCGACTTGACGCTTCAGAATGCCGCGCGGCGAGTGCGGCAGGTCGTCATGGGTGTGATGGTCCTGCAGGTCGCAAAGCACCAGCGCGGTCTTTTCGAGCCATGGCACACGGCGCAGCGTGGACAGGTCCGGCTTCATGACGAAATCGCCATAGCCCTTGGTCCAGCTTGCCGCCTTGTAGCCGGGCACCGGCTCCATATCGATATCGTTGGCGAGCAGGTAGTTGCAGCCGTGGGTTTCGTCATGGGCGGATCGTGCGAAGAACCCTGCCTCGAAGCGCTTGCCGATCAGGCGGCCCTGCATGTCGACAGCGGCGGTCAGCACCGTGTCGATCTCGCCAGAGGAAATTTCCTTTTTCAGGTCTTCGAACGAAAGATTACCGGCCATGATGGCTCCGAAAATGTGGGCGTCTGGATAGGCTTAAACGAGAGCGTGGCCGGTGATCAGCCGGCCACGACTTCACGAGCGATTGGCTCAGCGGCCGGATTCGCCCACGGCACGTTCCGCTGCTGCGATCTCGGCCTGACGGCGCGCGACTTCATCACCGATGGGTGGTCCGCGGAAGCGGCGGTTCTCGAACACGAACCAGATGATACCGGTGAGGACCAGGAACCCGACCGTGATGTAGAGCGCCCATTCATTCGGCGGCTGGATGCCGAGAACGAAGATCAGGATCATGGCGAGGATGGAAAGCACGGCAAAGAGCTTGAACACGCCCTCGCCCAGGTTCCAAGGCCCCTGCTTCTGCCACTTCGACGTGCCCCAGGCGAAAAGCCCGAGCGTGATCGGAATGGCGAAGGAGAAGAACAGGAAGATGACGGTACAGGACACCACGATCGTATAGACCGGCGTGTCACCGATCGTCACGAGCGACGACCCCCAGACGAAAAGCACCGACAGGATCGAGCCCGTCCAGATGGCGGCGACCGGTGTGCGGTGGACGGGACTGACCTTCGACAAGGCGCGGGACGCGGGAAGCCCGCGATCGCGTGCGAAGGCGAAGATCATGCGCGACACGGAAGTGACGGTCGCCAGGCCGCAGAGCCACTGACAGACCAGAATTGCCAGATAGAGAATGTCCTTCACGACAGGGTGCACCTGTGTGTCCATGGCCCAGAAGAACACGTTCCAGCCCTGCGCGGCCGCTTCATCCATCGAGGGCAGCATGAGCACGAAGGCACAGAGCATGATGTAGCCGAACACGGCCGACCAGATCACCGACCAGACCATGGCGCGCGGCACGGAATGCGCGGCCTTGAGCGTCTCTTCGGAAGTGTGCGCCGACGCGTCATAGCCGGTGATCGTATAGATCGGCAGCAGGAGGCCCAGCAGGAATACCCATGCGCCCGAATTCTGCGGCCACACATTGCCGCCCGCCTCGCCGGAATAGTTGGCGAATGTGAAGAGACGGCCGAACTCATAGGAGTCTGCTGCCCCCAAACAGACCAGCGCCAGCGCAATGGCCGAAACGAAGATCAGATAGCCCGAGAAGTCGGTGAGCTTGGCGGTGAGACCGATGCCCATATGGTTCACCAGCGCCTGTGCACCGGTGATGACGGCAAGAAACAGGATGCGCGTCACGGTCGTGTCGGTCAGCCCGAAATAGGGCGTGCCGAACGATCCCATGAAGAAATAGTAGGTGCCGACATTGATGGCGCCGAGCACGGTGACGAGGCCGAGCAGATTGAACCAGGCGGTCAGCCAGCCGGTGAACCGGTTTCCGAGGATCGAGCCCCAGTGATAGAGGCCGCCCGCCGTCGGATAGGCGGAGCTGATCTGCGCCATGGCCACCGCAAAGACCAGGGACACGAAGCAGCCCACCGGCCAACCGATGCCGATCGCAGCCCCGCCCGCGCCAGATGTCGCCTGCGCCAAGCTGTTGATGCCGCCCGACAGGATGCAGATGATCGAGAATGAAACGGCAAAGTTCGAGAACTGGCTCATGCGCCGTTCGAGTTCCTGGGCATAGCCCATGGAATGGAGGATCTGAACGTCCTCGGATCTTTCGATGTCACTGTGGTCGCGCGCGGTCATGATCCCCTCATCGCTGGCGCGCCCGCGTCTCCACTCGCGGGCCAAATCGCGGCATCCAGCTTGGTTGGATCAGCTCGATTGCCGCGCCGGCCATGAGACTCCCGCCGCAGCGAGTTGTCAAAGGTCACAACGCAGTCCGGCATGGTGCCAGCGCACAAAGCGGGGGAAAACCGAAACGGTCAATCGAACCGCCGTGTCTCACCTTTCCGATTTTTAATGTGCGCGAGCGCACCGCTTGGCCCATATGAGGAGTGGAATCCCTTGCAGCGAGGCACTTCGCCCTTATCTCGCCGCGAGAAACCAGCATTCATATCGCTTGTCTTTCGACCAGCCGCATTTTCATCCGGAGTCCGCATGGCCGCTTGGAAGCAGATCGTCATTGCCGTGATCGTGCTTTTGCTCGGCGCCGTGGCATGGCTGCGCTTCGTGCCGGGTGCGGCCGACACGCTGGCAGGCTGGGGCCTCGACAATGGCGTGGTGGCAGCGATTGCGCCGGCCAAGACGACCGCATCTGAAAGAGAGCAGGCGCAAGCCGGCGGCAATGGCGAGCGCGGCGGTGGCCGGCGTGGCGGAAACGGCGGGCAACGCGGCGTCGTGATCGCGCAGGCCGTGCGGCAGGGCACGATCAACGACAGGCTGCAAGCCATCGGCACCGGCCGTGCACTCGCATCCGTCACCGTGAAACCCTATTCCGCAGGGCGCGTCACCGAGGTTCTGGTCAAGTCCGGCCAGCAGGTAAAGGCGGGCGATGTGCTGGCCAAGCTCGATTCCGAGGGCGAACAGCTCGCGCTCGACCGCGCCCGTATCGCAACCAAGGACGCGCAGGCGACACTCGAACGCACCAACACGCTTGTGCGCTCCAACACAGCATCCAGCGTCCAGCAGACCCAGGCTCAGCTCGCGGTCAACAATGCGCAGATTCTCGAGCGCGAGGCGGCACTCGCGCTCGAACGCCGCTCGGTGCTCTCGCCCATCGGTGGCGTGATCGGCATCGTGCCGATCGAGGTCGGCAACACAGTCGCCATCGACACGACGATTGCCTCCATCGACGACCGCTCGAGCCTGCTCGTCGATTTCTGGGTGCCGGAGCGTTTCGCCAGCACGATCCAGGTCGGCGCAGCCCTGCAGGCTGTTGCCATCGCACGTCCCAACGAAGTGATCGACGGCGAGGTGAACGCGGTGGACAGTCGTGTGGACGAGGCGAGCCGTACGCTTCAGGTCCGTGCCCGCATCCCGAACCCCGACGACGCCTTGCGTGCCGGGCAGTCCTTCCAGATTACCATGCGCTTTCCCGGCGACAGCTATCCGGCTGTCGATCCGCTCGCCGTTCAGTGGGGTGCCGACGGCGCCTTCGTCTGGGCCGTGCGCGAGGGTAAGGCCGAGCGCGTGCCCGTGCGCATCGTCCAGCGCAACACCGAAGACGTTCTGGTGCAGGCCGACCTCTCCTCGAGTGATCGTGTGGTGACGGAAGGCATTCACACCGTGCGTCAGGGTGCGGAGGTGCAGGTGGCCGGCAGCGAGCCGACAACACCCACCAGCGGTCCCGACACCTCGATCTCGGGTCCTCGCGCTTCAACAAGCGAGCTCTGAGCCGTGAGCGAAGAAACACACGCTCCCGACGGCGGGATAGCACAGACCAACCCGCACGGTGCAAAGCCGCAGATGGGCGCAGGCCTGACCGAGCTTTTCGTGCGCCGCCCAGTACTCGCCTTCGTCATCAACATGATGATCATCGTGGCGGGCTTGGCAGCCTTCGCGGGCATCGAGATCCGTGAATTGCCCGACGTCGACCGACCCGTGGTCACCATCAACTCCGATTATGACGGGGCCGCAGCCGAAACCATGGATCGCGAGGTGACGGATGTCATCGAACGTGCCGTGTCGCGCGTTTCCGGCGTGCAGAAGATCTCCTCGTCCTCATCCTATGGCCAGTCGCGGGTCAGCGTCGAGTTCGGCGACGATATCGACCTGAACGTCGCCGCTGCCGATATGCGCGATGCGGTTTCGCGCGTCGCCAATCAGTTGCCCGACGACATGGACCCGCCCCGTATCGTCAAGGCGGACGCCAACGCCGATGCGGTGATGCGGCTTGCGGTGACATCCGACACGATGCCGGTCGAAGACATGACCGTCTATGTCGAGGATCAGATTTCCGACCAGCTCGCGGCCGTCACCGGCGTCGCCGATGTGCAGATCTATGGCGACCGCGAGAAGATCTTTCGCGTGGACCTCGATCAGTCCAAGCTCGCCGCGCTCGGGCTGACTGTGGCCGATGTCTCGCGGACGCTTGCAACCGTCAATTTCGATGCGCCGGCGGGATCGCTGGAGTCCGGCAGTTCCGACCTGATCGTACGGGCGACCGCGACGGTTTCCACACCCGAGGCCTTCGAGGATCTGAACATCAATCGCCGGGTGAAGCTCGGTGACGTCGCCAAGGTCACGCTCGGTGGCGATCCCGGCACGACCTCGCTGCGCTCGGACAACAAGACCGGCATCGGTCTAGGCATCATCCGCCAGGCGCAGTCGAACACGCTCGACATCTCGGAAGGCGTGCGCGCTGCCGTGGCGCGCATCAGCGAGACGCTGCCGGAAGGCATGCACATCAAGGTGACGAGCGACGATGCGAGTTTCGTGGACGGCGCCATCCATGAAGTCGAGATCGCGCTGGGCCTGTCGGTGACTGCTGTTCTCCTCGTGATCTTCCTGTTCCTTTTCGATTGGCGCGCGACGCTGATCCCCGGCCTGTCGCTGCCCGTTGCGCTCATCGGCACGCTGGCTGCCGTTTATCTCGCGGGATTCTCGCTCAATATTCTGACACTTCTGGCGCTGGTTCTCGCCACCGGCCTCGTGGTGGACGACGCGATCGTCGTGCTCGAAAACATCGTGCGGCGGCGCAACGAGGGACTGGGACCGCGTGCCGCCGCCGTGCTCGGCACACAGGAAGTGTTCTTCGCCGTCATCGCGACCACCGCGACGCTTGCCGCCGTGTTCGTGCCCCTTTCCTTCCTGCCGGGCCAGACCGGCGGCTTGTTCCGCGAATTCGGCTTCACGCTGGCCATCGCCGTGGCACTCTCTGCCGTGGTGGCCCTGACGCTCTGCCCCATGCTCGCCTCACGCATGCTGAAGGCCTCGGCGGACGGCCATATCGAGCATCAGCCGGGCCTGTTTCTCCGCGTCGGCGGTTTTCTTTCGGGCCTCTATCGCCGTATTCTGCGCGCCTGCCTCAATGCACCGCTGATCGTGGTGCTGATCTCGGCGATCTTCGCGGCAGCAGCCTATGGCGCGTTCGGGCTGATCCGCTCCGAGCTGACGCCGACCGAGGACCGCTCCATGGTGATGCTGCGCATCACGGCTCCGCAAGGCGTCAGCCTCGACTACACCACGGCCCAGATGCGCCGCATCGAGCAGCTGATCGAACCGCTGCGCGAGAAGGGCGAGGTGACGGCGACCTTCGCCAATGTCGGCCAGGGCGGCTCGACTTCGAACGGCTTCATGGTCATCTCGCTGGCGCCGTGGGCCGAGCGCACGCGCTCCCAGCAGACGATCGCAGCCGAAATCACAAGCGCGGTGCGGCGCGAGGTGCCCGGTGTCCGCGTGGTCGCCAACCAGCCCAACTCGCTCGGCATTCGCGGTGCGGGCTCAGGCCTGCAATTCGCCGTGGTCGGCCCCGACTACGAAACCATCGGCAAGGCTGCGACCGATATCGTGGCAGCGCTCGAGCGCGACCCGCGCTTCGAGCAGCCGCGCCTTTCGACCGACGCCACACAGCCGCAGCTCGCCGTGTCCATCGACCGCGAGCGCGCTGCCGATCTCGGCATCGACATTTCGGGCCTCGCGGCCTCAATCCAGTCCGTGCTCGACGGACGCGAAGTCGCAGAAGTCTTCATCCGCGACCGCTCCTATCCCGTGAAGCTCCTTTCCACGACCAATCCGATCAACGACCCGACCGATCTCGAAAACGTCTTCCTGAAAACGAGCGATGGCCGTTTCGTGCCGATGTCGACCATTGCGAGCCTCAAGGAAATCGCCGTGCCGCCCTCGCTGTCGCGCGAGCAGCAGCTCCGCGCGGTGGCCGTGACGACGAGCCTCGCGGGCGACTTCGCGCTGGGCGACGCTTATGCGCAGGTTCAGCAGATCGCGGCCCCGCTTCTGCCCGAAGGCACGCGCATCCTGCCGCTGGCGGAAGCCGCGACGCTCGGCGAGCAGTCGAGCTCGATGATCCTGGTCTTCGGCTTCGCCATCGTGATCATCCTGCTTGTGCTCGCAGCGCAGTTCGAGAGCTTCATCAGTGCGGTCATCATCATGGCGACCGTGCCGCTCGGCCTTGCTTGCGCCGTCTTCGCACTGCTTCTAACCAATACGAGCCTCAACGCCTACAGCCAGATCGGCCTCGTGCTGCTTGTCGGCGTGATGGCCAAGAACGGCATCCTGATCGTGGAATTCGCCAACCAGCTGCGCGATCGCGGTCGCAATGTGCGCGAAGCCATTGAGGAGGCCTCGGTCATCCGCCTACGTCCGGTGATGATGACGATGATCTGCGCCATTCTCGGCGGCGTGCCGCTGGTGCTGGCTTCGGGTGCTGGCGCCGAAGCGCGCATCGCGCTCGGCTGGGTGATCGTCGGCGGCTTGGGTCTCGCGACGTTCTCGACGTTGTTCCTGACCCCCGTCGCCTATCTCCTGCTCGGCCGCTTCGTGACGCCCAAGGCGGAAGAGGATGCGCGGCTTGAGCGCGAGCTGGAGGCCGCCAACGGTTCGGCGATGCCGGCGCCTGCCGAGTAGCGGGCACCGAAGGGCACGATTGGGGCTTGGCGCGTCTGGAATGATCGGGCAGTGAGGGCCGCACTGCCAGAGAAAGCCCCATCATGACCGATCCACGCTCGCCCATGAAGCTCGAACCCGTTTCCGTCGAGGATCTGGAAAAGGGCATCGGCCTCGAAGTCGGCGTTTCACCTTGGCGGGAGGTGACGCAAAGCATGATCGACCAGTTCGCCGATGCGACGGACGATCATCAGTTCATCCATGTCGACCCGGTCCGCGCCGCCGAGACTCCCTTCGGAGGCACCATCGCGCACGGCTTTCTGACACTTTCCCTGCTCTCAGCGCTGTTCTTCGAGAGTGTACGGCCGGTGAAAGGCGAGCGCGTCGGCGTAAACCACGGCTTCGATCAAGTGCGCTTCGTGACGCCAGTGAAGAGCGGCGCGCGCATACGTGGGCGGTTCACACTGGCGGAGTTGCGGATCAGGCCCTCGGGCTGGATCAACATCGCGCATGATGTGGTGTTGGAAGTGGAAGGGTCGGCGAAGCCCGCGATGACGGCACGGTGGCTGACGCTGTTAGGACCGGATACGGCCGAGGGGTGAGCCCGGCCTCTGACTCACCTGCCCGATATCGGGAACGTCACCCTCATTTCAGCCGAAACCCTCACTCCTTCTCCGGCCGTCCCGGTTTGCTCGGATTGGTGATCGCCAAGGGGTCGCTGCCCGGAAAGCTTTCTTCCAAGCCTTCCTCCAGCCGTTCCTCGGCGTCGCGGTTCTCGTCTTCCCTTACAGGAAAATCCTTCGACTGCGGGTTCTTGCTTTCCCGGCCATCCTCGCGAATGGTGTTGTCGTTGTTCGCCTCGATCTCACTCATCGCTCTCGCACTCCACTTTGCCTGCGAGAACGGAGGCGGACCGCGCCCGTTCCCTCAAGCCGCCGCGTCGCGTGCGGACGCTGTCAGGAAGGCGAAGGCGTAGGGGCTGAACGAGCGCCAGCATTCGATGTGGAAGCTGTTCTCCGCTTTCTTCCAGAGCACGATCTCGATCTTGCCGAGAACCGTGCGCGAGCACGCCCCGACAGGAAAAGCCTCCGGTGAAAGATCCTGCGGACATCCACCATTGACCGCCTCGGCCGCATAGGCGCCCGACGCCACGATGCCGACATTGCGGTGCGAGATATCGACCGCCGAATGCAAGGCCTCGACGCCGCGAGAGGCTGTGAGCGGATCGGTCTCGGTGTCGATCACCAGCCATTCGTCCGGTCCGAGCCAGAGCGCGGCGCGGGTCCCCTCTTCCGAGGAAGTCTTGGGCAGGCGCGGAAGCGACAGGCCAAGCGCCTCTTCAAGCACAGAGATCGACGCCTCCGGTGCACGCAACGACACGCGGAATGAGGACGGAGCCAGCGTCAGCGACGCACCCTTGGCGTCGAAGCCGCGTGTCTCAAGGGAGGTGCGGCGTTGCGCGGTTGCAGTCTCAGCCATTGAGGCGGCCTCCTTCGGGATCGAAGAACACGGTGCCGGTCACTTCCACTTCGATCGCGCCATCGGGCATCGGCACCCAAAGGGTTTGACCCATGCGCTTGCGGCCATTCTGCAGAAGGGCAAGCGCAATCGAATGGCCGCAATTCTCCGACCAGTAGGACGATGTGACATGGCCGAGCATCGTCATCGGCACGGGCTCGCGCGGGTTGGCGACGATCTGCGCGCCCTCCTCCAGAACCGTTCTCGGGTTTTTGGTGCGCAGGCCCACGAGTTGCTTGCGGCCATCTGCAACGAGGTCGGAACGCTTCAAGCCACGGATACCGACGAAGTCGCGCTTCTTCTTGCCGATGGCCCAATCGAGCCCGGCATCATAGGGGCTGACCGTGCCGTCGGTTTCCTGGCCGACGATGATGTAGCCTTTCTCCGCGCGCAGGACGTGCATGGATTCCGTGCCATAGGCGCAGGCCCCGTATTTCTGGCCCTCCGCCCAAAGCGCTTCCCACACCGCCTGCCCGTAATCGGCCGGCACATTGACCTCGAAACCGCGTTCGCCGGTGAACGACATGCGGAAGAGACGGGTCGGCACACCGCAGATCCTGCCCTCGCGCACAGACATATGCGGCATCGCGGCATCCGAAATGTCGATGCCTTCCACCAGCGGCTCGATGATCTTGCGCGAGTTTGGACCTTGAACGGCGATCACCGCCCATTGCTCGGTGATCGAGGTCAGCCAGACCTTGAGGTCGGGGAACTCGGTCTGGAGATAATCTTCCATGTGGTTCATCACGCGCGGCGCGCCGCCGGTGGTGGTGGTCACGTGGAAGCGGTCCGATGCCAAACGGCCAACCACGCCATCATCATAGATGAACCCGTCCTCGCGCAGCATGATGCCATAGCGGCAGCGGCCGACCTCGAGCTTCTCCCATGGATTGGTGTAGAGGATCTCCATGAATTTCGCGGCGTCCGGCCCGACCACTTCGATCTTGCCGAGGGTGGAGGCATCGAACAGGCCTGCGGTCTCACGCACCGTCTTGCATTCGCGGTCCACTGCGCGGTGCATGTCCTCGCCTGCACGTGGGAAATACCAGGCGCGCTTCCACTGGCCGACATCCTCGAACGCCGCTCCTTGTGCTTCCGCCCAGGGGTGGATCGGCGTGCGGCGGGTGGGATCGAACAGTTCGCCCTTGGCATGGCCCACGATGGTGCCGAAGGTGACGGGGGTATAGGGCGCACGGAAGGTGGTGAGGCCGACCGACGGGATATCCTTGCCCAGCACTTCGGCGGCGATGGCCAGCCCGTGCATATTCGAGGTCTTGCCCTGGTCGGTCGCCATGCCGTTGGTGGTGAAGCGCTTCACATGCTCGATCGAATGCATGCCCTCGCGCACGGCGAGCCGAATATCCTTGGCCGTGACATCGTTCTGAAAATCCACGAAGGCCGCGACCGTGGTGCCGTTCTCGGCGCCCGGCGTGGTGCCGAGCATGCCGCCCGCGAACGCTTCGCCCGAGACGCCGGCAGGACGCGCGGCGCTTTTTGTGCCGCCTGTCGTCTCCTTGGCTGCCTTTTCGCCGGCCGCATAAGCCTCCTCGAGCGTGGCCTCGAGTCTGTCGGTGCCATTCGAGGCGCCGACCGAAACACAGGCCTGCGCATAGGTGCCCGGCAGAAAGCGCTGGCTCGCCTCGTCGAAGGCCACGCGGCCACGCGATTGCGAAAACAGATGCACCGAAGGCGTCCAGCCGGCCGACATCAGAAGCGCATCGACCGGGATCACACGTTCCGCGCCGACATTCACCGAGCGCACGGCCATGGAGGAGACGCGCAGACGGCCGCCGGTTTTGACCACCGCATGGCCCGACAGCACCTCGATACCGAGCGCGCGTGCCTGTTGCACGGCATCACCCTCGGAGGCCGGACGGATATCGACGATGGCCGCGATCTCGGTGCCGGCCTTCTTCAGGTCGATGGCCGCCTGATAGGCGGAATCGTTCGCGGTGAACACGCCGACCTTGCGGCCGACGGAAACACCGTAATGGTTGAGATAGGTCCGCGCGGCGGAGGCCAGCATGATGCCGGGGCGATCATTGTCGGCGAACACCATATGCCGCTCGATGGCGCCCGTCGCGATCACCACGCGGCCCGCGCGCACCTGCCACAGCCGCTCGCGCGGCAGACCGGGATTGGGGCTCGCGAGATGATCGGTCACGCGCTCGGCCAGCGCCACGAAGTTCTGCGCATAATATCCGAAAGCCGTGGTGCGGGGCAGAACACGCACGCGATCATTGGCCGCGAGCTTCGCGATCGCTTCCTGTGCCCAGTCCCATGCCGGCTTGTTTTCGACCATCGCGCCGGCCTCGAAGCGCAACGCGCCGCCGAGATCGGCCTGCTCGTCGCACAGGATCACCCGCGCGCCGCTTTCCGCCGCGGCCGTTGCGGCCGCGATGCCTGCCGCGCCACCGCCCAGCACCAGCACGTCGCAATGAGCGAAGCGCTGCGAATAGTGATCGGGATCGGGCAGATCCGGGGCCACGCCCAAACCGGCTGCCGCACGGATCTTGGGTTCGTAGAACTTCTCCCAAGCCTTTTTCGGCCACATGAAGGTCTTGTAGTAGAAGCCCGCCGAGAACATCGGCGAGGCGATGTTGTTCACCTCGCCCACATCATAGGCGAGCGAAGGCCAGCGGTTCTGGGAGACCGCCTTCAGGCCCGGATAGATTTCCTGCACGGTCGCGCGCACGTTCGGCACCTTGCGGCTCGGATCGCGCTCGATATTGACCAGCGCGTTGGGCTCTTCGGCCCCTGCCGAAAGAATGCCGCGCGGACGGTGATATTTGAACGAGCGTCCGACGAGATGCACGCCGTTGGCAAGCAGAGCGGAAGCGAGCGTATCGCCTTCGACGCCCTGATAGCTCGCGCCGTCGAACGTGAAGTTGGCACCTTTCGAGCCGAGACGGCCCTTGCCGGAAACGCGGAAGGAAGCAGGCTCGGCCATCATGCGTCTCCCTTGGAAGCGTCCGCAGCGGGTTCCGCCACGTTGATCTGGTCCGGCGGCACATTGGCCCAGGAACCCGGCCCCTGATCGGCCGGCATGTCGCCCCGGCCCTCGTCCATGCGCCGGTCTTCGTTCGCCGCGATCAGCTCGTTCAAGTCGGGCTGCGGTTCACCGGCCTTGTAGGTGTGGTGGAACTTGTCGGTGATCGTGTCGCGCACCGCGTTGAAGAAGCGGCCGCAGCCATGGATATGGCGCCAGCGCTCGAAGATCACGCCCTTCGGATTGTCGCGGATAAAGAAAAAGCGCTCGAAGGCCTCGGCCGATTCCTGCACGATATCGGTGGAGCGCGCGATGTGCGCCTGCCCGCCATTGCGGAATTCGAGTTCCGGCCGTTCTTCCTCGCAATAGGGGCAGCGGATCAGAAGCATGGTTTCAGGGTCCGAAAGTCAGAGTTCACCGGAGTCGAGGGCAGCACCCGGCGGCTGGTCACACAGGCGCTCGCCGGCCTGTGCGAAAGGCGCCATGCGAGGGATGAGCCTGGCGAGATCGCCCGGCCGCTCGACCAGTTCCTGCGCGCCCATATTGCCGAAGGAGAGATCCATCGGATCGACCGACACGATCACCGCACGCGACGCATCATCCGAGGTGTCGTCATGGTCGGCCACGAAATAAACCACCGGCCGCCCCATCACATAGGCGCAGAGCAACGTGCCTTCCGGCACCGTGAACGGCCAGTCCTTTTCCGCCGCTCCGGCGCGCGTGATCCGCTGGGTGCGGAAATCGTCCGCGCCTGGAATGTGGAAGAAGCTCTTCTCATTCGCCAGCGCCGGAAACACCGACGCGGCCAAGGCCAGTGCCAACATCAGTGCGCCACGGCCGCTGCTGCCGCCTCATCAATCAGCCGGCCCGAGCGGAAGCGCTCGAGCGTATAGGCGGCATTCAGCGGATGCGGGTTGTCGTTGGCGATGGTGTGGGCGAAGACGTGGCCGGAACCCGGCGTCGCCTTGAAGCCGCCCGTGCCCCAGCCGCAATTGACATAGAGCCCCGGCACCGGCGTCTTGGCGAGGATCGGCGAACGGTCGGGGGTCACATCCACGATGCCACCCCACGAGCGCAGCATCTTCATGCGCGCGAACATCGGGAACATCTCGCAGATGGCATCCAGCGTGTGGTTGAGGATGTGAAGCCCGCCCGTCTGGGAATAGGAGATGTACTGATCGGTGCCCGCCCCGATCACCAGTTCGCCCTTGTCGGACTGCGAGATATAGGCGTGCACGGTGTTGGACATCACCACGCAGGGGAAAGCCGGCTTGACGGGCTCGGACACCAGCGCCTGCAGCGGATAGCTTTCGAGCGGCATGCGCACATCGGCCATCTGCATCAGCACCGATGTATGGCCGGCGGCGACCACGCCGACCTTCTTGGCGCCGATGAAGCCGCGTGTGGTTTCCACACCCGTCACATGGCCGTTGCCGGAGCGGCGGATGCCCGTCACTTCGCAGTTCTGGATGATGTCGACGCCGCGCGCGGATGCCGCACGCGCATAGCCCCAAGCCACCGCATCGTGGCGCGCCGTACCGCCACGCCGCTGGAGTGCCGCGCCCATGATCGGATAGCGCGCATTCTTGGTGATGTTGAGCGGCGGGCAGAATTCCTTGGCTTCCTCAGGCGTCAGCCACTCATTGTCGATGCCGTTCAGGCGGTTCGAATGAATGTGGCGCTTGAAGACCTGAACATCATGCACGTTGTGCGCGAGCATCATCACGCCGCGCGGGGAGTACATGACGTTGTAGTTGAGGTCCTGGCTCAACCCGTCCCACAGCTTCACCGCATGGTCGTAAAGCTTGGCGCTCTCGTCGTAGAGATAGTTCGAGCGGATGATGGTGGTGTTGCGACCCGTATTGCCGCCACCGAGCCAACCCTTCTCGAGCACGGCGATGTTGCGCACGCCATGCTCCTTGGCGAGGTAGTAGGCGGTCGCCAAACCATGCCCGCCGGCGCCGACGATGATCACATCATATTCGGACTTGGGCTCGGGCGAACCCCACTGCTCGTTCCAGCCTTTGTGGCCTCGCATCGCCTCGCGCGCGATGGCGAATACCGAATATTTGCGCATCCGTCTGTCCAGCTCGCGTCCCCTGTGGGGCTCAATATTTGATCGGTCCGAGAGCTTTAGCACTAGCAATGGGCGCTGGCGAGCTTCGCGCTGCTTTGCGACAACATTCGCCGTTTTGCGTCAAGCGCTCATCAGAGGCGCTCACGAAGGGATCGAGAAATGTCCTCCCGCTTGAGACGTCGGGCATCTCGTTCCTTATCGCAGTTGCAGTGTCGGTAGCGGCCGTCGCGATCGTGACGCTTGTGGTGCGCCGTCGGATGGCGGCACCGGTGACCCAGGAGCCATAAGTGATACAAAGCTTCTCGACAGGCCGGCCGACTTCTGGTAAAGCGCGCCGAAATTCGCGGCAGGAATGCCGCCGGAGGCGGTGCCTTCTGGGCGCACGCCTTCACACAGTTCAAAATCAACATATGGGTCGCACGACCCGAAACACAGGATTGCCCGTGCAGGTTCTCGTCCGCGATAACAACGTTGATCAGGCGCTTCGCGCACTCAAGAAGAAGATGCAGCGCGAAGGCATCTTCCGCGAGATGAAGATGCGCGGCCACTACGAGAAGCCGTCCGAGAAGCGCGCCCGCGAAAAGGCGGAGGCCGTGCGCCGCGCCCGCAAGCTGGCTCGCAAGCGTGCGCAGCGCGAAGGCCTGCTGCCGGGTGCGAAGCCCGCTGCGGCACCTGCAGCTGCTCGTCCGGCCCGTTGAGCCGCCAAGTTTTCGTCCCTTTCCACATTTAGGGATTTCCGAAGGCGGGGTGACGTGAAGCGTCGCCGCGCCTTTTTCGTTGCCGGCTCAAGCGAAACCCGCTTGGCAAGGCGGCGAGAACCGCGCCATCTTTCGACACGTCGTGCGTTTAATGCCGGCGCGCAGGGAACAGACGCCATGACCGCGACCCCATTCCGCCTCCCCGTTTCGCGTTCTCGCGTGCTGGCCGCCTCGCTGCTTCTGGCAGCCGCGACCGCTCTTTCCGCCTGCCAGACAAGCCCGACCAGCAATCTGGGGAGCATCGACGCCGCCCAGGGATCGACGCAGAACATCGCCTCCCTGTCTTCGGTGATCAGCCGCAACCCGCAGGATCCTGAAGCCTACAATGTGCGGGGCTCGGCCTATGGCCGCGGCGGGCGCTATCGCGAGGCGCTCAAGGATTTCGATCAGGCGATCTCGCTCAAGCCGGATTATTATCAGGCCTATTCCAACCGCGCGCTGATCTATCGCTTCACCAACGACCAGCAAAACGCGCTCGCCGACTACAACAAGGCCATTCAGATCAATCCGAACTACGATGCCGCCTATATCGGACGCGGCAATCTCTACCGTCAGGCGGGCCGCACGCAGGAAGCCTTCAACGACTTCCAGAAGGCCATCCAGCTCGACACCACGGATGCCCGCGCCTACCACAATCGCGGCCTGCTTTATCAGCGCCAAGGGCAGCACGCTCTGGCTCTCGAAGACTTCTCGACCGCCATCTCGCTCTCGCCCGACGCGCCCGAGCCCTATAATGGCCGCGGCCTCAGCTATCTCGCGACCAACGACGAGGACAACGCCTTCACCGACTTCAACATGGCGATCAAGCTCAACGACAAGCTGGCCGAAAGCTGGGCCAATCAGGCGTTGATCTATGAGCGTCGCGGCGACAAGGCACGTGCGGCGAAGTCTTATGCCCGCGCGGTCCAGCTCGACCCCAATTATGGACCTGCGAAGGAAGGTCTGAGCCGCACGCGCGGCGTGTGATCAGATTAATCCGAGCCACCGACAACCTGTCTCAAAAGCGCCATTCACAGCTGAACAACCCTCTCGTGGAACCCAACCGCCCCTGAAACCCTTTCAGGCGCAGGTTGGGGACATGTAGATTGTTCAGGAGTTTCACCATGAAGAAAACGCTTTCGGCGCTCGCGATCCTCGGCGCCTCGCTTTTTGCCGCCACGCCAGCCACGCATGCCGCCGGTCTCGAACTCGGCATTCTCGACTGCGCGGTCGATGGCGGGCTGGGCTATGTAGTCGGCTCGCATAAGGGCCTCACCTGCACCTTCCGCCCCTATGACAAGGCTTACGGCCCGGAAATCTATACGGGCCGCATCGGCAAGCTCGGCATCGACCTCGGCATCACCCACCAGTCTTCGATCTCGTGGGCCGTGTTGGCTGCCCATGGCGGTGAGTATGGTCCGGGCAGCCTCGTCGGCAACTATCTGGGTGCCAGCGCCGATGCGAGCATCGTGACGGGCGGTGGTGCGAACCTGCTCGTCGGCGGCTTCAAGCGCTCGCTGACGCTTCAGCCACTGAGCGTGCAGACGCAGACGGGTCTGAACGCGGCGGTCGCAGTGACCAAGCTCGAACTCTACCAGGAGACGGTCAAGTAAGTCCTGAGCGACTGGCCTAACGCCACCACCCTTGTCTGATCCGCACCTCCCGGCCTAGCCATGGCTGGGAGGTGTTTTGCATGGTGGCAGAATTTCAAAGCGGTCGGCTCGACTGGGCGGCACTCCGGCGGAGCAGCGATCTCGCTCGTTTCTGCTTCATCAGCCTCGGTGTGATGCTCCACGCCACCAACGAGACCATGCTCGCGACCGTCATGCCCGCGCTGGTGCGTGACCTGTCCGGCGTCGAGATGATCGGCTGGTCACTCTCGATCTATGAGCTTGGCGCGATCACGGCAGGGGCCGCTGCCGGCCGCATGATCTCCTATCTTTCCTTGCGCAGCACCATGGTGCTGGCAGCGCTGCTTTACGCGCTGGGTGCCGCGATCTGCGCCCTGTCGCCTTCCATGCCACTCTTTCTGCTCGGCCGCGTGATCGAAGGCTTGGGCTGCGGTGGACTGATGGGCCTGGCATTCGTTTCCGTCGAGCGCCTGTTTCCAAGCATGGTCTGGCCTCAGCTTTTCGCCATCATCTCGGTCGTATGGGGCGTTTCCGCATTTAGTGGCCCGCTCCTCGGCGCGCTTTTCGTTGAACACTTCAGTTGGCGCGCAGCCTTCGTGCTTTTCGCGGGGGCCGGCCTCGCAATGGCCTGCGCGAGCCTCATCATCCTGCGCGGCGCAGCACTTCGCATTGGGCTTGCGGGCGAAGATATCCCGCCGCCCTTTCCCGTTCTGTCACTCGCCGCGCTGGCCACAGGCGTCGTCATGATCGCGGCGGCGGGCGTCGTTCACGGCGTGCTCGCCGCCACTATGCTGTTCGCGCTCGGCATCACGGGTCTCGTGCTGTTCTTTCGGCTCGATGCTCGCAATGCGCGCTCGCGGCTGTTTCCTTCGAAGCTGTTCGACTGGCACCGCCCCTTGGGAGCCGGGATGATCATGGTCGGCTCGCTCTCGATCGCGACCTGTTCCTTCTTCATCTACGGGCCGATCCTGTTGACCAGCCTGCACGGCATTTCGGTGCTGACCACCGGCTACATCATCGCAGCCGAATCCATCGCATGGTCGGTTCTTTCCATTGCGGTCGCGAACCTGCGCGCAGCGAACGAGAGACTGGTTATCGTAGCAGGCGCCGTGATGATCGCGGCAGGCATTGCCGGCTTCGCCTACGCCGTGCCGGCGGGCTCCTTGCCACTCATTCTTTTCTGCGCACTTCTGCAAGGTGGCGGCTTCGGTATCGCTTGGCCGTTTGTCACACGTATGGTGGTTACAGCCGCACCGGAAGACGAGCGCACGGTTGCCTCGTCGGGCGTGTCGGCGCTCCAGCGCATCGGCTATGCGACGGGGGCGGCGCTCTGCGGCATCGTCGCCAACGAGGCAGGCTTCTCCAAGGGGCTCAGCACAGATACCGCGGCGCATGTTGCGCCATGGCTCTTCCTCGCCTTTCTGCCACTGGCAGCGCTCGGCGTGGTCGCGGCTGTCAAACTTGTCCGGCACCCCGCCCCGGCGGTTTGACTCAACGCTGAACACAATCTTCCGGCATCAGGCCCCTACCCGTCATGCCTCTTTGCAAACCAGCAGATGCCAGTCGGCAGAGACGTCATTGATCACACGGTGCGACAGGCCAGCGCTGCAGGCCGGCGAGCTACAAACGATGCCCTCGACAGGCGACGAGGCCACTGCATGATGGAAACGATACACGACAGGGAAACCCCTATCGAGGGCAGCAGCAACGCTCAGCGCAAGGCTAAGGATCCGACCGCCAGGATCAGCACGAAAAGGATAATGGACGAGATGAAGCCGCCGCCGCCCAGCAGACCGAATGCCATGGCGATCAGGAGAGCAACCACGGCGAGCGTGCCGTACTTGGTGAGGATGAGAAAACGGTCGTAGGTCTTCTCATGCTCCGGGTAGTCCATCTTGGCACCCATTTCGAGCGGCCCGCTGGTATGATGCTCCGCCATGTTCCCTCTTCCCCGGCTTCAACAACCCTTGTGCCATAGCGAAATCGTGGAAGCCGGGCAATGGCGGCCGATGGCCACGCCCATTCTCATCCCGCCAGTTGCGGAAACAGGCCGAGCAGGCCGATCACGATGAGATAAAGCGCCACGATGTAGTTCAGCAGGCGCGGCATCACGAGAATGAGCACACCTGCGATCAGAGCGATCAGCGGCGAAAGCGGCAGATTGGCGAAGTCCATCAGTTTTCCTCAACGCATGTCGAAACGAGATAGAGCTGCCCTGCCTGCTTTCAGGGGCCGCACAGTGAGGATTCCAGCTATGCGGCCTCGGGAATATATTTTGCTGTCGGCAGCACGGTCAGCGGCGCACGTTCGCCAAGTGACGGATCATCGAACAACATCCGCTGCTCCAGGGCCGTCGCCTGAAAGAAAGGATAACGCGCGAAGAAGCGTTCGCGGATACCCAGCACATTCGCAATGTAGAGTACGACCTGATAATTGAGCCCCGGGAAGCTTCGGAGCTCACCGAGCTTTTCCGACCAGAACACACGGCGATAGAAGCCGACATGCTCTTCCCGGATCGTCGACAAGCAATATGGCGCGTTGAAGTGGAAGCAGGCCATGCTGGCCAGTCGCAGGGTAAGATAGGGTATCTGCGGATGAAGCCTGGAGAACTCCGCATCGGCCGCAAAGCGCGTCGGGTCGATCAGGCGCGTGCCCTGCGCGAGGATCGGATCCAGAAGATCCCCATAGACTGCCATGGTCGGCGAAACCGGATTCTCCGGTGAGATCAGGCTCAGCCGCAGCGTGCTGACCAGCTGACCGTCTATGAATATACCGAACTTGTAGCTGTTGGGCAGGTCGTCATAAGCATCGTAGATGGTTTGACTCGTATTCGGTCGCACCATGTCCGTCGTGCGATAAGATTTGTAGCGAAGACGATAAACAGCCTCGAGGTCTTCTCCTGCATCGCACCGCCGATACTCGGTTCGCTCCAGAAGCTCGGAAACAGTTCTCGAGAAGTTGGAGACCGTAGCTGGCGCTACGGGATCACTCATACTCGCCACATGCCGCAATGTGGCCACATGCGCATTCATCAAGCCCTGCCTTTTACGAAGTTCACTTTCTTGCACCTTAGGGGGCGGAGAGACGAAGTAAACATTTGATTAAAAAGCCGAACGCTTAACTCCCGTTAAGGTTAATCGTGTGAGCAGAGTTTAGTGCGAGTTTAACGCGATTTTGTAGCGGATTCAGGTGGTGGCGGATTTTCGCTGTGAGAGAGACACGTTCTCAGCGAGCGGCCACACTGTGCTCGACATGGTTCTGATGCCAGATGCGGACAATGCTGCGCCGTACAGAAATCCTTGCACCATGTCCGGCTGCACTTCTCGAACCAGCACTTTGAGCTGCTCGAATGTCTCGACCCCTTCGATGGTTATTTCCAGACCCAGCGCGCGGGACAGTCCGACAATGCTGCGCACGAGTTCGAGCGTTCTCTGGTTGCGCGCGATGTCATGAAGGAATGACCGGTCGATCTTCACCTTATCGAGCGGCAGCTTGTGCAGATAGCTCAGGCTCGAATAGCCGGTACCGAAATCGTCCAACGCAATCCGCACACCAATCGCTTTGATGGCCTCGATGGTGCGGCTGGTCTGCACCTGGTCGTCAAGCAGCGCAGTCTCGGTTACCTCGATCTCAAGACGATCGGATGCGAGACCCGACTGATCCAGCACGGCTCGAACCTTGTCCACCATATCCGGGCTGCGGAAATCTTTCGCAGAAAGATTGACTGATACGCTGATCGGTTCAGGCCACTTTTTGCATTCTGCGGTCGCCGTTTCGAGTACGAAGACGCTGATCTGCGAAATGATACCCATTTCTTCGGCCAGCGGAATGAAGATCGCAGGGGAAACCGGTCCGAGCGAAGGATGGTCCCAACGGCATAGTGCCTCGCAGCTGGCAATGCGCATGGTTTCGAGGGCGATGATCGGCTGATAGACGACCCTCAATTCGCGGGCCTCGACGGCATTCCGCAGATCCGCCTTGAGCAATTGCTTGTCGCGGAAAGCGGCATCCATCGCGCTTTCGAACAGCTTCCAGCGCCCCTTCCCTTCTTCCTTTGCCTTGTAGAGCGCCAGATCGGCGCGAACGATCATCGCATCGAAATCGGTATCCCGGACCTTGGCAACGGCGGCACCGCCGCTGGCCTCGATACGCAGCACATGCCCAACGGCATCGACCTCACCCTCCAGAGCACCGAAGACCTTGTTGATGATGTCCGAGAGCTCGAACTCATCATCGAGATTATCGATGAAAAGCATGAATTCGTCGCCGCCGAAGCGACTGACGATCATGCGCTCGCTGGCGAAGACATGCAGCCGTTCCCCGACAGCCAGGATCATCTTATCGCCGATAGGGTGACCCAGCGTATCGTTGATGCTTTTGAAGTCGTCCAGATCGATGACGGCGAATGCGCAAAGGCGATCCGGATCGCCGCTCGCCATGATGTCGGTCACGAGTTCATTGAAGTAGGCACGATTGACGAGGCCGGTCAGGCTATCGTGACGAGCCATGGTGCGGATTTTCTCCTCCGCTTGGATGCGGGCCGTCACCTCTTCAAAGGTGATGACGCCCAGTTCCTGGCTGCCCTCCCTGGCAGAAAACTCATAATGTTGACCATTGGTCAGCGAAACCAGAACTTTCCTGCTGCGTCCCTCGCGTAACGCGCGGGTGAGCTGGGACTCGATGAAGCGGCAGTCGCGGGCAGCCAGCATGTTTCCGGCGACGCCGCGCTTCAGCAGATCCTTGATCGTCCGCCCTATGAGACGCTCGCTGGTCGAAAACGCCATGAGGCGAGCTGCCTCCATGTTGGCGACGACGATGCGCCCATCGGGTCCAAGCATCACGAGGCCGTGCCCCATCGTGTTGAGGGCACGGTTGAATCGCTGCGCAAGTCGATGCGATTTCTTTTCTTCCGACAAGGCGGTGAGGAGAACTTCGCGCACGACAAGCGCAAAGCGCCGGATCGCGAAGAACAATGGCAGAGCCATCACGCCGAGGACGACGTGATAGGTATCGCCGCGCAAGATGAACGCAATCGAGATCGGCACGATCATGGTGACCATGAAGATCATCACCATGCGTGGCGAGCCGTAGTTGCGCCCTGCGATCGAGCTTGCCGACCCGAAAGTCATGCAAACAG
Organism: Mesorhizobium liriopis; assembly: GCF_024053505.1. Lineage (GTDB taxonomy): Bacteria > Pseudomonadota > Alphaproteobacteria > Rhizobiales > Rhizobiaceae > Mesorhizobium_B > Mesorhizobium_B liriopis. Next base: position 38,383 of record NZ_JAMXQS010000004.1, on the reverse strand, counting down.
CCGCAACCTCGGCAAAATTATCGGGACTCACATGGATGCTGACAAAGCCGAAAAGGCCGAACATCGCCCCGTGGAGCGCGCCATAGAAGATATACTGATTCTCCCGACGCAGAGCCTCCGCATAGCCGTCCGGGGCTGGCATTTTAGCGAAATGGATCGTGTTGTTGAGACGGAGGGCAGCGACCACAACGAACGCGATCGCCACATACAGGTAAACGGCGGCACCCGTCTTCCAGTAGGACATGAGGACGAGCAAGGTCTGCGCGACGAAGCCGATCGTCAGCGTGGTGACATCCCGAAAGAGCGTTTGCACGAAAGTTATGTAAACGTCGGTCGGAAGCTCATTCTTTCGATCTAGTTGCACCGTGAAATCCAGGAGGACCGATGCCGAACATGGCAGACCAGACTTAAAAAAGCCTTTTGCTCAAGGAGATAGAAGGAACGCCCAGACCGCAAGCCTGCCGGAACCGGTTTGGAGAAAAATTATCAAGCAGCAGTGCGATCAGCGCCTGGCGTAAAGTCCAATACAAGTCACTTGACCGGTCGGCAAAGTGTTCAAGCGTGGCGCTCGCCAAGAAGACGGCATCAACGTCTCTCAAGACGCACCACTGGACTTCCTTCAGGACCCAGCGCCCTTGATGCCCTTGGGCTTTTGCGAACCGACCGTCTTCGCCTCGATCGGTGCAAGCGTCGGTCGACCGCTCGGCTGGCGTTTGGGTTGGTCCTCGTCGGAGCTTGCGACGAGATCAGAGGCTGGCTTGGACGGCTTGAGAGCTTCCGGAGACATTCCTTTCTGGAAGAGAGCGCCGATAAACCGAGTGGCTTCCGGTAGCCCGTCGCCCCAATAGGTCCAGTCATGGCCGCCCTCGCGCACCATGAAGCGATGTTTTACGCCGAGCTTGCGCAGTTGCAGGTGAAAGGCGGCGTTGCCGGCGAAAAAGTCGTCGTCGGAACCGCAGTCGAAGTAGAAACTGGTCTTTTCCAGATTCTTTCCAGGCACTTCGCTGGCAAGGTCGAATACGCTGTTGGCGCGATAAAGCTTGTTGATGCGCGCCTTGCCGGCGAGCCCGATGCCCCAAGCTTTGCCATAGCGCCAATCATAAGCGGTTTGGTCGAGCGCGGTGATCTGGTCTTCGGTGCGGAAGGCCGCACTGAGGGCGGCCGCGCCCACGAACAGGTCGGGATATTTCAGCGACAAGGCAGTTGCCGCATAGCCGCCCATGGAAAGGCCGATGATCGCGCGACCGTTCTTGGTGCCCAAGCCGCCATAGCGCTTTTCGACGAAGGGCACGAATTCGCGCACGAACATGTCCTGCCAGCGGAAGGCGCCGTCGGCATCGTTCATGTAATAGGTGTTGAAACTGTCTTTGGGATCGCGCCGGCCTTCGGGCGAGACGGCGATGAAGGGCGGCACCTTGCCGCTTTCGATGAGCTTGTCGAAGATCAGGTTGGCGCGGGCGAACTGGAACCAGTCCTCGCTGCGCCCGCCCACGCCATGCATCATGAAGATCACGGGATAGGAGCGTACCCTGCGGTCGTATTCCGGCGGCAGATAGACGGAATAATCCACGTCCTGACGCAGGATGGCGCTGGGCATCGCCTGGTCTTCCCGCACGACGCCGACCGCATCCCCGTTGGCAGCCATCGCCGAACCGAGCCCCGTCAGCACCGCGAAAGCGGTGAGAAGCATGCGCTTGAACATTCTTCCCCTCTCAAAATCCCTCGGCTCCTCAAGCCGGATCCCACGGTCCGATCTTTCATGAAGCGCCTGACAATTGAAAGCGGCAACGGTTTGGCCGCGTGTTCTTTGCAAAGCGCCGGTCGCCTGCAATAGTGCGCCCCGGAGGATGCGCGGACCTGTCTCGACCGGGCCGGCGCGAAGCAGATCGGGAGGACAGCCGTTTGAGGGCAGCACTCGCATTCACGCGCCTGATCGATGGCTTGAGCCGCCGCGTTGCGGTGGTCGCCGTTTATCTCGTGCTCTTTTCAGCGCTGGTCAGCGCGTTCAACGCAATCTTCCGTTACTCGACCGGCACGCTGGTGGAATTGGACGCAGCACTCGGCACGCATGTCTTCACCAGCATGCTCGACCTTTACCGCAACAACTCCAACACCTTGTCGGAATCCCAGTGGTACATGTTCGCCGGCATGGTGATGCTCGGTGGCGCGTGGACGCTCAAGGTCAACGAGCATGTACGCGTGGATCTCTTCTACGGCTGGGTGAGCGAGCGCACGCGCACCTGGATCGACCTTCTCGGCGGGCTCTTCTTCCTCCTGCCGATGTGCGCCCTGATGGTCTGGCTGACTTGGCCGTGGTTCTACCATGCATGGCTGACCAATGAGGGGTCGCTCAATGCCGGCGGGCTCGTGCGCTGGCCGGTCTTTCTCATGATCCCGCTCGGCTTCGCGCTGATGGGCCTGCAGGGCGTGGCCGAAGTCGTGAAATGCGTGCTGGTGCTTTCCCAAGGCTATGTGCGTGAGTTCGCCTACGAAAAGCCCCTGCAATGATCGCATTCATCACGCATAACCTCGCCCCGCTGATGTTCGCGGGGCTGATCATCTTCATGATCATCGGCTACCCGGCCGCCTTCAGCCTCGCCGCCGTCGGCCTGTTCTTCGGCCTGGTCGGCATCGAGCTCGGGCTCATCGCGCCGGATTTTCTTGGCAATCTCACCTACCAGCTGTTCTCGGTGCTTTCGAACGAGTTGCTGCTCGCCATCCCCTTCTTCACCTTCATGGGCGTGATCTTGGAGAAATGTGGGCTCGCGGAAGATCTGCTCGACGGTTTCGGCCAGCTGTTCGGTGGCGTGCGCGGGGGGCTGTCCTATGCGGTCATCCTCGTCGGTGCCGTGCTCGGCGCCATCACCGGTACGGTCGCGGCATCCGTGATCGCCATGGGCCTGATCTCGCTGCCCGTGATGCAGCGCTACGGCTACAATATGCGCCACGCAACCGGCGTGATCGCGGCTTCGGGCACCATCACGCAGCTGATCCCGCCCTCGCTGGTTCTGATCGTGCTCGCCGACCAGCTTCAGCGCTCGCCGGGCGACATGTATATCGGCGCGACGGGTGCCTCGATCGTCCAGGTGCTGCTCTTCGCAGGCTGGGTGTTCATCCTGTCGATCATCCGCCCAGAGGATGTGCCCGCCCTGCCGCCCGAAGCGCGCACGCTGCGCGGCTGGCCGCTGATCGCCAAATGCGCGCGCGGCATGATTCCGTCGCTCGCGCTGATCTTCATCGTGCTCGGCACCATCTTCATGGGCCTCGCCACGCCGACGGAAGCGGGCGCCATGGGCGTGGTGGGTGCGATGCTGCTCGCCTGGTTCAACGGGCGTCTCACCTGGGCGCTGATCTATTCGGGCATGGATTCCACCATGCGCCTGACCGCGATGGTGGTCTGGATCCTGCTCGGTGCGCGCGTCTTCAGTCTCGTCTTCCAAGGCGTGGGCGGCGGTCACTGGATCGAGGAGATGCTGACGTCACTGCCCGGCGGCGTGGTGGGCTTCCTGATCTTCGTCAACATCTTCGTCTTCGTTCTGGCCTTCTTCCTCGACTTCTTCGAGATCGCCTTCATCGTGATCCCGCTGCTGGCGCCGGTCGCGGAGTCGCTTGGCATCAACCTGATCTGGTTCGGCGTGATGATCTGCGCGAACATGCAGACCTCGTTCATGCATCCGCCCTTCGGCTTCGCACTGTTCTACCTGCGCGGCATCGTGCCCCGCTCTCAGGTGCCGACGCGCGACATCTATCTGGGTGCGATTCCGTGGCTGGTCCTGCAGTTGATCCTGGTCGGCCTGCTCATCGCCTTCCCCGGCATGGTGACCTTCTTTCTCGATGCGCCGACCAATGTGGACCTGAACTCCATCCAGATCACGCTGCCGCCGGGAGGCGAGACGGGCGGCGGGCTTTCCGCGCCGCCCGCCTTCGATCTCAACACGCCGCCTGATTTCGGTGGAGGACCAGCACCGCAACCGGCCCAGCCACAGGCGCCCAACCTGTCACAGCCGCCGAGTTTCGATTGATGCGCGCCGTTCGCTTCGAGGGAGATGGAAAGATCGCATTGCGTGAAGTCGAGCGCCCTTCGCCCGGGCCGTTTGATCTTCTGATCCGCGTCGAGGCTTGCGGTATCTGCGGTACGGACCGCCACATCGTGAAAGGAGAGTTCGGCGCAAGCCCGCCCGTGACGCTCGGCCACGAGTTCTCGGGCATCGTGGAAAGCGTGGGCAGCGGTGTGACACGGTTCCGTGTCGGCGAGCGCATCACGGCGGACCCCAACCACGGTTGCGGTCTTTGTGCGCCCTGCCGTGAGGGCAAGGTCAATCTCTGTGAGAACCTTCAGCCCCTCGGCGTACGGCGCGATGGCGGTTTCGCGGATTATGCGCTGGTGCCCGAGGCACAGGCGCATGCGCTGCCGCTCTCCATTCCGCCCCTTCACGGCGCCTTCTGCGAACCCCTCGCCTGCTGCATCCATGGCGTCGATCTCGCCGGTTTGAAGACCGGCGCGTCAGTCATCGTGCTCGGTGGTGGCGTGATCGGAATGCTCGTCGTGCAACTTGCGAGGTTGGCGGGCGCGACACGCGTGGTGATGGCGACACGTCAAGCAGACAAGCGCGCGCTTGCCCAAAGCATCGGCGCAACGGCTACGGTCGATCCGAGCGGAGACGACTTTCTCAGGCGCCTCATCGGCGAAAGCGGCCTTTTTCCCGGTGGCGCGGATGCCGTTTTCGAATGCGCGGGCGTGCCGGAAACAGTCACGCAGATGCTGAAGCTCACCAAACGCGGCGGCACGGCCGTGCTTCTCGGCGTACTGCCGCCCGAAGCGCGGGTCGCGATTGAGCCCCTCGGCCTCCTCCTGCGCGAGGTACGGCTTCAGGCCTCGTTCCTCAACCCCTTCACCCATGCTCGGGCAGCGGAATTGATCGCGAGTGGGACGGTCAAGGTCGAACCCCTGATCTCGCGGACGATCACGCTGGAAGAAGCCTCCGATGCGATCCGCCAGCCGGCGCCGCGCGGTGAAATTCGAACGCTCGTCGTCCCGTAAGAAAGCCCCGGCCGTGGCCGGGGCTTGTCGCAGACCTCAGAGCTTTTTGTTGCGCTGCTGGCTCATCATGAACGTGTCGAAATTGTATTCGGCGATCTGCTGATAAAGGTAGTGGTCCTTGCGGAAGGCTTTGATCGAGTCCCAGATCTTCTTGAAATCCGGGTTCTTCGCTTCGATCTCGGCATAGACCTCGTTGCTCTTGTCGAAGCAGGCCGAGAGCACGTCCTGGCTGAAGGGACGAAGCTGCGCGCCGTTGGCGACGAGCTTCTTGATCGCGGTCGGGTTCAGCCAGTCATATTTCGAAAGCATGTCGCTGTCGGTCGCCCGCGCGGCGGTGCGCACCAGAGACTTGTAGCTTTCAGGCAGTTCGTCGAACTTGCCTTTGTTGAACATCAGGTGGACGGTCGGTCCGCCTTCCCACCAGCCGGGATAGTAGTAGAACGGCGCGACCTTCTGGAAGCCGAGCTTCTCGTCATCGTAGGGTCCGACCCATTCGGCCGCATCGATCGTGCCCTTTTCGAGCGCCTGATAGATTTCGCCGCCGGCGATCTGCTGCGGGATCACACCCAGCCGTGACAGGATCGAGCCGGCGAAGCCGCCGACGCGCATCTTGAGGCCCTGCAGGTCGGCGACCGTGTTGATCTCCTTGCGGAACCAGCCGCCCATTTGCACGCCGGTATTGCCGCTGGGCAGCGCGACGAGGTTCTGCTTGGCCATGAACTCGTTGAAGAGTTCGATACCGCCGCCGTGGTACTGCCAGGCATTGCGACCGCGTGCGTTGAGCGCGAACGGCACGTCGGCTCCCAACGCCCAGACCGGATCCTTGCCCCAGTAATAATAGGACACCGTGTGGCACGCCTCGACGGTTCCGGCTGCGGCGGCATCCGCTGCCTGCAGGCCCGGCACGATCTCGTTCGCCGCGAAGACCTGGATCTGGAAATTGCCGTCAGTCGCTTCGGACACGTATTTCGCGAAGGTCGGGCCGCCGCCATAGATCGTATCCAGCCCCTTCGGGAAAGACGATGTCAGCCGCCATGTGATCTTGGGCTGGCTTTGCGCGATGGCCGGCGCGGCAAGCGCCACGGTGCCGGCGCCGGCCAGCGCGCCCTTGGTCAGAAACGATCTACGGTCCATCCAGTCTCCTCCTGTTCTGGATCACCGCAAGAGCTTGCGCTCTCTCCTCGCGCGGTCGATCCCTCGAACCCGACAATACATGGCGAAACCCCCATGTCCAGCAGCCCCGGGCTGGCCCAACATGCCTGTCTGGAAAGCTTCCGGACGATGGATTAAATGGAGGCTGTCATTCAAGCGAAAGCCTGTTCCATGTCCCAGCCGCTCGTCGCGGTCGCCGCCGATGTCCGCCAGTTCGACAACTATGTTTGGCATGCAGCACCCCGGCAATACTTGGAGGCGGCCATTGCCAGTGCCGGTGTCTTGCCGCTGGTGCTTCCCTCCCTCGGCGATCGTCTCGACCTTGACGGCCTGCTCGACCGGGTGGACGGGGTTCTCATCACCGGCTCGAAATCGAATGTGCATCCTTCGCTCTATGGCGAGGAAGCGACGGAAGCCAACGGTCCCTATGATCCTGACCGCGACGCGACCACGCTGCCGTTGATCCGCAAGGCCATCGCGCGCGGCGTGCCGCTGCTCGCGATCTGCCGTGGCATCCAGGAACTCAACGTCGCACTCGGCGGCACGCTTGCGACTGAAATCCAGGAACGCGAAGGCGCGCTCGACCACCGGGCACCGGTGAGCGACGATCAGGATATTCGCTTCGGCATTCGCCAGAGTGTCGAGATCAAACCCGGCAGCTGCCTGGCCGGCATTTTCGGGGCGGGGGAAATCAAGGTGAATTCGGTCCACCGCCAGGGCATCGGCCGGCTGGGGGACAAGCTGCAGGTCGAGGCGGTCGCGAGCGATGGTACGGTGGAGGCGGTTTCCGTGATCGGCGCACCGGGCTTTGCCGTTGGCGTGCAGTGGCACCCAGAATATTGGGCCGCGAGCGACAAGGCGTCGGGTCAGATTTTCCGCGCGTTCGGCAACGCGGCACGAGCCTATGCGACGGCGCGAGACGGAGTGCGCGAAGCGGCAGAGTGACGGTTTGACGAGCGGAACGATCAGGCTCTCGCCTGGACCCCGCGCGTTTCCGCCACCGGCGTCAGGGCCCTTCCCTCATCGAACCAGCTGATCAGATTATTCACCACCAGATCCGCCATCGCATTCCGCGTCCAAACCGACGCCGAGCCCACATGCGGCAGGAGCACGGCGTTGGGCAGCGCCAGCAGTCGCGCAGGCACATGCGGTTCTTTTTCGAACACGTCGAGCCCTGCCGCCTGGATCGTGCCCTGCTCGAGCGCCTCGATCAGGGCCGCTTCGTCCACCGTCGTGCCGCGACCGATATTGATGAACACGCCACTCGGCCCCAGTGCTTTGAGGACGGAGGCGTCGATCGCCTTCTCCGTTTCAGGCGTTGAGGGTGCGACGTTGATCAGCGTATCGACCGCTTCGGCCAGTCCCTCCAGCGTGTCGTAGTAGGTATAGGGCGAGGCTTCAATTGCTCGGCGGTTGTGGTAGCTCACCGGCAATCCGAACGCCTCGATGCGCCGCGCGATGGCCTGCCCGATCCGACCCATGCCGAAGATGCCCACCTTCCGCCCGCGCAGCGTGCCTGGCGTCAGCCGATATGGCCCTTCCTTCTCCCAGTGCCTGTCGCGCAGCCAGGCTTCCGCACGCGGGAATTCGCGCATGGTGTTGATGAGCAGCCCGAGTGCCGTGTCGGCCACTTCTTCGGTCAGCACATCCGGCGTGTTCGTCACCATCACATGGCGCATGGCGGCGTGTTTGGCATCGACCTTGTCATAGCCCACGCCGAAATTCGCGATGATCTCGAGCTCGGGCAGGCGGTCGATCAAACCGGCATCGATGGCGAAGAAGCTCGTGGCAATGCCGCGTGTCTGTTCAACGATCTCTGCAGTGATCGCAGACGGCTCGACGCTCGCCACCTGGACCACCCGGAAATTCTCATGGAGCCGAGCGAGAGCGCGCTCATGCAGCTTGCCCGGCACCAGGATCGTGATGTCGCGTGTCATGATGGCAAACTCCGTTCAGTTGCGCTCGTGGGGCTTTCCGGTCGAGGCGCGGATGCGCAGTTCGGGATGGATCAGTTCCTGCTCGGCGCTGACCTCCTCACCGTTCAACCGCGCAACAAGAGCGGAGGCCGCGCGATGCCCGACCTCGCGCTGACCGTTCCAGACTGTGGTCAGCGCCGGTGTGGCGATAGCCGCCTCTTCGAGGTCGTCGTAACCGATCACGGAAACGTCGCGACCAGCCACGAGGCCAGCCCGAAAAAGACCGTTCATCAGGCCGATGGCAGATAGATCGTTCCAGCATACGGCCGCCGTCGGCTTGCCGGGCAGTGAAAGGAAGCGCTCGGTCGCATCGAAGCCCGCTTGCTTGGTGCGTGGGCCGGGAATGCGCCATGCCGCATCGACCGAAAGTCCTGCCGCTTCCATCGCATTCTTGTAACCCTGATAGCGGTCGCGGCCGGTGGACGTGCCGTCCGTGCCGCCGACCATGGCGATGCGGGTGTGGCCGAGCTCGATCAGGTGCCGGGTGGCGAGTGCGGTGCCGTAGGAGTCGTCGCCTCGAAAGGCCGGCACCGCGGCCCCCTCCACATCACGCGCGATGAGCACGGCGGGCAGCCCATTGTCTTCCGCCATGCGGATATCCTCGGGCGGCGTACCGATGGCGGGCGACATGATCACGCCATCCGCGCCCAGTTGCAGCAACGTGTCCACGAAGTTCCGCTGCTTCTCCAGATCGTCATAATGATTTGACAGGATGAAGGTCTGCCGGGAGCGGTCGAGCTCGGTTTCGATCGAACGCAAAATCTCGGCAAAGAACGGGTTCATGATGTCATGCACCACGACGCCCACAATGCCGGACCGCGACGTGCGCAGGCTCGCCGCCCGGCGGTTGTAGATGTAGCCGATCTCGCGTGCATGCGTCTTGATGCGCTCGCGCGTGGTGCTGGCCACCAGCGCGCTGTCGCGCAACGCCAGCGATACGGTCGCAGTGGATACGCCCAGCGCGTCCGCAATGGTGGACAGCTTGATCTTTTGCGCCAGTGTCCCGCTCCCCAGTCCGGCCGTGATTTAAACTGTTTAGACGGCCATAGAGACTGGAAACGAGAAAATCAAATTCCGGCGCCCAAGGATTCACACATCCTTGTCGGCATCGGCGGCCTGCTCGGCCTGCGAAAGCTCCGACGCGGCGATGGCGAGCGGCACGGAAAGCTCGTCGCCGTCATCATCGTGATCGTCGACGGACGCGCCATCGGTCAGGTTCGCCTCGATGCGCTGCAACAGCTTCATCAGGGCCTTGCGGTCCTTCTTGTCGAAATCCTTGAGCGCCTGCTTCTCGGTCTTCTTCACCGCGTGCTCGATGTCGCGGATGGCCTCGCGACCGGTTTCGGTGAGGAACACGTTGGATTGGCGCTGGTCTTCCGACGAGGGCTTCTTTTCGAGATGCCCCTGCGCGCTCAGGCGGTTGATGGTCTTGGTGATCGTCGGCGGCTTCACGCCGAGACGTGCCGCGAGTTGTCCTGGCGTTTGGCCGTCCTCGGCATGCAGGGCGAGCATGATCCCGTCCTGACCGGCATGAAAACCGTGCCCGTTCAACCGGGAAGCGAGTGCCGTGCGCACCAGCCGTGCGGCACCATGCAGCTGACCGATCGTTTCGCTGCGTTTGGCTTTGGCCTTGACCATTCCTGCGAAGCCCCTGAAACCTCTTTCGCCGGCTAGGCTCCTAGCAATGTTGAATGACACTTTGATGACAGTTCGGTGACAGAACTGTCATTTGTTAGCAGGCTCGCAAAGTGAGGAGAAGGGCCGTGCAAAGCGGCTCGACTGCTCCTATATGGGCGCAACCTGTTTCTCAAGGACGCTTCCCCATGAGCCAGACCGCAACCGCTCCCGCAGCCTCCACTGCTGCCGCCCAGATCCCTGTGACCGTACTGACCGGCTATCTCGGCTCGGGCAAGACCACGCTTCTGAACCGCATTCTCTCGAACACCCAAGGCAAGCGCTATGCGGTGATCGTCAACGAATTCGGCGAGATCGGCATCGACAACGACCTGATCGTGGAATCCGACGAGGAAATCTACGAGATGAACAATGGCTGCGTGTGCTGCACCGTGCGCGGCGATCTCGTGCGCGTAGTGGAAGGCCTGATGCGCCGGCCCGGCCGTTTCGACGCGATCGTCGTCGAAACCACGGGCCTCGCCGACCCCGCCCCTGTCGCGCAGACCTTCTTCATGGACGAGGATGTGCGCGCGAAGACGCGTCTCGATGCGGTTGTGGCGTTGGTCGATGCCAAGCACCTGCCGCTGCGCCTCAAGGACTCCAAGGAAGCCGAGGACCAGATCGCCTTTGCCGACTTGGTAGTGCTCAACAAGCTCGATCTCGTGACACCGGAAGAACTCGCCAAGGTCGAAGCTACGATCCGCGCCATCAACCCTACCGCGCGTATCCACAAGACGGAGCGCTCGGGCGTGGCATTGGAATCCGTGCTCGACCAGGGCGCTTTCGATCTCAAGCGCGTTCTCGAAGACGACCCGCATTTCCTGGATGCCGACGATCATCATCATGACCACGATCACGAATGCGGCCCGGACTGCAATCACGACCATCACGGCCACGATCATGGCCACCATCATCACCACGGTGAGGTGTCGGACATCCACGACATCTCCGTGCGCTCCGTTTCCCTGCGCGCCGGCGAAATGGACCCGAAGAAGTTCTTTCCGTGGATCGAGAAGATCACCCAGATCGATGGGCCCAACATCCTCCGCCTCAAGGGTATCATCGCCTTCAAGGGCGATCCGGACCGCTATGTGCTTCAGGGCGTTCACATGATCATGGAAGGCGACCACCAGCGCCCCTGGAAGGATGGCGAAGCGCATGAGAGCCGGCTGGTCTTCATCGGCCGCGAGCTTGACGAGGAAAAGCTCCGTCGCACCTTCGACGCCTGCCGCGCCTGATCCATGCCCACAGTCGCACCGCTCGACCTCGACGGCCACTGTGTGGCCGCCGGGTTTCTTCAGGACATCCCGTTCTTCGCATTGGCCGATGGCACGATTCATCGGCTCGACAATGGACACAGGCAGGCGCAGGCTCATGATGGGCTGCTTTGTGCGGCCTTCGACGGAGCCACGCGCCTTCTGACAGGCGGCGAGGACGGCAAGGTCGTTGCCACCAGGGCTGGCGGCGAAAGCGAGACGCTGGGCGAGACTCCACGCAAATGGATCGGCGCCGTGGCATCCGGCCCGCAAGGTGCCATCGCATGGGCTGCCGGGCGCAACGCCACGGTGCGCCTCGCTGACGGCACACTCAAGGAATTCGCCCATCCGCGCACGGCCGAAGGTCTCGCCTTCGCGCCCAAGGGGCTGCGTCTCGCGGTTGCCCGCTACAACGGCGCGACGCTGCATTTCCCGAACGCGCAGGGCAAGCCGACCGAACTGGAATGGGGCGGCGCGCATACCGGCGTGACGTTCTCGCCCGACGGCAACTTCCTCGTCACCGCGATGCAGGAAAATGCTCTGCACGGCTGGAAGCTGGCCGACGGCAAGCACATGCGCATGACTGGCTACCCGGCCAAGGTGAAGAGCCTGTCATGGAGCGCCAAGGGCCGCTGGCTCGCCTCGTCCGGGGCGCCGGCCGCGATCCTCTGGCCATTTCAGGGCAAGGACGGCCCGATGGGCAAGGCGCCGCTCGAACTCGGCACGCGGGGCGACACGATGGTGACCGCCGTTTCCTGCCACCCCTCCGATGATATCGTCGCCATTGGCTATGCCGACGGCATGGTGCTTGCCGCCCGCTTCACTGATAGCCGCGAGGTGCTGTTGCGCCGCGCGGGCAAAGGTGCAGTGACGACGATGAATTGGGACAGCGGCGGCCAGCGTCTTGCTTTCGGCGGCGAGGAAGGCCAGTGCGGCGTGATCGACATCTCCGCCTGACAGATCGGCCCCGGACAGACCAATCCATGACCGCCTCGCCTTCCGGCTCCAGCACTTCCGAGGCTCAACGCTTTCTGGATGCCCATCCGGAGATCGAGGCGGTCGATATCGTGCTCTCCGATCTCAACGGCGTCGGCCGCGGCAAGATCATCCGCCGCCATGAGTTGATGGGGCTGTATGAGGAAGGCCGGCATGTGCCGGTCTCGATCATGGCGCTCGACATCACCGGCGAGGACGTTCACGAAACGGGCCTCACCTGGGAACAGGGCGACAAGGACCTGCGCGTCTGGCCGGTGCCCGGTACGCTGGTGCCGCTTCACGGCACGACCCCACCCCGCGCGCAGGTCTTGGTGACGCTGTTTGCGCTCGATGGCACGCCCTTCGGCGTCGATCCACGCCATGCGTTGAAAGCCCAGGTCGATCGCCTGGCCGATCGCGGCCTCTCCGCAGCCGGCGCGTTCGAACTCGAATTCTTTCTGCTTTCCAACGAGCGCGATGCGGATGGCCGCATCCAGCCTGCACGTGCGGTGGTCGATGGCCGCGCCAGCACCAAGACGGAAGTCTATTCCGTGGATCACCTGCACGGCATGGAGCCGCTGGTGTCCGACATCTATCGTGCGGCAGCGATCCAGGGCATTCCGGTCGAAACCCTCATTTCGGAGTTCGCCCCCGGCCAGTACGAACTGACCCTGCGCTACCGCCGCGACATGCTTCGCGCCGCCGACGACCTCGTCATGCTCAAGCGCCTCGTCCGTGCCCAAGCGCGCCGCCACGGCGTTGCCGCCTGCTTCATGGCGAAGCCCGTGGAAGCCTATGCCGGCTCCGGCATGCATTTCCACGTCTCGCTCTGGGACGACGCCAAGCGCAACATCTTTGCGGAAATCGGCGACGAGCGCTTTGCCTCCAATCTCCTCCACGGCCTCGGCGGCCTTTCCGCCACTTTGTCCGAGAGCATGCTGGTCTTTGCACCTCATGCCAATTCCTGGCGCCGTTTCGTGTCCAATGCCTATGCCCCGGTCGCAGCAAGCTGGGGCGTCAACAACCGTTCAGTCGCGTTCCGCGTGCCCGCAGGCTCGCCGACGAACCGCCGCGTCGAGCACCGCGTCGCGGGCGTCGATGCCAACCCCTATCTCATTGCCGCGGTCACACTTGCCGGGCTGATGAAAGGCCTCGACGATCGCCTCGATCCGGGTCCTGAAACCACCGGCAACGGTTACGCAGCCGATGCGACGAGTTCTGCTATTCCGTCCGACTGGCGTTCGGCCATCGAACTCGCTGCCGGCTCCGCCTTCCTCGAACAAGCTCTCGGCGCGCCGAGCCACCACGCCTTCGTCGCGATCAAGCGCGCCGAATACCTCCGGGTTGCCCGAACGGTAAGCGAACTGGACTACCGGCTTTACCTCCACGAGGTTTGAGCCCCGCCCCGCCCCGCCCCGACCCGGCCTTTGGCCGACCCTTCTGCGCGAACACGGAAAAGTATTTTCCACAGCCCGCCCTCGCCTTTTCTGCCGACAGAACATATAGTGAACATATGGCTCAGCTCAGTGTTCGCGAGAAGTTGGCGGTCCTTTCGGATGCCGCAAAATATGATGCATCCTGCGCCTCGTCGGGCGCAGCGAAGCGCAATTCGCTGAAGTCGGGCGGCATCGGTTCGACGGAAGGCATGGGCATCTGCCATTCCTACGCGCCGGACGGTCGATGCATCTCTCTACTCAAGATCCTGCTGACCAATTTCTGTGTCTACGACTGTTCCTACTGCGTGAATCGGTCGTCCTCGAATGTGCGGCGCGCCCGGTTCACACCGAAGGAGGTCGTCGATCTGACGCTCGACTTCTACAAGCGCAACTATATCGAGGGACTGTTCCTCTCTTCCGGCGTCGTCCGATCGCCTGACGAAACGATGGGCGAAATGGTGGAGGTGGCACGGTCGCTGCGCGAGGACCATCGCTTTCAGGGCTACATCCATCTCAAGACCATCCCTGAGTGCTCGCAGGAGTTGATCGAGAAGGCGGGGCGCTACGCCGACCGCCTGTCGATCAATGTCGAATTGCCGACCGATGAGGGCGTGAAGAAGCTCGCGCCGGAGAAGAAGCCGGAAACGATCCGCGTTTCAATGGCGAAGCTGCGCTCGAAGATCGAGGAGAAGGCCGAGCCGACCTTACAGACCAAGCGTCGCGAGCGTTTCGCGCCGGGCGGGCAATCGACCCAAATGATCATCGGCGCCGACCAGACGTCGGACGAGGGCATCCTCAAGACCTCGGCACGGCTCTATGGTTCCTACCGGCTGCGCCGCGTCTATTACTCCGCCTTCAGCCCGATCCCGGATTCGTCCGCAGCGCTCCCTCTCATGAAGCCGCCGTTGATGCGCGAGCACCGGCTTTATCAGGCCGATTGGCTGATGCGCTTCTATGGCTTCCGTCAGGACGAGATCACCGCCGGTCAGAAGGGCGGCATGCTTGATCTCGCCGTCGATCCCAAGCTGGCATGGGCGCTTGGGCACCGCGCGATGTTTCCGGTGGACGTCAACCGCGCCGACCGCGAAGCGCTTCTGCGCGTGCCGGGCTTGGGCGTCAAATCGGTCGATCGTATTCTTTCTTCACGCCGCCATCGCAAGATGCGGCTCGAGGATGTCGGCCGCCTTTGCGCCTCGATCACCAAGGTACGTCCCTTCATCACCGCTGCCGACTGGTCGCCCGGCAATCTGACCGACAGCGCGAACCTGCGCGGTCGCCTCGCGCCCGAACCCGAACAGCTTTCGCTTTTCTGACGTTCCTCTGGAGCCAGAATGATGAAACACGCCGCAGCCCTCCATCTCGCCCGCTTTTTCGTGGTGCTCGACAGCGAAACCAATTTTGCCGGCTGGCGCGATGCCGCGCGTCGCTTGGTGCTCAACGACGTGCCGCCCGAGGACATTGCCTGGGAGGTGCGCGAGGGTGCGGGCCTGAAGGGTGCTGGCCTGCCGGACATCCCGGAAGGCGCCGAGTTGCGCGTTCCGCGCGAGGCGGTGTCACGTCTCGAAACGGCCTTCTGCCATTCCGACCCGAACCGGTTCGGCTTTCTCTACCGCATCCTCTGGCGCCTGCGGAACGAACCGGAACTGTTGAAGATCGCGTCCGACTCGGATGTTCGGCGCTTCGAGACCATGGAAAAGGCGATCCGCCGCGACATTCACAAGATGCGCGCCTTTGTGCGCTTCCGCAAACTCGGCGAAGGTGATGACGAGCGTTTCATCGCTTGGTTCGAGCCGGACCACTTCATCGTCGAGCGCAACGCACCTTTCTTCGTGCGCCGCTTCACCGGCATGCGCTGGTCGATCCTGACGCCTTACGCCTCCATCGCCTGGGACGGCTCAAGCCTGCTTGTCGGCCCCGGTGCCACCAAGCGCGACCTGCCGCCCGAGGACGGGTCGGAGGAGTTGTGGCAGACCTATTTCCGCTCGATCTTCAACCCGGCGCGTCTCAAGGTAAAGGCGATGCAGGCCGAGATGCCGAAGAAATATTGGCGGAACCTTCCAGAAGCCGCGCTCATTCCTGAGATGATCGCTGGCGCAGAAGGCGCGGCGAAGGAGATGATAGCCAGGATGCCAACCGTCCCAGCCCCTCATCACGCGAAGGTCCAGGCGAAGCACTGGCCCAAGCGCGAGCCGCAAGCCGACAATGACGGCGCGGATGCCGCCACGATCGACGAACTGCACGACGCTGCCATGGGCTGCCGTCGCTGTCCGCTCTGGGAAGGTGCCACGCAGACCGTGTTCGGCGAAGGCCCGGACAATGCTCGGATCGTCTTTGTCGGCGAACAGCCGGGCGATCAGGAGGATATCGCGGGGCGTCCCTTCGTGGGGCCCGCCGGCAAGGTGTTCAATGCTATCCTTGAAGAAGCGCAGATCGACCGGCAGATCACCTATGTGACGAATGCGGTGAAGCACTTCAAGTTCGAGCCGCGCGGCAAGCGCCGCATCCATATGAAGCCGAACACAGGCGAGATCCGCGCCTGTAACTGGTGGCTCAACCACGAACTCGCGCTGATCAAGCCCGATCTGGTGGTGGCGCTCGGTGCAACGGCCGCGCAGGCGCTTCTCGGAAAGGTCGTGCCGATCACCAAGCTGCGCGGGCAGGTGGTGACGCGTGAGGACGGCTTGCAGGTTTATCTCACCGTGCACCCCTCCTTCATTCTCCGCATTCAGGAACCGGCAGCCGCAGCGGATGAGCGGATGCGGTTTCTGAATGATCTGAAGGATGTGAAGAAGCTGATGGGCGTGTAGGGCTCGCCGCTCTGCTGAATTCAACCCCAGTGACGGGGCGGCTCTCAGTCTTCCAGCGCCATATCGCCGTAGGCTACACCCAACTCCCCGCACAGCGCCTCGACCACCACCGCATGGTCCTGTCGCTCCGGCAGTCCCGACACTACCACGGCGCCGACCACCCCCGCCCCCTCGACACGAATGGGGAACCCGCCGCCAGCGAGCACATAGTCGGTGATCGGCAGGCCGGTTCCCACCTTGAACTGCCGGTCCGGGCTACGCTCTTCCAGAACCAGCCCATAGGTGGAACGGTGGAACATCTTCACGACGTTGAACTTGCGCCGTATCCAGTCGACATTCGAGGCGGTCGAACCCGGAAGAGCGGCGAAGAAGAGCGGTCGGTCCCAGAGGCGGACCTCCGCCATGATCGGCCAGTTCTCGGTCAAGCCGCGCTCGCGGATCGCCGAACCGATACGAAAGGCCGTCTGCTCGTCGAAACGAGAAAAGACCAACGCCTTTTCCTGCGCCCTCACCCGGTCCATATCGTCGTGGTGCATATGCCCTCCCGAATATTCAAGCGTCGGTCAGCGCGCTCTTCGCTGCGCGGCCGGCGACATAGGTCTCAGCCACCGCGCGGTCGTCTCCTGCCGTTTGAAGCAGGAACAGTTCCTCGGCAAGCGTTGCGATCCGCTCCATCCGCACCTTCATCGCGGGTGTCGCATTCGCATCAAGCACAACGAGATCGGCGTCGCGTCCCGCTTCCAGCGTGCCCACCCGATCCGCGATCGAGAGCGCCTCGGCATTGCCGCGCGTGAGCTGCCAGAACGAGCCGAGCGGATCGAGCTTCTCGCCCCTGAGCGCGATGACCTTGTAGGCCTCGTCCATGGTGCGCAGCATGGAATAATTGGTGCCGCCGCCGACATCGGTCGCGGTCGCCGTTCGCACGGGATGCGCCCGGCGGCGCATCTCTTGATAGGGATAAAGGCCAGAGCCGAGAAACAGGTTCGAGGTTGGGCAGAACACCGCCACCGACCGGCTTGAGGAGAGGGCATCCGCCTCTCGCGCGCTCAGGTGGATGCAATGGCCGAAAAGGCTTTTCGGCCCCAGCAACCCATAGCGCTCATAGACATCCGTGTAGTCACGCGCCCACGGGTAGAGCTCCTGCGTGAACGCGATCTCGGCGTGGTTTTCGGACAAATGCGTCTGCATGTGCAGATCGGGATGCGCGCGCATCAGCGCTTGCGCTATTTCCATCTGCTCCGGGCTCGATGTGATGGCAAAGCGCGGCGTCACCGCGTAGAGCCCGCGCCCACGGCCATGCCATTCGGCGATCAGCGCTTCCGTGTCGTCATAGGACGACTGTGGGGTGTCGCGAAGCGCTTGCGGGGCGTTGCGGTCCATCATCACCTTGCCCGCGATGATCAGCATGTTGCGCGCCTCGGCTTCCGCGAAGAGTGCCTCGGCCGATGACTTGTGCACCGAGCAATAGGCCGCGACCGTGGTCGTTCCCTGGCGGATCAGCTCATCCAGAAACAGCCGCGCGATACGACGCCCGTGCTGGGCATCCTGGAACCGCGTCTCCTCGGGGAAGGTGTAGCGGTTCAGCCAATCGAGCAGTTCAGTGCCGAAGGACGCCAGCACCTGCATCTGCACGAAGTGGGCATGGGCATCGATGAAGCCGGGCATGATGAGGTGTGGACGATGGTCGATCACCGGAGCATCGGGCGCAGCCGCAACGATCTCCGCGAAACCGCCAGCGGCCTTGATCTTCCCGTTCTCGATCAGAATGCCACCGTCTTCTTCGAAGCGGCAGGCGGCGAGATCGTCCACATCCTCGGGCCGGCGCGTGAATGAGAGCGTGCGGCCACGCAAAAGGGTTCGTGTCATGAAGCAGTGTCCAGGCAATTTCAGGAGCGAATGCGCAACGCATTCCGGCTTTCGCTCTTTCCGACCCTAGAGTGCCCGACAAAGCAAGAGAAGGACGCGCCATGACCGGACGAAAGATCGTCGCCCACCCTTTGACCCGCGAGGGTTTCGCGCCATTCGGCGCGGTGATCGACAAGGAAGGCGGCGAGAGCTATCCGATCAATGGCGGCAAGGCACGTCGCTTCCATGCGCGGGCGAAGACGGATGTGCTCGACGGCGCGGTCGTTCTCAACATCTTCGAGGGCGCCCCCTACCTTTTTCCGCTCAAGCTCGAACTCGTGGAACGCCACCCCCATGGCAGCCAGGCCTTCATGCCGTTGACCTTGGCGCCGTTTCTGGTGGTCGTGGCGGAAGACACGCCCGATGGGCCGGGCGAGCCGCGGGCCTTCGTCACCCATTCCGGCCAGGGCGTTTCCTACAACCGCAACACTTGGCATGGCGTCTTGATGCCGATCGAAGAGGTGCAGGATTTTCTGGTGGTCGATTATGGCGGCGACCAGAAGAACCTCGAAGAGTTCCGCTTCGAGCAGCCTTGGGAAATCCACCTGCCGGGCATGACGGTCTAACGCGCGCCCTCATTCTGGCCCTTTCCCACAACGAGCGAACCGCCTAGCCTTGCACCGTTAGTCGCAGTGCAGAGGTCGCGCTTGAAAACCGTCACCCAATTCCCCCGCAAGGTCCTCGAGTACCCCGATTGGGGCATCACCATGCCGGATGGGTGCCGGCTTTCCGCTCGGGTCTGGATGCCGGAGGATGCGGAAGCCAATCCGGTCCCCGTCATCCTCGAGCACCTGCCCTACCGCAAGCGCGACGGAACCAATGCGCGCGACGCGCTGACCCATCCCTACTTCGCCGGCCACGGCTACGCCTCGATCCGCGTCGACATGCGCGGCAACGGCGATTCCGAAGGGCTGATGGAGGACGAGTATTCGGAGCAGGAATGGCAGGATGCCTGCGATGTGATCGCATGGGCCGCGAGCCAGCCCTGGTGCAACGGGCGCGTCGGCATGATGGGCATTTCCTGGGGCGGCTTCAATTCGCTGCAAGTCGCCGCCAAGCAGCCCGAGGCGCTCAAGGCCATCATCACGCTCTGCTCGACGGACGATCGCTACGCCGACGACATCCATTACAAAGGCGGCTGCCTGCTCAACGAGAACATGGGCTGGGGCGCGACCATGCTGTCCTACTCCTCGCGTCCGCCGGACCCGGCACTGGTCGGCGAGAAGTGGCGAGACATGTGGCTCGACCGCCTGGAGAACGAGCCTTACCTGCCGGCTCTCTGGCTGCGGCACCAGCATCGCGACGCCTATTGGAAGCGTGGCTCGGTCTGCGAGGATTTCTCGCGCATCAAGGCCGCGACGCTCGCAGTCGGCGGATGGGGCGATGCCTACAAGAATGCCGTGTCGCGGCTGGTGGAAGGCATCAAGCCTTATGCGCCGGTGAAAGGCATTGTCGGGCCCTGGATCCACAAATACCCGCATTTCGCCGTACCCAAGCCCGCCATCGGCTTTCTGCAGGAAGCCCTGCGCTGGTGGGACCGCTGGCTGAAAGACGAGAAGACCGGCGTCGAGAACGATCCCGACATGCGGCTCTTCGTGATGGATTCGGAGCCCCCGCGCGACTGGTACGAGGAGCGACAGGGCCGCTGGATCGCCGAAAGCCACTGGCCCTCGCCCAACATCCATCCGAAGACCCTGCGTTTTGGCGAAGGCGGCGTGCTCGATGAAGCCGCTCCCCTGCCCGAGCCCTTTCCGATCCGCTCGCCGCAGGATTGCGGCACGAAGGGCGGCGAGTATTGCGCCATCTGGCTCGGCCCCGAACTGCCGGGCGATCAGCGGTCGGATGACGAGAAGTCCGCCTGCTTCGACGGTGAACCTCTGGCGGGCGGCCTCGACATCGTCGGCGCGCCGGTGGTGCGGCTGACCTTGGCCTCCGACAAGGAAAGAGCGCTCGTCGCCGTTCGCCTTTGCGATGTGGCGCCTGACGGCTCGTCCACGCGCATCACCTATGGGGTTCTCAACCTCACGCACCGTGACAGCCACGAGCACCCGCAACCGATCATCCCCGGCGATCCGATGGAGATCATGGTTCAGCTCGACGACATCGCCTATCGTGTGTCCGCCGGCAACCGGCTGCGCGTCGCGATCTCTTCCACCTACTGGCCGCTCGTCTGGCCCTCGCCGGAAGAAGCGACGCTGACATTGCACGAGGGCGCGGTCGACCTGCCGATCCGCCCGTCCGGCGATGACGGTCATGTCCGGTTCGCCGAGCCCGAGGGAGCGACCCCTTGGGCGGTCGAAACCCTCCGCAAGGGCTCGAACAGGCGTGACTGGGAAACGGAGCCCGTCACCGGCAAGGTCCGCCTGCGCATCGAGGACGATTTCGGCGAAGTGCGTGACCTTGACCACGGCCTGATCACGGGAAGCACCGCACGCGAACTTTGGACGATCGAGCCGGACGATCCTCTTTCGGCGCTCGGCGAGACGCACTGGACCGAAACGCTCCGCCGCGATGATGGCTGGTCGGTGCGGACCGAGACCTTCTCGACCATGCGTTCGGATGAGGAGATGTTCTACCTCACAGGCCGCATCGAAGCCTATAAGGGCGAGACCCTGGTTTTCGAGCGCGACTTCGATGAGCGGATCGCGCGCGATCTTGTGTGACGGATTTCAGAGGCGTAGCCTGATTGCGCCAGGAAATGTCGTTCGGGCCGGAGGCGGTTGACGCAGCGGCCCGTCACACTGACGGCAACTGACAAGAGCCGCAACGTCGGCCGGGAACACTCGAAGCTGGGGAACTGCAGACCATGTCGAAGGAACTGGAATATCTGAGCCGCCGTGTGCTCACGGGCGGTCTGAACCGCCGTGACTTCCTGGGCCGCGCGGCGGCGCTCGGCGCCTCGGCGGCTTTCGCAAACTCGCTGCTCGGCAGTGCGGCACAGGCACAGACACCGAACAAGGGCGGCATCCTGCGCGCCGGCATGCAGGGTGGTGCGGCCACCGACAGCCTTGATCCGGCGACATGGGCAAGCCAGGTGCCCTACTTCTTCGGGCGCCAGTGGGGCGAGCAGCTCGTGCAGCTCTCCGCCGATGGCAAGGTCAACCCAGCGCTCGCCACCGAATGGGGCGCCTCCGACGACGCCAAGGTCTGGACCTTCAAGATCCGCAAGGGCGTGCAGTTCCACAACGGCAAGGAGATGACGCCGGCCGACGTGGTCGCCACCATGGAGCGCCATTCGGATGCCAATTCGAAGTCGGGCGCGCTCGGCATCATGGGCGGCATCGCCAACGTCAAGGCGGATGGCGACACGGTGGTCTTCACGCTGACCGAAGCCAATGCCGACCTGCCCTACCTGCTTGACGACTACCACCTGATGATCCAGCCGAATGGCGGCAAGGACAAGCCGGACGAAGGCATCGGCACCGGTCCCTACAAGGTGACGGTCAACGAGCCGGGCGTGCGATTGGGCGGCGAGAAGTTCGCCAACTACTGGCGCGACGATCGCGGCTTCGCTGATCAGATCGAGATCGTGGTGATCAACGATGCGACAGCACGGACCTCCGCCCTTCAAGGCGGCCAGGTCGACATCATCAACCGCGTCGAGCCCAAGATCGTCAATCTCATCAAGCGCGTGCCGGGTGTCACCATCCAGAACGTGGCTGGCCGCGGGCATTACGTGTTCATTGCCCACTGCAACACGGCGCCCTTCGACAACAACGACCTGCGGCTCGCGCTGAAATATGCGATGAACCGCGAGGAGATGGTGAAGACCATCCTTCAGGGCTATGGCTCGATCGGTAACGACACGCCGATCAACAAGGCCTATCCTCTTTTCTCTGAAATCCCGCAGCGCGCTTACGATCCTGACAAGGCGGCCTTCCACTTCAAGAAGTCCGGCCATGACGGTCCGGTGCTCCTGCGCACGTCCGATGTCGCCTTCCCCGGCGCGGTCGATGCGACGCAGCTCTACCAGCAGTCGTGCCAGGCCGCCGGCATCCCGATCGAGGTGAAGCGCGAGCCGGGCGACGGCTACTGGTCGGAGGTCTGGAACAAGCAGCCCTTCTCCACCTCCTATTGGGGCGGGCGTCCGACACAGGACCAGATGTTCGCGACCGCCTATTACTCCAAGGCCGACTGGAACGACACGCGCTTCTTCGACGAAAAGTTCGACAAGATGCTGTTCCAGGCGCGCTCCGAGCTCGACCCGGCCAAGCGCACGGCGATCTATCGCGACATGAATGTGCTGTTGAACGAAACCGGCGGCGTGATCGTGCCGATGTTCAACGACTTCATCGACGCGACCGGCCCCAAGGTCGAGGGCTGGGTACCGGATGGCAACCAGGAGATGATGGGCGGCTATGCGCTCAGCAAGTGCTGGCTGAAGGCCTGATTTTGCGTCCCAGAGGGCGATTGTCCGTGGATGGAGCGCCCGGCGGGGTTGAGCCGAGCGTCACCGGCCCGCAATAATCGCCCTCCAGAACGAAGATGGGCGCGAAAGAGCGCCCTCTCATCCACGGGAGCGAAATCGCGATCATGTCGAACGAACTCGATTACCTGAGCCGGCGGGTTGCCGCCGGCAAGTTGAATCGCCGCGACTTTCTCGGTCGCGCCGCAGCGCTCGGCGTGGGCGCGGTCGCCGCGCAAAGCTTGCTGACGAGCGCCGTGCGTGCGCAAGGGCCGGTCAAGGGCGGGTTGCTGCGCGCAGGTCTCCAGGGCGGCGAGGCGACCAACACGCTCGACCCCGCGCTGAACCTCAGTCAGGTGCCGTTCAACTTCTGCAAGCAATGGGGCGAGTTCCTCGTGCGCCTCGACCGCAAGGGCGGCCTCGAGCCGCGCATCGCAACCGAGATCAACCCGTCCGACGGTGGCAAGACCTGGACGATCAAGGTCCGCGACGGCGTCGAATTCCACGACGGCAAGACGGTGACGGCCCAAGACGTGGCAGCGACGCTCGAGCGTCATGCCGACGAGAAATCGCAATCCGGCGCGCTCGGCGTGCTGAAGGATATCAAGACGATCAAGGCCAATGGCAAGGAAGTGGTGGTCACGCTCGGCGAGGCGGATGCCGACTTCCCTTATCTGATGGCCGACTACCACCTCGTCATCCAGCCGAACGGCGGCAAGGACAAGCCCGATGCCGGCATCAGCGCGGGGCCCTATAAGGTTTCGGTCAACGAGCCCGGCGTGCGTTACGGCGGCGAACGCTTCGCCAATTACTGGAATGCCGGGAAACAGGGCTTCGCGGATCAGGTCGAGATCGTGGTCGTCAACGACCCGACTGCGCGCATGGCCGCCCTTCAGGGCGGGCAGGTGAACTTCATCAATCGCGTCGAGCCCAAGATCGTCGATCTCGTGAAGCGCATCCCGGGCGTTCAGGTGCGCAACGTGGCGGGCAAGGGCTACTACCCCTTCAACATGTTCTGCGACACGGCCCCCTTCGACAACAACGATCTGCGCATGGCCTTGAAGCTCGCCATGGACCGCGAGGGGATGCTCAAGACCATCCTGCGCGGCTACGGCTCGGTCGGCAACGATTTCCCGATCAACAAATCCTATCCGCTTTTCGCCGACGACATCGAACAGCGCGTGTTCGATCCCGAAAAGGCGGCCGAACTCTACAAGAAGTCCGGCCATTCCGGCTCGATCCTGTTGCGCACATCGGACGTTGCCTTCCCCGGCGCAGTCGATGCGGCGCAGCTCTATCAGCAGTCCTGCGCGCAGGCTGGCATCCAGATCGAGATCAAGCGCGAGCCGGGCGACGGTTACTGGTCGCAGGTCTGGAACAAGCAGCCCTTCTCGACCTCGTACTGGGGCGGGCGCTCGACGCAGGGGCAGATGTACTCGACCGGCTATCTGTCGACCGCCGACTGGAACGACACACGTTTCAAGAACGAGAGCTTCGACAAGATGCTCTTCGCTGCGCGCAGCGAACTCGATGAAGCCAAGCGCCAGGCGATCTACCGCGACATGGCCGTGCTGATGCGCGACCAGGGCGGCGCCATCGTACCCTTCTTCAACGAGTTCATCGATGCCACTGGCCGTGGCGTGGAGGGATACGAGAACCATCCGGAAGCCGAGCTGATGGATGGCTACGCGCTGTCCGAGTGCTGGCTGTCGGCCTGACGGGACGAAAAGGAGACCGCGTGGGAACATCGATACCCGTCCTGATCGTCAAGCGCGTCGGTTTGGGGCTCCTGCTCCTCCTTGCGGTCTCCATTCTGATCTTCGCCGGCACGCAGATCCTGCCCGGCGATGTGGCGCAATCGATCCTGGGGCAGTCGGCCACGCCCCAGGCCCTTGCCAACCTGCGGGCCGAGCTCGGGCTCAACGACCCTGCATGGCTCCGCTACCTTCACTGGCTCGGCGGCATTCTGACGGGTGATCTCGGCACGGCGCTGACCTCTCGGCAGGACATCGCCTCCTCCCTCTGGCCGCGCCTGAAGAACACGCTTTTTCTGGCCTTCTGGGCAGCGGCCATTTCCGTTCCGCTTGCCATTGCGCTGGGCCTCATCGCCGTGCGCTATCGCAATGGTTTCGTGGACAAGGCGATCTCGGCCTTTGCGCTGGCCTCGACTTCGTTTCCGGAATTCTTCGTCGGCTATCTGCTGGTCTTCTTCTTCGCCGTGAAGTGGCAGTTCTTTCCGGGCATCTCGACCGTTTATGACGGCATGCCGTTTCTGGCGCGAATGCAGGCCATCGCATTACCGGCAACGGCGCTTACGCTCGTCGTTCTCGCGCATATGATGCGCATGACGCGGGCCGCGATCCTCAACGTCATGCAATCCGCCTATATCGAGACGGCAGAGCTCAAGGGCCTTCGCCCCATCGAGATCATCCGCCGCCATGCCTTCCCGAATGCAGTGGCGCCCATCGTCAATGTGGTGATGCTCAACCTCGCTTATCTCGTGGTCGGCGTGGTCGTGATCGAGGTGATCTTCGTCTACCCCGGCATGGGCCAGTATCTGGTTGATCACGTCGCCAAGCGCGATGTGCCGGTGGTTCAGGCGGTGGGGCTGATTTTCGCCGCCGTCTATATCGGCATGAACATCATCGCCGATATCGTCGCCATCGTCGCCAATCCCCGCCTCAGGCATCCGAAATAAGGGGCGCTCTCCGATGCCTGACTTGAAACGCATTCCGCTCGGCGCCTGGTTCGGCCTGATCCTCTGCGCCATCTTCCTTTTTGCCGCGATCTTCGCCCCGCTCGTCGCACCCCACGGCATGGGCGAGATCGTCGGCGATGTCTGGGCGCCGGCTTCCGCGCAATATCCGTTCGGCACGGACAATCTCGGGCGCGACCTCCTTTCGCGCATGATCTACGGCGCGCGCACGACGATCCTGATCGCGGCACTCGCCACCGCCCTGTCGTTTATCCTCGGCTCGGTCCTGGGCTTCATGGCAGCGGTGGCCGGCGGTTGGTTCGACACCGTGTCCTCGCGCGTGGTCGATCTTCTGATGGCGATCCCCACGCTGATCTTCGCGCTGGTGGTGCTCTCCGTCCTGCCGACCACGGTCGTCACCTTGATCCTCGTGATGGGCATTCTGGATTCCACCCGCGTGTTCCGCCTCGCACGCGCGGTGGCGGTCGACATCAACGTCATGGACTATGTGGAAGCCGCCAAGCTGCGCGGCGAAGGCACGGGCTGGATCATTTTCCGCGAGATCCTTCCCAACGCGCTCTCACCACTGATTTCTGAACTCGGCCTGCGCTTCATCTATGCCGTGCTTTTCCTTTCCGCGCTTTCCTTCCTCGGCCTCGGCGTGCAGCCGCCGGAAGCCGACTGGGGCGGCATGGTGAAGGAGAACAAGGACGGCATCGTCTTCGGCATCCCCGCCGCGCTCATCCCGGCGGCGGCCATCGCGCTTCTCGCCATCTCGGTGAACCTCGTCGCCGATTGGGTGCTCAACCGGACATCCGATCTCAAGGGAGGACGCGGCAATGGCTAGACGCCCGGCAAAGCCTCGCGGCGACGGTCCCCTCCTCGACATCCGCGATCTCAGGATCGAGGCGACCTCCTACCCACCCGGCGAAGCGCCGCGCATTGTCACCATCGTGGATGGCGTGTCGCTGACGCTGGAACGCGGCAAGGTGCTGGGCCTGATCGGCGAATCCGGTGCCGGCAAATCCACCATCGGCCTGTCATCCATGGGCTATGGCCGCGGCGGCGTACGCATCACGGGCGGCGAAGTGCGCCTCAACGGGCGCGACATCATGAAGAACCGCGCGAGCGGCTTCCGCGCCCTTCGCGGCCGCGAGGTCTGCTATGTCGCTCAATCGGCGGCCGCCGCCTTCAACCCCGCGCACAAGCTGATGGACCAGGTGGTGGAAGCGGCCGTCCGCCACGGCACCCTGCGCCGCGCGGAAGCCGAGAAGCGCGCCGTCGCTCTCTTCCGCAAGCTCAGCCTGCCCAATCCCGAAACCATCGGCGAACGCTTTCCCCATCAGGTCTCGGGCGGCCAGCTCCAACGCGTGATGACCG
Source organism: Mesorhizobium liriopis (assembly GCF_024053505.1). Classification (GTDB taxonomy): domain Bacteria; phylum Pseudomonadota; class Alphaproteobacteria; order Rhizobiales; family Rhizobiaceae; genus Mesorhizobium_B; species Mesorhizobium_B liriopis. The sequence continues at coordinate 11,681 of NZ_JAMXQS010000004.1, read as the reverse complement.
CGATGGCGCTGTGCTCGGAGCCGGACCTGATCGTCTTCGACGAGCCCACCACCGCACTCGACGTCACCACCCAGATCGACGTGCTCGCCGCCATCAAGGACGCCATCCGCGACACCGGCGTGGCAGCGCTCTACATCACCCACGACCTTGCGGTGGTCGCGCAAGTGGCCGACCAGATCATGGTTCTGCGCCACGGCAAGCTGGTGGAGTGGGGCGATACGCGGCAGATCATCAAGGAGCCGCGCCAGGAATACACCAATGCGCTGGTATCCGTTCACGAGATCCAGCACCCGGAAAAGGCGCCAACGGGCACACCCGTGCTGTCGGTGAAGAACGTCACCGCGTCCTATGGCGGCGGTCGGGTCAAGGTCTTGAAGAACGTCTCGGTCGATCTCTGCGCAGGCCAGACTTTGGCGGTGGTCGGCGAATCCGGCTCGGGCAAGTCCACGCTGGCGCGCGCCATCACAGGACTTCTGCCGCCTGAAGACGGTAGCGTGACATTCGTCGGCCGCACCCTCGCCCCGCGTCTGCGCGATCGCACCAAGACCGATCTGCGCGAACTGCAGATGATCTACCAGATGGCCGATGTCGCCATGAACCCGCGCCAAACGGTGGGTACCATCATCGGCCGCCCGATCGAGTTCTATTTCGGCATCAAGGGCCAGGAGCGCGACCGCCGCGTGGCCGAACTTCTCGAGAAGATCGAGATGGGCAAGGGCTTCATCGATCGCTACCCGGCCGAGCTCTCCGGCGGCCAGAAGCAGCGCGTCTGCATCGCGCGTGCGCTTGCCGCGAACCCCAAGCTCATCATCTGCGACGAGGTGACGAGCGCGCTCGACCCGCTGGTCGCCAACGGCATCCTCAAGCTGCTGCTCGGGCTGCAGGCGGAAGAAGGCGTCGCTTATCTCTTCATCACGCACGACCTGGCGACCGTGAAGTCCATCGCCGATTCCATCGCCGTGATGCTGCGCGGCGAGGTCGTTCGCTATGGCCCGAAGAGCCGGGTTCTGACGCCACCCTTCGACGATTACACCGACCTCCTCCTGCGTTCCGTCCCGGAAATGGAGATCGGCTGGCTCGAAGGGGCGATCAGCGGACGGCGCATGGCGAGCGCGGGCAATTAGAGACGGAAACTGAGGCGAAGCGCCGCCTTGATCCTGCCCCGTTGAACGCCTCAAAGGCCGGGCCATGAACATATCTTCGTTGACCCAGCTCGGCACCGCGTCTGCCGTTCCCACCTCGCCGGAAGAGGCCGTGCTCGAGCGCGTGCCCAACCCGCATCCCGACACGAATTACGTGGCGCGCTTTACCGTGCCCGAATTCACCTCGCTCTGCCCCGTCACCGGCCAGCCCGATTTCGCCCATCTCGTGATCGACTATGTGCCCGACCAGTGGCTGGTCGAATCCAAGTCGCTCAAGCTCTATCTCTTCTCCTTCCGCAACCATGGCGCGTTCCACGAGGATTGCACGGTGGCCGTCGGCAAGCGGCTGGTGGACCTGCTCGGGCCTCGCTGGCTGCGCATCGGCGGCTACTGGTATCCGCGCGGCGGCATTCCCATCGACGTCTTCTGGCAGACAGGAACCCTGCCCGATGGCACATGGGCGCCGGACCAAGGCGTGGCACCCTATCGCGGTCGCGGCTGAAACCGGCCGCTTCTGAGCCGAGAGAACCCCATGCCGCTTCAGTCCAAGCTCCTGCTCATCATCCTCGACGGCGTGCCCTGGGCGAACTGGACCCGGCTGATGGGCAACCTGGAAGGCTGGGTGCAGGCGGGCGAAGCACAGCGCTGGCGCATGCGCTCGGTGCTGCCCTCGATCTCGGCCTGCTGCTATGCCTCGATCCATACGGGCGTCCAGCCCCAGGTTCACGGCGTGACATCGAACATGGCGCGCTTTCGCGTGACGCAGCCCGACGTGTTCGGCGCAGTGACGAGTGCGGGCGGCAAGACGGGTGCGGTCACGCATTCCTACTGGTCGGAAATGTTCAACCGCTGGCCCTTCGATCCCGTGCGCGACATCGAATACGACCACGAGCCGGGTCCGATCACGCATGGCCGCTTCCATTCGATGACGGGTGAAAGCGGCAAGAACCAGATGACGCCATCCGACGCCGATCTCTTCGCGACGCTGACCATGCTCACCGAGCGCTTCGGGATCGACTACGGCATCCTCCACACCTGCACGCTCGACTCGATGGGTCACCGGTTCGGCCACGACTGCGCCGAGATGGATCACGCCGTCTATCTGATGGACGCACAGCTCGCCGCCTTCCTGCCCCGCTGGCGCGCAAACGGCTATGAGGTGATCGTCACCGCCGACCACGGCCAGGGCTTGCGCGGCCATCATGGCGGGCACGAGGACATCCAGCAGGATTTCGGCCTTTATTACCTCGGCCCCGCCAAGGGACCCGATGGCGATACGCTCCTCGACCAACTCCAACTCGCGCCGACGCTGCTTTCGCGACTGGGCGTGCCGGTGCCGGAAACCATGAAGGCGAAGCCGTTTCTGGCTTAGCGCCCGAGCACCAGCGCCCAATAGCGCTTGCCGTCCTTGGCCGTCGCCGAAGCCAGTCCGAAATGCGCGAAACGCGGGTCGAGCATGTTGCGGCGGTGGGGCGGTGAGTTTTCCCACATCTGGAACACCTTGGCCGTGTCCATCCGTCCATGTGCGATGTTCTCGGCCGCTGCCGTCTCGATGCCGGCATCCTTCATGCGCGAGGCGAAGTCGCGGCCCCAGCCGGTGTCATGCTCCATCTTGTTGCTGGCGGCCATATAGCGCGCCTGCTGAAGTGCGGCCGCCTCCAGCGTCTTGTCGGGCGAAACCGTGCTGAACCCCTGCTCGGAGCGAAAGCTCGACAGGATTTCGGTCGCCGAGCCCGAGCGGATTTCGGCAGGGCCGGAAGGCCTGATGGCACATCCTGCAAGCAGAGCGGCAAGGAGAAGCGCGCTGAGCGGGGCGCGAGGGCAGATGCGAGTCGTCATGGCCCCCGCCAAAAGAGCCTGATTATGGCTTTTGGCGGGCGAGGTCGGCAGGCCATTCACCGCGACCGAGCGCAGACAGGGCATTCACGATCCGGGTGAAGCTGTCGCGAGCGCGCGCCACGCTGTGCCGTGCCCGCAGGTAACCATGGACGAGACCCGGCTCCTCGATCCAGAGCGCCTTGCCACCGTCCGCGATGATGCGGTCGCGATAGGTTTCGCCATCGGATGAAAGCGGATCGCATTCGGCGGTGATGACCACGGTCGGCGGCAGGTCGGAGAAGTCCGTATCGGCGAGAGGGGCAGCAGTCGGGTCGCCGGCCGCCGCACCGCGAACATCATGGTAGAACAGCACATCGCGCGTCGAAAGCATCGGTGCATCGGCATGCGAGACGTAGGAGCCTGTTGTCACGTCACCGCCAAGGCCAGGATAGATGAGCACCTGCCCCAAGGCTCGCCGCGCGTTCTTCCGCCCCGCGGCAGCGAGTGCCGCCGCGAGATTGCCGCCGGCCGAGTCGCCGCAGAGCAGAACGGGCAGCGAGCGGCTCAAGAGCCATTCGAACACGGCCATTGCATCATTGAAGGCCGCTGGATGCTTGTGCTCGGGCGCCAGCCGGTAATCCACCGCGAGAACATCGAACCCGGTTCGAGCCGCAATCTCCGCACACACATCGTCATGGCTTTCGAGCCCGCCCACCACGAACCCGCCGCCATGCAGGTAAAGCACCACGGCCGGTGCGTTCTCCGCCTCGGGGCGATAAACGCGCATCCGGATATGCGGCTCCCTCTGCTCGAACCAGCCGGTTCCCATGCTCAGCCCTTCGGGATGACCCGCATGAAAGGCCTGGCACATTCGGTCATAGACCGCCCGCTGTTCATCCACGGTCATCTCGACGGCGTCAGGGGGGTAGAAGCTGTTGGTTTTCTCGATGAAGGCCCAGGTCTCGGTGTCGATCAGCGTGGAATAGTCGGTCATCGCCCTTTCCAGACGGGCTCCCGCTTCTCCGCGAAAGCCTTGAAGCCTTCCAGATTGTCCTCCGAACCATAGAGCGTATCGACTGTGGCGAGCTGACGACGGGTGATGCGGTTCATCATGGCCTGGAAGCTCTGCGCCTCGGCCTCGCGCGCCACTTCCTTGATGGCTGCGAAAACCAGCGGCGGGCCGCCGGCGAGCAGCCGCGCGATTTCCCAGACGCGCTCCTCGAGCTTGTCTTTGGGCAGCACCTCGTTGACGAGCCCCCAGCGATGGGCCTCGGCCACATCCATCCAGCGGCCGGTCAGCAGCAGGTCCATCGCCACATGGTAGGGAATGCGCTTGGGCAGCTTGATCGTGGCGGCATCCGCCAGCGTGCCGGCCTTGATCTCGGGCAGCGCGAAGGAGGAGTGGTCGGACGCGTAGATCAGGTCGCAGGAAAGCGCCAGTTCGAAGCCACCGCCCACCGCCATGCCGTTGACGCAAGCGATCACCGGTTTGTTGAGATCGCGCAACTCCTGCAGCCCGGCAAAGCCGCCGACGCCGTAATCGCCATCCACCGCATCGCCACTGGCGGCGGCCTTGAGGTCCCATCCGGCACAGAAGAACTTGTCGCCAGCCGTCTTGACGATGGCGACACGGAGCTCGGGATCGTCGCGAAAGGCTTTGAAGGTTTCGCCCATCAGCCGCGAGGTCTTGAGGTCGATGGCGTTCGCCTTCGGGCGGTCGAGCGTCACTTCGAGGATCACACCCTCACGCCGGGTAGAAATGACATCGGTCATGAAACGGCTCCCTGCCTTGTGCCAACCAGTCTGCGGCGAAGTCGGACGGAAGTGTTCATCACGCGCCCGCTTTCTGTTGCATCACCAGCAACGCATCCGCGGCCCAGGCGCCCTGCCCCTCTGCGCAGACGATCAGCGGATTGATGTCCAACTCCTCGACCTCGTCGCCATGCGCCAAGGCAAATGCGGCGATAGCCTCGATCGCGTCCAGCGTGGCCGGGAGATCGGCCTTGGGCCGCCCGCGATAGCCGTCGAGCAGAGGAAAGAGCTTGAGACGACGCAGAGCCTGCTCGATATCGTCGCGGGAACTCGGCAGCAGAAGCGTAACAGAGTCCTGTAGAAGCTCGACCAGCACGCCGCCGGTGCCGAGCGTCATGACGGGTCCGAAGATCGGATCGCGCGTGATGCCGACGATCAGTTCGGCTATGCCACCTGTGATCATACGCTCGACATAAAGGCCGCTGCCCAGGCTTTCGAGTTGAGCGGCAGCTTGCCGAACCTCCTCTTCGTCGCGCAGGTTCAGGCGAACAGCCTGCATTTCGCTTTTGTGCGCAATGCCGAGCGCCTTGAGAACGACGGGAAAGCCGAGCTCCCGGGCGGCGCCGACGGCCGCCTCCGCCGTATCGACTTGAACGCCGGACGGCACGGCAATGCCAAAAGCGCTCAACTTCGCCTTGGCGACAGCCTCAGAAAGCGTTTGGGGCGGTGCCGCGCGTTGCTCACCCCCGAGCGCCGCTTCCGAAAGGACCGCTCCGCGAACCGGCAAAGCCTCGGCTCGCGCCCACGTGTTCCCGACGAATGCGGCAGCCTCCGCGGCATCGAACGCTTCCGCCACCCCATGCAAGGGCGTGATTCCGCGCTGGAACAGCGCCTCGGCGTGGTTCTCGGAAAGGTTCTCCAGCATGGTCGTCACGATGGCGCCCCGCGCGCCATGGGCCTTGAGCCCCGCCTCGAACGCATCCACAGCCGTCCACCAATCGGCATCCGAACAGCGGTCGGCGCGGGGGAAATCGAGCACGAGAAGATTGAGGTCGAACCTGCCCGATGCCATCGCGCCGAAGGTGGCGCTCATGGCCGGGCGGTCGTTCCAGATGAAGGTGTGGTAGTCGAGCGGGTTGGCGATCGCGACAAGCGGCCCGAGCGTGTCCTTGATCCGCGCCCGGTGTTCAGGTGCAAGCGGCGGAAACCCGACTTGCCGCCCCTCGACACTATCCGCCATCACCGAGGCTTCGCCGCCCGAACAGCTCATGGAAGACAGGCGCCGTCCCGAAAGTGGGCCGCCATTATGGAAGAGCTTCAATGTTTCGAGCAGCGAGGGAATCGTATCGACCCGCGCGATGCCGATACGCTTGAGGAAGGCGTCGGACGCAGCATCAGAGCCGGCAAGCGAGGCGGTGTGCGAGACCGTCGCTGCCCGCGCCTGTTCCGAGCGGCCGACCTTCATCGCGACGATGGGCTTGCGCAACTCCCTCGCCCGCGAAGCCAGGCGCTCGAAGCCGGACGCATCACGGAAGCCTTCGATATGCAGGCCCAGGCAGGATACGCGTTCGTCTTCGATCAGACCGAGCGCCATTTCGGCAAGCGTGGTCTGCGCCTGATTGCCGGCTGTCATCAGAAAGGCGATGGGCAGACCGCGCTGCTGCATGGTGAGATTGCAGGCGATGTTCGAGCTTTGCGTGATGATCGCCGCCCCCCGCTCGCCTGCGCCCAATCGCTTGCCACCGTGCTGATCGGGCCAGAGCAGCGCGCCATCGGCGTAGTTGATGAGGCCGTAGCAGTTGGGACCGATCACCGGCATGGTGCCGGCCGCCTCAATCAGCTCGGCTTGAAGCCGCGCGCCATCCGCATCGTCATTGCCCGCTTCGAGAAAGCCGGCGGCAAAGCAGATCGCACCGCCCGCTCCCTTCTCGCGCAAGGCCTTGATCATCTCGATCGTAAGAAAGCGATTGACCCCGATGAAGGTGGCGTCGGGGGCCGAAGGAAGGTCGGCAACACTGCGATAGGCCGGAAGCCCCTCGACTGTGTCTTTCGTTGGGTGGACCGGCCAGATGTCGCCGGAAAATCCCATTTTGAGCGACTGCTTGACGACATTCGTGCCGAACGCGCCGCCGCCGATGACGGCGATGGAGCGGGGGCGGAGAAGGCGTTCGAGGCGGTTGGTTGGATTGGCGGAGGCCGGCATGGTGGAGGCGTTACCTCCACCCCGCAAACCTTCGCCGCCGCAGTCCCCTCTCATCTTCAAGCCCCCTTCGCCCGCAGCATCGCGCGGCTGATGATGTGGCGCTGGATCTCGCTGGTCCCTTCCCAGATCCGCTCCACCCGCGCATCGCGCCAGATGCGCTCCAGCGGCAGGTCGTCCATCAGGCCCATGCCGCCATGGATCTGGATCGCCTCGTCGGCCACGTAAGCGAGCATTTCCGTGGCCTTGAGCTTGGCCATCGCCATATCCTGGTCCGTCACCGTGCCCTGATCGAATTTCCAGCCGGCCTCGAACACCATCAGATTCGCGGCTTTGAGTTCGGTCGCCATATCCGCGAGCTTGAAGGACACGCCCTGGTTCTTGCCGATCGACTGCCCGAACTGCGAGCGTTGCGCCGCATACTCCACCGAGTGCTCCAGCGCACGCTCCGCCCGGCCGAGACAAGTCGCGCCCACCTGCAGGCGTGTGGCGCCAAGCCAGGTATTGGCCACCTCGAAACCTTTGTGAACCTCGCCGAGCACCTGATCTGCCGGTATCCGACAATCGTCGAATTCAAGGATCGAATTCGTGTATCCGCGATGGGACACGTTGCGGTAGCCGTCGCGCACGGAAAAGCCCGGCGTGCCTTTGTCCACGAAGAAGGCCGTGATCTTCTTCTTTTTGCCACGCGGCGTTTCTTCCTCGCCGGTGGCCATGAAGCAGATAGCGAAATCGGCGATGTCGGCGTGGCTGATGAAATGTTTGGTGCCGTTGAGCACCCAGTCACCACCATCCTGCACGGCCGAGGCCTTCATCCCGCGCAGGTCGGAGCCTGCGCCGGGCTCGGTCATGGCGAGGCAGTCCCACTTCTCGCCGCGAATGCACGGATAGAGGTACTTTTCCTTCTGCGCGTCGCTGCCCGCGAGCAGGATGTTCGAGGGCCGCGCCACGCAAGTCCAATGCAGCGCGTAGTTGGCGCGGCCGAGCTCCTTTTCGTAGAGCAGCCACGTCACCGTATCGAGCCCCGCCCCGCCGACCTCTTCGGGCATGTTCGCGGCATAGAGGCCTGCGGCGATGGCTTTGGCTTGGATTTCATTGACCAGTTCCATGCGCAGATGGCCGGTGCGCTCGACCTCGGCCTCGTGCGGGTAGAGCTCGTTTTCGACGAAGGCGCGGGTCGTGTCGACGATCAGCTGCTGTTCTTCGGTGAGGCCGAAATTCATGGGCGTCAGCCTTTCCTTGCGCTCTTCCTGGGCTTCGTCGCCTTGGCCTTTGCGGCCGCGGCCGAAAGTTTCGGCTTTGATGCCCGGCCGAGTTGCTTGACGTAGGCGTTGTGCAACTCACCCGCGCCCCAGCCCTTGCCCTTCTCGGCCTTGGCGAGCGCTTCCATGATGCCGATCAGGTTCTCGTCGCGGATGCGTTCCAGTTCGCGGATCGACCACTGCCCCGACTGCGCGTCGGATTGCTCTGCGATCAGCTCCACCAGATCCTCGTTGAATTCCGGCACGTCCATCAGCTTGGTCCAGGGCCATTGAAGAGCCGGGCCGAACTGCGCCATGAAGTGGCGCATGCCCGCTTCGCCGCCGGCGATGCGATAAGTCTGGAACATGCCCATCTGCGCCCATCGCAGGCCGAAGCCGTAGCGCATGATGTCGTCCAGTTCCTCGACGGTGCACACCCCATCCTTGACCAGCCAAAGCGCCTCGCGCCATGCCGCCTCCAGCAGGCGGTTGCCGACGAAGGCGTCGATCTCCTTGTTGATCACCACGCATTTCATGCCGATCGAGGCATAGAAGTCGCATGCACGCTGCGTGAATTCCTTGCCCGTCTTCTCGCCCGGCACGATCTCGTTGATCGGCAGAAGATAGACGGGATTGAACGGATGCCCGACCAGAAAGCGCTCGGGGTGCATCATGTCGGCGGCCATGTCCGTCGCTTTGAAGCCGGATGTGGATGAACAGATCAGTGCATCGCTTGGCGCCCCTGCCTCGATCTCGGCCAGCGTCTTGAGCTTGAGGTCGAGCCGCTCCGGCACGCTTTCCTGAATGAACTGCGCATTCTTGACGGCATCCGCGATCGACGCCGCATAGGTCACCGTTCCCTCTTCCGGCAGCCCTTTCAGGGCCATGCGCCGGTAGGCATGCCGCGCATTGGCCATTACCTCGTCCACCTTGCGCTTGGCTTCCGGGTGCGGGTCGAACACGGCCACATCGATGCCGTTCAACGCCAGCCGCGCGATCCAGCCGCCACCGATGACGCCGCCGCCGATGGCTGCTGCCTTCGTGATCTTCGTCATAAGCTTATCCTCAGGCTGCCAGGGGCGCGCGTTTCGAGAGCTTGAGCTTGGCACGAACCTCGTCCGGCCCGATCACGCGAGCGCCCATGTTCGACACGATCGTCACCGCCCGCTCCACCAGCTGCGCGTTGGTGGCGAGCACGCCCTTGTCGAGCCAGAGATTGTCTTCGAGCCCGACGCGCACATTGCCGCCCGCGAGCACGGCCGCCGCCGCATAGGCCATCTGATTGCGGCCGAGCGAGAAGGCCGACCATGTCCAGTCGGAAGGCACGTTGTTGACCATCGCCATGAAGGTGTTGAGGTCGTCCGGCGCCCCCCAAGGCACGCCCATGCAAAGCTGCACGAGTGCCTGCGGCGCGAGCACGCCTTCGGACACGAGCTGTTTGGCAAACCAGAGATGGCCTGTGTCGAAGGCTTCGATTTCAGGCTTCACGCCGAGCTCGGTCATCATGCCGCCCATCGCGCGCAGCATGCCGGGCGTGTTGGTCATCACATAATCGGCTTCGGCGAAATTCATGGTGCCGCAGTCGAGCGTGCAGATTTCGGGCAGGCACTGGCGCACATGTTCCATGCGGTCCGCCGCGCTGCCCATATCGGTTCCCTGCTCCTTCAAAGGCAGCGGCTGGTCCGGCGGGCCGAACACCATGTCGCCGCCCATGCCAGCGGTGAGGTTGAGGACCACGTCCACCTCTGCGTCGCGAATGCGCTCGGTCACCTCGCGGTAAAGCGCCACGTCGCGGCGTGGCCGCCCGGTTTCAGGGTCGCGCACATGGCAGTGGACGATGGCCGCACCCGCCTTCGCGGCATCGATCGCGACGTCCGCGATCTGTTTGGGTGAGCGTGGCACATGCGGGCTGCGATCCTGCGTGCCGCCTGAGCCCGTCACGGCGCAGGTGATGAAAACGTCACGGTTCATCGCAAGTGGCATCGGCACTCTCCCCTGCTGAATGCATTCGGATCATGCCTCGCTTGTCCAAGCACGCTTTGCGTTTTACGAATGGAACATGACGCAAAGCGAAGAGCGCAGTATTTTTCGCGGAAGCCGCGAAAGGCTCGATGTGACCTTTCTCGTTCTGTCCGGCTGCTCGCTGATGTGCGTGGCCTCTGCCGTCGATCCGCTTCGCGCTGCCAACCGCGTATCCGGCGAAACGCTGTTCGACTGGAAGCTCGTCTCGGTCGACGGCCAGCCCGCCATCACCACCTCCGCCCTGCCCGTCGCAGTATCCGGGGCCTTCGAACCGGGGCGGCAAACGGACATGCTGGCAGTGATCGGCGGCTTCGGCACGCGCGACGACGCGACCCCTGGGCTGCTGCGCGGTTTGCGCCGCGCCGCGAAGGCGGCTCAAGGTTTCGGGGGCATCGAGGCGGGTTCGTGGCTCGTCGCGCGCGCCGGTCTCCTCGATGGCTGTGCCGCGACGACCCATTGGGAGGATATGGAGGACTTCGCCAGCGCTTTCCCCGAGATCGACGTGCGCCCCGACCGCTACGTGATCGATGGCCGGGCCTTCACCGCCGGTGGCGCGTCACCGACCTTCGACCTGATGCTGCATCTCATCCGCACGCGGCTCGGCATGGCGGTGGCGCTCGATGTGGCGAGCGTCTTCATCTATGACGGCACGCGCGCGGCGTCAGACGCGCAGCCCCTCGTCTCGCTCGGGCGGCTCGACGGCTACCACCCGCGTCTGGCCCAGGCGATCCGGCTGATGGAAACCCATCTGGACAACCCGCTGACGGTTGACGCCATCGCGCGGCGCTGCGGCGTCAAGGCGCGAACGCTGGAGAAGCTTTTCAAGGAGAGCCTCGACGAGTCGCCCGGCGCCTATAATCTCAGGATGCGGTTGAACGCGGCACGGCGACTGGTGCTCGACAAGCGCTTGGCGATGTCGGAGATCGCGGCGCGAACCGGCTTCACCGCCGGCTCGTCTTTCTCGCGTGCCTTCTCCCGTCAATTCGGACAATCGCCTACGAACATGCGCAAATGACTCAGGCCGCGTCACCCTCGTGACGCAGGCGCGAAACGATGTGGGTGCGCATCTGACGGGCAAGCATGGCTTCAAGGCGTACGGCCTCGGCATCGCGTTTTTGAGGGCGCGAATGGGTCTCGGGCAGTTCCATCAGGAAGTCGACGAGCGACTTCGCGGTGTCGTTTGCGAGGTGTGGGAAGCGATGCTGTTCCATGCCGCGATAGGTAGTGCGCGACCTCGGCATCGAGAAGGCGTGAGGGTGGCGCGAAAAGGGCAAAGGCCAGAAAAATTTTCTGGCCTTTGTCATCAAAGCGTTAAGGTTTCGGTAACCCATTCCCGAATGTGACGTTTGCGCAAATCACACGTATCGATTGACGACGTTTTCGAGCCATTCCTGTTTGCCTGATTTGGGCTGGGGGTCGATGCCTTCGCGCTCGACGCGGGCGGCGATCTCTTCGAGGCTTCGCTCGCCCTTCAGCATGGCCTGGGCTTCGGGCTGGTCCCAGCCC